>OY969802.1:0-2480430 GCA_963703235.1 uncultured Solirubrobacterales bacterium | reverse complement strand
ACCTTTCCTGTGCCAGCCCCGGGGGCGTCCAACCGCCGCCCGGGGCGTTCTTCTTGGACGCGCCAGAAGATAAGGCGGGGCTGCGGGGCGGTGCAACTTGCGGGCTTGCCGCCTTGCGTCCACCGAGACCGGCAGGAGCGCGCCGAGTGCAGCCGGGTTGCCCTCGCTGGATGCCCAGCTTACGCTGAAGGCGATGCCGCATCCGCCTCTGCCTGCTCGGAATCCGGTCCGACCCGCCGCCTACTCTCCCGACGCGTGGCTAGGTCGCACAACGGCGCTAACCGCCGCAGGCCCGTCGTGATCGACCTCTTCGCGGGTGCTGGCGGCTTGTCTCTCGGCTTCGAGCAGGCTGGTTTTGACGTGCTCGCGGCGGTTGAGTACGACCCCGTGCATTGCGCCGTTCATGAGTTCAATGCACCGCTCACCGAGATCGTCTGCGCCGATGCTTCCAAACTAACGCCGGAGCGTTTGTTCGAGGCCGCCGAGGCCGGGGCGGCGCGACATGGCCGAAAGGACTGGGACGGAGAAATCGACGCCATCGTCGGCGGACCGCCCTGCCAGGGGTTTTCGACCATTGGGAAGCGCCTCATCGACGACACTCGAAACAGGCTCGTCTTCGACTTCTTCCGGCTCGTATCAACGCTTAAGCCCCGCTACTTCGTGATGGAGAACGTCCCTGGCATGGCTGCGGGCGGGCACTCCGCAATCCTTGGCCGATTCATCGAGGAATTCGAGCGAATCGGATACCGAGTGGTGCCGAAGGTGCTCAGCGCCGCTGATTATGGGGTTCCCCAGCTTCGTCGCCGACTAATCGTTATGGGAAGTCGTCTCGACCAGGCGGAAGCTCGTCATCCCCATCCCCGCGTTAGCCCCGTCCCGAAGACCCCCGGAGCTCGACTGCCGCGACCGACTCCCGATCTGCCGACTGGACCAACCGTTTGGCAGGCAATCGGGGATCTCCCTGATTTGGATCGTTTCGCCGATCTTCGCGTCTCCGATCACACCGACCTCTCAGCTCGCACCTTCGCTGCGATGGAGCGACGAGCGAGTGCATATGCCAAGGCAATGCGGGGCGAAGACTCGGGTGATCGCTCGTACCCGCGTCATTGGAATCCAAGGGCACTACTAGCTCTGCTCGCACGATTCACACCGATCTCTCGATCAAACGTTTCGCGGCCACCCCACAGGGAGAAACCGAGCCGATCAGTCGCTTCTACCGGCTCCACCCGAAAGGGCTCTGCAACACGCTGCGGGCCGGGACCGGCAGCGAGCGCGGTGCCTACACCTCTCCGCGACCGATTCATCCGCGGCTTCCGCGTGTGATTTCCGTTCGCGAGGCCGCTCGACTCCATTCGATCCCCGATTGGTTCCGCCTCCATGCGACCAAGTGGCACGGATTCCGACAGATCGGCAACGCGGTCGCGCCCATGATGGGTCGTGCCGTCGCCGAGTCGATCATCGAAGCGTTGATGCTCAAACCGGCAAAGCCAAGAACAACACTTGCCCTTGGGGAACCGCGACTGCTAACGATGACCATGAGCGAAGCAGCTGCCTACTACGAGGTCGAACGCGGAGAGATCCAGCTCCGCGGGTACGCTCGATACCGCGGGAGAGGGTCATCGCGTAATGGCTGACGGCGCGACGCGATACGCACAGATCATCGAAAGCGTCTTCCTGGATGCGTTCGAGGAGGGTGCGACCGAGGTCGAGTTCGACCGCGAGGACTTCATCGAGCATGCCAAGAAGCTCGGTATCGAGCTACCGAAGAACCTGGGCGACGTGATTTACAGCTTTCGATTCCGGGTCGCGCTACCGGACGAGATTCAGGCCTGCGCGCCAGAGGGGCTCGAATGGATGATTCGATTGGCCGGTCGGGGAAAATACAAATTCGTCGCCGTGAGGCAAGCTCGCATCGTTCCCACCGAAAACATGGTCGAGACGAAGGTTCCCGACTCTACGCCAGGTGTCATTGCAAAGTGGGCCCTTAACGATGAGCAGGCGCTTCTCGCAATGCTGCGCTACAACCGGCTGATCGACATTTTCACGCGGGTCACGTGCTACTCGTTGCAAAACCACCTGCGCACGACTGCGCCACAGATCGGCCAGGTTGAGACCGACGAGGTTTATATTGGCGTTGATCGGAACGGCTCGCAGTACGTTTTCCCTGTGCAGGCAAAGGGCGGCAGCGACCAGATCAGCGTTGTTCAGATCGAGCAGGACTTCGCTCTTTGCGCCGACAAGTTTCCGGATCTGATCTGCCGACCCATAGCGGCGCAGTTCACGGGAGACAATCGCATCGCTCTGTTTGACTTCGAGGAGACACAGGACGGAGTGGCAATCCGGTCCGAGAAGCAGTATCGACTCGTCCCCAAGGATGAGGTTAGCTCCGCGGATCTAGAGCGCTACCGCACCGACGCGACCTAGAATCCCGGGCCAGATGGCGGATACTCGTACTCCCGACCAGCGGCGTCGCATCATGTCGGCCGTCAAGCGTCGTGACACCGGCCCCGAGATCGGCCTTCGGAAAGCTCTCTACGCTGCCGGATTGCGAGGATGGCGATGCGACTACAACCGAGCGCCGGGGAGACCGGACATAGCCTGGCCCGGTCGTAAGGTCGCCGTATTCGTAGACGGAGCGTTTTGGCACGGACACCCATCTCGCCACAAGCCCGGCCGCTCTGGCGAATACTGGGACCGAAAGATTGAAGCGAATGTAGCTCGTGATCGTCGCGTCGATCACGAACTTGTGAAGTCTGGTTGGACCGTACTTCGCGTATGGGACTTTGAAGTCAGACGAGAGATAGATGACGTAGTGAGTCGAGTCGCCGACACGCTGGTAGCCGCAAGCAACATCGCGTAACTACTTACTTCGGTCCAACTACCAACAGCCCGAAGGCTAGGAGTTCAAGCCCGCCCTCAGCGCCTCAAGATCGTCAGCCGCTACATCGAGGATTGCGTTGCCACACTCGATGCAATAAGTTCCGTCTCGCGCCGCTGGCAGGATCGCGTACCGTAAGACACCGTTCCCCACCAGCAATGGAGTGCTTCTTCCGATTGCGATGGCAGATCCGTTTCTGCTTGGCTTCCTCGACCGAAACGGCATTGAGAACCTGCTTTACCTTTGCCATCAGCGCGCCTCCAGCTTCTCGCGCAGTCGGTCGCGGACTTGATCGCCGATTTCATCGAGTGAATGAAGGGCCTTTTCCGTCTGGTCAGCCGAAAGCTTCTTGCGAGATTTCGAGGTAACGCCGACGAATTTGTTGATCTCCTGGTTTAGGAGAATCGTCACGCGCTGCACGTTCGGTGCCGGTGGTCCGCCAAGAGCTTTGGCGAGGTCCCGCCCCGGACGCGACAGGTCGAGATCCTTCAAAATCCGTGCGACCACCGAGCCGGTTCTCTCGTTCAGGCGACTTCGCGCCGTCTGGCGTCGACGTTGGGGGGTTACCGGGATCGGGGCAGGTTGCTCTTGATGGGCGGCGAGTTGCTGGCGCAGTTGCTCGCGCAGTTTCTCTCTGTCCACTAAATCCTTGAGCGTCACACCCGGAGCCACTTGTTTTGCCAGCAACTCGTCGAGGATTCGATCATCGTCTGGGTCGAGAAACGCCCGGTCGACAAAGTGGCTGACCAACTCGCTGTCGACGAGGTTGATCGCATCAAAGCGGCGGGGTTCGCCGCTTTGACCCTCCGGTTCCTCGTCGTCCGGATCAGCCGCGAGCCAATCGTGAATCAACCGCTGATCCTCCAGATCGAGTTCTCGGAACTCATCCCAGCGCTCCTCGTTGTTGAGTCCGACGTGGGAAACCACAAAGCCCACGTTGTCGGGGTGGTCCGGCTCGTTCTGAACGACGACCCGCATCACCCTGCCGAGGAACTGGATGTACGGAGCCAGGCTTCGGAATGGGCGGAAAACCGCCGCGACGCTTAGGCGGGGGTGATCGAAACCCTCACCCAGCATCTGGACCTGGACGATGCAATCGAGCTGGTTGATCTGAAGGCGGTCGAGGACTTCTTCACGTTCCTCTTCGCTCATATCGCTGTGGATCTCAGCTGCGCGGTAGCCGCACTCTTCGTAGATCGCCCGGATTTGGCGTGCATGATCGACGGAACAAGCGGCGGCAATCACCTGGTGCGGAATGCCGGTCTGAGCCCGGAGGCTGTTGCACCGCTGAATGCTCGCCTCGGCGATATGGCGGTTGCACTCAGGCGACAGAGCAACACCACGGCGAAACCACTGTTCTTCCCGGAGTTCCAGAACTTCGTCGAGCGTGTGACGTCGGGTGTCGTCCCCGAACGTGAAGCTGAGCTCCGAAGGGGCAACGCTCCGCGAGCGGATCTGCTTGATGAACCCATTCATCATGGCTCGCGCGAATGGATAGCGGTAGATCACCTCGCCTTCGAGAGGTTGCTCGTCAGATCGAAATGGGGTTGCCGTGAGGCTGACCACCTTCGCGTCCGGGAAGCGGCGAAAGACCTTCTGCCAACTAGCTGCGGCGGCGTGGTGGCCCTCGTCGACGAGAATCAAGTCGAAAAAGTTCGGGGGGAACTGGGGGAGCCAGCGATCCGCCGAACTCGCAAGCTGCTGGATGTTGGTGACCACGAAATGACTCTCGGTGCAATCATGGATATTGGCGTCCTGACTGTCCAAGACCGCGAAGTAGGGGCCGTTTTGGAAGTCATCTAGCACGCGGGTCTTCGCCCAAAAGCACTCGCGGCTCGCGATATCGAGAGCGGTCGCGACACCCTTTCTGATCGTCAGATTCGGGGTGATGACCAGCACGCGGCCCTCCGCGATACCGAACGGAAGCGTCGCCATGATCCCCGTCTTTCCACAGCCGACCGGAATCTGGAGGATTGCCGGCGCCTCATCTTTTGCAAAATGCTCACGGACGGCGCGGTGCGAGTCCCGCTGAGGTTCGCGGAGAAGGTCGTTGGCCTCGATGTTCGCATTGGCTGCCTGGAAGAGCTGCCCCGGGTTCGATGTCTCCCCGGCGGCGCGCTGGTACTCAAGCCGAAAGGGCTCAAGGTCGGCGCGGCGGTAGTAGCGGTAGCTATTGCCGGGATGCCGGACGGCTTCAATTCGCCCCTCTTTTTCCCATCGACGAAGGGTCTGGGCGGACACGCCGACGTACTCGGCAGCATCGCTGATCCGAAAGTAGTCGTCCTTGGGAAAAGCCTTATCAACCATGACCAACATTATACATACTTCACGGTTACCGAAACAAGGGCTCATCGAGGCATCGGCCCGACTGTCTGCCTCTCCCGCGCTGGAGCAGGCGTTTTCGCTATTCGAAGTCCAGGCGGGAGAGCCGGGTCTGGATCTCAGGGTTCGAATAGCGTCTCATTAGCCCCGCTCACGAGTGGCCCTGAATGCCTTCGCACAGAATGCTCACGGTGAGAACTGTCCTCCTGGCCTTTGTCCTGCTTGCACTCGGCTCTACCTTCAGCCACGAGTCCCGTGCGGCCGAATGGCAAGAGCTGCCTGTCGTGCCAGCGCTTGGACCCCCCCTCACCAGCCATCTCGAGAAGATCGCAAGCCGCGGAGAGCAGCTCGGAAATCGTCCGGGGGTCTTTGCCAAGATCGGCGACAGCATCACTGCATCGCCATCGTTCCTGCAAGCGCTGGCGTGTTGGCCGCCCCGACTGAACCCATGGGGAGAGCTGCGCGGGACGCTCGGGTTCTTCGGGCGGACCGCCGTGCCGCAGGGCTCCGAGGAAGCTCAGTGCCCGGTCAGCAACAGCTATTCGCGCCTGGGCGTCGCCGCGGTCGGAGGATGGCGGGCGGCCGATGCGCTTTTGCCCCGCGAATCCTTTCCGGAGTGCCAGGGGCTGCCCGCCGTCAGCTGCGAGCTGCAGTTGCTCCGTCCATCGGTTGCTCTGATCATGTTTGGGACCAACGACCTGGAGGACTTCACCGCGGTCCAGTTCCGCCTCGACCTCGCTCGGATCGCACGGCTCGTGTCCAATGCGGGAACCATCCCGGTGATCAGCACGATCCCACCTCGGGCCACGCAGCCGTTCTCGCAACGGGTCGCGCGGTTCAACACCGAGATCGCCGGCTTGGCCGAGAACCGGGCGCTGCCGCTTTGGAACTACTGGCGACAGATGGTCGGGCCGGGAGTTCCCTTCGGGGGCCTGAGTCGGGATGGCGTCCACCCGAGCGTTCTCTGCCCACCCTGCACCGCCATCGACTTCCGGCCGGTGGGATTGCGGCAGGGCTATGCGCTAAGGAACCTCGGAGCCCTGCGTGTCCTAGATCGCCTGCGCCGGCATCTGCCACTCGAAGAAATTCCGTAGATCTGTCGCCTAGCCGGGAGCGCCGCGAGGGCGCGCCCGCTTCAGCGCCAGCCTGCGAGCCCCGCGGATCAGAGCGTACGTTCCGACCGCCAGCACAAGGGTGCCGCACACAGCCAGCCCGTAGCGGGCGGGGACCCACAGGTCGGTCTCCGCGAGGGAGCTCTGCAGAGCGACGAGGAACGGGATATGAACGAGGTAGATCCAGAAGCTCGCGTCCGACAGATAGCGCAGCACGCGCGACTCCTTGCGGACGTATCGCGCCAGCACTCCCCAGATTCCGAACAGGGTGAGCCAGCAGACCAGGCCAACCGTGAACAGCCCGTAGAGGCGCAGCTCATCGATTTCGGCCAGGATGCCCGACGTGCCGACGTTGCCGGTGAAGTCGCCGTTGTCGTAGAAGAGAAGGAAGGCGGGCACGGCGATCAGCACCCCGGTCCCGAGTCGCAACCAGGCCCCGCGCTTGAGCTCTTCCACGAGATCGCTCTGGCCGCTGAGAAGCCAGCCGAAAAAGAAGAAGAGGCTGTAGTAGGCGAAGAGGGTCGGGGCTGGGACCAGCGAGTTGGACGCGGTTCCTCCCGCCACCCACCCGGTCTTGGTGATCAGGATCGCCGCGCTGATCGACGCCAGAACGGGAACGGCCCACCATGACCTCATCAGGTTACGAAAGCCGCGGTTGATGGTCCGCCCGAGCCCGGGCGTACGCTGGAGCGCCAGCCAGACTCCGATCGCGATCGTAGAGACCATCAGCAGGTAGGCGATGAACCACAGGTGCCGCGGCGTCAAACTGAAGACGTTGGCGAGGTCCAGCTCTCGTTTCGGCGGAAGCGCCTCATTGCGCGGCCAGAGGGCTGCTGCGCCGATCACGAGGAAGTTGGCCAGTGGGACAACCGTCAGCATCCCCACGGCCAGGGGCAGGCCGAGCCGGCGAAACCGGGAACGCAGCTGCCGGGCGGCAGTGGATCGTCGCAGTGCGCTGGCGGCCAGGAAGCCCGAGATGGCGAAGAAGAGGGGCATGTGCCACGTATGGACGAACCAGACGACGGCATCGACGATCTCGGCCCCCCCGTCGCCCTTCTGGATATAGCGGGCCGCGTGGTACGGGATCAGGAGGAGGATCGCCGAGACGCGGATGGCATCCAGATGATGGCTGCGCTGGCTCCCGCCCTCAGACACAAGACCAGGGTAGGCGCTTCGGGCAGCGAGCCCCATCACCCCGTTCGGGCCTTCTCCATCGCCTCCAGGCCGCGGTCGAGCGCCGCGACGGTGGTCGCGCCGGGGGGGACCGGCACGGCCCGAAACGTCGAGGCCGGCAGTTCCAGGCGGAAGGCGGTCCGCCGCATGTCGTCGAAGCCGGTCACGAGAGGGTTGTCTCCCCAGCTGACCAGCCAGCCACCCCCGGCGAGCGGGCGGGCCGAGCCGCAGCAATGGCTGGCCACGATCTGCGGATCGTTCAGCTGCCCGAGATAGGTCGCCGTGCGCTTGTCGAGGTCGAGGCTGTAGGAGACGACGCGGGGTCGACGGGGTCGGTCCTTTCCGTTGTCGTAGACGCTGATGTTCCCGTCCTCGTCGACGCGGGCGTCGTGCTGGCCGCCGAAGAGCTTGGCGGCCGGGTCGCCGACGATCCGCAGCGAGTCGGCCGTTTCGGTGCCGCCCAACTTCCAGAGGATGTCGCCGGTCGAGCGCTGGATCCCATAAATCGCATCGGTGTGGCGCATCGACGCGACCACTTCGTCCGGTCCCCGTGGCTCGATCGAGTTGACGTGAACCGGATCGAAGGTGGTAACTCCAGCCGCGCTGTCCTTGGCATTGCTGAGGACGTTGCGCCACCACCGCCCGGTCTCCCCGAGGCCGATGCGCCCTCGTGAGTTCCATCGCCATACGACCCGCCCGTCCGGATCGACTTCCTGGATCTCGGCGAAGACGGCCGAGGCGCTTCGTGGGCCGCCGAAGCGGCTCAAGTTCACCTTCGCGCCGGGGGCGTAGGTGTCGACGAGGACGTTGCCGTTGCCGAGCTCTTGGAACTCGTGCCCGTCGACGATCTCCCCCCTCGTCCTCACCACCCGGATCAGGCTCCCCGAGAGCGTGCGCACCTCGTGGGCCATGCGGGGGTCCAGCCCATACCCGTCGCCAAAAGACCGGGCCCAGGAAACGGCGCCGTCGCTGAGAATCTGAGCCCAGAGAGCGCGCGTCTGTGGGCTGTACCACCAGCGGGGAACACCCTCGTGGTCGAAGACGATCACCCACGGTCGCTGGTCTCGCGCAGCCCTGAAGCTGACCACGAACAGGCCGGGATCGATTGAGTGCAATCTCTGCAATCGCCAGGTCGGAAAATCCGCGGGAAGGCAGCGCACCTCGTAGGCATGGCGACCGTCGTCGTCGATCGTGGAGATCGTGAAATCCTCGCCGGGGCGCGCGCCGGGCTCGATCTTCATGGCGCCCGTCCTCGGCTCTGCCGAGCCGACCGCGACCCTCGTCCCAGCCCCGGCGTCGATTCGCATAGGCGCGGCGCGGCGACCGCAGCGCGAGACGTAGTGAGTCTCGGTGGGATCGAAGTCCGGATAGAGGCCGGTGATTGCAACCGCGGCATCTGAGCTCGAGCTCCCGGCGGCTCCGCAGCCCCAAATCGGGAACACGAGCAAAGCCAGGAGGGACAGGAGCACGGCGCTTGTCTTTTTGCGGGCGATGCAGCGAGTCTAGGAGTCGTCGCCCGCCCCCAGCGGCGCCGCTGGGAGCCGCCTCGGCGTGTGAGAGGCTGGCCGCCGTGGACATCCTCTCCGTGCTCCCGCTGGCGTTCGTGATGATCGCCGGGCCGCAGATCATCAGCGCCGTCTTCTTCGCCACCTCGGACTCGTGGGGACGGGCGTCGGCCGCCTACGCGGTCGGAGCCCTTCTCTCGATCGCCGCGGTTGTCACCGCCGCCTACCTGCTGGCAAAAGGGGCCGGAAACGAGGAGGACTCGGGGCTGAGCGGGGTCGACTACGCGATCCTCGCCCTGCTGCTCTTCGCGATGGTCCATAACTACGCGAAGCGGAACCAGAGCGAGCCGCCGAAATGGATGGGCCGGCTGCAGTCGGCGACGCCCAGATTCGCCTTCGTGCTCGGCTTCCTGCTGCTCGGCTTCTTCCCCAGCGACCTCGTCACCTCGATCACGGTCGGCGGGCACCTGGCCAGCAACGGCGATCCGTGGACGTACGCGGTCCCGTTCATCCTCCTCACCGTGCTCCTGCTGGCGCTGCCGGCGCTGGGCGTCGCGGCGCTCGGACAGCGCGCTCAGGAGGTGCTGCCGAAGGTCCGCGACTGGATGAACTCCAACTCGTGGATCATCAGCGAGGCCGTGATCGTCTTCTTCATCGTCATCATCCTCACCGGATAGCGAGGACGGCGGGGCGCGGCGGGATCAGTCGGAGAGCTCGACGCGCTCGATCTTCTGCGGCTCGAGCGGACGGTCGGAGGCGTCGGTCTCGGTCGACTCGATCGCGTCGACCGCCTCCATCCCCTCGACAACGCGGCCGAACACCGTGTGCTTGCCGTCGAGCCAGGAAGCGGCCTGGGTGGTGACGATGAAGAACTGCGAGCCGTTCGTGTTCGGCCCGGCGTTGGCCATCGCCAGCGCGCCGCGGACGATCTTGTGGTCGTTGATCTCGTCCTCGAAGGTGTAGCCGGGCCCGCCGGTCCCGGTCCCCTCCGGGCAACCGCCCTGGATCATGAAGTCGGTGATCACCCGGTGGAAGACGAGGTCGTCGTAGAAGCCGTCGGCGGCGAGCTTGCGGAAGTTCTCGACCGTCTTCGGGGCGTCATCGTCGTGCAGCTCGACGACGATCGCGCCGGAGCTGGTGTGGAAGGTTGCCTGCGACACGGCCCTCACCCTACTGGCCTCGGCCAGGAATGGTTGATGAGTTGACCACACCATCGTGTGGTCAACTCATCAATCGAGCGGTGCTCAGCCGGACACGCGAACGGCAACCGGCCGCGAGGCGCCGGGCGCGTAGGGCCAGCGCTCCTCGGCGAGAGCGACGGCACGGAGCTCGATCAGCGCCCGCCCGCTCACATAGCGAAAGCGATAGCGGGCCCGGAAGCGGCCGCTGTGGTCGCTGCGCACGACGAGCACCGGCCGCCAGCGACGCGCCTCGCTCTCGTAGTACTGAATCGCGACCAGCTTGCCGCGGCGGGGCAGCGGCGCCCCGCGGGCGCGCACCCGTCCCCAGAGCCGAACCGACTCGCCGGTCCGCAAGCTGCGCGGAGCCGCGGCGAAGACCAGACCACCGCGAACGCGCAGGGCCAAGGCGGCACGGCGGGAGCCCTCCAGCCCCGCCTCGCCGGCGTAGCTGACGGTGATCCGCCGCGACGGCCCGGGGACGAGCGGCAGCCGGAAGCCGCCGTGGGCGCCCGTCCGCACCGTCTCCACCCGGCGCCGGGAGTGGGCGCCGCGGGAGGGGCGCGAGACGACCCTCAAGCTGCGTCCGGCCAAACCGGCCCCGTCGGCGTCGACCAGGCGACCGGTCAGGGCGGCGCCGGCGCCGAAGGGCACGGTGACGCGCATGCCGCGGTGGTGGCGCCAGCGCAGCTGCGCGAAGAGGCGGCTCTTCGTCTTGGGCTGTTCGGGCCTGGCCGCCCGACGCTCGGCCAGCGGTGGCGGCGGCAGCTTGCGCAAGGCCATCTCGGTGCCGTCGGCACGACGGCTGCTGGAGGCGCTGTTGCCGGCGGCGTCGCTGGCGTCGGCGCGGAAGGCATAGGTGCCGGGATCGAGATCGCTTGGGACCCTGGCAACGAGCCGGGCCTGCTCAGGCGACGCCCCGGGGAGGAACCTGGTCGGCAGGTCGGTCCAGTGCTCGGCGTTGAGGCGGCGATAGACGATCTCGCCGCGGCTTGGTCCCGAGTGCGAGTCGGAGATGTCGGCCCGCACGACATCGGGCAGAGCAGGGCCAACGCTGTCGGAAATCGGCTCGAACGCCACGCCGGGCGCGACGTTGTCGAAGCGCAGAGGGACCGAGACCGCGGTGGAGCGGGCCTCGTTGCCTGCCTCGTCCCGCAGCCAGATCTCGATCGCGTAGGCACCCGCAGCGGGCACGGTGCGGTCGGCGAGTGCGGCGATGCCGCGCCCGGACGCGAACCTGACTCCGCCGTCGTACCCCGCGGGGCCGGAGATCCGCCAGTAGGCGCCGCCGATCGGGCTCGCCGGCCCCTGGTCGGGATTGTCCCAAGACAGATCGAAGTCGTTGACGCGGCGCCAGCCCTCTCCGCCGGCGAGGGCGAGGCTGCGTGGGTGGGCCGGCGGGTTGTTGTCGATGCTCACCGTGTACTCGGGGGTGCAGCCGACACCCGCGGCGAAATCCGTGACGCAGTGACGAACCCGGTGGGTGCCGTCGCTGAAGCTGCCGGTGGCGATCGCGGCCCGCCCCGAGGCGCCCGTCGGGCAGGGCCGCATCTGGGTCGCACGCCACTCGCCACCGATCGACGCCTTGGCACACGAGTACTCGGTGAGATTGACGCGGGCACCGTCGACCGTCGTTTCGCCGAAGCGAACTCCGCCACCGGTGTCGCTGCCCCAGAAGTCGACGTTCTGGACCCCCCGGCGCCACCAACCGGCCATCAGCTCGCCGCCGAGGCCGGCGCTCGGGGCTTGGTTGTCTTCGAGCGTGATCGTCAGCGCCCGGATCGCGGACCAGGAGCCCGGGCTGAGGCTGCACCAGCTGCTCTCCGGCCTGGCGCAGAGCAAACGGTCCTCGAGCGCCGGCTGCGGCGGCGAGATGCCGACGACGAAGTTGCGCGGCGTCGTGTCCGTGCTCGACGCCGAGGCGAAGGCGTCGAAGCCGCCGCCCCAGGTGCCGACCCCGATTCGCTGCTGCATGCCGTCGTGGAGCGCGTGCCACCAGGTGCCGCTGACCCGGGAGATCGCCGTTCCCGCCGGCGCCTCCCAGCGCCAGCGCGCAAAGCGCGTGCCGGAGACGGTTCCCTGGCCGTCGCGGCTGAAGCTCTTCAGGTGCACGCCGTCGAAGGCGTCGTGCCCGGCCGGCGGCACGCAGTAGCCGTCCGGCCGGAACTTGGCGCCACCGGTCGAGTCGGCCCAGCCGGCGTCGGCGCCGACGTACCAGCCGCACTGGGCGACGCTGTACTTGCCGGCGTTCGCCTCCCGCGCCGCCAGCAGCAGCAATGCAAGCGCCAGGCAGAAGCCCAGCGAGACGATCCGAACCAGCGCAACCCGCGTCCCCGACATCGATTCCCCTTCGCTCGACAGCACGTGGAGAACGAAGGGCGCCAGCGGCGAGACTCTCCCCCCTGCGGACAGATGTCCGGAGCGGCAGCGCCGGCGCTCCGGGGGTCGTGCCGCGACCCCGCTCTGCGAGAATGGCCTCGATGTCACTTCCGACCGAGGATCAGATCACCGAGCGACTGCGCGGCGTCATCGACCCCGAGCTGCGGCGCTCGATCGTCGAGCTGGGGATGGTGCGCTCGATCGAGGTCAAGGAGAGCGGCCGGGTCGAGGTCGTCGTCTCGCTGACCACGGCAGGCTGCCCGATCCGGGCCCACTTCGAACAGGCCGTCGCCCAGCGGGTCGGCGAGCTCGACGGCGTCACCGAGGTCGCGGTCGGCTTCGACGTCCTCTCCGAGGACGAGAAAGGCAACCTGCAGAAGACGCTCGGCCGCGGCAAGCTTCCCGAGGGCGCCCTGGCGCAGGTGAAAAACGTGATCTGCGTCGCCTCCGGCAAGGGCGGCGTCGGCAAGTCGACGATGACCGCCAACCTGGCCGCCGCGCTGACCGCCGAAGGCCACGCCGCCGGCGCCCTCGACTGCGACGTCTACGGCTACTCGATCCCGCGCATGCTCGGGGTCAACCGCAAACCCGACGTCAACGCCGAGCGCAAGATCCTGCCGCTGGAGGCGGCCGGCGGAGTCAAAGTGATGTCGATCGGCTTCTTCGTCGAGGAGAACTCGGCCGTCGTCTGGCGCGGGCCGATGCTCCACAAGGCGATCCAGCAGTTCCTCGAGGACGTCGCCTGGGGCGAGCTGGAGTACCTGCTGCTCGACCTGCCGCCGGGAACCGGCGACGTCTCGATGACGCTCTCGCAACTCCTTCCCCAGGCCAAGTTCGTGCTGGTGACGACGCCGCAGCCAGCGGCGCAGACGGTCGCCAAGCGAGCCGCCGACATGGCCCTCAAATTCGACCTCGAGCTGCTCGGGACGATCGAGAACATGTCCGGCTTCACCACGCCCCAGGGGGAGCGCCTGACGATCTTCGGCGAGGGCGGCGGCCAGCTGCTCGCGGACGAGCTCGACGTGCCCTTGCTGGGCAAGGTCCCGCTTTCCGAGCCCCTGCGTGAGCACGCCGACAACGGCTCCCCCCTGGTCACGGCGGAACCGGATTCGCCCGCATCGCAGGCGATCCGCCAAGCTGCCCGCGGCATAGTCGCCGCCACCCCCCAGGAGCTGCCGGTACTGCAAGCGGCGCCGGCGGCAGCCGAGCCACCGCCCGTCAGCGGCATCCCGCTGCCTGTCGTGCAGGGCTAGCTTTCGCTACCGGTCTGTTCGACGACTTGTCGGGTCGTTGGCGAAGCGTGGTGCTCGCTCGCCGCCGTCATGGCTTGAAGCGAGTCCGCGGCTCGGCTCAGGAAGCTCAAAGCACATCATCGCGGCGATGAAGTCGATGCCGGGCTCATGACTGCGGACCATGCGATCGGCCGAGGTGGCGGCCACCTCGATGATGTCGTGCAGCGCTTTGGTCTGGATCGCAGCCACTTCGTCCACACCCTGCTCGTCAACGACCATCGGAGTCCGACTCAGATGGTTGTTGAGCCGAGCATCGAAGAGACCGACCTCAAAAGACCTGGCGGCATCGACAAGGATCATCTGAACGATCCAGATCGAGAATCGCTGCCTTTCCTCGATGTCCAGCCGCTCCCATTCCTCGTCGCTGACGATCGGCCTGATGACCGCACGGTAGATGTGCTGGACCGCGCCGCGGACCTCTCGTTCCTCAACCAGTTCGATCAGGCCCATTCGCTCCAGCTTCTTGACGTGGTGGCTGACGGTGGGCACTTTCAAGCGCAGCGCAGTCGCCACTTCCTTCGGGCTGGCGGCCCGTTCAACTAGCGCAACGAGCACCTTGATCGTGATCTCGCTCGAGATCACGAGCGCGAGCTGCTCGTCGAGCTTCGTCTCCTGCTGGCGGTTGTCTGCGGTCAAAGCGTCTCCATGCCCGGCGGTTCGATCGCGTCACCCTAGTCGATCTCACACGACTTTCTGAGTGATTTGCGCTTCTTTTTCGAAGCGAGCGTGCGCAACGCCGCTAAATGGTCGAAATAGTCTGAGCATTCTCACCAACCGAAAGGAGGTGGAACCACCATGCAAGTCACGCAAGTAGGGCAACTGATTCCGGCCATTTTGATCCGGAAGCCCTCCTAGAGCGTGGGGCCGGCGATTCGAGAAGCGCAGCCCTGGGTCGGTGACCCAGGTCGGAGACTGGGGTCGTCGGCCCTTCTCTTTGTTGGGCCTTCCAGATAAGAACCTGGCTTCCTGATCATTCAGCCGCGCTTTCGATGGTGAATTCAATTCGTTTCGTTTAGCCCCGATGGATAACTAGCCTCGACCTCTATCGGTTGTACCGAAAAGAGACTGAGAGGAGACCAAAAAATGGCATGCAGGGGGCGCGGTGGCCAAGGAAAAGGGCGCAAAGTGGGGAAGCGATCCTGCGAGGACCTCGTCGACCACGAGCTGATGAGGGTCCTGGCCAAGCCGCAGCGGATCCACATCCTCGCCATCCTCGCCGAGCGAATCGCCAGCCCTAAGGAAATCTCCGAGGAGACGGGCGAAAACCTCGGCTCGGTCAGCTACCACGTCAAGGTGCTGCGCGATCACGGGCTGATCGAACTCGAGCGGAAGACACCGCGCCGGGGCGCGGTGGAGCACTTCTACCGAGGCGTCAGCCGAACCCTGCTGCCCGCGGACGCCTGGAACAACCTCCCTCCCTCGCTGACCAAGGAGGTGTCGGCGTGCATCCTGCGAGAGTTCTTCGACGACGCCTCCGATGCCATGGAGGCGGGGATCTTCGACGACCCGGCGAGCGACCTGAGCTGGACCCCTCTCATCCTCGACCGCCGCGGCGTCGAGGAGATCGGGCAGCTCGCCACCGATTTCCTCGAAGGCGTCTTCAAGGCCCAGGCCAAGGCCAGCAAGCGCCTGGCCACCACCAAGGGCCGCAAGGCACCCGCGGAGCGAATCTCGGCGACCGTCTTCCTCGCCAGCTTCCTGTCGAGCCGCAGTCCCAAAGAGGGTAAGAAAGCGTCGGCGACGAAGCGCCGCTAGCGGTTACGCCGCGCTCTTTCGCCCTTGCCTCAATTAGGCTCGATCCAAGTCGACAGTCCGTAAGATGCTATCTTACCGCTCATGAGAACGACGGTATCCACCAAGGGACAGATCGTGCTCCCAGCCGAGCTTCGCCAGCGCGATGGCATTGCGCCCGGGCAGGAGTTCGAGGTCGAGCGCCTCGACGCCGACGAGTACCGGCTGCGGCGGGTGGCGCCGTCACCCAACGAAGGCTTGGTGGACTGGCTGCTCGCCTGCCCGCAAAAGGGCTATTTCGTCGCGATCGACTCCGAGTCGACCGACACGCTGTGAAGCATCTGGTCGACGCGAACGTCCTCTCCGAGGCGACCAAGCTCGATCCCGATCCCAATGTGGTCGAGTGGCTGCGTCGCAACGAGCGCTCGATCGTCGTCGATCCGATCGTCCTCGGCGAGGTTCGCTTCGGCATCCTGCTCCTCGCACGTGGCGCTCGGCGCGCCGAGCTGGAGCAATGGTTCGAGCGGGGAGTCGGCCGAATCCAGTGCCTTCCTTGGGATTCGGCCGTCGGGCTACGCTGGGCGCAGCTCCTAGCCGACCTGCGCCGCCGAGGCCGACCGATGTCGATCAAAGACAGCCTGATTGCCGCCAGCGCCCTTGCCCACGATCTGGCGCTCGTCACGCTGAACCAGCGTGACTTCAAGCCAGCGCGATTGAGACTCGTTGACCCATCGGCCTAATCCAAGGATTAGCCAACTCTGCGCAGACAATAAGCCTCAGGCCGCGCTCTTGCTCTTGTAGTAGTCCGCGTTGATCTCGGCGTATTTCGCCCACTCGGCCGGAAGCTGGTCCTCGGCGAAGCAGGCGTCGACCGGACAGGCCTCGACGCAGGCGTCGCAGTCGATGCACTCGTCGGGATCGATGTAGAGCATCTCCACCGAGTCGTAGTCGGGCTCGTCCGGGGTCGGATGGATGCAATCGACCGGGCAAACCTCGACGCACGAGTTGTCCTTGGTCCCGATGCACGGCTCGGCGATGACGTAGGTCATTCGATGCTTTCTCCTGGGTCGTCTTGTCGGTTGCGGGCGGAGCTTCGGCCCCCGCCCGAGCGCGAACGCACATTTTAGGGATGATGGGGGCGATGTTGCTGTTGACGGGGGCAACTGGAAGCATCGGCTCACGGCTGCTGCCGTTGCTGCTGGAGAGCGGCGAGGACGTTCGCTGCCTGGTGCGAGAGCCGCGGCGGCTCGGCGCGCGGCGAGTCGACGTGCAGATCGCGCTCGGCGACCTCGGTGAGATGTCCGATCCCTACCTGGTGCGGCAAGCGCTGCGGGGGGTCGACACCGTAATCCACTTGGCGGCGACGATCCGCGACCAGCCGCCGCACCGGATCGAGGAGCTGAACGGGCTGGCCACGGTGCGGCTGCTGCGTGCCGCCGAGCGCAGCGGCGTGCGTCGTTTCGTCTTCTTCAGCGCCCTCGACGCCGCCGCGGCGCAGCGCACCCGCTTCTTTCGCGCCAAGTGGCTGGCCGAGCGGGCGGTCCGTTCCTCGCCGCTGGAGACGACCACCTTCGCTCCGTCGATCGTCTACGACCACAGCGATCCCTGGATAACGCTGCTGCGGCGCTTCTCGTTCCTGCCGGTGATGCCGGTCTCGGGCGAGGGCGAGGCCTGCTTCCAGCCGATCTGGGCGCACGACGTTGCCCGTTGCGTGCTGGCGGCGCTGGCCGGCAGGTCGGCACGCGAACGCTACGAGCTGGCCGGCCCGGAGACCCTCTCCTACGACGAGATGTCTGACCTGGTCAGCCGCGTCGCCGGGCGACCGCGGCCGCTGGTGCACCTGCCGCTGCCGCTGGTTCGTGCCGGCTTGATCGGGCTCCGCTCGCTCTTCGGCGAGGCGGTCTTCGCGACCTGGGAGGAGGCCGAGCTGATGGAGGTTCCGATGGTGAGCGAGCGCGGCGTCGCCGACGCGGAGGAGCTGGGAGTCGCCCCGCGAAGGATGGGCGATGTCCTTGCCGAGCCCTGAGCTTCGCGGCTGGCGCCACAACAGAGGACGACCAGCCGTGTTTCGGCCCGCAATGGGACCGAAGGCGATCGTTGCCGTTGCCGCCGCGCTCGCGGCCCTCTGGGGAAGCGCTGCGCCGGCCTCGGCGCTGACCCTCGTGCCGCCGAAGCCGAACGTCCTCTTCGGCGTCAGCGATCGCGGCACGAGCGCCGAGTTCAACGAGTTCGCCGCGTACGTCGGCAAGCACCCCGCCCTGCTGGAGACCTTCCATCCCTGGGGCAACAGCCTCAACCAGGCCTACGAACGCTGGCGCGAAACCGGCACGCGGCCGATCCTGCACATCTCGACCGCCGACGACCAGACGCTGGCGGAGATGATCACGCCGCAGCAGATCGCCCTCGGGGGCGGCGACAACTACCTGCTGCAGCTGAACGACTTCTTCGCCAAACGCGGGCTGCCGGCCTACATCCGGCCGCTCGGCGAGCCGAACCGCTGCCTCAACGTCTGGTCCGCGGTCACCTGCGAAGGCCTGCCGAAGGGCGGCGAACACACGACCGGCTGGTACAAGCAGGCCTTCCGCCGCATCGTCGCGATCGTCCGCGGCGGGGTCACGCTGGAACAGCTCGACGCGACCCTGGCCGAAATCGGGCTGCCGCCGCTCAACCGCACCAAAGGCCCGAACCCGACCAGCCTCCCGGCGGCCCCGGTGAGCATCATCTGGGCGCCGCTGCCGGGCGGCTCGCCGCGCGTCAAGGGCAACTTCCCGGGCAACTACTGGCCCGGCGGGCGCTGGGTCGACTGGGCGGGCACCGACTTCTACTCGCAGTACCCCGTCTGGAAGGACCTCAACCGCTTCTACAGCGCCAAACGCTGGCGCCGCAAGCCGTTCGCCCTCGCCGAGTGGGCCGTCTTCGGCGAAGACGACCCCCGCTTCGTCAAACAGGTGATCGCCTGGATCGTCAAGCGCCCGCGGGTGCGGATGCTCGTCTACTACCGCGGCTTCGGCGACAGCGACAACCCCTACCAGCTCGGCTTCTACCCGCGAACGTCGAACACCCTGCGCCTCAAGATTCGTCGCCCGACCTTCCTCCAGTACGCCGACTACAACGCCGGCACCCTGCCGCCGCTGCCACCGCCGCCGCCCAAAGCCGCGAAATGAGAGAGGCCCGGCGATTGCCGGGCCTCTCTCGAAGTCACTCGCCTGTTAGGGCGAGGATACGCCTGATGGCGCTGGCTACATCATGCCGCCCATGTCGGGCATGCCACCGCCGCCCGGCATACCGGCGCCTTCCTTCTCCGGCGGCTCGGCGACGATCGCCTCGGTGACGAGGATGTTCTTCGCGATCGAGGCGGCGTTCTGGAGGGCCGAGCGGGTAACCATGGTCGGGTCGATGACGCCGGCTTTGATCAGGTCGCCGTACTCGCCGTTGGCCGCGTTGAGGCCTTCGCCCGGTTTCAGGTCGCGCACCTTGTTGACGACCACCGAGCCCTCCAGGCCGGAGTTCTCGGCGATCTGGCGCACCGGCTCCTCCAGCGAGCGGTGCACGATGCGGGCGCCGGTCTCCTCGTCCGGGTCCTCGAGGGACTCGGGGTCGAGGTCGCTCTGCGCGTTCAGCAGAGCCACACCGCCGCCCGGCACCACACCCTCCTCGAGCGCCGCCCGAGTCGCCTGCAGCGCATCCTCGACCCGGTGCTTCTTCTCCTTCATCTCGGTCTCGGTAGCCGCGCCGACCTTGACCACGGCAACGCCGCCGGCCAGCTTGGCGAGCCGCTCCTGGAGCTTCTCGCGATCGAAGTCGGAATCGGTGCTCTCGACCTCGTTCTTGATCTGGTTGATCCGGCCTTTGATGTCCTCGCCCGAGCCGTCACCGTCGATGATCGTCGTCGTGTCCTTGGAGACGACGACGCGACGGGCTTTGCCGAGCTGGGAGACCTGGGTGTTCTCGAGTTTGAGCCCCATCTCCTCGGTGATCACCTCACCGCCGGTGAGGATCGCGATGTCCTCCAGCATCCGCTTGCGGCGGTCGCCGAAGCCCGGCGCTTTCACGGCGACGCCGGTGAAGGTGCCGCGCAGCTTGTTGACCACCAGGGTCGCGAGGCACTCGCCCTCGACGTCCTCGGCGACGATCAGCAGCGGCTTGCCGCCCTGCATCACCTGCTCCAGCACCGGCAGGATGTCCCGCACGGAGCCGATTTTCTGGTTGGCGATGAGGATGTAGGGGTCCTCCAGCACCGCCTCCATGCGATCCTGGTCGGTGACCATGTACGGGGAGATGTAGCCCTTGTCGAACTGCATTCCCTCGGTGAACTCCAGCTCCATGCCGAAGGTCTGGCCCTCCTCGACGTTGACGACGCCGTCTTTGCCGACTTTCTCGATCGCGTCGGCGATCACGTTGCCGATCTCGTCGTCGGCGGCCGAGATCGCGGCGACGCGGGCGATCTGCTCCTTGCCCGCGACCTCCTTCGACTGCTTGCCGCGCAGGTTGTCGACGACCTGGTCGACGGCCTTCTCGATGCCGCGGCGCAGGGCCAGCGGGTTGGCGCCGGCAGCCACGTTCTTGAGCCCCTGGCGGACGATCGTCTGCGCCAGCAGGGTCGCGGTGGTGGTGCCGTCGCCGGCCACGTCGTTGGTCGCCGTGGCGACCTCGCGGACCAGCTGGGCGCCCTGGTTCTCGAAGACGTCCTCGACCTCGATCTCACGGGCGATCGTGACGCCGTCGTTGGTGATGGTCGGCGCGCCAAACTTCTTGTCGAGCACGACGTAACGGCCTTTCGGGCCGAGCGTGACCTTGACCGCGTCGGCTACCGCGTCGACGCCGGCCTGCAAGGCCCCGCGCGCCTCCTCCTTGTACTTCAGCTCCTTGTGAGCCATCTGATTTCAGTCCTCCTTGGTTTCTCTAAGTCCTGGTGGGCGGGGGCCTAGCCGAGCTTGGCGAGGACGTCCGACTCGCGCAACACGAGCAGCTCCTCGTCCTCGACGGTGACCTCGGTGCCGCCGTACTTGGAGTAGAGGACCTCGTCGCCCTCGCCCACGTCGAGCGGGCGGCGGCTGCCGTCCTCGTTGATCGCGCCATCGCCGACGGCGACGACCTTGCCCTTCTGCGGCTTCTCTTTCGCCGTGTCGGGGAGGACGATGCCGCTCGCGGTCGTCTCCTCCTCCTCGATCGGCTTGACGATCAGCCGGTCCCCGAGGGGCTTCAGCTTCATCCGTATTACCTCCGTTATGGGATCGGAAAGTTCGAACTGGTTTTGGCACTCATCCGGGGAGAGTGCCAACGACCCGGAAAGATAGCGCGGCACGCAAATCGGCGGCCGACAGGCGCCGGTAGTGCGACTCCGGCGGCCGGTTCAGGACCCGTCGGTAGCTCGGCTAGCCGCTGGCTAGAAGGCGGCAGTCGAGGAGCTTGGCGATGCCCTCGCCGCCACGCGCCATCACCCAGTCGTGGTTCCACTCGAAGATCGGGCGGGCGGCCGGCGCCAGCAGGTTCATCCAGGGCTTGGTCGTCGCTACGTTCCACTCGTAGAGGACGGCAGTGACACCGTCGCGCTCGAAGAGACGCCAGCGGCCGACACCGGACAGCTCGCCGACCGCATCGGCCTGCAGCAGGTGCGGGCGCTCGACATGGGTAGTCGTGATCTCGAACTCGACCCGGTAGGGCAGCAGGCTCTTCCAGACCATCCGCGCCACCGCGCCGACGCCGCCGCCATCGCCTCCGTTGCGTTCCTCGACCTCCTCCACGCCGCGCCACCACTGCGGCCAGCGCTTCTGGTCGTAGATCGCCTCCCAGACCGGCTCGCGCGGGGACTCGAGCAGCCAGGTGGTGAGGAATGCGTAGTCGGCCATGGTGGGGGCGCCGCTAGTTGTGGTGCGGCGTCTCCCCGTTGCCGAAGTGCGCGCCCGGCGGCTCGACGATCTGCGAGAAGCGGATCACCGTGACGATGTCGTCGGGCCCGATCGTGCGGCCGTAGATCTGCTCCAGGAACTTGACCTCGTCCTCGAGCCGGCGGAACTCCGGGTTGTCGTGCTCGATGTCGCGCGGCGAGAGATCCGCGATCTTCTTCACCTCGACGTCGTCGATCACCGCGGCGAAGATTTTCTCCCGCGGGCTGTGCCGAAAGCCGACCGTGATCCAGACCACCTGGCCGCGCTCGTACTTGCCGGTCTTGTCGCCGAGCCGGATCGTCGCCGTCTTGCGACCCCGCTTCAGCTGGTCGACGAAAACGGTCGAATAGAAGTTGAGAACGTAGATGCCGCCCCGCATCGCGTGCGAGCGTATCCGAACCCGCCTGCTGGGGCGGCTCGGGCGTGATGTTGAGACCCTCGGCGGTTTTATAAACACGAAGGCTCCAGCGTCGCTACTTTGGACGTCTGTTCGACCAGCAGGTGCAGGGGAGGGCAATTCGGGTCGATGGCAGGGTGATGCTTCTTTCGGCGATCGACATGCGCAAACTCGGCGCGCTCGCTCTTTGCGCCGGCGTCGCCCTGGTCGTGGCCTTCCCCGCAGCCGCCGGCGCCGCCAGCTGCGGCGGCAAGAAGGCGACGATCGTCGGCACGCCCGGCGACGACCGGCTCGTCGGCCGCCGGGCCAGCGACGTGATCTACGGCGGCGGCGGGGACGACCGCATCAGCGGCGGGCCGAACGGCAACGACATGCTCTGCGGCGGACCGGGCGACGACAGCCTCGTCGGCGGGCGCGGCTACGACGCGCTCTTCGGCGACGGCGGCAACGACAACCTCGCCGGCGAGACCGGCGCCGACCGGCTCGACGGCGGTGGCGGACACGACACCCTCGACGGAGCCGAGGGCAACGACGGCCTCGACGGCGGGGCCGGCGACGACGAGCTGTTCGGCGCCAAAGGCCCCGACCGCCTCGGCGGCGGCGGTGGCAACGACACCTTGGTCGGCGACAAAGGCAGCGACGAGGCCGACGGTGGTGGTGGCGACGACCGCGTCTTCGGAGACAAGGGGAACGACCGGCTGGAGGGCGGCAGCGGCGACGATCTGGTCGAGGGCGGAGCGGGTGACGACACCCGCCTCGACGGCGGTGCCGACAGGGACTTGGTCTTCGGCGGAACCGGCATCGACTCGGCCGACGGTGGCAGTGGCGACGGCGACATCGTGCGTGGCGACAGCGGCATCGACACGCTCGACGGCGGCCCAGGTGGCCTGGACATCGTCTCCTACGCGAGCGCGACCCGCGGCGGCATCGTGGTCAGCCTCGACTCCGGTCAAGCCAAAGGCGACGGGCACGACACCCTGAAGGGCTTCGAGGACATCGTCGGCTCGCCGCAGGGCGACACGATCGCCGGCGACGGCGGCGTCAACCGGCTCGACGGCGGCGTCGGCAACGACAGCCTCAACGGCAGCGGCGGCGCCGACGAGGCGTTCGGCGGCGCCGGCAGCGACGATTGCGCCAGCTTCGACGTCGAGCACTCCTGCGGCCCGGAGGTAAACCCGCCACCGGGCGGCACGGTGGCGATCCTCAACCAGGGCCTCGACGGCGCCAGCCTGATCGTCCAGGGCGCCGCCGGCGCCGACGACATTCGGATCGCCTACGGCGGCGGCGGTTGGACGGTCTCGGACTCGAACGGCATCTTCGCCGGCGAGGGCTGCGGTGGTGGTGGCACCGCCGTCAGCTGCCCGGCCGCGGTGGCAACCAGCCTCCTCGTCGTCACCGGCGGCGGCGGCAACGACCGGATCGACGTCGACGGCAGCGTGCCCGGTGCCGTGCGGGTGCGGGCCAACGGCAACGCTGGCTCGGACTCGCTCAGCGGTGGACCGGGCGACGACGTGCTCGAGGCCGGCGAGAACTACAACGGGCCCGACAGCGGCAACGACTCGCTGGCCGGCAACGCGGGCGGCGACGTCCTCTATGCCGACCCCGGCGGCGACCAGCTCTCGGGTGGGCCCGGCAACGATCTGCTCGTCTCCTCGGTGGCGGTCTGCCAGGGGCATTCCTACGATGGGGGCGCCGGCGACGACACCGTCTCCTACGGCCGCTCCGACGCCAACCTGCGGGTCGAGCTGGGTGGCACCGGCGGCCCGGGCGGCTGCGGCAACCTCGACCAGGTCCGCGCCGACAACGAGAGCCTCGAGGGCTCCGACGGGCCCGACCTGCTGATCGGCGACAACGGCGAGAACAGCTTCCTCGGTCACCTCGGCGCCGACGTCTTCCAGGCCAGAGGCGGAAACGACTTCATCGACGCCGCCGACGGCAGGCAGGACAGGGCGATCTCCTGCGGCGGCGGTGGCGACGACGTCCTCATGGACCGAATCGACCCGAGCCCGACCGGCTGCTGAGCGCTGCCGGGCCTCGATCCGATCCGTAGGCAGTACGGCCTCCGACAGGCGCTTTGCACGGGTTGCTGAAGCGACCGCCCCTAGCCGATGCAGTGGCGAATGGGTCATTCGTCTGCATCGATCGCGTGGCGGCTCATAGGCATTCTGCTCGCTGCCTCGCTGACCCTGCTGCTGCCGACTTGGAGCGAAGCCGGCGCCGCCAGCTGCGGCGGCAAGAAGGCGACGATCGTCGGCACGCCCGGCGACGATCGGCTCGTCGGCCGCCGGGCCAGCGACGTGATCTACGGCGGCGGCGGGGACGACCGCATCAGCGGCGGGCCGAACGGCAACGACAGGATCTGCGGCGGGCCGGGAGACGACTACATCGACGGCAAGGGGGGCGGCGACCGTCTCTACGGCGATGGCGGCGACGACCGCCTCGTCGGCGGCGGTAGGGGCGACCGGCTGATCGGCGGCGGCGGCCGCGACTCGACCCACCAGTAGAACGTCGTCCGATCGCCCGTTGACGAGCCGTGAGTTAAGCACCCTTAGGGTGCTTAACTCACGGCTCGTCCGCTCAGGCTGGGCCGAAGCCCTCCTCGCCGACCAGCGGCACGAAGCGGCAGGGGCCGATCGTTCCCGCTTCCAGCTCCTTGCCGCGACGGCAGTAGACCATCAGCATGTCGGCCCCGTCGGCGGCGATCGGAACGACGAGGCGGCCCCCGTCGGCGAGCTGACCGAGCAGGGTCCGCGGCGGCGCCGGCGCCGTGGCGTGGACCGCGATCGCCTCGAACGGCGCCCGCTCGGATAGGCCGCGGCTGCCGTCGCCGACGATCAGCTCGACGTTGGCGATGCCGAGCGAGTCGAGGGCACGGCGGGCCTCGGCCGTCAGCGACGCGTGGCGCTCGATGCCGATCACCTCGGCTCCGAGGCGGGCCAAGACAGCGGCCGAGTAGCCGGAGCCGGAGCCGATCTCCAGCACCTTCTCCTCGCCTTTCAGAGCCAACGCCTGGCAGATCGCGGCGACGATCCAGGGCTGGGAGATCGTCTGGTCCTCACCGATTGGCAGAGCGGAGTCCGCGTAGGCGCGCGAGCGGTAGCTCTCCGGGACGAAGGCCTCGCGCGGAACTTCACCCATCGCCCGCAGCACCCGCTCGTCGGCGATGTCGCGGTTGCGCAGCTGGCGCTCGACCATCGACGCGCGCAGGACCGCGAAGTCGGTCACGTCAGAAGATGTAGTTGCGGAGCTTGGCCGGCGCCAGGACTGTGACCTTGCCGCGCCCCGGGCGGACGACGCCGGCCCGCTCGAGGTCGGCGAGGAAACGGCTTACGCTCTCGCGCGAGGTGCCGGCCAATTGCGCCAGGTCGGCTTGGTTCATCCGGATCATCACCTCGCCTCCTTCCCCCGACTGCGGCGCCTCTTCGGCCACCAGCTGCGAGAGCACGCCCGCGACCCTGCTCGGCACCGTCTGGAACGACTGGCGCGAGATGCGCTCGTTGGCGGCTCGCAGCCGCCGCACCAGCGCCCCGATCAGCTTCACGGTGATCTCCGGGTGGCGGGCCAGCAGCGCCCGCACCTCGCCGGCCGGCAGCGCCAGCAGCTCGCCGTCGCTGAGCGCTTCGACGCTGGCCGAGCGCACCTCGCCGTCGAGCATCGCCAGCTCGCCGAAGATGTCGCCGGCGGCGAGCGTGGCGAGGGTTATCGCCCGCCCGTCGGAGTGCTCGCGGGTGACCCGGAAGCTGCCGGAGCGGACGATGTAACAGGCGTCGGAACGGTCGCCCTCGTGGAAGACCCGCGTCGCGGCCGGGAAGGAGCGCGGCACCGCCACCCGCGAGAAGCTCTCCAGCTCGTCCTGCTCGAGGTCGGCGAAGAGCGGCACGCTGCGCAGCAGCCCGACCGGGCCCAGGCTCTCGTCCCCTCGCTCCGCCATGAGGGGATTATCGCGTTAACGCCCCGCACAACCCCTCGCATCCGACATTTACCCCACTCCAGCGTGGTCAAAGTCCGATGCGGTCGATCAGCGGGCACTGGCCGTCAGCTTGCGCGGGCCGCGGCTGAAGCCGGCGCTGAGGAGGGCGTCCTCGTGGCCGGAGCCGATCACCGGCTCGCCGTCGAGCTTCTCGACCCCCAGCTTTGGCAGGCGGCCGGCGGAGACGGCCTCGGCGAGGGCGGTCGCAGCGGCCGCCAGCTCGGCGCTGTCGAGCTCGATGAGGCGGAGGATGCTGCGACCGCCGCGCTCGACGTAGAGCAGCGGCTCGCCGTCGCGCAGGAGGACGTGGGCGCCGGGGGCGCGGGCGGGGCGGCGGCCGGAGGGCGGTTTCGGCCAGGGCAGCGAGGCACCGTAGGGATTGGACGGGTCGGTGGCGGCGAGGAGCTGGAAGGTGCCGTCGGGCTCGGGCAGCGAGCGCAGGCGCTCGACCGCGCCGGCGAGGGCGAACTGGGCGCCGCCGAGACCCTCGACGAAGTAGCCGCGGCGGGCGGAGCCGAGCAGCTCCAGGTTGCCGAGCTCGGCGTAGAGCGTCGCGAAGCCGCCGGGTACGCCCTCGGCGAGGACGGTCTCGCGGGTGACGATCCCGTAGCGCTCCAGCATCAGCTCCGCCTGGGCGCGCAGCCTCGGGCCGGTGGCCGGCGCGTCGGCGAATAGCGGTGCGGTCAGCGACCAACGGCCCTGGACCGCGGCACCGGCAGCGGAGCGGCGGCGGGCGAAGCGGCGGCCCTGCCGCTCCTGAGCACCGACGGCGCGCAGGCGCGGCGCCCGTAGCGGTGCGAAGGCGTCGTTGGTCACCTCGCCCGACCAGGCGAGGTCCCAGAGCGCGTTATGCAGCTCCTCGGCCGGGTAGTCGAGATCCGCGAGCAGGTCGAGCCAGAAGGACGGGCCTGCGGCCAACCGCCCACGGATCGCGTCGTGCGGCTCGCCCTTGGCCTGCTCCAGTTTCGCGTTGGCGGCCGGTGGCCCGGCGAGGCGGACGTCCTCGCGGAAGTAGAGGGCCACCCGGCCGTCGCCACGGCCCCGTGCCCCGGCGCCGATCCAGACCAGCTCGCCGCTGGTGCAGAGCTCGTCCAGCCAGCTCGGCGAGTAGGCGCCGAGCCGGCGCGGCAGCACGTCCCCCTCCCACACCCTCGGCGTCAGCGCCACGCCCTGCAGCGGCACCAGCGCGTCGCGGAGGCGGTCCGGCCCGGCGCCGGCGGCGCGGTGGGCGTCGACGTTCTGCCAGCTCGGCAGGAAGCGGGCGAAACAGTCGCGGGCGGCGGGCTCGACCTCGCGCCGCAGGTGGGCGAGGCTGGCCCGCCGCAGCCGCCGCAGGACGTCGGCGTCGCACCACTCGCGCTCGCTGCCGCCGGGCAGCAGCTCGCCGCGGACGAGCGCGCCTTCGCGCTCCAGCTCGCGCAGCGCCGGGGTCGGGTCGACCCCGTAGCGGGCAGCCAGCTGCGCGGTCGGGAAGGGGCCGTGGCTGCGGGCGTAGCGCCGCACCAGCGCCCGCATCGCGTCAGGGTGGTCCTCGAGAAAGGTCTCCGGCAGGCCGGGCGGCGGCGGCACGCCGAGCGCGTCGCGGTAGAGACCGGCGTCCTCGCCGGCTATGCAGCGCTCCTCGCCGCCGATCCTCACCGCCGCCACGCGGCGCTCGGCGACCAGCTTCTCCAGCATCGAGGCGGCCGAGTAGCCCTCGGCGACCCGCTCCGCGCACTCCTCGGGGGTGAGGTCGCCGACGTTGCGGAGGATCTGCTGCAGGGCGTCGCGGTCGCCGGCCCGCGCCGCCTCGGTCCGGTGCTGCAGCTGGGCTTCGACCTCCGCCAGCGCATCGGGGTCGATCAGCTCGCGCAGCTCCTCCTGGCCGAGCAGCTCGCGCAGCAGGTCGCGGTCGAGGGCGAGGGCCGCGGCGCGGCGCTCGGCGTTCGGCGTGTCCCCCTCGTACATGTAGGTGGCGACGTAGTCGAAGAGCAGCGAGGAGGCGAAGGGCGAGGCGGTCGGCGTCTCCACCTCGACCAGGCCGAGCTGGCGCGAGTGCAGCTTGCGCAGCAGCTCGGTCAGCGAGGGCAGGTCGAGGACGTCGCGCAGGACCTCGCGGTAGGTCTCCAGCACGACCGGGAAGCGGGGGAAGTCGCGCGCCACCTCGAGCAGGCTCTGCGACTTCAGCCGCTGCTGCCAGAGCGGCGTCCGCTTGCCCGGGTAGGCGCGCGGGATCAAGAGCGAGCGGGCGGCGTTCTCGCGGAAGTGGGAGCCGAACAGGGCGGAGCCGGAGAGCTCGGCGACGACCAGCTCCTCCAGCTCGTCGGGCTCGACCATGACCAGGTCGGCGGGCGGCGGGTCGTCGGCGTCGGGGAGGTGGATGACGATGCCGTCGTCGGACCAGATCGCGTCGGCCTCCAGCTCGCGCTCGGCGCGGATCTTCTGCGACAGCGCCAGGCCCCAGGCGGCGTGGACGCGGCCGCCGTAGGGCGA
The DNA here is from genome assembly GCA_963703235.1 of uncultured Solirubrobacterales bacterium. GTDB lineage: Bacteria > Actinomycetota > Thermoleophilia > Solirubrobacterales > 70-9 > VRUE01. The sequence continues at coordinate 2,452,133 of OY969802.1, read as the reverse complement.
GAGGACGCAGAGGCGCCAGTCGCCGATCTCGTCGCGGAAGCGCTCGACGACGATCGTCTCGTCGGAGGGGACGACGCGGGTCGCCGTCTGCTGCTCGCGCAGATAGGCGACCAGGTTCTGGGCGGCGCGGCGGTCGAGGTCGTACTCGGCGGCCAGCTCCTCCGGCTCGCGGGCGACCGCCTCGCGGGCGAAGGCGCCGATCGCCTTGCCCAGCTCGGCCGGGCGGCCGACACCGTCGCCCTTCCAGAACGGGACCGCGCCGGGCAGGCCGGGCGCCGGGGTGACGATCACCCGGTCGCGGGTGATCTCCTCGATCCGCCAGGTCGTCGCCCCGAGCAGGAAGGTCTGGCCGGCGCGCGCCTCGTAGACCATCTCCTCGTCGAGCTCGCCGACCCGGCGGCCGTCGGGCAGGTGGACGCCGTAGAGGCCACGGTCGGGGATCGTGCCGGCGTTGGTGACAACCAGCTGGCGGGCCCCTTTGCGGCCGTGGATCGTGCCCTTGGTGCGGTCCCAGACGATCCGCGGCCGCAGCTCTGCGAAGCGGTCGGAGGGGTAGCGGCCGTCGAGCATGTCGAGGACGTTCTCCAGCTGTTCGCGCGAGAGGTCGCTGAAAGGCTCGGTGGCGGTGACGAGCCGCTCGACCTCGTCTACCTCCCACTCGTCGAGCGCCGCGATCGAGACCAGGTGCTGGGCCAGCACGTCCAGCGGGTTCTGAGGGATCACGGTCTCCTCGATCGCCCCTTCGCGCATCCGCCGCGCAACCACCGCGCACTCGAGCAGGTCGGCGCGGAACTTGGGGAAGATGCGGCCGCGCGAGACCTCGCCCAGCGAGTGGCCGGCGCGCCCGACCCGCTGCAGGCCGCGGCTGACCGACTTCGGCGACTCGACCTGGATCACCAGGTCGACCGCCCCCATGTCGATCCCCAGCTCCAGGGAGGACGTCGCCACCAGGCATGGCAGCTGCCCGGACTTGAGCATCTCCTCGACGACCGTGCGCTCCTCGTGCGAGAGGGACCCGTGATGGGCCCGCGCGATCTCCACCGCCTCCGGGCCGGCCCCGTCGTTCCCAGCGTGCTCGGTTGCCGGCAGCTCCTGCGAGGGTTCGTCGGCGGCTAGCTCGTTGAGCCTCTTGGCGATTCGCTCGGCGGCGCGACGGGCGTTGACGAAGACGATCGTCGACTTGTGTTCTTGGACGAGCTTCAGCAGCTCGGGGTAGATGGCGGGCCAGATCGAGCGGACGTGGGCGTTGGGCTCGCCCTCGGCGGGGACGCCGTCCGAGTTGGGGAAGTTGGGCGCCCCCGGCTCCGACATGTCCTCGACCGGCACCACGATCTCCAGGTCCAGCTCCTTGGTCCGACCCGCATCCACAACCTCACACGTCCGTTTAGGCCCAACCAGGAACTGAGCGATCCGCTTCAGCGGCCGCTGCGTGGCGGAAAGACCGATCCGTTGCAGCCGCTCGGCCTCCGTCAGGTGCTCGAGCCGCTCCAGCGTCAGCGCCAGATGGGAGCCCCGCTTCGACTGGGCCACGGCGTGGATCTCGTCGACGATCACCGCTTCGGCGCCGGTGAGGATCTCGCGCGCGGCCGAGGAGAGGATCAGGTAGAGCGACTCCGGGGTGGTGATGAGGATGTCCGGCGGCGATTTGCGCATCGCCCGCCGTTCCGCCTGCGAGGTGTCGCCGGTCCGCAGGCCGACCGAGATCTCGGCGCCGATGCCCCGCAGCGGTGCCCGCAGGTTGCGCTCGATGTCATAGGAGAGCGCCTTCAGCGGCGAGACGTAGACGACGCGAACGCCCTCGCCCAGCTGCGGCTCCCGGGAGAGCTTGTCGATCCCCCAGAGAAAGGCGGCGAGCGTCTTGCCCGAGCCCGTCGGGGCGCAGATCAGCGCGTTGGAGCCACCCGAGATCGCCTCCCAGCCACCCGCCTGGGCGGGCGTCGGCGCCTCGAAGGACGCCTCGAACCAGCGCCTGACCGGGGCGCTGAACGGCGCCAGCGGATCGGATTCCGCCCTCGTTTTCGCCTCGGTGCCCAACCCACCGATCTTACGCTTCGACGAGCGGCGGGCACCGCCGATCTCGGAAGGGCGCCGAGAAAGGCTGGATCAGGCCGCGCGGCCGCCGGTGAACCTGACGAAGGCGCGCCAGGAGGGCTTCGGGACGAGGGCTTCGGTGAAGAGACCGGAGCCGTCGCAGAAGTTGCAGGCGCCTTTGGCGTCTTCGAGCGAGAACCAGTAGACGCCCTTGAGGCGCCATTTGGCGGCGCCGCGGCTGAGGGCTGAGAAGGCGCCCTGGAGCTGCTTGACCTGGCCTTTGGGGCCCTTGGCGAAGCCACCGTCGGGCGGGCCGGAGCTCCAGGTGACCTCGGTCACCCAGAGGCCGGTGGCGGCGTCGCCGTGGGCCTTCATCACCGACCGCACTTCTTCTATCTGCGGCCCGACGTTGCGGTAGTCGGTGGTGTAGGGGTGGAGGGCAATGCCGTCGAATTTCGACTTGATCCCCGGTACCCGCCGGTACATCGTGTCGAGGAACTCGGTCGCGAAATAGGCCTGTTTCGGTTTCGCTTTGAAGCGTGCCTCGTTGGGGCGGGCAAACATGCCGCCGAGGACGATCTTGGCCCCACGGTCGACGGACTCGATCGCCGCGTGGGAGATCTGCACGAGCTTTCCGTATTCGACCGGGTTGGGCTTGACCACGAAGTACTTGAAGTTCTGCTCGTTCCAGATCTGCCAGATGCGGACCGGCCGCGGCGCCAGCGCCGGGTTCTCCGCCCAGAAGGAGCCGTTGGGGCCATAGCGCGCGACCACCAGCTTCAGGAAGCCAGCCCACGCCTGCCCGGCGGCGCCGCTTGCCGGCAATCGCAGAGGCGCCTGCACGCTCCCACCCGAGCCGGGCACGGCTTTGGACGGGACCGCCCAGGCCGGCGCGCCATAGACGAACGGCAGCACGTCGAGTCCGGCCGCCGCCGCGCGGAGGAAGGCGGCGTCGACGGCTGAGAAGTTCGGCGTCGCGCCCGGCCCCGACTGGGCCGAGGCCCAGTAGATCGGGACGCGGACGCTGTCGACGCCGCCGCGCTTCATCCGTTCGAAAGCTTCGGGCGCGGGCAGGCCCTGCGGCACGATGCCCCAGAACTTGCCCGGCAGCGCCTGGGACGCGGGAGTCAGCGCCAGCGCGGCGAGAAGCGCCAGCGCCAGCACGGCGCCAAACGCACGCAAGGAGCCGCCCAACGGCTTGCGCGAGATCTGCACCGGGCTAGCTTGCCCTTGGAGCGGCCGGTTCCCCAGGCTCGCCGTCCTGGCGCCTCGCCCTCAGCAGCACGACCCCGGCCGAAATCGCCGCCAGGACCAAGATCGCGATCAAGATCGGCAGCAGCGGCGAGGAGCCGTCGTCGTCGTCGCTGCTGGCCGGAACCGCGAGCTGCTGGCCGTCTTCTTGCGCCTCTGCGCTCTTTCCGGTGGAGCCGGCGTCTGGGCTACTCTGCCCGGTGTCGCCGTCGTCGTCGGCGGTCGGCTTGTCGCCCTGAGATGAGGATTGATCGCCTGCCGAAGACTTGCCCCCCGAGGACCGCGGATCCGCCGTGTCGCTGCCTGGCGCGGTGGCGCCTCCGTCGGCCTTGGAGCTCCGTGCCGGAGGAGTCCCGCCGGCGGACTTCGGAGGGTTGTCGCCGGTGATGGTCGGCGGATCGTCCGAGTACTGAATCCCGGAGGAATCGGTGGCATGAGCGACCGCCCCGCCCCAGACCAATGCCAGCAGAACCAACGCTGATAAGAGCCCGAGAGCTAGAGCGCCCGTCGCCCGGGTCGAGTGGCGGCGCATCTCATGCATGGCGCGCAAGGTTAGAACAAACGGCGGCGTTGATCGCTCCCGTGGCGTTGATCGGTGCTCTGGCGCTTGCTGGAGGGGGGTTCGACGTGACTGCCCGGCACATCGCCGGCCTCGGCGCTTGGCTGGTCGTGGTCGCCCTCCTCGTGCTCGGCGGCGCCTCGCGGACGACGCTGGGGCCGCCTTTTTACTGGACGGCAGGCCTGATCGGCGGTCTGGCGCTTTTCTCTGCACTTTCATCCCTTTGGTCGGGCTCGGTCGAGCTGAGCGTGATCGAGGCAGACCGCGTCCTGGCCTACCTCGGCTTCTTCATTGCCGCATTCCTCGTCGCTCAAACCAGTGAAAGGCGCCAACGTTTCGCTGAAGGCCTGGCGATTGCACTGGCGCTCGTCGCCCTGCTCGGCCTCTGCAGCAGGTTGCTGCCGCACGTGCTCGAGGTCGGCAACGCGCTTGGCACCGGGCCGCGCCTGCGCTACCCCCTCGGCTACTGGAACGCCAACGGCGCCGTCTGCGGGGTTGCGATCGCGATGCTGCTCTGGTCGAGCCGGCAGGCGAGCTGGAGCTGGCTGCGCTGGCTCTCGGTTGGCCTGATGCCGGCCGTCCTGCTGACGCTCTACTTCACCTACTCGCGCGGGGGCCTGCTGTCGCTCGTCGTCGGCGTCGGCTGCCTCCTGGCCCTTTCCCGCGACCGGCTCTGGCTGCTGGGGACGCTCGCGGCGGCAGCGGCGGGTGTGGCGCCGGCGATCTTCGCGGTGCAGGATCGCCGCGACCTTGCCGACAACATCGCCAACCAGGCCGCTGTGGACCAGGGGGTCACGGTGCTCCTGGTCTTGCTCGCCGGCACGGCGCTGACCCTGCTCGCCTTTTGGCTGGTGCGAAAGGTCGAGCGGCGCGAAGGGCCGCTCGTCGGGCGGGCGCTGGCCGCTTCGCGCAGCCCGGCCCTGCTCGGCGGGATCGCCCTGACCGCGGTGCTGGCGGCGATCGTCGTCGCGATCGCCGCCGGCGGGCGCGCCTGGGACCAGTTCTCGAGTCCCGACGTCTTCTTCCCCGACTCGGCGCCGGAGCAGCATTTCGGCGACCTCTCCGGCGCCGGTCGCCACGACTTCTGGCGGGTTTCGATCGACGCCTTCGGCGATGACCCGCTCAAGGGCCAGGGAGCCGGCGTCTACCAGTTCTCCTGGGAGCAGGACCGCTCGATCCAAATGGCGATCCACGACGCCCACTCCCTCTACCTCGAGGCCTTCGCCGAGCTCGGCCTCGTCGGGGGCCTGCTGGTGCTGGCCATGGTCGGCGCAGCGCTGTGGTGGGGCTTCGCCGCCTGGCGGGCGGCCGACGGCGCCGATCGGGAACGCAATGCGGTGCTGCTGGCGGTGCTGCTGGCCCTTGCCGTCGGCGTCGCTTTCGATTGGTTCTGGGAGCTGGCCGCGATGGGGGCGATCTTCTTCATTGCCGCAGGTGTCCTTGTAAGTGCGCGATGCGCCCAGCTGGCGCCGCGATCGAGACGGGCTGCGATGAAGAGAAGCGAGGGAAGGCGATACGGACTCGCCCTGGCCGGCCTCGGCATGGCCTGGATCGCCGCGCTCGCCCTGGTCGGGCCGCTGCTGGTCGAGCGCGAGATCAAGGCCAGCCAGAGTGCGGCCGCGGAGGGTGACATCGCATCCGCGATCAGCCACGCCGACACGGCCCGCTCGATCGAGCCCTGGGCAGCCTCGCCGTACGTCCAGCTCGGCCTTATCGCCGAGTTCCAGACCGACTACCCGGTGGCCGTCGCCCGTCTGACGCAGGCAATCGACCGCGAAGACGGCAACTGGCAGCTCTATTACCTACGCTCTGGAATGCGAGCGGAGGCCGGCGACAGCGCCGGCGCCGAAGCGGACCTCGAACGGGCGCGGCAGCTCAACCCGCTCGAGCCGAGAGTGCAGGTGAGCGCGGAATGACGCACAACGCTCGAGGAACTCCCACTCGGCAGGCCCCGGCCCCCCAGCCGGCCCCTCCCCCGGCCAAGCCCGAGAGGACCGCGTTCGCCGGCTGGCTCGGCCTGACCGGTCCCGACGGCGCCCGCCAGCGGGGCGGCCTGCTGCGCCGCCTGCTCGCCACCGGCGACTGGATCGCCGTGATCGCGGCCCTTTGCATCGCCACGGCCGCGACCAGGACGACCGACATCGCCGTCCTCTTCTGGGCGACCCTGTTCAGCCCGGTATGGATCGTGACCCTGAAGCTGCACGGCCTCTACGACAACGATCACCGCCGCATCCGCCACAGCACCCTCGACGAGCTTCCCTCGCTGGTCTCGGCCAGCGCCCTCGGCACCCTCGCCCTCGACGGTCTGCTCGCCCTCAGCCCGGCCGGACCGCTCTCGGCCGGCAGCGCGATCCTGGTCGGGGTCGCGACGCTGGTCGGGACCTTCGTCCTGCGAGCGGTGCTGCGCTTCGTCTGGCACCTGCTGACCGGCTTCGCGACCGGCGTCGTCATCGGGCCGGCGGCCGCGGCCGAAGTGGTTGCCCGCCGGGTTGCAACCCACCCCGAGGCGCGCCTGCACCTGATCGGCTTCCTCTCCCCGCCCGGCGCCGGTGCCGAAGCCCCGGCCCTGCCGCGGCTGGGCTCGCTCGCCGACATCGCCCGGGTGACCCGCGAGTACGAGGTCGAAAGGGTCGTCGTGGTGGCGGAGCAGGAGATGAGCGAGCCGGATGCCGAGCGGTTGATCGAGCAGTGCAAGGCGGCGGGGCTCGGGCTCACCTTCCTCCCCCAGCACTTCGGATTGCTCGGGCCGGGAATCGAGCTCAACCGGCTGGCGGAGCTGCCCGTTCTCGACTTCCGCTTCTCCGACCCACCCTGGTCGACCCTGATGCTGAAGCGGGCGCTCGACCTGATCGTCTCGGCACTGCTGCTGGCGCTGCTGTCTCCGCTCCTGCTGGCAGTCTCGGTGCTGATCCTGCTGGACTCGGGTCGGCCGATCTTCTTCCGCCAGGCCCGAGCCGGCAAGGACGGTGAGCCGTTCACGATGCTGAAGTTCCGCACCATGGTCGCCGACGCCGAGGAGCGACTGAGCGAGCTGGTGAACCTGGCGGAGCTCGACGAGCCGGCCTTCAAGATCCCCGGCGACCCGCGGATAACCAGAGCCGGCAAGCTGCTGCGCCGTTTCAGCCTCGACGAGCTGCCGCAGTTCATCAACGTGCTGAAGGGAGACATGTCGCTGGTCGGCCCCCGTCCCGAGGAGGAGGCGGTCGTCGCCCTCTACGACGAGCGGCAGCGGATCCGGCTGGCGGTGAAGCCCGGGATCACCGGGCCAATGCAGGTGTACGGTCGCGGCGACCTCACCTTCGAGGAGCGCCTGGCGATGGAGCGCGATTACCTCGACAACCTCTCGCTCACCGGCGACCTGGCGATCCTCCTGCGCACCCCGACCGCGATCTTCCGCGGCGACGGCGCCTACTGAGCCCGCCGCACCACCTGGAAGCGCAGGGAGCGTCGCCTCGAGAGATCGCCGTCGGCGTCCCGTGCCCGGATCGTCGCCAGGTAGCGGCCGGGCGGCAGCGCCCCCTGCGCCAAATGGCCGGCGAAGTGCCTCCGGTTCGGTCCCGGCCGCCCCGGCGCCCTCAACGTCCCGCCCAGCCTTCCGCCCACCGACTCGATCCGAATCTCGACCGAGGCGGGCTCGGAGAGGGCGTAGAGGAAGGCGGTGCCGTACCTGGCGACCGAGAGCACGGCGCGCCTCCCCCGGCGCCGCACCGCGAAGCGCTCCCTCTGCAGGCGGAACCGGCTAACCCGCGGACGCTGCCGATCCGCCACGCTCGGTCCGGCCGGCACATTCTCCCCCGCCTCGACAGGGCAGGCGTCGCCGCAGTACCTGATCCGTAGCACGTTCGCCCCACGGTCGATCGGGCTGGCGTAGTCGCGATCCTTGTAGAGGTCGGTGAAGTAGAGGCCGTCCTCACCCGCGGCGAGGCCGACCGCCGTCGCCTTGCCGGTGCCGCTGTACTCGGCCAGCATCGTCGGCCCCGCTCGGTTGGCCCCGTCGGGGCCGAGGTCGAACTCGACGATCCGCTTGCCCGTCTCCTGGGGGCCGCTCGCGTAGGTCGAGCCGGACTCGGTGACGAAGGCGTGCCCCATGCTCTGCGGCGGAAAGCCGCTGCCACCGAACCTGCCCGGCTCGACGAACTCGATGTTGACCGGCGCGTGGGCCGGGTTCCACGTGTAGGAGGCGCCGAAGGTCATCGTCGCGTCGACCCCGGCCCAGAGATAGTCGACCCCGGGCAGCACCCGCGCCAGGCGGTCGGTGGCCGGGCCGTTCTCGACCTCGTAGTAGGAGCCGTCGGCGAGGCGGAAGGCGCCGCCCCAGGGATTCCTGAAGCCGTAGGCCCAGACGTAGTCGCGAGCGCCGATGCCGTCGCCGGCGTCGTAGAAGGGGTTGTCGGCCACCGCCGCGCCGGCGAGGGTCATGCGCAGGATCTTGCCGCTGAAGGACTCGGGGTCGCGGGCGCCGGCGAAGGAGATGAAGCCGTCGCCGTTGTGCACGATCAGCTCGCCCCCGGGCGCTATCGCCACATGCGAGATTCTGGTGTGAGGGACCCTGGGGTTCGGGGGCCAGATCGAGCACGGTCGACTCCCCAATTGCCGTCAGTCCTCGCTGATCGCTGTGAAGCCGCACGACTTTCGCGTAATGGGGCTTCGGGATCAGCGGTGAGGCCTCGTCCTCGTAGACCAGGCTCGCGAACAGGTCGCCCGAGGCGGGGTCGACCGCGAGCCCGGCCAGCCCCTTCTCGCCAGAGCCGGGAAAGTCGCCGGTGGGGTTGAAGTTCAGCAGCCCGGTTGCGTAGTCCCTGACGACGCCGTCGCGCGTCACGACTTTCACCGTCCCGTACAGCTCCGCCACGTAGAAGAGCGGGTCACCGGGATGGGGCCCGGGCTCTGGGACCATGGCTATGTTGACCGGCAGTTGGAAGCCGGCGGCGAAAACCTCCACGACGTAGCCCGGGCGCGGCGTCCAGGGCACGGGGGCGTCACTGCCGGCGGCTCCGGGGGGCCTGGTCTCGAAACCGCGGTTCGCCCACTCGCTCCACTCGTCGTTGCCGTCGCGGGCACGGACCCGCAACTCGTAGGCGGCGGCGAACTCCAGCTCGGTCCGGTCCGCGTGAGAGCCGACGAACGTTCCGTCGCCGAGATGGACGTGGGCGCGCTCGGGGCCGCTGGCGCACGGAGCCTGCCAGGCCAGCTCCTCGGGCGTGACCGACCAGATCTCCCAGTCCGTGCAGTGGTGGGCGTCGCCGTCCGGGTCGGCGAAGGCGACGACCATGTGGACGTCGGCCGGGCTCAGGGGAGCGCCGCCCTCCGACGGCTCCAGGATCTCGATCTGAGGCGCCTCGGCGCTGGCAGGCGCCGCCGGCAGCGCGAGCGGAACCGTCACTGCGAGGGCGGTCGCCAGCAGGCAAAAACGCAAAGGTGATCGCACCGGAGCGAGCGTAACAAGGTGTTCGCGCCTCGCTTACAGTTCGCGCGTGGACCTGGAGACGGTGATTGTCAGTCACGGAGCCGAAGGGCTGCTGCGGCGCTGCCTGCGCTCGCTGCAAGAGCACCCGCCGCAGGGAGAGATGCGGGTGACGGTGGTCGACAGCGGCAGCACCGACTCGACGCCGGACATGGTCGAGCGCGAGTTCCCCGCGGTGCGATTGATCCGCTGCGAGAACATCGGCTTCTCGGCCGCCAACAACGTCGTCCTGCGCGAGGACGAGGCCACCGCGGTGCTCCTGCTCAACCCCGACACCGAGGTCTACGCCGGCACCCTCGACACTGCGCTGGCCCGCCTCCGCTCCGACGACCGGATCGGGATGGTCGGCTGCAAGCTCCTCACCGAGAGCGGAGAGCTCGACCACGCTTGCAAGCGATCGTTCCCGACCCCGCTCAGCGCCCTCGCCCACTTCACCGGCGTCGGCCGCGGCAATGGCGCCGCCGCCGCTCTGAGCCAGTACCGCGCCACCCACCTCGGCGACGACGAGGCGGGCGAGGTCGACGCCGTCAACGGCGCCTTCATGCTCTGCCGCGCCGAGGCGGTGCGCGAGGTGGGCCTGCTCGACGAGGGCTACTGGCTCTACATGGAGGACCTCGACTGGTGCCGGCGCTTCTGGCAGGCGGACTGGAAGGTGTTCTACGAGCCCGCCGGCGTCGCCCTGCACGTCAAGGGCGGCTCCAGCGGCAAGCGGCGGCGGCCGAAACAGGAGATCGCCTTCCATCGCGGCATGGGCCGCTTCTACCGCCGCTTCGACGCTCCCGAGCACAACCCGCTCCTCAACGCCGCCGTCTACGCGGGCATCGGCGCCAAGCTCGCCGTCAGCCTGGCGATCACGGCGACCCGCGGGCGCTAGCCGCCGGCGGGCCGATTCCGGTCGCCTGGAGCCCTGTTTCAGGCCCGCCGGCGGCGGTTCATCCCGGCGCTTCCCGCGGCACGGGGCGCGGGCGGGAGGCGAGGCGGGGGCGGGGGCGCTCGCGGGGGCCGTTGAGGACGCGGCCGATCGCCGTGTAGCGGACGAAGAGCGGGTAGGTGAGGATCGAGAAGGCGAGCGAGAAGCCGGTGAGGAGGACGAACTGCGGCGTGGTGCCGAGCGCCATCGTTCCGGCCAGCGCCGCGATCAGGACCATCGCCGGCATGTGCGAGAGGTAGATCCAGTAGGAGGAGTCGGCGAGCCAGCGCAGCGCCGGCCGCGGCCGGTTCAGGTAGCGGTCGGCGAGCCCGACGAGGGCGATCAGGCTGGTCCAGGTTGCGACCGCGTAGATCAGCAGGGCGGCGCCGTGGACGACTGGGTTCGAGCCCCACTCGGCCGAGTTGTGGAAGGTGAAGAGAAGGCCGGCCGGCACAGCCGTGGCGACCGCGCAGCCCGCCCAGCGCCAGGCGTTGCGGTTGGCCTCGGCCACCAGGTCGCGATGGGCGAACAGGGTCGCCCCGAGGGCGAAGAAGAGCGTGTAGTAGGCGAGCGCCGGCAGGTCTGGGATGTAAGAGTCCGCCGGCGAGGCCACCGTCCAGCTGGCCTCGGGCCAGATCGCGATCGCGGTCGGCACCGCCAGCAAGAGGATGCCGCCCGGTGGCCGGGCGAGCAGGTGGCGAAGCCGAGCTCCCGCCGCCCGCAGGAGCCCCGGCGCGCCGAGGTAGAGGGAGACCGCTAGGCCGTCGACGATCAGCAGGTACCAGAGGAACCAGAGGAAGCCGGGCTCGAAGGTGAACGGGTTGCCCTCCGGGACGCCGTCGTTCGAGAGAGCGATCCCGGTCTGCTGGGCGAGGAAGAGGGTCAACGGCATCAACGTGATCAGGCCGACCAGCAGGGGCACGACGATGCGCAGGGTCCGGTTGCGGGCGGTTCTGCTCAGCCCCTTGTGCGTCAGCAGAAACGCCAGGAAGAAGCCCGACATGGCGAAGAAGAGCGGCAGGCGAAAGACATGGACCACCCAGTAGACGATCGTCGCCCAGGCTCCCTCGTGGCCGTTGATCGCGGACAGCTGCGCCGCGTGCACCGGAACCAACAGCAGCATCGTCGAGGCGCGCAGGGCGTCCATCGAGTGAATCCGCGATGGCGACGCTGACCGCATCGAAGCAGGGTACCCACCTGCCAGCGGGCCGGCGCCGGGAGCGGTCTCAGTCCGAGATGCCGGCGGTTGCGACGGGATCGGCGGCGACGAGGGCGTCGACGATGCGGCGGCTCGAGCTGCCATCGCCGAAGGGCTGGTCCCAGTCGATGCGATCCAGCGCCAGCATCGCCTCGCCGGCGGCGGCGATCGCCTCGCGCTCCACGCCGGCGAGACGGCTGGCGCTGACCTCGATCGTCTCCGGGCGGTCGGTGTGCGTCCGCAGCACGACGCAGGGCGACCCGAGCACGCAGGCCTCCTCCTGCACCCCGCCGGAGTCCGTCATCACGAGGCGGGAGCCCGCCTGCAGGGCGAGCAGCTCGCGGAAGGACTGCAGCGGCGCCAGCTCGATCCGGGGCGGCAGGTCGATGCCAAACTGGGTCAGGCGCTCGCGGGTGCGCGGGTGGGCCGGGAAAACGACGTCGAGCCGCGCCTGCTCGGCGACCCGCTCGACCCCGGCCAGAATCGAGCGCAGGACATCCTCGTGGTCGACGTTCTCGGGCCGGTGCAGGGTCAGCAAGATCCGCGCCTCGCGCTCCCCGAGCGGGACGGCGCTGCGCGGGGCATAGCGCAGGACAGCGTCGACCACGGTGTTGCCGCTGGGGTCGTGGACGCGGCCCGGCACCGACTCGCCGGTCAGCACCGAGTGGGCGATCGCGGTCGGCGGGAAGAGGTCGTGGGAGATGTGGTCGATCAGGCGCCGGTTGAGCTCCTCGGGCATCCGCATGTCGTAGCTGCGCAGGCCCGCCTCGACGTGGGCCACGCTGCGCAGCAGCTTCGCCGCCGCCAGCGCCCCGGCGAGGCCGGAGTTGGTGTCGCCCTGGACGATCACGTGGGTCAGCTCGCGCTCTTCGACCGCCAGCTCGATCGCGGCCAGCATCTGGGCGGTCTGGGCGCCGTGGCGACCGGAGCCGACGCCGAGGTTGAGATCGGGCGCCGGCAGCTCCATCTCCTCGAAGAACTGCGCGTCCATCTCCCAGTCGTAGTGCTGGTTGGTGTGGATCACCGTGCGCTCGAGCGAGCGGCTGCCGACCTCTTCGATCACCGGCGCCAGCTTGATGATCTCGGGACGCGTCCCAAGCACGATCCCGACCCTCACGCCGAGACCGCCTCCGCACCGAGGACGCGCTCCATGCGCGCAAACCGCTCCCGCCAGTCCTCCTCCCGCGCGACCCGCTCGCGCAGGGCGTCGGCGTCGAACGACCAGGCGCCGCTGTCGAGGTCGGCGAGCGCCTGCAGCCAGCCGGCCGAGTCGCGCTCCAGCCGCACCGCGGGCGCGAACCGCTCGCCCTGGTGCAGGGCGGTGGCGAGCACCGGGCGGCCGGCGATCAGCGCCTCGTAGAGCTTCAGCGGGTCGGTCGCTTCGGTCAGCGGGCCGGGGCGGAAGGGGATGATGCAGAGCTGCGCGGCCGCGATCTCCTTCGGCACGTCCTCGGCTGCGACAGGGCCCGGAATCGAGACGTTGGCCATGCGGCTGAGCTGGGGAAGTGGGCGCCGCAGCGGGCCGACGATCCGGAATTCCAGGTCAGGACGGCCTGCCGCCACCGCGGCGATCAGGTCTTCGTCGAGCCACTCGTAGATCGCGCCGACGTACAGCACCCGGCGCAGCTTCCCGGTCGGCTCGAACACCCCGCCGAAGCGCGCCCCGTCGACCCCGTTGGGCACGTAGTGGACGTCATCGCGAACCCGGCGCGCCTTCTCGACCAGCGCCTCGGCGGTGGCAAAGACGACGTCGGCGCTGCGCAGCATCTCCGCCTCCCCCGCGCGCAGCGAGGGGTGGACAACCATGTCGTCGATGTCGTCGCAGAGGTCGAAGACGACCCGGCCCCAGCTGCGCTTGCGCAGCAGGCCGAGGATGACCGGGTGCGGCAGGTAGACCCAGGCCGTGCTCTCGGCGGTAACGACCCCGAGATCGTCGAGCTGCCTTTCCAGCAGGCGCCGGTTGAGGCCGTAGAAGGGCCGGCCGAAGACCGGCACGAAGCGCGGCTTGGCGATCTCGACCCCCGGCAGCAGCGTCGCCGGGCTCTGCCCCGCCCGCTCGCCGCCGATCCGTCGCAGGTCCGCCGGGCGGGGGTTGCGCGAGCCGAGCGTGTCGAACCAGATCGTCCGGCCGCGCCCGGCCAGCCAGCGGGCCACGTAGTGATGGCGCTGCACCAGGTGGTCAGCGCGCACGTTGCTGAAGAGGACTGTCGTATCTGCGGACATCGGGCGCCTCGGTCTCGCCGCTCGGGACGCCGAGTAGGCGCATTCTATTGGCCATCACGGCGCTCTTGGCCGGGCCCCTGGCCCAGCCGTGGGCCCGGTTAGACTGCGGCGCGCCGATGTACCGCTCGCAACAGCAGGGCTCCGGCGAGGCGACGTGGCGGCTCGGCGGGCTGAACCAGAATGCGGTCGGGCTGCTGGCGTTGCTGCTGGCGATGCTCGCCGCCGCCGCGCTGATCCTCTGGCTGGAGCGCGACACCATCTTCATGAGCGACGAATGGAGTTGGCTCGGCGCCGCCGGCGATGCCTCCCTGAACGACCTGCTGCGCCCGATCAACCAGCACCTCATGGTGGGGCCGCTGCTCGTGACCGACCTCTTTCTCTCTCTTTGGGGGACCTCGATGACCCCCTTCGCGATCGCCGAGGCGATCGGGGTGATCGCCTGCGGCGGCGCTGTCTACGCCTTCGCCCGGCCGCGGCTCGGCCCGATCGTGGCGCTGGCCCCGGCGATGGTGCCGATGTTTCTCGGCACCGGCGCGGTGATCTTGCTGCAGCCGCTGATCGGAGTGCAAGCCCTCTACTCGCTCGCCTTCGGCGTCGGCGCCCTGGCCGCTGTCGACCGCGGCGATCGTCGCGGCGACGTCGCCGCCACCATCCTCGCTTGCCTCTCGCTGGCCTTCTTCTCGATCGGCATCGCCTTCCTCGCCGGCCTCGCCGTCGCGATCCTGCTCACGCCCGAGCGCTTCCGCCGCGCCTACGTTTTCCTCGTCCCGCTTGTCCTCTACGGCGCCTGGCGAATCTGGGCGCAGAAGTACGGGACCTCGGGGGGGCCCGAGCTGGCCAACGTTCCAGCCGTTCCCTTCTACTGGGTCGACTCGCTGGCCCTCACCGCCAGCGCCCTCTTCGGCCGTTCGGGCACGCTCGCCCCCGGGCCCGGCACCTACCTCTTCCTGCAAGAGGTCGCGCTGCCGCAGCTGGCGGCGACGCTTGCGATCGCCGCGGTCGAGGTCGCCGTCATCTACGTCCTCGCCCGTCGCCTCGCCCGCAGCGGCCCGATCCCGGCGATGCTCTGGGCAACCGCCGCCGTCCTCTTCGCCCTCTGGACCAGCCAAGGCCTGGTCCTCGTCGACGGGCGCGCGCCAGGCGAGCCACGCTACATCTACCCTGGCGCCGTCGCACTGGCGCTGCTGGCGAGTGAGGCTGCCCGACGGGCCCGCCTCGGCCGGCGCGGCGTCGCGATCGTCCTCGGCCTGACGCTGCTGGGGATCCTCGGCAACCTCCCCCGCTTCCAGGACGGCCGTGAGGCGATCGCCTACCACGCACCGCGCAATCTTGCCTACGTCGGCCTCATGGACCTCGCCGGCGAGAACGCCGACCCCGGCTTCAACCCCGCTGTCCACACGCCGGAGGCCTCGCCCGCCGGCGCGCTTACCATGCCAGTCCAGGGCTATCTCGAACTATCGGAGCGCTACGGCCCCCTCGGCTACTCGCCGGCCGAGATCGCCGAGCTGGACGAGAAAGTCAGGCAGGGTGCCGACGAAGTGCTGGTGCGGATGCTGCGCCTCCGCCTCGAGCCGTCCGCGCGGCGCGGTCGGGACTGCAGGAGTGCGGAACCGCTGCCGGGCGGCGGGGTGGGAGCGGCGCTGCCGCGCGGGGGCGCAGTTCTCGTCGCCGACGAGCCGACGACCGTCTCCCTGCGCCGCTTCGCCGACGGACAGGCAGTGGCGCTTGGCGCACTCGCGGGCCAGAGACCGACCCTGCTGGGCATCCCGGCCGACAGCGCGCGACTGCCGTGGGCGATCGAAGCCGACGACCCGCTCACCATCTGCGCGATTCGCTGACCCGCGAGACCTGCCGGCGGGTCATCCCACGATCTCGATCGGGTCCTGGCCAGGCTGCGGACACGCCACCACGGGAGCGGTGGAGGTCACCTCGGCGGTCCACGGCTGTGGCGACTCGTCGCCTGGAAGCGACAGGGTTCCTCCGGAATGGGCCTGGAGGACCAGGGGCGCGCCCACCGGGACCGCGGCGAATCGACGCAGCCGTACTTCGGCCCCTGCGGACGACGCCTGAACGGTCAGTCCGCGGGATGGCACTACGAGAGAAGCGGAGCCCGGCAACCTCACGCAGCCAGCTCCCGTTTTGGAGCTGGAGGTGGATGAGGTCAGCCGCGGCTCGAGAACCGCCAGCAGGATGCGGTCCGCCGCTTCCCGCGCGTACTCGGGCGCAGTCGCCAGGTCGGCGACCGGATAGCCAGCCGACCCAAACTCCCTGGCCGCTCTCAGGTACTCGTTCGGCGTCACGTAGATCATGTCCGAGCTGTAGGGATCGGCCGAGGCAGAAAAGAACGAGATGGCGCCTTCGGCGACGTCTGGGTTGGCTTCGGCTCGGGTCGCCTGCAACTCGAGCGCCGTCACGGCGCCCCTGTTGAATTCACCGTGGTATCGCAGTACTGCCCCACCGTTCTTCAGCGCGTACAGGTTCGGGATCAGGCCGAGAATGAAGACGGCGCCGATCATCGCCCAATGCCGCCAGCGGAGCGACCGTCCGGCGACCAGCTCGAACAGTGCAAGGAACATGAATGGCAGGACAGTGAGGCTGTACCTGCCGGTACCGGGATTGCGACCGACCACCGCAAGCGACACCCACAGGAACAGAACCACAGTGCTACATGAGACGAAACGCACCGTAAACCGTCGCTGCGTCAACAGCAGGTAGACGAGCCCTACGATCGCTGCGGCTGCCAGTGGCCTTCCGAGGGTGATGTCGGTTTCGGGAAGCCCCAGTGGGAAGCCCGGCGGAAAGAGGCCCGTCGTCGTGGCTACCGCCGCCGAAGCCGAATCGAAGAGCGAGGATGGGAGCTTGGCAATGTGTTCGGCCGTCACCTCCCCGCCATACATGTCCGGGGTGAGGACATTCCAGATTCCATACAGCACGAGCGGAATCAGCATCACCCAGATGCGACGCCACCTGCCCTGGCCTATCAGCATCGCGATTCCACCCAGGCCGATCGCGATCACGCCCGACTGAGAGGCGAGGCCGACGCCGATCAACCCACCGGCGAGGAGGTCCGCGGCGAGGGTGCGACGCTCGAGGGCGAGAAAAGCCCCGAGGCCACATGCAACGCCAAGATTGAAGTTGATCCCGATGCCGGAGGCAAGCACGTCCCAGGCACTGCCGAAGCACATCAGGAACACCGCGGGAACCAGCGCCAGCCAGTCCCCGACGCGACGCCTGGCAAGAAGGAAGAAGAGCAGGGAAACGGTGAAGACAAGCGCGACGTTGATCAGCTTGAACGGCAGGTAATGGGTGCCAAGAGCGTCCAGCACCACGTAATAGATGACTCGAGGCACGAAGACGAGGTGCCCGTTGTCGGACTCGAACAGCTTCGTGGCGTCGAGGTGTGCCGCCCCCTCGAACCAGTGCCACTCGTCGAAATAGAAAATTCCGGTTCGATTGACGAAAAGGATGAGGGTCGCCGCGAGCACCCCGCTCACGGCGAGCAGCACGAACGGGAGTCGCGCCGTCGTTTTTTCAGACAGGTGCACACGCATGGCCGGTGGCTGCCAACTCATAAGGCGGGCATCCTAGAAAGGCAGACGGTCGGCGACCTCAGCGAGGCGCGGAGCCGACTTGTCGCGCTCGCTGAGCAGAGGCGCTTCGACGGGCCACTCGACGCCGACGTCGGGGTCGTCCCAGGCGATGCCGGCCTCGGTGGCGGGGTCGTAGAGGCTGGAGAGCTGGTAGGCGACGTCTGCGATCTCGCTGAGCACGGCGAAGCCGTGGCCGAAGCCGGCCGGGACGAAGAGCTGGCGGTGGCGCTCGTCGTCGAGGACGTGGCCCTCCCACTGGCCGTAGGTGGGCGAGCCGCGGCGCAGGTCGACGGCGACGTCGAAGATGCGGCCGCGCGGGCAGCGGACCAGCTTGGCCTGGCCCGGCTCGGTCTGGAAGTGGAGCCCGCGCAGGGTGCCGCGCACGGAGCGCGAGTGGTTCTGCTGGACGAACTCGACCTCGACGCCCAGCTCTGCCCAGGCGTCGCGCCGGTAGGTCTCGACCATGAAGCCGCGCTCGTCGCCGTGCACCTCGGGCTCGAGCAGGACCACGCCGTCGAGCTCGCTCGGCAGCCGCCGCGGCATCAGCCGAGGGCTCTGCCGTACTGCTTCTCGTAGTACTCGCGATACTCGCCGGAGCGAATCGGCGCCCACCAATCCTCGTTGTCGCGGTACCACTGAACAGTTCGCTCGAGGCCCTCGTCGAAGCGCACCCGCGCCTCCCATCCGAGTTCGTCGCGGATCTTCTCGCTGCCCAGCGAGTAGCGGCGATCGTGGCCGGGGCGGTCCTGCACGTACTCGATCAGCGACTCGTCGGCGCCGCTCAGCTCGATCACCCGCTTCACCACCTCGATGTTCTCGCACTCGTCGGGACCGCCGACGTTATAGGCCTCGCCGGGCCGACCGTCCATCAGCACGGTGTGGATGCCGCGGCAGAAGTCCTCGACGTAGAGCCAGTTGCGCACCTGGCGGCCGTCGCCGTACACCGGCAGCGAATCTCCGTGGATCGCGTTCAGCACAATCAGCGGAATCAGCTTCTCCGGATACTGACGGGGACCGTAGTTGTTGGAGCCGCGGCAGATCGAGGCCTCGATGCCGTAGGTGTGGAAGTGGGCGGAGACGAGCAGGTCGCCCGCCGCCTTGGTCGCCGAGTAGGGCGAGGAGGGGTCGAGCGGCGAGGCCTCGGTGAACGACCCCGACTCGATCGAGCCGTAGACCTCGTCGGTCGAGACCTGGAGGTAACGGCCGACGCCGAGCTCGCGGGCGACGTCGAGGAGGACCCCGGTGCCGATCACGTGGGTGCGGGCGAAGGCGTCCTGATCGTCGATCGAGCGATCGACGTGCGACTCGGCGGCGAAGTTGACGACCGCGTCGCAGCCGTCCATCGCCTCTCGCACCGCCTCGGGGTCCTCAATGCCGCCGACCACCAGCTCGGTCCCCTCCGGCAGGTTCTCGCGCCGCCCCGCGTAGGTGAGCTTGTCCAGCACCCTCACCTGGTGCTCCTCGCCGACCAGGCGCACGTAGGTCGAGCCGATGAAGCCGGCGGCGCCGGTCACCAGGATCCTCATGCTGCCTCCTTCTCCGTTTGGCGCTGCGCCAGGTAGCCCGCCAGCCCATCCTGCCAGGAGGGCAGCTCGATCGGATGCTCACGCCCGCTGACGAGCGCCGAGTAGGGCGGGCGGGGCGCCGGGCGGCCCAGCATCTCCGTCGTCGCCGAGAGCACCCGGCACTCGACCCTGCCCTGCTCGAAGATCTCCCGCGCGAACTCGTACCAGGAGCAGGCTCCGGCGGCGGCCATGTGGTGGATGCCGTACTCGACGCCCTCGATCAGGCGCACGATGCCGAAGGCAAGGTGCCACGTGTACGTAGGCGAGGTGACCTGGTCGCGGACGACGAGGACCTCGCCGTGGTCGACGGCCAGGCGCAGCATCGTCTCGACGAAGTTCGAGCCGCCGATCCCGAACAGCCCGGCGGAGCGGACGATGAAGTGACGTTTGTTCGCCGCCGCGGTGGCCTCCTCGCCGGCCAGCTTGCTGCGCCCGTAGACCGAGAGCGGCGCCGTCTGGTCGGTCTCCACATAGGGGGATCCCTTGGCGCCGTCGAAGACGTAGTCGCTGGAGACGTAGACCACCGTCGCGCCCGCGGCCGCCGCTGCCGCCGCCACGGCCCCCGCGCCCTCGGCGTTGACAGCCATCGTCGCCTCCGCCGCCTCCTCGGCGCCGTCGACGTCGGTCCAGGCAGCGCAATTGATCACCACGTCGGGGCGCTCGGCCTCGACCTTCTCGACGACGGCCGCGTGGTCGCAGACGTCGAGCTCCGGGTGGCCGAAGCCAACGACCTCGTGGCCGGCGTTGCCCGCCGCCAGCATCACGTCCCTGCCCAGCATGCCGCCGGCGCCTGTCACCAGCAGCTTCACTCAGACGAGCTCGATCTCGGACTTGTCGCCGACCAGCATCCGCAGCGTCTGCGGCCTTCCCTCGCTGCGGGTCAGCTTGACTTCGCGCCCGAGCAGGCTCGCCTCCATGCGGGTGCCGAGGTCTTCGACAACCGAGCCGGCGAGGACGATCGAGTGCTCGATCTCCGAGCGGCAGATCCGCACCTCCTCGCCGACCGAGGTGTAGGGGCCAACGTAGGCGTCCTCGATGTGGGCGCCGGCGCCGATCACGGCGGGGCCGCGGACGACGGACCGTTCGACCACCGCCCCGGCCTCGATCTCGACCCGGCCCTCGACCCGCGAGTCCTCGTCGATCTCCCCCTCCAGCCGCGTCTCGACCTCCTCCAGGACGAGCCGGTTGGCCTCCAGCATGTCGGCGAGCTGGCCGGTGTCCTTCCACCAGCCCTGGACCACCTCGGACTGGACCCGGTGACCGTCGTCGATCAGGCCCTGGATCGCCTCGGTTATCTCGAGCTCGCCTCGCCAGGAGGGCTCGAGGGCACGGGCCGCGTCGAAGATCGGCGGGCCGAAGAGGTAGACGCCGACGAGCGCGAGGTTGGAGGGCGGGTTTTTCGGCTTCTCGATCAGGCGCACGATCCGCTCGCCTTCCAGCTCCGCGACCCCGTAGGACTGCGGATCGGAGACCGGGGTGAGCAGGATCAGCGCGTCGGGCGCGGCCTCGCGAAAGGTCGCGACGAGGCCGCGCAGACCGTCAGCGAGGAGGTTGTCGCCGAGGTACATCACGAAGGGGGAGTCGCCGATGAACTCCTCCGCGGTCAGCACCGCGTGGGCGAGTCCTGCCGGCTTGTCCTGGAGGATGTAGGTGATGCTGGCGCCGAAGGCCGAGCCGTCGCCGGCCGCCTCGCGGATCTCCCCACCGGTCTCGGGCGCGATCACGATCCCGATCTCCTTCACGCCGGCATCGACGAGGGCCTCGATGCCGTAGAAGAGCACCGGTTTGTTGGCGACCGGAACCAGCTGCTTCGCGGAGGTGTGGGTAATCGGGCGGAGGCGCGTACCGGCGCCGCCCGAGAGGATCAGGCCCTTGAGCTCTTGCATGAGGTCGTGAAGGCTATATCGAACCATCCGCAGCGCTTGCCCACCGCCAGCGCGATCGGCGCCACCACGACCAGGCAGGCCACCACCCTGGCCGCGAGCTGACCGAAGGCGGGCGCCGAGGCGCCCTCGTCGCGCAGCAGGACGGTCACGGTCGCCATCACCACCAGCTCCAGCAGCGCGATCGCGAGCAGCAGGCGCTCGCGCCGAACCCGCAGGTAGATCTGGTAGATCGCGAAGTAGAAGCCGTCGAGCGCGAAGGCGACCAGAAGGACGATCAGGGGCGTGCGTGCGTCCTCGCCGATCGAGCCGAGCAGGATCGGCCCGACGATCGCCATCAACGGCAGCAGGGCGAACCAGCCGGCGGCGAGGGCCAGGCCCCGCCGGACCAGGAGCTTCGCCTCGCCCCAGGCGTCGGCGGCGGTGACGATGAAGGGCAGCATGGCGCTGGCGATCGCCGTATTGGCGAGCAGCACGCCGGAGCTGAAGCGCCAGGCCGCCGTGTAGGAGGCGACGTCGGGCTCGCTGGCGAGCATCGCCAGCAGCAGCACGTCGCCGTTGACGACCATCGCCGAGAAGGCCGCGGTTACGGCCATCGTGCGGCGGCGGCGGACGTCGATCTCCGCCGCCGAAGGGGCGGTTGCGGCGACGGCGGCGACATCCGCCTCGCGATGCCGGGAACGGGCGAACAGCAGCGCCCCGCCCACGAGCGCGGTCACGAGGGGGGCGATGACGGCGTAGCCGACCATCATCGGCACCGCCCCCGAGCCGGCGATCGCGCAGCCACCGACGAGGAGCAGGCGCAGAGCGCCCTGCAGCCCCTGCAAGGAGCCGGCTGCAGCGAAGCGGCGTGCCCCCTGCAGGGACCAGATCAGGAAGTAGGCGAGGACGCCGAAGACCTCGCCGCCAGCCCCGATGGCCGCCGCCGCCCGGTAGGGCTCGAGCGGCGGCAGGAGGAAGACGAGGGCGATCGCGAGCAGCGCCACGACGAGCGCGGTCCGCATCCGGTGCAGCAGCAGGCTGCGCAGCTTCACTCGCGCGGCGGGCGAGCCGCCGATGTCGGCCGTCTCCGCCACGGCAATGGTCCCCAGGCCGAAGTCGCCGAACTGGACGGCGAGGCTGTGGACCGCGAGACCGACGCCGAAGGCGGCGAATTCGTCGATCGGCAGGACGCGCGCGGCCACGATCGCGGCGGCGAAGGCGGCGGCCGCCCCGACCGCGTTGCCGCCGAGGACGATCAGGCTCGCCTTCACCCGTGGCCGGTGTGCGATGCGCTGCGACAGACCGCGGAGGAAGCTCATCGCCGGCGGCCCCCGCGGCGTCCGCTCGCCGCCCTCAACGGGTTGGGACGGGGACCGGCTCCCCGAGTGCCCCCACTCCCTCTTGGCGCTGGCCAGAGGGCTCGGCAACAGCCGATTCCGCCTTGCTTCGCAGGCAGACGACGAGCAGCAGCCACCAGGTCAGGGCGAGGATTCTGAGTCTCCAGGGCGGGATAGATCGCGTTGTAGAGGGAGAGGCCGACGCCGGCGGCGCCGACGCTGGCGGCCCAGGGGCTAAGCGGCTTCCAGGCCGCCAGGGCGAAGACGATCCCCGCCCAGACGAGGAAGCCACCGATCAGCAGCAGCCCCACCGCGCCGGTCTCGACCAGAAGCTTCAGGTAGTAGCTCTCGACCGTGACCTTGGGCGCGGCGTCGTCGACCAGCTGCTGTGCGTTGCCGGTCGAGGCGGCCCCGCGGCCGAGCAGCTTCTGGGCTGGGCTGGCGTCGCCGTAGACCTCGAAGCCGAGGTTGAACGATTCGGTACGCAGCTTGTTGCCCTCGTCCTCGGTCGGGTTGAAGCCGGAGGTGACGCGTTCGCCGGCGGCGGTCGGCGAGACGCCACCAATGGAGCCGGCGGCGATCGCGATCGCCGCCGCCGGCACGACCAGCGCAGCGAAGCGGAGCCGCATCCCGGAGACGGCGAAGACGAGCAGCGCCAGCGCGCCGATCATCGCGATCACCGCGCCGGAGCGACTGAAGGTGAGGACGACGCCACTGAGGATCAGTGCCAGCACCCCGCTGCCGGCGATCCGGCCGCCGATGCTCCGCAGCCCGGGCAGCTCCCCCATCGCCAGGACGGCGGCGCAGCCGAGAAAGGCGGAGGTGTGCAGGTAGCTGCCGGTGACGCCAGCGTAGCGGTTGGCCCCCAGCCCTTCGACGTGCGCGCTCGCCGCCTGGATGAAGCCTTCGACGCCGGCTGCCTGCAGCACGACGGTCATCGCCACGACGCCTCCCATCGCCAGCACCAGCCGCGTCAGCAGCCGGGTGTCACCGGGCTCGAGCAGCGGCCAGACGACGAGGGCGAGGGTCGGGTAGACGAGGTACTGGGCGAGCCCGATCCCGTACAGCTTCAGACCGACGACGCTTGCGGGGAAGCTGAGCAGGACGGCGACCGCGATCAGGATCCAGCCGGCGAGCAGGGGCCGCGGCAGCTCGTCCAGTCGCGGACGCTTCTGCACGAAGCAGCCGATTGCCACCGCGGCGACCAGCGCCGGCACGATCGCGTTGACGGTCAGGCCGGGATCGCTGAGTGAGAGATCCTCCGCGAGCGTCAACAGACCGCCGCGCAGCGGCGCCAGGATCACGGCCAAGGCGACGAGCGCCCGCAGGCCACGCCGGCCGACCCCAAGGGCGACCAGCAGCGCGACGAGGAAGATGGCTATCGCAAGCAACATCGGGCGTGTCCTTGGATCCGGTAGAGAGTGCTCACATATTCAGCAAAGCCTGCGCCCCGCGCACGCACTGCCAGCAAAGAGTGCGCGATCATAGCTAGCGCCAGTTTCGCAGTCGCCGCGGTCGCCCAACACCAGACGACGTCCGCGAGGAGGCGCTGGAAACGGCAGCGCAACAACCGCAAACATGTGCGTCGACTGACGACTACGGGCGGACGCGGCCGCCGCTGAGGTCGACGAAGGCGCGCCAAGCGGGCTTCGGCTTGAAGCGGGCGCCGCGGCGGAAAAGGCCGACCGAGTCGCAGAAGTTGCAAGAGCCGCCGACGTCCTTCCAAGAGAACCAGTAGACCTGCTTCAGGTTGAGGCGGCCGCGGTTCGAGAGCAGGTAGCGATACGAGCTGCGCAGCTGGGTGACCTGGCCGCGAATGCCCTGCTCGAAGGCGACCTGGTTGAAGTTGTTCTGCGATCCCCAGCCGACCTCGGTCAGGTAGAGGCCGGCTCTCGGGTCGCGGTTGGCGCGGGCGACTTCCCGCATCGCCTCGGTCATTTCCTCCAGCTCGCCGGCGTCGACCGCGTACGGGTGCAGACCGATGCCGTCGAAGCTGGCCTTGATCCCGGGCACGGCGTAGAGGCGGTCGAGGAACTCGGTGGCGGGCATGCCGCGACTGCCCTGCGCGGTCGGTTCGCCGAACAGCCCGGCGGTGACGATCTCAGACCGGGGGTCGACGCGGTGGATCGCGCGCGCCGACAGCTTCAGGAGCTGCGCGTACTGTGGCGGCGACACCGGGAAGGTGAAGTAGAAGAAGTTCGCCTCGTTCCAGATCTGCCAGGTCCGAATCGGGATCGGCCTGGGGATGGTCGGCACGTACTGCACGCCGGAGCCGGGCGCGCGCTCCGCCCAGAAGTCGCCGCCGGGCCCGTAGCGTTCCACCGCCGCTTCGACGAACGCGCTCCAGGCGCTGCGTGCCCTGGCGCCGGACACCGGCAGCTTGGTGGGGCGCGAGAGCCAGCGCGGCGCCGTGTAGAGGAAGGGAAGGACCTCCAGGCGCTGCTGCGCCGCCAGCTCGACGATCGGGTCGAGGCCCGACCAGTCGTAGGGCCCCCGCCGCGTCGGCTGCACCGAGCCCCACGAGACCGGCACGCGAATCGTGCCGATGCGGCCGGCGCGCATGTACTCCACGTCGGTCTCGGTCAGCGTCGACTGCGGTGCGATCCCGAAGAAGTCGCGCGGCACCGCTTGGGCGGCCGGCGCCGCGAGCGAGCTGGCCAGGCCGGCGAAAGCCAGCAGCGAGGCAGCGCAAGCAACGGCGAATGCGGTTCTCGGCGATCTCATCTCGAGGGTGCTGCGACGGCGCAGCATAGGGAGCGAGCAGGTCGACTTCGCCACCCGGCCCATCACCAGAACCCGGGCCCGGGGCGCAAGTCGCGGTGCTCCCCCCGTCCCGTTCTCTAACCTCTTGCCGCTGTGGAGGAGACGGCATACCGCGAGCACTACGAGGTCGAGGATCGCCACTGGTGGTTCAGGGGACGCTGGGCGGTAATCGAGGCCCTGCTGGCGCGCACCTCGCTGCCGCCTTCGCCGCGAATCCTCGATGCCGGCTGCGGCACCGGCGGCAACTTGCAGCGCTACGCCCGCTTCGGCGCGGTCGAGGGAGTGGAGCCCTCGGCGGAGGCGGTGCGATTCTGCCGCGAGCGCGGCTTCGACTCGATCGAGCAGGCAGGCCTCGAGCAGCTTCCCTTCGAGGACAGCCGCTTCGACCTGCTCGCGGCAACCGACGTCCTCGAGCACATCGCCGCCGAGCAGGACGCCCTACGGGAGCTATGGCGCGTCGCCAAGCCGGGCGGAGCCCTGCTCCTCACCGTCCCCGCCTACATGTGGCTGTGGACCGAGGAGGACGAGAATCTGCACCACCAGCGCCGCTACACCAGACCGCGCCTGCGTCGGGCAGTGGAGCAGGCTGGCTGGGAGCCGCAGCTCGCGACCTACTTCAACACGCTGTTGCTGGCGCCGATCACGCTGGCGCGCCAGCTGCCGAGGCGCTCGAACGGGCGGGCGGAGGTCGACCGCACGCCCGCCAGCCTGGACGGCCCGTTGTCCTGGCCGATGCGCTTCGAGGCGCGCCTGATACGTGCCGGCGCTCGCCTGCCTGCCGGCGTCTCAGTCGGGATCGTTTGCCGGAAGGTCGGTTAGAGCGCCCCGCTCGAGTCGCCGCCGCGGTCGAGACGTTCGGCGGAACCTGAGCCGGTAGGCGAGCCGGCTTATGTCCGCCAGCATCCGCAGGCTGGCCGAGACGACCTTGACGCTGGAGCGGGAGTCGTGCACGTAGAGGATCGGCACCTCGGCGATGCGAAAGCCGGCAAGGTCGGCCCTCAGCAGCAGCTCGACGTCGAAGGCGAAGCCGCAACAGGTCTGCTCGGCCAGCAGCTCCTTCGCGTCCCGGGCCCTGAGCAGCTTGAAGCCATTCTGCGTGTCGTGCAGGTCGAGGCCGGTCAGCATCCGCACCGCACCGTTGAAGGCGGTCCCGGTCAGCTTTCGGTGGGCGGGCCCGCGCTCGACGATCGCTCCCGGGACGGCCCGCGAGCCGATCGCCACGTCAAAGCCTTCGTCCACCGCCGCACTCAGTTTCGCCAGCTCCTCCAGCGGCGTCGAGAGGTCGACGTCCGCCAGCAACACGTACTCGCCGGCAGCCTTGGAGACACCGGCGGCCACAGCGGCGCCCTTTCCTCTGTTCTCTTGCGAGTCGAAGACGGGTTTCAGTTGGGGATCGGTGGCCGCGGCCTCGCGCAGGATCTCGGCCGTGCCGTCCTTGCTGCCATCGTCGACGATCAGCGTCTCCAGCAAGGCGAAGCCACTCCGCTCGACCGCGCTCCTGGCGGAGGTGGCGAGAACCTCGAGCAGGGCTGGAAGCCTTGCCTCCTCGTCGTAGGCGGGGATGACGAGAGAAAGAGACGCCAGCGTGGCGCCGGGCGTACGGGCCGTTGGCGTGCCGCCTTCCACGGCGCGAACCATACGGGTTGTGGAAGCGGCTCGACTAAGCTGAGCTGGCCGTGACCGCCCCGCGTTTTGTCTCGCCGACCGAGATTCACGTTTGGAGCGCACAGCTCGACTCGCCGGCGTGGCCGTCGATGGACCGGCTCCCGGCTGACGAGCGCGGCCGAGCCGAACGTCTGCAATGGCCCCGGACGCGTCGGCGCTGGATCGCGTCGCGCTGGGCACTACGGGCGGTGCTGGCGCGCTATCTGGAACAGGCGGCCGCGGAGGTCGCGCTGAAGACCGGGGCTCACGGCAAGCCGGCGCTGGCGCAGCGAGCCGCCCCGCTGCGCTTCAACCTCAGCCACTCTGCCGGTCGGGCCTTGGTGGCCGTGTCAGCGGACCCGGAGGTGGGAGTCGACCTCGAGCGGATCGATCCGCGTCGGAACCTCGATGCGCTCGCCTCCCGCCTCCTCGGGCCCGAGGAGGCTGCGTCCCTGGAGAGAGGTCCGGGGACGGCTGCGGCCGCCGTCTACGCGGCCTGGACTCGCCGCGAGGCGCGCGTGAAGTGCCTCGGGGTTGGGCTGGGGAAGCCACTCCCGGACCGCGCCGTCTCCATTTCGAACATCGACGCCGGCAGCGGCTATGCCGCCGCACTCGCCGTCACTTGCGAGGCGGGACCGCAGCCGCGGCGCTTCGCAGTCGACCAGCTCGACGCTCGGCCACAGGTCAGCGTCGCCTGAGGCGCAGGGCCGGGACTCGCCAGGCCGCCTCTGCCGCGATCGCCAGACCCATCTTCGAGCTGCCGGCGCGGCGGTCGCGGAAGACGATCGGAACCTCGACTACGCGAAAGCCGGCGCGGATCGCGCGGTAAGTCATCTCCACCTGGAAGGCGTAGCCGCGCGACTGGATCGAGTCGAGGTCGATTGCCTCCAGCACCTCGCGGCGGAAGCACTTGAAGCCCCCGGTCAGGTCCTGCACGTCGACCCCCAACGCCAGGCGCGCGTAGGTGCCGCCGCCGCGGCTGATCGCCCGCCGCAGCGCCGTCCATTCGCTGACGCCGCCGCCGTCGACATAGCGCGATCCGAGCACCAGGTCGGCGCGGGTGCTGGCCTCCAGCAGGCGGGGGAGGTAGGCGGGGTCGTGCGAGAAGTCGGCGTCCATCTCCAGCACCAGCCCCGCCCCCCCGGCCAGGGCTCGGCGGAACCCGGCCACGTAGGCGGGCCCGAGGCCTTCCTTGCGCGGCCGGTGCAGGACGGCAATGCCCGCCAGCTCGGCCGCCAAGCGATCAGCGATCTCACCCGTCCCGTCGGGCGAGTTGTCGTCGACGATCATGATCTGCGCGGAGTCCGGCAGCTTCGCCCGCGCCGCCTCCACGAAGTCCTCGATGTTGCCGGCCTCGTTGTAGGTCGGCAGGACGAGCCATGCGGGGCCCATCTGGCTCAGTACGTGCCGCCCAGCTTGCGGTGGTCCCAGGTCGCGACCCGGACCGGCTTGAAGTGGATCGCGACCCGCTTCGGGGCCTGGGCTTCGAGCGCCGCCTTGGCATCGCCCTCGGTCGTGGAGATGCCCTCCGCGTAGCGGACGGTCAGCTCTTCGGCGAAGCCGATCACCGTCTCGAAGTCGCGGTGGATGACCGCCTCTGCCTCGATCATCGCCCCGCGCAGCTCGCCGTACTCGTGGCCGGTCTCGACCAGTACCGTCGCCCGCGGGTCGCGCTCGAGGTTGCGCACCTTCTGCGACTTGGCGTAGGTCCAGATCCAGACCTCGCCCTGCCGCGGCACGAACCAGAGCGGCATCGAGTGCGGCCAGCCGCGCGGGCCGTTGGAGGTGACGACGGCGACCCGCTCGCTCTCGAGCAGCTGCCGCAGCTCCTCCTCGCTGAGTTTGATCTGGTCGCGTCGGCTCATCCGGGAGGCGGGAAAGACTGCCCGATTTGCGTTCCAAGCGCGTTGCGGAATTTTTACTTTGTGCGCGCCACACGTGTGAGGCGGGCCGGTACGGTCGGCATATGGCGGTCCTGGAGCAGAGATCTGGCGCAGCAGCAGCGGTGGCTGCTGATATCGTACGTACTCCTCATCGTTTTATCGTACGTACGCATCCTCTGGAGGACCCAATGGGAATCACCGCTTCGAAACTCCGCGCCAACGTCTACCGGCTGCTCGACGAGGTGATCGAGACCGGTCAACCGCTGGAGATCGAGCGCAACGGCAAGACGCTCGTGATCGCGCCCAAGGAACAGGAATCGATCTGGGACCGGCTGCCGCGGCGCGAGGGTGCGATCGTCGGCGACCCGGATGAGCTGATCCACATCGACTGGTCTTCGGAGTGGAACCCTGATCCTAATTGACACCCACGTCGCGCTCTGGCTTTACGCAGGCAGCTCCGAGCGCCTCCCGAAGGCGGCAAAAGCGCTGATCGACCGGCACGATCCTCGTCTTTCGCCGCTAGCCGCGTTGGAGCTCGCGTTCCTGCACGAAGTCGGGCGGGCGCGAGACACGGTTCCGACGATGCTCGCAGCCCTGCGCCGGGATATCGGCGCCGAGGTCGTCGACGTCTCGCTGGCGACGCTGGTGCAGACAGCTGTCGACCTCGACTGGACACGCGATCCGTTCGACCGGCTGATCGCCGCCCACGCGCTCGTCGAGAACGTCCCGCTGATCACCGCCGACCGGACGATGCGCGAGAACCTCGCGCTCGCGACCTGGGACTGACCCGAGCCTCAGCGGGCGGGGCGCAGCACCAGCGGCCGCACGATGCGGCCGTCGGGGACGGCGAGGACGAGTTCGGTCCGCAGTTCGTCGCGGTCGCGGACGAGCAGGCGGCCGCGGCGGCTGAGCGGTGCGTGGAAGGTCTTGGAGGCGCCGCCCGAGAGCCGGAACGGTCGCCGCCCCACCCCGGCCCTGACGACCTTGGTGCGGGGGCGACGGCCGGCGCCGCTGGCACCGGCGACCCGGACCCGGACCCTGGCTCGAAGGAGGATCTGGCCTGGGCACTGAGTTTCCGCCGGCCAGTCGCAACGCACGGTGACGCGGGCCGAGCGCCCGACAGCTTCGGCGGCGACCAACGAGAGCGGCGGTGGCACGCCCACGGTGCGACAGCCGAGCCGCTTGTCGGAGCCGGGGCCGACGTCGACGGCGTAGGCACAGAGCCGCTCACGACCGGTCTTCACGGTGAGGAAGCTGGTGTCGAAGCCGCCGACCCCGCCCGAGGCGCTGTGCGTGACGACGATGTCGGGGCGGAAGCCGGCCGCCACCGGGCCGAGCTCGTGCAGCAGGGCGCCGCGCTGTCCGGGCTTGCCGCCGACGTAGACGCGGATCGAGAGCGGCTGGCCGGGCGCGCTGGGGTCGAAGGCCCAGCCGCTGACGCGGAGCTGGCCGGGCAGCGGCGATTCGGCGATCTCGAGCCGGCCCTTGGGGTCGTCCGGCGAGGCGACCGAGGCGCCGGCGGTCGCCCCTTCGACGTAGTTGTTGTCGATGTTGATAGTCACCCCGCCCCAGGTCTCGTCGTGGCCGCCGCGGTACTGGCGGATCCGCTGCCCTTCGCTCCAGGCGTAGTCGGGAACGTAGGGGTCGTCGGCGGTCTTGCGGCCGTCCCAGTTGGCGATCCAGAGGTGATCGGGCTGCAGGTAGGAGGTGCC
Source organism: uncultured Solirubrobacterales bacterium (assembly GCA_963703235.1). Lineage (GTDB taxonomy): Bacteria > Actinomycetota > Thermoleophilia > Solirubrobacterales > 70-9 > VRUE01. The sequence continues at coordinate 2,422,138 of OY969802.1, read as the reverse complement.
GAGCCTGCCGACGAGGTCGGCGATGCCGGAGGCGCCGCTGCTGTAGACGCCGGAGACGTAGCCGAGCGCGTGCAGCTTCGCCGTCCAGGCAGCGAGGAAGGTGAGGGTGGCGTTGGTCGCGCTCGAGGTGCGCGAGTAGCTCTCCATGTCGTAGTAGATCGGGCTGCCGGGGCCGATCCCGACCGCGGCGGCGTCTTCGACGGCGTCGAGCGCGGCGGCCGACCCCTGCGAGGCGGCGGCGCTGGCGCTCAGCGTCGCGCAGGAGGTGCAGCTGCTGGTCGGCGCCTGCAGGCCGACGTAGGTGGGGATCAGGCTCCAGCCGGCGTCGACCTGTTCGGAGACCCAGCTCGCGGTCAGGTTGGGCTGTGAGCAGCCGCGGTTGAGGCCGCCGATGTAGACGCCGATCGCGCGGTAAGGCGAGGAGTCCCAGGCCCGCATCGAGCGCCGCGAGGGCGCCGTGCAGGCGTCGAAGCCGAGGCCGACGAAGCCCGAGACGCCGGAGATGCGGGCGGTGGGGGTGCCGCTGGCGTGGGCGTCTCGAGCTCGCCCTGCGCGCCCCACCTCATTGACTTCGTCCTTATCCGCCCTATCCACGGAAAAGGACGAAGTCACCAGGATCGCCCGGCGGCGGCCCATGGCGTTGGCTGGGCAGCGCTGGTCCGGCCGCGGGCTGCCGAGGTAGACGGCGCGGCGGTCGAGCCGCACGCAGGTCCGCGGCCTCTCGGAGAGCCGGATCACGGGCCAGCCAGTGGGCACCCTCACGGTCTCCCCCTGAAAGTGGACGACCCTGGCACTCGACGGCGCCAGGGCATAGGCCGCGCCGGCGGACCCCTGCCATGCGGCAGCAAGCGCCAGCATCGCCAGGACGACGCCCAGCGACGTCCAGGCGCGTGCCACCGCTCCGCTCGAGACGGCCATACGCATACGAACCCGCACCGCGGCCCACGGTAGCGCTCGACTGGCTCGAATCCCCTTCCCTTCCATCCCTGCAACAGACGAGCCGTGAGTTGAGCACCCCAATGGGTGCTCAACTCACGGCTCGTCCCCTTGGGTGCTCAGGTTCAGGCGGGAGCGAGGGTCAGCTCGCGCCAGGGGCCCTCGCCGAGCAGCGGCTGGGTGCGGCCGTGCAGCCAGTCGGCTTGGAGGTCGTCGTAGTGCTTGCTGGCGGGGTGGCCGGACTGGCCGGTGAACATCTGCCAGCGGGAGCGGCCGGGGTCGGTCGGGTCGGCGACCAGGCGCCAGCTCGGCGCCCAGACGGCGCGGTAGGGGTCGTTGGGGTCGTAGGCGATCTGGCTCACCGTCTCCTGCGCCCCGCCGGCCTTGAGGCGCCGGTTGAGCAGGCGGCGCAGCAGCGGGTTCGCCTCGCCGAGCGGGTGCGGGAACTCCATCTCGTGCACATCGCCCCAGCGCCAGCCCTCCGGGTCGGGCCCGAAGCGGTCGCCGAGGTCGTCGAGGGCGCCGGCCAGGGCTTCCAGCACGAGGTCATCCCAGGGCCGGCCGATCAGCTCCTCGTCGCCCTCCTCCCACAGCTTCAGCAGGTGCGAGTGCCAGCGCCAGGGCGAGGTGACGTGCGGCGTGAAGCCGTTGTCGGCGCGGTCGAGCCAGCGCTCGCTGAGGTCGCGGTCGCCGATCGCGGCCCGCGCCACCTCGCGCGCCAGCCGCAGCAGAAAGGCCTGGTAGATCGAGCCGGCGATCGAGTCGGGGTCGAGCCGCCCGTCCCAGCTGCGCAGCCGCTCCAGCGCGCTCAGCTCGCGCTGGCCGCTCGGCGCCAGCCGGCCCAGCCGCCGCGCCACCTCGAGGCCCGGGATCGAGAGGTTGTCGGACTGCATCGCCTCGAAGGCCTCGACGTCGTGTTCGTCGCTGCTTCGCAGCAGCTCCTCGATCCGCCGCGCCCGGTAGCCGTCGAGCCAGTCGCTGGTGATGTGGTGCGGGTAGTCGTCGCCGACGATCCGGTTGTTGGCGGTGACCAGGTAGCCGCGCTCGGGGTCGGCCTCCTCCGGCAGCTCCTCGTAGGGGACGGTCCCGTCCCACTCGAACTCGCCGCTCCAGCCCGGCTTCGGCAGGTCGGGACAGCCGCCGCGGCGCAGCGGCAGCCGGCCGATCAGCTTGTAGCCGATCGAGCCGTGGCGGTCGGCCCAGACCAGGTTCGAGGCGGGCGAGGTATGGCCCTCGAGCTTGGCGACCAGCTCCGGCCCGGAGCGGATCTCGTGCAGCTCGAACATCCCCTTGAAGGCGGTCGGCCGGTCGAGCGCGATCCAGCGCAGGGCGAGCGGCTCGGCGTCGTCGGCGCCCAGCGCCGAGTTGACCAGCGGCCCGTGGTGGGTGATGCGAACGTCGAGCGCCTCGGGGACGTCGCGGCCCTTGACCGCGATCTCCTCGCGCACGACCTGCAGCGGCAGCCACTCGTCCTCGAAGCGGTAGCGGTCGCCCTCGACCTGCTCGACGAAGAGGTCCTGGACGTCGGCCATGACGTTGGTGAAGGTCCAGGCGACGTCGTCGTTCTGGCCCATGTAGACACCTGGCATGCCGGGCAGAGAGGCACCGCGGACGGTGCGCCCGTCGAGTCCGAGACCGACCTGGTACCAGATGCCGGGCATGCTCTGCGGCAGGTGTGGGTCGCCGGCCAGCAACGGCGTGCCGGTGGCGCTGAGGGCGCCGCTGACCGCCCAGTTGTTGGAGCCGCTGGCCTCGGCGGCGAAGCCGATCCGGCGGCGCACGGCGTCGATCTGCTCGGCCAGTCCGAGGCCATCGCCCGACCAGGCTTCGGAGGTGGCGATCGGGTTGTCGGCGGGGTAGCCGGGGTCGAGCCGCGCCGCCAGCTCGGGGCCGAGCGCCCGCGTCATGTCGGCCCGCAGCAGCTCCTTCTCCCAGTTGGTCGAGAGGCCGAAGGCGAGCAGCTTGCCGAGGCCGAGGATGTCGACCGGGCGCCACGGCTCCCACTCGAGCCGCAGCAGCTGCATCTCGAAGGGCAGGGCCGGGGCGGACGGCGCCGCCGCGTTCACTCCCTCGCAGAAGCGCTCCAACAGGGCGCGCAGCTCGGGGTCGAGCGCTGCCGCCTCCTGCTCCGCCGTGCGCCGCATCCCCAGCGTCCGCATCAGGCGGTCGACCGGCAGCGCCTCGGCGCCGGCGAACTCCGAGACGCGCCCGCAGACGACGCGGCGGTAGAAGTCCATCTGCCAGAGCCGGTCCTGGCCGTGGCAGAAGCCCTCGGCGAACCAGAGGTCGTCGGCGTTCTCGGCCTCGATGTGGGGGACGCCCCAGCGGTCGCGCCGCACCCGCACCGACCGTCCCAAACCGGGCAGCTCGATCGTCCCCTTCGTCTTCGGCAGCGGCCGCCGAGCCAGCCAGTGCCAGAGCGCCGCCACCGACGCGGCGGCGAGGCCGGTGCTCGCCGCACCGGCCAGGAGCCCAGCTCTGACCGCCCGCTTCCGCCTCACCGGGCCAGCCTAGCGGGGAAATGCCCGACCGCGCCGTTCGGCTGGCCAGCCGACCAGCCGAACTGCAGTGCTTCCGGTGGTCCTTATGTCGGCTATAGAGACAAACCGATCACCGGAAGCGACAACCGCCCGATCAATCGCTCAGGTCGTCGGGCAGCCGGCCCTCGGCCTCGAGCTTCTGCAGGTGCGCCTCCATCACCAGCGCCGCGGCCGGGCGCATCGCGGCGGGAACGTCGTCCCAGGCCTCGACGAGCAGCGCTTCGCGCGAGCGCTCGCCGCGATCCAGTGCGGCGAGGAGGCGGCGCTCGCGCATCTCGCGGTGCTCGACGTACTCGGCCAGCTTGGCAGCGGGGTCCGTCACCCAAGGCCCGTGGCCGGGGCAGATCAGCTCGATCTCCCGCTCCTGCAACAAGCGCAGCGAGCCCATGTAGGCGGCCATCGAGCCGCCATCGGGCGGCACGAAGGTCGACCCCTCCCCGAGCACCAGATCGCCGCTGAAACAGACGCGGTCGGCCGTGAGAAAGCAGACGTGGTCCGCAGCGTGCCCCGGCGTCGCGAGGACGCGCAAGCCGACGTGCTCCTCGCCGTCGGCGGGCAGCACGACGGCCGGCCGCGCGCTACCCGGCCTCTCGGCGGTCGGCTCGCTCTGCGCCTCTGCCGCGACCATCGCCGCCAGCCGCTCTGCCCCGTCGGCATGGTCCCCATGGCTGTGCGTAAGCAAGATCAGGCCGATCCCACCGCGGTCCGCCGCGGCCGCCCGCACCGCCTCGAGATGGCCGCCGTCATCCGGCCCCGGATCGATCACGATGCACGGATCGGACCCATACAAGTAGGTGTTGGTCCCCTCCCCCGTCATCGGACCCGGGTTCGGCGCTACAAGTCTCAGAATCTCCGCGTGTCCAGGCGCATGAGTCACTAGAGCCATCCCGGTAGGGGGGTGGTGTGACCAGGCATATGAATCACGTTAGAGCCCGTCCCGGTAGGGGTGGAACGTCTTGTACTTTTTTTGCAGCAACATCCTCGGACGACTACCACCTGTCTTCAAAAAAAGTTAAGTGGAACCCCCTGCCGGGACGGCCCCAAAGCACCTACGCGTTGGCCGCAACCTCGTCCGCGATCGCCTTCCGCGCGTCCTCTGGCTCGAGCACGACTAGGTCGCCGGCGCCGCGCAGGATCTCGCGCACCAGCCAGGAGGTGCCGGCGTAGGGCAGCTCGACGACGACGGCGCCGTCGGCCAGCTCCTCGACCACGGTCCGCTCCTCGCGCAGCCAGCGCGCCCGCTCGGGTGAGACCCAGACTCGCGCCACCTGGGCGGTCGGCACTTCGCCATCGGTCATCCAGCCCTCGACCCCGGCCAGCTCTTCGACCTCGGGCCGCGGCTCGAAGGTCTCGCCGGTGGCGTTCGCCTCCTTGACCCGGTCGAGCTTGAAGTGGCGGATGCCCTCTTTGGTCAGGTCGTAGCACTCGACGTACCAGCCCTCGCGCCCGTTCTCCAACCGGTAGGGCTCGACCTGGCGGTTGGTGAACTGATCCTCGTTCTCCTTGTAGTACCTGATCTCCAGCACCTTGCGGTCGCCGATCGCCTCGTTGACGAGCCGCGCCACCTCGACGTCGCCGCCGCTGCCGGTGGCTATCTCCAGCCCCTCCTCGGAGGGGTCGTGGCCGAGCGCGGCGACGATCTTCTTGCGGGCGCTCTGCAGGCCGCCCTGCGGCAGGTGGTCGCCGAAGAGGTCGATCGCGGCGACAAGGGCCTTGGCCTCCAGCGGCAGCAGCCGCGCCGGGCGGGCGAAGTTGTCGCCGTAGGGCTCGGAGTCGACCGCGATCTCATCGCCCTGGATTTCCGCGTAGAGGACGTAGGTGCCGCCGCCGAAGTTGACGACGTTGAGCAGGTCGATGTCCTCCTGCAGCTCCTCGGCGGTCAGTTCGAGCCGCTGGCGCAGGTCGGCGACCCTCAGCCGCTCGCCGCGTTTGGCGGAGTCGATCAGGAGGCCGGCGAGGGTGACGAGGCGGGCGAAGCGCTCGGGCCGGATCGCCGCCTCGCCGCGGCCGTTGGCGCGTGCTCGCCGCGGCGCCTCGCGCAGCGGCCGCTCTACGGTCGTCGCCGGCTCGAAGCCGTTCTCGTGACGGCTGTGCAGCAGGTCCAAGCGCTGCTCGGCTTCCTCGCGCAGCTCGTCGGGCGCCAGCACCTGCGCGTTCTGGCGCCAGCGCAACACCCAGGCGATCAGCTCGCGCGGGGAGGCGTAATCGGTCTCGAAGACCGTCCCCTTCCCGGGCGCGCCGTCGGCCTTCACCGCCGGCCGCAGCTCGCCATAGGCGCCGTAGTCGCGCTCGATCAGCCAGGCGATCCGATCGCGCATGAAGATCTTCGCCCGGCCCTGGATCTCGCCCAGCTGCCAGTCGGCGCGCTGGCCGTAGTCGCGGCGGTCGAAGTCCTCGGGCGGCGAGAAGTCGTGCTCGGCCTTGGAGGCGTAGCCGACCTTGCCCTGGATCCGGGAGAGGCGGAAGACGCGGACCGCGTCGCGCTCGTGGCTGTGGCCGATCAAGTAGAACTGGCCGCCGCGGAAGACGAGGTGGAAGGGGTCGACCTTGCGCTTCTCGGTCTCGTCGCGCTCCATCGTGTAGTAGGTGAACTCGATCGTCTTGCGGCGCGAGATCGCCGTCTCGATCTTCGACAGCCGCTGGGCCAGGTCGCGGCCGCCGGCGGAGGCGGTCATCGCCATCTCGACCGGGGCCCGCTCCGCCTCGCTGAGCGGGTTGGGATGGCCCCAGGCGACCTGCTGCAGCGCCAGCCGCAGCGGCTCGGCGTAGGCGAAGCCGCCATCGGTCAGCAGCATCAGCGCCGTGCTGAGCGCCGCCAGCTCGTCGTCGGTGAATTTGATCGCGTCGAGGTAGAAGTTCTCCGGCGGCAGCGAGTAGAGCTCGGCCTCGAAGAAGCCCTCGCCCGGTTTCTCCACTCCAAGCTGGATGCCGAGGCTCTCCAGCTCGGCCCGATCGGCGTAGAAGCGGCGCGCGAAGGCGTCGTCGTTCATGTCGCTGTAGCCCTCGACCTCGCGCTTGATCTCCAGGGCCGAGACCGGCCTCCCCTGCGCCATCAGGAACGAGATCAGCGAGAGCTGGCGGATCAGCTTCTCGGTGTCCTTCGCCACGGTTCGCAGGATAGTCGGGCGGCTGGAAACGGCTCGACGCCGAGCGGCCGGAAGCCCGCAATTTAGAACGTTATGAGGCCGTCAGGCCGCTTGGCGCCGGGCGAAGTAGGCGGAGCCGGACAGAGCCCGGTCGAAGCTGGACCAGGACTCGCCGTCGGGCAGCTCGCGCTCGAGCCGGTCGAAGCTGCCGAGGCGGCCGCCGAGGTTGTCGATCATATGGACCAGGACTGCCTCGCGGGTCGCCGGCACCACCGGCGAGCCGTGCTCGAGCGAGCCGTGGTGGCTGAGGATGATGTGGAGGACGGCCTGGGCCAGCGCCGGGTCGAAGCCGGGGATCTCCTCGATCTGGCGGCGCACCCGGTAGTAGCCGAGCGGGATCTCGCCCTGCAGCCGGCCGGCGTCGGTGAGGTCGATCGCCAGCGGGTCGTCGTTGTAAGCCTCGATCTTGCCGATGTCGTGCAGCAGCGCTCCGGCGACCGCGACCTCGCGGTCGATCCCGGGGAAGAAGTTGGCGGCGGCGCTGACCGCCTGTGCGACCGAGACCGTGTGCTCGACCAGTCCGTGGCGGTAGGCCTGGTGGTAGACCTTGGCCGCCGGTGCGTTGCGGAAGCGAGCCCAGATCTCCGAGCTGGGACCGAAGAAGCGCTCGAGCAGATCGCGCAGCTGCGAATCCTGGACCGTCTCCAGCAGCTGGCGCAGGTCGCTCTCGAGGCGCTCGACCGGCACCTCGGAGCTGGCGGCGAGGTCGCCGGACTCGTACTCCTCCGCGGCGGCCTGGCGCAGCTCGGAGATCTTGATCTTCGGCCCCCAGCGCTCGCTCACTTCGAAGATGCCGGTCACGCAGATGGCCGAACCGGGCGCGGCGATCGCGTAGCGCGCCTCGGCGTCCTCCCAGCAGGCGGCCTCGACGCTGCCACTGGCGTCGCAGAGGGCCAGCCGCAGCCAGGGCTCGCCGTTGCGCTTGCGCCGCAGGTCGCGCTCGCGCACCGCGTAGACGCCGGTGACCCGCTGCCCGTCCTGCAGCTGCTTCAGCGGCACCCGCTCCGTGGCCGCGGCGACTGCCGCCACCTCAGCCGCCGCCGGGACCGGGTCCTCCACGACCGGCCGCCCGTCGGTGTCGGTGAGAGCCTGCTGGAACATCCTGCGGCCAAGGTAGTGAGAGGAGCGGACGACTCGTCTCCTCTTATTTCACACCTCGCCAACATCGTCGGCTGCGCCTCGGCGATGATCCCCGGCGATGGCCCGGGTCCTCTTCGTCTGCCTCCACAACGCCGGCCGCTCGCAGATCAGCGAGGCGCTATTCGCCCGCGCCGCCGGTGGTCGCCACGAGGCCCGCTCGGCCGGGACGACGCCGGGCGACCGCGTCCATCCCGAGGTCGTCGAGGCGATGGCCGAGCTTGGTGTCGACGTGGCCGGCCGCACGCCGCGGAAGCTGAGCGGCGAGGACGCCGAGTGGGCAGACGTCGTGGTGACGATGGGCTGCGGCGACGAGTGCCCCTACATCCCCGGCAAGCGCTACCTCGACTGGGATCTGCCCGATCCGAAGGGACGGCCACTCGAGGAGGTGCGCGCCACCCGCGAGGAGATCGGGCGCCGGGTCGCGGGGCTGATCGAAGACCTCGACCAGGGTTCCCGGCCGTGAAGCCAAGGCGCTGCATCGCGCTCGGCGCCGCTGCGCTCCTCCTCGCGACTTCCGCGGCGCCGGGCGTGGCACAGGGCCGAGAGGCGACTCCTTTCGAGGGCAGCACGGCGCGCATCGACAGCGAGACCCGAGAGCGGATGAGCGGCGTCTCCTGGCGCCCCGGCTGCCCGGTCGGCTTCGACGAGCTGCGCCTGCTCCGGGTCAGCCACTGGGGCTTCGACGGCGGGGTCCACCGCGGCCGGCTGGTCGTCCACCGCGCCCACGCCCAAGGGATGCTGCGCACGATGCGCCGCCTCTACCGACTGCGGTTTCCCATTCGCCAGATGCGGCTGGTCGACGCTTACGGCGCCGACGACCGCCGCAGCATGGCGGCCGACAACACCTCCGCCTTCAACTGCCGCACCGTCGCCGGCACGACGAGGTGGTCCGAGCACGCCTACGGCAGGGCGATCGACCTCAATCCGATCGAGAACCCCTACGTGACCGACTCCGGCTACGTCTCGCCACCCGCCGGCGGCTCCTTCGCGCGTCGCGACCGCCACGCGGAGGGGATGGTGCACCGCGGCGGCCCGGTCGTCGCAGCCTTCGCCGCGATCGGCTGGGAGTGGGGAGGCAACTGGCCCTGGCCGAAGGACTACCAGCACTTCTCGGCGACCGGCAGCTGAGGCGCTCAGGACGTGCCGGCCCGGGCGAGCGCGGCGTCGAGCGCCGCCGCGATCCCGTCCGGCCGTTCGATCTGCGGATAGTGGCCGGCGTCGGACAGCTCGACGACCTCGACGCCCGGCCGCAGCGCCCTTAGCCCAGCGAGGACGTCGACGGTGGCGACCGGGTCCCGCAACCCCCACGCCAGCGTCATAGCCTCCGGCCAGTCGCGGATCGCGCCGTGCCAGCGCTCGGTGAAGCGTTCGCGCTCCGCCATGTAGTGGATGGTGCGGTGGGCGATGCGCTGCCCGCCGTCGTGGGCGATCAACGACCACTGGTCGGCGGCCTCCTCGGCGCTGAGCGGGTGCTCGTCGGAGAAGACGCGGGCGAACTGCGCCCGGAAGGTGCGCTCGCTGGTCAGCCGCGCGAAGAGGGGGCCGAGCCGGCTGCGGAGCAGGCGCTGCCCGGCGGTCGGGCTCGAGAGGTGCAGCAGCATGCTGCCGTTGAAGAGGAGGGCGCCCCGTAGGTCGAGCTCGCATTCGCCCCGCAGGTCCCGCCCCATCAGCTCGGTGGCGACCGAGGTACCCATGTCGTGGGCGACCAGGAAGACGGGCTGCGAGCCGCCCCGGCGCACCAGCTCTTCCGCCGCATCCGCCTGCCAGGCGAGCGTGTAGACGTGATCGCGTGGCTTCTCCGAGAGGCCGAAGCCGAGGAAGTCGAAGGCGACCGTCGCCCGATCGGGCCGCAGCTCCAGCAGCGTGCGCCAGTCGTAGGAGGACGACGGGAAGCCGTGCAGGAACAGCAGCAACGGCCCGCTCCCCGCACGGCGCCGCACGAAGAGACGGTGGCCGAGGACATCCTCCATCGCCCCTTCCCCGCGCCAGCGTTCAACCCGTTCGGTCAGCACGCCACAGCTTAGAAGGGCGGGTGGGCGCCGCCAACGCAACTCGGTGTTGACCTGGCCTCCTCCCGCTCATAGGTTGGGCACTTAACTCCAACTATTCGGATCACTAAAAAGGAGCTGCCATGCTGACCGAGAACCTTGCCCTGGTCTCCGAAGTGGAAGATCACGAACCCGGCGACGTCTCACGGGTCGCGGCCGCCCTGCAGCGGCAGGCGACGCGGGACTTCGCGCCCGTGTGGGACATCTGCGCCACCGTCGACGCCTTCCCCCGCCTGGAGGACGTGCCGGTCGGCTACTGGCCGATGATCGTCCGCGACGACATCGGCTTCGAGGGTGCAGCCGGCATCCACCTCGACAAGGACGGACAGCCCTTCGCCTTGATCACCTTCGGCGACAGCTGGTCGCTCACCGCAAGCCACGAGATGCTCGAGATGCTCGTCGACCCGGGGGGCAACCGCTTGATCCCGGGGCAGTCGCCGAAACCCGACCAGGGGCGCGTCGAGTTCCTGGTCGAGGTCTGCGATCCCTCGGAGGCCGCCGAGTTCGGCTACACCGTCAACGACATACTCGTCTCGGACTTCTACACGCCCCGCTTCTTCGAGCCCCTTCCGGTCGAGGGAGCCCGCTACAGCTTCACCGGCGCGATCAAGCAGCCGCGGGAGGTTCTCCGTGGCGGCTACATCAGCTGGCACGACCCCGTCTCCGACCACTGGTGGCAGCAGATTTGGTTCGGGCCCGAACAGGAGTACCGTGACCTAGGCGTGTTCGAGGCAAGCATCAAGAGCCTGCGGTCGGAGATCGACAAGCGCACGCCCCATCCGGAGCTGACGCAGGGTCTCGACCCCACCGACGCGACGCTCCAGGCGGCTGTAGCCGCCGGCGCCCAGACCGCCGAGTCGGCCAGCTCCAAGGCCGGGCAACTGCGCGAGCAGATCACCGCGATCCGAGACGCCGCCGGGGACGGCAGCAGTTGACCGACGACGAGAAAGCCAGCGCCGAGCGAGCACGCCGCCTGCGCGAAGAGATCGGCCGGCGGGCCGGGGACAAGCCCCCCGGCCCGCCCCGCACCCCTCACGATTTCGTCGAGGAACGGATGCGAAAGCTGGCCAAGGAGTCGAAGGAGGAGCGCGAGGACAACCCAGACGAGCCTCCGCGCTGACGCTCATTCTTCGCGGTTGGCGAGAATGACCTGGCGCAGTTGATCGGGGGGAAGGCTCAGGATCGAGTTCATCTGCATCCCGGTCTTACCCCAATCCGTCCATTCGCGCTTGAACGCGAGCGCCTGCGAGGGCGGCAGGTCGGCTCCGCTGTGGATTAGGTCCTGCCAGTCGTGCTCGTACCGCTCGCCTTCCGCGATCAGCTCGTCGTACCGCTCCAGAAGGGCCGTGATATCCCCGCCCTCGTCCAGCGGCCCGCGCTCCTCGATCGTCGCCCGAGTCTCGCGCAGCTTGCCCAGCAAATCGACCGTGCGACGACCCTGCTTGTTCATCCCCCGGTCCATGAAGCCGATCTTGCGGCCACACCCGCAGAAGCACTTAGGCATCGGACGCCCATTGTAATCGGGCGTCCGAGCGCTCGATTACCCGTGGTCCGGTGGGATTCTCGTGGGTTTGGGCCACGACAAGTGCCTTCGTGGCCCAAACAGCTGGCCCGATCTCAAATCCGGAGAACACCGCGAGTCGAGTCTCAACGCAATCAGCGGCGAGATGACGCTGGCGCATCGGCTCCGCTGATCTGCCAGCGAACACCCGGCCCGAACTCCAAGAGGACGCCATCCGGCGTGATCAACTCCCAATTCGGGGGATCGTCGTCTTCCTCATGGGCACTACCGGGCCGGACATCTAGAACCGAGCCGTTGGAGAGCTTGCAGCGCAGCTCGCCGGAGCTCTCATCAATCTCCGCATCTTCAATGACCTGACCAACCAACTTAGGAGGGTCAGCAGGAGACCACTCGGCGTCCTGAGTCGCGAGTCGCCACAACTCTCCGGCGGAATCGCGGATCTCGACATGAAGCACGTCGGGATACGCCTTTTTGGCATCGACGATCGACCCGCGCATCGAGCGCAGAACATTTGCAGGCGAAGCATCTAGAGCGACGACAGTTGCCATTAGCGCTGCCTCCATTGTCACAGCCAAGCCAGCAGCTCGCTATAGCTCATGTGCCCCTGCACGCCCGATTCCCCCTTCTCCGCATGAGGCTCCTCGCTCGCTTCATAACGCTCCCCGAGGCGTCAGCCCAACCTCTTTGCAGGCTTGTCTGAACTGCTTGACGTCACGCTTGCGGGCCACCGCCGCGCGAGTCTATGACGCGCGTGGAGCGCTCACTCAGCCGGTGCGCCGAGCTCGTCGAGCGAGCGGGAGTGCTCGTCCGCTCGCTCTTCTGCCGACGCGCGACGCTCCTCAAAGGCCAAGACAGCACGCAGCGGAATCTTCCAATGCGTGGAGTTGGGCAGCTGCTGCGCCTGCAGCTCGCCAGCCTCGATCAGACGGCGAACATGCTGCCGAGAGAAGCCGAGCCGGCCGGCTGCCTGCTGAGGAGAAAGCATCGAATCCTCGTCGGCGACCGTAACCGTGATTGCCAGGTCGGAATCGAGCAGCCCGTCAATCGCATCCTTGATCGTCGAGATCTTCTGCTCGGCATTCCCCTTCGCGGGATCGATGTGGATCCTCTTCATCATTCGTGATCCCTTTGGCAGGCAGGCTACACAAACTGTCCTAACTGCACATAACGTCGGGCTCTTCGAAAGGAGAGGAGTGGCCGGCGGGGGCGGCGCTCTCGCGCTTGTCTCTGGGGTGGGCGGAGGTCAGGCGCCGCCTCACTCGACGTTCCGAAAAGGGACCCGCGAATCGCAGGCCTCAAGCAGATCCGAAAAGCGTTTGGCCACTACGGCAGCGCAGTCGAGACCGCGAGCCGCCACTTCGACGGCTGTAGGTAGGCGGGCGCACAAACGCGACTACGGATTTTGCGTTCGAGGAGCTCTGTTTAAGCGGTCCGAGATGGCTGTGATCCTGCGCGCTGTGCATCCCGACGGGATCAGCCGAAGAAGTGGGTCGGTCATGATCTGTCCGGTGCCAATGCGAAACTTTGCTCTTGATCGAACATATGTTCGCATCTCAGAAAGGAGGGTCAATGGCTACTGAAACTCAAGCCGGGAGCCGAGACCGCCTCTCTTTGCTGGCCCTCTGCACGATAAAGGACGTCAATTGGAATGTCCTTGCTCGCGAAGCGCAGCGCCCGGAAGGACTGGCCCGCCTACTCGCGGGCAATGTTGCCGAGGACTCCCGCGACGGCCGCTCGACCGCAGCTCAACTTGCCCCAGCCCTCACCTCGCTCCCCGAGCGACGCGAGCGCGCTCAGAGCGAGGTGGACATTGCGGCTGAGATAGGCGCCCGCCTCGTCACGGTGCTCGACGACGCTTATCCCTCAAACCTTCGAGTCATCCCGAAGCCTCCCCCGTTTCTTTTTTACCGCGGTGAGCTAAACCGGGATGACGCTCGTTCGGTTGCTGTCGTCGGCACCCGCCGTGCCTCTCCCGAGGGGGTCGATCAAGCAGTAAAGCTCGCCTCGCTCCTAGTGCGAGACGGAGTCACGGTGATCTCCGGTCTCGCGAAGGGAATCGACACGGCGGCTCACTCAGCCGTCCTCGACTGCGGTGGTCGCACCATTGCGGTGATCGGCACCGGCATCCTGCAGGTCTACCCCAAGGAGAACGCTGAACTGGCCGAGCGCATCGTCGAGCGCGGCGCAATTGTCTCGCAGTTCTGGCCCTCAGCACCACCCACTCGTTACAGCTTCCCGATGCGCAACGAGGTCATGTCGGGGATAAGCCAAGGCACCGCGGTGATCGAGGCCAGCAGCACCTCCGGCGCCAAGATGCAGGCTCGCATCGCTCTCGAGCAGGGCAAGCGGGCGTTCCTCATATCCTCGCTCGTGACGAGTGAGGAATGGGCAAAGAGCTACCTGGAGAAGCGAGGGGCGATCGAAGTCAACTCGGTCGACGATGTGGTCAAGTGGCTGCGCTCGCCCGAGCAGGTCGAGATGCAGTCCAGTCAGCGATCGCAGCTCGCCCTCGAGCTCGTCTAGCTCGCTCCGTGATCGACCTTGCGAAGTTGGATCGGCCCCCAGCCGGCTTCGCCGCCTGCGCCAACTGCGCGTACCGCGACACTGGAACCGCTCCGATCTGCTTTGCCTGTGCCAGCGAGCACACCGAGGCGGTCCCGGCTATGGCATGCGAGGTTTGCGATCTACCTAAGGCAACAGCAGATGAGGAGTGTGGAAATCTCGTCTGCGGCTGGCCTGATCGCTATTTCACCCGCGTTCGCGCGATCTCGATGCGCACCGGGGAGATGCAGTGGGCAATCTCGCGCTACAAGTACGACCACAAGCCGGGCTGGCGGGCGATCTTCGGCCGCATGCTCGTCGGTTATCTCGATGAGCATGCCGAGGGCTTCGCTGGCTATGACGCGATCATTCCCAGTCCGACTTATACCGGCACGGACGCTGATCGGTCCTTTGACCACACTCGTCTCGTCGTCGAAGCTGCAGCCATCGAGGAGCCAATCGCCTGGCCCTTCGAGTACGACTTGATCGTCAAGGATGCTGCGACGGAGCGCTTCGCCAAGAAGGGCTCGGTGAAGCCGTGGCGCGAGCGCAAGGAGATTGCGGAAGGCCCACTGCGTCAGGCCCTCCGAGTACCCGATCCCGCCCGAGTGGCCGACCGACGAATCCTTGTCTTCGACGACGTTTTCACCGAGGGTTTCACGATTCGCGAGGTCGCGAAGGCCATGATCGAGGCTGGAGCGACCGAAGTCTCAGAGATCGTCCTTGCCCGACAGCCCTTTCGTGGCGGCGAGTAGCGCCTAGTCCATAACGATCCGCTCGTCCGGCATCGGTGGCAGACCGGTCGGAAAGGGCGACCAGACGCCGCATCCTCAGCGAGCCTCGATGTTCTGCTTGGTCTTCCGACCGGGCGTTCGTTCCCTATCCAGCCCTGGGCACCGAGTTGACCTGAACACATGCCCGCATCGTCGAGAACTCGTCAACGGAGACGACGACCGCCCTCATCTGACCGTGCTTGGTTAGCACGAACTTCTCGGCCTTCCCACTCGCCAGGCTGTCAACCAGCTTGCCGAGCTCCCGAGTCGCGTCGCGCACGCTTCGCAGCTCTTCATTCGATACCTCGACTCTGCTCACGTTCCCTCCATCGTCATCGGGCCTTGACTTCGTCACCATAGGGATCAGAGCCGACGCCAACGTTGCGTCACACAAAGCGTCAGCGTTTCCGTCCGAACCTCGGCCAATACTCCTTCAAGCATTGATCAATTTTCAAGCATAGGAGGTTCTGATGGCCGACCGGCGCAGCGGAAGGGTGCCCCATGTCCGCGATGAGGGCGGTGGCAAGCAGCCCCGCAGCCGTAATAAGGACGGCAGCTGGCGTCGCAAGAGAAGCGACGCTCGCCCCAAAAAGAAGGGGAGCTGACGGGACCCGTCAAGCCGGTAGAGGCCGACATGTTCCCCTCCCGAATGCCCTCCCCTGACCCCCGCCACTATGTCCCTTTCCTCAAGGCGAAGGAAGGTGAGCTCAATGCTCTTGCGGAGGTCGACGCTCTCGAGCGCGACCATCTCACTCCGCTACTTGAGATAGGTCCAGTTGAGGTCGATCCCAAAACCGGGGCAGAGATCGAAACGATTAGCGAAGCTGTCGATGGTTTGGTCGCCAGGATCGTGAAGTCTTGGGGCAAGATCGACGAGTGCTTCGTTGACCTTCCTAACTTTCAGCCACCCGGCCGGCTTGACGACGGCACCCATCCCGTTACGGACATTTTTACGCAAGCTCGACTAGATGGTTGATTCCACGCCCTCAGGCGACGTAGTCGACCAGGGCGCGGCTCGGACGACCGAGCCTGTGGTTGAGCGCGACGCATGCAGCCAGCGCCAGGAACCGCTGGGCGATGCGAACACGCAGGTTGTGAAGGGTGCGAGCGCCGTGGCGCTCCAGGGTGAGGATGTCCTTGCAGGTCCAGAAGATCGACTCGATCCGCTGGCGGATCGGGGCGAGGTGAAGGACGTTGTCGGGCTCGTCCTTGCGGGCCGGTCTGACGATCGTCGCGTCGAGCTCGCGGGCAGCCGCGGCGAAGGCGCGCCCGGCGTAGCCCTTGTCGCCGAGGACGATCTCCCCGCCGGCCCGCTCGGCGCGCCCCAGCAGCTCGAGCCCGACCTCGCGCTCGTCGCGCTTGGGAGAGGCGAGGGTGAATGCTCTCGGGGTGCCGTCGGGCGCGAAGAGGCCGTGCAGGCGAAAGCCCCAGAAGAATCGAGAATGAGAGCCGCACCAGCCGTAGTCGGCCGCGTCTGCGAGGGCAGAGCGGCGGGTCGTCTCCACGGATCGGGCGCACTCCAGCGGAGTGGAGTCGATGAGCAGCACATCGTCGTGGTAGCCCGGGGATTCAGCGGCAAAGACGCCGGTGAGCCACTCGATCGCCTCGGCCAGGCGGGCCCTGCGCTTGTGGAAGCCGGGCTGCTGGGGCAGCTCGGGGAAGAGATCGCGAAGCCGCTTGCGGGCGACTGCGAGGAAGCGCCGATCGGAGGGGATGCCCATGATCGCCTGGGCGACGCAGAGGGTTGCGATCTCGGCGTCGGTGACTCGGCGACGGGCATTTCCGGGCTTCTCGGGCAGGAGATCGTCTGCCGTGCAATAAACGACGGTGCAGAGAGTGTCGAGGTCGGCGTGCATCGTGGCCTTTCGGTCGACGGTTGCTTCAGCACCGCCGACTTCGGCCTCTCTGCATTGAATCCCTCGATCACGGCTATCGCCGTGGAATCAACCATCTAGCTGAACTCATCGCCATCCCCGTTACGGGATTGGACCGAGACACGGATTACCAGCGGGCGGTCGCCGACGCCGTCGTAGCTGGTCGCAAAGGCGTTGCGATGCGCCTTCGGCGGGACGACTTGATTGAGCTAGGCGGTCTATCCGATCGCCTGAAAGCGCTTTGTTCGGAGCTCGGCGTCGAGGCCACCGACGTGGATCTCTTTCTGGATTTCGGCGAGGTCACCGCCAGTATCGAGAAAGAAATTCGCATTGAGGCGGAGGCGGCTCTTCGTAGACTTCCAAAAGTCAATGCTTGGCGCTCCCTCACCCTTTGCTCGGGTGCCTTTCCGGCACAACCCTCTGCATTTATCAAAGCGGGGCACAATGGGCCACTGCCTCGCCGGGACTGGGTTCTTTGGCACGACTTGATCGCGACAGCTGATCCTCCCTTGCCCCGAAATCCCGCCTTCGGCGACTACGGCATCACCCATCCGAGTTGGCTGCAGTACAACCCGCTCAAGATGACTCGAACCGCGGGTATCCGCTACACGCTCGAGCGAGATTGGCTCCTTCTGCGAGGGCATTCCTTGGAGAAGCCCGGTGCGTTCGCGCAATTTCATCGCCTCAGCCGCGACCTGAAAAACCATAAAGAATTCGCCGGGGCAGATCACTGCTGGGGCGACAGGGAGATTCGTGACTGCTCAGTACGCAGTGAGCGCCCTGGCAGCCTTACGACTTGGAGAGCGGTGGGAACCAGACATCATCTGTGCGTCGTGGATCGGGCGATAGCCAGCATTCCCTAGACCGAAGCCGCTCACGGACCAATCGTCGCAGTTCCCGCTCTGGCAGCGCCTCGGCCAGCGCGGTCCAAAGCACATCGCGTGGCTTGCTTCTCAACCCCCTGGCTGCGTCAAGTTCCTCCAATGCCTGCAGCGTCTCGACTCGCCAGAGCAACTGTGCAATCGCCTTTGGCTCGAGCGCTCGGTTCGTCTTTGGAGCTCGCTCTCGCACGATCCGCACCGAATCTCCTCGCGACTTCGCCGCTTCAACGCCCCACCAAGCGGGCACGGTCGCCAAAACCTTCTCTAGGTGCCGCTCCGCGCAGACCACCGTCATCCGGTCGAATACCTTTCCGTAGGCTTCGACCTGTCGCGGCAACCGCTCGAGGCTGTCGCGCTCGCTCTTGATCTCGAAGCCTTCTAGGCGTCCGTTGATGACGGCAAGGTCAACTCGGCATTCACCGGCCAAAACGCACATCTCGTGGACCATGCGGACGTTGCTCTTGCCAGCCTCACGGGCAGCGAGGCGGGCATGCAAGACAGCTCGAATGTCCAGGTCCCGCAATGTCTCCTCCGGGGTGCTCGATACTTCTACAACGATGGTCGCCCGGACCCTACCGCTGGGCGCTTGCATGCACCGCAAGCGCCAAAGTTAGCTCGCTCACTGGGACAGGGCAGCGTGTCCTGGGGGGTCGCCCGAAAGCCGAAGGCCCCGGCGACTTTCAAACAAGTCTCTGCGTGCATCAACGGCCCGAAGTCCGGTCGCGGGTTTACGTTCGCCAGAACATAGGGTTACGTGCGTGCGCGCCGTGTTGGGCTGGTCGCTACGGGTGGGCGATTCGGGCATCGGTTGACGTGCCGCGCTCGCACGTCGGGCTCCTGTCGCGAAGGAAATCTCGGCTCACGATGACTGTGCCGATTTGCCTGGCGCGCCGAACTGGACACATCTGCTCAAAGGGGCAATCGGAATCTGAAGCTCACCGAGCATTGGTTGCCGCCGGGGGGCGGCGAATTTGGCTCTGTAGTGCGATGGCTTGGCGTCAAGCATCGAACTGGGGCACACGATTCCTGCCTTGTGGAACCAGTTCGAAGCCCGCATCATGCCGCGAGAACCCGTCTGTGAAGCCAAATGCCTTCGAAAAGCGAGCAGCAATTTCGATCTCGGATGCCGCCAAAAAGGCTCGTCATTGGCGACGAATGGGCGACGAGAGCCCAAATGAGAGCTCTAGGACGCGCAACGAGCGGGCTACGGAATAGCCTCAACTGCAGGGAGAAAGTGGAATGGCGAGGGTGGGAATCGAACCCACGACACCACGATTTTCAGTCGTGTGCTCTACCAACTGAGCTACCTCGCCTGGATGCGCGCGGTGGTGGCGCGCAGTCGGAAGGCTAGCGCCCGGAGGGATCGGCGGTTGATTGCATGGGGGCGTGCCCGGAGCTCGTGCAGCGCTGGTCCTGACCGCGGTCGCCTTGGCTGCGGCGATCGCGGTCTCGGGTGGATCTGGGACCGATCCGCAGGCCCCCCGCGGCTTCCCGGGCGTACGCCCCTCGTTCCTCGCGGCCCCGACCGCTCCGGGCGGGGCGGCGGCGATTCGTCGCGATCGCCGTTGGCTGGCACGTTCGAACCCACTCGGCGTTGCTGCGCCGGCGTGGGCCAGGTGGATCTACGCGCGATCTCTGCTCGTACTGAGGGCGCTGACCGAGCGGCGCAGCGGAGCGGCCTTGGCCGGCGCGCGGGAGGGATGGGCCTACGTATGGCCTCGCGACGCCGGCGCCGTCGCGATCGCCTTCGCCTCGGCCGGCTACCGGCTCGAGGCCGGGCGGATCGTCGGCTTCATGAGGCGGCTCGACCTGGATGCGGCGGCGCGGTTCAATGCGAACGGTGAGCCGGTCGAGGGCCGGGACGCTCAGGGCGACGCCGCTGGGTGGGTCGCGGCGGCGCGATGCGCAGTCGGAATGCGTGCCGTCGTCACTCCGCGATCGGTCGCCGGCAGTGCCCGTCGTCGTTCCCGGACGGCGTGCGAGGGCGGAAAGCTCAGCCGAATGGGCAGCTGGCGCAACCGCGCCGACTACCAAGAGAAAGAGGATGGCGACTACCTCGGTAACGCGGTCGCTTCCGAAATCCCGTCACGCCGCCTCCAGGAGGCCTTCGCATCGCCGCGAGGCCTGGTGCGGCGGGCGGAAGACTTCGACTCGGGCCTCGACACGGCAGCGGCCTGGGCGGTGCGTCCCTTTGCGCGACCTGCCCTATTTCCGGCGGTTCGCCAGACCCTCCTTCGCCTGGCCGCACAGGGTGGCCGCTTCGGCCTCCTCCCGTCCCAGCACTGGGACGGCGGCGAGGATCCCTGGACGGCGCCGACCTCGTGGAGCGCTTGGAGCCTGGCGGCGCTGGCACAGTGGGACCGGCGCGAAGGCTTCGACGAGATGGCTCGCCGCGACCGGCGCGCCGCCCTCGAGCTGATGGCCTCCCTGCGCCGCGCGGCCACCCCGCTCGGCCTCCTGCCGGAGCGGGTAGACGCCGAGACCGGCCTCCCCGCCTCGACCACCCCGCTCGCCTGGTCGCACGCCTTCGCGATCCTTGCCCTGCGCGAGCTCTGGCCGGGGGGTGGGCGCGGTTGACCACCCACATGGGTGGCTAACTGGGCCCACGTCCGCCCTAGATCGCGTCGAGGGCAGCGCGGACCGCCTCGGCAGCGTCCTCGACTGGGATCACGCCGGGGGCGCCCTCCATCCGCTCGCGGCCGGTCAGGCCCCAGCTGCGCAGGGCGACGACCGTCTTGCCGAAGCTGCGGGCGTGGCCGATCTCCGACAGCGTCCCCCACTCGCCGCCGACCGCGATCACGACCTCGCCACTGGCGACCACGGCGAGGTTTCGCGCGTAGCCGATCGCGCTGGCGACGACGTGGGTGCAGTGCGGGTTCGCGTCCTCGACCGAGACGCCGGGCACGATCCCGATCGCTTCGCCGCCGGCCTGGGAGGCACCGCGCGCCACGGCCTCCATCACGCCGCCGAGTCCGCCGCAGAGCACCGTGACGCCAGCCTCGGCCAGTAGGCGTCCCACCTCCTCGGCCAAGCGCCACGCCTCCGAGCCCTCCTCGCAGCTGCCGTTGCCGATGACCGCTACCTGCCTGGGCCGCTGCCGGCCTCCCGCCTCGCCGCCCGCCTCCGCGCTCATCGCCCGCCGGAGTCCTGCATCGAGCGCATCAGCTCCAGCGCCCCCTGCTTGTGCAGCGGTTCGTTCAGGTTGCCGCACTTGGGGCTCTGCACGCAGGAGGGGCAGCCGGACTCGCAGGGACACTCGGCGATCAGGCGCTCGGCGTCGGCGAGCAGGCGCTCGAACTGCTCGTAGCCGCGCAGCGCGATGCCGATCCCGCCCGGATGGCCGTCGTAGACGAAGATCGTCGCGCGGCCGGTCTGGAAGTGGACGTTGGTCGAGAGGCCGCCGATGTCCCAGCGGTCGCACATCGCGATCAGCGGCAGCACCGCGATCTGGCCGTGCTCGGTCGCGTGCAGGGCGCCAAGCAGGACGTCCGGCGGCAGGCCGCCGCTGAGCCGCTCCGGCAGCACGTACCAGAGGGCCTGGGTGACGAAGTGCTGCTCGGGCAGCTCCAGCGCCACCACGTCGATCGGTTCCTGGTCGGAGATCGAGACCCGCTGGAAGGCGATCACCTGCTCGCTGACCGAGACCTCGCCGAAGTGCAGCTCGACGCCGGCCGCGCTCCGCTGCTCGCGCACGCGCTCGATGTAGATCTCGGTCTCCTTTTTCGGCCGCGTGTACCAGTCGCCGTCGAAGCGGGAGACGATCGCCCGCCGCCCCTCGACGTCGAGCTGCTCGACCTCGTAGGAGCGGCCGAGGTGGAGGTAGACGGCGCCGGGATGGACGGTCGTGAAGGCCCGCTCGGCCTCGACCAGGCCGAGCATCTCGCCCGAGTCGCGCTCGATCACCGCGACCGAGTCGGCGGAGGCGGAACGCAGCGAGATCTTGGCGGCGACGAACTCGCTTCCGCGCGGCAGCAGCTTCCCGCCTGCGCGGCGCAGCTCGCCGGCCGAGGCGAGCCGCTCGGCGCGCTCGCGCCACCGCGGGCCGAGCACCTCGTCGTCGGCGGCGCTCAACGGCAGCTCGTAGGCGGCCGCGACCAGGTGGCGGGCGGCAATCTGCTCGCTTTCGTGGTCGAGGATCGCCGCCTCGACCGGGCGGCCGATGAACTCGTCCGGGTGGCGGCAGAAGAACTGGTCGAGCGCGTCCTGACCGGCGACGTAGACCGCCAGGCCGCGCCGCCGCCTGCCCGCCCGTCCCCACATCTGCCGCAGGCTGGCGACCGTGCCCGGGAAGGTGACGCAGATCGCCGCGTCGAGCTCGCCGATGTCGATGCCCAGCTCGAGCGCGTCGGTGGCGACCACCGCCAGCAGCTCGCCCTGCGCCAGGCGGGCCTCGATCTCGCGCCGTTGCTGCGGCGTGTAGCCGCCGCGGTAGGGGGCGATACGCTCCGCCAGCTCCGGCTTCCCCCGCGCCGTCAGGTTGTCGCGGGCGAAGCGCTGGATCAGCTCGATCCCGCGCCGGCTCTTGAGGAAGCAGATCGTCCGCACCCCCTGCGAGACCAGCTCGGCCAGCAGGTCGGCCGCCTCGGAGAGGGGCGAGCGCCGGGCGCCGCTGGCCTTGTCGATCAGGGGCGGGTTCCACATCGCGAGCTCGCGCCCGGTGCGCGGCGCGCCGTCGTCGTCGACCAGCTCGAACCGCTCGCCGACCAGCCGCTCGGCCAACTCCACCGGGTTGGCGATAGTCGCCGAAGCGAGCAGGAAACGCGGCTCGGAGCCGTAGGCACGGGCGATCCGCCGCAGCCGCCGCAGCACGTTGGCGACGTGCGAGCCGAGCACGCCGCGGTAGGTGTGCGCCTCGTCGACCACGACCCAGCCGAGGTTGGCGAGGAAGTCGCCCCAGCTCTTGTGGTTGGGCAGGATGCCGACGTGGAGCATGTCGGGGTTGGTGAGGACGAGGTTGTTGCGGCGCCGGATCGAGGGCCGCTCCTCGCGCGGGGTGTCGCCGTCGTAGATCGCCTCGCGCAGGTTCGGCGGTCGCAGCGCGGCGAGCTTGCGGGCCTGGTCCTGGGCCAGCGCCTTGGTCGGGTAGAGATAGAAGGCGCGCCGCTTGGAGTCCCGCGCGATCCCGTCGAGCACCGGCAGGTTGAAGGCGAGGCTCTTGCCCGAGGCAGTGCCGCTGGTCAGGACGAGGTTGGAGTGCGCCGCCGTCTCCAGCGCCTGGCGCTGGTGCGAGTAGAGGCGCTCGATGCCGGTCCGGCGCAGGGCCGCAACCAGGTCGGGGTCGAGCGAGCCGGGCATAGCCACCGGCTCTGCCGGCTGCTCCTCCTCCGAGGCCTCGGCGACGATGCGCCCGTCGCGGCGGGCCGGGTCGATCGCGACCGCCCAGGGAGTCTCTAGTAGCGAGCGTGCCGCCGTCACGCCGGGTCGAACGCCGGCTGTTCGCGCCTGACGTGCTCGGCGACCCGTAGATCGCTCGGCACGTCCTGCCCTTCCTCCAGGGCCGCCCAGACCGCCAGGAAGTCAACGGTCGCCTCCACGTCGTGTACGCGCAGCAGGCGCCCTCCGCGACGCAGGGTGGCGGCGATCGCCGCCAGCGTCCCGGCGCCCCGGTCGCGCGGGCGGCGCCCGGTCAGCGCACCAATGAAGTCCTTGCGCGAGACGGCGAGCACGATCGGGCGGCCGAGGACGGTAAGCCGGTCGAGCTCGCGCAACACCGCGACCGTCTGCCGCGGCGTCTTGGCGAAGTCGGGACCGGGATCGAGCGCCACCCGGCCGCGGTCTATGCCCGCCGCCTCGAGAGCCGCCAGCCGCTCCCGCATGTAGTCGAGGATGCGCTCCGCAACCCCATTCGGATAGAGGTCCTCGTCCCAGAGGGACACCTTCGGGGCGGTCTCGGTGTGCATCAGCACGACACCGGCTTTGCGGCGCGCGCAGACGTCGACCATCCGCGGGTCTCGCATCCCGTTGATGTCGTTGACGATCGCGGCGCCGGCATCGAGCGCCGCCTCGGCCGTCTCCGGACGGTGCGTGTCGACCGATACCGGAGCACCCGCCGCGACCAGCGCCTCGATGACGGGAACGATCCTTTCGATCTCGACCGCCGCCGGGACCGGTGGCCGGTTCGAGACATTGGACTCACCGCCGACCTCGACCACGGCGGCGCCGGCCTCGTAGCAGGCGAGCGCCCGCTCGATCCATTGCGTGGGCATGCGGCTGCCCACGTCCGAGAACGAGTCGGGGGTCGCGTTGACCACGCCGACGATCAGGGGACGGCTGGCATCCAGCGTCAACCCACCGGCCTGGATGGTCGGCAAACTCATAGCATCAGCATCCGCGGTTGCGATCAGACGATGCTAGCCACCTTCGACCACAGCGCGTACGAGCCAAGGGCCCTGGCCGCTCGCAAGCAGGAGACGGTGACGGTCTGCGTGCCAACCCGCGACACGGCGGAGACGATCGGCACGATCGTCCGCGAGATCGGCCAGCTTCGCGACCTCGGCCTCGTCGACCAACTGCTCGTCGTCGACGCCGACTCGGTCGACGGGACGGCCGCGGCTGCGCGGGCGGGCGGTGCCGAGGTCGTCTCCGAGAACGAGCTGATGGCGAGTCTGGGGCCGACCCGAGGGAAGGGCGACGCGATGTGGCGGGCGCTCTCGATCGCCAGCGGAGAGATCGTCGTCTACGTCGACGGGGACGTGCGGGACTTCGGCCGTCACTACGTCACCGGGCTGCTCGGGCCATTGCTCGAGTCTCCGGGAGTCGACTTCGCGAAGGGCTTCTACCGCCGCCCCATGGCGGTCGACTCGGTGGAGATCGCGGATGGTGGCGGCCGCGTCACCGAGCTGACCGCGAAGCCCTTGCTGGAGCTCCTGCAACCCGAGCTCGCCGCCTTCCACCAGCCCCTCGCCGGCGAGTGCTCGGCGCGGCGCTCGCTGCTCGAGTCGATTCCCTACGCGACCGGCTACGGAGTCGAGATTGCGATGCTGGTCGAGGTGTGGCGGCGCTGTGGGCTCGACCGTATGGCCCAGGTCGATCTCGGCAGCAAGCGCAACTCCCACCAGACCCTCCCCCAGCTCAGCAGCATGTCGCGCGAAGTGATCGAGGCCCTGCTCACGCAGACCGCCGACCGCTCCGGGGCGCTGGCGCTGCCGCCAAACGCCCCCCGCCGCCTCGAGACCAGGCCGCCGATGCGGGAGCTGGCGCCAGCGGCCCGGCCGTCACCGGCTCAGGTCGGCTAGGAGCCCTCCAGCGGCGTCGCGGCGCCCGCCGCCGGGTTGGACCCGCCGAGCTCGATCAGGCCGACACTGCCCGCGCCGATCCGAGCGTCCGGCACGAAGGTGTGCCAGAGGTCTTCGAAGCGACCGGCACCCGCGGCGAGCGGCGCGGCGGCGGCCTCGCGAATCTCCACGCGGTCCTCGGGCAGGTGCGACGCCGGCTTCGAGAAAGGCAGGACCAGGAGCCGCACCTGGTATGGCGCAGCGCCTCCCTGCAGAGCTCCCGGCGGCGACTGGAAGCAGCCGACGGCGGTTGAGAGCGCCGCCGTCCAGCGGTAGTGGAGCTTGGTCGCCCGCCGCTCGGCATCGCCGGAAATGCTGAAGGGGACGATACGACGGATCCGAGCGCGGCCACTCAGCGCCGCGGCAAGCAGGGCTGCGTCGAGCCCGGCCCGCAGCTCAGCCCAGTCGTCGAGCCAACGCGGGTCGGACTGGATCAGGTCCACCTCCAACTCCGGCCCGCCGGCGGCAACCCGGCGCAGCGCTTCGGCGAACGCCGCCGGGGCGCCATCGCAGTCGAGCCGCGCGGTGGGTACAGGGCCGGCGGTCGCGGGGTCCGGCTCGCGTCCCACCTCCCCTTCGCCCGCGGGCAGGGAAGGGGCAGGCAGGCCGCCGGGGACGATCTGGCGGGCGAAGTGGGTGGCTTCGACCAGTCGCCGTTCCAGCTTCTCCCGGCCGGCGCCGGCCGGCTCCTCGGTGGAGGAGATGAGACCATGGGCGAGCCCGGCCGTCTCCTCCAGCAGGCGGTCCGGCAGGCGACTTACGAACGTCTCCAGCTCGCGGTCGTCGTCCGAACCGCCCTGCAGGGGCGAGAGGCGGAGGCAGATGGCGAGCGCGCAGGCGTCCGCCCGGCGGTGGAGCGGCCGCAGCACCGGCGACACAACCGGCTCCGGCAGGCGACCGAGCTCGGTGCACACCGTCGTCCAAAGGCTGCTTCCCGGGCGATCGGTCAGCAGCTCGGCGAGATCGGCGACCGGATCCCTGCCGGGAGGCTTGTAGCCAGCGCCGGCGAGGAAGAGCTCGCAGGCGACGTGGCGATCGTCACGCGGCCCGTCGGCGGCATTGCGAGCCGGGAGCGCGGCAAGCCGGATCGCACCCAGTTCGAGCGAGAGCGTCGCCAGGCCGCCGGCGGCCTCGAGCGCTGCACGGCCCTCGAGGCCGGGCGGTCGCTCTCCCTCGACCCCGCGAAGCCGCCGTTCGATCTCCGAGCAGACGTCGAGACCGTCCCAGTAGGAGCCGAAGAACTTCCGCCCGGTGAGGATCTCGCAGATCGCGTAGAGACCCACGCCGAAGGGTCCGGACGGCGCCTCGGCGGCGCTCCACAGCCAGACCAGGGCTGCGGTCGGGTCCGAGAGCCCGTCGCGCCAGGGATGCTCCGTAGGCAGCTTCATCCCAGGCGGGTCCGGGTCGACCGCCCAGCGGACCGCCAGCAGGATCCGCTCGCAGGCGGTCCGCAGTCCAGGCGCGGTTGCGGCTGCCTCGGACTGCGCCGCCGCCGCGCCGGCGAATCGGCAGAGTGCGGTCAGGTGGCGGGCAACGAGTCGCTCGACGCGTCGCTGCTCCTCGTCGCCGGGCCAGGCATTTCCGTTGCGGGCTCGGCCAGCCGCGTCGATCGCCGTCTCCCCGGCCCGCAGCAGGACGCCGCGCGCGGTTGCATCGCTCAATCGCCCGCTGAGCACTCGAAGGGCCAGCTCCTCGAAGACCCGCCGCTGGACCCCGAGGACGGTGTCGACGCTGCTCAGGTAGGAGTCGAAGTCTGGCCAGCCGCCTGCCTCGAGGGCGACGATCAGGGCTGCATGCACGTCGTCGACGAGGCGTGACATCTCATCTGAGTCGGCGCGGTCGGCGTAGGAGCGAAGGACGCTCGAGATCGAGTCGATCGAGACCCCGCCCCAGCGCGGCAGGTCGGGTGAGTCGGCGCTGAGGAACCAGGCCGGCACGTGATCCTCGGTGTCGATCTCCCCGACGTCCGTTTCGCCGCGATCGGCGTCCGCCGGCGCATGGCGGATCGAGCGGGCGAGCAGATCGACGACCAGGCGGCGCCGGTCGCGGTCCGAGGCAAGCGAGACGAGTCCCCATAGCCCCCGGGCGCCGAGCAGGAGGCCGATCAGCGCCAGGATCAGGCTGAGCGAGCGCAGGAAGCCGTCGTCGCGGGTCGCGGCCGCAAGCAGGGCCGCGACGACGGACGCGAGCGCGACCACGAACCAGGCGGAGACCCCCGCCCGGTGGAGCATCTCCCACGGCGTGGGCCAGCGCGAGCTCTCGTCGATCGAGAAGGCGCCGATGATGGCGATCGAGGTGAGGAAGGTCCCGAAGACCGCGACCACCAGGGTCGGGCTCGATCCGTCGCCCACCTCACCGGCGACGAGCAGCGTCACCGCGACCGCGAGCAGGCCGCTGAAAGCGATGACGAGCAAGAGCGGTCTCGCCATGCCTTGCAAGCCCCCGCGCATCGGGGCGAATGTTCTCATGCCAACCGCGGGCGCGCCCGCCCGTCAGCTCTGGTTGACTGCCTGCCCTGCCCCAGCGATGCGTGTACACCGACCTCGACGGCACCCTGCTCGGCATGGGGGGCTCGCTGTTTCGCGACGCCGAGGGGGGCTTCTCGCTGGCCCAGGCGCGGGGCCTCGAGGCCTGCCACCGGGCCGGGGTCGAGGTGACGATCATGTCGGGGCGGCGCGAGCCGCAGGTGCACGAGGCAGCGCGGCTGATGGGCCAGACCTCCTACATCTACGAGGCCGGCTGCGCCTTCGCGATCGAGGGCGAGACGACGGTGCTGACCGGCGACCTGGTCCCCGACGAGGACGGCACCGTCTACGAGAAGATCGAGGCGCGGGGCATCCCCAAGCTCCTCTTCGAGCGCTTCGAGAGCCGGCTCGAGTACCACTCGCCCTGGCACCACGGCCGCGTCCTCTCCCACCTCTTCCGCGGCAAGGTCGACGTCGGCGAGGCGAACGAGCTGCTCGAGGCCGAGGGCCACGGCGACCTGCGCCTGCTCGACAACGGCGCGATCGGCCGCGAGATGCCGGCGATCGACGGCCCCACCCACGCCTACCACCTGGTCCCGAAGATGGTCAGCAAGGCCAACGCCGTAGCCGCCCACGCCCGCGCCCGCGGCTACGACCCGGCCGAGTGCATCGCCGTCGGCGACTCGGTCGAGGACCTCGAGGTCGCCGCCGCGGTCGGCCGCTTCTTCGTCGTCGCCAACGGGCCCGAGCGCGACCCGGGCCTGCGGGCCGCACTGGGCGCCTGGGACAACGTCACCGTCACCGAGGGGGCGATGGGCGACGGCTTCTACGAGGCCGTCGTCTCGACCCTGATGGCGCGCGGCTAGTATCGGGCCGATGGAGACCGCGACCGTCGCCGAGCAGGAGTACCTGGAGACGATGTTCTGGCTGGAGGAGGCCGGGCTGCCGATGACCGGCGCCAACATCGCCCGCGCGATGCAGCTCTCGCCCCCCACCGTCCACGAGATGGTCGGCCGGCTGGTCGACGACGGCTACGTCGAGCGCAAAGCCGACAAATCGCTCGACTTCACCGAGTCGGGTCGCGAGCACGCCAGCCGCATCGTCCGCCGCCACCGGATGATCGAGCGCTTCCTCACCGACGTCCTCGGCATCCCCTGGGACGAGGTGCACGAGGAGGCGGAGCGGATCGAGCACGCGATGTCGCCGGTGCTGGAGGAGCGGATGCGGGCGGCGATTGGCGACGCGACCACCTGCCCGCACGGGCACCCGATCGTCGAGGGGGTCCGCGAGCGCGGCGCCCTGCTCGCCGACGTGCAGGTGGGCGCCAAGGTCCACGTCCTGCGCTTCGAGAACGAGGCCGAGGAGCTGCTGCACTACCTGAAGGGAGCGGGCCTCTACCCCGGCCTCGAGGGGACGGTCGAGGACTCCGACGAGGAGGGCGTCACGATCGCCTCCGACGACGGGACGCACACAGTCTCGGCCAGCGTCGCCGAGACGGTCTCGGTCCGCGCCGACCCGGCGCCACCGCCGCGGGCGGCGATCCCGGAGCAGCTCGTCCTCTCCAGCGACCGCTACGGGCGTTAGGCCGGCGAGCCGGCCCGCACGCGCTCCAGCGCGCGGGCGATACGCGCGACGCCCTCGGGGATGCGGTCCGGCGGGACGCTGGCGAAGGAGAGGCGCAGGCTGTTCTCGCCGCCGTCGATCATGAAGTCGGGGCCGGCGACGAAGCCGACGCCCTCGGCCTCGGCCAACAGCGCCGTCGTGTCGGTCCCGGCGGCGAGATCGAGCCAGAGGAAGTAGCCCCCCTCCGGGACGACGAACTCGGCCTCCGGGATCAGCTCTCCCAGCGCCTCGACCAGGGCGTCGCGGCGGTCGCACAGGGCGCCCCTGACGAACTCGATGTTGCGGTCCAGCGCACCCGACTGGCACAGCTCCAGCACAACCGCCTCGGCCAGCATGTTGGGCGAGATATAGGTCTCGTTGGCCCGCTTGGCGAGCTTGGCGATCTCCTCGCCGGGACCGGCGAGGTAGCCCACCCGCACGCCGGGGCTGACCGTCTTCGAGAAAGAGGAGGCGTGGACGACGCGCCCCTCCTTGTCGAGCGAGAGCATCGTCTCCAGGGCCTCGCCCTCGAACGGCAGCTCCCGGTAGGGATCATCCTCGAAGATCCAGAACCCGTGCTCGGCCGCCAGCTCGACCAGCCGCACCCGCTTCTCGGCCGAGAGCGTGCAGCCGGCGGGATTGTGGAAGTTGGGAATGATGTGGGCGAGCTCGATCGGGCCCTCCGCCAGGGCCGCCTCAAGGGCGCCGACGTCAATGCCGTCGGCCTCCAGGGCCACCGGCACCAGCTCGACGCCGAGGCGCTGCAGCATCAGCAGCGTGCGGTCGTAGGTCGGCTGCTCGACGACGACCCGGTCGCCGGGTTCGAGTAGATGCTCGAACAGCATCCAGCCTGCCTCCAGCGAGCCGTTGGCGATCATCACCTGCCCGACGTCCAGTCCCCCGTGCCGCTCGGCCACCCACTCGCAGAGCCCCGGATGCCCGATTCCGGTCCCGTAGGAGAGCGCTTTCTGCCAGTCGTCGGAGAGCGCCGCGGCGGCCGCATCGGTCACCGCTTCGCGCGGAAGGATGTCTGCGCTCGGAGCGCCGCGCGCGAATGAGATGGTGTCGTTCGCCATCGGCACCGACCCTAGCAACGGCTGGTTTGCCGGCGGCCTCTCGGGGCATACTGCTCGCAATGGCAAGGGCACTCGGGCTCGCGGGCGCGTTCCTTCTCCTCCTCTCGGCCGCCACCGCGAGCGCTCTCGACGAGCCGTCCGGCAAGCTGGTCGCCGGAGCGGAAGAAACGGTGCTGCGGCTGCACGACCTCCCACCGGGCTACCTGGTCGACGACGACAGCATCTGCGGTTCGTCAAGCCCGGGAGAGGGGGCCGCGAGCCGCATCGACAGGTGGGCCGCCCGCCACCGGCCGGCAGGGTGCTACTACGAATACGAGCGAGTCTTCGAGATCCCGGGGGCAGCGCCGGCGCCGGCGCCGGCGCTGGTCGTAGCGCAAACGCTCAACACGCCGAGCGAAGCGGCCGCCGTCCGCGGCTTCGCGCTGTACAACGGGCTCCTCACCCGCGGAGACGGAAATGATCGGGGGAGGGTTGCGCTCTCCCCGAACGGGCCCTCGGCTCGCCTGATCCGCCACGCGGGCGCGCGGGTCAAAGGGCAGAAGATCCGGCCGGGGTCCTTCCTCTTCTGGCGACACGGGAAGCTGATCGCCGTGGTGCACGTCGTGGGGCTGAATCCCCGCGGCAACGACCGCGTCGCCCTCCAGCTCGCTCAGGTCCAGCAGCGCCGGCTGGAAGCGCCCACCCCCTACACCGAAGCCGAACGGGACGACACCGAGGTGGCGCTCGACGACCCCGGACTGAAGTTCCCCATCTACTGGGTGGGGAGTGATTTCGACCCCGGCGCGGGGCTGCCCACCGCATCCCTGGCGGAGGCCTCGGCAGGTCAGGCCGGACCCCCGGGCGAGAAAGTTGCCCTCTGGTACGAAGGCTTCGACATCGCCGCCTGGACCAGGCAGGGCTGGAGGCGCTTCCAGCACTCGGCTCTCGGGAAGGCGAACCGAACCGCCCCCTGCACCCGCATGACGGAGGTCGAGCTGGATGGGGGACGGGCCACCGTCTACGCGGCCTACGGCAGCGGGCCCCGCGCCTGCCTGAGCCGCCCGCCCCATCGCTATTACGCGATCGTCCGCATCGGGCAGATGGTGCTCGGCGTAAACCTGGCGCTCTGCGCCAATTGCCTGCCGGGCTACGGCTCCAGCCCTTACAACTCACTGCGCGCGATGAAAGCCATCCTCCATGCCCTGACGCTGCGTCCGAAGCCGGTCTACTGAGTCCGGGCTAGCGCGAGCGCAGCGTCTCGACCGCGATGCGGGCGGTCTCGGTCGGGCTTTCGCCGACCCGCACGCCCTTCGCCTCGAGCGCTTCCTTCTTTGCCTGGGCGGTGCCGGAGGAGCCGGAGATGATCGCGCCGGCGTGGCCCATCTGCTTGCCCGGGGGGGCGGTGAAGCCGGCGATGTAGGCGACCACCGGCTTGGAGATCTCCGACGCGATGAACTCGGCGGCGCGCTCCTCGGCGTCGCCGCCGATCTCGCCGACCATCACGATCAGCTCGGTCTCGGGGTCGGCCTCGTAAAGCTTCAGGACGTCGATGAAGTCGGAGCCGACGATCGGGTCGCCGCCGATGCCGACGATCGAGGAGTTGCCCTCGCCGGCCTGCTTCAGCTCGTTGCCGATCTGGTAGGTCAGGGTGCCCGACTTGGAGACGACGCCGATCACGCCGGGGTCGAAGAACTGCGCGGGGATGATGCCGACGTTGGCCTTGCCCGGCGAGAGCGCGCCGGGGCAGTTGGGTCCGATCAGGCGGACGCCGGCCTCCTTCGCCTTCCAGTAGGTCTTCAGCATGTCGAGCACCGGGATCCCCTCGGTGATCGCGATCACCGTCTGGACGCCGGACTCGATCGCCTCGTCGATCGCCGGCGCCGCGAACCGGGCCGGGACGAAGATCATCGAGGTGTTGGCGCCGGCCTCCTGCACCGACTCCTCGATCGAGTCGAAGACCGGCACCCCCTCGACGTCCTGGCCGCCCTTGCCGGGCGTGACGCCGGCCACCAGGTCGGTCCCGTAGGCCCTGTTGCGCAGGCCGTGGAAGGAGCCCTCGCGGCCGGTCAGGCCGGAGACGACCAGCTTCGTCTCCTTGTCGACGACGATCGACATCAGCCGCTCGCCCCCGCGCCCGCCGCCGGCGCCCCCGCCAACTCGACCACCTTGCGGCCGGCGCCGAGCATCGTCGTCTCCTGGTGCACGTTGCCGAGCCCGGCCTCGGCCAAGATCGCCAGGCCCTGCTCGGAGTTGGTGCCGTCGAGGCGGACCACCAGCGGCACCTGCAGGTCGAGCTGGCCGGAGGCCTCGACGATCCCCTTGGCGATCTCGTCGCAGCGGGTGATGCCGCCGAAGATGTTGAAGAGGATCGCCGTCACCTTCTGGTCGGAGACGATCACGGTCAGCGCGTCGACGATCGCCTCGGCCTTGGAGCCGCCGCCGGCGTCGAGGAAGTTGGCCGGGGCGCCGCCCGCCTGGGCGACGACGTCGAGGGTCGACATGCAGAGGCCGGCGCCGTTGGCGAGGATGCCGACGTTGCCGTCGAGCTTGACGTAGGTGAGGCCCTTCTCGCGCGCCATCGCCTCCTGCGGATCGTCGATCGACTCGGCGTCGAGCTCGGCCAGGCCCTCGTGCCGGTACAGCGCGTTGCCGTCGATCGTCACCTTGGCGTCGAGCGCGACCACCTCGCGCCCCGCGGTGACGATCAGCGGGTTGACCTCGATCAGCGTCGCGTCCTCGGCCGCCGCCGTCTCCGCAAGCTTCGCGACCACCTCGGCCGCCGCCTCGCGCACGTCCTCGTCGAGGCCGGCGGCGTCGACGATCGGCCGCGCCGCCGCGGCGTCGAAGGGTCGGGTCGGGTCGATGTGCTCCTTGACCAGCGCCTCGGGATCCTCCTCGGCGACCGCCTCGATGTCCATCCCGCCCTGCCTCGAAACCATCGCCAGCAGCTTCTTCTCGCCGCGGTCGAGGATCACCGAGGCGTAGTACTCGGCGGCGATCTCGGAGCCGCCCTCGACCCAGACCCGCTCGACCCGGAACGGGCCCTCGCCGCGCGGGCCGCGGATATCCATGCCGACGATCGCCTCGGCGTGCGCCCGCGCCTCCTCAGCGTCGGCGGCGATCTTGATCCCGCCCGCCTTGCCGCGGCCGCCGATCAGCACCTGGGCCTTGATCGCGCACGGGTAGCCGATCCGCTCCGCCGCGGCCACCGCCTCCTCGACGGTCGAGGCGACCTCGCCACTCGGCACGGCGATGCCGTGCGCGGCGAACAGCTGCTTGCCCTGATACTCGAGGAGGTCCATGGGACGTGCGCCCTGCGGCGCGGGCGGCAGCCTATCCAAAGGGGCCAAACGCCGGGCTTGCCGCCACTTGGCATAATGCCGCCGCTCGTGCCGCTACCCAGCCTCAAATCGATCGAGTGGGTGACCACCGACTGCTACGGCACCCTGATCGACTGGGAGAAGGGGATCGTCGAAGCCTGCAAGAAAGAGGCGGAGAAGGACGGCTTCAGCTTCGACGAGGGGCCCTTCCTGCAGCGCTTCTTCGAAGTCCAGGCCGAAATCATGGCCGGCTCCTACGAACTGTACGCGGAGGTGCTGCGGCGGACGATCGTCAAGGTCGCCGGCGAGGTGGGCTGGGAGATCGAGCCCTCCCGCGCCCAGTTCCTGCCCAACAGCGTCGCCTACTGGCAGCCCTTCCGCGAGGCGAACGCGGCGATGGACCGGCTCGGCAAGCGCTACGAAATCGGGATCGTCTCCAACATCGACGACAAACTGCTCGGCATCTCCCGCCGCCACCTGCGCACCGAACTGGACCTCGTCGTCACCGCCCAGCAGGTGCGCAGCTACAAGCCCGACCCGGTCCACTTCAAAGAGTGCGCGCGGCGGATCGGCGGCAAGAAAGGCTGGGTCCACATCGCCTCCAGCTACACGACCGACGTCGCGCCGCTGCTGAAGATGAACGTGCCGGTGATCTGGGTCAACCGCCACGGCGAGAAGCTGGAGGGCCGCAAAGCCCCCGCCGCGACGGTCAAGAACTTCCGCGACGCAGCCAAAAAACTGGGCGCGTCCTGAAGGGCGGACGCCGCGCTGGCCGGCGCGTCCTGAGCGTTTTCTAGCGTTTCGCAACTTCCCCGACGGCAGACGGTTTCGTCTCTTAGGTCGTCGGCGACCCGCTCGATGCAGCGACGAAGCGAAATCCGCATGCCCGTGAGCGCCCGCCCGATCGCGGCGGGGCTGCTGGCCCTGCTCTGCACGCTCGTCCTCGCCTTCGGCCTCGCGCGCGCCGCCGAGGCCGCGATTCCGCCCCCCTACACCGGCGGCGAGCGGCCCAGCTTCGTCGTGATCCAGACCGACGACCAGACGCTCGACGGCCTCTACGAGACCTTCAAATCCTTCCCCGGGGCGCCGGCCACGCGGGCGATGCCGAACACGCTCGACCTGATCGCCAAACGGGGGATGACCTTCAATCGCTACTACGTCCCCTACCCGCTCTGCTGTCCCTCGCGGGTCAGCCTGCTGACCGGGCGCTACGCCCACAACAACGGCGTCAAGGGCAACGTGCAGCCGAACGGCGGCTACTTCGGCTTCTCCTTCCGCGCCGCCGCCAGCCACAACCTCGCCACCTGGCTGCAGGCCGCCGGCTACCGCACGATCCACGTCGGCAAGTTCCTCAACGGCTACGGCGACGAACCGCACGACAACGGGACCTCGGTGCCTCCGGGCTGGGACGCCTGGCACACGGTCCTGAAGGCCGACACCCACCACTACTTCTACGGCTACACGCTGAACGACAACGGGCAGCTCGACGGCCCGTTCGGGGACCCCGGCAGCTGGGAGACGCGCGAGTACGGCGTCCGCGACGACATCGGCTGCCCCTTCGCGCCGCTCAACGGCCTCCCCTGCTTTCACATCACCGACACCCTGACCAACATCGCCACGACCGAGATGCTGGGGACCTCGCCGGAACAGCCGTTCTTCCTGCAGCTCGACTACACCGCCCCGCACGGGGACTTCCGCCGCCCCGCCGGTCCCGAGCCGGCCCCCCGTCACTACGACTGGTTCAAGGGCGCCCGGCATCCGCACGACCGCTCCGAAGGGTTCGACGAGGGCACCGTCACCGACAAGCCCCGCTTCATCCGCGACGCGCCCCACCTGACGCCGAACGAGAAGAAGGTCTACCGCACCTACTACCAGAAGCAGCTCGACTCGCTGCGCTCGGTCGACGACGGCGTCAAGCAGGTGATCCAGACCCTCGGCCAGATCGGACGGCTGCGCAACACCTACGTCGTCTTCACCTCCGACAACGGCTTCTTCTTCGGCGAGCACCGCCTGCTCGGCGGCAAGTTCCTCGCCTACGAGCCGGCGACCCACCTCCCCTTCCTGATTCGCGGTCCGGGGATCGAGCAGGGCAGCTCGACCGGCGAGCTGGCGGCCAACGTCGACATCGCGCCGACCCTGCTGGAGCTGGCCGGCGCCGAAGCGGACAAGAGCATCGACGGGCGCTCCCTCGTCCCCTACCTCGAAGACTCGGAGCTGCGCAGCCGGCGGCCGATCCTCTTCGAGTCCTTCGTGCAGACCAGCGACGTCGAAGCCCAGGGACAGATCTCCGCGGCGCCAAGCGGCGGCGCAACCGCCTCACGCCGATCTGGAGAAGCGACCGCATCCCTGCTGGCGCCGCCCAAGGACTACGCCGGGATCCGCCTCGGCCCCTACAAGTACATCGCCTGGCCGACCGGCGAGAAGGAGCTCTACAACATCAACCGCGACCCCTACGAGCTGAACTCGCTGCACGAGGTCCCCAACTTCTTCCCGATCCGCAACTTTCTGCACCGCCAGATGAAGCGCCTCTCGGACTGCGTCGGGCGCGTCTGCAGCGAAGTGACGCCGACCCTACCGCTGACCCGAATCGAGTTCCAGCGGCTTCAAGCCAAGAAGCAAAAGGAAGTAAGGGAACGGGAAAGGCAGCGGGAAAAGGAACGGCGCGAACGCGAACGGCGGCAGTAGGGGCGGGAGGCCCCCGCCCCTACTCGATGACGGCGAGTACGTCGCCGCTCGAGACCGCGGCGCCTTCGGAGATGTTTAGGGCCGTGACTTTGCCCGAGCGGTGGGCGGCGATCTCGTTCTCCATCTTCATTGCCTCGATCACGCAGATCAGGTCGCCCTCGGCGACCTCGGCGCCCTGCTCGACCGCAACCTTGAGGACGGTGCCCTGCAGCGGCGATGGCAGCGACTCGCTGGAGGCGCTGGCGGCGCCGCCCGACTTGCGCTCGCGCTTGGGCGGCTTGCGGCCGGTTGCCCCGGACGCCGGATTACCGCCGCCGGCGAGCGCCTCGCCCAGTACCTTGACGTCGAAGAGCTTGCCGGAGACCTCAACCTTGTAGTCGCGGGCGACGAGCTCGGCGCCCTCCTCCGCGGGCGGGGCGGCCGCCTCCTCGGGCGCCGTCGACTTCAGCCACTCGCGGTCCTCCATCAGGTCGCGGCAGGTCTCGCCCTTGGCCCACTGCTCGGTGGCGAGGATCGCCCGGTGGAAGGGGATCAAGGTGGTCAGGCCGCCGATCTCGTACTCGCCGAGCGCCCGCAGCATCCGGCGCGTCGCGTGCTCGCGGTCGACGTCCCAGACGATCAGCTTGGCCACCATCGGGTCGTACATCGGCGTCACCTCGGAGCCCGCCTCGACACCGGAGTCGACGCGAACGCCCGGCCCGGCCGGCTCACGGTAGGTGGCGATTGCGCCCGGCGCCGGCGCGAACTTCTTGTGCGCGGCCTCGGCGTTGATCCGGCACTCGATCGCGTGGCCGTGCAGCTCGACGCCCTCCTGAGCGACCGAGAGCGCCTCGCCGGCGGCGACCAGCACCTGCTCGCGGACGATGTCGACGCCGGTGACCATCTCGGTCACGCAGTGCTCGACCTGCACCCGCGTGTTCATCTCGAGGAAGAAGTACTCGTCGCCGACCTGCATCCCCTCGACCGTGCCGGCGCCGCGATAGCCGACGGCCGCGGCGGCGTCGGTGGCGATCTTGCCGATCCGCTCGCGCATCTCCTCGTCCACCTGCGGCCCGGGCGCCTCCTCGATCACCTTCTGGTGGCGGCGCTGAATCGAGCAGTCGCGCTCGCCGAGGTGGATCACGTTGCCGTGCGAGTCGGCCAGCACCTGGACCTCGACGTGGCGGGGGTCCTCGAGGTAGCGCTCGACGTAGACGCGCGCGTCGGAGAAGAACTTCTCGCCTTCGCGGGCTGCGCCCTCGAAGGCCTCCTCGAGCTCGTCCGGGGTCATCGCCACGCGGAAGCCCTTGCCGCCGCCGCCGCCGGCCGCCTTGCAGGCGACGGGGTAGCCGGCCTCCTCGGCCTGCTGCTTGGCGGCGTCCACGTCCTTGGCCGGTTCAGTCGCCCCAGGCACGATCGGGACCCCGGCCTCGGCCATGATCTCGCGCGCCCGCGTCTTCGAGCCCATCGCTTCGATCGCCTCCGGTGGCGGACCGATGAAGACGATCCCCGCCTCGGCACATGCCCGAGCAAAATCCGCATTCTCAGCCAGGAAGCCGTACCCAGGGTGAATCGCCTCCGCCCCAGCCGCCTTCGCCGTATCGATGATCTTGAGCACGTTCAGGTAGCTCTCGGCCGGCACCGCGGGCCCGATCAGAAAGGCCTCATCGGCCTCGCGCACGTGCGGCGCCTCACGGTCGATCTCGGAGTAGACGGCGACCGACGCGATCCCCATCTCCTTCAGGGTGCGGACGACGCGAATCGCGATCTCGCCACGGTTGGCTATCAGGACCTTCTCGAACACGGACGCGGCACTCTATTAACGCAGCGCGCGGAATAGGCTGCCGCCCGATGCTGATCGAGCTACAGTCGCACTCGACCGTCTCCGACGGGCAGCTGGCCCCGGCCGAAGTCGTCGAAGAAGCCGCGAAGGCGGGGGTGACGACGCTCGCCCTGAGCGATCACGATGCGATCGCGGGGGTCGCCAAGGCGGCTGAGGCGGCGGAGCGGGTGGGGATCGAGCTGGTGCCGGCGATCGAGATGTCGTGTGTGCACGAGTACGCCGAAGACCTGCATGTGTGTGGCTACTGGGTCGACCTGGGCAGGATCGCGCCGGCCTGCGAGCGGGCGCAGCACGAACGGGTGGCGCGGGCCGGCGAGATCGTCGAGAAGCTGCGCGGCGAGGGCTTCGACCTGCACCTGGAGGACGCCGTCCGCGAGGCCGGCGACGCGCTCTCGATCGGCCGCCCCCACATCGCCAGGGCGGCCGGCGCCACGGGCGACCTCGGCCCCTTCTTCGAGGAGTACCTGGTGCCCGGCGCCAAGGCCTTCGTGCCGCGCCGTTGGCCGACCGCCGCGCAGGCGGTCGCGCTGATCAAGGACGCCGGCGGCGCCGCCGTCGTCGCCCACCCCTACTGGGACATCTCCGCCCCGCACGAGGTCGACGAGCTGATCCGCGCCCTCGACGTCGACGGAGTCGAGACCTTCTACCCAACCCACAGCAGAGAGCAGACGGCCCACCTGCTGGAGCTCTGCGATGAGCTCGACCTGATCCCCACTGCCTCGTCGGACTACCACGGCCCGACCCACAAGACCTTCGCCCGCTTCGGTGCCTACGACACCTATGGCCTCGCCGAGCCTCAGGTGCCCGCCCGGCCTTAGAGAGACCAGCGGCGGCTCTCGAGGTGCGCGTCCCCTACGAGGAGGCGTTCAGGGCCGTTCGTTGAAGCCTTTTACCGCCTATAGGCCGTACAAAGCTTCATCCGAGCCGGTCGGCATCGGCCAGGCGCTCGGCGGCCAGGAACGCTCCTCGCCGAAGTTGGAGGACGTCGAGGTGCTGCCGCTCTCGCACCCCAACGCCCCGCTCGTCCTTAGCCCGACTCAGACTTCCGGTGCGAGTTATCCCCGTATATGAGGGATAACTCGCACCGGAACACGCGACAGCATCCGCGCTCGATCCCGGCGTCACACGAAGATGGCGCCGGGGAAGGAGCCAGAGGGGAGGGGCGGGGTGCCCCTCCTGCGCAGCGGCGTCCTGTTTTTCGCCCCGCAAGCAACCTCGGACGGCCGCCATCGCCGCCGGGCGAAAAACCCAGCAAGCGGGAGGGGCACCCCGCCCCTCCCCACCGCTACATCCCTAGGCCGTAACCGCAGCCGCCGGGATCAAGTCCCGCGACTCGAGGTACTCGATCAACTTCTGCGCCGACTCCTCCGCCGTTTCGCCTTCGGTGTCGCAGACGATCTCCGGGTTCTCCGGCGCCTCGTAGGGGTCCGACACGCCGGTGAATTCCTTGATCTCGCCGGCAAAGGCTTTCGCGTAGAGGCCCTTGACGTCGCGCTCGGCGCAGGTGTCGACCGAGGCCTTGACGAAGACCTCGATGAAGCGCTCGCCCATCGTCTCGCGCGCCTCGCCGCGGATCTCAGCGTAGGGGGAGATCGCCGCGGTGATCACCGGCACGCCGTTGCGACTGAGCAGGTCGGCGACGAAGGCGATGCGGCGGATGTTGGTGTCGCGGTCCTCTTTCGAGAAGCCGAGCCCTTTGGAGAGGTTTTCGCGGACGACGTCGCCGTCGAGGATCTCCAGCTTCGAGCCGCGCTCGCGCAGGTGGCCCTCCAGCAGTCGGGAGATGGTCGTCTTGCCGGCTCCGGAGAGCCCGGTGAACCAGAGGGTGAATCCTTGCTCGTCAGCCATCGGTACGTCAGTCCTCCTTGTAAGCGTCGATAAGTATGTCCGCGACCTCGTCGCGCGAGAACTCGTGCGGCGGCCTTTCGCCGTTGCCGAGCATCTCCCGGACCTTGGTCCCGGAGAGGAACAGGTGCGACTCCGAGTCGTGCGGGCAGGTCTTGCCGGAGGCGAGCCCCTCGCACTCGTTGCACCAGAAGGTGTGCTCGAACATCAGCGGCTCGATCCCGAGCTCGTCG
This sequence comes from uncultured Solirubrobacterales bacterium, assembly GCA_963703235.1. GTDB lineage: Bacteria > Actinomycetota > Thermoleophilia > Solirubrobacterales > 70-9 > VRUE01. The sequence goes on along the minus strand of OY969802.1, from coordinate 2,382,436 downwards.
ATGTCGATCGTCTCGAAGATCTTCTGCGCGTCGTAGGTGCCGTAGTAGTCGCCGGCGCCGGCGTGGTCGCGGCCGACGATGAAGTGGGTGGCGCCGTAGTTGCGGCGGACGATCGCGTGCAGGACCGCCTCGCGCGGGCCGGCGTAGTGCATCTTCGCCGGCTTCACGCCCAGCACCACCCGGTCGTTCGGGTAGTACTTCTCCATCAGCACCTCGTAGCAGCGCATCCGCACGTCGGCGGGGATGTCGCCGGCCTTGGTCTTGCCGATCAGCGGGTGGATGAAGAGCCCGTCGCAGGTCTCCAGCGCCGCCTTGGTCAGGTACTCGTGGGCGCGGTGGATCGGGTTGCGGGTCTGGAAGGCGACGATCTTCTTCCAGCCGCGCGCCTCGAAGTCGGCCTTGTGCTCGGCCGGCGTCTTGTAGCGCCGCATGAAGGCCTCCTCGTGATCGGGAAGCGCGTCGACCTCGATCGGGCCGGCGATGCAGCGATCGCCCTCCTCGTAGATCGCGGCGACCCCCGGGTGCTCGGCATCGGTCGTGCCGTAGACCTGCTCGGCCTCGCGCTTGGCGTCGCGCTCGAAGATCTCTTCGACCTTGATCCGGCCCAGCGGCTTGCCTTCGTCGCTGGACAGCGCCACGACGTCGCCGACCTCGCACTGCAGGTCGGTTGCCAGGGTGATCGGGATCGGCCAGTACTCGCCGGCGGCGGTGCGCATCTCCGAACAGACGCGCTCCCAGTCGGCGGACCCCTGGAAGCCGGTCAGCGGCGCGAAGCCGCCGTTGCCGATCATCTCGAAGTCGGCGGTATGGCGCTCGGAGAGGGTCAGGGAAAGCTCGGTCATCGTCTCGCTCATAAAGTGGATCTCACCAATCGGTAGGGGGGCTTGGGGCAGTAGGGACTGGGGTCTTACTGAAGAGGTGCCGGGCCGCTGGGCCCTGGCTCAGTTGATCCCGCACTCGGTCTTGGCGAGGCCGACCCAGCGGCCTTCGCGGGGCGAGCCGCCCGGCCCGACCGGCTTGGTGCAGTGGGTGCAGCCGATCGACGGGTAGCCGTGGTCGTGGAGCGGGTTGTACGGGAGGTGGTGCTCACGGATGTAGTTCCAGACGTCGCGCTCGGACCAGTCCGCGATCGGGTTCAGCTTCCAGAGGTCGAACCGCTTGTCCCAGGTGAACTTCGGGGTCTGGGCGCGATTCGCCGAGTCCTCGCGGCGGACGCCGGCGAGCCAGCAGTCTACGGAAGACAGCGCGCGCCGCATCGGCTCGACCTTGCGCAGGGCGCAGCAGGTGTCGGGGTCGCTGTTCCAGAGCTCGTCGCCGTGCTTGGCGGCCTGCTCCTCCAGGGTCAGGTTGTGGAAGCGGTCGAACTCGATCCCGAGGTGCTCGGCCAAGAGGTCGCGGGTCTCGTAGGTCTCCGGGAAGAGGACGTCGGTGTCGAGGTAGAAGAAGCGCGCCTCGGAGTTGACCTGACTGGCCATGTGGGCGGTGACCGAGCTCGTTTTCTGGAACGAGCAGGCGATGTAGTGGCTCTCGCCGAAGGTCTCGAACATCCACTCGATCGCCTCCGGCGCGCTGCGCTCCTCCAGCCGCGCGGCGACCTCCTCGGCGTCGATCTCCGTGGGGACGGTGGCAACGGGGTTCATATCGCGCACTCTCCCTCGCCCCTCTCAACCTTGTAGGGGCTGGAGCGCTGCCAGTCGATGAACTGCTGCATCGTCTCCAGGCTGAACTCGGCCGGCAGGGTCAGCTCCTTGACCTCGGCTTCGAAGCGCTCGGCGCCGATCCGCTCGGCGAAGGCGTTGAACTCCTCGCCCTCGGCGCGCTCGGCCTCATAGAGGCGGATCCAGCGCTCGACCGCCTCCGGCACGCGCTTGGCCGGCAGCCGCGATTTGAGCCGGGTGCCGAAGATCACCTCGCCGCCCTCGTAGTTGCCGCCGATGTGCGGGATATAGGCGGGCATCTGGCGTCCGCCCACTTTCAGCGAGGCGCCGTAGAAGCCGATGTTGGCGATGTGGTGCTGGCTGCACCCGTTGGGGCAGCCGCTCATCTTGATGTGGATCTTGCGGGTCAGCGCGTCGGAGATCTCCATCTCCTCGACCCGCTCCTTGATCGCCCGGTTGAGGCCCATCGAGCTGGTGATGCCAAGTTTGCAGCTGTCGGTGCCGGGGCAGCTGACGACGTCGGTGATCTCGTCGGCGCCCGCCTCGGCGAGGCCGAGCGCCTGCAGCCGCTGCCAGACCTCGTAGAGGGACTCGTCGCGGACCCAGCGCAGGACCAGGTTCTGCTGCACGGTGCTGCGCGCGTAGCCGCCGGTGTGCTCGCGCATGATCGCGGCCAAGCCGCGGAACTGCTCCGGGCTGAGGTCGCCGCGCTCGATCTTCACCTCGACGGCGACGAAGCCGTCCTGGCGCTGCGGCTGCACGTTGCCCTCGAGGAAGCGGTCGAACTCGCTGCGGTCGCCGTTTGGCGAGGCCGGGGCCGGCGGTGCCTCGGGCGCCCGCTCCTCCTCGTCGTCGTCGAAGCGCAAGCGCTCGACGTCGAAGTCCCGCTCGTCGGCCCACTCGCCCTGCAGCTCCTCCTCGACCTGCTCGCGGAAGGCGTCGATGCCGATCTTGTCGATCAGGACCTTGATCCGGGCGCGGGCGCGGTTGACGCGCAGCCACTCCTGGCGGTCGAAGATCCGCAGCACCGCCTCGGAGACCTTGAGGTAGTCGCCGTTGTCGGCCTCGACGAACTCGTAGAGGGTCGGCGCGACGCGGGCCATGATCGACGTACCGCCGCCGACCCGGACCTCGAAGCCCTTGACGCCGTCGCGTTCGCGGCTGAGGAAGGCGATGTCGTGGATGCCGGTGATCGCCCGGTCCTCGTCGGAGCCGGTGAAGGCGGTCTTGATCTTGCGCGGCATCAGCTGCGTGGTCGGGTGGCGGACGAAGTAGCGGACGTAGGCGCCGGCGTAGGGCGTCGGGTCGAAGACCTCGTCGGCGGCGACGCCGGCCCAGGGGTCGCCGGTGACGTTGCGGACCGTGTTGCCGCAGCCCTCGCGCGAGGAGAGACCGACGGCGGAGATGTCGCGGATCAGCGACTCCATGTCGCGCAGCGGCACGTGGTGGATCTGGATGTTCTGGCGAGTCGTGATGTGGCCCTTGTTCAGGGGCGCCCACTTCTCGACCACGTCGGCGAAGGTCTCCATCTGCTCCGGCGTGACGCCGCCGAAGGGGAGCTTGACGCGGACCATCTGCACGTCGGGCTGGCGCTGCCCGTAGACGCCCTGTTTGAGGCGGAAGCCGATGAACTGGTCTTCGGCGAGCGCGCCGGAGAGGAACTGCTCCGCTTCGTTGTCGAAGTCGTCGAACTCGCGCTCGATGATCGGGATCACGTGGCCCGGGACGTTCTCGTAGGTCTCCGGGTTCTCCAGCGTGCCGGTCCGGCCCTTGCCGCGCTGCTTCTTGTCTTGATCGACGACGACCTCCACGACCAAGGAAAATAGCAAAACCTGACCGGGATTAGGGTATTTAGCTCTGCGCGGCTAGAACGACCATCCCGCCGATCACGGCAGCCCACACGATCCAGAACAGCAGCATCCCATTCTCCAGCCGTTCCCGGTCGCGGCGGTCAAGGCGCTTCTCGAGCGCATCGAGCCGGCGTGCCAGCCCGTCGACCTCCCACTGAGAGGCGTTGTCCATCGTCCTCATGACAGGCAAGGTACCACAGACAACAGCTTTCGGTACTTCAGCGTCTCTTACGCGCCTCGAGGATCGCCGCGGCCTCGCCCGACTCGGCGGCGTAGCCGCCCTCGGGCTCGAGCGGCAGGCCGGCCTCGGACCAGCCGACCATTCCCTCCGTGAGCTTGGCGGCGTCATAGCCGGCGGCGGCCAGCGCCTCGGTCGCCATCGTCGAGCGGTTGCCGCCGCGGCAGTAGAGGACGACCGGCCGCTCCCGGTCGATCTCACCCGTGCGCTCGGCCAGCTCGGCCAGCGGCACGTGCACGGCGCCGGCGATCCGCCCGGCGTCCCACTCGTGGTCTGCGCGCACGTCGACCAGCTGCGCGCCCTCCTCGATCAGCTTCTGCGCCTCCTCGCGCGAGACCTCCTTGCCCTCCTCGGCCATCTAGTCGACCTCGGTGCCCTCGACCAGGAAGGCGACCCGCACGTGGGCGCGGTACTCGTCCAGGTTCTCGCCGCGGATCCCGGTCGAGACGATGTCGACGGCGCGGATGTTTCGCAGCGTGCCCTGTGCCTGCGCCAGCGCCTGCCGCGCCGCGTCGTCGGTCGACGTCTTCGAGCTGCCGACCAGCTCGATGATCTTCACGACAGCCATTTAGCTCCTCCTTCGCCTTCCAGGTCAACGATGCTCGCATTCGCGCCGACTCCCTCGATCAGGGCCGCGCGCTGCCAGGGCCCAACGGCATCGCGCTGAACGACACTGCCCGGCGCCGACGTCTCGGCGACAAACCGCTGGATCGCCGCGGCGATCGCCGCGGCCTCGTCCGCGCTCGGGCTCCGGCTCATGTCCGAAGCCTAGATGAACGCTGCGCCAATCCGGCGCGGTACGGAAGGGACGAGGGTTGACAAGGAGGTAGCAAATAATCAAGGATCGCTGAGAACTATCCAGTCGACCGAGGAGAGAACATGCCGCGAAAAGTGAAGGGTTACGGTTGGGTTCCGGATCTGCCGGATGGGCGGGACCTGCTCTACGCAGCGCCGCCGAAGCCGCTGGCAGAGCTGCCCCGGCGCGTCGACCTGCGCTCGAAGTGTCCGGCCATCTACGATCAGGGCCAGCTCGGCAGCTGCACCGCCAATGCGATCGCCGGCGCGCTCGAGTTCGATCAGCTCAAGCAGAGGATGAAAGGCCCCTTCACGCCGTCGCGGCTCTTCATCTATTACAACGAGCGCGTCATCGAGGGCACGGTCGAGTCCGACAGCGGCGCGATGCTGCGCGACGGCATCAAGACCGTTGCCAAGCAGGGGGCCTGCCCGGAGAAATCGTGGCCGTACAAAATCGGCCGCTTCCGCGCAAAGCCCAGCCGGCCCTGCTACACGGAGGCGAAGCGCTACCAGGCGATCCAGTACATGCGGGTGGCGCAGACGCTGGGACAGTTGAAGGGCTGCCTGGCGGAGGGCTTTCCGTTCTTCTTCGGCTTCGCGGTCTACGAGAGCTTCGAGGCGGCGAAAGTCGCCCGCACCGGGCACGCGCCGATGCCGAAGGCGCGCGAGGCCTTCCTCGGCGGCCACGCGGTGCTCGCGGTCGGTTACGACGAGCAGCGGGAGCGGTTCATCTGCCGCAACTCGTGGGGATCGAAATGGGGCATGCGCGGCTACTTCACGCTGCCCTTTCCCTACCTGGCGCAGCCCTCGCTCGCGCGCGACTTCTGGACGATCCGGCTGGTCGAGGAGGGCTGACGGCGCGAACCCGCCAGGGGCCTCAGCCGCTGTGGTTGAGGCCCTTGACGGGCGAACCGAAGACGCGAGCGGCGCAGAGCAGGGGCGGCGGGTCGAAGGAGTCGGTCAGGGCGCGACCGGCGGCGGTGCCGCGCAGCACCGGCGGTCGCGGCTTGCCTTTCGGGCCCTGGCGGCGGACGTACTCACCGTCGCCGCACTGGATGACGAAGTCGCGGACGCCGTCGCGGGCGTCGACTATGTCGTCGCCGCCGCCGCCGTAGAACTCGTCCTTGCCGGGCTGGCCCAGCATCGCGTTGGGGCCGCCGTCGCCGATCAGCACGTCGTAGTCGAAGGAGCCCTCCATGTCCTCGTTGGAGTCGGCGAGCCCGACCGGCTTGCAGCCGCGGACGGCGTCGATCCAGGCTCTGTTCTGGGGGAAGGAAATGATGAGGAGGCCGGGATGGGCCTGGGTCTCGGCGAAGGAAGCGTCGTCGCGGCCCGGGCCGCCGACGATCGCGCCGCCGGCGCAGCCGCCGCCGGCGGCCAGCAGATCGCCGTGCTGGCCGCCGTAGAGGAAGGTCGGCCCCGGCAGGCCGCCGATCAAGCCGTCGGCCCCCGCCTCGCCGTAGAGCCGGTCGGCGCCCTCGCCAGCCTCGATCAGGTCGTCCTCGGGGCCGCCGTGGATCGTGTCGTTGCCGGGGCCGCCGCCGATGCGCACGTTCTGGGCGCCAGCCAGCGAGCCTTCGACCCGGAAGCGGTCGTTGCCGGGCCCGAGGTCCGCCATCAGCCAGCGCGCGTGGCCGTTGGCCGGGCAGACGGCTTGCTTTAGGTCCTGTCCGGGCCGGACGCAGCCGCTGCCAAGCGCGATCCCCTTGCCGGCCGTCAGCGCGAAGACCTCGGTCCGCTCGTCGAAGGCGATCGTGAGGTCGTCGTCGCCATCGCCGCCGACGATCAGCAGACCGCCACCTCCGCCGGGAGTGCGGTCGAGCTCGACGTATGAAGAGCCGTTGGGCGCCCGTTCGCGGCCGCAGGAGACGCGGACCGGCCCGCCTTTGCAGCCGTCTTTGCCCTGTCCACCTTCGAGCCGGTTGCTGCCCTTGCCGCCGAAGATCTTGTCGTCGCCGGGACCGCCGTCGATGACGTTGCCGCGCGGGTCACCGATCAGGACGTCGCGAAAGGCCGAGCCCTCGATGCTCTCGCTGCGGAAGATCCGGTCGTGACCGTCGCCGCGGGCCTTGTGGGCAGCGAGCGAGACCCAGACGCCGGCCCCCTTGTCGCTGGCGACGTCGGTGGCGAAGGAGGCGGTGTCGCCGCCGCCGGCGCCGCCGTCGATGCGGTCGTAGCCGTAGTCGCCGTGGACGAGGTCGTTGCTGCCGGGACCGCCGTTGATGATGTCGATTCCGAGACTGCCGGCGACCTCGTCGGAGTTGCCGGGGCCGCCGAAGAGCTCGTCGTCGCCGAGGTCCCCGACGACGATGTCGGCGGCGCCGGCGCCGCCGTCGACCGTGTCGTTGCCGCGCCCACCGTGCAGCAGGTCGGCGCCCGGCCCGCCGCAGACCAAATCGTTGCCGAGGCTGGCGACGATCTGGTCGTCGCCGAGCCCGCCCCAGATCACGTCGCGTTTCGGCGTTCCCCGCAGCCGGTCGTCCTCATCGGTGCCGACGATCTTCGCCAGCCGCCCGTGGCAGCGCGGGTCCTTTTCGTCCTCAGGCGGCGCCGCCCCGAGCGCCGCGAAGGCGCCGAGCGCAGCCAGCGCGATCACGATTCCCCTGCCGAGCAGCTTCACGACGCGGAATGGTATTCGCGTACGCGGCTATTCCAAATTGACCATCACGTGCTTGATCTCGGTGTAGTCCTCGAGGGCGTAGATCGAGAGGTCCTTGCCGTAGCCGGATTCCTTGTAGCCGCCGTGGGGCATCTCGGAGACGAGCGGGATGTGATCGTTGATCCAGACGCAGCCGAAGCGGAGCGCGTTGGCGACCCGCATCGCGCGGCCGACGTCGCGGGTCCAGACCGAGGAGGCGAGGCCGTAGCGGGTGCCGTTGGCCCACTCGATCGCCTTCTGCTCGTCGCTGAACGGCTGCACGGTGATCACCGGGCCGAAGATCTCGTCCTGGATCATCTCGTCGGACTGCTCGAGCCCGGCGACGACCGCCGGCTCGAGGAAGTAGCCGGGCAATTGCGGCTGCGTCCCGCCGGTGACGATCTCCGCCCGCTCCGGCTTGCGCTCGAGGAAGCCCTCGACCCGCTCGCGCTGGCGCTGCGAGTTGAGCGGCCCCAGGGTGGTGTCGGCCGAGAGCGTGTCGCCCATCACCAGACCGTTGGCTTCGGAGGCGAGGCCGTTGACGACGTCGTCGTAGACCCCCTTCGAGGCGAGCACCCGGGTCGCCGCGGTGCAGTCCTGACCGGCGTTGTAGTAGCCGGTGCCGGCGATCGTCTCCAGCGCCGTCTCCATCTCCACGTCGTCGAAGACGACGACCGGGGCCTTGCCGCCCAGCTCGAGGTGGACGCGCTTCAGCGTGTCGGCCGCCGCCTTGGCGATCCACTTGCCGGTCGGCGGCGAGCCGGTCAGGCAGACCATCTCGACATCGGGGTGGGTGACCAGCTCGGCGCCGGTCGGCTCGCCGTGGCCGCCGATGACGTTGAGGACGCCCGGCGGCAGCAGGTCGGCGCACCACTCGGCGAACGTCAGCGTCGTCAGTGGCGTCGTCTCGGCCGGCTTCAGCACCACCGTGTTGCCGGCCCCCAGCGCCGGGCCGAGCTTCCAGATCGCCATCATCAGCGGGTAGTTCCAGGGCGTGATCTGGCCGACGACGCCGACCGGCTCGCGGCGGATGAAGGAGGTGTGCGCCTCCATGTACTCGCCCGCGGCGCGCCCCTCGAGGCAGCGGGCGGCGCCGGCGAAGAAGCGCAGCTGGTCGGCCATCACCGGGATTTCGTCCTCGACCACGGCGCTGCGCGGCTTGCCCGCGTCGGCGGCTTCGAGGTCGGCGATCTCCTCGCCCCTCTCCTCGATCAGGTCGGCCATCCGCAGCAGCGCCCGCGCCCGTTCGCCCGGCGGCGTCGCCGCCCAGCCCTCGAAGGCCCCCTTCGCCGCCTCGACGGCAGCGTCGACGTCCGCCTTGGTCGAGAGCGGCGCCTCGGCGATCGCCTCCCCGGTCGCCGGGTTGACGACCTCCTCGGTCCCACCCTCAACCGGGTCGACCGCCCTACCACCAATGAAGTTCCTCAGCCTTTTCGTCGCTACTGTCGCCATCACTCAATCGCCTCCGCATGTCGGGGCCGACGGGCCGATTCGCGACGATATGCGTCGCTGATAGGCCCATCGGCGGGGGGTTCTAGGCCAAGCGCTCGCTCCACGGGGACGCACGCCGCGCCCACGCCCTCGGCGACCGCCGGGTGCGTCACCTCGCCGCCGGCGACGTTGACGCCAAGACGCAGCCCGGGGTCGCGCCGGATCGCGCCGCTGACGCCGTGGTCGGCGAGGGCTATCGCGTAGGGCAGGGTCGCGTTGGTCAGCGCGTAGGTCGAGGTGATCGGCACCGCGCCTGGCATGTTGGCGACGCAGTAGTGGGTGATCCCGTCGACCTCGAAGGTCGGATCGTGGTGGGTCGTCGGCCGCGAGGTCTCGAAGCAGCCGCCCTGGTCGATCGCGACGTCGACCAGGACCGCGCCCGGTTTCATCAACGCCAGCTGCTCGCGGCGGACGACGTAGGGCGCACGGGCGCCGTGGACGAGGACGGCGCCGATCGCCAGGTCGGCGCGCGGCAGCATCTCCTCGATCGCCAGCGTCGTCGAGTACACGGTCGAGCAGCTGCTGGCGAAGGCCATCTCCAGCTCACGCAGGCGGTCGACCGACTTGTCGTAGACGAACACGTCGGCCTGCATCCCGATCGCGATCGTGGCCGCGTTCATCCCGACCACGCCACCGCCGATCACCATCACGTTCGCCGCCGCCACGCCGGGGACGCCGCCGAGCAGGATGCCGCGGCCGCCGAGCGGCTTCTCGAGCATGAAGGCGCCCGCCTGGGTGGCGATCTTGCCGGCGATCTCGCTCATCGGCGCCAGCAGCGGCAGCCGGCCGTGCGCGTCCTCGACGGTCTCGTAGGCGATGCAGGTGGCGCCGGCATCCCGCAGGCCGCGCGTCTGCTCGGGGTCCGGCGCCAGGTGCAGGTAGGCGAAGAGCAGCTGCCCCGGCCGCAGCAGCTCGATCTCCTCCCGCTGTGGCTCCTTCACCTTCAGCACCATTCCCGCCTCGGCGAAGGTCGTTGCGGCGTCGGGGACGATGCGGGCCCCCTGCGACTCGAAGTCGGCGTCGGCGATCGCGCTGCCCTCGCCGGCCCCGCGCTCGACCAGCACGACGTGGCCGTGTTCGATCATTTCCCGCACCCCGGCCGGGGTGATCGCGACCCGGTACTCGTCGGGCTTGATCTCCCTCGGGACGCCGACGATCATCGGCAGCTCACGTCCCCACCAGCTCGCGGGCCCGCAGCGCCAGCCAGAACTCGATCCGGTCGTGGGCGCGCGAGAGGTCGCGGCCGGTCAGGTCTTCCACCTTGCGCATCCGGTAGCGCAGCGTGTGGCGGTGGCAGTAGACCTGGCGCGCGGCGCGCTCCCACTGGCCGTTCTGCTCGATGAAGGCCTCCAGCGAGCGCAGCAGCTCGCCGCCGTACTCCTCGTCGCCCTCCTCGATCGGGCCGAGGACGCTGTCGCAGTAGAGCTTCAGCGCTTCGTCGTCCTGGATCGAGAGCAGCAGCGTGAAGGCGCCGAGGTCGCGCCAGGAGGCGACCTCGGGCTCGCTGCCGTTGGAGAAGGCGGTCGCTTCCAGCGCGCAGCGGGCCTCGTGGAAGGAGTGGCGCAGCTCCTCCGGCGGGGCAGGCCGGCTGGCGGCGGCGCGGACCGCGCCCCGCTCCTTGATCAGGGCGCGGCGCGCTTCGGAGGCGAGGTCGACCGGGTCGCGGTCGGCCGCGTCGACGACGGCGCAGAGCAGCTCGCGACTGCCGCTGGCGTGGGGCGCGACCACCGCGGGGCAGGCGTCGGCGGCGAGCGCCCGCTCCAGCGCCGGCTCCGCCGCGGCGGGGTCGTCGAGGTCGAAGACCAGCACCGCCGCTTCGTCGCCGATCCCGAAAGGCTCCAGCCGGCGGCGCAGCTCGGAGGGATCGAGGCGGCCGCCGAGGGCGCCGGCGAGGACGTCGCCGGCGAGGCGGCGCTCGGTCTCGCGAGCGACGCGGCGCCGCATCAGCTCCAGCGCCACCACCGCCACCGCCTGCTGCAGGATCAGCCGCTCGAAGTCCCCCAACCCACCGGAGTCGCGGACGACCACGACCCAGGCCTGCGGCGGGCCGCCGCCGGGCGAGATCACCGGGTGCGCCAGCGCCCGGCCGGCGATCGAAGGGTGGGTGGGGACGAAGGGGTGTCCGTCGCGGGTGTGGTTGAGCGCTTCGTCGCGGATCGCCTTGACGGCCTCGGAGGAGAGCTGGCGGCGGAAGCCGCGACCGGCGAGGCGCTCGCCGCGCGCGTTGAGGATCGCCACGGTGCCGCCGACCGCGGAGGCGATCGTCGCCACGATCTCCTCCAGCCCGCGCTCTTCGAGCACCAGCCGCTCCAGCCGCCGCTGCACCGCGATGCCCCGCTGCAGCACCTCGTACTGCTCGTTGACGAGTTTCGCGAAGGCTTTCTCGGTGATCGCGATGAAGGGCGTCGAGTAGGGCACCTCGAAGAGCGGGAAATCTCGCTTGAGCGCCTCCTCGGCCAGCGCTTTCGGCAGCTTCTTGTGGTTGAAGCCGGTGCCGAAGCCGAGCCCGGCCAGGTTGTGCTCGGCGAGCAGGCGGATGTAGGAGCGCTGTTTGGCCGCGCTGTCGAGCGGGATGCCGGTGGTCAGCATCAGCTCGCCGCCGGACAGCCACGGGGTCGGGTCCTCCAGCTCGGAGATATGGACCCAGCGCACCGGCGCTTCCGCCGCGTCGACGCCGGCCGCGAGGTCGAGGCCGAGCTCCTCGAGCAGGCTATGGACGGTCAGCATCGAGCGGCCTATCTTTGGACCCGCTCCCAGGCGTCGGAGAGGACGCTGCGCAGCACGTCGTGGATCTCCTCGAACTGCTCGCTGTCGGCGATCAGGGGCGGGGCCAGCTGCACCACGGGATCGCCGCGGTCGTCGGCGCGGCAGATCAGGCCGCGCCGGTAGAGCTCGCCCGAGAGGAAGCCCCGCAGCAGATCCTCGGACTCCTCGTCGCTGAAGCCCTCCTTCGTCTCCTTGTCCTTGACCAGCTCGATCGCCTGGAAGTAGCCGGCGCCGCGCACGTCGCCGACGATCGGCAGCTCGCGCAGGCTCTCCAGCATCTGCCGAAACTCGCCTTCCTTGGCGAGGACGTGGCCGCAGAGGTCCTCTTCCTCGAAGACGTCAATGTTGGCCATCGCGATCGCCGCGGCAACCGGGTGACCGGCGAAGGTGAAGCCGTGGGCGAAGGAGGTGTCGCCCTCCATGAACGGCTCGGCGACCCGGTCGGAGGCGATCATGGCGCCCATCGGCGCGTAGGCCGAGGTCAGCGCCTTGGCCACGGTGACGATGTCGGGCTGGTAGCCGAACCGTTCGCAGCCGAACCAGTGGCCGAGGCGGCCCCAGGCGCAGATCACCTCGTCGGAGATCAGCAGCACGTCGTAGCGGTCGCAGATCTCGCGCACCCGCTCGAAGTAGCCGTCTGGCGGCACGAAGCAGCCGCCTGCGTTCTGGACCGGCTCGAGGATCACGGCGGCGACCGTGTCCGGGCCCTCGAACTGGATCCGCTCCTCGATCGCCGTCGCCGCCCAGAGCGGGTGGCGGTCCTCGGGCCAGCGGTAGACGTTGGTGTTGGGGACGTGGCAGCCGCCCGGCGCCAGCGGCTCGAACTGGGCCCGCAGGTCGACGATCCCGGTCGCCGAGAGCGCTCCAAGCGAAGTGCCGTGGTAGGCGATCTCGCGGGCGATCGTCTTGTGCTTCTGGCCTTTGCCGTGGACGCGGTGGTAGTTGCGGGCCAGCTTCAGCGCCGACTCGACCGCCTCGGAGCCGCCGGAGGTGAAGAAGACGCGGTTGAGGTCGCCGGGGGCTAGCGAGGCGATCCGGGCGGCCAGCTCGATCGCGCGCGGGTGCGCGTAGCTCCACAGCGTGTAGAAGTCGAGCTCTTCCATCTGTCGCGCCGCCGCCTCGGCCAGCTGCGTGCGGCCGTGGCCGGCGTTGACGCAGAAGAGGGCGGAGAGACCGTCCAGGTAGCGGTTGCCGTGCTCGTCGTAGACGTAGCAGCCCTCGCCGCGGACGACGATCGGGATCTCGGCACCGTCCCGGTAGGCGCCCATTCGCGAGAAATGCAGCCAGAGATGTCGCTTGGCGAGCTCCTGCAGGCTGGTGTCGACCCCCCCGGTGGTGGTTCGCGACGCGATCGCCATGCACGGACTCCTCTCTAGCTACGACGTTATGGATAAAGCTAGCCCGCAGAACGAACTTCTGCAAGTTGCCTTTGGGTATGACAAGCCGCAATTCCTTGTACAAATTGGATAAGGAAATTTGATAGTAACGAGAGTTACGATATCTCCGCAATGGCGCAGACCGGCGAGCACGGCCTGAAGAAAGACGCGATCGGGTTCAGCGATGGGCTGACTATCGCGCTCGCCTCGACCGCGCCGGCCTACTCGCTAGCGGCGGTGATCGGCTCGATCGTGGTGGTCGTCGGCTTCCAGGCCCCGGCGGCGCTGCTCGTCTCCTTCGTGCCGATGTTCTTCATCGCCGCCGCCTTCTATTACATGAACCGCGCCGACCAGGACTGCGGCACCAGCTTCTCCTGGGTGACGCGGGCGATCGGGCCGCAGAGCGGCTGGATCGTCGGCTGGGCGATCTGCGTCACCGGCATCCTCGTCGTCGGCTCGCTGGCCGACGTCGCCGCCTACTCCTTCTTCGACCTGATCGGCGCCGACTCGCTGGTCGAAAGCACTGCCGCCGTGACCCTGCTGGCACTGGGGCTGATCGCCGTGATGACGACGATCTGCGTGCTCGGCACGGAGCTCTCCGCGCACCTGCAGAAGGGGCTGATGGTGCTGCAGATCGGGCCGCTGCTGCTGTTGGCCGGCGTGGCCTTGTACAAGGTCTTCGCCGGCGACGGTCCCCCCGCGGCCGTCGATCCCGCCCTCTCCTGGTTCAACCCGTTCGAGATCGGCAGCGGCGGGGCGTTGACCGGGGCGCTGCTGCTCGGGGTCTTCATCTACTGGGGCTGGGAGAGCGCTGTCAATCTCAACGAGGAGACCGAAGGGTCGGCCACCGCACCCGGCCTCGCCGGGCTCGTCAGCACGATCTTGCTCCTCGTCACGTATCTCGGCGTCGCCACCGCGCTCGTCGCCTGGAAGGGGGTCGCCGGAGCCCAGCAGTTCGAAGACAACGAGGGCATCCTTTCGGCTTATGCCACGGGGGTGCTCGGCGACCCGCTCGGGAACCTCGTCCTGCTCGCGGTCGTCGTCTCGGCGCTGGCCTCGACCCAGACGACGATCCTGCCCGCCGCCCGCACCTCGCTCTCGATGGCCCGCGCCGAGGCGATGCCGTCGGCGCTGGGCGAGGTCAGCGCCCGCTTCTTCACGCCGGTCGTCTCGACCGTCGCGATCGGCGTCCTCGCGGTCGTCTGGTACCTGCCCTCGAAGCTGATCAGCGAAAACTTCCTCTTCGACTCGCTCTCGGCATTGGCGCTGATGATCGCCTTCTACTACGCCTTCACCGGCATCGCCTGTGCCGTCTACTACCGGCGCGAGCTGCGCAAGTCGGTGAAGAACTTCCTCTTCGTCGGCGTCGCCCCGACGATCGGCTCGCTGCTGCTCGGCTACCTCTTCTTCAAAGCGCTGTTCGATTACGCCGACCCCGCCAACTCCTACACCGGGGCTTCCTGGTTCGGGGTGGCGCCGCCGGCGGTGATTGGAATCGGCTTCCTGGCGATCGGGGTCGTCCTCCTCTTCGCCTGGCGCCGGCACCGGCGCGAACCGTTCTTCGGACGTCGCCGAGAAGTCGCGCCGCCGGGGTTACTGGAGGAACCGCCAGCCGCGCCGCCGCGCGGCCCACCCGCCTTCGCCGAGGGGGAATGAGGTGGAGCGGAGGACCGGCCAGAGCCGTCGCCTCCGAAGCCCGCGAACCCGCGGCGCTACCGTCTATGGAAGCTCCCATCGGGTAACCCACTCGGTGGAGGAGAGCATGAAAAGAAGCGATCCGAGTGTCGAGTTGCAGAGCGTCAGCAAGCGCTTCGGCAACCTGCTCGCCGTCGACGACCTCAGCCTGGAGCTGTCCGGCGGCGAGTTCTTCACCCTGCTCGGGCCGAGCGGCTGCGGCAAGACGACGACGCTGCGGATAATCGCCGGCTTCGAGCGGCCGAGCGGGGGGACGATCCGGATCGACGGCGCCGACGTCGCACAGCTGCCGCCGCACAAGCGGCCCACCAACACGGTCTTCCAGAGCTACGCCCTCTTCCCCCACATGAACGTCGAGGACAACGTCGCCTTCGGGCTGAAGCGCAAGCGGGTCGCGAGGGAGGAGGTCGGGCGGCGAGTCGCCGCCGAGCTGGAGCGGGTCGGGCTCGCGGCGGAGGCGAAGCGACGCCCCGCCCAGCTCTCGGGCGGTCAGCAGCAGCGCGTGGCCCTGGCACGGGCGCTCGTCAACCTGCCGAAGGTCCTGCTGCTCGACGAGCCGCTCGGCGCCCTCGACCTGAAGCTGCGCAAGGGGCTGCAGATCGAGCTGAAGCGGATCCAGCGCGAGGTCGGGATCACCTTCGTCTACGTCACCCACGACCAGGAGGAGGCGCTGACGATGAGCGACCGGATCGCGGTCATGAACCAGGGTCGGGTCGAGCAGGTAGCCGACCCGGAGGGAGTCTACGAGCGCCCCGCCACGACCTTCGTCGCCGGCTTCATCGGCGTCTCCAACCTGATGCCGGCCGTCGTCGCCGGCGATGACGAAGTGCGCCTCGACCACGGGCCGGCGGTGCGGGTGCCGGCCGACGGGATCCCCGCGGGCGAGCGCTGCCACGCTGTCGTGCGGCCGGAGAAGCTGCGGATAGAGACGCTGGAGGCCGCGGCGCCCTCCACGAACGGCATGCCCCAGGTCGAGGGCACGGTCGAAAGCTCGCTTTACCTGGGGACGTCGACGCAGATCGTCGTCGACCTCGGCGACGAGGTGCGGATGACGGTGCTCGTGGCCAACGCGAGCGAGGAGGAGCGCCAGCGCCTACCGGGCGGCGGCGCCCGGGTGGCGCTGAGCTGGGAGCCGGAGCACATGCACGTGGTGCGCGAGTCGCCGGCGGCGGGCGCAGGCGCAGGTTCAAGGGAGAGCGAAGGCGGGGAGGCAACGGACGAGCAGGTTGAGTTGGAAACGACGCAGAGAGGGTGAGTGAGATGGGTAATCGTGGATGGCGTTCGAAGCGCGCCCCACTGGCGGTCGCGGCGGCGGTCGCGGCTCTGGCGCTCGCCTTGGGTCTGGCCGCCTGCGGCGACGACACCGTTGGCGGCGGCGGCAACAACGGCGAGGTGACGACGGCGAAAGCCGGCCCCGTCGAGGGTGAGCTGACGATCTCCAACTGGCCGGGCTACATCGACCCGGGCCCGAAAGGGACCGTTGCCGAGTTCGAAGACAAAACCGGCGTCAAAGTCGACTACATCGAGGACATCAACTCGAACGACGGCTTCTTCGGCAAGCTCCAGCCGCAGCTCGAACAGGGTGAATCGGGCGGGCGCAGCGTCTTCGTCGCCGCCGACTACATGGCGAAACAGATGTATGACCTGGGCTACCTGCAGGAGATCGACCACGCCGATCTGCCGACCGTCTTCGAAACCCTGCTGCCCAGCCTCAAGAGCCCGGAATTCGATCCGAAGCGCAAGTTCTCGGTGCCCTGGCAGGGCGGCATGACCGGGATCTGGGTCGACACCTCCAAGGCACCCGAGATCCGCTCCGTCAATGACCTCTTCGACCCGAAATACAAGGGCAAAGTGACGATGCTGGACGAACTGCGGGAAACGCCGGCACTGGTGATGCTGGCCGAAGGGGTCGACCCGGCCGAGGCGTCGAGCCAGCAGTGGCTGGACGCGATCGACAAACTCAAGGGCGCCGCTGACTCCGGCCAGATCAGGAAATTCACCGGCAACGAGTACACCGAGGATCTGACCGCCGGCAACATCGTCGCGGCGATCGGCTGGTCGGGCGACGCCTCGCTGATCGAAAACGAGAACGCCGAATGGCGGATGCCGGCCGAGGGCTGCACGCAGTGGATGGAAAACATGGTGATCCCGGTGGGCGCCCCCAACACCGCCGCGGCGCTCGCCTGGATGGACTTCGTCTACCGGCCGGAGGTGGCGGTCGACATCACCGGATACGTCGAATACATCTCGCCGGTTCAGGGTGTGAAAGAGCTGCTCGAGAAACGAGGGTCGGAGCTCGCGGAGAGCGAGATCGTCTTCCCGACCGAGGAGTTCACCCGCAACTGCACCGGGCAGAACACGCCGCCGGACCTGGAACGGGTCAACGAAGCCTGGCAGGACGTGCTGACCGGGTGATCGGATGAGCCTGAAGCGGCACCTGGTCCCCTACTGGCTCCTGGGACCGGGCCTGCTCTGGCTCGTCCTCTTCTTCGTCGTGCCGATGTACTTCATGGGCGAACTGGCGCTGCGCTCCGGCTCGCTGACGACCGGCTTCACCTTCGACTGGGCCTGGTCGAACTTCCCCGACTCCCTCTCCGGCCACACCGAGCAGATCCTTCGCTCCTTCTTCTACGCCGGAACGGCGACGGTGCTGGCGCTGCTGATCGGCTACCCACTGGCCTACGCGATCGCCTTCCGCGCCGGCCGCTTCAAGCTGCTGCTGCTGTTCGCGGTGATCGCGCCCTTCTTCACCACCTACCTGATCCGGACGATCGCCTGGAAAACGATCCTCAGCGACGACAGCCCAATCGTCAGCGTCCTGCAGACGCTGGCGCTGGTGCCGCAGGACGGGCGCGTCCTCGCCACCTCGGGAGCGGTGATCGCCGGTCTCACCTACAACTTCCTGCCGTTCATGATCCTGCCGCTCTACGCCAACCTGGAGCGGCTCGACCTGCGATTGGTCGAGGCGGCCAAGGACCTCTACTCGTCCTCACGCACCGCATTCCTCAAGGTGACCTTGCCGCTGACGATGCCGGGGATCGTCGCCGGAGTCCTGCTCACCTTCATCCCCGCCTTCGGCGACTACGTCAACGCCCAGCTGCTCGGCGGCACCCAGCAGGCGATGGTCGGCAACGTGATCCAGTCGCTCTACCTGAACCAGCGCGACTACCCGGAGGCGGCGGCGCTGTCGTTCCTGATGATGGCGCTGATCCTGGCCGTGGTCGTCATCTACATCCGCTTCGCCGGAACCGGCGCCTTCATGGGCGACGAGGAGGAGGAGACGGCGCGATGAGCGTCGCCGCACGCGCCTGGGGCTGGCTGCGCCGCAACGCGCTGCCGATCTACGCCGGCGTCGCCGTCGCCTACATGCTGATCCCGATCGCCGTCATCGCCGTCTTCTCGTTCGGCGACACCCCCAAAGACAAACTCACCTTCGGGCTCGACGACGGCTTCACGTTGGAGTACTGGCGCACGATCTTCTCGAACTCGCAGCTGAACGAAGCCTTCGCGACCAGTCTGCGCCTGGCCGCGTTGTCGACCGCGATCTCGACCGCGATCGGGACGCTGATGGCGATCGCGCTGGTTCGCCACAGGTTCCATGGGCGGCGAGCAGCGAACCTGCTGATCGTGATCCCGATGGCGACGCCCGAGGTCGTGATCGGCGCCTCGCTGCTCTCGATGTTCATCTACTACTCGTTCGCGCTCGGCTTCAGCTCGCTGCTGATCGCCCACGTGATGTTCTCGATCAGCTTCGTTGTGGTCGTGGTGCGCTCAAGGCTGATCGGCTTCGACCGCCACCTCGAGGAGGCGGCGGCTGACCTTGGCGCGACCCCCCTGGCGACCTTCCGCACCGTCACCCTGCCGCTGCTGGCGCCGGGCATAATCGCTGCGGCGCTGCTCGCCTTCGCCCTCTCGATCGACGACTTCGTGATCTCCAACTTCAACTCGGGAACGACTGTCACCTTTCCGCTCTACGTCTACGGGGTCAGCCTGCGCGGCATCCCGGTCCAGGTCAACGCGCTGGCGACGCTGCTGTTCGCGGTGACGGCGATCGCGGTGGCGCTGGTGCTGTGGCAGCAGCGGCGCGCCGAGCGGATGGCGGCGGTGCGTCCCGAACCGGCGGCCCCGATCCCGGCCCCCCGAGCGACGGCAACGACGTGAGCGCCGACCGCCAGACCTCTTCCGCCGACGGGCCTCAAAGCGGACAAATAGGACGCTTTGAGGCCCGTCGACCCCGAGCGGCGGGGCGGTTGGCGAACTACGTGGCGGGTACCTGGCGGGCGGTCGATGAGGTCGCGACGCTCGACGACGTCGACCCCGCTACGGGCGAGGTCGTGGCTCTGGTGCCGCTCTCGGGCGAGCGGCAGGTGCACGAGGCCGTCGCCGCGGCGCGGGCGGCGCAGCCCGGCTGGCGCGAGGTGCCGCCGCAGCGGCGGGCGCGGGCGGTGCTGGCGCTGCGCGAGCAGCTGCTGCGCCGGCGCGAGGAGCTGGTGGCGCTGGTCAGCGCCGACATGGGCAAGACGCTGGCCGACGCCGACGGCGAGGTCGGCCGCGGGATCGAGTCGGTCGAGTCGGCGGCGGCGATCCCGCACCTGCTGAAGGGCGAGACGCTGGAGGGCGTCGCCGCTGGGGTCGACGTCGAGCTGGTGCGCCAGCCGGTCGGCGTCGTCGCCGCGATCACCCCGTTCAACTTCCCGGCGATGATCCCGCTCTGGTTCCTCCCCTACGCGATCGCCTGCGGCAACTCGTTCGTCTTGAAGCCCTCCGAGCAGGACCCGCGCCCGGCCTCGCTGATCGCCGAGCTGGTGGATTCGGTGGAGGAGATCCCGCCCGGCGTCGTCAACCTGGTGCACGGCGGCCGCGAGGCGGTGACGGCGATCCTCGACGACCCGGGGATCGACGCGATCTCCTTCGTCGGTCGGGCCGAGACGGCCCGCTTCGTCGCCGAGCGGGCGGCGGCGACCGGCAAGCGGGTGCAGGCGCTCGGCGGCGCCAAGAACTCGCTGGTGGTGATGCCCGACGCCGACCTCGAGCAGGCGATGCCGGCGATCATGGGCTCCGCCTTCGGCGCCGCCGGCCAGCGCTGCCTGGCCGGATCGGTCTGCGTCGCGGTCGGCGACGAGGAGCGGCGGGCCGAGGTACGGGCTGCGCTGGTGGCGGCGGCCACCGGGCTGCGGGTCGGCGCCGGCGACGACCCGGCGACCGACGTCTGCCCGATGGTCTCGGCCGAGGCGCGGGAGAGGCTGGTCGAGGCGCTCGGGCGGGCCGAGCGAGATGGTGCCGACCTACTGCTCGATGGTCGTGGCGAGAACGGCCGGGCCGGGCCGGGCCGCGATGGAGGCCCGGCCGGAACCTTGCTCGGACCGACGATCGCGGCTGCCGGGGCGGAGTCGGAGCTGGCGCGCGATGAGCTGTTCGGGCCGTTGCTCACCGTCGTCGACGCCCCCGATCTCGACGCCGCCCTCGACTTCCTCAACGGCTCCCACTACGGCAACGCCGGCGCCATCTTCACCGCCTCCGGCGAGGCGGCGCGCCGCTACCGCTACGGCGCCGAAGCCGGCATGCTCGGGGTCAACGTCGGCGTCCCGGCGCCCGTCGCGTGGTTTCCGTTTGCGGGGTGGAAGGACTCGATGGCGGGCGATCTTCATGCGAACGGGATGGATGCGGTGGACTTCTATACGCGGAAGAAGGTTGTTACGAGTCGGTGGTGAGGGGGAGGCGTGGGGGGTGTCCTACCCACCAGCGCCGTCGTTCGCGCATCCGACATTGACCACACCAGAGCGGGGTCAATGTCGGATGCGCGAGCTCAGCGGCCTATGTGGAAGCCGACTAGCTTCGGGAGCTTGGAGAGCGCCTTGCTGCGGAGGCTGGGGTCGCGACCCCCTAGCTCGGCCTCCTCCTTGCTCACCAGGGCTCGGCGGATTGCTTCGCCGCCCAGCCAGTGGAAGGGCTCGGGGGGGACTCGTTGCGGGGAGGGATCGACTATGGGGAGGCGGGAGTACTCGTCGCGGCGGTCTAGGGCTAAGGAAGCCAGGGCGCGGCCAACCATGTGGGATGGGCCGACGCCGTTGCCGGTGTAGCCGGCGGCGGCGAAGGCGTTGCCACCAAGCGGGACGATCACGGGCAGGTGGGTCGGCGAGACGTCGACCGGGCCGCCCCAGGCGTGGGTGAGCCGGGCGGGGCCGCCGGGCGGGGCCGCGCCCCGCAGAAGCGGGAAGTACTGGTACAGGCGCTCGGCAGCCGCCGCCACGATGTCCGGGTCGACCTCGGCGCGGCGGCGCAGGCGGGCGCCCATCTCGATCCGGCCGCCGCCCCAGCCGAAGGCGATGCGGCCGTCGGGGGTGGTGCGGAAGTAGTCGATCAGGGCACGACTGTCGGTGATGCACTCGCCGCCGGTCCAGCCGATCGCCTCGAGCACGTCGGGCACCGGCTCGGTGAGGACGATGTGGGAGGAGGTGACGGTGAGCGCGTTGCGGAGCGGCGCACCGGGCGCCTTGGCGGCCCCGCCGATCGCGACGATCGCGGCGCCGGCCTGGACCGAGCCGGCGAGGGTACGGGCCTCGACTGCACTCCCTCCCGTGCTCTCGGGGCGCTTGCCGACTCCGGCCCGCGCGGAGCGC
Organism: uncultured Solirubrobacterales bacterium; assembly: GCA_963703235.1. Lineage (GTDB taxonomy): Bacteria > Actinomycetota > Thermoleophilia > Solirubrobacterales > 70-9 > VRUE01. Next base: position 2,361,309 of record OY969802.1, on the reverse strand, counting down.
AGCGACCGGACTGGCGAATGCTCGTAGATCTCGACGCCGACGGCGCGCAAGCGCTCGCGCAGGCCCAGCGCCAGCCGCGCCGGCTGCAGCGTCGCCGCGTCCGGGTAGAAGGCGCCGCCGCGGAAGGCGGGCGAAGCGCAGCGGTCCGCAACCTCTTGCGCGCCCAGCGGCTGGATGGCGTCGCTGCCGCCGAGCTGCCTGTAGGCAGCGAGGGCCTCGTCCCAGACCCCGTCGTGAGCCGGCGCGGTCGAAACCTGCAGGTAGCCGCCGCGCCGGAACCAGGCGTCGACTCCCTGCTCGCGACAGAACGACTCGATCCCCGTCACCGCCTCCGCCGAGGCCCGCGCCACGGCAAGCGCCCCCTCGTCCCCCCAGCGCTGCCGCATGTTGGGCAGCGAGAACCACATCACGTTGCAGAACCCCCCGTTCCGCCCACTCGGTCCCCACCCGCAGACATCCGCCTCCAGCAACACCACCCGCGCCCCCGGCTCCAACGCCTTCACCTGCCAAGCGGCCCACATCCCGGTATAGCCACCACCAATTACGACCACGTCCGCACTCCGCTCACCGACAAGCTCGGGCACCGGCTCGACCGCTCCCGCCTCTTCCAACCAGTAACCGTGCGCCGTGTGCTGCATGGACCGAACGAGTCTGCCATCTGGACAACGCGGCTTCGGACTGTGAGGAGGGGTGGGGTGTCCCTGCCGCAAGCGGCGTCCTGTTTTTCGCCCATCCACCATCTCGGACGGCCGCGCTACTCAGCGGCGAAAAACCCAGCGCCGCGGCAGGGACACCCCACCCCTCCCCCCTAGACTGACCAGCCGATGTCCACCTTCAACCGACTCGCCGACCTACCACTGGAGATCGAGGCCTACGAGCTGGAGGGCCTGGAGCTGCAGATCCCTGGCTTCGACCGCCTCTCGACCGTGATCCACCTGAAGGGCGGCGGCGAGGAGGGACTGGGCGAGGACGTCACCTACGACGCGCTCGACCACGTCGCCCTGCAGGACGCCGGCCCGGTCCTCGACCTGACCGGGCACGCGACCCTGGGCGAGTTCTGCGAGTTCATGGCCGGCGTCGACACCTTCCCGGCCGAGCCCCAGCGCGACGTCTCGCGCCGCTACCGCCGCTGGGCCTTCGAGTCGGCGGCGCTTGACCTGGCGCTGCGCCAGGTCGGCGCCGGGATCGAGGCGACGCTCGGCCGCGAGGCGCGCCCCGTCTCCTTCGTCTGCTCGATGCGGCTCTCGCCCGGCGGCGAAGAGCCCTCCTCGATCGAGACGTTACGGCGCAAGCTCGACCCCTACCCCGGCCTGCGCTTCAAGCTCGACCCGACCAACGACTGGAGCGACGAGCTGATCGCCGAGCTGGTCGAGACCGGCGCCGTCGACTCGCTCGACCTCAAGGGCTTCTACAAAGGCACCGTCGTCGACGTCGAGACCGACCCGGAGCTGTACGCGAAGCTGATCGAGGCCTTCCCCGACGCCTGGCTCGAGGACCCCGACGTCACCGACGAGACCCGGCCGCTGCTGGAGCCGGTCCGCGATCGGCTCACCTGGGATGCGCCGATCCACTCGATCGCCGACATCGAGCAGCTGCCCTGGGAGCCGCGGATGGTGAATGTGAAGCCGTCGCGGATCGGCGGCCTGCGCGATCTCTGCGAGACCTACGACTACTGCGCCGAGCGCGGCATCGGCGCCTACGGCGGCGGCCAGTGGGAGCTGGGCGTCGGCCGCGGCCATATCCAGGTCCTCGCCGCCCTCTTCCACCCCGACACCCCCAACGACACCGCACCCCGCGGTTACAACGAAGCCGACCCGCCGCCAGGCCTGCCGACGAGCCCGCTGGAGCCCAAGCTGGCCCCGGTCGGCTTCCGCTGGGACGAGTAGTGCAGCTTGCCCGGCGCCGAAAAGCGGCGCCTGGGTCCAGAGCACGGCGGCGGCAGCAAGTTCGCCAGCCGCTGGGCGCAACCGGGGGCATCGAGTCGAGCCGCACGTCGGCTGCGGCGGCAGCCCCAAGGTCTCGGTCTCCTCGAGCCGCAACCTGAACGCGACCTGCAGCGGCAAGGCGGGCACGTTCCGCGTCGTCACTTGCTCGTTCCCGACGCGACCGAACAAGACGGAAAAGGGCAACACCTTCTACGCCGGCAACTGCACCTGGTACGCAGCGGAGAAGTGGCGCGCGGCCGCCGGCCGCTACCCGAGCTGGTACGGCGACGCCAAGTACTGGAACGACAACGCCAAGGAACAGCGCTGGACCGTCACCAGCACCCCCGCCCTTCGCTCGGTTGTCGTCTTCGAGGCTTCAACGTCACCTCGACGCGCACGGTCAAGCACGTCTCGGGCATGAGCTACATCTGGGCTCCGGGCTGAGCCGCCGATAAGGCGACCCTGACGCGCGCTTCGGCTTGCCGAATTCGAAGTTTCGGCTACGTTGGCTTCACCCGCCCCGCCGAGCAAGGAGTGACATGGCCGAGAAGAGCTTCGCCGACGCCCTCAACGAGCAGATCGCCAACGAGTTCGCCGCCTCACAGCAGTACGTCGGCGCCGCCGTCTACTACGACGCCGAGACGCTTCCCCGCCTAGCCCAGTTCTTTTACCGGCAGGCGCTGGAGGAGCGCGAGCACGCGATGATGATGATCCAGTACCTGCTCGACGTCGACGAGGAAGTCCACATCCCCGACATCAAGTCGCAGGAGACCAAGTACAGCGACGGGGTTGCGCCGGTGAAGATGGCGCTCGAGCAGGAGAAACGGGTCGGCGAGGAGATCTACGCGCTCTTCGAGCTCGCCCGCGAGGTGAAGGACTACCGCGCCGAGCAGTTCATGCAGTGGTTCGTCAAGGAGCAGGTGGAGGAGGTCGCCTTGATGAACGACCTGCTCAACGTGGTCGGGCGGTCCAAGGACAACCTGCTGCTGGCCGAGGACTACATCGCGCGCGAGAACCCGGGCGAAGATGGCTCGGACCCAACCGCACCGCCGCCGGCCGGCGGCGGATAGCTTCGAGGGTCCGTCCTCCCGACTGCAACCTCAGTTGCGTTTTCCGAAAATAGGCTAGTTCATCCGCCAACGGAACTAGCCTGATTTCGGAATGACGCAGCCAAGCCTCCCAGCCAGACCGCCTCGCACGCCAGCGGAGCTCGTCAGCGCAACCGCTGAAGCCATCCGGGTGCGCCTCCCCGTCGACTGGAGCCTCGAAACACTCGAAACGGCCAAAGCTCTCGATCGGGGAGCGGATGCGGTGATCCGATTGGAAGCGCCTAACGGCGACACCAGCACCGTCTTCGTCCAGGCCAAGGGCACGTTCGAGACCCGCGACGTACCGCGGCTGAAACGTCGTGCCGACGATCGCCTGAAAGAGCTCCGGGAACCGCCCGGAGCCTTTTTGATCGCCGCCCGCTACCTGAACGCACGAGTGCGCCAAAGACTCGCAGCGGAGGAGCTCGGCTATGCGGATGCGACGGGAAACCTGTACCTGACCCTTCGCAAACCGGCGCTCTTTCTCCGCGACGTCGGCGCAGAACGAGACCCCTGGCGCGGCCCCGGACGTCCCCGGGACAGCTTCCGAGGCCCGATCGCCGCACGGGTCGTGCGAGCCCTGGTCGACTTTGCCCCTCCGATGACCGTGCCCAAGCTGATCGAGCGCAGCGGGGTCTCCACCGGAGCGGGATACCGCGTAGTCGACTTCCTCGAGCGCGAAGATCTCTTGGAGCGCGAGCGGCGCGGGCCGATCACAGGAGTCGCTTGGCGACCGATGCTCGAACGCTGGGCCGAGGACTACGAACTGGATCTCGAGGGCGGCGCGATGCGGATGCTCGAGCCACGTGGTATCGCACCGGTCCTTCGGGAGCTGCGCACGGTTCGGGGACCGGGACGCTATGTCCTGACCGGCTCCGCGGCCGCCGCGTACTTCGAAGAATACGCTCAGGCACGCATGGCCTTGATCTACACCAATAGCCCGGCGGAGCTCGCTGAAAGGCTCGAACTGCGCCCGGTCGAAACCGGGGCGAACGTGCTCCTGATGGCCCCGTCCGACGACGTCGTGTTCACCAGAGCGACCGAACCGGAGGGCCTGCGCATCGCTGCCCCGAGCCAGATCGCGGCCGACTTGCTGAACGGGCCCGGTCGAGCGCCCGCCGAGGCCGAAGCCCTCCTTGATTGGATGCAGTCCAATGAATCAATCTGGCGACTCTGATCTCCGGGTTCGCACCCGCGGAGCCTTGCTCGATGCGCTCGATGCGCTCCATGCCCAGCTTGACGCGCTCATCGTGATAGGCGCCCAGGCCCTCTTTCTCCATACCGGCGAGGTGGACGTGGCGATCCCCGTCGAAACCAAAGACGCGGACATCGGTATCGACGGCAACCACCTGAGAGACGACCCGCAGCTCGAGCGGGCAATCGAAGCCGCTGGATTTCACAAGGATCTGGAGAATCCACAACCAGGCAGGTGGCTCGCCCCGGACGGGATCCCTGTCGACTTGATGATTCCCGAGGCGATGGCCGGGCCATCCGCGTCAAACCGTCGCGGCGCCCGTGTACCCCCGCACGACCGGGGGTCGATGCGAAGGACGGAAGGACTCGAGGCAACGATCCTCGACAACGCGCCAATGGAAATCCCGGCACTCGACCCCGCTGACGAACGGGTCCACACGGTTCGCGTCGCTGGCCCCGGTGCCCTGCTGGTCGCCAAGCTCTTCAAGATCGGCGAGCGCAACGATGACGGCGGTGGCCGTCTCCGCGACAAGGACGCCCACGACCTCTATCGACTGCTGGTGACCGTGGATACGCCGGTTCTAGCCACCACGCTCTCGGGCCTGCTGGACGATCGGTTCAGCTCGGCTGTCACCGAGCAAGCTCTCGTCTACCTCGCAGAGCTCTTTGCCTCGGGGCCGGAGGCGGTGGGCTCTTCCATGGCCGGTCGCGCGGAGGAGGGTGTCGGCGAGCCCGCGATCGTCGCGGCCTCGGTTTCGGCGCTGGCGGCCGATTTGCTCGGCGCCGTCAATTTGCTGCGCTGAGAATCCGTGTCGCCCCTCAAGCCAGCCAGCCCGCCCGTTTTCGCATCGCTTTGATCCTTCGGAACTCGGCGATGTCCTCGCGCAGGGCTGCGGGAGCTGGCGCCGGCAGGAAGCGGGCGGGGAGCGGGGACTCGACGACGCCGTCCTCGCCCCTGGCGACGCGGTAGGCGCGGGCGCCGCGCTGGGCGGTGACGGCGGCTGGCTCGCCGCTGCCTTCCCAGATCAAGCCGGCGTAGTCGTCGAGGCCGTAGCCGCCGGGCATGCCGTTGCCGACCGCGTCGAGGTAGGCGACGCGGCGGTCGGGCTCGTTGTTGTAGTGGACGCAGAGGCTGCCGCTGAGCAGGCCGAGGCCGGCGCCCGGCTCGGCTTTGCCCGAAGACTTGGTGATGCCGGCCTCGAACCAGCACATCGCGCCGGCGCTCTGGCCGGCGAGGACGATCCCCTGGCGCCAAGCCATGCTGAGGATCGCCTCCAGCTCGTGCGCCTCCCAGACCGCGAGCAGGTTGAGCAGGCTGCCGCCGCCGACGTAGATCAGGTCCTGGGCCAGGAGGTGGTCGCGCAGCGCGACCGGGTGGCGGCCGAGCCGGAACAGGGAGACGTCGGAGGGCTCGCAGGGCCGCTCGCCGAAGGCGGCGTAGAAGCGGCCGATCTGCTCGGAGGTGTCGCCGCTGGCGGTCGGCAGGATGCAGACGCGGGGGCGGCCGCCAGCCCGGCCGCTCGCCAACCGCAGCATCAGCTCGCAGACGGCGCGGTCCTGCGGGCGCGAGGTGAAGTCGTGGCCGCCGAGGGCGAGGACGCGAGAGATCACGATGCGGAAGCGGTCGACATCGCGTCCGGCAACGGCGCCAGGTAGCGGGTGGCGCCGGGGTCGCCGAGGTAGGCCGTTGCGATCCGCATCTCCACCACCCGGTCGCCGACCAGGTCCAGCCGGTAGCCCCGCGCCGACGGCCGCGAGGCGACGACGCGGCGCAGCTCGCTGCCGCTGAAGTGCAGCGCCGCCCCGTCCTCGGCCGCGTAGCCGGCGCGCATCCCCTGCCGCAGGAACTCGTGGTAGGCGAAGCGCCGGCTCGACCCGGGCTCGTAGTGGACGCAGTTGCTGAACGGCAGCAATCCGATGCCCTTCACCCGGCGCGGCTTGCCGTGGAAGCCGGTAACCGCCTCCGCGAACCAGCAGAGGGAGCCGGCCGAGAGGCCGCAGAGCACCACCCCCCGTTCCCACGCTTCGCGCAGGATCTCGTCGATGCCGTGTGCCCGCCAGACGCCGAGCATGCTGAGGACGCTGCCGCCACCGACGTAGATCAGGTCCTGGGCGAGGAGGTGCTCGCGCAGGTCGGCCGGCCCCTGCTCGCGGCGGAAGAGGGAGATGTGGCTCGACTCGCAGCGATCGGCCCCGAAGGCGCGGTAGAAGCGAACCACGTAGTGGTCGGCGTCGCCGCTCGCCGAAGGCAGGAAGCAGACGCGGGGGCGGGCCGCGCCGGTCAGCTCCAGCACGTAGCGGTCCAGCAGGGGGTTCCCGGACTCCATCGAGAACCCGCCCCCGCCGAACGCGACGATCTGGCGGAGCGCTCTGTGCATCGTCAAATGGTCGCGGCGGTCGCCGGTCCTGTCGTTGTACGGCGGTCCGAAGTTCGGCGACGCGCGCTCGCCCGCGTGTACAGTGCGACCGATGATCCGCAAGGTCCGTCGCGGCGACGATGCAGGCTTGCTGACCGGCACCACCTACGGCGGCCGCTACTTCACCGACGAGGTCCCCGCGCACGAGATCCCGGCCGCCTCGATGCCCGCCCGGGCCGCCTACCAGCTGATCCACGACGAGCTCAACCTCGACGGCAACCCGGCGCTCAACCTCGCCTCCTTCGTCACCACCTGGATGGAGCCGGAGGCCCAGCAGCTGGCGACCGAGACGCTCAACCGCAACTTCGTCGACCAGGACGAGTACCCGCAGACCGAGGAGATCCACCACCGCACGATCAGCATGATCGGCAACCTCTTCAACGCGCCCGAGAGCGGCGAGCCGGTGGGCACGGCGACGATCGGCTCCTCGGAGGCGATCATGCTCGGGCTGCTCGCCCACAAGTGGAGCTGGCGAGCCCGGCGCGGCGAGGTGAGCGCCAAGCCCAACGTCGTCTTCGGCGCCGACGTCCACACCTGCTGGGAGAAGTTCACCCGCTACTTCGACGTCGAGCAGCGCCTGATCCCGCTGACGCCGGAGCGACACGTCATCGGGCCCGAGGAGGTCGAGCCGCTGATCGACGAGAACACGATCGCCGTCGGGGCGATCCTCGGCACCACCTTCACCGGCCAGATCGACGACATCGAGGGGATCGACGCGCTGCTGCGCCGGGTCAAGGACGAGAAGGGCTGGGACATCCCGATCCACGTCGACGCCGCCAGCGGCGGCTTCGTAGCCCCCTTCGCCTACCCGGAGCTGAAGTGGGACTTCCGGCTCGAGCAGGTGCGCTCGATCAACGTCTCCAACCACAAGTTCGGGCTCGTCTACCCCGGCATGGGGTCGGTGATCTTTCGCGACGTCGAAACCGTGCCCGAGGAGCTGGTCTTCAAGATCAACTACCTGGGCGGCGAGATGGCCAACTACAGCCTCAACTTCAGCCGCGCCAGCAACGCGGTGCTGCTCCAGTACTACAACTTCCTCCGGCTCGGGCGCGAGGGCTACGAGCGGATCGCCGGCAACCTGATGGAGAACGCGGCCAAGCTGGAGGCCACCCTGACCGCCGGCGGGCGCTTCGAGCTGCTCAACGACGCCCGCTACCTGCCGGTGGTCGTGGTGCGACCGACCGACAGCGACGGAGGGGTCGACGTCTTCGAGCTCTCCGAGCGCTTGCGCGAGCGGGGCTGGATCGTCCCCGCCTACACGCTGCCGCCCGAGGCCGAGTCGGTCGCGGTGCTGCGGATGGTGGTGAAGGAGAACTTCAGCCGCGACATGGCCGACATGCTGGGCGCCGACATCGAGGCGGCGCTGGCCAAGATCGACGGAGCGCCCTCCCCGCAGGCGGCTGCCGCAGGCGGCAAGCAGCGACGCATCTGCTGAATCCCGCCACGGTTCCCAGGGGAAGCCCTATTGTTAACTCGGTACTGATTCGTCCACCGAAGGGCATATGGGGTGTACAATCGCGTTTACCTAAACGTCGTTGTCTGCCCAGGAGCCGCAATGCCTCCGCCGCCCTCCCATCGCAGCCCCGCCCCCGACCTCGGCGACCTGATCGAGCGGGAACGGCTGCCGGCCAGCCGCGAGGATCTTGCCGAGCCGCTGATCGCCCACTCGCAGCGCGAGCGGATCCTCGTCGCGATGGCCGAGAGCTGCGCCACGAAGGGCTACGGGGCGACGACGATCGCCGACATCTGCGAGCCGGCCGGCGTCTCCCGCGCCACCTTCTACGAGCTGTTCAAGGACAAGGAGGACTGCTTCCACGCCGCGATGGAGGTCTCGCTGGCCGACGCGATGGGACGGATCGTCGCCGTCTACTCGCCCGACAAGCCGTGGGCGACGATGGTCCGCGACGCCGCCGCCGCCTTCCTCGACCTGCTCGCGAGCCGGCCCGCCTTCGCCCGCATGGCGCTGGTCGAGGCGCCCTCGACCGGCCAGCGCGCCTTCGAGCTCTACGCCTCCGGCAAGCGGGTGCTGCAGTCTCTGCTCGACCTCGGCCGCAACGACCCGGTCGAGGAAGAAGCGATCCCCTCCAGCGCCGGACGGGCGGCGCTGGCCGCCGCCGAGTCGCTGATCGTCGGCCAGATCCTGGCCGGCAACGCCGAGCGCCTGCGCGAGCTGCTGCCCGACGTCGTCTACATCACCACCGTCCCCTACCTCGGCCAGGACGAGGCGCTGCGCCAGTCGCGCCAGGCCGAGAAGCTGGTGCAGTCGAGCGAGGCCTGAGCGGGGTGGAGGCTGCGAGCAGGGGTCCGTGGCGACCGCCGCGGGGACGGCACCGGCTGCCGCCCGAGGTCGTCGCCCGCTCCCAGCGGGAGCGGCTGCTCGACGCCGCGATCCGGGTCGCTGCCGCCAAGGGTTACGCGGCGACGACGGTCGGCGACCTGACCAAGGAGGCCGGCATCTCGCGCACCACCTTCTACGAGCTGTTCGAGGACAAGGAAGCCTGCTTCCTGGCCGCCTACGACAACGCGGTCGACGTCCTCGTCCGCCAGGTGGTCGCCGCCTACGAATCCGAGCAGCGCTGGCCAGAGCGGGCGCGCGCGGGGCTGACCGCCCTGCTGCAGGCGCTGGCGGCGGAGCCGGCCCTGGCGCGGCTGGCGCTGGTCGACATCGGCGCCGCCGGCCCGGCCGCGCAGCGCCGCTACCGGGTCGCGGTGCAGCGGCTGACGCCGCTGTTCGAGGAGGGTCGCGACTTCGCCCCGGGGGGCCGGGGGCTGCCCGCGAACACCTCGCGGATGGCGATCGGAGGCGTCACCGGGCTGATCTCCGACGAGCTGGTCGCGGGGCGCGCCGAGCAGCTCCCGGGTTTGCTTTCGGACGCCCTTTTTGCCACGCTAGTGCCGTATATCGGCCCGCGTGCGGCTGCCCGGGAGGTGGACGAGCTGACTCGATAAACACCCCCGTACACACGCCGCTATGATTCATATACCAAGCAGTTCCCACCTTGCGGTCTGGCCGATGGCACCCACCGAATCGCGGCGTCAACTCATCCTCGAGGCGATGGTTCGCGTCGTTGGCCGCAAGGGCTACAAGCTCACCTCGGTAGCCGACGTGATCGAGGAGGCCGGCACCACCCGCACCACCTTCTACAAGCACTTCGACGACAAGCACGAGTGCTTCCTGGCCGCCTACGACCAGGTCGTCGAACGGGTCCTTGGCGAGGTCGTCGCCAACTGCGACGGGGAGCAGTCATGGCTGGAGCGGATGCGCACCGGCCTGGAGACGATCGTCGACCTCTTCGCGCTCGATCCCGAGCTGGCCCGGACGGCGATCGTCGAGGTCGCCGCGGCCGGCGCCGACGCCCGCCAGCGTCACTGGAACGCGATCGTCAGGTTCACCGAGTTCCTCGAGGACGGCAGGGACCTGGCCGGGGGGCGCGAGCTGCCGGACAACATCGCCCTGATGGCGGCCGGGGCGGTGTCCGGCCTGATCTTCGACGAGCTCCTCACCGGCCGCGCCGAGCGGCTGCCGGAGCTGCTGCCGGAGCTGCTCTTCGCGATGCTCGTCCCCTACATCGGGCCCAGCGCGGCAGCCGAGGAAATGCGCAGGGCGGCGACCGGATAGCAGTCGACGGCCGGGGCGCCTCTGCCGGCCATCGACTCCCCTGTCTCCCGCCCCCTGCTAGATGAGATCGATCTCGCGCCGCAGTTTGTCGCGCACGCGGTGCAGGCGGACCTTGACCGTCCCTTCCGGGATCCCGAGGCGGCGGGCTATGCCGGCCTGGGTCAGGTCCTCCTCGTAGCGCAGGCGAACCAGCTGCCGGTCGCGCTCGTTGAGGCGGTCGAGGGCGGCGTGGACGTCGGCCCGCTCGACCGTCGCCATCACTCGCTCGTCGTCGACGCCTACGTCGTTCTCCATCGTGTCCACGGGGTCGGGGCGCAGGCGAGCGTGCTGGCGGAACGCCTCGTTGCGGACGATCGTCGCCAGCCACTGCTTGCGGCTACCACTGTCGCGCAGGGTCGACCGACGCCGCCAAGCGCGCAGCAAGGCATCCTGGGCTATGTCCTCAGCCTCGCTGGGGTTCTTGGCGTAGCGATAGGCGAGGCGCAGGCATACGCGGTGGGCGTCGTTCCACTCCCAGCCGTCACCGGCTGCCGCTCCCCGTTTCGCTCGGTTGGTCAAATCCCGAACCTGCACGATGGTCGAACAAACTATCAAATTTGAGCAGTGAAACTTTGTTAACGATTAACCGGTCTGGAAGGGCATGAAGGCAATGGTCGAGCCGGGGAGCGAGGGGGCCGAGGGGGCCTACGAGGCGATCGCGCCCGTCTACGACGACTTCACCGCCCACCACGATTACGGGCTGTGGCTGGGCAACCTCCTGCCGCTGCTCGAACGCCACGGGCTGAGCGGCAATCGCCTGCTCGACGTCGGTTGCGGGACCGGGCGGAGTTTCCTCTCGATGCTCGAAATGGGATGGGAGGCGACCGCCTGCGACATCTCGCCCTCGATGCTCGAGCTGGCCCGGACCAAGGCCGGGGACAGGGCGCGGCTGAGCGTGGAGGACATGCGGGAGCTGCCGGTGTTCGGCGAGTTCGACCTCGTTTGGTCGCTCGACGACGCGGTCAACTACATGCTCAGCGCCGATGACCTGGAGCGGGCGCTGAGCGCGATGCGGGCCAACCTGGCGCCCGACGGGCTGCTGATGTTCGACCTCAACACGCTGCATACGTTCCGAACCTTCTTCGCCGAAAACGACGTGATGGAGCGCGCCGGCCGTCGCTTCGTCTGGACCGGCCAGACTTCGCCCGACGCCCCCGCCCACTGCATCGGCGAAGCCCGGCTCGAGGTCACCGAGGCGGACGGGGGCGCGGCGATCGAAACGCACGTCCACCGCCAGCGCCACCACACCGAAGCGGACGTGCTGGAGACCCTGGGCGTGGCCGGTCTGGAGTGCCTCGACGTCTTCGGCCACGATCACGAGGCGGTGCCGGAGCAGCCGGTCGAGGAACTGCGCCACACCAAGATGGTCTTCGTCGCCCGCCGCGCTCGGGGCTGAGCGCGAAGCTCGCCCCGGGCCGGGCCTTGCACCGGCCCAATGGAGGCCGGCGTACGATTCGCGGCGTACCATGCCCGAACCAGTCAGGCGCAACCAGCGCTACATGCCCGGGCTGGATGGGCTGCGAGCGCTGGCCGTCCTTGCCGTCATCGCCTACCACCTGGACCTCGGCTGGGCACCCGGGGGGCTGCTCGGGGTCGGCGTCTTCTTCACCCTCAGCGGCTACCTGATCACCGACCTGCTGCTCGCCCAGCTGGCGCGGCGCGGCGGCATCCGGCTCGGCCGCTTCTGGCTGGCGCGGGCGCGGCGGCTGCTGCCGGCGCTGTTCCTGATGCTGATCGTGACCGTCGCCTGGGTGACCGCGATCGGCCCCCACCAGACGTCCGACTTCAGGGACGCGGTGCTCTCGGCGGTCTTCTACGTCAACAACTGGTGGCTGGTCTTCCACGACGTCTCCTACTTCGCCGACTTCGGCCCGGAGATGCCGATCGACCACCTCTGGTCGCTGGCGGTCGAGGAGCAGTTCTACCCCGTCTGGCCCTTCCTGCTGCTGCTCGGGGTGCGGCTGGTGCGGGAGACGCCGCGGCCCTCCGGCGTGCGGCCGCGGTTGGCAGCGGCGATCGCCGGGCTGGCGGCTGCCTCGGCGTTCGCGATGGCGCTGCTGTACGAGCCGAGCCTCGATCCCTCGCGCGTCTACTACGGCACCGACACCCGCGCCTGCGAGCTGCTGGCCGGGGCGGCGCTGGCGCTGGTCTGGCCCAGCCGGCGGCTGAAGGCGGACGTGACGGCGGGGGCGCGGCGGACGCTCGACGGCCTCGGGATCGCCGGGCTGGCCGCGATCGCGCTGATGGTCTGGCGCACCGATCGGTTCTCCTCCTTCCTCTACCAGGGCGGCTTCGCGCTGCTGGCACTGGCGACGGCGCTGGTCGTGGCGGCGCTGGCGCACCCGGCCTGCCGGCTCGGGGTCGCGCTGGGCTGGGCGCCGCTGCGCTGGCTCGGCGTCCGCTCCTACGGCATCTACCTCTGGCACTTCCCGATCATCGTCCTGACCACGCCCGACGGGTCCCCGGGCAACGACCTCCTGCGCGACGCGCTGCAGACGGCGGCGATCGTCGCCGTCGCGGCGCTCTCCTGGCGCTTCGTCGAGGAGCCGATCCGGCACGGCGCCCTGGGCCGGATTTGGCGCCGGCTCCGCGCCGGCGAGTGGCGGCCGGCGACGATGCCGCGCTACGGCTGGGCGGCGGCGACCGGCGTCGTCGCGGTCTTCCTCGCGGCGGGCGCCGGCATGGCCGGGGTCGGCGTCGCCGACGAGTCGACGGTGCCGGGGTCGGAGAGCGAATCGAGGACGGTGCGGCTGACGCCGGTGCAGGCAGCGGCGGCGCGGCTGGCGGCGCACGAAGCCGCCGGCTCCTCCTGCCGGGCGGTGATCCACATCGGCGACTCGACCTCCGAGGGGCTGACGTCGAGCAACTACCTGCCGAACCCGGACGACCGCATCGACTCCCAGTACGCCCGCGTCGGCGCCAACGAACAGCACTTCGAGATCTCCGGCGCGCGGTCGATCGTCGAGACCTACGAAGGGGAACCGAACGCCTACGACGTGGCGATGGCCTGGCAGGACGAGGGGTTCGAGGGCTGCTGGGTGCTGGCACTCGGCACCAACGACTCCGCCAACGCCTTCGTCGCGCCGGACACCGACGCCGAGGTCCGGATCGAGCGGATGATGGAGGCCGTCGAAGGCGAACCGGCCCTCTGGGTCAACGTCCGCTCGCTGGTCGAGTCCGGCCCCTACGCCAAGCAGAACATGCAGCTCTGGGACGAAGCCCTGCTCGAGGCCTGCGAGCGCTACCCGAACATGCGCATCTTCGACTGGGCCTCAGCGGTGAAGGACGAGTGGTTCATCGAGGACGGCATCCACTTCACGACGCCGGGCTACCGCGCCCGCAGCCGCACGATCGCCGACGCCCTGGCCGCCGCGTTCCCCGGCGCGGGCAGCTATGAGCGCTGCGTCGTCGAGGCCGAGGACCGGACGACCTGAGCGTCGACCCTCACAGCACCTGTGCGTCGAGGAAGCCGGCGATCAGGACCAGCCAGCCGCCGATCTCGGCCGTCATCAGGGCGACCATGAAGCCGTGCAGCCCCGGCATCGGGTCGCGGAACTGGTTGTCGGTGTCGCGCCGCCAGCCGTGCCAGACGTAGCCGGCGACAGCGGCGTAGAAGTAGAAGGTCATCGCCCCGGCCGCGAGCAGGTTCACCAGCGTCGACCACCCGCTCAGCTCGACGAAGGTGGCGACCAGCAGCAGCGCGAAGCTGTAGAGCAGCGCCGCCCGGTGCGCGATGTCGACGTAGGGATGAGCGGCGGCCTCCTCCGACTCGAGGATCTGCCGGTACTTCCAGACCCCCAGCAGCAGCGCCCAGAGGAACATCAAAGCCGCAGCCAGCAGCACCGCCTTCGTGTCCCCGCCGAGCTCCACGCGCCGATGCTATAGCCGCGCGGCGGGCGCTCTGAGGAGTGGGACGGCCACGAGGAGCGCGACCAGGAGCATCGCCGACCCCGCCACGACGTTCACGTACGACAGCGGCGTCAGCAATGCGACCCCGACGACGACCAGGACGATGGCGACCCAGCGCGGGAGGACAGCCCCAATGCGAAGCGCCGACGTCCCGGTGGCCAATGCGAACACTCCGACCCCCACACCCGCTCCGACGGACCCGAGCACCTGTGAGATCTCGAACAGCGACTGCGCGAGCGCGCCGCTCAGCTCGCCGTCGTCGGCACGTATGGCGGCGGTCATGTTGATCGTCTCGGCGCCGAGCCCGGCGGCCAAACCAAGGAGGGCACCGCCGAAGGCCGTGGTGGCAAGGAAGTCGTCTCCCCCCGCATCGAGCAGCGCGCTGCGAACCGCGGCCGCGAACAACACGAAAGCAGCGATCCCCAGCAAGCTCAGGCTCGCGCCGACGACGATCCGATCCGAGGTCTCGCGGTAGAAGTCGAGGATCTCGGCGGCAGGAGCGCCGGCGTTCGGCATGTCCAGGCCCCAGATCGCGCTGCCGACCCCGAACAGGAGCACGAATGCGATCCCGCTCCAGCCGGCGTACCGCTCTGCGCTTCCCGTCACCTTGGCCTCTCGCCGGCGGCGAGCCCGACCAGCCCGTGCATCAGGTCGACGGCCTCAGAGTTGGAGAGGCCCTGTTCGCGGACGAGGGAGCGCCAGGATGCGAAGGAGACGGCGTGGCCGATCGCGGTTTCGACCCTGCGCCGCCGCGCCCCGCGCTCGGGGCGACCGAGGAGGATCGTCGCGACGGCCTCGGCGAACCAGGCGCCCATGCTCTCGACGGCGGACCGCATCGCCGGCACGAGGGGAGCGTCGCGGGTCGTCTTCTCCAGCATCCCCTCCCCCCGCTCGTACCAGGCGTAGAGATCGGCAAGGGCAACTCGCAGACGCTCGGACGGGTCGTCAATCGCGGCCCACTCAGCCAGATCCGGCAGCGGGTGCTGCGCCCGCCAGTGGGCGGAGCAGGCGCCGAAGAGCGCCCCTTCGTCGGGGAAGTGGCGGTAGACGGTCGCGCGCTGCACTCCGGCCCGCTCGGCGACGGCGCTGATCGTCGTCCGCGCCGGGCCGAGCGAGCCGTGCAGGTCGACGGCAGCTTCGGTGATGCGCAAACGGGTCTCCTCCTCGGCCTCGGCCCGGCGCCGCTTGCGGTAAGGCCGCCTGGGGGCGGCTGGGTTGCCGGGCTTCCGTCCGGCCAGGACTGAGCTTTCAGTGGACATGACTGTTCGACGAAGTTTGACAGACGGAGCGGCGGCTGTTAGCTTCATCGCACACTACCGTTCGATCAAAAGGAGTGACCGCCATGCCGCCAGCCCAGCTCGCCGAGACCCTCAGCCGCTTCGACGCCTCGCAAGGCCCCCGCAAGGTCGGCCCGAATGACGGGCCCGTCGCCCAGCTTGGCGGCTGCGACGCCCGCTTCCTGATCTTCGGCGAGGAATCGGGCGGCGGCTTCTCCTTGGTCGAACACCCGGTCCCGCCCCGCTCCCTCTGCGCCCCCCGCCACCGGCACAAGGGCGTCGACGAGTACAGCTTCGTCCTCGAGGGCCGCATGGGCGCCCTGCTCGGCGACGACGTCGTCTACGCCGAGGCCGGCGACCTCGCCTTCAAGCCCCGCGACCAGTGGCACACCTTCTGGAACGCCTCCGACGAGCCCCTCCGCATCCTCGAGATCATCTCCCCGGCCGGCTTCGAGCACTTCTTCCTCGAGTTCGACCGCACCACCAAAGACGGCAGCTTCGACTCGGCCGCCCTCGGCGAGCGCTTCAACATCGAGTTCGACATGGAGAGCCTGCCGAGTATCTGCGCCGAGCACGGGCTCGCGCACCCACTGCTCGGGTAAGGAAATCAGGGGCGTCCATCGCTCTTCCTGCCGTCCAGCGCCGCCAGCCGAGGAGCATCGCTGCTCCGGCCAGCAGCACCGCCTTGGTGTCTGCCCTCAGCTCCACGCGCCGATGCGATAGCCGCTCGGCGCTCGACATAGGCTGCTGACCCATGGACGTGGTCTCCTCCGCGGGAGCAGTTGCCGCCGCACTCAAGGTCAGCCGTGAGCTGATCGAAATGTTCCTGGCCCGCCGGGGTCCGTTCAGACGTCTACAACGCCTGGTTCGCACGGACCTGAATCAGAACGGCGATCTCTCACCGGAGCAGAGAGATGCCGCCATCGAGGTGCTGATGGAGCTTCATGTCGATCCCGAATGCGTCGGAGCCATCTACCGGTACGTCGAGCTTGGCGAGACTGTGGCGCTCGACGCCTTCGAGGCTCGGATCGCCGAACTGATCGAGTCTCCCGAGGCCAGGCAGGCGCTGGTGCACTCCACTGAAAACAGGCTTTCCGAGGTTGTGCCCGAGGAGCGGAAGTTCGCCTTCGAGTCCCGCGTCACCCGAAGCGTCCTGGCGCGGGCGATCGAGGATCAAGGCGCCCGCTTCGAAGGGAAGCTCGAGGACATCACGAACGCCCTGCTGGAGGCGCAAGAGACCACGGCCGGCACCACCGTCTTGCTCCTGGATTGGGCCCCCGAGCGCCGACGCAAGGAACTGGCGGAGCTGGGCGAGTCTCACGGGGAGCTGGTCGAGAGGCTCGACGAGGTGATGCAGCCACTGGCGGAGGCGGAGCGCCCACAGGCAGCTCGTCGGTTGATCGAATCCCCTCCTGATTGGCTCGACGAGGCACCGCCGATCCTTTGGGGGGTCGTAGCTCGATTCGTCGAGGCCGGCGGTTATTGGGAACTTTCAGCCGATGCCTGGGAAGACGTAGCGGAGCGGTATCGGCAAGCCGGCGACATCGACAAGGAGCACGACGCGATGCTGAACGCCGCGGTCTCGGCGCAGCTCGCAAACGATGAGGAAAGGCGCGGCGAGCTGCTCGCCCTGGTTCGCAGCGAACGGCCAGACCATCCGCGTCTTCTGCTCGAGCGGGCGAATGAGCTGCAAAGCGGAGCGGAGCGACTGGAACTCCTCGCCGCCCTCGACCCGGACAACGACGACATCCGAGCGCTGCTTGCCTGCCACCGCGTCCTCGCCCATCTCATGGAGGAAGAACTCTCGGCTGCGAAATCCGAGCTCGAGCTCGCCATCGCGGTTGACGAGAACCGCGTCCAGGTGAGGATGCTCGCGATCAACGTCGCCGTGGAAGAGGGTCGCCAAGCCGTGCGGGAAAACCTGCCCACCCCGACCGACGCCCTGAAAGCCGCCCGGGACAGCGCGGACGAGGTGCGAAGCAAGCTTCTCGGCGAAGGCAGGCCAGACGAGGCGATGCGGTGTCTCATGCTGGCGACCGATGCCACCTTTCTGACCGACGGGGCGACGGAGGCCGGCCAGCTCCTCGTCTCGGTCAGCGCTGAGGAGCTGGAGACGCCAGACGCCCCCGGCGTGCTTGGCGAGGTGGCCCTTCGCGTACAGGCGCCGCTCGTAGCCTTGGCAGTCACCCACAACGCCACGGCCAGGGTGGACATCAGGCGAATCAGGGCGTCGGCTGAAACCCGTCTGGAGGGAACGGGCGGCAAGTTCGTCGAGGAGGCATGCGCGACTCTGGACGAGCTCGTTGCGGAGGAAGGAGTCGAAGGCGAAATGGCCGCGATCATGCGGCTCCTCGCCTGCCTTCACCAACCCGACGTCCCGTGGAACGACGATGCGGCAGAGCGCCTACAGCGGCCACACCTCAAGGAGGCGGCGTTGGGGGTCAAGGCGATCATGCACGCTCGGCGCGACGGGCTCGCAACAGCGGATGCGATAACCGACGCGGCGAGTTTCTCTTCGGCCCGGGTAAAGCGCGAATGCCGCTTCCAGTGCGCACTTGAAGCGGAGGAGACCGAGGAGGCGGCGCGGCGGGCACGTGAGCTCTTGGAGGTCGGCACCGATCAGGCCAACCGCCAGCTCTGCGCCATCGCGCTGCATCAGTCCGGCGATTCCGATCGGGCCAAGGCAGAGGCCAGGTCCCTACTTGACGATGCCGCCACGCCCCGCTTCGTGCGGAGGGAGATGCACGATCTGTTGACCGAGATCGCGCTGGAGGCGGACTCGCTCGAGGAGGCAGCGAGCGAGGTCGCCGCTTGGCTGACTGACTTCCCCGGCGACAACCGGGGCAACTGGCTGCGAACCAGGGTGGCGGCGCGGAAAAGAAGCGCGAACTCCTGAGGCTCGAGGCGGATGGATAGAGGAGCGGGAGCGACGGGACTCGAACCCGCGACCTCCGGCGTGACAGGAAGCAACCGTAGGCTTCACGCCCGTGGAGATCGAGCACTTCGTCTGGACAGACCATGCCGAGGACCGTTTGCGGCAGCGCCGACTTGACGCGGCCGATGTCGAGCAGGCGATCAAGGAGCGGCATTCCGAACGCCAAGTCAACGACGGCCGCGCTGAATGGCTTGTTGGCGGCGTGACGGGCAGCGGCATGGTCTTCGAGGCCATCTACGACCACCCGCACGGCGATGACGAGAGCGCGGTCCGAATCGTCTCTGTCTGGAGACTCGACCCCTAGCTGGCAGCACGAGCCGGCGCTACCCTTGACCCTGCATGTTCGCCTACTACGACTCAGATGCCGACATCGCCTGGTTCCCTACCGGGGAGTCAGATGATGTCGTGAGCGAGCGCGTTCCGGGTGGCCTCCGCGACTACGACCGCACGACCCACAAGCTGGTCGCGATCGAGGTTTGGGACGCCAGCACCCGCCTTCCGGCGAGCATCTTGGAGGCACTGCCAGCGCCAGGCGCCGCACACCACACCGCAGCTTAGGGCCGCGCGCCCTATGCCCTGAAACCAAGGGCAGCCGGATTTTGCTGCTAGGTGCCGAGCAGAACCTCAGGAGCGTTCGATTCCATCCAGCGCGGACTGCGAACGCGTTTCAGGCTCTCGGCGGCACGCTCGATCAGATCATCGGCGTTTACGCCAAGGGCAGGTGCGACAGCACGACGGTAGTCAGCATCCGCGCGAAGGCGACGGGCTAGAGGGACGCCGCCTTCATAGTTCATCGCCCAGTGAGCAAGTGGCTCACGTCTTCCATCTATCCCACGACGGAGAGTGACCAAGAAATCGAAGTCGTTGAGCTGGGAGCGGAGCGAGTCCTCGCCCATGACCAGCTCGGGCCACCGCTCAGCAAGTAGCTCGGATTCACCTAGTGAATAGACAAGCTCCTCCCAACGCGACACAAGGTAGTTGCTGTCGTTAACCCGTGCCATCGCGAGCCGACCCAATTCCTGGCCGACGCTCTCACGTACCGGTTCGAGTAGGTATTCTTGGCGGTCACGCTGAGACGTGAAGGCCGCGTCCAGAAGTTCGCGCAGCGGCTCCCACGATTCGATCGAGAGCGCAAAGGCGCCGCAAGCATATGCAAGCCACCAGCTCGCCCAATCGGCGAGCTCGGGCCAAGCGGTGTAGCCGCCGACAAGCGGCCGGCTCTCCAAAAACCCCAGGAGCGCACGGAGCTCGCGACGGAAATCACCAGGGTCGTAGGCAATCACAGGCAAAAGCCCACCGAGGCGGCACTCAAGCAACGGGTGGAGCCCGTCGTAGGCGGCGAGGAGATTCTCCTCGTCGGGACGAGATTGGCGGTTCTTCTCCACCACTGCATTGATTCCCTCGGCGAAGCGGCGGCGCTCACCTCGCATCACCTCCGCGAGGCCAATCTCATCCCTTTCGCGCAAAAGCTTGAAAGCCTCGTCGTACGTGCGGATCGGCTCGCTGGCGTCCGTGGCGCTCCGACCGTCGGAAAGTGATGACAGGGCAGTCGGCGCGAAGGCGACGTCCTCGGCGCTTCCGGCATCGTCGGCCTTGGACGTATTCTCAGACGATCCGTCGAGCACTGACTCGATTTCAGCCACGACAGTCGCGAGCCCGCGCGCGGTGCGGGCCGCGAAGCGGCCCGCCAGAGGAGCAGAGTAGGCGGCGATGTCAGCCTCATTCACCTCGTGCCACACCGGCAGAATTACCTTGGTTCCCTTGCTGCTGACCTCGCGGGTGGTGAGGCCATCCAGCTCGCGCTCAGTCCAGGCCTTCTTGCTGAGAAAGGCGGGGCTGAGGATGACAACGCCGAAGCGGGAAATCGCAAGGCCTTCATCGATCTTCTCTCGCAGCCGATCGCCGATCGTGAGCTCGAACTCGTCGAACCAGACCCGGCGACCATGCCTGCGGAGAGCCTCGGCAAGTGGCCGGGCGACAGTGTCCTTGTCCTCGCCAGCATGGCAAATGAAGACATCGCGCTCGGGATCACCGGCAGCCTCCTGCGACTCACCGCCACCCAGCTCGGCTCGAAGCGCCGGCAGGGCAGGAAAAGCGTCGCGGGCAATGCGAATGTTTTCGCAGCGCTGCAAGTGACGGTGGGCGAAGGCATGCTTGGGTGGCGGTTCAGGATCGCCCGGAAAGGCCTGATAGTCACATACGATCCACCCGTCATAGAAAGCCTCGGCGAAGGCGCGCGCCAACTCTTCATGAGCATTCTGCGACGAAAGGGGTAAGTCTTCAACCGCCCGCTTGGTGAGCTCGATGCCACTCCGAAGCGCATCGCGCCGCTTGGGATCAGAGCCGAGATCGGCGATCCAAATGACGAGTTCGTTGGACTGCATCGTCTCCAGATTGACGTGAGTTAGGGACGTGAAAATAACCCTCGGGACCACCCCAGAATAGATTGGCCAACTCACTCAGAGGTGGTATCCACGGGCGGTACCCAACCGTCCCTAGCCCGATGACTGGCCTCACGCCGCTGTAGCGGCAAACCGCTTTACAATGCGATTGCCACCGCAACGGGAGCGACGGGACTCGAACCCGCGACCTCCGGCGTGACAGGCCGGCGCTCTAACCAACTGAGCTACGCCCCCGAGGGATGGGCCGGGGTGGCCCGCGGGGGATTATCTCAGGGTCGCTGGACTTGGAGCTGAAAGGGGGTGGCGACGCGGCGTGTCGATTCCAGCAGGAGGCGGAGGCGGGACTGGCCGCAGACCGTGAAGTTGAGCTGGCGGCGCATGCTGAGGCCTTGGCGAGAGGTGCTGAGGAGCTGGCCGGTGGCACTCAGCAGGCTGAGCTGGTAGCGACGGCGCAGCTCTTCGCTGGGGCGCAGGCTGACCGTGCCGTCGAGCGGCGTGCGGAGCGCCTCGACGGCGCCCCCCCGACGGCGCGGCGGCGCCCGTCCCTGCAGCCGGAAGCCGGTGCGGCCGAGCCACGGGTGGAGGGTGTCTTCGCGGATCGCCCGGAAGGCGGCCGCGTCGGGCCGCAGGAAGCCGACCCACTTCCAGCGCGGGGCGCTGTCGGGGAAGCGGTAGCGGGCGAAGGCCTCGGCGAAGGCCTCGCCGGGGTTCTCCCGGTAGTGCAGGCCCTCGTCCCCGGGGAACAAGGCGCCGCGCCGGCGAGCCTGGCAGACACGCTCCAGGCTCGCCCAGCGCGGCGGTCCCCAGTCGATTGCCGCGGGAAATGGCGCCGGGCTGTACCGGTGGTTGGCGACGTGGTGCCCGTACTCGTGCGCGAGGACGAACTCGCGGCTGACCCCGTCGTACGCCGAGGTGTCGCTGCCACCGATGACGATCTTGTTCTCGCTGGGGTAGTAGCAGGCCTGCGCCCCGTAGCCGCAGTCGAATTCCATCTGGAACGGGGTGTCGAGCTGGATCGTGAGCAGCGCGATCTCCGGCCCGTGGATCAGGCTGCCGACGAAGGTGGCGATCCGCTGCGGTTCGACGGCGTTGCAGGAGACCTGGCAGACGGTGCTGACCGAGATCGCGATCGTCGCCCCGCTGCCGTCGTTGACGGCGTAGCGCTCGCTCGCGGCGCTGGCCGAGATGCGGGCCGCACCCGCGCTCGGCTGGTCGATCACCACGTCGCGCACCGCCCCCGCCCCGGCCGCCGGAGCGGCGAGGAGGAGAGTCATGGCTATGCCCGCAAGCGCCCCCACCGGGCGCTTGCTCAAGGAGCTGGTCCTGGATCTATGTCGTGGGTTCTCGCGACGCTCACCGGCTGGACCACGGTAGCTCGCCTCCTGCCCCATTTAAATGGCCGGCATACACAGCGGTACCCAGTCGAGGTCGCCGCTCCGGCGTACGGCTACGATGCAGCGGCCTTGATCGTCGAGCGGACCGAGAACCCGACCTGGCTGTCCAACGCCTACCTCGTCGCCGACGAGCCCGGCGGCAAGGGCGTGCTGATCGACGGCAACGACGAGCTGGGCCCGCTGCTGGAGCGCGCCGAGCGCGACGGCATCGAGATCGCCAACGTCCTCGTCACCCACCCCCACCTCGACCACGTCGCCGGCCTGGCCGAGGCGCGCGAGCGGCTCGGCACCCCGCCGCTGGTCGCCCACCCCGAAGCGGCGACCGAGCTGGAGGAAGAGGTGGCGACGACGATCGGCGACGGCGAGACGCTGGCCACCGGCGGGCTCGAGATCGAAGCGATCTCCACCCCCGGCCACGCGACCGGGCACGTCGCCTTCCTCGTCAACGGCAGCGACCTCTTCACCGCCGACGTCCTCTTCAAGGGAACGGTCGGGGGAACGATGGCCCCGGGGGCGAGCGGCTTCGCCGACCTGCAGGCCTCGGTGATGCGGCTGATGGAGCTGCCGCCGGAGACCGTCGTCCACCCCGGCCATCGCGAGCCGACGACGATCGGCGAGGAGTGGGAGGGCAACCCCTTCGTCCGCATCTGGCGCGGCCTCGACCAGACCGGCGACGAGGAGGTCACGGTCTGGGGACGGCCGGCGAGCCTGAAGCTGTGGGCACCCGACTACGACGGCGGCAACAAGGCCTGGATCGTCTTCGCCGACGACGGCCTCGAGGCGATCGTCGGCGGCTCCCAGGTCGAACGCGCTTAGCGACGGATGCTGGGACGTGGGCGCAGTTGACCACCCATGCGGGTAGGCAACCGCGCCCACGTCCCCTCACCCCGTACGAGCCGTGAGTTGAGGCCGCATAGGGTGCTCAACTCACGGCTCGTAGCCCTAGGATCGGGCCGTGAGCCCTGAGCGTCCCCAGACCAGCGCCCCCGAGCTGAAAGCCCAGATCGAGGCCGAACGCGGCGGGCGACCCTTTCTCGTCTACCGCGACGGGGCCGGCGAGCAACGGATCGTCGTCGTCGAGGAGGGAGCGACCACGCTCTGGGTGGGACGGGGCGAATCGGCGGACCTGCGGCTCGACTGGGACGAGGAGGTCTCGGCCCTGCACGCCCAGATCGAGGTCGTGCGCGACGAGTGCACCCTGCTCGACGACGGCCTCTCCCGCAACGGCTCCTTCGTCGGCGAGGCGCGGGTCGACGGGCGCCGCCGCCTGCGCGACGGCGACACCCTGCGCTTCGGCCGCACCACCGTCCTCTTCCGCCGCCCCGGCGAGAGCGCTCCCGAAGCGACCGTGGCGGCGAGCGAGGTGGTCGGCGCGGCGACCGTCTCCCCCGGCCAGCGCCGCGTCCTCCTCGCCCTCTGCCGCCCCTTCAAGGACGGGACCGCCTTCGCCACGCCGCCGACCAACCAGGCGATCGCCGCCGAGCTGCACCTCAGCGTCGACGCGGTCAAGACCCACATGCGGGCTCTGTTCGAGAAGCTCGGGGTCGAGGACCTGCCGCAGAACCGCAAGCGGGTCGCGCTCGCCGAGCGCGCCCTGCAGAGCGGCGTCGTCAGCCGCCGCGAGCTCTGACGCGGGCAGGGGCGCACCCGGCACGAGCGGGTCGGCGCCTGCAATACGGCGCCCCGGACGGATGTGCGATTGGAGCGCGGCCGATATGTCCGGACACTCCTAGGAGCGGCAAGCGATCCCCTCCGAGAAGATCGCATCGCCCCAACCGACCATGCACATCGTCCTAGCGCTCCAGACGAGCGACATCAAAGAATTCCTCTTCGACTGGTACCCGCTCTTCGGGGTCTTCTTCATGGTCTGCCTGCTGGTCGTCTTCGTGATCCTGCTGCGCGGCACGCTCGGCGCGACCAAGCCGGAGACGGTCAAGGCGAGCAAGACCAAGCCGGTGCTCTGGGAGGAGGTGCAGGGGGTCGACGCCGCCAAGGACGAGCTGATGGACGTCACCGCGTGGCTGCGCGATCCGGATCGCTTCGCGGCGCTCGGCGCGCAGCCGCCGCGCGGGGTGCTGCTGTTCGGCCCACCGGGGACGGGCAAGACGATGCTGGCGCGGGCGGTCGCCGCGCAGGCCGGCGTCGACTTCTTCTCGGCCTCGGGCTCGAGCTTCGTGGAGATGTTCGTGGGGAGGGGAGCCGCGCGGATCAGACGGTTGTTCAAGGAGGCGCGCAAGTCGGGGCGGGCGGTGATCTTCATCGACGAGCTCGACGCGGTGGGGGGTGCGCGCAGCGGAGGCGGCGGGGACGGTGGCTCGAGCGAGCGCGAGCAGGCGCTCAACCAGCTCCTGGTCGAGCTGGACGGCTTCGAGAAGGACCCCGGCACGGTGATCGTGATCGCTGCCTCCAACTACGTCGACAAGCTCGACAAGGCGCTGCTGCGGCCGGGCCGCTTCGACCGCCAGGTGCTGGTGGCGCCGCCGGACCGCGACGGCCGCGAGGCGATCCTGCGCGCGCACGCAAAGGGCAAGCCGCTTGCCCCCGACCTCGACCTGACCGACGTCGCCCGCAAGACGACCGGGATGACCGGCGCCCAGCTCGCCAACGCCCTCAACGAGGCGGCGATCATCGCCGGGCAGGCAGAGCGGGCAGCGACGGCGCGCGAGGACCTCGACGAGGCGTTGCTGCGGCAGTCGGTCGGCTCCCAGCAGGCGCGGCGGCTGAGTCAGAAGGAGCGGCGGATCGTCGCCTACCACGAGGCGGGCCACGCGCTCTGCCGGCGCCTGCTCGGCCTCGACCCGCCGGAGATCCTCAGCATCGTCCCGCGCGGGCCGGCGCTCGGCTTCGTCGCCCACTCGCCGCAGGAGGACACCTACCTGAAGTCGCGCGAGGAGCTGCTCGACGAGCTGGTGACGCTGCTGGGCGGCCGTGCCGCCGAGGAGGAGGTGCTGCGGGCGTCCTACTCGGGGGCGGTCGACGACCTGCGCCGGGTGCACATGGTCTGCAAGCAGATGGTCGGCGAGTTCGGGATGGGAGTGGCGCTGGACGCCGACGGGGCGCCGCCGATCGCCCTCCCGACCGGCGACTACGCGCTCTCCGACCGGACCCGCCGCGACGTCGATGTGGCGGCGATGACCCTAGCCCGCGAGGCCTACCGGCGGGCGCGGGCGCTGCTTGCCGCCAACCGCGAGTGCCTCGACGACCTCGCCGCCAACGCGCTGGAGCGCGAGACCCTGACCCGCGAGGACCTCGACGAGATCTTCGCCGCGCACGAGCTGCGCGAGCAGCGGCGCGAGCCGGCCGCGATTAAACTCGGAAGTCTCTGACCGCCGCCGCCGACAACGACTCCTACTTCCCCGCGGGCCGCTCGATGGCACGGCGCGTCCACGGCGACCGCGCGGTCGGGCTGCTCTACGGGCAGCGGGCGCTGCTGATCGGGGCGCTGGAACCCCTCACCTACACCGGGACGATGCTCTCGACCCGCTCCGGCGACCGGCCGTTCGAGCGGCTCGCGCGCACCGCGAAGATCCAGGAGACGGTCTTCCTCGGCAGCCGCGCCGAGGCGGACGAGGCGCTGGCGCGGGTGCACCGGCTGCACGAGCACGTCAAGGGCGAGCTGCCCGAGGCGGCCGGCGCCCACCCCGCCGGCACCCCCTACTCGGCCTTCGACCCCGAGCTGATGCTGTGGACGCTGGCGGTGATCGCCGACTCCGGGCGGGAGATGTACGAGACGCTGGTGCGGCCGCTGAGCGAGGCCGAGCGCGAGGACCTCTGGCAGGACTACGTCCGCTTTGGCGAGCTGTTCGAGCTGCCGCGCAGCGAGGTCCCCGGCAGCCACCGCGAGTTCAAGGCCTGGTTCGACGCCAAGCTGGCGGCCCCCGATCTGCAGACGACCGAGCACGGGCTCGCGATGGCGCCACTGGTGGCCTTCCGCCAGCCCGTCCCCGCCGCGGCCCGCGGCAACCTCGCGATCCAGAACCACATCGTCAAGGGCACCCTGCCGCCGCGCGTGCGCGAGATCTTCGGCATCCGCTGGACCAGGGCGCACGAGTCGAGCTTCCGCGCGATCGCCGCCTCCCACCGCCGCGCACGCCGCCTCTTCCCGCACCGGATGCGCCGCGGCCGCAACGACGTCTTCTTCGACGTGGTGACGCAGGCCGAGCGCCGGCGCGGTGGCACCGTGACGCCCTCGCTCGGCGTCGACGCCTCCTGATTGCCCGGCGCATTTAGGCTCTGCTCATCGTGGCGCTTCGTCGAGCCGACATCGAAAGCTGGGTATCCACTGGAGAGAGTGAGACCCTGGAGTTCAAGACGAGCTCCAGTTCGGGGTGTCGTAACTCTGGCACCGAGACCCTTTGCGCTTTTCTCAACACGCGTGGAGGGAGAGTCCTCTTCGGCGTCGAGCCTGATGGCAACATTGCCGGACAGGAGGTCTCCGACAAGACCCTCCGTGACATCGCCTCGACGCTGCGCGAAATCGAACCGCCCGCATTCCCGGCAATCGAGTCGGTCGACATCGAAGCTGAAAACGCGGTGGTGGTGGTCACGACCGAAAAAGGCACCCACCGCCCCTACAGCTTCAAGGGAAAGGCCTACCGGCGTGTGGGCACGACGACGGTGGAGATGGATCGAAATGCCTATAACGAGATGCTCATAGGGCAGCTTCACTCAACCCAGAGGTGGGAGAATCAACCTGCCAACGGGTGGACGATCGGCGACCTCGATCAGGATGAGCTGATACGCACCGTCGAGGATGGGATCAGGCGAGGAAGGATCGCCGATCCCGCTACGCGAGATCCTCGTGAGCTTCTACGCGGTCTTGGACTTTTGAAAGGCGACGACGTCCTCCGTGCGGCTGTCGTGCTTTTCGCATCTTCGGATCGGATCCTGCCGGACTTTCCTCAATGTCGTGTTCGCCTTGCGAAATTCAAAGGAGTCGACAAGGCCGAGTTCATCGACAACCGCCAGGTCGAGGGCAACGCCTTCCGGCTTCTTCAGATCACCAATGAGTTCCTCAGGCAGTACCTGCCGGTTGCCGGAAAGATCATCCCGAACCTGTTCGAGCGGCAGGACGATCCGATCTATCCTCCGGAGGCCCTACGCGAGGCTTTGGCCAATGCTTTTTGCCATCGCGACTACGCCATAGGCGGTGGCTCGGTGGATGTCGCGATCTATGACGATCGCCTCGAGATCGCGTCGACTGGCGAGTTGCGTTTTGGATTGACGGTCGGCGATCTCTACGAGGCCCACGCCTCTCAACCCTGGAATCCCGCCATCGCTTCAGTGTTCTTCAAGCGGGGAATCATCGAGAGCTGGGGCAGGGGAACGCTCAAGATGGCCCAGCTGACTCAACAAGCGGGGCTTCCTCGGCCGGAATTCGAAGAGCTGCCGGGAACGCTGGTGGTCAGATTCCGACCCAGCCGCTACCTTCCGCCTCAGCGAATCGGCCGGGACCTGACCGACCAGCAGAGACTGATACTTGCTCTCCTGGCTGAGCGTGGCGAGCTTCCTCTGGGTCGAATCAAAGAATTGCTCGGCGAGGACGTGAGCCGGGAAGCGGTGCAGAGCGACCTTCAGTTCCTGCGCAGCGTCGACTTGGTCGATGGATATGGATGGGGGCGAGGCGCGCGATGGGCCCTCGTGGAATCGAGTGAGTGAGCATCGGTTCCTCGCATTGAGCTCCATGAGAAACCATTGAGGAGCTCCGCGAGAATGCCTCGAGCAGCTCCTCGAGAAACCAGCAGAAGCTCCTTGAGATTCTCCGCTTCCACTCCCAACTATTGGCCTCTATCCCGCCTTTAGCCCTCCATTCCCTCCTTTAGCCCTCCATTCCCTCCATTAGCCCTCCATTCCCTCCATTAGCCCTCCATTCCGGCTATTGGCCGTCCATTCCCGCCTTTAGCCGTCCAATCCTCCGAGCGACGGCAGCCCTGACAAATCAGCGCCCGACCCGTTCTGGAGAGGGCGAGACGCTGTCGGTCCAAAACCCACCCTAAAGGTAATGGGCTGTGGCGTCTCGCTCCGTAGTCGGTTGGGCCGGTGCTCCGACGCGTTCGCTACCGGCTCGCGCCGCCGAGGCTCCGTCCGACGGCGTCGATCACGTCCTCGACGTCCTCGTCGGTGAGCTTCGGGGACAGCGGCAGCGACACGGTCCGGTCGGAGATCCACTCCGCGCCGGGGAAGTCGCCGGGCGCGTGGCCACCGGCCTCGCGGTAGTAGGGATGGAGGTGCAGGGCGCGATAGTGGACGCCGGTGCCGATGTTCTGCCGGTGGAGGTCGAGCAGCACCTCGTCGCGGCTGCGGCTGAGGCGCTCGAGGTCGAGCATGACCGTGTAGAGGTGGCGCGCGTGGCGCGTGCCCGGCTCCTCCGGGGCGGGGGTCCGCAGCGGCAGCTCGGCGAACGCCTCGTCGTAGCGGCGCCAGATCTCCTGGCGCCGGCGGAGGTTGGCCTCGGCGCGCGCCAGCTGGTGCACTCCGAGCGCGGCCTGGAGGTCCATCATGTTGTACTTGAAGCCCGGTTCGACGACCTCGTAGTGCTTGTAGCCCTCGTCGGAGAAGCGGCTCCAGGCGTCGGCGGAGAGGCCGTGCAGCGCCAGCGTCTTGATCCGCGCCGCGGCCTCCTCGTCGGCGGTCACCACCATCCCGCCCTCGCCCGTGACGACGTTCTTGGTGACGTAGAAGCTGAAGACGCCGAAGTCGCCGAAGGTGCCGGCGTGGCGGTCGCCGACGAGCGTCTCGATCGCGTGCGCGCAGTCCTCGACGACCGCCAGCCCTGCCCCTCGAGCGAGCGCGACGATCGCCTCGATCTCGCACGGGCGCCCGGCGAAGTGCACCGGCACCACCGCCCGCGTGCGGGGCGTCAGCTTCGCCTCGACCGCCTCGGGGGTGAGGCACATCGTGTCCCGGTCGACGTCGGCGAGGACGGGTCGGCCGCCGGCGTGGACCACCGCGTTGGCGGTCGCCGCGAAGGTCATCGCCGGCACGATCACCTCGTCCTCCGGGCCGAGTTCGAGCCCCTGCATCGCCAGGTGCAGCCCCGCCGTGCAGGAGTTCAGCGCCACCGCGTGCCCGGCGCCGACGTATTCGCGGAACTCGCTCTCGAAGCGCGCCACCCGCGGGCCGGTCCCGATCCAGGCCGAGCGGAGGGTCGCCAGCACCTCCTCGATCTCCTCCTCGCGGATCTGCGGGCTGCCGAAGACGAGGTAGCGGTCGCGGGGGGCGCGCTCGCTCATGCGAACCCGGCCTCCTCGAGCATGCCGGCGATCACGGTCCGCGCCTCGAAGTGCTCCTCGGCGATCGCCCGCGCGGCGGCGGCGTGGCGCCCGTAGTCGCGGTCGATCCGCTCCAGTGCCGCGGCGACGTCGTCGGCGCTGGAGAAGGCGAACACGCCCTCGCCGGTCGGCAGCCACTCGCTGAACCCCGTCTCCTGGTGGAGCACCGGTCGCCCGGAGCCCAGGTAGCAGGTGCTGCGATCGCTGAACCAGCCCGACGCCGAGGCGACGTAGGCGTGCTTGGCGATGCCGAGGTCGGCGTAGGACGCGGCGATGAAGTCACGGTACGCCGCCAGCGTCCCGGTCACCTCGAGCGGGTTCTCGAGCTCCCAGCCGTCGGCCCGCAGGCGCTCGCGCGGCGCCGGTCCGCCGGCGGCGAGGACGAAGCGGCGCCCGGTGCGGGCCGGGAGGTCGATCAGACGCTCGAGCTCGCGCCCCTTGTGGCCGTAGACGTCGCCGTTGAGCCGCACGTCGGCCGAGGCCGACCAGTTCATCACGGTCGTGATCGGCGCCCGGCCGGCGCCGCGCGACCGGCCCGCGTCCCAGAGGCGGGTGGCGACGACGGGCCGGGCCGGGATCCAGCGCCGCCCGGCGTCGGGCACCCGGCAGCCGCTCTCGCCCATCCGCGTGCCGTAGGTGAAGAGGACGTCGTAGCGCTCGAGCGCGCGGTGGCCGGGGTCGGCCGCCAGCATCGCCGCCTGGGTGAAGAGCGGGTCGCCGTCGACGAAGGCGCGCCGCGGGCAGCGCTCGAGCTCGTCGAACCAGGTCGGGTCGGCGAGGGTTAGGACGAACTGGGCACGGTCGAGGGCGTCGGTGAGCGTCTCCCAGCCGGCGCCGTGGCACTCGCCCTCGAGGTCGACGAGGCTGAGCCGGCCGGGGCCGATCCCGGCCTCCGGCAGGACCGCTTCCAGGCTGGCGAGGCCGTAGGCGACGTCCGCGGTCGATTCGTCGCTGCGCGGGTCGTAGTAGTCGTCGGGGCCGTTCTGGCGCTCGACGTAGTGCACCTCGTAGCCGAGCTCGGCCAGGCCGGCGAGGTAGTGGAGGTTGTAGAGCATCAACCCGGCCAGCGGCCACTTGCCGGCGAAGCCGACGACGACGGCGAGGGGCGCGCTCACTCGATCGCCTCGGCGACGAGCCGGCCGAGGATCGCGTCGGAGTCGAAGCACTGCTCGGCGATCGCGCGCGCCGCCCGCGCGTGGCGGTCGTAGTCGCGCTCGACCTCGCGGATCGCCCGCGCCGCCTCGTCGAGCGTCGTGAACGGGAGGATTCCCTCGCCGACCGGGAGCACGTCGCTGAACCCGGTCTCCTGGACGACGACCGGCCGGCCGGCGGCGAGGTAGCGGGCGGACCGCTCGCTGAACCAACCGGACTGGCCCCGCACGTAACCGTTCTTGGCCACCCCCCACTCCGCCTTCGAGGTCTCGGTGTAGGTGCGGAAGCTGTCGAGGTCGGGGCAGACCTCGTTCGGGTCGACCAGGTGCCACCCTTTGTGGGTGAGCAGGTCGCGCGGCGGCGGCTGGTTCTTGCCGGAGCCGAGGGCGAGCTCGAAGGTCTGCGACCCGACCAGCCCCGGCAGCTCGATGAACTGGCGGAACTCCTCGTCCTTCTGCCCGAACCGCATCCCCTCGAACTCGACCGAGTTGTGGCTGGTCCAGTTCATCACCGTGGTGAAGGCGTCGCGGGGCTCGGCGCCGGTGCTCCACTCGGAGATCACCACCGGGGCCCGGGTCGTCAGCCAGCGGTGGCCGGTGTCCGGGACGGCGTCCGAGTCGCGCTCGCCGTAGGTGAAGTGGACGTCGTGGGCGTCGACGAGCCGGCGGAAATCGTCCTGCCCGCGGGCCAGCTTGACCTGGGTGAAGACCGGGTCGGTGTCGACGTAGGCGAGGCGGCGCACCGCCCGGTACTCCCACGGGCGCTCGAGCGTGCCGGAGACGTTGACCAGCAGGTCGGCGCTCTCCAGCACCTCCCGCCGCTCGTCCTCCTCGAGCCCGAACCACTGCGATTCCCACGGGAAGCGGTAGGCCCACCTGCCGGCCAGGCCGAAGCGGGTCATCGTCTCGTCGAGGTAGGCGACGTTGTGCTCGCACCCCTCGACCAGGCCGTCCGCGTTCGGGTTATAGGGCCACTGCCCCGAGTCCTCGAAGTACCAGACCTGGTGACCGAGCCGGGCCAGGCCGAGCACGTAGTGCAGGTAGAACCAGGTGACGCCGCCGAGCGGGTACTGGGCCATCTGCCCGGTGACGACGATTCGCAGGCCGCCCATCAGCCGATCCCGGCCTCGGCCAGCATCCGCTCCAGCAGGCGCTCGGCGTCGAAGTACTCGCGGGCGATCTCCCGTGCCGCCGCCGAGTGGCGCTCGTAGTCGCCGGCGATCGCCTCGATCGCCGCCGCCGCCTCCTCGGCGGTCGAGTACGCGAACAGCCCCTCGCCGGTCGGGACGAACTTGCCGAAGCCGGTGTCCTGGGTGACGACCGGCCGCCCGGCCGCCAGGTAGCAGGCGCTGCGATCGCTGAACCAGCCGCTGCGGGGCGCGACGTACTGCTCCTTGGCGACGGTGAACTCGCCGGCCGAGTCGACGATGTAGTCGCGGTAGCGCTGCGGGTCGCCGATCGACTCGGCGACGTTCCAGCCATCGCGCCGCAGGTCCTCCTTCTCGTCCTCGCCGATCGAGCCGAGCGCCAGCTCGAGCGGCAACGCTGCCGTGGACGGGAGCGACTGGAAGCGCCGGAACTCCCGATCCTTGCTCCAGTGCCAGCGCTGGCCTTCCCAGACGACGTCCTTTCCCTCGTGATGCCAGTTTGCGATCGTCGTCAACGAATCGCGGGCGGGGCCGTTCCCGGATGCCCACCAATCGAGCACGACCGGCGGCCGGGTCGGCAGCCAGCGGTAGGAGCCGAGCGGCACCGGGCAGTCGGCGGCGCCGAGGTTCTCCCCGTAGGTGAAGTGGAAGTCGTGGGCGTCGAGCTGCGGCGCCACGTCGTCGTCGCCGTTGGCGAGTCCGACCTGCAGTTCGATCGGGTCGGTCTGCACGTACGCAAGCCTGCCGATACCCCCGTGCTCGGCGCGGACCTCGTGCGAGCCGCAGAGGTTGAGGACGAGGTCGGCCCGCGCGTAGAGGTCCCGCAGGGTCTCCTCGTCGGCGCCGATCGGCCGCTCGCCGCCGCCCGGCGGACGGAAGATCCACCTGTCGCCCATCCCAAGCGAGCTCATCCACCGTTCGAGAAAGCGAACGTTCTGTTCGAACTCCATCGTCCGCCAGTGCGTCTTGGGGTCGTAGAGCGGGCTGTCGGAGTCCTCGACGTACCAGACGTCGAAGCCGAGGCGCCGCAGCCCCATCACGTGGTGCATCGCCTGCCAGGTGACGCCGCCGTAGGGCATCCGGGCGAAGATCCCCCAGACGACGATCAGGCCCCGGTCCGGCAACGGGCTGGGAAGGGCCAGGTCGAGGCCGTTGCCGCTCACGCCAGGCCCCGGCTCTCGGCCACCGCCCGCAGATGGTCCAGGCGCCACTCGTCCTTCGCCTTGTAGGGGCCCGGCACCAGGTCCCCGAGCGCCTGCAGGTGCAGGTAGACGCGGGCGGCGTCGACGGTCTCGGCGAAGTCGTCCGGCGCCTCGCCGTCCCAGCGGGCGTCGACGTAGCTCTCCGTCGCCAGGCGGACGTCCTCCGGCTTCCACCCTTCGGTCAGCGCCGCGAAGTCGATCTCGCCGGCCGAGACGGCGGCGCGCTCCCAGTCGACCGGGAACACCGAGCCGTCGCGCACGAGGATGTTCGAGGGGTAGAACTCGCCGTGGATCGCCGTCGGGCGGCGCACGAACAGGTCGCAGAAGACGGCCTCGCACTCGCGCGCGAGGGGGTGGAACCACGGGTGCGCGGCGCCCAGCTCCTGCCAGCGCTCGGCAGCCCGCGCGACGCAGGCCCGGAACGTCGCCGGCCCTTCCCGGTTCAGGCACTCCGGCGGCGCCTTGGCGCCGAGGTCGTAGAAGCGGTGGAAGGACCCGATCCAGCGCGCCGCGCGGGACAGCCCGCCCCGCTCCGGGGATTTGTCCAGGCGCAGGGTCCCGGCGAGGAACTCGAGCAGCAGCCAGGTCGGGCCGGCCGGCTCGTTGCCGTGCAGGCCGAACCAGCGCGGCGCGGTCAGCGGCGATGGCTCGACGGCGGAGCGGTACGCAGCGGACTCGTAGCGAACGCCCACCGGCACCCCGCGGACGCCGCGGTCGCGGCGGGCCTCGTACTTGCAGAGCAGGGTGAGGGTTCGCGAGCCCGCGACGCAGGTGACGACCTCGCTGGGGAACGTGCTGGCGTAGCTGTTCGGCTCCCGCCCCGTCAGGGCAACCTCGCCCGGGGCGCCGAGCGCCGCCTCCAGCGAGCGCTCGAGCGCGCCGTGACTCGGCCTGTCCACGGTCAGGGTCATCCTGCCGCGCCGTCCCGGGCGCCGGGGTCGGTGGCCTCGCCGAGGGCCCGCTCGTAGGCGCGCATCCGGCGCATCGTGTGTTCGATCCACGGGTAGAGGAAGCTTCGCGCCTCCCAGTGGACGCAGTTGAGGAGGCGCAGGAGGCGGCCCGTGCGCGCCAGCCGCTGCACGTCCCCCCAGCTCAGGTCGGGCCAGGCCCGGGAGACGAGCGCGTGGTAGAGGCGCAGCGAGTCTCCTTCCTCGGGGAGCAGGCCGATGTCGGCGGCCGGCGAGGCGACGCCGGCGGTCTCCCAGTCGAAGGCGACGAGCTCGAGGCCGGACGGACCGGGCCGGGCGCGGACGTTCTTCGGGACGAAGTCCCCGTGCACGATGCCGCGCGGGGCGGCGGCGCAGACGGCCTCGACGTCCTCCCAGCGCTCGCCGACGAGCTCGAGCTGGGAGACGATCGAGCGCAGGACCGCGCGGTCGGGCGGCGACAGCTCGGCGTGGTCGAGGCCGGTTCGAAGGCCGTCCAGCCCCGCCTCGAGGACCGAGCGGAAGTAGGCCGCTCCGGTGTCCGGCAGCGACGCCGCGAGGTCCGCGGAGCAGGTGTGCAGATCGGCGAGCCAGCGGACGGCGAGCGCCCGGTGCTCCGGCTCGCCCGGCGCGTACCACCGCTCGCCGGCGTCCTCGAGGAAGATCCAGGAGCGCTCGTCGGCGCTCTCGACGAAGCCGAGCAGCCGCAGCGACGGCAGCGACAGCGACGGCAGGACCTCGGCGTAGAGGCGGTGCTCGAGGTCCAGTTCCCCCCGCTGCCGGCGCTTGGCGATGACGCTAGCGCCGCCGGGCCCGACGCCGTTCAGGCGGAAGACGGAGGACCGCCGCTTCTCGGGCTTGAGGACCTCGACCGACGCCGGCTCGGCGCCGCCGTCGATCCCCCGCCACGCCTGCACGGCCGGGTGGTCGCCGAGCCGATCGAGGAGGACGACGGTCTCGTGCTTCGACATCGCCCTAGGCCTCGCCCATGCCGCCGGCCATCTCGAGGCCGTACCAGCGCAGCTTCGCGACCGCCTTCGAGGGCGAGGACCCGAGCAGGACCTTGCGCTCGCCCGGGATCGCCTTCAGCCCGCCGAGGGCGCGCCCGACCCCCCGCAGCCGGTCGAACTCGCCCCTGTCCAGCCCGCTCCACCATCCGCGCGCCGCCTCCACGTAGGCGTCGCCGTCGGGATAGACGAGGTCGATCGCGGGACACCCGTAGCCGGCGCTCTCGAAGTCGAACGGCATCAGCACCGGCCCCTCGGCGGACGCGCGCACCCGGGCGTTCTTGCGGCTGAAGCCGCCGAAGACGATCGTCGACGGCCCCTCGGCGAGCGTCGTGGCAAGGCGCGGCCAGCTCGACTCGATCGAGTCGCACGCCGCGAGGACGCCCGCGACGACCGCGACTTCCTCGGCCGACAGCGCCGGGTTGCCCAGCGTCTCGCCCAGCAGCTCCTCGACCGCTCGCAGCAGCTCGCGATAGTGGCCCGGACCGCGATCGGGCAGCTCGCTCACCCCCGCCAGCTGCCGCGCCCCCCCGTGCACCCGCGCCATCCAGACGGATGCCAGACGCCGGTGCTCGGCGAGCTTGGAGTCGAAGGGCACCTCGCCGGCGTCCTCGAGGAAGAGCCAGGACCGATCGCCTTCCGGCACCGTGCCGAGCAGCCGCGTCGCCGCCACGGGCAGGTGGGCGAGCACGTCGCGGTAGACCCGCGCCTCGACCTCGATCGAGTGGCTAACCGCCCGCTTGGCCACGACCGATTCGCCGTCCGGCCCCGCCCCGACGAGGCGCAGCACCGCCGACTTGCGATGCGGGGGCTTGAGCGTCTCGACGCTCTGCGGAGGCATCCCGGCCGGTTCGACGTCGGCCCAGAGCGCGCTCGCGCGCGCCGCCAGGTCCTCGGCCTTCCGTTCCGCCTTGGAATCCAGCTCAACGCTCACGGATCGACCCCAGAGCGCGTTCGATGCGACGCCCGTAGCGCTCGACCTCGGACATCGGCTTCACGGCCCAGTTGTGCGAGAGCGCGGCCAGCAGCCGCGCCACCCAGGCGGACGCGCTCACCGTCGCAAGCGGTGCGCCGGCAGCCGACGCGTACACGGCGGGATCGGCAAACGCCAGGTCCGCGAACGGCGTCCCGACCCCGGCTTTCTCCCAGTCGATCGCCGTCACTTCCAGGCGACCGACGGAGCGCACGATGCGCAGGTTCTCGGGCGCCATGTCGGCGTGCACGAGCGCCGGCGACAGCAGCGCGCTCTCCTCTTCGACCGCATCCCAGCGCGAGAGCAGCGAATCGCAAACTCGAATCGCTGCTCCCAGGCGCCGCCCTTCGTTCCCGCTCAGCGCCTCTGCCCGGCGCTCGACGAGGCGCGCTCGTGCGAGCTCGAGCAGGCCGGCGTAGTGCTGCGCACTGCGGTCCGGCAGCAGCGGAATTCCGGCCAGGTCGCGCGAGGCGCGGTGCAGCTCGCCAATCCAGCGCGAGACCAGCGCCCGCTGGAGATCGTCCTCGAGGCTCGGAGCCTCGTCGCCCATGTCCTCGAAGGCCAGCCAGGTGGCGGTGCCCTCGCACCAGACGCCGAACAGCTCCGGTGCCCGAACCGGAAGCAGCGGCAGGAGGTCGCCATGGACCGTGGCCTCGATCTCCGCCGCGCTGGGGTCGCAGCGCTTCAGCACCACCCCCCAGGGGTGTGGGCGCCGCCAGGTCGCGCGCAGGACCGTCGACTTCCACGAGGACTCGAGCACCGCAAGCTCATCCGGGGCGCCGGGGCGCAGCTGCAGCTGCCGGGCCACGTGCCGGGCTTCGGCAGCGACGTCCTGGGTGTCGTCGACGAGCACCGTCACCGCGGCCGCCCCTCGCCGGTTCGAAGCGCCGCCGGCGCCGCGACCTCGTCCCCGTCCGGGATGACCTCGACCCGGTGACCCCGGACGCGGAGCCGCAGCGAGCAGGACTCGAGCGTGCTCAGCCGGTGGGCGATCATGAAGGTCGTGCGGCCGGCCATCAGGCGCTCCATCGCGTCGACGATCGTCGCCTCCGTCTTCAGGTCGACCGAGCTGGTCGGCTCGTCGAGGATCAGGATCGGCGCGTCCTTGAGGAAGGCGCGGGCCAGCGAGACGCGCTGGCGCTCGCCGCCGGACAGCGTCATGCCGCGCTCTCCCACCGGCGTCTCGTAGCCGTCAGGGAGACCCTCGATGAAGCGATGGATGTCGGCCGCCTGCGCGGCGGCGATCATCTCGTCGCGGTTGGCCTCCGGCCGCCCGTAGATGATGTTCTCGCCGATCGTGGTCGAGAAGAGGACGGGCTCCTGGAGGACGATCGCGAACTGGTTGCGCAGGTCGGCGAGGCGGTAGTCGCGCAGGGCGACGCCGTCGAGGAGGATCTCGCCGGCGGCCGGGTCGTAGAAGCGCGTCAGCAGGCTCGCCAGCGTCGTCTTGCCGGCGCCGGTGCGGCCGCTGATCCCCACCCGTTCACCGGGCTCAATCGCAAACGAGACGTGCTCGAGGACCGGCGCCTGGCCGTCGTAGGAGAAGGAGACGTCGCGGACCTCGATCGCCCCGCTGGCCCGCCGCAGCGGGCGGGCGCCCGGCTGGTCGACGACGTCCGGTGCCTGGTCGAGCAGGGAGAAGGCCCGCTCGGCGCTGGCGAAGCCGGACTGCAGGGTCGCCACCTGGCGGCTGATCTTGGAGAGCGGGCCGTAGAGCTCCGCCAGGTAGCCCATGATCAGCAGCAGCGAGCCGAGCGTCATCGTCCCCGCCTCGACGCTGCGGAAGCCCACGTACATGACCGACCCCGTTCCCAGCGCGGTGACCAGCCCGATCGCCATCCAGAACGAGCCGTCGATCAGGGCCACCTTCAGGCGCGCGCCCATCCCCTCGCTGGCGCGGTTGGTGAAGCGCTGCTCCTCCCGGTCCTCCTGGCCGAAGGCCTTGACGACCCTGATCGAGGTCAGGACCTCCTGGACGACGGAGAGGGCGCTGCTCTCGAGCTCCTTCACCTCGCGGTGGCGGGCGCGGAGGCGGCGACGGTAGGCCCAGGTCAGGACGACGAAGATCGGGCCGTAGACGAGCGCGATCAGCGCCAGCGTCAGCTCGATGTTGGCGATGATCGCCAGCATCGCGACGAAGGTCAGGCCGGCGCTGACGAATGGGATGACGCCGTCGACCGCCACGGTCGAGACGCTCGAGGCGTCGCTCTGGATGCGATAGTTCGCGTCCGCCGTCCCCTTGCGGTCGTGGTAGGCGAGCGAGAGGCGCTGCGCCTGCCGGAAGAGGAGGCCGCGAAAGCGCAGGGTCAGGCGCTCGGCCGTGTAGGTGCGCAGCAGGGTTTTCGACATCGACTGCAGCTGCGAGGCCAGCTCCACCGCGACCAGCAGCGCGACGGCGAAGATCAGCAGGGCGTTGGTCGAGTCCTGGATGGCGCTCGGGACGAGCGCGTCGAGGAAGCCCGGCAGCGGCTTGTCGCCGAGCACGCTGTCGACCGCGATCGCAAGGGGAAGCGGCAGCAGCAGGGCGAGCGGCGTCGAGAGCAGGCTGATCAGCCAGATCCCGAAGATGTGCCGCCAGTAGGGGCGCGCCTCGCGCAGCACCCGGCGGTAGATCGCGCGGTCCGAGTATCGGCGGTCGGCGCTCATACGCCCGCGGTGTCCGCGACCTTGTCCCCCGTGGTCGCGGTGTCCGCGACCTGGCCGCGCGCGGGGGCCATCGCGACCGGCAGATGGGAGGCTGCGCGGTGGGCGTGCTCGAGCTCGCCGCGCAGGGCGTTCTCGGCAAGGCCGTCAACGGCCCGCTTGGCGCTGCCCGTCGCACGCGCGCAATCGAGCAGCGCGGCGCCGACCGCCAGGGCGAGGAGGAGGCCGAGCACCGCGGCGGCGTAGGTCGCGCCGCCCAGCGCGGCGCCGATGGCAAGCGAGGCGAGGGTCGCGGCTGAGAGCGATCCAGCCCGGGTCGGCCAGGGCCAGGCGCGGAACCTGACCAGCTGCTTTCCGTGCCCGTGCTCCTCGATCGCGGTCAGGATCCGCGCTTTGCCGAACAGGCCGCCGCGCAGGTCGAGGTCCCAGCGGTCGAAGTCGCCGCCGCGGATCAGGACCGTCTGGCTTCTGAGCAGCAGGTCCTCGAGCGCGGCGACCCAGCTCTCGAGCGGATGCCAGGTCTCGCTCCAGACCATCCACGACGCCGGTCGCGGGAACGCGCGCGTGGCGGGGCCGCGCCACCGCCACGGCGTCAGGCCGCTGCGCAGCCGGCCCCAGAGCCGGGCCACCGGCTGCAGCATGTGCAGGCCGGTCGTCAGGAAGATGGCTCGCAGGCGGCGGTCGCGCCGTCTCAGCGAGGTTCGGCTTGCCCGCCGGGCGCCGCCGACCGCCTGCGCGACGAGGAGAGCGCTGGCGGCGATCGCCAGCGGCAAGGCCGCCAGCAGCGGGCTCCAGAGGGCGCCGAGGGCGGAGAGGGCGGAGAGCAGCACAATTACCAGATACCACTCCGGCATCAGCGCCAGCGAGCTGAGAGCGGGACCGTCGGTCCTGTACATCGCCTGGAAGAGACCGGTCCCCCAGCGCCCGTAGTAGACCCGCCAGCGGCGCAGCAACCCCTGCGGCACCCCGTTCCCGTAGAGGCGACCGCCCCAGGAGTGGTGGCCGCCGACGTTGTACCTCTCGGGCCACTTGCGCTCGAGCAGGGCCTCCGCCTTCCCGTAGCCGATCTGCTGCCTCCAGTAGGCGCGCACGGAGTCGCGGCAGCGGTGCCAGACGACGGCGCCGGCGCTGAAGCCGAGGGTGCCGCCGTTCTCCTGCAGGCGCCAGCAGATGTCGACGTCGTCGCCGGCCGCCCGGAAGCGGGGATCGAAGCCGCCGACCTCGAGCAGCTGCTGGCGACGGAAGGCCATGTTGCAGCCGGGGATGTGCTCCGCCTCGCGGTCGGAGAGCAGCACGTGGACCGGGCCGCCGGGAGCGTTGGCGACACAGTCCGCGACCCAGCCGTCCGGTGGCGGCAGGTTCGGTCCGCCGATGCCGACGCGGTCCGTCGCCCGGAAGGAGGCGGCCAGATAGCGGAGCCAGTCGCGGTCCGGGCGCGCGTCGCAGTCGATGTAGGCGACGATCTCGCCGCTTGCCGCCTCGAGGCCGGTGTTGCGAGCGCTGCTCAGCCCCCGGTTCGGGGTGCTGATCGCGGGATAGCCGCACTCGCGAGCGATCGCCGCCGTCTCGTCGCTGGAGCCGTCGTCGACGACGATCACCTCGTAGTCGGGGTAGTCGAGCGCGTCCATGCCCTCCAGGCACCAGCGGATCGTGTCGGCGCCGTTGCAGGCACAGACGACGACCGACGCCTTCGGCCACTCGGCGTCCGGCGAGAACGGCACCTCGCCGAACGCCCGGCTGACCGCGGCCAGCGCCGCCTTGGGGCGCCGCTCGCGATCGGTCAGCCCGAAGTCCCAGTCCTCGACGTCATGGCCGCCCCGGTGCCACTCGTCCGTCCAAGCGAAGACGAAGGCACCGGCGCAGCCAGCCGCGAAGGCGAGCCTCACCTGCCCCTCGACGCTCTCCGCCTGGCGAGCCTCTCCGTTGCGGCGGCTGTCGAGCCCGATCTCGGCCATGACGAGGGGCCGGTCGCCGGCGACGTTCTGCAGACGCGCCAGGTAACCCTCCAGCTGCCGGTCGGTCTCCAGGTAGACGTTGAAGCAGTGGAAGTCCAGGAATGGGAGCTGGAGGTACTCGGTGGTCGGGAAGTTGACGTAGGTGACAAGGCCACCGGGGTCCTCGTCTTTGGCCGCCTCGTAGAGCCGGCGCAGGAAGTTCTCGACGCGGCGTCGCCCGTGCCAGCGCACGATCGAGGCCGGGATCTCGTTGCCGATCGCGTAGCCGAGCACCGCCGGGTGGCCTAAGCAGGCACGGACGCCTTCGCGCGCCCGCTGCTCGACCGAGCGTGCGATCGCCGACTCTCCGAGGAAGGCGACGTGCTGCTCCCAGGGCAGTCCGACCAGGACCCGCAACCCGTGGCAGGCGGCGAGATCGAGGAGGTAGCGCGGCGGGGGGGTGTAGGTGCGGACGCAGTTGATCCCATGCTCGGCCATCTGCGTGAAGTCGGACTCCACTCTCGCCCAGTCTGGGTAGTCGCCACCATCCTCTCCGGGGCGGAAGGTCCCGTAGGTGACGCCGCGGAGATAGAGCTTCTCCTCGCCTACGTAGAGGAACTTGCCGAGCACCTTCGGCCGGCTGGAGGTGACTCCGTCCCAGGACTGCGCAAGTCCGTTCGAGGCCGGCGCCGCCCCGTTCGCGTCGGAGCGCCGCTCGCTGGCGATCCGACTACCGGCAGCGTCGGAGCCGGCCTCTGGGGCCGCAGGGGAGGATGATTTCGCGGGCTGGCTGTATTGCATTCTCGCTCGCCATCAACCCACCCTGTCCCAATTGTTATCGAGTTGTTACCGACCCGCCAATCCCGGGGAGAGCGCTATTACCAGATACTGCGGTCCCTATACAGCAAATAGTTGTGGAAGTAGACGAATATTTGCGGAGATCAGGGAAAGAAACTCAAGTTTTCCTTAGGCACTCGAACCGGGATGGAAGGAATTCATCCCTGCTTTGGAGAATTTCTGATCGATCAGGATCAAGATAGCTACCCTTGATCCCGATCTGTCGGTGAACCCTGCGGACGCAGACACCAGTGGAGCGGGAGCGGAGAGGGATCCGCCCGTGGGCGCGCGCGGGTCGCTGGTGGTCGGCGGCTATCTCCTCGAGGTCGGCGGTGCGGGCGGAACCTTGGTTCGGCGGGGTGCCGAGCGCGCGGGGAAGGACGCAGAGCCGCTGGAGCAGGCCTTGGAGGGGCGCGAGCCGAGGGGGGGCGCGGACGCCGTCGACGACGTCGTCGACGACGCCTCGGAGGTGACGGCGAAGGTCGAGCGCGCCGTGGCGCTCGGCAAAGGCGTGGCCGAAGGCAGGGCACTCAACCCCGAGCAGCTGGGCCTGGAGGTCAGCACGCTGCTCGATCTGCTCGAACGACTCGACCGTCGCGAAAGGTGGAAGGAGACGCTGCGGCTGGCGCGCGCGCTGGCGAACCTGCTGATGCTGCTGCGGCGCTGGGCGGAGCTGCTGCGGACGCTGCGCGCCGCCCTGCGGGCCGGCGAGAAATTGGGGGACGTGAGCGTCGTCGCCTGGGCGAAGCACGAGCTCGGCACCCTTCGGCTCGCGGCCGGGGGCATCGAGGGCGCGGAGCGAGACCTCCACCGGGCGCGAGAGCTGAGGGAGAGGATCGGCGACCGGCGCGGGCTCGCCGCGACCAACCGCAACCTGCAGGTGCTGTGCGAGCGGTTGCAGGAGATGCTGCGCAACGAGGAGCTGGTGCGGCCCCGCGGCTGGCCCCCTTCCCCGCTACGGCTGCTCTCGCTGGCGGTGCTGTTCGCGCTCCTGTTCGGAGGCGGGGTCGCGGCGGGGGTCATCGGCAGCGACTCGGACGACGCGGGCGCTCCGACCGGGCTCAAAGGGGGCGGCGGCGGATCGAATGGCGGCCCGACCAACGGCGGCGACGGCGGGACGAACGGCACCAACGGTGGGCCGGCGAACGGGACCGGCGACGGCACGGGGGACGGCGCCGACTCCTTCCCGTTGGTCGTCGTCATCGACGGCGACGGTGGTGGGACGGTGGTGGGCGAAGGTGTCGAATGCGCCGGGGAAGTCTGCGAAGAAGACGTCCCGGCCGGCGAAGTGGTGACCCTGGTCGCCGATCCCGACGATGAATCCTTCTTCCAGGGATTCTCCGGGGACTGCAGCGGCACGGAACCCTGCACCCTGGCGATGGACGCGGCGAGATCGGTCACCGCGACGTTCCTCGTCTCCGAGCGCAGCTCCTTCAGCGACGAAGGAACGCCGACCGAAGGCGAAGAAATAGAACCCGAAGCGCTCCCGCCTCCACCCGAAGCCAGCGAATAGCGCGAAGCGTGCGGTGATGGGCGGTACCGGGCTCGAACCAGTGACCTCCTGCTTGTAAGGCAGGCGCTCTCCCAACTGAGCTAACCGCCCGGGAGAACTTGATTATGCGGCACGCGGGAGCTGTCCGGGCCGGGGCCTACATTCCGGGCAGCCTGGGAGGCGCCCTTTGTCGCTGCGCATTCGAACAGCTCCGTTGATCTCGCTCTTGGCATTCGGCCTGCTGCTACCGGCGGCAGCCACCGCTCAGGAGCGGACGATCGTGGTGCGGGGCGAGGCGACGCAGGAGGTCCCCAACGACACCGCCAGCCTCGGCTTCTCGGTGACGAAGGAACGGCGGTCGCGGGCAGCTTCTCTTCGCGTCGTCTCGATCAGGCTTCGGGAAGTGATCGTGAACGTGCAGGGGATTCCGGGGGTGGGGCCGGGAGACATAACGACCGGCCGGATCACGATCCGGAAAGTCGTCAACGGCAAGCGGACGCTCTACCGAGCCAGCGAGAGCATCTCGGTGATCCTGCACCAGCCCGAGCGGGCGGGGGAGATGATCACCGCCGCGATCGCGGCCGGGGCGACCGGCACCAGGGGCCCGACCTTCTTCCCCGGCAACCCCGAAACCGCCTACAACAACACGCTGCTCGCGGCTTTCGATCAGGCGAAAGCGAAGGCGGCGGCTCTCGCTGCCCGCGCCGGCGCCGTCCTCGGTCCTGCGATCAGCATCGAAGAAGGTGCAGAAGTGGTTCCGAGCCAGCCCACCAAGCGCAGCTCCGGGCCCACGAGCTCAGAGCCCACCCCTCCGGTCAAGCCCGGCGGCTCGACCGTCACCGCCACGGTCCGCGTCGTCTTCGCGCTGCTGTAGAGGCGCCGATGAATTTCGGCAGCCGCGGCGGTCTCAAGGGGTAGTCGTCCATCACGGACAAAGTCCCGCCACGCATAGAGGAGGCATCGCCATGAAGAGGATCGTCCCCAACCTGTGGTTCGACACCGAGGCCGAGGAGGCAGCGGAGTTCTACGCCTCG
Organism: uncultured Solirubrobacterales bacterium; assembly: GCA_963703235.1. GTDB lineage: Bacteria > Actinomycetota > Thermoleophilia > Solirubrobacterales > 70-9 > VRUE01. Next base: position 2,317,492 of record OY969802.1, on the reverse strand, counting down.
GTCTTCCCCAACTCGCGCATCGTCAACGTCACCCACTACACCGAGGCCGGCCCGCGCCCCACCGGCACCGTGATGACCGTCGAGTTCGAGCTCGACGGCCACCGCTTCATCGGCATCAACGGCGGCCCCGAGTTCAAGTTCGACGAGGCCGTCTCCTTCGAGATCGAATGCAAGGACCAGGAGGAGATCGACTACTACTGGGCCCGGCTGACCGACGGCGGCAAGGAGAGCCAGTGCGGCTGGCTAAAGGACCGCTACGGCCTCTCCTGGCAGGTGGTGCCGACCGGGATGGAAGAGATCTTCGCCGACCCCGACAAAGCCCGAGCCGAACGCGCGATGAAGGCGATGCTCCAGATGGGCAAGATCGACCTCGCCGCCCTGCGCAGCGCAGCCGACGACACCCAAGCCGGCTGACAGGGCAGCAAGGAGGCCCACCTGCAGGCGGCCGGATTGGCCCGTGCAGTCAGTCGTCTTGCGATCCCCCCGGTCCTCCCCCTCCGCGGCCGCAACTCGCTTGGCGGCTGCAGCGAACTCACGTAGGTCGTTCAGGTGACCGAGAGCGTCCCAGACCTTGTCGTCGTCCACCTCCAGGTAGGTGTGCACTAGGACGTTGCGCATTCCCGCGGCCGCCGAAAGACCCGTCACCAACTCGGCATCGAGCTCGAGCGGCTCCCGCAGAGTCTCGAAGACGCCCTTGTAGTCGTCGGGCATCCTCAAGCCCAACTCCGCGATCAGATGGGCGCCGATATCTACGCAGATCTGAATCGCGAGTTGGATCGCGTGCTGGGTTGCGAGCCGATCGCGAAGACCCGCGTCGTAGGCGGCGCGGCCGTCCGCCCGTATCCGCTCCGACTCCTCGAGCAGGTCGGCGAGGTGCTCAAGTCGGGCGTCGATGCTTTCAGGGTCGACCAAAGCGGTCCTCTCGGATGCGCTTCCGCAGTCCACGTGACCTTTCCACGCGTAGCGGCTTAGTGTCCAGGTAGTCGAGCAGCGACCGTGCTTCGAACCGCACGCGCGAGGCGGGGTCACGCTCTACGAGGAGCTTGCCGTCGCGGACGGCCCGATGACGAAGCAACGGCGGAGCTCGGTTGAGCATGACCACGTCGACCTCATCGGTGCTAACGGCTTCCGAGGCAGCACGGACCAGATCGAGCTGCAGATCAAGCCGACCCGAAGGGTCGAGCGCCGGATCGTGCCAGATGGCAATGTCGACGTCCGACAGCGGCCCCACCGTTCCTCGCGCCTGCGAACCGATCAGAGTCGCCGCAACCACGCCCTCACGATCGAGTGCGTCGCTCAGCCGCTCGAGCGCAGCAGCGTCGAGCGGCGGCACCCGCGATTTCTCGTTGATGACGACCATTGCTCCATATGGTCGCGGATCGACCGGATCGAGTTCGGATAGATGTAGCGGCGCAGATTCGAGTCGTCGTCAAATCGCGAGAAGGGGCTCCGGTCGCCGCCACCGGTGGCCTCTCCCCGACGCCGCTATCGTGAGCGAGACCGGACGCTCCGGCTCTCGCTGGAGCGAAGTGCTCGACGAGGCGGCCGGCTGAATCGATCGCCAGCGCGCCCTCTGGGGGCGCCTGTTCGACGTCGTCGATGAGTATCCGAAGGAGGAGGGATCGCAGTGAAGATGCCACCAGTCGTATCCCCAACGGAATGGGAGACCGCTCGCCAAGAGCTGCTGGTGAAGGAGAAGGAGCTGACCCGCGCCCGTGACGCGCTGGCCGCCGAACGCCGCGGCATGCCGAGGATGGAGGTAGGGAAGGACTACCGCTTCGAGGGCCCGAACGGTCCGGCCAGCCTGCTCGACATGTTCGAGGGCCGCCGCCAGCTGGTCGTCTACCGCTTCTTCTTCGAGCCCGGTGTGCGCGGCTGGCCCGAGCGGGGCTGCGGCGGCTGCTCGTTCCTTGCCGATCAGGTCGCCCACCTCGCCCACCTCAACGCCCGCGATACCACCTTGGCGTTCGTCTCGCGCGCGCCGCAGCCGGATATCGAGCGCTGGAAGGCCCGCATGGGCTGGGAGATCCCCTGGTACACCCTCGTCGACGACTTCGACGCCGACTTCGGGGTCGACGAATGGCACGGCACCAACGCCTTCTTCCGCGACGGCGACCGAATCTTCCGCACCTACTTCGTCAACAACCGCGGCGACGAATCGATGGGGAGCACCTGGAGCTACCTCGACCTGACGGCGCTCGGACGCCAGGAGGAGTGGGAGGATTCCCCCGAGGGCTACCCCCAGTCTCCGCCCTACCAATGGTGGAACCTGCACGACGAGTACGGCGAGGCTCCATGATCCCGCCCATGTCGGGCTCAGGGTGGATTGAAAGGACGTGGAGCGCTGGCATCAGCGGCGGGCTTTTCGCAGCTGATGTGACCGAAATGAGACCCGCAGCGCGGGCCGATCAGTGCGTCGTGAGTTCCGGCTTGAGGACCCGGGTGCTGCCGTCGGCTGAGACGAGGACGACCGCAAGACCTTCGTCTGCAGCGCGCTCGATGTCGTGGCCGGCTGAGGGCGTGTCGGCGTCGATGAACGCGGCGCGGTCCGGATAAGGCGAGCGGCCCTCGACTGCGAGATCGATTGCTTCGTCCATCACCTTTGCGGCGGGAGAGCGATTGCTGTCGGCGGTCATTGCCTTTCCCATCCTTCGATCATCTCGCGGTACCCGCGCTCGACCTCGGAGATCGCAGCGCGCATTCCTTCTCCAAGGGTACCGCTATGGAAGACAGTTCCTGGCTCCTTGCCCGCGCTGCACGTATATCGGTGCATCTCGTTGTGGTCGTGGGCAGCGTCGTAAACGCGAATAGTCTCCGTTCCCTTCTCGGTATCGACCAGAAGAACCACCGCGTAGTCGATGACGTCGTTGCCCTGCGTCGTGAACTGAACACGCAACAGCGCTCCAAGAGCGTGATCGAGAATCCGGCGGTAATAGGCGCTCATCCGGCGCAGACAATAGCTCTACAACCGGACCGACTCAGTTCGGAGTAGAACCCCGAGGCCTCCCTGACTAAAGTTCACCCCTTGCTGAGGCTCCTCCGCAAAGCACTCCTGCTGTTTGGGATTTACGCATCTGTGCTAGCAGCCATTGTGGTCGCGGGGTTCTTGGGTGGCGCGATCGGCATCTGGGCATCGATCCTGTGGGGAGTGGCGGTTCTTGTCGGCCTAGCTCTCTACACCCGCCGGCGCATCGTCAGGCGGCGCCTGAATCCTCACCAGGCTTCAACTCCTCCAGGAGGGCAATGATCCGCGTCCGTGCGGCCGGAAGCTCCGAGGCGACGACGTCCCAGACGAAATCGAGATCGACGCCGAAGTAGTCGTGGACGAGCTTGTCCCGCATTTCCCGCCATCTCGCGCCATGGAACTCCCGGCGCACGCTCCCGCAGACTCGGCGGTACTCGCTTAGCGGCCTCGCCCACGATCTCGAGATTTCGCACGACGGCGTCCTGAATCATCGAGCCAGGGAAGAACTCCTCTCGGCCCGACTCGGTATAGGCGATCGCCGATCGATGGCGTCGCGGATGTGGAGCAGGTAGACCCGCTCGTCCCTCAGAGCGCTACCGCCTCGCTCAGAATCCGATCCCGGAGGTAGGAGAGAGGCTTCTCTCCGTGACCACATCGACCTCGACGCCAAGAGCCTCCTGCAGCTCATCGCCAAGAGCGATGAGATCGAACAAGCTCCGGCCCTCCGACATGTCAACGAGCAAGTCGAGATCGCTGGAGCTGCTCGCCTCTCCCCGGCGGACCGAGCCGAACACGCGGACGTTCAGGGCTCCGTGAGCAGCCGCAATCCGGTTGATGTCGTTCCGCTCGTCAGGAGCAAGGGAGTCGGGGGTGCTCTGTCGCTTATCGGCCATAAGGACAATCGTACGCCGAAGGGAGCCCGGATTCGCAGGATTCGGTCCCTGAACAGCGCTGCGCAAGAATGGCGATGTCGACTCACAGACCAGGTAGTTCCCTGCCCAAGCACCTCGCAGCCTTGGTGGCTGACGGCGAGGTTCGCCCCGGCGATGGCTCCCGCTTTCTCCCCAAACCTGTAAGGGCTGAAAAACGCGCCAAGACCGCCGCGGACTACGTCGCAGAGAGCCGACGCTAAGCCATATTTCCAGGTCGCTGCCAAAGCGGCCTGGAAAGCGAAGTTCCTCCAGATTGAAGGACGTGGGGCGTCCACATGGGGAGCTGGATTGCGGCGGCTATGTGACCGAGATGAGACCGCCGCTCAGATGGGTACCACGTTGAGGCCAGGTACTCGCCCGAAGTCCCGAGTGTTTGCAGTCGCGACATCCATTCCATGACTCAGAGCGGTGGCGGCGATCCAGAGGTCATGGGCTCCGATCGGATTGCCGTCATTCTCGAGCTCCGCCCAGATTTCCGCGTGCGCTCGGGCGATCGCGGTCGTGATCGGCAACGGCTCGATCGCGGAGATCATGTGCTCGACGAACGCGGAGCGGCGAGCCCGAACCGCACCCGCCTTGGCACGGTGCACTCCATGCAGGAGCTCGCTGGCCGTGATGACGCTGATCGCGCGATCCTGGTCGCCGATCTCCTGATCCAGCGATTGCCCCCGCCGCTCAGCGTTGACCAAGACAGAGGTATCTATCAGGACGGCCATGCGCCACTCGGCGGGCCAATGGCCTCCCGCCCAGCTTCGACATCGCCCGCAAAGTCCTCATCCGGCGAAGGCGCGGACTCCATCAGCTCTCGCCACCTTGGCGCCGAGACCAGATGCCCGGGGTTGGCCGGCCTCATCTGTATGACCGGCACGCCGTTGCGCACAACCTCGATCTCCTCGCCGGCCCCGATCCGGTTGACGACGGCAGAAAATTCCCGAGCCACCTCAGTCGCACTCAAACGCGTCATGCAGCCATGATATCAGATAAATCTGATTCAGACGTCAACTCCAGCGGCGCTGATCCTCATCCAGCGAGAATCCGACCGTGTGAGAGGGCCATCGACGACAAGGAAGTCGACATCGCCATGCGGGCCGGCCTCCCACGGGCATGCGAGCCAAAGAGGATCACCTGCACATCGGGAGCAGCGACAGCAAGGCAGCGTCCGCCTCGGCGATCAAAGCCTCGTCACCCATCCTCATCGCCGAATCGTATCGTCGTCATGGATCGAGCCAATATCGAACGTTCCCTCAGCGGCCGTCAACCATTGGATTGAAAGAAGATCAAAGGCCGATGGCTAGGCAGCCGCGAGCGCCGGCGCGAGGTCGTCCGCACTAGCTTTGGCCGGCTCGGGAATCGTGACCCGTAGCTCCCCGTCGCGGTCAAGGATTCGCTGGGCACCAAGCACGGTAAGGCCAACGATGTGCTGGGTCCCCGGTGCGTAGCGGAGGACGTGGCCCTCAGGCGTCTCCTCACCCTCGGCCTCCCGGGGCTCTCCGACATGCAGATAGAGCACATCGTTCTCGGCGTCGTAGTCAGCGCGGTCAAAGGAGACCGGCCCGATTCTGATGTTCACTTGCTCCATGAGCGCGGATCCTTTCTGTTGCCGAATGCGGAGATCACCCGCGCCGGCTCCTGCTCATAGCTTAAGACCACGAGCAACCAGCGGCTTGGGCCAGCTCCACGAAACACTCCAAATTGCTTGAGCAAGTTTCGGCCGTCGCAGATCCCGGGAATGCGTTCGACTCGACCCGATGGGTAGAAGCGAACAGAGATCCGGCCGAGACCGGGAAAGATCGCCTTAATGGTGTCTTTAGGCGCCCGTTCGGGCCGCACGACGTAAATAGCCGCCGTTTCCCGTTACTAGCCGTGAGTTCAACCTGACGGCCAACACGTTTAACGGATATCCGAACCCCATGGTACCGGGAATCGTGAATTCGTTGACCGTTCTGCTGGAAAAGTAGTCTCGCTAGCGCTAGTGGTGGTACCGGTCGAGAAACCCATTAAAACTGACGCCGCAATCACTAGGAGGGTTATTCGGCCGAGACGCCTCGCTCTCATAAGCGATAGCAACGCCTAGGGCCATAAAGGATCCGCTTGCCATTCATAAATACTGTTCACCTAGCCAGTCGGTCAACGCTTGTTTCGCAACACAAGCGCATTATCAACGAAGGTCAATTCCCATAACTCGTAGGAGAGAACCTCCTTGCTATGGGGCGCACCCTTCACGATCTCATAAGTATCGGGCGGACCAAGGGCTGACCGGACTACCGTTTTGGAGACGCCTGGCTTCAGCGACAGCACCACTCTTTGGAGGGCTCGTTCTTCCTTATCGATATGCGCAGGCTCAGGCGGCGTACGTTCGATCACGTACTTGATTCGCCTGTCCAATTTACCGTCTTCAAATAGCAGTTGCCAGCGCCCATAAAACAGCATGTGAATCTCAGGGTCTTTCTCAAAGTCCCTTTCGCCGAGAGGCTTACCGAGCTTCGCACGCACGGCGTTCAGCGACATACCCGGCCGCAGGGCCTGGATCTTCCTGTCGAGGGCCGGATTATTGCTGGGCGCACGGAAGTTTTCCGCATTGCCGTCGTCGCGCGAACAGGCGCCTTGCATGAGACCGACAGCCACGAGACAAAGCACTATGAGGCCGCGGCTCATTAGAATTCTCCTACTCGTGTTGACTGTCACGCCCTCGCCAGGCGTGCATCGATGACTAGTCAGAGCTACTGCCCACAGTCAGTTGTACCCGAGCATAAAGCCTGGGCAGCGCTTGAAAGGTTCCGGGGTGTAAGGAAAAGCTGAGCGATAATAATTTCTTACCCTCCCTGGCTCTCCCGGGACGCGACCGGGACCTGACGAGCGAGAGGGGGTGAGCAAGATGAAGGTCGCATCGACCGATTCATTAGCGCCGCTGCTGCACATCGTGAAGCAGGCATAGGTAGCCGAAGAGGGCCGATCTCGGCCCGCTTGCCTTGGGGCCGGGATCGGCCCCATTCTCGCCTTCGTTCTCGGGGCGGCATGGGGGAGGTGAAAGCTCCCTGACGCTACCTGACGACTTGTGAAATTTCCCATGGAGGCTCCTGCCTGCAGGACAGAGGATTGCGGCAATGACCGCCCTCGGCACCAACTTGCGCGAGGCGCGCGAACGGCTCGACTTGACTCAGGAACAGGTCGCAGAGCGAAGCGGGGTCCATGCCGGGGAGGTCAGTCGAATCGAGGCCGGTAAACGCGATCCGCAGGTCTCCACGGTTGAACGGCTCGCGAAAGCTGTCCAAGTGAAGCCAGGGCAGCTCCTCGAATCGAAGGATTAGGCGACGGATATCGCTGTGGAATCGCGCCGCGCTACGCAACGCTCACCCCTGGATTCTGCGGCGCACGCTCCGCGGTGGGAACGCGAGCGACCACGACCCCGCGGCGATTGAGTCTGCGGCTTGAGATAGGGCAATGCTTTCGCTTCGACCTCAAAGGGAAGGTGAAGGGAAGGAGAGGGCCAAAAAGCAGCCTTTGCTGACCTTCCCTGATCTCGCTGACCTCGGACCCAGGCGCCTCTCGATCAGGCGGAAACCCAGCCATAGAGCCAGAGCTGGCTCCACAGCTAGGATCGAACCTAATGCGCCCGACGAGAATCGAACTCGCGACCTTCGGCTTGAAAGACCGACGCTCTTTGGTCCCCGTGAAGGGACCGTTGACCACTGAGCTACGGGCGCCCAGGGCGTAACTTTACCGGCGTGAACCCGTTCGAGCGGTGCTGGTGGGCATGGATCTAGGGCTACAGGGCCGGGTCGCGCTGGTTATGGGCGCGAGCAAGGGGATCGGTCGCGGGATCGCCGCGGCGCTGGCCCGCGAGGGCGCGCGGGTGGCGATTGCCAGCCGCTCGGAGGAGAAGCTGGATGAGGCCGCGGCGGCGATCGAGCAGCCCGCGATCGAAGCGGGCGGCCAGGTGACGGCCTTCGTCGCGGACACCGATGACCTGGAGCGGCTGGCGGAGCTGCCTGGCGAGGTCGAGGCCGCTTTGGGCCCGATCGAGGTCCTCGTCCTCAACAGCGGCGGCCCGCCCTTCGGAGGCGCCCTCGACCACGAGCTGGACGAGTGGGAGCGGGCCTACCGCTCGCTGGTCCTGGCGCCGCGGGTACTCGCCGGCGCCGTCGTGCCGGGCATGCGCGAGCGTGGCTGGGGGCGGATCGTCAACGTCGGCTCCAGCTCGACGCGGGAGCCGATTCCCGGCCTCAACCTCTCCAACTCGCACCGGATGGCCGCGGTCGGCTTCCTGAAGACGCTTTCGCGCGAGGTCGCCGCCGACGGCATCACCGTCAACACGGTCGCCACCGGGCGCTTCGCGACCGAACGGCTGGCCGACACCGGCGGCTCGATGGAGGCGGCCGAAACTGCGGCGCGGGCCGAAGTGCCGGCGGGACGCCTGGGCCGGCCCGAGGAGTACGGTGACCTCGTCGCCTTCCTCTGCTCCGAGCGCGCCGCCTACGTCACCGGCACGACGATCCCGATCGACGGCGGCCTGCTCCGCTCGGCGTTCTAACCACGCCCCGTGACGGGCGGCCGCGTGCGTCCCAGCCGCTCTTACGATGGACGAGCCATGAGCCACTCCCACCACGGGCACAGCCACGGCGCCTCGGCCGACGCAGATCGGACCAAGCTCTGGATCGCGCTGGCGCTGATCCTCGGCTTCATGGCGGCCGAGGTGGTGGCCGGCATCCTCGCCGACTCGCTGGCGCTGCTCTCCGACGCCGCGCACATGCTGACCGACGCCGCCGCGATCGCCCTCTCCCTGCTCGCCCTGCGCCTGGCCCGCCGCCCGCCCGGCGGCGCGATGACCTTTGGCCTCAAACGGGTCGAGATCCTCTCCGCCCAGGTCAACGGCATCACCCTGCTGGTGCTGGCGACGCTGATCGCCTACGAGGCGGTGCGTCGCCTCTTCGAGCCGCCCGCCGTCGACGGCGGCCTCGTTCTCGTCGTCGCCCTGGCCGGGATCGCCGTCAACCTCGTGGCCACGGCGGTCCTCGCGCGGGCCAACCGGCAGAGCCTCAACGTCGAGGGCAGCTTCCAGCACCTGCTGACCGACCTCTACGCCTTCATCGGCACCGCGGTTGCCGCTGCGGTGATCCTCCTCACCGGCTTCGACCGGGCCGACTCGATCGCCTCGCTGCTGGTCGCCACGCTGATGCTGCGCTCCGCTTACGTGCTACTGCGCGAATCGGGCCGGGTCTTCCTCGAGGCCTCGCCGAAGGGACTCGACCCTGAGCGGATCGGCGCCCGCATGGCCGCACAGGCCGGGGTGGTCGAGGTCCACGACCTGCACGTCTGGGAGGTCACCTCCGAGTTCCCGGCCCTAGCGGCCCACGTCACGGTCAAGGCCGAAGCCGACTGCCACCGCGCCCGCCTCGAGCTGGCCAACCTGCTCGAACGCGAGTACGGCGTCCGCCACACCACCCTCCAAGTCGAGCACGAGCCGGACGGCCTAGTGCAGATCCAACGCAAGGACCCATCCCGGTAGGGGTGGAACGTCTTGTACTTTTTTTGAGCCCCCGCCCTCGGACGGCCGCAACCTGTCTTCAAAAAAAGTTAAGTGGAACCCCTGCCGGGATGGGTCCTAGGGTTAGGTCTCCGATTGCGCCTCACGCATCGAGGGGAAAAGGACGACGTCGCGCAGGGTCTTGGCGCCGCTGAGGATCATCATCAGGCGGTCGACGCCGAGGCCGGAGCCGCTTGCGGTCAGCATCCCGTATTCGAGCGCGCGCACGAACTCCTCGTCGTGCTCGTGCGGGTTCTCGATCGCCCCCGACTCCTGCCGCTCGCGCTGTTCGACGAAGTGGCGGCGCTGTTCGACCGGGTCGTTGACGTCGGTGCCGCCGCCGGTGATCTCCATTCCGGCGACGATCCCGTCGAAGGCCGCGGCCAGCAGCTGCGGGTGCTCGGGGACCGGCTTGACCAGCGGCCAGATCGCCAGCGGCAGGTCGACGATGAAGGCCGGCTGGATCAGCTTCGGCTCGACCAGCTTGCCCTGCAGGGTGTCGACCAGCGCCGCCCAGTCGTCGTCGGGCTCGGCGTCCTCGCCGGCGATCTCGGCCAGCTCGTCGCGGCTGGCCTTGACGATGTCGACCCCGGTCTCTTCCAGCAGCAGGTCCTGCAGCCGCAGCCGCGGCCACGGCGGCGCCAGGTCGATCGTCTCGCCGTCGCGCTCGACCTTGGTCGTCCCCAGCACCCGTTCCGCCACGCCGGAGACAATGCCCTCGGCGACGTCCATGACGCCGTGGTAGTCGACGCCGCTGACGAACCACTCCAGCATCGTGAACTCGGGGTTGTGCTGCGGCGACATCCCCTCGTTGCGGAAGAACTTGCCCAGCTCGTAGACGTTCTCGAAGCCACCGACGATCGTCCGCTTCAGGTAGAGCTCGGTGGCGATCCGCAGGAAGAGGTGGCGGTCGAGCGCGTGGTGGTGGGTCTTGAACGGGCGCGCCGCGGCGCCGCCGGTCATCCGCTGCAGGATCGGCGTTTCCATCTCGACGTAGCCGCGTTCGTCGAGGTGGTCGCGAATCGCCTTCACCACCTTGGCCCGCAGCGCGAAGATCTCGCGCGAGCGCTCGTTCGCCATCAGGTCCAGCTCGCGCTGGCGGTAGCGGACCTCGGGGTCGGAGATGCCGTGGAAGAGGTCGGGCGGGTCGCGCAGCGCCTTGGCCAGCAGCGTGCACTCGCGCACCTCGATCGCCAGCTGGCCGCGCTTGGTCACGTAGAGGTCGCCCTCGACCCCGACCAGATCGCCGATGTCGAGGTCCTCGACTCGGTCGAACGCCTCCTGGCCGAGCGCGTCGACGCGGGCGTAGGCCTGGATCGTGCCGGAGAGGTCGCGGAGGTCGAAGAAGAGGGTCTTGCCGTGACCGCGCTGGCCGACCACCCGGCCGGCGATCCGGTAGCTGAAGTCGCGGTGCTCCCCCGCCTCAAGCCGCTCGGGGTCGTGCGCCCCGTGGATCTCGGCGATCGCGTTGCGGTCGGGGAAGGAGAACGGGTAGGGGTCGATCCCTTCGGCCCGCAGCCGCTCGACCTTGGCCAGACGCTCGGCCTGGGTCGAGCCGGCGGCGGGCTGCGGCGCGCCCGAGCCGGCGGCGGGCTCTACGTCGGTCGAGTCAGCCATGACCCAACGCTATTGGGTGTCCGTCGGAGTTCGCGCTCAGGGGGCGGTGCCGACGGTGACCCGCTCGTCGCCCATGTAGTCGCGCATGGTGGTCGCGTCGCGCAGCAGCTCCTGCATCGCCGGGCCGTGGTGCGTGTCGTGCTCCATCGCCATCCGCCAGCCGCTCGGCGTTTCGGCAACCAGGCCGCGGATCACTCCGAGCCCGTCCTCACCGCAGTCGCCGGTGACGGCGATCCGCGGCTCGCGCTGGATCTCCGGCGAGCGCTCGTAGATCGTCTCGTCGGTGACGTAGGGAAGGTTGGCGATCACGAGGTCGATGTCCTCGAGCCCGTCCGGCAGCCCCGCGGCGACCGAGACGTCCAGCTCCAGCCCCAGCCGCTCGGCGTTCTCGCGGGCCGCTTCGACCGCTTCCGGCGAGAGGTCGGAGGCGGTGACCCGCAGGTCGGGGCGCTCGGAGATCAGGGCCAGGGCGATCGCGCCCGAGCCGGTGCCGACCTCGTGCACGCGGGCGCCCTCGGGCAGTTCGGTGCCGACCTCGACCAGCAGCTCGGTCTCCCGCCGCGGCCACAGCACCCGCGGATCGACCGCGATCTCGAGGCTGCGAAAGGGGGCGCGGCCGAGGACGTAGGCGAGCGGCTCGTGGTCGGCGCGGCGCGCCACCAGGGCCTCGATCTCGCTCTCCAGCTCCGGCGTCACCTCGCCGCTGCCGTCGCGCCGCAGCTCCTCGACGCCGATCTCGAGCGCGCTGGCGACGAGTGCCTCAGCGTCGCCGCGCGGCTCGTCGCAACCGGCGGCGGCGATCCGCTCGGTGGCCCGGTCGACCAGCGCGCCAACGGTCGCGGCGGACGCGCCGCCCTCACTGCCGGTCTCCACTGGTCCCACCTTCGTCGCCTCCTCGATTACCTCAAATTAATTTGCGCAAGATTAGCCGACATCCGACGGCACTGCATCAACCCGCCGGTCGCGGACGAGTAGCGGCCGCCGCGCCGTCGGGACGGGACAGGGTCCCATATCTGCGTCTCGCGACGTAGACCCAGACGGCGCCGGCAAGCATCATCGCAAGGCTCTCCAGCTGGGCGGTGGTCAGCCCCAAGGCCGCGTCCTCGTGGCGGCGCACGAACTCGATCAGGAAGCGCTCGGCGCCGGCGTAGACGAGGTAGAGCGCGAAGAGGACGCCGGCGCGGAAGCGGTCGCGCAGCTGCCAGAGCGCCCAGGCGCCGAGGCCCATCGCCAGCGTCTCGTAGATCGGCGTCGGGTGGACGGTGTCGTCGGTGGGCACGGTGCCGTCCGGATAGGCCATCGCCCACGGCCCGTCCCAGGCCTTGCCGTAGTCGCCGTCGCCGGAGAGCTGGCAGCCGCAGCGGCCGATCGCGTAGCCGAGCGCCAGCGCCGGCGCCGCCAGGTCGAACAGGGCGAGGCCGAGGAAGCCCCGGTACCGGGCCCAGAGCAGGACGGCGATCGCACCGCCGATTGCGCCGCCGTACCAGACCAGGCCGGAGCCGGAGAAGACGTTGCCGAGCAGGTCGTCGCTGACGCTGTCCCAGTTCTCGACGATGAAGTAGAGGCGCGAGCCGACGATGCCGCCGATCAGCGCCGCGAAGCCCATCTCGTAGGCCCAGTCGACCGGCTTGCCGATCTCCTTCAGCCGCTTCGCGATCAGGGCGCCGGCGGCGAGGAAGGCGAGCGCGAACATCAGCCCGAAGGTCTGAAGGGTCAGCGGCCCAAGCTCGATCTCCGGATACACCTGCGGCCCCTACTCGCCGAGCAGCGTGCTCAGCAGCGCCTTCTGGGTGTGGAGGCGGTTCTCGGCCTGGTCCCAGACGGCGGAGCGCGGCCCGTAGAGGACGTCGGCTTCGATCTCCTCGCCGGGATGGGCAGGCAGGCAGTGGAGGACGACGGCGCTGTCCTTGGCGGCGCCCAGCAGGTCGGCGTCGACCCGGAACGGGGCGAGGTCGGCGCGGCGGCGCTCGGCCTCCTCCTCGTCGCCCATGCTGACCCAGACGTCGGTGTAGATCGCGTCGGCGTCGGAGGCCGCGTCGCGCGGGTCGTCGGTCAGCCTGGCGCCGTGGCCGTCCTCGAGCTGGTAGCCCTCGGGGGCGGCGATCGTCACCTCGACGTCGGCCAGCCGGCCGGCGATCGCCAGCGAGCGGGCGACGTTGTTGCCGTCGCCGACGTAGGCGAGGCGCAGCCCGGCGAGGTCGCCGAAGCGCTCGCGCAGGGTCAGCAGGTCGGCCAACGCCTGGCAGGGATGGTGCTGGGGCGTCAGCGCGTTGACGACTGGGATCGGCGCCTCGCTCGCCAGCTCGGCCACCTCCTCGTGGGCCCCGGAGCGGATCGCGATCGCGTCGACGTAGCGCGAGAGGACCAGGGCGGTGTCCCCGATCGACTCGCCGCGGGAGAGCTGCAGTTCGTCGCCGCGGAGGACGATCGGCGTCCCCCCCAGCTCGGCGACGGCGACCTCGAAGGAGATCCGCGTCCGCGTCGAGGGGCGTTCGAAGACCAGCGCGACGCTGCGCCGCGCCAGCGCACCCTCGCCGACGCCCTCGCGCCGGCCGGCTTTCAGCTCCAGCGCCAGGTCGAGCAGCTGCGAGAGCTCGAAGGCGCCGAGCTCTTCGCCGGTGAGGAAGTCCTTGTTCAAGCCGCGGATACTAAGCGTGTGCGCTTCACCGCAATCGGCTGGAACCTCTTCCACGGGCGCGATTTCCCACCCGACCCGGCGCTCCTCACCTGGCGCTCGCGGCTGCTGCGGATCGGCGAGCGCAACACGACCCATATCCAGGTCAACCGCGAGCTGCTGCTGGAGTTCGCCGGCCTGCTGGCGGCGGCGGAGTGGGACGTGGCGCTGCTGCAGGAGTGCCCGCCGCGCTTCGCGGCGCCGCTCGCCCGGGCCTGCGGCGCCGAGGCGCACCGCGCGCTCACCTCGCGGAACTCGCTCTCCGCGCTGCGGCAGCGCGCCGCCCGCCTCAACCCCGACCTGATCGCCTCCGGCGAGGGCGGCTCGAACCTGACGCTGGTTCGCGGCTCTTTCCGGTGCGACTTATCCGTCGATGAGAGGGATAAGTCGCACCGGAAGCGCACGACGGCTGGCATCGTCGAGCGGCGCGAGGTGGTCATCCACGACGGGCCGCTGGAGCGACGCGCGATGGCCTTCACGCGAACCGCCTCGGGTATCTGCGTCGCCAACCTCCACGCCAGCGCCAACCGCCCCGACCTCGCGGCCGCGGACGTGCTGCGCGCGGCGAGCGCCGCGGCCGAGTGGGCGGACGAGGCACCGCTCCTCTTCGGCGGCGACCTCAACCTGCGCCCCGACGAGAGTCCCGCGGTCTTCGAGGAGCTGCGCGAGCGCTTCCGACTGGCGCCGCCGACCGCCCCCAACGCGATCGACCACCTGCTGGCGCGGGGCCTGGCGATCGTCGAGCGTCCGCATCGCTGGCCGCCCGAGGCGCGCGAGGTGCGCCGCGACGGCCTGGCGCTGCGGCTCTCCGACCACGCCCCGGTCGAGGCGACCTTCTGGGTAGGCGATTCGAACCCGACGGACGCGGGAATGACATAGTCACCTCAGTCGAAACTGCATTCATACGTCCTATAGACGTGTAATTGCAGTTTCGCCGCCCCCATCAGTCCCTGGCAACCGACAAGGAGGCATGGCATGGCCGCGAAAAAAGAGTCGTCCGGCAAAGCGACGAAAAAAGCGAAAGCCGGGACGCGGTCGAAAAAAACCGCCAGCGGTAAATCGACGGCGAAAAAAGCCAAAGCGAAAGCCGGGAAGAAAACGTCCCGCTCAAACAGCGGGATCAGCGGTCTCGACAAGAGCGTCGAGCAGTTCCGCGAGAGCCTCGAGCACAGCGTCACGCTGAGCCGCGACCGCCTGCAGGAGGTCGTCGACGACGCGGTCAAGCGGGGGCGGATGACCCGCGGCGACGCCGAAAAGATGGTCTCCGACCTGATCAAACGCGGCCGCCGGCAGACCGACAGCATGCTGAAGGAGCTGGAGAAGCTGCTGCGGCAGGCGCGCAAGAAACTCCACTAGGCCGTGGCCCAGGCCACCGGCGAGACGGCGGCGCGACGGCTGAAGCGGGGCGAGCAGCTCGAGCTCGAGATCGACTCGCTCGCCTTCGGCGGCCGCGGCGTCGCCCGCGCCGACGGCTACGTCGTCTTCGTCGCCGGCGGCCTGCCGGGCGACCGGGTGCGGGCCGAGGTGACCAAGCCGAAGCGCAGCTTCGCCGAGGCGCGGACGGTCGAGCTGCTGCGCCCCGGCGCCGACCGCGTCCCCGACCGCTGCACACACCAAGGCGAGCCGTGCCCCGGCGCGCCCTGGCAGGGGCTCGCCTACGAGCAGCAGCTCGTCCACAAGCGGCAGCAGGTCGACGAGGCGCTGCGGCGGATCGGCGAGCTGGAGGGGTTCGAGCTGGAGCCGATCGAGCCGGCCCTGGAGCAGTGGCGCTATCGCAACAAGCTCGAATACTCCTTCGGCGAGCGCGAGGGCGAGACGGTCCTCGGCTTCCACGCGCGCGGCCGCTGGGACCTGATCGTCGGCGTCGAGGACTGCCTGCTCGCCTCCGAGCGCGGCAACGCGGCACGCAACGAGGTGCGCGACTGGGCGCGGCGCGAATCGGTCGCCCCCTTCGACCGTCGCGCCGGCAGCGGCGTCCTGCGCAACCTCGTCGTGCGCGAGGGCCGGCGCACCGGCCAGCTGCAGACCCGGCTCGTCACCGCGCCGGCGCGCTTCCCGAAACCGCCCGTCGACCTGCACACGATCGTCGAGGACGACTCCGGCGGCAGCGAGGGACCGACAGGCGTGCTCGGCGAGGAGCGGCTGGCCGAGGAGCTGTGCGGGCTGCGATTCGAGATGTCGCACGCCGCCTTCTTCCAGACCAACACCGAGATGGCGGAGCGGCTCTACGCGGTCGCGGCGGAGTACGCCGGCCTCAGCGGCGGCGAGCGCCTCTTCGACCTCTACTGCGGGATCGGCACGATCGGGCTGACGATGGCGCGGCGGGCCGGCGAGGTCTGGGGCATCGAGATCGTCCCCGAGGCGATCGCCGACGCCGAGCGCAACGCCGAGCGCAACGGGATCGCCAACGCCCGCTTCCTCGCCGGCAGCGCCCGCACCGGCCTGCGACCGCTGCTGGAGCAGGTGGGCAAGGCCGACGTGGTCGTCATCGACCCGCCCCGCGCCGGCCTCTCGCAGAAGATCGTCCGCCGCGTGCTGGAGTGCGAGGCGAAGCGGATCGTCTACGTCTCCTGCAACCCGACGACGCTGGCTCCGAACGCCGCCCAGCTGGTCGAGGCCGGCTATACGCTGCGCCGCGTGAGGCCGGTCGACATGTTCCCCCAGACCCCCCACATCGAGTGCGTGGCCTTGTTCGAGAAAGCCGCTTCCGGACGCGCCAGCGGAGGAGCCAGCGCTTGACCCGGGGCTTCGGGGTAGCAGCCGGTCTCGATCCCGAGGTGGCGCAACCGCTGGCGGCGCGCTGCGCCGAGCTGGGCTACGACTCGATCTGGTCCAACGACCACCCGGGCGCGAAAGGGCTGGAGACGCTGGCCGAGTTCGCCGCCGCGGCACCCGGGCTCGACCTCGGCGTCGCCGTGATCGCCCTCGACCGCACGCCGCCGGCGCAGATCGCCGCCGACCTGGAGCGGCTCGGGCTCGACCCCGGACGGCTCTGGCTCGGGGTCGGCGCCGGCTTCTCCGAGAAGCCGCTGACGCGGATGCGCGAGTCGCTCTCGGAGCTGCGCGAGAGCCTGCCTGGCATCCGCCTCGTCCTCGCCGCGATGGGCCCGAAGATGTGCGCGCTGGCCGGGGCCGAGTTCGACGGCGCCTTCTTCAACTGGATGACGCCGGAGTTCGCGGCCGGCGCCCGCCAGCGGGTCGAGGAGGGGGCGCGCGCGGCCGGTCGCGTAACCCCACCGGTCTTCGGCTACGTCCGCACCGCCGTCGACGCGGACGCCGCCGCCCGCCTCGCCAAGGAGGAGTCCTTCTACCGCGACCTCCACGACGGCTACCGCAACCACTTCGCCCGCCTCGGCGAGCCCGAGGGCACCGTCGGGGTGGCGGCCCCCGACGCCGGCACGGCGCAAGAGGCGCTGTCCGCCTACGGGGCCCTCGACACCGTCGTAGTCAGGGGCCTGGCCAGCGCCAGCGTCGAGGCGATGACGGCGCTAGCCGCGGCCGCCCGCTGACTTCGTCTTTTCCCGCGCATACCGCGGGAAACCACAAACTCACCGGTTCTACGCGTAGAGGCTCTCCGAGGCCAGCGGCTGGGCGCGGGCGCTCCAGAGCGTCACCTCGAGGAAGACGTCGTCGCCGTAGCCCTCCAGCGCGTCGAGGGCGATCAGGGTGAAGCGTTCGTTGGAGATCGCCTCCTGATCGACGGTCTGCGCCTCCAGCTCGGCGGTGGCGGCGACCGCGCCGCGCACCAGCGGCCGTCCCCAGACCAGCGTCACGGCGCCGGCGCGGCCGTTCTCGCCGCGCCAGCGGCCGATCACCTCGTCGTTGAGGTCGATCCGCCAGTCCGGGTTGTCCTCGGCGAGGACGTCGGTGAAGTCGGCCTTGGCGCCGAAGTCCCCCGGCTCGCCCCCCTCGGGTTGCAGGTAGGAGACGTGTCCGAACAGCTCCAGCGTTCCCTCCGATCCCTCGGCCCGCGCGGTGCACGGGACCCAGACACGGCCGCCCCAGGCGCGCTCGGGGAACCACTCGATCTCGGCCGGCGCCTCAACCCCGGCGGGCAGGTCCTCGATCGAGTTGCAGGCGGCCTGGAACTCACTGGCCAACCGCTCGGCGAAGCGCCCGTGCGGAATCCCCTCCTGGGTCGAGTCGGCGATGAAGCGGGGAATCGGCCGCGGGTCGGGCGCCACCGCCGCGACCCTACCGTGCAGTGACGCCAGCGTCTTAGGGGACGGCCGGGGCGGCGGCAGGCTGCTGGCCCGCGCTGCTGTCTTTGACCGGGGCCAAGCTCTCCTCGAGCCGTTCCACCGCCCCGCCGGAGCTGCCGGCGAAACGGGTCAGGACGAGGCCGGCGACGCTGTCAAGGCTGTATCCGGCGAAGAAGTAGAGGGCGAGGTCGCTTCCCCCCGAGCCGCTGCCCGAGAGCCGCAGGCCGATGGTGACGACCAGGACCCAGAAGACGGTCAGCGACAGTCCCAGCCAGCGCAGGTTGAGCCAGTAGATGCCGTCGCTGATGGCGCCGATCGGCACCGAGCGGATCTGCTCCTGCTTGATGTTCTCGACCAGGAGATGGAAGACGGCGCCGGCGAGGACGAGCCCGTAGGCGCCCAGCAGCTGCCCGCCGTTCTCCAGCCCCTCCCACTCGCTCGGCATGTCTATAAAGCCGAATCCCCAGAGGCCGGCGCCGGCCAAGAGCGCAACGAGGAACGGGGCCAAGCAAGTGAAGAGGCGGGCCGCACCGCTCTGCGGGAGCCTGTAGATGAGCCCGCTCGCCGTGTCGACCCAGCCGCAGATCTGCGAGTATTTCAGCCGCTGGAGGAGCTGATTGCGGTGCTCCGCACTCGGCAGCTGCGCCGCGAACGTCTGGTGGAAGTCGAGTGGCTTACCCACCCGCAGGGCGTCCAGCTCCCGCTTCACTTCCCTCGGCATCGTGACCATGCTGCAGTGGAAGATCAATTCGTCGAGCGCCTTGCTCGACGATTTGACGGCAACTGTCACCGCCGCCGCGTTGGGAGCGGTTTCCGCCTTGGGCCAGCTGTTCTGCAGGTCCGGCAGCCCGTCGGCGACAGCCCAGGCGTCCTTGCCGTACTCGCAGAGCCCGGGCTCGGCTTCGAGCAGCTTTTTCAGCGCGTCCCGCTGGTCTGCCAGTTCCTTCGTGTTGAGGGCTGCCTGGAACCGTTCGACCGCGGCGCGGAGGGCCGCTTCGCGCGCTGTCTGGTCCTTCACCGCGGCAGCGGCCTCCACCGCTTGCCCAAGTTTGACGAGGTGGGCGAGCATCCTGATCGCCGCCTCGCGGACCCGGCACACTTTCATCTCCAGCTGCTCGTGGGCCTCTTCGGGCGCTTCGACTCCCATCGATTGCGCAGCCTATGCTGATCGCTAAGCCCCTGTCAACCCACTTAGGAAAGCGCTACGGGGCAGCGTCGCGCAGGTCGGCGGCCGCCCGCTCCGGTGGGTAGACGTCGATGTCGACGCCGGTGCCGAACTCGAAGCCGGCCTTGGTCGTGAGGCGGGGGGCGATGTCGACGTGCCAGCGGAACTGCTCGGTGCCGCGCGGTGCGGTGCGGACCCAGAGGTTCAGCTCGGGCGAGCCGTCGAAGCGCTCCGCCAGCAGGCGCAGCGCCGTGTGCAGCATCGCGGCGCCGGCGTCGTCGTCCTCGAAGCGCGCCGCCTCGCGGCGCGGCACGACCCGCAGCTCGTAGGGCGAGCGCGAGGCCCAGGGGCAGATCAGCGCCGCGTCGTCGTCGATCGCGACGAGGCGCTCGCGGCGACGCACCTCCTCGACCAGGACGTCGCCGAGCAGGTCGCCGCCCGCGGTGCGTTCGGCGTAGGCGCCGGCCCGCTCCCGCTCCCGCGCCACCAGCGCCGGCACGAAAGCCAGTGCGTAGAGCTGAGCGTGGGTGTGCGGCAGCGAGGCGCCGGCGCCGGCTCCCTCGTTGACGACGAGCTGGGCGTAGGCGGCGTTGGAGTGGGCGCGCAGCCGCTCGCGCCAGGTCGCGATCGCGGCGGCGAACCGCTCCTCGCTCAGCTCGGCCATCGCGGTGACGTGCTCGGGGGCGTTGACGATCACCTCGTGGCCGCCGGTCGCCGGTCGCGAGGCGAAGAGATCGGGTTCGCCGGCACGCCGCGAGGCAAGCAGCGGGTCGGCGGCGCTGGCAAACGAGCCGGCTTCGCTCGCAACCGGCGAAGGACGATCGCTCGTCTCGCCGGCGGCGCTGTCGCCGGGCTCGGCCAGGGCGGGATAGAGGTTCGGCACGACGCGACTCGTCCAGCCCGGCGTGTCGGCGGCGCCGCCGCCAGGGCGCGCGGCGTAGACCTCGGGCGGCGTCCGCTCCTCCCGCCCCTCGCAGAAGGGGCAGTTCTCGGCTCCCTTCTGCTCGCTGGCCGGCCGCTTGAACCCCTCCGGGCGGTCCGCGCGTCCCGGAGCAAGGATCGTCTGCAGCCCGGTCAGCTGGTCGATGCGAATTTGCGGAGGGTTCAACCGCTAAAGGGTTCGCGAGGGCGCCGGGGGAAATCAGCGCCCGGTCGGGAAGGTCGATGACCAAGCGGGACGGACACGACACGGTTCTCGCGTAGCGGCGCTACGCGGGACACCGGGGAGGGGCCGTATCCGCGCAGCGTCACTCGGCCTTATCCGGACGGCGATGATTTCTCCCGGCGCCCTCAATGAATGGCTCCAGCACGTCCATCGGCAGCGGGAAGACGATCGTCGTGTTCTGGTTGCTGCCGATCTCCAGCAGGGTCTGCAGGTAGCGCAGCTGCAGGGAGGCCGGGTTGGTGCTGATGATGTCGGCGGCGTCGGTGAGCTTCTGCGCCGCCTGGTACTCGCCCTCGGAGTTGATGATCTTGGCCCGCCGCTCGCGCTCGGCCTCGGCCTGGCGCGCCATCGCCCTCTGCATCTGCTCCGGGATCTCGACGTCCTTGATCTCGACCGCCGTGACCTTGACCCCCCAGGGCTCGGTCGACTCGTCGATGATCTTCTGCAGCTCTTCGTTGAGCCGCTCGCGCTCGGCCAGCAGCTGGTCGAGCTCTGCCTTGCCGAGGACCGAGCGCAGTGCCGTCTGGGCGATCTGCGACGTGGCGAGGAGGAAGTTCTCGACCTCGACGATCGACCGGTTGGCGTCGACGACGCGGAAGTAAGCGACGGCGTTGACGCTGGAGGGGACGTTGTCGCGGGTGATCACCTCCTGCGGCGGGATGTTCAAGGTCACCGTGCGCAGGTCGACCCGTTCCATCCGGTCGATCAGAGGGATCAGCAGGATCAGCCCGGGCCCCTTGGTGGCGATCAGGCGGCCGAGGCGGAAGACGACGCCGCGTTCGTACTCGCGCAGCACCCGCACCGCGGAGCCGAGCACGATCAAAACGAAGATCGCGAGGACGACCAGGACCACGAGCGCTGCTTCCATCAGACTGCTCCTTCCTCAGAGGGACGAACCGAGGGTCCCCCACCTGGGGCATCGGACTCCGGCGCCGGCCGCACCGTCAGGGTGAGGCCGTCGACCGACTCGACGGTGACTCTATCTCCCGGACGCAGCGGTCCTCCGTCGCCGGCCAGCCGGGCCCGCCAGAGCGCTCCCTCCACCCACACCTGCCCCTCCGGGTCGAGCGCGGTGCGCGCCTCGGCGGCGGCGCCGATCAGCTCCTCGGAGCCGGTCCGGACCGGCTCGTCGCGGTGGGCGGCGAGGACTTTGCGGCCGACCACGTAGGCGCTGATCAGCGAGAGCACGCCGAGCGTGATCAGTCCCGGGCCAGCCCAGTCGCTGGCGCTGGAGTCGGAGTCGACGGTGAGCGCGACGACGCCGGCCGCGATCAGCCCCAGCGCCCCGAGCGCGGCCAGAGCGCCGCCGGTCGGCAGCAACAGCTCGGCGAGCAGGACGACGATCGCGACCAGGGCGATGACGACGAAGACGTCCACGGGTCGATTATCCGCTTTTCCCGCCGCGCCCGAGCGCGTAGCGCTCGATGTCTGCCCGCAGCTCCTCTTCGTCGTCGTACTGGCCGAGCTTCAGGTAGACGACCTCGCCGTCACGGTCGTAAAAAGCGGTCGCCGGAAGGCCGCGGCTCGCGCCGCCGTCGTCGATGCTCTCGGCGATCTCCTCATCGGGGTCGGTGTAGCTGGGGTAGGGAACCGGCTCTTCGCGCAAGAAGGTCTCGGCCGCATCGTCGTCGTCCTGTTTGTCGATGCCGAGGAAGGCGACCCGCTTGCCGTAGCGGGCGGCCGCCCGCTGGAAGTGCGGGAACTCGAAGCGACAGGGACCGCACCAGGAGGCCCAGAGGTTGACGACGACTGGGTAGCCGCGCAGTGCCGCAATCCGCTGCTCGTAGGCATCGACGCCGCCGGGCAGCAGCTCGTTCGCCTGGTCGTACAGCCCCGCCAGCGGCGGCGGCGCGCCCGCCAGTGCCCGGTCGTAGTTCGGGTGGGCGCCGCCGTAATCGCCGCCCCCCGAAGACCCACAACCCCATACCGCCAGCGACGCGACAATCAGGATCGCGGACGCCCGGCGAGTGGCCCGGAACAGGCGCACCGACCCCTCGCTGCGGGCATTGGAATCATTCATCTGCACTCGGTGATTACAATATGGATGTTCCGATTCGCCGTATGCGGATCGCCGAGATCGCCGGGGATGGAGAAACGCCTTTACCCCCGGCACCCTCGTTAACTCTTCCCGGTGGCGCGCGCTGCGTCGTCGCGGGAAAGAACCGACAGGCTCATGGCCAAGACCAGCGAAGTTGCCGCGAAGGCGGCAGTTCCTTCAGGCGCCGACATCGAGCGGGCGTCGGACTTTGCCCGCGAGCCGCTGCTGCTCGACGGCGAGGGACCCGAGGCGCTCGCCCCCGGGACGGCGCGCCGGCGTGCCCTCGACGCAGCGCTGGTGGAGCTCGACGAAGGCGCCGAGCACCCCTCGATCCAGTGGCGGCGCGACTTCTCGCTCCTGCTCGGGCTGGAGCGGCTGCTGGCCGACGAGCCGCCGAAGCTGCGCGACGGTGCCGAGCTCAACCCGCACCAGGTCGACGCGCTGTCCGGAACCCTGACCGAGCTGATGGCCGAGCAGCAGACGGCGGCCGAGAACGGGTCCGCGCCGAGCGAGATGGCCGAGGTCGCCTCGTCCACCGACGGCGAGGAGGCCGCGGACGACGCCGAGGAGGAGCCCGAGGAGCTGGCGCCCGACGAGGAGCCGCAGGACTGGGAGGAAGAGCCGGTCGCAGACGACGAAGAGGAGATCGTCGCCGAGGCGGCCGAGGACCCCGGCGCCGAGCGCCGCTTCTGGTTCGAGCACGCGACCGGGGCCGGCAAGACGGTCGCCGCCGTCGGCTTCATCGACGCCACCCGCACCGGTGGCGTCCTCATCCTCACCCACCGTCGCAACCTGGTCGACCAGTTCATCGGCGAGATCTCCGACCGCGGCTACAAGGAGCGGCTGCGGCCGCCGCTGCTGGGCGACCGCGACGACGCCGAAGGGCCGGTCACGGTCGAGACCTACCAGTGGTTCGTCCGCAACCACAAGAAAGTCTCCGACGCCTACTCGATCGTGATCTGCGACGAGGCGCACACCGCGCTGGGCGAGAAAACCAGCGCCTGCATCCGCGCCTGGACGGGGCCCGTCTTCATCGGCATGACCGCGACCGGGGCGCTGATCGCCCGCCACGTCGCCGACCTCTTCCCGACCCAGACCTCGCGCTTCGACCTCGCCCAGGCGGCGCGGCGCGGGGTGATCTCGCCGCTGCGCTGCATCCGCATCCCGCCGGGCCCGGGAGTGCGGACGATCGCCAAGGTGCCGCTGCGAAAAGGCGAGGTGGACCAGGACTTCGACCAGGAGGAGCTGGCCGCCCTGCTCGACCAGGAGCCCTTCAACGTCGCCATCGCCGATCTCTACAAGACGCGCTTCAGCAGGGTGCCGGGCGTCCTCTACACGGCCGGGGTCCAGCACGCGAAGAACGTCGCCAAGGCGCTGCAGAAGGAGGGGATCAAAGCCCGCGCCGTCTCCGGCGAGACGCCGAAGCGCGAACTGGCTGAGATCCTGGCCGGCTTCGAGCGCGGCGAGGTCGACGTCCTCTGCAACGCGATGCTGCTGGCCGAGGGCTGGAACTCGCCGCGGGCGACGCTCTGCATGCACCTGGCGCCGACCGCCTCGCGGCGCATCTACCAGCAGCGGGTCGGCCGCGTCACCCGCCGGGCGCCCGGCAAGGAGGCCGGGTTGGTGATCGACTTCGTCCACCCGGCGACCACCCACGACGAGACGATCGTGACGCTGCACAGCCTGCTCGACCGCGAGGTCTACCGCGGCGGCGCGATCGTGGTCGGCCCGGTGCGGCGCGGCCGCGGCCGGCGGGTGCGGGTAGAGCGGCGGATCGTCCCCGTCTCCGACGACTCCGAGCACCGCACCGGGGTGCTGGAACGGGAGCTGTGGCGGATCGCGGTCGAGAACCTCGACTACCCCGAGCAGCATGCCTGGGCGGCGCTGGCCGGCGCCCGAGTCAGTCCGCAGAACTGGCGGCGGGCGCGCTCGATGCTGCAGAACGACCGCACCAAAGAGCTGCGGCGACGCTTCCTGCTGACCTGCGTGCAGCGCAACCGCAACTCGCAGCTGCGGCTGAAAGCGCTGGGCGAGATCGCCGACCTGCGCGACGCCGAGGCCTTCGACGACGCGATCGAAATCGTCGGCAGCTGGAGCCGCGAGGACAAACGGGCCGGGACGAAAACGCTGCTGCAGGCGCTGGTCGACAAGCGGATCGGGCGGCGCGACCAGGCGCAGGCGTGGGTCTGGCGGCTCGCCTCCTACACCCGCGAGCTGCATGAAGAGTATGCGGTGCAGCGCTGGCCGGAGACGAAGCGACTGCTCGGCCTGCTGGTCAATTCCTCCGGGCGGGCGCACGGGCGCAACGCACGGCGGCTCGTCCACGCCTCGCGCAAACAGGACCGCCGCCTGGCGGTGGCGCTGCTGGCCGCGGCGGTCTCGCACACGCCCGAAGGCGAGGAGGTGCTGCGCGGGGCGCGGATGCGGATGGCCCGCAAACCGTCGGCGACCGCGCGCGAACTGCTGCGCAACTTCCCCAAAGGCGGCAAGCGGCGGCGCAAACGCAAACGCGCGAAGCAGAGCGAGAGCCCGGCGAGGGCAGCAACGGCAGCGGGGAACGGAGCTGCGGCGGAGGCGGTCGGAGTCGACGACGCACTCGAGGGCGAGGAGCTGCCGCTGGAGACAGCGGAGAATGGCGCCAACGCAGCTGAGGACCGCGACTTGGAGTCAGATGCTGAGGTGGACCTCGCCGGCGCCGAGGACGAGCCGGCCGTCGCCGGCGACGACGACTAGGTCGCCCGAGTCCTCGATCCCTTCGGCGATCCCCGAGCCGCCGTCCCAGGAGATCTCGCGCCCGCGCAGGGCGTCGCGCGCGCGCCAGGCGGCGAGGATCGTCGCTCGATCCGCCTCGACCCAGTGATCAAGAAGACGACTTAGGACTGTGGCTGCAGTAAGGGGCGTCGGGGGGAGCCCCGCCGGGAGGCTCCGTCGGGGCTCCCCCCGACGCCCCTCGCTCGAGCCAAAGATCGAGACCGCTGTGTCACGGAGGTCAGGCGGGAACTCGTCCGGAGCGATCGAGAGGTTAAGGCCGACGCCGATCACCGCCCAGCCGTCCTGCGGCTTTGCCTCTATGAGGATCCCCGCCAGCTTGCGTTCGTCCAGCCAGACGTCGTTGGGCCACTTGACCGCGCACTCGATCCCGGGCCGAAGTGCCTCGGCGGCCGCGCAGACGGCGAGCGGGACGGAGAGCGGCAACAGCAGGTGCCGCTCGTCGAGCGGCCGCAGGACGGCCGAGTAGAGCAATCCCTTGCCGGCCGGCGCCGTCCACACCCGCCCCTGCCGGCCCCGCCCCGCGGTCTGCTCGGCTGCGGTGACGACGGTGCCGTGCGGCGCCCCGGCCTCGACCAAATCGCGCGCACGCGAATTGGTGGAATCGGTGCGGCGAAAGTGCCGGTGCGGCGCCCCGAAGTTCATCGCAGCATTTTCCGGCCTACAGCCCTGAAAATGCTGCGATCAGCCCGAGGCATCGGCTTCAAGGGCAGCCACCAGGCCGTCGACGTCGTGGCGCTCGGCCTCGACGTCGACCTCGAGGCCGGCGGCGCGGGCGGCGTCGCTGGTGACCGGGCCGATCGAGACGACGCGGGCGCCGCGCGGGAAGCGGTCGCCGAGCGCCTCGGTCAGGTTGCGGACGGTCGAGGAGGAGGTGAAGGTGACGTAGTCGGCGCCCTGCGCCGCCTCTACCGCCTCCGGCTCGGGCTGCTCGCGCACCGTCTCGTAGAGGGCGACGACGTCGACCTCGGCGCCGCGCTCGCGCAGGGCGTCGGGCAGGACGTCGCGCGCCTCGGCGGCGCGGGCGACGAGGACGCGACGGCCCTCGACCTCGACACCGGCCAGCGCCTCGACGAGCGCCTCGGCGACGAAGCGCTCAGGGACTACGTCGGCGGCGATTCCATGCTCGGAGAGCGCCCGCGCGGTCCCGGGCCCGATCGCGGCGACGATCGTCTCCGACCGATCGGAGACCGACCCAGGACCGGCCGCGCCCCCTTGCACCTCGACCGTGGCGGCAGCGCCTGCCCCCCCTCCCCTTACCTGCTTCTGTTTCGGTGCCTGGCCAAACGCCCGTGCGTCAAGGCCGGCCTTCTCGAGCGCCTCGAACAGCAGGTGAGCCCCGTTGGGGCTGGTCAGGCAAATCAACTCGTACTCGCCGATCCGCCCCAATGCGGCGCGCACCTCCTCGCTGTTGAGGCGCGGCTCGATCCGGATTGCCGGCAGCTCGACCACCTCGGCGCCGAGCCCGCGCAACGTCGCGGCAAGCCCGCTGGCCTGCGCCCGCGCCCGGGTGACGACGACGCGACGGCCGTGCAGCGGCCGTCGCTCCAGCCAGGCGAGCGACTCGCGCCGCTCGACCGCCGGCCCGACCACGATCAGCGCCGGCGCCCCCACGCCCTCACCCTCGACCGCCTCGGCCAGCGTTCCCAGCGTCGCCACCACAGTTCGCTGCCCTGGCATAGTGCCGCGCTCGACTGCGGCCGCCGGCTCGTCTGCGTCGCGGCCCGCCTCGATCAGCGCCGCCGCGTTCGCGGCCAGCCGTTTGACCCCCATGTAGAAGACGAGAGTGCCGGGGAAGCGCGCCAGCGCCTCCCAATCGAGCGCCGTCTCCTGCTTCTCGGGGTCCTCATGCCCCGTCACGAAGGCGACCGCCGAGGCATCGTCGCGGTGGGTGACCGGGATCCCGGCGTAAGCGCTGGCGGCGACCCCGGCGGTCACACCCGGCACGACCTCGAACTCGACCCCGGCCGCGAGCAGCGCCTCCCCCTCCTCGCCCCCGCGCCCGAACACGAACGGGTCGCCGCCCTTCAGCCGCACCACGCTCTTCCCCGCCCGAGCTGCCTCCACCAATCGCTCGTTGATCTCTCCCTGCGGAACCGACGTGCCGGGAGTTGACCCACCATATGGGTGGTCAACTCCCGGCACGTCTGAGGGGGCCTTGCCGGCATAGATGAGCTCGGCGTCGGCGCGGGCGCCGTCGAGGGCGCCGGGTGGGATCAGGCGGTCGTAGAAGATCGCGTCGGCGGCGGCGATCAGGTCCAGCGAGCGCGCCGTCATCAGCCCGGGGTCGCCCGGGCCGGCGCCCACCAGGTACACGACTCCTGGCCGGGCGCTCACGCCAGCTCCTCGGCGCGGTCGAGGACGTCGCGGGCACCGGCGCCCAGCAGGCGCTCGGCGAGTAGGGCCCCGGCCGCAACAGGCTCCGCGGCGTCGGCCTCGACCCGGTCGCGGATCCACTCGCTGCCGTCGGGGAGGCCGACGAAGGCCTCGATTTCGAGCCGATCGCCGTCACGCCTGGCGTGAACCCCGATCGGGGTGGCGCAGGTCGCGTCGAGCAGGGCCACCGCGGCGCGCTCGGCGGTCAGCTCGCGCAACGCGGTCTCGTCGCCGATCGCCGCCGCGGCGCTCGTCGACTCCGCGTCGTCGGCGCGCGTCTGAAGAACGAGCGCGCCCTGGCCCGCCGCCGGCGTCATCGCCTCGGCGGGAATCGCGAAGCTCGCCTCGCCCTCGCGGCCGAGCCGCCGCAGGCCGGCGGCGGCGAGGACGATCGCGTCGTGCTCGCCCGCGGCGAGCTTGCGCAGGCGGGTGTCGACGTTGCCGTGCAGCTCGCCGATCTCCAGGTCGGGCCTGATGGCGAGCAGCTGGGCGCGGCGGCGCAGGCTGGCCGTGCCGACCCGAGCCCCCTCCGGCACGTCGTCGAGCGAGGTTCCAACGCCGATCCAAACGTCGGCCGGGTCCTCGCGAGCCGGCACCGCGGCGATGGCCAGGCCCTCAGGCATCTCCGCCGGCACGTCCTTGGCCGAGTGGACGCCGAGGTCGGCCTCGCCATCGAGCAGCGCCTGCTCCACCCCCCGCACGAACCGCGCCTTGTCCCCCGGCTCCCCATCGGAGGACACCTCGACCAGCTCAGCCCCACCCAACAGATCGGCAACCTGACGTGCCTGAGCCAAAGCTAGAGCGCTGCTGCGGGTAGCAATGCGGATCATTCAGAAAAGGGGAATTGTGTTGCAAAGAACCCATCCCGGTAGGGGTGGAACGTCTTGTACTTTTTTTGCGGCGACATTTTCGGACGGCCGCTCCCTGTCTTCAAAAAAAGTTAAGTGGACCCCCTACCGGGATGGGTTCTTCGAAGCTCGGTTACGTTGCCTTTTTCTTCGCCCTCCGGCTCAGTCTCCGCATCGAGCCCGAACAGCTCGCGCAGAGCGCTGACGTAGAGGTAAGCGCTGTCGCTGCCGGCCGAGCGCTTCATCCGCACGGTCGGCTCGTGCAGGAGACGGGAGACGATCGCCCGCGACATCGCCGCCAGCCGCTCGCGGTCGGCCTCGCTCATCTCCTCCCAGCGGTCCTCGTTCTCGGCCAGCACCCGGCGCACCACCTCGTCGGCGCGCTCGCGCAGCGAGGCGACCGTCGGCACCACCTCGAGCGAGGCGAGCCAGCGCTCGAAGCGATCCAGCTCGGCGGCGAGGATCGGCTCCGCCCGCCGCGCCTCGGCCTCGCGGCCGCTGGCGTTGCGCTCGGCAATCTGCTGCACGTCGTCGATGTCGTGCAGGCTGACGCCGGCGATCTCGCGGCACTCGGGCTCGATGTCGCGCGGGACGGCGATGTCGACCAGCAGCAGCGGCCGGCCGTCGCGGCTCTCCATCACCTGTTCGAGTCCGTCGCGCTCGACGATGTGGTGCGGCGAGTTGGTCGCCGAGACGACGATGTCGGCGGCCGCCAGCTGCTCGGGCAGCTCCTCGAAGCGGACGGCGTCGCCGCCGAAGCGCTGGGCGAGGCCGATCGCCCGGTCGTAGTGGCGGTTGGCGACGAAGACGGTGGTGACGCCGCGGGCGACCAGCGCCCGCGCGACCAGCTCGGCGGTCTCGCCGGCACCGACCACCAGCACGCGCTTCTCGCTGAGGTCGCCCAGCGTGCGCCGCGCCAGCTCGACCGCGACGGATGGGATCGAGGCACCGCGTTCGCCAATCGCGGTCTCCTCGCGGACGCGGCCGCCGGCGGCGAGGGCGCCGCGGAAGAGGCGGTTGAGGATCGGCCCGGTCGCGCCCTCGACCAGGGCCAGCTCGTAGGCGCGTTTGACCTGGCCCTGGATCTCGGCCTCGCCGACGATCATCGAGTCGAGGCCGGCAGTGACCTGGAAGAGGTGGTGGGCGGCCTCGCCGGAGCGCAGCGAGTAGAGGTGGCCGAGCAGCTCGGTGGGGCGGATCTCCGCCTGGCGGGTGAGCACGCCGAGCGCTGTCGACTCGGCTTCGACCGTGTCGGAGACGACCAGGTAGAGCTCGGTCCGGTTGCAGGTCGAGATCGCCGCCGCCTCGTGGATGCCCTCGGCTGCGGTCAGCTCGTTGAGGGCGCCGACCGCGCGGCCCTCGGTCAGCGAGAGCCGCTCGCGCAAGTCGAGCGGCGCCGTCTTGTGGGAGACGCCGAGGGCGAGGAGCTCAGACATGATTAAGCGCCGCCTCCTCTGCTCCCGTGAGAGGCCAAAGAATCAGATATGGATGGCCTCTCACTCCCGCGTCCGGGGGCGGCTTCCTCTCCATTGGCGCGGTGTTCCGCAAATCCAGCGAGCTCGCGGAGCTCCTTCTCGATCCGCTGCAGTTTGGCGGCCATGATCGCGACGTAGACGACGATCAGGACGAGGAAGACGACGTAGGCGCCGGCGACGTACTTGCCGGCCTCGTCGAGCGGCAGCGCCGGGGCGGCAAGGGGCAGCAGCTCGGCCAGGACCATCTAGCTCACCTCCGGCGCCACGCGGGAGCCGCCGCCCGGGGACGGCGCGTCGAGGGCGCGGCGCAGCCGCTTCAGCTGGCCCGACGCGCTCTTCGCGGTCAGCTCGAACTTGACCAGCGTCACCCAGAGCAGCGCCATCGCCGCCAGGCTGACGAGGAAGGTCAGCATCATCTCCCCCGGCAGGCCGCCGTTGGCGGTGGCGAAGGTGCGTGGGTGGACGAGGCTCTCGGCCATCCGCACCGCGATGAAGTTGAGCGGCACGAAGGCGCCGGCGACGATCGCGAAGACCGAGGCGTAGCGGGCCTGGCGCTCGCGGTCCTCGATCGCGTAGCGGAAGGGGTAGTAGGTCGCGTACATCAGGAAGACGATCAGGAAGCTGACCAGGGTCGGCTCGTCCCAGACCCACCAGTGCCCCCAGGAGGCCTTGGCCCAGATCGAGCCGGTGATCAACACCGCGACGCCGAAGATCACCGACATGTGGATCGAGACGTAGGAGTAAGCGTCCCAGCGCGAGTCGCCGCTGCGCAGGTGCAGGATCGCGAAGACGCCGCCGACGACGAAGCCGAGCAGCGCCACGATCGCCAGCGGCACGTGCAGGTAGAAGATCTTCTGGATGAAGCCCTGGTCGGCGTCGAGCGGCGCGTAGAAGAAGGCCAGCGAGAGCGCGAGGGCGAGCGTCGCCACGGTGGCGATCGAGAGGGTTCTAAGGCCTTTTCCGTACATGCGATTCGCGCGGTGGTAGAGGGAGGGCGCCTCAGTCCTCCAGCAGGAAGTCGAACACCGCGTATCCGACGAGGAGGAAGATCAAATCGTATAGGCCGAGCACCGCCAGCCAGGTGCCGAAGCGGTCGTAGGCGGGACCGCCCAGCTCCAGCAGCGGCTCGCTGGCGCCGGTGGCGGCGATCATCAGCGGCACCACCAGTGGCAGCAGGACGAGCGGCGCCAGCAGGTCGCGGGCGCGCGAGTTGACCGCCATCGAGGAGATCAGCGTGCCCGTAGCGGCGAGGCCGAGGTCGGCGAGGAGGAGGACGAGGGCGAGCGGCGCCAGCGCCGCGGCCGAGTCGAGGAAGAAGACTGCGAAGACCGGCACCACGATCAGCTCCAGCACGACGAGATAGGCGAGCAGCGCCGCCGCCTTGGCGGCGAAGAGGGCGCTGCGGTCGATCGGCGCCAGGCGGATCGCGTCGAAGCCGCCCTCCTCGCGCTCGGCGACGAAGAGGCGGTTGACGCCGAGGATCGCCGCGAACAGCAGCGTCGCCCACAGCACCCCGGCGGCGAGGCTGCCGGAGAGCGCCGTGCGGTCGAGGCCGAAGCGGAAGATGACGAAGGTGGTGACGGCGAAGAGCGCCATCGCCGGCAGCGACTGCAGGGTGCGCAGCTCGGTGCGCAGGTCCTTGCCGAGGATCGCAGCGAAGGCCGTTCGCGACGGAGTCACGTCGCGGCTCCGGCAGTGGCGCGCGCTTCGGCCGGATCGAGATCGGCCGCAGCACAGCTGCGAGCGACCCTGCCCCCGTGAGTGAGCACGACCGCGCGGTCCGCGTCGGGCAGAGCGCGCTCGGGGTCGTGGGTGACGACGACGCGGGTGCGGCCGGCGGCCGGCCCGATCAGCTCCCGCGCCAGCTCGCGGCCCCCAATGTCGAGGTTGGAGTCGGGCTCGTCGAGCAGCAGCAGCTCCGGCTCGTGCAGGACGCAGCGGCAGATCGCCAGCCGCTGCCGCATCCCCGCCGAGAGCTCGGCGACCCGCTCGTCGGCGCGCCGCTCCATCCCGACCGCCGCCAGCAGCGCTGCGATTCGGCGCTCCCCCCGCCCCTCGTCGAGCCCGTGCAGGCGGGCGTGGAAGCGCAGGTTCTCGCGGCCGCTGAGGTCGCGATAGAGCAGCGGCTCGTGGCCGAGCAGGCCGATCCGGCCCCGCACCTTCCAGGCCTCGCCCGGGAGGCGGGCGCCGAGCACCCGCGCCTCGCCCCCGCTCGGCCGCAGCAGCGTCGCCAGGATCCGCAGCAGGGTCGTCTTGCCGGCCCCGTTGGGACCGAGGACGACCAGCATCTCCCCAGACGCGAGGGAGAAGTCGACCCCGTCCAGGGCCGCGCGTTCGCCGAACTCCCGCCGCAGGCCCCGCAGCTCGATCGCCCGCAAAACCGGCTCGATCAGCTGCGCTTCTTCTTCAGCGTGCGGCGGCCTACCTCGAGCAGCGGGCCGGCGCCCTCGCGCAGGGCCCTGGTCCGGGTGGCGCCCCTACCGTAGAGGATCTTGGCCGAGGCGCGGACCGCTTCGCCGAGCGTGCGGTCGTAGGGATGCCACCAAAAGTCCCGGGTCATGCCCGGCTCCCAGGAGTTCATCTTGACGTTGACGCACTCGTAGAAGCCGAATTTGGAGTGCGAGCGGCCGACGCCGGAGTCCTTTACCCCGCCCCAGGCGCACTGGCAGGCGCCGTGGCTGAAGGAGTGGTCGTTGACCCAGACCATCCCGGATTCGACCCGGCGGGCGACCCGCGCGCCCTTCTGGCGGTCCTTGGTCCAAACCGAGGCGCCGAGACCGAACTCGGAGTCGTTGGCGAGGTCGATCGCCTCCTGCTCGGAGTCGACGACGACGATCGGCAGCACCGGGCCGAAGATCTCCTCGCGCATGATCCGCATCTCGTGCGTGACCCCGGTCAGCACGGTCGGGGCGACGAACTTGCCGGAGAGGCCGGGCACGTCGGTCGGGCCGCCGCAGAGCTTGGTCGCGCCGGAAGCCACCGCGTCCTCGATCAGGTCGACGACGATCTCGTACTGCCCGTCGGAGGTCATCGGGCCGATCTCGGTCTCCCACTGCAGCGGGTCGCCCAGCCGCAGCTTCTCCGCCTCGCGGGCGACGCCGGCGACGAAGCGGTCGGCGACCTCGCGCACCACATATACGCGCTCGATCCCCGAGCAGGTCTGGCCGGCGTTGGCGAAGCCGCCCCAGACGGCGCCGGAGACAGCGTTGTCGAGGTCGGCGTCGGCGCAGACGATCATCGGGTCCTTGCCCCCAAGCTCCAGCACCGAGCCCTTCAGCTGCTCGGCGCAGACCGTGCCGACCTTGCGGCCGACCTCGACCGAGCCGGTGAAGAAGACCTTGCCGACACTCGACTTCGCCAGCGCGTCGCCGACGGCGCCGCCGCCGTGGACGACTCGGACCAGGCCCTCGGGCAGGCCGCCCTTCTCGAAGACGCGGCGGATCGCCTCGCCCAGCAGCGGCGTCAGGCTGGCCGGCTTGAGGACGACGCCGTTGCCGGCCATCAGCGCGATCGCCACCTCGCCGAAGGGGATCGACCAGGGATAGTTCCAGGGCGCGATCACGCCGACGACGCCGATCGGCTCGTAGGTGAAGCGGCCTTTCTTGCTCATCAGGAAGGCCTGCGACATGCGGACCTTCTCGTCGGCGAGGATCTTGGGGCCGGCCTTGGCGCACCAGTGCAGGGCGTCGACGGTCGGCAGCAGCTCCATCGTGTAGGCCTCGGTGCGCGGCTTGCCCTGCTCGTTGACGAGCAGCTCGGCGATCTCGTCGATGTCGTCGAGCAGCGCGTCGGCGGCGCGGCGCATATAGGTGGCGCGGTCGGCCAGCGACAGCTCAGCCCAGGCGGGCTGGATGCGGGCGACGTCGTCGACGACGGCCTGGACCTGCTCGGGCGCGATCGTCGCGACCGAGCCGACCAGCTCGCCGGTGGCGGGATTGAAGCTCTCGAGGGTGGACTGGGACGGGGGGCTTTGCGTGAGGGTTTCCACGATGTGATCGTAGCGCCGCCGCGAGCACCGGCACGGATATGATCATTCGCCTTCCGCATTCCATTCGGAAACCAGTGAGTGGATCCCTTGGCCGATAACGAGCAAGCGAATTCCGGTCGGCCCGGCGAGGCCGTTGCGGAAGCGGCCGAGAAGCTGCGCGAGGACCGCGCGGCGATCCAGGACGTGGACCAGGCGGTCGAGCAGATGCACGAGGAGCTCGAGATGATTAAGCACGACCGGGCCAGCCTGAGCAAGTTGACCGGCGAGCGGGCGCAGCTGTTGACCCAGTTCCGCCAATCCCTCAACGCCGATCCCAAACTCGCGCTCTTCGCCCGCCGCCTCCCCGGTCAGGACCCTGTCGGCGAAGCGATAACCGATACCGAGCAGCTGGAGCAGAAGCTGTCCACCCTGCTGGCGGAAGCCAAGGTGAGCGCCGAGACCGCCCGCAACCGCTTCTTCCTCTTTCGCCGCAAGTGGGTCGTCGACGCCGTCACCCGGGTCGAGGAGGCACTGGCCACGATCGGGCAGGCCGAAGACGCCGCGCCCGAGGTCTTCGAGGCGAGGAGACAGGCGGCGGAGCTCGAGCTGACCGCCGCCACTGACCGCGCCCGCCCGGCGATCGACTCCTGGGCGGAGACGCTCGGGGAGGCGTCGCCGCCGTGGGACTCGGAGCGCTGGGCAGGCTGGTCCCCGGCGGAGAAGATTCCCTACGCGATCCGCTTCGGCCGCGGCGCGAGGCGGCCCACGCCGAACGGGGACGTAACCGCCGCGGCGGAGTGGCCGGTCAACGGCGGCACCTCCCTCTTCCTCTGGAACCGCGACCCGGGCGTGGTGCAGCAGGTCCAGTCGCTGATCCTCCGCATCCTTGCCCAGTTCCCGCCGGGGATGGCCCGCTTCGTCTTCGTCGACCCGCTCGGAGCGGGCAAGAGCGTCGCCCCGTTCCTCCACCTGACCGACTACGACGACGGCCTGGTGGGCGGCAAGGTGTGGAGCGAGAGCTCGCACATCGAGCAGCGCCTCAGCGAGCTGCAGGCGCACATCGAGATGGTCGTCCAGAAGTACCTGCGCGGTCAGTTCTCCGACATCGAGGCGCACAATGCGGCCGCGGGGGAGGTGGCGGAGGCGTACCGCTTCCTGGTCATATTCGACTTTCCCGCCAACTTCACCGAGTCGGCGGCGCGGCGGCTGGTCAGCATCTCTCGCAACGGCCCCGCCTGCGGCGTCTACACGATCGTCCTCGGCGCCCCCGGGCGCGAGATGCCCTACGGCTTCGACGGCACCGAACTCGACGGCCCGACCGCGATCTACACCACCCAGAAAGGCGCCGGAGGCGGTGAGACGGCGCTGGCGAGGGTGAGGGGGGCGGACTCCACCAGTCCCTGGCAGGTGGAGATCGAGACGCCGCCCGAGCTTTCCCTCGTCTCTCCGGGAAAGCCCGAGAATCTCTTCACCCGGGTGATCTCGGCGATCGGCTCGAACGCGAAGGCGGCAACCAACGTCGAGGTCTCCCAGAAGCGCCTGCTCGAGCTGCTGGAGACGACGCTCGCCGCCGGCCTGACCGAACACCAGCCGGTCGTCGCCTCCACCCCCCGCCTCGAGGACCCCGGCACCTGGTGGACCGGAGACGCCTCGCAGGGAATCGCCGTGCCGATCGGACGCGTCGGAGCCCGGGCGGTCCAATCCCTGGCCCTGGTCGGAACCGATACGTCCGTGCACGCCCTGATCGCCGGCAAGACCGGGTCCGGCAAGTCGACCCTGCTGCACGCGGCGATACTCAACCTGTGCCTGCTCTACTCGCCTGACGAGCTCGAGCTGTACCTGGTCGACTTCAAGCAGGGCGTCGAGTTCAAGCCCTACGCGCTGGCCGGGCTGCCCCATGCCCGCGTGGTCGCGATCGAAAGCGAGCGGGAGTTCGGCCTCAGCGTGCTGCGGGGACTGGAGGCGGAGATCGCGGCGCGGGGCAAGCGCTTCCGGGAAGCGGGAGCGGACGACCTCGACGGCTACCGCAGGTCCAGCGGCGCCGCGATGCCGCGGATCCTGATGGTCGCGGACGAGTTCCACGTCCTCTTCAGCGACGACGACGCGATCGCCAACGAGGCGGCGCGCATCCTCGACGCCCTGGTGCGCCAGGGCCGCTCCTTCGGCGTCCACGTGATCCTCGCCTCGCAGACGATCTCCGGCGTCCACCAGGTTGGGCGCGGGACGATGAACCAGATCGCGGTGCGGATCGCCCTGCAGTGCTCGGAGAGCGACTCGCAGGTCATCTTCGGCGAGGACAACGCCGACGCGCGGCTGCTGAGCCGTCCTGGCGAGGCGATCTACAACTCGATGAACGGGATGCCGGAGGGAAACCGGCGCTTCCAGGTCGTGCTGCTTCAGGACGACGAGCGGGAGCGGCTGCTGGGAGAGCTGCGCGAGCTCGCCGACGAGCGGGGACACGAGCGCCGTCCGATCGTCTTCGAGGGCAGCGCCCAGGCTGACTTGAGCGAGAACGACGAGCTCGCGGCCGTCCTCGACGGCGAGGGGCAGCCGGACCCGAGCCGGACCCGCGCCTGGCTCGGGGCGCCGATCTCCCTCGGCGGCCCCGTCGCGGTCGCCTTCGAGCGCCGCGCCGGCGCGAACCTGCTCGTCGCCGGACCGGACGCCGGCCTCGTCGACGGCGTCCTGACCAGCCTCCTCACCGGCCTGCTGCCGCAGATCGAGATCGCCGGCGGCTCGCTGCGCGTGCTCGACTTCGGCGGCCTCGACGACCGCTTCGCGATCGCGGCCAACGAGCTCGCCGCGATCGGCGGCAACCGGTTGACGATCGACCGGCGACGTCAGCTGGCCGGCGTCCTGGAGACGGTGCGCGAGGAGCTGGAGCGGCGGATCGAGTCTTCCGAGACGTCGGCCCCTCCGTCGATCCTCGTCCTGCACCGCCTGCAGTCGGCGCGCGACTTCGACGCGACCTCGATCGGCGGCTTCGGCGACGAGGAGCCGGGCCTCGGCGCGACCCTGGCGGCGATCCTGCGCGACGGCCCCGAATTCGGCGTCCACACGATCGCCAGCTGCGACGGCGTGAGCAACCTCGAGCGCCGGCTCGAGCCGGCGGCGCAACGCGAGCTCGGCCTGCGGCTCGTCGGCCGCATGAGCGAAAACGACTCCCTGCAGCTGATCGACGTCCCCGACGCCGCAAAGCTCGCCGGGGCTCAGGCGATCTTCTCCGACGAGGACCGCTCGGAGCGGCTCAAGCTGCGCTGCTACGGCTTCCCCGACCCCGAGTGGCTCGCCTCGCTGGCCAGTCGCCCCTGCTGGGCGGCCGGCTCCACCGACTTGGCGGCCTCCGATCCGGCGATGGCCGGCGACCAGGAGGGCTGAGAGCGATGAGCGACGTACGCGCCAACGCCGACGACCTGGAGCGGTTCGCCGCGGCGCTGAGAAGCGCCACCGAGGAGATCGAAAAGCAGACCCACCGCCTCACTTCCGAGTACCGGCGCCTGGGCGGCTCCTGGAAGGACAAGAAGTTCGCCAGCTTCGCCGGCGACTTCGACCGTTCGGTGGCAGCGCTGCGCTCGGCGACCAAAGCGCTCGAGCCATACCCGCCGAAGCTGCGCCGCCACGCCCAGGCGCTGCGCCAGTTCCTCAACACGCGCTGACGTGGCCGACGGCGCCAGTCTCCACGATCGCGCCGTCCTCCGCACCCATGCGGCGACCCTGCACGCGTTCGGGGACGCCGCGACCCGGGTCTGCCAGGGGGCGCTCGGCAACCTCGAGAAGGCGGCTGCCGAGGTCCAGCGCTCGCTGAGCAGATGGCAGGCGAAGGTCGCCGAGGGGCGCCGGGACGCAGCCGAAGCCCAGCGAGCCCTTACCGCCTGCCGGGCGGATCGGGAAGCCGATTGCGGCCAAGAGGAAGACGACCTCGAGGAGGCGCTCGCCCGGCTGGCGACGGCAGAAGAGAACCTCGCCACCGCCAGGCGCTGCCACTCGCAGCTGCAGGCCGCCGGCTCGCGCCTGCGACACGACACCTCGGTCTTCCGCCGCCAGGCCGAGGACCGGGTCGGCGCCGGGGCGGCCTTCCTGCGCGGCCTCGCCTCGGCTGCCGACGCCTACGCGGGCAGCTCGGTGGGCGGCGCGGGCTCCAGCGGAGGAGGAGGCGCCAGCGCCGGGGGCAGCGGCTCGAACGACCTGCCGCGCATCGGCGAGACCGAGCTCGTGGAAGCGCCGCTCGACCGCCTCGACACCAGCAAGTCAGGGGTCACCGGCCCCGAGAGCTTCTCCAAGACCGATTACGCAAGGATGCGGCAGGGAGTGCAGCGGCTCGACGAGGTGGTACTCGACGCGGTCCGCAACGGGGCCGACGGTGAGCACTTCGCCCGCATGGACGCCCAGCGCGGCCTCGACTACGAGGGCGGCTACCAGCGCGTCTACGAGGCTTTCTTCGGCGGCGACAGCCTGCGGCTCGACCATCGCAGCGACGGGACCTACGAGGTCATCGACGGCCTCCACCGCATCCACGTCGCGCGGGAGCTCGGCCTCAGCAGCCTGCCGGCGCGGATCGCGCCGCGGAGACGCCCTTGACCCGCCTCGCCGAGCAGCTGGAGTCGCTGCACCAGGCCAGAAGCCGGCTCGCTCGCGGCTGGGCGACGGCGGGCGCGGGATGGACCGACCGGCGAGCGCGGGAGTTCGAAGAGCGCTACCAGTCGCCGATCGAGAAGGCCGCGAGCGCCTACGAGCGCGCGATGTCCCAGGCCGACCGGGAGATCGGCAAGCTGCTGGAGCAGCTGCCGCAGTAGCGGGCAGCCCCGCCGCTCGGCTGCTGCAGGCCTCATACTCGGCTTGGTGGAAGACCGCCTTTTCGACAGCGGCGAGCGGGCGGAGCCAGCCGCGAGCGAGGTCGGCGCCGACGCGCCGCTGGCGGTGCGGATGCGGCCGCGCAGCCTCGAGCAGCTGGTCGGGCAGGAGCATGTGCTGGGCGAGGGGTCGGCGCTGCGGGTGGCGATCGAGTCGGGACATCCGCACAGCGCGATCCTCTACGGGCCGCCGGGGTCGGGGAAGACGACGCTGGCGCGGATCGCGGCGGCGCGGGCCGACGGGGCCTTCGAGGAGGAGTCGGCGGTCAACGCCGGCCGGGCTGAGATCCGGGCCGTGATCGCGCGAGCGCGGGAGCGGCGGGGGGCCAGCGGTCGCGCCACCGTCCTCTTCCTCGACGAGATCCACCGCTTCAACAAGGCCCAGCAGGACGCGCTGCTGCCGGCGGTCGAGGAGGGTCTGCTGACCCTGATCGGCGCCACCACCGAGAACCCCTACTTCGAGGTCAACTCGGCCCTGCTCTCGCGTTGCCAGATCTACGAGCTGCAGCCGCTGGTGCCGGAGCAAATCGAGGAGCTGCTGCGGCGGGCGCTGGCCGACCCCGAGCGCGGCCTCGCCGAGCCGCCCCCGGTGCAGGATGCGGCGCTGGCGATGCTGGCCCACCGCTGCGGCGGCGACGCCCGCGTCGCCCTCTCGGCGCTGGAGCGGGCGGTCGAGCGCACCCGCGGCGAGCCGATCGACGTCGCCGCCGCCGAGGACGCGCTGCAGCGCAAGGCGCTCGAATACGACCGCGAGGGCGACCGCCACTACGACTTCGTCTCGGCCTGGATCAAGGCGACCCGCGGCTCCGACGTCGACGCCTCGCTCTACTACCTGGCTGTGATGCTGGAGGGCGGCGAGGACCCCCGCTTCATCGCCCGTCGCATGGTCATCCTCGCCTCCGAGGACGTCGGCAACGCCGACCCGCAGGCGCTGCTGGTCGCCGACGCCGCCGCCCGTGCGGTCGACCGAGTCGGTCTGCCCGAGTGCGCGCTCAACCTCGCCCAGGCCGCCGTCTACCTGGCTCTGGCGCCGAAGTCGAACGCCTCCTACAAGGCGCTCGGCCGTGCCCGCGCCGAGGTCCGCGAGAACGGCGCCAAGACCCCGCCCGACTACCTGCGCGACGCCCACTACGCCGGCGCGAAGACGCTCGGGCGCGGCGAGGGTTACCGCTACGCGCACGACGAGCCCGGTGCCGTCAGCGACCAGCCGCTGCTGCCGCCGGAGCTGGAGGACCGGCGCTTCTACGCGCCCACCGACCGCGGCTTCGAGGCCGAGCTGGGGCGTCGCCTGGAGGCCCTGCGAAAGCGCTTTCGAGGGGGCTGACCCCAGGCGCAACTTCTCCAGGGACACGGTGTTTCAGAGGGCGGCTTTCCAAGCTAGAGCCAGGGAGAGCCGACACACCGACCGGAGGCCTGGACTGGGGGTCTCCGGTCGGGACTAACAGGGGGACGCAGGGGGGACTCGACGACCGCGCATCCACTGGCGCGCGGTCGTCGAGCTGCGCCAGGCCTTGGCCGCGCAGCCGGAGCCGCATGACCAGAAGGCCTCAGCTGAACTGGCCGACCGCGATCGTGTTGCCGTCGGGATCCTTGAACCAGGCGACGCGGCCGTTGCCGGTGTCGTGGATCCCCTTCTCGTCGGTTTTCAGCGGCTCGTCATAGCGCTCGAACTCGACGCCGCTGGAAGCCAGCTTCTCGACCGCCCGGTCGAGGTCGGGGACCTCCCACGTCGCCACCGTCGCCGTCGCCTTCCCAGCGTGCTCCGGCGAGCTGTAGACGAGCAGTTCGGACCCGCCTCCGCACTCGTAGACGACGCCTTCGGCCTCGTCCATCGTCCCGGAAGAGAGGCCCAGCTTTCCCTCGTAGAACTGTCTGGCCCGCTCCATGTCCGTGACGGCGATCGTCGCGCCGACCTTGTGTTCGCTCAAGCTCATCTCGATCGACCTCCTCTGGCTCGCTTTACCTATGGGTTCGCTTTGCATGTGGAGCTTCGCGGCACCTCTGGACTCATCGCTACCCCTTCGGCTGCCAAAAGGCGACCTCGCCGCCGGCCGGGGTGGAGACGACGCTGCGCCAGCCGGCCGGGCCCTCCCTGGGCTCGAGCAGGACCCTGGCCCCGAGCTTGCGCGCCCGCTCGGTCGCGTCGCCGATCTCGGCGACCTCGACGTAGGGCAGCCACAGCGATCGGGCCGTCCCGCACTCGACGATGCCGCCGCCGAAGCCGTCCCCCAGCTCCAGCGCCAGGTAGGACCCGCCGCCCGTCTCGACCCGCTGCGAGCGCCAGCCGCAGAGCCCGGCGTACAGAGCGCGGGCGGATGACTGGTCGCCGGTGTGGAGCTCGAGGTGGACGACGGGATTGGAAGGGGTTCTGGACATCTGCACTCATAGAGACCGCGGCGGTGCCCGAAATTCATCGCGGGGATGGCTACCCTGAAGGAATGGCACCTGACGCGATAGGCGCCACGGCTGCCGAGCAGGAGCTGCTCGCTGCCGCGCAAGGCGGCGACGAAGGCGCCTTCACGCGGCTGGTCGAGCCGCACCGCGGCGAGCTGCACGCCCACTGCTACCGGATGCTCGGCTCGACCCACGACGCCGAGGACGCCCTGCAGGAGGCGCTGCTGCGCTGCTGGCGCGGCCTCGAGAAGTTCGCCGGGCGCAGCTCGCTGCGCTCCTGGCTCTACAGGATCGCCACCAACGCCTGCCTCGACGCGATCGGGCGGCGGCCGAAGCGGGTGCTGCCGGTCGACTACGCGCCGGCGGACCCGCACGGCGGTCCCGGCGAGCCGCTGGTCGAGTCGACCTGGGTCGAGCCCTATCCCGACGAGGCGATCGGGGTCGAGGACGGCTACGCGGCGCCCGAGGCCCGCTACGAGCAGCGCGAGAGCGTCGAGCTGGCCTTCGTCGCCGCCCTCCAGCACCTGCCGGCGAACCAGCGCGCCGCCCTGATCCTGCGCGAGGTGCTCGGCTTCTCGGCCAAGGAGGCGGCGGCGATGCTGGACACCAGCACCGCCTCGGTCAACAGCGCCCTGCAACGGGCGCGCGCCGCGGTCGAGGAGCGGACGCCGGAGCGCAGCCAGCAGGAGACGCTGCGGGCGCTCGGCGACGACGGCGTCCGCGATGTGGTCGAGAGCTACGTCGACGCCTGGGAACGGGGCGACGTCGAGGCGGTAGTGGCGATGCTGACCGAGGACGCGGCGTTCACGATGCCGCCGCTGCAGACCTGGTTCCGCGGCCGCGAGGAGATCGCGATCTTCCTCGCCGGCTGGCCGCTCTCCGGCGAATGGCGCTGGCGCCACATCCGCACCCGGGCCAACGGCCAGGAGGCGCTCGCCTTCTACAGCTGGGACCCGGAGACCGAGTCCTTCCGCCGCTTCGCCCTCAACGTGCTGACGATCGAGGGCGAGAAGATCAGCGAGGTCGACGCCTTCCTCACCCGCTCCACCGAGGATCCCGACCGCGAGGTAATCGCTAGGCTGCCAGAGCAGCCCTTCGACCCCGGCCGTCTCGCGGCCGCCTTCGAGCGCTTCGGCTTGCCCGAAGAGCTCCCCAGCTAACTTCAACCGAAACCGATGAGTCTCGGGCGTCTATCCAGTCTCTCTGGGTGAGGCAGGAAAGCTGCCAACTGGAACTCGACGGAAGGACCCCCATGGACATCCAGGCCGACCATCAAGACCGCAACCGCTGGCTCGCGCTCTACGTGCTCTGCGCGGGCATGCTGATGATCGTCCTCGACATCACGATCGTCAACGTGGCGCTGCCCTCGATCCAGGACGACCTCGGCTTCTCGCAGAGCAACCTGGCCTGGGTCGTCAACGGCTACCTGATCCCGTTCGGGGGGCTGCTGCTGCTGGCCGGCCGCTTCGGCGACCTGATCGGCCAGCGCCGGGTCTTCCTCACCGGTCTCGCGGTGTTCGTCAGCGCCTCGCTGCTCTGCGCCGTCTCGCAGAGCCAGGAGATGCTGGTCGGGGCGCGCTTCATCCAGGGCATCGGCGGCGCCCTCACCTCAGCGGTGATCCTGGGGATGATCGTGACCATGTTCCCGGAGCCGCGCGAGCAGGCGAAGGCGATCGGCGTCTACGGCTTCGTCGCCTCGGCCGGCGGCTCGATCGGACTGCTCGCCGGCGGCGTCCTCACCGAGGCGATCAGCTGGCACTGGATCTTCTTCATCAACCTCCCGGTCGGGCTGATCACCGCCTTCCTGGCGATGCGGCTGGTCGAGCCGCACGAGGGGATCGGCTTCGGCGAGGGCGCCGACATCCCTGGCGCCGTCCTGATCACCGCCTCGTTGATGCTCGGCACCTACACGATCCTCGAGGTCACCGAGGTCGGCTGGGGCGCGGCCCAGACGCTCGTCCTCGGCGCCGTCTCGCTGGCCCTGGGCGCGGCCTTCGTCTGGCGCCAGGCGCGGATCGAGAACCCGCTGATGCCGCTGCGCCTGTTCCGCTCCCGCAACGTCTCCGGCGCCAACGCGGCGCAGGCGCTGCTGGTCGCCGGGATGTTCTCGATGTTCTTCCTCGGCGCCCTCTACATGCAGGAGATCCTCGGCTACGACCCGCTCCAGGTCGGCCTCGCCTTCCTGCCCGCGACGATGGTGATGGGCGCGCTCTCGCTCGGCTTCTCGGAAAAACTGATCATGCGCTTCGGGCCGCGGCGGACGCTGCTGCCGGGCTTGTTCCTGATCGGCGTCGGGCTGCTGCTGTTCGCGCGGACGCCGGTCGACGGCAACTACGTGGCCGACATCATGCCGCCGATGCTGGTCGTCGGCGTCGGCATCGGCACCTCGTTCCCGGCCCTGATGACGCTGGCGATGTCGGGGGCGACGCCCGAGGACGCCGGCCTGGCCTCGGGCGTGGTCAACACCGCCGCCCAGGTCGGCGGCGCGATCGGCCTGGCGGTGCTGGCGACGCTGGCCACCGAGCGCACCGACGGCCTGCGCGACGCCGGCTCGAGCTTCGACGCCGCGCTCAACTCGGGCTTCCACCTCGCCTACCTGGTCGGCGCCGCCCTGGTCGCGGTCGCCTTCGCGATCGCGGTCTTCGTGATGCGGGAAGCGCCGATGCCGGCGGCGCAGGCGGAGCAGGCGCAGGGCGCGACCGAGCCGGCCTACGAGGCCGGCTAGCAGGCCCGTCGCTCCGGATTTATTTAGCATAAAGCGGGTAATGGCTTGGGCGATCGCGCCATTGCGGCGTGGTCGCCCGCGCACAACCGCCCCGGGAGCCTGCCCTCCGCTCGGGTGCTCATAAAAGGAGACGAGATGAGCCAGTCAACCTTGCCCCGCCCCCGTATGCTGCGGCTGGCGGCCATCCTGGCAATCGCCGTTCTGGCCGCCCTGGTCGCGCTCGCCGGCGCCGCCCGCGCCAACTACGTGTCGCTGGGCGACTCCTACGTCGCCGGACCGCTGATCCCCAACCCGGTCCTGCCGCTCGGCTGCCTCAAGTCGAGCAATAACTACCCGCGCTTGACCGCGCCGAAAATCGGCCTGCCGCTGACGGACGCCAGCTGCAGCGGCGCCGAGACCGAGGACATGACCAACCCGCAGGAAGTCGACCCCGACGGCCCCAACCCGCCCCAGTTCGACTCGCTCAGCGCGAGCACGACGGTGGTCTCGGTGACGATCGGCGGCAACGACATCGGCTTCTCGGAGATCGCCCAGAGCTGCGTCACCATCAACCCCTTCAGCACGCCCTGCAAAGACAAATACAACTCGGGCGGCAAAGACCAGATCGCCGAACGGATCGCGGAAACGGCGCCGAAGGTGGCGGCGGTGCTGCAGGGCATCCACACCCGCGCGCCGGCCGCAGAGGTCTTCGTCGTCAACTACCCGGCGATCTTCCCGGAGACGGGCTTCGGCTGCTGGCCGCAGATGCCGATCGGCTTCGGCGACGTGCCCTACCTGCGCGCCAAGCAGAAAGAACTGAACGCGATGCTGGCGACCCAGGCGGCGGCCAACGGCGCCACCCTGGTCAACTGGTACGGGGCCAGCATCGGCCACGACGCCTGTAAAGGCTCCTCGACCCGCTGGGTGGAGCCGCTGGTGCCGACCAATCCGGCCGCCCCGATCCATCCCAACAAAGCCGGGGTGCAGGGGGCGGCGAACGTCCT
This sequence comes from uncultured Solirubrobacterales bacterium, assembly GCA_963703235.1. GTDB lineage: Bacteria > Actinomycetota > Thermoleophilia > Solirubrobacterales > 70-9 > VRUE01. The sequence continues at coordinate 2,272,823 of OY969802.1, read as the reverse complement.
GACGGCAGCGATCGACTGAGTCGGTCCGAATCGAGCTCGCCTTTTGTCAATCCATGTTTGACAAAAGGCGAGCTCACACGTCTTGAGCGGGCCTGCGGTGGCGCGTAGTGTGACTGCGATGCCACCGCAGACCCAGTACGCGCGCAGCGGCGACGCCAGCATCGCCTACCAGGTGTTCGGCGAGGGCGAGGTCGACCTGGTCGTCGCCTTTCCCTTCGTCTCGCACCTCGACCTGCTCTGGGAGAGCCCCGCCCAGGCCCGCTTCATGCGCCGGCTCGGCTCCTTCGCCCGGGTGATCCCCTTCGACCGGCGCGGGGTCGGGCTCTCGGACCCGGTCAAGGACGGGGCGACGCTGGAGGAGCGGATGGACGACGCCCGCGCGGTGATGGACGCCGCCGGCTCTGAGCGGGCCGCCCTGTTCGGCATGTCGGAGGGGTCGACGATGTGCATGCTGTTCGCCGCCACCTATCCGGAGCGCACCTCGGCACTGGTGCTGTGGGGCGCGATGGCGCGCTCGACCTGGGCCGACGACTACCCGTGGGCGCCGTCGAAGGAGGCTCTGCTGGAAGCCAACGAGGAGCTGATGTCGCCGTTCTGGGGGCAGGGGGCGACGATCGACGTCTTCTCGCCGAGCCTCGCCGCCGACCCGCGCGCCCGCGAGGCGCAGGCGCGGCTCGAGCGCCAGGCGGCGAGCCCGATGCGGGTCGAGCAGCTGTTCAAGACCTTCCTCGACACCGACGTCCGCGAGACGCTGCCGTTGATCCAGGCGCCGACCCTGCTGCTGCAGCGCCGCGGCGACCACGCCGTCAACTACCGCGCCGCGCGCTGGCTAGCCGAGCGGATCGAGGGCAGCCGCTACGTCGAGCTGGAGGGCGTCGACCACTTCCCCTGGGTCGGCGACGGCGGCGCCGAGGCGCTCGACGAGATCGAGGAGTTCCTGACCGGGGTGCGGCCGGGGCCGGCGCCGGAGCGGGTGCTGGCGACGGTGCTGTTCACCGACATCGTCGACTCGACCCGGCTGGCGACGGAGCTCGGAGACCGCCGCTGGCGCGAGCTGCTCGAGGAGCACCAGCAGCTGGTCCGGGAGAGGCTGCAGCGGTTCGCCGGCCGCGAGGTGAAGACGACCGGCGACGGCTTCCTGGCGATCTTCGACGGTCCGACCCGGGCGGCGGAGTGCGCGCGGGCGATCGTCGACGACCTGCCGGCGCTGGGGGTCGAGGCGCGGGCCGGCCTGCATACGGGCGAGGTCGAGCTGATGGGCGAGGACGTCGGTGGCATCGCCGTCCACGTCGCGGCGCGGATCTCGGCCCTGGCCGGCGGCGGCACCGTGCTCGCCTCGCGTACGGTTCGCGACCTCGCGGTCGGCTCGGCGGTGGAGTTCGAGGCCTTCGGCAGCCACACCCTCAAGGGCGTGCCCGACGAGTGGGAGGTCTACAGGGTCGGCTGAGGGACGCGGAAGATCTCGGCCGAGGGGATGCCGATCACCTCGCCGGCGAAGCGCTTCTCGCGCCCGTAGACGACCCAGGTGGTGTCGATTTCGCCGATGTCGAGGTCGAGCCGCAGCTCGTCCGGGTGCTCGTGCAGGTGCTCGATGTGGGTGAGGCCGGAGTCGTAGCGGCCCTCCAGCAGCTCCTCGCCGACGATCGGCTTCGAGGCGACGTCGATCACCTCGTCCCACTGGGAGAGGTCGACGTAGCCCTTGGTCGCGGGGACGATCCCGAGCGAGCGCGACCTCTCGACCTCCTGGCGGGTCAGGACGACCAGGTGCTTGGTCGGGTAGATGAAGGTGTCGACGACCCAGATTTCCTTCCAGTACTTCTCGGTGATCTCGTGCACCTTGGGGTGGGCGCTGCACTGGACCAGGAAGGCGAGGCCGGGCGCCTCGCGCAGCATCTCCAGGCCGAGGTGGAAGTCGGTGATCAGCTCGAACCCGTAGTCGTCGACTGCGATCCCCTGGAAGGCCATGTATTCGCGGCAGGCCCGTTCGTGGCAGGTGCCCTCGGGGCCCAGGGTGATCAGGGTGATCGTGTCGCCGCTCACCGCCCGAAGGCTAGTCGAGAAATTAGGAGTAATCAATAGCCCGGCGGCGTACCGGTCCAAGCGGGGGCCTGTGTGGCGACTTTCCGTGCCTATACGACGGGAAAGTCGCCACAGCCCGTCCGGGTGCAAGGCTTCGCGCCCGATGTCCGAGGCGACAGAGATCTGCGACCGCGTCCGCACAGCCTGCGCCTGGGTCGCCGAGCGCGCTCGCTCGGTTTTGGTCGACGAGGAGGAGGTCGAGGCGTATGCGGCGACGCTGCCGTCGTCGGTCGAGCCGCCCGAGCCCGACCCGGCAACGCAGATCGTCGGCGGCGATCTCGAGCTGCAGGCGGCGTTCGCGATCTGCCTCGACGCGATCAACTTCGGCTCCGGCTGGTGGCCGACGATCCACAAGCGCCCTGGACACAGCGGCTACTTCACGATCGCGGCCGGGGTGACCGAGCGGTTCCGCCGTGACGGTCCCTGGTCGGCCGCGGAGCTGGCCGAGATCTCAGCCGCGGACGTGGCGCGCGTCGTCGGCCAGGACCCCGAGCACCCGCTGATGGCCGACTACGCGGCCTCGCTGCGCGACGTCGGCGCGCGCGTCGCCACCGACCACGGCGGCCACTTCGCCGCCGTGGTCGATGCGGCCGGCGGGTCGGCGCCGGCCCTGGCCGGGCTCCTCTCCGAGTGGGACGCCTTCGCCGACGTCTCCACCTACGACGGCCGTCCGGCGCCGTTCTTCAAGCGCGCCCAGCTGGTCCCGGCCGACCTCAACCGCACCGGCGCCGTCGCGCTGCGCGAAGAGGACCGTCTGACCGCCTTCGCCGACAACCTCGTCCCCCACGTGCTCCGCGTCGACGGCGTCCTGCGGCTCGGCCCCGCGCTGGAGCAGGCGATCGAAGCCGGCGAGCTGCTCGAGCACGGCTCGCCCGAGGAGGTCGAGCTGCGCGCCTGCGCCGTCCACGTCGTCGAGCTGCTCGCCATTGCGCATGGCGGATCCTCCCCAAACGGCGGCCTCTCCCCCGCCCAAGTCGACTACACGCTCTGGACCCGCGGCCAGCAGCGCCGCTACAAGGCAATCCCCCGCCCCCGCTCGCGCAACACCGCCTACTGAGCCCAAACAGCCGCGACGCAGGACGAGCCGGGAGTTATGCACCCTATGCGTCCTCAACTCACGGCTCGTCCTCTCGGCCGGGGGCGGCTACCCTCGGGCGACGATGGCCAAGAGCGAGTACACGATGCTTGAGGTCGCCGGGCGCGAGGTGCGGCTCTCCAACCCGGCCAAGGTCTACTTCCCGAAGCCGGGCTGGACCAAGCTGGACATCGTCGAGTACTACCTCGCCGTCGCCGAGCCGGCGCTGGTCCACCTGCGGGAGCGGCCGACCGTGATGAAGCGCTTCGTCAACGGGATCGTGGAGGAGCCGATCTGGCAGAAGCGGGTGCCGAAGAGCATTCCCGAGTGGCTGCAGACCGCGGCCGTCTCCTTCCCCTCCGGGCGGACCGCGGAGGAGCTGGTCGCCAACGACGCAGCCCACCTGGCCTGGGCGGTCAACCTCGGCGTCGTCGACTTCAATCCCTGGCCGGCGCGGCGCGCCGACCTCGACCGTCCCGACGAGCTGCGCGTCGACCTCGATCCCACCGAGGGGATCGAGTGGGACGACGTGCGGCGCACCGCGACGGTCGTCCGCGACGTGCTCGACGAGCACGGCCTGCGCGGCTACCCGAAGACCTCCGGCTCCAAGGGGATCCACGTCAACGTCCGCATCGAGCCGCGCTGGGACTTCCTCGAGGTGCGCCGCGCCGCCCTGGCCATGGCGCGCGAGGTCGAGCGCCGCGCGCCCGAGCTGGCGACGACGAAATGGTGGAAGGAGGAACGCCACGGTGTCTTCGTCGACTACAACCAGAACGCCCGCGACCGCACCGTCGCCTCCTGCTGGTCGGTGCGCCCGACCCCGGACGCGCGCGTCTCCTGCGCGCTGCGCTGGGAGGAGGTGCCCGACGCCGAGCCGGCCGAGCTGCGGCTCGACACGGTCCCCGGGCGCCTCGCCACGCAGGGCGACCCGGCCGCCGACATCGACCAGCACCCCGGATCGCTCGACTCGCTGCTCGACCTCGCCTGCCGCGACGAGGAGGAGGGCCTCGGCGACGCGCCCTGGCCGCCGCACTTCCCAAAGCAGAAGGGGGAGCCGAAGCGGGTGCAGCCGAGCCGCGACCGCGACCGGCCCAAGCAGCGCGGTCGCGCCGGCGACCCCCAGCCCGGCGGTCCGCCGCCGGGCATGCGCACGGGCGGCATGCAGCAGGGCTTCGGCTCCAAGCCCCGCACCGGCCAGGGCCACGCGGAGGAGTTCGACGACTAAGGCTTAGATGTCCATGGCCTCTGGTCACTGCCGACCGGGCAATGCATGCCTTCGCGGCTGTGGCGACCCTCTGGAAGGGCCCCGGCGACGAAGCCGCCGGGGCCCTTCCTCATCGAGGCATCGCGCCTCGACCGTCGACTACCAGGGCGACTCCTTCAACCAGCTCTCGTTGAGCTGGATCACCTTCGCCCTGTTCACCGCCTCGGCGTCGCCACCGTCGGCGTCGGCATCGCCGCCGTCGCCACCGACCGCGTCGCCGCTGCGCGCCGTGGTGTCTCCACCCTCGGCGTCGGCGTCGTTGCTCCCGCCCTTGTCGTATCCGTTGCAGCCACAGGAGCTGTGCTGCCCGTTGAGCACGGGTTTCTGCTCCTCCGGCTTGGACTCGGCATAGGCGTTGCCGTTGTGCTTCTGGGTGTTGCCGGTGTTGGCGTTGCCGCCGTCACCGCCGGTGGCGTTGGCATCGCCGCCGGTTGCGCTCGGATCGCCCTGGTGGACGCCCGACTGGTTGCTCTGCGAGGAGCCCGAGCCATTCGTCGAATGATTCGAGCGGCTCTCGCAGCCGCAATCCCCGTGTGAGGAGTGCCGGGATTTGCCGCCGGACGACTCGTTGGACTGCACGACCACCGCGTCGTTCTCGGCCTCGGCGTCGCCGCCGTCGGCATCGGCGTCGCCGCCATCGCCTCCGGTCGCGTCACCGCTTGTAGCCGAGGTGTCTCCACCCTCGGCGTCGGCATCGCCACCGACCGAGACGGCAATCGCGTTGCCGTTCAGGATCTGGGTGTTGCCGGTGTTGGCGTCGCCGCCCTTGCCCCCGGTGGCGTTTGCGTTACCGCCGTAGGCGCTCGGGCTGCCCTGTTTGACCTCCGACACGTTGCTCTGCGGGCCGGAGCTCGAACTGCTCTTCTGGCACCCGCAATCCCCGTGTGAGGAATGGCGGGAGCCCTTGGACTCGTTGGACTGCACGACCACCGCGTCGTTCTCGGCCTCGGCGTCGCCGCCGTCGGCATCGGCGTCTCCACCGTCACCGCCGCGAGCGTCGCCGCTGCGTGCCGTGGTGTCTCCACCCTCGGCGTCGGCATCGTTGCTGTGCCCTCGGCTCTTGCCATGGCGCTCGCAACCGCAGGAGTTGCTCTCCTTCTCCTCCTGTGGCTCCGACTTCGCGTAGGCGTTGCCGTTTCCTATCTGGGTGTTGCCGGTGTTGGCGTTGCCGCCGTCACCGCCGGTGGCGTTGGCATCGCCGCCTTCCGCCTTCGGGTCACCCTGCTCGACTTTCGACTCGTTGCTCTGCGAGTCGCTCGACGAATTGCTCTTGCAGCAGCCGCCGTTGGAGGAGCTGCCACCGCTGGACTCGTTGGACTGGACGACGACCGCGTCGTTGGCGGCCTCGGCGTCGCCACCCTCGGCGTCGGCGTCGCCGCCGTCGCCTCCGGTCGCGTCACCGCTTTCCGCCGTGGTGTCTCCACCCTCGGCGTCGGCGTCGCCGCCGACCGAGACGGCAACCGCGTTGCCGTTCCCGATCTGGGTGTTGCCGGTGTTGGCGTTGCCGCCGTCACCGCCGGTGGCGTTGGCTTCGCCGCCGGTTGCGCTCGGATCGCCCTGAGTGACGCTGCTGTTGTTGCTCTGCCCGGAGGCAGGCTCCGGCAGCGGGACCGAGGCGGCGGAAGGCGCCGCTCCGATCGCCAGGGCGACCGCGGCTGCGATTACAGCCGTGGGGAATCTCATCGGTACTTCCTTTCACTCGAGTTGAAGTTGCCGGGCGAGTGGGGCTCCCGGCGCAGCCCTGGTTGAGTCCCGGCGGGACTTAGCCAGGGCGCTCGAGCGCGCAGACGAACGGGACGGGCGCCAGGAAGCCCGGCACCTCCCTGCGTCTGCGGAAGGTCGCCGGCGCGGCCAGCGCGAGCAACGCGAGCAGCGCGGCGAGCGGGACGAAGAACGAGGCGCCCGAACCGGCGACCGTATCCGGCGCCTGGAAGGGCGGCGGCGGAGGCTCGCCGGGAGAGGGTTGCGAGCGACCCCCACCGGGCGTGGAGCTGGAATGGAAGTCGATCGCCGCGGGCGCCGCGAGAACGTGGGTGAAAGCCGTCTGCTCGAGGGCGTCCTGGGTCGAGGCGAGGGGTGGCAGACCTGCCCCCACCGGACCCCTGTAGGGCTGCGGGACGTCCGCCGCCAAGGGGACGGGAGCTGAGCCAGCGCCGAGCCGGCCTCCGGGCTCAGGAGCGGTGGAGGCCGGCGTCGTGGCGGGAATGAGGCTCGGGGTCCCCTCGGAAGAAGCAGGTGGATCGAGTCCCAGTGGCATCGCCGGAAGGTCCGCGGTCGCCGACGAGACGACGGAGTCCAGCGTCTCCTTCACATCCGCCACGGACGACGCAACCGTGGCGGTCCGACGAACGGGCTCCGAAGGGCGCTCGAGGGCAGCGGCGGAGCCGGCTCCCGCCCCGACCTGGGCCGACGACAGGACCTTCGACGGAGCGGTCTCGTCGGCAAGGGAGACCGAGGGCTTCGAACCGCTCGGCGGCGAGACTGCGTCCGTCGAGTTCGCCACCACGATCGGCTCCGAGCTGCCGGAGGCTTCGGGAGCCGGGAGGGAGCTCGAGAGCGGGACTTCGTCCGGCGCCGGTGCGGCGCTCGTTACTTCGGTAGAAGGCTGGGCCCCGTCCGCTGGTGCGGCGATCGCTTCGCCAGTCGCAGCTGAGCTCGCGGCAGATGCGGGGACGGCGAGCTGCTCGTCGGTTTCGGCTGCAGCCGGGGCGGCGATCGCGGCGAGGAGCGCGACCATTGCCATGGCGGCGCTCAAGCCGCCCATGGGCCTGCACGTTTCCGGTACGGGAAAGGTCTCACGAACGATCAGATTACCCAATATTCGTCCAAAATGGGACTAATTTTTAAAGGTCCCGGCAACCCTTGAGTTGAGGTCCAGACTCAGGCGGAGAGCCAAAATACCTGCACCGACGCCCGGAGAGTTGGTCGCCTCCGAGGCCGGTGTTCAAATGTTAAGACGGACCCGGGCCGGGATGGCCCTGCCGGTTCGGACCCCGACCTAGAAGAGCCTCAGCAGGAGCACCGCGACCAGCGCGGTCGGCGTCCCGAACAGGCTGAGGCGGGCGAAGAAGCGGTTCCACATCCCCTCGTAACCGACGCTCTGGAAGAGGAAGAGGCCGACGACGTGGGCGAGGTTGATCAGCGCCATGAACATCGCGATCAGGATGCTGGCGGCGCAGGCGAAGCCGAGCCGGCCTTCCTCGAAGTCGTGGCCGCTGGCCTCGCCGACGCAGTCGGCGGCAAGCGCGCCGAGCAGCAGGGTGCCGAGGACGGCGACGAAGATCCCACCCATGTCGCGGCGCGAGAGCGGCGGCCAGTTGCGCGACGGCCGCCACCCTTTTTTGCGACCGGCAACGGCGTCGGTCTCCTTGACGTCGAGCACGTGCGGTTTGCGGGCGCGGTCGACGACCAGCTCGACGACCGGCAGGTCGAGATCGCGCTGGGCCTGTTCGAGCAGGCCGCGCTCGGCGAAGTCGCCTTCCTCGTCGCGGTGGGCGACCAGCAGCACATGTTCGGGGTGGAACTTCTGGATCTCGTCGCCGATTGCGACCATCGGGTCCGAGTCGCCGACCTCGCCGGAGGCGTCGATGCCGGCGCCGTGAAGCTCGGCCAGGGTGCGCCGCAGGCGCTCTTCGGCCGGCTCGATGGCGCCGTCGACGTCGCCGAGCGTGTGCTTGAGGCCGGAGTGGACCAGGGCAGGAGCGACGACGAACACGGAGCCGGCTCGGTCACCGAGGTGCTCGACGAGGCTGTCGCGGAGCTCGGCGCCGGCCACCGCCTCGTTGGCGACTACGAGTATGCGCCTCGCACCGTGCCCGTTCGTCGTCGCACTCTCACCCTTCATAGTCCATTGCGTACCCGGGACGTAGCGGCAGAAACGGCGGCCAGCGGCGATGGGTAGAGGAAATCGATGAGCCCGACGAGGAAACCTTCGAAGAGCAGCGATCAGCTGACCCAGTACGAGGGCAAGCGGGACTTCGGAACCACCCCGGAGCCCTCTCCCCGCCCCCGGCGGAGGAAGAAAGGCGCTCCCCGCTTCGTCGTCCAGGAACACAGCGCCCGCCGCTTGCACTGGGACCTGCGGTTGGAGCGCGACGGGGTGGCCGTTTCCTGGGCGATCCCCAACGGCGTCCCGGACGACCCGAGCGAAAATCGCCTCGCGATCCACACCGAGGACCACCCGCTCGAGTACCTCGATTTCGAGGGGGAGATCCCGGCCGGCGAGTACGGAGCGGGGACCGTGCGAATCTGGGACCGCGGCGCCTACGAGTGCGAGAAGTGGGAGGAGGGCAAAGTCATGGTCCGCTTCGACGGCGAGCGGCTGAGCGGTCGCTACGCGCTGTTTCGCGCCGGCAGGAGCGAGAAGGACTGGATGATCCACCGCATCGACCCGCCGACCGAGGCGCGCGACCCCTTCCCGGAAGCGGTGGTGCCGATGCTGGCCCGTCTCTCGAAGCTGCCGGTCTCCGACGACGGCTGGGCGGTCGAGGTGAAGTGGGACGGGGTGCGGGCGATCGCTTACTGCCGCCCCGGCCGGCTCGAGCTGCAGAGCCGCAACCTGAGGGACGTCACCGCCCAGTACCCCGAGGTGCGGCGGCTCTCGCGCCAGCTCGGCGCCCGCGACGCGGTTCTAGACGGCGAGCTGGTCGCCTTCGACGAGCAGGGACGCCCGAGCTTCGAGCGCCTGCAACAGCGCATCCACCAGACCGAGGAGACGGTCGTCCGCCGGCGCATGAAGAGCCACCCGGTCACCTACGCGATCTTCGACCTGCTCTACCTCGACGGCCACGATCTGATGGGCGAGCCCTACCGCCGTCGCCGCCAGCTGCTCGAGGCACTGGAGCTGTCCGGGCCGAGCTGGCAGACGCCGCGCTACTCGACCGGCCCCGCGAGGGAGCTGCTGGCGGCGAGCCGGGAGCAGCAGCTGGAGGGCATCGTGATGAAGCGACTCGACAGCCGCTACACGCCCGGCAAGCGGAGCGGCGCCTGGCTGAAGGTGAAGAACACCGGCCGCCAGGAGTTCGTGATCGGCGGCTGGCAGCTTGGGGAGGGGCGGCGTCGCAACCGCGTCGGCTCCCTCCTCCTCGGCACCTTCGAGCCCGACGGCGACGGACAGGCGCTCCGCTACGCGGGCAAAGTCGGGACCGGCTTCAGCGAGCAGGGCCTCGCCTCGCTGCAGGCGCGGTTGGCGCCGCTCGAGCGCAAATCGAACCCCTTCGCCGGCCGCAAGGGCCCGCGGAAAGGCGTTCGCTACGTCGAGCCGGAGCTGGTCGCCGAGATCGAGCTGCGCGAGCTGACCGCCGACGGAATGATCCGCCACGGCTCCTTCAAGGGCCTGCGCGACGACAAGCCCGCGACCGAGGTCAGCCTCGAGCGGGCCGAGTGATCACCGGATCGCCTTCCCGGCGATGTTCTTGAGCCGCGTCCGGTCCCGACTCGAGAGATTCCCCGGCCGCCCCTTCGACTTCTTCACCAGCCGCAGCAGCTCCTGCCGTTCCTTCTGGCTGAGGTTGCGCTCGACCCGCTCCCTGCCCTGCTCCACGAGCCAGACGGCGGCGGCCCAGACCATGCTCCACGGCACGCGCCGCCAGCGCTTGGGGGTGAAGCGACGGACGATCCACGGAACCATGGCGCTCCTCTACCCCCAAGCACTGCACCGGCAACCCACCTCGCCGATGCCGGCGGTCCGAGCCTGGTCGACCAGCGCCTCGCCGAGGCTTGGCGAGTTCGCACTTTCACTCGCATAGCGAGAGGAAACGCGAACTCGCCCTTCGCGGAGGGAGGGAACAGCAGCCGCGGGATCGAAGTCGGCGGCGAGGATGTCGGGCCCGAGGCGCGCGAGCTGGCGGTCCCGGTTCACAGGCGCCGCCGCTGGCTTCGGTGACAATGCCGGCGCCGCGATGACCGACACCGCCGCTTCGATCTTTCTCCGCTTCCTCAAGTTCGGCTGCCTCGCCTGGGGTGGACCGGCGGCGCAGATCGCGATGATCAAGCACGAGTGCGTCGACGAGGAGGGCTGGGTCTCCGAGGAGACCTTCAAGCGGACCCTCGCCGTCTACCAGGTGCTGCCGGGGCCGGAGGCGCACGAGCTCTGCGTCTACTTCGGACGCCTCCGCGGCGGCAGGCTCGGCGGCTTCCTCGCCGGCCTCGGCTTCATGCTGCCCGGCTTCCTGCTGATGCTCGGCCTCTCCGTCCTCTACGTCGAGGCCGACCTGGCCGGTGAGCTGGACGAGCTTTTCTACGGCCTCACCGCCGCGGTTGGGGCGGTGGTGGCGCGGGCGGTGGTGCGGCTCAGCGGGTCCTTCGTCACCGACCTGGCGCTGGCGCTGATCGCCGTCGCCGCTTTCGTCCTGACGCTGTTCGCCTCGCTCAGCTTCGTCCTCGTCCTGCTCGGGGCCGGCATCGCCTACGAGCTCTGGACAAACGGCCGGCGCTGGCGCGGACAGGCCGGTTCCTTCGCCCTGCCACAGCTCCTCGCCGTCGGGCTGGCGATCGGCACGATCGGTGTCTCGCTGACCGGCGAGATCTTCTTCGAGGGCCTGAAGGCGGGCCTGCTGACCTTCGGTGGCGCCTTCACCGTGATCCCCTTCCTGCAGGAGAGCGCGGTCGAGGGCCAGGGCTGGCTGACCGACAGCCAGTTCGTCGACGGGCTGGCGATCGGCGGCGTCCTGCCGGCGCCGCTGATCATCTTCTCCACCTTCGTCGGCTACCTCGCCGGGGGGCTGGCGGGTGGCCTGGCGATGACGGTCGGCATCTTCCTGCCCGCCTTCGTGCTGCCGATCTTCTTCCACCGCACCCTCGTCGCGGTTGCCGAGAACGAGCGGATCAGGCCCTTCCTGCTCGGCGTCGCGGCCGGCGTGATCGGCCTGATCGCCGCCGTCACCGTGACCATCGTCGAAACCAGCGTCGTCGACGTCCCCACCGCCCTGCTCGCGGCCGGCGCCTTCCTCGCCCTCAACCGCTGGCACGCGAAACTGACTGTCCTCTATGTGGTCGCCGTCTGCGGCGCGATCGGCGTGCTCCTGCAGCTGACGGTCGTCTAGCTACGCTGAGGGCGTGGGCAAGGTCATCTACACGGCCGAGGCGAAGGTCAGCGGCGGCAGGATCGCCGGCCACGGCCGCACCTCCGACGGGCTGCTGGAGGTCGACCTCCGGATCGCGCCCGAGCTGGGCGGAGACGGTGACGGGACCAATCCCGAGCAGCTCTTCGCCGTCGGCTACGCGGCCTGTTTCGAGAACGCCCTCGCCGCCGTCGCGCGCCGCCAGAAGGTCGAGGTCGGCAAGGTCGAGATCGACTCCAAGGTGATGCTGGTGACCGGCGAGCGGCGCAGCTTCGACATCGCGGTCGAGCTGGCGGTGAAGCTTCCCTCGCTCGAGGAAGAGGAGGCCGTCGACCTCGTCAGGGCCGCGCACGAGGTCTGCCCGTACTCCAACGCGACCCGCGGCAACGTCGACGTAACGCTGACCGCCAACGGCGCTCCGGTCGCCGACTGAACGGGGACTTCGCCCCTCGGAGCGTGGACGCTCAGCCTGACGGGCAGGTGCGGTAGCGACGGCTGCCGGACAGGCGGTCGCCGTTCGAAGCAGTGGCCTGGATCCTGACCGTGAACCGGCCCCCGGGGAGATGGCCTACGACCACCGGGACGGTGAGGCGATCGTCGCGGCGCACCGCGACTCGCCGCCCGCCGACGAACACGCGCGCCTCCTCGATGACAATGGATCCGACCGCGCGCTTCAGGCGCAGCCGCAGCGAATCGCGCTCGAAGCAGCGTTCGGCCGGCGGCAGCGTCGCCAGCCGCTGGATCGGAACGCTGCGCCGCTGCGGCGTCGGCGCGGACGGCGGGACCGGCGTCGGAGCTGGCGGGGGCGGTGAGCCGCTGACGACGTGGACCGTCGCCTGCATCGTCGTGTGGAGGTCGCAGTAGAGGGTGAAGTCGCCGGCCGAGCCGAACGTGCGGGGACAGCTCCAGGCGGTCGCCGTCGGCGACGCGGGGCACCCGGTCGCCATGTCTTTGTAGTGACTGTTGTGTTCGAAGAAGCCCCCGGCCGGCCGCGAGACCGTCACCGTGTCGCCGATCCCGACCGTGACCTCGGCCGGCGTGAACACTTCGTCGTTGGTCGCCGCGACGATCTGCTGGTCCGCCGCACCAGCCGCCGGCGCCGCGACGAGCGCGGCCGCAAGCGCGAGGACGGCGAGCCGGATCACGAAGTCCAGCGTACCCAGCCCTGGCGGGAGTGGGCGGGCTAGTCGGCGGCGGTGCTCACGGGGTTTCGCCGTCGACGCCCTACTCCCGAGGTGCGCCCCGGTCGCGGACCCGGGAAGGGCAGGCACTCCCGAGGCCGGCGGCAACGTTAGGGCGCGCCCCGGACAACGCGTCCGACAACGAAAAACGCGACCGGCGGTGACGCTCGTCGCCTGCCTCGCGCGTAGCCTTCGCGCTTAGAAGCTCGCCGCGCCACCTTCGAGATCGGTCCCGCTGGGCTTCCGCGGTTCCTCACTCTTCCAGTCGCAAAACGAACCTAGCGCCTGCCGAATCTGGAAGCTAGGGGCGCCCGTCGCCGGTTTCCGCAAACTGCGGCAAGACTGTGCGTTGCATACCGTCCGCCCATGCCCGACGCGATCGTCCTCGTGCTGGCGGCGTGCGGGACTGCGCTGGCGACGGGGCTGGGCGCGATCCCGGTCTTCTTCCTCGGCCAGCGGGCGGCGCAGCTGACACCGCCGTTGCTCGGCTTTGCCGCCGGAGTGATGGGGGTTGCCTCGATCGCCGGCTTGCTGCTGCCGGCTGCCGAAGAAGGCTCGGCCGCGTCGGTGGTAGGTGGGCTGCTGGCGGGGGCGGCGCTGCTCGGCTTCGTCCGCCGCCGCCTCGACCCGACGACGACCTTCATGGGCCGCAGCGGGCCGGGCGCCAGGACCTCCGCCCTCGTCTTCCTCGTTCTCCTCGTCCACAGCCTGCCCGAGGGCTTCGCGATCGGCACCGCCTTCGCCTCCGACCGGGCTGGGCTGAGCCTGTTCGTGATCGTCGCGATCGCGATCCAGAACATCCCCGAGGGAACCAGCGTGGCGATCCCGATGGCCGCTGCCGGCTTCGGCCGCAGCCGCCAGTTCTGGGCGGCGGTCGGCACCAGCGCTCCGCAGCCGGTGGGCGCTCTCGTCGCCTTCCTCCTCGTCGAGCAGATCGAGTCGCTGCTGCCCTTCTCATTCGCCTTCGCCGCCGGCGCGATGCTGGCGCTGATAGTCGTCGAGCTACTGCCGAAGGCCTACGCCGAGCGGCGGCGCCTCGGTCCCAGCGCCGGCCTGGCGTTGGGCGCGGCGATCATGCTCGGGCTCAGCTTCGCGCTCGGGGTTTGAAGGGACCCTGGGTGATACTCCGGTGGTACACTTGGGTTGTGCCGACGCGACACCACCGCATCCAGGTCACCGAGGATCGTGAGCTGACCGCCGCCCTGCGTGCGGCAGCGCCCCACCTTCCCGCAGGCCTCCCCCGCTCACAGCAGGTGCGTGAGCTGGCCATCGCCGGGGCAAGGCACCTTGCTGCCGTTCCCCCGGATGAGACGAAGCGCCAAGAACTGCTGGAGGAGCTAGCCGATCACTTCCGACAACCCGAGACCGCCCCTTGGGATGCGGAGGCGCTGCGCGACGGCAAGCGTCATGCCTGGCCGATCCGCTGACGACGATTCCTGGGGTGAGTTGCCGCTGCTCGTCGACACCTCGGCCTGGGCACGGGCAGGCCATTCCTCCATCCGCGATCGTTGGCTTGCCGCTCTGCTCGGTGACCGCTTCCGCCTCCCCCCACCCATCCGCATGGAGATCCTGCTGAGCGCTCGCGGCGGCGCTCAGTTCGACCGGCTGGCGGAACGCCTCAGCACGGTTCGCACGGTTCCACTCAGTGCGTCGGTGATCCGAGGCGCCGAGGCTGGGATGCAGGCGCTCGCACACCGTTCGGCCGGGGCGCAAAGGCTGCCCATCGTCGACTACCTGGTCGCCGCCGCCGCGCAGGAGCTGGGCGCCGCAGTCATCCACTACGACCGCGACTACGACACCCTGGCGGAGGTCATGGAGTTCGAGTCGGTCTGGCTTGCGCCCGCCGGCACCCTTCCGTAGCCGCGATCGCCCGGCCGGGGCCTGAGCCTCTAGCTCGACTTGCCCGACTTCTTGCCCTCGTACTGCTTGTCGTTCTTGACGCTGGGACCATGATCCTTGGCCATCGTTTTTCCTCCTTCTAGTCCCCGGGGAGCGCCCGCTCCGCGGCTTTTGCATGCAGCTCCTCTACCCTCCGTCGCTGCCGTTCGGCACGCTCGGCGAGCTGGGCGAAGTCGAGCCCGCCCCGCTCCTCGTCCAGGTTCTCCGCGAGGGCGCGCCACATCTGCAGCTTGCCGGTGATCCCAATGCAGAGCCCCTCCAGCTCCAGCATCCGGCTCAGCGGCGAGTAGCCGCGCAGCCGGCCGTTGAGCTTGAGGCGGCCGAGCTTCTCCGCCAACCAGGCCCCGGCCGGCTTGACCGGGCTGCGCCGGATCCCCAGCCGCCTCATCAGCGCCGCGAGGTCGGCGCGCTCGGCTTCGATTTCGGCGCAGATCTCAGCCAGCGCCCCGCTCATGGCCGGGTCGCCCTCGTTGCTCGCCCGCAGCCGGCGCGCCAGCTCGAGCCCGCCCGTGGCGCCGGCCAGGTGGTCGTTGAGATAGACGGCCAGGTACGGGGACGGATCAGGAATTCGGGTCCTCCTCCACGGCCAGCCCTCCAGTTGCAGGACGTCGTTCTTGTCGCGCAGCAATTACCCCAGCGCGGCGCGCTTCAATCGGTCGAAACCAGGGCGAGGACTTCCCGCTCGATCTGCGCCCTCGCTCGCTGCGAGAGCCGCCCGTTGGCCGAGGCCCGTGCCTGGATCGTCACCCCGTCGCGGAAGCGGTCGAGGACCCGCGGGTCGACGTAGGAGCTGCGGCAGACCGCCGGCGTGTTGCCGAGCGCCTCGGCGACCCGCTCGATCGCCGCCCCGATCGCCCGCTTGGCGCCGGCCGATGCCCTCGTCCGTGCAGTCGGAGCGGCGGAGCCGACCGCGGACCGGCTGCCCCTTCCCCATCAGGGAACGGTCGCGTAGGCGACGGCGGTGCGGTCCCAGGTCGAGGCGATCTTCCTCGCGGCGGCGCGCTCCTCGTCGAGGATCCTCTCGGCCATGAGGACGGTCTCCCGGTCCCCCGCCCGCTCGGCGACGCGCTCGAGCATCTCGTAGGCGGCGATCTCGAGATGCTCGAAGGCGAAGGCGAAGCCGGCGAGCTTCGTCGTCGTGTCCGGCTGAGCGCCGAAGAAGCCGCCGAGGTTGAGCCCGCCGGCGCGCAGCGTGGCGTCCTTGAGCAGCGAGCGGCTGGCGCCGTGGGCGCCGAGCCGCCGCTCGACCAGGTCCCTGTGGACCCGGGTCTCCTCGAGGTGCTCCTCGAAGAGCCGCGCCAGCTCCTCGTCCTTGACCAGCTCCGGCCCGCTTTCGAGCAGCTGCATCGCCTGCTGCTCGATCGCGTGGGCATCGGTCAGGTACTTGACCAGCTGCTCGTCGAGCCGGTCGACCGGCACCCCGGCCAGCGATGCGTCGACCGCGGTGTCGAAGCAATCGGCGAGGCGGTCGGCCATCCGCTGCTCCTCGGCGCCGATCTCGCGCGCCGCCGCGGCCGTCTCCCCGTCTTCGGCGTACTCGGCGAGGCGCCGCAGCAGCTCGTAGGCGGCCACCTCCATGTGCTCGTAGGCGAAGGCGTGCGCCGTCAGCTTGCCCGGCGTGTCCGGCTGGCTGCGGGCGAAGAGCAGCATCCCCAGCGCACCTCCCCTGCCGGCCAGATCCTTGACCTTGGACGGGGCCGCGTCGTGGGCCTCCAGCCGCTCGCGGATGCGCCGCTCCTGCGCCTCGGTCTCGGCCAGGTGCTGGGCGAAGATCTCGCTGAGCCGTTCCTCGCCGGCGATTTCGGGGGCAGAGCGCATCTGGGTTAGCGCCTGCTCCTCGATCGAGTGGACATCGGTCAGGTACTTGACCAGCTGCTCGTCGCGGTCGCGGCGCCACTGGCGGTTGCCGACGCCGGTCCGGACCTCGTCGAGACGGCCGGAGAGACCGGCATCCTGAAGCGGAGGGGTCGGCCCGCCCTGGCCACGGCGGATCCCCTCCATCAGCTCCGCCAGCGCTTCGACCGCGCTGAAGCGCGGTTCCCAGCCGAGCTCCTCGCGGGCACGTCGCGACGACATCAGCGGTACCTGGAGCGCCATGTCCAGCCAACCCGGCGGGCTCGGCTGCAGGTGCAGGCGCCAGCTCAGATCGGCCAGGCGACGCACCAGCCCGGCCGGGACGGGGAAGGTGCGGGCATCGAGCATCGACGACAGCTCCTCGGGGCCGAGCGACGGACCTGCGGCGACGTTGAAGGCGCCGCTGACGTCGCCGAGGGCGGCGCGCAGGTAGGCCTGGCCGACGTCGGCCGAGTGGACCGCCTGGAAGCGCAGGCCCTGGAGCCGCGGCACCGCGGGGATCAGGCTCGAGCGAACCAGGAAGCTGGGCAGGAAGGGGCCGATGAAGAGGCGCCGGATCTCGGTCGCGGCGTCCCCCTTGAAGATCAGCGCCGGCCGCAGCCGCACGACCTTCGTCAACGGGTGGTCCCGTTCGAACGCGTCGAGGATGCGCTCGACGGCCGCCTTGTGGCGCGAGTAGAAGGAGGTCGGGATTCCATCGGTCGGCCACTCCTCGTCGACCTCGCGGTCCTTCGGCCCCGGCGAGTAGGCCCCGACCGAGGAGGCGTAGACGAACCTCGGCACCTCGGCCACCGCGGCGGCCTCGAAGACCCGCCGGCTGCCCTCGACGTTGATCCGCTCCAACGTCCATTCGTCGTGTGAGGGCTGAATCGCCCAGGCGAGGTGGATCACCGCGTCGGCGCCGCGGAAGGCCTGGGGCAGGCCCGGGCCGAGGACGTCGGCGTCGACCCAGGTCGTCTTGGGCGGCTCCCAGGCAGGGCGGCGGCGGGCCAGCCCGACGATCTCATCGACCTCGGGCGCACCGCCCAAGGCTTCGATCACGCTGGTTCCAACGTTCCCGGTAGCACCCGTGACGACGACCTTCACGCCGTGCGGCTACCCGGCCGCGCGGCCCGGAAACGGACGCCGTTCTAGAGGGTTCGTCCAAGTACCGCGGGCAGACCTTGACAGGATTCCATGATCACTTTAAAGTTCTCGACTTCTTGAACTTCGCTCGGCGAAAGCCGGGCCTATCTCCACAGGGAGGAGACACTTGATGCCAGCTATCAAACGCCTGGCTTTGCTTGCCTGCCTCGTCGCGGTCTTCGTGCCGGCGGCCAGCGCAAACGCAGCGATCACGACCAAAACGATCGACTACGGCCCCTACACGATCCCCGCCGGAAACGGCGACCCCCACGACCACGACGAAATGGGGCAGATCGCCAACAAAATCGTCACCAACGTCTCCAAGCCGTGCACCGGCTGCACCTTGATCGGCGCCACGCCGGACCTCGTCTACGAAAACGGCACCAAAGCCAACATCACAGAGGGCCCGATGCTCCACCACGCCGTGTTCATGGCCCAGTCGAGCGGCAAGGTCGACGCGACCTGCGGCAACAGCGGCCCGGGCCTGCTCGGCGAGCGCTTCTTTGCCACCGGCAACGAGCGCACCGCGATCGACCTGCAGTCGCTGAACTACGGCTACAAGATCGCCAGCACTGAGACCTGGAACATGGTCGTCGACCTGATGAACTGGGAAACGACCAGCAAAACCGTGAAAGTCCGGGTGACCTGGAAGTACGCCACCGGCAGCGATCACACCAACCGCGCCTCGCTACGCCCGGTCTGGCTCGATGCCGACGGCTGCAGCCTGGACTCGCTGATCTCGGTTCCGATCGGCCTCAGCGACACGCACAAAGACTGGAAAGCCACCTTCGGCGGCAAACTGATCGCCGCCGCGGGGCACATCCACGACCACGGCGTCAACATCGAACTCACCAACGAGAGCACCGGCGGCACGCTGCTCTGCAACTCGGTGGCGGGCTACGGCGGCGCGGGCTACGAAACCCATGTGGACGGCCGTAAACACGTCTCCTCGATGGGCGTCTGCACCGGCAACCCGATCTCGACGATCAGCAAAAACCAAACGATCCGCCTGCACGGGATCTACAACGTGCCGGAAGGACATCACGAAGTAGACGACGCGATGGCGATCGCAATCGCCTACATCAACCCGAGCTGACGCTGACCATCAGCTGAGGCTGGGATTCACCGGCGGCCCCACCGACTCCTCGGGGCCGCCGGTGACCTTTGTCAACATCCGCCGATGCGACTAGCCATCGCAACCGTCCTGATCTCCATCGGACTCCTGCCGCTCGCCGTGCAGGTCCGCGGCGGCGGCCCCTCGCTCGACGCGACCGCCTCCGCCTCCGTCTCGACGATCGAGCAGGGGATCCGCGACTGCGCCAACCGCAACCGCCGCTCCCGCGGCATCGCCCCGCTCGGCTCGGGCGGGCCGCTCAACCGGGCCGCCCGGTTGCACGCCGGCAACATGGCGCGCCACGGCTTCTTCGACCACACCGACCCCCAGGGCCGAGGCCCCACGGAGCGAGTGGCCATCTTCGACCGCGCCGGCCGCTTCGCCTTCGTCGGCGAGAACATCGGCGCCGGCTACCGTTCGGTCGCCGCCGCTTGTCGTGGCTGGATGAGTAGCGCGGGTCACCGTGAGAACATCCTCCGCTCCGACTACACCCACGTCGGCGCCGGCTTCGCCCGCGGCGGCCCCTACAGCCGCTACTACGTCCAGGTCTTCGCGGCGCTCAGCTCGAGCCCGTAGGCACCGCGGCGGCCTGCAGATGTAAGTCTGCGTGACTGTCAGTTAGCCACTTGGAAAACCGCCGTTCGCCGCGACCGAACACCATTGGATTTCACATACGCGACGAATCGATAAGTGCCAGTGGGCTGATCGGCAGGGATCACAAACCGAAAGCATCTGCCAGCAGAGTGTGGCCGCAAGAGCCATATCACTTTGTGCCAAGGACCCTTGGGGCTAGCCGGATCAACCGCCCAACTGGAGTCAGTACGGCGCTCAATCCGGTGTTCTGGTCCGTAGGTCGCATGATTCGGACCACGATTCAAAAGTCGTGCATAGACGGTCCGGCCCGGCTCAAACCGCTTGGACTGGAGAGACAATGCGATTCCAGCGACCAATGGGCCGGACGCTCCCTGCCTAATTCGCTGAGCGTTCGAGATTTGACAGAACCCAGGCAGCTCGGTGGCGGATGCGCGAGGTGACGGCGCGGTTAAGGCAGTGAAGGCGACGAATAGGCCCAATGCAAAGATCGAGTTGAGTTCACATGAACGGCCGTGAGTATCGGAGTTCATTCCCGTGGACTTCTCCTCAGCGGCGGCGCACTTAAGGATGCGTCGGCCTGCGAATCCGACGCGCCGCTGCGGGGCCAACGCAGTGACGGCGGAGACGTACTTTCATCGTAGATCCTCACCTCAGTCAGCTTCCTACCTATCTCTATAACTCTCGCGAGCTCCCATCCAATCCCAAAGCATCCTCCCGCACTTGGCGCCTTCCTAATCCGTACTATTTCCTCGAAGGCCTTAAGGTAAATGCGGTCTCCGCGCACAACCTTTTTTACAGTTCCATATCTTGGCTTCTTCTCTTGCCCCGCGCAATAGCCCGTCGAACTGCCAATTTCAATAGCGCCTCTACGGGGAACCGAGATCACTCTCCAACTAATCGGTCGAACCACCACATCATTTCCCTCTTGTTGGTCCAATGATGACGTCGCCGACTCACCGCACCCGGACATACTGCCTAATAAGGCACCAAGCGCAACGACATATATAGAGAGAGATCGCATAATGACGCGACGTCTTCCTTCGGGCATTACCCGCCTCCAGTGGTGAGATTTAGCGAATACATACCTGGCGCTCTAAGCGCCCCCGGGGCGATGGAAGTCGGTTCGTGAGGCATCGGCAGGAGTGGCGCCACATACGAAATATCACTGTTTGGCTCAATCGCAGAAACAATTCCAACGGGTGCTCCGCTATTGGCCGCGTTTTACTGCATTAACCCTTTTAAATCGAGTTTGTATTGAACAGTGTGCGGAAGTCTTATATCAAAGCGCCTGGAAGCTTTTGTGTTCAGACCTAAGGCAGGGTTTCGATAGAGCGCCAAAAGCCAGACGCAGACAATCTATTTCATCTTCCTGCTGAAGATGGTTTTCACCGGGCTGGGTGAATAGGAAAGATTAAGTTCTTTTATTTATCTTATTATTGGGGGAGGTACTCGCTGGCACGTCTTTGACTCGGCTTGACCCGCCGCTGCGAGAGCCGGGCGGGCGCCCTACGGCCGCTACTACGTCCAGGTCTTTGCGGCGCTCAGCTCGAGCCCGTAGGCACGGCGGCGGCCGGCTCGAGCCGGCCCCGGGCCGGCAGCAGCAGGGCCGAGAAGCAGACCATCGCGAAGGCGGTCGCCTGCAGGGCGATCCCCAGCGGGTTTCCCGAGAGGGGATCGTTGAAGACGAGGACGCCGCCGGCGATCTGGGTCGTGTTGGCGACCAGGCCCATCAGCCCGATCGTCTCGATCGCCTGGCCGCCCTGGAGCGCGGCCACCGCGGCGTACTGGGCCAGGGCGCCGCAGACGACGGTCACCGCTACCCAGGGAGCGACGACCGCGATCGAGACTTCGTCGATGCCGGTCAGGCCCTTGATCGCGACCCCGGCGAGGGCGACCAGGGTCCCAGCCAGAGCGGCGAGAAGGAGGCCGCGGCGGGCGACGAGACGCTGCGAGCGATGGCCGAGGGCGAGGGCGATCGCGATCAAGGCGAGCGCCCCCTCGAAGCCGAGGATGGCGAAGAGAGAGAAGTCGGAGTGGCTGTCGCCGAGGTGCGGCACGGTGAGGACGAGCAGGGCGAGGCCGGCGCCGCCGACCAGCAGGGCCAGCCACTGCCGTGGCTCAACCTTGTCGCCGAAGAGTCGCTGCGACATCACCGCCAGCGTCACCGCGCCGCCGGAGAGGACCGCCTGCACGAGCGAGATCGGCGCCATCGAGAGAGCGGCGACGTGGACCAGCCAGGCGATCGCGGCGAGGCTCCAGCCGGCCGCGAACCAGGGCGAGCCGGCGAGCTGGCGGGCGCTGCGCAGCGGCCGTCGCAGCCGCACCGGCTCGACGCGATGGCAGCCGCGGTGCTTCAGCAGCGACGCCAGGTTCGTCATCAGCGCGGCGACGAGAGCGAGTGCGATGCCGACCTGGGCCAAGGCGTTACCTCCGTCCCGCCCGCGGCCCCAGCCGCTGGCGCGCCGCCGCGACCACAGAAGGGGAGGAGTGGCAGGCCTTGGCGATCACGTTGTCGGCGCGATCGGGCACGCGCAGCACCTCGAACTCGATCATCCCGGCCCGGCGCAGCTGGGCACGGGTGTGGTTGTCGCAATCGCTCGGCGCCGCCTCCTGCGCGGCCTCGGCCGCGCGCTCCCGCCGGCAGGCCAGGCAAAACTGGCCGTCGGCGCTGCTGACCCAGCTCTCGGGGAGCGGCGAGCGGTCGCCGTCGATCCTGCTGGCGGTCATCCCGCAGCGGTCGCAGGTCCACCTCTGGGCAATGTCGGCGGTCGCGTTCATCGGGTGGCCCGGGACTTGCGGCGGCGGCGAGAACGGTGCGGCGCCTCGTGCTTCGCGGGGCTCGCGGGACCGCGATCTCCGCGCGCCTGGTCGAACTGCCGTGCGAGGCCGAGGGCGCCGGCCATCTGCCGAACCTCCTCCGCCTGGTCGGCGAGCACGAAGCTGATGCCGGTACCGCGTTGGCCGGCGCGGCCGGTGCGGCCGACCCGGTGCACGTAGGCGTCGCGGTCACCCGGCGCGTCGAAGTTGACGACGTGGGTGATGTCGGCGACGTCGATCCCGCGGGCAGCCACGTCGGTCGCGACCAGGGCGTCGAGCTCGCCGGCCTCGAAGCGGGCGAGCGCCCGCTCGCGCTGGCCCTGGCTCTTGTCGCCGTGCATCGCCGCGGCGTCGAGCTGGCGGCTGCGCAGGCGCTTGACCAGCCGGTCGGCGCCGCGCCGGGTGCGGACGAAGACAAGCGTGCGGCCGCTCTCGTCGCTGCGCAGCTGCTCGACCAGGTGGTCGAGCTTGGCGCTCTGCGACTCGAGATGGAGGAAGCGATGCTCGATGTCGGCCTCGCCGCGCTCGCGAGCGGCCTGGGTGTGGCGGCGTGCGTCGCGGGTGTAAGCCTTGGCGATCTTGCCCGTCGCCCCCTCCAGGGTCGCGGAGAAGAACAGGGTCTGGCGCTCCCTGGGCGTCTGCGCGACGATCCGGCTCACCGCCGGCTTGAAGCCCATGTCGAGCATGCGGTCGGCCTCGTCGAGGACGAGGATGCGGACCTGCGCCAGCGAGACAACGCCGCGCGCGATCAGGTCCTCGAGGCGGCCCGGCGTGGCGACGACGATGTCGGCGCGGCGGGCGGCGGTGCTCTGTGGACCGAAGCCGACGCCGCCGTAGACGGCGGCGATTCGCAGCTGCCGGGCGTCGGCGATGGAGCGCAGCTCGTCGACGATCTGGCTCGCCAGCTCGCGGGTGGGCGCCAGGACCAGGGCCGATGCGGGGCCGCCGCCGGGCTCGAGGCGGTCGACCAGCGGGATCCCGAAGGCGAGCGTCTTGCCGGAACCGGTCGGCGACTGGACGAGCAGGTCGTGCCCGGCGAGCGCGTCGCGGACGACCAGCTGCTGGACGGGGAAGGGTTGGGTGATGTCGCGGCGCTCGAGCGCACGTACGACAGGCTTAGAAATGCCGAGATCGGCAAACGAAACGATGTTATTTGCTCCTTCTTGAGCGCATGTAGGGGAGATCCAGCGACCCCTAAACGCGAAAGCAGCGTGCGGAGGAAACGGAACCTCTCGGGCGGCGTTGGGCCGGACCCGACACAGTCACGGTAGCAGCGATCCACAACCCCACGAGGTCCGGTTGGACGTTTGGTCCATACCGGTCAGCGCGTCTAGTCCGCGGCCCGGGCGGTCAGCAGATCGAGGCTCCCGGCTGCGGTGCGGAAGCATCCGTACCGCTCGACCGAGCCGAATCCGGCCTCGGCGATGAACCCCGGCAGCCGACCGGCACGGTGGTCGCGCGTCCGCTCGAAGCCGTCGATCGCCTGGGAGAGGAAGAAGAGCCCGCCGATCAGCGGATCGCGAGGGCGGCCCCAATCTGCGACGTGCAGCCGCCCGCCCGGCTCGAGCACCCGCCTCGCCTCGGCCAGGGCCAGCCGCTTGTCCTCCGGCAGCAGGTGATGGAGCACCAGCGACATCGAGACCACGTCGGCGCTGCGGTCGGGGAGGGGAAGCTCCTGCGCCAGCCCTTGCCGCCACTCGACCCCGTCGGCGCCGGGCTTGCCCTTCGCAATCGCGAGGATCTGGGGGTCGCCGTCGATGCCGGCGATCCGGACATCCGGGCGCTGGGCAGCGAGCGCGACGGCAAAGGTCCCGGTGCCGCAGCCGACGTCGACCGCGGTCCCACCGTCGGGAAGATCCCCACCGAGCCGCTCCAGCATCCGGCCACGGAAGCGCCGTTCCCGCATGACCAGCGCCAGCACCGGGTCATATAGCCGCGTAAAAGCGCGCCAGCGAGTGGCGGGGATGTAGGGGGACTCCGTCTCGACTGAGCCAGCCTATCGGCAAAAAGCAGTGTGACACTAGTGCTACACTTCACCGAATGCCCACGAAACGCCGCCGACACGCGATTACTGAGACCCCCCCTGTCCAAGCTGCGCTCGACGAGTTGCGAGACGAGCTTGGAAGCGATCGAGTCGCGATGGGGGAGCTGGTTGTGCTTGGCGCAAACGCCAAGCTGACCGCCCTGCGCGCCGAGCAGCAGGGCCGCAGGGACCTGCGCCAGCGCCTCGCCGAGCGCATCCGCTCGCGCGAGCTGCCGGTCAGCCGCGAGGCTGCTGAAGAAGTCCGCGCTTCCGGTTGGGCGCGCGGGTGAGCGCCGAGCTTCTGCTCGACAACTCTGCGTGGGCAAGGTTGGGCGACGCTGCGCTTCCCCCCCAGAGAGCAGAGGAGATCGCCACCGCTCTCGAAGACGGCCGCGTTGCGGTGTGCCTGCCCTTCCTGCTGGAGGCCGGTTACTCCGCTCGCAGCGCCGGCGACCACGCCGGGCTGATCGATGAGCTGCTAGCGCTGCCCGTGATCGGGATCGACGAGGAGATCGAAAGGCGCGCAGTCGACGCACAACGCCAACTCGCCCGGGCGGGACACCACAGGCTGCCGCCGGTCGATCTCATCCTCGCCGCGATCGCCGACAGGCAGAACCTCGGCGTTCTGCACTATGACGCCGACTTCGACCTCATCCGGGCAAAGACGAACCTGAGCTTCGAGAGTGTTTGGCTGGCACCGCGCGGGAGCGTGTGAACCAGCCCGCCCCGACCACAAAATGCACGGTTCGTTGCGGGGGGTTGTAAGCCGCAGCGTCGTTACCCACCATTGGGCGATGCGTCCGATCCGAGGAATCGGCGCAGCGGCGCTGATCGTCATCGCGATCGCCGTTCCTTCGCGCGCCGAGGCGTCCCCCGCAAACGTCGCCGCCCTGCAGGCGGCGCTGACGGCGCTGCACCTCTACGGGGGTCATGTGGACGGGATCAAGGGTCCTCTCACTCGCCGTGGGGTGGTTGCCTTTCAGCGGCGCCGGGGCCTGCGGGTGGACGGCGTAGCGGGACCGCAAACGCGGCGGGCGCTCGGGTGGCGGGGAAGGCCGTCACTCGGGAGCCGGACGATGCGGTCCGGAAATCGGGGCTGGGACGTCGCCGCGTTGCAGTTCCTGCTCCAGCGCGCCGGCCACGGGCCGGGAAGGGCCGACGGCTTGTTCGGGCCGTTGACCGGGGACGCGGTACGGCGCGCCCAGCGCGCCGCGGGCATCGGGGTCGACGGGCTCGTCGGGCCGGTGACGATCGCCTCCCTGCGCCAGGGGGAGGAGCCGGCGGGCGATCCGGTGCGGTTCCTGCGGCCGGTCCCGGGCCCGATCGGCGACGGGTTCGGCGCCCCGCGAGGCGGCGGCCGGCGGCATGAGGGCCTCGACTTCCCCGTTCCCTACGGCACCCGCGTCGGCGCGGCCGGTCGCGGGACGACGATCTACGCCGCCTACAACTACGGCGGCTACGGCAACCTGGTGGTGATCCAGCACAGGCTCGGCTTCACCACCTGGTACGCCCATCTCTCTTCGATCACCAGCTGGGTCGGCGAGCGGGTCGTGGGCGGCACCCGCATCGGCTTCGTCGGCTCCACCGGGCACTCGACCGGGCCGCACCTTCACTTCGAGGTGCGCCGCTACGACACGCCGATCGACCCGGTTCCGCTGCTGCTCTCGGCCGTGGCGTCTCGATCCCCCGACTTCGAGCGTCGACCTTCCGGCGAGTGCGGCCGCGCCCGGCCCGAGATGCGCGAGCCTCCGCGCGGCTCGGACTGGATCGCCCGCGAGCGCCTCTGCGCCACCGGGTAGCCACCGGGGTCGTTAAAAATCCTTCCCTGGCCACCAAGGGACTCGAGCAAACGGGAGCGCGACGGTACTGGCCGATATGGGGGGCGGTGGCGGCGGTCGCCCTCTGGGCGCTCGTCCGCGCCTTCGGGCTGGAGGACGGCAGCCTGCCGACGACGGCGATGTTCTTCACCCCGTATGCGGCGATCGCCGCGTTGCTCGTCGCGGGCGTCGCGGTCGCGCTCCGCAACTGGGCGGCGGCGGCGGTCGCCGCGGTTGCGACCGCCTGCCTCGCGGCCGCTGTCCTGCCGCGAGCGATCGGCAGCGAAACCGTGCGGGCATCCGGCCACGAGACGCTCACCGTGCTCTCCGCCAACGTCTACTTCGGTCGCGCCGATCCGGCCGCCCTCCTCGCCCTCGTCGATCGCTACGACGCCGACCTCCTCAGCGTCCAGGAGCTGACCCCCTCCTTCGCCAGGAGGCTGCGCCGGGCCGGCATCGGCCGCCGGCTGCCCAGCTCGGTGCTGATGGCTCAGCCGAGCGGTCGCGGCGGCGGCCTCTACGCCCGCTTCCCGCTGGCCCCGCTTCCGCGCCAGACGCACTTCCTCTTCCGCATGCCGCGCGCCTCGATCGCCCTGCCGGACGGCAGCCGGCTGCGCCTGGTCGCCGTCCACCCGCAGCCGCCGAACATGAGCGTCGAGCAGTGGCGCGAGGCGCTGGAGAGCCTTCCGGCACCTGGCGCCGGCAGTCCCTGGCTACTGGCCGGGGACTTCAACGCCAGCTTCGACCACGCCGAGTTCCGTCAGCTCGTCGACGGCGGCTACCGCGACGCCGGCGAGACCGCCGGCGAGGGTCTCGAGCCAACCTGGGCAAACTCCGCCGAGTCCCCGTGGGGCCTGATCACGATCGATCATGTCCTTGTCGACGACCGCCTCGCCGTCGCCGACTACGGCGTCGACGAGCTGCCGGGCAGCGACCACCGGGCGGTTCACGCTCAGCTGGTGCTGCCCTAGCTGCCCCGTCGACTCGCTTCCGCCGTTCGTCCGGCGCTAACGCAGCCGCTCGGCCCTCGCCTGCAGCAGCTCGCGCTCGGCGGCGTTGCCGCTGAGCGTGGCGGCGCGGGCGAACTCCGCGCTCGCCTCTTCGGTGCGGCCGAGCCGCTCCAACAGCTCGCCGCGCGCCGCCGGCAGCAGGTGGTAGCCGCGCAGCGCCGGCTCGTCGGCGAGCCCGTCGAGCAGCTCGAGGCCGGCGGCGGGGCCGAAGGCCATCCCGACCGCGACCGCTCGGTTCAGACGGACCACGGGGGAGCCGGTGGCCGCGTCGAGGGCGTCGTAGAGGGCGACGATCCGCTCCCACTCGGTCTGCTCGGGCGTCCGCGCCCGGGCGTGACAAGCCGCGATCGCCGCCTGCAGCGCGTAGGGGCCGAGCGGCCGGCCCAACGCTTCGGCCCGCTCCAGCCCCTTCAGGCCGCGGCCGATCAGGACCAGGTCCCAGCGCGAGCGGTCCTGCTCCAGCAGCGGGATCGCTTCGCCGCCGGCGCCGGTCCGCGCCGGGAAGCGCGCCGCCTGCAGCTCCATCAGCGCCACCAGCCCCAGTGCCTCCGGCTCGCGCGGCACGAGGCCGGCGAGGATGCGACCCAGCCGCATCGCCTCCTGACAGAGGTCGACGCGGACCCACTCCTCGCCGCTGCTTGCCGCGTAGCCCTCGTTGAAGATCGCGTAGATCACCTCCAGCACCGAGACGAGGCGCTGCTCGCGCTCGGCCGCCCCCGGCACCTCGATCGGCACCCGCGCCTCGGCCAGGCTGCGCTTGGCGCGGACGACCCGCTGCGCCACGGTCGACTCCTTGACGAGGAAGGCGCGGGCGATCTCCGCCGTCGTCAGCGAGCCGACCAGGCGCAGGGTCAGCGCCACCCGCGCCTCGGTCGCCAGCAGCGGATGGCAGGCGGTGAAGATCAGGCTGAGCAGGTCGTCTTCGATCTCGTCGTCGGCGGCCGCGGCGAGGTCCGGCTCTGCCAGCCGGGCCTGCAGCTCGGCTTCCCGTCCCAACTCCTGCTCCCGGCGCGCCGCCATCTCGCCGCGCCGCAGCCGGTCGATCGCCCGGTTCTTCGCCGTCGCCATCAGCCAGGCGCCGGGGTTGTCGGGGACGCCGGAGCTCGGCCACTGCTCGAGCGCCGCGACGAGCGCGTCCTGGGCGAGTTCCTCGGCGATCCCGACGTCGCCCACGATTCGCGCCAGCCCGGCGATCAGCCGCGCCGACTCGATCCTCCAGACCGCGTCGATCGCGCGGCGGGCGTCCTGCTCGCTCATCCTCTCGCCCGCCGCGCCGAGTCGCCGTCTACTGGTTCTGCTCCGCCTGCGCCCGAATCCGCTCCTCCTGCTCGCGCAGCTCCGGCGTGAACTCGTCGCCGAAGTCGTCGGCCTCGAAGACGGGCCGGATCTCGATCTCGCCCGCCTCCTCGTGCGGGTTGGGGCAGCGCTTGATCCACTCCACCGCCTCCTCGAAGGAGCTCACCTGCATCAGCCAGTAGCCGGCGATCAGCTCCTTGGTCTCGGCGAAGGGGCCGTCGATCACGGTCCGCTCGCCACCGCCACCGAAGCTGACGCGGACGCCTTTGGAGGAAGGGTGCAGGCCCTCGCCGGCCAAAAGCACGCCCGCCTTGACCATCTCCTCGTTGAACTTGCCCATCTCCGCGAGCAGATCCTCGCTCGGCATCCTGCCGGCCTCGGAGTCCTCGCTCGCCTTGACGATCGCCATCACTCTCATCTCGGGGTCCTTTCGGGTCGTTCTTCGCGGAAGCTCGGCAGGGCCGATATCCGCCTTTTACCCACAACGACGAACGAGCGCCACCGAAATCGACAAGGCTCGCGAGATTTCTCCGGCGGCGCTCGACGAGCGGCCCGCGGAGAGCAAGCGAAGAGAGGGCCGGGATCGCTCCCGGCCCTCTCCTGTCTGTCTCGCTTCTAGATCGTGCTCATTTGTCGGTGCTGTGCGTGTCGTTGCCGAAGACGCGGATCCCCATTTGTTTGGATTTCATTTTGTCGTTGTAGGCTCGGACGTCGAGCGCGCCGTGGAGCAGGCCCGTTTTGAAGGATCCGTTTTTGCCGCATAGGGCTTCTTCACCGGTGATTTCGTAGCTGAGAGCGGTAAGTGTGCTCGTGAATTTGACCCACCATTTTTTCGAGTCCCCTTTTGCAATAACTTCGTTGTTTTTGAGACCGACATGGCCAGAGGCTTTCTGTTTGGCATAGGTGATCGTGCATTTGACTTCTTTTTTGGCGTTTGTGGCTGTAATGGTGATTTTCTCTCCGTTTTGACAGTCGATTTCCACCGACGCTGTTGTCAAAGGCCCCTGATGCAGCACTGGCAGCAGTGTGTGGACGTACTTACAGCTTTTGAAGTCTACGTCGGCGGTCATGCCCCCATAGCTGCAATTCGAATAAAATGGGGTGATCGTGAGCGTGCCGACCTGTTTGGCTACCGGGAAGGCTTCGTATTTAACCGTCGTGCATTGGACGATCTTCGTTTTGTCTTCGGTTGTGAGTTCGGCGCTGCCTTTTTCGTCGCCTATCACCGTCGCATTCGGCTGGCCGAGCGCGAAGATCTTGGTGGCTTTAGCCTGCACAGTGAGGAATTCGCTGTCTTCGTCTGTGGCCCTCAGTGTGGCTTCGCCTTTGTAGGTCGCGGTCTGCGATGCGGGGCCGCAGAACGCTTCGGAGCCGCCCGTTCGTTCGACCTGAATCGAACCGACGTTGAAGTCCGCGACTATGTCGGTTTCCGAGTTTGTCAGCGTGATGCCGGACAGGTTTTCCTGAGCCGGAACGGCGAATGTGCAGAGCGTGCTGGCTCCAGAATCGCTGCCGCTGGTGTTGTAGACGTGGACTTCCATCTCTTCGCCTTCCGGACAGGTGATGTCCAGATCGCCGATCAGGTGCGTTACTTCGCTTTCTGTGATTGTCCCTGTCGGCGCGACGTCATAGGTGCAGCCGTTCATTGTCACTGTCGCGGTGCGTGTACCCAGAAGCGGTGCGATCACATGACAGGTGCTGTACACCGGTTTGATTTCCACCGGCTCTTCGGAAATCGGCCCTGTGTCCCCCGCTTCTCCGTCGTATTCGATGGTCGAGCATGTGAGCGACGGCAGGCTGCCGATGGTGAACGCGGTCGTCGTTTCGCCGGTCTGGTCCCCGTCGATATCCGCGATTTCTTCGAGTCCGAGTTCGCTTGCCATGTAGTAGGCCGAAATCGTTTCCTCTTCCACCGCGCCAGCGTTGCTTTTCGTCAAGGCGGCAGCCGCCACAACCGCGGCGAGTGCCACCGCAAGAATCGTGAGATAGCGAGTCATCGTCTTCCTCCCGTCTGTGGGCCTGCGCCACGGGCCCGGGGGAGGATGCGCCGCCGGACCGGAGGCGAGGCATGAATAGACAGGAAAGATAGAGCAATAGACGCCGCCCTTGTTGGACCGTGCCCACGGGCTACACTGCCCCTCGCTATGCGTTCCAAACGGGCGTTGCCCGGCCGGTGAGCATGCGGATCGTCTGGCGCGGCCTGCTGGTCCTGCTGCTGGACGCGTTCTCGCTGCTGCTGCTGTCGGAGATCCTCCACGGGTTCGTCCTCGACGGTGCGGGAGCGGCGCTCGGCGCGGCGGCGGCGATCGGCCTCCTCAACGCGCTGGTCTGGCCCGCGCTGGCGCGCATCGCGCTGCCCCTCACGGTCCTCACCCTCGGCGGCGCGGCGCTGGTCCTCAACGGCGTCCTGGTCACCTTCGCGATCGACCTCCTGCCCGGCGCGCACCTCGACGGCCTCGGCGAGGGGATCCTCGTCGCGGTCGCGATGACGGCGCTCACCGCGGGCTTCTACTCGCTGCTGGCGATCGACGAGGACGACGCCTGGTACCGCAATGTCGTGCGACGGCAGGCACGGCGGCGGGGGCAGCGAGTGGAGAGCGAGGTGTCGGGCGTCCTCTTCCTCGAGATCGACGGGCTCGCCCACGACGTCCTGCACCGGGCGCTGGTCGCCGGCGACGCGCCCAACCTCGCCGCCTGGCTGCGCAGCGGCTCGCACCGGCTCAGCGGGTGGGAGACCGACTGGTCCTCGCAGACCGGCGCCTGCCAGGCGGGGCTGCTGCACGGCTCCAACGAGGACATGCCGGCCTTCCGCTGGTGGGAGAAGGACCGCGACGCGGCGATCGTCACCAACCACCCGCGCGACGCCGAAGAGCTGGAGCGTCGCCACTCGGACGGGCGCGGGCTGCTGCACGCCGGCGGCGCCAGCCGCGCCAACATCCTCTCCGGCGACGCGCCGCACTCGATGCTGACGATGAGCACGGTGCTGCACCGGCGGCGGCCGATCGGGGTCGACTACGCCGCCTACTTCGCCCGCCCCTACGCGGTCGCCCGCACGCTGGTGCTGGCGATCGCCGAGATCGGCCGCGAGCGCCGGGCGGCGCGCAGGCAGGTCCGCGACGACGTCCGCCCGCGAATCGGCCGCTCCCGCTCCTACGCCGCCGTTCGCGCCTGGGCCACGGTGGTCCAGCGCGACCTCCAGGTCGCCAGCGTGGTCGGCGACGTCCTCGCCGGCAGGCCGCTCGTCTACACCACCTTTCTCGCCTACGACGAGGTCGCCCACCACTCCGGCATCGAACGCGCCGACGCCCTCGCCGTGCTCCGCGACCTCGACCGCCAGATCGCCCGGATCGCCCTCGCCTGCGACGACGCTCCGCGTCCCTACCGGCTGGTCGTGCTCTCCGATCACGGCCAGTCGCAGGGGGAGACCTTCCGCGACCGCTACGGGGAGACCCTCGAGAGCCTGGTGCGGTCGGCCTGCGACGCGGAGAGCACGATCGCCATCGAGGAAGGCGAGGACGATGCGCTCGCCTACCTCAGCGCCGGCCTGACCGAGGTCGCGCGCGACGACACGATCGCGGCGCGCACGGTTCGCACCGCAACCCGCGGCCGCCGCGACGACGGCGTGGTGACGCTGGACGCCGACGTCCGCGAGGAGGTCGAGCAGGCGCACGGGGGCGAGGTGCCGGAGCTCTCGGTGATGGCCTCGGGTTGCCTGGGCCTGATCAGCTTTCCCCGCGAGCCCGGCCGGGTGTCCTTGGAGCGACTCGAGGCGATCTACCCGCGCCTGGTCTCGGCGCTCCGCGACCACCCCGGGATCGGCTTCGTCCTGGTCCGCTCGGAGCGCTTCGGGGCGCTCGCGATCGGCGCGCGCGGGACCCACTTCCTCGACGAGCGGCGGGTCGAGGGAGAGGACCCGCTCGAGCCGTTCGGCCCCCACGCCGCCGACCACCTGCGGCGCACCGACGGCTTCCCCCACTGCGCCGACCTGATGGTCAACAGCACCTACTGGCCGGAGTTCGGCGAGGTCGCCGCCTTCGAGGAGCTGGTCGGCTCGCACGGCGGCATGGGCGGGACCCAGGCGCATCCCTTCGTCCTGCACCCGGCCGAGCTCGCCTGGCCGGAGGGTGACGTCGTCGGCGCCGAGCGGGTGCACCGGGTGTTCCGGGGCTGGCTCGCCGACCTCGGGCACGACGGCTACGCGAGCGAGGTCGTCTCCCCCGGCGCCAGCACCCGCACCTCGACCTGAGGAGCCAGCTCGGCCGCCCGGCGGGCGAAGTCGCGAGAGGGCGAGTGCAGGGGGGCGGGGCGGAGCCGCGCCAGGCCGAGCGGGTAGAGCGTCCCCCAGTGGATCGGGACCACCGCCGTCGGCGAGAGCAGCGCCGCCGCCCGCGCGGCTCGCTCGGGGTCGAGGTGCCCAGCCCCGATGCTCGTGCCCCAGCCCCAGATCGGCAGCAGCGCGAGGTCGAGCCGGCCGCCGGCGCCGATTGCCTCCATGCCGTCGAAGAGGTCGGTGTCGCCGGCGAAGTAGATGCGACGGCTCCCGGTCAGCTCGAAGCCGACCGCCTGCGAGACTCGCTCGAAGCGCCGGCCCCCGGCCGGGTGGTTCGCCTCGGTGGCGGCGATGCGGACGCCGCCGACGTCGCCGGAGTCGCCCGGGGCCAGCTCGCGAACGGTGGCGAAGCCGAGGCGCTCGAGGAAGTCCCCCGCCCCCGGCGCGGCGAACACCGGCACCGCCCGGCTCAGCCGGCGCAGCGAGGGGACGTCCGCGTGGTCGTGGTGGAGGTGGGAGATCAGCACCGCGTCGACGTCCTCCGTCAGCCGCCGGTCGGGAGGCGCCCCGTGGCGGCGCAACGGACCGACCCGGCGCCGCAGCACCGGATCGGTGAGCAGGCGGACCCCGTCGATCTCGACCAGGACGGTCGCGTGGCCGACGTAGGTGACCCGAGCCGCCTCAGTCACGCTGCGCCTCCTCGTGGCGGTGTCGGGGCCGCTGCGTATCGTCCCGCCTCCCGATGAGCAAGAGGCGTGAGATCCTGCGAGGGCGGCTACGGCGCCCCGGCTCCGAAGGGGCGGCTGCCGAGGAAGAAGTCATCGAGATCGATCCCGCCGAGCTGAGCGGGCTCTTCTCCGCGCCCGCCTGGTTGCGGGACCTCGGCTTCTCCGCCTGGCTGCTGGTCGGGGCCGGCGCGGCGCTGTTCGGGGTCATCTGGCTGCTCGCACAGACGGAGGCGATCGTGATGCCGGTGATCACGGCGGCGATCGTCGCTTCGGTCACCGTGCCGCTGGTCGACTGGTTGAAGCGACGCGGGGTGCCGCGGGGTGCGGGCGCGACGCTCGTCTTCCTCGGCATCGTCCTGATCGGGGTGGGGGTGGGGCTCATCGTCCTCAGCGGCGTCGCCAGCCAGGCTGACAGCCTCAGCGAGAGACTCCAGGCCGGCGCGGACGAGATCGAGTCGTTGGTACGGGAGCTCGGCATCGACCCGGCCGCCGCCAAGGACGCGAAGGACAGCGCCAGCACCTCCGTCACCGCCGCCTTCAAGGCCCTCACCGAGGGCCTCGCCGAGGGGATCGACCGGCTGGCCTCGCTGACGGTGTTCCTCTCCTTCACCGCTCTCAGTCTTTTCTTCCTGCTCAAGGACGCGCCGACGATCGGCAGCTTCGTCGAGCGCCACCTCGGCATGCCGGTCCCGGTCGCTCACACCGTGCTGGGCCGGATTTCCGGCTCCCTGCGGGGCTACTTCGTCGGCGTCACCGCGGTCGCCGCCTGGAGCGCCCTGCTGGTCGGCATCGGCGCCCTGCTGCTCGGGGTGCCCCTGCCCGGCACGATCGCCGTCGTCACCTTTCTCGGCGGCTACGTCCCCTACATCGGCGCCTGGACCGCGGGCGGCTTCGCGGTCATGATCGCGCTGGGCGGCCAGGGGCCCGAGATCGCCGTGGCCATGGCGGTCATCGTCCTCCTCGCCAACGGCATCTTCCAGCAGCTGGTGCAGCCGATCGCCTACGGCGCCGCCCTCGGCCTCCACCCCCTGGCCGTCCTCATCGCGACCATCGCCGGCGGCTGCCTCTTCGGCACGATCGGCCTCGTCCTCGCCGCCCCCCTCGTCTCCGCCGCAGTCAAGATCTCCGCCGAGCTCACCCTCTCCAGACCGTGACGTCTACCGCTCGCATCCCCGGATCGAGTCCGCGCCGCTGCCGCCGCGACAGCGGTCGGAGCCGGACCCGCCGCGCAGGCGGTCGGCCCCGCGGTTGCCCCTGAGCACGTCGTCGCCGCCATTGCCCCTGAGCAGGTCGGGACCGCCGCGGCCGAGGAGACGGTCTCCGCCGGCTCCGCCGAAGACGCGGTCTGCCGCCCGGCCGGCGCCGATGTAGTCGTCGCCGCTTCCGGCGCAGACCAGGTCCCGGCCGGCCAGCGAGGCGATCGTGTCGTTGCCGCCGAGAGCGGCGATGACGTCGCGGCTACCGGTACCGGCGATGGTGTCGTCGCCCGTCGTCCCGACGATCGTGGCCGGGACGCCTCGGCAGGTCGCCGGGGGACCGATGACGCGGGTCGTCGCGGTGGCTTTGTTGTTGGATTTGACCGGGTCTTTCTGGGCCCCCTTCACCGAGGCAGTGTTGGCGATCGTCCCGACTTTGCGAGGGATGACGGAGACGGTCACGATCGGCGGGCTGCCGTAGTCGATCGTTGGCGCGCCGAGCCCGCCGAGATCGCAGGTGACTTTCCTCCCTTTGCGCGCGCACTGGCCGGAGGTAGCGGCTGCCGAGACGAAGTCCACGCCTTTCGGGAGCTGGTCGGTGACGGTTACGCCGGTCGCCGCGTCTGGCCCGATGTTTTGCACCTGGATGGTGTAGGTGAGAGTCGATCCGACGTTCACCGGGTCGGGACTATCGGCCTTGACGATCCTCAGGTCGCTCGAGCCGGATGGCGCCGCCGCGCCAGCCCCAGCGAAGGCGAGAGCGACGACCGGCACAACCACGAGAAGCCAAGCGCAACGCACCCATCGCTTCGAGTGCGGGGGACCTGAGTTCGGGCGCTGCATGAGAATCTCCTCTCCTCGGTTGCGCGGGGCTCTTTTACCCTGCCCTCCCCGGGGCTGAAACGCACGACGGTGGCGCAAGTGCCATGCGCCCGGTCATGGCACCGGCCCTGGGTCCAATCGCGGATCGAGAGGCCCCGGCGACCAGCGCTACGAGGCCCCCGAACTCTCGATCTCCTCGATGAAGCCCCGAACCTGCGCGGCCGCCTCGGCGACGTCGCCAATTGGGAAACCGTCCTCCTCGGCTATGGCCGTGTAGGTCTCTGCCCAGCTCGGGTAGACGATCAGCTCCGGCGGCCACGGCTGCTTGGCTCGGTTGGCGAAGATCGCCTGACAAGCCTCTTGGGTTCTGGCGAGACTGGCCGGCCCAAGCAGATCGCGGGCCAAGAGTAGGTCCATCAAGTCATGGACCCGCTCGTTCTCCTGGTCGTCGAACACCTCGGTGCATGCGTGGAGCTTCTGGGCGATGAGATAAGGCAACCCGACGACGCTGATCTGGCCCGGGGACTCGAGGCCGAACTGGCCAATGTCGAACGGCTCAACCTGATCGATGTCGAGGACGTCCTCGACCTCTACCGGAGCGACCTCGAGCTGGACCTTGCCCCAGCGTTTGCCCTTGAAGTCGATGATGACGTTGACCCGAAAGGTATTGGTGCTGCGAATCCGAACGGGCTCGTCGCGGGAGTAGGAGAAGTCGTCTATGTCTTCCGCGAGCGCTTCATCGAGGGAGTCGAGCCAGCGCTCGAAGGTCCCACGGTAGACGGTGTCAGAGATCCTTCGTCGTCCTTGCTCGCATCTTCAGGCGAAGCTCCATCGAGACGCCGCCCTTGACCAGAAAGAGTGGGTTGCCCTCCTCGTCGAGCGATCGATCGAGTGGAAGCGCGACGAGCATGAACGACACCGCGCGGCGAACGCGGGACTGCGGCAGCTCCTCCTGGTCGGCGTAATGGCGAATCCAGGCCTGCAGGATCCGCCAGCTTCGTGGCTTCTTCTGCTTTGGGAAGCTCACCGCCGGCCCCTGGCGGCGAGCATCTTGCGGAGTCGCCTCAGCTGCGGGCCGCGTACCCGCCCACGGCGACGAGCGGTGTCAATCGCCTGACGCAGCAGGTCTGCCCGGACATCGGTTTCGATCCCCTCGACTATCGCTCGAAAGGGCGTGACGATCGGGATGCCTTCGTGCAAGGTCCGCTCCCCCTTTTCAAGGTCATTTCGATGGATTCGGTAGAGCCTCGGCATCGGCTTCTGAAGTCTGTACGCGGTTGGGATGGTGATGTGGATTTGGGCCGGGTTGATGTCGCAGAGCCCATGCAGATCGAGGGCAGTGTCGTGGGAGAGGGTCCCGCGTCGACCCGCCCAAAGCGTCGCCTCAGCCAGCTGCGCGAGCTCCGGATCCGGCCCTAGGAACGGGAAGCGATAAACGCCCCGAGCAACCCGCTCGATCGTTCCCCTGCGCTCCATGTCCACGAGGCGATGGGGATCGATGCCGGCCTCCCGGGCATCGGCGGTGGCGACCAGGCCATGCTGGTCTGCTGCGATCGTCGCAAGTCTGTTGTAGTTCCGTCCGGGCATGGCAAAAAAACTTTAAAAGTTGCGTTTTGCAACTAAATCAGCTGCCTGATTCTAGCACGGCGTGTCGCTGAATACGTTGTATTTTGCAACTTTTAAAGTTAACGATTGCGAGATGTGGACGCCGACCGATGCGCTCGCTCAAGCCGGCTGGTCGAGGAAGTGCAGCACCGCGAGCACTCGGCGGTGGTCCTCGCTGCTGGCGCCGAGGTCGAGCTTGGAGAAGATCCCGGTGACGTGCTTCTCGACCGCGCGCTCGCTGACCACCAGCTCGGCGGCGATCGCTCCGTTCGAGCGTCCCTCGGCCATCAGGCCCAGCACCTCGCGCTCGCGCGGGGTCAGCTGCTCGAGCGGATCGTCGTCGCGGCGGCGGCCGAGCATCTGCGAGACCACCTCCGGGTCGAGCGCCGAGCCCCCCGTGCCCACCCGGCGCACCGCGTCGGTCAACGCCTCGACGTCGCCCACCCGGTCCTTCAGCAGGTACCCAAGCCCCTCGGCGCTCTCGGCCAGCAGCTCGCGGGCGTAGGCGACTTCGACGTACTGCGAGAGGACCAGGACCGAGACCTGGGGCAGCTCGGCGCGGATCTCCCGCGCCGCCCGCAGCCCCTCGTCGGTGTGGGTCGGCGGCATCCGCACGTCGACGACGGCGACGTCGGGCTTGTGGGCGCGGACCTTGCGCAGCAGCTCCTCGGCGTCGCCGGCCTGGCCGACGACCTCCAGGCCCGCCTCCTCGAGCAGCCGCACCAGGCCCTCGCGCAGCAGGGTCGAGTCGTCGGCGACGACTACTCGCACGGGATCCTCGCTTCGACGACGGTTCCCTCGCCGGGGCTGCTGCGGACGACGAACGTGCCTTCAAGCGCGGCGACGCGGTCTTCGAGCCCGCGCAGGCCGGTGCCCGCGTCGAGGTCGGCGCCGCCGACGCCGTCGTCGCGGACCTCGATCTCGATCGCGCCGTCCTCGCGGCCGACCCGCACGCTCGCCCCGCCGGCTTCGGCATAGCGGGCGACGTTGGTGAGCGCCTCGGCGACGACGAAGTAGGTCGCCGACTCGACCGGTGCCGGCAACCGCTCGCTCGGCGTCTCGACGATCCGCACCGGCACCGGTGAGCGTTCGGCGAGCCCGCCCAGCGCCGCGGCGAGGCCGCGATCGCTGAGGACCACCGGGTGGATGCCGCGGGCCAGCTCGCGCAGCTCGGCGGTCGCGGCGGCCAGCTCGTCCATCGCCTCGTCGAGCAGCTCGGCGGTCGCCGCAGGGTCCTCGGCGAGCTTGTCGCGGGCCAGCCGCAGGTTCATCGTCAGCGCCATCAGCCGCTGCTGGGCGCCGTCGTGGAGGTCGCGCTCGACCCGGCGGCGCTCGGCGTAGCCGGCCTCGACGATCCGCGCCCGCGAGGCGCGCAGCTCCTCGACCTTCGCCCGCAGCTCGGCGTTCAGCTGCTCGTTCTCGGCGCTGAGCGCGGTGGTGATCTCCTCGGTCCTGCCGATCCGCGAGCGCAGCAGCCCGATCAGGAAGGCGAAGGGCAGGGAGGCGAAGATGACGATCGAGGCGATGTAGGCGCCGTCTTCGACCGGCCCGGGCACGCCCAGTTCGCCGAGGACCAGCTGCGCCAGCAGGATCGTGAAGGCGACCCCGCCGGTGAGGACGACGGGGGTGAGGGCGCGGCGCTGCGCCGGCGTGCTGCGGCGCCAGCGCAGGAAGACGATCGCCACGGTCGAGGCGATCGCGAAGACGGCGAGCGAGACCTGGAAGGCGTTGATGACGTCGGCGATCCCTTCCCGCCCGGCGATCAGGATCGGGTTTTCCGGGCAGCCGTCGCAGTCGCTCTGCTCGGTCGGGTCGATGAAGATCGCCCAGGCCAGCTGGAGGACCGTCGTCGTCAGGTAGGCCGCGGCGACGACGATGCGCTGGAAGCGGCTCTGGAGGCGGCCGGAGGGGAAGCTGACCAGGAGGTGAACGAGGATCGCGTAGGGGAGCGAGGAGCCGACGATCCCGATCGCGAAGACGACGCTGTTGCTGGCCGCCGTCAGCCCCTGGAAGAACCAGGTGAAGCCGATTGCCGTCATCAGTGGCCCGATGCTGTTGTCGGGCCGGCGGTCCCAGGCGTAGAGGCCGGTGCCGGCGAAGCTCCAGCCCGCGGTCAGGATCAGCGCCGCCGACAGGCCGCGGAGGTCGGCGTGGTCGCTGGTCAGGATCAGCGCGGCGCTGCCGATCCCGGCCGCGAAGGCGAGCACCCCGAGCGCGACCAGGGCGCGGCGCAGGCTGCTCATCCGGCCAGCTCCGCGAAGGTCTTGCCGCTGAGCTCGCTCTTGGCGATGAAGCCGCGCGCCGGGCTCTCGGCGACCGCCTCGCCGAAGTCGGAGAGATCGCGGCTGGAGGTGAGGACGATCGCGGGGGCGTCGCCGTTCAGGGCCGCGATCCGGGCGGCGACCTCGAAGCCGTCGAGGTCCGGGAGCTGCACGTCGAGCAGGACCAGGTCGGGGCCGAGGGCACCGGCGGCGGCGATCGCCGCCTCGCCGTCGGCCGCCTCGCCGACCACCGAGTAACCGTTCGCCTCGAGCATCCGCCGCGCGCTGGCCCGGAAGCTGGGGTGGTCGTCGACTATCAGGACGGACGCGGTCACCGCTCGATTGTCCTCCACGGCGGGCGCCCCGGGGGTACGGGCAGCCACACCTTTGGCGCGGCGGGCCGTACCCCAAGACGCCTGTCAGCCCCATTGGAACGCCGCCGGCGCGGCGCGATGCTCGAACGGTCACATCCACCTTCAGAACGAGAGGAACGAGATGCAACCGAGAAAGACCAACATCGCAGCCCGCGCAGCCCGCTGGAGCGCCACCCACCGCAAGGTCGCGATCTTCGGCTGGCTGGCCTTCGTGGTCCTGTCAGTCGTCGTCGGCGGCGCCGTCGGGCAGAAGCAGCTGACCGACGCCGAAGCGGTCTCCGGCGAGTCGGGACGGGCCGAGCTGGCGCTCGAACGCGCCAAGCTCGAGCCCAGCGAAGAGATGGTGCTCGTCCAGAGCGAGCGGTTGACCGCAACCGACCCGGCCTTCGAAGCCGCGGTCGGCGAAGCGACGCAACGGCTGAGCGACGTCCCCTCGGTCGAGAAGGTCAGCTCGCCGGTCGACGGTGGCGGTCAGGTCTCCGCCGACGGCCACACGGCGCTGATCGAGTTTCAGATCGCCGGCGACACGACGCAGGCCGAAGAAAGGGTCGACGCCACCCTCGCCGCGACCGCGGCCGCGCAGGCGCACAACCCCGACGTCCGCGTCGAGCAGTTCGGCAACGCCAGCGCCAGCAAGGCGCTCGACGAGGTCTTCGCCGAAGACCTGAAGAAGGCGGAGACGACCTCGCTGCCGATCACCCTGCTGATCCTCTTGGTCGCCTTCGGCGCCCTGGTGGCCGCCTTCGTGCCGCTGCTGATCGGCTTCAGCTCGGTGGTGGCTACGCTCGGCCTGCTGGCACTGCCGAGCCAGCTGGTACCGATGGACCCCAACGTCTCCGCGGTGGTGGTCCTGATCGGCCTTGCCGTCGGCGTCGACTACTCGCTCTTCTACATGCGCCGCGAGCGCGAGGAGCGGCGGGCGGGGCGCACGGTCTCGGCCTCGCTCGAAGCCGCGGCGGCGACCTCGGGGAGGGCGGTGCTGGTCTCCGGCCTGACCGTGATCGCGGCGATGGCCGGGATGCTGCTCAGCGGCGACCCGACCTTCACCTCGTTCGCGGTGGCGACGATGACGGTCGTCGCGGTGGCGATGTTCGCCTCGCTGACGGTGCTGCCGGCGGTGCTCTCGAAGCTCGGCGACCGGGTCGAAAAGGGCCGCATCCCGTTCCTCGGGCGCCTGCGCGAGCGGCGTCACGGTCGCTCGCTGTGGGCCGGGACGATCGACCGCACGATGCGGCACCCTGTCATCGCACTGGTCGCCTCGGCGGGCGTGCTGATCGCGCTGGCGCTGCCGGCGCTGGGCATGCACACCGTCGTCAGCGGCGCCGACGATCTGCCGCGGGACATCCCGGTGGTCAAGACCTACGACCGCCTCACCGCGGCCTTCCCGGGCGAAGCGGCGGGGTCGAAGGTCGTGGTCGAGGCCGATGACGTCCGCTCGGGTCCCGTCGCGGCGGCGATCGCCGATCTGCGCCGCGGCGCCGAAGCCGACCCGGCGGTCGCCGGCGAGGTGACGGTGAAGCGCAGCGCCGACGGCACCGTCGCGGCGATCGACATCCCCACCGTCGGCAGCGGCAGCGATGCCGCCGCGACGCGGGCGCTGGAGCAGATCCGTGAGCAGGTCGTGCCGGCGGCGTTCGCCGGAGTGCCGGGAGCAAGCGTCAACGTCACCGGGGATGCCGCTCAGTCGAAGGACTTCAACGATCTGCTGGCCCAGCGCTTGCCGCTCGTCTTCGCCTTCGTGCTCGGGCTGGCCTTCCTGTTGCTGCTGATCACCTTCCGCTCGATCGTCGTCCCGATCAAGGCGATCGTGCTGAACCTGCTCTCGGTCGGCGCCGCCTACGGAGTCCTGGTGCTGGTCTTCCAGAACGGGCTCGGAGAGTCGCTCCTCGGCTTCCACTCCAACGGAGGCATCAGCTCCTGGCTGCCGATGTTCCTGTTCGTGATCCTCTTCGGGCTCTCGATGGACTACCACGTGCTGATCCTGAGCCGGGTCCGCGAGGCGGTCGACAGGGGAATGAGCAGCGACGAAGCGGTCCGCAGCGGCATCCTCGCCACCGCCGGCACGGTGACCAGCGCGGCGATGGTGATGGTGGCGGTCTTCGCCGTCTTCGCCACCCTCAGCATCATCGACATGAAGGAGATGGGAGTAGGCCTGGCCGTAGCGGTCCTGATCGACGCAACGATCGTCCGAGCGATCCTCCTCCCGGCAGCGATGAAGCTGCTCGGCGACCGCAACTGGTACCTGCCGA
This sequence comes from uncultured Solirubrobacterales bacterium, assembly GCA_963703235.1. Taxonomy (GTDB): domain Bacteria; phylum Actinomycetota; class Thermoleophilia; order Solirubrobacterales; family 70-9; genus VRUE01. Next base: position 2,231,109 of record OY969802.1, on the reverse strand, counting down.
GCGCACTCGGCTGGCTGCCCCGGGTCGAGCACGCGGAACTCGAGCCGGCCCCAGCTCAAAGCTAAGCGACGGGCTACACATGCGGCCCCGGCCCCAGCGGCCGGGGCCGCATTGCATCCGGTCACGACCCATACCCGCCGGATCGGCGCTTAGGCCAAGGGCTGACGGGTAATCGGCTGGGGAACGAAAGGAGCGAGTCCAATGCCCCCTCGTGGAGTGAAAAAAGGCACCAAGAGAGCACGCCAGTACGAGCACATCAAGCAGAGCGAGAAGGAAGCGGGCCGCTCGGAGAGCCGGGTGGAGGAGGTCGCGGCACGCGCCGTGAACAAGGAAAAGGCGAGGTCCGGGGAAGCGAGGACGGCTTCGCGCAGCTCGATAAGGGATCGTTCCGCGAGTAGCCGCGGCGGCAAGCGCTCGGGCAGCGGTCCCGGTGGGCGGACCCGCGAACAGCTCTACAACGATGCCAAGAAGCTGGGAATCGAGGGCCGCTCGAAGATGAGCAAGGCTCAGCTTCAGCACGCCGTGGCAGGCGCGGAAAGCTGACGAGAGATTCGCGGGGGAGTTCGCCGATGCCCCGCAGCTACCCCTCTCCGCCCGTCGAAAGGCCCTGCTTCAGGTAGCGGGCGTTGGCGGGGGCGTAGCCCTTCCAGTCGTTGTTCAGGTAGACGAAGACCGGCCGGCGCGAGCGCCAGGCGGCGAGCCGGCGCCGCCAGCCGTCGAGCTCGGTCTCTGAGTATGGGGCTAGCCGGACTCGAACCGGCGACCACCGCTGCGATCGGTACGTTCGTCGGCGGCAGGATGGCGAGCGACCATCGCCTCCCCAATCGGACGCATGAATCACGGCCCTGACCTCAATCGTCTCGACGCGAGCGGCATCCTGCCAGCGGGCCCTCAGCGACGGCGCCTGATCCTCCGCACGGCGCTTCGAATCCTCGGCCTGACGGTTGGCTTGTTGGCGCTCTATGCGCTCGTGCCCATTCCGGGCGGCAGTTCAGGGGCTGCTGCGCTCCTCGGCATGATCGGCGGTCTGCTGCTTTTCGTCATCTTGGTCGGCTGGCAAATCCACCAGATCATGGGCGACAAGCAGCCGGTGCTGCGAGCGATCGAGGTTGTTGCGCTCGCCATTCCCTTGTTGATCGTCGTCTTCGCCTTTACCTATCTGACGCTCTCGCACGCGGACACGGCGAGCTTCTCAGAGCGCCTCGACCGCGTCGACGCCTTCTACTACACGGCCTCGACGCTCACTACCGTCGGTTTCGGGGACATCACCGCCGACTCGGCCGGGGCGCGGATTCTCGTCACGGTCCAAATGCTGTTCGATCTCGCTCTGATCGCAGGGCTTGTGAGGCTGATCGTTCTCGCTACGCGCACCGGCCTACGCCGGCAGAACGCCGAAGGAGATCGCTAAGGCCAGTCTGGTTCAGCCCGGCGCAGCGCCCGCAACCGCGGCGGCGGGCGTGGGGTCTGGCAGGCGAATCATGCGGAAGGAAGCGAGGAACCCGATCAGGGCGGCGAGAAACGGAACGAGCAACGCCACCTGTAGGGCGAGCGGCCGTGCGTCCGTATTGATGTTGACGATCTCCTCGCGAACGTCCTCGGGCTGGCCGGCGAGCAGCTCTTCCAGCTGAGCGTTGCTCATCACCTGCGCGTCGTCCTCCAGCGCATCGGCGACGCGCTGCTGCTCGGGCGGGCTCAGCACGTTGCTCGCCTCCGACTTCTGGGTGAAGGCGATCGAGAGTGCGGCCAGCATGATCGCGCCGGCGAACGCCAGTCCCAGGGACAGGCCGAAGGACCCGGTTGCCGAGTTGACGCCGGCCGCCTCCCCGACCCGTTCCTCCGCGATCGGGGCGAGGGTGTAGTTGTTGAGCTGAGACACGAGCAGGCCGAGCCCCGCTCCGGCGAGCACGAGCGGGGCGACGAGGTACCAGCCGGTGTCCGCGCGCGGAACGATCGGGATCAGCAGCACCATCGCCAACAGGAGCAGCGCGAACCCGACCAGGATGAGGCTGCTGGGCCGCCGCTTCCCCGCCCTTTTCCCGGCGACCAGTGCCACCGCGAACATCGTCAGGGAGAGGGGCGCGAGGGTCAGGCCCGCCTGCATCGCGTTGTAGTCGAGCACCATCTGCAGGTAGATCGGCAGCGCGATCAGCATCCCCCCCAGGGCTATCTGCTGGAGAATCCCCTGGGAGATCCCGAAGCTGAACAGCTTAGATTCGAACAGGTGCGGGTCGAGCAGGGCGGGCTTGCCTTCGCGCTTGCGGCGCAACAGCCAGTAGACCAGGGCGCCCATCGCGGCCAGCCCCGCGGCCAGAAGCGCGGCCACGGACTCGCCCCCCTCCTGCCAGGCCAGGATGCCGAGCACGAGGCCGCCCATGCCCAGGACCGAGAGGACCGAGCCGACTCTGTCCACGCCCCGATCGCCCGTGTAAGGCACGTCGCGGAGCAGCCGCCTGCTGCCGAGCAGGACGACGGCGATGATGACGGCCTCGAGCATGAAGCCGACGCGCCAGGAGAGATAAGTCGTCAGGAAGCCCCCGAGCAGGGGCCCGATGGCGGCGGCGATCGCGGCCGAGGCTCCGACCAGGGCGTAGGCCTTCGCCTGGGCGGTCCCTTCGAAGTTGCCGTGGATCAGAGACTGCATCGCGGGCAGATACAGCGAGGCGCCGAGGCCGCCGATCACCGCCCAGAAGACGATGATCGCGGCCAGATCCTGGGCAACCACCATCGCCAGAGCGCCCGACACGTACAGGAGCAGGCCGAGGACGTAGGCCCGTTTGCGGCCGAAGAGATCGCCCACCTTGCTTCCAATCAGGATGAAGGCGGCAGAGACCAGCGCCTCGATCGCAACCGCCGACTGCACGCCGCTCACGGTCGTGTCGAGGTCTCGGACGACTGCGGAGATCGAGACGTTCATCAGCGACGTGTCGATGACGAACACGAACATCGCCATCGCCAGCAGGAGCGCGAGCCGTCGATCGCTCGACGCTTTCTCGCCAGCGGCCATGTCGGCATCCTCGGTCATGGCAGACTGCTCATCCCGTCCCGAGTAGTGCGCAGGGGCGGCGAGTGGCTATGCGTTCCGCTCGGCTGCGGCGAGAGCGTCCGCAAGCTGCGCCTCGACCTCGCCGCTCAGCGACGTCTGGATAACGTGCCCGTGCTCCTCGACGCGCGGTAGGGCTTTCTCGGGATCGAAGTCGCGCGCGAGGAAGATCAGCGCGGCGTGGCCGGGCTCGAGGTTTTCGCTCAGCTCCTTGACGAAGCTCTCGGTGACCCCGGCGTCCCCGAACATGCTCTTCCAGACTGCGCCGCCCGCGAGCGCGCCCGCGGCCAAGCCGAACAGCGGCGCCATCAGCAGGTAGCCGATCAGGCCGCCCGAAATCGCCCCGCCGATGGCGGCGCCGCCGACGCCCGTGCTGCCCTGGCGGACCTCCAGCGTGCCTTCCTCGTCGCGGATCATCACGACGGCGTCCTCGACCGCGATCGCGCCGTCCGCGACGCCTTTGCGCAGGTTCTCGCGAGCCCGCTCGACCGTGGCCCGATCGGGGTACGCAATCGCAATCAGCTCACTCATGCTTCTCCTCCGCTCCTAGGCACGACGGCTGTTATTGCGGTCGATACTACTCTCGCGCTGCTGACCTGAATTCCAGCGACGCCGCCTTCGCCCGGTCGCTCTCAGCCCCCCAGCAGCTTGGCCTTCTGCGCGGCGAACTCCTCCTCGGTGAGGATCCCCTGCGCTTTCAGCTCGCCCAGCTCCTTCAGCTGGTCGATGGTCGAGTCGCCGTCCGCGGGAGCGGCGGCCGGGGCTTCGGCCTGGGGCGCCGCGGGGGCGGGTTCCTGCTCGGCCCAGCGCTGTTCTTGACGGCGCGACACGCGGTTGCTGACCGACGTTGCGGTACCGGCGATGACGGCCGTTCGAGCTACACCACGAAGTAGTCCTGGCATCGGAGATCTCCTCTCAGGCGTTTGCCTCGGCCGCGTCGAGTGCGGCGAGGACGGCTTGGACGGGAATGCGGCCGCTGGCGGCCAGCTGGCCGCCGGAGCGGCGAACGGCTACAGCGAAGGGCGCCGCCCAGGTGTTCTCGAAGACGAGCAGCGCGGCGGAGGTGCCGGGCTCCATCGCCCCGCCGGCCTCGTCGATGTCCTCTTCTGAGAGAAGCCCGGAGGAGGCGCCTTCGAAGACCGACAGCTCGGCGACCTCGCCGCCGACGTCGGCGATCTCCAACCCGCGGATCGTCCCGTCCTCGGTCTTTTCGATGAAGGTGAGGTCGAGGATGCGGATCAGGCCGCGGTCGACGAGGTCAACCAGGTGCGGGGCCACCTCGCCGTTGGGCTGGCGCCCCGGCCACTCGACCAGGATGTAGTCGATCGGCCCCATCTCGTCGAGCTGCTCGCCGCCGCTCATGCGAGCGCCTTCGCCTTCAGCCGGTCGAACTCGGCGGCGTCGATCGCGCCGCTGTCGAGCAGCTCCTTCGCTTTCGCGATCTCCGAAGCGGTGCCGTCTCCGGCGACGCTGCGAACGTACTCGTCGAATTCACCCTTTGCGCGCTTGCCGGCCTCGGCCTGCCGTTCGGCCATGCCCTTGCCCTGCGAGAGCAGGTAGATGCAGACGCCGAAGAGCGGCAACAGAACGATCAACAGCGTCCAGCCGGCCTTGCCCCAGCCGGAGACGTCGTGCCGGGCAAAGAGATCGCCGAAGGCGCGGAAGATCAGGGCGATCCAGAGGACGAAGCCAAAGAAGACGAACATCGTCCAGATGATGTTCAGCAGTGGGTACTCGGCGGCAAGTGGCAGCATTGTCTGTATCTCTCCCGGTTGGATGGTCGGCGATAGCTCAGGCGCGCTCGACCGGCCTACCGTAAACGATCGGACCGTGCAAAACGATTGCGCAGAGCCCGAAGGCCCCAGGTGGCCAGAAGCGGCAGGGCTTTAGCAGATGGAGCTAGCGGTGAGAAGTAGCCGAAATCGGCCCAGGGCGGTTGGGAAGACAGTGTGCATCAATGTCACAGGAAAATATAGCTATGCTTTATCTATGTCTGACATACAGGCTCCAGATGCCGTCGTCCTGAACCGAGTTTCCTACGGGCAGGACGGCTACTTCACTGCCCGGCAGGCGCGTGAAGCCGGCTTCAGTCCGCAGCTGCTCGCCCATCATGTTCGCTCCGGGCGATACGAGCACATTCGTCGCGGCCTGTACCGGCTGCGTGGCTACCCGGGTTCGAGCCATGAGGAGGTGCGGGCGAAGTGGCTTGCGGTCGGTGCCGAGCAAGCCGTCGTCTCACACGAGAGCGCGCTCGAGCTTCACGGGCTCTCGGATGTCCTGCCGAACACCGTGCATCTGCTGGTCGATCGCGACGATCGTGGGATCAGGCGGCTTCAGGGCGTAACCCTGCACACGACGACGAAGGCCCTTAAGTCTTCCGAAGTCGTGTCTCGCGATGGCATCCGCCTCACCGACCCGGTGCGGTCGATTCTCGACGCGGCCGGCGCCGGAACGGCCCCCGAGCAGATCGAGGTGGCCGTGCGCCAAGCGCTAAACGAAGGTCTGATGACCCGTCGTTCGCTTCTCGCCCGAGCCGATCGGCGTGGAGGCCGCGTCGCCAATCTCATCCGCCGCTCTGCCGAGAAGGATGGGCAATCGTGAAATACGAAACGGCAGAGGCGTTCCGCACTGCGCGTGCTCAAAGGCGCGTTCGCGCTGGAGCTGCGACTGGGGCTTCGCACCCGAACGACGAAAGACATCGACCTCGGCGACTTCTTCGACTTCGACGTTCGCCGCACGCCGGCACTCGACGCTGCCGCCGGCTTTCACGCCGTCCGCTACACGGTTCGCGCCGACCTTGCCGGTCGCCGGTTCGAGCAGTTCCCCGTCGACGTTGCGCTCAGCGAGTTGTCACCGGTCCAAGCCGAGCCACTTTTCGCGATGAACTCGCTGGAGTTTCGCTGACGTGGCAGCCTCGCAACTGCCGGTCGTTTCGCTTGAGCAGCACGTTGCCGAGAAGCTCCACGCGTACACCGGCTCATATGGGCAGGACGAACGGGAAAGCACCCGGGTCAAGGATCTGGTCGACCTCGTCCTGATCGGCGAGTTGGCCGAAATCGACGCCAAGCGCCTCCGCAATGCGCTCGCTACTACCTTCGAGCAGCGCGCCCGCCAGCCGCTCCCGAACGCCATACCGTTGCCACCGTCGTCGTGGGCAAGACCGTACGCGGTGCTGGCTCGCGAGGTCGCGGTCGCGGTCGACATTGAGGCTGGCCACGCAGCGGCCGCTCGGCTACTCGACCCGGTGCTTCGGTTGGAAGCTGCCGGTCGCTGGGACCCCGAAGCACGGCGTTGGCGCTCGGGCGCGTAGGCATCGGCGGCCTCAGCAGGGTCGATGCCGGGCCGCCCCTGCCAATTTCGCAGCTACGCCAGCGTCGTCTGCGATCCGGTCGACGACCTTCTCGATCAACGTGATCGCCGCCCGGCAGGCCTCCTCCCCGACCGCCTCCACCTCGCGGCAGGCGCTAGCGGTCAGCAGCTCGCGCATCGCTTCGGCCTTGTCCTCGCCGGGGAGCGCGTCCGCCGGCAGGTCCATCAGCGTCTGGAGCACGAAATCGACCGCGACGACGGCGCCCATCAGCCCCTCGATCAGCTCCTGGGAGACAGCTCGGATTCCTTGATCGTTCGTGGTCACGACCGATCAAGGGCTGGCGGAGGGCAATCTCTCCCCCCTGCGCGGAGGTCTCGTGTCTAGTCCGACTCGGCTGAAGCTCCGGCGGCGTTGGAAAGCAAGCCGGAATCGCCGGTAATCCCTTCCCATCGCCGTCATTTCGGGCACTCGTGCCCGAAATGAGAGGAGGCGGTTCGAGCGGGCTATGAATACGCTTCTGAGGATGCGGCGTCCGTCACTCCTCGCCTCGGCAACCGCCATCGTCCTCTTGCTAGCTGCCGCCACGACGTCGGCCGCGAGCCCGGAAACGGGAATGATCGTCAACGTCGAACTCGGATTGAAGACGAACAACGGCTTGCGGGCGCAGCTCGAGACCGCGGACGACGAGACGGTGACGCTCAAGCTCCGGGACAAGGATCAGCTGGTCAGCTACGAGGTGCAGGGCGAGGTCACCAAGGAGGGCCTGAAGGTTCGGTTCGGTCGCCTGGGCCTGATCGACGTCGCCTTTACGCCCACCAGGACGCTGAGCTCGACCGAGCCGTCGGAAGGGTGCACGGGTGAGCCGCGGACGCTGCGCGAGGGCACCTTCGCTGGGACGATCGACTTCACCGGCGAGCGCAACTACGTGCGGATAAAAGCCACTCAGGTCGAGGGATCGATGAGCGTGATCTCGCAGTGGCAGTGCCCCGAAGAGCCGACTACGCTTGCCCGCACCGTGCGGCCTCTGGCACTGAGCTCCGGGAGCGAGGAAAAAGCGGCGTCCCTGCTTGCCTTCGGCAGTCGCTGCAGCTGCACCTTCGCCGCCGGCCTCCACTTCAGCAAGGGAAAAGCGCGGAGCATCTTCTACGGCTTCAAGGGCGAAAGCCGTGAAGGGATGGAGATCGTTCGAGCGATCGTTGCCCGCGCGGGCGCCTCCGCCTTCGTCGTCGACCTTCTGGCCGGCACCGCGACCGTGCGGCCGCCGCGCCCGTTCCGCGGCCAGGCCACGCTCAAGCGCGGCCTCGGCGATCACCCCCTGTGGCGCAGCACGATCCGGATGCCGTTCCTCGGCACCGCATCCATCAACCCCCAGGGCCCCGACCTTTCTGTCGATCTCGACCCCGGTTACGACTTTTTCGACCCCGGTCCCGACTTCTTCGACTAGGCATCCTGTCGCCGGCAGGTGCCTCAGCAGCCGCCGGCGAGACCCCGCACCTGGCGGATCTTCTTCCGTAGCGACGCCACCGACATTTTGTGTCGTTCGGCGGTGTGGGCGAGGTTGTGGGTCTGCACCCCGAAGGCCAGCTGCCGCCACCGTTCCACGGTGGCAACCGAGATCGTCGGGGCGGGGACGTCGGCGAGGACATCCGGTCCCAGCAGCTCGGCGATCCGCAGTCGTAGCTCCACCTCGTCCGGCGGCAGCCCGGTCGCCTTGGCGATCGCCGCGACCCCGCCGAACTGTTCCGCGGCCACGATCACCCGCTTCAGCTCGCGCAACACTGGCAGCGGATACACGGGCGGGGCGAGCGGCTCCGGACCCGCCTCCGATCGCCGGCGAACTTCCCGCAGCGCCGCTCCGAGGACCTCCGGTTCGGAGGCGCGCACGCTCACCGTCTGCCGTCCCGTTCCCACGTCGACCGCTCCTGGTGCGTATGCCACCGCGAGTCCGCCACCCCACACGAGGAACACATCCCGCACCAGGCCGTTGCTCCCGATCGGGTTACGGGTGCAGCTGGTCGCGTTCCCCACCCGGACCGGTAGCTGACACCCGCCCTCCCCCTCGGGGGGCTTGCACTCCCCGTACACGAACGCCTGATAACTCGTGTCGGTCAAGCGCAGCCCGGCGAAGTAGGGACCGAGCCAGTACATCTCGGAGTCGCTTAGCCTGCCGCTCTCCTGGCTGCCACCCGCCGGGGCCGCGAGGGCCAGTGCGCACAGCGCGACGAGAAAAGCGATCCGGTTCTTGGGCATGGGTTGATGCTATTAGCAGTACGTCAGCTCGATGTCGTTCACCTGTCTGTAGATGCCGCGCTCGACGCGGGTCCGGCGTGGACGGGTGGTGCCAGGCACGGGGCTCATTCGCGGCGCCCTCCAAGCCGAAGTTGACCTGCGGTTGACTGCTACGGCGAGACTGGCGGCCGATGCCGTTGCCGTCAAGCGAAAAATGGAGCTAGCCGGACTCGAACCGGCGACCTCCTGGGTGCGATCCACGGAGGTCGCGCAACGACAAAGGCGCCAGAAACGGCTTATTACCAGCGCTTTTACATAAGGGCGCTGGCGGTGCCGATTCCGCTGAATGCGCAGGGATATGCACGAATATGCAGGGTTTCACCCACTTCTGGCGAGAAGTGGGTGAACTGAAGGATGGCTGGTTGGAGTTAAAGCTAAATTGTCCGACAGAACTGGGGTCAAGTTTGAGGAACCCGAGAACCAAAGCCGGGGTGGAGGTCACGCCCGAGGTCACCGAAGCCCTCGCCGCCGAGGCCGAGCGCGGCTATGACCTCTCAAAGGCAAAGCGCCGCCGAGTCGGCCGCCCTTCGCTGGCCGGCACCGGCACGTCCCCACGATTGAGCTTCCGCACGACCCCGGACCTCTATCGCGCGGCTCAGAAGCGCGCCAAGGAGGAAGGCCGCTCAGTCAGCGATCTCGCCCGCGAGGCAGTTGCCCGCTACGTAGGGACGCATCGCTGAGGAGATCATCCGCCAGTACCATTGATCCGATGACCAAGACCGAGCTACACAAGCTTGTCGATGCTCTGCCCGACGAATCGCTGCCCGCTGCGGCGATTCTGCTTCGTCGTGCCCAGGACCCCATCGCGGCCAAGCTGGACGCCGCTCCTTTTGACGATGAGGAGCTCACCGACGAGGATCTCCGCGCCGTCAAGGAGGCGCGGAGCGAGCCAGGCATCTCTTGGTCTGACGCCGAGGCGGAGCTGAACGCTGGCTGATCCAGGCGGATGGCGGATCGAGATCCGCCCCTCTGTTCTTAAGTCGCTCCGGAAGCTGGGACGGAAGGACCGCGAGCGCATCAGTTCAGCAATCGGCCAGCTTCCTAATGGGGACGTCAAACGTCTCCGCGGACCGGAGCGCCTTTGGCGACTCCGCGTTGGCGAGTGGCGCATCCTCTTTGATCGGCGATCTAAGGAGAAGGTGATCGATGTCCTGGCGATTCGACCTCGAGGCCGCGCCTATCGGTGAGCGGCCCGCGCTTTTAGTCCCACGCGGCGAGCGCATCCGGCCAGAGCAACTGGATGTCAAGACTGTCGCAAAGCGCATGCCAATCGGGGTCCAGAGGTTTCCACTCGACCATCAGCACCGCCTTTACGGAGCCGTGGAATTGCTTGAGGCGCTGACGGTAGATGAGTACTTGGCCTAGGCCAAGGCGCAGCTGTCGCTCTTCGTTAGTCGTGGTGAGGCTCTTGACCTCGGCTACCCAAGCCTCCCCGCCGTTGAGCCAAAGAAGATCCCAAGGCGGATCTAGCGCTTGCGGTCGTCGGGGCTTATGGCCGATCCTGGCAACCTTCTTTGCAAGCAGGTTTTGCAGTTCCCGGTGGCTCCGCAAGCCTCGTTCGACCGCCGCCGGATCGACGGAAAACGGATCCCGCTCGACCTGCGGGACGGCCACGTCAACGGGGATGTAGTCCTCGCCTGGTTCGCTGTTGTCGGGGGGAGCCGGAGAGGCTGGAAAGGCAGCCGGCACGTCGTCGAGGAGGTCGGGCAACTTCGGAAGCGCGTCTACTAGATCGAGCGGCATTTTCATCAAGTAGCCCTGGGCTGCCCGTAGCCCATCGGTTCGAAGCTGAAATGGGAAGTAGAGAGGTTTGCCGTGCTTCGCCTCAAGCTTGGTGAGAACATCGATTACCGACGCTTCGAGACTGCGAATTTCGGCAAGGGTCAGAGGCTCGTCTAGGTAAAAGGGGCCGTGAAGCCCGTGCCAGAGACCTTCCCGCGCATACGGCTCGACTGGCGCACCGCTCTAGGCCCCGTTGAACGTGGCGTTCCCCAGACGGTCTCTTCTTCCCAAAAGCCGCCTTGAGCTATCGACCATGCGGTGATCGCCGTGTTGCTCTTCTCGTAGTGAAGAACGATGTCGCCGTCCTGCACCTCTCGGACAAGCGCATAGGTTGGATTTTCCGTGCCCCTGTCATCAAGGCGCGGCGCATGCAGATCGGCTCCCAGGTCCGGTCTTCCGGTGATCTCCATCCAGTAGCGCTCAATGGGATCAGCTTGCCACCAGCGATGAAGTTCCATCTGGGTCAAACTAACTGACGAGGATAGGCAGAGCGATTTCGGTCAGGCTGCAGACTTCTCGGTGAGGCCTAGATGCTCCTCGGTGTGAAGCTTGAGCACTCGGCTAGCGGACCTGAGCGGGTACGCAGCGTAGTGATGCGCAAGAGCGACCGGGATGGTGGCGTTCTCGTAGAGCCGCGTTCCAATTCGATTCAGGACCTCACAGGTAGCGCGCAGCGTCGGGTAGTCGGCTAGCTCGAAGTGATCTGTTGGCGATGCACCAATGCGGCCAAGTGGCGGGACGCTGATCGTGAATATCGAGCCGTTCGTTGCTCGATAGAAGAAGTGACGGCCGTAGTAGGTATCGGCTCCGTGGGGGCTTCCACGGAAGGTGATGTAGCGCTCGATGTAATCGTCGGTCGGGACCATCAGTCCCCCATCTGGAATGTGCTGGCGGATTGCACTTGCGTGCTCGGCGAACATCCCGCTCTTCTCGATCCCGACCACGACCGGCAAGCCATAGGATTGATTTTGCTGCTCTGCTGCGGCCCTCTGTAGGCGGCGTAGCAGCGGACGCTTGATTGGCGCCACCTCTCCGAAGAGCGCCAATGGGCCGTCGGTGATGAATGCCATACGACCCAAGGCAGATGGCAAGCGGTTCTGTAGATGGCCTAGGAGAGTGAGTGAGATGAGCCGCTCAGCGACCGAGAGTACCCGCGAGCAAGCACCTTGGTTGGAGTCATGCTCTTTGAAGATCTCATGCGCTCGGAGGGCGTCGGTCGCCATCAGCTTCTCGTGGCAGCCTGGGCAAGTCGAACCAGCCTCACCGATGGTGACGAAAGTAGCCTTCGGATCGCCGATCTTCTTCCCGCACGCAGGGCAACGAGCCATCACGAGTTCGCCAGCGGGTACCTGTACATCGTCGCGCTCAGCTTCGACCTCCAAAAGGGCATCTAGCAGGCTGCGTCCCTCGACTTGGCTAGACCGAAACAGCGAGTCGACCTCCTCGCGGAATGCGCGCAATGGAGGCGTTCCATCGCTGCGAGCAAGATTGGACGATGGCAGGACACCTGCCATCACCGAGGCCTGCTGTGCTTCTCGGATGGCGACTGGGTCCGCGAAAGGCCCCTCACGCTCGCGCATCTTCTCTAGGTCGACGATCACGGCCGCCATCTGCATGAAGAGCACGCGCGTTGAGGGAAACTGCGGGTCGACCTCGTGCTCAAATGGACTGGAGTCAGTCGCAATGGTCCAGCGGACCTCCTCCGTAGCCTGTTCGAGGCTTCGTGGATCGATCAGGCTGTCCTCGATTGCGCCGATGTCTTTTGCGCGGGTGGCCGGCATCAGGTAACGACCTAGAGCCTCTTGGACGAGGGGATGACCGACAGTCGGGACGTGTCCAAGTGAGCTTGCGCGCTCAAAATTGCCATCTGGGGTCTGGTAGGGCATTCCTAGACCTCCTCAGCGGTAGCGAGCGGTTGCGCGTCTCGCGCATCGGCCACCATTGAACTGTCGAAAAGCCTTACCTGCACAGGGATGATGTAGCGCGAGCTCTGGGTCTTGATTCGGACGAAGCCCACGTCCTCTGCGCGCAGAATCTGCTCAGCGAAACGGTCGAACTCGTAACGACCTCGCAGTAGCTTCACCTCGGCCTCGGAATTGAGATGAGCGACGATCCAGTTGGCCGTATTGTCGAGAACATCGGGCTCAACCGAGCTGACCTGCTGAGTCGAGTAGATCATGCCAATCTTGTACTTGCCTGCCTCTCGGGCGAGGCGTACGTAGGGGTCGCGATCGGCCAGTCGGTCGGCGAACTTCGCTCGGTCGAAAAGCCGGTGGGCCTCCTCCAGAAAGATCTGGATACGGTCCGGTTCTAGTCCCTCACGAAAGCGTTGCGCAGCTTCTTGGAGCAGGTGATTGAGAATGCGCTCGCTGGCGAACTGCAGGACACCCTCGCTGCCGCGGGAGAGATCGACGATGACGATCTTGCCGGCGACCAAATCCTTATAAACCTTAGGCGCGTAATCGTCAGTGGCGGTTGGAGAATGGTAGCCCTCACCGAGTGGGTAGAGCACCTTGAAGCCTCCGCCTTTACGCGCGAGCAAGAACTCCGCGACGTGCTTGGTGTGGTCCTCCGGTCCTTGCACCCAGTCGGCTATATCGGCGTCGGGAGATGCTGACAAGGCATTTGCGGCGAGGGCCTCTGCGACGAGCAGTAGCTGGGATGCGTTCAACCGGGCGGCATCGCCCCTGCGGCTCAACTCGATACCGCTGAGGAAGCTCATGTCCTCGTCATTGCGACCCCCAACACTGATAAGGGCTTCCCGAACAGCCTTCTTCAACGGCACATACATCCGCCAGTTCGCTGGGGCTTTCAGCCCGGCCTTGAGAAAGCAGGCATACGCCAGTGCCCTAGCCCGGCGCGCGTGCGAGAGGATGCGGTAATCGTCGTTGGTCTGAGGGTTATCTGGCCCGACCACGTCGGCATTCAAGAAGGCTTGGACGTATTGGGCTTTGTTGAGGCGAAGGACGAAATCGCGTGCTAGCTCCCAGACGATCGCGATGGAGGCATCGTCGAAGAAGTTCAGCGCTAGCGAGCGAAGCCCCGGATCAGAGTCCAACTCAGTATCGGTTGCCCCGAGGCGGTAGCGGACGACATGCTCCTCGCCGATCTCGGCAAGCGCGGTTTCGTCCTGCTTATTGACGTAGGCGTACTCGCCGGCCGGGTCGAAGATCAACTGTCCGATCTTCATGCCCTGCTCCTTCGCGTACTGGTGAGTCATAGCCGCCATCACCTTGTTCGTGTTCGACTTGCCCTTGCGGGTCATGCCGAGTACCGCGGTCTTGTGCGCCACGATGTCGGCGATGTCGATTGAGACGGGCATCGCGGTCGGTCTGTCGGCTTTCTTGGCCAAGCGCTCGCGGCGCCTGGTGGAGGCGTAGCGAACGGTGCCGATTGCAAACGGCCGCCGGGGCTCATCGGCCTTTTGCTCGGCCATGTAGCCAACGATCTCTTCAAGGCTGAAGCCGAAGGGCTTGTAGACCCATAGACGCGCTGCTGCGTAGACGTTGTCGATGTCTGAGCCAAACGCGAGCCGCGGTCCGGCTGGGCTGTCCTCGTCGTAGAACGTTCCCAAGATCGCACAGCGGATTCCGGCGGTCTGCATCTGGGCTTCGGTGAGAGGATCAATCATCTCCTCGCGCGGGCGAGGCTGAGCGCGGCCAGCCTCGGTAACGAGATCAATCCCTGCGGTTGCGCGCAGGAACTCCAAGTCGTTCTCCTGCGGGACGGGTGCGTTGTCGACGACGCGGAGGAGGACCATCTCCTCGTCGTCGGGATCGATCTGCCCCGAGCGGGTGGGATCGGCTAGGTCCGCCGTAGAAGCGAGGAGGAAGGCGTGAAGCGGCACGCCGTGGGCCTGGCGGACAAACTCGTCGTTGGTGATGACAAGCGCCTCGCGGTAGCCGACCTGGCGATAGACCGCCCCGACGCGATCGGCGCTTGAGAGAAGCGAGCGGATAGGAGAATAAGCGGCAAGTAGCTCCCCGGTTAGGGATGAGGAGCCAGTCGAAGCCAGCGTAGACACGAGAGAGTACCTCCGTGGTTATGTTGGAACAACGATAGGCTGTGGAGACTCCCACTAGATTCGGACGGAACTGTGCAGACTTCCGCGCGACTTTGTTAATCAGGCTTCTGAGGCGGCTGAGTCGATAGCCGTTTGGGAGGCCGATTCACGAGCGTCCCGCCATTCTCGGCTGGTGCGCCAAAGTCTGGTTTCGGCCGGCAACTTAGGAAGATTCGAGATGACTATCTCCTTGCCCGCAGAGCGAGATGATCCCGAGTAGAGCAACTCGATCTCCGCGACCGTTCCCGCCGTGTGGCCGGTGTAGAGCTCAACGATCTCGGGTGCTGGGTCGTACGAGAGCAGGAAATGATCCTGTAGCCAATGGAGCTGGTCGGCAAGACGCTCGTGTGCCAGGTCCGTGAACGAGCGCCGATAAAGAAATCGGCTTTTTGCCCAGAATGGCGGATCCAGGTAGAAGAACGCCGACGCATCTTCTCGGCGCGCTCGCTCACGCGCATGGCGCACGGTGATCATTGCGTCTTGTGCTGGAGCGACGTCAACCCGATCTGCGAGCTTCGCGCACTTGCGCAGACGAGAAACCAGACGCTTGCGCGGGAAGCGGCAGCCGATGTCGTACTCGCTGGTCTGCGCCTTTCCGCCGATGGGGCCAGCTCCTTCATGGAGCGCGCCATTGAAGCTGGTTCGGTTGAGATAGAGGCAGGCGAGGGCAAGCTTGCGGCGGGCTCGGAAGTTCGTCTGCTTCATGTATTCCCAGGTCTTGAGATCAAGAGAGATGGATTCCACCTGCTCGCATAGCCAGTCCACATCGGAGATGACGGTTTCCCAAAACGCATTGACCATGGGATCGGCGTCGCCAATGACGATGCGCCCAACCAGGTCGAGATAAAGAAGCTCAAGGGAAACGCTTGCGCCTCCGGCGTATGGCTCTACAAAGAGATCGGGTTGGAGATCGCTCTCGGCGAGAGCTGCAGCGATATATGGCACAAGGCGCCGCTTTCCGCCTGGGTATCGCAGGGGGCTGAGAACAACCCGCCTATCTGCATGTTGGACATTCGCCCTGGCCGCTTCCTGCATGGGCGCGGACCCTATCTCGTAAGGCGTAGATCGAGCTACTGCAAGTCAGTCGCTGCTATAGCTCTAAAGTAGGACAAAAGCGAGCCAGAATCCGACGAAATCCCTGCTAATCCGTTTGCATCGAGGCGATTTCGCCCACTAAGTGGCTGAAATGGAGCGCGATTTCAGGCCCGGTTGGAGTGCCCCCAAAAAGCAGAAGCCCCGCTGTGCAGGGGCTTCTGTTCATGGAGCTAAGCGGGCATCTCTCGAACCGGCGCATCCTCAATAGGCTCGATGGCCTCTTGGCGCAGGTTCGCAAGCGCTAGGACCAGTCGTTGCGGGCTAAACAGCGTAATCCTCGCTTTCAACTATTTTCAGGTACTCGGCATAGAACTTGCGTGCTTCCGAGATAAAGTCCGTGTAGGTCTTTACTGCAAATCCTGACTCCGACAAGTCATTGGCCTGGAGCTTAGGGTCAACCTTCCTTCCGATCAAAAAGCACTCGAAGTCCTCAATAGGCTGACCGGAGTGACGTTGGAGGATTTGCCGGTAGTCCATCAGCTGCTCTACGTGTCTCAGCTTCAGAGTAATACTGGGCCGCTTGATCTCCACAAGGACGATCCGGTTGGGGATTTCCCTTCCAGTAGTAGTAGGCGCCAAGCACAAAAAGTCTGGCCGTTTACCACCCTCCTCTCTGTCCGGTTCCCCGCCCCACTCTTTCTCGATGATGGTTTTCAGCGTTACATCATCATGAAGAATCGCGAAGTTGCGATCCAAAATCCAAATGTTGGCTTTCAAAAGACTATGGATCGATTCCTTGCCGCGTCGCTCATATGACGAGTCATCATGAATAGCTTTCTCAAACATGTTGATAAAGCTGATTCGTGACTTAACGTGATTTACAAGCGAATTGACGGTCGATAGCCTGAGCTCTTGAAGGATTTGGACGAACTGAGCCAAGTCCTCGACGGGCTGCTCCGTAAGCTTCTCGATAACCGCTGCTGCAATCTCACCGCCTGCGGCAAGAAGCTCTCTTACGGCTTTCTTTTGATCATCTGGAAGCTTGAAGATGTCGATATCTCTGGGTATGCCGGTAAGAATCTCCGGATACTTGGCGACTAGCTGGATGAGTTCAGCCTCGCCGCTGACCTTCCTAATTGCTTCATCGATGGCAGCCCCGGTGGGCTCCTCTCCTATCTCGGGCCAAAGACGTTCGACAGCCTCCCTGATTGATCGCCAATCTGCGGCGTCCCGAATATTGATCTTCTCAGTCTGGTAGCCACCCTCGCCGCGCCAGTTCTTCTGAATAACAATGCAGTTCTTCTCGGGGTGCTTGGTGACATACCCAACCTGGACCTTAATCGATCCGGTATGCCATTCTCGAATGACAACAGGCTCAGAAAATTGGTAGTTAGGGTTTGGGATAGCGATCTCCTGGTACTGCCAATTAGTATACGCCGAGGAAACAGTAGCTTTTAGGACTATTTACCATCGACAGTCTACCTACGGTGCTCTAAGGAACGACACCTTGCCAAACAGCGCAGAGTCACCCTAGGGTTTCGCCTCGTCCAAAAAGAAACGCCCCGGGCGGCGGTTGGACGCCCCCGGGGCCGGCACAGGAAAGGCAACTTCCCATGCGCAATCAGCGTAGCTATCTCCGTCCGGCAAAGGGCACCGCCGCCTATCAGGACTGGACTTTCCAGCGGGCGGTCCTCGAGAACGTGATCGACCTGCACCCGGTCCAACTCAGCGTCTCCGAATTGATTAAGGAGATTGCGATCGACCCGGAGGACTTCGGCACCCACGACGGGATCGAACGCGCTGTCCTCGATCTGGCCCGTATCGGTCTGCTGCACCGCCACGACTTCCTCAATCGCAAGGACTCGCTCGTCGTGCCAACGCGAGCGGCGCTCCATGCGGTCGCGTTGTCAGAAGACGATCACGATGGCGAGGACGAGGACGACTGATGGGCCGGGCGATTTCGGCGGGCCGGAGCGCAGGCCACAGGGAGGGACCCCTGCCAAGGGGCACCCTGCTCTGGTCCGCCGGAATCTTCCACCCGCGAACCGGCAGATGATTTCGGCGGGTCGGGGCTCTCGCAGGGAGGGCTCCCGCAAGGGAATCCTGCTCCGGCCCGCCGGAATCTTCTGTCTAACTGCGGACGATCTGCGATACCCGCTGATGGCTCATCGAAAGGACGCGGGCAATATCGGCCATCGGCAGGCCGTCCTTGTAGGCGGCGCGGATCGCCTGATCGCGCTCAGCACGAAGCCGCTCGGCGGCCTGCTCAAGCTCGGCTTCCTTGCGGGCGTAGTCCTTGGCGAAAGCCGCCAGGCGCGTGCGGGCCTCGGGTGCTTGGCGCTTGGGGCGAGGGATTTAGGAATCGTCTGAGGTATTCCTGCTAATCGGTTAGCATGAACGATTGAATTACCCGGCGGGACGGCAAATCAATCAGGAGGAGGCGCAAACAGGTGGACGCTCTCACGGTGGCAGACGAAAACTGGCGGGACCGATTCAGGCTCATACTGGGGAGCTTCGCGGTCGCCGTGCTTTTCGGCAGTTTGCTACTCGGTCCGGCGAGCCGGGCCAACGCGAAGCCGGTCATTTATCCGGTCACGCTGACGCCACTCAAGGTCAAATCGGCCGAGCTACCGCCCGACAGCAAGTGGTGGAACTTCCCTGGCGTCACCGCTGAAACTCCGATCATCATCACGTACGGTCGGGTCGCTTCCCCGAAACCGGCGTGCAGGCGCAAACAGCCGATTCGGACCATCTATGAACCCCCGTATGGAGCAGCGTCAGAAGACAAGAGCACTGATGTTGTTAGTGACGCCACCGGCCGCTACGAAGGCGAACCGGTTCCGGACTTCGGTTTCACGGAAGCAATCCGCAACGGCGAAGCGCGTTTCTGGGTCAAAGTGGTCCGCAAGCAGCTCGGCAAAGGGCGATTCTGCGCCGAGGCGGTCAGTCCCCGGCTAAAAGCTTAGGAGACTTGAGAGCTGTCTTGAAGCTTGGGAGTAGCCGACGCTCTAAACGAGACTTATGATCGAATTGCCTTCACAAGCCGGAGAGGCGCATTGGAAAAATTCTGAACCTCAAATGCATCTTCTCCAAGACTACGTACAGCACAAAGGGTCGAGGGGTCGGCTGCTCTCAGCTTGATGGTCGCCAGTTCCTCGCTGCCGATGAACATTAAGTTCTCGAACCGATCCCCAACAGGTTCCCAGCCCCTGGTTGGATCAACACGGAACAGGTCCGGCTGAAGCACGAGCCAGTCTGCTTCGAGCTGTGGAACACAGTCAGCGCGCACCACAAAGATTCGCGGCACATTCTCATGCACCGCAATTTCTAGAAAGTCGATTGTGGCAGCCTCAAAGCGTTCCGTGGACTTCCCGCGAAGCTCGACTGCGGCAATTCGGGCCCGACTGCCGTCGTCCTCGAATCGTTCCCACCACTGTTCGTTACGTGTGATCTTTCAAACTTAGTTATTAACCCAGCATTTTAGCTGTCTCAGGATTGCGGAGCAAGGTTTGCCCTCCTTGCGGGAGCCTTCTCTAGTACGTCAACAGATTCCTCTATGTTCCCCAAGTTGTCCAAAGTCAGGTCTTTTCCACCATTAAGTTGCGCGGCCCTATAGAGTGCTCGTCGGACTGCCATTGGTCTACGTCCCAGATCCCAGAACACAATAGCCTCAGGGTCGTTGAATAGCCATTTATCCCAGTCTCTTAGGAGCTTCTTTCCAAGGCTATCCTGCTCCATAAGCGACAAGAACCCATGAAGGTTGCCGCTGCTCTCGTTGGCCGCATAGTTGAGCAGTTCCTTCTCGCGGTCTGAAAACCGTGGCAGTTCTCGATCAACAATCACTAGCAGTCTCGAAAGCAGACATAGAAAACTGTTGAAGTCGGGTGTCTCGAAAGCCCTAACTCTTTCCCAGAGTTCCCGAGATATAGGTATTCCTCTGTCGAACCCTCGGCGTACTAGGGCAAGCAAGGATCGAGCATAGTGGGTGTGGGTAGAGTAAAATTGCCCCTCAAGCGTGTCGTACATAATTACGTCCAACTCAGTGCGAAGCTCGTCGTAAGTATCAGCTAGTGCTGAGACCAGTGTAGAGATTTCTGCTTCGGTTTCTTCGGTCATTGAGTGGTTGGAAGTTGAAGGCCAGGGTTCAAAACGCCGTGTGGCCAAGCGCTCCGCTGCATTGATGAGCGGCGCTGACACACTGCGTTCTACGTCCACCCCTGGCTTATCAGAGCTGACGCGAACCAAAGGCCCAAGGTAAACCGCCAACTCCCTGGCGATCTTTGGCTCGTGCTTTCGCATCGTGCTTGGCTCGACACCCCGAGACTTCGCCGCAGCCCCTTGGCGATCACCAATCCCCTTGTGTTCAGTCGTCGGCGTCAGACCGAGCAGCTCTTTGGCGGGTTTCACTAGTGGCCGGAACTTCTTAGGATCGCCGCCAGCCTCTAGATATGCCGCTTTATTTTTATCCTCATCTTCTTGAAGCTCATCGAGTATTAAGCGCAGTACGTCACGCAAGCCGCTACCCCCGCTGAGGTCAATCTCAGACTGCTGCGCTTGTAACTTGACCCGCCGCGTTGCTGCGATAGCCGGAAAGAGCACAGCCGTGGCTGGCTCGATCCGTTTCGTTCGCATTAGACCGCGTAGCTCGCTGGCTACAGCTTGAATCAGCTTCGCAGTGTCACTTGCAGAGGCCATTTTTCGGTCAAAGCTAGGTCAATTTGGGCACAGAAATCCGTGCAATCCTCGGCTGAACGATTCATCTGAAAAAGGAGGATTGCAAATGCCAAGTGATCTAGTTCCCTACCGCCCTCGCTCGCTCTCCCGCCGGGAGCGTCAGACCGCCGCCGTACTCCGCGAGGAGCAGCTTCCCGCCAAGCGCGCGGCCGCCCGCTTGCAGGCGAGCGCACTCGTCGCCCATGTGGGCATGGTCAACACCGAGCTACTGACCAACTTGGAAGTGCAGATGGTTAAGCGCGGGGGCTCAGTTCTCGACGCCCGAATCGCGGCCATTGTTGATACCTATGCTGGCACCTGCGCGACCGAGTTGGCCGGGCTTTCGCTGGGGGGTGAGTGACGATGGTGCTGGTCTGGTTTCTCGCCATTCTCGGCCTCGTCATGCTCATCGGCCTCGCAGCTTTGGCACTGCTCGGCACGGCACGTGGTCGAGGCGACCAAGAGACGGAGGATTCATTCGACCTGGCCCTGTCGGCGGTAGCCCGGCTCCAGTCGAGCGCCTGGCGGGCCATTCAGGAACTTCGCGAACTCGATAGCCACCGGAAGGAGTGAGGTCGGAATGGACCGGCTGATCGGGGCGCTGGCGGTCGCTCTCGCTATCGCCATCGTCCTGCCTGTCGTCGCGGCTTCAGCCCAGGCTGTGATTCCGGCGCTTGCTGTAGCGCTGACTGTCTTGGTCGTGATCCGGTGGCTGTCGTGAACGCCAATCTGCTTGTTGGCCGCTTGCCCCGGTAACAAAAGTGACCCCAGACTGGAACTAGAGCAGTAACAAATGTGACCTATCACCCATGACCCGCAAACGACAGTCCAACAAGCAGGCCGGAAGACCCCGAAACGGTGGTCGGCGGCTCAAAGTCTGGGCCGATCACCGCGATCCGCCGGACATTGATCGGTTCGTGGCGGTGTTGGTGACGCTGGCGCTGCGTCGGGTCGAGGAAGAAGCGGACCAGGCCGAGGCCGAGCATGACTGAACTGCTCGTCCTGGCGATCCTCGGCGGCGGCCTGCTCGTGTTCTCCCGCGTCGTGTACGTCGCTGATGAGGTTAGGAACCGCCGCACCTTCGCGGTGACCTACCCGCGCGGCAGCACGCCGGATCAAGCACTTGCCTTCACGCGGAGCCTGTCGGGCCTGCTTCTTCCCCGCTGGCGGCGGCTGATCGGCAGTCCGTCAGTGGTGATCGAGACGGACGCTGACCCGACCGGCATTCACCACTATCTCCGGCTTCCGGCTGGGAACGCCGACTACGTCCTCGCTCAGTTGCGGGCGGCCCTCCCCGGCGTGCGGATCGAAGAGACGGACGTGCCGGTATTTCGGCCGCGCCTGGTGCGAGAGCTTCGGGTGTCGAGTGAGACGCGGGCGCTCCGCTCGGACGACCCCGCCCAAAGCGCGGCCGCGCTGTTGGCGACGCTGCAACCCCTCCACGACGGCGAGCGGGTTGTCGTGCAGTGGGTGGTGACGGCGGCCCCGCCGCTTCCGGTGTCTGACGTGGTCACGCTGGGGGACCGTCCGGTTGGACTGGCTGCACTCCGCGGACGCCGCGATCCCGTGCGCGTCCCAGCCGACTTCGTGAAGGGCGAGCGGGAGAAGCGCAGCGAGCCGCAGGCGCACGCGGCGCTGCGGGTTGGAGTGACGACGCAGAACCCGGATCGGGATCGTCAGGTACTCCGGCGCATTCTCGGAGCCTTCCATCTCGGTACGTCTCCCGGTGCGCGCTTTCGGGTGCGGGCGCTTCCGAGCGAACTGGTGGCACCTCGGATCGAGCGGGCCAGCGTGCCGGTCCTCGGCTGGCCCTGTCGGATCAACGCCAAGGAGCTTTCCGCCTTCGCCGGTCTTCCGATTGGTGAGCCGCGCCTACCCGGCTTGACCCTCGGCGCTGCGCCCCAGTTGCCGCCAGCCGCCGAGATTCCAAAGCGCGGGCGGGTGCTGGGCCGGGCGACGTTTCCCGGCGCGGAGCGATCCATCGCTGTCTCGCCCCGCGATTCGATGCGGCATCTGCACGTCATTGGGCCGACCGGCGTAGGGAAGTCCACCTTGCTGCTCAACCTGATCTGCGGCGACCTGGCCGCCGGGCGCGGCGTCGTCGTGGTGGACCCCAAGGGCGACTTGATCGAGGACGTGATTCAGCGGGTGCCGCCGGGGCGCGCGCGTGACGTGATCCTGCTCGATCCGACCGATGAGGCCCGGCCGGTCGGCTTCAACCTCTTGGCCGGAGCGGCGGACGCGCCGGAAGTCGCCGCCGATCAGGTGGTGTCCCTGTTCCGCCATCTCTACGCGGCCTTTTGGGGCCCGCGAACCGACGACATATTGCGGGCGGCGCTGTTGACCCTGACCCGCCAGCCCGGCATGACGCTGGCCGAGGTTCCGTTGCTGCTGACCGACGACGGCTTTCGCCGGCGTCTGATCGGCAACCTCGATGATTACGTGCTGGAGGGGTTTTGGGGCTGGTATGAGGCGCTGTCACCCGGCGAGCGCGGCCAGGCGATCGGGCCGGTCCTCAACAAGCTCCGGGCTTTCCTGCTCCGCAAGCGCCTCCGCAACGTGATCGGTCAGAGCCAATCGACGTTCTCCCTCGCCGACGTACTCGCGGAGCGGAAGGTGCTGCTGGTCAACCTCGCCAAAGGCACCCTCGGCGAAGACGCCGCCCGGCTCCTTGGCTCGGCGGTCCTCGCGCAACTGTGGCAGGCCGTTCAGGCCCGGGCCGGTCTTCCGGTCACGCAGCGCCCGGCGGTCTTCGGGTTCGTCGACGAGTTTCAGGATTACGTCGGCATTCCGACCTCGTTCGCGGATCTGCTCGCGCAGGCTCGCGGCTACAACTTCGGGCTGACCCTGGCCCATCAGCATTTCGGCCAGCTCCCGGCCGACCTCAAGCAAGCCGTTCTCGCAAACGCTCGCTCGCGGGTCGCCTTCCAACTGGCCCACGCGGACGCGACGACGCTGGCCAAGGAGTTCGGCCCGGACGTGAGCGCCGACGACCTCGGCGCGCTCGGTGCTTTCGAGGCGGTCGCCCAGGTCGCCGCTCAGTCCCAGGTCTCGCGGCCGGTGAGCATCGAGACGCCGTCACCGCCGGAGACGGTCGGCCGCACTCAGGCCGTCCGCGCCCTGTCGCGCCGCTGCTATGGCCGTCCCGCCGCCGACGTCGAAGCCGAGCTTCGCGCCCGCGCTGAGCGGAAGCCTTCCGGTGCGATCAAGCGGACGCGGAGGGCGGCATGAGCCGTCGCCCCGCCCGTCACTTCGCGTTGGGTTCTCACCGTCCCAATGCCACTCCCGGTCTGCCCTGGCTGAGCGGAGCGCCAACGACTCACTTGCCTACTCGGAGGAGCCGATGAGCCGCGTGAGTCCTGCGAAGCTCGCGCAGATCGAGCGCCGCCTGTCCGAGCATGACCGGCTCGTGATCGACACCCTGGACCGCGTCCGGATCGCCACGACCGATCAGCTGTACCGGCTGCTGGTGATAACCGAACCCGTCACGCTGCGCCGCACTCAGGCGAAGCTCGCCAAGCTGCGCTCCCTCGGCGTCCTGGCCCGACTGGAACGGAACGTCGGCGGCGTGCGCTCCGGCTCCACCGGCCACGTCTACGCGCTCAACACTGTCGGGCAGCGACTCGCTTCCGGGTGCGGCCCGGCCGGCGGTCGTCGTCTGCGGCGTCCCTGGACGCCGGGCCTGCCCTTCATCGCTCACCAGCTCGCTGTCACCGAATTGTTCGTCCGGCTCCGCGAGGCCGAGCGAGACGAGCTGCTCGCGGTCCTCGACTTCGACGCCGAGCCGCTGTGCTGGCGCACGTTCGCCGGGATCGGCGGCGCGCGGTCGATCTTGAAGCCCGATGCCTTCGTCCGGCTCGGAATCGGCGACTACCAGGACACCTATTTCATCGAGGTCGATCAAGCCACCCAATCGCTTCCGGCAATCAAACGGAAGCTGGTCGTCTACCGCCGCTTCTACGGGACCGGACGTGAGCAGGAGCGCTACGGCGCGTTCCCGCAAGTGCTGTTTCTGGTGCCGACGGAGGATCGGCGGGGTGCTCTCGCCGACCTGATCGCCCGGCAGCCCGACGAGATACGTGCCTTCACGGCGCTGGCGCTGGCGGCCGACGCACCGGGCCTGTTCACCACGGAGACGGCATGAAGACGCTGCCTCGAAACACGATCCTGACCGGCAACGCCCGGACGGTGCTGGCCGGTCTGCCGCTGGAGAGCGTCGATGCGGTGGTGACGAGCCCGCCCTACTTCCGGCTGCGCGACTACAACCGCGCCGAGCAACTCGGCCTCGAGGAGACGATCACCGATTGGGTCGCTGAACTCCGGGCCGTCTGCCGTGTTCTGGCGCGGGTCCTGAAACCGCACGGCTCGCTCTGGCTGAACGTCGGCGATACCTACTCGCGGAGCGCGGGCACCGGAGCGCCGCCAAAGGCCCTGCTGCTCGGTCCTGAGCGCCTGCTGCTCGCCCTGGCCGCCGACGGCTGGCTGATCCGAAACAAGGTGATCTGGGCGAAGCAGAACCCGATGCCCGAATCGGTGCGCGACCGGCTCTCGAAGACCTGGGAGCCGATTTATCTCCTGACCCGCTCGGCCCATGCCCTATTCGACCTCGACGCGATCCGCGCGCCGCACCGGGGACGGACCGCCCGCGCGGTCGAGTCAAACCGCCGCTACCAGGGCGCTCACGGCGGTCTCGTTCGCCTCAAGGCGCGCGGTCGCTACGGTCACCCGCTCGGCAAGAACCCCGGCGACGTCTGGCGGCTGCCCAAGGCCACCTACCGGGGGGCGCACTTCGCCACCTTCCCCGAACCGCTGGTCGAGCGACCGCTGCTCGCCACCGTGCCGGAGCGCATCTGTGTCCAGTGTGACCGGCCGTGGCGGCGGCGGATCACGCCGCGCAGACCCGGCGAGGTCGGGGCAGTTGGCCCGCTGCTTCGCTGCGACTGCTTCGCGCCGAGTCGCCCCGGCATCGTCCTTGATCCGTTCTTCGGAACCGGGACGGTCGGCGCGGTGGCCGAGCGGCTGGGGCGCGACTGGCTCGGCGTTGAAGTCAATCCCGCCTACGTCCGCCTCGCCGCCGCGCGGCTTGGGAGGACGGCGTGAGCTCGGTGGACGGCTGCCCGGCGGGCGGAAGGGTCGCACGGCCTTTCTGCCTGCCGCATCAGCCAACCACTACCTCAAAGGAGGTGGGCCATGACCAAGGCCCAACAGGTCTACGAGCGCGTCGAGGCGATGGTGGCCTCGGGCACGCCGAAAGCGGAGGCGTTCAAAGTGCTCGCCAAGGAGTTCGGCCAGCCGGTCAACTCCGTGCGCGGTGCCTACTACCAACACCACAAAAAGGTGAACGGTGGCAGCAGCCGACCGCGCAAGCGCGAGACGACTCCCGCCGATGCCGTCGAGGACGCCAAGGCGCTGCTAGTCCGCTCGATCGAAAGGATCGACGCCGAGATAGCCGCCGCCAAGGAGCGTGCCGAGGAGGCAAAGGCGGAGTACGAGGCGATGAAGGCGAGCGCGACGGAGCGCAAGCAGGCCATCGAGGCCAAGATCGCCGCCCTCGACGCCTAGACCCGCATGGTGGCTCGGGCGGCCTGGACAACACATACGTCCAGGCCGCCCGCCTTTCCTCTCTTTCCCAGCATGTCACACGTTCTAACCTGTTCACTTTTGTTACCTATACAAGTAAAATAGGTACTGTATGAAGTCCACACCTAATAAGCTCGGTCGGGCCATTACTCGCCACCGCAAGGCGGCGGGATTGTCAGCCTATGAGTGCGCGCGCAAGGCGGGTGTCACCAAGACCATCTTGCTCTACTGGGAGTCCGGTAAGCGGACCCCGAAGGCACCGAACCTGCAACGACTCGCCCGCGCCCTTGGTATCGACTTCGAGGAACTATTCGCGGCGGCGGGTTACTCCACCTCTGGCCACCTTCCCGAACTGCCGGTCTTCCTTCGCCAGAAACTCTCACTGACCAAGTCTGAGACCGAGCGGGTCGAGCGCTACGTCGAGCGGATCGCCAAACAGAAAGCGAGGCGCTGATGCCGACCGTGATCGCCGAGCTGCGCCGCCTCACGCCGCACCGACCGCTCACCGTGGTCGAGGGGCTACGGATCGCCGAGCTACAGGCGAACCGGCTCCTGATCGCGCAGGGCGTCACCGAGTCGCCGGTCCCCGAGTCGGTGATTTCAACGCTTCCCCGCGTGCAGGTCGAGCGGGTCGGGTGGTTACAGGACTCCGGCTGCGTCGGTTGGAGCAAAGGACGATGGCTGATCGGCCTCAACCGCCACGAGTCGCCCGTACGTCAGCGCTTCTCGCTCGCGCACGAAGCCAAGCACCTGCTCGACGCGCCGTTCGGAGACGTGCTGTATCCGGCTTGGGGCGGAATGAGCGCGGCGGATCGCACTGAACAGGTCGCCGACCATTTCGCTGCCTGCCTCTTGATGCCGAAGCAGTGGGTCCGTTCGGCGTTCTTCAATGAGGGTGTCAGCGACCCGCGACGACTCGCCGCGCGCTTCGATGTGTCGCAACCGGCGATGCGGGTGCGGCTGGCCTCGCTAGGGGTGCTGCAAGGGACCTTTCGTTGCAGCGTGGCGAGGGCGGCATGAGGCGCGCGGTCGTGCTGCTGCGGGTGTCCGGCGAGGGTCAGACCAAGCGCGCCGGTGCCGAGCAAGGCTACTCATTCGAGTACCAGAGCGACCGCTGCTACGAGGAGGCAGCCAAGCGCGAGGCGGAGGTCGTCAAGCAGTTCACCGCACCCGCCGAGAGCGCCTCAAACGGCATGTACCGGACGCTGCGGGACGCGCTCGATTTCGTCAAAGAGGACGGCCAGATCGACTACTTCATCGTCTACATGCTCGACCGCTTTGTCCGTGATGAGCTAACGCAGTTCCAGACCTACGCGGAACTGCGCACGGTCGGCACCGAGCTGGTGTCGGCGACCGAGAAGATCGACAACACCCCGGCGGGAATGCTCCAGATGGCGGTGCTGGCCGGGGTCAACGCCTACCGCTCCCGCAACGACGGGATCAAGATCAAAGACGGACTGCGCAAGAAGGCCGAACTCGGCGGCACGACGGGCCGAGCGCGGATCGGCTACCTCAACAAGCAGCGCTGGGACGGCAACAACGACATTCGTTGGGTCGAGGTCGACCCCGAGCGCGGCCCGCTCATCACCCGCGCCTTCCTGCTCTACGCCACCGGCAAATGGGGCACCGTTGACCTCGCCGACAAGCTCTACGAGGAAGGGCTGCGGACGCGGGCGACCAAGAAGCTGCCGTCTCGCAAGGTCGAGGGATCACGACTTCACGAAATCCTGCGCGACCCCTACTACATCGGGGTCGTCGTCCACGGCGGCGTTCAGTACGAGGGCAGCCACGAGCCGCTGATTGACAAGGACACTTTCTCGAAAGTGCAGGCGATCCTCACCGCCAAGAACCAGGCGGGCGAGAAGCAGCGCCGCCACCCGCATTACTTGAAGGGCACGATCTACTGCGGCCACTGCAAGCGGCGCATGATCTTCACGCGCTCGCGCGGCAACGGCGGCCATTACGAATACTTCATGTGCGCGGGTCGTCACAGCGACCGTAATGGCTGCCCGCAGCCATACCTACGGACCGATGAAGTCGAGCAGACGGTCGCCGCTTTCTACGGCCGAGCCGTAACGCGGCGGGTGGAGCGGATCGCCAAGCTGCGCGATCACCTCGTCAGTGGCTTCGAGGGCGTCACCGAGCAGCGCGAGGCCGCCGTCGCCAAGGCCCGGCGGGAACTCGCTAAAGCTGAAACCGAGCGCCGCAAGCTCTTGCAGCTCTCCTACGATGGCAAGATGCCGGACGATCTGTTCGGCGAGGAGCAGGAGCGCTTGCTGGGCGAGATTGAGCAGGCCCGCGAGACGCTGAACGCCTCGACCGTGAAGCGCGAGGAACTAACGAAGGCACTCGACCTTGCGCTGGAAACGGCGATTGACGCGGAGTTGACCTACGCGCTGGCCGACCCGGCCCTGCGGCGCCAACTCAACCAGGCGTTCTTTGTGCGCATCTTTGTCACGGACGGCGAGGTTGTCGGCGCGGAACTGGCCGAGCCCTACGCCACGCTGTTCAGGCCCGACCTTCCGAACTTGCTCGACAAAGCGCCTCCGCGACAAGCCAAGAAAAAATGGCTTGGTTCGAGAGAGGCCTTTCTAGTGGAGCTAGCCGGACTCGAACCGGCGACCTCCTGGGTGCGATCCAGGCGCTCTTCCAACTGAGCTATAGCCCCGCGTGCGTGGCTGGGAGGATCGTCCCAAAGGCCCCGCAGGAGCAAGGATAACCGCATAGTCTTTAGGTTCCCGGGGAGCAAGATGGGCATTCTCGACGAGGCGATCAAAGAGCATCTGGAGCTGAAGCGGCAGCACGGCGCCGGCGAGTCCGAGCTGCAGCAGCTCGAGGACGAGGCATTCGGCGCAGCGGAGCGGCCCGGTGACGAGGAGCCGGCCTCCGATGCGCTTGCCGAGGCGCCGACCGCCTTCATGGCGCAGCCCGAGGTGGCCGCGGCGGATGCCGACGAGGCTTCCTCCCGCCGCCGGCCGGCTCCCCAGATCGCCGACCTGCAGGAGGCTCCCGAGCAGGAAGCGTCCTCGATCGAGGCACCGGCCGAGCCGGAGGCCCCAGCAGGGGAGGAGGCGCCGGCAGAAGAGGAGGCGCCGGCGATGGAACACCAGGCCGTGGCTGAGCCCGAGGCGGACGCCGAGCCTGAGGTATCCCCCAGCCCCTCCACCGAAGAGCGGCAGGCGATCGCCGAGCAGCCAACCGAGATGTACGACGTCGAGGAGGAGCTCGCTGGTCAGGGGCAGCCCGCTCCCTCCGAGGAGGAGCTGGTCGAGGAGGAGATGAGCGAGCCACGGCTCGCTCCCGTCGACACACTGGCGGGCATCGAGGAGGCCGACGTCGCGCCCGAGGTCGAGGTGGCCGGTGGGCGCGAGGACGACGACGACCTGGACGACGAATTCTGGGACGAGAAGCGACTCTCCGACGAGCTGGACCAGGCGCTGGAGGCGCCGGGCGAGCCGGACGTCGAGGCCGGGGCCGCCGAGCCCGTGGCGGATGAGGGACAGGCCGCCCCCGAGGCCGAAAGCGAGGAACACGAGCAGCCGCGCGACCGCGACGAGGACGTGCTCGAGGAGACGCCGGACTTCCTCGAGGAGGCTCCGGAGGACGACCAGCTCTGGTTCGAGCAGAAGCCGCCGAAGGACTTCGACTTCGACGACTGACCCGCCGCGGCTGCCGAGTAGATTCCGGCAGATCGCCGCCGACGTCGCCATCGAGACCAGCGGGCTCCGCAAATCCTACGGGGACGTGCAGGCGCTCGACGGAGTCGATCTGTGCGCTCCGGCCGGCACCGTGCTTGGCCTGCTGGGGCCGAACGGCGCCGGCAAGACGACCGCGGTGCGCATCCTGACGACGCTGCTGCGCCCCGACGCCGGCGAGGCCCGCGTCGCCGGGCTCGACGTGGTCCGCGACGCGGCCGCCCTGCGCACCAAGATCGGCCTCGCCGGCCAGTACGCCGCGGTCGACGAAAACCTGACCGGGGCCGAGAACCTGGAGATGGTCGGCCGCCTCTATCACCTGTCGAAGGGAGAGCCGCGCCGGCGCGCCGGCGAGCTGCTGGAGCGCTTCGGCCTCGACGACGCCGCCGACCGGCTCGTCCGCACCTACTCGGGCGGCATGCGCCGCCGCCTCGACCTCGCCGCGGCGCTGGTCGCCCGGCCGCCGGTCCTCTTCCTCGACGAGCCGACCACCGGCCTCGACCCGCGCAGCCGGATCGACCTCTGGGAGACGATCGAAGGCCGGGTCGCCGCCGGCACCACGGTCCTGCTCACCACCCAGTACCTGGACGAGGCGGACCGGCTCGCCGACCGGATCGCGGTGATCGACCGCGGCCGCCTGCTCGCCGAGGGCAGCTCCGACGAGCTGAAGGACCAGGTCGGCGGCGAACGGCTCGACGTGACCCTGGAGCCAGGCGCCGACGCCGAGGCGGCCGTCGCCGCGCTGGAGGCGATCGCCGCGGAGCGGCCGGGGATCTCCGACGGCGCCCTGCAGGTGCCGCTGCGCCAGCGCCGGGGCGCGATAGCCGAGGCGGTGCGGCGGCTCGACCAGGCCGGGGTCGGGATCGAGGACGTGGCGATGCACCGGCCGACCCTCGACGACGTCTTCCTGACCCTCACCGGGCGGGCTGCCGAGCGGGCCGACGAGGACGGCGAGGAGGCTCGGTGAGCGGCCTGCCCAACAGCCTCTCCGACACGCTGGTGCTGGCCAAGCGCAGCCTGCTGCGAATCCCGCGCGCGCCCGACCTGCTGCTCTCCTTCACCGTGCAGCCGATCATGTTCGTGCTGCTCTTCGTCTACGTCTTCGGCGGCGCGATCAGCACCCCCGGCTACGACTACGTCGACTTCCTGATCCCGGGGATCATCATCCAGACGATGTCCTTCGGCGGCTTCGTCACGGCGCTGGGACTGTCCGAGGACCTGAAGAAGGGCCTGGTCGACCGCTTCCGCTCGCTGCCGATGTCGCGGGCGGCGGTGCTCGCCGGACGCACCCTCGCCGACATCGCCACCAACATGATCTCGCTCGTGGTGATGATCGTCGTCGGCCTGATCGCCGGCTTCTCCTTCGACGCCCCGGCCCTGCACGTGGTCGCCGGCCTCGGCCTGGCGCTGCTCTTCGGCTACGCCTTCTCCTGGGTCTTCGCCTTCGTCGGCCTGTCCTCGTCCTCGCCGGAGGCCTCGCAATCGTTCGGCTTCATCCTGATCTTCCCGCTCACCTTCATCTCCTCCGCCTTCGTCCCGGTCGACTCGATGCCCGCCTCATTGCAGGCCTTCGCCGAAGTCAACCCCTTCACGGTCACGGTCGACGCGATGCGCGCCCTCCTCCTCGGCGCCCCCGCCGGCAACTCGATCTGGGGCGCGGTCCTCTGGTCGGTCGGCATCGCCACCGTCTTCGCCACCCTCTCGGTGGCCCGCTACAAACGCGCCGTCAGCCGCTGAGCGCCGTTCTACGCAGCAGATCGCTCTTCATAGGGCCGGCTTGCTCAAATTTTCTTGATCTTTATGACGCAAGCGTTTAAGACTGTACGACCCGCATTCAAATTGAAAGGAAGCGAGAGATGTTTCGCAAGCTAAAGGCACTGGGAATCGCCCTCGTCGGGGTCTTTGCGATGAACGCGATGACGGCATCGGCGGCGCATGCAGTCACAGAATTCGAAGGGACTGCAGATTCGACCTTGAAAGGCGTGCAGCTCAACACCCACACGTTCATTTTCAACGGCGTTCAGATAACGTGCCCGTCGTTCACTGCGACGGGCACTCTGCCTGTATCGACAACCCAGGAAATCACACTTACCCCAACCTACAAAAACTGCAAAGTCGGCTCTCACCCGGCTATTTTTGACTTTACAGGCTGTGATTATATGTTCACAGGCTCAGGTGAAGTTCACCTTGAATGCTCCTCGGGGGAACATGTCGACATAATAGCTACAGAATTTGGGGAAAACATCTGCACCATCACAGTGTTTGGCGGCAGCTTTCTGGGCAGTAAATATTCCAACGAATTGAATGGCACGACTGGAAAATTAGATGTAAGAGTATTTCACTCTATGACAGGAATTGAATACCAGGAACATCCTGAAAATGGCGGAAACTGCGGTGTTGGAGAAGGCAAAAATGGTGAATTTGGCGGCGAATTCACAGTGACGGCAACGAACACAGCTGGTGGCGAAAATCGCCACATAAAAGTCAATTAACGCTGCAGAGCCGGCACCGCACCCGTTCAGTGGTGGCCAATAGAGAAACGTCGTGGGCCGGGAGCGATCCCGGCCCACGAAATTGCGCCGCCGATCGGTTGTAGCCTGAGAACATTGATCGACCCCGCACGGGTAGTGGAGCCAGCCGGGCTCGAACCGGCGACCTTCGCGTTGCAAACGCGACGCTCTTCCAGCTGAGCTATGGCCCCACTCGATCAATTGTAGGGGCGAACAGCGAGCGATTCGGCCCTACCCGACGCCGGCGAGCGCCCGCTCGGGCAAATTCTGGTCGGCGTGGTAGCTGGAGCGAACCAGCGGCCCGGAAGCGACCGATTCGAAGCCCAGCTCGTAGGCGGCCCTCTCCAGCGCCTCGAACTCGTCCGGGTGCCAGTAGCGCTCGACCGGCAGGTGGTTCTCGGTCGGGCGCAGGTACTGGCCGACGGTCAGCACCTGGACCCGGTGCTCGCGGAGGATGCCGAAGGCCTCGACCATCTCCTCGAAGGACTCGCCGAGGCCGACCATCAGCCCCGACTTGGTGACGACACCGGCGCCGCCCATCTCCTTCGCCATCCGTAGCACCCGGGCAGAGCGCAGGAACTTCGAACCCCGGCGGGCCTTCGGGTAGAGGCGCGGCACCGTCTCGACGTTGTGGTTGAAGACGTCGGGCCGCTCGTGGATCACCTTCGCCAGTGGCATCTCCTGGCCGCGGAAGTCCGGCGTCAGCACCTCGACCTTGCAGCCGGGCGCCTGCATCCTGATCGACCGGATCGTGCCGACGAAGGCGCTCGCGCCGTAGTCGGGCAGGTCGTCGCGGTCGACCGAGGTGACGACGGCGTGCCGCAGCCCCATCCGCTTCACCTGGTTCGCCACCCGCAGCGGCTCCAGCGGGTCGTTCCAGCTCGGCACGCCGGTCTTCACGTTGCAGAAGCCGCAGCGACGGGTGCAGACGTCGCCGAGGATCATGAAGGTCGCCGTGCCTCGCTCCCAGCACTCGCCGACGTTGGGGCAGTTCGCCTCCTCGCAGACGGTGTGCAACCCCTCGCCACCGATCTCGGCCTTGAGCCGGCGGTAGGTCGGGCCGCCCGGCGCCGGCACCTTCAGCCACGGCGGCTTGCGGGCGCGGCGGAAGGGGACGGCGCCCTCCGAGGCGGCGTCGGTACCGCCGGGCTTGGCGCGGGAACGGGTGACGTGGAGGCGCTCGGATGGCGGCGCGGCGGTCTCGGTGCCCTCGCTCATGCGACGCCGAGCCTAGCGCTGTCGAGCCCCAGCTTGGCGGGGGCGGTCGCGACCGGCACCCGGTCGTAGACCTCGGCGAAGCGGGCGACGACAGTGTCGGCGAAGGCCCCGAGGTCCTGCTCGGCGCCCAGCTCGCGGCCGAGCGAGGTGACCCGGCAGCCCTCGATCCCACAGGGGACGACCCACTCGAAGGGCTGCAGGTCGTTGTTGACGTTGATCGCGATGCCGTGGCTGGTGACCCTCCGGCTGACATGGACCCCAATCGAGCCAATCTTGCGCGCCTCCTCTCCCGCCGACGGGCCTGAAGCGTCCGCTATTTGGACGTTTGAGGCCCGTCGGCTGACGGGTGGCGGAGCACCTTGCGTCCAGACGCCGGTCAGGCCATCGATCGTCCCGGCCTCGACCCCGTGCGCGGCCAGCGAGGAGATCGCCACCCGCTCCAGCCGCCGCACGTACTCGTGGACGTCGTCGCCGTAGGGCTTCAACGAGACGATCGGGTAGGCGACCAGCTGCCCCGGCCCGTGGTAGGTGACGCGCCCGCCGCGGTCGGTGTCGTGGACTTCGATCCCCTGCGCTTCGTACCACTCGACCGCCATCGGCAGCTCCTCGGCGGTCGAGCGGCGGCCGCGGGTGTAGACCGGCGGGTGCTCGAGCAGCAGCAGCACGTCCGGCGCCTCGCCATCCTGGCGCGCCTCGACCAGCCAGCGTTGGGCGACGCGCGCCTCCTCATAGGCGACGAGCCCGCAACGCACAACCAGGATTTCCGCGCTCACGCTTGAAATCGTTGCACGGCGCCGCTCTATCCTTGGCGCCCCCGCCATGGTCCAAGGAAAGACGCTCCGACCCGACTGGCTCCCAGCCGTGGCGCTCTGCGCCGCGCTCGCTGCCGCGATGCTCGCCTGGAACCCCCCGGTGGGCGACCTCGCCGCGCAGGTCTTCCGCACCGAGCTGTTCCAGCGTGGCGGCCTCGGGATTTGGAACGGCAGCTGGTACGGCGGCCACTACACGCTCACCTACAGCGTCCTCTTCCCGCCGCTGGCGGCGCTGCTCGGCCCGCGCCTGGTCGGCACCCTGGCCGTGGTCGCCTCCGCCTACCTCTTCGATCGCCTCGTCCGCGACCGCTGGGGCGAGGCGGCGCGCCCAGCGACCCTCTGGTTCGGCGCCGGCGTCGTCACCCTGCTCGCCGACGGCCAGCTCACCTTCGCCCTCGGCGTCGCCTTCGGCCTGGCGTCTCTAAGAGCTCTCCAGCTGAGCAGGAGAGGTACGGCGCTCGTCGCGTCCGCGGCGTGCGCACTGTCCAGCCCGGTCGCCGCGGTGTTCCTGGCGGGGGTTTTGTTGGCGGGCACGTGGGCGCCGGCGACCGACCTCAGCCGCCTCTCGCGCGGGTGGCGTGGGGTATGGGGGGGTCGAGGACGCCCTCGCCCGCAGCGCCCCCCCATACCCCACGACAGGACCCGCGAGCCAGAGCGGACTGTGTGGTTGGCCGCTATCTGGGCGGCTGCGATCGCCCTCGCCCTGACGCTGATCCCGAACCTGGTCTTTCCAGGGGCAGGCCAGTTTCCTTTCGCGTTCTCGTCGTTCATCGCGATCCCACTCTGGTGCGGCTCGGCGCTCTACCTGACGCGCAACCTCGCCGGCGAGGAGCGCCAGCTGCGGAGCGTCCTCCTCGCCTACCTGCTGGCGGCGACTGCGATCTGGCTGGTGCCCAACGCGATGGGCGGAAACGCGGTTCGCCTCGGTGCCCTCTTCGGCGGGCCGGTGCTGGCCGCGGCGCTGCTGGCGCGCCGGCCGCAGGTACCCGTCTGGCTCCTGGCGTTGTTCCTCGCCGGCAGCCTCTACTGGCAGGTGACCGCCAGCGTCAGCCAGATCGCCCGCAGCGTCGGCGATCCCTCGACCGCGGCGGCGTACTTCGAGCCGCTGCAGCGGTGGCTGCAGGCGCACGGGGGTGAGGGCACCCGGGTCGAGGTGCCGCCCACGGCGAACCACTGGGAGTCGGCCTACCTGGCGCCCCATGTCGATCTCGCCCGCGGCTGGCTGCGGCAGCTCGAGACGACCCGCGACAACATCTTCTACGCCGAGGACGGCCACCTCACCGACCGCGCCTACAGCGCCTGGCTGCGCGACAACGCGGTCGGCTTCGTCGCCCTCCCCGACGCGCCGCTGGACTACTCGTCGGCCGCGGAGCGACGGCTGATCCTGCGCCAGCCGCCCTACCTGATGCCGCGCTGGCGCAGCGCCCACTGGCAGGTCTACGAGGTCCGCAACCCGGCGCCGCTGGTGCAATCGCTGGCCGACGGCGCGGCGACGGTCCGCTGGGTCGGGCACGACGGCTTCGCCCTGCAGGTGACCCACCCGGGTGAGTTCCTGGTCCGGGTCGCGTTCACCCCCTACTGGTCGATCGCCCGTGGCAGCGGCTGCCTGCTGCGCCGCGGCGACTGGACCCTCGCCCGCGCCAGCCATCCCGGCGTCTTCCGCGTCGCCGCCGACTTCTCGGTCGGCCGAGCCTGGAACGCTGTCACCGGCGCCCGCAAAACCTGCTGAGAGAGCGCACGGCACTGCGCATCTCTGCGTCCTCGGTCGCTCGCGGGGATGCCAGCGTCTTCATTGAAGCCTTTTACCCCCTATAGGCGGTAAAAGGCTTCAATCGTTAGAGGGCGAGGCTCAGCGGCTCTTCGAGCAGGGCGCGGATGCGGGCGAGGAACTCGGCTGCCGGAGCGCCGTAGAGGATGCGGTGGTCGCAGGCGAGGTCGACCTGCATCAGGTGGGCGCTGTCGACCTCGCCGTCGCGGACGACGGGGCGCTCCTCGATCGCGCCGACGGCGAGGATCGCCGCCTGGGGCGGGTTGATCACGGCCGAGAAGCCGACGATCCCGTACATGCCGAGGTTGGAGACGGTGAAGGTGGCGCCGGAGAGCTCGGGCGGCGTGATCGACTCGTCGCGGACGCGCTGGGCCGCGGCGCGCGAGTCGGAGGCGATCTGCCGCAGGCCCTTGCGGTCGGCGTCGAAGATCGTCGGCACGACCAGGGCGTCGCGGGCGGCGACGGCGACGCCGACGTTGACCCGCGAGTACAGCTCGAAGCGGCCGTCGCGGTAGGCGCCGTTGGCGCGCGGGTGCTCGCGCAGCGCCAGCGCGCAGGCCTTGACGACCATGTCGTTGAACGATGGCACCACCTCGTCCTCGCCGGCCGCCGCCTTCAGCCGCCCCCGCGCCTCTACCGCGCGGCTCATATCGATTTCGGCCCGCAGATAGAAATGCGGGGCCGTCGCCTTCGACTCCGCCATCCGCCGCGCGATCGTGGCCTGGGTCTTGGAGGGGTCCTCAAAAGCGACTTCGCCCTTAGCGGTTTGGGCCGCGGGTCCTGCCGTGACGGTCTCCCCCACCACCGCGTCACCCGCGGCAGAAGCCGCAGACTCCACATCGGCTTTGACGATCCGCCCCCCAGGCCCCGAGCCGCTGAGCTGGCTCAGATCGAGACCCTTCTCTTTCGCCAAGCGCCTGGCAAGTGGAGAGGCTTTCGGTCGATGCCCATCCTCCTGCTCAACGGGAACCGGGCGGGACGGGGCGACGGTGGCCATCGTGACAGCCTCTTCATGCTTTTCGGGTGCAGCTGGGGCGGATTCACCAGTGTCGCCAACTCGCGCTATAGGCGTTCCTATAGGCACAGTTTCGCCCTCCTGTACGAGGACCTCCGTAAGCGTTCCCTCCACATCCGATTCATAGGCCATGTTCGCCTTGTCCGTCTCGATTTCCACCAGCTCGTCACCCACCGCGATCCCGTCCCCAACAGCTTTGAGCCACTGGAGAACCGTCCCCTCCTCCATCGAGTCGGAGAGCCTTGGCATCACGATGTCTGGCACTTGGCACCTCCTGGCTCTGTAGGGAGGGTGGGGGGTGCCGGCGTCAAAGCGATCCCTCCAATGCGGCCAAGGCTGCCTTCACCACATGCTCCTCGTGCGGGATCGCCGCCTGCTCCAGTCGCCGCGAGTACGGCATGTGGACGTCGGCGCCGGTCACCCGCTGCACCGGCGCGTCGAGGTGGTCGAAGGCCTGCTCGGTGATCAGCGTCGCCAGGTTGGCGCCGACGCCGCCGTGCGGCCAGCCCTCCTCGACGATCACCGCCCGGTTCGTCTTCCGCACCGAGTCGAGGATCGTGTCGAGGTCGAGCGGGCGCAGCGTGCGGGGGTCGATCACCTCGGCCTCGATCCCATGCTCGTGCGAGAGCGCCCGCGCTGCCTCCTCGGCCACATGCGCCATTTTCAGCACGCCGACGATCGTCACGTCGCCGCCCTCGCGCCGCACCGCCGCCTGGCCGAAGTGCAGCACCTCGTCGCCGTCCTCGGCGACCTCGCCGCGGCTGCCGTAGAGGCTCTCGTGCTCGATGAAGACGACCGGGTTGTCGTCGCGGATCGCCGCCTTCAGCAGCGCCTTGCCGTCGGCCGCGGTCGACGGGCAGGCGACCAGCAGGCCCGGCACCTGCAGGTAGAGCGCCTCCAAGCTGTGCGAGTGGGTCGGCCCGAGCTGGTGGCCGCCGCCACCCGGCATCCGGATCGTCAGCGGCAACCGCGCCTGGCCGTTGAACATGTAGGGGATCGCCGCCGCATGGTTGACGATCTGGTCCAGCGCCAAGAGCGAGAAATTGACCGTCATCAGCTCGACGATCGGCCGCAGGCCGGCCATCGCCGCGCCGACCCCGGTGCCGACGATCGTGTTCTCGGAGATCGGGGTGTCGCGCACGCGCCGCTCGCCGAACTCGTCGAGAAGCCCTTCGGTCACCTTGAACGCCCCCTGGAAGACGCCGACGTCCTCGCCCATCACGAAGACCGACTCGTCGCGGCGCATCTCCTCGGCCATCGCGTCGCGCAGCGCCTCTCGCATCCGCAGCGTAGCCATCACTCGCCGCCCTCCTCGTGCTCGGCGGCCACCTCGGGCTCGGAGCCCTCCGGCTCGGGCTCGCCGTCCCCACGCTCGCCCGCCACCTCCGGCTCCGAGCCCTCCTGCACGTCGCCGTGCTCGGCTGGATTCGGCCTGGCCTGGGGGCGCGGTCCGTCCGGCTGGCCGGCGTAGGCCGCACCGGCCTCGGCCAGCTCCCGCGCCGCCTCGGGCATCGCCTGCTCGCGCTCGCCCCGGTGCGGCTCGGGGCTGCGCTCGTCGACCGCGTACCAGCCGGCGTCGCTGTCGAGCACGTAGAGGTTCTCGTAGAGCGTGTCGAGCGGCGGCTCCGGCGAGGCGTCGGCGAACTCGACCGCCGCCTTCACCTCCTCCTCGGCCTTGTCACGAACCTGCTGGACCTCGCGCTCGCCCAGCACGCCCGCCTCGACGCAGCGCCGCGCGAAGGCCTCGATCGGGTCTTTCCGCTGCCACTCCTCGACCTCCTCGCGCTCGCGGTAGACCTCGGGGTCGGCGGCGGAGTGGCCGCGGTAGCGGTACATCGTGGCCTCGAGCAGGGTGGGACGCCGCTCCTCCCGGGCCAGCCGGATCCCCTCCGCGACCGCCTCGCGGACCGCGATCACGTCCATCCCGTCGACCCGCTCGCCGGGCACGCCGTAGCCCTCCGCCTTCTTCGAGAGATCGATCTGGGCGGAGTGGCGCTCGACCGAGGTGCCCATCCCGTAGAGGTTGTTCTCGACCAGGAAGAGGACGGGCAGCTTCCACAGCGCCGCCAGGTTCATCGTCTCGCCGAAGTTGCCGGTGTTGGAGGCGCCGTCGCCGAACATGCAGACGGTGACGTTGTCTTCGCTGCGGTAGTCGGAGGCGAGCCCCAGGCCGGCGGCGATCGGCAGGCTGCCGCCGACAATCCCGTAGCCCCCCATGAAGCGGCGTTCGCGGTCGAAGACGTGCATCGACCCGCCGCGGCCGCCGCTGGTCCCGTCGACCCGCCCGAACAGCTCCGCCATCACCCGCCTCGGATCGGTGCCGCGGGCGATCGCGTGCCCGTGGGTGCGGTAGGCGCCGATCAGGTAGTCCTCGTCGCGCATCACCGAGGTGGTGCCGACGATCGTCGCCTCCTCGCCGATCCCCAGGTGCAGGAACCCACCGGCTTTGGCGCGCTGGTACTGGCGCCCGGCCTCCTCCTCGAAGCGCCGGATCGTCGTCATCCGCGCGAGCAGCTCGTAACAGGTGGCGGCGTCGGGCAGACCAGGCACGACCCTGACCTTAGCTCGCCGCGGAGACCGCCTCCTCGACCCTGTCGTCGCCCCAGAAGACCTCGTCGCCGACGACCAAGGAGGGGACGCCGACGACGCCCAGCTCGGCGGCCCGATCGGTCGCCTCGCGCAGCGCGCGCTTGACCCCGTCCGTCCCCACTGCCTTCTCCAATGCCTTGGGATGGAGCTCGCAGGCGGCCGCCGCGATCATCACGTTGTCGGGCTCGGTCAGGTCGCGGCCGGCGGCGAACGCCTGGCGGAAGCCGGCGAGGGCGAAGGAGACGGTGCGCCCGGTCTGCTTGGCGAAGGTCGCGGCGCGCATCGCGACCAGCGTGTTGCCCGGCCAGGGCTGCGGCCAGACCAGCGGCGGCAGACCGTACTCCGCCGCCCGCCGCTCGACCTCGGCGATGCCCTCCGCCCGACCCGGCCCGTTCGCCCAGGAGTCGCGGCCGAAGCGCTGGAAGAGCCCGCCGAGCAGGATCGGCTGCCACTCCGGCTGCTCCAGCCCGGCCTCGGCGAACAGGCCGCTGATCCGCTCCGCGGTCAGGTACGCGTAGGGCGAGCCGAGGTCGAAGTAGAAGACGGGGGGGCGAGATTGGGCCACGGAAAGACTTTATGTGGGCATGGACAGCCCACCGAGTGAGGTATCTCATGGTAGTTTCCATGAAAATGAAGAAACGCATGAAAATCAGCAAGGGCGGGCAGATCTCGATCCCGGCGCCGATCCGCAAGCGCTGGGAAACCGGGATGGTGACGCTCGACGACCAGGGCGATCAAATAGTGCTCAGGCCCGCTCCCGACGACCCGATCGCCGCCGCGGCCGGCGCCTTCGCGGGAGAGGGGCCGAAGCTCGACTGGGAGGCGATCCGTCGCGAAGAACGCGAAGCCGAAGCGGAAGCCGAAGAGCGCAAGTTCGGCCCTTGACCCTGCTTGACGCCAACGCCTTGATCGCCGTCATTCGCAGCGAGCCTGCAATGGAACGGGTTCTGACGATCCTCCGCGAAGGGTCGGCAGCAATAACCACCGCAAACCTCGCTGAGGTTTTCGATTCAGTGGCGCGGCGGGCGGGACATTCCCATGCCCGCATCGCGGACGTGATCGAACCGCTGCTGGAGGGTCCGCTGAAGCCCATGACGGTCGACATACCGCTGGCGCGGCGGGCCGCCGAACTGCGCACCGCGCACTACCACCGCAAGCACCAGCCCCTTTCCTTGGCCGATTGCGTTCTTCTCGCTGCCGCTTCAGGACCGAAGGACAAGATCGCGACCTCCGACTCCGACGTGCTTGCCGTCGCA
Organism: uncultured Solirubrobacterales bacterium; assembly: GCA_963703235.1. Lineage (GTDB taxonomy): Bacteria > Actinomycetota > Thermoleophilia > Solirubrobacterales > 70-9 > VRUE01. Next base: position 2,190,434 of record OY969802.1, on the reverse strand, counting down.
GCCGAGCTTGGCATCGAGACGATCGCGCTGCCGCCGAGCGGCTGAGCGCCGGTTTGCAGCGGCCTAAGCGTGGGTGGCCCAGCCGTCGACGGCGCGGGCGGCGTCGAGGATCGCCTCGGAGATCGTCGGATGGGGATGGACGATCCGGGCCAGCTCCTGGTAGCCGCCCTCCAGCGCCATCGTCGCCACCAGCTCGGCGATCATGTCGCAGGCGCGGTTGCCGACCACGTGGGCGCCGAGGATCTCGCCGTACTTGGAGTCGACGACGAGCTTGACGAGGCCGTCTTTGTCGTCGTAGACGGTCGCCGCGCCGACCCCGCCCAGTTTCAGCTTGCCGACCTTGACCTCGTGCCCGGTCTCCTTCGCCGCCGCCTCGGTGAGGCCGACGCTGGCCACCTGCGGGTGGCAGAAGGTGGCCCCGGCGACCAGGTTCTGGTCGACCGGGTGGGTCTCGGCGCCGGCCGCGTGCTCGACCGCGACGACCCCCTCCTCGGAGGCCTTGTGGGCGAGCGCCTTGGCGTTGACCAGGTCGCCGATCGCGTAGACCTTCTGGTTCGAGGTGCGGCCGAACTCGTCGACCTTCACCTTGCCGTTCTCGGCCAGCTCGACCCCCGCCTCGGCCAGTCCCAGCCCCTCGACGTCGGGGGCGCGACCGCCGGCGATGCAGAGGTAGTCGACCTCGGCCGCCTCGCCGCCGTAGGTGAGCTTCACTGACTTCTCGCCGGCCTCGACGTTCTCGACCGGGGCGCCGGTGGAGATCGCGATGTTCTGCTTCTTGAAGGCCCGCTCGACCACTCGAGCCATGTCCTTGTCCTCCGCCGGCAGGATCCGGTCGAGCATCTCGATCAGCAGCACCTCGGTGCCGAAGCGTCCGTAGGCGGAGGCGATCTCGCAGCCCGAGGCGCCGGCGCCGACCACGGCGATCTTCTTCGGCTGCTCCGGCAGCGACCAGGCGCCCCAGGTGTCGAGGACGCGACCGCCGAACTCGGTCCCGGGGATCGGCAGCGCCTCCGAGCCGGTCGCCAACACCACGGCGCCGGCCTCGTAGACGTCGTCGCCGACCTTGACGTTGCCGTCCGCCGTCAGCGACCCGTCGCCGGCGATCGTCGTCACCTTGTTTTTGTCCCAGAGCATCTTGACGCCGTTGGAGAGCGAGTCGGAGACACTGGCGCGGCGCTTGCCCAGCGCCTCCCAGTCGATCGAGGCGCCCTTGACCTGAAGGCCCAGCTCGGCGCTGTTGCGCGCCTGGTCGTACAGCTCGGCCGTGTGCAGCACCGTCTTCGCCGGGATGCAGGCGTAGTTGAGGCAGCGCCCGCCCGGCTTGTCGCGCTCGACCACCGCGGTCTTGCGGCCCAGCTGCGCCGCGCGGATCGCGGCGACGTAGCCGCCGGGGCCCCCGCCGATGACGATCACGTCGTAGGAATCGGCCATCGCGCTGAGCCTATAGATCGGTTCTTCGCGTCGGCATCTGAATCCGCGCCATCGCCTTGACCATGAAGTAGAAGAAGGTGCTGGAGACCGCCAGCAGGCCGAGGGTGGCGGCCACCTGGGCGACGCTGGCGGCCTGCACGGCGAGGCCGAAGACGGCACTGAAGATGAGGAAGGCGAGGATCAGCTGGAAGCCGAGCACCGCCCAGTAGCGGGCCCGCCACAACCCCCAGGCCATCATCCCCATCACCAGCGCCGGGCCCAGCACCTGCGGCAGCTCCGCCGGCTCGCCGTCGACCTCGACGCCGGTCGCGTAGCCGATCGCGATCGAGGCGACGATCAGGGTCGAGAGCACGGCAGCGATCGTGACGACCAGCGGCCGCTCGCCCTCCTCCAGTGGCTCCAACGTCTCGCGGGCTTCGCGGTTGCGCTGCTCGGCGCGGGCGTAGCCGCGCTCCATCCGCTCGCGCGGGGTCGGCCCGGCGCCGCGCTCCTTGCGCTTCCGCTTCCCCTCAGCCACCCGGGGCTGCCTCCCCGGCGACGGCCAGCGCGCCGCGCAGCCCGGCGGCCGCGGCAACGGGATCGGCAGCGTCGCGGATCGCTCGCACGACGCCGAGCCGCCGCGCGCCCGCCGCGACGACCCGGTCGACGTTGGAGAGGTCGATGCCGCCGATCGCGAAGAAGGGGTGCGGCGCTGCGGAGGCCGCGTGCTCGACCAGCCCGAGCCCAACGCCGGGCCGGCCCTCTTTGGTCGGCGTCTCCCAGATCGGCCCGACGCTGACGTAGTCGACCGGGGTGGCGGCCGCGGCCGCGAGCTGCTCCTCGGAGTGGGTCGAGAGGCCGACGATCGCCTCCGGCCCGAGGATCTCCCGCGCCTCCTGCACCGGCATGTCGTCCTGGCCGAGGTGGACGCCGTCGGCGTTGCAGGCCTGGGCCAGGTAGGGATCGTCGTTGACGACGAAGAGGGCGCTGTGGGTGTCGCAGAGGCGGCGGAAGGTCCAGGCCGAGCGTTCTATCTGCTCGCGGTCGAGCTCCTTCTCGCGGAGCTGGACGATGTCGACGCCTCCAGCGAGCGCCGCCTGCAGCAGCGCCTCCGGATTCTCGCCCCGCGGCAGCGCCTCGCAGACGAAGTAGAGGCGGGCGGTGCGCAGCCGCTCGCGGCGCAGCGGGCCGTGGGCCTCTGGGGGTGCCAGGCTCATGTGTCGATTATCCCGACCGGACGAGCCGTTAGTTGAGGACGATATGGGTGCTCAACTCACGGCTCGTCCTACGGGGCGGCGGCGAGGGGTACCATCGAGTGAACGGGAGTCCGTAAGCCACGGGCTGAGAGGGCGGCTAGGGCGCCGCCGACCGTATGGACCTGATCCGGGTAATGCCGGCGGAGGCAAGCGTGAGCAAGACGGAGTCTGAGCGGAGTTACGACGCGGTAGTCGTCGGAGGCGGGGTCATCGGCCTCTCCTGTGCCTGGCGCCTGGCCCAGCGCGGCGCCCGCGTCGCGCTGGTCGAGAAGATGTCGCCGCCCGCCGGGGCGACGCGGGTCGCGGCCGGGATGCTGGCGCCGGTCGGCGAGCTCGCCTTCGGCGAGCCGCAGCTGTTGGAGATGACCCTGGCGGCAGCCGAGCTGTACCCCGACTTCGTCGCCGAGCTGGAGGCGGCGTCCGGCATCGCGACCGGTTACAGACGCCACGGCGCCTTGCACGTCGCGCTCGATCCCGACGAGGCGGAGGAGCTGCGGCGGGTCCACGAGCTGCAGCGCTCGCTCGGCCTCGGCGCCGAGTGGCTGCCGCCACGCCGCTGCCGCGAGCTGGAGCCGGGTCTGACGCCTTCCTTCAACGGCGGCGTCCACGCACCGCACGAGGCGGCGGTCGACCCGCGCGCCCTGACCAGAGCGCTGTTGGCGGCGCTGTCGAGGGAGGGGGTCGAGGTGCTGACCGGCACCGAGGCGGTTGCGGCGCTGAGCGAAGAAGGCCGGATCCGTGGCGTCCGCACCGAGGCAGCGACCCAGGTCGCGACCGGCACTCGGACCGCGGTGGCGGAGGAGCTGCGCGCCGCGGCGACGATCCTCGCCGCGGGCGCCTGGTCGGGACAGGCCAGCTGGCTGCCGCCGGAGGCACGACCGCCGGTCCGCCCGGTCAAGGGACAGATCGTCGAGCTGCGCTCCCGCGACGGGTCCTCGCCCTGCAAGCGGATCGTCGCCTCCGAGCGGATCTACCTGGTGCCGCGCCCGGACGGGCGCCTGATCGCCGGCGCCACGGTCGAGGAGCGGGGCTTCGACACCGCGGTCACCGCGGGCGGGGTGCACGAGCTGCTGCGCGAGGCCTACCGCCTGCTGCCCGAGGTGGCGGAGATGGAGCTGATCGAGGCGACGGCCGGGCTGCGGCCGGCGACGCCGGACAACCTGCCGCTGGTCGGCCCCGCTCCGCTCGACGGCCTCTTCTGGGCCACCGGCCACTACCGCAACGGCATCCTGCTGGCGCCTCTGGCGGCGAAGGCGTTGGCCGACCGACTGGAGAGGGCTCCGGTATGAAGGTCGAGCTGAACGGCAAGCTGCGCCAGCTGCCCGCCGGCGCGACCCTCGCCGACGCGGTCCGCGAGAGCGGCGCCGGGACGGAAGCACGTGGCGTCGCCGTCGCCCTCGACGGCGAGGTGGTGCCGCGCTCGCAGTGGGGCTCGACCCCGCTCGCCGACGGGCACAAGGTCGAGGTGCTGGCGGCGATCCAGGGCGGCGCCGAGACCTGGCAGCTGGGCGGGCGCGAGTGGTCCTCGCGGCTGATCGCCGGCACCGGCGGCTTCCGCTCGCTGGAGCAGATGGAGGAGGCGTTGTCCGCCTCGGGGGCCGAGATCGTCACCGTCGCCCTGCGGCGGATCGACCCCGCGGCCAAGGGCTCGGTGCTCGACGTCCTCGACAACCTCGGCCTCTTCGCCCTGCCCAACACCGCCGGCTGCTTCACCGCCCGCGACGCCGTCCGCACCGCCCGCCTCGCCCGCGAGGCCTTCGAGACCGAGTGGATCAAGCTCGAGGTGATCGGCGACGACCGCACCCTCTACCCCGACGCCGTCGAGCTGCTCGACGCGGCCGAGACGCTGGTCGGCGAGGGCTTCACCGTCCTCCCCTACACCAACGACGACCCGATCCTCGCCCGCCGCCTCGAGGAGAGCGGCTGCGCCGCGGTGATGCCGCTCGGCTCGCCGATCGGCTCCGGCGCCGGCATCCGCAACCCCTACAACCTGGCGATCGTCGCCGAACGGGCCTCGGTCCCGGTCGTCCTCGACGCCGGCATCGGCACCGCCTCCGACGCCGCCCTGGCGATGGAGCTGGGCTGCGACGCGGTGATGGCGGCCAGCTCGATCTTCGGCGCCGCCGACCCGGCCGCGATGGCGCGGGCCCTGCGCCAGGGGGTCGATGCCGGGTTAGCCGCCCGCCGCGCCGGCCGCATCCCCCGCCGCACCCACGCCGAGGCCTCGACGCCCGAGGCGGGCCTGCCCGAGCTTTCCTGATCGGACTACCATTGGCCGCGCGCCCCTGTAGCTCAGTTGGTTAGAGCGGCGGCCTTTTAAGCCGCGCGGCGCGGGTTCGAATCCCGCCGGGGGCACTCTCTCCTACGCTGCCTACTCGGGCGGCAGTGGGAAGCACAATTGCGAGGTCGAACAGCGGACCGGCTTCTCGCCGCTCTCGCTAAGCCGCTCGTTGCTCCTGGCCTGGATCTCGTACGTCTCTTCGAAGGTCCGCCTATGCAGGTCGACCAGTTCGCCCCAGCCCTGGGAATCCAGCGAGAGGGGGATTCGCGTCATGTGGTGGTCGGGATTGTCTTCGATCGTGCCGGCCTCGAAGCCCTCCTGAAGATCGCCCATCACCTTCTGAACCACCTGCCCGTTGAAGGCGCGCCGCGCCGGCAGTGTCATCCTCTCCATTTCCTCGACGTCGATCACGGGACGCGAGGTGGCCCGGTAAAAGTGCTCGACAGCGCCGCGGCGGGGTCGAGTCTCGACCGCTTCGGCGCAGCCGTACTTGACGAGCTGCTTCACGTGATGGCTGATGTCGCCCACCGGAGCTAGGAGCTCTCTCGACATCTCGACCGGACTCGCTTTCGTGCGCTCGGTGAGGTAGGTGAGGATTTCGACGCGCAACTGATGAGAGAGCGCCTTGTGCAGGTCCAGCTGTGACTCCGGTACCTGTCTCGTTTTCTGTTTTCGCGTCGTCGGCATGCTCTCTCGTTCCTCCGGGGTGGTTGAGCAGTAGATCGTATTTGTTCCAACCCGGATCGTCCAGCAAAAGCTGGAATTTAACGGGATCAGGATTGAATGGTGGAACTTCCTCCACCATTAGGAGGTCTCATCAACGGCACCTCTAAACGAGCAGAAAGGAGGTGGTCGCGTGAAGATCTCCAGCGTTGATCCGACGATTCCGGCGCTCTCGCTGAGCAAGACCTCTTGACGTGCCGGGGTGGCCGGTTCCTGCGCAGAGCGGCGTCGGCCACCCCGCTTTTTTGCGGCAAAGCTCTCCCTCGATCCGGGGGCGGCTATCTCCGCTTCAGTGCCGGAAGTGACGGTGCTTGGTGAAGACCATCGTCACCATGGCGGCGTCGCAGGCCTCGATCACCTCGGCGTCGCGTTTGGAGCCGCCCGGCTGGATCACCGCGGTGGCCCCCGCCTCGATCGCGGCCTGGGGGCCGTCGGCGAAGGGGAAGAAGGCGTCGGAGGCGACGGCGGAGTCGGCGAGCAGGGCGTCGGCGGCCGACCCGTGCACGTCGCGGCACTTCTGCACCGCCAGCCGCACCGAGTCGACCCGGCTCATCTGGCCGGCGCCGATCCCGAGCGTGGCGCCGGCCTTGGCGATCACGATCGCGTTGGAGCGGACGTGGCGGACGACGGTCCAGGCGAAGAGCATGTCGCGCCACTGCTCCTCGCTCGGCTCGGCGCCGGTTACGACCTCCATCGTCTCGCGCGGCTCGGGGTCGCCGTCGCGGTCCTGGATCAGGACGCCGCCGCTGACCCGTTTCATGTCCCGCTCGGTCGGATCCGGCTGGCGACGCTCCTCGTCGCAGAGGATCCGGATCGCCTCCTTTTGCTGCAGCACCTCGAGCGCTCCCTCTTCGAAGCCCGGCGCGATCAGCACCTCGACGAAGTTCTCGTGCAGGGCCTCGGCCAGCTCGACCCCGATCGGCCGGTTGATCGCGATCACGCCACCGAAGGCGGAGACCGGATCGCAGGCGAGCGCGCTTTCGTAGGCGGCCAGCGCGCTGTCGCCGATCGCCACCCCGCAGGGGTTGTTGTGCTTGACGATCGTGCAGGTCGGCTGCTCGAAGTCGCCGCTCAGCCGCCGCGCCGCGTCGAGGTCGAGCACGTTGTTGAAGGAGAGCGCGCGGCCGTGCAGCTTCGAGACGCCGGAGAGGATGTGGCTGCGCAGCCCCGCTTCCGAGTAGAAGGCGGCGCGCTGGTGGGGGTTCTCGCCGTAGGCGAGGTCGAGCTCCTTCTCGTAGGCGACGGTCAGGTGCTCGGGGAACTCCTCGTAGGAGGTCGAGTACCAGCGGCTGATCGCGGCGTCGTAGCGGGCCGTCTGCGCGAACGCCTCGTTGGCCAGCCAGTGGCTGGTCGAGGCGGAGATCTCGCCGCCCGACTCCTCCAGCTCGGCGCTGACCGCGTCGTAGGACTCGGGCTTGACGACGACGGCGACGCCGCGGTGGTTCTTGGCGGCGGCGCGGATCATCGTCGGACCGCCGATGTCGATGTTCTCGATCGCGACCTGCTCGTCGACTTCGTTGCCTGCCACCGTCTCCTCGAACGGGTAGAGGTTGACGCAGACCAGGTCGATCGGCGCGATCCCCTCGCGCTCCAGCGTCGCCACGTGCTCGGGGTCGTCGCGCCGCGCCAGCAGCGCCGCGTGCAGGCGCGGGTGCAGCGTCTTCACACGGCCGCCGAGGATCTCCTCCTGGCCGGTGAACTCGGAGACGTCGGTCACCTCGACGCCGGCCTCGCGCAGCGCCGATGCGGTGCCGCCGGTCGAGAGGATCTCGACGCCCATCCCGGCCAGCGTCTTGGCGAACTCGGCGACTCCGGTCTTGTCGGAGACCGAGATCAGCGCCCGGCGCACCCCGATCGCCCCGTCGCTGACGGTCGCGGCTCCGGTGTCTGCGGCTGTCTCACTCATCGACGACGACGGTCCTCGGACTGTCTGCGTCGATCCTAACCTTGCCCTGCGCGATCATGCGGATCGCCTCCGGGTAGAGCTCGTGCTCGACCGCGTGGACGGCCGCCTCCAGCCTCACCCGGTCGCGGTCGGCCGGGATCGGGACCTCGCGCTGGGCGATCGCCGGGCCGGTATCGACCCCCTCGTCGACGAAGTGGACGGTGACGCCGGTCGTCTCGACGCCGGCCGCGAGCGCCTGCCCGATCGCGTCCAACCCAGGGAAGGCGGGCAGCAGCGCCGGGTGGACGTTGACGATGCGGTGGCGGAAGCGGGCGACGAAGTCCTCGCTCAACAGCTGCATGTAGCCGGCGAGGGCGACGAGGTCCGCCTCGCAGGCCTCGATCCAGTCGCCGAGCGCGTCGTCGCGCCGGGCCCGGTCGGGGAACTCGCCGAGCGCGAAGACCGCCGTCTCGATCCCCACCGCCCGCGCCCGCTCCAGCGCCCGCGCTTCGACCTTGTCGGAGCCGACCCCCGCCACCTCGATCCCCTCGCGCCCGTGCAGCGTGTCGAGGATCGCCTGCAGGTTGGTCCCACTGCCGGAAGCCAACACAACCAGCTTGAAAACGTCAGCCACAAGTGCATCTTTACGCAGGCGGTACGCGCAGCCGAGATCGACCACACCAGAGGGGGGTCAAAGTCGGATGCGCCGGTCGTCGCCACCTACACTCGCCGGTATGTCACTCCTCGACCTGCTTAGCATCGAGGCGCCGATCGTCCAGGCGGGGATGGGCGGCGGCCTCAGCCGCCACGATCTGGCGGTGGCGGTCTCCGAGGCGGGCGGCCTGGGGACGATCGCCGTCGGCGGCGCCGAGTCGATCGGTCGCGAGCTCGCCGCCGCGCGGGCACTGACCGACCGGCCTCTCGCGGTCAACCTGCTCCTCCCCTTCGCCCGGCGCGACTGGTTCGAGGCGGCCTCCGCCGCCGACGTTGTCGTCACCTTCTGGGGCGCGCCAAAGCGACGCGTCGGCGGCACCTGGCTGCACCAGTGCGGCTCGGTTGCCGAGGCAGAGGCCGCCTACGCGGCCGGGGCCAACGGCGCAGTCCTGCAGGGCATCGAGGCCGGTGGCCACGTCCGCGGAGCCCTGCCCGCCCTGGAGCTGCTCGAACGTGCGAGGACGAAGATGCCCGCGGACTACCCGCTGCTGCTCGCCGGCGGGATCGCCGAGCGCGCCGACGTCGAGCGAGCGCTGGAGGCCGGCGCCGGCGCGGTCGTCGCCGGCACCCGCTTCCTGCTGAGCGAGGAGAGTCGCGCCCACCCCGAGTACCGGCGGCGCCTGCTGGATGCCGACACCACCATCCTCACCGAGCTGTTCGGTCTCAGCTGGCCCGCGCCCCACCGCGTCATCGCCAATTCAGCCACGGAACGCTGGCTGGGCGAGCCGCCGTCTCTGGCCGGCGCAGCCGACAGCCGCCGCGGGCCGCTCCTGAACCGGGCTATCAACCGGCTCTCAACCCCCACGGCTCGCTTCTCGTCGCCGGCGCTCCAGCGGCGACTTGTCCAGGCCCAGCGCCCCCACGGCCGTCTGCTCACCCCGCAGGGGCCGACCGACGACGGCCCGCCCAACCTGGTCGATGCCGGTCCCCTTTACGCCGGCCAAACGGTGGCCAGGATCGACGAGATTCGCCCGGCCGCCGAGATCGTCGCCGACCTGACTCCCTAGCTCTGGCGCGACCGGGGGCTGAGTTAACGTGGCGGGCACGTGGTGCGACTACTCACCCTGTGCCTGTCATCGGCAGCTCTGGCGGCGATGGCCGCCGCTCCGATGTCCCAGGCCGCCTTCCCGGGCAAACCCGGTCCGATCGCCTACTCGAAGACGAGCACGGACGAAGTCGCCGAAGGCCGGGTGGAGAGCGTCGGCGGCCTGTTCACGCACGGGCCGCGGATCAAACAACGGCCCCGCCCGCTGAGCACGGACACCGGCGACCACAGCCCCTCCTACTCAGCCGACGGCAGGCTCATCGTCTTCGTCTCCGACGACGAGGTAACCCGGAAAAGCAGCATCTACACGATGCGCAACGACGGCTCCGAAAGGGGGGAGGTGACCGTCGATGGCCTCGGCGGCGCCGATCCAGCCTTCTTCCCCAGCGGCCAGGCGATCGTCTTCGTTCGCCGAGTCGACGGCCACAGCCAGATCTTCACGATCCGGCTCGACGGCAGCGGGCTGCGCCAGCTCACCAGCGGGCCGCACGACAACTACGACCCGGTCGTCTCTCCGAACGGCAGGCGCATCGCATTCAGCAGCGACCGCGATCCCGATGACCGGCGCGACCGCAGCGACATCTTCACGATGCGCCCCGACGGCAGCCACGTGCGCGTTCTGATCGATGGGCTCCGCAGCGAGTCCGAACCCGACTGGGCGCCCAATGGCCGCCGCATCGTCTTCGTCGCCGACGCCAAGATCTACGTGGTAAGTGTCGCTGGTCATCGCATCGAGCTGCTGACGAATTGCGAGGGCATCCGCTGCCGTGACTTCCGCCACCCGGTCTTCTCGCCCGACGGCCGGCACATCGCGGCCCTCGGCTCCGGCAGCCGCATCAGCGTGATCCAGGTGTTGCGCAGCGACGGACGCAATCCAGACTCCTTCGACTACGGCAGCGTCGAAGAAGAAGGCTTCGGCACCACCCTCGGCCCGCCCACCTGGGGCCCGCGGCCGAACTAAGGGTCCCGGGCAGGCGTCGGCGGGTAGGTGGCGCCGTCCCACAGCCTGCTGAGACGAATGCGCCCCGGCAACCTCACGGTCAACGGCGGCTCGAAGATCCCCTCACAGGTGTAACCGCCGGGCGGCAACGGCCGCAGCCAGATCGTCAACAGGAGCTTGCTGCCGAGCGACTGGAAGACCGCGCGCGCCCTCGGGTTTTGTGGCCGGCCCCCGCTACACGGGCCGCCATCCAAATCGACACGAACCTTCCGCACCCACTTTGGCAACGGCTTCTCATGCCGCGCGAGATCCCAGGCAACGACCGGGCCATTGCCGACGATCGAGGTTGGATCGCAGTCCGACGAATAGCCCGTGTCCTTCCAACGCCCATCTTTCAGTTCGACGCTGACCGTTTCGAGCTGAGAGGACAGACGCCCGCTCGCGAACTCGACCGTCTTCTCATCGCCGGCAAGACGACGCCAATGATGGGCGTTGATCCAAGGGAAGTACTTGTTCTGGAGGAACCTGCGAAGTGCTGCTTCCGGGGGGCCCGAGCCCAACTCCGCTTCCGTCGAACCGGAGAAGACCGCCACTGGATCGAAGGGGTGCCCTCCGCAAGACGTCAAATACGGCCAGGTCGGCCATCCCTGGACTACCGGGTCCGGACCGCTCGGCGACGACGGGGCGCTGCCCGCGCTCCCCCCAAGGCCCGCAGTTACCAAGCCAGCGGTAAGCAGCGCCACGACGATCAATCGCTTCACCGCGACTCCTCTAGCCGTTCGCCGGCACCACGGCGATGTCCTCCAGGGCGAACTTGCCGTTCGCCTCGTCGGGGTCGCCGAGCGGGTAGCGGCCGGTGAAGCAGGCGTCGCAGTGGTCCTCGGGTGGGGTCCCGATCGCCTCGTAGACGCCCTCCAGCGAGAGGTAGGCGAGCGAGTCGGCGCCGAGCTCGTCGGCGACCTCCTCGATCGTCCGTTCGTGGGCGATCATCTCCTCGCGGCTCGACATGTCGACGCCGTAGTGGCAGGGGTGCCGGATCGGCGGCGCCGAGATCCGCAGGTGCACCTCGCTGGCGCCGGCGTCGCGCAGCATGCCGACGATCTGGCGCGTCGTGTTGCCGCGCACGATCGAGTCGTCGACGACGACGATCCGCTGGCCGGCGACGATCTCCGGCAGCGGGTTGAACTTCAGCCGCAGGCCGTGCTTGCGCAGCTCCTGCCCGGGCTGGATGAAGGTGCGGGCGACGTAGCGGTTCTTGATCAGGCCGTCGTCGCGGGGCAGGCCGGAGGCGCGGGCGAACCCGGCGGCGGCAGGGTTGCCGGAGTCCGGCACCGAGATCACCAGGTCGGCCTCGACCGGCGCCTCGCGCCAGAGGATCTCGCCCATCCGGCCGCGCACCTGCTGCAGCACCTTGCCCTCGAGGCGGCTGTCGGGACGGGAGAAGTAGATGTGCTCGAAGACGCAGTGGGCCGGGCGTCCCGCCTTCACCACCTGCCGCGTCTCCAGGCCGCGCTCGGTCAGCGAGACCATCTCGCCCGGGCGCACCTCGCGCAGCAGCTCGGCGCCGATGATGTCGAAGGCGCAGCTCTCGGAGGCGACGACGAAGCGGTCCTCGAGCCGTCCCAGCGAGAGCGGCCGCACCCCGTGCGGGTCGCGGAAGGCGACGATCGCGTGCTTTGTCATCGCCACCGTCGAGTAGGCGCCCTCCAGCTTCGGCATCACCTCGGCGACGACGTCCTCGATGAACTTCCCGTCGCTGGAGGAGAGCAGCGCCGCGATGATCTCCGAGTCGGAGGTGCCGCGGAAGGCGATGCCGCGCTGCTTCAGCTCGTTCCAGAGCTCGACCGCGTTGGTCAGGTTGCCGTTGTGGGCGAGCGCCAGCTCGCGGCCGTCGTCGCGCCAGACCGGCTGCGCGTTCTCCCAGGAGCCGCCACCGGTGGTCGAGTAGCGGACGTGGCCGATCGCCATGTCGCCCTCCAGCGCCCGCAGCTTCTCCTCGTCGAAGACCTGGGAGACGAGGCCGGCGTCGCGCAGGGTGGTGATGTGGCCGCCCTCGCAGGTGGCGATCCCGGCCGACTCCTGGCCGCGGTGCTGCAGCGCGTAGAGGCCGAAGTAGGCGAGGCGGGCGACGTCGTGGCCGGGTGCGTATACGCCGAAGACCCCGCATTCCTCGCGCGGGCCGTCGCGTTCTATCTGCCCCTGGGCCGGAGTCAAAAGCGCGTGCTTCCTCGCGTTGAAGGACGAGACGCGCAGGCGGTCTGCCTACCCCCGCAGAGTACTAGGCGGTGCCGTCGAGCAAGGCGTCCAGGGCCCGCTCGAGGCCGCCGATCGCCGAGTCGAGCGGGGCCGGGTCGGCGGCGGCGCGGGCGCGGATCAGCGCCCCCTCCACGGTTGAGACGACGAGGCCGGCGAAGGTCGCGGCCTCTTCCGCCTCCACGCCCTCCGCCTCGAGGGCGGCGGCGATCGGCCGTTCCCAGCTCTGGAAGGCGGCGGTCGCGGCGGCGGCGAGGGTCGGGTCCTCGGGTCGGGCCAGCGCCGCGGCGGCGACCGGGCAGCCGAGCCGCTCCGGGTGGTCGGCGACGCGGCGGCGGAAGATCTCGCCGAACCTGGCGAGCGTCTTCTTGAGGCCGTTCTCGGCCAGCGAGCGTTCGATCGTCGCCCGGATCTCGCTCCCCTCCAGCGCCGCCGCCTCGGCCGCGAGCTGGCGCTTGCCACCGGGGAAGTGGTGGTAGATCGAGCCGCGCGGGGCCTTGCCGACGGCCGCCACGTCGCGCAGCTCCATACCCGCGTAGCCCTTCTCGGCCAGCAGGCGCCGGGCGCCGTTGAGCAGCCGCATCCGGCCGTTGCGGCTGCCGCCGCTCGCGGCCCGCGGCTCCTCCATTGCTTCTATGCCCATGGACATAGTATAGTCGCCAGCGCGATGTATGACCGTGGGCATAGAAGCACCGTCCTGATCGCCTGCGCCGGCGCCTTCCTCGCCTTCCTCGACACGACGATCGTCAACATCGCCTTCCCCGACATCTCGGCCTCCTTCGCCGGCTCGGGGCGCGACGCCCTCTCCTGGGTGCTCGACGGCTACTTCGTCGTGATCGCAGCGCTGCTGGTGCCGGCCGGCGGGCTCGCCGACCGCTTCGGCCACAAGCGGATCTTCCTGCTCGGGGTGGCCGGCTTCACCGCCGCCAGCCTGCTCTGCGCGGTCGCGCCCAGCCTCGAGCTGCTGGTCGCTTGCCGCGTCCTGCAGGGGATCGGCGCGGCCCTGATCGCACCGGCCTCGCTGGCGATCGTCCTCGACAGCTTCCCGGCCGAGCGGCGCGCCGCCGGCGTCGGCCTCTGGGGCGCCGCGGCTGCCGCGGCGGCTGCGACCGGGCCGACCCTGGGCGGCGCCCTGGTCGAGCTCTCCGATTGGCGGCTGGTCTTCCTCGTCAACCTGCCGCTCGGCGCGGCGATCGTCTGGGCCGGACGGCGCCGCCTGACCGAGCGCCCGATCCTCGACAGCCGCCTGCCGGACCTGCCGAGCGCCGGGATGCTGGCGCTCTCGCTGGCCCTGGTCACCCTCGGCATCGTCGAGGGCAACGACTGGGGCTGGAGCGACCCGCGCACCCTCGCCGCCTTCGCGGCCGGCGCGGCGCTGCTCGGCGCGATGGTCGCTCGCAGCCGCACTCACCCGCGCCCGATCGTCGAGCCGGCGCTGTTCGCCGACCGCGCCTTCCGCATCGGCAATCTCGGCACCCTGCTCTTCTCCGCCGCCTTCTTCTCGATCGTCCTCGGCAACGTCCTCTTCCTGACGACGATCTGGGGCTACACCGTCCTGCAGGCTGGCCTCGCCACCCTGCCGGGCCCGGCCTGGTCGACCGTCGTCGCCGGCCCGGCCGGCCGCCTCGCCGACCGCTTCGGTCACCTCGCCGTGATCGTTCCGGGGACGCTCCTCTTCGCGGCGGGGGTGATGGTCCTGCGCTCAGCCGGCCCCGAGCCCGACTGGCTCGGCCTCTGGCTGCCGGGAGCGACCCTGACCGGGATCGGGATCGGACTCGCCTTCCCGATCCTCGGCGCAGCCGCGGTCCGCGACGTCGCCGACGACCGCTTCGCCACCGCCAGCGCCGTCAACGCCGCCTTCCGCCAGGTCGGCGCCGTCCTCGGCACCGCCATTCTCGTTGCGATCGTCGGTGACCCGGGCACGCTTTCAGGCGCCCTCGCCGTCTCCGACGACGCCTACCTCTTCGCTGTCTTCGCGGCGCTGGCGTCCGGCGCGGTCACGCTCGGGCTCAAAATCGGCGCCAAGCGGGAGACCGGGGACGATCGCTCGTCCCCGGTCTCCCAGCCAGCTCAGCCCTAACCTTTTGCTTTCGCTTTTTTAGCGGGCGCCGTGCCCCGCAGTTTCACTTTCACCGAGCTCGAACTGGGGCGCCCGGCAACGTCGGTGGCCGAGGCCGTCGCGGTCAGGGTCAGCGTGCGTTTGCGCGGCAGTGCCGCCAGCGCGGTTTTGACCCGCTGCGGCAGGATCAGCGTGAATTTGGCGATCAGGCCCGGTGAGAGCAGCTGGGTGCCGGCGTTGATGCGGACCAGGGCCGATTTGCCGGCTTTGCCTTTGCCTTTTTTGCGTTTTTTCGGCACGTTGACGGTGCCCGAGACGCTCACCGAAGCCGCGGAGCTGGCGCTGACGAGGATCTGGGCCAGTCCTTTCCTGGCGATGCCGGTGGTGGTGAGCGCGATCAGCGGGCACTCGGTCTGCACGGCCGCGCTCTGCGGGCATTTGTCCTGGGTCTCGTCGCCGAAGCCGTCGCCGTCGGCATCGGGCTCGATCACTACCGCGACAGCGGGTTGGGCCCCGGCCTGTTCGGGGAACGCCTGCGTGGCGCCGACGGGAACCGGCCCGAGGAAATAGCCCATTTTGTCCGCGCCATTCCCCGTATTGCAGTAGAGGCCACCTGAAGCGGGAGCGGGACCGTGGATGCCGAACCGATCTCCCGCCTGGACGGGGACTCTGGTGTCGAAGACATTCGTGCTGCCGCCGACCACAGTCCCCAATGAGCTCTCACCCACGGCCGTGAACACGTTGGGCGCGCCGGCCGGACGAAATACCTTGAGCTGCTGCGGCAGCGCCGCGCCGACGATCACTTGGGATTTCCACTTGGTCACCACTCCCCCGCTGGGAGCGGCGATGGGAAGGGGACTGCCCGGTGCGTAGGCGATGGGAACCGCCGTGCCCCCCACCTGCGCCGAGGTGGCGACGCAGTTGCTGCCTACTTCGGTCGCCGCCGTGGCGCCCGAAGCTCCAACCAGCGAGGCCGCAGCCGCGACCGTCGCCATCAAACCAAACAGCTTCCGCATGTCTGCTCCTTGATCTGGCGATCGAACATCCGTGCAGCCCGACCCGCCGCTTTAAAGCCTTTGCCTTTTCGCGGTTCAGACTATTGGCTGGCGGCTGACGGCGCCAGCAGCTCTAGCCCTGGCTCTGCGCCAGGCTCTCACCGCTCTCGGGGTCGAAGAGATGCAGCTTCGAGGTGTCCGCCCACAGCTTCGCCGTGTCGCGGCGCTTGATCTTGCTGGCGGGGTCGAGGCGGGCGACCATCCGTTGTTCGCCTTCGCGGACGTCGGTGACGCCGGTCTCCTCGAGGCTGTCGGCGACCGCGTCGGCGAGCTGGTCGGACTCGATCCCTTCCGCCTGGACGTGGAAGTAGGCGTAGAGGTCGGAGCCGAGCGACTCGACCAGGTCGATCTCCGCCTCGAAGACGATCCCGCGCTCGTCCGCCAGGTCGCCGACCAGCGAGGCGTCCTCGAAGCGCTCCGGGCGCAGCCCCGCGATCACCGACCCCTCGCGGCCGCCGCGGTCTTCCTCGCCCAACTCGGCCTCGCCGATCGGCAGCTTTACCCGCCCGTCCTCGATCTCTGCCGGCATGAAGTTCATCGCCGGTGAGCCGATGAAGCCCGCGACGAAGAGGTTGCGCGGCTCTTCGTACAGTTCCGCCGGGGTGCCGACCTGCTGCAGGATCCCCGCCCGCATCACCGCCACCCGGTCGCCGAGCGTCATCGCCTCGGTCTGGTCGTGGGTGACGTAGACCGTCGTCGTCTCCAGCCGCGACTGCAGTTTCGCCACCTCGGTACGCATCTGCACCCGCAGCTTCGCGTCGAGGTTGGAGAGCGGCTCGTCCATCAGGAAGGCTTTCGGGTCGCGCACGATCGCCCGCCCCATCGCCACCCGCTGGCGCTGGCCGCCTGAGAGGTTGGCTGGGCGGCGGTCGAGATGCTGGGTGAGGTCGAGCGTCTTCGCCGCATCTTCGACCTTGCGGTCGATCTCGGCTTGATCGGCGCCGGCCAGCTTCAGCGCGAAGCCCATGTTCTCGCGCACGGTCATGTGCGGGTAGAGCGCGTAGTTCTGGAAGACCATTGCCACGTCGCGGTCCTTCGGCGCCCGCTCGTTGACCACGTCACCGCCGATCTTCACCTCGCCCTCCGAGATGTCCTCGAGCCCGGCGATCATCCGCAGCGCGGTCGACTTGCCGCAGCCAGACGGCCCGACGAGGATCATGAACTCTCCGTCACCGACCTCGAGGTCCATGTCCTTGACCGCCTCGGTCCCGTCGGCGAAGACCTTGCTGATCCCATCGAGGCTTATCTCCGCCAATTCCTCCTCCTTCCCACGTCGCGCCGGTCGGCCTGCGCCCGAAGAGGCGCGCACGTGCATCGATGGAGATGCCCGGATCGGGCGACGTTTAAACAGTGGAGCGGCACCGACAAGGGCTTCTCGATGGGTCAGCGTGCCGGCGCCAAGCGCCCGGTCCGCTCGGTCGCCTGTTCAGCAAATCATTCGGCAAATCCCGCCGGGCCGCCGACAAGAGCCACTCGACCGACAGCGGGCGCGGTCGAAGATGCCGTTCTAGTTAGACAGCCCGGGTAGGCAGCGACCCGCCCGCCCGGGGCTGAACCGCGCTTAGGCTTTGCCTTTGCCTTTTTTGCGGGGCGGTTTTTTCTGCCCTTTCAGTTTCACTTTGACGCTGTCGGTGCTAACGCGCCCGATGAGGTCGGTGGCGGAAGCCGTGACGTTCAGTTTCAGCGATTGTTTCGTGCTGAGGTCTTTCAGCTTCTCTCTGAGCTTTTTCGGGAAGAAGAGGGTGAAGCGAGCAATCGCCCCCGGGACGACGACCTGGGTGCTGCCTTTCAATTTGGCCGTTTTGCCTTTGCCCAGTTTGGCCGTGCCGGAGACGGTCACGGGCGCCTGGGAGGTGGCGGTGACGAGCACCGACACCGAGCCTTTTCTGGCCCTGGCCGAGGCGTCGAGGGTGACGACCGGGCAGGTGGTCTGGAAGGCGGCGACCTGCGGGCACTGATCCTGCGTCTCGTCGCCGAAGCCGTCACCGTCTGCATCTGGCTCGAGGATGGCGGCAACCGAAAACCGCGCTTTCGCGGTGAGCGGGATGAACGGAACCGTCTGGCCGACGCTGCCGCCGCCTGGGTAGCCGGCGAGCGAGTTTTCGGGACCCGCTTCTTCACTGCAGAAGAGGGCGCCGATTTCGCTGGGACCGAAGAGGCCGAGATGATCGCCGGCCTGGATTGGGATCCTGGCGTCGAACGTGTTGAGCCCAGCGGTGATCGTGCCGCTGGATTCGCCGACGACGAGGACGGTGGTGGGGCCGTTCTGGCGCAGGACTTTGAGCGTCTGGAGGATCGAGACCGGAGCCGGCACGAGAGTGGATTTCCATTTGGTGATGACGCCGCCCGTGGGCGCCGTCAGCGGCAGCGGGTTGCCGAACGCCGTAAAGGCGAAATAGGTCGCCGACGCTTCGGTGGTGTCGTTGGCGACGCAGTTGTCGCCGAATTCGGTCGCCGCCGAAGCGCTCGACGCTCCGACCGCCGCGATTGCAAGCACTGCAGCTGCAGCGATGCCCGTGAACTTCCTTCTCATGTGGCTCTCCCCAAAGTCGTCGGCGCCGTTGACGCGCGCAGCGTATCCGTATTTCCCATGATGACGCGGAATCAAGGCGTTGACTCGAAGGCGTCCGCCAGCGAGCGCCAGGCGTTCTCGGCGGCCTCGATCCGGATCTTGACGGTGCGATCACCGGCCACGATCCTTATCTCCTGGCCGCCGACCTCACCGATCAAGAGAGCCCCGACCGACCTCAGCGCCGCGCCCTCGCCGCTGACGAGGAAGCCCCCCGTCCCCTCGCCGAACAGCGCCTCCTCCGCCGAGCAGCCGCGCTCGAGCAACGGCGCGAGGTCGACCCGGCAGCAGAAGCCGGTGCCGATCGCCGACTCGGCGAGACTGACCGCGAGACCGCCGTCGCTGACGTCGTGGGCTGACGAGAGCTTGCCGGCGCGGACAGCGGCGCGGACCGCCTTGCAGGCAGCCGCGACCGCGCCGACATCCGGCTCGGGCAGGCCCGAGCCCAGCGCGCCGCGCAGCTTGGCCAGCTCCGAGCCGGCAAGCGAGGGCTTGAACGGACCGACCAGGCCGATCGCGTCGCCCTCCTTGGCGAAGGCGCTGCCGGCGACCAGCGAAGGGTCGGGCAGCTCGCCGACCATGCCGACCACCGGGGTCGGGTAGATCGGGCCCTCGGGGCCCTCGTTGTAGAGGGAGACGTTGCCGCCGACGACCGGGACGCCGAACGCCTTGCAGGCGTCGGCCAGGCCGCTGACCGCGCGGTCGAGCTGCCAGGCGGGCGCCGGCTTCTCGGGGTTGCCGAAGTTGAGGCAGTTGGTGAGGCCGAGCGGCTCGGCGCCGACGCAGGCCAGGTTCTGGGCGCACTCCAGCACCGCCTCGACCGTGCCGGCGTAGGGATCGCAGGCGACCCGCCGCCCGTTGCCGTCGATCGAGACCGCGATCGCGTTGTCGGCCTCGGGAATCGCCAGGACCGCGGCGTCGGCCGACTCCGGCCGCCGTGCCGTGCGCGAGCCGACGACGGAGTCGTACTGCTCGAAGGCCCAGCGCTTGGAGGCGACACTGGGCGAGGCGAGGAGCGCCAAGAGGACCACGGTCGGGTCGTCCAGATCGGCCGACGGCCCCGCCGCCGACGCCGCCCGTTCGGCCAGCACGTCCTCGTTGCCGTAGAGCCACCCCCCGGGCTCGACCGGGTCGAGGTCGTAGAGCGGGCAGCCGTCGACCAGTGCCTCGACCGGCATCTCCCCGACCAAGTCCCCATCACGCAGCACCCGGAACAGTCCACTGTCGGTGACGACCCCGATCTCGGCCGCCCCCGTCTGCCATTTCTCGCAGAGCGCCAGCACCTCGCCGACCTTCGCCGGCTCGACTACGGCGAGCATCCGCTCCTGCGACTCGGAGACCATGATCTCGAAGGGCTCCATGTCGGCCTCGCGCAGCGGCACCCGGGCCACGTCGAGGTCGATGCCGACGCTGCCGGCCGAGGCCATCTCCCCCGCTGACGAGGTGAGGCCGGCGGCGCCGAGGTCCTGCAGCGAGACCAGCAGCCCCTTCCCCAGCAGCTCCAGGCAGCACTCGAGCAGCTTCGACTCCTCGAAGGGGTCGCCGATCTGCACGGTCGGCCGCTTCGCCTCGTCGCCGTCGCCGAGCTCGGCCGAGGCCAGCACCGAGGCGCCGCCGATCCCGTCGCGGCCGGTCGAGGCGCCCATCAGGACGACCGCGTTGCCGACTCCGGCCGCCGCCGCGCGCACCATCTCCTCGGTCCGGGCCAGGCCGACGCACATCGCGTTGACCAGGCAGTTGTGCTCATAGGGCCGCTCGAAGTAGATCTCGCCGCCGACCGTCGGCACGCCGATCGAGTTGCCGTAGTGGCCGATCCCCCGCACCGCGCCGTCGAGCAGGAAGCGTGAGCGCTCCGAGTCCAGCTCGCCGAAGCGCAGCGAGTCGAGGATCGCGATCGGCCGCGCGCCGAGCGCGAAGACGTCGCGGAGGATGCCGCCGACCCCGGTCGCCGCCCCCTCGAAAGGTTCGACCGCGCTCGGGTGGTTGTGCGACTCGACCTTGAAGGCGACCGCGTAGCCGCAGCCGATGTCGACCGCGCCGGCGTTCTCGCCCGGTCCCATCACCACCCGCTCGCCCTCGGTCGGCAGCCGCCGCAGCAGCTTGCGCGAGTGCTTGTAGGCGCAGTGCTCGGACCAGAGCAGGCTGAACATCGCCAGCTCGACGTCGTTCGGCTCGCGCCCGAGCTTCTCGACTATGAGCTCGAACTCGGCGTCGGTCAGCCCCAGCTCGCGGTGCTTGGCGGTCTCGACCGTCACGCCGCCACCGCCGCCATCCGCTCGAACACCTTCAGTCCGTCCGTGGACCCCGTCATCGCGTCGACCGCGTGCTCGGGGTGGGGCATCAGGCCAAGCACGTTGCCGGCCTCGTTCGTCACCCCGGCGATGTCACGAAGCGACCCGTTCGGGTTCTGCCCCGGCGCGTAGCGATAGGCGACCTGCCCGCCGGACTCGATCTCGTCGAGCATCGCCGGCGGCGCGTAGTAGCGCCCTTCGCCGTGCTTGGCCGGGATCGAGAGCCGCTCGCCCCTGGATTCGTCGCAGCTTTCTCCGTCCTCTGACCCGGAAAAAGCTGCGATCAACTCGAGCTGGCGGCAGACGAAGCGCAGGCTCTCGTTGCGCAGCAGGGCGCCCGGCAGCAGACCCGCTTCGCAGAGGACCTGGAAGCCGTTGCAGATGCCCAGCACCGGTCGCCCTACCGCGGCGAGCTCGGCCACCGCCTCCATCGCCGGCGAGAAGCGGGCGATCGCGCCGGCCCGCAGGTAGTCGCCGTAGGAGAAGCCGCCGGGGACGACGATCGCGTCGAACCCGTCGAGGTCGCGCTCCTCGTGCCAGACCAGCCGCGCCTCGCCGATCAGCGAGCAGGCGAGGAGGGCGTCCCGCTCGTCGCAGGAGCCGGGGAACTGGAGCACCCCCCAACGCATCAGGCGCCGTCGACGCTCTCTATCTCGAAGTCCTCGATCAACGGGTTGGCGAGCAGCTTCTCGCACAGCTCCGGCAGCCGCTCCGGGTCCTCGGCCTCCAGCTCGACCAGGCGGCCGACCCGCACGTGCTCGATCCCCGCGAAGCCGAGCGCCGGCAGCGCCCGCTCGACCGCCTTGCCCTGCGGGTCGAGGATTCCCTCCTTGGGCCGGATCAGGACCCGGGCCTTCAGAACGAACGCTCCGCGAGCCGCTCGTAGGCCTCGACGTACTTGGCCCGCGTCTGCTCGACCACGTCCGGCGGCAGCTCGGGCGCGGGCGGCCTGTGGTCCCAGCCCTCCGCGTCGGCCCAGTCGCGAACGAACTGCTTGTCGAAGGACGGCTGGGTGCTGCCGGGCTGGTAGCGATCTGCCGGCCAGAAGCGCGAGGAGTCGGGCGTCAGCACCTCGTCGGCGAGGACGATCTCGGCGCCGGCGTGGCGCCCGAGCTCGAACTTGGTGTCGGCGAGGACGATCCCCCGTTCGGCCGCGTGCTCGGCGCCGCGCCTGTAGACCTCGATCGAGATCCGGCGCAGCTCCTCCATCAGCGCCCGGTCGCCGACGATCTCCGCCGCCCGCTCGAAGTCGACGTTCTCGTCGTGGTCGCCGATCTCGGCCTTGGTCGCCGGCGTGAAGATCGGCTCCGGCAGCTTGTCGGACTCGAGCAGATTTGGGGGCAGCTCGATCCCGCAGACCGCGCCGCTCGCCTTGTATTCCTTCCAGCCCGAGCCCGAGAGGTAGCCGCGGACCACGCACTCGACCGGGTACATCTGCAGCCGCCGCACCCGCATCGCCCGTTCGGCGACCTCCTCCGGCACGTCGCTGGAGACGAAGTGGTTGGGGACGATGTCGCCGGTCAGCTCGAACCAGAATTCGGAGATCCGGTTCAGGACCTTGCCCTTGTCGGGGATCGGCGTCGGCATCACCACGTCGTAGATCGAGATCCGGTCCGAGGCGACCATCAAGAGGTCTTCCCCCCACTCGTAGATCTCGCGCACCTTCCCCGAGGAGTGGAGCTTCAAGTCGGCGACGGCGGTGGCCACTGAGGCCGATGCTAGCTACCCGCACGGCGCGGCCGTGGACTGGCTCGCTGGCCAGTTCTGCCAGACTGACGCCCGTGACCCTGCCGCCCGAACCGAGCTGGTCGCCCTTGATGCAGACGCTGCGCTGGGCCTTCCGGCCGATCCCCTTCATGCAGCAGTGCCGGGAACGCTACGGCGACTCCTTCAGCGTCAAGTTCCTCGGCTTCGAGCGGCCGATGGTGATGGTCTCCGACCCGGCGGCGATCAAGGCCCTTTACACCGAGCGCGAGCACGGCCTGCCCCCCGGCCGCGAGATCGTGCTGGAGCCGATCCTCGGCTCGCGCTCGCTGCTGCTGCTGGAGGGCGCCGACCACCTCGCCCACCGCAAGCTGATGCTGCCGCCGTTCCACGGCGAGCGGATGCGCTCCTACGAGCCGATCGTCGAGGAGCTGGTCGACGCCGAGATCGACTCCTGGCCGCTCGGTGGGGAGTTCGCGATCCACCCGCGGATGCAGGCGATCACCCTGGAGGTGATCCTCCGCGTCGTCTTCGGCGTCGCCGAGGGACCGCGCCTAGAGCGGCTGCGCGAGCTGTTGACCACCGTGCTCGAGCAGACCGCCTCCCCCGGCACCCAGCTGATCGGCCTCGCGACCCGCCGCTTCGGCGGCCGCGGTCCCTGGGCCAAGTTCGAGGGCCAGCTGAAGGCGGTCGACGAGCTGCTCTACGCCGAGATCGCCGAGCACCGCCTCAAGGACGACCTGGAGCAGCGCGACGACATCCTCTCGGCGCTGATCCTGGCCCGCTACGAGGACGGCGGCGGGCTCAGCGACACGGACCTGCGCGACCAGCTGATGACCCTGCTGCTGGCCGGCCACGAGACGACCGCGACGGCGCTCGCCTGGACCTTCGACCTGCTGCTGCGCCATCCCCGCGAGCTGGGGCGCCTGGGCGAGTCGCTGCGGGCCGGCGAGGACGAGTACCTGCGGGCGACGATCACCGAGTCGCTGCGGCTGCGCCCAGTGGTGCCGCTGGCCGGCCGCCGCCTCGCCAAGGAGCTGAGCGTCGAGGGCCTGACGCTGCCGGCCGGGACCGACGTCACCCCGGCGATTTGGCTCGCCCACACCCGCGCCGACGTCTACCCGGAACCGTTCGCCTTCCGCCCCGAGCGTTTCCTCGAGGAGGGTCCCGACACCTACGCCTGGGTCCCGTTCGGCGGTGGCGTCCGCCGCTGCCTCGGCGCCGCCTTCGCCGAGTTCGAGATGCGGATCGTCCTGCGCGAGGTCCTCAGCCGCTGCGAGCTGCGCAAGGCCAGCCCCACTCCGGAGCGGATCGGCCGCCGCAACATCACCCTCTCTCCGCGCGACGGCACGCCGGTGGTGCTCGGCGCCCGCCACCCGGCGCGCGAGCCGAAGACAGAGCCGATCGCCGCCTGAGGGCACGAGCCGTTAGTTAGACACCCTATGGGTGCTTAACCAACGGCTCGTCAGGCCGGGTTGTCCCGGGCCCAGCGGGCGATCGTGCTGGAGCCGGAGATGACCTCGCCGTCGTTGAGGACGAGGATCGGCACCTCGTTGGTGCCGCTCAGCTTCCTCACCTCTGCCCGGTCCTCGCCGCGGCTGCTCCAGGTCCAGGCCATCAACCGGTAGCCGCCCACCGTCTTGATCTCGTACTCGTACCCGGCGGCGTCGAGCGCCTTGGCGGCCTTCGCGCACGGATGCACCGCCGCCGGCCCCCGTTTCTTCTGCCCGCAGGTGTAGAGGATCACGCGGGGAACCCTACCGGCACTGCTTTCGGTCCAGCGCTAAGTTGTCTATATACAGACAATAAGTGCCAAGCAACTAGCGTGCAGGACGGAAAGCGTTCTCGATCGAGTGGCAAGAGGGGAGAGCTTCCTTGTCACCGTGGAGGGAGGCCAGTCGCCGACCTGATTCCGCACAGGCCGGAGGAGCCGCGCTGGATGCCGCGCGCGGAACTGGTCGAGTCGCTGAAGACGCGCTCGGCCGATCCCGGGCTGAGAGACGACTTGGACCGCCTGGCCGGCGACGACTACTTCGATCCGATCCCATGAGTCCCGTGTCGGCCCTGCGCGGCCTGCTCGACACCAGTGTCTTCATCGCTCTCGAGAACGAGCAGGTCGCCGCAGCCTGGGCGCAGATGCGCGCTTACCTCGCTGCCTCGGGGACGACGGGTGAGCACAAACGACATCTGGATAGCGGCCGCCGCCGCCGCGCACGAGATACCGGTCCTCACCCAGGACGGCGACTTCGACACCCTCAGTGGCGTCGCTGGCCTGACCGTGATCCCGGTCTGACCTATCCCCGCAGGGCTTCCAGGCGCTCGAAGATCTCGGGGAGGTGGGTGAGGTAGGCGTCGTAGTCGAAGACGGCGTCGAGATCGAGGTCGGGGGCGGCTTCGGCGAGGAGGTCGCGGAACTCGGTGCCGGTGTCCCAGGCTCGCTGGGCGTTCTCCTGGACGATGCGGTAGGCGTCGTCGCGGCTCATCCCGGACTCGACCAGGGCGGTGAGGGCGCGCTGGCTGAAGAGGGCGCCGTGGGTGAGGTCGAGGTTCTCGCGCATGCGGTCGGTGCGGACAGTCATCCCAGTGGCGACCTTGGCGGCCAGGTCCTGCATGTAGTCGAGCGCGATGGTCGAGTCGGGCAGGATCACCCGCTCGGCGCCGGAGTGGGAGATGTCGCGCTCGTGCCAGAGGGCGATGTTCTCGAGCCCGGCCTGGGCGTAGCCGCGCAGCACCCGCGAGAGGCCGGTGATCCGCTCGGTGCGGATCGGGTTGCGCTTGTGCGGCATCGCCGAGGACCCCTTCTGGCCGGCGGCGAACGGCTCCTCGACCTCGCGCACCTCGGTCCGCTGCAGGTTGCGGACCTCGGTCGCGAAGCGCTCCAGGCCACCGCCGGCGATCGCGATCCGCGAGGTCAGCACCGAGTGGCGGTCGCGCGGGATCACCTGGGTGGCGACGTCCTCGCGCTGCAAGCCGAGCCGCTCCATCACCCGCGCCTCGACCGCGGGGGGCACGGAGGCGTAGGTGCCGACGGCGCCGGAGAGCTTGCCGAAGGCGAGCTGTTCGAAGGCGTTGTTGAGGCGGAAGACGTTGCGGTCCGCCTCGAAGGCGAAGCCGGCCAGGCGCAGGCCGAAGGTCGTCGGCTCGGCGTGGACGCCGTGGGTGCGGCCGACGCAGAGGGTGTCGCGGTGCTCGAGCGCCCGCTCGACCAGCGCGTCGCGGTAGGCCCGGGCGCTCGCCAGCAGCACCTCGCCGGCCTGCCGCAGCTGCAGTGCCAACGCCGTGTCGAGCACGTCGGAGGAGGTGAGCCCGTAGTGGATCCAGCGGCCGTGCTCGCCGACCGAGTCGGCGACGACGTCGACGAAGGCGGCGACGTCGTGATCGGTAACCCGCTCGCGCTCGTTCACCGCCTCGACGGTGAAGGCGGCTTTTGCCCGGCAGGCCTCCGCCGCCTCCCGCGGCACCACCCCCTCCTCGGCCCATGCCTCGGTAGCCGCCAGCTCCACCTCGAGCCAGGTCTCCAGCTTGCGCTGGGAAGACCACACCTCGCCCATCGCTGGCCGCGTGTATCGAGCGATCACTGGGTGCCTCCCCTCGGGCGGGTCATGCGTTGATGATCCTCGTGGCCAGCAGGCCGGCGTTTTTGGCGCCGTCGACCGCCACGCAGGCCACCGGCACGCCTGGCGGCATCTGCACCGCCGAGAGCAGGGCGTCGAGCCCGCCGAGTGCCTTACCCAGGATCGGCACGCCGATAACCGGCAGATCGGTGTGGGCCGCCGCGACGCCCGGCAGTGCCGCCGACATCCCGGCGCCGGCGATGATCACCCTCAGTCCCCGCATGCGGGCGTTGTGGCAGTACTCGCGCACCAGCTCGGGATCCCGGTGGGCGCTCATCACCCGCACCTCGTAGCTGATGCCGGCCTCGTGCAGGGCGGCCCCCGCCGGCTGCATCTTCGGCTTGTCGTTTTTCGAGCCCATGATGATCCCGACCAGCGGCTCGTCGACTTCGATCTCCTCGAAGGCCTCCTCCACGGCGGGCATCGTCACCGGCACGGCCGGCTGCGGCTCCTCTGAGATCTCGCTCATCTCTTCCTCTCGGGTCAGTGGCTGGGGACTCGTTGCACGGCGCGCTCGGCGATGTCGGTGCGGATCTGCATTCCGTCGAAGGAAACTCGCCGGGCGGCATCGTACGCTCGATCGCGCGCCGCGGCGGGCGTCTCCCCCAGCGCGGTCAGGTTGAGCACCCGGCCGCCGGCCGTGACGATCTCCCCGTCCCGCTCGGCGGTGCCGGCGTGGGTCACCTCGGCCAGCTCCGCCGCCTCCGCCAGGCCGCGGATCGGATCGCCCTTCGAGGAAGTCTCCGGGTAACCGGCGGAGGCGAGCACCAGGGTCACCGCCCAGTCTTCGCCGAACTCGGCGACGGTGCCGGCGAGTCCGCCCGGCTCCCGCGATGCCAGGCAGAGGTCGACCAGGTCGCTCCGCAACCTGGGCAGCACGGCCTGCGTCTCGGGATCGCCGAAGCGGGTGTTGAACTCGAGCACCTTGGGTCCGTCGGGGCCGATCATCAGGCCGGCGTAGAGGACACCGTGGAAGGGCGCGCCGCGGCGCCTCATCGCCTCCACCACCGGCCGGTGCACGGCGTCGACGATCTCCTCGACCTCGACCGCGCCGAACCCCGGCACCGGCGAGTAGCTGCCCATGCCGCCGGTGTTCGGCCCACGATCGCCGTCGAAGATCCGCTTGTAGTCCTGCGCCGGCGCCAGCGGCACGACGTTCTCGCCGTCGCAGAGGGCCAGCAGCGACAGCTCCTCGCCCTCGAGGAACTCCTCCAGCACGACCGTCGTCTCGCCGAAGCGCCGCTCGGTGAAGAAGACGTCGGCGGCTTCGCGCGCCTCGGCCTCGGAGGCGCAGACGATCACGCCCTTCCCCGCCGCCAAGCCGTCCGCCTTGAGGACCGCCGGATAAGGGGTGCTGGCGAGATGCTCGTCAGCTTCCTCGCGGCTGCGCAGCAGCACGTGCGAGGCGGTCGGCACGCCGGCCTCCCTCATCAGCTCCTTGGCGAAGGCCTTCGAGCCCTCCAGCTCGGCGGCCGCGGCGCGCGGCCCAAAGGCCGGCACGCCGGCGTCCTCCAGCGCGTCGACGGCACCCGCGACCAGCGGCGCCTCCGGCCCGACCACGACCAGGTCGACCGCGCGCTCCTTCGCCGCGGCGACGATCGCCTCGACATCCCCGGCCCCCACCTCCGGCAAGCACTCGGCGTCGGCGGCGATACCGGCGTTGCCGGGGGCGCAGAACAGCTCCGGGGCGTGGGCCGAGCGCCGCAGCGCCCGCACGATCGCGTGCTCGCGCCCGCCCCCACCGACGACGAGGACCTTCAAGCGACGGCCCAGCCAGCAGTCGTCATCTAAAGCGAGGAGGCAAGGTCCTCGGCCGGCATCGCCGCCAGCGTCTGACTGGTCATAGTCCCGCGCGATCCCAGCTCGACCGACACCTTCGCCATCGTCTTCTCGTCCGGGGCTTCGACCACGGTCACGAAGTCGTACTGCCCAAGCGTCGCGTACTGCGCCACCACTTTCGCCCCAATCTGCTCGACCTCCTTATTGACCTCCGCCACCCTTCCAGGGTTGTTCTTCAAGGTCCGAATTCCCTCGGCAGTCAAGTTAGTCAGCATCACGTAAGTAGGCATCGCAATCTCCTCTCGCGGGGTAGTCCGAGCCTACGCGAATTTGGCCGGTCGAGGAAGGGGTCGGGACACCCCCGACCCCTTGCCCAGCCGCCGAACTAACCGTCGTAGCCCGCGTGTACGTGGTCGCAGTGGTCCGACCGAGCGAAGGCCGGGCCGGGACCGTCCACGTCGAAGCAGTAGATGAGCTCCGTGGGGATAGCCGGTGCGGGCAAAGCAGCGAGCGTGCGCGCCAGCTCCGCGCAGGGCGCGGTCGGCCCCGTGTCGGTGCAGGAGACGCCGTCGACCGCGGCGATGTCCATCGCCCGGCCGTAGTAGTGGTTGGAGACGCCGCCTTCGGCCGTGTACATCGAGTGGTCGGAGCGCAGCGAGGAGATGACCAGCTGGTGGCCCTGCGTGATCGCCCCGATCAGGCCGACGATGCGCGGGTCGATCCGGCCCTGCTCGAGGTCTTCGCGGGCGACCTCGTTGAGGATCGTCAGGTTCTCCCACTTGATCGGCGCGATCACGACGTTCGGCAGCGCCAGCTCCCACTCGACCCGCTGCGCCTTGCAGCGGCCTTCGAGCAGGTCGGCCTGGGCCAGCACCGCCTCCACGTACCACTCGGCTTGGTTGTGGGTGAAGAGGCCAGCGGCGAGACCGCCGCGCGACCAGATCAGACGCGCCAGCGTCGCCGCCGAGTCGTCGGGGTCGGCGTGGACGAGGCGTCCGTCGCCGTCGCCGTCGACCGCAAAGCGCTGCCACTCGCTGGCGTCGACCCCGAGCGGGCCTGTCCGCTCCAGCATCGCCGGCTCCATGCCGCGACCGAAGTTCGACTCGAGGCGGGCGACGGCGGCCAGCACCCAGACGCCGCGGCGGCCGAGCTCGTAGCGCGCGGCGGCGCTCTCGAAGGCGTCGAGGTACTCGGCGGGAATCCGTTTCCGCCAGCGCTTGGGGGCGGTGCAGCTGAGGACCAGCAGCTTCGGGGTGAGGTCGAAGGCGCCGGCGACCGCGTTGCCAAGCTGTCCGAAGCATTCGGCGTTGGCGAGGACGTCGGCGACGTACCAGTCGGCGTGGTTGTAGGCGAAGATGGCGCCGTACCAGTCGCCCGGCGCACCCGAGGCGCTGAGGTAGTTGGCGGCGGCGAAGATCGCGTCTTCGGGGTCGTAGGGGTCGGCGACGCCGTCGCCGTTGGCGTCGACGCCGTAGCCGTCCCAGGTTTCCGGCATGAACTGCATCCAGCCAACCGCACCGGCCGAGGAGACGTTGAGGTTGGTGCCGAAGGCGGTCTCGATCTCGTTGATCGCGGCGAGGATGCTCGGGCCCTGCGGACCGAGCCCGTAGGCCTCGGCGGCCCGCTGGTAGATCGGGATCAGGACCGCCGGCACGGCGCCGGGGCCGCAGCTGGCGCTGGGCAGCAGGGGAACCGAGAAGACCGGCGGCTGCGGCGCGGCGGCTGCGGTGGAGCCGCCGTCTTCGGTTTCGGGCTCGGGCTCCGCTTCGGGCGTCGGCTTCGGGGCGAGGTCGGGCGAGGGCTTGGCGGTCACCCCGCCGGCGGGCTGCTTCGGCTTCGGCGCGGGCACGGGCGCTGGGGTCGGAGCGGTCAGCGCGTCGCCCTGCTGCACAGGCGCGGCCGCCTCGGGGGCCGGCGCCTGCGTCTGGCTCGCCGCCGGTTCTTCGACCGGAGGCGCCGGCGTCGTTTCGGCGCTTGCCAGCGGCGCGCCGATGGCGAGAATCGAGACGGCGAGGAGACTGGTCCGCAGGCAGAGATTCTTCATCCGCGCACGTCCGTCACTCGCCAGGTTCCGGCTTGGTTCTTCATCTGCAGGCGCAGCTCGCTGGTCACGCCCACGCGCAGCAGCGAAGCGCTCACGGTGTAGGCCTTGCCGCGCCGCGGACCGGGGACGAGGTTGAGGACGCGGGCCTTCGGGACCTCGGTCCCCTGCGGCAGCCGCGGCGGCCGTTCGGCAAGCGCCGTCGCCAGGCGAGGCGTCGCGGTTTCGGCGAAGACGGCGGAGGCACGGGCGGGTCGCTCACCGATCTCGTAGAGGACGAAGGCCTCCGAGAAGCGGCGTGCCACTTTCATCGCGGCCGGCCCGGCGGGCACGGGTTTCTGGCTCGAGCTGGTCGCGGCAGCGTCGTCTTCGTCCGCGCTCGCGGGAGTCGTTTCGGCCGAAGAGGTGTCGGTGCCGCTCGACTCGACGGCCGCTTCGCCGCCGTTAGAGCTGGCACCGGCCGCGACTCCGCCGCTGCCGAAGGAGGGAGCGACGCCTTCCAGCGTCGGGCTGTTGGACTCCTTAAGCGGGGCCTGCGCCGGCGAGGATGCCGGCGCCAGCGCGACCGGCGGCCTGGCCTCCTCAGCGGAGTCGCCAGCGGTGAGCGAGAGGACGCCGACTGCAACCGCAAGCAGTGCGACCCCGGCGAGGGCGGCGGCGCCGGCAGCCCGGCCCGGTACCGGTAGGCCAGCGGTCCGCTCCTGCAGCGGCCAGAGCAGCCGCCGCTCCACCCCCCATGCAAGTCGCTCCAGCGCCCACCTGACGGCGTCGACGATGCCACGCAGCCAGTCCACGATCCGCCACAGCACGTGCTCCTCGAGCGCGCCCGCGAGGTCGCGGGCGCGGCCGCCAACCGCAGCCAGCGGGGCCCGCATTCTGCGCCCCCCCTGCTCGGCGTTGATCTGGCGTCTCTTGGCTTGGCGTCGTCTCAACATCTGTACGAGGTCCGTAGACAGCTTACGTCGGCATCGAGGTCCGATCCCTGAAGTCTTGCCCCCTGGAATGCGCATCCCAGGCCGCCTTGATTACCAGGCCACCTTCAGCGGCATCTAAATAACCCGCCGGCACGGGCATCGATGTTGCAGAAATGTGACTCTGCTGTCTACCCCCGGAGCGCTCAGGCCGCCGCGGGCGCCGCCGCCTCGGCCTTGGCGAAGACCAGCTCGCCATCGGCAGCATCGACCTTGACCGCATCGCCCTCGCTGAACTCGCCCTCGAGGATCTTCAGCGCCAGCTTGTCGACCAGCTGCTTCTGGATCGTCCGCTTCAGCGGCCGGGCGCCGTAGGTCGGGTCGTAGCCGAGGTTTCCGAGCAGGGTGCGGGCGTCGTCGCTCAGCTCGACCTCGATCCCGCGCTCGCGCACCCGACCGACCAGCTGGGTGACCTGCAGCTCGACGATGCGGCCGATGTCGGCCTTGGAGAGGCGGTGGAAGATGACGATGTCGTCGATCCGGTTGAGGAACTCCGGCTTGAAGGTTTCCGCCAGCACCTCTTCGATCTGCTCGCGGATCCGCTCGTCGACCGACTCGGAGACGATCCGGTCGCTGCCGACGTTGGAGGTCATGATCAGGACCGTGTTGGTGAAGCTGACCGTGCGGCCCTGGCCGTCGGTGAGGCGGCCGTCGTCCATGATCTGCAGCAGCGTGTTGAAGACGTCGGGGTGGGCCTTCTCGATCTCGTCCAGCAGCACCACTGCATAGGGCCGGCGGCGCACCGCCTCGGTCAGCTGGCCGCCCTCCTCGTAGCCGACGTACCCGGGCGGGGCGCCGACCAGCCGCGCCACCGTGTGTTTCTCCATGTACTCGGACATGTCGAGGCGGACGATCGCCTGCTCGGAGTCGAACATCAGCTCGGTCAAACTCTTCGCCAGCTCGGTCTTGCCGACCCCGGTCGGACCGAGGAAGAGGAAGGAGCCGATCGGCCGGTTGGGGTCGGAGAGGCCGGCCCGGGAGCGGCGCAGGGCGTTGGAGACGGCCTCGATCGCCTCGTCCTGGCCGATAACCCGCTCGTGCAGCCGTTCCTCCATCTGGATCAGCTTCTCGACCTCGCCCTCCATCAGGCGGCTGACCGGGATCCCGGTCCATTTGGCGACGACCTGGGCGACGTCCTCCTCGGTCACTTCGTCGGCGAGCATCGAGCCGCCGTCGGCGTGCAGCTCGGTCAGCCGCGCCTCCCCCTCGGCCACTATGTTCGACAGGTCCGGGATCTCGCCGTAGCGCAGCTTCGCCGCCCGCTCCAGGTCGGCGTCGCGCTCGGCCCGCTCGGCCTCGCGGCCGGCCTCCTCGAGCCGGGTCTTCGCCTCCTTGATCGCCTCGATCGCCTCCTTCTCGTTCTGCCAGCGTGCCTTCATCTCGCCCGAGCGCTCGCGCAGCTCCGCCAGCTCGGCCTCGATCGCCTCCAGCCGCGCCTTCGAGGCGTCGTCCTTCTCCTTCTTCAGCGCCTCTCGCTCGATCTCCAGCTGCTGCTCGCGGCGCTGCACCTCGTCGATCTCCGTCGGCACCGAGTCGATCTCGATCTTCAGCCGCGAGGCCGCCTCGTCGATCAGGTCGATCGCCTTGTCGGGGAGGAAGCGGTCGGCGATGTAGCGCTCCGAGAGGGTCGCGGCGGCGACGATCGCCGAGTCGGTGATCCTGACGCCGTGGTGCTCCTCGTAGCGGCCCTTCAGCCCGCGCAGGATCGCGATCGTGTCGTCGATGTCGGGCTCGTCGACGAGCACCGGCTGGAAGCGACGCTCCAGCGCCGCGTCCTTCTCGATCTGCTTGCGGTACTCGTCGAGGGTGGTGGCGCCGACCGCGCGCAGCTCGCCCCGGGCCAGCATCGGCTTCAGCAGGTTGGCGGCGTCGACCGCGCCTTCGGCAGCCCCGGCGCCGACGATCGTGTGCAGCTCGTCGAGGAAGAGGACGATCTGCCCGGCCGCCTCCTGCACCTCGGAGAGCACCGCTTTCAGCCGCTCCTCGAACTCGCCGCGGTATTTGGCCCCGGCCAGCAGCGAGCCGATGTCGAGCGCGATCACGCGCCGGTCGCGCAGGCTCTCGGGCACGTCGCCGTCGACGATCCGCTGCGCCAGCCCCTCGACGATCGCGGTCTTGCCGACGCCCGGGTCGCCGATCAGCACCGGGTTGTTCTTGGTGCGGCGGGAGAGGACCTGGATCACGCGGCGGATCTCCTCGTCGCGGCCGATCACCGGGTCGAGCTTCCCCGCCTCCGCCTCCGCCGTCAGGTCGCGACCGAATTTCTCCAGCGCCTGCATCGTCTCCTCGGGATTGGGGGACGTGACCTTGTGCGGGCCGCGCACCTCGGCGACCGCCTTCTCCAGCGAGCCGCGATCGGGGAGGACGTCGGCGACGCCGGAGGCCTTGTCGGTCAGCGCCAGCAGGATGTGCTCGGTCGAGATGTACTCGTCGCCGAACCGCGCCATCTCCTTCTCCGCCGACTGCAGGACCTTGACCAGGGTCGAGGACGGGCGCGCCTCCGGCGCCTCCTCGCCGCCCAGCTTCGGCAGCGCCTCGACCGCCTCGTTCGCCCGCGCCTTAACCGCGCCGACGTCGGCGCCGAGCTTCTGCAGGATCGGCACGACCAGTCCGTCGGTTTGGTCGAGCAGGGCGACCAGCAGGTGGGCGGGCGCCACCTCGGGGTTGCGCCGCTGCGAGGCCAGCTGCTGCGCGGCGGCCACCGCTTCCTGGGACTTGACGGTGAAGCGGTCCGGCTGCATCAGAGCCCTTCCCTCGATATCCGGCGTTCGAGCTCGGCCGCATGGCGGCGCATCCGCTCGAGCTTCGCTCGCATCCTTTCCACCTCGGCTTCCATCTCCAGCACGATCTCGACCCCGGCCAGGTTCAGTCCCAGCTCGGAGGTGAGGCGCTGGATGTGCTTCAGCCGCTCGACGTCCCGCTGCGAGTAGAGACGGGTGTTCTTCGCCGAGCGCTGCGGCGCGATCAGCCCCCTCGCCTCGTAGACCCGCAGCGTCTGCGGGTGCATGTGGGCGAGTTCGGCGGCGACGGAGATCATGAAGACACCGCGCTCTCCATCCACCGAAACTTCGACTTTTTCTCGCCGCGCGCTCACAGTCACACCGTCGTATCCGACTTTGACCCCACTGGGGTGTGGTGAATGTCGGCTGCGCTCACTGCGCCGCCCTCCGCAGCAGCTCCGCCCGCGGATCGGAGCCGTTCAACGCCTCGGCCAGCTTCTCCACCGCCTCCTCCTGCTCGGCGGTCAGCTCATCCGGCAGCTCGATCTCGAGCCGGTAGCGGATGTCGCCGCGGCCGTTGCCGCGCGGCCGCGGCGGGCCTTCGCCGCGCAGGCGCTGGATCGTGCCGTGTCTGGTCCCGGCCGGGACCTTGATCTTCTTCGTCCCCTCCAAGGTCGGCACCTCGATCGTCGCCCCGCGCAGCGCCTCGGCGACATCGATCGGCACCGTCACCTCCAGGTTGCCGTCGTCGAGCCGCTCGAAGACGGGTGACGGTTGGACCCGGGTCGTCACATAGAGATCGCCCGGCGGGCCGCCGCGCGGACCCGCCTCGCCCTTGCCGGCAAGGCGGATCCGGGCACCGTCCTTGACCCCGGCCGGGATGTTCACCTTGTAGCGCTTGGTCTGCCGGGTGAGGCCGGAGCCGCCGCAGGTCGGGCAGGGGTCCTCGATTATCTGGCCGGCGCCGCCGCACTGCGGGCAGGGCTGGCTGATCGAGAAGAAGCCCTGGCTCTGGGCGTCGATGCCGCGACCTTCGCAGCGGGGACAGGTGACGGGGCCGGTCCCCGGTTTGGCGCCGCTGCCGTGGCAGGTCTGGCAGCGCTCGGCCTTTGGCACGGCGACGCTGACCTGGGTCCCGTTGACCGCCTGGTCGAAGCTGAGGCTGACCTCGGTTTCGAGGTCGCGGCCGCGTGCCTGCTGGGCCTGGCCCGCGCCGCCGCCGCGCCCGAACAGGTTGGAGAGGATGTCGCCGAAGCCGGGTCCGCCGCCACCGAACTGCTGGCCCCCGCCGGGTCCGCCGCCAAAGCCCCCGAACGGGCCGCCGCCGGGTCCGCCGAAGCCGGCGAACATTCCGCCCGAGTCGTACTCCTTGCGCTTCTCGGGATCGGACAGGGTGTCGTAGGCGCCCTGCACTTCCTTGAACCGCTCCTCCGCCTGCGAGTCGTCGGGATTGCGGTCCGGGTGGTACTTGCGGGCCAGCTTGCGATAGGCCTTCTTGATCTCCTCGTCAGAGGCCTTTTTCGAGACGCCCAGGACTTTGTAAAGGTCTTCAGCCAACTGGTCCCCTACTCCGCGACCACCACACGCGCCGGCCGGATCAGCTGCTCGCCGAGCCGGTAACCCTTCTGCATCGTCTCGACCACGGTCCCGGCCTCGGCCCCGTCCGCGGCCTGCGTCGAGAGCGCCTCGTGCAGGTTGGGGTCGAACCTCTCCCCCTTCGGATCGACCGCCTCGATCCCGTTCCGCACCAGCGCATCGCGCAGGCTGCGGAAGACCAGCAGCACCCCATGCGCCAACCCGTCGTCCGAGTCCCCCTCCGGATCGAGGCCCGCGGCCTGGATAGCCCGCTCCAGATCGTCGAGCACCGGCAGAACCCCCAGAATCACCTCAGCTTTCCCGCGAGCGGCGGCCGCCAGGACCTCAGCGCTCATCCGCTTGCGGAAATTCTCGAAATCGGCCTTCGTCCGCTTGGCGAGATCGAGATACTCGTCCCGCTCTCGTTGAGTGTCGGCGAGAAGTGAATCTAGGTCACGCTCCACCTGCGCCCCGTCCGCGGGTGACGGCGAGGGGGATGGACTCGCCGAGCCCGAAGGCTCCGGAGCGCTGGGCTCCGCCCCTGGCCGTGGATTCGACCCAGTAGCGGAGGAGCGCGTAGGGCCGCCGAGGGCATTCCCCTCGCCGTCACCCGCAGCTGGGTGCTCGGGGGAAAAGTCGTCCTGAGGCGACCTCACTTGTCGTCACCCTCGTCCACGACCTCGGCATCGACGACCTCCTCATCCTCATCGGCGGAGCCGCCCTCAGCCGAGGCGCCGTCGGCCGAAGCCTGTTCCTGCGCTGCCGCATAGATCTGCTCCGACACTTTCTGGAAGGCCGCGGTCAGCGCTTCGGTCTTGGCGTTGATCTCGCTCGGGTCCTCGGAGGCGAGCGACTCGCGCACCTCTTTGATCGCCGCCTCGATCTCCTCCTTGGCCGACTCGTCGACTTTGTCGCCCAGCTCCTCGAGCTGTTTCTCGGACTGGTAGGCGGCGTTCTCGGCGAGGTTGCGGGTCTCCGCCAGCTCACGCTGTTTGCGGTCCTCGTCGGCGTGGGCCTCGGCGTCTTTGACCATGCCCTGGATCTCCTCCTCGGAGAGGCCGGAGCCGGATTTGATCTCGATTTTCTGCTCTTTGCCGGTTCCCAGGTCTTTCGCGGTGACGTGGAGGATGCCGTTGGCGTCGATGTCGAAGGTGACCTCGATCTGCGGCAGGCCGCGCGGCGCCGGCGGGATGCCCGTCAGCTGGAACTTGCCGAGGCTCTTGTTGCCGCTCGCCATCTCGCGCTCGCCCTGGAGGACGTGGATCTCGACCGAGGGCTGGTTGTCGTCGGCGGTCGAGAAGGTCTCCGACTTCTTGGTCGGGATCGTCGTGTTGCGCTCGATCAGCTTCGTCATCACGCCGCCTTTGGTCTCGATCCCGAGCGTCAGCGGGGTGACGTCGAGCAGCAGCACGTCCTTGACGTCCCCGGCCAGGACGCCGGCCTGGATCGCGGCGCCGACCGCGACCACCTCGTCGGGGTTGACCCCCTGGTGCGGGTCCTTGCCGGTCAGCTCCTTGACCCGCTCGCGCACGGCCGGCATCCGGGTCATGCCGCCGACCAGGACGACGTGGTCGATCTCGGCGTCGGCGTCGTCGAGCGCCTGCTTCACCGGACCGACGATCCGCTCCAGCAGCTCTGCGGTCAGCTCGTTCAGCTTCGAACGGGAGAGCTTTATGTCGAGGTGCTTGGGCTGACCCTCGACGGCGGTGATGAAGGGCAGGTTGATCTGCGTCTCCTGCGCCGAGGAGAGCTCGATCTTCGCCTTCTCGGCCGCCTCGTAGAGGCGCTGCAGCGAGTTCTTGTCGGCGGCCAGGTCGACGCCCTGGTCGCGTTTGAACTCGGCGACCAGCCACTCGACGATCGCCTTGTCCCAGTTGTCGCCGCCGAGGTGGTTGTCGCCGGCGGTCGCCTTCACCTCGAAGACGCCGTCGCCGATTTCCAGCACCGAGACGTCGAAGGTGCCGCCGCCGAGGTCGAAGACGAGGATCGTGTGGTCGGCCTCCTCTTTGTCGAGGCCGTAGGCGAGCGAGGCGGCGGTCGGCTCGTTGATGATCCGCTTCACGTCGAGCCCGGCGATCTTGCCAGCGTCCTTGGTCGCCTGCCGCTGGTCGTCGTTGAAGTAGGCGGGGACGGTGATCACGACGCTGTCTACCGTTTCGCCCAGCTTCGCTTCGGCGTCGGCCTTCAGCTTCTGCAGGATCATCGCGCTGATCTCCGGCGGGCTGTACTGCTTGTCGCGCACCTCGACCCGGACGTCGCCGTTCGGCCCGGCGACGACCTCGTAGGGGACGATCGTCTCCTCCTCTTTGACTTCGGCCTCCTTGCGGCCCATGAAGCGCTTGATCGAGAAGATCGTGTTCTCGGGGTTCATCACCGCCTGCCGTTTGGCGACGGTGCCGACCAGGCGGTCGCCGGAATCGGTGAAGGCGACCACCGACGGGGTCGTCCGCCCCCCCTCGGCGTTCTCGAGCACGGTCGGCTCGCCGCCCTCCATCACGGCGACACAGGAGTTGGTCGTGCCGAGGTCGATCCCGATCGTCTTTCCCACTTCGCTTACCTCCAAGAGTTGGTCGTTTGACTGGACGTGCCGCTTCTTAGCGGACCCTATGGGTACCTAAGCTGCGGCACGTCGTCCGTGACTTCGAAAATCTAAGTCGCAGTATGGCAAGGTTGGCGACAATTGCAAGCCCCTTCGAAACGGACCGGTTAGGACACCGGCCTATAGTGGGTATTGCGTAGAGCGGCACCGAGCAATCAGCGCGCGAGCGAGGCTCGGTGGGAGGCGCCTCAACTGAAAGCGATCTCGTCCAAGCGGGATCCTGGATCAGGAGGAATCGACTTGAGTCACGCTCACGCACCGGCCCGTCGGGCCCTACCGCTGATCGTCGCGGTGCTCCTACTCGCCCTGCTCATACCCGCCTCGGCGCAGGCGAAGCAGGCCGTCCAGAACCGCGTCGCGATCGCCAATGCAGCGGCAGCTCACGACAACGGCCGCGGCAAGGTCGTCAACACGATGACCCGCAACGTCTACCTCGGGGCGGACCTCAGCCCCGCGATCGCCGCCAAAACCCTCGCCGACGTCGTCACGGCCAACGGCGTGATCCTGCGCGAGGTGATCGAAAACGACTTCCCGACCCGGGCCGAGGGCCTGGCGGACGAGATCCTGCAGACGAAGCCCGACCTGGTCGGCCTGCAGGAGGTGGCGCTGTGGCAGACGACGCCGATAACGCCCGCCGGCAAAGCGCTGACGCTCGACTACCTCGACCTGCTGCTCGCCGAGCTCAACGAGGGCAAAGGCAAAAACGGGAAGGGCAAGCCGCAGTACAGCGCCGTCGTGGTCCAGAACGAGTTCGACCTCGAAGCGCCGGCCGACGCCAACGGCATCCCGGGCGACGGCCCTCCGGTCAGCGAACTGGGCAACGCCGAGGTGATGGGACACCTGACCATGCGCGACGTGATCCTGGTCCGGCACGGAGCCGGGATCCAGACCTGGAACGAGCAGGGCGGCAACTTCAAAACCCTGCTCGAACTGCCGGTTGGCGGCCAGACCGTGGTCGTCAAACGCGGCTGGACGGCGGTCGACGCCAAGGTGCGCGGCAGCGGCGCCTTCCGCTTCGTCAACACCCATCTCGAGGCGTTCCAGCCGCAGATCAGGGCGGCGCAGGCGCAGGAGCTGGTCGCCCCGGGCGGCCCTGCCACCAGCTCGCTGCCGGTGGTCCTGGTCGGCGACATCAACTCCGACGACGACACCGTCACCGGCGACGACCGGCTCGCCTACCTGGTGCTGCTGGCGGCCGGCATGGAGTCGCGCAGCACCGACGACCCGCTCAGCTGCTGCCTGGACTCGAGCAAACTGGCCGTCGGCAAAGGTGGCGACGTCAGCCAATTCGACCACCAGGTCGACCACATCCTGACCCGCGACCCCGCCCAAATCATCCTGCAGAGCTCGCTCGTGACGGGCCGCTTCCCCGTCAATGACTTCTGGAACTCCGACCACGCGGGCGTCTTCAGCGCCCTCAGGTTCGAGCGCTAGGCAGAGCGCGATGCCGCCGGCGGGGTCAGCCCTCGCCGGCGGTGCGGGCTACGAACTCGGAGACTTCTTCGGCCTGCTCGCCGTTGAGGATCCCGGGCGGCATCCGGCCCGAGACGGTGCTGCCGTCGACACCATTTTCGATCGCTTTGAGGACGCGCCCTTCGGTCGATTCGATCGTTCCCTCGGCGCCGGGGCCTTCCGGCGGGCCGCCCGCGGCAAGCAGTTCGTCGAGGTCGGGGCCGAAGTTGCCGTCGGTCTCTCCTGCGTAGAGGGTGTGACAGTTGCCGCAGTTGTTCTGGAAGAGAGCTTTGGCGTCCTCCAGGTTGGCTGGAACGCTGGCTTCCGGAGCCGAGTCGCCGTCGGCGCGGAAGGCCAGCCAGGGGATCAGGACCGCGAGGACGACGACCAGCAGCCCGAAGGTGACGAAGGTCTTCTTGCTCATTTGCGCTCGGCACGGTACCAGGGGCACATGCGACGCAGCTCGCACTCGCCGCAGCGCGGCTTGGGCCGGCAGACGGCGCGTCCGTGGGCGATCAGATTCATGTGCAGCTCGTA
This sequence comes from uncultured Solirubrobacterales bacterium, assembly GCA_963703235.1. Taxonomy (GTDB): domain Bacteria; phylum Actinomycetota; class Thermoleophilia; order Solirubrobacterales; family 70-9; genus VRUE01. Next base: position 2,150,961 of record OY969802.1, on the reverse strand, counting down.
GGCATCGGCGGGGTCGACGACCGCCAGCATCTCGTCGTGGGCGCGCTCGAACGAGGCGTTCGGAGGGAAGAGACCGAGCCGTCCACCGACCCGGTGGATGTGGACGTCGACGGGGATCTCGGGGATGCCCCAGGTGAAGATCAGGACGCAGGCAGCGGTTTTGCGGCCCACCCCCGGCAGCGAGAGCAGGAACTCCAACGACTCCTCGCGCGGCGCCGTCCGCGTCCAGTCGAGGTCGGGACGGTCGCCTAACCGCTCCAGGATCGCCTGGATCCGCGGCGCCTTCTGCTTGGCCAGTCCGCCGGGCCGGATCGCGTCTTCGAGCTCGTCGAGCGGCGCGTCGCGCACCTCCTCCCAGCTCGGGAAGCGCTCGCGCAGGCGGGCGAAGGAGCGGTCGCGGTTGCGGTCGTTGGTGTGCTGGGAGAGGACGGTCTTGATCAGCTCGGCGATCGGGTGCCCGTGCGGCTCGTTTACCGGCTGCCCGTACATCTGCCGCAGGCGGTCGCGGATCGCTTGCACACGCCGTTTCGTCGGCCGCTGCCACGTCATGGCGAGGCAACCTAGAGGAGCGTGGGGGTGTCCGGACCCGCGCTCCTTCACGCCGAGTCGCCGTATGGTTCGGCCGGTGGCGGGTGCGATCGAAGAGCGGGAGCTGGCGGTTGACGGGGTCAGGGTCTTCTCCGCCAGGTCCCCGGGGACGGAACGCCGACCGTGTACTGCCATGGGAACCCGACCCATGGCGAGGATTGGGTGCCGTTCATGGAACGCGGCGGGCCTTCGATCGCGATCGACATGCCTGGCTGGGGGCGCTCGGACAAGCCCGATCCAGCCCGCTTCGCTGGCACTGGGTGGCGCAGATTCTGGCGCCGGCGGCCGCTGGGCGAGCTCGTCAACGCGACGCCGATCCCGACCGCCTCGCCATCGCCGGCGAGAACCTCAGCCGCCTCACCTGTCCCGCCCTGGTCCTCTGGGGCCGAGCGCGACCCCTACCTGCCGACGAAATTCGCCCGGGACTACGCATCCGTCCTCCCCGATGCCGAGCTCGACATCGTCCAAGGCGCCGGCCACTGGCCCTGGATCGACGACCCATCCGTGGTCGATCGAGTCCACACCTTCCTCGGTTAACACGCGGATTACAATTGCGCGATGACTCGCGCTTTCGCCGCCGTCACCGCAAGGCTGCCCCAAGGGTGGGGCGACTTCGGCCGCCAGATCGGCCTGCTGCTGATCGTCGATCTCGCCTACGAGACCGTCCGCGGGATCGCCGACGGGCAGAAGGCCACCGCCTTCGCCCACGGGCAACAGATAATCGAGGCCGAGCGGGCGACTGGCACCCTCTTCGAGCCCGACCTGCAGGCGTTGCTCCTGCCCGCCAACTGGTTGATCGACTTCGCCAACCAGGTCTACATGAACAGCCAGTTCGCGGTCGTCCTCGGCTTCTTCTTCTGGCTCTACTTCTTCCGCAACGAGTCCTTCTACTTCGTCCGCAACATGTTCGCGGCCTCGATGGGCCTGGCCCTGATCGGCTACGTGCTCTACCCGACCGCGCCGCCGCGGCTCTACCCCGAGTACGGCTTCGTCGACACGATCAACGACTTCTCCAGCGTCAACCACGACTCGGCGCTCGCCAAGCTCTTCATCAACCCCTACGCGGCCGTGCCCAGCATGCACTGCGCCTTCTCGTTGATGATCGGCGCCACCGGCTTCCAACTGGTCCGCAACCGCTTCATGAAGGCCGTTTGGGCGGCCTGGCCGCTGCTCGTCGCCTGGGTCGTGATCGTCACCGGCAACCACTACTGGCTCGACATCGTGCTCGGCTGGATGGTCGCCGTCGCGGCGGCGCTGATCGCCCGGGAGCTGCTCGCCCGCGCCCGGCCGGAGGCCTGGTCCTGGCGGGCCGGCTCGGCTCGAGAGGCTGAGGCGTAGCCGCCCGCTGGCGGATCGGTTAGCCTCGCCAGTGATGGATTCTTCGGCCCCTCCGCGGGCTCCGCGCGCTCGCCGCAACGGCCGCCAGCCCCGCAACGGCCAGGAGCTCCGCGCCTACGCCCGCGAGCGCCTGATCGAGTCGCGGCTGACCCCGAACGCGATCTCGACCGCCGGCCTGGTCGGCAACCTGGTCGCCGCGGGCTTGGTGACCCAGCGCCTCTTCACCCTCGCCGGCGTCGCTTTCATCCTCGGCTCGGTGATGGACACGCTCGACGGCCGCTACTCGCGGATGTCGGGCAAGGGCACCCTCTTCGGCGCCTTCCTCGACTCCACCCTGGACCGGATCGAGGAGGGGATCGTGCTGGCCGCGGTGGCCGGCTACTTCGCCGCCACCGGCGACGACTTCGCCGCGGCGATGTGCGTCGTCGCCGTGCTCGGCTCGCTGATGGTCTCCTACACCCGGGCCCGCGCCGAGGCGCTGGGGGTCGAGTGCAAGGTGGGGTTGGCGACGCGACCGGTGCGGGTAGTCATACTCTCCATCGGCTTGGTCTTCGCCAAGGGCGCCGGGCTCGGCGATTTCGAGCTGCTGGCCCCGGCGATCTACGCGATCGCGGCGCTGACCACGATCACGACGATCCAGCGCGTATGGCACGTCAAGAAACAGCTTTCAAGCGAGCCCCCAGGGGCGTCCCCGCTGTAACCAGTCAAGGCCGCGGGTGTGCTTTGCCACCCAGCCCGACCAGGAAGGAACTTCGAGCTTCATGAGCGAGACCAACGGAAGCAGCAACGGCGCCGCCCGCACCGACGAGAAGGTCCGCGTCGCGATCGTCGGCGTCGGCAACTGCGCCAACTCCTTCATCCAGGGCGTCCAGTACTACAAGGACGCCGACCCGGCGGAGGAAGTCCCGGGCCTGATGCACGTCGACCTCGGCGGCTACCACGTCCGCGACGTCGAGTTCGTCGCCGCCTTCGACATCGACGCCGAGAAGGTCGGCAAAGACCTCTCGGAGGCGATCTGGTCGGGCCAGAACGACACGATCAAGTTCGCCGAGGTGCCGCAGCTGGGGATAAAGGTCGAGCGGGGGATGACCCACGACGGGCTCGGCAAGTACCTCAAAGAGAAGATCACCAAAGCGCCGGGCGAAACGGCGGACGTGGTCGGGATCCTCAAAGAGACCAAGGCGGACGTGCTGGTCTGCTACCTGCCGGTCGGCTCCGAGGAGGCGACCAAGTGGTACGTCGAGCAGGCGCTGACGGCGGGTGTCGGCTTCGTCAACTGCCTGCCGGTCTTCATCGCCCGCGAGGACTACTGGGACAAGCGCTTCCGCGAGGCGGGGATGCCGATCATCGGCGACGACATCAAGTCCCAGGTCGGGGCGACGATCGTCCACCGCCAGCTCGCCCGCCTCTTCCACGACCGCGGCGTCCGGGTCGAGCGCACCTCGCAGCTCAACGTCGGCGGCAACATGGACTTCTACAACATGCTCGAGCGCGAGCGCCTCGACTCGAAGAAGATCTCCAAGACCAACGCGGTCACCTCGATCATGGGCCATGAGCTGCCCGCCGAGGACGTCCACGTCGGCCCCTCCGACTACGTCGCCTGGCTGACCGACCGCAAGTGGGCTCATATTCGGCTCGAGGGAAAGTCGTTCGGCGACGTGCCGCTCAACGTCGAGCTGAAGCTCGAGGTCTGGGACTCGCCCAACTCGGCCGGGGTCGTGATCGACGCGGTGCGGATCATCAAGCTGGCGCTCAACAACGGCATCGCCGGCCAGCTCGACGGCCCGTCCAGCTACCTGATGAAGTCGCCGCACAGCCAGCGGCCGGACGATCAGGCGCGCGAGCAGACCGAGGAGTTCATCGCCGCCAACGCGCGGGACAAAGCGCCGGCACCCGCCGGCGAGGCCAAGTCCAAGGTCTAGGCAGGCGCCCGCACCGCGGGCTCCTATGCTCCCCGTAGTGTCGGCCGCGCCGCTCTCGATAGCCCAGGTCTCGCCCCACCGGCGGGCCACCCGCAACGCCGTCAACGAGTTCGTCCACGAGGCCTCGGCCGAGCTGCAGCGACGCGGGCACGAGCTGCTGCGGGTCGCCGCCGGCGACCCGGTCAAGAAGCTGCTGGGCTCGAGCCCGCCGGACATCGTCCACGTCCACGAGCCGTTCGCGCCCAGCGTCTCCTCGGCGGCGCTGCGCCATTCCTACTCGCTCAACGTCGCCAGCTTTCACAAACCGCAGGAGCGGGTCCTCTCGACCCAGGTGGCGCGGCCGCTGGTCGAGATCTTCTTCGGCCGGCTCGACGCCCGGCTGGTGACGTCGCCGGCGACCGGGGCCCTGCTGGAGGGCTACTTCCCCGGCCCCTACGAGCTGGTCGAGCCGGCCGGGGGGAGCGCGACTGGGGCGCGGTCGCCGATGAGCTGGAGGCGATCTACCGGCGCCTGCTCGCCCGCCGTCACGACCCCGCCGGCGACCCCGAGCTGCGGCGGCGGATCGCCGAGCGGCCGCTGATCGAGGTCGACCTGCACATGCACACCGACCACTCGCCCGACTGCGCGACGCCGGTCGAGGTGCTGCTGGAGACGGCCCGCGACCGCGGCCTCGGCGCGATCGCGATCACCGACCACAACGAGGTCTCGGGGGCGCTGGAGGCGCGCCGGATCGCGGCCGAGATGGGCGGCATCGAGGTGATCGTCGCCGAGGAGGTGAAGACCGCCGAGCAGGGCGAGGTGATCGGCCTCTTCCTCGAGCAGAAGATCCCGCGCGGGATGACGATGGCGGAGACGATCGCCGCGATCCGCGAGCAGGGCGGCCTCGTCTACGTCCCCCACCCCTTCGACCGCTTCCACTCGGTGCCCGACTACGAGCACCTGCTCGACATCGTCGAGGAGATCGACATCCTCGAGGTCTTCAACCCGCGGGTGGCGCTGACCTCGTTCAACGAGGAGGCCGAGCGGTTCGCCCGCAAGTACCGGATCGTGCCGGGCGCCGGCTCCGACAGCCACGTCGCCCAGGGGCTGGGCAGCGTGCGGATGCGGATCCACGAGTTCGACGGCCCGCGGGAGTTCCTGGAGGCGATGCGGGACGCCGACATCACCCGCAAGCACAAGAACCTGGTCTACGTGCAGGCACTGAAGCTGCTGCAGACGACGGGGCGGCCGAAGGCGGCCAAGCGCAGCGTCCCCAACCCGAAACCGGTGCGGGGCGGCCGCCCGCGCCGGGAACGGCGGCGGGTCCAGTGACCGTCACCCAGGCGAGCAAGAGCTGATGCAGGCGGACCGCGCGAAAGGAGCCGCGCCCGGTCCGTCAAAGAGATCGACCAGCGTGCCGGCGACCGACGACGAGATCAGAGAGAAGTACCTGGAGCGGGCGATCCGCGAGCTCAACCAGCTGACCCACGAGCTGCAGGACTGCCCCCACTGCCCGCGCGGCAAGCTGATGCCCGTGCTCGGCTCCGGCCACCCCCAGGCCGACGTCTTCATGCTCAAGCACGCCCCCGGCGTGGCGGAGATCGAAGAGGGCGTCGCCTTCTACGGCCGGCCCGGCAACGCCCTGATGAAAAGCTTCAAACGGCTCGGGATCGACCCCCTGGTCGTCTACGGCACCCTCTGCGTCAAGTGCCCGATCGCCGAGCCCGACCTGGCCGCCGAGGAGTGCGTGCGGCGCCTGGTCGAGGAGCTGGCGATCGTGCAACCGAAGATCCTCGTCATCATGGGCGAGCCCGCCCTGCGAGTCCTCAACCGCCTCGAAGTGCCGCTCTCGCGCCCGGTCGAGCAGCGCGAGGGCGAGATCCAGGCCTTCACCCCCACCGTCGACGCTCTCTATACCCCCGACATCGACGAATCGCTCGACGAGGAGGGCGCCAAGCAACGCTTCTGGCGCGCCTTCAAGGTCCTCGGCGAGTGGTACGAGGACCTGCCGCCGTACTGAGCGGTGGGGAGGGATCGGAGCCCCTCCTTTCCCTACATGTACATTCGAGGCCGATGCGAGACGATTGGCTGAAGAGCCTGCCCGGAGCCGAGATCGTGCTGCCTGGTCTCGCCGACCTCGAGGCAGGGCGGGAGAGCGTCAACGCAAGCGCCGTGCAATCGGCGGCGGGACGCCTGCGGCGGCTGGGGCTGAACGCGCCGGCCGCCGGCGGCGACGTGCCGGCGGCGCACCGGCTCTACCGGCAGTTGAGCGACGAGCTGGGGGACGGAGCGCACTCCCGTTACAACGCGATCCTCGCCCGGGTCGCCAGCTTCGCCGGAGCCGCAGAGCGTGCGCGACGCGGCTGACGCCGAGCGGATCAGGCAACTCGCCCAAGAGCTCGGTCGCGTCGTCGCCCCTGGCACCCGGATGCTGCTCACGGGCGGCGCCACGGCGGTGCTGGAGGGCTGGCGGGACTCGACCGTCGCCGTGGACGTCCGCTTCGAGCCCGACTCCGACGCCGCCCTCGCCCGCATCCGCGACCTCAAGGAGGAGATCGAGCTCAACATCGAGCTGGCATCGCCGCTGGACTTCCTGCCGCCTCTGCCGGGCTGGCAGGACCGGTCGCGCTTCCGCTTCCGCGAGGGCAATTTGGAGGTCTTCGACTTCGATCCCTACTCGCAAGCGCTCTCCAAGCTGGAGCGTGGCTTCGAGCTAGACGTCGAGGACGTCCGCAGCATGGTGGCCTCCGGACTGATCGAGCCCACCATGCTCGTCGAACTGTTCGAAAAGATCGAGGACGAGCTGTTCCGCTTTCCGGCCGTCGATCCGGCGAGCCTGCAAGCCGCCGTCGAATCGCTCAGCTGAAAGCCTCGCCAACCGTCGAGGCGAACCCATTGAGCTAGAGGTCTTCGCCGCTCCGCTACCGTGTTGGCTATGGAGTCCGAGTCCGCCCAGCGGCCGAGCAAGCCGTCGAAGGACGCCGCGGCCGAGGCCAAGGCGGTCCGGTTGCAGCGACTACGGGAGGACGCGCAACGTCCCATGAGCGTGAACTTGGCCGAGACGATTGCCCTGAGCCACCAACTGCTCGAATTCGCCGGTGTAGCCCGCAAAGGGTGAGCTCCCCAGCCTTCGATCAGATTCTTCTCCGACTGACGGAAGCGGAAGTCGAGTTCGTCGTCGTTGGTGGCCTCGCCCTCGGCGCCTGGGGCGTCGTACGCGGGACGAAGGACGTGGACATCGTTGTTGCCCCGGATTCCGAGAACTTCAAGCGGGTGGCAGCCGTCGCGGTGGCCATCCACGGACATGTGCAAACCGGCGAGTCATTCCTCAGCACTCCGCCGTCAATCGCCGGCCAGCTCGCCAGCGGCGAGCAGGTTGCCATCGAAACCGACCTTGGCCGCTTGGATGTCGTGCAAGGACTCGATGGCGTTCCGACTTACGACGAGCTGCGTGCCGGGGCAACCGATGCAGAGCTTCTCGGCATCAGAGTCCTCGTTTGCTCGTTCGAGGACTTGAAGGCGATGAAGCGAGCGGCAGGAAGAACGCGCGATCAAGCCGATCTAGAGGACCTCGAGGCCACCGGCCAATAGCTCTACGATGAGCCATCCGGCCCCGATAGCTCAGCTGGATAGAGCGACTCCCTCCTAAGCTAAATCGAGGAATCGGCTCCTTCGCCGCTGCAGAGCCGAATCGGCTGAGTCACCCATAGCTTCGATGCGACTCGATTGCGGGGGATCTACGCGGATTTGGGCAGCCGCTGCCCAATGAATTGCAGTTCCCCGCTCTCACTCCGTTACCGTTGCCGTCATGGCTTCCCGCGATCTGATTCAGCGCGCCGGACAGGCCCTAGCGGAGGCTGCCGGTGCTGATTCCAAGGTGATCCTCTTCGGCTCCTACGCGAGAGGAGAGGAGAGGGCCGACAGCGATGTGGATTTCCTGGTCATCGAGCCAGATCTTGCCGACCGATTTGGTGAGTCGGTGAGGCTCGGAAGGTTGGTCGGGGAACTTGGCGTCCCCGCTGACGTGGTGGTGGTCACCGAAGATCACGCCCGCCGATGGGGCGCAGTTCGAGGGACGATGCTTCACGACGCTCTGACGCAGGGACAGGTCGTTGGCGGCAGAGCTTCGTAACGGCCACGAGCTTGCCCGCCTGCTGATGCGGAAGGCAGCCGGCGATGAGATCGTCCTGATGCGCCTGATCGAGGACGGCGATGTCCCGGACGACGTCCTCGGATTCCACGCCCAGCAGGCTGTCGAGAAGATGATCAAGGCAGTGCTCGCGCACAACGACGTCTCGTATGAGCGCACCCACAACATCACGTACCTGCTCACGCTGCTGGACAGCGCCGAGATTTCTCGACCTGAACACGCGGACAACCTGCCGGATCTGACCCCCTGGGCAGCCGGGTTTCGCTACGCCGATCTGCCTGAGCCGGCGCTTCACCGCCGAGAGACGCTGGCCCTAGTCGAACAGACCAGGGCCTGGGCTACCGAGCAATTTGGAGATTCCTAAAAGCTACGCTTAACCATCCGGCCCCGATAGCTCAGCTGGATAGAGCGACTCCCTCCTAACCGACGCGGAGGAGTTGGGGTTTTCGGCTCTCTAGAGCGGGATGCGCGGCAGGTCGCATGGTCTCGAAATCCACTTCGATTACGCACGATTCGCGTTGATTTGGGCAGCGAAGACCGCTCGCTGCCCAAGGAAACGTTCCGTCCGACGTTCCCGGTTGCATCGCTATGGTGATTGGAGGAACATGGCGAAGTCGCCGGAAATGAGGAACTGATGGCGGTCCAAGATCAAGACAGCTTTCGTCGCGCCCAGGCCGAGCTTGAACCGAAAGAGGACCTGGCGCCCTACATGGGCAAGTGGGTCGCCCTCCGCAACGGCAAGGTCGTCGCTAGCGATCTCAGCGCAAAGGGCTTGCGAAACCAACCCGAGGTCAGACCCACGGACGCGATCGTTCCCGTTCCTCGCTCCCGCCCCGGCTACTTCATCGCCTGAGTCCCGTGGAGCGCCCGGGGAGCTTCACCGCTCCGTACAGACCAGGTCCCGATGGCCAGCTACGGCCATATCTCTTGCTCACGTTGATCGGGTTCAAACAAGAGATCATGATCTCCGGCCTCGTTGACACAGGCGCCGACAGGTCCGTACTTCCAATCGACTACGCAGAGGAGCTTGGCTACACGGTCGATGACCTCGCCCCGGTTGAGGTCGGCCAGGTGGAGGGCTCAGCATCTGCTTGGCTCGCCCAAAAGCCCTGCGGAGCAATTGTTGACGGCCTTCCAGAGCTTGAATTCGAGATCACACCACTCTTTGTCGCCAGCCTCAATGCTCTCTGGGGCCGCGCCGACCTGATGATGGCTTACACGGTCAGCGTCTCGGAGAAAGACCGAGAGCTGACTTTGCAGCCCAACTGACGCGATTCAGTTCTATTCACCAGCCCTTCCTCGCACAGACAAGCGATTTTCCTGGGCACGGAGATGCTGAGCAGCCGGAAGACATGGGCAGCGGAGCCGCTATCTAAGCCTATTTCCCTGCAAATTCCAGCTTGGATGTAGCCGTGGAAGGACGCTCGTTACTATTACTAACCGCCCACAAAGACGAGAGGCTTCCCATGGCACAGGCAAAGCTACCGTACGTAACGGCTTACGGAAACATCAAGAAAGCCTTGGACAAAGTCCAGGCGGCTTCCACGCCCGCGCGGTTCACGCACGACTTCCTCGCAACCAAGCTCGGGATGTCTGGTGGCTCTGCTCGGCCAGTGGTGCCCTTCTTCAAGAGGATTGGCTTTATAGGCAGTGACGGTTCTCCCACCGAGCTCTACAAACAGTTTCGAGGGACCGACTCCCAGCGCGGTGCGGCGGCGGCGGAGGGGCTGAAAAGAGGCTATGCGCCGTTGTACGAGATCAATGAGCCGGACCAGGTTCCACGGAGACCGTGATTGGTGGTTTCCTATTTCCTTGTGGATAGCTCAGTTGACTCCATGGGCAACGTATAGTTCCTCGAACTCAGCGGGTGATCGATCGCCGAGGGATTCATGCAGGCGATCGTTGTTGAACCAGGCGATGTACTCGACGACGGCGAGCTCGAGCTGCGTGCGAGTGCGCCAAGAGCGGTCGGCGATCAACTCGGTCTTGAAGGAGTCGACGAAGCTCTCGGCCATCGCGTTGTCATAGGCATCTCCGACCGAGCCGACGGAGGCGAGGACGCCGTGGTCGTCGAGCGTCTGGGTGTAGTCGATCGACGTGTATTGAGAGCCGCGGTCGGAGTGATGGACCAGCTCGACGTCGGCGCCGGCCTCGCGCTGGCCGAGCGCCATACGCAGAGCGTCGAGGACGAGGTCTGTGCGCATGTGCGGCGCCAGCTGCCAGCCGACCACCTTGCGGCTGAAGGCGTCGATCGCGAAGGCGAAGAACAGGTTGCCCTCCCAGCAGCGCAGGTATGAGAGGTCGGCGACCCAGAGGCGGTTCGGGCCTTTGGCGCTGAAGTTCCGCTCCACCAAGTCGGGCCGGCGATGGGCAAGGGGGTCGGGCTTCGTTGTGCGCCACGCCTTCCCACGCCGCTTGGCGCCTTGGATCCCGGCTTGGCGCATCAGCCGCTGCACCCGGCCGCGTCCCACCTCCTCACCCTCCCGCTTCAGAGCGATCCACATTCGCCGGTAGCCGTAGGCGCAGTAGTTGCGCTCGTGGACTGCGCGGATGCGTCCCAGCAGGCGCTCGTCCTCGATTGCCCGAGGGGACCGGCGGCCGGTTCGTCGCTCGTAGTAGGCGGAGGCCGACACCTCCAGGGTGCTGCAGATCGGCTCGACCCCGAAGCGCTCTCGGTGCTCCTCGATGAAGGAGCTCACTTCGTTCGGTGTGGGTCGAGCTCGGCCGCGAAAAACGCCGACGCGCTCTTGAGGATCTCGTTGGCGCGACGCAACTCGCGGTTCTCGCGCTCCAGCGCTTTCAGGCGCTCGCGCTCCTCACCACTCAGCAGCTCGGACCGCTTGCCCTCGTCGGCTTCGGTCTGGCGCACCCATTTGCGCAGCGTCTCGTGGTGGATGCCTAGATCGCGTGCAACATGGGCGATTGGCCGGCCGGACTCGAAGACCATCCGGGCACCGCGCTCCAACAGCTCTTCGGGGTACTTCCTCTTTCCTGCCATGGCTTGATCGGTTCCCTTCCGCCAGGAGGAATCCTGGCTTCGGGGTCTCCGTCAAACTCGGCCTGGCTCACAACGAGTACGCCCATGATCTGGCAGAGCCAGCGTTGAAATCGCTCATTGTCCAAGTGACCGGCGAAGAGAAGGGTTCAAGGACCGTGAACCTGATCGCTAAGTCGTTCAAGAGCGCTTGATTCCTTTGCGGACCACGATGCAAGCTCAGAGGAGTCGGTCGATGTCGATTCCCGAGAGGAGGAAGCGGAAGAAAAGTCAGAGAATGGCGTCGGCCGGCCGAAGCTCGGCTTGAACTACACGATCAATCTTCAGCTTCCGGCGACGTCTGACGTTGCTGTCTTCAACGCAATCTTCAAGAGCCTTCGAGAGCACCTATTGACGTGAGCCCACTGGACGACGCGATTAAGTTGTTTGGAATTACGAACCAGCTCCTAGAGCACGATCTTGACCGTGTAGAGCGCGAGCAGGGCGTCGAACTCAACCGCGGGCATCGGCGTCTTATTGACGCCGATGACGCCTACTACCCCCAGATAGAGAAAGCAATTCGTTCCGAGGCCGCTGCCATGGCTCCTCTCTACGAGGTTTTCTATTCCCTTGAGAAGACCATACGTGCGCTTGTCGTCGATACCCTCGCAACGGAGGAGGGTGATAGCTGGTGGGATAGTCAGCGCATTCCGAGCCAGTTGAAGGCAGATGCCGAAAAGCGGAGGAAAAAGGAGATCGAGGCAGCTGTTACGCCGAGGTCGGACCTGCCGATTGATTTCACGACCTTCGGCGAGCTAGGTCAACTCATCAACGCGAACTGGGATCTGTTTGGTGAGACTTTCTCGAACCAGAAAGCAGTTGAGCAAGTCATGGCTCGCCTCAACACGCTACGTGGACCAATCGCCCATTGCAGTCCCTTGGCTGAGGACGAGATTGTGCGTCTACGTCTATCCGTACGAGACTGGTACCGCCTCCAGGAGTAGGCCAACAGTCTTTTGGCAGTGCGGACCCACTGGCATCTTGCCTAAGTTTCGAACCTAACGGCAAGCTTGGTCAACTCGACCATCGACGTGTCAAGGGCCGTCGAGAGTGCCTTTACCGTGGCCCAGGTTGGGTTGGAGTGACCGCGTTCGACCATCGAGAGGTGGCCGACGGTGACGCCTGCGGCGTGGGCTAGGGCTTCCTGGGTCATGCCGCGCTTGTCGCGCAGCTGACGGATCGCTTTGCCTAGAGCGGGCTGGGGTTGGTCTGAGCGGCGCATCCTCTGTCGGCACATTCTCAAACGCAGGCGTCTCGATCCACCTGTTTCAGCACTTGTGTTTTAGCGGATGCTGCGCTAGCCTCGACATTCGACAAGAAAGTGCCCCCGCGCTGGTGGAACAGCCGGGGGCGTGGCACAGGAAAGGAGTGCTTTCCCATGCAAGACCAGCCTAGTGGGGGAGGCGAGGAGAACGTCCCGCCCACCGAAGCCCAGGACATTCGCGATCAGGGCGTCGTCCTGATCCACGTCCTCAGTCGGCACCCGACGCTGCTGACGACCCCTGATCTCGTTCGCGAGATCACGAGCGGGTTGAATGACTTTGCAGAAGGCGATGCGCTGGAGCGCCGCTGTGCGCGATCTGACAGGTGTCGGGCTGCTGCATTGCCCAAGCGGCCTCGCCGTGCCGTCTCCGGCCGCTCTGCGCTTCCTGAAGATCCTCTACGAAGGCAATTGCTAGGCGGGTGGGGAGATTCCGGCGGGCCGGAGCAACTGCGGCGCTTCCAGCTCGAAAATGCCGCAGCTCCCTGCGACAGCTCCGACCCGCCGAAATCTCCCCATTCCAAGACACCAAGCAAGCAGTCAAAAGACCAGCTAGCGCCAACACATCCAAATGACCACTAGGTCCAGCGATCCCAATCGGCACCGCAAGAGCCACTACAGCGGGGGCCTCCGTAACCCCTCTCTAGGCACCAGCCCCACAGCACGACACACTGGGAACCCCCTTTTTGGAGGGTCCGCCCGATGCATTCGGGCCGCGCGATGGACAGCAGAGTCGAAATGGCATCCACGCGCATCAAGCTCGACCCGCAGGCAACCGAGATGATCGCCCGCAAGGTGGTCGAGTTGCTTGAAAAGCGCAGCCTGCAAAGAAGCGAGCTGGTCGATGCCGCCGAGTTGGCGCGGCGGTTCGGGATCGAGCGGTCCTGGGTCTACTCCCATGCGATCGAGCTGGGCGCGGTCAAGCTGGGCAGCGGGGCGAAGCCTCGACTGCGGTTCGATCCGCAGATCGCGGCGCGAGTGCTGCGGAGGGTTGGCGACAAATCAGCGGCTGACCCGCCCGCTCGCTCGGGTAAGCGGGCGGGTCAGCCTTCAGAAGGTGGAGGGAGCGAGGTGCAGCTGTTGCCGATCCACAAGCAGGGGGAGAGCGAGCCGCCGTCTGCGGCTTAGGTAGGTCATGCCGCGCAAGGCGACGGGACAGGTGATCGAGCCGAAAGACGGGCGCACGTGGGCGATCCGGTTCCGGGCCTACGGCAAGCGGCGGTACGTGGCCCTCGGCTCCGCCGAAGAGGGCTGGAACCGCGAGCGGGCCGAGGCCGAGCTACGACACGTCCTGGCCGACGTCGAGCGTGGCATCTGGCGGCCTTACGAACCGGCCCAGGCCCCGCAGGTGGCTGAGGTCTCGACCTTCCATGAGTTCGCCTCCGAGTGGCTGGAGAACCGGGAGCCGGAGCTACGGCCGAAGACCGTCACCAGCTACCGCTGGCAGCTGAGCGGCCATCTGCTTCCACACTTCGCTCGGATGCACCTCGACCGGATCGGCCCGGAGGAGATCGACCACTACAAGGCCACCAAGCTGCGCGAGGGCGCGCTCGGTCCGAACCAGATCAATAAGTCCCTCGGCCTGCTGGCGATGATCCTCGACGCCGCCGGCGACTACGGGCACATCGATCCAGCCCGGAACCCCGCTCGCGGTCGCAGGCGGCGGGTCAAGCGCACCACCCGAGCCGCCCAACCATCGAGCCGGAGCAGCTGCCATCCCTGCTCGAGGCCGCTGGGAGGCTGCGGCCGATCCTGGCGACGATGGCCGGTGCTGGGCTGCGAAACGGCGAGGTGTGCGCACTCGACTTGCCCGACTTCGACCCTGCCAGCGGCGGGCTGGCCGTTGCGGCCTCAAAGACCGATGCCGGGGTACGACAGGTCGATTCACCACTCGCTTTGCGGCGAGAACTGACCAGCCTCAAGGCCCGCATACGGCGAACCGAAGGACCGATGTTTCTCAACCGCAACGGACAGCGCCAGAGCGTGAGCAACGTCGAGCGGCGGATGAAGACCGTGATTCGCCGAGCCAACAAGCGGCTCGTCGAGCTGGGCATCCGCCCGATTGACGAGGCGGTCACCCCGCACTCGCTGCGCCGCCTCTATGCCAGCCTGCGCTTCGCCCTAGGCGACGATCCCGTGTACGTGGCGGCCCAGCTGGGCCACACCGAGCCTGGCTTCTCGATGAAGGTCTACGCTAGTGCTGTGCGTCGCCGCGAGAGGCTGATCGGTGCGGCGCTTCGCGAGTTCGATGCCGCCCTCGATTGGGCAGCCATGGGCAGCGGAGGGCCGATCTACGCCGATGCCGAGCCGAACGTGGGTGACGGGCAATCGCCGGAAACGGCTCAGCAGAGCCTTTTCGCGGCATCCGGCCCCGATAGCTCAGCTGGATAGAGCGACTCCCTCCTAAGGAGTAGGCCGCAGGTTCGAATCCTGCTCGGGGCGTCCCGAATTTGGCTCCACAAAGCCAAATGTCGCCTTCCTGAAGAACAGTAGGCAGGGACAGGTAGGGACAAATTCCGCGGCGGGTAGGGCCACGGATCAGCTCGCCCGTGTCGAGGTCGAGGACCCGGATGTCGCGATCGGCAATGAGGAGCTTGACCCGCCGGCCCTTATGGGCGCCGATGCCGATGTGGTGCAGTCGGCCTGCCACATCTCGTTGGGCAACTCCGCCTGGAAGCGGTGGAACCGGACACTGCTCGGGGACGCGGTCGACGCGACCAGGTACTTCGAGTCGGTGCATGACTCTGCAATTCCCTGGCTGATTTTTCTACAAGTTTCCAGCTGAGAGCCTTGCAAAGTTCCAGCTATTTTCCCTACAATCTTCCAGTAATGCTCCTCGTGAAACTGGTAGGGAAGCGAAATGGCATACATCTCACGAATCGCGGATTCTGAGCTGCAGAAACGGCTGAGTGCCGCCGGTGCGGTCCTCATCGAGGGGGCAAAGGCCTGCGGAAAGACCGAAACGGCCCGTCAGGTCGCTCGTAGCGAGGTGCTCCTCGACGTTGACAAGGCCGCTCGCGACGCTGCGGAACTGAATCCTGGGCTAGTTCTAGAGGGCGACATCCCGCGGCTTATCGACGAGTGGCAACTTGAGCCAGAGATCTGGAACCACGTGCGCCGCGCAGTTGACGAACGAGTTGATCCTGGTCAATTCATCCTCGCCGGCTCTACCCAGCCCACTGACAATGAGACCCGCCATACGGGCGCTGGCCGGATCAGTCGCCTGAGGATGCGGCCCATGTCCCTCTATGAGCTAGGGACCAGCAACGGAAAGATCTCGCTGGCGGCGCTGCTCGATCGCCAGGGCGACGAGGCCAGCAACCCTGGCCTCGAGCTAGAGGATTCTGGCGACGGCGATCTGCCGTGGTGGATGGCCTGCCTTCCGAGAGCTGGAGCTTTCCGATGCCCTGAGGCGGGTTCGCGACTACCTCAACGAGATACCCCGCGATGCCCAACGGCTTGGCCCACGTCACCGAATCGAGAGAGTGACGCGACTCATTCAGAGCCTCGCCCGCAATGTTGCTACCCCAGTCACGGCACGAACCCTGGCTGCCGACGCTAGTCGGCCGGAGGATCCGATATCCGATGATGCCGTCGCTGACTACCTCAGCTCCTTGACCTCCCTATTTGTAGTGGAGGATCAACCGGCTTGGCAGCCTCATTTGCGTTCGCGGTATCGACTGCGACGGGCAACCAAGCGCCACTTCGTCGATCCGTCGCTAGCCGTCGCGGCGGTGCAGGGCGAGCCCAGCGCCCTGATGCGTGATCTCAACTTCATGGGATTGCTCTTCGAGTCGATGGTGATCAGAGACCTCAGGATCTACGCACAAGCCATCGACGGCGAAGTCATGTACTACCAAGACAGCAGTGACCTCGAGGTCGATGCGATCGTTCAGGCAGGAAATTCTTGGGGTGCCTTCGAGGTCAAGCTAGGCGGCGGGAAGAGGATCGAGGAGGGTGCCGCCACTCTGACCAAATTCAGAGAGCGCATCGATACTTCCAAGTCAGGAAATCCAGCTGTTTTGGCCATCATTGTTGGGACCGGCTACGGATACGTCCGCAAGGACGGAATCTGTGTTATTCCGGTTGGGTGCCTAGGGCCATAATGCCCAACCCTTGAAATCTTCCGAGTCGATCTCTGCTGAGCTACGGGTGGGGACAAAGGTAAGGACAGATCTGGCTCTCAAAGTCCGCTCTTGTCCTCAGATATCCCCTGGGAGGACGCATTCCAGAGCGGTTTCCAGTTTTCAAGCCAGATCTGGACTTACAAATCGCCCCTCCTAAGGAGTAGGCCGCAGGTTCGAATCCTGCTCGGGGCGCCATTGTTGTGTCTCGGGACATCGGAGACAGATGTCGCGGGACATCGTAGACACCTCAACTTCCTCCGATCGGCTGGTAGTCGCGGCTCGTGTCGAGGGTGAGTTGTCGGATCGGCTCGCCTGTGTCGGCGGCGAGGACCCGGATGTCGCGGTCGGCGATGAGGAGCGTGACCGCCCGGCCCTTGTGGGCCCTGCCGATGCCAATGTGGTGCAGCCTGCTGTCGTGGCGCAGGGTGACCGTGCCACCGGCATCGACCCTGTCCTGGCGGACTCTGAAGTGGGCGTCGGCTGAGGGCGCGCCGGGCGGTCGGGCCTTAATCCGAGCGCCGTAGACCTGTAGGGGCGTGCGCCCGCCGAGCGCCCTGTGGGGCCTTCTGGCGTTGTAGTAGCGGGTGAAGCAGTCGAGCTGTCGCTGCAGGTCGGCAAGCGTGGGAGCGGGGGCCTGCCTGGCCAGGTAGCGCTTGAGCGTCTGGTGCAGGCGCTCGACCTTGCCGCAGGTCTGCGGGTGGTAGGGACGCGAGTTCTTGGCGGCGATCCCCAGGCGCTCGAGCTCGGCTTGCAAGAGGACCTTGCCGCCGCGCGGGGTGGCGGTGAAGACGGCGCCGTTGTCGCAGAGCAGGCTGGCAGGAGCGCCGTGCAGAGCCACAGCCATGCGGAAGACGTCCACCACATCGGCGGCCTTGACGGTCGGGTAGGCCCGCGCGGCCAAGAACAGGCGGGAGTGGTCGTCGAGCATGTTGAGGATCTCGGCGTGCCCGGTGCCGGCGAGGCGCCAGTGGGTGACGTCGGCCTGCCACATCTGGTTGGGCAGCTCTGCTTCGAAGCGGATCAGCGAGCTGCGTGGGCGCTTTTGGGGCTGAGGGACGACGAGGCCCTCCCGTTTGAGGACACGCCAGATCGTCGAGACCGAGGGCACGCGATCCAAGCGCTCGGTCAGGTGGCAGGCGATCGTCGCCGCGCCGCAGTCATGGCCTTCTGCCTCCAGCTGCCCGCGCAGGGCGACGATCGCCTCGACCACTGCGGCGGGCGTCCGGCTGGGAGAGCTGCGCGGCGCCCTGGAGCGCCGCTCCAGGGCGCCGTAGCCACCTGCTCTGTAGCGGGCCAAGAGCTTGTAGATCCAGCTGCGATGCACTCCGTGGGCCGCCGCCAGCTCGCTGACCGAGCGGCCCTCCAACAGATGCGCCTCCACCAGATACCGCGCCTTGTCCACAGGAGAGCTCCCCTCATTCGGTGTCTCCTATGTCCTGACACAGGTGTCGCCTATCTACTGAAACCAGACACTGCTCGGGGCGCCACATATAGGGACGAACCGAAGAATCTGCCTGGTGCCGCGGGGCCGATTCCCGCTACAACGCGATTCTCTCGCGCGTAGCCAGCTTTGCGGGAGCCGCTGACCTGCAGCGAATCAGGGCCTCGCTCGCGAGCTTGGCAGACCGTCGCCGGGAACCAAGATGTACCTGACCGGAGAGGCGACCGCTGTGCTTGAGCTCGACCTCAGAGTGGAGCCGCGCTCCATATGGTGGAGCGCGGTTCCACTCTCAGCTAGACGCTACTAGGGCGCGGTGACAGCCCAGCTGCCCTTACCTAGGTCTGGTTCGGTAGCAGTGAGTTCCAGCACCGCTCCGGTCTTTCCCGCGCCTAGATTGCCGTCGGGCGCCTGAATATTGCTCAGCTGGCCAGCGTCTACTGGGAATGGCGCAGCCCAGACGCAGAGGAAGCCCGGATCTGCCTCCGGATTTAGAAGTCCGGCCGGGCCAGCGTGTTCAGTGTTCTCGCACTCTGCTGGGGGCACTGTGAATGGTGGCACAGGCGTTTCCTGAATGATTTTGACATGAGCAGAATCGAGTTCAGCAGGCAGGGGAATCGGAAACGAAATTGCCGTGATGGCTTCTTCGTCGAAGAACCCGATTGCCCAAGCTCCGGTCTCGGTTTTTTTGGTTGGCAGCGTTTCGGTGAAACCGCTGAGACCGGTCGGCCCGGGTGGGCCAGTCGGACCCGGCGAGCCGGCAGGTCCTGCAGGGCCGGTGGGGCCTGCAGGACCTGCCGCACCGTTGGCTCCGTTGGAGCCAGGCGCCCCGGTGTCTCCCTTGGCGCCGGCCAGTCCCTGGGGTCCCGCCGGACCGGGTTTACCCTGGAAGCTTTTAGCGATCTGCTTGACTTCTTTCTTCTGTTTACCAGTTAAACCAGCGGCAGCATAGGCGCCGCCAACCATCGCGAAAGCAAGCGCAATCACAGCGACCACTAAACCAGCGGTACCAATTTGCTTATGAATACGAGCGAACATCAATTCCCTCCCTGTTGAAATTGTTGGTAGCTAAAGTTTGGTTTGTGCTGATTTTGTAGTACTGATGACTATTAGTTGCCCTTTTTCTTGCCGCAGTCGACCTGCATCAGCGGACGCAGCTTGCGCTGCATTCCGTTGTGTCCGCTGAAGAGGGCGTTGGCTCGAGAGCGATGGGCGCAGAGGTCTCTGCTGTTGACGATCAGGCCCTTTTTGCCGGCCGGGAAGGTGGCGATGACCTTGCTGACCGGTGCGTCGGGCACCTCGGTGAAGGTGGCTCGGATGCTGCCACGCACCGAATCGATGCGTCCGACCGCTTCGAAGTCGACGAGGCCGTGGAGGTCGAAGACCATGTCGGGCAGCTTGTTGTCGGAGGAGCGCAGGTAGATCGGGCCTTCGAGGGGATCGTCGAGGATCGGCGTGAGGACCCTGACGTGCCCGTAGATCGCCCCGGCAGGGCAGGAGTTGGCGGCAAACTGAACGCGAGTGCAGATGGTCCGTATATGACCCTGCTCGAGGAAGGCCGAGCGGGGAAGGCGGACCACGGCGCCGGAGAGATTGGCATCGCCAGGCCGGGGTTCGACCACCGTCCGCAGGCCTGGGTGGCTGCCCCGTCTGGTGCCGCCTTTCAACCGCAGGGAGATCTTGGGCTTGAAGCCGAGATTGGCACAGCCCGCAACCTGGAAGCGATCGGCCACCGAAAACGGGGAATCGTCCGCCGTGCTGAAGACATCTGAGCCCCCGCCCCAGATCTCCGCCAGGGTCCAAAACGGATCGCAGCTGGTCGGATTGAGGGTGAAGTTGGGGCGGTCGACGTAGACGCGAACGTCGCGCACCTTCAGCGGGATACCGGCAAGGATGTGGGGGATCGGGTCCGAGCGGGTGCCGTCGGCCCGCACTTCGCCGGTTCGGGGGTCGATCTGAAGCGCCTGGCGCACCACCACGGTGCCGACGTCGAAGGGACCGGCCACCGCCGGCGTCACCGCGACGACCGAGAGCGGGGCGCCGGCAAAGGGGCCGGCCATGTAGAGCTTCCCGGCCGCGTAGGTGAGCTGAGAGCCGACTCCGGCCCCGGCCAGCGTGCGGCCGATCTGGGAGTTGGCCGGACAGCTCGGACTCGCCAGCTCTTCCCTTCCGGTCTTCGCCTTGGCGGCGGCGATCGCGGCCTCGGGGCACCGATCGACTCCGGCCAGCGTCGCCACCACTCCAGGCGGCAGCAAGGCCGAGAAACGGGTCAGATCCTGGTCGCCGTCGCGCCTGGTCAACCGCATGTAGAAGGGGGAATGAGAGCCGGCGTTGTTGTTGGTGGAGCCAGCGATGAAGCCAGGGAGGAAGGGTGGGGTCCCCGCCGGCGGGCAGGCGCCGCCGCCGAGACCCTTGTCGATCTCAAAGCTCGCGGTAGTCGTCAGGGGACTGGAAGGGTTGGCCCACGGGGTGAGGACCGCTTTGGTCGTGTAGATGCCGCAGCCGGGCGGGGTGATCAGCGGCGAGCGTCCGCCCTCGCGCAGGCGAGCGCGGAAGTGAGAGAACGGGAGCTGGGGGAGGTCGTCGAAGGTGGTGGTCAGCTGCCCCGTTGCCGGATCGGGCTCGATCTTGCCCGGCAGCTCGATCAGGATCCCGAGGTTCCGGTCCTTGATCACCATGTAGAGGGCGAGCAGGGAGTCGAAGGGGTTCTCGGCTCCAGGCGCCGCCGTCGCGGGGTCGTCCTGGGAGGCGATGAAGAGCGACCCCCTGATCAGCTTGCCTTCCAGCAGGGGAGTTTCGAGTTCCAGGCTGCCGATCTTGGAAGCCTCGGGGCAACCGTCCCCCGCTTCGGCGGCGAGCGTTTCGCGTTCGAGATCCTCAGGGGAGCAGGTGGCCAGACCTTCGGCCAGGGACGGGTTGGCCGTAACCCCCTGCGGCAGTGAGATCACCGCCTTTTGGATGTCGGACTTGGCGATTCCCGTCGGGTTGTCGAGGCCTTCGTCGTCCACATCGAGGCTGAGCTCGAGGCCCGAGGGCGACTCGACCCGATCGGTGCTCGCCTGCGAGGTAATGCGAGGATCGAAGCCGAGTTTCGAGCAGCCGATTATTCCGTCGTCGGTGACCGCTTTCTCTTTCACTTTGACGGTGGGGCTCTCCCAGGAGTTGGCTTCAAAGAGAGTGGCGAGCGGTCCGGTGCAGGAGCGGGGCACGGTCAGGAACGGCTTCAGGGGGAGGTCCACCGAGCAGCCGCTCGGACAGCCGGGACCCCTGCGCTCGGGATCATGGGCTGGGTCTGCGGGGACGCCCCAGAGGGTCGTCACCGCACCGTATGCCGGCACGGCCTGGGGGACGTTGGCCAGCGAGGCGACGATGCTGTAAGGCGGGTCGGGGCTGAGGCCGACCTCGATCGTTATCAGCACCCCGACGACGTCGAAGCCGAGTTTCGCCGCAACGCCGGGTGGCGGCGTGAGGTTGTAGACGGGAAAGGTCAGGGTGAAAGTCGGGTCGCCGAAGGTGACGTCGGTGACTCCGGCCTGGGAGCCGGGGAGGCAGTCTGCGTTTAGGAAGTCCAGGGTCGAGCAGCGCGACAACGCCGTCGGATTGCCGGCAAACCCCGGCGGCTGGACTATCTTCAGGTCCTTGGTGGACCCGTCGGGGACGTCGAAGTCCAGTTCGGGGTCGTCTTTGGTCGCAAAGCGCACGGTGGTAGTCATCGCAAAGGGGTGACCCCCCGCCTGCATGGCCGGAGAGCCATCGGATCCGGTGAAGGTGACGTCGAGGTCTTTGAGGCCGTAGGCGGCCGAGGCCGGGCCGGCGGACAAGGCGGAGCCGGCGAGCGCCAGGAGCAGGGTCAGGATCGTTCGCCTTCTCATCGTTCTGCCCCCCTGTGGCGCCGCGGCGCTTTCTGTTTGCCTTGCTTCCTCTTGTGCTTGGCCACGCAGCGCTGCGTGCCACTGCGGCGCACCGAACGTTTGCCTTTGGGGCAGTGCTGCCTGGCCTTGCTCGGCGAGGGGTTTCCGGGACCCGCGTAGGTCGAGCTCGAAGGGGTCGGATCGTCGGGAGGCGCGGGTGGGGACTGGCAAGCCTCCCCTTCGCAGGGGGGCCTCGGATTCCGCAGGCGTCGGAAAGCCGCCGTTCACGCGGGCGTCATAGACGTCGACCAGGCCGAAGTCCTGGGGCAGCAGGCTCGCCTCGGTGGTGAAGAAGACATCGGAGCCAGAGGCGCTGGCGTCGAGGAACTGGGAGTGCTCGGCGCTCTGGCCCGAGGAGATCAGGCTGATGCAGCCGCCGGCTTTCTCGACGAACAGATCGGCGCCGGCCTCCTCGCAGGCTTTTGCATCGGCGGCCTGCTCCCACTCATAGACGTCCTGCTTGCCGTTCGTGTCGCGCAGCACCAAGGCGTCGAAGCTCTCGAAGAACAGCCGCGAGCCGTCGGCCGAGAGGACCCGCGAGGGGTGAAGCTGGGACTCCCAGCCGGGGATCTGGGCGGCGGCCCAGAGCACGCTGTTACCCGTTCCGATGTTGGCCCCCTGCGGCCGGGCGCCGCTCGGGTTGCAGGAGACGCAGCGAAGCTCGCCGGCCCCGCCGTTTGCCGCCGCGTCGTAGAGGTAGACCTCGGCGTCTGCTTGGCCGTTGTTGAGGTCGGTGTTGTCATAGCCGGCCACCTGCTCGCTCAGCTGCGCGGAGGCAGACATGAACGCCGCGTGCAGCCCGTCGGGGCTCACCCTTGCGATGCGAAGCGAGGGCTTGATGCTCCCCACCGTCAGCCCGTTGTTTTGGTTGGTCTCCGCCGCGGTCAGCGTCGCCACAAGGCGGAAGCCGACGCCTTTCTCATAGAGGTAGAGGTTCGACCCCCCCGCCGTGGCGCCCGCCGCCAGGTCTTTGGTCGAGATCAGGTAGATCCGCGCCAGGTCCTCGCTGAACCCCGCCACGCCCTTGACGCCTTCGGCGATCGGCTGCGCCGTTTCGCTCTCGACGTCGAATTCGCGCAGGGTGCCGGTGCCCGCGACGAATTCACCCGTGGTGAAGAGGGCGGTTTTGCCTTCCGGGTCTGCGCCCCAGAACTGCGTCGTCGGCGCCGCGGAGATTTCGATCGTGCAGGCTTTGGCCGCTTCGTCGCATGCCCCGCTCGTGCTCTGTTCCTCGCCGGGGTTGAGGCGGACGTAGAGCTTGCCGGGCTGGGGTGCGTTGACCCCAACCTCTTTGAGCGAAGCTTCTTTCTGGAAAGTCGCAGAGCCAGACCAAAAGATCCGCGACGCGTCCTCCGAGACAGCGTGATAGAGGCTGTCGATGTGGAAGTCGGGCGGCAGCCCCTGATCGGTCCCCGCCGAGGAGTGGACGCTTGCCGCTTCGCCGTTGGGCAGCACGCTGATGAGGTGCAGCTCCCCTTCGCGCAGCTCATAGAGCTGGAAGATTCCCGCTTCGGGGTTGGCCTCGGGCGTGAGCGCCGCGTCCGCCTGGAAGACCGAGACTTTGCCATCCGATGAGAAGCCCTGGATGTTGGGGTAATAACGACTGTCTGCGATTTCATAGCTGAAGCCCGGCGGCGGCTCTGTGGTGATCAGCTCATAGCCCCCTTCGCAGAGCTTTGCCCGGTAGAGGTTGGGGACGCTCGGCGGCATTCCGGGGGTCAGCGTCACTTCGACGTCGTGGATCAGCCAGCCGCTGCAGAGATCCTCCGAGAAGGCCTTGTACTGGATTCCGTTCGTGCCGGCCGGATAGAAGGAGACCGAGCTGCGCGGCGGGGAGATCGAGCGGGTCGACCAGCCCGTTGCGGGATTGCGGCTGGAGAAGTACTGGCTGGCGAAGGGCGCGCCCTGCGGGTTGCCGAAAGCCTGAAAGGAGGAGTAAGTGGCCCTCTCCCCGTCGCTGGAGCCCTGCTCGTGGGTTCCCCCTCCGGTCGAGATGTCGCCGTTGTTTTTGTCGAGCGGCGAGACCATCTCATAGGCTCGGCAATCGGGCAATTTGGCCGAGAGGCCGGTGCGGAAGGCCTGATTGGGACAATCCGTCTTGGCTTTAAGGGACGGTGGGTAGGTGTGGAAGCTGGCGCTCTTTCCGCATCCGGGGTCCGCAGCGCACGCTTCTGAGCCCTCGCCGAAGGCCGGGCCGCCGCCCTCGCTCACTGCGACGAAGCGAAAGAAGTAGGTGGTGTCGCTCTCAAGGCCACTCAGGACGACACCGGCGGTGGTCTTCGAGGCATCGACGATCCCCGCTCCCAGGCTGGCGCCGGGAAAGAGCTCCTGCTCTTCGCAGGCGCTGGGGCTCGATTTGCAATCTGCCGTCCCGTACTGCACGTAGTAGCTGGTGTCTGGCCAGAAGTGAGGGTTGATCTGCGTCCGCACCACAGCGCTTTCGGTGTCGACCGAGACGGCGTGCTGGGATTTGATCGTCGGCGCCGCTTCGGGTGGCGGGCACAGCTCGATGTCGGGTGGCGGGCCGTAGAGGCGGACGTAGCTTTTGGCGAAGAACAAGTTGGAGACAAAGAGGTCGGTGCCGTCGATGCCGCAGGCAGCGCTCGAGCTGGTCGCGATTCCGGTCGAGCCGTCGAACTCGTCTTTGCCGAAGCTCTCGACCAGCTCGCCGGCGGGATTGAACCTGAGGATCGGCGGGCCGAGGACAAATGGGGAGAGGGCGTTTCGGTCGAACACGTAGAGGTCGCCGAGAACGTCAGTCGCGAGCGCCATCGGGTTTTTGACTTTCAGCGTTGTAATCAGTTTGCCCGCCGGGCTCACTTTCAGCACGTCTTCTTTTGACGTGTTTTCGTTGGTGAAGAAGGTGAGATAGAGGGCACTAGTGCTGGGATCGACCGCCAGTGATTGCACCGTTTTCCCCACCAACAGCCCTTCGGGGTCGGGAAAGTCACCTTCGTAGGTGCCGTTCGGGTTGAATTCCTGGATCCTCCCGGTGTCGCCGACGTAGATCGGGCCACCGGGGCCCGGGGCGACCGCGATGTAGCTGCTGTATGAGGGCCAAGTGCCGAACTGACCTGAACCGGTGCCGGCGCTGCCGGCCTGGCAGACATCGCCCGAGGCGGCCGTGCAGAGGTTCTGTTCGGCTTCGGTCGAGCCCAGCTCTTCGACTTTCGTTTTGTTGACGTCGCCGCCGACCATCAACTCGAACTGGACCGTGGCGCCGGAGGGATCGAACTTCTGCACCCGGAGGTTTTCTTTGTCGACCACGTAGACATCGCCGTCGGCGTCCACCGCGATGCCCTGGGCGAAGTTGAACTGCCCCGTGCCGGAGCCGACGAGGCCCTGCTGGCAGCTAGTCGTGCAGGTCTGTAGTTCGGGCGACCCGTCAGCGACCCCCCAGCCCCAGGCTCTGACGAACTCGCCCCAGGCGGTGAACTCATTGACGCGAAAATTGCCCTGATCGACGACGTAGACGTTGCCGGTCTCTTCATCGGCAGCGATCCCGCGCGGCAGTTGACACTGCCCGACCGCCGGGCCGAACTCGCAGAACTGCCTGAGGAAGGATGGCGGTGCGCCGTGCGCATTCGTAGGCGCAATCGCCGGCACGCCAAGCAAGCAAAGCCCCAGCAAGAAGGGCGCGGCCGCGCCCCGAAGCAAAACCATGAGCCGTGCCGATGGCGATCGCATCTGCCTCCCGTCCCGTGCTTCCCTGTCTCTCCCCTTGGCCTTCAACTTGTCCTTGGGTCGTTGCTAATGCCTTCGGCCATAGGGGGTACCTCCTACCTCTCTCGTCCCATGAGCCCCCTCTGCCGGCCGCTTCCCTTGCGGCCCCTGTGGCGGACTCGGTTCTTGTCCCTGTGCCGTCCAAATCGGACGGTTGCGAGACTGTAAACAATAACCTTTTTAATGTCAAGGACAGCGTTTTTGTAGAAAAGAGCGTTGTCACCAATAGCGTAAAGGTCCTGCAAAGCACGGACTCTCAATAGGAACCCAGAAGGTAGATGGGCGCCGGAGCCGAGGCTGAAGTCAGCCGCGGTCGGGGCGATCCGGGTACAGCTCGTCGATCGTGACGAGGGCCCGGTAGGGAGCCGCCGCGGCCGCTTCGATCGCTTCGCCGCCGCCCGCTAGGCGATCGACGACTGCTATTACGGAGACGGGCTCGAGGCCCTGCTCCTTGATCTTCTCGATCGCCTTGACGGTTGAGCCGCCGCTGGTGACGGTGTCCTCGACCACCAGCACCCTGTCCCCCTCGGAGACCGGGCCCTCGACCCAGCGCTGCAGGCCGTGCTGCTTGCGCTCGCCCCGGACAAAGAAGCCAACCAGGCGGTCGCCAGCCGGAACCGCGAGGGCAGCGCAGGCAGGCGGTATCGCGGCCGTGGCGGGGCCGCCGACAGCCATCGCTCCAGCCTCCACCGCGGCGGCCGCAATCAACTCGCCGGCGGCGCGGAAGCCCGCCGGCCGCAGCAGGGCCCGTCGAGCATCTACGTAGTAATGCGCCTTCGCGCCGCTGGCCAGCGTCACCTCGCCGAGGATCAGCGAGTGCTCGCGCAGCTCGGCGAGCAGGGTGCGCTTGGCGGCTTCAAGGTCGGCCATCGCGCCGCATCCTACGTCGCGTTAGGCCCCCAGGAGGGGCTCAACGCAGGCCTCGCCTACTAGCCGAGCGCTTCGCGAAAGCCCTGGCGCCAGCTGGGATGCCGGGGCTGCCAGCTGAGCTCGCGCTTGGCCTTGGCGTTGGCGGCGCCGCGCAGGTTGACGCCGAATTCGACGGCCATCCTGCCGCCGATCAGGCGGGCGAGCCAGGTCGGGACGCGACGAGGCGGCTTGGCGCCGAGCGCCTCCGCGTAGACGGGCAGCCACTCCTTCGCCGGAGTTGGCTCGTCGTCGGTGATGTTGTAGATGCCGGGAGAGCCGTGGTCTAGGGCGGCGACCGTGGCGCCGGCCGCATCCTCGACGTGGACGAAGGAGCCCATTCCGGTACCGGGGCCGATCACCGGCAGCATTCGTTTTTCGACCTGTTTGGCGATCGAGCCGCTGCCGGGCGTGTAGTAGGTGGCCGGCCCGTAGAACTGGCCGTAGCGCAGGACGAGGCCCTCGATCCCATCGGTGCCGAGCACCTGCTGCTCGTGAGCGAGCATCGCCCGCTCGCCCTCGTCGAAGGGGGGCGGCGCGTCTTCGAAGGGCCGCGCCTCCTCGTCCTTGACCCAGTCGCCTTCGGGCGCGTAGATGAAGGCGATGCTCTGGGTGACGTAGCGGCGGGCGCCGACGGCCAGCGCCGCGGTCATCAGGTTGCCTCCCCCCTCTTCGCGGACGCGGTTGGTCGGGCCGTAATCGATCTTTTTCGGGTTGAAGTCCTGCGGCAGGCTGGTCAGCTGGTTGACGACGACCTCCGGCGCGGCCTCCTTGACGGCGGCCTCGAGCGCCTCGCGGTCGAAGACGTCGCAGACCACCGCCTTGGCGCCGGCGGCGCGGATCTCCTCGGCTCGCGTCTCATGCCGGGTCGTCCCGGTCACGTTGTGCCCGGCCGCGACCAACTGCCGCATCAGCGGCTTCCCGATCGCGCCGCTTGCTCCGGCCACGAACACCCTCATGTCAGCCCCTTCCTTTCTGCCGATGGGCCGAAAACAGGGCTTATATCGGCCGGAATCGGCCCGTCGGCGGTCATTTGGGGGCCTCCAGACGTTCCGACACCCGCGCCAACCAGGCTGCCGCCAAGCCACCGAAGGCGATCAGCAGCGTGTCGGCCCAGCCGCGTCCCTCGCTGCGCGCCTCGCCGGTGTCGAAGGCGTGGTTGATCGCGTGCAGGCCGTACCAGAGCGCCCCCAGCCACAGAAGCGGCGCCCGCCAGGCGGGCTTCACGACGGCGATCCCCAGCGCGATCCCGAAGGCGAGGACAAACGCCCCTACGTCGCCGACGTAGTGGGAGTTCTCGACCCCGTAGTTGCCGATCTCCTCGAAGAAGGTGTCCGGCGCGACCAAGGCGAGGAAGCCGGTCGCCACGTGGTAGGCGGCGACCAATGCCAGCACCGCTCTCAGCGCCCGCTCGGTCATCGGCGCTACAGCCTATGGGTCAGGGGGGAGAGATCGTCGCGCCGAAGCCTTATATAGGGATGTTCGCTTCGACGCCGCCGCTTGCTGCAGCCGATTTGGTGTACCGCGAGAGCGGTACACTCGACTCGGTGGCGACGAAGAACCCACGCGTGCAGGTCACTGTCGATGCGGCGCTGGCGGCAGCGTTGGCAGAAGTCGATCCCAGCCCTAAGAGCAAGTCCCGCCTGATTCGGGACCTGGCGCTCCGCGGCGCCGAAGTCGCGGCCGAGGACCTGATACGGCGAGAGGAGGCGAAGGAGTTCTTCCTGAAGGTCGCACGTGGAGAGATAGAGGTCGACCTCGAGGCCGCTCGTCAAGTGCACGAAGAACGCGAGCTAATGCCGTGCAAGCAGCCACCGCGATGAGCTCCCCGCCGTTCACTCGCCGCGTGCCTCTGGTGATAGACACGTCGGCGTGGGCGCGCCATCGGAACCCTGGCGTGGTCGAGCGCTGGGAAGCGACCCATGAAGCGGGATGCTTCGCATCTTGCCCGGCGGCGGCTCTCGAGATCCTTCAAACGGCTCCGGACGAGTCGACGTTCGAAGCTTTGGATAGGCACTTCGCCGCGCTCCCGCAGGCGACGGTAACCGACTCGGTGTGCCGCGCTGCGCACGGCGCGATGCGAGACCTCGGAGCGCGTCGACGCCTCCCCGCCCCCGACTACCTGATCGCCGCCGCAGCGGCCGAGCAAGGCTTCGGCGTCCTCCATGCCGACCGCCACTTCGACCTGCTGGCGTCCGTGCTCGAGTTCGAGAGCGTGCGGCTGCCGGAGTAGGTCGAGCCTCCCGCGCGGGCGCGGGTCTGCTCAGAAGACGAAGATGTCTTCGCCGAACTCGATCCGGTTGTAGATCTCGGGCTGGTCGGCGATGAAGGTGCGGATGCAGCCGTGGCTGGCCGGGTAGTCGGGCACCGATTCGTAGCCGTGGACGGCGTAGCCGCCGTAGAAGTAGAACGAGTAGTACATGCCGTGCGAGTTGTAGCCCGGTTCGGTGCGGATGAACTGGAAGTGACCGGTGACGGTTGGGGTCGAGGACTTGCCGGAGGAGATCGGGTAGATCGCGTAGGGCTTGTCGTCCTTGGCGAAGACGAGCACCTGCTTTCCGAGCGGCACCTCGACGTGGCGGCCGGCGCCGGGATGGCGGACCTCGTAGCCGCCGCGGCCGGCGAAGACACGCTTGACCAGGCCCTTGCCGGCCCGCATGCTGCGGGTCATCCCGTTGACTTTGCGGTAGGCGAGCACGCCGCGGGCGGTCTTGCCGCCGAGGCAGCGGCCGTCGTTGGCGACGTAGCCCAGCTTCCGCATCGCCTTCTTGAAGCCGACGACCGCCGGGCCGCACTTGCCCTGGTGCAGCGACGGGAAGCTGACGCGCCAGCGCTTGCGCACGGTGCTGTCGCCCCCGAGCAGGGCGGTCGCCGCGTGGCGGGCGCTGACCGCGTACTTGCCGGCCTCATCGATCCGGATCCGCGCACTGAACGCACCGGCCGCGCCGTTGCCTTTGCTCACCTTCACGCTCGTACGCTTGACCGGCTTGCCATCGCGGTAGAAGGTCACAGCGACCTTCTGATTCGGCACGTAGGGGCTGAGGGTCCCCGCGACCCGCACGTTGCTCATGATCCGCGCCTTGCCCCCACGGAGGTTCATCGGCCGGACTTTCACGGTCGCCTCCGGCGGGCCCGGTTCCGGGTCGATGGGCCCACTGCCGGGCTTGGCTGGCTTCTTGGCCGCAGCCATGCCGGTCGCCGGCAGCGCCATAAAGAGAGCACCGAGCAAGGCGACGACGATGAGCTGGAACGGGAGGCGGCGACTCATGGGACCGGATTCTTACCGATGGCCCGGCGGGGCACTCTGAAACGGATCTGTGCCAATACAGTCAATTGTCTGCAAATTTAGTGTGAAATAGCTTGAAATGGAGGATTCCTCAGCTACGGTCGCCGACAGCGGAGGGTGAAGCCGTCAGGTGACGGTGACCGCCCGACAAGCGCGAGTTCGGCTCCTGCCGAATAGGGTTCGAGTCCCTCGCCCTCCGCTATGTATTGTCTGAGAGTGCGGAGACCAGGTTGAGGTGCAATTGTCACGCGGCCTGCGGGTTGGCTCCCGCCCATGGCGACCGGGTCTTCGCGCCTCAGATGCGACTCTTAGTGGTAGCCTGAAAGCGCTTGTCGGGCGGTTGGGGTGTCTAGCCCCTTCACCCAGATTCGGCCCGCTCGCGCGGGCCGTTTCTTTGCTCCAGGTCAAGCGCGCGGCGGCGACCCGATCGCCTCCGTCACTGCGCCAGCAACGCGACCGAGTTATTCAGCATGTGCAGCAGGACCCCCGGCACGATCGAGCCCGTTTTCTCGTAGAGCACGGCGAGGATGAAGCCGAAGGCGATCAGAGGGGGCACGGCGCTGAGGCCGGTGAAGGCGTGGAGGAGGCCGAAGACGGCGGCGCTGAGGAAGGCCGCGACGAGCATCGGCATCCGTCGTCGCATGCCGCCGAACATCATGCCGCGGAAGAAGATCTCCTCGCTGATCGGCGCCGCTATCGCAACCAGGAGGATCTGGAAGGGCAGGCTGCCGAAGGCCTCAGCGATGTCTTCCTGGTCGGGTTCGCCGACCAGCGCCACGTAGGCGGCGGCAAAGACGAGGTAGACGCCGATCGAGGCCGCCATGTAGATCCAGGCGGAGGGCTCGAAGCGACGCAGTCCCAGTCGCCGCAACGCCAGGCGCCACGGCACCCGTTCCCTCATCGCGATCACCAGCGGCACCAGGACGAAGAAGATCGCGCCGATCGTCTGCAGGACGACGCTTGCCGTCGCGCTCAGCTCCTCGTCCCCGACCGGGTTCTCGATCGCGACCGCGACGCCGGCGAAGACCGACTGGGCGCTCAGGGCAACGAACAGCCCGATCACCGCGGCGCCGGGGCCCCAGTTGGCGAAAGGGAAGCTGGGACGGCGCGGTGGGCTAGCCTCAGGCGTGACTACAGGTAGGTTTGCCTCCATGACGCCGGCAGTCTCCCAAGTCTCCCGGTCCACCCGTACCCGGCTGCGATTCCTGCGGCGACTGGTCGTCCTGGTCGTCATCGTCGTCCTCGCGGCGATCGCCATCGCCCAGTTCACCGAGCTGAATCGTCTCGCCAACGGGATCCTTGCCTCGACCGCGGTGCTGGCGGCGATCATCGGCTTCGCCGCCCAGCACACCCTCGGCAACATGATCGCCGGCGTGCAGCTGGCGATCTCGCAGCCGATCCGGATCGGCGACCGGATCTCCTTCGACGAAGTCGAGGGCCGCGTCATCGACATCACTCTCTCCTACACCTACGTCGATCCAGGCGACGCCAGCACGGTGGTCATCCCCAACCAGCTGCTGGTGGATGGGATCGTGCACAACCTCTCCACCGGTGACACGCAGGCCTGACCCGCTCAGCCGTCGAAGTACGCTTTCCGCATGACGCAGCGCAATCGACGCCGTCACCGGCGCCGCGGTGGCGCCCGCAGCAAGCTCGCCTTCGTCGCCGCCGGCGCCCTCGCCGCGATCGCTGTCGGCGCCGTCGTCGCCGCCTCCTGGGTGATCGACGTCGCCGCCGAGGCGCCGCCGCTCTCCGCCTGCAAGCCGATCGACAAAGGCGGCAACTCGATCCTGATCGCCGGTGACGGCGAACGGCTCGGCTACATCGCCTCCGAAGAGGCGCGGACGCCGGTCGCGATCGACCGCATCCCGACCGGCCTCCAGTACGCCACGGTCGCGATCGAGGACGAGCGCTTCTTCGATCACGACGGGATCGACTACGAGGGCGGCCTGCGCGCCCTGGTCGAGAACATCGAGGCCGGCGAGGTGGTCCAGGGTGGCTCGACGATCACGATGCAGCTGATGCGCAATCTCTGCATCACCGACCCCAAGCGCAACCTCGAGCGCAAGATCCAGGAGGCGGAGCTGGCGCTGGAGTACGAGGGCAAGTTCTCCAAGCGCGAAATCCTCGGCAAATACCTCAACGGCGCCTCCTACGGGACGATCAACGGCACCACCGCGGTCGGCGTCCAGGCCGCCTCGCGGATCTACTTCTCCAAACCGGTCTGGAAGCTGACCCTGGAGCAGTCGGCGCTGCTGGCCGGGCTGCCGCAGGCGCCCTCCGACTACAACCCGATCCTCAACCCCGAAGGCGCCCGCGAACGCCGCAACGACGTTCTCTCCAGCATGGCCAAGCTCGGCTACATCTCGCACGAGCGGGCGCTCGAGGGGCAGCAGCGCGGCCTCGGCATCGACCTCTCCGACACCTACTTCGTCCAGCGCCAGCCCTACTTCTTCGACTACGTCGAGGACAAGCTGATCGAGGCCTACGGAGTCAACACGGTGCGCAAGGGCGGCCTCCGCGTCTTCACCACGGTCGACCCCCGCCTGCAGACCATCGGCCTGGAAGCGATGCACTCCGCCCTCCCCTATTCCGAAGACCCCTCCGCGGCGCTGGTCGCGATCGACCCCCAGAGCGGCTACATCGAGGCGATGGTCTCCAGCTCCAACTACGACGACAGTCAGTTCAACCTCGCCGCCCAGGGCCACCGCCAGCCGGGTTCGACCTTCAAGACCTTCGTCCTGACGACGGCGCTGAAGCAGGGAATCGACCCCTACTCGACCTACTACACCTCGAAACCGCTCAACCTCGACCTGCCCGAATGGGGGCACTGGGAGGTCGCCACCGCCGACGAGGGCTACCAGGGGACGATCAACCTGCAGCAGGCGACGGTCGCCTCCGACAACACGGTCTTCGCCCAGCTCGACCTCGACGTCGGGCCGGAGAACGTCGCGGCGACGGCGAAGTCGATGGGGATCGAAACCGAACTCGACGGCATCCCGGCCGAGGGGATCGGCGGCCTGCGGATCGGCGTCTCGCCGCTGGAGATGTCCTCCGCCTACGCGACGCTTGCCGCCGGCGGCATCCGCCGCAACCCGATCGCGATCCGCCGCGTCGAGTTCCCCAGTGGGCGCGTCGACCATCCCGAGCAGGCCGACCCGAGGCGGGTGGTGCCGGAAGGGGTCGCCTACGAGGTGACGCAGCTGCTGCGCGACAACATCACCGGCGGCACCGGCACCGCCGCCTACACCGGCTGCGGCGGCCAAGCAGGGAAGACGGGGACGACCGACAACTACACCGACGCCTGGTTCGCCGGCTACCAGCCCAACCTGGCGACCGTGGTCTGGGTCGGCTACCCGCAGTCGAACGAGATCGAAATGACCAGCGTCCACGGCACCACCGTCTTCGGCGGCACCTTCCCGGCGCAGATTTGGAACTCGCTCTACGTCAACGGCGAAGTCCCCTGCGAGGAATTCGAAGAACCGGAGACGCCGGTCAGCTGGGCGCCGTTCTACGGCAAGTACACGCAGGCCGGGGGGAGCAGCGACGACTCCTACTCCGAAGAACCGGAAGAGGAGATGAGCGAGGACGAGAAGCGCAAAGGCCAGGAAGCGACCGGGGGCTACGACCCCGACGCCTACGCGCCCGGTGCCGGCCAGGAGCCGACGCCGGCGCCAAGCCCCCCACCCGCGGGCGGAGGCGGAAGCGTCGGCGGTGGCACCCCGACCGGCGGTGTCGGCGCCGGTTAACCGCCCTGGGCATACACCGATGGGACGAGCCGTTAGTTGAGCACCCATAGGGTGTCTAACTCACGGCGGGTACCCTGAGGGTCTTGAGCGCGGGGGCGACCTATGCGCTGATGTGGGTCGGGTTCGTGGCCTATGTCTTGTTCCTGGCGGGCGCGCCGCGGCTTGACCGGCGGCTCGTCTGGGCGGCGATTGTCGTGGCGGTCGCCGGCTTCGCCGTCGCGCCGGTGCTGCTCTCACACGACGTCTACAGCTACGTCAGCTACGCGCGGTTGGGCGTCGTCCACGGGCTCGATCCCTACTCGACGCCACCAGCTGCGATTCCATCCGATCCGGCATTCGGGCAGGTCGAATGGACCGACCAGACGAGCGCCTACGGGCCTCTGTTCACGCTCGTCACCTATCCGCTCGCCTGGCTTCCGGTCGGAACCGCCATCGCCATTCTGAAGGCGGTCGCTGCGCTCTCGGTGCTCGGCCTGGCGGCGCTGACCTCGCGACTGGCCTCCGTTCGCGGCATCGACCCTCTCCGCGCCGCCACCTTCGTCGCCCTCAACCCGCTCGTCCTCGTCCATGTCGTCGGCGGCGCCCACAACGACGCGACGACGATGCTCGTCGCCTTCGCCGGCTGCGCCGCCGTCCTCGCCGCCCGCGAGGCCAGCGCCGGCTTCGCCCTGGCCAGCGCCATCGCCCTGAAGGCGAGCGCCGCCTTCGCGGCCCCCTTCGCCCTGCTCGGCACGCGGCCGACGGGCCTGAAACGTCCTCTATTTGGACGTTTCAGGCCCGTCGGCCGGTTGTTGGCTGGAGCCGCGCTGGCGCTGGCGGCGATCGCGCTGGCCGCTCACGCGGCCTTCGGCTGGGCTTGGCTCGACGGCTTCGGCGTCGTCGGCGAGAACCAGGGGCGGGTCAGCAACTACAGCCTGCCCAACCTGCTGTCCGAGCTGCTCAACGTCGACGTCGACGCGGTCCGCACGCTGACCGCGATTGCCTACCTCGCCCTGTTCGCGGCACTGCTGCGCTGGGTCCACCGCGGCGGCGACTGGATCCGAGCCACCGGCTGGGCCGCCCTCGGCCTCCTCCTCGCCACCGCCTGGCTCCTCCCCTGGTACATCGTCTGGGCCCTCCCATTTGCCGCAATCTCAAGGGACGACCGACTGGTCGCTGCCGTTCTAGCTCTAACTGCACTCCAGCTCGCGGCCCGAGTGCCGCTGTAACTCTCGCTTTTCCGCGTCCCGCTCTAACCGGTGGTGCCACGTGGGCTCTTTTAGACGATCCTCGGGCGGGTGGCGTCGGGTGGGGGTACTCGGCGCCGCGCGGAGTCTTCGGAGGGCGAGGCCTCATCCCGCCGTCCGCGTGGTCCCTCTGCCCGGAGAAGATCGCAGCGCAAGCCGGGTGCCCCCACCCGACGACAGGACCCGCCCGCCGGCGCTCTAAAGAACCTCGGGCGCTCGCGCATTGGGCTCGGCCGCCGCTTCCTCCTCAGGTGACGCATGCAGCACCCCAGTCGGAATCGACCACCCCTCGCGCCGGCCGAGCGCGGTGACGATGGCGACGAAGATCACCTCGACCACGGTCAGCACGCCGCGCACCGCGATCGCGATCAGCGAGCCGATCGCGAAGCTCTGCCCCGGCACCGCCACCTTCACCGCCCAGGCGAAGGCGGCGTCGCGGATTCCGAGCCCGGCCGGCGCGATCAGGGTGACCAGCGCCGCCACGTAGCCGACCGCCTGGGCCGAGCCGACAACGAGGATGTCGCCGACCGGGATCGTGCTGACGGAACGGGCGACGCAGTAAATGCCGACTGCGACCACCCCCCAGTTGAGGGTGTAGAAGGCGAGCAGGGCAACCACGCCGCGCAGCGAGATCACCTCCGGCAGCGGGTCGCGACCGAACGCTCGCAGGGCACGGTCGGCGAGGGGGCGGAAGACAGTGGGGCTGAGCAGCGCTATCAGCGCCGGGATCAGCAGCAGCACCGCCCAGCGCAGCGGCTCGCCCTGCAGGTCGGGGTGACTGATGAAGAAGTAGGCGGCGACAGCGATTGCCGAGGTGGCCGAGATCGCCTGCTCGTAGACGATGCTGGCAATGGTGATGCGGCGTGGCACCCCCGCCCGCTCCGAGAGGAGCACTCGGCCCAGCACATAGAGGACGCTGCCGGGCACGTAGCGAGCCAGCAGCGGCTGGCCCCAGGCGACCTGCGCCTGGCGGACGCCGATCCGGTAGCCGAGGAAGCGCAGGATCAGGTCCCAGCCGAGGGCGCTGAGCGCGTAGAAGCAGGGCAGGATGACGAAGGCCGGGATCAGCCAGGCGACGTGGAAGTGGACGCCCTCGTCCTTGATCTCCGCCCACTGGTTGACGACGGTCAGGACCAGAAAGCCGAAGACGAGGACGGCGATTCCGAGCTGGATCGCGAGGCGGACGCGTTTGCTGCGGGGCGGCCGCGAGCCGATCCGCGCCGCGCCCTCGCCGATCCGGTGCAGGAGTGGTTGGCGCTCGTCCACGTCCAGCGCACCTTAGTGAGCTGGGTGGCTACCCCCGCAGCAGCCCTGGGCCGGGAGAATGGCCGCATGGGCGAGTTCGAGCTGCTGGCGCGCATGAGGGAGCGCCTCCCGCGCATCGGCGCGCGGCTGCGGCTGGGCAGCGGCGACGACGCCGCCATCTCGGTGCCCGGCGGCGCCACGGCCACCTCGGTCGACGCCCTGGTCGAGGGCGTCCACTTCCGCCGCGAGCAGGCCAGCCTGGAGCAGATCGGCCGCAAGGCGCTTGCCACCGCCCTCTCCGACCTGGCCGCGATGGGCGCCGAGCCGGGCGAGGCCTACGTCGTCCTCGGCGTCCCCACCGACCTCGACGAGGAGGGCTGCATGGAGCTGCTCGACGGCCTCGCCGAGCTGGCGGCGGCAACCGGCACCAGCCTGGCGGGCGGCGACCTGACGCGATCCCCAGTGCTGACGTTGACCACGACCGTGGTCGGCCACGCGCCCGACCCGGAGCATCTGGTCACCCGCTCCGGCGCCCGCCCCGGCGATGCGCTGGTCGTGACCGGCGAGCTCGGAGCCGCCGCCGCGGGCCTCTGGCTGCTGGAAAACGAAAGCGCCAACGCAGTGAGTTTGCCCTTTTCCGCGGATAGCGCGGGTAAGGACAAACTCACAGCGCTGGTGGCGCGACAGCTGGAGCCTCGGCCACGGCTGGCAGCCGGCAAGGCGCTCGCCGCCGCCGGAGCGACGGCGATGATCGACCTCAGCGACGGGCTGGGCGGGGACGCCGGCCATCTCGCCGCCGCCAGCGGCGCCGGCATGCGGATCGATGCATCGGCGCTGCCGCTCGCCGCCGGCGTCGTCGAGGTGGCGGCGGCGGCCGGCATCGACCCCCTGCAGCTCGCCGTCTCCGGCGGCGAGGACTACGAGCTGCTGGCCGCCCTGCCCAATGGGCAGCTGGACCGGGCAACCGCGGCGGTCAGGGCGGCCGGCGGCCTCAGGCTCACTCATGTCGGCGAGGTGACTCGCGGGGAAGGAGTCGAGATCAGGCGGCCTGACGGGGAGCCGCTGAAGGCGACTGGCTTCGACCAGTTGCGCTGATTGCGATTCCTCCGATCAGCAGCTCGCGGACGCTGCGTCGCTGCAGCATCGCCTCGGCCACCAGCCCCGGCTCGGGGCGGTAGTGGCCCGTCTCGATCAGTCTCTTCAGCTGTCGCGGCTGCATCCTGCGCCTCATATCGGCTTCCTACCCAGGACCCTTAGTACTTGGTACTCGCACATACGTCCACAGCCGTGGCCGGGATACCCTTTGTCCATGCCGAACGGGTCTACACGGATACTGCTGGTCGACGACGAGCGATCGGTTCAGACCCTGCTCAGCTATCCGCTTCGCAAAGACGGCTACCAGGTCACCTCGGCGCTCGACGGCCGCGAAGCGCTCGAGCGCTTCGGCGAGGCGCGCTTCGACCTGGTCATCCTCGACCTGATGCTGCCGAAGCTCGACGGCGTCGAGGTCTGCCGGCAGCTGCGGCGCCACAGCCAGGTGCCGATCATCATGCTGACCGCAAAGGGCAGCGAGACCGACAAGGTCGCCGGCCTAGAGGTCGGCGCCGACGACTACATCACCAAGCCCTTCTCGATGCGCGAGTTCCGCAGCCGCGTCAAGGCGGCCCTGCGCCGCTCGCGGATGGTCGGAGGGCCACCCGACGAGAGCCCGATCGAGCACGGTGAGCTGCAAATCGACCCCGGCCGGCGCATGATCACTCTGCGCGACGACGAGGTGGCGCTGACCTACGTCGAGTTCGAGATCCTCAGCGCCCTCGCCCGCTCGCCCGGCCGCGTGCTGAGCCGCGAGACCCTGCTCGAGCACGTCTGGGGCGACTCCGAGTACCGCGACCCCCGCACGGTCGACGTCCACATCCGGCATCTGCGCGAGAAGCTGGAGCGCAACCCCAAGCGGCCCGAGTACCTGTTCACGGTGCGCGGCGTCGGCTATCGCTTCCGGGAATGAGGAAACTCCGCCTCACCCCGATCGGCAACATGATCACGACGGTCTCGCTGGCGATCGGGGCCGGCACGTCGATCGTCATCTACATCTGGGTGATTCTCATCGGTGGCCACTCGGGGGCACGCGGGCCGATCCTGCTCGGCGCCGCGATCGCCCTGCTGCTGGCGCTCGGCATCGGGGTCTACTTCGCGCAGCTGGTGACCAAACGAATTGAGCGGATCGACGAGGCGGCGCGGGCGATCGCCGACGGGGACTTCGCGGCCCGCATCCCGGTCGACTACTCCGGCCAGCTCGGTCAGCTGGCCCGGACCTTCAACGAGATGCAGCGTCGCCTGGCCGAGCTCGACAGCGCCCGCAAACAGTTCATCGCCAACGCCTCGCACGAGCTGCGCACGCCGATCTTCAGCCTCGGCGGCTTCGTCGAGCTGCTCGAAGAGGAGGACCCGAGCCCCGAGGAGCGGGCCGAGTTCATGCGGACGATGCGGCAGCAGATCGAACGCCTGACCAAGCTCACGACCGACCTCCTCAACCTCTCGCAACTCGACGCCGGCGGAGTCGAGTTGGAATCCAGGACGGTCGACCTCAGCGAGCTGGCCCGCGACGTGGTGCGGGAGTTCGGGCCCCGAGCAGATCGCCGCGGATCGCGCCTGGAGCTGCGTACACCGGGACGCCCGGTGATCGCCGTGGGCGACCCCGAACGGGTGCGTCAGATCATCCGTATCCTGCTCGACAACGCGCTCGTCCACACCCCCGAAGGCGCGAGCGTCACCGTGACCACCTACTCCGTCAACCGCCGCGCCCAGCTGACCGTCTCCGACGACGGCGCCGGGATCCCGCAACGGGTCCAGAAACGGATCTTCGAGCGCTTCTACACCGCCGACTCCTCCGGGGGGTCGGGGCTCGGCCTGGCGATCGCCCGCGAGCTGGCCCAGCGGATGAACGGCAGCATGGCGATCTCCTCGAGCCGGCGCTTCACCGCTTTCACGCTGGACCTGCGGCTCGGGCACGATCGCGCCGCCGCACCTGCCCCGTCCGCGGTGGTGGAGCCGGCGAGGACGGCGGCGTGATGACCGGGGCACGGCGAGCGACGGTCCTGTCGCTGCTGTTGGCGCTGCCGTCGCTGCTCGCCTCCTGCGGCGACTCGAACGACGAGGACGCGTTCGGCGGCGGCGCGCAGGGAACCCGGACGACCACCGAGGTGGTCGTGCAGACGGCGGACGCGGCGGGATTCGACGCCGCCGAGGTCTACCGCGAGGCGGCGCCCGGCGTGGTCACGATCCGCTCGATCTTCGACGGCGGCGGCGCCGAAGGCTCCGGCTTCGTGCTGGACAGGGAGGGCAGGATCGTCACCAACGCCCATGTCGTCACCGACGGCCAGGGCGGCGACCGCGAGGAGGCCGACTCCGTCTTCGTCGAGTTCCCGGACCGCAACGTGATGCCGGCGGAGATCGTCGGCTTCGACCCCTTCGCCGACGTCGCCCTGCTCGAGGTGAAGCCGAACGGCTTCGACCTGAGGCCGCTCGAGCTGGGCGACGACGAGTCGCTGGTCGTCGGGCAACCGGTGGCGGCGATCGGCAGCCCCTTCGGCGAGCAGCAGTCGCTCTCGGTCGGGATCGTCTCGGCCACCGACCGCTCGGTGCGCTCGCTGACCGAATTCCAGATCGAGGGAGCGATCCAGACCGACGCCTCGATCAATCCGGGCAACTCCGGCGGGCCGCTGCTCGACGCCGAGGCCCGCGTGATCGGGATCAACCAGCAGATCGAGACCAGCTCCGGCGCCAACGACGGCGTCGGCTTCGCGGTGCCGATCTCGGCCATCGAGCGTTCGATCGCCCAGCTGAAGCGCAGCGGAGCCGTCGAGTACGCCTACATCGGCGTCTCCAGCCAGGCGCTGTACCCGCAGCTAGCGCGCCGGCTCGATCTCGACTCCGACCACGGCGGCCTGATCGCCGAAGTCGTCGCCGACGGCCCGGGGGATCGTGCCGGCCTCGAGGGAGGCGACGACGAACTGCGCTTCCAGGGCGTTCCCTACCAGGTGGGGGGCGACACCATCCTCGCCATCGAAGGCCGCGAGGTGATCCGGCCGGAAGACCTCGCCCAATACATCTCCTCCTACCGGCCGGGCGAGGAGGTCACGCTGAAGATCCTGCACGAGGACGGCAGCAGGGACAACGTCGACGTCGTCCTCGGCGAGCGTCCCGCCACCGGTCAGTAATTCCTTCGACGAAGCGCGCCGCGGTCGGGCCGCCGCTGCCTGTAGAAATCCGCGGGTGCTTCAAGAAGTCGCCCTCGGACAGAAGTCGCTCGCCGACTACACGCACATCGCCGGCAAAGAGCTGAGCGAGCGGATCAAGGAGCTGGCCGAGCCGCTGCAAGGGCAGCGGATCCTGCACGTCAGCGCGACCGCCTTCGGCGGCGGCGTCTCGGAGATCCTCTACACGATCGTGCCGTTGATGCGCGACGCCGGCCTCGACGCTCACTGGCAGGTGATCTTCGGCAAAGAAGAGTTCTTCAACGCCACCAAGCTCCTGCACAACTCGCTGCAGGGGGCGGAGGAGACGCTGAGCGACGAGCAGTGGGAGCTGTTCGACGAGATCAACGCGATGAACGCCGAGGGCCTGCAGGGCGAGTGGGACACGGTGATCGTCCACGACCCGCAGCCGATCGGGCTGCGCCGCGGCGCCCTGGACAAGAGCCGCAACTGGATCTGGCGCTGCCACATAGACCTCTCCGAGCCGAACCCGGCGCCGATCGCCCGCCTGCTGCCGCTGATCGAGGAGTACGACGCAACCGTCTGGCACCTGCCCGCCTACGTGCCGGGCGGGGTCAACGGCCACAACGGCGTCAACATCATCCCGCCGGCGATCGACCCGCTCTCGCCGAAGAACATGGCCTTCTCCCCCGACGACGCCGCCTTCGTCTGCAACCAGTTCGGGATCGACGTCGACCGGCCGCTGATCACCCAGGTCTCCCGCTTCGACCCGTGGAAGGACCCGATCGGCGTGATCGACGCCTACCGGTCGGTGACCGAGGAGATGCCGGAGGTGCAGCTGGCCCTGGTCGGCTCGATGGCGACCGACGACCCGGAGGGCTGGGAGTTCTTCCAGCACACCTTCGAATACGCCGACGGCGACCCTGACATCAAGATCCTCAACAACCTCAACAACGTCGGTGCGATCGAGGTCAACGCCTTCCAGTCGCAGTCCGACGTCTGCCTGCAGAAGTCGATCCGCGAGGGGTTTGGGTTGACCGTGACCGAGGCGCTCTGGAAGGGACGGCCGACGGTCGCCGGCAACGTCGGTGGCATCCCGCTGCAGATCGAGAACGGCAAGAGCGGCTTCCTGGTCGACTCGCCGCAGGAGTGCGCCCAGCGCTGCGTGGAAATCCTCGCCGACCCCGAGCTGGGAAAGAAGCTGGGACGCGCCGGCAAGGAACACGCCCGGCGCGAGTTCCTCTCTCCGCGCCTGCTGCGGGACTGGCTGCAGCTGCTCTCAGAGCTGGACTGATCGCGCCCAGCCGCAAAGCCGCTGGAGCGCTCCGGGTAGGGTGAGCGTGTGGCCGATGGCGATCCATTGATCATCGTCTCCAACCGCGGGCCGGCGCAGTTCGAGCGGGACGAGGCCGGCGAGCGCACCGTGCGCCGCGGCGGCGGCGGCCTGGTGACGGCCCTCTCGGGGCTCGTCTCGCACCGCGACGCGCTCTGGATCGCCTCGGCGATGACCGACGAGGACGTCGCCGTCTCCGAGGAGCGGGGCGGGCCGGTCGAGCTCTCGATCGACGGCATCGAGTACCGGGTGCTGCTGGTGGGGAGCGACGCCGTCGCCTACGACCGCTTCTACAACGTGATCGCCAACCCGATCCTCTGGTTCATCCAGCACTACCTCTGGGACCTCTCCAACGCGCCGGACATCCGTCAGGAGGAGATCGACGCCTGGGACCACGGCTACCAGACCGTCAACCGCGACATCGCCCGTGCCGTTCTGGGCCAGATCGAGAACCGCGAGCGGCCGTTGGTGATGCTGCACGACTACCACCTCTACACGGCCCCCGGGATGATCCGAGCCGAGCGGCCCGACACCTTTCTCCACCACTTCGTCCACATCCCCTGGTCGCAGCCGGACAGCTGGCGGATCCTGCCGGGGCGAGTCCGCGAGGCGATCTACCGCGGCATGCTCGCCAACGACATCATCGGCTTCCACACCCACTCCTACTGCATCAACTTCCTGCGCTGCTGCGACGAACTGCTCGAGGTCGAGGTCGACTACGAGCGCTGCCTGGTGCAGCACGCGGGTGGGCAGACCCTGGCGCGGGCCTACCCGCTCTCGATCGACGCCGAGCGGCTGCAGCGGGCAGCCGAGTCGGCCGAGGTGGCGGCGGCCGAGCGCGAGGTCGTCGAGCGGCGGCGGGAGCACCTGATCATCCGCGTCGACCGCGCCGACCTCTCCAAGAACGTGCTGCGCGGCTTCACCGCCTTCGACGTCTTCCTCGACCAGCACCCAGAGTTCCGCGAGAAAGTCACCTTCATCGCCCACCTGCAGCCCTCGCGCCAGGACGTGCCCGAGTACGCCGAGTACCTGGAACGGATCGAGGCCCTGGTCGCGGTGGTCAACCACCGCCACGGGACGACCGACTGGATGCCGATCGACCTCAAGATCTACGAGAACTTCCCCGAGGCGGTCGCCCGCTACAAGCACTTCGACCTGCTGATGGTCAACTCGATCTTCGACGGGATGAACCTGGTCGCCAAGGAGGCGCCGGCGGTCAACACCCGCAACGGCGTCCTGATGCTGTCCGAGAACACCGGCTCGCACG
This sequence comes from uncultured Solirubrobacterales bacterium, assembly GCA_963703235.1. Taxonomy (GTDB): domain Bacteria; phylum Actinomycetota; class Thermoleophilia; order Solirubrobacterales; family 70-9; genus VRUE01. The sequence continues at coordinate 2,108,264 of OY969802.1, read as the reverse complement.
AGGAGCTGGCCGACTGCGTGCTCTCGGTCAACCCCTTCGACATCCAGGAGCAGGCCGACGCGATCTACCGGGCGCTGACGATGGCGCCCGAGGAGCGGCGGCTGCGGTCTGAGCATCTGAAGGAGATCATCTACTCCCGTAACCCTGGGGACTGGGTCGATGATCAGCTCAGGGACATTGAGGAGCTTCGGCAAACGGTTGCGTAGGAGGGGTCGGGTGTCCCTTATCTGGAGTTGATGTTCGCTCCGCTCACGAATTTGGTGCCGCTTCGCGGCTGGAGACACTCGGCGGTGCCCCGCTTCGCGACACTCCAGATAAGGGACGCCCGACCCCTCTTTCCCAGCCGCTTCCCGGGGAGAGTTTCTCGGGCTGACGCCTTAGTGATGCATGGGACTACGAGTCCAGTGGGTTGCGGCTGCGAAATGGGGAGCTATTGCCCTTGGGGCGTTGCTGGCGCTGCGGGTCGTGCCCTCTTTGCTTGAGCCGCCGGTGCCTGCGCCGTTGCCTGCCGATGTGGGGCTGCCGCGGGTGGCGGAGTTGGCGCCGTTGCCTGCGGACGTGGGCGCGTCGCACGTCGGTGCTCCTCCGCTGGAATCGAGCAAGCGTCGGCCACAGAGGCGACTCGGGCGGGTGGTGTCGGGTGGGGGTACTAGGCGCCGCGCGGAGTCTTCGGAGGGCGAGGCTTCATCCCGCCGTCCGCGTGGTTCCTCTGCCCGGAGAAGATCGCAGCGCAAGCCGGGTGCCCCCACCCGACACCATGACCCGCCCGCCGTGGCCCCTGTCCCGAAGACGCCTGTCCCTGCTCCAGCGCCCGCTGCTCCTGTAGAAGCATCGCCGCCACTCGACGACGGCTCTATGGAGTTCGCCCCGCACTGAGGCGGGGGTCGGGCCGTCGCTATAGTGCGACGCCGTTTGGCGGCGATGCGCGAATACGAGCTGGTTCTGATGCTGGACCCGGGGCAGGACGCCCCGGCACGCGACGCTGTCGCCAAAGAGGCGCGAGGGCAGATCGAGGCCGCCGGGACGCTGAAACACGAGAACGAGTGGGGCCTGCGCAAGCTGGCCTACGAGATCGCCCAGCGCAACGAGGCCGACTACCGCTGGTTCCGCTTCGAGGGCCCCTCCGAGCTGCTCGAACAGCTCGACCACAACCTCAAGATCGCCGACGGGGTGCTCCGCTTCCGCATCTTCAAAGTCGGCCCGGAGACGCCGGTGACGGTCCCGCCGGCCACCGCCGCGCCGGGGCCTGCCGCGTCGCGCGAGCGTCCGACGGCACCCGCGGGCGCTGAGGCAGAGACCGCCGGGCCGGCCGTCGCGGCAAGCGAGACCGCTGCCGAGGCCGCATCGGAGAACGGCGGCGAAGAGACTGCAGCGCCGACGCCCGAGGCCGCTGCCGAGGCCGAGCCCGCCGCGGAGGCGGGCGAGCCGGCCGCGGAGGCCACGGAGGAGGCTCCCCCGGAGCCCGCCACCGCCGGCGAGGGCGACGAGCCCGCCGAAGCGGCCAAATAGCGTCGGACTTTTGCGGATATTCCGCCCTCAGGGGGGAGAGTCGCGCCGGCCGCGCTCTTAGACTGATGTCTCGATAACGCGATCTGAGGAGTGAGAGCCGTGGCGGCTTCGAACATCAACGTGGTGGTCATCACCGGGAACCTGACCAAGGACCCCGAACTGCGCAGCACCGGCGGCGGAACCTCCGTCTGCGAGTTGCGGGTGGCGGTCAACAGCCGTCGCAAGGACGGCCAGACCGGCGAATGGGTCGACAAGCCCAACTACTTCGACGTCGTCGTCTGGGGCGGGCAGGGCGAGAACTGCGCCAACTACCTCTCCAAGGGGCGCCCGGTCGCGGTCGAAGGGCGGCTCGACTGGCGCGAGTGGGAGGCCAAAGAGGGCGGTGGCAAACGGCAGGCGGTGCAGATCGTCGCCAACTCGGTCCAGTTCCTCGGCTCCCGGGACGGTGGAGGCGGGGGCAACGGCGGTAACGGCAACGGCTTCAGCCCCAGCAGCGACGTGCCCGCCGACACCTCCGACTACGCCGGCACCCCGGCGGGCAGCGGCGGAGACGACGACATCCCGTTCTAGAGGTCTAAGACACCCCCTGACGCGGTCAAGGGGTGGCAGACAAGGACGCAGGGAGCGTGGCGTGCTCTGCACGCGAGCGACTGAGGACGCCGTATGCCGCCTCTTGACCGCGTCAGGTCTGTACCATCACGAGCCGCATGGCTAGAGCTAGAGAGAACGGAGCGGCAGCGCCGCGCCGGGGACGGCGTGGCGCCGACCGGGTGCGGCCGCGCAAATACACGCGGATCAACTCCGAGGCGGTCGACTACAAGGATCTCAACCTGCTGCGGCGCTTCCTCTCGGACAAGGGCAAGACCCGCGGACGCCGCGTCACCGGCCTCTCGCGCAAGCACCAGCGCCAGCTCTCGGTGGCGGTGAAGCGCGCCAGAGAGATCGCCCTGCTGCCCTACGTCGGAGAGCGCTGATGGCGCAGGCGATCCTCCTCGAGGACGTCGACAGCCTCGGGCAGCGCGGCGAGCCGGTCGACGTCTCCCCCGGCTACCTGCGCAACTACCTGATCCCGCGCAAGCTGGCCGCGCCGGCGACGCCGGGAGCGCTAGAGGAGGCCCAGCGGCGCCAAGCTGCAGCCGAAAAGGCGGAAAAGGCACGTGCGGAGCGCGAAGAGCAGGCCGCATCGCTGCTCTCGAAAACGGTGCTGACGATCACCCAGAGGGCAGACGACGGGGGCAAGCTGTTCGGCTCGGTCGGCGCCAAGGAGATCGTCGAGGCGATCCAGGACGCTCGCGATCTGAAGATCGACCGTCGCAAAGTGCGCCTCGAGCAGCCGATCCGAGAGGTCGGCACCCACATGGTCGAGATCGAGCTGGCCGACGACGCGGTCGCGACGGTGAAGACGATCGTCACAGAGGAGAGCTAGCCCCTGCGGGGTTTCCCGACTCGCCTGACCCGGCGCGCCAAGGCGAGGACGCGATTCGGCTGGGCGAGATCGGAGCGGGCGACGGTCGGGCTCGCCGCCGTTGCCTTGGGAGGCGCCGGCACGGTGCTGACGGGCCAGTTCGGACGGATGCTTCGGCGCCGCGCGCACGAGCGCGGCAGGGACGACGGCCTGGTAGAGGCGGCTCCGGCGGCGGCGCTGGACACGGTCGGCGTAGCGGTCAGCGGCTACGCGGCGACGCCTCGCAGCGAGACCGTCCTCTTCAACCTGCTCGCCGGCTTCCTGGGAGCGTTCGCGCTGGTGCGGATCTCGACCTGGGGGATCCGCGATCGCTGGTGGCCGTTCCAGAACGTCAGCGTCGGCGGGCGCCACATCCACCACTTTGTGCCGGGCATCCTGATCGCCTTCAGCGCCGGCACCGTGGCGCTGCTGACCGAGAGCGACGAGCTGGAGGACCGCCTGGCGATCCCGATGGGCGTCGGCATGGGCCTCACCTTCGACGAGGCAGCCCTGCTGCTCGACCTGCGCGACGTCTACTGGACCCGCGAGGGACTGCTCAGCGTCCAGCTCAGCCTCGGCGCCACCGCGATCCTCAGCATCGCGATCCTCACCCAGCGAATGCTGCGTCGCGGCGAGCAGCGCAAGGAGCAGGCCGGCGAGATACCGCCCGCGCCGGATCACCTTGCGGCCAGCGCTGGCGCGCTGGGCTGAGTGGCGCTAGATCTGGGTGGCGATGAAGCCGATCAGAGCGGCGATGACAAGGCCGCAAAACTGCACCATGATGCGATGCAGGGCTTCGAAACGTTCGTCGATTCGCTCAAAGCGAGCATCGACCTTTTCGAAGCCTTCTTTCATCTCCCCTCGTACGGAAACGGACTCCTTCCTCATCTCGTCGCGCAGAGCCCGGATGTCGGCGTCGACTCGGTTGAAGCCGTTGTCCACGCGCCGGCCGAGCTCGTCGAAGCGTCTAGCCGTTTCCGCCCTGAAATCGTCCAGCCGCTCGTCGGTCCAGCTCTCTCTCATCGCCTCCATGATTGCAGCCTAAAAGTTGCGGCGGCACGCGTGGCGCGCCGAATGCAAGATTTCTGCAACGACTTCGTACCAATTCCCGCCAGGTAGGCGGCCGATTCTTTTTTGCCGTCATTTGCAGAGACCGCCGCGGTCGAGGCGGGCGAGCTCTGATTTGCTGGACGACGAGGACCGGGAGGCGATTTCCCGCCGCTTCCGGTCCTTAACTAGGAGCCGATGCCGCAACCCGCCGCCACCCACGTCCCACCCCAGAACATCGAGGCAGAGGAATCGGTGCTGGGCGCGATGCTGGTCGCGCAGCCGGCGCTGACCCGCGTCATCGACGAGGTGAAGCTGAACGCCGAGGATTTCTACCTCGAGAAGCACGGGCTGATCTTCGCTTGCGCCCGCGATCTCTACGCAAGCTCGAAGCCGGTCGACGAGCTGAGCGTCACCGAGGCGCTGGTCCAGCGCGGCGAGATCGAGCCGGCGGGGGGCAAGCACTACGTCTCCGAGCTGGCCGCCAAGGTGCCGGCAGCCGGCAACGCCAAGCATTACGCCGAGATCGTCCAGCAGAACTCGCTGCTGCGCCGCCTGCTCGGCGCCGGACAGGAGATCCAGGGCTGGGTGCACGGACGCGACGGCGAGCCGCGCGAGCTCTCCGAGCGGGCCGAGAGGCTGCTCTTCGAAGTCGCCCACAAGGAGCAGGCGAGCGACTTCCGCCAGCTCTCGGAGATCCTCCACGACGAGGTCGACCGACTGGAGAAGCTCTCGACCGGCGAGAGCGAGCTGACCGGAACCCCCTCCGGCTTCCGCGACATCGACGCGATCACCGGTGGCTTCCAACCCGGCAACCTGATCATCGTCGCGGCACGGCCGGCCATGGGCAAGTCGGCCGTCGTCGCCAACATCGCCGAGAACGTGGCGGTGAAGCGGGGGATGCCGGTCGCCTTCTTCTCGCTGGAGATGTCGGAGGTCGAGCTGGCGCAGCGCTTCATCGCCTGCCGGGCGCGGATCTCCGGCGACAAGCTGCGCAAGGGGCAGGTCGCGCAGAAGGACTGGCCGAAGGTCGTGCGCGCCTGCAACGAGCTGGAGGAGGCGCCGCTGTGGTTCGACGACTCCTCCGACCTCGGCCTGCTCGACCTGCGGGCCAAGGCGCGGCGGCTGCACGCCCAGGTTCAGGAGCAGGGCGGGCTCGGCCTGGTGATCGTCGACTACCTGCAGCTGATGCGATCCGACGACCCGCGCGCCAACCGGGTCGAGCAGGTCGGCCAGATGAGCCGCGGCCTAAAGATCCTCGCCCGCGAGCTGGAGGTGCCGGTGCTGGCTATCTCCCAGCTATCGCGCGCCCCCGAGCAGCGCCACCCGCCGAAGCCGATGCTCTCCGACCTGCGCGAGTCGGGATGTCTGACCGGGGATTCGCTCGTCTACCTACCGCGCGAGGGGGGCCGACGTCCAATCCGCGAGCTGGTCGGCCAGAGCAACTTTGAAGTGCTGGCGATGGACCCCGAGACCTGGAAACTCCGTCCGGCGCTCGCAACCCGTGCCTTTTCCACTGGGCACAAGCAGGTCTTTCGCCTGACGACCCGGCTGGGAAGGTCGATCAGGGCAACCGGCAACCACAAGTTCCTCACGATCGACGGCTGGCACCGGCTTGACGCGCTGACCGTCGGTGACACGATCGCGCTGCCAGGGACGCTGCCAGACACGGGCCACGCGAGCATGACGGAGGACGAACTTGCGCTGCTCGGGCATCTGATTGGAGACGGTTGCACTCTTCCTCGTCACGCGATCCAGTACACGAGCAACGAGCGCAAGTTGGCTGAGCTGGTGGCAGACCTATCGCTGCGGGTCTTCGGCAGAGCGGTGCGGCCTCGAGTCAAGCTGGAGCGGCGCTGGTTCCAGGTCTATCTGGCAGCCCGCGAGCGCCTCACGCACCGGAAGCGCAATCCGGTCGCAGCCTGGCTTGACGAGTTGGGGGGCTTCGGCCTTCGCTCCTACGAGAAGCGGGTGCCCGACGCCGTCTTCGCCCAACCCAACTGGGCAATCGCGACGTTCCTGCGACACCTCTGGGCGACGGACGGCTGCGTCTGGCTGGGAGGCCAGCGTCGAGCGGCGGCCATCTACTACGCCACCAGCAGCCCCAGACTCGCTGACGATGTTCAGTCGCTGCTCATTCGCCTCGGCATCAACGCACGGATCGCCAGACACGAGAACCGCGCCAAAGGCAGGCCGCAATTCCACATCAGCGTCAGCGGCGGCACGGAGCTGGTGCGGTTCCTGGAGATCGTCGGGGCGCTTGGCGCCGACAAGCAGCGACACGCCAGCGCCATCTTGAAGCACTTCGACAGTCGCGCTCGCAATCCGAACCGGGACGTGATCCCAAGTGAGGCCTGGCGAGGTCTGGTCGTTCCCGCCATGCAGCGAGCTGACATGACGAGCCGTCAACTGCAGGAGGCGATCGATACGCGGTACTGCGGCACTGCGCTCTACAGGAGCGGCATTGGGAAGGAGCGGGCGATGCGCGTCGCGGCTGCTGTGCGATGCGAAGAGCTGGTCGATCTTGCTCTCGGCGACGCCTACTGGGATCCAATCGTCTCGATCGAGCCCGACGGGACCGAGGAGGTCTTCGACCTCACGGTCGAGGGTCTTCACAACTTCGTCGCGGACAACATCGTCGTCCACAACTCGATCGAGCAGGACGCGGACCTGGTCGCCTTCCTCTACCGCGAGGATTACTACCGCGACCCCGACGACGAGCCGGACGGGCTGGCGGACGTGATCATCGCCAAGCATAGGAACGGGCCGATCGGGGCGCCGAAACTGGTCTTCCTCGACCGCTTCCCCAAATTCGCCGACTACTCCGGCCACGAACGCCCGGTCGAGCAGCCCGCCGGCGAAGGGCCGCCGCTGGAGGACGCGGCCGCCGCGGGGCCTGAGTTCTGATGCCGGGCGCGCGCAGCGAACCGTTCGCCGAGCGAGCCTGCCCGCTCGGCGCCTGCGACGGCTCCGGCTGGATCCTCGGGCCCGAGGACGTGGCGCGCCCCTGCGAGTGCCGCGAGCAGCGCCTGCGCAAGGGCCGCAGCAAGGGCGTCGCCTCGGTGATCCCGCCGCGCTACCGCGGCGTCTCCTTCGAGCGGCCGCCGGTCAGCGACATGGCCCGGGACCTCGCCACCAAGGGCGCGCTGGCCGATGTGCGGGCGTTCGTCGACGAGCTCGACGAACGGCTCGACGCCGGACGGGGTCTGTGGATCTTCGGCGACACCGGGACCGGCAAGACGACCCTCGCCATGCTGATCTCCAAGGCGGCGCTGGAGAACGGGCGCTCGGTGGCGATCTACTCGCTGCCGAAGCTGCTGGCGCGCATCCGCCGCACCTACGACTCCGAGCCCGGCGGCGACTCCTACCTCTCCTTCTTCGAGCGCCTGACCGCCGTCGACCTCCTCCACATCGACGACCTCGGCGCCGAGAAGCGCTCCGACTGGGTGCTGGAGCAGCTGTACGCGCTGATCAACGAGCGCTACGAGGCGCAGCGGTCGGTGCTGATCACCACCAACCTCCCGCACGACGAGCTGGAGGAGCAGATCGGCAGCCGCACCGTCTCGCGGCTGAGCCAGATCTGCGACGAAGTGCCCCTGTTCGGCGCCGACCGGCGTTACGGCAAAGCCGCCTAGCCGCCCGCGCGTCAGAATTCCCACTGTCATGCCGGGCATAGTCATAGTCGGGACTCAGTGGGGCGACGAGGGGAAGGGCAAGATCGTCGACCTGCTCGCCGAGCGCGCGGAGCTGGTCGTGCGCTTCCAGGGCGGCAACAACGCCGGCCACACGATCGTCCGCGACGGCGAGGAGTTCAAGTTCCACCTGATCCCCTCCGGGATCCTCTATCCCGAGACGCTCAGCGTGATCGGCAACGGCGTCGTCCTCGACCCCAGCGTCCTGCTCGGCGAGATCGACGGCCTGCGGCGGCGAGGGGTCGAGGTCGGCAACCTGCGCATCTCCGCCAATGCCCACCTGATCATGCCCTACCACGTGCTGCTCGACACCGCCGGCGAGGTGATGCTGGGCAAGCTCTCGATCGGCACCACGCGGCGCGGCATCGGCCCCTGCTACGCCGACAAGGCGCTGCGGCTCGGCATCCGCGTCCAGGACCTGCTCGACGAGAAGATCCTGCGCAAGAAGATCATGACCGCGCTCGAGCCCAAGCAGCAGGCGCTGCGCGAACTGTCGGTGCAGCGGCGCAAGCTGCGCAAGGAAGCGGGCGAGGGCACGCGGCAGGGGGGCGACCAGTCGGTCGCCGACGCCCCCGACCCGCGGCTCGACCTGCACGCGATGAGCGAGGAGTTCGCCGGCTACGGTCACCAGCTCGAGCCCCACATCGCCGACACCGCGCGCCTCTGCTGGGACGCGCTCGACGGCGGCGGCACCGTCCTCTTCGAGGGGGCCCAGGCCACCCTCCTCGACCTCGACCACGGCACCTATCCGTTCGTCACCTCGTCGAACCCGATCGCCGGCGCGGCCTGCGTCGGCGCCGGCGTCGGGCCGGCGGACATCGACGAGGTCTGGGGCGTAGCCAAGGCCTACGCGACGCGGGTCGGCGCCGGCCCCTTCCCGACCGAGCTGGAGGACGAGGTCGGCCGGCACATGCTCGAACGCGGCCACGAGTACGGGACGACGACCGGCCGCGAGCGGCGCTGCGGCTGGATGGACCTCGTCGCCCTGCGCTACGCGGTGCGGCTCAACCGGCTCAGCGCGCTGACGATCACCAAGCTCGACGTCCTCAGCGGGCTCGACCCGCTGCGGGTCGCCGTCCGCTATCGCTCGCGCGAGGGGGCGATCTTCGACCGCTTCCCCTACCACCAGTCGATCCTGCACTCGGCCGAGCCCGAATACGAGGAGCTGCCCGGCTTCGACGCCGACCTCACCACCTGTCGCAGCGAGGCCGACCTGCCGCCGCAGGCCCGCGCCTACCTCGACTTCATCGCCGACTTTGCCGGCGTCCCGATCCGCCTCGCCGGCGTCGGGCCGGGCCGCGACCAGGTCGTCTGGATCGGCGACGAGCCCAGCCTTCGGGCCGCCTAGACCTACACAGACAAGCCGGTACACAGATCGCTGTGTAAACAGCGGTGTTCGCGGGTTTCTTGCCTCCTGCTCTAGAGTTTTGATGTGGCTTCCGGTAGACGCACTGCCAAAGTGGGCGAGCGGCTGCCAAGGGGTCGTCACGGGCTACCGCGGGAGGCGGTGACCGAATCCCAGCGGCGGCGGATCCTGCAGGCGATGATCGAGGTGGTCGCCGAGCGCGGCTACCCGGAGACCCGCGTCGTCGACGTGATAGGCGTCGCCGGAGTGTCGAGAAAGACGTTCTATGAGCTGTTCTCGAGCAAGGAGGATTGCTTCCTGGCCGCCTACGACCTGCTGCTCGGCAACCTGCTGGGCGACACCGCCCGTGGATTCGAGTCGAAGCCGGGGGCGCCGTGGGCCGAGCGCGTCGCCGCCGGCCTCGGCGAGCTGCTCAAACACCTCGCCGAGCACCCCGACGAGGCCCGCTTCGCGATCGTCGAGGTCCTCGCCGCGGGCCCGAAGGCGCTGGCCCGTCGCGACGCGGCCCTGCGCCAGTTCACCGGCTTCCTCGACGCCGGCCGGTCCGAGACCTCGGTCGAGCTGCCGGGCATCACCTCGCTCTCGCTGGCCGGGGGGATCAACGAGCTCCTCTACAGCGAGATCCTGCACGGCGCCTCGTCCCGGCTGCCGAGCCGCCTGCCCGACCTGATGTTCTGGATAACCCTGCCCTTCCTCGGGCCAGACGGCGCCGCCGCGGAGCGCGAGCGGACGCGGCTTTCGATGCTCGAAGCCTGAAGCCGGGCTTGTTAAGCCGCTCTTTTGCCTGAATGCACGGGTTTACAGGAAGGCGGAGGCTGGTAGTTTCTGCTGCCGCAGGGTAGACAGAGGCTTGATCTATGGCCGCAGCTCGGGACGGGCGGGCCCAAAGGAGAGAAAACGAGACATGCGTAGAAATCTGCTTGTGGCACTGGCCCTGAGCGCGGCGCTGGCCGTAGCGGTGGCTGCGCTCGCCAGCGCGGCGACCATCACGGTCCGAGCTGGAAACCTGATCACGACCTTCAGCGGCTCCGCCTCGCCGAAAGCGATGCCGAAGAACAAATACGTGCCGGTGAAAACCAACGTCTCCGGCGTAATCAAAACCAGCGACGGCACGCACCCGTCGGCGCTGCGCGAAGTCGTCTTCGACATCGACAAGGACGTGAAAATCAACGTCAAGGGGCTGCCGTCCTGCAAACCGGGCGAGCTCGAGGCACGGGACACGAAAGCCGCCAAAAAAGTCTGCGGCGATTCGACGCTAGGCACCGGTCTCGCGCACGTCGAGATCGCCTTCCCCGAACAGAAACCGATCCTGGTCAACAGCCCGATCACCATCTTCAACGGTGGCGAAAGCGGCGGCAAGGTCAAGCTGCTGATCCACGTCTTCATCACCGTGCCCGTCCCCGCCGCGATCGTCACCCAGGTGACGATCCAGAAAAAGGGCACCGGCATCCACTCGATCTCGAAAATCCCGGTCGCGGCCGGCGGCAGCGGCTCGGCGATCGACTTCAAATTCAGCGTCGGCCGGACCTACACCTACAAAGGCAAGAAGGTCGGCTACGGCGAAGCCAAATGCCCGGACGGCAAATTCAAAGTCAACGTGCCGAAAATCTTCTTCAAAAACGAAGCGAAGATTGCCGGCGTGGCTCCGACGACGACCCTCAAAGGGGGCCTCCTCGTGCCCTGCACGCCGAAAGGCTGAGCAGCCCGCTCGCTCGGGCTAACAAGCAGGAAAGAGGCGGCCTCCGGGCCGCCTCTTTTTTGCCCAATCGCAGCTTTCCGCGAGATCTCAAACGGTCTTCTAGAGAAACTTGTGGAGTAGGCTCCTTGTAAGAGTTCCTCGAGGGCAAGGAGATCTGGCATGCGCAGGAAGATGGGTTCACTGCTCGCCGTGAGCGCGATGCTGGCGATCGGGGTCGCGGCACTCGCCAGCGCGGCGAGCACGACGATTCGCGTCGGCAACCTCATCCTCACCTTCGGCGGCACCGTCTCGCCGCAGAAGATGCCGAAGAACGACTACGTGCCGGTGACGACGAACATCTTCGGCAAGATCAAAACCGACGACGGCACCCATCCTTCCGCGCTGCGCGAAGCGGTGGTGGACATCGACAAGGACGTGAAGATCAATGCCAAGGGCTATCCGTCCTGCAAAGCAGGCCAGCTCGAGGCCCGCCCCACTCCCGCGGCAAAGAAGGCCTGCGGCAAGACGATCCTCGGCAGCGGCAACGCGCACGTCGAGATCGCCTTCCCCGAACAACCGCCGATCAAGATCGCCAGCCCGTTGACGGTCTTCAACGGCGGCGAAAGCGGAGGCAAGGTCAAGTTGCTGATCCACGTCTTCATCACCGTGCCCGTCCCCGCCGCGATCGTCACCCAGGTGACGATCCAGAGGAAGGGCAGCGGCGTCCACACGATCGCCCGGGTCCCGGTCATCGTAGGCGGCAGCGGCTCGACCCTCGACTTCAAATTCAAGCTCGGGAAAACCTTCGGCTTCAAAAGCAGGAAGGTGGGCTTCTTCGAAGCCAAATGCCCGGACGGAAAGTTCAACACCAGCGCCAAGAAGGTCCTCTTCAAAAACGAAGCCAAGGTCCCTGGCGTCAAAGCTACGACGACTCTCAGAGGCAATCTCCCGGTGCCGTGTACGTCAAAGGGCTGAGCGAGTAAACGGCTGGGCCGAGAGGGAGAAGAGGTGCGCGGCAGAAGTGGCTTAACGGTGCTGGCCTTGGCCGGCACCGTTGCGGTGGGGGTGGTCGGCCTTGCGCAGGCGGCTGCCGTGTCGATACCCATGCCCACCCTCCTCCCCAGCTTCAACGGCAGCTTCTCCCCAAAGCAGATGCCGAAGAGCGAGTACGTGCCGGTCACGGCAAGGATCGCTGGAGAAATCCGCACTCGTGATGGCTCTCATCCGCCTGCATTGAGAGAAGCAGTCGTCGACGTCGACCGCGATCTGAGGGTGAACGTCGAGGGCCTCCCGGTCTGCGAGGGAGGGCGGCGCGACATCCTCGATCCGAAAGGGGAACTCAAAGCCTGTAGCAAGGCCATAGTCGGCAGGGGCAGCGGCTACTTCGCAATCGCCTTTCCCGAACAGAAACCACTGATCGTCAATTCCCCGATCACGGTCTTCAACGGCGGCGAGAGGGATGGTGAGGTGAAGCTGCTGATTCACACTCTCATCCCCGTGCCGAAGCCGGCCCCGATCGTCGCCGTCGCCACGATCCGAAGGAAGGGCAGCGGAGCACACTCAGTCCTGCAAATCCCGGTGGTCGCCGGAGGTGCCGGTTCCCTGGGCGACTTCGAGATCCGCCTCGGAAGGACCTACACCTACAACGGCAGGATGACCGGGCTCCTCGAAGCCAGGTGCCCCGGCGGCAAATTCAAGGTCACCGTGCCGAAACTTCGCTTCAAAAATGAAGCCGGGACGCCGAACGAAGCTGCTACCACCACCCTCAGAGGCAGCCTCGCCGTGCCCTGCACGCCGAAGGGCTGAGCGGCAGGTCTATCCGCCCTGTTCGAAGGTGTGCTGGTAGATCGTCGGGGGGCCGCTGCCGTAGATCGGCTCGAAGGGTGCCTGCGGGCTACAGCCGGGGGCCGGGACCGAAGCCGAGCTTTCCTGATCGGCGAAGGCGAAGTGCCTGAGTCGTTCGAAGAATTCGGTCGCTTTTTTCAGTCTTTCGGCTTCGTCTTTCGCTTCCACACGATCGTTGAAGGCCGGGTCTTTGGGCGTTTCGGGGTCGAGGCTCGCAGTGACCCCCGAGCTGCACTGGCGCGTGTCGAAGTTGAGCAGGCCGCTCGCGAGGCGATTCGAACCGCCAGGCTGGGCGTAGGCGTTGTTCCGATTGCCGGTGAGACGATTTGGGAATGAAGCGACGGATTCGGGTCCGAAGGGAGCTATGGCGCGTAGGAAATGGACTCCTCCCACCACCCGCCCGTTGGTGGCGGCGGCGACGTTGGCCATCGCCGCGGCGAGCTCGCGTTTGTAGAGGCTGAGACCGGTGAGAATTGGGTTCAGGTTGCGGGCGAAAGGATCGATCGACCGCAGCAGCACCGGGAAGTCGTCGCGGAGGAATTTGCGCAGGGCCGGCAAAGCCGTGTCGGAGCTTTCGATCACCGGCCCGAATCCTTCGAAGAACCCCTTTGCCTGCGGGGCGAACTTTGCGAGGGAGATGAAGGTCGGCGAGAGCTCTTCCGCGGCCGGCAGCAGCTGCCGCATCAGCGGATCGGTGTTGAGCGCGAACTCTTTCAGTCGATCGAAGGTGAGGCGAGACTCGTCGAGGAAGGTGGGGAAGGCGCGGAACAGCGCTTCGATGTCCTGATCGCGCGCTGCGGTCGTCTGGAAGACCGCGTTCGAGTTGCGGATCAGCTCGGCGACCTGGCCGTCGCGACCGCGCAGCGCCTGGAAGGTGACGGCGCCGTTGCGGAAGAGCTGCCGGATCGCCAGCCGCTGCGTGTCGAGGACGCGGAAGAGCTTGTCGAATTCGGAGAAGAAGGGGTCGAACTCGGCGAAGGCGTTGGAGAGGGCCTGGCCGTTGCCCTCGATCGCGATCGCCGCCTGCTGCTGCCATTCCTGGAAGGCGGCGCGGGTGCGAGCGTCGAAGGTGCGGAAGATCTCGTCGAGCTGGACCGATTCGGCGATGTTGGCCGCCGCCAGAGTCGCCCCGTCGGGCAGCTTCGGGCTGTCGGCGGCGCCGGGAGTGAGCTCGACGTAGGTCTCGCCGAGCAGCGTCTTGGTGCGGAGGACCGCCCGCGTGCCGCGCGGGATCGGGCCGTACTTGTCGTCGAGGTAGATCGTCGCCAGCGCGTCTTCTCCGTTCGGCGCCAGCTCGATGTCCTGCACTTTGCCGACCGAGACGCCGGAGATGCGGACGTCGGACTGCTGGGCGAGCTGGGTCGCCTCGCGGAAGGGGATCTTGATCTCGTAGGGCTTGGCCTTGAACGGGGTGGGACCGCCGAAGGTGATCCAGAGGAAGAGCAGGATGCCGAAGCAGGACAGCGCGAAGCCGACGATGACGAGGAGCTGGCCGGTGCTGGGGGCTTGCTTGCTCATTCGGCTTCAGGTCCGCAGCCGCCGACTCCCGCGGCTTCGGGGTCGGGGGGGATCACGGGGAGTTCTTTCGGGGTGGGCACGCGGTTGGCTTGGACAAGCGTTTTGATGTAGGCGCGGGTGCCGGCGGCGCCCTCGGCGAGCTGTACTCCGTTGCAGGAGAGCAGGGCCAGAGCGCGCTGGATCGGCCCGCCGGCGTCGGCGAGATTGAAGCTGGCGTTGATGTTGTGGTTGAGCCAGGGCAGGTAGAAGAGGTAGCTCTCGCGCGAGCCCTGCGGCTTGAAGGCGAGCAGGTTGAGGAAGGTGTTGAGACCGCCGAGCGCGTTGCCGAAGCCGGTGACCGATTTGTCGAAGTCGGCAGAACCCTGCTTCAGATGCCTGACGACGGGGCGGATCTGGCGCGTGAAGGGGCGGATCTGGTCGCGGATCGGGGCCAGGGTTTGGCTGAAGAGGCGCTCCTGCGCGTCGAGCGCCGGTCCGAGCGCCTGCGCCTGCGGGATCAGGCCGAGCAGGGCAGGCCGGGCGGCGGCGGTGAACCGGTTGGAGCTGGCGAGGCCGCCTTGGAGGGCGGCGAGCGTGGCCGGGAACTCGATCAGGGTTTCCTGGATGCCCTGCTGCTGGTTGGCGAAGTTGCCGAGCACGTCCTTGGAGGAGGTGACGAAGCGTTCGAGCTGGGAGTCGCGCCGCGCCAGTTCGGCGGTCAGCAGGCCGAAGTCGTGGATCACGTTGGCCAGCGCGCGGCGGCGGGCGGCGACGGCCCGGTTGAGGTCGGCGACGGTGTGGACGAAGGGCCCGAAGCGGCGGAGGGCGCCGGAGAGCTGCCGCGGCCGGCTGCCGAGCCCCTTGGCGCCGCCGCTGACCAGGAGCTGGATGTAGCGGCGGGTGTCTTCGTCGAAGGTCGAGAGGAAGGCTTCGAAGTTGACGCTCGGTTCGGTCTGCGCGAGGGAGAAGTTGTGGCCGTCCTCGACGTGCCCCGGCGCCTTGCCCGGGTCCACCTCGACGACCATGTCGTTGAGGTTCGTTTTCGGCCGCAGCAGGAGGGTCGCGTCGGAGTGGATCAGCTCCAGGTACTCCGGCTGGACGTCCAAGCCGACGACGGCGTGGCCTTCCTCGACGTCGACCGAGGAGATTTTGCCGACCCGGACGCCGGCGATCACCACAGCCTGGCCCTGGCCGGGCGTGACCGCCTGGGCGCTGCTGAACTCGGCCGTGAGGTGGGCGAAGTCTTCGCCGACGAAGGGCGCCCAGGAAGGCAGCGCCGCTTTCTGCTGGGTGAAGATCCAGAGCGTCATCGCGATCGCCGCCGCCGAGAGGATCGCGATCGCGATCGTGTCTTTGCCGCGGCCACGCGTTTGCCGGCCAAGAGACGCGCGGAAGTGTGCCCAACGGCTCACCTGTCGACCCTGGTCGCTCATGGGCTCACCGGCGTAAGGCTGGGCCCGCCGGCCTGGCCCAGCGAGCCATTCAGATTGGGGACGGGCTGGGTGTGGCAACGCACGTTTGGTTTCTTAGGCGGTCGTCCGCCGAGTTGGGGCTGGACACCGGTCGGCGCGACGATCGTGTTTGCCCAGTCGGCCTTGTCGGTCGTGAGGTTGCCGCCTGGGTTCGAGCCGGTGACGAGCAGCGGACCGCCGCCTGCCTGCGCCCGCGCGTAGAAACCGTTGCCGTCGAAGTTCTGACCCCAGCCGGAGAGGTTGGCGAGAGAGTAGAAGAACTCCCGGTAGCTGGGCCCACCGATGCTGAACTGGTCGTCGATCGTCTGGTTCCCGGTCGGGACGAAGACTTTGGTCGTGCAGAGGCTGATCCGGTTGATCTGCGGGATCGTGTTTGCCTTGCCGGCCTGGGTCGCCCCGGCGAGCCCGGGCGTCGCTTCGCGCAGGAGCCTCGCAACCCCGCCCAGCTCCCTGCCGGAGAGCAGCGGACGCGCCTGCTGCAGCCAGGGGCGGCCGGCGGCGATCCAGCCCGGCAGCTCTTCGACCGCGGGCCGCATCTCGATCGCCCAGGCCCGCAGCGGCGGCAGAGCGCGGTTGAGGCTGACGAGCGAGCGACGCGCAGTGCGCAGGGTCGGCGCGAAGCGCCCGACCGTGGTCGCCAGGTTCTGCGACTGGGCGGCGAGGGCGCCGGTGAAAACGTCGAAGTTGACGATCAGCTCCTGCAGGTCCTCCTCGCGGTTGGCGAGGGCGGCGAAGGTGCGGCCGGAAGCCGCGATCAGACGTGAGAGGTCGCCAGGATCGGCGCCGAGCAGGGCGTTGGTGACCTGGGCGCTGTAACGGCCCGCGGTGCCGCCGTAGAGAAAGGCGTCGCTGATGCCCTCGGCGCCGCTCCTGCCCTGCACCTCGGCGGGAAAGCCCTCGTCTTCGGCCGCGCTCGGCTCGCGGGTGAGGGCGTCGCCGAAGCCTTCCAGCAGGCGGCTGAGGTCGGCCCGCACCGGCGACTGCAGCGCGGTCAGGATCTCGTCGAGCTGGACCGTGATCGAGGTGCGGCTGACCGGGATCGTGTCGCCGCTGTCCATCTCGGCCGCGCTGGGGCTGCCGGGGTCGAGGTCGATGAAGAAGTTGCCCTCGAGGAAGATCCGCGGGCGGATCTGGGCGTAGGCGTCGGAATGGATCGGCCGCCCCTTGCCTTCGACGGTGAAGGTGACGGTGGAGGTCTCACCGTCGGTGCTCGTCTCGATCACTTTGCCGACGTCGACGCCGGCGATCCGCACGGGCGAGTTGACCGAGATGTTGGCGGAGTTGGCGAAGGTCGCCTTCAGCTCGTAGCCGTAGCCGGTGAAGGGGACGTGTTTGGTGAAGGCCAGATAGGGACCGAGGGTGAAGATGAGCAGGAAGATCAGCGCGATCGTCGCGTTGCTGGGCCGCCAGCGGAAGCGCCCGCCTTCCGAGGCCTGTCTCACGTCGCGCTCCGGCAGGCGTCCCATCAGCCTTCCTCGTTCTCCGTCGTGGTTCCCCAGAGCTGCGGCGATCTTCCAATCACGACCTGACCCGGGACGTAGCGCTCGTTACCCGCTTCGCAGACCTTGCCCTGCCCCGCCGCCGCCGTGCGCGGATACGGATTGGAATGGAGATGATTTTTAAGCCCTGGCCCGTTAGCCGGTGCAGACGCCGGCCCCGCCTCGGAGTTCGGCCCATCTGGAGGCGCAAAGGGAAGCACGTTGAGCCAGTTGCCGTTGCCGTTGCCCTCGGCGCCGACGCTGGCAAAATTCTGGAACGCCAGGCTGAGGTAGTTGCAGATGGTCTGCGCTGGAGCGATGAAACGAATCCCCGGCTCCAGCACTTCGTTGGTCTCGGTCAGCAGTTCGAGCCCGTTGAAGACGCCCGGCTCGGCCTGGAAGTCGAGCAGCGCTTCGGCGGTCGGGTCGAGCTGGGCGTTGAAGGCCGGCGAGGCGTTGAGCACCGGGATGCCGGCGCGCAGGGCGGAGTTGATCGTCGGCGAGGTCGCGGCGAGCGCGCGGGCGCCCGGCTGCAGCGCCGTGAAGACGCGCTCGGAGCTGCGCAGGAACGGCCGCAGGGCCGGCAGGTCCTCGACCGCCGCGTCGAGGAACGGCGGGCCTTTGACGATCGCTTCCTGGATGAACGGGCGCGAGACACGGGCGAAGGCGGCGAAGGTGCGGTCGAGGGCGACGAACATGCTGGCCTGGGTCTCGGCGACCGGGACGACGGTCGCCGCCAAGGCCTCCAGCGCCCGCCAGAAGCCGCCGAAGTTGGTATCGGGGGCGACCAGGTTGCGCAGGGTCGGCTGACCGTTTTCGGCGAGACGGCGGATCGCGCCGAAGGCGTTGTTGAGCTGCGGGCCGCGACCGGCGAGGGCGTTGCCGAAGCCGCTGAGGTTGCGCTGGATCGCGTTGCGGGTCGGCTCGTCGAACATGTTGAAGAACTGGTCGATGTCGACCGGTTCGGGCCGGGCGGCGGCGAGCGGGATCGTGTCACCGGCCTCGAAGCCCTCAGACGAGGTGCCGGTGACGATCTGCAGGTACTTGAGGCCGAGCGGCGATTTCGGGCGGATGATCATGGTCGAGTCGACCGGCACGGGTTCGGCGGTCTTGTCGAGCCGCAGATCGAGCTCGGCGGCGACCTGGCCGTTCTCCAGCTGCACAGGCACGACCTCGCGGACGACGCCGACGCGGGCACCGCCGATCCGCACCTCGTTGCCTTTGACGATCGCGTTCGCGTTGGGGACGCGGGCGGTGAGGTTGTAGGTGGAGACGAAGGGGAGGCCGTTGTTGGCGTTGTAGGCGAGGAAGACGGCGACGATCACGATCAGCACGGTGACCGCGCCGACGATTGCCGGGCTGCTGGCGACTCCCTGTATGCCGCTGCGCTGTTTCATGGTCCGAGGAGGTAGTCGAGGAGGGCGCGCTGGGAACGGGAGCCGACGGCTTCCGCGCCGAGTTCTTCGCCTTCGCCAAGCTCCGGGGAGGGAGAGGGCTCGGGCGTCTGCTCAAGGCTGGACTCGCCGAGGGCGTCGGGTGCCGCAACCGCGCCAGACGCCGTCGCTTCCCCGCCCTGTTCAAGAGCTTCTTCCTCGAACTGGCGATAAAGCGCGGCGATGTCCAGCGTCGTGGAGATGGAGGCGCTGGGGCCGTTGAACGCCGAGACACAGCTGCTGGTCTGTCCGGTCACGTAGTCGACGCAGTTGCTGAGGGTGACCCGCGTGCGCAGGAAATGCCCGTAGCGATCGAATTCGTTGGCGGAAGCGGTCGTGTTGTAGATCAGGTCGACCAGGCCCTCCCAGCCTTTGGTCTTCGTCGTGCTGACCAGGAACCTGGCCAGTTCGGTGGTCGGGACGGCGCCGCTCTGCGCCAGGTCGCGGATCTTGCGCACGACCGGGTCGGCGGCGCGGAGCTTCGGGCCGGCTTCCTCGCCGGCGGCGCCGAGAGACCGCAGGGCGACCGTCGAGGCGGCGGAGAAGGGGGTCAGGGCCTGGGTCGCTTCGGTGAAGGCCGGCGTCGCCCGGTCGAGGTCGGCGAAGACCGGCGCGGCGGCGTCGGAGAAGCCCTGCAGGCCGCGCATCGTCTGCCGCAGCTGGCGCAGGAACTCGGGCAGCTTGCGGAAGTTCGCTTCCAGCGACTCTCCCTCTTCGGCGCTGGCTTCGGCGGCGGCGCCGGCGTTGGAGAAGAAGCCGGCGACGCTGGAGCGCTCGCGCGAGAGGGCGGCCAGGATCTGCTCGGAGTCGGCGTTGAGCTGAGCCAGTTGCTCGCGCTGCTGGGAGAGGATGCCGAGCAGGCGGGTCGTGTCGCGCAGCAGCGGGTTGGCCCGTTTGACCGCCTCCTCGATGTCCTCGCCGCGCCCCGCCAGGCCGACGCCGAGTTCGTTGAGGATGAGGCGGAAGCGCTGCACGTACGGCAACCGGTTGATGTTGTTGATCAGGTCCGGGTCGACGGTGGAGCTGTTCTGCTCCAGCGGCAGCAGCAGCTGGCCGGCGCCGGGCTGGTCGTCGGGGATCTCCCGCAGCGGCGGCGGGGGCGGGGTGCCGGGAGCGCGGGGCAGAGTCGGGCGGCAGTCGATGAACTTCTCGCCGATCAGCGACTGGGGGCGGATGATGCAGCTGGCGTCGCGGCGGAAGTCCTGGAAGCCCGGGTCTTCGATCCTCATCACCAGCACCGCCTTGCCGGGGATCGCCTGCGCCCGGCCGTCCTCGTAGCTCGAGGTCTCGCCCGGCCTGGTCACGTCGACCGAGTCGATCTCGCCGACGGTGGCGCCGGCGACCCGCACTTCCTCGCCGGAGACGAGGAAGGAGCTGTTGTCGAAGATGGCGCGAACCAGGTAGGCGTCGTCGTCGTCGCCCCCGCTCGCGATCAGCACGATCGCCACCACCGCCACCACCGCTGCAATTGCCAGGAGCGCTTTTTTCATGGGCCGGGTGGCGCGTCGGCCGGGTCGCATTCGGACGGGCTCACGTCGGCGCCGGCGAAGGGCGGCTCGGTGAAGGGGCTGGAGGCGTCGGCGGCGGACTGCGTGCCGCCGCCGGGGCAGGGCCGCCGGACCCCAGCCGAGGAGCCGAAGAAGTCGTACTGCTGGCTCGGCGGGATCGGTTCCAGCACGCCGCTGCCGCCGTTGCGGCTGAAGAGGTTGGAGACGAGCTGGGCGCGGGCGTAATGGCCGTTGCCGTCGTAGTTGGCGGTCAGCTGGCCGAGCTTGCCGAAGCCGTTGAAGATGTCCGGCGTGTAGGCGCGGGCGAAGCGCAGGTTCGGCAGGAACGCCTCGATCGCGTCTTCGGCGTGCGGGAACGCCCTCGAGGCGCGCTGCTGGACCGTCGGCAGCGAGACGAAGGTTTCCTCGGTGTCGTTGGCGAAGCCCGGGCGCCGCAGCGTCAGGCGCAGGTCGCGGAAGACGGGGATCGCCTTGGCGAGGAAGGGCTGCAGTTCGCGCAGGAACGGCGCCAGGTCCTTGGTCGCCGGCTTGGAGGCTTCGACCAGCGGGTCGAGATCGTCGAGCGCGGCGCGGAGGTTGACGAAGGTGGTGTTGCTCTGGCGGAAGACCGGCGGCAGCAGCGCCAGGGTGTCGCTGAAGGCTTCGTTCTGGCTGGCGATCGCGCCGAAGGCGGTACTGGCGTTGGAGAAGGCGCTGGAGAGGTTGTCGCCGCGGGCGGCGACCGCGGTCACCAGCTTGCTGGAGCTGACGATGAAGCGCTCGAAGAGCCGCTGGTCGGCGTTCAGTTCGCCGACGAAGGCGCCGGTGCGGTCGAGGGCCGGGCCGAAGTACTTGAAGGCCTCGTTGGCGTCCTTGCCGCGACCGGCGTAGCTGGTGGCGGTGCCGCGGATGAACTCGCCGAGGCCGTCGCGCACCGACTTGGGGAAGGTGTTGAGGAACTGGTCGAGGTCGACCGCCGTCGTCGTCGAGTCGAGGCCGAGCACGGCGTCGTCGTCCAGCGGCGGGTTGCTGTTCGGGCCGGGGCTGATCGAGATGTAGTGGTTGGCGACGCCGGCCAGCGAGGTGGCGCGGATCGCCGCCGTCGAGCCCTCGTGCAGCTCCTGTTCGACGCTGACCTCGACCTTGGCGAGGTTGTCCTCGGTCAGCTCGATGCTCTCGACCGAGCCGACCGGCTGGCCGCCGATCAGGACCTGGTTGTCGGGGACGAGCTGGGCGGCGTTCTGGAAGACGAGGCTGTAGCGGTGGCCGTTGCCGCCGAGGAGGACGACGGCGAGCGCGATGACGACGATGGCAAGGGCGGCGATCGCCGCTATTCGGGCAGGGGCGATCCCCCGGCCAGGGGACGGGCTTTTTTCCTCGCCTAACGGTTTCGCAGCCACTAGTCGTCGCTTGCGGTCCCCCCGCCTCCAATCCAGAGGAACAGCGGGAGGAATCGTATCCGAGCCGTCAGCGGGCAGGCTTCAGCCGTCGCCGCGCTTAACTGGAAGTCAACGCGCCCATCATCGGCTCCGGGTCAGACGTTGAGCCGGGGAAGGACCCGCTCCAGCGGCCGCGGCAACCACCAGACGCGCTCGCCGAGCAGCAGCATCAGCGCCGGCAGCAGGACGATGCGGACGACGGTGGCGTCGAGCAGGACGGCGACGGTGAGCCCGACGCCGAGCTGGCTGATGGTCGCCACCGGGGCCCCGGCGAAGGCGATGAAGACAGCCATCATGATCGCCGCCGCGCCGGTGATCACCCGGGCCGTCTTGGCCAGCCCAAACTCGATCGCGTCGGCGTGTCCGTGGCCGCCGTCGTAGCGCTCGCGCATCCGCACCAGCAGGAAGACCGCGTAATCGATCGAGAGGCCGAAGACGACGCCGAAGACCGCCACCGCCCCAACCGCGTCGACGTATTCCGTGCCTCCCAGCGGCCAGCCGTCGGGCAGGTTGAAGAGCAGCGTCAGGACCCCGAAGGCGACCGCCACGGTCGCCAGGTTGAGCCCGACCGCGATCGCAGCCAGTGGCAGCGCCCGCAGGACGAGGACCAGAACGAGGAAGGTGACCAGGGTGATCGCCACGATCACGAACGGGATCCGCGCCCTGGTGACGCTGCTGTAGTCGTTCAGCTGGGCGGCGCCGCCAGCGACGCCGGCCGAGAGGTTCGCTTCGCGGGCAAGGTCGTCCGCGGCCTCGTCGAGCTTCTCGTTGAGAGCGATCGAGCCGGGCGTGTTGAAGGTGTAGCGCGAGATCACCAGCACGGCCGCGGCCTGGCCGCCGTCGAGGTCGACCGCCGTCGCGGCCCGCTCGCGCAGCGCCGGGCGGGCCCCGTCGAGCGCGGCGAGCACGTAGAAGCCGGAGTCGAAGAAGCCCGGGACCGCCCGCTGCAAGCGGCGCGACTGCCGGCTCAGCCTGGCATCGCCGGCGAAGATCTGGATCGAGGCGCGCTGCAGGCCCGACTGCAGCGGGTAGGAACGGCTGAAGCCGGCTGCGAGGTTCTCCTCCAGGGCCGAGGCCCCGTCGCCGAGCCTGGAGATGCCGCTGGCGAGAGCGTTCATCACCGCGCCGAATCGGCTGAGGCCGTCGTCGAGAGTCGACGCGGTCCGCGCCAGGCGCTCGGCCCCGGCGGACAGCTGGCGGCCGGCGCCCTCGAGCCGGCGCAGCCCGTCGGAGAGCCTTTCGGTGCCGGCCCGCATCCGCTTGAGGAGATGCAGGCCGGAGACGAGCCAGGCGGTGACCTGCTCGGCTTCCTCGGCGTCGACGAGCAGGCGGTCCTCCAGCGCGGCAAGCTCGGCCGGCAGCCCGCTGTAGTCGGCGGCGTAGGGCTGGCCGCTGACCGGATCGGTGCCGCTGACCGCGGCCAGAGCCCGGCGGACAGCATCGAAAGCGGCGGCGTAGTTGGGGTCGGTTTTGCCGATCGTCATCCCCTCCAGCTGCCTCAGAGCCTCGACGAGTTCGTCGTTGGCGACCTCAGCGGGCCCGACCAGAGCCGGCACCTTTTCGTGCGCCTCCCGGTTGAGCGACTTCTGCAGGCGTCGCGAGCGGGAGAGCGCGTTGCGGCGCAGGTTGGGGCCGAGGCTCTGCACGGCGAACTTCAGCTGCAGGCTGGCGAGCGCCGCCCGGTGCTGTGCCGCGGCGAGCCTGCGCGTGCCGGAGGCGAAGATCTCGAGCGCGTCGACCGCCCGTTCGCTGCCGGCGGTGGCGCGGGCGAGGGCGCTGGCGATCGCGGTGGCTCCCTCCTCCGCCCTGCCGGCGCCCTGGGCTATCAGGCCGGCGCCGTAGGTCGCTTTGGAGAGCCCCTCGCGCAGTTGCCTGACCCCACCGGCGGCGCGGCGGAGGTTGCGGCCGAGGCGACCGAGCTGAGCAAGCGGGCCGCCGGGTTCCCCGGCGCCGACGAGCCGGCGGCCGGTCAGGCGCAGCGGCTCGACCGCCTCGGCGACCTGCCCAGGGCCGATCACCGCCTGCACGCCCGGCAGCTCCGCGACCTGGCGCTGCCAGCGGCTGAGCGCGTTGAGGCGGCCCGGGTCGACGATCGATCCTTCGTCGACCGTGGCGACGACCAGGAAGGGCGCGTCGTAGCCGGGGCCGATCGTCTTTGAGATCAGCTCGAAGTCCTCGCGCACGGGATCGTCGTGGGCGAGCTGCGCCTGGCTCGGGGGGCCCGTCTTCAGCGCCACCGCCGGCGCCGCCAGAAGGAGGACGATCGCCCCGATCGCCGCCGCGACGGGCACCGGCCGCCGCAGCGCGGCTCCGACCATGGCCATCAGGCGCGAGTCGCCCTCGGACGGCGCCGGGCCGATCCGCCAGCGGTCGATGTTCGGTCCGAGCAGGACGAGGACGGCCGGGCCGGCGGCGATCGCGACGACGACGCTGAGAGCGACGACCAGCGCCAGGGTCGCCGCCAGCGAGCCGAGCAGCGAGCCGGGGACGATGAAGAAGGCGACCAGCATCGAGAGCAGCAGGGTGCTGCCGGCGAAGACGGTGGTCCGGCCGGCCGTTCGCCGCGTCGCTCGGGCCGCGTCGATCGGGCTGGCCCCGCCCGCCAGCTCCTCGCGGAAGCGGGAGACGATCAGCAGCGCGTAGTCGACTCCAAGGGCGAGCCCCATCATCGTGCAGACGACGAGCGCGAAGGCGTCGATGGCGAACGAGTCGGCGAGGATCGAGAGCAGGCCGCGCGAGGCGATCACGGTGACGGCGCCGAAGGCAAGCGGGACGATGGCGGCAATGGGCGAGCGGAAGACGAGCAGGAGGACGACGAGCAGGATCGGCAGCGCGATCAGCTCGCCGCGCTCGGTGGCGGCGATCGATTCGTCCTGGATCGCCCGCGAGAGGGTCGCGAACCCGGTTTGCGTCGCGTCGACCGGGGAGTGGACCTGTTCCGCGAGGATCTCGTTCAGTTCGGGAACGATCTCGTTGACCGCCTCGCGGATGCCGACGTGGAAGTCGACCAGGATCAGGGCACGGCGCGGGTCCGGTCGCAGTCGCCGCACCGCCCCGCGGTCCCAGGGCGAGAGCGTCGTCACCTCCGGGTTCTCGCGCAGGGCCCGGATCAGCTCCGGGCCCTGGCGATCGAGCGCCGCTGCCGGACCGCGCAGCAGGACCACGAAAGGAGCGCTTTCGCCGAAGTGCTCGCGCAGCATCTGGTTGGCACGATCCGAGGAGGTGCCGGGAATGCGCAGCGAGCTGGGGCTGAGCTTGCCCTCGAGCCCGACGCCGATGACGCCGAGGACGATCAGGAGGAGGGCGAAGACGGCCAGGACGCCGCGGGGATGGCGCAGCAGTAGCGGCTGGCGATCGCCAGCCGCGGCTTGTGCCGACCGGCCCCTCCCCCTGCTCCTCCTCAAGGACACACGTGGTAGTTTGGCGGTCGAGGCTACGGAGGGGAGTCAGGGATGCGGAGGATTGTTCTGAGCACTGTGATCGGTCTGATCGCAGTGGCCATGGTGGCGGTCGCGGCGGCGCAGGCGATCGAGCTCCGCGTCGGCAAGATCGTCATCGTCACCGACGGCGGCTTCACGCCGACGACGCTGCCGAAGCACGAGAACGCCCCGATCAGGCTCTACGGCCACGCGAGGTTCAAGACGATCGACGGCACCCGGCCCTCGCCGTTGCGCAGGCTGGAGATCGAATTCGACAAGCACGGGGCGGTCGAGACGCGGGGCCTGCAGAAATGCACCCAGGCGAAGCTGGTCGCGACGACCACGTCGCGGGCCCGCAAGCAGTGCCCGGACGCGATCGTCGGCACCGGCTTCGGCACCGCCGTCGTCGAGCTTCCGGAACAGCGACCGATCGAGGCCTCCTCGGCGCTGACCCTCTTCAACGGCCCGCGGGTTCACGGCAACCCCTCCGTCCTCGGCCACGCCCACCTCGACTACCCGGCGCCGACGACCTACGTGATCCTGATCGAGATCGAGAAGATCAACCGGGGCCGCTACGGCTTCAGGACGGTCGCCGACTTCCCGCGCATAGCCAACGACTACGGCTCACCGACCTACGGCCGGCTGAAAATCGGCAAGGAATGGGTCTACAAAGGGAAGAGGCTGAGCTTCGCCAACGCCCACTGCCCCGACGGACGCCTGCAGGCGCGGGGCGAATTCAGCTTCAAGGACGGCAGCTCCGTGCAGGGCACCCTCTTCCGGCCCTGCAAAGCCAGAGGCTGACCCCGCACCTCCAGAGCGCTACCTTCGAGGGGTGCCCGGTGTTGACGGAACGATGAGATTGGGAGCGCTGAGAGTCCTCGTGCTGCTTGGAGCCTTCGCCGTGCTGCTGGTCTGGGCCGCGGCGCCGGCCGGCGCCGCCAGGGTGACGGTGGGAAAGCTGATCCTGCGCGCCGACGGTGGCTTCGAGCCGCGGCAGCTGCCGCGGCGGACCTACGTCCCGATCCGCTTCCAGGGACACGCCGAGATCGAAATGAAGGACGGCTCGGTGCCGCCCGCGGTGCAGCGGATCAGGCTCGACTACGACAACGACGGGCTGCTGACGACCGCCGGGCTTCCCGTCTGCCAGCCCGGTCAGCTCGAAGCAGCGACGACCGAGCAGGCACGGAGCCGCTGCGGCGGCGCCCAGGTCGGCAGCGGCCACGTCGCGGCGACGGCGGACCTTCCGTTCCTGGGCCGCGTCAACGCGCGGGCACCGCTGAGCTTCTTCAACGGGCCCAGGCAGGGCGGCCACAGGACCGTCCTCGCCCACGCTCAGACGACGGTGCCGGCGCCGGAAACCTACGTCGTCGTCGTCCCGGTCGAACGGCGCCGCGGCACCTACGGCTACCGCTCCACCTTCGACCTGCCGCCGATCCTCGGCGGCTTCGGCGCCCTCACCCACATCGACGCCAAGATCGGGCGTCGCTACCGCGCCGGGGGGAAGGAACGCAGCTTCGTCTCCGCCCGCTGCTCCGACGGCATCCTGCAGACCCAGGGCTACGTCTCCTTCGCCAACGGCGACGTCGTCAGCGGCAGCCTCTTCAAGCCCTGCAACGCCATCGACTGACCGCGGCAGACGCGCCCCGCCACACCCCCGGCTTCCTATACTTGCCGACCCGGGCCGTTAGCTCAGTTGGTAGAGCAGGAGACTCTTAATCTCAAGGTCGAAGGTTCGAGTCCTTCACGGCCCATACCCCCAGGCGTCTACTGACCGGCGGCGCTGCCGCCGAGGCTGAAGGGGTTCTGGAAAGGTTCTCCCTGACCGCCGCCTTTTTGCTGCTGCGCTTTGAACCTGGCGAGCGATTTCTGGTATTCGCCGCCCTGTTTGCGGAATTCGGTGAGCTGTTTCTTGATGTTTTTGGCTTCTTCTTTGCTGGGGGTGCTCGCCAGCGCTCGTTTGGTCGCCGCGTCGCCCGCCTTCAGATCGCCGTAGAAGTACTCGTAGAGGGCCAAGTTGCTCAACGTATTGAGGCTGGGCCGAACTTCGGCGGCGATCTGCTGCGCTCGCAGCGCCGCGGATCCGTTCGTTTCGACCTCTTCGAGCGTGTAGGAGCCGCGTTCGGAGAGCGTGAAGAACGTCTGCGCGACCAGTTGCGCGGCGACGGGGTTCGGTTCGTCCCCGGCCTGCTTCAGGTAGCGGTTCCAGGCGTCCAGCGCCGCCTGGTAGTCGTCGCGGGCGTCGCGGGGCAGCTGCGGAGTTTCGCCTTCCAGCTCGGTGCCCGTCCTGGCGTTGCCGGCCGAGATCTCCGCTCGGGTAAGCGCCAGCAGCAGGTTCTCGTCCTTGGGCGCTTTGGCCAGCTGCCCTTCGAGTCGCTCGACCTGTTCGTCGTAGACCTCGCTGGCGCTGCCGGAGCCGCTGTTGCCGACGATTTCGCTGAGGTTGAAGGGGCCGACGGTGAGGAAGAGGCTGCCGCCCATCAGCAGCGCCAGGACCGCGTAGACGACTTTGACGACGTTCTTGCGCCGTCCGCGCGTGTCGAACACCATCCGTCGCTCGCCGTCTCCTGCCATCGGTCGGTCACCGCTCCTGCGTCGAGGGTTTGCCCACGCCTTCGGCGGCCCGCGGCCGTCCGAAAGCCCGCGCAAGCAAGATACTCAACTCGTACAGAACGAGCAGGGGAACCATCTCGATCAGCATCGAGACAGGGTCGACGCCGGGAAGTGCGGCGGCGAGCAGCGCGATCCCGAGGTAGGCGTAGCGCCGGTTCGCCCGCAGCTGCTCGACGCTGACGATGTCGAGCCGGGTCAGCGCGATCAGCGCCAGCGGCAACTGGAAGATCAGACCGCCGGCGAGCATCGTCGTCGCGAAGAACGAGTAGTAGTCGCGGGCGCGCACCTGGACGTTGAACTCGTTGTCGTTGAAGCCGAGCAGGAAGTCGACCGCGGGCGGCATCACGACGAAATAGGCGAAGGCGACGCCGGCGGCGAACAGCAGCGGCGCCAGCAACAGGATCGGCAGCACGACCCGCCGCTCGACGTCGCTGAAGGCCGGCAGCACGTAGGCGTAGAGCTGGTAGAGGAGGACCGGCAGCGAGAGGATCAGCGCCCCGTAGACGGCGACGGTGAGCGTCGTCGTGAAGGGCTCGGTGACGCCGAAGGTGAGCAGCTCGCGGTGATCGCCCGGGAGCGGCTTGGAGGCGATGTCGAGGAGCAGGTGGCTCTGCCAGAAGCAGAGCGCGAGGGCGACGCCGAGGACGGCGACGCAGACGACGATGCGGTTGCGCAGCTCGTCGAGGTGCTCGACCAGGGTGAGGCGGTCCTCGTGGGAGACCGGCCTGACGCGGGACATCGGGCTCGCCCTCAGGGGCGCTTGGGGGCGACTGGCTCGGCCTTGCCCCGCTCGATCTCAGGCGGGGAGGAGGCGCGGTCCTCGTCGTCGTCGTCGTTGCCGCCGAGCGAGCCGCGGAACTCGCGGATGCCCTTGCCCAGCGAGCGGCCGAGCTCGGGCAGGCGTTTCGGCCCGAACACGATCAGGGCGATGATCAGGACGACGACTATCTCGAGGGGACCGATGTTGCCAAGCACTCGCCCATGGTAGCGGTCCCGAATTGCGGCGGAGCCCCCTACCCGGTATTGGGACTTTTCGACTGACTCGCCGAAAACTGCGGATTCAAAGGCGACCTCGCGTGTTCGATGGTTGAGACATGAGCAACGCCAGTCGCACAGACACCAGCAAGGCCGCCGGGCTCCACGTCTGTCCGAAGTGCAGCTCGAAGCTGGTCCAACCGACCTGCTGGGAGCAGACCTCGCCCCGGGGTAACTGGCGGCTCTGGCGGCGCTGCCCGGAGTGCGAGTGGTGCGGCGACAGCGTCCACGGCGAGCGCGAGATCGACGCCTACGACGAGGAGCTCGACAACGGCACCGCGTCCCTGGCCGACGTACTGCAAGAGCTCGAGCGCGAAAGCATGCAGCGCGTGGTCGAGGTTTTCGCCACCGCGCTGCAGGCCGACCTGATCACGGCCGAAGACTTCCGCTAGCCGGTCCAGGGTCAACCCCTGCCCGCCCGGGACGGGTGTGAGCGGGGTGGCGGTCGCGTGACGACTGGGACTGGCCGTCCTGCAGGCGAATGTCGCGAAAGCGGCGACATGCAATCTGGTGACCGCGCGGCCGGAGGCCGCGCTCCTCCTCCGTCGCTAAGCGCGAAGCGCGTGCGACATCAATTCGACTGCAGGACGGCCAGCCTCCCTCGCCCGGAGTCCACCTAGCACCGTCGCTCAGCCGTAGCGCTGGACGACGCCGTCTGCGACCAGGTCGAGCAGCTTGCGCCGCTCGAGGTCGAGCCCCGCGCCGGCGGCGAGGTCGCGCTTCGCCCCGGCAACCATCTCCAGGGCACGGGCGCGGACCTGCTCGAGGGCGCCGGTGGCGGCGATGCGGTCGCAGAGCGCCTCGGCGGCCGCGGCGTCGAGGCCGTGCAGGTCTGTGGACGCGATCTGGGGATCCTCGGCCGCG
Source organism: uncultured Solirubrobacterales bacterium (assembly GCA_963703235.1). Classification (GTDB taxonomy): domain Bacteria; phylum Actinomycetota; class Thermoleophilia; order Solirubrobacterales; family 70-9; genus VRUE01. Next base: position 2,078,949 of record OY969802.1, on the reverse strand, counting down.
GCCAAGATCAGCGGCAGGGTCACGGTTCCGTCGAGCAGGTCGGTCCCCCTCGCCTTGCCGGTCCGCTCCGCCGGACCGGAGACGTCGAGGACGTCGTCGAGCAGTTGGAAGGCGAGGCCGATCTCGGCGCCGAACCGGCCCAGCGCCTCGGCGTCGTTGCCCAACCGGCAGGCGCATTCGAACAACGTGCTGGTCTTGAGCCGGCAGCGCTCCAGGTAGCGCCGTTCGCTGAGGGATATCTGGTGGGCGTCCTGGCGCTGGGCCAGCTCGCCGCGGGCGAGCGCCACCGAGGCTGCGGCGAGCAGCTCGATCGCCCGCCCGTCGCCATGGCTGGCCAGCAACGCGAAGGCGCGCGAGAAGAGCAGGTCGCCGGTCGCGGTGGCGCGCCCGCGCCCGGACTCGGCGGCGACCGTCGGCCTACCCCGGCGCAGCGGCGCGGCGTCGAGCACGTCGTCGTGGACCAGGGTCGCCATGTGGATCAACTCGATCGCCGCGGCGGCGCGCACCACCGGCTCGCCCCCGGCCTCGCCGCCGCAGATCAGGACCAGCAGCGGACGCAGCCGCTTGCCACCGGCCTCCAGGGTCATGCCGGCGTCGGCGGCGAGCAGCTCGCCGAAGCCGGCGGCCTGCTCGCGCAGCGTCTCCTCGACCTTGCCGAGCCCCGCCGGCAGCCAGCGACTGGAGGCGTCGAGCACCGCCGTCACCGGCGGCGGCACTGCCGAGTGGCGGGTCACCCGGGCTCTTTGACGCCGCTGTGGATCGCGATGATGCCGCCGGCCAGGACGCTCCAGCGGACGCGCTGCAGTCCCGCCGCGTCCATCTTCGCCGCCAGCCCGCGCGGAGAGGGGAAGCTGCGGACGGACTCGGGCAGGTAGCTGTAGGCCTCGGAGTCGGAGGTGAGGCGGCCGAGCACGGGCACGATCCGGTCGAACCAGAACGAGTAGAAGGTCGAGAGCGGCGGCCGGGTCGGCTGGGTTATCTCTAGGACGACCAGCCTGCCGCCGGGGCGTAGCACCCGCGCCATCTCGTCCAGGCCGCGGTCGAGATCGGAGAGGTTGCGGATGCCGAAGCCGACCGTCGCGGCGTCGAAGCGCCCCTCGTCGTAGGGCAGGTTGAGGGCGTCGGCCCACTCGAAGCGCAGGCCAGCGCTCGCTCGCGCCGCGGCCTTCTCGCGCGCCAGGTCCAGCATCGGCTCCGAGAAGTCGCAGCCGACGACGTGGCCGGTGGGCGAGACCCGGGCCGCCAGCTCCAGCGCCAGGTCGCCGGTGCCGCAGCAGACGTCGAGGGCGGCGTCGCCCGGGCCCAGCTCGGCGCGGTCGGCGGCGCGCTGGCGCCAGCGGTGGTGCAGGCCGGCGGTCATCAGCGAGTTGAGCAGGTCGTAGCGACCGGCGATCCGGTCGAACATACGGTTCACCTGCCCCGCGAACTGGGCGGAGTCCCGGGAGGGCCTAGTGGTGCCCGGCATGGGTGCCGCTCAGTCTAGGGAGGCGAGGAAGTCGGCGAGCTCGTTCAGCTTCTTCGGGGGCAGGTCGCGGAAGGAGGGCATTTCGCTCGGGCCGATTTCGACCGAGCGGATGATCGCGGCGCGTGGCAGCTGGCTGCCGATGTGGGTCAGGTCCGGGCCGAGTGCGCCGTTGCCGTTCTCGCCGATCTTGTGGCAGGCGAGGCAACCGGAGCCGGCGACTATCTCCTTGCCGGCCTCGTACTGCGGCGCCACGTCCATCTCGATCTCGGTCGGCGAGCCGCCGGTGGCGCCGAGGAAGGTGAGGTAGGCCATCGCGACGATGGTCAGGATGCCGGCGGTGGTGGCGATCGGCCGCCGGGCCGGGTTGCGCTCCGGGCCGCGGTCGTAGAACGGAAGCAGGAGCAGCAGCACCATGCAGATCGTCGGGATCCCGATCGTCGCCACCGGGACCAGCTCCGGCGGTTTGATCACCCGCAGCACCTCGAAGAGGAAGAAGAAGTACCACTCCGGCCGCGGCACGTAGCTGGTCGTGGTCGGGTCGGCCTTCGGACCCTGCTCGGCGCCGAGCACGATCGACATCGCGATGATGACCCCGACCACGATCAGCGCCATCGCCGAGTCCTTCAGCACCGCGTAGGGGAAGAAGGGCTTGCCCTTCTTCTTCAGCAGCTCGTACTCCTCCAGGTATGCCTGCTTGTCGCTCGGCTTCATCGGCGCGGCGAGCCTCCGTTGGCCTCGACCCCGGCGTCGAGCTGGGAGACCGGCGCCGCGACCTTTGGCTTCTCGGCCCGCAGCCAGGGCGGTGCGGTGGTGCCGAGCTTGACGACCAGGTAGAGGTGGGCGCCGATCAGGGCGATCAGGGCGCCGGGGATCAGCAGCATGTGGATCGCGTAGAAGCGCGAGAGCGTCGTCGCTCCCAGCTCCGGCCCCGCCCGCAGGAAGTCGCTCAGGTAGGGGCCGACCACGGGCCCGGTGCCGTTGATGTTGATGCCGACCACCGAGGCCCAGAAGGAGCGCTGGTCGAAGGGCAGCAGGTAGCCGGTGAAGGCCATCGTCATCGTCAGGATCAGCAGCACGACGCCGATCACCCAGTTCAGCTCGCGCGGGTACTTGTAGGCGCCGAAGAAGAAGGTCCGCCCCATGTGGAGGAAGATCAGGATCACCATCACGCTCGAGCCCCACTTGTGCATCCCGTGCACGAACTGGCCGAGGAAGACCTCGTTGTTGATGTGCGAGATCGAGGAGTAGGCCTCGGTCGCCGAGGGCACGTAGAACATCGCCAGGAAGACGCCGGTGACCGCCTGGACGATGAAGGCGAAGAGCGTCGCCGAGCCGAGCGTGTAGAACCAGTTGGTCCCCTTCGGCACTTTGCGGTAGAGCATCCCGGTGAGGAAGCCGGAGGCGGCGGTGCGCTGGTCGACCCAGGCGAGGACGTCGGCGGGCGCCTCCTTGGCACGGTCGCCGAGGCGCTGCGCGTCCGAGGGTCGCTCGGGCGTCGTCTTCAGGTCGGACGGGGCCGGGCCCTTGGCGCCGTCGCCGTCGCCGGGCTTGGCCGGTTTGCGGAGCGGGGCCGGTATCAGCGAGTCGAGCTTCATGGCGGCGGGAAGGTGGAGGGGCGCGGTGGGTAGAGGTATTCCCAGATGCCGCCGGTGAACTCGCCCGGGTCGCGGGCACGGACCGGCTCCAGCTGCGAGGTGACGCTGTAGCGCGGGCCGACTTCGACCCGGCCGCCCTGGATGCGGGTCTGGAAGCGATCCAGCGGCCGTACCGGCGGGCCGCCGAGGACCTTGCCGGCGAAGTCGTAGACGCCGCCGTGGCAGGGGCAGATGAAGTTGCCGGCGGCCTCGACGAAGCGGACCGGACAGCCGAGGTGCGCGCAGCGGTTGGAGATCGCGATCATTTCCTTCGGGTCCTCTTCGAGCCGCGCCGACCCTTTGCGGACGTAGGCGGTCGTCTTGCCGGCGTCGGCGATCCCCTCGGTCTCGGTGAAGACGACCTGGCGGTAGGTGTCCGCGACGAAGTCCTCGACCCGGCCGACCTCCTCCCAGCGCTCCTTGCCGCGGTGGAAGATAGGCGCCACGGCGAAGCCGACGGCGGGCAGGACGATCGCGGCGCCGGCGACCCCGCCCAGGCCCTGGGCGGCGATCGTGAAGGCGCGGCGGCGGGTCATCGACTCCCCCTCGAAGTAACCGGGAGGGTTCGGCTTGGCCCGCTCCGCCGGGGTCGTCTCGGCCCCGTTCTGCTTGTCCATTTCGTCAGCCACTGTTCGCCAAGTGCAAGGGCAGGGGAGTTTATTCCCTCGGCGGCGCGTCCGGGTTTGTGTAGCCCGCGTTAATGATCGGCCAGGGCGCCCCGATCTGCCTGCTATAAGCACCTCGCGTGTCTTCAAACGCACCGAGGGGGAGGGGGAGCCGGGGGAGGCGAACGCCGCTCTCGCTGCGCTACCCCCGCGCCGTGCTCGCCGTCGCTTTCGTCGCGATCGTCGCCCTGGCGGTGCTGGCCCGGGGGGTCGAGGACAAGCTCCGCCCGACCTCGCTCAGCATCCCCGGCACCGAGTCCGCGCGCGGAAACGACCTGCTGAGGAGCCACTTCGGCGATACGGCGCCCTTCGCGATCCTGCTCCAGGGCCCGGCGGCCCAGATCGACGCCCAGGGACCGCAGCTGATCCGCGCCCTGCGTGCCGACCCCGCCGTCTCCACTCTCTCGCCCTGGGACAAAGGCAGCGTCGAGCGGCTGCGCCCCGGGCCCCGCAAGGCATTGATCATCGCCGACTTCCACGTCGACGCCGAGACGGCGGTGAAAGACACTGTGCCGCAGCTCGAGCGCACGCTCGAGGCGGAGATCTCGGAGCCGGTGCGGGCGACTCAGACCGGCTTCGCCAGCCTCTCCCGCGCCACCCTGGAGGAGTCGGTCGACTCCACCAAACGCGCGGAGCTGATCGCGATTCCCTTCCTGCTCGTCGTGCTGCTTCTGGTCTTCCGCTCACCGGTCGCCGCGGCGATCCCCCTCGTCTTCGGCGCCGTCACCGTCAACGCCTCGCGCGGGGTCATCTCGCTCGCCGCCGAGTGGCTCTCGATCGACGCCTTCGCGGTGACGGTCTGCGCGATGATGGGCCTGGCGCTGGGGGTGGATTACGCGCTGCTGATGGTCTCGCGCTTCCGCGAGGAGCTGGCTGCCGGGGCTGAGCCGCTGGAGGCGGCGCGGATGACCCGCCACACCGCCGGCCGCACGACCGCCTTCGCCGGCTCGACCCTCTTCCTGGCGATGCTGGTGACGCTCGCGGTGATGCCGGGGAAACTGCTGCTCTCGCTCGCCGGGACGGCGATCGTCGTGACCGGGATCAGCGTCCTCGTCGCCGCCCTCCTCGGCCCGGCGCTGCTGGTCCTGATCGGCCACAACATCGACCGCTGGCGGCTCGGCGGCAACGCCGAGGGCACCCGGCTGATGGCGATGGTCGGGGCGGCGCTGAGCAAGCCGCGCCTGGCCGCCGTCCTGATCGGCGGTCTGGTCCTGCTGCTGGCGGCACCCGTGCTGAACCTGAAGACGGGCCCGCCGAGCGCCGAGGCGCTGCCGGCCTCCAACCCCGCGCGCCAGGACGCCGAGCGGATCGCCCGTGCGGCCGGGCCCGGCTGGGACGCCCCCTTCGTGGTCGTCGCCGTCGCGGAGCAGGGGCCGATCGCCGACGAGCGCCGGCTTGCCGCGCTCTCGCGCTCGCAGGAGCGGATCGCCGCCGACCGCGGCGTCCAGGCAGCGATCGGGCCGGGGAAAGTCGACGAGCGGGTCGAACCGCTGCAGGAGTCCGGCGACGACCTGCTCGCCGGACGGGGGGAAGCCGACCCGGCCAGGCTCAGGCGGCTGGGAAATCGCTTGGGCGATGCCACCGACGGGGTCGGGCAGCTGCGCTCGGGAATCGAGAAGGCGAGCCTCGGGGCCGGCCTGCTCGCCTCCGGGACCGGACGGGCCGAGGACGGCGCGGCGCTGCTCGAAAGCGGGCTAGGCCGCACCGCGGCGGGGGCCGTCGAAGCGACCGGCAATACCGCGCGACTTGCCGACGGCTCGAAGCGATTGACCGAAGGGCAGCAGCAGGCTCTGCTGGGGGCCCTGACGCTGGAAAGCGAATCGGGCGGGCTGCTGCGACGGGTACGCGACAGGGCGCTGGAGCAAGCGCGCGAGCTGCGGGCGAGCCTGAACGCCAGGGCCGCGACCGACCCGAGCCTGGCCGAGGAGGCGCGTGAAGCCGACAGGCTGGTCGAAAGCCTGGCCCTGGCGCGCAACGACGCGCTGCGCGTCAACAGCCTCTCGGAGCGGCTGCGAAAAGGCGAGTCGAAACTGGTCGAAGGCAGCAAGCGCCTGCAGAGCGGCAACGAACAGGTCGCCGAGGGCACCGAGGAACTGGCCGGCGTACTGGAGCGGCTGCGTGGCGGCTCGGCGCAGCTGGTCGAGGGGCTCGGTCAGCTGCAGGGCGGCGCCGACACGCTGGGGGAGCGGCTGGCCCAAGGCTTCCAGCGTTCGCAACCGCTGCAGAGCGGCCTGCGCAAGGCGAGCGTCCGCGTCTCGACCAGCGCCAAGCGCTTCGACCGCAGGGTCGACCGCCTGCGCCGCTCCTCGCCGGGGATCTTCGATTCCGGTTACTTCGTGCTCTCGGCGCTGCAGGGCGCACCGAACGAGGAACGCAAGCGGGTCGCGGAGATCGTCGACCTCGAGAACGGCGGCCAGGCGGCGCAGATGATCGTCATCCCCCGCTTCACCTTCAACACGCCGGGCTCGATCGCGCTCAACGAACGCCTCAACGACGAGGCCGACGAGCTGGCGGCGGCTGCCGACGTCACCACCGGGGTCACCGGCAGCGCCGCCGAGCTGATCGATTACACCGACACGATCTCGGAGCGGCTGCCGATCATGATCGCCGTTATCTCGATCGCCACCTTCCTGATCATGGTCCTGATCCTGCGGGCGATCCCGCTGGCGGCGATCGCGGTGGCGCTGAACCTGGTCACCGTCGCCGTCGCCTTCGGCGTCCTCACCCTGCTCTTCGAGGTACCGGAGGGCTGGCCGCTCGGCGGCCGGACCTACGTCGACGCGATCGGCGCCGCGGGGATCTTCGGGATCGTCTTCGGCCTCTCGATCGACTACGCCGTCTTCCTCCTGATGCGGATGCGCGAGCACTACGAGAACGGGGCCCCGAACCAGGAGGCGATCGCCTTCGGGCTCGAGCGCACGGCGCGGGTGATCACCGGCGCCGCGGCGATCATGACCGCGGTCTTCGTCGCTTTCGCCGGCGCCCCGATCGCCGCTGTCAGCCAGCTCGGCGTCGGGCTCACGGTCGCCGTCCTGCTCGACGCCACGGTGGTGCGGATCGTGCTGTTGCCGGCGCTGATGCTGCTGCTCGGCGATCGGGTCTGGTGGCTGCCGCCGTCTCTGCAGCGGATTCTGCCGGAGATCGATCTTCACGGCTCCCGCGCGGGTTAGTAGATGGGAGATTGGAAACTCATGTATTTTTGGCTGCGGGATGCGCAGGGGGGTCGGGTGGCGCCTATCGTTTGTCGGGCGTCGCGAACCGGCCGTCGATCGAGGTAGACAGAAGGAGTGGATCTAGTGGGAAGCTCGGCAAGGAAATCGTCTCTGCCCCTACTGGCCTTGGCCACGGCCGTGGCGCTCCTCGTCACCGCGCCGCTGGCGCTTGCGGTGACCACCATCGACGAATACAAGGACGCGGTCGAACCGATCTGCAAGCGGAACAGCGAAACCAGCACCTCGATCCTGAAGGGAGTCAAAACTCAGGTTCAGCAGGAGAAGCTGGTGCCCGCCGGCAAGCGGTTCATCAGGGCCTCGACGGCGCTCGGGAAAGCGGTGACCCAGATCGCGGCAGTGGAGAAGCCGAGCGAAGACGCGGTAAAGCTCGACAAATGGATTGGTTACCTGAGAGAACAGAAGACCTTCCTGCAGAAAATCGGGCAGGCGCTGAAGGCGGATAACAAGGTCAAGGCGCAGCAGAGCGCGGTCAAGCTCAACAAGGCCAACAAGCGGGCCAACGACACGATCATCAGCTTCGGCTTCAATCATTGCCGCATCGATTCCTCGAAGTTCCTCTAGCGTGCGGGTCGCGCGGCTTGTGGCTGCAGTCGGTCTCGTCGTGGGACTCGGTGCTGCTGCCGCCGCGCATGGTGAGTCGGTCCAGAAAGGGAACCTGGTGGTTCGCTTCGACGGCAGGATCTCACCGCACGCCCTGCCCCGTTCGACGCCGGCGCCGGTAACCGTCAACATCGATACCACGATCAGCGCCTCCGACGGCGCCGACCCGCCGCCTCAGTTGCGCAAGATATCGATCGGGATCAACCGCGAAGGGCACATATTCGATCGCGGTCTGCCCACCTGCAGAGTGCGGAAGATCCAACCGACGACGATCGGCGCGGCGCGGCGGATCTGCGGCAACGCGATCGTCGGCAGCGGCCACGTCGGCGTCCGCGTCCATCTACCGAATCAGCCCCCGTTCACCTTCACAGGGCCGATGCTGGTCTTCAACGCCAGGCCGTCGGGTAGCAAGCGGCGGCTGCTGGCACAGGTCTACGGCCTGCGGCCCCCCTCGGCCTTCGTCCTCACCTTCAGGGTTCTCAAACAGAGGGGCACGTTCGGGAACCTGATCCGGACGACCCTGCCCAAGCCAGCCCAGAAATGGGCCTACGTGACGCACTTCGACATGAAGCTACGGCGTATCTACACCTACAAAGGCAAACGGCACAGCTTCATCAGCGCAGCCTGCCCTGCGCCTGACGGGTTCCCCGGGGCCGTCTACCCGTTCGCCCATGGCAAGTTCACGTTCGGTGGCGGACGAACGGTGAGCGAAACGCTGGTCCGCGACTGCAAAGTCCGCTCCTGAGGCGCTGGGGCGCGGCACATTTCGGCGTCCTCGGGGGACTGGCTGCGGGTCACGCACAACGGTGCGCTCCCCTTGCCAGTCCCCCTGCGTCCTTGAACTGCTTGGCCCCAGCGCCTCAGGGCGTTTGAACTAGGTTCTTCCGCCAATCTCCTCGAGCGCTGACTCCCAGAGGCCCGGGACCCCGTCCTCGCGGCCCTCGGTGTGGAACTGAGCGCAGCGGCTGATCAGGTTGGCCAGGACGGCGACGGCGTCGATGTCGCCGAGGCGGGCCAGGCGGTCGAGGCCGAGGGCATAGAGGTAATCGCCGGCGAGCAAGCCGAGGTCGGCGTCGTGCCCGGCGAGCAGTCGCGAGCGACCGTAGTGGAGCAGGTATCCCTCGCGGACCGCCTCGACCGTCAGCGCGTACTCGGCCGGGGCGGCCGAGGCACGGGGACCGGCGGCGACCGCGGTGGCGAAGACAGGCTCCTCGGTCGGGTCGACGACGTGCGGGGAAATCGGCGTCTCCTCCTCGCGCAGCTGGGCCGCCAGGACGCTCAACGTGTTCAACGCAGGGCCTCCCGCAGGGACTCCCCGGCAGCTTCCAGGGTGCGGTCGACCGTCGCCTCGTCGTGGGCGAGGGAGACGAACCAGGCCTCGAACTGGGAAGGCGGCGGGTAAACGCCGCGCTCGAGCAGCGCCCGGCAGAAGCGGGCGTGGGCGTCGAGGTCGCAGGCCGAGGCGGTGGCGAAGTCGTGGACCGGCTCGGCTGAGAAGAAGAGCGTGAGGAGACCGGGCGCCAAGGCGACCTGGAGGGGTCGGTCCGCAGCCAGCCCCTGCAGGCCGGCGGCGAGGCGCTCGGTCAGCAGCGCGAGGCGCTCGTACGTGGCGGCGTCGAGCTCCTGCAGGGTCGCCAGGCCGGCGGCGATGGCGAGTGGATTGCCGGAGAGCGTCCCGGCCTGGTAGACGTCGCCGGCCGGAGCGATCCGTTCCATCGTCTGCCGCGGCCCGCCGAAGGCGGCCGCCGGCAGGCCGCCGCCCAGCACCTTGCCGAGCACGGTCAGGTCGGGCTCGACGCCGTAGAGCTGCTGGGCGCCGCCGCGGGCGACGCGGAAGCCGGTGATCGTCTCGTCGAAGACGAGCAGCGCGCCGGCGTCCCGGGTCGCTTCGCGGAGGAACTCGAGGAAGCCGTCCTCGGGCGGCACAACCCCCATGTTGGCGGCGATCGGCTCAGCCAACAGCGCCGCAACCGGGTGGTCGGCGAGGGCGCGGGCAACGGCGTCGCGATCGTTCCACGGCACGACGACCGTGCCGGCCGCCTGCGCCGCGGTGACCCCGGGGCTGGCCGGGACGGCGAGGGTCGCCAGGCCCGAGCCGGCGTTGGCGAGCAGCCCGTCGGAGTGACCGTGGTAGGCGCCGGCGAACTTGACCACGGTCTCGCGGCCGGTGACCGCCCGGGCGAGCCGGACCGCGCCCATCGCCGCCTCGGTGCCGGAACTGGTCATCCGCAGCATCTCCACCGTGGGGACGCGCTTCGCCACCTCCTCGGCCAGCTCGACCTCGGCGGCGGTGGCGGCGCCGTAGCTGGTGCCCCGCTCCGCCGCCGCGACGACGGCGCTGAGGACCGCGGGGTGAGCGTGGCCGAGGATCAGCGGGCCCCAGGAGCCGACCCAGTCCAGGTAGCGGTTGCCGTCGACGTCGACCAGCTCGGCGCCCTCGCCGCGCTCGACGAAGATCGGATCGCGGCCGATCTGACGCATCGCCCGGACCGGGCTGTTCACACCGCCCGGGAGGACCTGCAGCGCCCGGCGGTAGAGCTCCGCCGAGCGGGCGTCGCTAGGAATGCTCGGCCTCCCAGGCAGCGTACTCGTCGGTGAAGTAGTGGAGGCGGATCTTCTTGTACTCGGTCGAGGAGTAGAGGGTGGCGCGGTCCTCGGGGCCCATCCCGCACTCGGCGGCGATCGAGTCGAGGATCGCGTCGCACTCCTCCTTCGAGCGGCCGTGGGCCATCGTGAAGACGCTGTAGGGCCAGTCCTCGTAGGTGGGGCGCTGGTAGCAGTGGGAGATGCCGCGGAAGGCGGCCATGCGGCGGCCGGTGGTGAGGATCTCCTCCTCCGGCACCTTCCAGACGCCCATCCCGTTGGCCGAGAAGCCGGCGCGGCGGTGGTAGAGGATCGCGGCGACCCGCCGCAGCAGCTTGCGGTCGACCATGCCGCGCAGCCTCTCCAGCAGCTCCTCGGTGGAGAGGCCGAGCTCGGCGGCGGCCTCGTCGTAGGGACGCTCGACCGCGGCCATCGGGCCCTGCAGGGCGCGGATCGTCGCCACGTCGTGCTCGTCGTAGGGCTGCTTCTCCAGCTCGCGCGGGGGCGCCGCCTCGACCGCGGAGGCGAGGGCATCGGTGCCCTTCTCCATCTCCAGGTTCATGTTGATCTTGAACAGGGTCAGGGTCGGCAGCTGGCGCATCGACTCGGCGCCGGTCTGGCGCATCAACGCCTGCAGCGTGCCCTCCATGCCCAGCTCGGAGTCGGGCGGAACGGCGATCGTGAACCAGAGGTTGAAGTCGTGGGTCCGCAGGTAGTTGTGCGAGACCCCCGGGTGCGCGTTGACCGCGGCGGCGGCGCGCTGCGGGTGCTCGGAGTCGACTTTGGCGGCGACCAGCATCGACTCGTAGCCGAGCGTCCGCGTGTCGAAGATCGGCGTGATCTCGCGGATGATCCGCTCCTCGAGCAGGCGACGGGTGCGGGCGAGCACGTCGTCGAGCTCCAGCTCCGCCTCGGAGGCGACCAGCGCGAACGGCTCGGGGTCGAGCGGGAAGCTCGACTGCAGCAGGTTCATCAGCCGCTTGTCGGTCTCGTCGAGCGGGATCGCGGCGCCGTCCTTGCGCGCGCGAGCCTTCGATTGCGGCACTTTCACCGGAGCCATGCGGCCGCCTCCTTGGCGTAGTAGGTGACGATCGCGTCGGCGCCGGCGCGTCGGATCGAGGTCAGCGTCTCCAGCACCGCGGCACGCTCGTCGATCCAGCCGTTGGCCGCGGCCGCCTTCAGCATCGAGTACTCGCCGGAGACGTGGTAGGCGGCGAGCGGCGCCCCGGTCTCCTCCTTGACCCTCCGCACGACGTCGAGGTAGGGCGTCGCCGGCTTCACCATCAGCATGTCGGCGCCCTGCTCGAGGTCGAGCTTCGCCTCCCGCACCGCCTCGACCGCGTTGGCGGGATCGAGCTGGTAGCCGCGGCGGTCGCCGAACTCCGGCGTCGACTCGGCGGCGTCGCGGAAGGGACCGTAGAAAGCGGACGCGTACTTGGCGCTGTAGGCGACGATCGGGACGCGCGCGTGGCCCTCCTCGTCGAGCTGGTGGCGGATCGACGCGACACGGCCGTCCATCATGTCGCTCGGGGCGACCGCGTCGGCGCCGGCCTCGGCGTGGGAGATCGCCGTTTTCGCCAGCAGCTCGACCGTCAGGTCGTTGTCGACCTCGCCCTCGCGGACGAAGCCGCAGTGGCCGTGCGAGGTGTACTCGCAGAGGCAGACGTCGGTGATGACGACCAGGTCCGGATGGGCCTCCTTCAGCGCCCGCACCGCCATCTGCACGATCCCCTCGTCGTCGTAGGCGCCGGAACCCGACTCGTCCTTCGCGGCGGGCACACCGAACAGCAGCAGCGCTCCGATCCCGGCGGCGGCGAGCTCGGTCGCCTCGGCGACCAGCTCCGAGATCGAGAAGCGCTCGATCCCCGGCATCGACTCGACCTCCTCGCGCACGCCCTCGCCGGCGACCACGAAGGCTGGCTGGATGAGATGCGAAGGCGAGAGCTCGGTCTCACGCACGAGACCACGCAAGGGCTCGGTGCGGCGCAGGCGGCGCAGTCGGGTGGCGGGAAAGGGCATCGGAGCGATTCTAGGGTGGTCAGTACCGTTCCGGCCATGGCGGGGACTGCGGAGGCTGCGCTCGAAGCGAGGAACTTGGTCAAGCGCTATGGCGAGCGGGAAGCGCTGAAGCGGGTCGACTTCGCGGCTCGCCCGGGAGAGCTTGTGGCGATCATCGGGCCGAACGGGGCCGGCAAGACCACTCTCCTGTCGATCCTGGCGGGGATCTTGCGGACAGACGGGGGCGAGGTCCACTCGCCGAACGGCAAGGTCGGCTGGGTGCCGCAGCAGGCGGCGCTCTACCGGCGGCTGACCGTGGAGGAGAACCTGCTCCTGTTCGCACGGCTCGAGGGCCACGAGGACCCGCACGCCTCGGTCGAGCAGATGCTCGACCTGACCGGCTTGCGGGAGCGGCGCGGCGAGACGGTCGCACGGCTCTCGGGCGGCAACCAGCAGCGGATCAACATCGCGATCGGCCTCCTTTCGCGTCCCGTCGCCCTGCTCCTCGACGAGCCCAGTGTCGGCCTCGACCCGCGTCAGCGGGCGCGGCTGTGGGAGTTCGTCTCGGCGCTGGCAGGCGGCGGCACGACGGTGATCTTCTCGACCCACGACATCCAGGAGGCGGAGCGCTACGGGCAGCGGCTGCTGGTGCTCGCCGACGGCGAGGCCCTCTTCGACGGCACGCCGGAGCAGCTGCGCGAGGCGGTGCGAAGCGAGGCGCCAGAGGCCGCCCGCAGCGACTTCGAGACGGCGTTCGTGGCCTACCTGCAGCACCGGGGGCACTGAGCGCGGTGCGCTGGCTGCTGCTCAAGGACCTGCAGATCCTGCGCCGCTCGCCGCTGCAAGCGGTGCTGCTCGTCGTCTACCCGGTCCTCGTCGCCCTCCTGGTCGGCTTCGCGATCTCGCGGGACGAGGAGAAGCCGCGGGTCGCCTTCCTCAACGAGATCCCCTCCGAGTCGCGAATCGTCGTCGGCGACAGGGAGCTGCCCGACATCGGCGTCGAGGGCCGGATCTGCCGCCGCGTCACCTGCGTCCACGTCGAGGATCGCGAGGAGGCGATCGAGGAGGTCCGCTCCGGCGACGTCCTGGCGGCGCTGATCCTCCCGGGCGACCTGGTCGACCGGCTCAACTCGCTCTCGACGCTCAACCCGCAGACGCCGCGGATCGAGGTCGTGGTCAACCAGGAGGACCCGCTCAAGGCCCGTCTGGTCGACGACCGGATCGCGGCGCTGCTGGCGCAAGCCAACCTGGCGATCGCGCGGCGGATCGCCGCCGAAGGCGGTCGCTCGGTCGACCTGGTCGTCAACGGCGGCACCGTCGAAGTGGTCGGGCAGAAAATCGAGATCCTCGGCCTGCGCGCCTCGGCGCGGCTGCTCGAAGCGCTGCGGCCCTCGCTTCCCCCGGGTGAGCTGCGCGACGCGGCGGGCCGCCTGATCCGCTTCGCCCGGATGGCGCGCGACAACCTCGATGTCGGCGCGACGCTGCTCGAGCGGCTGGCGCAGCCGATCGTCGTCGACAAGGAGGTGGTGAGCGAGTCGACCCCGCCGCTCGATCTGTTCGCGATCGCCGTCGCCGCCACCTTCACCCTGACCTTCATCGCCGTCCTCCTCGTCGCCGGTGCGCTGGCGCTGGAGCGCGAGGAGAACGTCTTCCCCCGGCTCGCTCGCGGCCTCGTCGGCCGTTCGGCACTGCTGGCGGAGAAGATCGGCCTCGGGGTCGCGGTCGGACTGGTCGTCACCCTGCTGATGCTGATCGGGGTGCAGCTGTTCGTACCGCTCGACTGGGGTCGCTTCGGTCTCTGGCTGGTCGCGATCCTCGCCAGCGCGGGCGCGCTGGCGGCGGCGGGGGCGGCGCTCGGCGCGGCGGCGCGCGAGGTCCGCGCCGTCTCCCTGCTTGCCTTCATGGTGACGCTGCCGATCGCCCTGCTCTCGCTCGTCCCCTCCGGCACGGTCGGGGCCGCTCTCTACGACGGGATCCGGCTGGTGACCGCGCTCTTTCCCTTCAAGCCGGCCCTGCAGGCGATGACTGCGGCCCTCGACCCAGCCGGCCCCGGGATCGGTGGTCCACTCCTGCACCTGGCCATCCTGCTCGTTGCCTACGCGTCGCTGGCGCGGCTGGCGCTACGGCGCTTCGGCGCTGTCTAGGCGCTCACGGGCGTCGATTGCGCCGCTGACGCAGGCCTCTACGAAGGAGGCGAGATCGCGATCTGGGGCGAGGAGGGCACAGACTCGCTCCAGCACCTGCCGCTGTCCCATCGCCGCAAAGCGACGACCGCGCGACTCGATCTCCGCCAGGGCGACCTCGGCGCCGTTGAGCAGAAGGCAACCGTGGCGGCTCACGTAGACGTGCAGCTCGGCGGGGGCATCGCCTTGGGCCAGCGTGCAGGAAGGCCTGTCGAGCCTTGCCAGCTCGTAGTTCGGCTCGGTGGCCGAGACCAGCCCCAGTTGCTCGCCCGTCAGGTAGGCAACGAAGGCGCGGACCTCCGTCCCCGGACTGCGCCGCAGGGTCGCCGGGACCGCTCCGTAGGGGGAGACGTGTGCCGAGTAGACGACGTCGAAGTCACGCAGGTTGGTGCGCAGCACGGGAACCGGCTCCGGAGTCGCGGCCAGCTTGCGGGCCAGCACCTCCGGCGCCGCGTTGGAGCCGTAGGCCAGCAGGGGGATGCGCTCGGCGAGGTCCACCTTGGCGGCCTCGACGTCGGCGGGGCGCCCGTCGATCAGCGCGTATGAGCCGGTCGGGACCGCGTAGGGATAGCCCAGCGCCCGCGCAAGAGCTTGGCCGGGCTCGTCCACGTGTTCTGCGCCGAACATCGCGGATAGGGTCCCACCATGCGGGTGCTCTTCATCGGCGACGTGGTGGGCGGGCCCGGCCGGCGCGGGCTGAAGGCGGCGATGCCGGAGCTGCGCGAGCGCCACCGGCCTGACCTGGTGATCGTCAACGGCGAGAACTCAGCGGGTGGGATGGGCATCACCGAGAAGACCGCGAAGGCGCTCTTCGACGCCGGCGCCGACGCGATCACCACCGGCAACCACGTCTACCGCCACCGCGAGGCCTATGACTTCCTCGACCGAGCCGAGCGGGTGATCCGGCCCGCCAACTACCCCCACGCCAACCCCGGCCGCGGACACGTCGTCTTCGACTGCGGCGGCACGCGGGTCGGCCTGATCAACCTCAGCGGGGCGATCGGGCTGCAGGTCGCCCGCTCGCCGTTCCACGAGGTCGACAGCATCCTCGAGCGGATCGAGGCCGATCTGGTAGTCGTCGACTTCCACGCCGAGGTGACGAGCGAGAAGGTGGCGATGGGCTGGCACCTCGACGGCCGCGTCGCGGCGGTCTTCGGCACCCACACCCACGTGCCCACCGCCGACGCCCG
Organism: uncultured Solirubrobacterales bacterium; assembly: GCA_963703235.1. Lineage (GTDB taxonomy): Bacteria > Actinomycetota > Thermoleophilia > Solirubrobacterales > 70-9 > VRUE01. The sequence continues at coordinate 2,063,398 of OY969802.1, read as the reverse complement.
GGTCCTGCCGGGCGGCACCGCCTACATCTCCGACGTCGGCATGACCGGCTCTCGCACCAGCGTGCTCGGCGTCAAGCCGGAGCAGGTACTGGAGCGGATGATCACCCAGATGCCGGTCAAGTTCGAAACCGCCGAGGAGGACGTCTGGGTGATGGGGGCGGTCGTCGAGGTCAACGAGCGGGGACTGGCGGCCTCGATCGAGACGGTGATGGTGCCCGCTCCGACTCTTTCCTAGCCGCCTTACGGGTCGGTCGCTTCGGCGGTGACCGGCAGGAGAGCCTCGATCAGGTGCTTGTTCGCGACGTATGCACCCTCCAGGCGGCGAACGAGGCCCATCTTCTCGATCGCGTTGAGGTCCCTGCTGAGCGTCTTGTCCGTCTTGCCGTGGTACATCTCGACGAGGCCGGTGGTAAGTCTCGGCAGCTGTGACTTCAACAACGGCTGGTCGAACTTCGACATCTCGAGAACGAGCTGGCGCTGACGCAGCTGAGCCTGGCTCTTGGTCCGACCGAACTGCTGGTAGACGTACTGCTCCCACCAATTGGCGAACTGCTGGGCACGTATCGTGTTCAGCTGCTCGCGCAGGCCATCTACGAAGCCCTGCAGCGCGTAACCGATGAAGGGCAGAACGTTCCCGCCGCCTTTGCTTGCCAACCGGAGCTGGCGGTAGTACTCGCTCCTGGTTTGGTTGTAGTGGTTGCTGAGCAGATGCGTGGCCGGGGTCGGAACGCCGGCTTCGAGAAGGATGCGAAGCTCCATCAGCCGGGCCGTGCGACCGTTTCCATCTCCGAATGGATGGATCCAGGCGATATAGAGGTGGGCGAGGATCGCCTTGACGATCGCCATCGGAATTTCCCAGGCCGGGCTCCTCGGCACGAAGTCCGGTCCGTTCAGCCAGTTTGAGAGTCGCTCCATCAGAAACGCACAATCCTCACGAGGCGCGCCGGTGTAGCCGCCAACAGCAACCGGATGGGTGGGCACCTCCCCCGGAACGACTCCCTCTTCGAGCTCGAGCCCCTCGAGGACCATGCGGTTGTAACTTTCGATCGTCGAACGGCTCATAGGTGGAGCGCCGCCCCCGACGAGCTCGTCTTTGATCGTGTTGAAGGCGAAGATGATGTTGTCGATCTCCAGACCGAGATACTCCCGGGACGGCGGCAGCTCCAACTGCCCCTCGATCCTCTGCCTGGCTTCCTCCTCGGAAAGAGTGTTGCCCTCGATCGCCGTCGTCGCCAGCACGCCCTTGGTCAGATAGACGATGTGCAGCTCTTTCGCCGCTTCGGGGTCCAGCAGCGAGCCAGCGATATGGGCGATCTTCGAGCTTGCCTCCCCGAGAAGCATCCACAGCTCCGGCGATGCGGGTCTCAGGTCGACCCGGAAATCGATCCAGGGATGGGCTTCCTCGTAGGTCCGAGCGACAGTTGGAATTACGGTTTGTCTAGCCGCCACAAGCCCATTATAGAGGCATTTGAGTGATTTCGGGCCGTAATTTGTCCGAATCATTGTCCATGTGAATGTCCAAGATGGCGACCAGAAGCAGCGGGTAGAACCAGACGATGTAGAGGTAGAACCAGTGCTGGGCGGTCAGCTGCAGGCCGATCAGCAGGGCGGCGCCCAGCGCCGCGACCTGGGTGGGGCTCTTCTGCTTCGGCCAGAAGGCGAGGCCGATCGCCAGCGCTCCGACGGCGGTGAAGATCGCGATCCGCAGGGGCTCCAGGCTCGGCACCTGTCCCCAGATGCTGAACGGCGAGTCGCGGTCGGCCTGGTAGCCGATCGTGCGATCCCAGACGGTCCCCAACCCGGGATCGAGCGCTGGCCACAACAACAGCGCGGTCATCGCGATCACGAAGGACACCACGAACAGGGCCGCGGGTCCTGTCGCGGCGGCTCTCCCCCATGTGCTCGGACGCCTTCGGCGCCCTGCGCTATGGGGGACCCCCGCCACCGCGCCACCCGCGGGAGTGAAGGTCGCGAGCATCGGTGCAAGAACGATGGGTGCGAACTTGGTCAGCGTCGCGAGAGCCAGCAGCGCGCCACGTGCAACCGGGCGGGCTGCAACCAGGAGCGTCGCGACCAAGAGCAGTGCAACCAGCGAGTCATTCGAGTTCGACTCGAGGACGTAGGCGGTGTAGGGGTAGGCCGCCCAGCCGAATGCCAGGATCGCGGCGAGCCTGCGGCCGGTCGGTCCGGGCCGGATGCGGAGGCCGAGCAGGATCAGCAGGGCGAAGGTGGCGAGGTCGAAGAAGACGGCGGCGCCGTGGGCTGCCGGCAGGTCGTCCCAGCTGCCCTGCCAAGGCCAGATCGCCTCCGAGGGGACGTAGGCGAGGTAGTTGACCGGCCCGTAGGTGTCGCCCTGGGCGACGTCGTCGGGGAAGTTGCCGTAGAGCGGTTCGCCGTGGGTTATCCGGTCGGCGCCGACGACGCCCGCGTAGCCGACGTCGATCGCGCCCGAGTCGGCGACGTTGAGGCCGACCCGGAAGCCGACCAGGAAGAGGGCGGCGATCAGCAGCCAGGTCGCCGGCCAGACCGGGCGCAGCCCCTCGCCGCGCCCCCGCAGCCCGATCCAGAGGCAGCGGCCGAACAGGTAGAGCAGGACCGGATACTGGAGCGGAACCGAGACGCCGATCTCGGCCCGGTTGAAGAAGAAGTTGGAGACGCCGAAGCCGAGCAGGACGAGCAGGTCGAGGTTGGCGACTCGCCAGGGGCGGCGCCAGTCCACCAGCCCGATCAGGAAGAGGGCGCAGAGCGGCAGGAAGACGTAGGGCGCGTTGAGCTTGTGCCCGAAGGCGCCCGGATACCCCCGCGCCATCTTCCAGGCCACCTGGTAGCCGGTCCACGACTCCCGCACGATCCCCATTTCCGGGTCGACGAGCACCACCGCGACCTGCTCCCCGTCGGCGAAGAACCCGACCTCCCAGGCGCCGTCCACCAGGTTGGCCGCTTGGCTCAGCTCGCCGCGGGCCTGGCGCTGCTCGACGACCTTGGCATCGCGCTCGGCAATCCGAATCGCTTCCGCAGCTGGAACGTGCGGCGACTCGGCGCTCGCGGAACCCGGCGGCAGCGTCATCGCGAGGACGAACAGGACGGCTCCTGCCGCAGCTCTCCTGCTCATCGCTCGATTTCGAAGTGTTCCAAGACGACGCCCGCGACATCCCGTAGCGCCCACTGTGAGCGCTCGTCGGCAGCGCCCGGCCCGCAGCCGACGAAGAGCAGCGGGCCGAGCGAGTCGCCGTGCTGCAAGGAGCCGTGGCTGCCGCCTCCGGCGTGGCTGACGCCGCCCCAGTCGACCGCCTCGTAGCCGGAGGCGAGCGAGACGATGAGGTCGCCGGCGTTGGGAGCGGTCAACGCCGCGTAGACGCGAGCGAGAGGATCGGGGTAATCCTCACTGCGGAGCCGCCCGTTTTCGACGGTCAGCTCCAGCGCCTCCTCGTCGCCCTCCAGGTCCCAGTTCGCGCCGCGCAGGTCGACTGCCGATTCCCCCGGCCGGAAGCGCAACCTCCGGCCCTGCCGCTCGACCACCGCCATCGGGCTCTGCCCCGCTGCCGTCCCCACCCCCTCCCGCAGCAGCGGCTCCCCACCCGGATCCTCCAACCAGCAGACGAGGTCGATCCCTTCGGTCTCGGCCAGGTGCTGGGCGACGTCTCGATGCGCCGCGCGGGGCCCATCGCCCGGCAGCAGATACACGTGCGCCGCTCGGCCGGTGGGGCTGACGGCGAGCTGAGCGCGCTCGGGACGATCGTCGGAGGGGCGCAGCACCGCCCACTCCTGCGCCAGCAGCTCGGCCAGCGGCAGGCCTCGTTCGACGTCCGTCTGCGCGTGGTCCGCGAGCAGGATCACAGCGTGCTCGTCGAGGAAGGCATCCAGGCCGCCGCCCGCCTCGACCAGCTTCGCGAAGCAGTGGTCGGCCTTGGCGATCGACTCGACGCTGGCCTCCGGCCCGTAGCGGTGCGAGTAGCTGTCGTTGTCCGGCAGCGAGAAGAGGAGGAAGTCGTAGCCGTCCTCCTTCGCCAACTCGGCGGCGCAGCAGGCCGAGTAGCCGTCGCGGCTGCCGGGGATCGAGGTCGAGCGACAGGGGACCTCGCGGCTGGCGTAGAGGTCGCCGTAGAAGAGCTCGCCCGGGCCCCAGGTGTGATGGCGGAACTTGAGGCGGGTGGTGTCGACGGCCCGCCGCACCAGCCCCTCCAACGTCACCTGGTGCCGGTGCCGTCCCCTGTAGATGAGGAACGGCGTGCAGGCGGTGCGGACGTCGGCGTCGTCGAGGCGCTCGAAGAGGGTCGCCGCCTCCGGGTTGAGGTGGGCGAGGTTCATGTTGTAGACGAGGTCGTAGAGGGCGCGGAAGACGCCGACGGCACGGGTCGCGTCGAGCGAGGACCCGTACTCGACGTAGCGCCGCTCGAGCCGGTGGTACCAATTCATGCCGCTGATCCAGTGACCGTCGGCGGCGACGCCGGTGACCATCTCGGCGCAGGCGACCGGGGTCACGGAAGGGAAGCTGGAAACGCAGTCGGGGACGAGGACGCCGCGTTCCAGCAGCGCCGCGAAGGTCGGCGCGCGGTCCTCGGCGACGGCGCGCTCGAGCATGTCGGTGCGCAGCGAGTCGACGTAGGTCAGGACCAGTTTCTTCGCCGCCATCGGCAGCGAATGATGATGCTCGGGCGGCAGCTCAGCGCAGGACGCGCAGGCCGGCGTGCTTGCGCTGGGCCCGGCGGTGGCGGGAGATGCCCGTCCAGACCAGCGCCGCGAGCACCAGCAGGACGACCGGCGAGAGCAGGATCGCGATCGCGACGACGACGAGGGCGCCGAGTGAGACGAGGAAGCCGAGCGCTCCCGAGCCGCTTCCCTCCCTGCGCCCGGCGCCGGCGACGACGTCGCTGACGACGACGCAGGCGGCGAGGGCGCCGACCAGACAAGCGAGCGCCGAGACCGGGGCGTCGAGATCGGCCGGACCCGCCAGGAGGAAGCCGGCGACGAGGCCAATCGCGCCGGCCAGCAGCGTCATCCGCCCCCGCGCCGAGCCGTGCGTGCCGGTGGTTCCGGCCAGCATCCCGATCGCGACCCCGATGCCGAGCACGAGGCAGACGTCCCAGAGAGATCCCATGCGGAAAACCTAACCGCCCGGGCCGGCCGGCGTGGATTCGCCACACTATCCCGATGGTCGAGCCCCCCCATCGGCGCCGCGCGCACACGCGCACTCGCGACCTCGAGCGCTACGCGGGCCTGTTCGCGGAGCGGACGGCGGTGATGAGGTCCTCGGCGATGCGGGACCTGATGGCGATCACCGCGCGGCCCGAGGTGATCTCGCTGGCAGGCGGGCTTCCCGACACCTCGACCTTCCCGGCCGGCACCTTCGCCGCCCAGATGACCCGGATCGCCCAGGAGTCCGCTGCCGAGGCGCTCCAGTACGGGCCGACCGAGGGCTTCGCGGAGACCGTCGACTGCATCCTCCAGGTGATGGGCGCCGAGGGGATGCTGCCCGACCCCGACGACGTGATCGTCACCACCGGCGGCCAGCAGGCGATCGACCTGATCTGCAAGACCCTGGTCGACCCCGGCGACGTGGTCGTCTGCGAGGCGCCGACCTATCCCGGAGCGGTGCCGGTCTTCTGCAGCTACCAGGCCGAGGTCATCCAGATCGAGTGCGACGACGAGGGGATGCGAATCGAGGAGCTGGAAGCGGTCCTGGCGCGACTCGACGGCGAGGGGCGACGGCCCAAATTCGTCTACTCGGTCCCCAGCTTCCAGAATCCGGCCGGGGTGACGCTCTCGCTGGAGCGTCGGCGGCGTCTGGTCGAGCTGGCGCGGCAGCGCGAGCTGCTGGTCGTCGAGGACAACCCGTACGGGCTGCTGCGCTTCGGCGGCGAGCCGCTGCCGCCGCTGTACCAGCTCGACGGCGGCGACTTCGTCATCTACGTGGGGACCTTCTCGAAGATCCTCTCGCCCGGGATCCGCCTCGGCTGGGCGGTCGCGCCGCCGCCGGTGATGGAGAAGATCGTCCTCGGCAAGCAGGCGTCCGACCTCTGCACCTCCACCCTCACCCAGTACTTCGTCCGCGAGTACTTCGCCGAAGGACGCTGGCGCGAGTACGTCGAGAGCCTGGTCGAGATCTACCGCGGACGCCGCGACGCGATGGTCGAGTCGCTGCGCGAGCACTTCCCGGCGCAGGCGAGCTGGACCGAGCCGGAAGGAGGCCTCTTCATCTGGGCGACCCTGCCCGACTACATCGACACCGGCGACCTGCTGGCCAAGGCGCTGCGTGAGGACGTCGCCTTTGTCCCCGGTCAGGCCGCCTACGCCGAGGAGGGCAGAGGCCGCAGCTCGATGCGGCTCAACTTCTCCGGCGTCGGCAGCGACGAGATCCGCGAGGGGATCCGCCGCATCGGCAACGCCGTCGCCGAGCAGGTCGAGCTGTACGGAGCGCTGACCGGCGAACGCGAGCTGGCTGAGGACTCGCCCGGCATGCCCGGACGCGAAGCAGAGGACATGCCGGAATCAGGTGAAGCCAAGTCCTCATCCACGAATGTCCTGCCGTTCCGCAAGGAGGGTGCCGGATGAAAGTCGCCGTGCTCAAGGGCGGCCGCTCGCTGGAGCGCGGGGTGTCGCTGCGCTCGGGGGCGCGGGTCGAGGACGCGCTGGAACGGCTCGGCCACGAGCCGTTGCCGATCGACGCCGACGTCGACCTGGTCAAGCGGCTGACCGCGGCCGAGCCCGACGTCGCCTTCGTCGCAATGCACGGCCCCGGCGGCGAGGACGGGACCGCGCAGGAGCTGCTGGAGATCCTCGGCATCCCCTTCACCGGTCCCGGCGTCGCCGCCTGTGGGCGCTGCATGGACAAGGTCCTCGCCAAGCAGGAGCTGCGGGAGGCGGGCGTTCCCACCCCGGACTGGTTCGCCTTCAACGAGACCGCCTTCCGCGAGCTCGGCGCCGCCGACGCGCTCAGCGCCCTCGAGGAGCGGCTCGGCTTTCCGCTCGTCGTCAAGCCGAGCCGCGGCGGCTCGGCCCTCGGCGTCAAGTTCGCGGCGAGCTGGTTCGAGGTGCCGGAGGCGCTCGTCTCGGCCTTCAGCTACGACGACCGCGTCCTGCTGGAGCGCTTCGTCGAGGGGCGCGAGCTTGCGGTCAGCGTGCTCGGCTCCGAGCCGCTGCCGGTGGTCGAGGCGATCCCCGGCGACGGCGACCGCTACGACTTCGAGGCACGCTACGAGATCGGCTGTACCGAGTTCGCCTGCCCGGCCGAGCTGAGCGAGGAGGAGACAGAGGCCGTCACCGTCACCGCGCTGGCCGCCTACGGGGCACTCGGCTGCGCCGGCTTCTCCCGCGTCGACCTGATCCTCGCCGCGGACGGCCCGCAGGTGCTCGAGGTCAACGCGATTCCCGGCCTCACCGACACCAGCCTCCTCCCCCAGGCCGCCGAGGCCGCCGGGATGTCCTTCGAGCAGCTGGTCGAGCGGATCCTCGACCTGGCGCTGAAGCCGGCTGCAGCCTAAGAATCTCCTTGGGCGAAGTCCTCGGGCGAGACCTCGTCGAGGAACTCCTTGAACTTGTCGACGACCTCCTCGGTGTCCTCGACCTCGTGCTCGAACTCGATCGCCGACTCCTCGATCACCTCCTCAGCCGCGAAGATCGGCGCCGAGACCCGCACCGCGAGGGCCAGCGCGTCGGAGGGGCGCGAGTCGATCTCCATCTCCGAGCCGTCGATCGAGACGGTGATCGAGGCGTAGAAGGTGTTGTCCCGCAGTTCGGTGACGGAGACGCGCTCGCACTTGGCGTCGAGCTGGTCGAGCACGTCGGAGAGCAGGTCGTGCGTCATCGGCCGCGGCGTCGAGGCGCCCTGCAGCTTCATCAAAATCGCCGCCGCCTCCGGGTGCCCGATCCAGATCGGCAGGAAGCGGTTGCCGTCAACCGTCTTCAGCAAGACGATCGGCTGCTTGCCGACCATGTCGAAGCTGACCCCGTAGATCTGCATCTGCTGCAAAGTTCGCTCCACTCCGAGGTGGACGGCCCATTATAGGTCGGGTATCCGCCTCGCCCTGCGGGCAAACCGGGGCCTGGTGGCAATGGGCGATCCTGGATTCGAACCAGGGACCTCGTCCTTATCAGAGACGCGCTCTAACCAACTGAGCTAATCGCCCGAGCCGAGGCGATGATAGCGGCCCCAAAGCCCGAGAATTGGGCCCTCGAGCGGCGCCATAGACCAGACTTCTTGATAGATAAGGGTCCTAATGCCCGCCATTCCAGACGGATACGCCGTTCGCAACATCAACTACGGCATGGAGCTGCTGGTCAACGCCTTCCCCGACCACCACGCAAGCCTTGTCCGAGCGCTGAGTGGATGGGCGGTCAGTTGGGGCGACATCGAAGCTGCCGGCGGCAGCAAGAGCCCGGTCAGCCGCCATTTTGACGATGCCTTCCAAGGAGAGGGGTGGGTGGAGACCAGCCTGGAGCTCGAAACGCGCCTCGCTGGCGTCACGACCATTGCCCGGACGCACAGAATCGATCTGTTCAAGCGCGGGCCGCGCGAAGAGCTGCCTGGAATCGGGATCGAGTTGGAGTGGAACAACAAGGACGAGTTCTTCGATCGCGACTTGATCAATTTCGAGGCGATTCATAGAGCCCGGGGACTTGCCATCGGGATCGTCGTTACGCGAGGCCCGCGGCTCCAGGAGGAGCTTCGGGGCCGGGGTCTCGACAAGTTTGGGGCCAGATCGACGCACTGGGAGAAGCTGATGCCTCGGCTCGACCTGGGCAGAGGGGGAGCTACCCCGATCATTGCGCTCGGCCTCGAGCCGGAGCGTGTCGGGCCCTAGCATCTGGCTGTGCCCAGACGAGGAAGCCTGCCCTCAGACATTCGCGAAGCGCTCAGCCATAAGCCCGCGGGGGCCACGATTGGCGAGCTCGTCGCCGATTTGAACGAAATTAGACGGTTTCCGGTCCTGCCTCACTCCGTCAGATCTGCCCTCTACCAGCATCTGGAAGGACAGGGCGAGGACCTCTTTTCCAGGATCGACCGCGGTCGATACAGGCTAAGCCAGGTTCAGGATGCCGACGCAGTCACCGGCTCCGAGGGCTGAGTGCTTATCTCGTCGCCCCACTGATGCCACCCCGGCCTTGGATGCCGAGCGAACAGCTCCAGGTAGGGACCAGGGGAGCATTCCTCGATGATCTCGTAGAGCTGCTCGGGCTTGCGCGAGTGCTCCCGCTTCCGCTCGGCGAATAGATTGACCTGTCGTCGTCCCGGTGCAAGCGTTCGGCGCGATCCCTTGACCCCGAAGAGGATCAGCTCGGTGACATTGCGGAAGTAGAACCCCACCCCGCGCCCATCCGGGCCCCCGTCCTTCCGGACCTTGAACCAGACGAGGTTCGTCTTGTAGGTGAAACCCCACGCCCGCATCACCTCAAGGCCCTCCGCCAGAAGGGCGTTTGGAACCCAGAGATAGAGATGGGCGGCCTCGCCCACGGCGTCGCCGACCGGCAAGGCGCCGATCTCGTCGAAGTCCATCGTCCTGTAGCGAGCCAGCCTTACGTGCTCGGGGGCCATCTTTCCGGTCCGGTTCTGGAATCGCCAAGGCGGGTCGGCGAGGACGGTCTCGAACTGTGTGCCACGGGCGAAGGAGAGCAGCGACTGATTCGCGAGGTCATTCACAAAAGATCTATTAGATCTTCTCAGCTGGGGCGGCGGCAGCGTGAGCATTGCGAGAGAGCCTGTGGGCGAGGGCGAGGGCCTCGTCGAGATCGGCGAGGCGGACCTCGACCGCGATCTCCTCGCCCTTCGGCCGCACCTTCACTTCGTGTCCGAGAGCCGACTCGAGCTGGTCGGCGGCGGCCCGCATCGCGGCCGTCTCCTCGGCGTTAGGACGCTTTCCAGAGCCGCTTCGAGCCTTTGGCTGGCCAGCCAGCTTAGCTCGGTTCTCGGTCTCCCGCACCGACCAGCCGCCCCTGGCGGCGTCGCGGGCGAGACGGCGTCGGACGTCGTTGCCGGCGGCGCCGAGCAGCGCCTTGCCGTGGCCCTCGCTGAGCTCGCCCGACTCGAGCAGCTCCAGCGCCTCGTCGGGAAGATCGAGCAGGCGGATCAGGTTGGAGACGGCGGGGCGGCTGCGGCCGATGCGGCGCGCCAACTCCTCCTTGGAGAGGCCGAGGTCGTCGACCAGCGCCGCGCAGGCACGCGCCTCCTCGACCGGGTTCAGGTCCTCGCGGACCATGTTCTCGATCAGCGCCACCTGAAGCCGCTCCGCCCGCTCGGAGTCGCGGACGATCGCCGGCACCCTTTCCAGGCCGGCCTGCTGCGCCGCTCGCCAGCGCCGCTCGCCGGCGATCAGCTCGTAGCTGCCGTCCGCCAGGGGGCGGACCAGCAGTGGCTGGACGACGCCGCTGGCTTCGATCGAAGCGGCCAGGCCGGCGAGCGCCTCCGGGTCGAAGCGGGTCCGCGGCTGCTTCGGGTTGGGCTTGACCAGCTCGACCGGCAGCTCGCGCAGCTCGCCGAGCTCCTCGCCACCGCTTTCGGGCAGGATCGCGGCCAGGCCGCGGCCCATCCCGCGCTTGGTGCCGGCGCTAGCCACGGGCGCCGAGCTCCTCGGCCAGGGCGCGGTAAGCGTCGGCGCCGCGCGAGGCGGGTGCGTGCTCGATCACGGGCAGCCCGTAGCTCGGCGCCTCGGCGAGGCGGACGCTGCGCGGTATGACCGTTTGGAAGACCATCTCGGGAAAGTGCTCCCGCAACTCTCGCTCGACGTCCTGGGCGAGGCGGGTGCGCTCGTCGTGCATAGTGATCAACAGGCCCGACACGTTCAGCGCCGGATTCAGCTCGCGCCGGATCGCACCCAAAGTATCGAGGAACTGGACCAGCCCCTCGAGCGCCAGGTACTCCGCCTGGACGGGCACGATCACCCGGTCGGCGGCGACCAGCGCGTTGACGCTGACCGGGCCCAGCGAGGGAGGGCAGTCGAGCATCGTGAAGGCGAAGCGCTCGCGCACCGGGCCGAGGCTCTCGCGCAGCCGGGTCTCGGAGCCGTCGAGCCGAGGCAGCTCGACGGCGGCGCCGGCGAGGTCGACGTTGGCGGGGACGAGCCAGAGGTTGTCCGGGCCCGCCGGTCGTGCCGCCTCGGCGACCGAGACGTCGCCGATCAGGCAGTCGTAGGAGGAGGGGTGCAGACTGCGGTCGCCGCCCAGCGCCACCGTCGCGTTGCACTGCGGATCGAGGTCGACGAGGAGGGTCTGGGCGCCGCCGCGGGCGGCGCAGGCGGCGAGATTGACCGCCGTGGTCGTCTTGCCGACGCCGCCCTTCTGGTTCGCGACTGCGTAGACGAGGCCCATTGACCCGGCAGACTAGTTCGCTCGCGATCCCTCAGCCTCGTGGGCGCTTCTTGGCCATGCCGGAGCGACGGGGAAGCTCGGGTGGGGTAGGGCCAATCTTCCCGATGATGTGGAGGTGGCGATGCTTGCTGCCCGCCCGGTCGCCGACGTCGAGGATCTGCTGCGGGTGCATTGCGAGCTGAGCGGCGGCGCGGGTTAGCTGGGCTTCCTCGTCGGGGTCCCGTTTGCCCTTCCAGGCCACCAGCACCCCGTTCTCTCGCAGCAGCGGCGAGGCCAGCTCGGCCAGGGTCGAGAGGCGGCCCACGGCGCGGGCGGTGACCGCGTCGTAGGACTCGCGGCCGCTGGCGGCCGCGACCTCCTCCGAGCGGGCGTTGAGGACCCGCACGTTGCCGATCCCCGCAGCCTGCGCGGCACGCTCGATGAAGGCGCACTTGCGGCCGACCGACTCGATCAGGTCGACCTCAGCTCGAGGAAGAGCCACCGCCAGGACAAGTCCTGGAAACCCAGCCCCAGAGCCAATATCGGCGACCCGCCCGGCTTCTCGCAGGGCTGGAACCTCGAGCCCGGTGAGACTGTCGTCGACGTGGACCTTCCAGGCACGCTCGGGCTCGGTGACCGAGCTGACCGAAGCCCGCTCGTCCCTAAGCAGCTCAAGCACGCGCGTGATCGTCGCGCGCTGCTCCGCCCTCAATCCGAAACGAGGGGAGCCACGATCACGCAACGCCGCGGCTCATCCCCTTCGCTGTAGGTCTCGATCCCGGCGCGATCCTTGAGGTGCTCGTGGACGACGCGGCGCTCCTGGGCGCTCATCGGATCCATCTGCACGGTGCAGTCGTCCTCGAGCGCCTGCTCGGCGGCGCGGTCGGCGCGAGCGGTCAGCACCTCGCGCCGTCGCTCGCGGTAACCGGCGACGTCGAGAAGGACACGCTTGCGATCGCGCAGTCCGCGGAAGGCCGCCTGATAGCAGAGCAGCTGCAGAGCGTCGATCGTCTGCCCGCGTTTGCCGATCAGCAGGCCGTAGTCGTCCTCGCCTTCAATCGCGACGCCGATCGCATCGTCGTCCTCCCGAACCTCAACCTCACCCTCAAGGTCGAGCTCATCGAGCACTCCCTCAACCAGCTCTCGCACCCGCTCAGCAGGCTCGCTCGGCCAATCCCCATTCGTGCTCACCCCCTCACCCTATCTCGCGTCCAGAGGTGACGGCTAGCGGTGGCGGAAAGAGCGGGCGGAGAGCTGAGGCGAGGGAGGGAGACCGATGGAGTAGGCCGTGGGGAGGCCCCTCCAGGGGCGTGTCGCGAAGCGGGCACCGCAGAGTGATTCCAGCCGCGAAGCGGCACCAAATTGGTGAGCGAAGCGAACATCAACGCCCCCGGGAGGTTCCCCTGGAGGCCTACCGTCGCCGCTTCTTCTTTTTTTTCGGCGGCGGAGGCGGCGGCTTGGCGGCCGCCACAGCCTCCGGAGTCGGCGTCGCCGGCGGCGGAATGATCCTCTGGATCGCGTACTGCTGTCCGATCGTCCAGATGTTGGTGGTGATCCAGTAAAGGACGAGCCCGGCCGGGAAGGTGATTACGAACGGCACGAAGATGAACGGCAACGCGAACATCAACATTCGCTGGCTTTTGTCGGCGGTGACCGCCATCACCAAGCCCGAGATCAGCTGGGTTCCGATGTAGAGGATCAGCAACGCGATCAGTTCGCCCCCCGCTGCCTTGGCGGTCAGGTCGGAGATGAAGAGGAAGGAGGCTTCGCTGCCGCATTCGCCCGCCTGGCAGCCGATGTCCTCGGGCAGCTCGTCGCGGAGGACGTAGAAGAGGGTGATGAAGACCGGCAGCTGGGCGAGCAGCGGGATGCAGGAGGCAAAGGGGTTGACTTTGTTCTCCTGATAGAAGCGCATCATCTCCTGCTGCATGCGCTGGCGGTCGTTTTTGTACTTGGCCTGGATCTCTTTGACCTGCGGCTGCAGAGCCTGCAGCGCCCGCATCCCTTTCAGCGATTTGTAGGTGAGCGGGATCAGCAGCGCCCGGGTAGCGATCGTCAGGGCGACGATCGACATCCCCCAACTGAGCCCGGCGCTGTCGTGGAAGAACGTCAGTACCGAGTTGCCGACGTCGATCAGCGGCTGCAGGATGTTCGCCAGCGGCGTCACGTGCGCGCCTCACCGTGGTACTCGGCCGGGTCGATCGGCCCGACCCGCAGAGTGAAGCGCTTGGGAACCGGATCGAAGCCGCCGTGGCTGAACGGATTGCAGCGCAGGAGACGCCAACAGGCGAGCAGCAGCCCCCGGGCGGGCCCGTGGCGGCGGATCGCCTCGGTCGCGTAGGCCGAGCAGGTCGGCTCATAACGGCAACGGCGCGGCAGCGCTGGCGAGATCAGCCGCCGGTAGGCGGCGATCGCCGCCAGGGCGATGCGTTTCACGTGGAACGCTCCCTGGCTGCGCTGCCGCCCGCGAGGGCCTCTTCGATGCTCGCCCGCACCCCCGGGGAGCCCTCGCGCTCGATCAGCCCGGAGATCTCGGGACGGGCGACGAGGACGAAGTCGTGGCCCTCCGGCAGGCGCTCCGAAAGGCTCCAGAACGCTTCCCGCAGGGCACGCTTGACCCGGTTGCGGTCCACTGCGCCGCCGACCTTGCGGCTGGCGGAGACGCCAAGCCGCACGTCGTGCTCCTCCTCGCCGCGACGAGGGAAGTTGTAGAGGACGAGGTAGCGGGTGGCGTGGGAGGAACCGTCGCGGTAGACGCGGTCGAACTCACCGCTCCGCGAGAGGCGGCGTCGCTTCGGCATATCTACGGAGTGAGCCGCTTCCGGCCTTTGCGACGGCGCCGCTTCAGGATCGCACGGCCGGAGCGGGTCCGCATCCTCGCCCGGAACCCGTGCGTCTTGGCCCGCTTGCGCCGCTTCGGCTGGTAGGTCCGCTTCATTGGCCGTCGCAGTATACGGACGCGCACCCGATGCGCCCCCGAAAGCTTTCTCCGGGATTTGCGGGTCGCTGCGGCTACGCTCGGGTAGGCGTCGCTATGGTCGCTCGCTGGTGCCCGCCGACCCCCCTGGACAGCCCCTGGAGACCCTCTGGAGAGAAGTCCAGGAGCGGTTGCGGGCGGCGGTTCCCGAGTCCACCTTCAAGCTCTGGCTGGAGCCGCTGCGCGCGATCGGCGCCCAGGAGCAGACGATCTTCCTCGCCGCCCCCGAGGGCATCCGCTCCTGGGTCGACCGGCGCTACGCGTCGCTGATCCGCGAAGCCCTCGCTGCGTCGCAGACGGAGCTGAGCGAGATCAGCTTCGCCGAGGCGGGGGGCGGGGCGGGGGGCGGCGGCAAGAGCGCCGGCTCGATCGAGCTCAATCCGAACTACACCTTCGACCGCTTCGTGATCGGCGAGGGGAACCGCGTTGCGCACGCCGCCGCCCTGGCCGTGGCCGAGGCTCCGTCGGAGGCCTACAACCCGCTCTTCCTGCACGGCCCCCCGGGTCTGGGCAAGACCCACCTGCTGGCGGCGATCGCCCACTACCTCCGCGCCAGCGCCCCCGCTCTCAGCGTCCGCTACACGACCGCCGAGTGCTTCACCAACCAGTTCGTCGCGGCGCTGCGCTCCAGCGGCGCCGAGGGCTTCAAGAATCGCTATCGCGATCTCGACGTCCTCCTCGTCGACGACGTCCAGTTCCTGCAGGGGAAGCAGCACACCGAAGAGGAGTTCTTCCATACGTTCAACGCCCTCTATGAAGGCGGCAGCCAGCTGGTCCTCTCGGCCGACCGTCTGCCCAGCGAGCTCTCGACGCTCGCCTCGCGCCTGCGCGACCGCTTCGAGTGGGGGCTGACCGTCGCCGTCGAGCCGCCGGACATGCCGACCCGGCTCACCGTCCTGCACCGCCTCGCCGACGAGGCCGGCGTCGTCGACGCCGACCGCGACACCCTCTCGGAGCTGGCGCGGCGGATCGACGCCAACGTGCGGCGCCTGCACGGCGCCCTCACCCGCGTCGTCGCCCACGCCTCGCTTACCGCGAAGCCGCTCAGCCCCGAGCTGATCGCCGAGCTGATCCCCTCCGGGGGCTCCGCCGAGCCGACCGCCGTCGAGGAGATCCAGGAACGCGTCGCCGATGCCTTCGACGTCTCCCGCGCCGACCTCGTCTCCAGCCGCACCGCCACGGCGCTACGGGCCCGGCAGCTGGCGATTCTCCTGACCCGCGAGCTGACCGACCTCTCCCTGCCCCAGATCGGCCGCCTCTACGGCGGCCGCGATCACTCCACCGTGCTCAACTCGCTACGGCGCGCCGCCGCCGCCATCGCCGCAGACCCCGACTTTGCACAGCGCGCCGCAGAGCTGCGCTCGGCAATCCACAGCCCTTTGCCGGAGCGGCGCTGACAGCCGACGCCGCTGTAAGAATCAAGCACTTCCACAGTCGTCTCCACAGGCCGCAAATCCCATGACCACGCCGAATATCCATGGAAACCACTGTTTCCACAACCGCTAATCCAACTCGAAAAGGGATTGAACACTTGAAGCTGTCGACCAACCGAGACGAACTCGTCACCAAGCTCTCGCTCGTCTCACGAGCTGTATCGACCCGCGCCGCAACCCAGGCTCTGTCGGGAATCCTCGTTACCGCGTCGGAGGCCGGCGTCGAGCTGGCGGCGACCGACGGCGAGGTGGGGCTGCGGACCACGATGGAGGCGCAGGTCGAGAGTCAGGGCGCGGTTCTCCTCCCCGGTCGCCTGCTCGCCGAGCTGGCACGCTCGCTCGGCGACGCCGGTGTCGAGATCGAGGCGCGCGAGACCGAGCGCGATGTCGAGATCCGCAGCGGCAGCTCGAGCTTCCACCTGCGGGTGCTCCCTGCCGAGGACTTTCCCAAGCTCCCCGATCAGGGCGAGGAGCCGTTGAAGATCCCGGCGGTCGCCCTGGCGGAGACGGTCGAGCTGGTGGCGCCGGCGGCGTCCCGCGACGACATGCGCCCGGTCCTGACCGGGGTCCTGGTCAGCGCCGCCGGCGAGGAGATGACGATGGTCGCCACCGACTCCTACCGGCTGGCGGTGAAGCGGACCGACCTGGAGAAAGGCATCGGCGGCGAGCTGGAGGCGAACATCCCAGCTCGCGCCCTGCGCGAGCTGGGGCGGATCGTCGGCGCCGAGGAGATCGACGAGGTGGCGGTCAGCCTGCTTCCCAACCAGGCCGTCTTCGGCGCAGGGGCGATCCTCCTCAGCACGAGGTTGATCGACGGGCAGTTCCCCAACTTTCGACAGCTCCTGCCGGAGTCCTACGAGCACGACGTGCGCCTGCCGCGACCCGAATTCCTCGAGGTGACGCGCCGGGTCAGCCAGCTCGCCCAGCGCAACGCGCCGCTGCGGCTCTCCTTCTCCAGCGGCGAGCTGAAGGTCTCGGCCTCGACGCCGGACGTCGGTGACGCCGAAGAGACGATGCCCGCCGCCTTCGAGGGCGAGCCGCTGGAGATCGGCTTCAACCCGGAGTTCCTCCGCGAGGGGATCGAAAGCGTCGCCGGGGACGAGGTGATGCTGCGGCTGATCTCGCCGCTTCGCCCGGGCCTGCTGCAGCCGGTCGACAACGAAGACTTCCGCTACCTGGTGATGCCGATCCGCCTCAACGTCTAGGCACGGTCGATGCGGATCGCCGCCGTCGAAGCGAGGCCGCTGCGGAGTCTGGTCGACGCCCAGCTCGAGCTCGAGCTGGGGATCGTCAGTCTTGTCGGCCCCAACGGCGCCGGCAAGACGAATCTCCTGGAGGCGCTCTACTTCGCCCTCACCGGCCGCTCCTTTCGCACCTCCGACCGGCGTGAGCTGATCCCCTTCGGCGGCCAGTTCGCCCGCGCCGAGGCCCGCGTCCGCGACGACGACGGGATCGAGCACCGGTTCCTCGCATCCGTCAGCCGCAGCGAAGGCCGACGCCACCTGCTCGACGGAAGCGCGGCAAACCCTTCCGCCCTGGCCCACAGCCGACCGCCTGTGGCGGTCTTCTCCCCAGACAGGTTGGCGCTGATCAAGGGCCCGCCCGGCGAGCGCCGCGCCCACCTCGACCGCTACGTCGCCGCCCGCTGGCCTTCGCGGGAGCAGCTGCGACAGCGCTACGGCCAGGCGCTGGCGCAGCGCAACGCGCTGCTGACCCGCCTCGCCGCCGGCCGAGGCGGCGACCTGGACGCTTGGGACGCCACTCTGGCCGAGGCCGCCGCCGAGCTCGTCGCGGCCCGCGCCGAGGCCGCCGCTGAGCTGGCCGGCCCCTTCGCTCAGGCCGCCGCCGATCTCGGCCTGGAGAAGGGGGCGTCGCTCGAGTACGCGCCGCGGGCCACGGGCGCCGCCGAGGAGATCCGTGCCGGCCTGGCCGAGCGCCGGGCGGCGGACCTGCGCCTCGGTCGCACCTCTTGGGGCCCGCACCTGGATGAGCTGAAGGTGGCGATGGACGGGCGCGCCCTGCGCCGCTACGGCTCGCAGGGCCAGCAGCGCACCGCCCTCTTGGCCCTGCTGTTCGCCGAGCGCGAGGCATTGCGCGCCGCCGGTCGCCCTGCGCCGCTGCTGCTCCTCGACGACGTGATGAGCGAGCTGGACCCGGAGCGCCGCGAGCGCTTGGTCGACCGGATCGGCGACGACGGCCAGGCCCTGATCACGGCCGCCGCCGAGGAGTCGGTGCCAGCGCGGGCGAGAGAGCGCCTGGTGCGGATGCCGCTCGTCACTCCCGAGGCGATCGCCGCATGAGTCGCCGCGCCGACCCCCGCCCGGCGACGAGCGCCTTCCGGGCAGCCCTCGACCTGGCGGCTCCGAAGACCCGCCTGGCGGCGACGCAGGCCGTCTGGGCGGAGACCGTCGGCGAGCGGGTCGCCGCCGTCGCCGAACCTGTCTCCGAACGCGACGGGACCCTGCTCATCGTCTGCTCGGACCCGGTCTGGGCGCAGGAGCTGGACCTGATGCAGGAGCAGCTGCTCGCCCGCCTGCGCGAGCGGTTGGGGGAGCAGGCGCCGCAGAGTTTGCGGTTCCGGAGCAAAGATGATTGAGCCCTGCCACGTTTTACGCGATTTGCAGGACTTTTTCGGTCTGGCAGGGTGCTTTCGAAGGGGCGTAACTGGTATCCTTATGTCAACTCGCGTTTCTGCCCCGACCCGGCGCAGCGATGTCGCCGTACGGTCGGGGTTTTCTCTGAGATCCGGAAGGGACTAATTGCCTAAGACGAACAAGACTGCCGGCAAGGCGCAGGGCGGCTCGGACTCCTATGGGGCCAAGGACATCACTGTCCTCGAGGGGCTGGAGGCGGTCCGCAAGCGGCCCGGCATGTACATCGGCTCGACCGGTCCGCGCGGCCTCCACCACCTCGTCTACGAGGTCGTCGACAACTCGGTCGACGAGGCGATCGCCGGTCACTGCGGCGAAGTTCGCGTCGTCCTGCACCCCGACGACAGCTGCACGGTCGCCGACGACGGTCGCGGCATTCCGGTCGAAGAACTGAAGAAGGAGAAGCGCCCGGCGGCCGAGGTGGTCCTCACCACGCTGCACGCCGGCGGCAAGTTCGGCGACGGCGGCGGCTACAAAGTCTCCGGCGGCCTGCACGGCGTCGGCGTCTCGGTCGTCAACGCGTTGTCCGAGCGACTCCAGCTCGAGATCAGCCGCGACGGCCACCTCTGGTGCCAGGACTACGAGCGCGGCAAGCCGCAGGGGCCGCTGCAGAAGCGGGAGCCGACGAAAGCGACCGGCACGACCCTGACCTTCCAGCCAGACCCGGAGGTCTTCGAAGAGGTCGAGTTCGACTTCCAGACGCTCGCCGAGCGGCTGCGGGAGACGGCGTTCCTCACCCGCGGTCTGAAGATCGAGTTGGTCGACGAGCGCGGTCAGACCAACAGCGTCAGCTTCCAGTACGAGGGCGGGATCGAGGACTTCGTCCGCCACCTCAACGAGAACAAGGACACCCTTCATCGCAAGACGGTCTACTTCGAGGGGGACGAGGAGGAGGGCCAGGTCGAGGTGGCGATGCAGTGGAACTCCTCCTACCAGGAGTCGATCTTCAGCTTCGCCAACAACATCAACACCCACGAGGGCGGCTCCCACCTCTCCGGCTTCCGCGCCGCGCTCACCCGCACCCTCAACGCCTACGCCCGCTCCAAGGGCCTGCTGAAGGAGAAGGACGGCAACCTTGCCGGCGAGGACGTGCGCGAGGGGCTGACCGCGGTGATCTCGGTCAAGCTGCACGACCCTCAGTTCGAGGGCCAGACCAAGACCAAACTCGGCAACCCGCCGATCCGCGGCCTGGTCGAGGAGACCGTCAACCGCAAGCTGGCCGAGTTCCTCGAGGAGAACCCCGGCGACGCAAGGCGGATCATCAGCAAGACGATCGACGCCTCCCGTGCCCGCGACGCCGCTCGCAAAGCCCGCGACCTGACCCGCCGCAAGTCGGCGCTGGAGAACTCGACCCTGCCCGGCAAGCTGGCCGATTGCACGGTCAAGGACCCGCGCGACGCGGAGATCTTCGTGGTCGAGGGCGACTCCGCCGGCGGCTCCGCGAAGCAGGCGCGCGACCGCTCGACCCAGGCGGTGCTGCCGCTGCGCGGCAAGATCATCAACGTCGAGAAGAACCGCATCGACAAGGTGCTCGCCAACAACGAGGTGCAGGCGCTGATCACGGCGATCGGCACCGGCGTCCACGACGAGTTCAACCTCGAGGACGCCCGCTACCACAAAATCGTGATGGCGACCGACGCCGACGTCGACGGCGCCCACATCCGCACCCTGGTCCTCACCTTCCTCTACCGGCAGATGCCGGAGCTGATCGACGCCGGCTACGTCTACATCGCCAAACCGCCTCTCTACCGGGTCAAACAAGGCAACCAGGAGACCTACTTGGAGCGCGAGTCCGAACTGGAGGAGCTGCTGCTGCGCGACAAGCTCGAGCAGATCGAGGTGATCGACGTGGACGGCAAGTCGACGAAGCTCTCGAAGAGTCGCTGGCAGGGCTACACCCGCCGCGCCAAAGAGTACGAGGGGTGGGGCTCCTCGTTGCAGGCGGAGTTCGGCCACGAGGCGGTGCGCTTCCTGGAGGAGTCGAGCCTGCTCGACGAAGAGGTGGCGACGCTCGCCGGCGCCCTCGAGGTGCTCGGCAGCGAGGCCGCGGAGGGCGAGCCGTATGAGACCGAGATCGTCGAGGACTCCGACGCCGGGCTGACGGTGAAGGCGATCGAACGCAAGAGCGGCTTGGCGCGTACCCATCGGCTTCCGCGCGAGCTCTTCGAGCACCACGACTACCGCAAGTTCGCCGAGGTTCACGCGGCGCTGCTGAAGCAGGTCGGACGGCCGCCGTTCGAAGTTCGCTTCGGCGGGCGCAGCGGCGAAGCGCTCTCGTTCCAGGCCCTACGCGGAGCCGTGCTCGAGCTGGCTCGCCACGGCGTCCAGCTGACCCGGTTCAAGGGGCTCGGCGAGATGAATGCCGACCAGCTGCGGGAGACGACGATGGACCCGGCGACGCGGACCCTGGCCCGAGTCACCCTCGACGACGCGACCGCCGCCGACCAGATCTTCTCGATGCTGATGGGCGACCAGGTCGAGCCGCGCCGCAACTTCATCGAGTCCAACGCCAAAGAGGTCAAGTTCCTTGACGTCTAAACGGGGCGTTCGCTGATGGCGCTGGAGGCGCTCACCGGTCGCATCGAAGAGCGCGAGCTCGAGAAGGAGATGCGTTCCTCCTACCTCGATTACGCGATGAGCGTGATCGTCGGGCGGGCGCTGCCGGACGTCCGTGACGGGCTGAAGCCGGTCCATCGCCGGGTGCTCTACGCGATGCACGACATCGGCCTGCAGCCGACCAGGCCCTATCGCAAGTGCGCATTCATCGTCGGCGAGGTGATGGGCAAGTACCACCCTCACGGCGACTCGGCGATCTACGACACGCTGGTGCGGATGGCGCAGGACTTCTCGCTGCGCTACACGCTGGTCGACGGCCAGGGCAACTTCGGCTCGATCGACGACGACCCGGCAGCGGCGATGCGGTACTGCGTCGCCGGCGACACCAGGGTGGCGACGCCTAATGGAACCGTGCGAATCGATTCGCTTGCCCCCGACGTCAAGCCTGAGTCTGACAATGACCTCGATATCGAGGTCCTGGATCGGCTCGGCCGCCCGGTTCACGCATCGAAGCTCTTTCACTCTGGTGATCATCCGACGCTTCGCCTTCGCACCGCTCAGGGCCACGAGCTAACCGGCACGCACAATCATCCTGTCCTTTGTCTCGTTGACATGGCCGGGGTTCCCTTGTTCCTCTGGAAGCTCCTGGAGGAGATCCAGCCCGGCGACCGTGTGCTCATCTCGCGAACCGCTCAAACTGCGGAAGCACCGCCTTCGCAGCGTGATGGGCAACTTGCCTTACTGGCCGGCGCCTTCGTTTCCGAGGGATGGATCAGCGCCTCCCGGGCGGGCTTCAACAATGTCGACAAGGACTTCTTCGACCGGGTCGTGGCCTCCTACGACTCGATCGTAGGCGGTTCGCGTTACGTCTACTCCAGGCAGATCGCCTCCGGCAGCCTGCTCTTCGAGCTGGACGTTCAGAACCTTGACCATCTCCGCGACAGCCCACTTGCAGATCTGGTCGGGAAGGCGGCGACGAAGCGAGTTCCGGAGTTCGTTTGGTGTGCCGACCCGGCATTCAAGCGGGCATTCCTGCGGTCTCTATTCACCGGCGACGGGTCGTCGTCACTGCTTCCCCGGAACACAATCCAGGTCTCCTACTCGACCTATAGCGAGCAGCTCGCGCGAGACGTTCAGCTCCTCTTGCTCGAGGCAGGCGTCGTTTCACGTATCTGCCGCTATGAGAAGGGCGAGTTCAAGGTCGTCATCAGCAATCGCCGCGACGCGCGCCTCTTTGCAAGCAGCGTCGGCTTTCTCGGTGTAAAGCAGGCGAAGCTCGAAGGAGACCTGGCGACGATTCCGGAGAGCAGTCGCGCCCTCAGCCATGACCACGTTCCTTTCCTGGCCGACTACATCCGCTCCGACGGTGGAACCAGTTGGGACAACCGCGATTGGCTGCGCCGCCACAACATCGATCGAATAGAGCGCTGGGAGCAGGGCGGCACGGCGATCCTGGAGCGAATCGATTCTGAGGAGGTCCGAGAGGTCACCGAGCCGCTCGTCACCGGCGACTACTTCTATGCCGAGGTCGAGTCGGTCGTGTCGGCCGGGGTCCAGCCTGTCTTCTCGCTTCGTGTCGACACGGACGATCACTCGTTCCTGACCAACGGATTCGTCAGCCACAACACCGAGGCGCGCCTCGGGCGCCTGGCGACCGAGCTGCTGCGGGACATCGACGCCGACACCGTCGACTTCGGCCCCAACTACGACGAATCGACGCAGGAGCCGCTGATCCTGCCGGCCCGCTTCCCGAACCTGCTGGTCAACGGGGCGTCGGGGATCGCGGTCGGGATGGCGACCAACATCCCGCCTCACAACCTGCGCGAGGTGGCGGGCGCGGTGAACGCCTACATCGACGAGCCGGGCATCGACCTCGCCGGCCTGATGGAGCACGTCAAGGGCCCCGACTTCCCCGGCGGCGGGATCATGAGCATGGAGGGGATCCGCGACGCCTACGCGTCCGGTCGCGGCACGATCAAGGTCCGCGCCCGGGCCCACGTCGAGCCGCTGAAGGGCGGCAAGGACGCGATCGTCGTCACCGAGCTCCCCTTCATGGTCAAGAAGGGCGGCGACAACGGTCTGATCACCAAGATCGCCGACCTGGTCCGGGAAAAGAAGCTGGAGGGGATCTCCGACCTGCGCGACGAGTCCGACCGCTCCGGCATGCGCCTGGTGATCGAGCTGAAGCGCGGCGGCCAGCCGGCCAAGGTCGTGCTCAACAACCTCTACAAGAAAACCCAGATGCAGACCAGCTTCGGCACCAACATGGTGGCGCTGGTCGATGGCGTGCCTCGCACCCTGAGCCTGCTTGAGATGGTGCACCACTACGTCCAGCACCAGCGCGAGGTCGTCACCCGCCGCACCCAGTACGAACTGCGGCGCGCCGAGGCCCGGGCCCACATCCTCGAGGGCCTGCTGATCGCGCTCGACAACCTCGACGCGGCGATCGAGCTGATCCGCGCCTCGGCCGATCCCGACGCCGCCCGCGACGGCCTGATCGAGAAGTTCGAGCTCTCGCGCGAGCAGGCGCAGGCGATCCTCGACATGCGCCTCCAGCGCCTCACCGCGCTGGAGGCCGACAAGGTGCGCGCCGAGCACGCCGACCTGATCGAGCGGATCGGCGAGCTGCGCGCCATTCTCGGCGACGAGGCGAGGGTGCTGGGTCTGGTCAAGGAGGAGCTGGCGGAGGTCGTCGAGTCCTACGGCGACGAGCGGCGCACCGAAATCGCCCACTTCGAGGGCGACGTCGGGATCGAGGACATGATCGCCGACCAGCAGATGGTGATCTCGCTGACCGCCTCCGGCTACGTCAAGCGGCTGCCGCTCGCCACCTACCGCCAGCAGCACCGCGGCGGCGTCGGCGTGATGGGGATGAACCTGAAGGAGGACGACTACATCGCCCACCTCCACATCTGCTCGTCCCACGACTACCTGCTCTTCTTCACCAACCGGGGCAAGGTCTACCGGCTCAAGGTCTACGAGCTGCCGGAGGGATCGCGGACCGCGAAAGGAAGCGCTCTGGTCAACCTGCTGCCGCTGCGCGAAGGCGAGCGGGTGATGGCGGTGATCCCGACCCGCGACTTCAAGGAGAACAAGTACCTCGCGTTCGCCACCGCCCAGGGGCTGATCAAGAAGACCGAGTTCCTCGCCTACAACACGCCGATCCGCGCCGACGGGATCATCGCGATCAAGGTCCGCGACGGCGACGAGCTGGTCCAGGTCCGCCTCACCTCGGGCAAGGACGACATCCTCATGGTCTCCCACTCGGGCCACGCCTCGCGCTTTTCCGAGGACGCGGTGCGGCCGATGGGCCGCGACACCAGCGGCGTCAAAGGCATGAACGTCGCCGGCAAGGACAACCGGGTGCTGGCGATGGACATCGCCCGCGACGACACCGAGCTCTTCGTCGTCACCGAGAACGGCTACGGCAAGCGCACCTCGATCGCCGAGTACCCGGTCAAGGGCCGCGGCACGAAAGGCGTGCTGACCGCGAAGCTGACCGAGAAGAAGGGCGGCCTCGCCGGCGCCCTGATCGTCCGCGAGCACCAGGACCTCCTCTTCATCTCCCAGAACGGGATGGTGCAGCGCACGCCCGCCGGCGGAATCTCACGCATGGGCCGCCCGACCCAGGGCGTCAAGGTGATGAACATCAAGGACGACGACCGGGTCAGCGCGGTGGCCCTCGTGGTCGAGTCCGAGGAGGGCTCGGAAGCAGCCGCCGAAGACGGGGCGTCGCCCGAGCCGCTTCCCGGTACCGAGTCCTAAGCCGCAGCGGAAGCCGGTAAGTACTGCTGCCACGCTGGCGGAATCGACGGCGTGGCGACCTGGATGAAGACAGTGGGGCCGGGCGGCTTGGGGCGCTTGCGCGGGTGCATCTGGATCTCCCGCGGGAGGCGGTTGCCCTTGCGGCGGTTGCAGCTGGCGCAGGCGGCGACGATGTTCTCCCAGACCGATTTGCCGCCGCGACTGCGGGGGATCACGTGGTCGACGGTGAGACCCGACTTGCGCGAGCCGCAGTACTGGCAGGTCCAGGCGTCGCGAGCGAGGACCGCGCGGCGGGTGATCCGCCGACGGTGCGCCTCGCGTGGCACCCGCACGTAGTTGACGAGGCGGATCACGTCGGGTCGATCGAGCGTCATCCGCTCGGAGTGGATCGCACCCTCGCGCCGCTCCAGCAGCTCGGCCTTTTCCTTGAGGAGCAGCACGGCAGCGCGCCGTAACGTGCAGACGTTGATCGGCTCATAGGTGGCGTTGAGAACCAATACGCGCGCCATATTGCTCGGAGATTCTACGCAGGCGTCCTAGCCGATCGGATAGGAGCCGAGGATTCGGACCGATTCCGCCTTGTCCCGGAGCGCCGCGAGCGCCTCCGAGACGGCCGGCTCGTCCAGCTTCCCTTCGAGGTCGCAGAAGAACATGTAACGGCCGAGGCCCTGTCGGAGCGGCCTCGACTCGATCCGGCTGAGGTTGATCTCACGGGTGGAGAACTCGAGCAGGGCCTCGACCAGCGCGCCGGGGTGGTCGGCCCCGAGCTCCGAGAAGACGAGCGAGGTCCGCCAGGCGCCCTCGCCCTCCGGCTCCGCCCCGGCCGGGGCGATCCAGACGAAGCGGGTGACGTTGTCGGGCTCGTCCTCGATCCCCTCCTCCAGCACGACGCAGCCGTAGAGCTCGGCGGCGGAGCGAGCGCCGATCGCCGCCCAGGGGCGCACCGACTCGCCGACCATGCGCACAGCCTCGGCGGTGCTGCTGACGCTGCGCCGTTCCACGCCCGGCAGGCGCTCGCGCAGGAAGCGGGCGCACTGGGCCAGCGGCTGCGGGTGCGAGAGGACCGCGCCGACCTCCGCCAGCCCGACTCCGTCGCGGGCGATCAGGTGGGCGTGCACCTGGAAGTCGTGCTCGCCGACGATCGTCACCGCCTCGGTCTCGAGCGCCAGCGTGTCGAGCGTGCTCCGCACCGAGCCCTCGATCGAGTTCTCGAACGGCACAAACGCCCGCTCCGCCTCGCCCCGCTCGACGGCGAGGATCGCATCATGCACCGTGGGAGTGCGTACCGGCTCTACCTCTGCGCCAGCAGCCGCCGCCTCCCGCAGCGCATCTTCGGTAAACGTCCCAGCCGGCCCAAGAAACGCAACTCTCATCTAGCGATGTTCATCCAGAAGGAGCCGGCTGCGCTGGGTGATGGGGCGGGTGGGACTGCTCTGGGGGAGTGTCGCGAAGCGGGCACCGCAGAGCGTTTCCAGCCGCGAAGCGGCACCAAATTCGTGAGCGAAGCGCAGCGGAGCGAACATCAACTCCACCAGAGCAGTCCCACCCGCCCACTCATTCAAAGACGACGGTGTAACTAGCTTCGTTGTTTTCCGACACCTGCTCGCCAGGAACCGGCTCGGCCACGACTTCCAGCGTCACTTCGCCTTCGGGCGTCGGCGTCAGCGGGATCGTCACCGTTTCCGTCGCGCCCGCTTCGATCGTGCTGATCTCCCCCTGCAGGGTGCTGCCACCGCTGACGGTGACCGAGACGGTGACGCCGTTCTCGGTCGATTCGCCCTGGTTCTGGACCTGGACTTCGACTTCCGCCGTTTCTTCGGCGCTGACGGAGACGGGCGATTCGGGCGACAGTTCGGTGCCGTTGATGCTGGTGCCGATCAGGCCCAGCCCGTGCACGCCGGGGGTGGCGGCGCCGGTGGCGCCGCTGACCGAGCCGAGCGCCGAGCTGACCGCTTCTTCGTCGAGCCACTTGGTCCCGTCGGGGACGAAGACGCTCTCCGGCACGTCCTCGCCTTCGATCCCGTTGTCGGCGAGCACCGCGTCGATCTGCGGCCGCACGACGGTGGCGTAGAGGACGTCGCTGGCCATCAGCTTCTGGATCTGCTTGGCGATCCCGGCGGTCGCTTTCTCGGCCCCGACGTCGCCCAGCGCCGTGCTCATCTTTTCCGCGATCCCGGCCATCGCGCTGCTGCGCAGCGCGTAGACCAGCTCCAGAGCGGTCTGGGCGTCGCTCATGTCGCCGGGGGCGTCAAGGCCATCTACGCGCGATGCGTAGTTGTCCATCGCGCTGCGGTCGGCCTGGACCCCGTCGACGAACTCGGTGACGGAGAGGCTGCCGGGGTCGGAGAGCTTGGCGAAGAAGCTTTCGCTGGTCTGCTCGGTCTCTTCGACGATCTGGGTCACGTCGCCGGCGTAGTCCTTCAGCGCCCGGTCCTTACGCGCGTCGAGACAGCCCCGCACGCCGAGCACGATCAGGATCAGGACCAGCAGGCCGCCGCCAAGGGCGAGCGCCCGGCGCAGCAGGATCTGCTGCCGCTCGGTACGGCGCCTAGGGCGCGGCCGACGCCCCTGCCCGGATGCGATCGAATCCTCCAAGTAGCGGGCAGTATGTCGCAGGAGGAAGCGGATTAGCGGCGAAAGCCGGAAGTGCATTGGTCGGTTCGCTCGTCCTCAACCGCTTCCTGATCGAGCGCCGCATCGGCAGCGGCGGCTTCGGCGTCGTCTACGAGGCCTGGGACGGGCGCCTGGAGCGCTCGGTCGCGGTCAAGGCGATCGAGTCCCGCGGCGATTCGCGACGGCGGGTGCTGCGTGAGGCCCAGGCGGCGGCGCGCCTCAACCATCCGGGCATCGTCACCCTCTACGAGATGGGGGAGGAAGACGGCAACGCCCTGCTCGTCACCGAGCTGGTAGAGGGCGCGACGCTGGCCGAGCTGAGCGCCGCCGGCACCCTCAGCGACCGCGAGATCGGCGAGATCGGCGCCGACCTCTGCGAGGCGCTCGATCACGCCCACGCCCGCGGCGTCGTCCACCGCGACGTCAAGCCGCAGAACGTGCTCGTCGGGGACGAAGAGCCGCGGGCCAGGCTGATGGACTTCGGCGTCGCCCGTCTCGCCGACGCGGCTGCGCTGACCGCCCCCGGCGACATCGTCGGCACCCTCGCCTACATGTCGCCCGAGCAGGCCGAGGGCGACTCCGCGGGACCGGCGGCCGACGTCTACTCGCTGGCCCTCGTGCTGTATGAGTGCTGGAGCGGGGAGAACCCGAATCGGCGCGCCACCCCGGCCGCCACCGCGCGCGCGATCGGCGCTCGACTCCGGCCCCTGCGCCGTCTGCGGCCCGACCTGCCGCGCGAGCTGAGCGAGACGGTCGATGCCTGCCTGCAGCCCCGCCCCGGCCGGCGGCCGGGGCTGGAGGAGCTGGGGACCGCTCTGGAGGACTCGCTCGACCTGCTCGCCGACCAGGCGCGGCCGCCGACGCCGGTCCTGGGCCTGCGAATCGGCGTCGCCGCCGCGGCCGCGCTGCTCGGGGGCTGGCTCGCGGCCGGCCACGGCATCCTCCTCCCCTAGGATTGCCCGATCGGCGTCCTGCGCAACCTCGAGAGTCGGATCGAAGGCCTCGTCGAGGGGGTCTTCAGCCGTGCCTTCAGCTCCGAGGTGCAGCCGGTCGAGCTGGCCCGCAAGCTGGCCAAGGAGATGGACTCCCACAAGACCGCCGGGGTGGCCCGCGTCTACGTCCCCAACGAGTACACGGTCTACCTCTCCGGCCGCGACCGCACCCGCCTCGAAGGCTACGAGCGCTCGCTGGAGCAGGAGCTGTCCGGCTACCTGCTGGAGCACGCGCGCCGTCGCAACTACGACCTGCTGACCCGTCCCACGGTCTCCTTCGAGACCGACGAGCGGCTGCGGCTGGGCGAGTTCGGGATCCAGACGCGGCTGGTCAAGCCGCCCGCCCATGAGGGGGACAGCCCGAGCCAGGGCGAGGAGGGCCACACGATGGTCTACTCCGCGGTCCGCGACGCGCCCGCTCCGGCGGCGCCCTCCGCCCGCGCCGAGGTGGCGACACGGGCGGTGGTCTCGCTCGACGACCGACGCTACGTGCTGGAGGGCCCGCGGGCGACGATCGGTCGCGCCAAGGACGCCGACTGCGTCCTGCGCGACCCCAACGTCTCGCGCCACCATGCCGAGCTCCGCCGCTCCGCCGCCGGCGAGTGGACGATCGCCGACCTCGGCTCGACCAACGGGGTCAAGATCAACGACCGTCGCGTCGGCTCGGCCCGCCTCAACGCCGGCGATCGCGTCACCCTCGGCACCACGACGTTCCAATTCGACGTCGAGCAGTGAGAGTCTTCGCCGCGTGGACTACGACCCGATCTCCGTCGCGCTGAAATTCGGCTTCCTCGCCGTCCTCTATCTGTTCCTGCTCTGGATCGCCCGCAGCGCCCTCAAGGACCTGCGCGGAACCGTCGCCCCGGCCCCCGACGCGACCGGCTTCCATCCCGCCCCGGCCTTCGGCGACGCGGCCCCCGGCGTCGACGCCTGGCTGGTGGTGCTGCGCGGCGGCGGATTGCGCGAGGGCGAGCGCTTCGACCTGATCGGCGGCCTCTCGATCGGCCGCTCCCACGAGGCCGATCTGCGGATCGACGACCGCTATGCCTCCGGCCTGCACGCGAGGATCTTCTCCCGCGATGGCCGCACCTACGTCGAAGACATGAGTTCGACCAACGGCACCCTGCTGAACGACGCGACGCTGCACGGCGAAGCGGAGCTGATCGACGGCGACGTGGTGCGGATCGGCGACACCGAGTTCAGGTTCGAGGGCGGCTGACCGTGTTACGGGTAGACGACCAGGCGTTTCGCACCGACACCGGTCGGCAGCGCAGCGAGAACGAGGACTCGCTCTTCGTCCGCGCCCCGATCTTCGTCGTCGCCGACGGGATGGGCGGCGCCCAGGCCGGCGAGGTCGCCTCGAAGGCGGCCGCGGAGGCGTTCGACCGCGACCTGCCGGAGGCGCCGCCGGAGCGGATCCTGCGCGAGACGATCGAGGCCGCGAACCGCCAGATCCACGAGCTGGCGCGCTCGGACCCCTCGCGGGCGGGGATGGGAACGACGATCACGGCGGCGATCGTCAACGCCCAGAGCGAAGAGGTCGGCATCGGCCACGTCGGCGACAGCCGCGCCTACCGCTTGCGCGCCGGCAGGCTGGAGCAGCTCACCCGCGACCACTCGCTGGTCGAGGAGATGCGGCGCAAGGGGCAGATCACCGACGCCCAGGCAGAGGACCATCCGCAGCGCTCGATCATCACCCGCGCCCTCGGCCCCGAGCCGGAGGTCGAGGTCGACGTACAGACCGTGCCCGCCGCCCCCGGCGACGTCTTCCTGCTCTGCTCCGACGGCTTGACGACGATGGTCGACGAGGGGCGAATCGCCACGGTTCTCGCCGAGGGCGCCTCGATGCGCGAGGCGGTGCGGGCCCTGGTGGACGAGGCCAACCGGGCCGGCGGCCGCGACAACATCACCGCCCTCGCCTTCCGGCTCGAGGACGCGGCGGCACCGCTCCGCGACGCGGCCGGCGATGCGACCCTGGTCGGCGCGGCCGCCGAGGAGGCCGGGCTGACCACGACCGAGGTGCGGCGGCGGGCAGCCGCCGCGGCGGCGCAGGAGCGGCGCGAGAAGCTGGCGACGAAGCCGCCGCGACGGCGCCTGCGAACGGCGACGAAGGCGCTGGCGATTCTGGCCGTGCTTGCAGCCCTGGTCGCGGGCGCCTGGTACGGCAACCGCCAGGTCTGGTTCCTGGGGACCGACGAAGGCGGACGCGTGGGCCTCTACCGCGGCCTTCCCTACGAGCTGCCGCTGGGGATCGAGCTCTACGACGAGCGCTACGCGAGCCCGCTCCAGACCGACTCACTGGCCGGCAGGCGCCGCGAAGCGGTCACCGGCCACGATCTCCGCTCCCGTGCCGACGCCGTCTCGCTGATCGAAGACATCGAACGAGGCCAGGGGGTTCGTTGAGGAGCGTCAGGAACCGTGAGCTGGTCGCCCTGGTCCCCGTCGCCCTGCTGCTCAGCGCCGGGTTCGCCGCGGTCTTCGCCCAGGAGGGGGCACGGGAGGACAACCTCAGCCTCGTCTACGGCGCCTACTTCCTCGCGGTCTGCCTCGCCACCCACATCTATTTGCGCCTGCGCCTTCCCAATGCCGACCCCTACCTCTTCCCGCTGGTAGCGCTGCTGACCTCGTTCGGGCTGGTGATGGTCTACCGGATCGACCCCGACCTGGCCCGTGACCAGGCCAACTGGTTCGTTCTCGGGCTCCTCCTCTTCGCCCTGACGATCCATTTCCTCCGCGACTACGACGTGCTCGAGCGCTACCGCTACACGATCGCCGGTGCCGGCCTGCTGCTGCTGCTGGCGCCGCGGCTGCCGGGGATCGGGCAGCAGGTCAACGGCGCCTACCTCGGCGTCAAGATCGGCCCGCTCGCCTTCCAGCCGGCTGAGTTCTCGAAGATCTGCATCGTCGTCTTCCTCGCCAGCTACCTGCGCGAGAACCGCGAGGTGCTGATCGTCGGCGCGCGGCGGGTCCTCGGGGTGACGCTGCCGCCGCTGAAGCACCTCGGGCCGCTGCTGGTCGTCTGGGGGGCCTCGATGTTCATGCTCGTCTTCATCCGCGACCTCGGCAGCTCGCTGATGTTCTTCGCCGCCTTCCTGGCGCTGCTCTACGTGGCGACCGGCCGCTTCTCCTTCGTCGCGATCGGGATCGGCATGTTCCTGCTCGGCGCCTGGTTCTTCGCCTCGACCGTGCCCCACGTGCACGACCGGATCGAGGTCTGGCTCGACCCCTACTCCGATCCCACCGCGAGCGGCTACCAGATCCTGCAATCGATCTTCGCCCAAGCCGACGGGGGCCTCTTCGGCAGGGGCTTCGGGCAGTCGCTGATCACGATTCCCGGCACCGATGCGGCGCTGCTGCCGGCGGCACAGACCGACACGATCTACTCGCTGATCGTCAACGAGGTCGGCCTGTTCGGCGCCTGCGGGGTGATCCTCGCCTACCTGCTGTTCGCGGCCCGCGGCCTGAAGATCGCCCTGCTCGCCGACGACGGCTTCTCGAAGCTGCTGGCGACCGGGCTGACGGCGGTGTTCGCGATCCAGGCCTTCGTGATCATCGGCGGCGTCACCCGGGTGATCCCGCTGACCGGCGTCACCCTGCCCTTCATCAGCTACGGCGGCAGCTCGATCGTCGCCAACTTCGTCCTGCTGGCGTTGTTGCTGCTGATCTCCGACCGCGCTCGCCGTGAGGCGAGGGCCTCGGCCCGCGGTGCGCCGCTGGCGATGGAGCCGGCGTGAACCGCCAGATCGTCAAGCTCTTCGGCCTGATCGTCGTCCTCTTCGCGGTCCTGATCGGCTTCACCTCCTACTGGTCGGTCTTCGAGGCGGAGGCGCTGAAGGAAAAGAGCGCCAACAAGCGCCCGCTGCTCGAACAGCAGCGGATCGAGCGCGGACGCATCCTCACCGCCGACGGGGTCGTGATCGCCCGCTCCGTCGCCAAGGGCCGCGGCGACGCCCGGCGCTACGTGCGCCGCTATCCCGAAGGGGCGTTGTTCGGGCACCCGATCGGCTACAGCTTCGTGCGCTA
The DNA here is from genome assembly GCA_963703235.1 of uncultured Solirubrobacterales bacterium. Lineage (GTDB taxonomy): Bacteria > Actinomycetota > Thermoleophilia > Solirubrobacterales > 70-9 > VRUE01. The sequence goes on along the minus strand of OY969802.1, from coordinate 2,031,108 downwards.
CGGCGACAGCGAGCTCGAGCAGTTCCACAACGACGAGCTGGTCGGCAACGAGTCGGAGTTCGTCTCCCTGCTCGACGAGCTGCGCGGGCAGACGCAGGAGGGCAACGACGTCGTCACCAACATCGACTCCGAAGCGCAGCGGATCGCCCTCGCCGACCTCGAAGCCACCGGCTTCGGCGCCGTGGTCGCGATCGAGCCCGACACGGGCCGGGTGCGGGCGATGGTCTCCAATCCTTCTTACGACCCCAATCGCGTTCCCTTCGAACTGGCGGAGCTGAACGGGAACACCTTCGAAACGCCGCTTCTCAACCGCGCCACGCAGGGCCTTTACCCGCCCGGCTCGACCTTCAAGGTCGTGACGGCGTCGGCGGGCCTCGACAGCGGTGCGATCGACCTCGAATCGACGATCGACGCGCCGGCGACGATCGACGTCCAGGGCAAACCGCTCTCCAACTCCGACGGGACGAGCTACGGCCCGATCAGCCTCGAACCGGCCCTGACCGGCTCGGTCAACACCTGGTTCGCCCAGCTCGGCGAAGAGGTCGGTTCCGACACCCTGTTCGAGTACATGGACCGCTTCGGGTTCGGCTCGACGCCGGCGATCGACCTGCCGGACGACCAGGTCTACCGCAGCGGCGTCTACGAAGGCGCCGACCTGCTCGGGCGCGGCGACGCGGTCGACGTCGCCCGTGTCGCGATCGGCCAGGAGCGGCTGCTGGTCACCCCGCTGCAGATGGCCGAGGTGGCGGCGACGGTTGCCAACGGGGGAACCCTGATGAAGCCGCAGATCTGGAGCCGCGTCGTCGACCCCGACGGGCGGGTGACCGAGCGGCTCGACCCGTCCAGCTACGGCCAGCCGATCGACGAGGAGACGGCGTCGACGTTGACGAACGCGATGGAAGGGGTGGTCAGCGAAGGGACGGGGACCAACGCGGCGATCTCCGGCATCGCGGTCGCCGGCAAGACGGGCACTGCGGAAACGCCCTTCAACGACAGCTGTGGCGGCGCCGACGCGAACCAGGCCTGGTTCATAGGCTTCGCGCCGGCGGACGATCCGGAGGTCGCGATCGCGGTGACGGTCGAGTGCACCGACTCGTTCGGGGGAGAGATCGCGGCGCCGATCTTCCGCGACGTCGCCGAAGCGCTGCTGAACGATGAATGAGATAGAACAGCTGCCGATGGGCCTCAAACGTCCATATAGCGGACGTTTGAGTCCCGTCGGCGGCAAGAAGAGGGGCGACCGTGGTTGTAGCGGACGTTTGAGTCCCGTCGGCGGCAAGAAGAGGGGCGACCGTGGTTGAGCTCGGCGAGGGGACCGTGATCGACGGGCGCTATCGGTTGCTGCGGCGGATCGGGTCGGGTGGGATGGCGGACGTCTGGCTGGCCGAGGACTCGCACCTGCAGCGCAGCGTCGCCCTCAAGATCCTCCACCAGCGCTTCGCCCAGGACCGCGAGTTCGTCGAGCGCTTCCGTCGCGAGGCAGAGGCGGCCGCCGGTCTCCAGCACCCGAACGTCGTCGCCGTCTTCGACCGCGGCGACGTCGACGGCACCTACTACATCGCGATGCAGCTGCTGGAGGGACGGTCGCTGAAGGCGCTGATCGACCAGGGCCTGACACCGGAGCAGGCGGTCGGGCTGGTGCGCCAGGTGCTGGAGGGCGCCGGCTTCGCCCACCGCCACGGCGTCGTCCACCGCGACCTCAAGCCGCAGAACGCGATCGTCGACGGCGAGGGCAAGGTCACCGTCACCGACTTCGGCATCGCCCGCGCCGGCGCCTCGGAAATCACCCAGGCGGGGTCGGTGATGGGGACCCCGCACTACCTCTCGCCGGAGCAGGCCCAGGGCCAGGACGTGACCGCCGTCTCCGACCTCTACTCGGTTGGCGTGATCCTCTACGAGGCGCTGACCGGCCGCGTCCCGTTCGAGGCCGACTCGGCGGTGGCGATCGCGATGAAGCAGGTCTCCCACATGCCGCAGCGGCCGAGCTCGATTAAACCCGCCGTCTCGCCGGCGCTCGACGCGGTCACGATGCGGGCCCTGGAGAAGGAGCCGGGGCAGCGCTTCCAGAGCGCCGAGGCCTTCATCGCCGCCCTCGACGCGGCGCTGAAGGACCCTGGTGCGACGAGCGGCGGCACCGCCGCCTTCGCCGCGCTACCTCCAGTCGTCGTCACCGACGAGGCGGCGGAGGAGGACGAGGAGGAGCGGCGCCGGCGCCGCTGGCTCTGGGCGCTGGTCGCGCTGGCGGTCCTGGCCGGCGTCCTCGCCGGGCTGGCGCTGACCCGCGACACGACCACCGACGTCCCCGCGGTCACCGGCAACCAGCTCAACGTGGCGATCTCCCTCCTGCAGCAGGACGGCTTCGAGGTCGGCGAGGTGAAGCGGGTGCAGCGGCCCGTCGCCTCCGGCACCGTGCTCGAGCAGGACCCCTCGGCCGGCGGCACCTCGCTCGATTGCGCCTTCCTCAGCTTCTTCTGCTCGAAGCCGCCGGTGGCGCTGACCGTCAGCGCCGGCCCCGGCAGCGCCGAGGTCCCCGGCAGCGCCGGCCAGAGCCGCGACGACGCCGTCGCGAAACTCGAAGAGGCCGGCTTCGAGCCGCTGGTGCGGACGGCCAACTCCGACAGCGTCGAAGCCGGGCTGGTGATCAGCTCCGACCCGCGCGGCGGCACCACCGCGACCCGCGGCTCGACCGTCACGCTGACAGTCTCCAGCGGGCCCAAGCTGGCCAAAGTGCCGGTCCTGGTCGGCAGCCAGCGGTCGGTGGCGGTGCAGCAGATCCGCAGCCGCGGCCTCTCGCCCAACGTCGAAGAAGAGGAAAGCTCGGCGCCGGCGGGCGAGACGATCAGTCAGTCGCCGAGCGCCGGCTCCGAGCTGCCGCGCGACTCGACGGTGACGATCGTCGTCTCCGCGGGCGTGGAACAGGCGCAGGTGCCGAACGTGATCGGCAAGGAACGGGCCGAGGCGGTCGAAGCGCTGCGCGCCGCCGGGCTCGAGCCGTCGGTGCAGGAACAGGAGACCGAAGTTCCCTCGCAGGTGGGGCGGGTGACCGACCAGTTTCCGCCGCCCGGATCGGAAGTCGAGCCGGGCACGGGCGTGACCGTCGTCGTCGGCAAACGCGCCGCGGGCTCGGTCGAACCGGAAGAAGCCGAATGAGGGTCGTCGTGCTCTGCGGCGGCCGCTCCTCCGAGCACGACGTCTCGCTGCGCTCGGGCGAGGCGGTGGCGAAGGGTCTGGAGCAGGCCGGGCACGAGCCGGTCCAGGTGACGATCGCCCGCGAGGGGCCGTGGAGCTATGAGAACGGGCCGGTGGCGCTGGCGCCCGGCGCCGGCCTGCTCGGAGCCGAGGCCGTCTTCCCGGCCCTGCACGGGCCCTTCGGCGAGGACGGCAGCGTCCAGGGCCTGCTCGAGTGGCTCGACATTCCCTACGTCGGCTCGGATGTGCTCGCCTCGGCGATCTGCATGGACAAGCTGACCCTGAAGCGGCTCTTCGCCGAGCACAGCCTGCCGCAGGTCGAGTTCGCCGCCGCCGGCGCGGCAGGCTGGCGCGAGCGCTGCGAGGCGATGGGGCTGCCGCTCTGGGTGAAGCCCTCGCGGCTCGGCTCCAGCGTCGGCATCAGCAGGGTCGAGTCGACGCGGGAGCTGGACGCGGCGGTCGAGCTGGCGCACCGCCACGACCCCCGCGTGATCGTCGAGGCCCATGCCCCCGGTCGCGAGGTCGAGTGCTCGCTGCTCGGCAACGAGCGGGTGGAGACCTCGTTGCTGGGCGAGGTGATCGCCCACGGCGAGTGGTACGACTACGAGACCAAGTACGCCGACGGCGGCATGGAGCTGATCGTCCCCGCTTCGATCCCCAATGAGCTGGCGACGTCCCTGCGCGAACTCGCCGTCGACGCCTTCCATCTGGCCAGTTGCTCGGGCCTCGCCCGCTGCGACTTCTTCGTCGAAGCGGACGGCAGGGTGCTGGTCAACGAGATCAACACGATGCCCGGCTTCACCGAGACCAGCGTTTACGCCAAGCTCTGGGAGGCGACCGGCCTCTCCTACCCCGACCTCTGCGACCGCCTGGTCAGCCTTGCCGTCGAGCGCCACGCCAAGTCTCGCTCCCACCAGTTCTGAGCAGAGACTTCACGGTACTCTGCTTGCCCGTGAGAGCGGACGCCTACACGATCGGCGAGATCTTCGATACGCCCATTCAGTACCGAGTGCCGCTCTACCAGCGGCCTTACGTGTGGGAGCGCAACGTCGAGGATCCGAGCGAGGATCGACTCACCCCATTCTGGGAGGACGTGCGCGAAACGGTCACTCGCTATGTCACCCGGCAGGAGCACCTCGCGGGGGGCGTCCCCGAAGACGAGCTAACCGCTTTCACCGACCACTTCTTCGGCGCCGTGGTCCTCGGGAAGCTCGACAAGTCGTTTGGCGGAATTCCCCATCAGCAAGTCATAGACGGGCAGCAGCGTTTCACCACGGCGCAGCTGCTGATCGCCGCCGCCCACCGCCTGGCCCACCGAAACGAGCTCGGGACGACGGCGGACGCGCTGAGGGATCTCTATCTCAATCCCGACAAGCACGAGCCCCTACCAGACGAGCATCCGAAGCTGTGGCCCACGAATGCAAACCAAGCCGCATATGCCGCAGTCATGGATCCGGAGGGCCCGCAGGATCTTCCAGACGATCCATCCAACCGTATCCAGGAGGCCTACGCTTACTTCGAGGAGGAGCTCGCCGACTGGCTGGATGACGTCCCGGCCGAGGAGCGCGAGCGACAGGTCAAGGCATTGCACCGGGTCCTGCGCGCGCACCTGAAGTTCGTCGTGATCGAGCTCGAAGAGGGAGACAACGCACAGGAGATCTTCGAGTCCCTCAACGCTCAGGGCACGCCACTGCTGGCGATCGATCTCGTCAAGAACCATGTCTTCCGCCGGGCCGCCGCGGCGAAGGTCGACCTCGACGAGCTCGACGAGAAGCTCTGGCGCGAGCTGGATGCGAAGTGGTGGCGAAAGGAGCAGCGCCAGGGTCGAATCAAGCGCCCCCGAGCCGAGCTTTTCCTCATGCACTGGCTGACCATGCGAAAGCGCGACGAAGTGCCGGCGCTTGGGCTTTTCCTCGAATTCCAGCGGGAGGTCCAGCCCGCGCTCGTCCCCGACGCAGAAATGCGGGAGTTCGTCGAGGGATTCATCGAGGACGCCCGCCTGTACCGCAGCTTCGACTCTTTTGCCGCCGGCACGACCCCCCGTCGCTTCTTCGACCGGCTCGAGCTGCTCGACAACACCACTCTCTACCCGATCGCCCTGCGCCTCTTCCTGGCCGAGAGGGACGGGCAGCTGAAGCCCGAGGAGAGAGACGAAGCCCTGCGGGCGCTGGAGAGCTGGATCGTGCGTCGCTTGATCTGCGACTACACGCCGAAGAACTACAACCGAGTGACCGTGGACCTGCTGAAGACGGTGGATGCGTCCGATGAGCCACCGCACCTAGCCGTCATACGGTTCCTCCGCGAGGCGACGGTCGACACCGAGCTTTGGCCAGGCGACGAGCTGGTCGTCGAGACGCTCACGGAGCGCCCCCTCTACAACCGTGTCAAACCGGTCCGGCGCGTCCGGTTGCTGCTGGAAGCGTGCGAGCTGGAGCGGCGGCTGGCGAGTGGTGGATACGCCGAGACGGGTGACCACGAGGCGCCCCAGCTGGAGATGTCGTTGACGATCGAGCACCTGCTTCCCCAGTCCTGGCATGAGCACTGGCCGGTCGAACCCCCACCTGCGTTGGGGTTCTTCGAAAGCACGGCTCAGGAACTGGCAGAAGAGAAGGTGAAAAGCGAGCTGGAGGCGAAACGGAACGCACATGTGCATCTGCTCGGGAACCTCACCCTCGTCACCAAAAAGCTGAATCCGTCGGTCAGCAACTCGTCTTGGCCGGTCAAGCACTCGGCTCTCGACGCCCACTCGATCCTCCACCTCAATCGCGATCTCGTTCGCGACAACGGAGACCTGTGGAGTGAGTCTGCCATCGACGAGCGGGGCAGTTATCTGGCCAGCCTGATCGTCGAGCACTGGCCGGGTCCCGACGGGTTCGCCGAGTAGGCGGGGTTAGTCGAGCAGCTTGACGTCGCTGATCTCGACCTGGTAGCGGCCGGGCTGGTCGCGGGCTTCGGAGGCCTCGGTGAACCAGAGCAGGAAGTAGGTCGAGGGCTGGGGGACCTTCAGCGCGATCTCCTGGTCGGTCGAGGCTTCCGCCGCTTCGCCGACCGGTTCGCCCCAGCCGGAGAGGTCGGACGGCGGCCCGGCCGGGGCGGCGTAGACCTCGGCGTCCCAGCCCGGGGTCGGCGACTGCACGATCATCCTCGTCGGAGTTGCCGGGGAGGCCGCGGTCACGTAGACGCCGACCCCGGGATTGGGGCCGGTCTTCGTCCCTTCGAAGGTCTCGGAGTCGTAGTGCTCGCTTTCCCAGGCGGTGCCGGTCGGATCGCCGTCGGCCACCAGCCCGACCTTGCTGCCGACCTCTTCACCGTCGCCCTGCGGGTCGTAGTCGGTTGCCGAGGAGATCGCCACCGGGGACCCCTTGCCCTCGTTGGCGCCGCCGCCGCCGATCCCGCTGGAGATCAGCTGCACCGCCAGCAGGGCTGCGCCAGCCACCAGCAGCAGGGCGACGATCGCCGCCCAGGACCAGCGAGCGCGGTCCGAGAGCTTGCGCTGCGGTGGCGGCACCGCGTCGAGCACGCTGGTCGCCTCGCCAGTGGTCGAGCCGGCCCGTGCCGCCTCCACCTCCAGCGCCGTCTCCAGGTCGTCGATCATCTCGCCGATCGTCTGGTAGCGCTCGGCCGGGTTCTTGGCGGTCGCCCGCTCGACCACCAGGGCGACGGCGGCCGAGGCCTCCGGGCGTCGCCGTTGAACGTCCGGCAGCTCCTCGTTGACGTGTTTCATCGCCACCCCGACCTGGCTGTCGGCATGGAACGGAACCTGGCCGACCAGCATCTCGTAGAGGACGACGCCGAGCGAGTAGACGTCGGAGCGCGGGTCGACCGCGTGGCCCATCGCCTGCTCGGGGGCGACGTAGTCGGTGGTGCCGAGGACGCGGCCGGTTGCCGTTACGCCAGCCTGTTCGAGCTGCCGCGAGATGCCGAAGTCGGTCAGCTTGGCCCGACCCTCGTCGTCGATCAGGACGTTCTGCGGCTTGATGTCGCGGTGGACCATGTTGCGGCCGTGGGCGACGCCGAGCCCGCGCGCCACCTCGATCGCGTAGGCGATCGCCTCCTGCGTGTCGAGGGCGCCGACGCGGCCGATCCGCTGCTTCAGCGTCTCCCCCTTGACGTACTCGAAGACGATGTAGGGATGGCCGCCGTCCTCGCCGGCGTCGATCACCGAGACGACGTTGGGGTGGGAGAGCTTGGCGACCGCACGCGCCTCCTGGCGGAAGCGCTGCAGCTGGTCCTCCTGCTCGGACATCTCCCGGTGCATGACCTTGACCGCGACCGGCCGGTCGAGCGTCTCGTCGCGGGCCAGGTAGACGGTCGACATGCCGCCGCTGCCGAGCTTCGCCTCCAGCCGGTAGCGGCCGGAGAGCACCGTGCCGATCATCGAGCTGGAGGGGCGGGCAGTCATCTACGTCGTACGGATGATCCTTCTACCGCACGACCGATCCGTTGCGCTGCGGGATAGTGGCCCCGCAGCAACTCGACCGCGGCGACCTCGTCGCCCGGCGCGACGACGCAGCAGAAGCCGCAGCCCATGTTGAAGACCTCGTGCATCTCCTCGATGCTCGCGCCGGAGCGCTCGCGGATCAAATCGAATATGGGAAGCATTGGCAGGGGGTCGTCGATCTCGTAGCCGACGTCGGCGGCGAGGCGGAGCAGGTTGCCGAGCCCGCCGGAGGTGATGTGGGCTAGGCCGCGCACCTCGACCTCGGAGCGCAGCAGCTCCAGCACCGGCTTGACGTAGATCTCGGTCGGCTCCAGCAGGACGTCGCCGAGCGAGCGGCCGAGGCGGCCCTCCGGGTCCTCGTCCAGCGACAGACCCTCCAGCGTGGCGCGGGCCAGCGTGTAGCCGTTGGAGTGGATGCCCGACGAGGGCAGGCCGATCACCGGGTCGCCCGGCTCGACGGTGGAGCCGTCGACGATCGCATCGAGCGAGACCGTGCCGAAACAGGCGCCGGCGACGTCGAAGCCGCGCACCATGTCGCCCAGCTGCGCCAGCTCGCCTCCTGGGATCTCGACCCCGGCCAGTTCCGCTCCGCGCGCCAGGCCGACCCCGATCTGCTCGCAGACCTCCGGGTCGGCGCGCTCGATCGCGATGTAGTCGAGCATCGCCAGCGGCTCGGCGCCGACGCAGATCACGTCGTTGACGTTCATCGCCACGCAGTCGATCCCGACCGTGTCGAAGCGGCCGAGCTGCTCGGCGACCAGCAGCTTGGTGCCGACCCCGTCGGTCGAGAGCGCGATCCCGGTCCGCTCGTCGAGCCGGATCACGCTCGCGTAGTGGCCCGGCAGCGGCACCTGCCGCGAGGGCCGCCCCAGCTCGATCGCCCCCAGCGCCCGCACCAGCCCGGCGACTGCGGAGTCCGCCGCCCCCTGGTCGACCCCGGCCTGCGTGTAGGCGTCGTCGCTCACGCCGGCGATTCTTTCAGCAGCTTTGCAGGGAAATCCAAATCAATTCCAAATTCATCCAAATTTTGGATTTGGCTACCGGCTCAGTTTGCGCAAAACGAGCGCCGCAAGGCCGGCCCGGTAGGCAGCGTACGGCCAGAGCGCCCGGTCGCGCTCGACCAGGCGGATCAGGCGCTGCGAGGCGAGGGTCGAGGCGAAGGAGGCGGTGGCGCCGATCGCCATCGAACGGCGCAGCTGCGGCGAAGCGCCGCGGCGGCGCAGGCGGACGCCCTTGAGGATCGTTGCGCCGACGATGATCGGCAGGGCGATCGTGCGCGAGAGGAGGTTGGACTGGTCGCGTGAGAAGCGGCGCCAGCGCGCCGCCGCCAGGGTGACGCCGTTGCGGGAGACGCCGGGGGCCAGGGCCGCCGCTTGGGCGACGCCGAGCGCCAGGCCGTCGGCGGCGGTGGCGTCGCCGCGACCGCGGCGCTGCGGCCGCGTGTCGGCCACGAGCATCGCTGCGGCGCCGGCCAGGAGGCCGATCGCGGTCGCCTTCGGGCCGCCCAGTCGCTGCTCGATCGGTCGCTCCAGCGTGTAGCCGACGACGGCCGCCGGCAGGAAGGAGAGGCCGAGCACGAGCGCGCGGCGCCCGTCGAAGGAGCGCAGCTCCTCGGCGATGGTCTGCCGCTGGCCGATCAGCAGCGCCGCCGCGGCGCCCGCGTGCAGCGCCACCTCGAAGCTCTTGCGCACCTCGGGGTCGAGGCGCTCCCAGTCCCAGCCCGCCAGCCACGGCAGCAGCACGATGTGGGCCGAGCTGGAGACCGGCAGCAGCTCGGCCGGGCCCTGGACGAACCCCAGCGCCAACGCGCGGGCGGTCGGGATCCTGCCGTCGGCGGCTTCGCTCAAGCGCCGCTGCTCGACGACGCCGCCTCGCCTGGGGCGCCGCGGTCCTCGCCTGCAGTCTCCGGCTTCGCCCCCGGCCCGCCACCGCGGTAACGGCGAATCACGAGCCAGATAGCCCCGCCGAGCACCGCGGCGACGACGGCGTAGTCGAGGTAGTGCAGGTGGTCGCGCCACTCCTCCCAGTTCTCGCCGACCGCCTCGCCGATCAGCCCCAGCATCAGCACCCAGGGGATGCAGCCGAGCAGGGTCAGCACGGTGAAGCGCCAGAACGGCATCTTGGCGACGCCGGCCGGCAGCGAGATGAAGGTGCGGATGATCGGCAGCATGCGGGTGAAGAAGACGGTCGCGTCGCCGTAGCGCTCGAACCAGTCGTCGGCCCATTTCAGGTACTTGGGCGGCAGGTGGATCAGCCGGTTCTTCTCGAGCAGATCGAGGCGGGCGTAGTAGCCGACCGCGTAGGCGGCCCAGGAGCCGACCAGGTTGCCGAGCACGCCGGCGACGACGATGCCGAACATCGTGAGCTCGCCGGCGGCGACGCTGGAGCCGGCGAAGAGCATGATCGCCTCGCTCGGCACCGGCAGGCAGGCGGACTCGAGCGCCATCAATATGAAGACCGCCGGCAGCCCGGTCGAGCTGATGAAGTCGGTCCCCGCGTTGACGATCGGGTCGAGGAAGAAGTCGGTGACGCTGGCGAGCAGGAGCATGCGAAGAGCGGCGGATTGTAGGGATCGGGACGCCAGGAACTAAACTCGGGCGGCCTCCATGCACCGGTTGAACCACCCTGTCTACCGCAATCGGGTCCTCCAGGTGGCGGCCGACGCGCTGCTCGTGGCGCTCGCCTTCTACCTGGCCTTCCGTCTGCGCTTCCTCGACGCACGGGGCGGGATGCCGCCGCGCTACGAGACCATGTTCGCCCAGGCCGTCGGCTTCGTCGCGCTCGGCAAGGTCGCGGTCTTCGCCGCCTTCGGGCTCTACCAGAAGTGGTGGCGCTATGTCAGCGGCCGCGACTTCCTTACGATCGTCCGCGCCGTCGCCGTCGCCAGCGCGCTCCTCGTCGTCCTCTTCACCGTCCTGCAGCCGTTCGGCCCCGACCTGCCGCGCTCGGTCGCGGTGATGGACTTCGTCCTCACCCTGCTCTTGATCGCCGGCGCCCGCCTCGCGGTGCGGCTGATCGTCGAGCGGCCCTCCCACGGCCACCGCCTGCCCAAGCACGAGGTGCTGGTGATCGGCGCCGGCTCCGGCGGCCAGATGGTCGTCCGCGAGCTGCAGCTCAACCCCAACCTCGGCGCCACCGCGATCGGCTTCGTCGACGACGACGCCCGCAAGCAGGGGATGCGGATGCTGGGCCTGAAGGTGCTGGGGACGACGTCGAAGATCGAGACGATCCTCGACGAGACCGAGCCGGACGAGGTCGTGATCGCGATCCCCTCGGCGCCGGGGACGCTGCGCGCCAAGGTCGTCACCGCCTGCCGCGAGCGCGAGATCCGCGTCCGCACCCTGCCGACCGTGTTCGAGCTGCTGCGCGGCGGCGTCCAGCTCAACAAGCAGCTGCGCGACGTCCAGGTCGAGGACGTGCTCGGCCGCGACCCGATCGTCGTCGAGCTGGACCGGGTCGGCGCCTACCTGCGCGACCGCATCGTCCTCGTAACCGGCGCCGGCGGCTCGATCGGCTCCGAGCTCTGCCGCCAGATCGCCCGCGTCGGGCCACGGCTGCTGGTGATGCTCGACCACGCCGAGGACAACCTCTTCGAGATCGAGCGGGAGATGGTCGAGGAGCGCCACTTCAGCAGCGTCGAGTCGGTGCTGGCCGACTGCAAGGAGCCGCACCGGATGCTGGAGACGATGCAGCGTTTCAAGCCGAGCGTCGTCTTCCACGCCGCCGCCTACAAGCACGTGCCGCTGATGGAGGCCAATCCGCTGGAGGCGGTCCGCAACAACGCGATTGCGACCCGGATCACCGCCGACACCGCCGCCGCCTCCGGGGTCGAGCGCTTCGTCCTCGTCTCCACCGACAAGGCGGTCAACCCGAAGACGGTGATGGGCGCCTCGAAGGCGATGGCCGAGTGGATCGTCGAGACCGCCGGGCACAAGCATCCCGGCACCCGCTTCGCCAGCGTCCGCTTCGGCAACGTCCTCGCCTCCTCCGGCAGCGTCGTGCCGATCTTCCGCGGCCAGATCGAGCGCGGCGGGCCGGTCACCGTCACCCACCCGGAGATGAGCCGCTACTTCATGACCATCCCCGAGGCCGTGCAGCTGGTGATCCGGGCCGGCGACATCGGCGCCGGCAAGGGCGAGGTCTTCGTCCTCGACATGGGCGAGCCGGTGAAGATCGTCGACCTGGCGGAGAACATGATCCGGCTGGCGGGTTACGAGCCGGGGGCCGAGATCGCGATCGAGTTCACCTCGCCGCGCCCGGGCGAGAAGCTTCACGAGGAGCTGGTCGGCTCCGCCGAGAGCCTGCAGCCGACGGCGGCCAAACGGATCCACCGGGCGCTGCGCGAGGCGCCGCTGGAGCCGGAGTGGGTGGAGTCGACGCTGAACTCGCTCGAGCACCTGGTGATGGCGGGCGACGAGGCGAATCTGGCGCAGCGAGTGGTCGACATGATCGCCTCACCCGGTGGGGAAACGGCGGCGGTCGGCTTCGACGGATAGCCTCTCGCAGCCAATCCCTTGGAGCTGATCAAGGAAATCGGGGCCTTCGCGGGCTTGGTTGCGTTCCTGGGCCTTGCCCTGCTTGCGCTGCTCTCGTTCACCCAGGGCCGCGACATCCGCCGCCTGCGCGAGTGGGCCGGCTCGGCGCCGGAGCGCGACACCGAGCGCAAGGAGACGACCTCGGCAGCGGCCGCCGAACGGGCCGAGGAGATGCGCAAGCTGGACGAGGCACGTGAGGCGGAGCAGCGCGCCGCCGACCTGCGCGAGCATCGCCGCGAGCGGCGCGAGGCGGGGCTGCCCGAACTGACCCGCAGCGAACGGCTGCGCGAGCGCTTCGGCGCAGGCGGGGCGCGGCTGAGCAGAGGACGGCTGGGGGAGCCGCGCTACCTGGCGGCCCTTTTCGCCGTCTTCCTGGTCGTCGGCGCCGGGGTCGCCTACGCCGCGCTGGAGGGATTCGGCGGCGACGACGGGAACGTCGGCGAGGGCGGCAAGAAGGCCGCTGCGGCGATGAAGCCGAACGAGATCGAGGTCACGGTGCTGAACGGGACGGCGGTGCCGGGGCTGGCCGCGACCTATGGCGACATGGTCGAGAGCGAGGGCTTCCAGCTCGGCGCCGTCACCAACAGCAGCTCCAGCTTCGCCGACAGCGTCGTCATGTTCGAGCCGGGCAGCGGTCGCGAGGCCCACAAGGTCGCCCGCACCCTGGGGATCTCGCAGGTGCGCTCGATGACCTCGGACATCGCCGCGGTCTCGGCCGGGGCGTCCGTCTCGGTCGTGGTCGGCGAGGACAATGCCTCGTCGGCGGGTTAACGCCGGCGCTGTCGTCTTCGCGCTGCTCGTCCTCGCCACCGTCGCTGCATTCGCCTGGTCGCAGCGGCTGAAGCGCGACCCGCTGGTGCTCGACCGGGTCAGCTTCCTCCCCGTCCCGCAGACCGACTCGCAACGCCCCCGCACCCGCGGCTTCACCCCCAACCGGGACTGCCGCCTCGACCGCGTCCGGATCCGCTTCCGGGTCACCCGCTCCGACCGCGCCCACGTGCAGGTCGTCAAGCCAGGCGGCAAGCTGGTCGTCACCCTCGCCCGCGACACCTATCTGCAGCGCTACCGCTTCGCCACCTTCTACTGGGACGGCCGCGTCCGCAACGACGGCAAGGCCCCGCCGGGCCGCTACAAGCTCCGCGTCAAGCTGCTCGACCAGGACCGCACCCTGGTCCCGGGCGGGGTGATGCGCCTGCACGAGGCCCCGCGCCGGCCGACGCAGGGTTGCGACCCAGCGGGGGCCTCGAAATGAGGGGGTGTGGCGACTTGCCGATGACATGGATCGGTAAGTCGCCACAGGCCGAGGGTGAGGGGCCGCCCATGGTTGACATTTCGGCGGCCGAGTCGGGGCGAGTCGGGTGAGCGATGTCTTGGCCGCGGTAGGCGTGATCGTCGCAGCGTCCGCTGCCGCGGCAGCGATTCTGCTGCCGGCGGGTCGAGCGCGGGCCACGGCGATGCTGCTGGCCTTGGTCCTCTTCCCGCTTCTCATCCTTGGCGATCAGTGGCACTCGCCCCAGATCGTCGACCTGCGCGAGGAGCCGGCGAGCTTCGCGGCACTCGCCGCCGCCGCCATCATCGTCAGCGTCGCTCTGGCAGCCGCCTTTCGCCGCTGGCCGATCCTGCTGCCGCTGGCGATCGTCGCTGCGCTTCCGTTTCGAGTGCCGATCGAGGCTGGCGGCGACACCGCGAACCTGTTGGTGCCGCTCTACCTGGTGATCGCCGGTGGGGTCCTCGCTCGGGCGCTGGACGAGTGGCAGGAGGGCGGGGGGGCCGATCCGTGGGCTGGGTTTTTCGCCTTGCGCCTTGCGCCTCTCGCCGAGGATTCGGTGCGAAAAACAGGACGCCGCCCACGGATCGACCCCCCCAACCTCCTGCCATACGTTCTGGCCGGGGTCGTCGTCCTGTACGCGCTGCAGACGTTGTACTCGCCTGATTTCTCGAAGTCGCTGCAGAACGTTTGCTTCTTCTTCGTACCGTTTTCGCTGGCGTATGCCCTGCTGCGTGACGTCAAATGGGACCGGAGGTTGCTGACTTGGGCGTTCCTGGTGGTCGCCGCGGAGGCCGTCGCGTTCGTCGTCGTTGGCTCGATCGAGTATCTGACCAAGAGCCTGTTCTGGAATGACCAGGTGATCAGGTCGAACGAATTCCACACCTACTTCAGGGTCAACTCGATCTTCTGGGACCCGAACATCTACGGGCGGTACCTGGCGCTGGCGATCACGATTGCGATGGCGGCCCTGCTGTGGGCGAAAGAGCGACGGACGCTGGCGATGCTCGCGGGGCTCGTGGCGGTTCTATGGCTTGGCCTCGTCCCAACCTTTTCCCAGTCGAGCTTCGCCGCGTTGCTTGCCGGCCTGGCCGTGCTGGCGGCGCTGCGCTGGAGCTTGCGCTGGACTCTCGGCGCGGTTGGCGTCGCAGCGGTGGCCGGAGTGATCGTCGTCCTCTTTGCCGGCGGCAACTCGTCGGTCAGCCCCTCGCGGATCAACATCGACACGGGAGGGCGCGCCAACCTTGTCTCGGGCGGCGGCGAACTGTTCGCTCAACGCCCCGTCTGGGGCTACGGCGCCGGCTCCTTCCCCCGCGCCTATCGAGAACACGTCGCGACCAAGAAGGACCCGGTCTCCGTCTCCCACACCCAACCGGTCACCGTAGCCGCGGAGCAGGGGCTGATCGGCTTGGCTGCTTACGGAACCCTGCTCATCGTGGCCCTCTGGACGATGGCGTCTGGCCTATTCGGCTCGCGCAGGGCTATGGGAAGAGAGGTAGGGGGGGTCAGTTCGGGCGCGGCGTCCCGTTTTTCGCACCGAATCCTCGGCGAGAGACACAACGCGCAAGGCGAAAAACCCAGCGCACGGACTGACCCCCCCTACCTCTCCCTGCATCGAACGGTCGGCCGTTTCGCTGTCCTCGCCGCCTTCGTCGCTCTCCTCGTCCACACGATGGCCTACGCCGGCTTCTTCGAGGACCCGATCGCCTGGGTGCTGCTGGCCGTGGGCGCGTCGCTGGCGGCGATGCCGGTCCGCAGCGAAACGTAGGCTCGCGACGTGTCGGGATACCTGCGCCGGTTGGCCACGACGGGCGCCGCCTACACCGCGGCGAGCATCCTCTCGAAGCTGATCGCGGTCGCCCTGCTGCCGCTCTACACGCGCTACCTCACCCCCGCCGACTACGGCGCCGCCGAGGTCCTCTTCGCCGCCGTCGTCGCGGCCAGCATCGTCGTCCGCTTCGGCGTGATCGAGGCGGTGCTGCGCTTCTACTACAAGGGCGGCGAGGACCCGGACGCCGTCGCCGCCAGCTCCTTCGCGGCGCTGTTCTGGCTCTCGACCGCAGCGGCGCTGATCGCGCTTCCCTTCGCGGAGCCGATCTCCGAGGCGCTGCTCGACCGGTCGGCGCCCGACCTCGCCCGGATCGCGATCGGCGGCCTCTGGGTGGCAACCCTGCACGAGTACCTGCTGACCCTGTTCCGGCTGGAGGAGCGGGCGAAGGCGTTCTTCGCGGTGACGATCGCCAACGTGCTGGCGGCGATCGCGCTGACCGTGGTCCTCGTGGTCGGCGAGGACGAGGGCGCCCGCGGCCTGCTGCTCGGCAGCTACATCAGCGGCGCGGTGTTCGTCCTCGGCCTGATCGTCGTCCACCGTCGCCGCCTCGCGCTCTGGGCCGACCGCGGCCTGCTGCGGCGGATGCTGCGCTTCGGCCTGCCGACGATGCCGGCCGAGCTCTCCCTCTACGCACTCAACTTCGTCGACCGGATCATCATCGTCCGCGCCGTCGGCCTCGCCGAGGCCGGCCTCTACGCGCTCGCGGTCAAGTTCGCGCAG
This sequence comes from uncultured Solirubrobacterales bacterium, assembly GCA_963703235.1. Lineage (GTDB taxonomy): Bacteria > Actinomycetota > Thermoleophilia > Solirubrobacterales > 70-9 > VRUE01. Next base: position 2,015,125 of record OY969802.1, on the reverse strand, counting down.
GCGGTCAACGTCCTTGTCCGCGGCTTCCAGCTCGCCTGGCCGCCGCTCGCCTACTCGATCCGCGACGACGACGAGGCCCGCCGCGTCTACGCCGCGGTCGTCACCTGGTTCGTAGCCGGCTGTGCCTTCGTCGTCGTCGGCATCTGGCTGCTCGCGCGCTGGATCGCGCGGGCGCTTGCCGCGCCGGAGTTCTTCGAGTCCTACGAAGCGGTCGGGCTGATCTCGGCCGCGGTCACCCTCTACGCCCTCTACATGGTCCAGCTCGTGATCCTCGGCCGCACCGGCCGCACCGAGTTCAACTTCCCGGCGACCCTGGCGGCGCTGGCCGTCAACGTCGTCCTCAACCTGATCCTGGTGCCGCCGCTGGGGATAGTCGGCGCCGGCCTCGCCCTGGTCGCCTCCTACCTGGTCGTGGTGGCGCTGATGTACGCGTTCACGCAGCGGCTCTTCCCCGTTCCCTACGAATGGACGCGCCTGGCCCGCGTCGTGCTCGTCTCCGTCCTCCTCGTCGCCCTCGGCGAGCTGCTGCTGCCGACCGACGGCTTCGCCGGCCTGGCGGCCCGCGTCGCCCTCTGGCTCGCCTACCCCGCCGTCCTCCTCGTCACCGGCTTCTTCAGCGCCGAGGAGCGCGGCTGGCTGGCCCGACTCCGCCACCCCGGCGAGCTGTTAGCGCGTCTCCGCGCGCTGGCTCGCGAGGAACCCGCCGTCGACGGCACGATCCCGGAGACCTACGAGGCAGTCCGCCTCGACGAAGACGCCCGTCCCTAGACGAGCCGTGAGTTAGCCACCCAGAGGGTGTTCAACTAACGGCTCGTCCGGGATGCGCAGGCGCAGGCGCGGTCGCGGAGGGACTCGCCGCGGCCGGGAAGTAGGGCTTGCCGAGCGTGCGCCCAGTAGATCCGCGCCGGCCGGTTCGGCAGGACGATCGCGGCAACGGCGCGCAGGGCGTAGGACCAGGCGGTGAGGAGGCGGACGGCGAGGGCGGCCGAGCGCGAGTGGTGTTTGCGCATGTAGAGGTCGCGATTGCGGTGGAACTCGACGATGCGGGGCAGGCCGGCGCCGAGGTCGGTCGAGAGCTGGTCGTGGTGGACGGCCTCGGCGGCGGGGACGAAGAGGGTGTGCCAACCGGCATCGGCGAGGCGCTTGCAGAAGTCGCACTCGTCGTAGTAGACGAAGAAGGCGGGGTCGAGGTAGTCGACCTCGATAGCCGCCCGGCGGCGCACCAGCAGGGCGCTCGACTGCCCCCAGTCGACCTCTCGCGTCTCGCTTCCCTTGCTCTGCACGGTGAGGCGACGGTGCAGGAAGAGTGCGCCGATCGCCGCCGTTCCCACTCCGGGAAAGCGCCAGGCGCAGGGGACCGGCCGCCCGGCCGAGTCGAGCAGCTGCGCAGCGGCTGCTGCGGCTCTCGGATCGGCCTCGAGAACGTCGACCAGCGCCTCGGCCGCCCTCGGCCGCAGCTCGGAGTCCTCGTTCAGGAGCAAGCAGTAGTCGCCGCTGGCCTCGCGCAGCAGGGTCGAGTCGTTCTCCGCCTTGCCGGTGCGGCGCTCGAGGGCGATCAGGCGGATATCGCCGTCGAGGGCCAGGACCGCCTCCGCGGAGCCATCGTCGGATGCGTTGTCGAGGACGAGGATCTCCCGCTCGATCCCGGGTGGGTGGGTGCGCTCGATCGCGCCGAGGCAGGCGAGCAGGTGCTCGCGGCCGTTGGTGTTCACGACGCAGTAGGAGAGCGCGGGCGCCACGCGGCCACGATAATCGTCGGCGATGAGGGTGCAGCTGGTCGATCCGTCGGCGTTCACGCCGCCCTACGACCGTTCGCTCGCAGCGGCACTGGCCCGCCAGGGCGCCGAGGTGAAGCTCCTGACCAGTCGCTTCCTCTACGGGCCGGTGCCGGCGGCCGACGGTTACCGGGTGGAGGAGAGCTTCTACCGCCGCAGCGCCGCCCGCGGCCTCGCGGCTCCGGGTCGCCGCGCCTTCAAGCTGGCCGAGCACGTACCGGACATGCTCCGCTTCCGCCGCCGCGCCGACGCCGACGTCCTCCATTACCAGTGGCTGCCGCTGCCGGCGTTCGACGCCCGCCTGCTGCCGGCCCTCCGCCCGCGGCTGATGACCGCGCACTACATCCTGCCGCCACGTCCCAGTCGCCGCCAGGTCGCGACTGCCCGTCGTGTCTTCGGGCGCATGGACGCGACGATCGCCCACTCCGAGCACGGCGCGGCGCGGTTGCGCGAGGAGGTCGGCCTCGACCCGGATCGAGTGCGCGTCATCCACCACGGCGCCTTCGACTACCTGACCCGGCTGCCCGAGGAGAAGCCCCTTCCTGCCGAGCTGGCAGGGGCCGAGTGCCCGGTGATTCTCTTCTTCGGCCTGTTGCGCCCCTACAAGGGGCTCGACACCTTGCTGCAGGCGTTCCGCAGGGTCGAAGGCGCCGAGCTGTGGATCGTCGGCAATCCGCGCATGGACGTCGGTCCGCTGCGCGACCTCGCCCGCGAGGCGCCCGGGCGTGTCCGCTTCCTCACCCGCTTCGTCGACGACGCCGAGATCCCGGCGATCTTCCGCCGCGCCGACCTCGTCGTCCTCCCCTACCGCGACGCCGAGCACTCCGGCGTCCTCTACACCGGCCTCGCCTTCGGCAAGCCGCTGGTCCTGAGCGCGGTCGGCGGCTTTCCCGAGGTCGCCGCCCAGGGCGCAGCCCACCTCGTCGCACCGGGGGACCCCACTGCCCTCGCCACAGCGCTCCGGGAGCTAGTCGAGAATGAGCCGGCCAGGCGGGAGCTGGCCGCCACCGCCGAGCGCGCCGCCACCGGCTCCTACTCCTGGGACGAGGCAGCCCGCCAGACCCTCGATCTCTACCGCGAACTGCTCGAGCTCCCCCGGGGAGACCGATAATCAGATGGTGCCAGCAGTCCTCTTCTGGGTCAGCCTCGCCCTGATCCTCTACACCCACCTCGGCTATCCACTCGTCCTTCGCGCCCTCGTCGCTCTGCGCCGCCACCCCACCCTGCGGCCGGGCACCTGGGAGGAGCTGCCGCGGGTCTCGCTGATCGTCGCGGCCTACGACGAGGAGGGCTCGATCGCCGCCAAGGTCGCCAACGCGCTCGCGCTCGACTACCCCCGCGACCGGCTCGAGATCGTCGTCGCCTCGGATGGTTCCGCCGACGCCACCGCGGAGCGCGCCAGGGAGGCCGGCGCCGACCTCGTCCTCGAGCTGCCCCGGGGCGGCAAGGTCGCCGCCCAGAACGCGGCGACCGAGCGGGCCGGCGGCGAGATCCTCGCCTTCTCCGACGCCAACAGCGCCTGGTCGCCGGCCGCAATGCGGCGACTGGTGGAGCCCTTCGCCGACCCCACGGTCGGCTACGTCTGCGGCCAGGTTCGCTTCCTCGACCCGGCCGGCGACAACCTCGAGGGCGCCTACTGGCGCTACGAGATGGCGGTGCGCGAGATGGAGTCGGCATTGGCCGGCGTCACCGCGGGCAACGGGGCCATCTACGCCGTGCGCCGCGATGCCTACCTGGCCCTGCCTCCATCGGGAAGCCACGACCTCTCCTTTCCCTTCCTGCTGGCCAAGCGCGGCCGTCGCTCCCTCTACGTCCCCTGGGCGTCGGCCGAGGAGAAGATGGTGCCGACCCTGGGGGGCGAGTTCGCCCGCAAGCGGCGGATGATGGTCGGTCTCTGGGACATCGTCGTCCGCGAAGGGATGCTGAGCCCGCGCGGCTACCGGCCCGCCTACGCCTTCGAGATCGCCTCGCACCGGCTGCTGCGCTACTTAACCCCGTTCCTGCACCTGATCGCCTTCGTCGCGAACCTCGCCCTGCTCGGCGAGGGCTGGATCTACGCGGTGACCTTCGCGATCCAGCTCACCGTCCTCGCCGCCGCCGCGCTCGGCAGGTGGCTGCCGCTCGCGCCGCTCCGCGTCGCCCGCTACTACACGATGACCACCGCCTCGATCGCCGCCGGCCTCTGGGACCGCTTCCGCCACGGCGCGCCCGGGAGCTGGGAGAAGGCGGAGGGAACCCGATGACGGATCTGACGGGCGCATATGGCTACCCGGGGCGGTTCTGATGCCCCGAGCCTTCGACATCCTCGTGGCAACGGTGGCCTTGATCGTCCTCTCGCCCGTCCTGGCGATCGCGGCGATCGCGATCAAGCTCGGCAGCCCGGGGCCGGCGATCTACCGGCAGCGGCGTGTCGGCAAGGACGGCGCCGAGTTCGAGCTGCTGAAGCTGCGGACGATGGTCCAGGGCTCCGACCCGGTCGGCGTCGGAGTCGCGATCGCCCGCGACGACCCGCGCGTCACCCGCGCCGGCCGCTTCCTGCGCCGCACCTCGCTCGACGAGCTGCCCAACCTGGTCAACGTGCTGCGCGGCGAGATGGCGATCGTCGGCCCTCGCCCGACCATCCCGGCGCAGGTGGTCGACTACACGCCGCACCAGAAACGTCGCCACGAGGTCCGCCCCGGCCTCACCGGCTGGGCCCAGGTCCAGGGTCGCGCCGGAATCCCCTGGGAGGAGCGGATCGATCTCGACGTCGAGTACGTCGACCGCCGCCGCGCCCTCCTCGACCTCCGCATCCTCGCCAAGACGACCTGGCTCCTGGTCACCGGCCACGGCCTTGCGCCGGACTGAAAGGCCATACCGGCAGGGGTTCCGCTTAACTTTTTCCGAAGACAGCGGGTTGCTGTCCGCAGGCGTCGGCGCGGAAAAAGTACAAGACGCTCCACCCCTGCCGGTATGGCCTCTAAGGTGCGGCAGATGAGCGATCGGCCGGAGGTCAGGTTGCGCCCGTTCCAGCTGGACGACATGGTCGCTGTCCACCGCTGGTTCAACAATCCCAAGGCGACCAGGACGCTGATGGAGCAGCGCGACGGGTTCTCACTCGAGGAAGCCGAAGCCTGGGTCAGGCGGGCGATGGACGACTCCGGCGAAGACCGCAAGTACGCGATCGTGGTCGAGGGGTACGAGGAGCCGGTCGGCTTCACCGCGCTCTACGGGCTCTTCCGGCAGACCGCCCCGGAGCTGGGGGCGCTGATCGGCGACGACGTCCGCGGCAAGGGCGTCGGCAGGCGCGCCGAGGCGTTGACGATCGCCAAGGCCTTCGACGAGTTCGGCGCCCACCGCGTCTACGGGCGCATCCCCGCCCGCAACGAGGTGGCGAAGAAAACCGTCGCCGGGCTCGGCTGGAAGCACGAGGGGACGATGCGTCGCCATCTCGCCCGACCCGACGGCATCGACGACTGCGAGGTCTGGGGCGTCCTCCCCGACGAGTTCCGGGCGGCGGCCGCGGACCTGCTCGGCCCGGCGTGAGCGCGACCGCCGAGCTGATCGCCGACCGGGGCGAGGCGGCCGCGGGCGAGGAGTTCTTCCGCTCGACGCCGTTCCTCGAAGCCGAAGGGGTCACCCACACTCTGCGGATCGTCGCCGGGAGCCGGGAGCTGCTCGCTCCCGTGATCGTCCGCCCGATCCCGGACAGCGACGAGATCGACGCGATCTCCCCCTACGGCTACCCGGGATTGTCCCGGGTTCATCGCAGCATTGACCGCCCTATCGGCGGGAAAAAGCTGCGACGAACGGTAGATCTGGCGGAGATCGACTTCTCTGCCACCGGACTCGTCAGCCTCTTCGTCCGCCACACGCTCGCCGAGCCACCGCTGGTCGGCACCAGCGAGCGCAACGTCGTCCAGATCGCCGACCCGAGGCTGCCGCGCAAGAGCCGCGGCAGCGACCGCAACCAGATCAACAAGAACCTGCGCGCCGGCTACGAGGTCGGAATAGTGCCGGGGCCGGAGACGAGCGCCGAGGAACGCGCCGGCTTCCTCACCGCCTACGAGCAGACGATGCGCCGTGCCGAGGCGGCGGCCCACTACTTCTTCGCCGCTGCCTACTTCGACCGGGTCCTCTCCTCCCCGCTCGCCTGGCTCGCCACCGCTCGCGCTCCCGGCGACGACGCAGCCGCTGCCTCGATCGCCGTCCGCAGCGACGGCTTCCTCCACTACTACCTCAGCGGCAGCGCCGACGCCCAGCTGCGCGACTCGCCGATGAAGAACGTCGTCGCGGCGCTGGTCGACTTCGCCGCCGAGCAGAACCTGCCGCTCAACCTCGGCGGCGGCCTCGCCCGCGGCGACCGGCTGGAGGAGTTCAAGCGCGGCTTCGCCAATCGCGAGCAGGCCTGGCACACCTCCGAGGTCGTCTGCGACCCTGCCGCCTACGAGCGCCTTTCGGCTGGCCGTAACCCCTCCGATTTCTTCCCGTCATATCGAGCCAGCTGACGCGTGGCCAAGCAGATCAAGGACGCAGGGAGCGTGGCGTGCTCTGCACGCGAGCGACCGAGGACGCCGATATGCGCCGAGCCACGCGTCAGCTGACCGGCGCCGGTTCTACTGGCGTCGGGCCTTTGACGGCGCCGGTTCCCTCGCCGCCGTACCGTCCCCAGGTTTTCTGGCCGAAGGCGCGAATCGCGTCGAGCGTCGCCGCCCCTTTGTACTCGGGGCAGCCGATCAGATTGGTCCAGGTGGTCGCCGCGACCGCGTAGGTCATGTTGTCGTTCGGGAAGAGCAACGTCCCGCCGTACATCGTGTCGTAGAGCCCCTTCAGCTCCTGCTGCTCGCCCTCGGAGAGGTCGGGGCTGTACTGGATCTCCATCCGACCGTGCTCGAGCGAGTGGACGATGAAGATTTCGTCGGGCATCTCGCTGTAGGCGCCGTCGGCCTGCTGGTAGGGCGCTTCGGCGTGGTTGCCGGAGGTCGGCGGGTTGGTCCCGTAGTCGGGCGCGGTAGCGGTCGGCGGCAGGTGGCTTTTGCCCTCGTCTTCGAGCTCGAGCCGGACGACGCAGCCGGCTTTCTGCGCCGCTTTCTCCAGGTTCGTTCCGGCCGCGGCCGGCACCTCGGAGCCCTCGCGTTCGTCGGGCTCGAAGCCGTTGGTTTTGCCGCTCGCCACGTTGAGGTGGGCTTCGCCACCGTCACTGGTCCCGCCGGAGACGGCGAGGACGATGCCCGCCACGACGGCGAGTCCGATCACCCCGGCGACCGCGTAGGCGACGAAAAGGCGGCGTTTCTCCGACTTGGCCTGGGAGCCCTCGCGTTCTTCCCGCGCCTGGCGGAGTCGCTCTCTCTCTTCCTCCCTGCGATTGGCCACCGGTCGGGAACTTACCAGCTAATTGGCACTGTCCGCGACCGGATCGACGAGCCCGGCCTCGACCGCGTGGCGGGTCCGCTCCCAGGGCCGCGACGCCTGCAACGCCGCCAGCACCGCTCGCGTCGCCGGCGCCCGGTTCAGGGCGTAGAAATGGATCCCAGGCACTCCCGCGATCAGCAGCTCGGCGCACTGCTGGGCGGCGTAGGCGATCCCCAGCTCGAACTCGGCGCGCTCGTCGCCGCCGGCTGTCGAGAAAGCCTCCTCCAGTCGCGGCGGGATCGAGGCGTCGCAGAGATCGCAGATCCGCTTCGTCTGCGCGTAGCTCGTCACCGGGATCACCCCGGCCAGGATCGGCACGTCGATCCCCTTCCCGCGCGCCGCGGCGACGAAGTCGAAGTAGACCTGGTTGTCGAAGAAGAGCTGCGTGATCAGGAAGGAGGCGCCCGCGTCGACCTTCGTCTTCAGGTAGTCGAGGTCGGTTTCGAGGTCGGTCGCCTCGGGGTGGACCTCCGGGAAGCAGGCGCCGCCGACCGTGAAGTCCCAGCGGCTTCCGATGAAGGACGCCAGCTCGGCGGCGCTGCCGAGCCCTCCCTCGGGCTGGACGAAGTCCGCTTCGCCGCGCGGCGGGTCGCCGCGCAGGGCGAAGACGTTCTCGATCCCGACCGCCGCGATCCGGTCCAGCGTCGCCGCCAGGCCCTCCCTGGTCTCGCCGACGCAGCTGAGGTGGGCCATCGTCTCGAACCCGAGCCCGTCGCGCAGCTCGCGGGTGATCTCGACCGTCCCCTCGCGGGTCGAGCCGCCGGCGCCGTAGGTGACGGAGACGAAGTCGGGCTCCAGCTCGCGCAGCGAGCGCGCGGTCGCCAGCAGCTGCTTCTTTCCCTCGTCGGTCTTCGGCGGGAAGAACTCGACCGAGAAGACGGGCCGCTTCGAGCTGAGGATCTCGTCGATGCGCATCGACGCAGGGTACCCGCGCCCGATCCTCCGCCGCGGCCGCGGCGTGGCAGGATGCAGGCCATCCATGGGTGAGGAGCTTCGCTACGAGAGGGTCGGCGCCGCCTCGGTGCTGACCATCGACCGCCCCGAGCGTCGCAACGCCGTCGACGCCGCGACGGCGGAGCTGTTCCGGCAGGGGCTGCGCGAGTTCGAGGCGGACGAGGGCGCTCGCGTCCTCGTCCTCACCGGAGCAGGCGGCGAGGCCTTCTGCGCCGGCGCCGACCTGAAGGCGATGAACTTGGACGTCACGCACGCCGCGGGCCCAATGGGGCCGACCCGCCTCACCCCGGCCAAGCCGGCGATCGCCGCCGTCGACGGTTGGTGCACCGCCGGCGGCGTCGAGCTGGCGCTCTGGTGCGACCTGCGGATCGCCACGCCGAAGTCGACCTTCGGCCTCTTCGAGCGTCGCTGGGGCGTGCCGCTGCTCGACGGCGGCACCCAGCGGCTGCCTCGCGTCGTCGGCATGGGCCGAGCGCTGGAGCTGATCCTCACCGGCCGCCCGGTCGAGGCCGAGGAGGCTCTCCGGATCGGCCTCGTCAACGAGGTGGTCGAACCCGGCAAGCACCTCGACCGAGCCCTCGAGCTAGCCGAGCGGATCGCCTCCTTTCCGCAGGAGACGATGCTCGCCGACCGCCGCGCCGCGATCGAGGGCTACGGGCTGCCGCTCAATGACGGCCTCGACCTAGAGCGCCGCCTCGGCAACGAGGTGCTGCCCATCGCCGTCGAAGGAGCCGCGCGCTTCGCAGCTGGCGAGGGCCGCCACGGCCAGGGCGTCTAGCTACTCAACCCTCGCGCGTGACGACTCGCCGCATCTCGTCTTCGGCCGCTTCCGGCCCCAGGTAGGGCATCAGCACGGCGAAGACGAGGTCGGGGAGGATGCGCTTCAGCTCCGGGCCGCGGCCGGCGCGGATCTCGTCGAAGATCATCGAGGTGGCGCCGCCGATCGCGAAGCGGGCCGTGTCGGCCGGCAGCTCGTCGCCCTGTCCGGAGTAGGCCCTCCCCTCCTCGAGGAAGGGGGTGAAGCGGGCCAGCGCCGCCCGGTAGCGCTCGCGGGCGTCGTCTCCCGCCGCCGTCACCTCGACCATCGCCATCCGGGCGATGTCGGCCTCGAGCGCCAGCAGCTCGACCAGGCCCCCCAGCCCGGCGGCGATCTTCTCCGGCCAGGGCTCGCCGGCGGCCGCCTCGAAGGCGCTCGCCACGTGGGCGATGAGGACGTCGATCACCGCGTCGTAGGCCTCGAGGAAGCAGGCCGCCTTGTCCTCGAACTCCTCGTAGAAGGCGTCCTCGGAGAGGCCGGCGAACTCGACCACGTCGGGGACGGTCGTCGCCTCGTAGCCTTTCGCAGCAGCCACCCTCACCATCGCCTCCAGCAACCGCTCCCGCTGCGACCGCACGGCGTACGCTCGCGGTAGGGCATGACCGCCACTGGAAGGCGAATCCATCGTCTCAATGTAGGGCTTTCCCAATCGGCTGTCCAACCGATCGGGGCGGGTCCGATTCAGGCCCGCGCGGCCTGCATCTCGGCGCTTGCCGCAGCGGCGCCGAAGTAGGGCAGCACAGCGAAGTACATGAACTCCGGCAGCAACTGCCGGAAGCCCTCCGTAGCGCCGGTGGAGAGCCGACCGTGGACGACGGCGTGGATGCCGGCGACGATGCCCTCGGCGGCGATCCGCGGCGGCGACTCCTCGCCCTCCGACTCCCCCCGCGCCAGATCGATGAAATCGCCGATCCTTTTCATCGCATCGGCACGTCTTTCCAGCGCTTCCCGGCCGGCTGCGTGGACCTCGACGACGAGCGCCCGTCCGAGGTCGGGCTCGGCGTCGAAGAAATCGAGCACGGCGCCGAGCCCCGCCCGCAGCCTGCCGCGCCAGGACTCTTCGCTCGCGGCGGCGGCGACCAGCAGGGCTTCGACCCGCGCCACGCCGGCGTCGAAGGCGGCCAGGTAGCAGGCGTCCTTGTCGGCGAAGTTGTCGTAGAAGGCCTGCCGGTAAAGGCCGGTGTGGTCGAGAACCATGCGTACGGAGGTCGCGTCGTAGCCTTCGGCGCCCACTACCTCCAGCATTCCGACCAGGATCTTGTCGCGCTTCGGTGAGTCCACGAGCTCGAGCTTGGGAGCGTGCGGGATGGCTTCGACCCCCCCGATCGTGCCGGTCCCAGCCGCCCCTGCCTGGACGTTGGTTGCGGCCTGCTTCCCCATTTCATCCCTCCTCTGAGATCAAGGGAACAGGTTGTCTGGACTCCGGTACTGTAGCGGTATATCGCTGATACGTCCAGCTTGAAACTCCTGAACACGTGAGTACTCTGGCTTGCGTGGCTGAACGTGTCTCTCCGGCGATGCGACCGAAGCCCGGAAGGCACGCATTGCCCCGGGAGTTCATCACCCAGCACCAGCGCGCTCGCATCATCGCCGCCCTCGCAGAGGAGACCGTCGAGAAGGGTTACCGCTCGGTCACCGTCGCCGACGTCGTGCGTCGCGCCGGCATCGCCCGCAACACCTTCTACGAGAACTTCTCCTCCAAGGAAGACTGCTTCCTCGCCGCCTCGGAGTTCGCCGTCAAGGAGGCGCTGCGGCGCGTCGTCGACGCCGCCAGCAAGGTCGACAGCTGGCCGTCGCGCGTCAACGCCGGCCTCGCCGCCTTCCTCCACTACGTCGCCAGCGAGCCGGCCCTGGCCCGCACCTGCATCGTCGAGGCGCTCTCGGCCGGCCCGGCCGCGGTCGAGCGCTACGAACGCTCGATCCAGGCCTTCGTGCCGCTCTTCCGGATGGGCCGCAAGGTCTCGCCGCAGGGCGAGGAGCTGCCGGCCACACTCGAGGAGACGATCGTCGGCGGCGTCTTCTGGATCATCTACCAGCGGATCGTGATGGGCCAGGTGGAGGAGATCGAGGAGCTGCTGCCGGAGCTGGTCGAGTTCTCGCTCACCCCTTACGTCGGCGCCGAGGCCGCCAAGCGGACGGCCGCCGAAGCGCCTCCCGCGACCGCCGGCTGAGCCGGGGGGCGGCCATGCGACACCCGAGTCAGGGAGCTCGGAGGGGTGAGATCGCGAAGGTAGGGATCGGAGGTCCCATGACCTAGTGCTCGATACCGAGACCCGCGACCGGACCGGAAGCTCCGAGCGCGCCCAGATAGTCGACGCCCTGATCGAGATTGCCGCCGAGCGAGGCTACGGCGAAACCACGATCGAGCTGATCCTCGACCGCGCCGGCCTCGACCGCCCCGCCTTCGACCGCCACTTCCGCGGTAAGTACGACTGCTTCCTCTCCGCTTGGCAGGAAGTGAACGAGGAGTGCCTGGAGACGATGGTGCGCGCCTACGAGAGCTGCGAGGAGTGGCCCGACCGGCTGCGGGCCGTCGCCTACGAGATCGTCGAGGGGCTGCGGCACGATCCCAGCCGCGCCTCCTTTGGGATCGAGGTGCTCGCCGCCGGCGACGCCGCCCGCGCCCGCCGCGACATGACGATGCGGGTGATCGCTTCGCTGATCGACGCCGGCCGCCAGGAGATGGAGGATCCCGAATCCGTTCCGCACACCACGGCGGAGGCGCTCGCCGGCTCCGCCTACGGGCAGATCTACTCCAAGGTCGTGCGGGGGGATGCCGAGGACCTGATGGCCTTGGTGCCCCAGTTGATGTCCGCCGCGGTGATGCCTTACCTCGGCCCCGAGGCCGCCCTGCAAGAGCTCAGCCACGATTCCGGGCCCTCGGCACGGTATGGTCGCGGTGTGGCAAGGAAACGCGCGGCCAAAAACGCTCCCAAATCTCGCAAACGCAGCACCTCCCCGGACGACTATCCCCCCGAGCTGGCGCGTCTCCCACCCGGTCGTCACGGGCTGCCGCGCGAGTTCGTCGCCCACAACCAGCGCGAGCGCCTGATCGCCGGCCTCGCCGAGGCGATCTCCGAAAACGGCTACTCGGGAACGACGATCGCCCACATCACCCGCGCCGCCGCGGTCTCGCGGCGCACCTTCTACGAGCACTTCTCCAGCAAGGACGAGTGCTTCGTCGCCGCCTACGAGGCGGTAATGGGCGAGCTGCGCGAGCGCGTCTCCGAGGCCTTCGACGAGCAGGAGGAGTGGCCGCGGGCGATCAAGGCCGGGATCGCCGCGATGCTCGAGTTCCTCGCCTCCGAGCCGAACCTGGCCCGACTCTGCATGGTCGAGGCGCTGGTCGCCGGCCCGGTCGTCGTCGAGCGCTACGACGCCGCGATCCAGAGCTTCGTCCCCTACTTCAAAGAGGGCCGCGAGGGGCGCGCCCCGGAGGTGCTCTCGCGCCTCTCGCCGACCACCGAGGAGGCGCTGGTCGGCGGCATGGTCTCCCTCATTTCCCGCCGCATCATCGCCGGCAAGACCGAGGAGCTGGAGGAACTGCTCCCCGACTTGGTCGAGTTCACCCTGACGCCCTACCTCGGCAGCGCCCAGGCCTCGAAGGTCGCGAAGAAAAAGCGCTGAGCCCGGCTGCAAGCCGACACCCACTGTCGCCGACACCGACTGTCGGTAATCTCGAATCGAATGTTCGTCAACCGCAGCTCGGAGCTGCAGCGACTCGAGTCCTGGTGGGCCAAGCCCGGCGCCTCCATCGGCATAGTCTGGGGCCGTCGCCGGGTCGGCAAGACGGCGCTGATTCAGCACTTCGCCGCGGACCGGCCGACCGTCTTCCATACCGGCGGCGCTCGACCGCGCGCCGCCGAGCTGGCGGCGCTGGCACGCGCCGCCGAGCCGCTCCTCGGCGACGGAGTCCGCGATCTCAGCGCCCGCCCCTTCGTCGACTGGGACGACGCCTTCGAGGCCTTGGCGCGCGCCGCGACGAATCGGCGCATCCTCCTCGTTCTCGACGAGCTGCCCGCCCTGACCGAGACCTCGCCCGAGCTGCCCAGCCTGCTCCGCGCCGCCTGGGACCGCGTCCGCTCGCGCACCAAGCTGAAGCTCCTCCTCTGCGGCTCGGCGGTGCGGACGATGGAGGCGATGCAGGAGGAGCGGGCGCCCCTCTACGGCCGGCTCGACCTGGCGCTCCTCCTCCATCCCTTCCAGCCCCACGAGGCCGCGCAGATGCTGCCCAGGCTCAGCCCGCCGCAGCGGGCGCTGGTCTGGGGCCTGGTCGGCGGCATGCCCCTCTACCTGCGCTGGTGGGACCAGGGCGCCAGCGTCCGCGCCAACCTCGCCCATCTCGCCTGTACGCCCGGGGGTCAGCTGCTCACCGAGGGGCAGCTGGTGTTGGCGACCGAGGGCGAGGGGGGCGACCTGGCCCGCCAGGTGCTCTACGCGATCGCAGCGGGGCGCACCAAGTTCAACGAGATCGAGGCGGCGGTGCGCGCCGATCCAGGGAGGACGCTCGACCGTCTCGTCGCCCTGCGGCTGGTCGAGCGCGTCGTCCCCGTGACCGAGGACCCGCGCCGCACCCGTCGGCGCGTCTACCGGATCGCCGACAACTTCCTCGCCTTCTGGCTGGGCCTGCTCGACCGCTACCGACCGGAGATCGAGCGGGGCTTGGGCGAGAGCATCCTGCCGGTTCTGCTCGACTCGCTCGACGATCGCATGGGCGGGCCCTGGGAGGAGGCGTTTCGCGCTCACCTGCGCCGACTCGCCGCCGCCGGCGACCTCGGCGACGATGTCGTCGCGGTCGGCCCCTTCTGGACGAGCGCCGCCGATCCAACCGAGATAGACGCCGTTGCCCTCGCCGGCCGCAAACGCGAGGCTGTGCTTCTGGGTGAGGCGAAGTGGGCGAAGCGCGTCAGCGCCCCGCAGTTGCGCGCTGAGCTCGAACGGAAGGCGGCCGCTCTGCCGCGAATGGCGGGCAAGCTCCGCTACGCAATCGCCGCTCGCGAGCGCGTCGACGGCGCCGACGATGTACTGGCGATCGCGGCCGGGGACATTTTCGACTGATGGCAGCTGGCTACGATCGGCACAGTATCCTGCAAATCGCCCATCAAGCGGCTGAAAATCAGCCACTAAGTGGTTAAATTACGGGAATGCTTCAGCGCCATTTGATGCTCGAGCTGAGGGCGGCATGGCGGGATACGCCCGTGACGATGATCGTCGGTCCTCGTCAGAGCGGCAAGAGCACCCTGGCGCAGGCGCTCGCCGACGAGCTCGAAGACGCCCGCTACCTCACCCTCGATCGCGGAGTCGCCCTTGCCGCTGCACGCGAGGACCCGGCCACGTTCGTAGCGGGCAACGCGAGGACCCTCGTCATCGATGAGGTGCAGCGCGCCCCGGAGCTCTTGCTCGAGATCAAGGCCAGCGTCGACAGCGATCGACGGCCCGGCAGGTTCGTCCTCACCGGCTCTGCGGACGTCCTCACCCTCCCCCGTGTCGCCGAGACCCTCGCCGGCCGCATGGAGGTGCTGCAGCTATGGCCCCTCTCGCAGGGGGAGATCGAGGGACATCGCGAGGGATTTCTCGGTGCCCTGATGGCCGGGAAGCCGGAGCGCCTCGCTGGCGCCGCCGTACCCCTCGGCAAGCGCGACCTCTCCGAGCGCATCGCGGCGGGGGGATTCCCGGAGGCTCTCGAGCGCAGCGGCGAGCGCCGTGGCCGCTGGTTCGACGGCTACCTCGACACCATGCTGCAGCGCGAGGTGGTCGACCTGGCCAGCATCGCCGGCACGACTGAGCTTCCCCGGCTGATGCTGCTGCTGGCGGGCCGGGCGACCGGGCTGCTCAACTACGCTGGCCTCGCCCGCGACCTCGGCATGCCGCAGACGACCCTGAAGCGATACGTCGCTCTGCTGGAGACCACCTTCCTGATCCGCACCGTGCCAGCTTGGTTCCGCAATTTCGGCAAGCGATTGGTCAAATCGCCGAAGCTCGTCCTCTCCGACAGCGGGCTGCTCGCCCACCTGCTCGGTGGGGGACGTGGAATGGAGCGCTCCTTCGGCGCGGCGTTGGAGAACTTTGCGCTGATGGAGTTGATCAAGCAAGCGAGCGTCAGCCCCGCTCGGCCTGGCGTCCTCCACTACCGGACCGCCGAGGGAGCCGAGGTCGACGCGGTGATCGAGCCACGCGGCGGACCGATCTGCGCGGTCGAGGTGAAGGCGGCCGCGAAGCTGACCCCGCGCGACTCGCGCGGGCTGCGCGGTCTCGAAGCCGACCTCGGCGACGAGTTCGGCACCGGCGTCATCCTCCATACCGGCGAGGAGGCCGTTCCCCTCAGCCCGAAGATCTGGGCCCTGCCCGTCTCCGCCCTCTGGGCTCCTGATGGCCGTTAGACGTTGCCGCCTTCGGCAGCGGCGGGCGAGTCCTCTTCGCCGAACAGCTGCAGGAAGGCGAGCCGGGTCAGGTCGGGAAGCAGGCGCTCGACAGCGGCGACGCGGCCAGCGGGCTCCCGCCGAGCGGAGCGCTGTGATAGCAGTGCTATCATGGCCAGGTGGCTCAGCTTCTCGTACGTGACATAGAGACCGAGGTCGTCCGCGAGCTGAAGATGCGCGCTGCCCTGCATGGCCGCTCGGCTGAGGAGGAGCATCGAGAGATTCTTCGTGGGGCGTTGAAACACCCTGGGCCCCAGACTTCTCTGAAGCAGCTTCTCCGCGAAATTCCCAATGTTGGCGAGGATCGAGACTTCGAGCGCCCGCGCGATCTCGGCCGCTCGGTCGAGCTGTGAGCTACCTGATCGATACGAATGTCATCTCCGAGCTGCGCAAGGGTGACCGCGCCGACCCCAACGTCATCTCTTGGTATGCCGACGTGGCCGATGCCGAGGTCTATCTCAGTGCCCTCACGCTGGGCGAGCTTCGCCAAGGCGTTGAGCGCGTGCGGCGTAAGGACACCAGAGCCGCTGCGGCTCTCGAGAGCTGGCTGGGCCGCGTCGCCGACCAGCACGGCGGTCGTGTTCTTCCAGTCGACTGGTCGATCGCTGAGGAGTGGGGGCGTATGGGCGTGCCGGATCCCCTTCCGGTTGTCGACGGCTTGCTTGCCGCTACCGCGAAAGTGCTGGGTTTGACTCTGGTGACCCGGAATATCGCGGACGTCGAGCGGACAGGGGTCAGCTGTGTGAACCCGTTCCTCGCCCGTTCTTCGGGCTGAGGCTCTCCACGGTTTCGTCCTCGCCGAACAGCTGCAGGAAGGCGAGCCGGGTCAGGTCGGGAAGCAGGCGCTCGACCGTGGCGGCGCGGCCGGCGGCGAGCTCGATGCAGACCGATTCCTCGATCGCCCCCGCCACGAAGCCCGTCGTCATTGCCGTCGCCGCGGCCCTGGCGCCCGGCTCGTCGCGGGCCCCGTCGAGGGCGGCGGTGAGACGTTCGGTCAGCTGCTGGTGCTTGACCCATGCCTCGCCGCGTGCCGCCCGCACCTCCAGCAGCAGCGCCTTCGCCGTCACCGGCTGCTCGGCGACGAAGCGCAGCAGCCTCGCCAGCGCGGCCTCGAAGCCGTTGCGCCAGCTCTCCGCGCCCCGGCAGGCCTCGAGCAGCTCGCCGGCGAGCTGCTCGGCGGCCTCCTCGTAGGCGCGCGCGAAGCAGGCCTCCTTGCCGCCGAAGCGGCGGTGGAAGCGGTTCTGGGCGATGCGGGCCCGGTCGGCGACCTCCCGCACGGTGGTGTTGGCGTAGCCTCGCTCGCCGACCGTCAGCAGCATCGCCTCGCGCACGGCGGCGTCGGAATCGAGGTCGGGAATCGTCTCCTCCCACGAGCGGACGGCGCGCAGTGGTCCCGGAACCTCCATTCAGGACACCATAGCTTATGTTTGGGAACTTTCTTCACTTCACATACCTGTTTCGTACCAATGGGAACTGGCGCTATCCTGACCCTGTGCGTGCCCTGCCTGGCAAGGAGTCCCGCCAGCCTCCCGGCCCCGAGCCGGTCAGCCGCGGCGCGGCCGCTGCCGACCAGCGCCGCCGCATCCTCGAGGCGACCGCCGACCTGCTCGCCGAGCACGGCTACCAGGCCACCACGCTGGAGATGATCGTGCGCCAGGCGAAAGTCGGCTACGCGACCTTCTACAAGCACTTCGCCGACCGCGACGAGGCTTTCCTCGCCCTGCTCGACGCGGCAACCGAGCGCACGACCGGCCGGATGGAAGCGGCCTACAAGCGCGAAGAAGGGCCCTGGCCGGACCGGGTCGGCGCGGCGCTCGGCGTGCTCTTCGAAGACGTCGCCGCGCACCCCAACGTCGCCCGCGCCTGCTTGGTCGAGGCGCTCACCGCCGGCGCCGAGGCCGCCGCCCGCCACGAGGCCGCGCTGAAACGGATGGCGGCCCTGTTGAGGCCGGGCCGCGAGCTCAACCCGCGCCAGGCGCAGCTGCCCGAGAACCTCGAGGAGACCCTGGCCGGCGGCGTCGTCTGGGTGCTGAGCCAGCGCTTGATCGGCGGCGAAGCCGCCAAGCTCCGCGCCCTCCTGCCCGAGACCCTGGAGTTCCTGCTGCGCCCCTACGTCGGCGAGGACGAAGCGGCGAAGGAGGCCGGCGAGCTCGCCGAGGCGATCTCGGCTTGACCGCCGCCGTCTAGATCGTGCCCACCGAAGAGCTAGGCCCCCTCCCCGCCGGCCGCCACGGCTACAGCCGCGAGCAGGTCTCCCACCACCAGCGCGAGCGGCTGATCGCCGGTCTCGCCGCCGCCGTCGCCGCCAAGGGCTACGCCGCCGTCACCCTTGCCGACATCACCCGCGAGGCAAAGGTCTCCCGCCGCGTCTTCTACGAGAACTTCGAGAGCAAGGAGGAGTGCTTCCTCGCCGCCTTCGAGGTCGTCGTCGCCCACCTGCGGGAGCTGGTCGCCGAGGTGATCGCCGCGGCTCCGGACTGGCCGCAGCAGGCGATCGCCGCCACCCGCGCCGTGCTCGCCTTCTTCGCCGCCGAGCCCGACCTGGCTCGTCTCCTCCTGGTCGAGTCGCGCGCCGCCGGCCCGGTGGTCGCGGCCCGCTTCAACGAGTCGGTCGCCGAGCTGAAGCCGTTGCTGGAGAAGGGGAGAGGCGAGCGCCAAAGCGACCGCCCCCTCCCGGAGTCCACCGAGGACTCGGTCCTCGGCTCGCTCGTCTCACTCACCCACCGCAAGGTCGCCGCCGGCGAAGCCGAACGGCTCGAGGACCTCCTCCCCGAGTGCGCCGAGTTCGTCCTCTCGCCCTACCTCGGCGCCGACGAGGCCGCTCGCCTTGCCGGAGCGTAACCGGGAGAAGATCGTCGCTGAACGCGCCTATCTCACACTTCGCCACCGGCACCCGGCGTACCATTTATTTGATGGCTAGCTCTTCAGACAAGCCTCTCTTCGCCCCGGGCAACGAGGCCGAGTGGGCGCGGATCAACGCGGAGGAGGATCGCCAGGAAGCCGAATTTGCAGCCTCCCTCTCGATACCCGAGCGGCTGGAGTTCGGCCAGAAGCTTTGCGACCAGGCCTTCGACTTCTACAACGCCGTCCACGCTCGCGACCGTGGCCCCCAGCGAGATCCGCGGGCCTGACCTCGCCGGCGTCGTTGCCGACGCCAACGCGGCAGACCTACCTCATGTGGTTATCGGCGGCTTCGCCGTTATCGCCCACGGTTACTTCCGCGCCACCAAGGACTCCGACCTGCTCGTGCCCGACGGCCCTGAGGCGGACCGGGCGATCCTCCGTTTCCTCGAGCGGATCGACGCCACCCGCTCCAGCGATGGCAAGGTCTTTACCGCCGACGACGTCGCTGGCGCCCACCACTTACGGGTCGACAGTCGCCATGGCGCGATCGACATCATGAGGGGCGGCCTACAGCCGCTCGACTACGAGACGGTGGCCGCCGACGCGATCGACGGCTCCTGGCGCGGCCACCCGTTTCGCGTCGCTTCCCTTCGCAGTCTCGTCGGCTTCAAGCGCCTCGCCGGCCGCGGCCAGGACCGCGTCGACCTCGAAAAGCTGGAGCGGGCCAACGGCGAGCTGCCGATCGACCCGATCCCGGGCTTGGACACCTGACCGGCCTCCTGCCTCGTCTTGGATCAGCGCGGTCTGTAGACGTCGGCGCGATGGGCCACCGCGAGCACCGTCACGGTGTGAGTGCTCTCGTCGATCGAGTAGATGACGCGGTACGGGCCCCTGCGGGCGGACCAGCGACCTGCCAGCTCGAAGCGCAGCGGCTTGCCGATTCGCTTCGGGTTCGCGCCGACGTCCGGCAGGATCGCCACGACCGCTGTCGCGTACTTCTCCGGCAGCCCTTCGATGTCGCGAGCGGCCGGGCCCGCGATGACCACCTCCCAGGAGGGATCGCTCACGCGTCGTCGCGGCGTTTCAGATTGGCTTGAAGCTCGGCGAGCGTGACGGTGTCGCCAGCGGCAACCGCGCCTTCGCCTTCGTGGACTTTCTGCATTGCCTCCGGATCCGAAAGCAGCTCCAGCGTCTCTTCCAGGCTCGCCAGATCGTCGGGGCTTACCAGCACCGCCGCCGGCCTGCCCTTGCGCGTCACCACGACCCGGTCGTGCTGACCCTCCACTCGGTCGGTGATCTCGGAAAGGTGCGCCTTGACATGGGAGAGGGGGAGGACTTCCATGACCAGAATTATAGTCATGTAGAGCCCGAGGTCAAGCCCACGGCAGTTCCCCATAAGTTCTAGGAACTTTCCTTTTCTCTTAGGAACTCTTCCTTGACAACTCCGTAACGGAGTGCTTAGCTGGGCGGTGCCTGCGGTACGGCTATCACCTTCTGGGAACTAGCTTCAACCGTCCGGTGAGTACAGGGAACACGACGTAACAGGGACGACATAACCGAGCTTCAGAGAGGTCGCAAGGGAAGCGGCCGGCAGAGGGGCTCACGGGACAAGGAGAAGAGATTCGATGCTCTCGCCACTACGCAACCGCTTCGGCATCCCGGGCGTGATCTCGGTGATCGCCCTCGTCTTCGCGATGCTCGGCGGCGCCTACGCCGCCAACGACTCGGGCTCTAATGACTCCAAGGCAACCGCCTCGGCCGTCAAACAGGGCCCACCTGGCCCCCGCGGCAAACGCGGCAAACCCGGCAAACCCGGACCGGCAGGCCCAGCGGGACCGGCAGGCCCAGCTGGCCCGCAGGGCGCCGCCGGCGCCAACGGCAAAGACGGAACCAACGGGGCGCCCGGCAAAGACGGCGTCAACGTGACCAGCTCCTCGGCCTCGCCCGAAGAATGCCCTGCCGGAGGAACCAAATTTACCTCCGCCAGCGGTACCGGCAAAGTCTGCAACGGCGAAGAAGGCGAACCTTGGACTGCGGGTGGCACCCTGCCCCCTGGCAAAACCGAGACGGGGACCTGGGCCATCAATGCAACCGCATCTGACGGACCATTCGTCCTGGCTCCTATTTCATTCACTATCCCCCTCGCGGAAGAGCTGGAAGAATCACAGGTTCATTACATTGAAACCGCTGGGGACCCAACCTGTACCGGAGAAGACCTCAATCCAACCGCACCCAGCGGTCACCTCTGTGTCTACCAAGGACTCAACACCGGTGGCCTCCCCGAGAAACTGTTCGGCATCGTAAAACAGCCTGTGCTGAACTTCGGTTCCAACGTCAACGGGGCCTACATAACGTTCTTCCCGCCAGCAGAAGGAGCCGCTTACATCTCCGGATCGTGGGCGGTAACCGCTCCCTCTCCCTGACTCTCTGCGGGTGAGGGTGAGGTACTCGACGTCGCCGGGCAGGCCTTTAGGCAGGTCAGGCGACGTCGAGCAACCGACACTAACGCCAAACATGACCAAACACATCCAACCGCCGGCGACCACGCCTCTCGCCAGCTCGGCTCACATCATCAAGCGCCTCTGTCGGGTCGTCACGCTCGCTATCGTCCTTCCCTCGCTTTTCGGCACCGCTGCTGCCTCCGCCGACCTCAGCTTCTGCCCGCCCGGCTCGGGGGCCGGCCAGTGCCAGAGCCCCGAAGGGGTGGCGGTCGACCGCGAAAGCGAGCGCCTCTATGTGGCCGACCGCGGCAACGACCGGATAGTCGTCTTCGACGCAGACGGCGACTTCCAGCTGGCCTTCGGCGCCGTCCAACTCGATCGACCGCTGCAGGTCGCGGTCGACAACTCCGGCGGCCCCAGCCAGGGCGACGTATACGTCGTCGACCGCTCCTTCCGGGTGTTGAAGTTCAAACCGACGGGCGAATTCGCCAAAGCCTTCGCCAAAGAAGGCGAAGGAGAATGCGAGATAAACCCGGACAACGGCAGACTCACGAACGACCCGATCGCGGTGGGGCCGGGAGGCATCGTCCACGTGGGGGACAGCATCTCGGCCCCCGGAGGCTTCGTCAACCGCATTCACAAGTTCGACGAAGCGGGCGTTTGCCTGGAAGAAATCGTTTTGTTCCAAGGAGAAAGACCCTTCGTCGGCCTCGCGGTCGACTCCAACGAAGACATCTACGTGGCCGTCGACGACAGTGCAACCGGCATACGCAAGTTCGACTCAGGCGGGGTCGAGTACGGGTCTCCCTATCCGCTCGAGCAAGGCACGGAAGTGACCGCGCTGGGAATAGACGAGGCCGACCACCTCTTCTCCGCCCAGAGGGAAGTCATCCCGGGGGAAGGCTCGCTCCGCGTGATCGCCGAGTACGACGCGGCCGGCAACACGCTTCGGCGCTTCGGCTATGACGCGATCCAGCGGCCGGTCCGTGGAGTTGCGCCCCTGCCCTCGGGGAATGTCTGCTTCAGCGAAGACTCGGTGGGGATCAAATGCCTCGCCCAACCCCCGCCAGGCCCGATCGTCGCCCCCTCGACGGTCAAAGCCGACCCGATCGGCAACGCAAAGGCGACCCTGAACGCGCGGATCAACCCCGAGGGCAAAGCCAGCAGCTACCGCTTCCAGTACGTAGACGAGCAGAGCTTCGAAAACGAAGGCGGCTTCGCCAGCCCGGCGACCAAGAGCACGCCGATCGAAGAAATCCCGATGGCGGCGGGGACGGAGTTCAGGCTGCAGGCTCTAAGCGAGCAGGTCGGCTGCCCGAACCCGCTCGGCGAAGCGGCTGAAGGCAAATGCCTTCAGCCGCAAACCGTCTACCGCTTCCGCGCGATCGCGACCAACGCCGACAACCCCAGCGGCGCCGGCAACGGCACCGTCGAAGGCGAGTTCGAAACCAAACCGCCGCTTGAGATCGCCGCCACCTACGCGACCGAAGTCGGCGTCGACACCGCGACCTTGAACGCCGACGTCAACCCGCTGGGGATCCCGGCCAGCGGCTACTTCGAGTACGTCGAGGAGGCGACCTTCGACGAAAGCGGCTTCGCCGAGGCGACCAAAGTCCCGAGCGAAGGCCAGCTCGACTTCGGCACCGGCGAATCCCCGCTGAGCCGCAGCGCGACGATCTCCCTCGCCCCCGGCACCGCCTACCGCTACCGGCTGATCGCCGAGAACCCTCTGATCGAGCCGATCGCAGGCGAAGAGCACACGCTCACGACCTTCGAGCCGCTGGCACCCAACCCCGACGGCCCCTGCGCAAACGATGAGTTCCGCACCGGCGCCGGCGCCTTCCTTCCCGACTGCCGGGCCTATGAGATGGTCTCCCCGCTCGACAAAAACAACGGCGACATCGTGGCGCCGATCGAGTTCTTCAGCGAACTGCCCGCGGCGCTGAACCAGAGCTCGCTCTCGGGGGAGCGGCTCACCTACTCCTCCTTTCAGGCCTTCGGCAACGCTCAGTCCGCTCCCTACTCCTCCCAATACATCGCCCAGCGCCACTCGCTGGGGGACCCCGAAGAGGGCTGGCAGACTCACGCGATCGTGGCCCCCCGCGGGGCGCCGCTGCTGACCCCCGGCAAGGTGACCGACACCGAGTTCAAAGCCTTCTCGGCGGACCTCTGCCACGCCTGGATCCGGACCACCGCCGAACCGCTGCTGGCAGAAGGCGCGGTGGCGGGCTTCCCCAACCTCTACCGCCGCCACGACGAGGAGTGCGGCGGCCCCGGCTTCGAAGCGCTGACCACGAAGGCGCCGACGCATGAACTGACCGCGTTCCCCTTCCCCGCCCAGCACTACACCTCCCTCGAACTGCAGGGCGTATCGCAAGACGGCGCCGAGGCCATATTCATGGTGCTGGAAAGCCTCCAGAGCACTCCCCCCTCCGACCCCCAGCCGGCGGCCTGCACCACCGAGCTCGAAGTCTTCGACAGCTGCGAGCCGCGGCTCTACCTGAAGAGCGAAGGGGACACCGACCTGCACAACGTCTGCGTGCTGCCGAGCGGCACGGTGAGCAAAGACTCGTGCGCGGCGGGCACCTCGGTCGACCAGACCGGCTTGCACCGCGACAACTGGGTCGAGGACGCGATCTCAGCCGACGGCTCGCGGGTCTTCTGGACCTCCTTCAAAGGCTCGCTCCCCCAGCTCGGCAAGATCTACCTGCGGCTGAACCCGACCGCGCCGCAGAGCAAAGTCTCCGGCGGGGAGTGCACCGAGGCGGCCAAAGCCTGCACGATCGCCGTCTCCGAAGACGCCGAAGCGCTCTCCGGCACCGCCGCCTCGCGCTACTGGGGCGCGGCGGAGGACGGCTCGGTGGCGATCTTCGCCAGCGGCGGCGACCTCTACCGGTTCGACGTCGAGAGCGAGACGACGACCCCGATCGCCTCAGAGGTAAAAGGGGTGGTGGGAGTAAGCGACGATGCCTCCCACGTCTACTTCGTCAGCGAAGAGGACCTCGGCGACGGCGGGGTCGAGGGGGAGCCGAACCTCTACCTGCACAACGCGGGGACCTTCAGCCTGGTGGCGAGGCTGGTCGCCGCCGACCTCGGAGAATTCTCGCTCGCCGCCCCCGAACCGCGCAAACACATCGCCGACGTCAGCCCCGACGGCCTCCACCTCGCCTTCGCCTCGCTCGGCTCGCCGACCGGCTACGACAACGCCGACGCCGACAACGGCAAAGCCGCGGCGGAGGTCTACCTCTATGACGCCAATGCGAACGAAGGAGCGGGAAGGCTCATCTGCGCCTCCTGCAACCCGACGGGGGCGCGGCCGGTCGGGGCGGACACCATCTTCAAAGAAGAACTCGAGTACTGGGCCTCGGCCCAGCTCCCGGTCTGGCAGAACACCCTGCACGTCGCTCGCTCGCTCTCCGACGACGGCAGCCGCCTCTTCTTCGCCAGCACCGACGTGCTCTCCCCCCGCGACACCAACGGCGCCCAGGACGTCTACCAGTGGGAGGCCCAGGGCAGCGGCGGCTGCGACGCGGCCGACCCCGCCTTCGCCCCCTCCTCCGGCGGCTGCCTCAGCCTGGTCTCGACCGGCAAGAGCGGCAATCCCTCCGAATTCATCGACGCCAGCCCCAGCGGGGAGGACGTCTTCTTCACCACCCTCTCTTCCCTGGCGTCCGCCGACTACGGCCTGGTCGACGTCTACGACGCCAGGGTCGGGGGAGGCTTCCCCGACGAGCAGCCCCCCCCGGTCGAGTGCGAGGGGGAGGCCTGCCAGAGCCCACCGTCCCCGCCGCAGGCCCCGACCCCCGCCAGCTCGGCCTACGAGGGCCCCGGCAACGCGCTCGCCCCCGGCCCGGCCAAACGAGGCTGCGCCAAAGGCAAGCGGCGGGTGACCCGCAAGGGCAGGGCGCGGTGCGTGAAGGCGCAGCAGAAAACCACGAAGAGAAACCACAAAAAGAACAGGAAGGTGAAGCGATGAGGCGGTTCCTCCCAGCCCTGGTCGCGGCCTCGCTCCTCGCGGCCGCCCTCGCCGTTCCGGCGGGCGCCGCCGAGTTCGGCTTCGAAGAATTCGACGTCACCTTCACCGGCCCCGACGGCGAGGCTGCGATGCAGGCCGGCTCCCATCCCTCGACGCTGACGACCACCTTCCACGTCAGCACCAAGGAAGGCCCCAAAGGGGGACAGGTGCCAGTGGAAGCGGTCAAGAACCTGAGGATCGCCCAGGTGCCGGGCCTGACCGGCATCCCGGCGGCGGTTCCGCGCTGCCCGACCGTCGACTTCCTGACCTCCGTGTTCGACAGCAACGCGACCGGCTGCGCCGACAGCTCGGCGGTCGGGCTCGTGATCGTCGTGATCGGCGCCGAGGGAGGCGTCGAGAAACTGAAAGCCCCCATCTACAACCTCGAGCCGCCGCCCGGTTCGGTCGCCAAACTCGGCTTCTGGGCCGAGACGGTGCCGGTCACGGTCGACATCGGCGTCAGCGAAACCCCCCCTTACAACGTCGTCGCGACGACCAACAAGATCTCCCAGGCCCTCGAATTCTTCGAAGCCGAATTCACCGTCTGGGGCGTCCCCGCGGACCCCGTCCACGACAAACAGCGCGGCACCTGCTATCGCGAAGACGCCAGCTGCCCCGCCGGGATCTCGGTGATCCCCTTCCTGACCTCCCCGCGCGCCTGCACCGGGCCCCTGCCGACCGTCTGGGAGATCGCCTCCTGGGAGAACCCCGACGTGACCGCCAGCGGCGCCGCCGAAACCCACGACGGCGCCGAGCCCCCCAACCCGCAGGGCTTCTCGGGCTGCGGCAGGCTCGACTTCGGCCCGCAGGTGCAGGTGAGGCCGAGCACCGATCGGGCCTCCTCGCCCTCGGGCGCCGACATCGACCTCGAGGTAATCGACGAGGGGCTGGTCAACCCGGCCGGGATCGCCGCCTCGGACATAAAGAAGTTCGTCCTCACCTTTCCCGAGGGGGTGACCCTGAACCCCTCGGTGGCCGAAGGGATCCTCGCCTGCTCCGAAGAGGACCTCGGCCGCCTGCGCGCCAACTCGCCCCCGGGCATCCCCGGAGTCGGCTGCCCGCCGGCCTCCAAGGTGGGCACGGTGGAAGTCGAAACCCCCGCCCTGCCGGGCGAGATCCTGGGCGGCTCGCTCTACGTCGCCACCCCCTATGAGAATCCCTTCGGCTCCCTGATCGCCGTCTACCTGGTGATCAAGGACCCGGAGCTCGGCATCCTGATCAAGCAGCCGATCAGGATCGAGCCCGACCCCCGGACCGGGCAGATCGTCAGCATCGTCGAGGACATCCCCCAGTTCCCGATCGGCCACGTCCGCACCCACCTGCGCGAGGGTGGCCGCTCGCCGCTGATCAGCCCCTCTGGCTGCGGGGACTTCACCGCGACGGCCGAGCTCACCCCCTGGGCGGACCCCGACACCCCCTACACCACCACCTCGACCTTCCAGATCACCCAGGGAGTGGGCGGCGGTCCCTGTCCCCCTGCGGGCCCGCCACCCTTCTCCCCGGGCTTCTCGGCCGGCTCGATCAACAACAGCGCCGGCGCCTACTCGCCCTTCTTCATGCGGCTCACCAGGCGAGACGGCGATCAGGACCTGACCCGCCTCTCGGTCGAGCTGCCGCCCGGCGTGGTGGCGAAGCTGGCCGGGGTCGGCCAGTGCCCCGACGCGGCGATCGCCGCCGCCAAGGCAAAGAGCGGCAAGGCCGAGCAGGCCAGTCCGAGCTGCCCGGCGAGCTCCCAGATCGGCAGCGTGCAGGGCGGCGCGGGGGTCGGCTCCCAGCTCACCTACGTCCCCGGCCGCCTCTACATGGCCGGGCCGATCGGCGGCGCGCCGCTCAGCGCGGTGGCGATCGTCCCCGCGGTCGCCGGGCCCTTCGACGTCGGCAACGTCGTCGTGCGCCAGGCGCTCCGGATCGACCCCCGCACCGCCGAAGTGGAAGCCGACGGCTCTGTCTCTGACCCCCTCCCCTACATCCTCGCCGGCATCCCGCTGAAGGTCAGGGACATCCAGGTCTCCGTCGACCGGCCGAACTTCACGCTGAACCCCACCAGCTGCGCCCCCTCCCTGGCGGCGGCGAGGCTCTGGGGCGGGGGGCTCGACCTCTTCGGCTCCGGCGACGATCTCGCGGTCTCCCTGGCCACCCGCTTCCAGGCCGCCGACTGCGCCGGCCTCGGCTTCAGGCCGCGCCTTTCGATGCGGCTGAAGGGCGGCACCAAGCGAGGCGCCCACCCGGCGCTGCGCGGTGAATTCAGGCCCAGGCCCGGCGACGCCAACCTCAATGGCCTCGTCCTGCGCCTGCCCCGTTCGGCCTTCCTGGACCAGGGCCACATCCGCACGATCTGCACCCGCGTGCAGTTCGCCGCAAAGAGCTGTCCGCCGGGCGCGATCTACGGCCACGCCCAGGCCTTCACGCCGCTGCTCGACGAGCCGCTCCAAGGTCCGGTCTACCTGCGCTCCTCCGATCACAACCTGCCCGACTTCGTCGCCGACCTGCACGGCCTCGTCGACGTCGAAGCTGTCGCCCGCATCGACTCCAAGGGCGGCGGCATCCGTGCCACCTTCAGCGATGTGCCGGACGCGCCGCTCAGCAAAGTGGTGGTGAGAATGCAGGGGGGCAAGACGGGCCTGATCGTCAACTCGACCGACCTCTGCAAGGCTGGGCACCGCGCCAACGCCCAGATGAGCGCCCACAACGGCAAGAGGCACGCCTCCAGGCCCCTGGTGCGGGCCGATTGCGGGGGCAAGCGGGGGAAGGCGAAGCGGAAGTGAGAGGGAAGAGCGGGCTCCGGGCGGGAGTCGGCTGCCCGATCGCTGCGATCGCCGTCGCGGCGGCGCTTGCCCTGGCCCCGGCGGCCTCCGCCGACCTCAGCTTCTGCCCGCCCGGCTCGGGGGCCGGCCAGTGCCAGAGCCCCGAAGGGGTGGCGGTCGACCGCGAAAGCGAGCGCCTCTATGTGGCCGACCGCGGCAACGACCGGATAGTCGTCTTCGACGCAGACGGCGACTTCCAGCTGGCCTTCGGCGCCGTCCAACTCGATCGACCGCTGCAGGTCGCGGTCGACAACTCCGGCGGCCCCAGCCAGGGCGACGTATACGTCGTCGACCGCTCCTTCCGGGTGTTGAAGTTCAAACCGACGGGCGAATTCGCCAAAGCCTTCGCCAAAGAAGGCGAAGGAGAATGCGAGATAAACCCGGACAACGGCAGACTCACGAACGACCCGATCGCGGTGGGGCCGGGAGGCATCGTCCACGTGGGGGACAGCATCTCGGCCCCCGGAGGCTTCGTCAACCGCATTCACAAGTTCGACGAAGCGGGCGTTTGCCTGGAAGAAATCGTTTTGTTCCAGGGGCAACGACCCTTCGTCGGCCTCGCGGTCGACTCCAACGAAGACATCTACGTGACTGTCGACGACGGCGGAACCGGCATACGCAAGTTCGACTCAAGCGGGGTCGAGTACGGATCCCCGTACCCGCTCGAGGCAGGCACGGAAGTGACTAGGCTGGGAATGGACGAGGCCGACCACCTCTTCTCAGCTCAGAAAGACAGCTCGCTCCGGGTGATCGCCGAGTACGACGCGGCCGGCAACACGCTTCGGCGCTTTGGCTATGACCTGATTCAGCGCAACCTGCGCGGCATCGCCCCCCTGCACAGCACCGCCGGGGATGTCTTCGCCAGCGAAGAAAGCGTGGGACTGCGCTACTTCGCCCAACCCCCGCCAGGCCCGATCGTCGCCCCCTCGACGGTCAAAGCCGACCCGATCGGCAACGCAAAGGCGACCCTGAACGCGCGGATCAACCCCGAGGGCAAAGCCAGCAGCTACCGCTTCCAGTACGTAGACGAGCAGAGCTTCGAAAACGAAGGCGGCTTCGCCAGCCCGGCGACCAAGAGCACGCCGATCGAAGAAATCCCGATGGCGGCGGGGACGGAGTTCAGGCTGCAGGCTCTAAGCGAGCAGGTCGGCTGCCCGAACCCGCTCGGCGAAGCGGCTGAAGGCAAATGCCTTCAGCCGCAAACCGTCTACCGCTTCCGCGCGATCGCGACCAACGCCGACAACCCCAGCGGCGCCGGCAACGGCACCGTCGAAGGCGAGTTCGAAACCAAACCGCCGCTTGAGATCGCCGCCACCTACGCGACCGAAGTCGGCGTCGACACCGCGACCTTGAACGCCGACGTCAACCCGCTGGGGATCCCGGCCAGCGGCTACTTCGAGTACGTCGAGGAGGCCAAATTCCAAGCAAGCGGCTTCGCCGAGGCGACCAGGGTCCCCAGCGAAGGCCAGCTCGACTTCGGCACCGGCGAAGCGCCGCTGAGCCGCAGCGCGACGATCTCCCTCGCCCCCGGCACCGCCTACCGCTACCGGCTGGTCGCCGAGAACCCCCTGATCGAGCCGATCGCAGGCGAGGTGAAGACCCTCACGACCTTCGAGCCGCTCGGGCCAGACCCCGACGGCCCCTGCCCAAACGATGAGTTCCGCACCGGCGCCGGCGCCTTCCTTCCCGACTGCCGGGCCTATGAGATGGTCTCCCCGCTCGACAAAAACAACGGCGACATCGTGGCGCCGATCGAGTTCTTCACCGAACTGCCCGCGGCGCTGAACCAGAGCTCCCTCTCGGGGGAGCGGCTCACCTACTCCTCCTTTCAGGCCTTCGGCGATGCTCAGTCCGCTCCCTACTCCTCCCAGTACCTCGCCCAGCGCCACCCGCTGGGGGACCCCGAAGAGGGCTGGCAGACCCACGCGATCGTGGCGCCCCGCGGGGCGCCGCTGCTGACCCCCGGCAAGGTGACCGACACCGAGTTCAAAGCCTTCTCGGCGGACCTCTGCGATGCCTGGATCCGGACCACCGCCGAACCGCTGCTGGCAGAAGGCGCGGTGGCGGGCTTCCCCAACCTCTACCGCCGCCACGACGAGGAGTGCGGCGGCCCCGGCTTCGAGGCGCTGACGACGAAGGCGCCGGCGCATGAACTGACCGAGTTCCCCTTCCCCGCCCAGCACTACACCTCGCTCGAACTGCAGGGCGTATCGCAGGACGGCGCCGAGGCGATCTTCATGGTGCTGGAAAGCCTGCAGAGCGCTCCCCCCTCCGACCCCCAGCCGGCGGCCTGCACCGCCGAGCTCCAGCACTTCCACGACTGCGAGCCGCGGCTCTACCTGAAGAGCGAAGGGGACACCGACCTGCACAACGTCTGCGTGCTGCCGAGCGGCACGGTGAGCAAAGATAGCTGCGCGGCGGGGACGCCACTCGACCGAACCGGATCGCACCGCGAAAACTGGGTCGAGGACGCGATCTCAGCCGACGGCTCGCGGGTCTTCTGGACCTCCTTCAAAGGCTCGCTCCCCCAGCTCGGCAAGATCTACCTGCGGCTGAACCCGACCGCGCCGCAGAGCAAAGTCTCGGCCGGGGAGTGCACCGAGGCGGCCAAAGCCTGCACGATCGCCGTCTCCGAAGACGCAGAAGCGCTCTCGGGAACGATCGCCTCGCGCTACTGGGGCGCGGCGGAGGACGGCTCGGTGGCGATCTTCACGACCGGCAACGACCTCTACCGATTCGACGTCGAGAGCGAGACGACGACCCCGATCGC
Organism: uncultured Solirubrobacterales bacterium; assembly: GCA_963703235.1. Taxonomy (GTDB): domain Bacteria; phylum Actinomycetota; class Thermoleophilia; order Solirubrobacterales; family 70-9; genus VRUE01. The sequence goes on along the minus strand of OY969802.1, from coordinate 1,984,895 downwards.
CTCAGAGGTAAAAGGGGTCGTGGGAGTAAGCGACGATGCCTCCCACGTCTACTTCGTCAGCGAAGAGGACCTCGGCGACGGCGGCATTGCCGGCGAGCCGAACCTCTACCTGCACAACGCGGGGACCTTCAGCCTGGTGGCGAGGCTGGCCGACGCCGACCTCGGTAACCCATCGCTGGTCGCCACCGAACCGCGCGAGCACATCGCCGACGTCAGCCCCGATGGCCTCCACCTCGCCTTCGCCTCGCTCGGCTCGCCGACCGGCTACGACAACGCCGACGCCGACAACGGCAAAGCCGCGGCGGAGGTCTATCTCTATGACGCGGGTGCGAACGAAGGGGCGGGGGAGCTCATCTGCGCCTCCTGCAACCCGACGGGGGCGCGGCCGACCGGGGCGGACACCCTCATCAAAGAAAACTTGGAGTACTGGGCCGCCGCCCAGCTCCCGGTCTGGCAGAACACCCTGCACGTCGCGCGCTCGCTCTCTGACGACGGCAGCCGCCTCTACTTCGCCAGCGCCGACGTGCTCTCCCCCCGCGACACCAACGGCGCCCAGGACGTCTACCAGTGGGAGGCGCAGGGCAGCGGCGGCTGCGACGCCGAGGACCCCGCCTTCGCCCCCTCCTCAGGAGGCTGCCTCAGCCTGGTCTCGACCGGCAAGAGCGGCAATCCCTCCGAATTCCTCGACGCCAGCCCCAGCGGGGAGGACGTCTTCTTCACCACCCTCTCTTCCCTGGCATCCGCCGACTACGGCCTGGTCGACGTCTACGACGCCAGGGTCGGGGGAGGCTTCCCCGACGAGCAGCCACCCGCGGTGGAGTGCGAGGGGGAGGCCTGCCAGAGCCCACCGTCCCCGCCGCAGGCCCCGACCCCCGCCAGCTCGGCCTACGAGGGCCCCGGCAACGCGCTCGCCCCCGGCCCGGCCAAACGAGGCTGCGCCAAAGGCAAGCGGCGGGTGACCCGCAAGGGCAGGGCGCGGTGCGTGAAGGCGCAGCGCAACGGCAAGAAAGCGAACAGGAAGCGCAGGAGGGCGAAGCGATGAGGCGATTTCTTGCAAAACGAGCGAGGCGCGCCCCGAGGCAGTAGACCGTGTCCGGATCGGTCGAGCGGGCTCGCGCAGGTCTATCCTCCCGGCTGCTGTGCCGTCGCGCCGAGATCGAGCAGGCGACACTCAACCGCGTCTACTCGATCTCCGATCCCACGATCGCGTCCGACCCCGCCTATTTGGACGGCTTGCGTACGGCGGTTTCGGCGGCCCTCGACTACGGCCTCGCCGCGATCGAGCAGGGCGAGGAGCGCGCCCCACCCGTCCCACCCGCGTTGCTCGCTCAAGCGCGTGTCGCCGCTCGCAACGGTGTGAGCCTCGAAACGATGCTGCGGCGCTACCTTGCCGGCTATACGCTGCTCGGCGACTTCTTGGTTGACGAGGCGCAGCACGATCGGCTGACGCGCGGCGCCACGCTACGGCGTCTACTGCGCGGACAGGCTGTCATCTTCGACCGTCTCTTGGCCATTGTCAGTGAGGAGTACGGCCGGGAGGCCGAGACCCTCCTTGAGTCTTCCGAGTGGCGTCAGGCCGAGCGGGTCGAAAGGTTGCTCGCGGGCGAGCTGCTCGAGATGTCGGAGCTCAAGTACGACTTCGATGCTCAGCATCTGGGTTTGGTTGCAACAGGGCCAGGGGCGGGAGATACCGTGCGCGGTCTTGCCGGTGCTGTTGACTGCCGGCTTCTGCTCGTCCCGCGCAGCGAGGAACGCGTCTGGGCGTGGCTCGGCAGCCGACGTCGGTTGGAACTGGACGATCTGAAGCAGATCGTCCCCGCAACCGCCCCTGCCGAGGCTGCCTTGGCAATCGGCGAGCCCGGCAAGGGCCTCGCCGGCTGGCGCCTCACCCACCGTCAGGCCTGCGCAGCCCTGCCTGTAGCGCTTCGCAGTTCCGAGAGGGTGGTCCGCTACGGCGACGTCGCCCTGCTCGCCTCCACCCTCAAAGACGACCTCCTGGCCTCATCGCTGCGCCAGCTCTACCTGGCGCCGCTCGAACGAGACCGCGATGGCGGCACCGCGGCGCGGAAGACCCTGCGCGCCTACTTCGCGGCCGACCGCAATTCCGCATCCGCCGCGTCCGCACTAGGGGTGACACGCCAGACAGTCAACAATCGGCTCCGCGCAGTCGAGGAGCTTCTGGGACGCCCGCTCAATGCCTGCGCGAACGAGCTGCTTACGGCATTGCGCCTCGAGGAGCTCGCCCGCACCGGCGTCACCCAGTCCTCTTCCTCCTGAACCCTTCCAGATTTTCCATCGGAAAATCCCCTCGGGCCACCATTTGTCACATCGCCTAAGCGTCGAACCTTCTCGATCGGCGAGGCTAGATAGCCAGTATCAGTAGTTCGTGTGCAGTCGAGGCTGGCCGCGATGGCCGCCAGGGAGGGGGTCACACAGTGTCAGTAGACGGGACCGATCTCAGACAAGGCAAGCATGTGCTCTTCGGCCTAGGCCTAGTGCTGATCCTTGCGTTGGTCGCATTGCTAGCCGCTTTTGCGGCTCCGGTGAGCGCTGTCATTGATCCCTCGGGGGGCCCGATCTCCGGGGGGCCGATAAGCGAGCCCGGCTTCCCTCTCTCCGGCCTGCCCAAACGCGAGGCCCCCAACGTCGCCGACACAAGCTCCGCACTGTCCAAGGCGGGGAATAACCGTATCCCTGGAAGCTACATCGTTGTCTTTAAGAATTCTGTCGATCAGCCCGGCAAGGTTGCGCACGATCAAACCCGGGAGCGGAATGGAGTGCTCGGCTTCATTTACAGATCGTCAATAAAAGGCTACTCCGCCGCTGCGTTGACGAAGGAGGACGTTGAGGCACTTAGAGGGGATCCCCGGGTCAAGCATGTGACTCCGAATCGCATAGTGCGAATGCAGGCGCAGACAGTTCCGACTGGTGTCAAACGCATCTTTGCCGACAGCAATCCCAGCCTCGATATCGATGGCCAGGACGATTTCCGCGTAGATGTCGACGTAGCAGTAATCGACACCGGCGTCGATCAGAGTCACCCGGATCTATCCGTCGCCGGGCGAGTTAATTGCGTCCCGCCTGGGGAAGGTCTCTGGAATTGGGAAGAAGAAGCAGTCATTGAAACTTGCACCAACAATGCCGGAACCGACGGAAACGGTCACGGGACTCACGTTGCCGGGACCATTGGCGCCATCGATAACAACCAAGGTGTTGTCGGGGTCGCCCCCGGAGCACGAATTTGGGCTGTGAGAGTGCTCAACAACGAAGGCGAAGGGACCATGGCATGGATTATCGCTGGTATTGACTGGGTCACGGCGACCAGGGCCGACGACAAAAACGATATTGAGGTTGCCAACATGAGCCTCAGCGGCTGGGGCCAAGCGCTTCCCCTAAATGATGCAATCAAAGCTTCGGTCAGAGCGGGGATCGTGCACGTCGTTGCCGCAGGAAACGATCGGCACAATAGTGCCGCGTTCTTTCCGGCCAACAGCCCGGACGTCATCACGGTTTCGGCGTTGGCCGACTACAACGGCAAACCCGGCGGCAAAGGCGCTCTCACCTGTGCCAACTTTGGTTCTGACGATGAGTTGGCCAGCTTCAGCAACTTCGGTGACGCCGTTGAGATAGCTGCGCCGGGCGTGTGCATTTACTCGACGCTGCCGGGTAACGAATATGACTATCTCTCGGGGACCTCGATGGCCTCGCCCCACGTAGCGGGAGCGGCCGCCGTACTGGCGAGCAAATCGCAGCCGCAATCCATCGAAGACGTCGAAGCGATTCGACAGGAACTGATCGACAGCGGCAATCTCGATTGGGTCGACACCATGGAAGATTCAAAACCCGAGTCGCTCTTGTATCTCGGTAAAGATCCTCTTACGACTCCGGAAGCAGCTACGGGCGGGTGGTCAAGCGTTGACGAAGATAGCGCCACGCTCTACGGCAGCGTTCACGCGCGTGGCATGAAAACCACCTACTGGTTCGAATATGGAGCCACCACTGCGTACGGGCAGAGCACATCCACGACTGAACTGGATCCTGTCACCAGGTACGCGAAAGCTAGCAAGGAGGTGACCGGTCTTAAACCGAACCAGCTCTATCACTACCGATTGGCTTTCTCGAACAGTGGGGAAACCTTCTATGGAAAAGACCACGCGCTCAGCTCATCGAAATGGGCATCTCAGTCGCCGGTCTCGGGACCGTCGAATTCTCTGGGCGAGTGGATGGAGGACGTGTCCTGTCCTTCACCTGAGTTTTGCGTGGCGTCAGGTATCCACTTCAACATCTACGAGGAATTCGTGCCGGCGTCCTATGTGCAGGACGCCGAAGGCGATTGGCATTTTACGTCCATGCCCAAACCGGCAGCCGGTTTTCACCCGTTTGTCTCTGGGGTGGCGTGCAGTTCCGCATCGGCCTGTATGGCCGTAGGCACACTCCAAATGGAAGGAGCCTTTAACGCAATCGCGTGGCACTGGAACGGCAGCAGCTGGTCTTGGGAAGTTGTGCCCAAACCAGCAGCGGCTGTAAGGACGCACCTGTCGGACATATCGTGCAGCTCGCCGAACGACTGCATGGCAGTGGGTGGATACGAAGACGCCTCAGGCGCTAACTCAAATTACTCAGTTCAGTGGAAATCAGGGGCTTGGACCAACCTGACGACCGCAAATCCCGAAGGCACGACTGTAAGTACGCTGACGGATGTCTCCTGTTCGTCTTCTGATACCTGTGTAGCGGTTGGATATTATTATTCGAGTGGTCTCCAAGTCGAGCCAGTGATTGCTCGCTGGAGCAGTTCTGCGTGGATGCTGCAAAGTCCAGCAAGATCGAAAGGCTTGCTGGCGGGTATCTCATGCACGACAGCGACGTTCTGTATCGCCGTTGGCTGGACCGACGACGTGGAAGTCTGGAGTGGCTCGAGTTGGTCCACACAGAGTGTAAATCTTCCTAGCGGCGATGCCTCGAACCTTACGAGTATCTCATGTGTTACAACGACTCACTGTAAGGTGGTGGGATACGACGGGTCAAAACTTACGGGACCCTATCGAACTTATCTGGCTGCAACATGGAACGGAAAATTTTGGAAAGGCGAAGCTGCCCCCCACAAAGCAGAAGAAGTAGTAGGAGAACTGTTTGGAGTGTCATGCACAGAGATAGGGGGCTGTACGGCGGTAGGGGCGACCCGCATAACACCGTGGGAATCCGCAATCCTGCACCGCGACGAGTCGTTGCCGATCGCCAGCACTCAGCCGGCCGTCGGCATTGGCCATGAAAAAGCAACGTTGACTGGCCGAGTCAACCCGCAGGGCCTGGATACGACCTACCGCTTCGAATGGGGCACGGAGACCGAATTCGAAGAAGGCAAATACGGCAACAGCATCCCTGTCCCCAACGAGAGCCTAGGCTCGGGCAAAGAAGATGTCGAAGTCAGCGAGGCGCTCGAAGGCCTCGAACAGAAACAGACCTACCACTACCGGATCTTCGCCGAGAACGAGGATGGCGTCGACTACAGCGAGGACCAGACCTTCACCACCTGGGGCTCCTGGTCAACCCAAGCCACCCCCAACCCCGAAGCCCGCAACGAAGCAAAGCTCGACGCGGTCTCCTGCGCCTCCTCGACCATGTGCGTGGGGGTCGGCAACGACGTCTACTCCGGCAGAGCCTTCGGGCAGCTCTGGAACGGCAGCGAATGGCAACCCCTGTTCAGCGACGTCGACGCGACCCTCGCCGCCGTCAAGTGCACCTCGACGATCAACTGCCTGGTAGTCGGCAAGACCGCCGCCGGCGCTCCCTTCGCAGAGCGCTGGGCCAAAAGCCTTGGCGGCGCGGGCCCCTGGACCAGGGTCGCCGCCTCGCCCCCCAACCCCTCGGGGGGCTCCGCGGTCGAGCTGAAGGACGTCTCCTGCACCTCCGAATCGGCCTGCACGGCGGTCGGCTCCTATTACGACGGGACCCGCAGGGTGACCCTGGCCGAGCGCTGGAACGGCAGCACCTGGTCGATCCAGAGCACCGCCAACCCCGAATCGGGCGACGCGGAGCTGCTCGGCGTCTCCTGCGATTCGGCCACCTCCTGCACGGCGGTGGGCAAGCAAGGCTCAAGCACCTTCGCCGAGCGCTGGAACGGCACCACCTGGTCGATCTCCTCGACCCCCAACGCCTCCGGTGCAGCGGTCAGCGTCCTGGAGAAGGTCTCCTGCACCTCCTCCAGCTTCTGCCTCGCGGTCGGCTACTCCAAGGAAAGCACCAGCCCAGTCCTCGAAAGCGGCAACAAAAAGACCCTGACCGAGAAATGGAACGGAACCTCCTGGTCGGTCCTCGGCTCCCCCAACCCATCCGGAGCCAAAGGCAGCTCCCTGCTCGGGGTCTCCTGCACCTCGGCCAGCGCCTGCATCGCGGTGGGACGCTACGTCAGCGCCGCCACCAGCGGACTCGAAGCGCTCGCCACCGAAGAAAAAACCCTGGTCGAGTCCTGGGGCGGCTCGGAATGGGCGATCCAGTCCTCGCCCAACCCCGAAGGCAAGAAACTGTCGCGGCTGAGCGGCGTCTCCTGCACCTCGGCCAGCGCCTGCACCGCGGCCGGCTCGGCGAGGAAAGGCTCCAAAGCCGCCGAAGCGGAAACTACGACGTTGGCGGAGCGCTGGAACGGCACCTCCTGGTCCACCCAGACCACCCCCAACCCCGTGTCCCGCAACGAAGCGAAGCTCGACGCGGTCTCCTGCGCCTCCTCGACCATGTGCGTGGGGGTCGGCAACGACGTCTACTCCGGCAGGGCCTTCGGGCAGCTCTGGAACGGCAGCGAATGGCAACCTCTGTTCAGCGACGTCGACGCGACCCTCGCCGCCGTCAAGTGCACCTCGACGATCAACTGCCTGGTGGTCGGCAAGACCGCCGCCGGCGCTCCCTTCGCGGAGCGCTGGGCCAAAAGCCTTGGCGGCGCGGGCCCCTGGGTCAGGGTCGCCGCCTCGCCCCCCAACCCCTCGGGGGGCTCCGCGGTCGAGCTGAAGGACGTCTCCTGCACCTCCGAATCGGCCTGCACGGCGGTCGGCTCCTATTACGACGGGACCAGGAGGGTGACCCTGGCCGAGCGCTGGAACGGCAGCACCTGGTCGATCCAGAGCACCGCCAACCCCGAATCGGGCGACGCGGAGCTGCTCGGCGTCTCCTGCGATTCGGCCACCTCCTGCACGGCGGTGGGCAAGCAAGGCTCCAGCACCTTCGCCGAGCGCTGGAACGGCACCACCTGGTCGATCTCCTCGACCCCCAACGCCTCCGGTGCAGCGGTCAGCGTCCTGGAGAAGGTCTCCTGCACCTCCTCCAGCTTCTGCCTCGCGGTCGGCTACTCCAAGGAAAGCACCAGCCCAGTCCTCGAAAGCGGCAACAAAAAGACCCTGACCGAGAAATGGAACGGAACCTCCTGGTCGGTCCTCGGCTCCCCCAACCCATCCGGAGCCAAAGGCAGCTCCCTGCTCGGGGTCTCCTGCACCTCGGCCAGCGCCTGCATCGCGGTGGGACGCTACGTCAGCGCCGCCACCAGCGGACTCGAAGCGCTCGCCACCGAAGAAAAAACCCTGGTCGAGTCCTGGGGCGGCTCGGAATGGGCGATCCAGTCCTCGCCCAACCCCGAAGGCAAGAAACTGTCGCGGCTGAGCGGCGTCTCCTGCACCTCGGCCAGCGCCTGCACCGCGGCCGGCTCGGCGAGGAAAGGCTCCAAAGCCGCCGAAGCGGAAACTACGACGTTGGCGGAGCGGTATGGGTGAGGTTGCGCTTATCCAAAAACTAGTCGGCCTTTCCAGGAACTGGTAGTAACCTCTCCCCGTGGCGACCGGGGAGAGGAGGGAGAGGACTGAAGCGCGACGGCTGCCGCCGGGGTCGCACGGGATCCCGGCGGATGTGGTGGCTCGCAACCAGCGCGAACGGCTGATTGCCGCGATGGCGGAGGTCTGCGCGGAGCGGGGGTACGCGGGGGCGTCGGTCGCCGAGGTGGCGAAGCACGCCGGAGTCTCCTCGGTCACCTTCTACAAGCAGTTCGCCGACAAGCGGGATTGCATGCTGGCGGCGCACCGGCAGTTGCTGGGGCGCCTGCTGGAGGAGGTGGACAGGGCACGTGAGAAGGAGAGCGGGTCGGAGGCGAAAACGCGGGCTGCGATACACATCGCCCTTGCTTTGTTTGCCGCCGACGGCCCGTCCGCGCGACTGCTGACGGTTGAGATCCTCGCCGCTGGCCCAGAGGGGGCGAAGCGCCACGACACGATGGTCGAGGCTTTCGTTCAACGCCTCGGCGCAGACTGGGTGCGAACCGCTGGAATCCTCGCCCTGGTCGGCAAGTGCGTCGTCGCCGGTGAAGCGGGCCGCCTGCCTGCACTCGAGGACGAGCTGGTCGCAACCTTTTAGCTGCCGACGCCACGCCGGCTGCCTGGTACGTTCTACATTTTCTAGGAACGTTCTCCTACCAAGAAGGTCTGCGTGGCAGGGAAAGCGAGCACGAGGTCTGCCCGCGCCGGGCGCAACCGACGCTCGCGACCCCTGCGCTGGAAAGGCCTTTCGCCTGCGGCAGTGGCGGAAGATCAGCGTCGCCGCATCCTCGCCGCGGTTCCGGTGGCCGTCGCGCGGCTGGGATACGAGCGACTGACGGTCGAGAGCATCATCGGTTTCGCCAAGGTCTCCAGACGCACCTTCTATGACATGTTCGAGAACAAGGCCGATGCACTCGCGACAGCCCATGAGGAGGCGCTGTCGCAGCTATGCGATCGCATCGGCGCGGCCTGTGAGAAAGAGCTGTCGTGGCCACGGCGGATCGAAGTGGCGGTGGCAACCGCGCTCGAGTGGACGGCGACCAATCCCGATCGCGCCTTCATGATCGTATGCCCGGCTTCCTCTGTGCCTGGGGGCCCCCACGGCCACGATCGCCTTCTCGAAAGCCTCGCGCCCGTGCTTCGGCAGGGCAGGCCCCCTGGTGCGGGTGAGCCGGCGGCAAGCCGTGAGAGGTTCTTGATCAGCGGTGTTGCTAGCGTCGTCGCCTCTCGCATCGGGTCTCATGACGCTGCATCGCTCCCGGCTTTGGCGCCGCAGCTCACAGCCTTTGTGCTCCCTTATCTGGGGTTGGGTTCTGAGGAGAAGGCGCCCGCCGGAGCTCGAGGACGAGCTGGCAGCGCTGGTCGCCCCAGGCGCTGATCGCCACGGAGTCGCTGCAGAGAATTTGCATCCCGCGCCACGACATGTAAGCGCGCTCGCTGCCGGCGGCGGCCTGAAAAAGAAACCTTTCGTAGGTTGATTCCGTCGTCTCGCCATACGAACATGTGTTCGTATGGCGACCTTCCCCTCCGATCTTCCCGTGGCAGCGCTGAGTGACCGGCTCGGCCTGGCGGAGCGCGATGCAGCTGCCCTGGTCGAGGCCCTGAGTCGGCTGGGGATCGGGACGCTCGGAGCACTGGCGGCCCTCTCTCCCGAACGGATTGCCGACCGCTTCGGGCCGCCGGGGCTGCGTGCCCTGCGTCTCGCCCGCGGTGAGGACGAGCTGCTCGTCTGCCATCACCGCACGCCGCGCGAGGAGCTGGCCGAGGAGATCGAGCTGCCGGAGGGAATCGCCGGCGAGCGCCTGGAGCGGGCACTGGAGCTGCTGGTCGACCGCCTACTCGCGGCGCCTCAGCGCAAGGAGCGGACGCTGCTGGGCCTGCGCCTCGGCGCCCTGCTCAGCGACGGCGGCAGCTGGAGCGTCGACCAGGGCTTGGGCCGCCCGACCGCCTCGGCGCGGGCGCTGCGCACGGTGCTCACCCCGCGGCTGGAATCGCTGCCCGCACCCGCGGTGACGCTATGGCTGCGATCCGCCGGCCTCGGCTCCCGCGCTGCCGACCAGCTCGAGCTGCCGGTCCGCGGCGACGAGCACTGCCACCGCCGCCTCGGCGCCGCCCTGCGCGAGGTCCGAGCCACGCAGGGCGCCGACTCGCTGCTCAAGGTCATGCCGGTCGACGCCAACTCCCGCATCCCCGAGCGGCGCGAGATGCTGACCCCCTACCCGGTGCCGGGTCGATGAACAAGTCAGGAGCTTTTCGACGCTGCCTCGATCACACGCAGCTTGTCGAGCGGAGCAAAGACGATCCTTTCAGCGCCGCCCAGCTCGGGCTCGAGGACCTCGATCATTGCCACGCCAGGCCTATAAAGCTCCAGCACGCCCCCCCGTGCACCGGCAGGCGCATCGTCTACGCGATCGGTCAGCTCGACGATGTCGAAGGGGGTGATCTTGTGGGCTATCGCCATGGCTCTTTCATGTTACGTGGTCGGATAAGCGGTAACCAACCTCGGTGCGGTGCCTTCAAAAAAGTAGTGCCAGGAAATGATTACGAGGGCGTTGCGACCGTTGAACGAGAGCCTGGGCTTGATTTCGCAGGCGATTCCGTCCGGCGAGCGATCACGCACATCCTTGATTGTGGAGTCGAGTGCAGCTATTGCAATGGCACGCCAAAAAGGCTCTCGGTCAACGAGGCTTATTCGAAACACCCGCTCCCATTCGGGACCATGTCCCTTTTCCCCAAGGATCCACACCAGCTTGGGGTGCTCGTACCAAGCATCCGCAGCGCGGGGAAGGTGTTCGCCAATTCTCGGTGGCCACGACACTGTCCCGACGCTAGGGATCGCGATTTCACATGTGTGCGACTCAGGTCAATTCTTCGAGTCGTCAATCGAACAAAACTGGAACGAGTGCGATGACGCCCGGCATCCGGCGCCTCTATGCCCCGCGGTGGGTCGAGGTGGAGGTCGACTCCAAGGGGGCTCCGCGGTCGGTCGATGGGATCGCGGTCGAGTCCGTTCGCGAGGAATGGGTCGTCGAGGACCGCTGGTGGACGTCGCAGCCGCTGCGGCGGCATTACTTCGACTTGGTGCTGGCGAACGGCCGCAACGCGGTCGTCTTCCGCGGCGCTCGCGATCGCTGGTACCGGCAGCAGGCCTGATGCCCGCTCCGGCCCCCTACGTCGAGCTGCACGCTCACTCGGCCTTCTCCTTCCTCGACGGCGCCTCGACGCCGATGGAGCTGGCGGCGGCTGCTGCAGAGCTCGGTTACCGAGCGTTTGCTCTCACGGACCACGATGGAATCTGGGGATCCATGGAGTTCGCCCATGCTTGCAACGGATTCGGTGTCCGACCGATCACGGGGAGTGAGTTGACCGTAGCAGCGGGAGACATGGTTCATCTCACGCTCTTGGTCGAAAGCGCGACTGGATATCGAAACCTCTGCCGACTGCTGAGCGCAGCCCACTCCCATACCCGTGACAACACGGGACGGAGTGCGCAGCAGCCTCATGTGAGCTTGGAGCAGGTCGAAGCGCATGCGGAGGGCTTGGTGTGTCTGTCCGGCTGCGCGGGGGAGGGGGCGGTGGCCGGGGCCTGGGAGCGCGGCGACTCGGCAGGCGGGGCGGCCCTCGCCGAGCGGCTGCTCGCCGTCTTCGGCAGCGAGCGCTTCCGGGTCGAGCTGCAGCGGCCCTGCTGGCGCCACGATCGTGCCCGCAACCGCTGGCTCGCGGGGCTCGCCGAGCGCCTCGGCGTGCTCTGCGTGGCGACCGGCAACGTCCACTCCCATACTCGTCGCCGGGCATGGCTGCAGGACGCCTTCGTCGCGGTGCGGCTGGGGACGACGCTGGAGGCCAGCGAGCCCCAGCGCCGCGGCAATGCGAGCTCGGCGCTGGCCTCTCCGCAGGCGATGGCGGCGCGCTTCGCCGAGCACCCCGGGGCCGTCGCCGAGACCCTGCGGCTCGCCGAGCGGCTCCGCTTCGACCTCACCGCCGAGCTGGACTACCGCTATCCCGGCTCCGACGAGGAGGGCACGGAGCGGATGCTGGCGGGGCTCTGCCGGGCGCGACTGACCGAGCGCTACGCGGGCTCGGAGCTGCGCAAGGCCGAGGAGCGGCTTGAGGGGGAGCTGGGGACGATCCGCCGCCTCGGCCTATCGGGCTTCTTCCTCCTTCACCACAACCTGCTCGAGCTGGCCCGCGAGGTGGCGCTGGAGGTGCGCGGCCGGGAGTCGGCGCGCTCGGTCCTGCCGCCGGGCCGGGGGCGCGGTTCCAGCGTCAGCTCGATCGTCTGCTACCTGACCGGCCTCTCCCACGTCGACCCGGTCGAGACGGATCTCTTCGCCGGCCGCTTCCTCAACGACGAAGTCACCACGATGCCCGACATCGACCTCGACTTCCCGCGCGACATCCGCGAGAAGCTGATCCCCCGCGTCCACGAGCGCTACGGCGCCGAGCGCTCCGCCCTGGTCGCGGCCTTCCCCACCTACCGCCCGCGCGGCGCGGTGCGGGACCTCGGCAAGGCCCTGGCGCTGCCGCCAGAGGAGATCGAGCGGGTGGCGAAGGTGGTCGGCTTCCACGAGCGCTCGGGGGAGATCGAGCGCGACGTCGTCGCCGCGATCGGCGCCCGACGCGCCGCAGCCCGCGGCTGGCGGGCGCTGACATGGCTCTGTGGCGAGGCGATGGGGCTGCCCCGCCACGCCTCCCAGCACCCCGGCGGGATGGTGATCTCGACCCGGCCGCTCCTCGACGTCTGCCCGGTGGTGCCGGCAGCGATGGAGGGACGGCAGATCGTCCAGTGGGACAAGGACTCCTGCGCCGACGCTGGCTTCCTCAAGATCGACCTGCTGGGGCTGGGGATGCTCTCGGCGGTCGAGCGCTGCGTCGAGGAAGTGGGCCGGACGCGGACCGAGCGGCTCGACCTCTCGCGGATCCGGCTCGACGACCCCGAGACCTTCGACTCGATCCGCGCCGCCGAGACGACCGGCGTCTTCCAGATCGAGAGCCGGGCCCAGATGCAGATGCTGCCGCGCACCCGGCCCCGCAACCTCGACGACCTCACCGTGCAGGTGGCGCTGGTCCGGCCCGGCCCGATCCAGGGCGGCGCCGTCCACCCCTACATCGAGCGCCGCAAGCGGCTGTGCGAGGACCCCGGCTTCGAGGTCCCATACGAGCACCCGCTGCTGGAGCCGGTCCTGCGCGACACCCTCGGCACGATCGTCTACCAGGAGCAGGTGATCGAGGTAGCGATGGCGCTGGCCGGCTTCACCTCGGCCGAGGCGGAGGGGCTGCGGCGGGCGATGAGCCGCAAGCGCTCCGAGGCGGCGCTGCAGGCCCACCACGAGCGCTTCGTCGAGGGCGCGGTCGAGCGGGGGGTGGAGGAGGCGACGGCGGAGCGGGTCTGGAGACAGATCCAGGGCTTCTCCGGCTTCGGCTTCCCCAAGGCGCACTCGGCTGCCTTCGGCCTGCTCGCCTACCAGTCGGCCTGGCTGCGGATCCACCGGGCGCCGGAGTTCCTCTGCGCGCTGCTGAACGAGCAGCCGATGGGCTTCTACCCGCCCGACGCCCTTGTCCACGAGGCCCAGCGCCGCGGCGTCCGCCTCGCCGGCCCCGACGCCAACCGCAGCAAGGTCCTCTGCCACGTCGAAACACCCCGCCGACCGCCGGTCGATGGGCCTAAAACAGGACATATATCGACCGAAATCGGCCCATCGGCGGGGGAGCTGCGGGGTGGGCTGGTGGCGCGGATCGGGCTTGGCTACGTGAAGGGGGTGCGGAAGGAGGAGATGGAGGGCTTGGTCGCCGAGCGCGAGCGGGGCGGTGCCTACCGCGGGATCGCCGACCTCGCCTCGCGCTCGGGAGCCAGCCGCGACGGCCTCGAGCGCCTCGCCTGGGCCGGCGCGCTGGACGAGCTCGTGGGGAAGGGGAGACGCGAGGCGCTCTGGGAGGCCGGGGTCGCCGGGACCGGGGTTCGGCATGACGAGGGGACGCAGATGGCGCTGCCGCTGGAGACTTCGGCGGCGCCGGCGCTGCCACCGCTGGGGGGGTGGGGGGAAGCGATCGCCGACTACCGCTCGATCGGGATGACGCTGGGTGGGCACCCGATGGAGCTGATCCGGGCCGGCCTCGGCCCGGATCTCCTGCGCAGCACCGACCTGGAGCGGGTGCAGGACGGCCGCACGGTCGAGGTGGCGGGGATGGTCGTCGCCCGCCAGCGCCCCGAGACCGCCAAGGGGATCGTCTTCATGCTGCTCGAAGACGAGCGCGGCACCGTCAACCTGATCGTGCCGCCGCCGGTCTACGAGCGCTTCCGCGCCCTGGTCCGCGCCGCGCCCCTGGTTCGCGCCAAGGGCCGGCTCGAGCGGCGCGAGGGGACCGTCAACGTGCTCGTCTCCGAGGTCGGCGAGCTGGAGCGGAGCCGCCAACCTAGCCCGCCTCGTCAGCGGCGACCGATTCGCCGCCGCCTGCGCGAGCGCGCCGTCGCCGAGCTGCGCGCCGTCGCCCCCGCCGGCCACAGCTTCGGCCGCCGACACTGACAAAAGCAGACGGCCCGCCAGAGCGGGCCGTCTGCGAAATTCGGGAAGACCGATGTTGCCATTGGCCCCAGAACTCGCAACTGCATGATAGCCCCCGGAGGGAATCGAACCCCCTCTTCCCAGAGTGCGAGTTCTGGAGCCGGCGGCCACCGGCGGGGCCGCCGCCGCTTGCGCGGTTGGGGGAACGCTAGGAGTGTGAGCCATACCGGTGTGTAACCAGTGTCAAATGATCTGACCAAATTTCACACATACCTGTAACGGTGACTCCCATTCCCAGGAACGGGTCGCCGAGGCGAGCCGCCGAGGACGGAGCGTCGCTAAGGTGAGGGCATGAGCTCGGAGCGGCTGCGACTCGGCGGCATGGCCCTGCGCAACGGGCTGCTGATCCACGGCCCGACCCACTGGGCGGCGGCGGTGCGGGGGCCGGACGGCGAGGTCCAGGTCGCCTCGGAGCGCAAACCCGAGCTGGCGCCGAAGCTGGCGGCGCGGCTGCCCGGTCTGCGGGGGCCGCTCAAACTGGCCGAGGCGCTGGCGGTGCTGCCGCTGGTGCGCCGCCGCCTGCGGGCGGCACGGCTGCCCTTCGAGGACGGCCGCGTCCTGGCGGCGATCGGCGCCACCCTGCTCGCCACCACCGCCCTGCGCCGCCGCCTGCCGGCCTCGACCCTGCGCGAGGGCCTCGTGCAGGGGCTGGGGATCGTGCCCGGCGCGGTGGCGCTCAGCGACCGCGACCTGGCCGCCTACCACGGCGTCGAGCACAAGGCGATCGCCGCCTACGAGCAGGGGATCGACGACCCGACCGGCGTCCCCAAGGAGCACGACCGCTGCGGCTCCAACCTGATCGCGCCGATGATGCTGCTCTCGGTCGCCGGCACGGTGCTGCTGGAGCGCCTGGTCGAGCAGCCGAGCCCGCTGGCGCGCGCCGCGGTCGGCCTCGGCGGCGCCTCGCTGGCGGTCGAGATGTTCGCCTGGAGCGACCGTAACCACGGCGCGCCGCTGGCCGAGGCCTTCCACACGCCCGGTCGCGAGATCCAGCGCCACCTCGCCACCAAGGAGCCCACTCCCGAGCAGCTCCAGGTCGGAATCGCGGCCCTGGCCGAGATCCTCCGCGCCGAGGGGGCGGACGGCGCCGGTGACGAGCTGCCGCCGCCCACGTAGACTCCGCCGCCGATGTTCGGACGCATAGACCACATCGGTGTCGCCGTCGAGGATCTCGACGGCGCCCTCGGCCTCTACGAGCAGAGCTTCGAGATGGAGCTCGCCCACCGGGAGACGGTCGAGTCGCAGGGGGTCGAGGCGGTCCTGCTCGACGTCGGCGACGGGCACGTCGAGCTGCTGCGGCCGCTCGGTCCAGAGACGGCGGTCGGCAAGTTCCTCGACCGCAAGGGCCCCGGCCTGCACCACGTCGCCTACGCCGTAGAGGACATCGACGCCACCCTGGAGCGACTGGCCGCGGCCGGCCTGGAGCTGATCGACCGCGAGGCCCGGACCGGGATCCGCGGCAGCCGCGTCGCCTTCCTGCACCCACGCTCGACCGGGGGCGTGCTGACCGAGATAGTCGAACCGGCGGGAGGGCACTGATGGCGGACGCGCAGCGGGTGGAGATCGGCTTCGAGGGCGGCCAGGTCGTCTCGGTGCGGCTCGGCGACGACGAGCTGAAGAGGCTGCGCAAGCAGGTCGAGAAGGGCGGCTGGTACGACGTCAAGACCGAGGACGGCGTCCTCTCCGTCTACCTCGGCAAGGTCGCCTTCCTGCAGATCGACTCGGGCGAGCACCGGGTCGGCTTCTCGCTCGAGCGCCCGGACTGATGCGGCCCCGCGCCCTGCTCGCAGCAGCCGGCGCCGCCACCCTCGCCGCCGCGCTCTGGTGGCGCAAGAATCCCTCCGCCTGTCCCTACGGGCAACGCTTCTGGGTCGAAATCCCGCACCCGATTGTCACCCGCGAGCGCCTGCGCGCGGTGCTGCGCCCGGCGTCCGGCGAGCGCGTCCTCGAGATCGGCCCGGGGACCGGCTACTACACGCTCGACATCGCCGAGTGGATTGGGACGGTCGAGATCTTCGACCTGCAGCAGGAGTTCCTCGACCACGTCATGCACCGCGCCGCCGAGCGCGGCCTCGCCAACGTCGTCCCCACCCAGGGGGACGCGACCGCCCTTCCCTACGGGGACGATTCGGTGGACGCCGTCGTCCTCACCGCCGTGCTCGGTGAGATCCCCGACCCCGGCGCCGCCCTACGCGAGATCCACCGCGTGCTCAAGCCCGGCGGCCGCCTCGTCGTCGGCGAGCTGTTCGGCGACCCGCACTTCACGACGCTGGCCAGCCTCAAGCGCCAGGGCGCAGCTGCCGGGCTCTCCTTCGAGGAGAGCTCCGGCAACTGGTTCGGCTACTTCGCCCGACTGTCGCCTTAGCGGCAGGCGGGAATGTTGAGCCGCAGGTTCTCTTTGTGCTGGCGGCTGTTCTGCGCTTTCAGGTTGAGGAATCCACGGCGCGGCCTGTCGCAGAGATCCTGCGAGTTGACCAAGAGGCCGCGATTTCCGCCCTTCATGGTGAGGACGAACTTGTCGACCGCGACGTCGGGCAACTTCCTGAACACCGTCTTCAGACGTGCGTTCTCGGAGCTGATCACGCCGCGCAGCTGCACGTCCACCTGGCCGCGCAGGTCGACCAGCAGGTCGGGGAGCTCGTTATTGGACGAGGTCAGATAGACGGGACCTTTGAGGCGGCCTTTCAACAGCGGCGACGTCGCCTTCGCGTGCCCGTAGATGGCCGCTTTCGGGCATTCGTCCGCTGCCAGCTGCACTCGCGTGCAGATGGTCCTGATGTGGCTCTGATCGAGGATCGTCGCCCGCGGCAGGATGAACGCTGCCCGTCGCAGGTTGGCGTCGTTCTTACGGGCGTCGAAAGTCGCCCGGAACTTCGGGTTGGCGGTCCGGTGGGTCTGGTTCTCGCCGCCGAGGATGCGGGCGAAGAAATCCGGCCTGAATTTCAGTTTGCGGCATTCCGTCGCCCGGAACTGCTCGGTCGGTTTGGCCTCAAACCAGCTCGCCGGATCGGCCGGGTTGGCCCCGCCGCCGAAGATGCCGGCACCGATCGTGAACGCCTGGCGGCAGGTGGTGGGGTTGAGGGTGAATTTTTTCCGGTTGATCGAGACATCGATGTTGCGGACGTCGAGCTTGGCGCCGCCGAACACGTCGGGGATCGGGTCGGAGACCGCGTGCACCTCGACGGTTTCCGGATCGACGTTGAGCGCGACCCGGACGACCACCACACCGAGGTCGAACGGCCCGGCCACCGCCGGCGTCACGAACACCATGCTCATCGGCGCCCCTTTGTAGGGGCCGGCGAGGTAGACGTTGCCGGTGACCCGCAGCGGGTTCGAGCCGGAGCCACTGTCGATGCTGCTCGTGCCGACGAAGCTGCTGTCGGGGCAGAGCGGGGTGGCGATCACCTCGGCACCGCTCTTGCCGGCGGCGCTGTCGATGTTGGCCTCGGGGCAGTACTCGACTCCCTTCAGCTTGGCGACCATGCCCGGCGGCAGGTCGACGTCGACCCGTTTGATCTCCTGCGCCCCGTCAGGCCGTTCGATCGTCAGCCCGAAGGGGCTGAAGGCGCCGGCTTTCGACTGCTGCGGCCCGGCTTTGAACTCCGGGTCGAACGGGCGGTCGGCGAGGGTTTTCGGGCAATCCCCGCCCCCGGGCAGA
This sequence comes from uncultured Solirubrobacterales bacterium, assembly GCA_963703235.1. GTDB lineage: Bacteria > Actinomycetota > Thermoleophilia > Solirubrobacterales > 70-9 > VRUE01. Next base: position 1,966,884 of record OY969802.1, on the reverse strand, counting down.
GAGGTGAGCCCGAACGAGCTCGTCGGCGTCGCCTCCGTCCCGGGCCGCGCCCACGGTTCCATGCTGCTGGTCGTCTGGTTCGGTCCGCAGGTCGGCGGGCTGGTCAGCACGCCTTTAGACGGGTCCAGTTTCAGCGTCACCGATTCGAACGGGACCTGTGGGTTTTCGGCCAGCGTCGTGGTCAGTTGTCCGTCTCCCGGATCGGCCTTGATGTTGCCGATCAGGCGCACGTCGACGTCGAAGCGTTCCGACTTGGGGTTGATGAAGATCCGGTACATCTCGCCCGACTCCGGGTCGCGGCTCAGCTGCTGTCCCAGGTAGACGTCCCCTTTGAGGGAGCCCGGCGGCAGCGGCTGCGTTTCCACCTCGGCGGTACCGATCTTCGAGGCCGCCGGACAGGCGACCGGGTTCCTCGTGCCTTTGCCGAACTGCGCGTTGGTGCAGGCTTCGAGGCCGGTGGCGGCGGAGGGGTTCAGCCCCATCCCCGCCGGCAGCGTGATGCTCGCGTTGCGGACGTGGGACTGTTCGAGGCCTTCGGGGTCAGGGTCGAATGGCAGTTTGACCGTGACCGTTGGCGCTGCCGGCGAGTCGACTCGATCGGTTCCCGGGGCGACTTCGAGCGATGGTTCGAAAGGAACTATGTCGCAGCCTTCCAGTTCAACGCCCGGGGGAAGCGCTGCCTCCCACGGGGTGAAGGCATCGGGGAAGGGCTGGGCCAATTCTTCGGGGTTGGTTCCCTGGGCTCGCAGGAGGGTCGAGTAGGCCCCGGTGTCGGGGTCGAAGCAGGTGGTCGGATTCGTGATGTAGGTGCCGTCTCCGGAGCGACCGTTGTTCACCAGACGGCTTTTCAGCGATCGAAGAGCCGGGTTCGCGGGAGGCGGGATTTTGATGAAGAAGCCCTGGTGGTAGTCGCTCTCCCAGGCAACGGTCCCTCTGACGTAAACAATCGCTTTGGCGGGGCCGATCTTGAAGCCGAGTCGCGCCGGCTCGCCCTCCGCGGGCACCAGGTTGTACAGCGGCGGTTCCGTGTTGAGGAACGGATTGGGAGGGATTTGGAAGCCCGAAGGAAGGGCAGCAAGCGGAATGAACGGAAACGGATTTGGATTGAGTTCGACAACCGTCGCCAGCGTGAGTTCCTCTTTGCCCACGATCGATTCCAGCGGGCAGAGGGCCTCGTTTGCTTCGAAGACCGCGATCTCACACTGCGGGGTTGCCTGCGGATTGACCGTGAGCCCGGCCGGCACGTCGACCCGGATTTCATTCAGCAGTGCTACTGGAATCTGCCGTTCCGGTTCCGCTGGGTTCGGAAGGACGTGTTTGACGATGTACTGCGAGAAGCCGATCGGCGGATGGCCGGCTGCTTGTTTGTAGAAGAGTTCCGGGGTTTCGGGCGAGCAAAACCGTTCCGGCGGAAGCGGCTCTTTGTTTGCCGTGCACGTCCCGGCTTGGAAGCCGTCTTCGGCGGTCGGTGGCGTGTGCTGTTCTTCGATGACGTCGCCGGTGTCGGCCGAAGCGGCCGAGACGCCGAGGACGAGGGCAATCAATGCAACGGTGAGCGCGACCAGCCCTCCCGGGCGTCCCATACTTCTCATGTAGCTCTCCTCAAGACGGGTTCAACTCCTCTTACCCCGCCTCCCGCTCTAAAAAACTGTACAGCACGGCCTGCGCCAGCTCAATAGGTGGTTACTACGGAGTAGCCAGTTCGGACCAGAGGCGCTCCTCGGCCTCGGCGACCCGGTGTGCGGAGGAGCCGACCTCGTCCCAGAGCCCGGGGTCTGGGACGTCGCGCTCGCTGGCGGCGCGGAAGGCCTCGGCCAGCTCGGTCCAGCTCGCGGCGGCATCCGCAGCCAGCGGTGCCTCGGCTCTGCCGGCCTCTTCCAGGAACCGCGAGTACATGAGGCGGAAGGCGCCGCCGCCGGTGCCGCGGCGCTCGATCACCTGGTAGCCGAAGCGGGCGCACCACTGCCAGTCCTCGGCGACCTCGGGCCAGGAGCCCGCCTCCTCGGCGAGGCGACGGACGGCGTCGAGGCCGGAGAAGTTGCGGAACTCGGGCTCGACCATCGCCCTGGCGGCGCGCTCGATCGCCGCCGGGATCGCTTCGCGCAGGCGCGCCGGGTCGACCTCGCCGGAGACGGTGAACATGTGGCCGGCGAGCGGGTAGGCAGGATGGCTGCTGTGGCGGGCCTTGTCGAGGCTCGTCAACCGGGTCGTCTGCATCTCCTCGAAAGCGGTGTCGGAGAGATGGGCAAGCTCCTCGTCGTAGCCGGCGAGGACGACCGCGTGGCCCGGGAAGTGGGCCGAGTTGCCGTAGTGGTCGAGGTAGTAGAGGTCGGTGAGGAGGAGGACCGGGTTGCCGGCATCGACCTCGGCCCGAGCCGCCTCCCAGGCGTCGCCGTCGCCCGGCTCGAAGGTCCGCATCTCCAGGGCCGCGCCGGTCAGCTCGTCGAAGGTCTCCTCGAGGCGGGCGGTGCGGCCGTTGAACCAGCGGCTGGGGGAGGCGTCGGGCAGGGTGACGTAGTAGAAGCAGGCGCCGGCGCCGAGCCCGAAGGCCATCTCCTCGCTGATCTCGACGCCGTGGAAGCGCAGCAGGTTGCGCAGGGCGGTCGAGCCGCAGTGGTTGCCGGGGGTGTGGACGTATCCCGGAACGAAAGGCATGGGCGGATACTGACTGAGCGGTGCGGCGGACGGGTCCTGTCGTCGGGTGGGAGTGCCCTGCTTGGGCTTCGCTCTGCTCCGGGCACCGGGACCACGCGGGCGGCGGGATGAGGGCTTGCCCTCCGCAGACTTCGCCCGGCGCAGGACACCCCCACCCGACACCACCCGCCCGAGCAGCGCTTATTCTGCGCCGCCGATGCGCGATATCGATTCGAAAATCCTCCACTCGATGCGGACCCGTGGGCACACGGCCGGCTTGGAGAAAGCTATTAGGGCTCTGGGGAAGGCGGGGAACAACGGGGCGGTTTGGGTGGCACTTGGCGTTCTGCTGGCTCTGGTCGACGGCTCCAACCGCGAGGCGTGGCTGATCTGCGCCGCGCTGGGGCCCGTCGCGATCGGGCTCAACTACGTGGTGAAGCTGGTCGTGCGGCGGCCGCGGCCGGTGTTGGAGGGGTTGCCGCCGCTGGGTGGGGCACCGAGCTCGTTGAGCTTTCCCTCCGCCCACGCGACCTCTTCGTTCGCGGTGGCGACGGCTATGACCAGGGTCGAGCCGCTCGGGGCGCTTGCCTTCCTGCTCGCCATCGCCCTTGCGCTCGGGCGTCCCTACCTCGGCATGCACTATCCCTCCGACGTTGCCGCCGGCGCTCTCCTCGGCGTCGCCCTCGGCCTCCTGGTTCCACTATCCCTATGAGAACCGAGAAAGCCGCCCCCGGACGCGGCAGCGGAGGAGGCGGCGTCCGATGAAGGTCGGGATCGTCGGCCTGCCCAACGCCGGCAAGTCGACCCTCTTCAACGCGCTGACCAAGGGCGGCGCCCAGACCGGCGACTACCCGTTCACGACGATCGAGCCAAACGTGGCGATCGCCCAGGTGCCGGACGAGCGCCTGCAGCGGGTGGGGGAGACGGTCGGCAGCTCCGAGCTGGTGCCGGCGACGATCTCCTTCCACGACATCGCCGGCCTGGTCAAGGGCGCCTCCGAGGGCGAGGGCCTCGGCAACCGCTTTCTCGCCTCGATCCGCGAGACCGATGCGATCTGCCACGTCGTCCGCTGCCACGAGGACTCCGGCGTGCCGCACCCCGACGGCCGCGTCGACCCGCTGGCCGACATCGAGACGATCGAGACCGAGCTGACCCTGGCCGACTACGAGCAGACCGAGCGCCGCCTCGAACGGGTCACCAAGGGCGCCAAGTCGGGCGACGCCGAGGCGATCGCCGAGCGCGACTGGCTGCAGACGGTATTCGACGAGCTGGCCGCCGGCCGGCCGGCGCGCGGCGTGCCGGTGCCGGACGCTGCCCCGGAGGCGGCGCGAAATCTGCAGGCGCTGACCTCGAAGCCGACTCTCTACGTCGCCAACGTCGACGAGGGGGACGCCGAGGCGCCGCAGGCGGTGGCGGAGCACGCGGCGGCGAGCGGCGCCGGCGTGGTCGCCGTCAGCGCCCGGATCGAGGGCGAGCTGGCCGAGCTGGACGCGGCCGAAGCCGAGGAGATGCGCGAGTCCTACGGGGTCGAGGGCTCCGGCCTGGCCCGGCTCGTCCGCGCCGCCTACGACCTGCTCGACCTGATCGTCTTCTTCACCGCCGGCGAGGACAAGGAAGCGGTGGCGCGGCCGCTGCAGCGCGGCGCCACCGCCTGGGAGGCGGCCGGCACGATCCACACCGAGATCCAGGAAGCCTTCGTCAAAGCCGAGGCGATCGGCTGGCGGCAGCTGGTCGAGTGCGGCGGCTACGCGCCGGCCCGCGACCGGGGCCTGCTCCGCATCGAGGGCCGCGACTACGTCGTGCAGGACGGCGACGTAATCACCATCAAGGTCTGAATAGAAGGGACGAGCCGTGAGTTATGCACCCATAGGGTGCATAACTCACGGCTCGTCCCTCTAATGTTCGGGGCATGGAGCAGGGAGCGCGGTTCCCGCGGGTCGACGCCAAGGCCGGCCACTACGAGAGCTTCTACGTCAAGGCCTGCCGGCCGGGCGGCGGCCGGGGGATTCTGGATCCGCCACACCGTTCACAAGCGACCCGGGGAGGAGCCGAAGGGGTCGATCTGGTTCACCTTCTTCGATCGCGAGGCCGAGGGGCCGCGGGCGATGAAGGTAACGGTTCCTTCGTCGCAGCTCTCGGCCCCGGCCGGTTCCTGGATCCGCGTCGAGGAGGCCGAGATCGGGCCCGGCCGCGCGGTGGGGAAGATCGCCACCGAGGCGCTGCAGGCCTCCTGGGACCTCGGCTTCTCCGGCGACGCCGAGCCCTGCAAGTACCTCCCCTCCGACCGCCTCTACGAGACCCGCCTGCCCAAAACCAAGTTCGTCGCGCCCTACCCGGACGCGCGCTTCTCCGGGAACCTGACGGTCGGCGACGAGACGATCGCGCTCGACGCCTGGCCGGGGATGATCGGCCACAACTGGGGCAGCGAGCACGCCGAGCGCTGGGTCTGGCTCGAGGGGACCGGCTTCGAGGGCTCGCCCGACACCTACTTCGACGCTGGCGCCGCACGGATCGAGCTCGGTCCCTGGACGACCCCCTGGATCCCCTCCGGGATGCTGATGCTCGACGGCAAGGCCCACCGCCTAGGAGGCTTCGGCAAGATCCGAGCCGCCTCGATCGAAGCTTCACCGGGAGAGTGCACCTTCGTCCTCCCCGGCAAGGACCTCGTAGTACGCGGCCGCGTCTCAGCCCCGAAGGAGCAGTTCGTAGGCTGGGTCTACGCTGACCCCAAGGGCCCCGAGCACCACACGATCAACTGCTCGGTCTCGGACCTGGAGCTGACCGTGGAACAGCCCGGCCGGCCGTCCCGCCAGCTGACCCTCGCCGCCGGCGCCGCCTATGAGCTCGGCATGCGAGAGACGGACCACGGCATCCCGATCCAGCCCTATCCGGACGGCTGACGCATAGGAGATCGGGAGTCGCCTCGGCGGAGTTGATGTTCGCTTCGCTCACGAATCTGGTGCCGCTTCGCGGCTAGAGACACTCTGCGGTGCCCGCTTCGCGACACTCCGCCGAGGCGACTCCCGATCTCCTACCCGGCAACCCCTCCGGCGGGACCGGGTGCTTTGTCGCCTCCAGCCCGACCCGGCGGTCTGCCGCCGCCGACCGGTTTGCCGTTTTCGAGCTTCACGAAGTGCATCCAGCGGTCGTAGCCGCCGAGCGCGGCGGCCAGCTGGTCGCCGCGGATCCTGGTGACGCCGCCGGTGCCGTAGAGCCGGGCCCAGACGATCCGCGGCGAGGCGCCGCGCTCGGTCACCACGACGCGCTTCAGCTGCCCCCGCAGGTAGGCGCCGAGCTTGGCACCGATCTCCGCTCCCGAGAAGCGCAGGGTCCAGGTGTGCAGCGGGCAGTAGTGGTCGTAGGGGTCGCGGACGCCGACCAGGTAGGGGACCGGGGGGCCGAAGAAGACGTTCTGGACGCTCTCGGTGTGGCCGCCCGAGCAGGCCGAGAAGAAGGTCTGCGCGACCTCGCCGCCGTAGCGGACCACTTCGCCCCTGGTCTCGTCGGCGGCGCGGTTGGCGCGGGCGGCCTCGCTGGCGACCCCGTCGTAGACCTGGCTGCGGGTGTCGTCGTAGAGGTCGAAGCCGTTGCCGTCGACCCTCCCCGTGAGGGCGAAGGAGCGGGCGGCGACGGCCTGCGCCCGCAGCGCCGCCATCGGCCAGGAGGGCGGCGACTCGTTGGGGATGACGCCTTTGACGTACTGGTCGAGGGCGACCGCGTTGACCGCGTTGAGGGAGCCGGCGTCGCTGCTGGTCGGCACCACCTCGAGGGCGCCGCGGAAGAGCTCGCCGCCGATCCTGATCGTGCCGTCGCCGGCGGCCCGCAGCCGGGTGCCGCAGTGCGCGAGCGTCCTGCCGGCAGAGCTGCGCAGCCGCACCGCGCCAAAGGAGCGGTGGGCGGCGTAGGAGCGGTTGCGGTCGAGCCGCACGCCGCAGGCGCTGGTGGCGCCGCTGAAGCCGAGGTCGCCGCCGGCGATGTCGACGAGGACGCGGACGACGCTGGGGCCGTTCAGCTTGCCGAGCGAGGCCCCCGAGTAGTAGTGGCGGAGGATGAAGCGGTGGCTCTTGCCGTGCACCGCGTAGCCATAGGCGCCCCACTGGCTCATCCCCACCCCGTGCCCGAAGCCGCGACCGTGGACGACCCAGCTGACGCCGGCCTGCGCCGGAGCGGCGAAGAGGAGGCTAACCCCCAGCAGCCCCAGCAGGGGTGTGGCGACTTTTCCATGTATATGACGGTTAAGCCGCCACAGGCCGGCATTTCGGGCAACGGTTCGCATCTCGTCAGGCAAACAGATTCGCCTCGGCGGAGTCGCGGCCTGCTCTAGGCTGAAACAAGAGAACCAGGAGGAGGTCATCGATGGCGACGCAGGCGGTTCAGGCGGTCGATCACAAGCTGCTCGTCGCGGACGAGTGGATCGAGACCGGCGAGTGGGCCGAGGTCTCGAGCCCCTACGACGGGACCGCGGTCGGGCGGGTCGCGCAGGGCGACGCGGCGCTGGTCGATCGCGCGGTGCGGGCCGCCCACGACGCCTTCGAAGCCGGCGACTTCCCCCAACATGAGCGCGCCGCCGTGCTCGACCGGGCCGCCGAGTCGGTCGCTGAGCGCCGGGACGAGCTGGCGCTGACGATCGCCGCCGAGGCCGGCAAGCCGCTGAAGACGGCACAGGCCGAGGCGTCGCGCTGCGTCGACACGCTGACCTTCTCCGCGGTCGAGGCGCGCAAGCTGAGCGGCGGCACGGTGCCGATGGAGGCCTCGCCGGCAGGCGCCGGCAAGCTCGGCGTGATGCTGCGCGTCCCCTACGGCGTCGTCGGCGCGATCAGCCCCTTCAACTTCCCGCTCAACCTGGTCGCCCACAAGCTCGGCCCGGCGCTTGCCGCCGGCAACGCGGTCGTCCTCAAGCCGGCCGGCCAGACGCCGATCTCGGCCCTGAAGCTGGCGGCGATCCTGGTCGAGGCCGGGCTGCCCGACGGTTGGTTGAGCGTCGTCCCCGGGCGCGGATCGGAGGTCGGCAACGCGATCGTCGAGCACGAGCTGACCCGCGCCCTCACCTTCACCGGCTCCTCGACGGTCGGCTGGGGCATCCGCAGCCGCGTCCCCCACAAGAAGGTCAACCTGGAGCTGGGCTCCAACGCGCCGTTGATCGTCCACGCCGACGGCGACTGGGAGGCAGCGGCCGACAAGGCCAAGCTCCATGCCTTCTCCCACGCCGGTCAGAGCTGCATCTCGATCCAGCGCATCCTCGTCCACGAGGACATCGCCGACCCCTTCGTCGAGCGCCTGGTCGCCAACGCCGAGGCGCTGCGGGTCGGCGACCCGCTCGACCCCGAGACCGACGTCGGGCCGCTGATCTCGCCCGGCGACCGCGACCGGGTCAAAGAGTGGGTCGACGAGGCGGTCGCGGCCGGCGCCGAGCTGCTGACCGGCGGCGAGCTGGTCGACGAGGGGCGCTGCCTGGCACCGACCCTGCTCGGTTCGCCGCCGCGCCAGGCCAGGGTCTGGCATGAGGAGATCTTCGGCCCGGTGGCGACGGTCGACCGCTACCGCGACTTCGACGAGGCGCTGCGGCTGGCCAACGACTCCAGGTACGGCCTACAGGCGGGTGTCTTCACCCGCGACCTCGGCCGCGGCCTGGAAGCGGCCAACGCGCTCGAGTTCGGCGGCGTCCTGATCAACGAGGTGCCGACCTTCCGCGCCGACCAGATGCCGTACGGAGGCGTCAAGGACTCCGGCAACACCCGCGAGGGTCCCGCCTACGCCGTGCTCGAGCTGACCGAGGAGCGCTTCGTCACCCTGCAGGGCTAGCTGCAAAACCATCTATCCGCATAATAGTTCGGATATAGGAACTATTATGCGGATAGATGGACTTTGCGCATCCATTTGCCGTAGTCACTCCTACTCTCGACGGGGACGTGTTGGCCGTGCTCGCCGGCGCCGACGAGGAGTTCAGTGGCCGCCGCCTTCACAGCTTGGTGGCACGCGGCTCGGAGAACGGGGTTCGCAATGCAGCCGAGCGTCTGGTCGAGCAGGGGATAGTCGTTCGCAGGGGCGCCGGAAAAGCCAAGCTCTACCGGCTGAACCGAGAGCACGTGGCGGCTGCGGGGATCGAAATGCTGGCCGCCTCGAGGGAGGAGCTGATCGCGCGTCTGCGGAATGCGATCGCTCAATGGGGGGTTGTTCCTCGCGCCGTGGTGCTCTTCGGCTCAGCGGCAAGACGCGAGGCTGGACCAGAGAGCGACCTCGACTTGCTTGTGATCCGTCATGCCTCGGTCGACGAAGCGATGCCTGAGTGGGGTGAGCAGCTTGCCTCGCTCGGACGTAAAGCAACGGAGTGGACCGGTAACGACGCACGGGTCATAGAGCTCAGCGAGGCTGACTTGGATGCACCCGTCCCGTTGCTCGATGAGGCGGTCCATGATGGGATCGACCTGTTCGGGTCACTTCGTCGTCTTCGCAACTCAACCCCCGGGGGTCACTGACGATGGTGACTCGAATCCGCGAGTGCGAGGACGGTACCGCCGCGGGCCGCCTCCGCAAGGCAGAGCAATTCCGAGCCGCCGCTGAGACGATTCGAGATCTTGCCGACGATGAAGCCGACGTCGGCGATGCCTTCGTCACCCTCTGCATCCATGCCGGGATCGCCGCTTCCGACGCGATCTGCTGCGAGGCGCTCGGTCACCACGTCCAAGGAGACGATCACAATCAGGCGATCGCCGAGCTCTCGAAGGTAAGACCCGACGGCAAAGAGCTGGGCGCGGATCTGCGCGCTCTTCTGCAGATGAAGAGCCGCGCCGAGTACGGGCCGACGCCAGTCAGCGCCGAGCAGCGGAAGCGGGCTTTGCGCCGCAGCGAGAGGCTCGTCGACGCCGCGCGCCTGCGTCGCTCGAGCAGTCCGACTCGGCAGCCGCCTTGACCGTGCAGGGCTAGCGTCCTTACACAGTTTTTGGTAATGTCGCCGCCATTAAGGTCAGGATTCTGATTTCAATAGTCGTGGCGACGGCAATCGTCTCGCCGGCGGCAGCCGCCGCTCCCTCCGACACCGAAGGGCAGGCGACGACCGAACAGCGAATCGTCCCGGTCGGCCCCGGCGCCTACCGCTTCCTCCAGCTCGGCGCCGGCGCGCCGTACGCCGTGCGCCAGCACCTCGCCAGCGCCGGCGCGGGGCGCGCCGCGACCCGCGCCTCGCTCGTCTACTTCGGCCAGCTCTCCGACTTCCAGCTGGCCGACGAGGAGTCGCCGGCCCGGGTCGAGATCATCGACCCGCTGGCCAGCCCGACCGCCCCCTTCAATGCCGCCTGGCGCCCGTGGGAGGCGCTCAACCCTCATATCGACGAGGCGATGATCCGCCAGGTCAACCAGTTCACCGCCGCCAGCCCGGTCGCCGACGGCGCCGGCGCCCACCGGGCGATGGACTTCACGATCGAGACCGGCGACGCCGCCGACAGCCAGCAGCTGAACGAGACGCTCTGGGTCCGCACCCTGCTCGAGGGCGGCTCGCTTAATCCCAACAGCGGCGTCAGCAAAGCGACCTACTCGCACCCGCTCTGCCCGAACTTGTTCGTGCCCGGCGCCGCCGAGGCCGCCCGCTACACCGGCGTCCAGGACTACGACGACTGGTTCGAGGGACCCTTCCCGGAGTTCTACGACCCCGACGTCCCCGCCGGGCCGCACGCCGCCTGGCCTAAATACCCGGGCCTGATGGACAGGGCGCAGCAGGCCTTCACCGCGACCGGCCTCGGCGTCCCTTCCTATGTCGCCTTCGGCAACCACGACGCCCTCGTGCAGGGCAACGCCGCCGCCAACGCGGCCTTCGAGCAGGTCGCCACCGGCTGCCTGAAGCCGATGATCCCGGTCGCCAACCCGAACAACCCGGCCGGCTTCCTCTCCGCCCTGCTCGACCCGGTGAAACTGTTGAGCACCCTCTTGACCAGCCCGCAGAACCTGATCCTGGTGCCGGGCGACCCGAAACGGCAGTTCGTCTCCAAGAAGCAGTACAAGGACGTCTTCAAAGCCGGCGCCCAGGCCGACGGGCACGGCTTCGACTTCATCGACCCCGCCCAGGAGACGGCCTCCAAAGGCGCCGCCGGCTACTACGCCTGGAGCCCCGCCCCCGGCATGCGCTTCATCGCGCTCGACACGGTCGCCGAGGCCGGCACCGTCGTCACCCCGACCGGCAACTTCACCTCCGAGGGCAACATCGACGACCCCCAGTTCAAATGGCTGCGGGGCCAGCTCGAAGCCGCCACGGCTGCCGACCAGCTGGCGGTCCTCTTCAGCCACCACGCGCCGGAGAGCCTGCAGGCCGACGCCGCCGACGAGCTGGCGCCCTTCTGCCTCTTCGCCGACTCGCACGGTCATGACCTCAACCCCGGCTGCGACCTCGACCCGCGCAACTCGCAGCCGATCCACCTCGAAGCCGACGCGGTCGCCCTGATGCACGAATTCCCCAACGCGATCGCCTGGGTCGCCGGCCACTCGCACGACAACGTCGTCAACCCGTATCCGAGCCCGAGCGGGCCGGGCGGCTTCTGGAGCATTCGCGTCGCCGCCGAGGCCGACTGGCCGCAGCAGAGCCGCCTGCTCGAGGTCTTCGACAACAACGACGGCACCCTCTCGATCTTCGGCACCCTGCTCGACCACGTCGGCCAGTCGGTGGCGCCGCCACCGGGCACGCCGGCCTCCGGGATGGACCTCAACGACCTCGCCTCGGCCGGCCGCACGATGTCCTTCAACGACCTGCAGACCGGCGCCCCGATCGGCGAAGGCCAGCCCGACGACCGCAACGTCGAGCTGCTGCTCGACGATCCGCGCTCTTAGGAAGGGGGAGAGATGAGGATCGTCAGGACCGAGCAGGTCGCTCCGATGCTCAACGTCACCAAGACCGCCTAGCCCTCGTGTGGCCGCGCCATGCGGCGGTGGTCCAGCGCCTCCTCGAGCACCGAGGGCTCGACGCCATGCTCTAGCGCTACCTCGCGCAGGGAGCGGCCGGACTCGGCCGCGGCCTTGACGATGTCGGCGGCGCGGTCGTAGCCGATGTGCGGGTTGAGGGCGGTGGCGGTGGCCAGGGTCGCCTCGGCGTGTCGCTCGGTCATCTCCTCGTTGGCCTCGACGTCGGCGACGCATTTCTCGTTCAGCAGGCGCGAGGCCGCGGCGAGCAGCTCGATCGAGTCGAGCAGGTTGCGAGCGATTACCGGCACCCGCACGTTCAGCTCGAACTGGCCCTGGCTGCCGGCGAAGGAGACGGCGGCGTCGTTGCCCAGCACCTGGGCGGCGACCTGGATCACGACCTCGGGGATCACCGGGTTGACCTTGCCGGGCATGATCGAGGAGCCCTTCTGCAGCTCCGGCAGCCGCAGCTCGGCCAGTCCGGCGCGCGGCCCCGAGCCCATCAGCGCCAGGTCGTTGGCGATCTTGTTGAGCGAGACGGCGTAGACCTTGAGCATCGCCGACAGCTCGACCAGGGCGTCGCGGTTGCCCTGCGCCTCGAAGCGGTCGAGCGGCTCGGAGATCGCCAGGCCGCTCTCCTGCGCCAGCTGCTCGCGCACCTTGGCGGCGAACTCGGGGTGCGTGTTGAGCCCGGTGCCGGTCGCGGTGCCGCCGAGCGGGATCTGACCGACCCGCCGCAGCGTCCCCTCGATCCGCTGGATCCCCAGCCGCACCTGGGCGGCGTAGCCACCGAACTCCTGCCCGAGCGTGACCGGCACCGCGTCCATCAGGTGGGTGCGGCCGGCCTTGACGACGTCGGCGAAGCTTTCGGCCTTAACCGAGAGCGCCTGCTGCAGTCCCTCCATCGCCGGCAGCAGGTCGCGGCTGACCTCGTCGAGCGCGGCCAGGTGGACGGCCGAGGGGAAGACGTCGTTGGAGGACTGGCCCATGTTGACGTGGTCGTTGGGGTGCGCCCCCTCGCCGGCCAGCTTCGCGATCACCTCGTTGGCGTTCATGTTGGAGGAGGTGCCGGAGCCGGTCTGGAAGACGTCGACCGGGAACTGCTCGTCGTGTTCGCCGGCGGCGACCGCGTCGCCGGCGTCGGCGATCGCCGCGGCGAGGTCCCGGTCGAGCCCGCCCAGCTCGCCGTTGACCCGCGCCGCCGCCGCCTTCAGCCGCCCCAGCCAGCGGATCACCGGCACCGGCACGGTCTGCCCCGATACCGGGAAGTTCTCAACCGCCTTGGTGGTCTCGCCACCCCAGAGCTGCTCAGTCAAAGTCGTCGCCTCCGTCGATTCGTGTGCCGCGAAGCGTATTCAGCCGCCTGCGAGCCCGGCCTCGACGCCGCGCTCGTAGGCGCGCTGGAAGGGCGCCGAGGGTGGCTTGGAGCCGCTTGGCCTGTAGCGAGCGGTGGCGTCGAGGCGACGAAGCAGGTCGGCGTGGATCCCTTCGGTCGCCCCGGCGCCGCGCTCGGCGGCGCCGAGCAGGTAGCCGAGCTGGACGGTGGCGCTGCCGCCGGGTTGCCCCCGCGCTTCGCGGTTGAGCTGGGTCGCGACCGCCACCATCGTGGCGCCGACGGCGGCCAGCTCGCCGCCCTGCTGGTTCTCGGCCAGGCAATCGGAGATCGGCACCTCGCCGCTCAGCCTCACATGGCCCGGGGCGTCGCCGAGCGCGCCGATGTAGGCGCCCTTGCCGTCGAGGCAGGCGACCGGCGTCCCGTCGTCCCCCTCACCACAGGCCATCGTCCCGAGCACGATCGCCGCCACGAAGCCGAGGACGATGGTCAAGCGAACGCGCCGCATCGCCTGCATCCTACGAAGCGGCCCGAGGACGAGCCGTGAGTTATGCACCCATGGGGTATTCAACTAACGGCTCGTCTGGGACGGGCCGCCAAGCGGGGGTCAGTCGCCCGCGGGGAGGCCGCCGGCGCGGACTGAGGAGACGCCACCCGGTGGCGAGGGCGGCGGTTTCGGCTCCGCCGGCTTGCGATTGGGGCGCGGGGTGGGGGAGATGCCCTGGAAGCTGACGGCGAAGACCTCGACCCATTCGGCGAGCTGGAACTCGCGCACTTCGGCGTGTTCCCAGGAGAGGTGGAGATGGTGGCCGCAGCCGTGGCCGGCGTCGCCGTCGTAGCCGACCCAGCGGAAGGGCGCCCGCGGACGGTTCTGTCGCGGCTCGGCCCAGCGGGCGAGGCGGGTGATCCCACGCCAGCTGCTGTCGCAGCGGTCGCTCCAGTGCAGTGGCGAGATGTCGACCGCGAGCCCGTTGTGGTGGTCGGAGTTCTTCACGTGACAGCCGTGGCAGCCGACGTGTTCGCCTCCGCCCGGCAGCCGGCCGGAGTAGCCGTCGCTGACGTAGATCGGGAAGCGCTGGGCGATCCAGCGCAGGTTGGGGACGATGCGGCGGTCGACCATGTCGCCTTCTTCGTGCGGGATCGAGGCCGGGATCGGGACGATTTCGTCGGGCGCGAAGGCGAGGCGGGTCGGCGGCGGGGCCGCCGCGCTCGCGGGTGCGGCCGGGCAGGAGAGCAGCACGACGATGCCGAATAGGGAGAGAACCACCCGGCGACCAGCCCACTGCTGTCCCCCGCCTGCTCTGCGCGCTTGCCTTGCCATGTCCCCCTGCCATCGACCGCGACGGCGGTCGGCTTGAGACCCGCACCCCAGCGGTAGGGTTCCGCTCGATGACCACTGTCCGCGAAGCAAGTTTCGACCTATTCCGCGCCCACGGGATGACGACGATGTTCGGCAACCCGGGCTCGACCGAGCTGCCGATGCTCGCCGACTTCCCCGGCGACTTCCGCTACGTGCTCGGCCTGCAGGAGGCGGTCGTGGTCGGGATGGCCGACGGCTTCGCCCAGGCCTCGGGCCAGCCGGCGATCGCCAACCTCCACACCGCGCCCGGCGTCGGCAACGCGATGGGGGCGATCTTCAACGCTCAGGCAAACCACTCGCCGGTGGTGGTCACCGCCGGCCAGCAGGTGCGGGCACAGATGACGTTGCAGGCGAACCTGACCAACCGCGACGCGATCCGGATGCCGCACCCGCTGGTCAAGTGGGCCTACGAGCCGCCTCGGGCCGAGGACGTGCCGCTGGCGCTGGCGCGTGGCGTCCACCTCGCCTCGCTGCCGCCGCAGGGCCCCGTCTTCGTCTCGATCCCGATGGACGACTGGGAGGCCGAGGTCGACGGGGACGCCGCCGGCGAGGCGATCGCCCGCCGCGTCGACGGCCGCGCCGTCGCCGACCCCGAGGCGATCGGGAAGCTCGCCAGGCAGCTCGACGAGGCCACTAATCCCGTTCTCGTCGCCGGTCCCGACATCGGCGCCAGCGGCGGCTGGGAGGCGGCGATCGGGCTGGCCGAGCGCCAGCGCCTGCCGGTCTGGGCGACGCCCGCCACCGGCGGCGGTCAGCTTGGCTTCCCGGAGAATCACCCGAACTTCCGCGGCGTGCTGCCGCCGGCGATCGGGCCGGTCGCGCAGACGCTCGAGGGCCATGACCTGGTCCTCGTCGCCGGCAGCTCGGTCTTCCCCTACTACCCCCACATCCCCGGGCCGCTGCTCCCCGAGGGAGCGAAGCTGGTCGCGATCACCAGCGACCCCGACGAGGCGGCCCGCGCCCCGATGGGCGACGCGATCGTCGCCGACGTCGGGCTGACCCTGGAGGCCCTGCTGGAGGCGGCGCCGGAGTCCTCGCGCCCCGCGCCCGAGCCGAACGCCGGCCCGCAGGAAATACCCGCCGAGGACCCGCTCAACTCTTCGACCGTGCACTCGGCGCTGGCCGAGGTCCTTCCCGAGGACGGCATCGTCGTCCTCGAGTCTCCGGCCAGCACCCTGGCGCTGCGCAACCAGTTGCGGCTCTCGCGGCCCGGCAGCTACTACTTCAGCGCCGGCGGCGGGCTCGGCTTCGGCCTCTCCGCGTCGATCGGCGTGCAGCTGGCCCAGCCCGACCGCCCGGTCGTCTGCGTGCTCGGCGAGGGCTCGACCCAGTACGCCGTCACGGCCTTCTGGAGCGCCGTCGCCCACAAGGTGCCGGTCACCTTCCTCGTCCTCAACAACGGCGAGTACGCGATCCTCAAGTGGTTCGCCGAGGTCGAGGCGGTGCAGGGCGCGCCCGGCCTCGACCTGCCCCAGCTCGACGTCGCTGCGGTCGCCGCCGGCTACGGGGTCAGCACGCAGCGGGCGCGGGGCCGCGACGAGGTCCGCGACGCGCTCGCCAAGGCGCTGGCCTCCTCGCAGCCGGAGCTGGTCGAAGTCCCGGTCGCGCCGGGGATGTCGCTGTTCTGAGATAACTGACGCATGGCCCTGCTCGAGCGGAACCTTTCGGCGCTCGCCCCGCGGACCGCCGAGTCCGCCCCCGACCGCGCCCCCGACGAGCTCGCCGGCGGTACGCCGCAGCCGCTGCGCGGCGAGCTGGAGGCCCTGCTCGGCACCGACCGGGTCCTGGCCCGCGTCAGCGACATCGTCCGCTACGCCTCCGACGCCAGTCCCTACCGGCTCTTTCCGAAGGCCGTGGTGATGGCGCACGACGCCGCCGACGTCGCCAAGGTGCTCGCCTACGGCCGCGAGTCCGGCGTCCCGGTCGTCTTCCGCGCCGGCGGCACCAGCCTCAACGGGCAAGGGCAGAGCGACGGCATCCTGGTCGACGTGCGGCGTCACTTCCGCGGCGTCGCGGTCGAGGACGGCGGTGCCCTGGCCAGGGTCAAGCCCGGCACCGTGCTCGGCCACGCCAACCGCGTCCTCGCCCCGCACGGGCGCAAGCTTGGTCCCGACCCGGCCAGCACCGACATCGCCACCGTCGGCGGTGTCATCGCCAACAACTCGGGCGGCATGCGCTGCGGCGTCGTCCACGACTCCTACTCGACCGTCCGCGAGCTGACCTTCGTCCTGCCCTCGGGGACGACCATCGACACCGCCGCGTCCGACGCCGACGAGCGCTTCGCCGCCGAGGAGCCGGAGCTGGTTGCCGGCCTGGAGGCGATCCGCGACGAGATCCGCGCCGACCCCGAGTTGAGCGAGCGGATCCGGCGCAAGTTCGCGATCAAGAACACGACCGGCTACCGGCTATGCGCCTTCCTCGATGCCGATCAGCCGCTCGAGATCTTCCGCCGCCTGATCGTCGGCTCGGAGGGGACGCTGGCCTTCGTCGCCGAGGCGGTCTTCGAGACGGTGCCGCTGCCCGCCCGCACCACCACCGCCTGGGTCCACTTCCCCGGCATCGACGAGGCGATCGCGCCGGTTCGCGACCTGGTCGACGCCGGCGCCAGCGCGGTCGAGCTGATGGTCGCGCCGGCCCTGATCACCGCCAGCTACAACATGGTCGGCGCGCCGGAGGGGTGGAAGGAGCTGCCGCCGGAGTCGGCGGTGCTGCTGGTCGAGCTCGGCGCCGCCACCGACGCCGAGCTGGACGGCCAGGTCGCCAAGGCGAACGAGATCTTCGCTGCCCCGACGACGATCCGCCCGGTCGAGTTCACCCGCGAGGCGGAGGAGATCGAGCTGGCCTGGCGGGTGCGCGAGGGCCTGCACGGGCTGATCGGCCGGCTGCGGCTGCCGGGCACGGCGCTGATCGTCGAGGACGTCTGCGTGCCGCCGGAGCGGATCGCCGAGGGCGCCCGCGACCTGCAGGCGCTGCTCGGCGAGCACGGCTTCCTGCCCGGCGTCGCCGGCCACGCCTCCGCCGGCAACCTCCACTTCATGCTGACGCCGGACTTCGCCGTGCAGGAGGACCTCGATCGCTACGAGGCCTTCATGGCGAAGCTGGTCGAGCTGATCGTCGGCAAGTACGACGGCTCGCTCAAGGCCGAGCACGGGACCGGGATCAACATGGCCCCATACGTCGAGCGCGAGTGGGGGGAGAGGGCGACCGAGCTGATGTGGCGGCTGAAGCGGCTCGCCGACCCGGACGGCGTGCTGGCGCCCGGCGTGGTCCTCAACCGCGACCCCGGCGTCCACCTGCGCAACCTGAAAACGCAGCCGCCGATCGAGGAGTCGGCGACGACCTGCGTCGAGTGCGGCTTCTGCGAGCCGGTCTGCCCCAGCCGCCACCTGACGACGACGCCGCGGCAGCGGATCGTGCTGCGGCGCGAGATGGCGCGCCAGGAGCCGGGCTCGCCCGTCCAGCGGGCGCTGCTGGAGGAGTACGAGTACGACTCGCTGGAGACCTGCGCCGCCGACGGCTCCTGCCAGCTCGCCTGTCCGGTCGGGATCGACACCGGCAAGCTGGTCAAGGAACTGAGGACCGAGCGCCACACCGAGCTGGCCGAAGCACTGGCGCTGCGAGCGGCGAAGCGCTGGGGCACGGTCGAACGCGCCTCGCGCGCGGCGCTGCGAATCGGCGGCCCCCTGGTCCGCCGCACGAAGCGCGGCAAGGGCCTGCCCGCCCCGGCATCGGCGGCGCTGCCCGAGACGACGCGCGAGGGCGCCGCCGCCGTCTACGTCCCCAGCTGCACCAACCGCATCTTCGCCTCCCCCTCCGCCGACGGGCCTGAAAGTGGAGATATAGGCCGCTTTGAGGCCCGTCGGCGGGGGTTTGGCCTTGCCGACGCTTTGGTCGAGGTCTCCTGCCGAGCCGGGTTGTCGGTCTGGATCCCGGACGACGTCGCGGGCAGCTGCTGCGGGCTGCCCTGGAGCTCGAAAGGGTTCGCCGCCGCCCACCGGCAGAAGGCGAACGAGATGGTCGAGCGACTGTGGGCCTGGAGCGGAGAAGGCGAGCTTCCCGTCGTGATCGACGCCAGCTCCTGCACGCAGGCGGTTGCCGGCCTCGCGGGCGGGGGAGTCGGCGGGGGGAACGGCGCCGCAGACGGGATCCTCTCCGAGGAGAACGCCGGACGGCTCGCGCAGTTGCAGGTATTCGACTCGGTCGCCTGGGCGCATGACCGGCTGCTGCCGCGGCTGGAGATCGCCCGCAAGGTCGGCTCGGCAACCGTGCACCCAACTTGCGCCACCCGCCACATGGGCCTGGCGCCGCGGCTGCACTCGCTCGCCGGCGCCCTCGCCGAGGACGTCTTCGTCGCCCCCTCCGCCACCTGCTGCGGGTTTGCCGGCGACCGCGGCATCTCCCACCCGGAGCTGACCGCCGCCGCGACCGCCGACCAGGCCGCCGAGCTGGCCGGCCGCGACTTCGACGCCCACCTCTCCAGCAACCGCACCTGCGAGATCGGCCTCAGCCGCGCCACCGGCGAGCGCTACGAGTCGTTCGTCTTCCTGCTCGAGGAACTGAGCAGGCCGCCCGATTGATGGATTTTCCACACCAGAGTGTGGTCAACCGATCAATCGCGCGCAGAAGCGACCGCGGCGGCGCCCTGCTCGTCCGCTTCGGCCTCGACCGCGCGGATCGTCTCGAGCATCTGCGGGTCGCGGTCGAAGCGGCGGTCGAGGATCGGGTTGATGACCCCGCGCAGAGCTGAGACGTAGCGCCACCACTTCGGCGCGAAGGTGCGCGGCGCCCGTTCTTCGATCCCGCGCACGGTCGCGGCGCCGGCCTCGTCCGGCTGGATCCGCTTGAACAGCCAGCCAGGCGCGTTTTCCTGCAGGCGGTCGGAGTGCTTGCGCTCGAAGCCGTCCTGGACGAGCTTGGTGTCCACCCAGCCGTAGTAGACGACGCCGGCGCTGGCGCCGAGCGGCATCAGCTCTGCTCGCAGGCCGCGGCCCAGCGCCTCGACCCCGGCCTTGGCGACCGCGTAGGGGCTGTTGAGGACGCCGTTGGCGAAGGAGTAGACCGAGCCGGTGACGACGATGTGCCCCTTGCGCTCGACGATCTGGGGCAGCACCGCCCGCACCGTGCGCCAAACGCCCAGCAGGTCGACCTCGAAGACACGCTCCCACTCCTCGCTGCCGATGCCGCGAATCGTCGCCACGCTCGACTGCGCGATGCCGGCGTTGGCGACGGCGACGTCGAGGCCGCCGAAGCGCTCGACGGTCTCGGCGACGGCGGCCTGCATGGCGCCGTGGTCGGTGACGTCGGCGCCGATCCCGATCGCCCGCTCCCCGATCCGCTCCGCCGCCTCGCGTGCCTGCTCCGGGTCGAGGTCGACGACCGCG
This sequence comes from uncultured Solirubrobacterales bacterium, assembly GCA_963703235.1. Classification (GTDB taxonomy): domain Bacteria; phylum Actinomycetota; class Thermoleophilia; order Solirubrobacterales; family 70-9; genus VRUE01. The sequence goes on along the minus strand of OY969802.1, from coordinate 1,947,293 downwards.
ACCGAGCTGCCGCGCAGGTGCAGTTGCCGCGCGGTCTCGAAGCCGATGCCGCGGGCGGCGCCGGTGACCAGCGCCACCTTTCCGTTCAGTTCGAGACGGGGGGGCATGCGGCGCGCAGGTTAGTGGAGCGGCCGAGCGGGGGGAGCCGCTCACGGCCCCGCTCCTAGAATCACCTGCTCATGCCAGGCTTCCGCCCAGTCGACCCGAAGCAGTCCTTCCCCGAGCTGGAGGAGCGGGTGCTGTCGCGCTGGCGCGAGCGCGACGTCTTCGCCCGCTCGCTGGCCAACCGCGAGGGGGCCGAGGTCTGGAGCTTCTACGAGGGGCCGCCGACGGCCAACGGGCGCCCCGGCTCCCACCACGTCCTCTCGCGCGTCTTCAAGGACGTCTACCCCCGCTACCGCACGATGCGCGGCTACCGGGTGCCGCGCAAGGCGGGCTGGGACTGCCACGGGCTGCCGGTCGAGCTGGAGGTCGAGAAGCAGCTGGGGATCGCCTCCAAGCAGGAGATCGAGGAGTACGGGATCGCCGAGTTCAACCGGCGCTGCCGCGAGTCGGTCTTCGAGTACGTCGAGGAGTGGAATCGCCTGACCGAGCGAATCGGCTTCTGGATCGACCTCGACGACCCCTACGTGACGCTCGAGGACTCCTACATCGAGTCGGTCTGGTGGTCGTTGCGGCGGCTCTGGGACGAGGACCGCCTCTACGAGGGCCACAAGGTCGTCCCCTACTGCCCGCGCTGCGGCACCGCCCTCTCCTCGCACGAGGTCGCGCTCGGCTACGAGGACGTCGAGGACCCGTCCATCTACGTGCGCTTCCCGTTGCTCGGCGCCGAGGGCGAGTCGCTGCTGGTCTGGACGACGACGCCCTGGACCCTGCCCGGCAACGTCGCGGTCGCCGCCGCACCCGACGTGACCTACGTCAAGGCCCGGGTCGACGGCGAGATCCTGATCCTCGCCGAGCCGCTGCTCGAGCGGGTGCTGGGCGAGGGGGCCGAGATCGTCGAGCGGCTGCCCGGCTCGGCCCTCGTCGGTCGCAGCTACACGGGCCCGGTCTTCGCGCTCAACGATCGCGAGGCCGGCGGCTTCCCCGTCCTCGCCGGCGAGTTCGTCACCACCGAGGACGGCACCGGCCTGGTCCACATCGCCCCGGCCTTCGGCGAGGACGACTACGGGGTCGCCGCCGAGAACGGGATCTTCGACCCCACCCAGCACGGCACCCTCTACAACCCGGTCACGCCCGACGGCGCCTTCTCGACCCAGGTCGCCGGCTTCGAGGGCCGCTTAGTCAAGGACCCCGAGGTCACCCGGGCGCTGATCGACGACCTGGATCGGCGCGGCCTGCTCTTCCGCGAGCAGGTCTACGAGCACGCCTACCCGCACTGTTGGCGCTGTGGCACGCCGCTCCTCTACTACGCCAAGTCGAGCTGGTACATCGCCACCTCCCAGGTCCGCGACCGCATGCTCGCCAACAACGAGCAGATCGGCTGGCACCCGGAGCACATCAAGCACGGCCGTTTCGGCAAGTGGCTGGAGAACAACGTCGACTGGGCGCTCAGCCGCGACCGCTACTGGGGAACGCCGCTGCCGATCTGGGAGTGCGGGAGCGAGGGCTGCGACGGCCGCTTCTGCGCCGGCTCGGTCGCCGAGCTGCGCGAGCGCGCCCGCGGCGAGGTCCCCGACGACCTCCACCGCCCCTACATCGACGGGGTCGTACTCGACTGCGAGCAGTGCGGCGGCGCGATGCACCGGGTGGAGTCGGTGATCGACACCTGGTACGACAGCGGCGCGATGCCCTTCGCGCAGTTCCACTACCCGTTCGAGAACGAGGAGCTGTTCGCGGAGCGCTTCCCGGCCGACTTCATCTGCGAGGCGATCGACCAGACCCGCGGCTGGTTCTACACCCTGCTGGCCGAGTCGACGCTGCTCTTCGACACATCCAGCTACCGCAACTGCGTCTGCCTCGGGCTGATCCTCGACCCCGAGGGACAGAAGATGTCGAAGAGCAAGGGCAACGTGGTCGAGCCCTGGGAGGTGATCGCCGCCCACGGCGCCGACGCCTTCCGCTGGTACTACCTGACCTCCCAGCAGCCCTGGTCCGGCTACCGCTTCTCGGTCGACACCGTCGGCGAATCGGTGCGCCAGTTCCTGCTCACCCTCTGGAACACCTACTCGTTCTGGGTCCTCTACGCGAACGCGGAGGGACTCGGGCCCAAGGACTTCCGCGACCCCCAAACGCTGACTTTGCACTTTCCCGCGGATATCGCGGAAAACGACAAAGTCAGCGGAGGGGATGCCGCTGCTGACTTGGATCGGTGGGTGCTCTCGAGGCTGCAGGCCACCGTGGAGACGGTTCGCGAGCGGATGGACGAGTTCGACTGCACCGCGGCGGGCCGGGCGATCGTCGACTACGTCGAGCAGCTCTCGAACTGGTATGTGCGGCTCTCGCGGCGCCGCTTCTGGGAGGGCGACCGGGCCGCCTTCGCGACGCTGCGCCACTGCCTGCTGGAGACCGCGGCGCTGCTGGCGCCATTCACGCCCTTCCTCGCCGACGAGATCCACCTCAACCTCGCCGGCGGCGAAGCCGAGGAGCTGGGAGAGCATCCCGACTCGGTCCACCTGCGCGACTACCCCGAGCCCGACTCCTCGTTGGCCGACCCCGAGCTGGAGGCCGCGATGGAGGCGGTGCGCCTCACGGTTGAGTTGGGACGCGCGGCCCGCGCCCAGGCGAAGGCGAAAGTGCGGCAGCCGCTGCGCCGCGCCGTGATCGTCGCCAACGACGCCGAGCGCGAGGCGATCTCCGCCCGCGCGGACCTCGTCAAGTCGGAGCTGAACGTGAAGGAGCTCGACTTCGTCACCGAGGAGGCGGAGCTGGTCAGCTACGCGGTCAAGCCCAACTACCGCTCGCTCGGCCCTCGCTTCGGCAAGCGGATGCCGCAGGTCGCCGCCGCGGTCGAGGCGCTCGACCCGAAGCACGTCGCCGAGGTGATGGCGGACGGGGGCCAGGTCGGCATCAACATCGAGGGCGACGAGCACACGATCGGGCCCGACGAGGTCACCCTCGCCCTGCAGCCGCTGGAGGGCTACGAGGTCGAGGCCGAGGCGGGCCACGCCGTCGCGCTCCAGCTCGAGCTCGACGACGAGCTGCGCCGCGAGGGCCTCGCCCGCGAGATCGTCCACGCCGTCCAGAACGCCCGCAAAGACGCCGGCCTCGAGATCACCGACCGGATCGAGCTGGCGCTGGGCGGCGACTCGGACCTAATCGAGGCCGCCCGCGAGCACCGCGACTACATCGCCGGCGAGGTGCTGGCGACGGCGGTCTCCTTCGACGGCGCTGAAGGGCGCGAAGTCGTCATCGAAGGGCACGAGCTGCACATCTCCATCTCCCGCTGAACAGCGGCCGACTCTCGCGAATCAGCATTCGCCACCGTCGCAGATGCTGATCCAGGCAAGCAGGTCCTGATTCTCGTATGAGCCCATCCCACGCACCCGCAGGAGATAGACCCCGCTGTCGCTTCTGCGCGTGGGCAGCTGGGCTTCGCCGATGCCGTTGCCGTCGGTGTGCAGTGGAAAAGAGGTCACATATCTGGCCGGTCCGGCAAGTTGGTTCCTTGGATCGCCGGGCTCTCGGTAGACGTCGACGACGATCCGCGTGTTCGGAGGCTGTCCAACCGCCATGACAGGAATGGGATAGGGCCTCGTACGCGCGATGAAGACCGGCGCTCGCATGCCCCTGGTCCGTGGGACTGTCACCCGAAATCGCAGCGCCTCTTCCACCCGCCGCTGCCGAGCGACGGCCTCGTAGCTTCCCAGCGGCCAGTTGGCGCCGACCCAGAAGGTCGTGTACCGGCTCTGGTCGTCACTGGGCGGAAGCACGTCCCTGCGGCTGAAGCCTCGGGGGCCCCGAATCGTGAGCACCACGGGCTCTCGCGCCGACAGCCCCCGGGGGCAGATGCTCAGCGTCTCGCCCAGTTCCGGTTCACTCGTGTCGGCGCCGAGTTCGAACTGATAGAAGGGCCGCTGGTCGGTCAGGATTTCGGGATGGGTGGCCTCGGCCGGCCCGCAGACGCTGTCGCCGATGCCGTAGTACTCCATCTGGGCGTAGGCCCCGGCGGGGACGGGATCGGCTCGGCTCCAGACGCTTCCGTCATCGGCCAGCCTGGCGTCAAGGGCGCGGATCATTCGCAGGAAGGCGCTTCGGCGCAGGGGGTCCGCCGCGAGGCGCCGCGCCTCCGCGTACTGCCGGCGCGCACGTACATAGAGAGATCTCGCATCGACCGGCTCCTCGCTCGCTCGCAGGAGGGAAAGGCCGAGCCCGGCTCGTGCCTCCGCCAACTCGGCCCGGAAGCTGGTTCCATGACGACGGCCGACCTCCAGGACTTCGGTGAAAGCCGGAGCCGCGACGCCGTCCAGGGCTCCTCCTTCGGCCAGGCTCCGACAGAGGCTCGCCCGAGCTTCTCCCAGCCTCGCCCTGAGGCGCAGGGCGACGGCGGGGAAGTCGTCCCCGGATGCGGCCGCGCGAAGGCCGGCGAATGACGCCGCGATGGTGCGCAGCTCGCCGGCATCGGCTGGACGGCTGCAGTCGCCGGCGGCGCGCTGGAGCCTTATCTCGGTCAGACCGAGCCGAGCCCGCTCGAAGCCGGGAACGATCGCCAGGGCGTCCTCGTAGGCCGACTCGGCAAAGGACAGCTGCCCGAGCTTGCCCGCCGTGTTCGCCAGGAACAGCTCTGCCAGGGCCCTGCGGCGATCCTGCTGCCAAAGCTCTCGCGAGCGTTCGAACCACCTTCGTGCGCGCTGCCACTGCGCGGCGTTGAACCAGCTCACGCCCGCCGCGAAGGCGTACAAGGCGCGGAGATGGGTGACGGTCCGCAGCCGCACCCTCGCCCTGCCGGCATACGATTCGCTGGCCGTGGCTTGGCCCAGGTCTATGCGCGACAGCGTGTAATCGCCGCCGAGCTCCTCGGCTCCCCGCAACCAGTGCGGATCGACGTGCAACCGCGGCTGGGCGTAGAACCGGCCGGCTCGCTGCGCGATCTCGCCGTAGAGCACGATCTGGGCGCCGTGCGCTCGCGCCTCCGCCGTCGCTTCGCGCGGCCCCGCGACGACGCCGACCTGACCGGGGCCCCGAACCTGCACGTCGGGATTGGTCGGGATGCGGCTGCGTCGCGGAGCGTCCAGCTGGCGAAACAACGATTCCGCCAGGCCGCTTCCGTCGATCGCCGCGCCTGCGCCCGCGAAGGCCGCGACCAGCAGGTTCACGTCCCCGGACATCGGGCTCGGCTCCGCCTTTCCCTCGAGGTGCGGATACAGCGCCACGACCGCGGCCAGCAGCCCGACGACGATTGCGATCCAGCGAAACCCTCCGAGCAGAGGCCGAACCACCCATCGGTGCGTGCGCTTGCGCCACCCGGTTTCCGCGCGCGAGATCTCCAGTGGCTGGTCGAGGCTCGCGTCCACCAGGCGAGCGGAGCAGACGAGCCCCCGTTCCTCGATCGCCCGTTCCAGGGCAAGGCGCTGCTGGAGCGTCAGACGCCTGCTCTGCAGAGAAGAGTCCCGCAGCTGGCGCAACGTGACCACCACCGGCTTTCCGCCGGCTTCGATCTCCCTTGCAAGGGCTTCAGCTGCCGATCGCTCCGGCGACGGGGACATGGCAGCGCGCGATTATTCCGATTTCGACTTACAAATGAGATGCCGCGCTGGCTGCCAGCGGGTCTCAGTCCTCGGGTTCGCCGATGATGAAGTCGCTCTTCGGCGAGTCGGAGAACTTCACCCAGCAGTGCTCCGGAGCGGTGCCGGCCACCTCCACCAGAGCCGCTTCGATCCGCTTCGCGATCTCGGCCTTCTGCTCGTCGGTTCGTCCCTCGAACCAGTGGATATGGACGAAGGGCATCGGGGCGCCGCTCGGCTAGGCGAGTGCCGGCTCGAGTTCCGCCTCGAGCCGGCGCTTCGGCATCGCCCCGACGATTTTCTTCGCGATCGCGCCGTCCTTGAAGAGGAGCAGGGTCGGGATCGAGAGGACTTCGTACTGGGCCGCCGTCTGCTGGTTCTCGTCGACGTTGAGGCTGAGGATCTTCGAGATCCTCGCGCTCGGCGTCGATCTCCTCCAGCACCGGGTGGACGACGCGGCACGGCCCGCACCAGGGGGCCCAGAAGTCGACGAGCACGGGGCCTTCGGCCTCGAGCACGTCTGCTTTGAAGGTGGCGTCGGTCACGTCGGTGAGCTTGCCGGTCACTGGTATCGGTCTCCCGGGGGTCGAGGTTCAGCGCTCAATACTTCAGAAAGTATAGCGAGGCCCCGAGCGGTGCGCGGGCCCCGCCATTGAAGCCTGGAAGAGGCTAGCTTGCGGACATGACCAACGCCGAGATCGCCGCCGCCTTCGAAGAGCTGGGGGTGCTCTACGAGCTCGACGGCGCCGTCAAATACAGGGTCCTCGCCTACAGCGCCGCGGCCAAGGCGATCCGCGAGAGCCCGGTCTCGGTCGCCGAGCTGGCCGCCGCCGGACGGGCGACCGAGATCGCCGGCGTCGGCAAGACGCTGGCCGAGAAGATCGACGCCCTGCTGGAGACGGGGGAGATCCCCGCCGCGGTGAAGCTGAAAGCGAAGTTCCCGCCGACCCTGATCGAGGTCACGCGGGTTCCCGGTCTCGGGGCCAAAACGGCCAAGCGCCTCTACGACGAGCTCGAAGTCAGTTCGCTCGAGGACCTGAAGAAGGCGGCCGAGGAGGAACGGATCCGCGACGTCAAAGGCCTCGGCGCGAAGGTCGAGGAGAACGTGTTGGCGGCGCTGGAGCGGCTGGGCGAGCCGGGGCAGGGGCCGGGCCGGCTGTTGCTCTCGGCCGTGCGCCCGATCGCCGAGGAGCTGGCTGCCGCCCTGCGCGAGCACCCGACCGCCGACCGGGTCGAGGTGGCCGGCTCGGTGCGGCGCTGGGCCGAGACCTGCAAGGACATCGACCTGATCGCGACCGCGACCGAGCCGACCGCTCTCGCCGAGCACCTCGCCGGCCATGCCCTGATCGCCTCGGCCGGGACGGCGGGGCGCAACGGCGTCCGCGCCCAGACCCACAACGGCATCTCCGTCGACCTGCGGATCGTCGCCCCGGAGGCGTTCGGCAACCTGCTCCAGCACTTCACCGGCTCCCAAGCCCACAACGTGCAGCTGCGCGAGGATGCCGTTGGCCGCGGCCTCTCCGTCTCCGAGCATGGCATCGCCGACGTCGAGAGCGGCGAGGTCACCCTCTGCGCCCGCGAGGAGGAGGTCTACGACCGGCTCGGCTATGCCTACGTCGAGCCCGAGCTGCGCGAGGGCCGCGGCGAGCTGAAGGCCGCCCGCGAGGGGGAGCTGCCGGACCTGGTCACGGTCGAGGACGTGCGCGGCGACCTGCACTGCCACACGACCCTTTCCGACGGCCGCAACACGCTGGAGGAGATGGCCGAAGCCGCCCGCGAGCGCGGCTACGCCTACCTAGCGCTGACCGACCACTCGGCCACGCACGGCTTCGGCAACCACGTCACCGACGAGCAGCTCTGGCAGCGGATCGAGGAGGTGCGCGAGTGGAACAAGAGGAAGCGCGGCTTCCGCCTGCTCGCCGGCACCGAGGCCAATATCGGCCTCGATGGAGCGCTCGACTACCCCGACGATCTCCTCGAGGCTCTCGACTGGGTGATCGGCAGCGTCCACACTTCGTTCGCGATCCCCGAAAAGGGGATGACCGGCCGCGTCCTGGCGGCGATCGAGAACCCTGGCGTCGACTGCATCGGCCACCTCACCGGCCGCCTGATCGGTCGCCGCGAGCCCTACGGGATCGACATCGAGGCCGTGGTCGAGGCAGCGGCCCGCACCGGCACGATGCTGGAGATCAACGGCAACCCCAACCGTCGCGACCTCTCCGAGCACCACGCCCGCCTCGCCGCCGAGGCCGGCGCCACGATCGTCCTCAACACCGACGCCCACGGGGTCGAGACGATGTCCAACATCGCCTACGGCGTCGCCACCGCCCGCCGCGCCTGGCTGACCCCGGCTCAGATCGCCAACACGCGGCCGTGGTCTGAGTTCAGACGGTTCCTGGACGGCTGAGGCGGTCGCTGCGCAGGCCCGGCGTGCGGACCAGCTCGATCGGGCGTAGGGCGGGGTTGGGGACGACGTAGAACTTGACGCCGTCACGGTGCTCGACGCCAAGGACCGCGGCCTCGCGGGTGCGCAGGGCGAGGGCGACGAGGAGAGCGTAGCCGGCGCCGATCGCGGCGACGCCGGGGAAGACGACGCCGAGGCCGCCGGCGACGATCGCCGTGACCGCGACCGGCCAGAGGCGGCCGGCGACGATTCTGGCCGGAGTCTCCTCGGGAAGCGAGGTCGCCGTGCGGGCACGGGCGAGGGCGTCGCGGACGCCGTCGGCGGCACGAGCGGGCCGCCCGAGCCAGATGCCGACCAGGAGCGCGATCGTCCACCAGGTCACAGCTACGAGCAGCGTCGTCGTGTCGGCGTCGCGGTTGGCCGCGATCGCGGTGACGGCGGCGAGCGCGGTCGCCTCGGCGCCGGTAAGGAAGACGGTGACGCGCAGCAGGTCGGTGTAGGGCACGGCGGCGAGTCTTTCACCGCGCCAGCGATTCGAGGATCTCCAGCCAACCGGCCGGTCCCTCGACCGTCAGAATCCGCCTGCTCGGCCAGCTCTGGCGGCCCCTCGGGCGAGGTGATGCCGACGCAGACGGCTTGCTCCAGCTCGCCCTTTCCTTGCAGCTCGCGCAGGGCTCGGAAGGCGTCGAGGTCGGTGCGGTCGTCGCCGGCATAGATCGCGGTGTCGCATTTCTTGCCCGATGGCGATGAGAGATGCGACCGGGGGAGTGGGGTCGAGAGCAGTGCCCGCACAGCCGCGTCCTTGCCGCCGCCGGGGGGACGCAGCTCCAAGACCTTCCGCCCCCGGCGCGCCTCGATGCCGTCCCGCTCCGCCGCCGCCGCGATCTCCTCCGCACGCGCCTCGGCCGCGCGTTCATCGGCTGCCCCGCGCCAATGCAGTGCCTGGATCGGGCCCTTGTCCTCGAGCCGCAGTCCCGCTGTGGCCAGCTCCTCCGGACCCAGGGCGGCGACGAACTCGGCCGCGTCGCGCTCCCGGCCCTGCAGCGAGGGATGGGGACGGGGCCGTTCGTCGCCCGGCAGCAGCAGTTCGAGCCCGTGGTTGCCGGCGTAGGCGATGCCGGGCACGCCGACCAGCCGCCGTGCCTCCTCGGCCTGGCGGCCGGAGATGCAACCGACCAGGCCATAACGCTCGCTCAGTCGTTCGAGCAGGGCGCTCGCCTGCGCCGGGACCGCCGCCAGCTCCGGTCGCTCCACGATCGGCGCCAGGGTCCCGTCGACGTCGGTGAGGATCGCGGTGTGGGCCGGATCGGCGCGCAGCGCTTCGAGCGGGGCCTGTCTCGACACGGCTCTAGTATCGCCGCGGTGCCCTCCGAACGCCTCCTTAAGCTGGCCGCGATCGGCACTCTGGCCGGCGCCTTCAGCGGTCTCTTCGGAGTCGGCGGCGGCACCGTCATCGTCCCCCTGCTGATCCTCTGGTTCGGCTACGGCGAGCGGCTCGCCACCGGCACCAGCCTCGCCGCGATCGTCCTCATCGCCCTGCTCGCCACGCTCGCCCAGGGGGGCATCTACGGCAACGTCCACGTCGCCACCGGCCTGCTGCTCTCGATCCCGGCGATCGGTGGCGTCGTGCTCGGCACCGCGATCCAGCAGCGCATCCCGCAGCGCGCCGTCTCCTTCATCTTCGCGGCGCTGCTGGTCGCGATCGCGATCGAGCTGATCCTGCCATGAAGGACGACGGCCGTGGATGAGCTGCTCGCGGTCCTGATCGCCGTCGCCGGCGGCCTCGCCGGCGGCTTGGTCGGCGTCGGCGGCGGCGTCCTCTTCGTCCCCGCTCTGGCGATCTTCCTCGGCCTCTCCCAGGTCGAGGCCGAGTCGACGTCGCTGTTGATGATCGTCATCGTCGCCCTGGTCGGCGCTGCCCGACAGAGGTCCTACGGCAACGTCAACCTCCGCGACGCGCTCGTGGTCGGCGCGCTCTCGCCGCTCGGCGTCCTGATCGGCGTCGCGATCGCCAACAACGTCTCCGAACGCGCCCTCCAGCTCTCCTTCGCCGCCGTGGCGCTGTTCTTCGCCTTCCAGCTGCTCCGCCGAGCGCTGAGCCAGCCGACGGGCGAGGGCGGGCGAGCCTCGCGCAGTCGACATTGACCCCACCATAGGGGGGTCAATGTCGGCTGCGCGCGCCGACGGCGCGCTGGCAGAGACCGGACAGCGAGTCGACCAGAGCCTCGGCCTTGACGTCCTCGCCGACCGGCGAAAGCGGGCTGACCAGCGCCTCGCTGATCGCCCCGATCAGGGCGGCTGCCGTCAGCTCGGCATCCTGGTGCGGCAGCTCGCCGCTCTCGATGCCCGCTCGCAGCAGGCCGGTCAGCTTCTCGCGATAGGTCTGCCGGTAGGCGAGGCGCTCGGCGTCGACCAGCGGGTCGACCGGCTCGTAGCCGAGCGCCCAGGCGAGCTTCGGCTGGCTCAGGGCGCTGCCGGCGAACTCGCGCACGATCGCGTCGAGCTTCTCGACCACCGCGCCACTCAGTGCGGTCGCTTCGTAGAGCGCCTCGAGCTCACGCTCCGCAACCGCCCGGAAGACCTCGACGAACAGCTCCGCCTTGGAGGGGAAATGGCGGTAGAGGGCGCCGGCGGCGACCCCGGCCCGTTCGGCGATGGACGCCACCGAAGCCGCCGCGTAGCCGCCCTCTTCCAGCAGCTCGATCGCGGCCTCCAGCAGGCGCTCCCGAGTCGCGTCGCCACGCGGGCGACGGCCGGGGGAAGAAGCGGTAGAGCGCGGTTGCCTCGGCGTCATCGGCTGCGTCACTCGTAGGAGAGCGCATCGGCGAGCGGAACCCGCGCCGTCAGCCAGGCCGGCAGGGCCGCCGCCGCGGTTCCGATCAGCGCCGTGGCGGCGGCGATCGCGGCGACCGTGCCGACGCCGACGCCGCGATCGAGCACGTAGCCCTGCGATTCCAGGAAAGCGAGACCCGGACCGCGGAAGGAGATGATGCCGCCGATCGCGCCGCAGGCCCCGCCCAGCGCCATCACCAGCAGCGTCTCCAGCGCCAGCGCGGCGAAGAGGCCGCCGCTGCGCATCCCCATCGCCCGCAGCACGGCCCACTCGCGCCGCCGCGCAAAGACCGAGGTCGTGACGATGCCGCCGACGGCGACCAGCGCGGCGAGCAGGGTGAGGACTTTCATCGCTACCAGGCCCTTGGTGCTCTGGTCCATCTGGGTCTCGATCCGGTCGGAGAACTCGGCGCCGGAGACGGTGTGCAGCGGCCGCTGCCTGCTCAGCGCGCCGCTGTCGATGCGACTGCGGCGGTTGACGACCAGCACGCTGATGGCGCTGGTCCGGTAGAGCTGGCGGTAGCGGTCGATGTCCATGTAGATCGTCCCCGAGGGCCAGCCGAAGTCCTCGACCTCGCCGCGCACCCGCACCTGCTCTGGGCCGGACGGCGTGCGCAGCTCGATCGTCTCGCCGCTGTCGATCCCGAGCCCGGCCGACATCACCCGCGAGATCAGGACGTCGTCGGGGTGGGCGCGCAGCTTCGGCAGCTGCCGCGGCAGGCCGATGCCGTCGGCGCGGAAGAGGCCGCCGCGGTTGGCGGCGGCGACCGCCCGCAACTCGATTTTGCGGCCGCGGAAGGGGATGAAGGCGAACGCGGTCGGGCGCGCCAGGGTCGTCTCGTCGCGCAGCGCCCGCCGCGCGAAGCGGCTGGAGACCGGCACGCTGGAGAAGGCGTCGTCGGAGGCGAGCAGCTCCTGGGCGCCGGGACGGACCGCTTCCGTCAGCAGCCCGATCCGCTCGACCAGCGCCCGTTCGCTGAGCTGGGGAGGGATCACGGCGGCGATCCCGAGCGCCATGATCGCCGCCGCGAGCGCCGCCCGCCGCGGGTTCGCCTCGATCGCTCCGCGCGCGACCAGGCCGGGCTTCGAGCCGCCGTGCTCGCGGCGTCCGAAGGCGATCGAGACCAGACCGACGACGCCGGGCGTCGCCAGCGCCAGCCCGACCAGGACCGTCACCACGGCGACCGGGTAGAGGCCCCGCTCGCCGAGCCAGAGGCTGAGCGCGAGGAATCCCGCGCCGCCGGCCAGCAGCCCCACTCCGGCCCGCAAGGAGATCGTCGAGACGACCGTTGCGCCCGCCTGCGGGGAGCGGCCGAGCTGGCTGGCGATCGAGCCGCGCGCCGAGACGAGCGCGGCGGCGGTGGCGGCGATCCCGATCGCGAGGACGAGCGCGGCGGCGATGGCGACGACGCCGGGCCGGACGGCGACCAGCATCTCGAAGCCGAAGACGTCGGTCAGGTAGGTCGGCACCTGGGATGCGAGGTAGTGGGCGATCAGGCTCCCGATCGCGATTCCCGGGGGAATCGCCGCGGCGAGCAGGGCCGCGAGGATGGCGCTCTCGGCGAGGATCAGCGGCAGCCGCTTCGAGCCCAGCGCCCGCAGCAGGCCGAGGTCCTCCTGGCGCTCGAGCATCCGCATCAGCTGCAGGACGTAGATCAGCAGCGCCGCGATCGCCAGCACGACCATGCCGAAGACCATGGTTGGCGCCCGCACCGTGAAGTCGAGGACGTGGCTCAGCTCCTGCTGGTTGCGGTCGGGATCGGTCAGCGCCGCCCCGGCGGGCAGTACTCGCAGCGCCCGCCGTTCCCAACCCGCCGCCGAGACTCCCGGATCCAGCTTCACGTAGACGATCGTCGGCCGGCCGGGGGCGCTCCGCAGCAGCTCCAGCCGCGCCCGCGGCAGGGTGACGACGTCCTCGATCGCCGGGTCGACCTCGACCACCCGGGCGACGCGGATGCGGGGGGCGCGCTCGAAGGCGAACATCCGCACCTGCTCGCCGCGCCGGACCCGCAGCTCGCCGGCCAGCTCCGTGCTCAGGGCCAGGCCGGGTTTGGCGGAGTTGCCGCCCGGCACCCGCAGCTCCTCCTGCACGGCGCTGCGCAGCCGGCGTGCCGTGCGGTCGACGCCGATCGCGGTGGCGACGACCCGCTCGCCGCCCGCTTCGAGGCTGACTCGCTGCTGGGTCATCGGGATCGCGTAGCGCGTCCCCTCGATCCTGCCCAGTCGCCTGTGCAGCCTGGGCGGCAGAGATGAGGTCCCGACCGCCTGCACCTGGACGTCGGAGACGCCAGCCACCGCCTCGCCCCGCTGGCGGAAGGAGTCCTCGATGCTGGTCGTGAAGGCGAGCAGGCCGACGGCGATCCCGAGCGCCAGCGCCAGCGCCGCCCACAGAACCGCGACCCGCGCCCGCTGGCGCCGCATCACGTGCAGCAGGTGGCGGCTCAGCAGAGCGGCAAGCTGCGCCTGCGAGCGGATACGGCTCATCTGCCGATCAGCGAGGCGAGGCCGGAGACGAGGCGGCGGCCCCGACTGCCGTTCTGCTCGGCCAGCGAGTGGCCGTCGAGCTTCCCGTCGACCAGCGAGACGATCTCGTCGGCGAAGCGCTCCGCGAGCTCGTGGTCGTGGGTGACCATGGCCACGGCTCGCTCCCCAGTTGCCTGCTCACGCAGCAGCTCCAGGATCTGCGCCGCGTTGCGCTGGTCGAGGTTGCCGGTCGGCTCGTCGGCGAGGATCAGACGCGGTTCGTTGACCAGTGCCCGCGCGATCGCGACCCGCTGCATCTGGCCGCCGCTGAGGGTGCGAGCGGGCGCGTCGACCCGGTCGCCGAGCCCGACCTGCTCCAGCAGCTCCCCTGCGCGCCTGCGCGCTCTCCCGTGCTCGCTGCCCCCGATCGCCGCCGCCAGCTCGACGTTCTGTCGCGCCGTCAGGCCGGGCAGCAGGTTGAAGAACTGGAATACGAAGCCGAGGTTGGCGGCGCGGAAGTCGGAGCGCTGGGCGGGGCTGAGGCCACCGATCTCGCGGCCGTCGAAGAGCAACTGGCCGCTGCTCGGGGTGTCCAGCGTCCCGATCAGGTTGAGCAGCGTGCTCTTGCCGCTGCCGGAGGGGCCGACGATCGCGATCAGCCTCCCGGGCCGGATCTCCAGCGAGACCCTGTGCAGGACCTCGACCGGCTGGCCCCCGATCGGGTAGGACTTGCTGATCTCGCGCAGCTCCAGCACCGACGGCAGCATAGTGAATCCAGATTCACATTGCCGCCGTCTGTAGTCTCAAATGCGTGGATTCGCTGACCTGGATCGGAGACGTACCGCAGCTTCGCTCGCCGATGCTCGTCTGCGCCTTCCGCGGCTGGAACGACGCCGCCGGAGTCGCCTCGGCCGCGCTCGGGACCCTTGCGGATTCCTTCGATTCCGAGCAGATCGCCGAGGTCGACCCGGAGGACTTCTTCGACTTCCAGGCGACCCGGCCGACGATCCACCTCTCCGAAGGCCAGACGCGTCAGATCGACTGGCCGCGCAACGACTTGATCGCCGCCCGCGTTCCCGGCGCCGACCGCGACCTGGTCCTCTTCGACGGAACCGAGCCGAACCTGCGCTGGCGCACCTTCTCGGAGACGGTGGCGACCGCCGCCGACGCGCTCGGGGTCGAGATGGTCGTCACCTTGGGCGCGCTCGTCGCCGAGGTCTCGCACACGCTGCCGGTGCCGATCACCGGCCTCGCCTCCGACGACCAGCTGATCGAAGAGCTCGAATTGCAGCGCTCCAACTACGAGGGGCCGACCGGGATCGTCGGCGTCCTCCACGACTGCTGCCGCCAGCTCGGCATGACCTCGGCCTCGCTCTGGGCCGCCGTCCCCCACTACGTCGCCGCGGTCTCGAATCCGAAGGCGACGCTGGCGCTGCTGCGCAGGCTCGAAGGACTGACCGGCGTCGCCGTCGACGCCGGTGAGCTGGAGGAGGAAACCGCCAGCTACGAAGAGCAGATCGGCCGCGCCGTCGCCGCCAACCCAGAGATCGCCGAGCTGGTCGAGCGGATCGAGGCGGTACAGGCCGAGCAGTTCGGCGAGGACAGCCCCGACCTGCCCTCGGCCGACACCATCGCTCGCGAGTTCCAGCGCTTCCTGCAGCAGCGCCGCGGCGACGAGAACTAGAGGGCCGATTCGGCGATTCCCGGGCGACTGAGATTGGCCGTCCCGCGGGCGAATTGATGTCGCACGCGCCTGCGGCGCTTAGACCCTATGGCCGGCCACCTGAGCGCCGGCTCGATCCGAACCCGGCGTAAAGGTCGGCACCCGCGCATGAGATGCGCGGGTTTGTCGCCGAGGAATGGCCTCGGCGAGGACCGCAATCATGGGGGTGCCGACATGGCGCAGGTTAGGACGTGGGTGGGTCTCGATGTTCACGCGGCGAAGGTCGTCGCGGCGATCGCCGACTCGCAGTCAGGTGAGTTGGCAGTGCAGCGCATGGGTGGGCAGACCGAGCAGGTGGCGGAGTTCTGCGCCGCCTTGCCGGCCCCGGTCCGCGTTGCCTATGAGGCCGGACCGACCGGCTTCGGCTTGGCACGGGCGCTGGCGGCGAGGGGCATCGAGTGCACGGTGGCCGCGCCGGGCAAGATCGAGCGCCCCGCGCAGGACCGGGTCAAGACCGACCGCCGTGACGCCGAGCGGCTGGCGCGGCTGTTGATGATCGGCGGTCTGCACCCTGTGCGGGTGCCGACCCCGGCTGAGGAGGCGATGCGCGACCTGGTCCGCGCCCGCGAGGACGTCCGCGGCGACCCGATGCGCGCCCGCCACCGCGTTGGCAAGCTCTTGCTGCGCCACGACCTGCGCTTCGAGGGCAACAACTGGACCCAGCGCCACCTCGACTGGCTGGGGAGGGTTGAGCTCCCAGAGCCCGTGGCGCAGTCGGTCCTGCTCGACGGGATCGGGTCGATCGACGCCCTGCTGGTGCGCCGGGAGAGCCTCGAGTCCCAGATGGCCGCCCTGGTCGAGGGCTCACCCTGGGAGCAGCAGGTCGCCCACCTGCGTTGTCTGCGCGGCATCGACACCCTCTCGGCGCTCGGCCTCTGCGCGGAGGTCGGCGACTTCGAGCGCTTCGAGCGCCCCGCTCAGCTGATGAGCTACCTCGGCCTGGTGCCTTCGGAGAACTCAAGCGGGGAGAAGCGCAGGCAGGGTGCGATCACCAAGTCGGGCTCCCGCCATGCCCGGCGTCTCTTGGTCGAGGCGGCCTGGCACTACCGCCGGGCGCCGCGCAAAGGCACGGGGTTGCGCCGCCGCCAAGAGGGCCAGCCCCAGGCGATCTGCGCGATCTCATGGAAGGCGCAGCAGCGCCTTCACCGCAGCTGGGTGCGGCTCGACTCAGAGCGCGGCAAGCGGCGTACCCTCTGCGCGGTCGCCGTGGCGCGTGAGCTGAGCGGCTTCTGCTGGGCGGTAGCGACAGCCGACTGAAAACCACCAAGCACCGCTTGGTCCAGGAGGCGGCGGGTCCGGCCCTTCGCGCAGCGCATCCGCGATGTCGCTATGAGCAGCCATTCCTGCGGCGACGCTCGATCTTAGACAGCGGGCGCTGAGACGAAACCCGGTCCTGCGGTAGCCAACCCGCGCATATCAGCCTGACCGCGCGTCGCGCACCAGGCCGACCGCCGCCTCCTGGGCCAAGGAGAAGGCCCGCGTCAGCGGGCCTTTGGTGGTTGGGGGCTTGACAAATGGGCGTCCATATCAGCGACGGAGTTGGTGCGCGGCTTCGCCGCGCGGACACCGGATTGCATTTCCGCCGCTTCGCGACATCCGCCCGCGGGACGGCCAGTCTCCCTCGCTACGCGACCGCCGGCACAAGTCAAGCTGCGCTCCTTCTTCGTCGCTAAGCGCGAAGCGCGTGCGACATCAATTCCCGCAGAGGCGCACCCGCCATCCCGTCATCCAGCGCTCAGCTCAGCTCTCCGCCGCCGGGCAGATGAGCCTGTAGTCGCACCAGCTGCAGACCGCCGGCGAGGGGCGGGGCTCGAAGTCCTGGCCGAGGATGCCCTCGCCGACCTGCAGCACCGTGCGCTCGACCCGCTCGGCGTCGTCGGGGCGGACCGGCGCCGCCACCTTGTCGCCGTCGAGCACGTAGTAGTAGCTGCCGGTGCCCGCCTCCAGGCCCCACGCCTCGCGGGCGGCGAGCCGGTAGAGCGCCAGCTGCAGGTCGCTCTCCAGGTCGGCCTCGCTCTTGCGCTCGCCGGTCTTGTAGTCGATCAGCTCGTGGCCGCCGTCGGGCAGTCGGTCGACCCGGTCGACCCGCCCGCGGACGTGGTGCTCGCCGATCTTGATGTCGAATTTACGCTCCAGCCAGACCGGCTTGCCTTCGGCGTCGCACTCGCGCTCCCAGTAGAGCCGCATCGCCTCGCGGGCGCGGTCGCGGAACTGCAGCTCGTCGTCGCTGGAGCCGAAGCCGGTACGCCGCCAGCCCGCCTCGAAGAGATCCATCAGGCGCGGCAGCCCTTCCTCCTCGCCCTCCTTGTGGAAGCGCTCGAGGACGTTGTGGATGAGGATGCCGAAGCGCTGGTTGATCGTCGGTTCCTGCGGGATGCCGAAGACGCGCCCGAACTTGTACTTCAGCGGGCAGGTCAGGTAGAGGTCGAGGTCGGAGGCGGAGAGGCTCAGCGAGCCGTCGCCGCGGCGTGGCAGGAAGGCCTGCAGCGAGGGCTCCTGGCGGGCGGCGATCAGCCGCCGCCGCCCCTCGTGCTCGCGCTCGGAGTCGAGCAGGTAGGCGTCGAGCGCCGAGGCGTCCAACTCGGCCTGCTGCTCGGGGGTGGCGACCTGGCGCAGCAGGCCGTTGACCGCCTCGACCGCCTCCGCCGTCGCCTCGTCGCCGGGGCGCTGCGCCAGCGCCGCCAGCTTCAGCAGCTCCAGGTAACGGGCGATCGCCCGGTTGACGTCGAGGGCGGTGTCGAGCCGCGGCTCCGAGAGCTGGCTTCCCGCCTTCCAGGACGCCTCCAGCACCTCCTCGCGCAGCATCCGGTAGGTGGCGTGCAGCCCCTCCGCCGGCCCGAACAGCTCCTCCTCGTGCCGCTCCTCCTCGCCGCTGGCGGCGGCAAGGGCGTTCCCGTAGAACGGCGAGGGCGTGCCCTCCCGCTCGTCTTCCCGTTCGACCCGGGCCAGGACGAGGCCGGCTCGGGCCGGCCGGCCGATCCGCTCCGTGCCGGCATCCCGCTCCATGCCCAGCACGAAGACGTGCTCGAACTCCATTCCCTTAGCCGCCTCCCGGGCGAGGCCCTGCACGGCCCCCGGGGCCGGGGGCTCGGCGATCCCGGCCGGCTCGACGCCGGCCTCGGCGACCGCGCTGAGGTGACGGACGAAGTCCCGGGTCGACCCGTGCGGCTCGCGCCGCGCCCAGGCGGCCGCCAGCTCGGCCAGCCGCGAGAGTCCGAGCAGCCGCTCGGCGACCTCCGGCTGGGCGGCGAAGAGGCGCTGGCGCCGCAGTCCGATCGCCTCGATCAGCCGCCGCACGAAGACGTCGGCGCGGCGCTCCTCGAGCGCGGCGGAGGCCGCCCCGTAGAGCTTGAGGAAGGACTGGATCCGCTCGCGCGCCTCGGGCGGGATCTGTGGACTCTCGAGCGCCGCTTCGCAGCCGGAGACCATGTCCTGCTTGCGGCGACGGGCGATCGTCGTCAGCCGCGCCAGGTCGGCGGAGCGCAGCTCGATCGGCGGTCGGGTCAACGCCCGCGCCGCGGCGGCCGAGTCGGCCGGGTCGGCGAGCACCCGCAGCCAGGCGATCGCGTCGCGGACCTCGGGCCGCTGGAAGAGCGCCGCCGGCCCGGACATGTGAAACGGGATCCCGCGCTCTTCCATCGCCGCGGCAACCGGGCCGCCGCGCGCGGCGGGGTCGTCGACCAGGACGCAGATCGTCTCCGGCGACGTCCCGTTGGCGATCAGGTGCTCGGCCTCGCGGGCCACGGCCTGCGCCTGGGCGCGTTCGTTGGTGCAGCGCCAGAACCGCGTGGCCGGGTCGCGGAACTGTTTCTCCAGTTCGATGACGGGAGGGGTGGAGGGGGTGTCCGGCTCGGCGCTGGGTTTTTCGCCTGGGGACGATGCCTCGCTCGCCGAGTCTCTGGGGCGAAAAACAGGACGCCGCGCCCATCCGGACACCCCCTCCACCCCTCCTGGCTCGAGCGCGTAGAGATGGTTCGGGTTGTCCTGCACCAGCGAAGCGAGGATTGCCCGCTGGGCCGGCGTCGTGTCCTCGAGCTCGTCAACCATTACGTGGTGGAAGCGGGAGGCGATCTCGGAGCGGATGTCGGGGCGCTCCTCCAAGAGCTTGCTTAGGACGAGGAAGACATCGCCGCGGTCGAGGCTGCAGCTGCTGGCGAGGATCTTGTCGTGGGCGGCTGCAAGCTCGACCAGCTCGGGATCGGGCTGGTCGGCCCCTGCCTTCAAAGCGTCGATTTGCTCCAGCAGCCGGGCCAGCAATCCGGCGGGGTTGCCGCGGATCTCCTGGCTGCGCAGGGGGAGCTCGTCGAGGCGGTCGAGCAGCATCGCCAGCCGCTCCGCCGGCCCCAGCACGTCGAAGAAGGGATCGAGGCCGGCGCTCGTCGCATGCTCGCGCAGCAGCCGCTCCCCCAGCGTCGCCCAGGTGCCGATCCACAGCTCCTCGTAGGGAGGGTCGAGCAGCGCTTCGACCCGCCGTCGCAGCTGCTCCGCCGTGGCCTGCGAGGTGGCAAGGACGAGTATCCGAGCCGGTTCGATCCCCCTTCCGGCAAGGTGGGCGAGACGGCGGGCGAGCGCCTCGGACTTGCCGGTCCCGGCTTCGCCGAGGAGGAGCAGCGGCCCGCCGTCGTGCTGGGCCGCCCGCTCCTGTGCCGGCGTCAAGTCCATTGCCCAACGCTAGTACAAGCGACCCGGCGCCCCGACCGGCATAGCATCCCGCTGGATGGACCTCCTCTCGGCAGACTGGCTGGCGACCTGCCGCCGCGTCGTTGCGGCGCAGCGAGAGGTCTTCGCACGCACGGCCCGGATCGCCGAGCGAACCGCCTACGAAGGGATGGGCGAGGGGGGCGACCGCACGCTCGTCATCGACCGCGAGTGCGAGGACGCGGTCTTCGCCGAGCTCGAGGCCCTGGCCGAGGCGGGCGCCTCCTTCGTCGCCGTCTCCGAGGAGCGGGGCGAGGTTGCGTTCGGCGGCGGCGGCGCGGCGCGGGTCGTGATCGACCCGATCGACGGTTCGCTCAACGCCCGCCGCACCGTCCCCTCGCACAGCCTCAGCATCGCGGTGGCCTCCGGCCCGGCGATGGCCGACGTCGAGTTCGGCTACGTCTACGACTTCGGCGCCGGCGAGGAGTTCACCGCCCGGCGCGGTGGCGGGGCGGCGCTCGAAGGCGAGCGGATCGAGGTCGCCGCCGACGCCGAGCGGCTGGAGCTGCTCGGCGTCGAGTCGGCGAGGCCCGAGCACGCACTGCCCGCGCTCGAGGCCCTGGCCGGGCGCGTCTACCGGATGCGGGTGATCGGCTCGATCGCGATCGCGGCCGTCTACGTCGCCGCCGGCCGCTTCGACGGGATGCTCAGCCTGCGTGCCTGCCGCTCCGTCGACGCGGCCGCCGCCCAGCTGATCGTTCGCGAGGCCGGCGGAACGGTCGCCTTCGGCGATCTCCAGCTTGACCAGGCCGACCTCGGCTTAGAGGCGCGCTACCCGATCGCCGCCGCCGCGGGCGAACTCGGGCTTGGGACGGTTCTCCTGGCCGGCGACCGATCGGCGCCGTAACCGGGCCAAAGGGCCGGTTTAGAACGTGTGTTCGCAGAGAACGTATGTTCGCTACACTCGCGGACTCTCCCGTTAAGAAAAGACTACGAAGGGATTTCATCGCCGATGCCAACCCAGGCCAGCAGCAACTCCAAGACCTCCAAAGCCAAACCCAAAGCGCAGAAGAGCACCTCGACCGCTCCCGCCTCCCGCACCGAGCAGGCTCGCGCCTTCGCCGAGAGCGCGGTCGACCTCCCGGTCGGCGCCGTCCTCGAGCTCAGCGATCGCGTCGCCGAGCTGGTCGAGCCGCTCAGCGGCCGCGCCGAGGCCCAGAAGCAGCTCCAGTCCTACCGCACCAGCCTGCGCCGCACCGTCAAGCGGACCGAGCGTCGCGGTACCTCGGTCCGGCGCAAGGCGACCGCCGAAGCACGGAAGACCCGCAGCCGCGTCGAGCGCGAGGCCCGCAAGCGCCGCCGCACGGTCGAGACCCGACTCAAGCGCAACCGCAATGAGGTCGAGCAACGGGTTCGCAAGGCGCTCGACGAGCAGACCTCGCGCGCCCAGGGCCTAGTCGATCAGGTCGGCGAGCAGCTGTCGGCACTGCGCTGAACGGCGATCTGAGGGCGTAGGGCCGTCCTACGCCCTCAGAATCCACCCTAAATTCCCCTTACGGATACCGGTCGTGAGCCACCGGGCTCGTAAGGCCAGTTGGCCTGCGCGGGCGCGTAGGCACGGAACTGGAAGACGGTGCCGCGGCTGTCGTCGTCGCTGAACCGGTAGGCGTAGCGGAAGCGACCGCGGCGGTCGCTCTGGACGGTCCGGAACTCGCTCCAGGGCAGGCCCGGCAGCCGGAACTGGAGCTGCACCGACTTGCCCTCGGGAGGGATCGTGCCGGGAGCCGCACCGACCTTCCCCCTGAAGACGAGCGGCGCCCCGCCGATCCGCGCCACCGGCGCCGAGGCCCGCAGGCTGACGGCGCCACGGACCGCCAGCCTCAGCGAGGGAGTCGACGACCGGGTCAGGGTCGGGGTTCCCTCGAAGCGGGCGGCGATCTCGCGACTGGGGCCGGGGCCGAGGCGGATCGCGAATGCCCCGGCGGGACCGGTGGTCACCGTCCAAGTACCGGCAGACGCTCCTCCTCCGCCCGCCCGGCGCTCGACGATTCTCACCGGCATCCCGCTCAGCGGCGTGCCCGCCACGGTCGTGAGTCGGCCCTTGAAGAGGGTCTCGCGGCCGTAGGGAACGGCTCGTTTCGGATCGCGCCGAGCGGCGAAGCCGGCGCGCAGCACCGTCGCCGCTTTGAGCGGGTTGGGGAGCCGCATTGGCTTGCCGTCTGCTCGTCGCGCCGTCGCCGTCGCGTTGCCCGCGTCGTCGTAGCCCACGGCCCAAAACTCGTAGTCGCCCGGCGGGTAAGCGTCCGAATCCCAGTTTGCGCGCAGCTCGCCGCTGCGCGCCCGTGGCGCCGTTGGCAGCGGCACGAAGCGCTCGCCTGAGCCAACCCTGCGCACGCCGATCCAGCCCCGCGTCGGGTCCGGCCCCGACATCGAGTCGCCGATTCTCGCTCGGATTAGCTCCGGCTGGGAGGGGATCCTGCGAGTTGACGAAGGCGACGTTCGGTGGCTGGCGGTCGATCCGCACCAGGGCGGTCGGCGGCGCTGGGTTGGCCACCCCGTTGCGCTCGCTGCCGTCGGCGACGTTCCCGGCAAGGTCGCGCGCGTAGTAGGCGACGCGATGCACGCCCTCTGCGATCACGGTTGCGCCGACGGACGAGCCAGGAGAGATCTTCGGGGCTCCGTCGTCGATCGCGATCGCAGTGAAGGGTGCGCTGACGCCTTCTCCGACCATCCCCGAACCGTCGTCGATCGCGATCGCGTTCAGCGACACGGGATGGTTCACCCACCCCGCCGGAGCCCCGCTGAGCGCCACGACCGGACTCGTCTGGTCGACTCGGAGGACGGCCTGGCCCGGACTCGTCGACGCCATCCCGGAACCGGAGACCGCGACCGCCTGCACATAGCTCGTGCCCTCTGGCAGGTCGGCGATCCGGTAGGTGTCGTTGGCGACCCCATCGCCGAGGTCGGTCTCAGCGACGCTGCAGCGATCGACGGCCTGGCAGGGATGTTTGCCCGGCGGCGGGGCGACCGAGATGGCGTAACCGCGGATGCCGGAGACGGGAGGGTCGCCGAGCGGATGGCTGAGGCGGACGGCAAGGGGGAAGGAGGCGCGGCCGATCCAGGTCGCGCTCGCCGCCGGCTCGACGACGCCGGGGCGCGCATTGTCGAAGCGCAGCTCCGTCGATGCCGGCGCTCCGACGTCGCCGGAGGAGTCCTCGAGCCAGACCTCCGCCGTGTAGGCGCCGGGCGGGCCGGGGACTTCGAGGCCCTCGATGCTCGACGCTGGCCAGGCGAGCCGTCTCGCCACGGTCGCAACGGCGCCCGCCGGGCTCAGGACTCGGTAGTGGACCGCGGCGATGGCTGGCCCGGCGCCCGGCGCCGGGTTCCTCCAGGTGACCCGGAAGCGCCGCTCCGGGCGCCATGTCTCCTCGCCGTCTTCGACCTCGAGGTCGGTGGGTGGCGGTGGGACGGCGCCGGCCGCGGCGCCAAAGCCGAGCAGCGCCGCGATCGCAACGGACGCCGCGACCGCGCCGCGCAGCAACCGGCCCCTCACGGCCCGAACTCCCCAGCGGCGTTGCCACTGGCGGCGCTCGGCGCCTCGGATTCGACCCTCGTGGGAGGGGCTGGAGCCGGTTCGGGGTATTCGACGGCGCCGGCTTCGGCTTCGACTGGCACCGGCTCGACAGCCTTCGGCGTCTCGGCTTCGGCCGTCGGCTTCGGGTCCCGGCTGGGGACATCGGTCACAGCTGGCTCTTCGTCGATAGCAGCGGGCGGGGCCGAAGCCTCGAGCGCCCGCTCGGAGACCCGCTCGATCCTCGGCGCCTCGATGCGATCCGGAGAGAGGCCGGCGGGCATCGGCGCCACCCCGGTCGCGACGCAGGCCGCGGTCCCGCCGACCGTGCCGGCGCAGATCACCAGAACCTTGGCCAGCGCAGCCGTACCGGCGCCACCCGCACCTCCAACCGAAGCCACCTGTGCCACCGAGCCGTCGGCGGCCGCGCCGGCCCCGCGCAGCCGGGATTGGATCTCCAGCAGCAGCTCGTGGGTCCGCTCCAGGAGCGAACGCGAAGCCGGCAGGACCGGCGCCAGCGCCGCCACCCGAGCGGGAGTTGTGCGGTAGGCGCGCACCGCCGCGCGACAGCTGGCGCAGGCCCGCAGGTGCTCGCGCACGGCCGCCGTCTCCTCGGCGTTGGTCTCCCCGTCGCAGAAAGCCGAGAGGAGCAGGTTCATCTCCGCACAACGGCTGCCGTCCTCGCTGCGGGAGACGAGCCGGCGGAACCGCTCTCGGCCCTCGGCCAGGCAGCGGTTGATCTTGGTCTGGCTGAAGCCGGTGATCTCGCCGATCTCCGCGTATGAGTAGCCCTCGGCAAGCAGTGTCAGCGCCCGCAGCTCGGCGGGCTTCAGCGCCCGCAACGCCTCGCGGCTGCGGGCGACCTCCTCGCGTCGCTCGAGGCGCTCGGCCGGCCCGTCCTCGTCGCTCGGGATCAGCGCCACGGGATCGCGATCCTCGCCTTCGCGGTCGCGCGAGGAAGTAGTCCCCAGTAGCCGCTCGCGGTTGCGCCGAACCGCCAGCGCCTCGTGCTTGACCACTGTCTTGCTCCAGCCGAACAGCTCACGATCGCGATCGCTGGGAGCTTTGGTGAGCAGAATCTCCAGCGTTCGCTGGTAGGCGTCTTCGGCGTCGGCCGCACAGAGCGAGTAGCGCTGGGCGACCCGCTTCAGAGCCGTGCCGTGGCGAGCGATCAGCTCGACCGCAGCCCGCTTCCGCGCCGCGTCGGCGCCGTCACTCGCCGGCGGCTGCTTCAGCCGCATTGCTCCCGTCCCCCCGGATCTCTTTTGAGCTGACCACTCGCATCCACCGCACCGGTCGTGCCGGCTCTCTGAACCTCTCAGGCAGAGCTCGGGACGGGGACGATCTCTCCCCCCACCTGGACGGGTGAACGGTCTAAAAGGCCGGAAATTGCATGCAATCGCCGAGGCCGGCCGGGTCGAGCGAACCCCTGTAGCATCGCTGCGATGAGCACCTGCGTGGTCACGGGCGGCGCCGGCTTCCTCGGCTCCCATCTTTGCGAGCGGCTGCTGGAAGGCGGCCACCGCGTCATCTGCATCGACAACCTGGAGACGGGGTCGCTGCAGAACATCGCCCACATTCGCGACGCCGAGTTCGAATTCCGTCATGTCGACATCACCGAATACGTCGACATCGCCGAGGACGTCGACTTCGTCTACCACCTCGCCTCGCCGGCCAGCCCGATCGACTACCTGCGCCTGCCGCTGCACACGCTCAAGGTCGGCTCGCACGGGACCCACCACATGCTCGGGGTCGCCAAGTTCAAGCGCGCCCGCTTCCTGCTCGCCTCGACCAGCGAGGTCTACGGCGATCCCCAGATCCACCCGCAGCGGGAGGACTACTGGGGCCACGTCAACCCGATCGGCCCGCGCGGCGTCTACGACGAGGCCAAGCGCTACGCCGAGGCGATGACGATGGCCTACCACCGCCAGCAGGGAGTCGACACCTCGATCGTCCGCATCTTCAACACCTACGGCCCCAGGATGCGGGCCGCCGACGGCCGCGCGATACCGACCTTCCTCCGCCAGGCGCTGCAGGACCAGCCGCTCACCGTCTTCGGCGACGGCGGCCAGACGCGCAGCTTCTGCTACGTCGACGACCTGATCCGGGGCATCATCGCCCTGGCTGAGTCCGACGCCCACCTGCCGGTCAACATCGGCAACCCGGACGAGTTCACGCTGCTGGAGTTGGCCAAGACGGTGATCGAGGTGACCGAGTCGCGCTCGGAGATCGTCTACGAGCCGCTGCCGGTCGACGACCCGCAGCAGCGCCAGCCGGATATCGGCCGCGCCCGCGACCTGCTCGGCTGGGAGCCCGAGGTCGACCTGCGCCAAGGTCTGCGCCGGACGATCGAGCAGGCCGGCGTCGAGCGCCTCGTCGGCGCCTCGGACTGAATCCCGGCGCTCGGCACCCCGGCGCCTCGCAATATCCTCCGTGGCGATGAGCAGCGAGAGAGGCAAGGCCGCCGCCGAGGAACGCCCGACCATCGCGCCCCTGGTGGGCCCCGACGACGAGCGCGTCTTCACCGACTCCGGGATCGAGATCAAGCCCCTCTACACCGAGGAGGACGTCGCCGCCGGCCTCGAGCAGCGCCTCGGCGAGCCCGGCGAGCCGCCCTTCACGCGCGGCATCCACGAGCGGATGTACCGCGACCGGCTCTGGACGATGCGCCAGTACGCTGGCTTCGCCACCCCCGAAGACACCAACGAGCGCTACCGCTACCTGATCGAGCACGGCTCGACCGGGCTCTCGATGGCCTTCGACCTGCCGACCCAGCTCGGCCGCGACTCCGACGATCCGCTCTGCCGCGGCGAGGTGGGGCGGACCGGCGTCCCGATCGACACGATCGAGGACATGCGGATCTGCTTCGAGCAGATCCCGCTCGACCAGGTCTCGACCTCGATGACGATCAACGCGCCGGCGGCGATCCTGCTGC
Source organism: uncultured Solirubrobacterales bacterium (assembly GCA_963703235.1). Taxonomy (GTDB): domain Bacteria; phylum Actinomycetota; class Thermoleophilia; order Solirubrobacterales; family 70-9; genus VRUE01. Next base: position 1,921,064 of record OY969802.1, on the reverse strand, counting down.
TGCTCTACGAGCTGGTCGGCGAGGAGCAGGGGGTGCCCTCCGAGAAGCTGCGCGGCACCGTCCAGAACGACGTCCTCAAGGAGTACATGGCGCGCGGCAACTACATCTATCCGCCGGTGCCGACGATGCGGCTGACCACCGACATCTTCGAGTACTGCCGCGAGAACGTGCCGAAATGGAACACGATCTCGATCTCCGGCTACCACATCCGCGAGAAGGGCTGCTCGGCCGTGCAGGAGGTCGCCTTCACGCTCTCCAACGCGATCGCCTACGTCGAAGCGGCGCTGGAGCGGGGCCTGAAGATCGACGAGTTCGCCCCCCGGCTCGCCTTCTTCTTCAACGGCCACAACAACGTCTTCCAGGAGATCGCCAAGTTCCGCGCCGTGCGGCGGATGTGGGCGGAGATCGTCAAGGAGCGGTTCGGGGCCGAGAACCCGAACTCGATGAAGATCCGCTTCCACACCCAGACCGGCGGCGTCACGCTGCAGGCCCAGCAGCCCGAGGTCAACATCATCCGCGTCGCCCTGCAGGGCTTCGCGGCGGTGGCCGGCGGCACCCAGAGCCTGCACACCAACGGCTTCGACGAGGCGCTGGCCCTGCCGACCGAGCGCTCCGCGCGGATCGCCCTGCGCACCCAGCAGGTGCTCGCCCACGAGTCCGGGGTTGCCGACACGGTCGATCCCTTCGCCGGCTCCTACTTCGTCGAGTCGCTGACCGACGAGATCGAACTGCGCGCCAAGGAGCTGATGGAGAAGGTCGAGGAGCTGGGCGGCTCGGTCGAGGCGCTCGAGTTCATGCAGCGGGAGATCGAGGAGTCGGCGCTCTCCTACCACGAGCGCTATCGCTCCGGCCAGGACATCGTCGTCGGCGTCAACAAGTACGTCACCGACCAGGTCGACGACGTCGACATCCTCCGCGTCGACCCCGAGTCCGAGCAACGGCAGCTGGCTCGGCTGAAGGCCTTTAAGGAGTCCCGCGACCAGGCGGCGGTCGAGGAGAGGCTGGAGACGCTGCGCGACGTCGCCCGCGGCGAGGGCAACCTGCTGCAGCCGATCCGCGCGGCCCTCGCCACCGACGCCTCGATCGGCGAGGTCTGCGGTGCGATGCGCGACGTCTTCGGCGAGTACCGCGGGGGAGCGTTCTTCTAGGAGAGGACGGGTGCCCCTCCCGCTTGCTGGGTTTTTCGCCTCTGACTGTGCGCCCATCCGAGATCGCGGTTGGGCGAAAAACAGGACGCCGCTGCGCAGGATGGGCACCCGTCCTCTCCTCCCGGAGCGCCGCCCTCTCGGCGCGGGGAAGCGAGCGGTGTCATCCCGGCGATGGCGTGGGTGCGATCGCGTCCCGAGCTTGGGCCGAGGGCGTGCGGTGATCGAAGCCCGTCGGCCTCCACGACCAGCCCCAAGTTGGGCCAGTAGAAGTCCACTTCCCAGCCGTTGACGATCTGTTTGCTGAGAGGAGGAGGTAGTCCTGCGCTGGCCGCGACCGGCCGGAAGAAGATCTCGAGGTCCGAGTCGGAGAGGCGGAAGGTTCGCTTGTCGAGAAGCTTCTGCAGGGGGCGCGCCGTCGCCGCAGGCAAGCACCGCCGCCATCCAGCGCCTCTTCTGGGTCAGCGCCGGCCAGCCGACGGCGTAGACGCCGCGCATGACGAGATGCAGTCGTCCTCGCGCGACGCGGTGCTCAACCTCCCCCGCGCTGAACCCCAGCGCCAACAGCTGCCGCCGCGCGACGATCCCGTGCTGTCGCCCCGCGAGCTCCCAGGCCCGCCTGCTGCGTTTGTCGTCACGCGCATCCGACATTGACCACACCTGAAGGGGGTCAATGTCGGATGCGCGCGCGCTCTCCCCCTGAACGGACTCTCGCATTCGCAAATTGGGGGAGGAACGGGGGCGCGGCGGTTGAACCGGCACGCATGATCGAGGCATCGCGGACGTTGATGAAGTCCGAACCTGAGCTTGTCGAGTTGGTCGCCGCGGTCGAAGGGGTAGAGGTGACGATGGCCGAGAAGGGCTTCGGGACGCGGGTCGAGGTGCGGGCCGGGGAGGACTCCGGTCTCGACGAGGCCGATCTGGAGCGCGTCCTGGACCACTTGGCCGAGCCACAGAAGCAGCCGTTTGGCAGCGCCTGAGGGCGCACACATCCCGAGAACTTTGGCCTTCGCATCTCGCTGGGCCGGAAAGGTGAGATCGACGTGAACCATCTAAAGAGGCATCTGTCCGTCGCAAACGTGCTCTCCTGCATCGCCCTTTTCGTCGCGCTCAGCGGAGCCACCTACGCGGCGACGACCGCGAGCAAGAACTCGGTCAAAGCGAAGAGCATCGCCAAAGGCGCGGTGACCACGCCCAAACTCCGCAACGGCGCGGTGACGACGCCGAAGATCCGCAACGGGGCGGTGATCGGAGCGAAGATTGCGGCCGGCGCCGTCGGCTCCAGCCAGCTGCTCGACGGCGGCGTCCGCTCGGTCGACCTCGGCGGCAGCGTGGTCACCACGGCGAAGCTGAAAGACGCCGCCGTGACCGGCAGCAAACTGGCCAGCAACGCAGTCACCGCCTCCAAGATCGCCGCCGACGCGGTAACGACGGGCAAGATCCAGGAAGGCGCGGTGACCGGGGTGAAACTGGCCCCGAGCTTCAACGCCCAGCTCGTAAAGAACGTCTCCTACGTGCCCGCTGCGAGCGCGAGCAATACGTCGGAAGCGACGAAGACGGCGACCGCCACCTGCCCGACCGGCAAGCAGGTCGTCGGCGGTGGCGCCAAAGTGATCGGCGGCGATGTCTTGGTTGCCGTAACTGAGTCGGCTCCGGCACCCGCCAACGCTGAGGGCAAACGAACCGCCTGGGTCGCCGTGGCTCGCGAGGCCACGGGTAGCGCGGTTGCCTGGTCCGTCGAAGCGCACGCGATCTGCGCCGAATTCTGAGCCTGCGCGCTTGGGGCCTATCCCGGTAGGGGTGGAACGTCTTGTACTTTTTTTGCAGCGACATCCTCGGACGGGCGCGGCCTGTCTTCAAAAAAAGTTAAGTGGAACCCCTGCCGGGATAGGCCGCTCTCGGGTGCTCTGAAATAGACTGCCGCGCTCCCGATGCGAGAGCGCAACCCCGTCACCCACGACGAGAAGCTTGCCTACCTGCGCGAGCTGCGCGAGGCCGCGATCAACTCGGCCTCCGAGGAGGCGGTGGAGAAGCAGCACGCGAAGGGCAAGATGACGGCGCGGGAGCGGGTCGAGAAGCTGCTCGACCCCGGTTCCTTCGAGGAGCTCGACACCTTCGTCCGCCACCGCACCTACGACTTCGAGATGCAGAAACGGCGGCCCTGGGGCGACGCGGTCGTCACCGGCCACGGCACCATTGAAGGAAGAACTGTTTTTGTCTTTTCCCAGGACTTCACGGTGTTCGGAGGGAGTCTCGGCGAGGTGATGGCGGAGAAGATGTGCAAGGTGATGGACCTGGCGGCCCAGGTCGGCGCGCCGGTGATCGGCATCAACGACTCCGGCGGCGCCCGGATCCAGGAGGGGGTGGTCTCGCTCGGCGCCTACGGCGACGTCTTCGTCCGCAACGTCCAGTGCTCGGGCGTGATCCCGCAGATCAGCCTGATCATGGGCCCCTGCGCCGGCGGCGCCGTCTACTCGCCGGCGATGACCGACTTCATCTTCATGGTCAAAGAGACCTCGCACATGTTCATCACCGGCCCCGAAGTGATCAAAACCGTGACCGGCGAGGAAGTCGAGTTCGAGGAGCTGGGCGGGGCGATGAGCCACAACAGCAAGTCCGGCGTCGCCCACTTCGCCGCCGAGGACGAGGAGAGCTGCCTCGAGGACGTCCGCTACCTGCTCAGCTTCCTGCCCGCCAACAACCTCGAGCCGCCGCCCCGCTTCGAACCCAGCGACGACCCCGAGCGCGAAGACGACGAGCTCGACACGCTCGTCCCCGACGACCCCTCCAAGCCCTACGACATGCGCGACGTGATCGCCCGCGTCGTCGACGACGAGGAGTTCCTCGAGGTCCACGAGCACTTCGCCAAGAACATCGTCTGCGGCTTCTCGCGGCTGGACGGCTTCCCGGTCGGCATCGTCGGCAACCAGCCCGCCCACCTGGCCGGCGTGCTCGACATCGAGGCCTCCGAGAAGGCGGCCCGCTTCGTCCGCACCTGCGACGCCTTCAACGTGCCGCTTTTGACCTTCACCGACGTGCCCGGCTTCCTGCCCGGCACCGACCAGGAGTGGAACGGGATCATCCGCCACGGCGCCAAGCTGCTCTACGCCTTCACCGAGGCGACGGTGCCGAAGCTCACCGTCGTCACCCGCAAGGCCTACGGCGGCGCCTACGACGTGATGAACTCCAAGCACATGCTGGCCGACTTCAACGTCGCCTGGCCGACCGCCGAGGTAGCGGTGATGGGCCCCGAGGGTGCGGTCAACATCATCTACCGCAAGGACATCGGCTCCTCGCCGACTCCCGACCAGCGGCGCCAGAAGCTGATCGACGACTACAAAGCCCACTTCGCCAACCCCTACTCGGCGGCCGAGCGCGGCTACATCGACGACGTCATCGAGCCGCGCCAGACGCGGCCGAAGCTGATCCGCGCCCTGCGCATGCTGCAGAGCAAGCGGGTCGAGCAGCCGAAGCGCAAGCACGGCAACATCCCGCTCTAGCGGCGACTAAGGGCGCAGTTCGGTGAAGCCGGCGGCGGCGAAGTCGCCGTCGAAGGCGAGCGCCTCCTCGATCCCCTTGGCCCGCATGAAGGCGAAGCTGGTCGCATCGACGAAGGAGTACTCGCGCTCGTCGTGCTGGCGCAGCCAGCGCAGCGCCTCGTCTTCGAGCTCCTCGGAGACGCGGATTACCTGAACGTATCTATCCCGACCGTCGAGGATGTCGAGCATGGCAACGGCTTTGGCGTGCCATGCCTTGCGACGCGCCCACGTCCATGCCTCTCCGCGAACGTGGTTGCTGGTTACGATGCGACGACCGGCGACTTGTCGCAGCAGCCGAATAGCTGCCTCGTGATGGCGGTCGTCCGAGAATTGGCCGGCGACGAAGAACGACGTATCCGCGAAAATCAAGGGTCCGGGTTCGACGGCCCGTAGACGACGTCGTCGACGGTCACGCTGCTGTCGGGGTCCCCTCCCACGACGGGGTTCATGAACATCTTGAACAGCGGATCGTCCTCTATCGGCGGCAATGGCCGTATCTCCTCCCGCACGCAACGCCTGATCACCTCCGCCTTCGAGAGCCCCTCTTCTTCGGCGCGTCGTTCGACTGCCGCGTCCAGCTCGGGTTCGATCGATATCTGCAGTCGCTTCATGCGGGCCATTGTTACATCTCCTCGGGGGATGTAATGTAACAATTCAGCGCCGAAAGTGTCAATTCTCGGGCGGCCCCTGGGAGGCGGCCGCGCGGCGGGCCTGCCAGGTGGCGAGCGGAGCCGCGGTCATCTCTTCCCAGGCGGCGTCCTCGCCGAAGTACTGCATGACGACGAAGTGGAGCAGGCCGGGGAGCATCTCCGGCGCCCGTTCGGCGTCGCCGTCCATCAACTTCGCCGACACGAGCGTGTCGATCGCCCCTACTATGAAGGTGGACATCACAGGAGGTGGAGCTTGGCGAGAGGGAATCTCGCGGCGCGCGCCATCGAGTGCGCGGGAGAGGCGCTCCATCAGATCGCGGCGCTGGGCCAGCGCCTGCTCGCCGGCGGCATGGACCTCGACCAAGAGGGCCTTGGCGATCGCCGGCTGGTTGGCGCAGAACTCGAGCAGCTCGGCCATCCCGGCGCGCAGCCCCTCGCGCCAGGAGGGCTGCCGCTTGGCAGCGCCGACCAGGCGTTGGTAGAGCCAGTCGCAGGCGTCGCGGTGGGCCTGGGAGAAGCAGTCCTCGCGGTCTTCGAAGTTCTTGTAGAAGGTCGCGCGACTGGTCTTCGCGCGCTCGATCACGTGCCGGACCGCCACCTGCTCGTAGCCGAGCTCGCCGCTGACGACCAGCATCGCCTCCAGCAGGCGCTGCCGGGCGGGGCGGGTGCGCTGTCCCGGGAAGGGGACCACCGAGACCGTTTGCTCAAGCTGGCTGGAGTTGTCTTCCGCCATGCAACCTCTTTGAAAACGAGAACCTTTTGTCTAGATATAGCAGCTTTCAGAAACCGCTGTGATCAAAACGAAGGAATTTCTGTAGAAAAAGCCAGTAGACACTGGCTGTATGTTTTGGTACCGTTTCGGGATGGCCGACTCACGCTCGATCTCCGAGCGTCTCTCGAAGCTCCCCCCGGTCGCCACCTCGTGCCGCGCGACTTCGTCGCCCAGAACCAGCGCGAGCGGATGCTGCTCGCCACCGCCGAGCTGGTCGCCGAGCGCGGTTACCAGAAGACCACGATCGAGCTGATCGCGAAGACCGCGCGGGTCGCCCTCGTCACCTTCTACGAGCAGTTCGCCGACAAGGAAGAGTGCTTCCTCGCCGCCTTCGACGAGAACGTCGAGGCCGCCCGCGAGGTCTTCGCCGAGCTGCTCGACCCGCAGCAGGCCTGGCCGGACCAGATCGCCGCCGGCCTGGAGGTCTTCCTCGAGATGGTCGTCAACGAGCAGGCGCGGGCCAAGCTCTGCATCGTCGAGGCGCAGGCGGCCGGAGGCGCGGCGCTGGCCCGCTACCAGGAGATGCTGGAGAGCGTCGCCCCGAAGCTGCGCGAGGGGAGGGAGCTGAACCCGCGGGCGGAGCGCTTGCCGGAGGGCCTCGAGGTCGCGATCGCCGGCGGCTTGGCCTGGCTGGTCCACCAGCGCCTGGTCGCCGGCCGGGTCGACGGCTTGAAGGAGATGCTGCCGGAGATGCTGCAGGTGACGCTGACGCCGTACGTGGGGGAGGTCGAAGCGGCCCGCGCGGCGGAGGCGGCGCAGGCGCGGGCGGCCGCTTAATGGACCGCCTTCCGGGGCAAGCCAGTGCGGGGAGTTTGGCTGGACCGGTTCCTTGTCCTATGTGAACGGCGCCGGTAGAGGACGCGACCCGGCTCGCGAGCGCCTGGCGATCGCGATCGTCGACCTGATCGGCAGCCACGGCTTCGCCGCGGTCGACGTCGATGCGCTCTGCGCGCGGGCACAGGTCAACCGCGGCCATTTCAGCCGCTGCTTCGCCGACCTCGAGGACTGCTTCCTCAGCGTCCACGACGAGGTCGCGGCCGACTTCTGCCAGCGGGTCACCGCGGCCTACGAGGCGGCCGCCACCTGGCACGACCGGATCTGGGCCGCGGGCTGGGCGGCGATGCGCTACCTGCAGGAGAACCCAGTTCGCGCCCGCTTCTTCCTCGTCGCCGTCAACGGCGCCGGCAGCGGCGCCCAGGACCGCCGCGACCGCATCATGCAGCGCTGCGCCGACCTCCTCGACGGCGGCCGCGGCGAGGCGGGCAAGCGGGGACCGATGTCTCGCTGCACGGCCGAAATCGCCGCCGGGGCCATCTACGGCACGATCCTGGCCAAGCTCGAATCCGGCTCGATAGAGCGGGGCGAGGAATTCCTGCCGGAGCTGATCTACATGGCGGTGATGCCCTACCTCGGCTCCCGCGCCGCCGAGGACGAGCTTGCTGTGCAGCCGTTGCATTGAGGACGTATCCCGGCAGGGGGTTCCACTTAACTTTTTTTGAAGACAGGTGGTGGCCGTCCGAGGATGTCTGCTCAAAAAAAGTACAAGACGTTCCACCCCCTACCGGGATACGTCCTAAGCACATCGACAGGCTGGCTGAGTATGGTCAGGTTGTGCCAAAGGACGAGCAAGCGTCGCTGCGTCTGCCCGCTGGCCGTCACGGCCTGCCGCGCGAGTTCGTCGTCCAGAACCAGCGCGAGCGGATCGTCACGGCGCTGGTCGACACAGTCGCCGAGCGCGGCTACAACGCGACCACGGTCGCCCACATCACCAAGGCGGCGTCGGTCTCGCGCCGCACCTTCTACGAGCACTTCGCCGACAAGGAAGCCTGTTTCCTCGCCGCCTACGAGATGGTCGCCGATCACATCCGCGCCTCGATGCAGGCGGCGGCCGAATCCTTCGAGGACTGGCCGCAGAAGGTGCGGGCGGCGCTGGCGACGATGCTGCGCTTCCTCGCCGGCGAGCCGGAGCTGGCGCGGATCTGCATGATCGAGCCGGTCGCCGCAGGGGGTGAGATCGCCGCCCGCCACCGCGCCTCGATGCAGGGCTTCGTCGAGATCCTCAAGGCCGGCCGGCCCGAGCACAGCGGCGAGCGGCCGCTGCCGGAGGCGACCGAGGAGACGCTGGTCGGCGGCATCGTCTCGCTGATCGTGCGCGAGATCAGCGCCGGTAGGACTGAACAGCTGGAGACGCTTCTTCCCGACCTTGTCGAGCTGACTCTTGGCCCTTACCTCGGAGCTGAAGCGGCCGAACGGCTCGCCCGTGAGTAGGCCATCCCGGTAGGGGTGGAACGTCTTGTACTTTTTCTGAGCCTTCGCCCGCGGACAGCTGCTACCTGTCTTCAGAAAAAGTTAAGTGGAACCCCTACCGGGATGGCCTACGGCACGGCGGTGGCTTTGGCCGCGGGCCCGCCCTCTTCGCGGCTCAACCGGTGGGCCAAGTAGACGGGGACGATCGAGATCAGGACCACCAGCACCGCGACGACGTTGACGATCGGCAGCTGGTTGGGGCGGAAGAGGTTGGTGAAGATCCAGATCGGCAGCGTTTCCTGGCCGGCGCCGATCGTGAACGTGGTGACGATGATCTCGTCGAAGGAGAGGGCGAAGGCGAGCAGGGCGCCGGCGGCCAGCGCGGTCCTCAGGGTCGGGAAGGTGACGAAGCGGAAGGTCTGCCAGGTGTGGGCGCCGAGGTCGGCCGAGGCCTCCTCGAAGGAGGTCGAGACGCGGCGCAGGCGGGCGACGGCGTTGTTGTAGACGACGACGATGCAGAAGGTGGCGTGACCGACGATCACCGTGAAGAGCCCGAGGTCGATGCCGAGCACCTGGGTGAAGGTGTTGCTGAGCGCAACACCGGTGACGATCCCCGGCAGGGCGATCGGCAGCACGACCAGGAAGGAGATCGTCTCCCGTCCGAAGAAACGGTGGCGGGCGACCGCGAGGCCGGCGAGGGTGCCGAGCACGAGCGCGATCGCGGTTGCCGCCGCCGCTGCTTTCAACGAGGTGACGAGCGCATCCCGCGCTCCCTGGCTCTCGACCGCCTTCGGGAACCAGTCTAGGGTGAGGCCGGGAGGGGGCCATTCGAGGATGTTGCTGGAGTTGAAGGCGTAGATCGCGATCACGATCAGGGGGATGTAGACGAAGGCGAGCGCGATCGCCATCGCGAGGCGGAGCAGGAGGGTCGCTCTCTTCGAGAGTTTCACCGGCCCGCCATCCTCATACGTGCTCGAAGGCGCCGAGCTTGCGCGCGACGAGCAGGTAGCCGACCATGACGACGATCGGCACCAGCGCGAAGGCCGAGGCAAGGGGCAGGTTGTTGACGATGTTGTTGAAGACGACGTTGCCTATGAACTGGTCGTTCGAGACCAGCCTCGGCGTGATGTAGTCGCCCAGGGTCAGCGAGAAGGTGAAGATCGAGCCGGCGACCACGGCCGGGAATACGAGCGGCAGGATCACCCGCCGGAAGGTGGTGAACGGCGAGGCGCCGAGATCCTCGGAGGCGCTGATCAGCGAGTTGGGGATGCGCTCGAGCCCGGCGTAGATCGGCAGGATCATGTACGGCAGCCAGAGATAGCTCATCACCAGCCAGACGGCGACGATGCCGAAGCCCGGCCCGTGCAGGCCGAACGGCTCCAACGCCCAGTCGATCACCCCGTCGTTGAAGAGCATCGTCCGCCACGAGTAGACCTTGACCAGGTAGCTGGACCAGAGCGGCAGCAGCACCGCGACGACGAGGATCGCCGTCGTGCGCCGGCTCGCCACCTTGGCCATGTAGAAGGCGATCGGGAAGGCGAGCACGGCGTCGGTGACGGTGACCAGGGCCGCGACCAGGATCGTCCGCCCAGCGATGTCGCGGTAGACGGGTTCGTCGAGCAGCGTTTCGACGTTCTCGAAGCTGAGGCCGCGGACGATCTCGCCGCTGAGCGGGTCGACGGTCCAGAAAGCGGCGATCAACAGGACCGCGAGCGAGCCCAGGTAGCCGATCACCAACCAGCCGACCGGGCCGGCGAGGAGGGCCCCGACCCGGAGGCGGGGGCGACGTTGGAAGAGGTCGGCGAGCCTGTGGCCCGCCGACCTCTTCTCCGCGACCGCTTCAGTCGCCATCGATCGCGCTCTGCCGCGCTAACCCTTGATCGTGGTCCAGGCCTGGACCCACTCGTTGTAGTCCTTGCAGTCGCCCGATCCGTCGCCGCAGTCCGCCACCGGGGTTTCCCAGTAGTAGACGCGTTTCCAGAAGCCGGGGTCTTCGGCGTGGTATTTCGCGCAGAAGCCTTTCTCCGCGGTCTCTTCGCAGGCCAGGCTCTGCGCCGGCGCCTCGCCGAAGTATTCGGCGACCTGTGCGTTGGCTTTCGGCGAGACGATGTGGTCCATCCACAGGTACATGCAGTTGGGGTTTTTGGCTTCGGAGCTGAGCATCCAGGTGTCCGACCAGCCCGTTGCCCCCTCCGACGGCAGGAATCCCTGGCTCGCCGGGCTTGCCGCGACCGGTTTGCCCTCGCCTTCCAGTTCGAAGTACTGGTACTGCCAGGTGGTGCCGACCACGACGTCTTCGTTGGCGAAGGCCGAGATCTGTTTGGCGGCTTCGGACCAGTATTCGCCGACCAGCGGCCGCTGTTCTTGAAGCAGGTCGACCGCCGCTTCGAACTGCTCCTCGTTCAGCTGGTAGGGATTCTCGATCCCCAGATCGGGCTCGTGCGCTTTCAGGTAGACGGCCGCGTCGGCGATGTAGATCGGGTCGTCGTAGGCGCTGATTTCGCCTTTGTATTTGGCCGCTTTCGCGGGATCGAGTATCACGTCCCAGGATTTCGGGACGGGTTGGACCTCGTTGCTGTTCCACATCAGCAGGTTGGCGCCGCGGCCATGGGGGACGCCATAGTGGGTCCCGTCGAAGGTGTTGTAGGGCTGGTCCTTCAGATCGTCGAAGATCGTCTTGTAGTTGGGAACTAGCTCGACGTTTACGGGATCGACGTCACCGCCCTCGACCAACCGGGCTGAGGCGTTGCCGGACGCGGAGACCCCGTCGTACTGACCGCTCCGCATCAGCTGCACCATTTCGTCGGAGGTGCCGGCGACCTTGTTGTTGACTTTGCAGCCCGTCTGCTGTTCGAACGGTTTGGTCCATTCCGGTTCGACGTAGCCGGCCCAGGAGATCAGGTTGACCTGCCCCTCTCCTTTGCCGACCTCGGTCAGTTCCGCGCCCGTCGTGTCGTCGTCGCCGTTGCCGCAACCGGCGAGCAGCAGCATCAAGGCGAGCAGGCCTGCGATGACGAGCCAGGCGGTCCGTTGCGGGTTTGCGTTGATGGTTCTCACGGGGATTCCTCCTCGGTAGTCGATTTCCCGCGGACGGCGACCGCGTGCTCGGGGCGCCAACCCACGAGGACCTCCTTCCCCTGCTCTGTGGCTGCATTGAGAGACGCGCCCTCCGCGTTTTGACGTACGAGTTGAAGCTCTCCCCCCGCATCGAGGATGACCGTGTAGCGGGTGACCATCCCGGCGTAGGCGACCCCGGCGATGCGCCCCCGCTCGGTCCGCAGGCCGTTCGGCCTGGTGGCCGGGTCAAGCAACTGGATCTTCTCGGGGCGGATCGTGAAACGGGCGCCGTCGCGCTCGAGCAGGTTGGAGACGCCGACGAAGCCGGCGACGAACTCCGTCCCTGGGTGCTCGTAGAGCTCGACCGGCGGACTGACCTGCTCGATCCTGCCCTGGTTGAAGACGGCGATCCGGTTGCTCATCGTCAGCGCCTCGTCCTGGTCGTGGGTGACGTAGACGAAGGTGATCCCGACCTCGGCCTGGATCGTCTTCAGCTCGACCTGCATCTGCTCGCGCAGCTTCAGGTCGAGGGCGCCGAGGGGCTCGTCGAGCAGCAGCACCTCGGGCCGGTTGACGATCGCCCGGGCCAGGGCGACGCGCTGGCGCTGCCCGCCCGAGAGCTCGCCCGGCCGGCGATCGCCGTAGCCGGGAAGGCGGACCATCTCCAGCGCCTCGTCCCGTCGACGCGCCCGCTCGGTCTTCGAGACGCCGGCCACGCGCAGCCCGTAGGCGATGTTCTCGCCGACCGTCATGTGCGGGAACAGCGCGTAGTCCTGAAAGACGGTGTTGACCGGGCGGTCGTAGGGCGGCACCTCGCCCATGTCCTTCCCGGCCAACTCGATCGTGCCCTCGCTGGGCGTCTCGAAGCCGGCGATCATCCGCAGCGTCGTCGTCTTGCCGGATCCGGAGGGACCGAGCAGGGTGAAGAACTCCCCTCGCTCGATCTCGAGGTCGATGCCCGCAACCGCCCGAACCTCGCCATAGCGCTTGGTGAGGTTGGCCAAGCGGATGTCTGGTGGAGCAGTTACACCTTGACGTTATCCGAGTGGTTCAGGAAAGCAAGGACAAACCCGCCCCGACCGGTTGGCCGGGGCGGAGCATGCTCGTGCCTGTCCTTGGCCTAGTAGCCGGCCGGATGGCGAACGACGTAACCGACGTTGTCACGAAGGTCTTCGTGCCAACTGGGGCCGGTTTTGCCGTCGGTGTTGCCCGAGGTGTCCCAGCGGTAGCCGGCGATCACCGCGTAGGTATGGCCGGAGTTGGCGTAGACCGAGATCCAACGGCCCTCACCGCCCATCCCCCAGCTGGCCAGCGGCCCCGAGGGCAGCGGGCTGTCGAGGAAGTTGCCGCCTTTCAGCGCGAAGCTGACCGAGCCCGAGCAGTCGTAGCCGCGGTCCCAGAAGCTTCTGTGACCGCCGCCGTAGATGTAGGGCTTGTTGCGGATCTTGTTGGCGTAGGCGATCACGCGCTTGACCCGCACCGGCGCCGACTTCGGCGGAACCAGCATCCCGTTGGCTAGAAGTCGCGCCTTCGGGGTAGGAGTGCACATATCGACTTCGGCTGGCGTCAGGCCGCCGCCTTCGCAGGCGGCGGACGCGCCGGCCGGGGCCAGCAGGGCGAGCGACACGAGCGCCGCCACCGCAACCAACCCCGCATTGAGCTTTCGGATGTTCGTAGGCAAACCGATCTCCTTCGTCGGCCTACGGGGTTAGCTGTCGGGCTGGCGCGAAAGGAGCCTGCGCCCCCGCCCTATGTCGGGCGGGTTAGCCCCGAAAACGTGGTTCCCCCGCTCCCGCGGCGCCTCCAGGCTGGCGGGATTCGGCGTTTCGGTTGTTCGGAACGGCGGGCAGTGTAGACGATTGCCCGGCTGGATGCTTACAAAAAACAAACATTTTGTGGCTCTTCGCACTTGGACCCCGGATTCCTCTCGGCGATCCGGGTGCTAGCTTGCGGCTTGGGATGGAACTTTCAGGTCGAACCGCGCTGCTCACCGGAGCCACCGGCGGCCTCGGGCGTGCGATCGCGCAGGCGCTGGCCGAGCGCGACGCCGAGCTGGTGCTGAACGGCCGCAAGGCCGAGGCGCTGGAAGCGCTGGCGGCGGCGCTTCCCGGTGGGGAACACCGCGTCCTACCATCCGACCTGGCCGAGCAAGGTTCCGCCGAGAAGCTCGCCGCCGAGGCGGGCGAGGTCGACGTCCTCATTGCCAACGCCGGTCTGCCCGGGGCGGGGTGGTTGACCGACTTCACTCCCGAGCAGGTGACCCGCGCCCTGCGCGTCAACCTGGAGGCGCCGATGCTGATGGCGCGGACTCTCTTCCCAGCGATGGTCGAGCGCGGCTCCGGCCACCTCGTCTTCGTTGCTTCCTTGGCCGGCAAGGCGGCAAGCCCCCGTTCCTCGATCTATAACGCGACGAAGTTCGGCTTACGCGGTTTTGCCCTGGCGCTGCGAGCGGACCTCGGACCTAAAGGCGTCGGCGTCTCGCTCGTCTCCCCTGGCTTCATCCGCGAGGCTGGGATGTTCGCCGACTCGGGTGCCAAGCCGCCGCCGGGCTTGGGGACCGGCAAGCCCGAGCAGGTGGGTGCGGCCGTCGTTAAGGCAATCGAACGGGACAAGGTCGAGGTCGCTGTGGCGCCGCTGCCTCAGCGAGCGATGTCCCACTTCGCCCTCGCCAGCCCTGCTATCTCTGTTCGCGCCCAGAGCGGCTCGGCCGGCCAACGAGCCGCCAAAGCAGTAGCCGACGGCCACTCGGCCGACAAGCGCTAGCGTCCTCTATATGAGCAACGACTCCTTCGGCGCTCGCGCCACTCTCGAGCTGGGCGACCGTTCCTACGAGATCTTTCGCCTCGACGCGCTGCAGGCCCGATTCGACGTAGCGCGCCTGCCCTACTCGCTGAAGGTCCTGCTGGAGAACGTGCTTCGGCTCGAGGATGGAGTGTCGGCGACGGCGGCCGACGTCGAGGCGATCGCCAGCTGGGACGCGGCTGCCGAGCCCAGCGCCGAGATCCCCTTCCAGCCCGCACGAGTGCTGATGCAGGACTTCACCGGCGTGCCGGCGGTCGTCGACCTGGCGGCGATGCGCGACGCGATGGCCGAGATCGGCGGCGACCCGGAGCGGATCGACCCGCTGGTCGACGTCGACCTGGTGATCGACCACTCGGTCCAGGTCGACGCCTTCGGCAACGAGCGCGCCTTCGCCCTCAACGCCGAGCGCGAGTTCGAACGCAACCGCGAGCGCTACTCGTTCCTCAAGTGGGGCCGCGGGGCGTTCGACAACTTCAGCGTCGTGCCGCCGGCGACCGGCATCTGCCACCAGGTCAACCTCGAGCACATCGCCCAGGTCGTCTACGCGAGCGACCGTACAGGCGCCCTGCAGGCCTATCCCGACACGCTGGTCGGGACCGATTCCCACACGACGATGGTCAACGGGCTCGGGGTGCTCGGCTGGGGGGTCGGCGGGATCGAGGCCGAGGCGGCGATGCTGGGCCAGCCGATCTCGATGCTCTTGCCGCAGGTGGTCGGCTTCAAGCTCGGTGGCGAGCTGCCGGAGGGGGCGACCGCGACCGACCTGGTGCTGACCGTGACCGAGATGCTGCGCGAGCACGGCGTCGTCTCCAAGTTCGTCGAGTTCTTCGGCCCCGGCCTCCCGACCCTCGGCCTGGCCGACCGGGCGACGATCGGCAACATGTCGCCCGAGTTCGGCTCGACCTGCGCGATCTTCCCGGTCGACGCCGAGACCCTGCGTTACCTGGAGCTGACCGGCCGCTCGACCGAGGCGATCGAGCTGGTCGACGCCTACGCGCGCGAGCAGGGGATGTTCCACGACGAGCGCTCCGAAGACCCCACCTTCAGCGCCACCCTGGAGCTCGACCTGGGTGAGGTGGTGCCGAGCATCGCCGGGCCGAAACGCCCCCAGGACCGGGTCGCGATGAGCGAGGCGAAGGGCGCGTTCCTGGCGGCGCTGGAGGAGTTCGCCCCCGACGCGGTGCAGCGCGAGGTGAACCCGGTCGACGAGGCGAGCATGGAGTCGTTCCCGGCGTCGGACCCGCCGGGCGAGGACCACGACGACGACAACGGCAAGCCGCGCCGCGCCGGCGCCGCGGCTCCGCAGGCGACGATCGTCAACCGCCGTGGCGACGAGGTCGAGGTGACGCTGGAGGACGGGACCAGCTTCGAGCTCGACAACGGCCACGTCGTGATCGCCGCGATCACCAGCTGCACCAACACCTCCAACCCCTCGGTGATGGTGGGCGCCGGCCTGCTCGCCCGCAACGCCGTCGAACGCGGGCTGGAGCGCAAGCCGTGGGTGAAGACCTCGCTGGCGCCGGGCTCGACCGTCGTCACCGACTACCTCGAGCGAGCGGGCCTGACCGAGTACCTCGACCGCCTCCAGTTCAACCTGGTCGGCTACGGCTGCACCACCTGCATCGGCAACTCGGGGCCGCTGCCGGCGGAGATCTCGGCCGCGGTCGAGGAGCACGACCTGGTCGTCTGCTCGGTCCTCTCCGGCAACCGCAACTTCGAGGGCAGGATCAACCAGGACGTCAAGGCCAACTATCTGGCCAGCCCGCCGCTGGTCGTCGCCTACGCACTGGCCGGCCGCATGGACATCGACCTGACCAGCGAGCCCCTCGGCGAGGGCTCCGACGGCGAGCCGGTCTACCTGCGCGACGTCTGGCCCAGCTCGGAGGAGATCGTCTCGGTCGTCGGCAGCTCGATCGCCTCGGAGATGTTCACCCGCAACTACGCCGAGGTGCTGGTGGGCGACGAGAACTGGAACGCGGTCGAGGTGCCGGGGGGCGACCGTTACACCTGGCCCGACTCGACCTACGTGCGCCGACCGTCGTTCTTCGACGGCATGCCGGCCGAGCCACCGGGGGTGGAGCCGGTCGCCGGCGCGCGGGTGCTGGCACTGCTCGGCGACTCGATCACCACCGACCACATCTCCCCCGCTGGCGCGATCAAGGTGGACAGCCCGGCCGGCCGCTGGCTGATCGAGCACGGGGTCGAACCGGCCGACTTCAACTCCTACGGCTCGCGGCGCGGCAACCACGAGGTGATGATCCGCGGCACCTTCGCAAACATCCGCCTACGCAACCGGCTTGTGGACAGAGCCGGGGGCTACACGCGCCGCTTCCCGGGCGGCGAGGAGACGACGATCTTCGACGCGGCGACGGCATACGCCGAGGAGGGCGTGCCGCTGGTCGTGCTCGCCGGCAAGGAGTACGGCTCCGGGTCCTCGCGCGACTGGGCCGCGAAGGGGACGAAGCTGCTCGGGGTCCGCGCGGTGATCGCCGAGAGCTTCGAGCGCATCCACCGCTCCAATTTGATCGGGATGGGGGTGCTGCCGCTGCAGTTCGCTCCGGGCGAGTCGGTCAGCTCGCTCGGACTGACCGGGGAAGAGGTGATAAACGTCGGGGACCTTGAAAACGGCGAGGCGAAGAAGGTGACTGTGACTGCGGGGTCGACCGAGTTCGAGGTGAAGGTTCGCCTCGATACGCCGAACGAGATCGCCTACTTCCAGAACGGCGGCATCCTCCAGACCGTGCTGAGAAAACTGAGAAATTCGTGACCCCTTGCCCACAAGGTGGTGCAGGAGGGTCGCGGGAGGCAGGGGGTCCGCGCGACCCTCACTGCACCTGCGTCGGTAGCCAGGGAGGGATGCCGACGCGCGCCGTTCCCTGCAGGCGGGACTGCCCGAAAGGAACAGTCACCGTCTAGCTATACCGCCTTGGCGGCTCTGGGTCAAGGCTTTTTGAGCGTATCTACGGCGTTCACGCAGCCTTTTGCGGAGAATCGGCGACGCCCCATCCCCGTCGCTCGATCAGCTCGATGCCAATCACGCTCCCAACCGGCCCGACCGGAGTGAGGGTCGCGGCCAGCAGCGTGTAAGGAGCCTCACGTCTGACGCAGGCGACCCAGATCAACACGCAGAGGGCGATGAAGCCGAGCCCGTGCGCCCAGCCGAAGACCATCGTCTCGGTCTCGAATCCCGGCGCCAGCCAGAAGACGAGCAGGCCGGCGAACACCGCCAGCTCGAGCCAGGAGAGCCGCTTCACCCAGACGAAGAGGGGTCCCGGGACGGGCTTGCGCATCAGGCGCCGGGAGTGAGCGCAGTGAGGACGATGCGCTCCTGCTCTCTGGCATGCGCGACCGAGTAGCCCTCGCCCGGGCTGGCCCGGGTCGGGCGGCCGACGTAGCCGAGCTCGACCCCCTCCGGCAGCACCTCCGGCAGGCGCCGCGACATCACCTTCCAGGCGCCCATGTTGCGCGGCTCCTCCTGCGTCCAGACCAGTTCCCTCAGGTTCGGGTAGGAAGCGATTACCTCGCCCAGCTGCTCTTTGGCGAACGGGTAGAGCAGCTCGACTCGGGCGATCGCGACGTTCTCGGCGGCCTGCCGCCGCTCGCTGCCGTCCATGTCCCAGAACACCTTGCCGGTGCAGAGCACCAGCCGCTCGACCTTCTCGCGACGCTCGGTCACGGCCGGGTCGTCGAGGATGAACTTGAAGTGACCGTCGCTGAGCTCCTCTGGCGAGGCCGCGGCCCGGTCGAGCCGCAGCAACCCCTTCGGGGTGAAGACGATCAACGGCCGTGGCTTGCGAATCAGCGCCTGGCGGCGCAGCAGGTGGAAGTACTGGGCCGCGGTGCTGGGGTTGGCGATGCGGATGTTGCCCTCCGCCGCCAGCGCCAGAAAGCGCTCGATGCGGGCGCTGGAGTGCTCGGGGCCCGAGCCCTCGTAACCGTGCGGCAGCAGCAGCGTCATGCGGCTGGTCTGGCCCCACTTCGCCTCGCCGGCGGCGATGAAGGTGTCGACGATCACCTGACCGGCGTTGGCGAAGTCGCCGTACTGTGCCTCCCAGAGGATCAGGGCGTTGGGGGTCGCCGCCGAGTAGCCGTACTCGAAGCCGAGGCAGGCGATCTCCGAAAGCGGGCTGTTGTACAGCTCGAAGGGCGCCGTCGCCTTCTCCAGGTTCTGCATCGGGCAGTACGGCAGGCCGGTCTTCTCGTCGTGGAGGACGAGGTGACGGTGGGAGAAGGTGCCGCGCTCGGTGTCCTGGCCGGTGAGGCGGATGTGGACGCCCTCGGTCAGCAGCGAGGCGAAGGCGAGCGCCTCGGCGTGGCCGAACTCGATCCCACCCGCCTCCAGCGCCCCCTCGCGCTTGCCCAGCGGTTTGCGCAGCTTGCGGTGGATCGTGAAGCTCTCCGGCACCTCGAGCAGGGCCCGATTCAGCTCCCGTAGCCGGTCCTCCGGCACCGCGGTCTCGACCGGTGGGCTGGCGGTGCGGTCGAGCTCGCCGGTGGTCGAGGTGGTCACCGTCGGGTCTTCGTAGTCGCCCAGCTCCATCTTGCGGCGCAGGTCTTTCAGCGCCGCCGACATCTCGTCGTGGCGCGCCTTCCTCGCGCCCTCGACGTCCTCGCGGGCGACGACGCCTTCGTCGACCAGCTTGCCCGCGTAGATCTCGGAGACCGGCGGGTGGGCCTTGATCTGGGCGGCGATCTTCGGCTGCGTGTAGGCGGGCTCGTCGGTCTCGTTGTGGCCGTAGCGGCGGTAACCGATCACGTCGATGACGATGTCGCGGGCCCAGCGCTCGCGGTAGGCCATCGCCAGCCGGATCGCCGCCGAGCAGGCCTCGACGTCGTCGGCGTTGACGTGGACGATCGGGACGTTGAACCCCTTCGCCATGTCGGCCGCGTAGGGGGTGGAGCGGGCGTCCTCGGGATCGGTCGTGAAGCCCACCTGGTTGTTCTGGATGACGTGAACCGTGCCACCGGTCGTGTAGCCGCGCAGCGCCTGCAGGTTGAGCGTCTCGGCCACCACCCCCTGGCCGGGGAAGGCGGCGTCGCCGTGCAGGAGGACGGGAACGGCGCGCCGGGGGTCGTGCTCCAGCCTGGCGCCGTCGAGGTCGGACTGGATGAAGCGGGTGGCGCCCTCGACCACCGGGTTGACGAACTCGAGGTGGCTGGGGTTGGGGTAGAGGCGGACGGCGGTCTTCTCGCCGTCGCTGCTCTCGTAGATGCCCTGGTGGCCGTAGTGGTACTTGACGTCGCCGGTTCCGCCGTGGGGGATGGCGGCGACCGCCTTCACCTGCTCGATCTGCTTCGAGCCCTCGAACTCGGCCAGGATCGACTCGACCGAGCGGCCGAGGTTGTGGGCGAGCACGCTGAGCCGCCCGCGGTGGGCCATCCCGAAGACGACCTCCTCGGCCCCGGCCCGCCCCGCCAGGGTGACCAGCTCGTCGAGCATCGGCACGATCGCGTCCAGCCCCTCGATCGTGAAGATCTTCTGTCCCAGGTAGGCCTTCTCGACGAAGCGCTCGAACTCGAAGACGTCGATCAGGCGGCTCAGGAGGCGCCGTTTCTCGTCGTCGGCGAGCGGCTGCCGGTGGGCGCCGGTCTCGACCATCTCGCGCAGCCAGGTCCGCTGCTGGTGGGAGGAGAGGTGCTCGAACTGGTAGGCGATCGTGCCGCAGTAGGCCTCGCGCATCCGCGGCAGCACCTCGAGCAGGGTCTCGCCGGGGACGCCGATGCGGAGGATCGAGGCGGGGATCCGGGCCATCAGCTCCGGCGTCAGGTTGAGGCGCTCCGGCTGGATCGCGGGGTCGCCCTTCGGATCGCTGCCGAGCGGGTCGAGCCGGGCCGCGAGGTGACCGTGGGTGCGGTAGCCCTTCAGCAGCGAGGTGGCGGCCTGGACCGCCTGCAGCAGCTCCTCGTCGGGCTGGGCGGTCGTCGGGGCGGCGGCGGCAGCGCCCAGCGGCGGCGCCGAGGCGGCGGCGGGATGGGCGGTGGAGAGAGGCGCGGGGTCGAGGCCGAGGTCCGCCGCGACCGACTCGTAGAAGCCGTCCCTGCCCTCCAGCAGCTCTTCGATGCGGCGCAGGAAGGCGCCCGACTCGGCCCCCTGGATCACCCTGTGGTCGTAGGTCGAGGTCAGCGTCATCGTCTTCGAGACGCCGAGCTGCCGCAGCCGCTCCGGCGAGGCGTGGGCCCACTCCGGCGGGTAGGCGATCGCGCCGGCGGCGACGATCGCGCTCTGTCCCTTCATCAGTCGCGGCACCGAGGCGACGGTGCCGATGCCGCCGGGGTTGGTCAGCGAGACGTTGGTGCCCTGGAAGTCGTCGGCGCTGAGGCGGTTCTCGCGGGTCTTCGTGATCAGGTCCTCGTAATGGGAGTGGAAGCCGGCGAAGTCGAGCCCGTCCGCGCCCTTGATCGCCGGCACCATCAGGCTGTGGGAGCCGTCCTTGCGCTCGACGTCGACCGCGATGCCGAGGTTGACCGGGTTGCCCTCGATCGCGAACGGCTTGCCCTCGCGCTCCTCGAAGACCCGCGTCATCACCGGCCACTCCCGTGCCGCCTGCACGATCGCCCAGGCGATCAGGTGGGTGAAGGAGACCTTCATTCCCCGCTCCTTCAGTTCCGCGTTTAGCACCTTCCGCTTCGCGTCGAGCGTGTCCACCGCCACCGTCCGGAACGAAGTAGCCGTAGGAACCTCCCGGCTCTCGCCCATAGCCTGAGCCAACATCCCCGCCGCCCCCCGCAGCGGCTTCGCCTCGCCGGCGCCGACCGGAGCCTTCGCCGTTGGAGTTGCCGCTGCGGCCCCTCCGCCATTGGCGGCCGCCAACACATCGTCCTTGGTCACCTTCCCACCGCTGCCGGAGCCGTCGACGGCTCCGAGATCGACCCCATGCTCCTCAGCCACCCGTCGCGCGACGGGCGTAGCTCGCACGCCATCCGCCCCTGGAGCTTCACGAGTGTCGGCCCCGTTGGTCCCGCCGGGCTGTTCGACCGCTCCCTCCGCGGGTGGCGTGGGGGATGGGGGGGTCGAGGACGCCCCCGCCCGCAGCGCCCCCCCATCCCCCACGACAGGACCCGCGGCCGGAGCGCCCGAACCCTCGGCGGAAGTACCGGCGCCGTTGGTCCCAGGCTCCATCTCGGCCAATGGCGCGCCAACAGGCACCTCGTCGTCAACGGCAGCGATCAGCTTGGTGATGACGCCATCGGCCGGCGCCGGCACCTCGGCGTCGACCTTGTCGGTCGACACCTCGACGACGGTGTCGCCCTCGTTGACGAAGTCGCCCTCCGCCACGTGCCACTCGAGAACGATGCCCTCGGTGACCGACTCGCCCATCTCGGGCATCTGGATCTGCACGGTCGCCGTTTGCGCCATTCCTGGAATGAGTGTATGAAAGAGCGATGAACTACTTCCTCACCGGGGCGACGGGATTCATTGGCCGCAATCTCGTCGAGCGGCTGCTGCGCCGGGAGGGGACGGTTTTCGCTCTGGTACGGGCCGGGTCGCGGGGCCGGCTGGAGGAGCTGCGCACGGCCTGGGGCGCCGACGGAGCGCGGGTCGTGCCGATCGCCGGCGACCTCTCGCAGCCGGGCCTGGGGGTCTCCGAGGAGGACCTGCTGACCCTGCGCGGGACCGTCGACCACTTCTTCCACCTGGCGGCGATCTACGACATGGCCGCCGACGCCGAAGCCCAGGAGATCGCCAACGTCGAAGGGACCCGCCACGCGGTCGAACTGGCGGGGACGATCGAGGCCGGCCGCTTCCACCAGGTCAGCTCGATCGCCGCCGCCGGCCTCTACAAGGGCGTCTGGCGCGAGGACATGTTCGACGAGGCCGAGAACCTCGACACCCATCCCTACTTTCGCACCAAGCACGAGTCCGAGCGGGTGGTGCGCGAGGAGTGCGCCCGCCCCTGGCGCGTCTACCGCCCCGGGATCGTCGTCGGCGACTCGCGGAGCGGCGAGATCGACAAGATCGACGGGCCCTACTACTTCTTCAAGCTGCTGCAGCGGGCGCGGCGGGTGCTGCCGGCCTGGCTGCCGGCGGTCGGGGTCGAAGGCGGCGAGATCAACATCGTCCCAGTCGACTTCGTCGCCGACGCGATCGACCACATCGCCCACCAGCCCGGCCTCGACGGCCGCGCCTTCCACCTCACCGACCCCAACCCGAAGACGGCCGGCGAGGCGATCAACCTCTTCGCGCAGGCCGCCGACGCGCCGCAGGCGGCGCTGCGGCTCGATTCCGGGGTGACCGACCCCGCGACGAGCCTGGTCCGCAGCGGCCTCAGGCTCTTCCCGCCGGCCAAGCGGGCGGTGAAGATGACGCTGAGTCAGCTCGACATCCCGCCCGCCGTCCTCAACTACGTCAACTATCCGACCAGCTTCGACTCGACCGAGGCGCAGGCGGCACTCGCCGGCTCCGGGATCGAGGCGCCGCCGCTCGAGTCCTACGCGTCCCGGGTCTGGGACTACTGGGAGCGCAACCTCGACCCCGACCTGTTCAAGGACCGCTCGCTCTCGGCGGCCGTGCGCGGCAAGGTGGTCCTGGTCACCGGCGCCTCGTCGGGGATCGGCAAAGCGACCGCGGTCAAGGCCGCCGACGCCGGCGCAACGGTTCTGCTGGTGGCCCGCTCGGTCGAGAAGCTGGAGGAGACCAAGGCGGAGATCGAGGGCGCCGGCGGCGTCGCCCACATCCACCGCTGCGACTTGTCAGACATCGAGGACGTCGAGCGGATGGCCGAGGAGGTGCTGGCCTACCACGGCCAGGTCGACGTCCTCGTCAACAACGCCGGCCGTTCGATCCGCCGCTCGGTTGGCCTCTCCTACGACCGCTTCCACGACTACGAGCGGACGATCCAGCTCAACTACCTGGGCGCCGTGCGCCTGATCCTCGCCCTGCTGCCCTCGATGCGGGCGCGCAAGTCGGGCCACATCATCAACATCAGCTCGATCGGGACCCAGACCAACCCGCCCCGCTTCTCCGCCTACGTCGCCTCGAAGGCGGCACTCGACGCCTTCGGCCGCGTGATCGCCTCCGAGGTCTTCGACGACGGCGTCCAGATCACCACCATCCATATGCCGCTGGTGCGGACGCCGATGATCGCGCCGACGCGGATGTACGACATGTTCCCGGCGATCACGCCGGAGGAGGCGGCGGAGATGATCGCCGGGGCGATGATCGGCCGGCCGAAGAAGGTGGCGACCCGGCTCGGCACCTTCGGCGAGCTGCTCTACGCGATCGCGCCGGGCGTCAGCGACAGGATCCTCAACACGGCTTACAAACTCTTTCCCGAGTCGCAGGCGGCGAAGGGGAAGACCGACGAGGCACCCGACAAGGCGCCGACCA
Organism: uncultured Solirubrobacterales bacterium; assembly: GCA_963703235.1. Lineage (GTDB taxonomy): Bacteria > Actinomycetota > Thermoleophilia > Solirubrobacterales > 70-9 > VRUE01. The sequence continues at coordinate 1,897,524 of OY969802.1, read as the reverse complement.
CTGAGGCTGTCGCCTTCGCCCATCTAATGAAAGGGGTTCACTGGTGAGGATCAAGGTGGTCATCGCGGCAGTCCTCGGGCTGCTGGTGCTTGCCGGCGTCGCCGAGGCGCACAAGCTGCCGTTCGGCATCGCCAAGACCGAAATCAAACGCTTCACGGCCGACGTCTGCGCCGAGACGGAAGGGTGCAGGAACTGGCGGGTTGCGCCTTGCCAGCGCAAATCGCTGCACCGGATCGACTGCGTCTCGACGCTCGTCCTGCCCGAAGGAAGCTGCTCCTGGGTGACGATCGCGCTCGCTCCCAAAGACCTCTACGAGGTGAGGATCCATCACAAGCGAATCCTCTGCTGACCTGAACGCGAGGAGACGAAAGCACTGGGGCTGGGGGTACGAGGACCAGCAGCCGCCGCGGGCTGAGATCGAGGCCGCGGCGGCGGCGATACGGGAGCGGCTCGGCTTCGGCGGCGAGGTCGAGGACCCCGTGCCCCTGGACCGGGTCGAGATCCGCGCCTCGCGGCTGCAGGCGCCCGCCGATCTCGCCGATCTCTTCAGCGACGACAAGCACGAGCGGGTCTGCCACGCGCTGGGCAAGGCGTACCGCGACGTGGTGCGGGGGTTTCGGGGCGAGTTCGAGAACCCCCCCGACCTGGTCGCCTATCCCCGCGACGAGTCCGAGATCGAGGTGGCGATGAGCTGGGCCGAGGCCGAGGGGGCGGCGGTGATCCCGTTCGGCGGCGGCACCAGCGTCGTCGGCGGCGTCGAGGGGCGGCTCGGCGAGCGCCCCTTCGTCTCGCTCGACCTGCGCCGGCTGGACCGGGTGCTGGAGGTCGACGCGACCTCGCTGGCGGCACGGATCCAGGCCGGCGCCACCGGGCCCGGCCTGGAGGACCAGCTGCGTGAGCACGGCCTCACCCTGCGCCACTTCCCGCAGTCGTTCGAGTACTCGACCCTGGGTGGCTGGATCGCGACCCGCGCCGGCGGCCACTTCGCGACCCTCTACACCCACATCGACGACCTGGTCGAGTCGGTGCGGGCGATCACCCCCCGCGGCATCTGGGAGAGCCGGCGCCTGCCCGGCTCGGGCGCCGGCCCCTCGCCGGACCGGGCGCTGATCGGCTCCGAGGGAATCCTCGGCACGATCGCCGAGGCCTGGGTCAGGGTGCGCCCGCGCCCCCAGTTCAAGCTTTCGTGCGGGGTCGAGTTCGACGAGTTCCTCGCCGGCGCCGCCGCCGTGCGCGAGATCTCGCAGTCCGGCCTGTACCCGGCCAACTGCCGCCTGCTCGACGCGCTCGAGGCCGGCACGACCGGCGCCGGCAGCGGCGAGAAGAGCCTGCTGGTGCTCGGCTTCGAGTCGCCGCATCACCCTGTGGACGTCGCGATGAACGAAGCACTGTCCATAGCCCGCGAGCACGGCGGCACCCCCAACTCCCCGCCGACGGGCCTGAAACGCGACTCCGGCTCCCGTTCTGGGCCCATCGACGGGAAGGGCGAGGACGCGGTCGGGGCCTGGCGCGACGCGTTTCTCTTCGCGCCCTACCTGCGCGACACGTTCGTCGCCTGCGGCGTTCTCTCCGACACCTTCGAGACGGCGATCGCCTGGGACCGCTTCGAGGAGTTCCACGCCGGCGCGATGGAGGCGGCGCGGGCCAAGGCCGCCGAGGTCTGCGACATCTCTCGCGAGGGGCCGGGCGCGCCGCGGGTCAGCTGCCGCTTCACCCACGTCTACCCCGACGGCCCCGCTCCCTACTTCACGGTGATGGCGCCGGCGGTTCGCGGTGGTGAGGTCGAGCAGTGGGACGAGATCAAGGCGGCGGCTTCGGAGGCGGTGATCGAGGGCGGCGGCACGATCACCCACCACCACGCGGTCGGCCGCGACCACCGGCCCTGGTACGACCGCCAGCGCCCCGACCCCTTCGCCGCCGCCCTACGGGCCGCCAAGGCCGAGCTGGACCCAGCTGGCATCCTCAACCCGGGCGTCCTGATCGACCCGGACTGAGCGCTACCCTCCCGCGACACCGCAATGGGCACGATCACCTCCGAGCACCCGACCATCCCCGACAAGCCGGCCGACCCTGTCGTGCCGCGTCGCTCGCCGCTGCGGGCGGCGCTGAAGACGGCGCGGCCACAGGAGTGGATCAAGAACGTCTTCGTCTTCGCCGGCCTGATCTTCTCGGGCAAGTTCAGCGACTCGGGGGCGGTGCTGGAGGCGGTGCTGACCTTCGTCGCCTTCTGCGGCATCTCCAGCGCCGGCTACTACGTCAACGACCTGGTCGACGTCGAGCTCGACCGCAAGCACCCGAAGAAGCGCTTCCGGCCGCTGCCGGCCGGCGAGCTGTCGGAGGGCGCCGCGAAGACGATCGCGCCGCTGCTGGCGCTGGCCGCGATCGCGCTCGCCTTCGCCACGGTCAACTGGGAGGTCGGTCTGATGGTGGTCGGCTACGGCGTCGCCCAGGTCGCCTACAGCCTCGGCCTGAAGCAGATCGTGATCGTCGACGTGATGGTCTTGGCCGGCCTCTTCATCCTCCGCGTCGCCGCCGGCGCCAGCGCGGTCGACGCGCACGCCTCCGAATGGCTGCTGCTCTGCACCGGCATGATCGCGCTCTTCCTCGGCTTCACCAAGCGGCGGCAGGAGGCCGTCTCCGAGCTGCATCAGGGAACCAGCAGCCGCCCGGTGCTGGAGCACTACTCGCTCCCCTTCCTCGACCAGATGGTCGCCCTCGTCACCACCGGGACCGTGATCAGCTACTCGATCTACGCCGTCGACTCGCCGATCGTCGGCAACGAGATGATGTGGACGATCCCGCCGATGGTCTACGGGATCTTCCGCTACCTCTACCTAATCTACGACCGCGCCGACGACCGCTCGATCGCGGCGATGGTCTCCCGCGACAAGGGCATGATCGCCGCTGGCGCCTCGTTCGTGGCGGTGGCGTTCCTGCTGCTCTACGTCTTCAACTGAGCGCCGGTTCGCCCTGGGTCAGGGCTACCCGACGTCCATCTCGGCCTGCAGCGGCCCCTCGGCGAGGTAGAAGCGGGCGCGGCCCAGCTCCTCTTCGTTGACGTGGACGACGGCGGCGTGGGGACCGGCGGTGGAGAAGGTGGTCCTGGTCCCGATCGACATCACTAGGCGCTGCTCCTGGCCGGCCGGCATGCCCGGTGGGCGACCGGTCTCGAACTCGGCCGAGAAGCCCTCGCCCAGCTCGACTCCGTCGGGGTCGTGGATGTTCAGCTCCAGGCTGTGGCGCTGGTTGGTCTCGTCCCAGCCGACGTCGATACCGAGGGCGATGTGGAAGCCCCATTCATGCGGCAGCTCGGGGAAGCGGAGGATGTTCCAGCCACCGCCGGTCATGTAGAGCTTGCCGTTGACCGCCTCGCTGTGGTCGGCGAGCAGGAGGAAGCCGATCTTCATTGCGTCACCGGCAGGTCGGAGCGCAGCTCGACCTTGCCCCCGCGCTGGAACTGGAGGTCGATCGTCTCGTTCTTGCGGTAGGTGCCGAACAGCCCGAGGTACATCGCCAGCCAGCGGCCGGCGCCGACCTTCTCCTTGACGATCTCGCGCTTGAAGACGATCTCGCCCGCCCGCACCTCGTAGTCGACCCCCTCGCGCTGCTCGACCCCGTTGACGAAGACCGTGTACGGCGCTTCGGCGCCGGCCGGCAGCTGCAGCCGCCGCCCGGCGGCATAGCTGCCCTTGGGGATCTCGGTCTGGGTCTCGTTCATCGGATCGTGTGGCGGCTTTTACGTCCTATAGGGGGTAAAAGTCGCCACGCGGCACCTACGCCGCTCCAGAGTCTCGCGCACCAGATCGAAGGGCGTCTCGTAGTCGGTGGGATCCAACTCCTCCCGCCTGACCCCGCCGCGGTAAGGCACGAACGTCCCGTCCCCCCGCACGTCGACCCCCGCGACCGGCTTGCGCAGCAGTCCCCTGCCCGAGAGCTGCAACCGCGCCCGCACCTGATCCCCCGGCGAGTAATCCCGCAGTGCCGAAACAGGCTTCGCAGGGCCATCCGCCCGAATGTCCAACGCCCGCCGCCGCATCTCCTCGACAGCCTCCCCAAGATCCTCGAACGCCTCATGCGAGACCTCGGACCCGTCCCGAATCGTCAGCTTCCAGGCCGCCATCGCTTGCAGGGTAGGGGCTTCGAAGAATCTTGAGGCCGGGTTTTGCCGCGTGCGCAAAGCTGAAAGACGAGCCGGTGGGGAGCTGTCCGGACGCGCGGAGCGCATCGGGGGAGGGGTGTCGGGTATCGATGGCGCGCGCGGCGGTCTCTTTTTCGCTCGGCTGAACTCAGCGAGAGAGGAAGTGCTCCCAGCGAAAAAGGCAGCGCGCGCCAGCGATACCCGACACCCCTCCTACGCTACGCCCCCCGCCGCGGCCGCTTCGGCCTACGCGCCGGCGGCCCGACGATTTTCTCGGGACCCTGCCGCTCCTCGACCGCCATGTACTCCCGCTCGCGCTCCCCCGTATGGATCTGCCGCGGCCGGGCGATCTTCTGCTCGGGGTCGTCCTTCATCTCCATCCACTGTGCGACCCAGCCGGCGGTGCGCGGGATCGCGAAGATCACCGTGAACATGTCGGTCGGGATCTCCAGCGCCTCGTAGATGATCCCCGAGTAGAAGTCGACGTTGGGGTAGAGCTTGCGCGAGGTGAAGAACTCGTCATCGAGGGCGCGCTTCTCCAGCTCGCGCGCGATCTCGACCAGCGAGTTGTACTGGGTCGCCTCGAAGACCTCCTCCATGTGCTGCTGGATGATCCGCGCCCGCGGGTCGTAGTTCTTGTAGACGCGGTGGCCGAAGCCCATCAGTTTCTCTTCGCGCCCCTTCACCCGCTCGAGGAAGTCGGGGATGTTGTCGACCGACTCGATCCGCCGCAGCATCCGCAGCACCGCCTCGTTGGCGCCGCCGTGCAGCGGCCCGTAGAGCGCTGCCACGCCCGCCGCCACGGCCGAGTAGGGATCGACGTCGGAGGAGCCGACGCCGCGCACGGCGTTGGTCGAGCAGTTCTGTTCGTGGTCGGCGTGGAGGATGAAGAGGACGTCGAGCGCCCGCGCCAGGCGCGGGTCCGGCTCGTACTTGACCTCGGTCTTCTTGAACATCATCGAGAGGAAGTTCTCGGGGAAGCTGAGGTCGTTGTCGGGATAGACGTAGGGCAGGCCCATGTTGTGGCGGTAGGAGAAGGCGGCCAGGGTCGGCACCTTGGCGATCAGGCGGACCGCCGCCATGTAACGCTCCTCCGGGTCGTCGATCTTCTTCGCCTGCGGGTAGAAGGTGGAGAGCGCCCCCACCCCGGCCAACAGCATCCCCATCGGGTGGGCGTCGTAGCGGAACCCCTCGAAGAACTGCTTCAGGTCCTCGTGGACGAAGGTGTGGTGGGTGATGTCGTAGGTCCAGCGGTCGAGCTGGGGCTGCGTCGGCAGCTCGCCGAAGATCAAGAGGTAGGCGACCTCGAGGAAGCTGGAGCGCTCGCAGAGCTGCTCGATCGAGTAGCCGCGGTGTTCGAGGATGCCGGCCTGGCCGTCGATGTAGGTGATGGCAGAGCGGCAGGAGGCGGTGTTGGTGAAGGCCGGGTCGTAGGCCATCAGGCCGAATTCGTCCTCGTCGACTTTGATCTGGCGCAGGTCCATCGCCCGCACGGTCCCGTCCTCGATCGGCAGCTCGTAGCTGCGCCCGGTGCGGTTGTCGGTGACCGTGAGGGAGTCCGAGCCGGTGGTGGTCTCCCCGTCGGCGGCGGCGTCTCTGATCTGCTGCTCGGTGGCCATCACCCCTCCTCGAGCTCGGTGTCTAAGACTGGAGGGGCCAGTATCGCAGCTCGGATCGCCCGGTCTGTGACGCTTCGGATAAGGCCAGCGAGCTTGCGCGGTCGCTACTCGGCGGTGGCCGGCAGCGGCTCGAAGCGGGTCATCGCGATCAGGTCGCCGAAGCGCTCGTCGATCTCCTCGCGGCTCAGCCGCGCGACCCGCTCGGTGCCGAACTCCTCGACGTTGAAGGAGGCGAGCACGGTTCCATAGCCCATCGCGCGGCGCAGGCTTCCCTCGTCGATCGGTCCCTCGTGGCTGTCGAGGTAGCCGAGGAAGCCGCCCGCGAAGCTGTCGCCGGCGCCGGTCGGGTCGCGCACGTCCTCGAGCGGGAAGCCCGGCAGGGCGAAGAAGGCGTCCTCGGTGAACAGCGCCGCCCCGTACTCGCCTTGCTTGGCGACGACAGCGCGCGGCCCGTGCTCCATCACCATCCGAGCGGCGCGGGCGAGGTTCGACTCACCGGTCAGCTGGCGGATCTCGGCGTCGTTGACGATCACGCAGTCGACCTCGGCGATCGCCGCCAACAGCGAGTCCTTGGCGGTATCGATCCAGAGGTTCATCGAGTCCAACGCGCAGAAGCGGGCGGCGCCGCACTGGGCCCGGACCTGGCGCTGCAGATCGGGCTGGATGTTGGCGAGGAAGAGGACATCGGCCGCCTTCGACTCCTGCGACAGCTTCGGCTCGAACTCACCGAAGACGCCGAGCTGGGTGTCTTCGGTGTGGGCGACGTTGAGGTCGTACTCGTAGCGCCCGCGCCAGAAGAACGACCGGCCGCCCGCGACGCGCTCGATGTCGCCGGTGTGGACGCCGCGGCTCTCCAGGACCTCGAACTCGGCGGCGCCGAAGTCGTCGCCGACCGGGCCCACTGGCCTCACCTCGGTGAAGAAGCTGGCCGCGAGCGAGAAGTGGACGGCGGTGCCGCCGAGCATGCGGTCGCGTTCCCCGAAGGGGGTTTTGACTGAGTCGAAGGCTATGGATCCGACAACGGTGAGCGACATGGGCGGCAGGGTATCTGCTGACCCATTGGGAGGGAGAGGTGGGGGTATCGCTCCCGCGCGCTGCCTTTTTCGCTGGGAGCGTTGCGCCTCTCGCTGAGTCGGGCGGAGCGAAAAAGAGACCGCCGCGCGCGGGACCGACACCCCCACCTCTCTTCCCAAGGGACGGCAGATCCAGCAGCGCAGTGGCTGCCGATGTCCTTTTTCCAGGGACGTCAGGCGAGATGTCCTTAGACGACTATGGTTCGCCGCCGTGAAAGCGATTCAGATCTCGTGAAGGCGATTCAGATAGACGAGTTCGGGGGGCCGGAGGTGCTGCGGCATGTCGAGCTGCCCGATCCGGAGCCCGGTGAGGGTGAGGTCCTGGTTGAGGTTGCTCGGAGCGGGATCAACTTTGCCGACACGCACGCGACTCGCAACGACTACCTGGCGGAGCAGACCCTGCCGTTGATTCCGGGCGGCGAGGTGAGCGGGCGGACGCCGGATGGGCGTCGCGTCGCTGCGCTTCTCGCTGGCGGTGGCTACGCCGAGAAGGTCGTGGTGCCGGAGCCGTTCTTGGTTCCGGTTCCCGATGAGGTCGACGACGACCGCGCCGCGGCTTTGCTGCTGCAGGGTCTGACCGCGATGGCGCTGGTGCGTCGCTGCGCCCGCATCGAGCCGGGGGAGACGCTGCTCGTCGAGGCGGCGGCCGGCGGCACCGGCTCGCTCGCCGTCCAGCTCGGCAAGCGGGCGGGGGCGAAGGTGATCGGGCTGGCCTCCAGCGAGGCGAAGCGGGCGCTGGTCGAGGGGCTCGGCGCCGACGCCACCGTCGACTCCCGCGCCGACGACCTCAAGGAGGCGATCCTCGCGGCCAACGGCGGTGAGCGGGTCGACGCTGTCCTCCACATGAGCGGCGGTGAGGCCTTCGACGCCGAGCTCTCGGCGCTGGCGCCGCTGGGGCGGATGGTCGTCTTCGGGATCGCCTCGCGCGAGCAGCGCGAGGTCTCGACCGCCCGGCTCCTGCGCGGCTCCAAGTCGGTGGTCGGCTTCTGGCTCGTCCACCTGCTGATGCGGCGCGAGATCGTCGCACCGATGATCGGCGAGCTGTTCGCGCTGGTGGCGGGCGGCGAGCTGGAGGTCAACGTCGGCGACGTCTATCCGCTCTCCGAAGCCACCCGCGCCCACGAAGACCTGATCGCCCGGCGGACGATCGGCAAGCTCTTGTTGGATCCCGCGAAGTGAGCGCCTTCAAGGACCTGGGGCTGGCGCCGGCGATCCAGCAGGCGCTCGACGAGCTCGGCTACCAGGAGCCGACGCCGATCCAGGAACAGGCGATCCCGGAGCTGCTGGCCGGCCACGACGTGATCGGCCAGGCACAGACCGGGACCGGCAAGACCGCCGCCTTCGGATTGCCGCTGCTGCAGCACCTCGACCCCGGCAACGACGAGGTGCAGGCGGTCGTCCTCACCCCGACCCGCGAGCTCTGCATCCAGGTGACGCAGGCGCTGCGCGCCTACGCCGAGCACCTCGACGTCGAGATCGTCGCCGTCTTCGGCGGCGCCCCGATCAAGTCGCAGCAGTCGCAGCTGCGGGCCGGCGCCCAGGTTGTCGTCGCCACCGTGGGGCGGATGATGGACCTGATGTCGCGCCGCTCGCTGGTCCTCACCGCGGCCCGCTACGTCGTCCTCGACGAGGCCGATGAGATGCTCGACCTCGGCTTCATCGAGGACGTCGAGAAGATCCTGCGGATGTGCCCGAGCGGTCGCCAGACGGCGCTCTTCTCGGCGACGATGCCGCCGCCGATCAAGAAGCTCGCCGAGGGCTACATGTACGACCCGGTGACGCTAAAAATCACGCCGAAGAAGCTGACCGTCGACGCGATCGAACAGGCCTACGTCGAGGTCCCGGCGAAGGAGAAGGCCCCGCGGCTGATCGAGCTGCTGCGCTCCGAGGAGCCCGAGCAGGCGATCGTCTTCTGCCGCACCAAAATCGGCGCCTCGCGGCTGGAGAAGACGCTGAAGGACAAGGGCCTCGACGTCAAGGCGCTGCACGGCGACATGAGCCAGGGCTCGCGCGACGGCGTCATGATCGCCTTCAAGGACCACCGCCTGAAGCTGCTGGTCGCGACCGACATCGCCGCCCGCGGCCTCGACGTCGAGCACGTCACCCACGTCATCAACTTCGACGTCCCCGCCTCCTCGGAGGTCTACGTGCACCGCATCGGCCGCACCGGCCGGGTCGGCCGCACCGGCCGCGCGATCACCCTCGTCACCCCCGCCGAGCGCGACGAGATCGGCCGCATCGAGCGCGACGTCAAGACCTCGATCGGCGAGTGGGAGAGCCCCGAGGAGCGGCTCGAGCACGCACCGCGCCCTCGCCGCCGCGAGCGCAAACCGGCCGCCCGGGCGCCGGAGCGGGCGCCCGAGCCGGCGCCGGCGTCCGAGAACGGCGCCGGCGACGCCGCCGAGACGACCAAGCTCTTCGTCAACCGCGGCGAGCGCAGCGGCATCACAGAGGAGGACCTGCGCTGGGCCCTGCGCGAGGGCGCCGTCCTCGCCGACGAGGACGTCCACGACGTCCGCGTCCTGCACCGCTTCTCCTTCGTCGAGGTCTCCCCCGAGCATGCCGACCGCACCGTCGAGTTCCTCGACGGCACCAAGCTAAAGGGCAAGGAGATCCGGCTTGAGATCGCCAAGAGCTGAGCCGGCCAGGCCGATACCTGATCAGGTATCGTATGCCCAGTGGAGCCCCCAAACACGCTCGTGCGCGAGATGCGGCTCGCCGCCGGTCTATCCCAGCGCGCCCTTGCCCAGCGCGCCGGTACGTCGCAGCCCGCGGTCGCTCGCTACGAGCGCGGGACGGCAACGCCGTCCTGGGAAACGCTGGAACGGATCGCGCACGCCTGCGGGCGGCGGCTGAGGATCGACTCCCAAATCGCACCCGATCCGCACGACGTCGAGCTCGCTGCGACTCTCCTCGAGCTGACGCCGGCGGAGCGCCTCCGGACCCTGCGGCGTTACGCCCGCCTGCGCACTCTGGCTGCGGAGCAGGGGTGAGCGAGCTCGACCCCGAGAGGCTGCTGCGCACCCTCGTCGAGCACGAGGTCGAGTTCTGCGTGATCGGCGCCGTTGCGGCCTGGCTGCAGGGCAACCCCACGGTCACGCTCGACCTGGACGTGATGCCTCGTCGCGATCTCGACAACGCCGATCGCCTTGCCGCCGCGCTCAACACGCTTGGCGTTCGCCCGCGGGGGGCCGACTCCACTGCGGATCTGGAGGGGGCCGACTTTCTCGGATGGCAGATCCAGCAGTTCGACACCGAAGCCGGTCCGCTCGACGTCGTTCCTCACGCCGCCGCGATCGGCGGGTTCGAGGACGTTGCGACGATCGAGCTGGCGCTTGGCGACTTCTCGGTGCGAGCGGTCACGATCGACGAGGTGATCGCCTCGAAGGAGCAGCTCGGTCGTCCCAAGGACACGGCCGCCCTGCCAGCGCTCTACGCGACGCGTGAAGCGCTCCGCCAGCGCAGACGCTAGGTCAGCTCGGCGATTCGCTCGAACAGCCGGTCGAAGTCGATCGGCTTGGTGACGAAGCCGTCGATCGCGAGGTCGCTGTCGCCTTCGGCGTCGGCGCCCTCCTTGTGGGCGCTGACGATCAGAGCCGGGGTCTCGACCCCCTCCGCGCGCAGCTCGCGGAGGGCGTCGATGCCGGACTTGCGCGGCATCATCGCGTCGAGCAGCAGCAGGTCGGGCGGCCGCGACCCGTCGCGGCGCACCGCGTCGATCGCCTCCTGACCGTCGCTCGCAGTCTCAACTTCGTGGCCGGCCATCTCCAACCGCGTGCGGATTAACAGCAGGATCGTCTCGGAATCGTCGGCGACCAGGATCCGGGCCATCAGCGCGCCTCCGCCTCGGCGGGATCGGTGACGAGGTCGGCTGCGTCAGCAGTTCCGGTCGTCGCCTCTCCTGGCAGCCGGAAACGGAAGGTCGAGCCCTCGCCCGGCGTCGATTCGGCCGCGATCGTGCCGCCGTGCAGCTCGACCAGCGATTTGGAGATCGCCAAGCCGAGGCCGGTGCCGCCGACCCGCTGGGTCATGCCGGCGTCGCCCCGCGTGAAGCGTTCGAAGATGTGTTCGAGTTGGTCGCCCGGCATTCCCGGCCCGTCGTCGATCACGGCGATCTCGACTCCAGCACCCACCCGGGCCGCCGTCACCCGGATCGTCGCTCCCTGCTGGCAGTACTCGTTCGCGTTCGTAAGGAGGTTCACCAAGACCTGGCGAATCCGGTCCCGATCTGCGTTGACTGGGGGCAGGTCTGGCTCGATCTCCTCTTCGAGCACTTGCTCGCGCGCCGCGGTTTGTCCGCGCTGCGTCCGGGTCGCCTCTTCGACCAGCGTTGCGACCTCGGCCCGAACCGGCGCGATCGTCAGCCGGCCGGCGTCGCTGCGCGCCAGGTCGAGCAGGTCGTTGAGCAGGCGGACGACGTGACGGGTGTTGTCGAGGATGATCTCCACCGTCTCGGCCTGCTTCGGAGTCAGCTGCTCGCGCTCCAGCATCAGCAGCTCGGCGAAGCCCTGGACCGAGGTCAGCGGGCTGCGCAGCTCGTGCGAAGCGGTCAGCACGAACTCGTCTTTCATCCGGTCGAGCTGGTCGCGTTCGCCGGCGCGGCGCTGCAGCTCCTCGGCCATCTCGTTGAAGGCGGCCCCCAGCTGGGCGGTCTCGGAGAGGCCGCCGACCTTGACCCGAGCCTCGAGATCGCCGCCGGCGAGCCGTTCGGATGCTTCGACCAGGTCCTCCAGCGGTCTTCGCATCGTCGCGATCATGCCGCTGAAGAGCAGCGCCGCGCCGGTCAGGCCGGCGATCAGCCCGGCGCCGACCAGCAGCGCGGTGTCGCGCGTCTTGTCGGAGATCTCGTCGCGCAGCACTTCGCGCCGCAGCGCCTGGGCTTCGATCGTCTCCCGTGCGAGGCGGGGATTGCGCCCGGCGGCGAGGTCGTTGCGGGCGGCGATCTCGCGCTGGTAGGAGCGGGCGGTGGCGTCCTCGAAGTCCTGGCGCTGCTCGAGGAAGCGGGCGACGCCGACCATCGCCAGGCCGGTCAGCACCGCGAAGGCGATCGCAAAGCCGATGATCAGCCGGTTGGCGAGCGACGGGCTCAGCCGAAAACCTCGTCGGGAATATGCTTGCGAGCCGATGGGCGACGAGGCTACAGGCACCGCGGACGGCATCGCGGAGGCGCCGCAGGGGATCGATCGGGCCGGCGTCGAGGCCTGGTTCGCCGAGCACGTCGACGGCGCTGAGCTGCCGCTCGCCTTCGAGCGGATCTCGGGCGGCCACTCCAACCTCACCTACGGGGTGAGCGACGCCGCGGGCCGGCGCTGGGCGCTGCGGCGGCCGCCGCTCGGCAAGCGGCTCGGCTCCGCTCACGACATGGCGCGCGAGCACAAGGTCGTCTCCGCCCTGGGGCCGACCGAGGTGCCGGTGGCGCCCATCGTCGGCCTCTGTCAGGACGACTCGGTCAACGGTGCCCCCTTCTACGTGATGGAGTTCGTCGAGGGCCCGATCCTGCGCGGTCTTGCCGAGGCCGACACGTTTCCGCAGGAGGCGGACCGTCGTGCGATCGGCGAGCGGGTCGTCGACACCCTGGTCGCGATCCACGCCGTCGATCCCGACGCGGTCGGATTGGGCGACCTCGGCCGCAAGGAGGACTACGTCGCCCGCCAGCTGCATCGCTGGCAGGGTCAGTGGGAGAAGTCGAAGACGCGCGAGCTGCCGGCGGTCGACTCGGTCCACGAGCGGCTCGCGGCGCGCATCCCGGAGCAGGGGCCGGCGACCATCGTCCACGGCGACTACCGGCTCGACAACATGATCCTGACTGCCGCCGGTGAGGTGGCGGCGGTCGTCGACTGGGAGCTCTGCACGCTCGGGGACCCGCTCGCCGACGTCGGCCTGCTGATGGTCTACTGGCCCGAAGCCGGCGAAGAGGGGACCTCCCTCGGTCAACCGGCGACGATGGCTCCGGGCTTTCCGAGTCGCGAGGAGTTGCGCGCTCGCTACGCCGAGCGCTCCGGTCGCGACCTCTCCCAGCTCGACTTCTTCGTGGCGCTGGGCTACTGGAAGCTGGCGATCATCCTCGAGGGCGTCTACGCCCGCTACGCCGCCGGCCAGTACGGCAAGGTCGACGAGGGGATCCAGCACTTCGCCCGCCTCGTCGAGCGGCTCGCCGAAGCAGCCGACGAGGCCGAGCGACGCGCGGGCTGATACCGCGCCCGGTCCCCTTTCAGATCGGGCGCGGAGCGTGCCTCGGCTCGAGCGCGCCTTCGGCTTCCGCCTCGGCGCGCTTCGACCAGCGGTTCAGCTCGCGGCGGGCGAGGACCATCTTGTGGACCTCGTCGGGGCCGTCGGCCAACCGCAGCATGCGGCTGAAGCGCCAGAGGGCGGCGAGCGGCGTGTCGTCGGTCATCCCCAGTGAGCCGTGGACCTGGATCGCCCGGTCGAGCACGTCCATCACCATGTTGGCGGCGACGATCTTGATCGCCGAGATCGACTGGCGGGCGGCGCGCTTGCCCTCGGTGTCCATCTTCCAGGCCGCGTACATCGTCAACAGCCGCGCCTGGTCGATCTCCATCCGCGAGCTGGCGATCGCCTCCTGCACGAACTGCTTCTCGCCGAGCGGACCGCCGAAGGCCTGGCGCTCGTTGGCGCGGCGGCACATCATCTCGTGCGCCCGCTCGGCCGTCCCGATTGCCCGCATGCAGTGGTGGATCCGCCCCGGCCCGAGCCGGTCCTGGGCGATCGCGAAGCCCTTGCCCTCTTCGCCGAGCAGGTTGGCGACCGGAACGCGGCATTCTTCGTAGCGGATCTCGCAGTGGCCGGGGCCGGCGCTGTGGCCCATCACCGGGATCGGCCGGACCAGGTTGAAGCCGGGGTTGTCGGTCGGCACGCAGATCATCGAGGCCCGCGCGTAGGGGTGCGCGTCGGGATCGGTGACGACCATCGCGATCGCCAGCTCGGCGCCGACCGCGCCCGAGGTGAACCACTTGTGCCCGTCGATCACCCACTCGTCGCCGTCGCGCACCGCCCGCGCCTGCAGCAGGGTCGGGTCAGAGCCCGACACCTCCGGCTCGGTCATCGAGAAGCAGGAGCGGATTCGTCCCTCCAGCAAGGGCTCCAGCCAGCGCTCACGCTGCTCCTCGGTACCGTGCTCGGCGAGGATCTCCATGTTGCCGGTGTCGGGCGCCGAGCAGTTGAAGGCCATCGGCGCCGCCGCCGGGCTGCGTCCCATCTCCTCGCAGAGCAGCCCGTACTCCCAGTTGCTGAGGCCGGGGCCGAAGCGCTCGTCCGGCATGAACAGGTTCCAGAGACCCTTCTCCCTGGCCCGCTCGCGGACCTCGACCAGGATCTGCGGGTAGGGGACGCCGGGCGCGACCTCGGCGTCGAGGGCTTCCATGATCTCCCGCTCCTGCGGGTAGAGGTGCTCGTCCATGAAGTCGAGGATCTGCTCGCGCAGCGTCTCGACCTGGGGGCTCGGCTTGAAGTCCATCGGGGGTGGTTCCTCTCCTTGGGTGCGGCCGCAACGCTAGCGGCTGCTGTAGCGAGCGAACAGCTCGCCGTCCTCCTCCAGCAGCCAGGCCAGCTCCAGCGGCGCGACGCCCGGCAGCTCGCCCTCGACGATCCGGGGCGCCAAGCCGCCGACCAGCTTCGGGGCGATGGTCAGGAAGAGGTCGTCGACGAGGCCGGCGGCCTGCAGCTGGGCGTGGAGATGGGGACCGCCCTCGCAGATCAGAGCGCGAACTCCGTGCTCCTGGCGCAGGTGGCGCAGCGCCTCGGCCAGGTCGACCGAGCCCTGGTGGCGGACGACGCGCAGCGGGGTGGCGGTCTCGGGGGGCTCCGCCTCGGACGCCGAGAAGATCAGGACCCGTCCGGCGCCTTCGGTGAAGAGCGGCGCGTCCCAGGGCAGGTCGAGGCGGCCGCTGACGATCGCCATCAGCGGCTCGTCCGTGAGGCCGATCCCCTCGCGCCGTTCGCGTGCCTCCTGGCTCGGCACCGCCCGGCCGTAGCGCTCCACGCGCATCGTGCCGGCGCCGATCATCACCGCGTCGAAGCGGGTTCGGAGGCCGGCCAGCAGCGCCGTGTCGACGGCCGATCCGATCGGCCCGGACCTACCCTCGATCGCCGCCCGCCCGTCGACCGTGACCGCGAAGTTCATCGCCACGAAGGGCCGCTCGTCCAGCGGCTCCTCCCAAGGGCGATAGGCGTCGAGCTGCTCCTCGACCGTGATGGCGGGGTTGGAGTCGGGGATCAGCCGTCGCACGAGTGCAGCCTAAGCGCTCCTCGCGCGGGTGGCGCGGGGGGTCGGCCCCTTGCCCGCAGCTTGCGAGGACGAGGGGTCACCCCCCCGTGACAGGACCCGCGCGCCGGGGCGTTCAGGAGTACTCGTGCCAGCCCTTGAACTCGCGCCCGGCGAAATCCTGCAGCGCCGCGACGTCGGCGCCGAAGCGGCCGCGGATCGTCTCGAAGAGGTCGTCGGGCAGCACCGGCTTCGGCCCCGGCGGCTTCTCGGGGTCGTGGACGACCTTCTCGACGATCCAGCGCAGCGACTCCGGCAGCCGGTCGAAGTTGCGGTCGAAGGAGCGCAGCCCCGGCAGTTTCACCAGCTTCTCCATCACCTGGTATTTGTCGCCCTGCTTGGCGCTCGACTTCTCCCACTCGCGGTCGAACTGCTCCGAGGTGAAGCTCTCGTCGACGCCGGCGAAGCGGAAGGCCTTGCGCATCGTCTCCTCGCGTTCGCTCTGCAGCTCCTCCTGGGCGATGACCTCGATCTGGGAGCGGTCGAACAGCTCCAGATAGGGCTGCAGCTGCAGCCAGTACTTGGACCGGTGCATGTAGGAGGTGTCGGGGTCGGAGAGGGTCGGGACCAGCTCGCGGGTCTCGTAGCCGGCCCCGGTCGCGTGCACCCAGTGCGAGAGGATCCGCTTGATCGGGTCGCGCACCATGTAGAGCAGGCGGGCGTCGGGGCAGTGCTCGCGGATCCGCTCGGGCACGCCCTCGAAGTAGGGCAGGTTGGTGTAGTGGGGCGAGGACTCGCCGCGCACCTGGAAGCGGTCGTCGAAGCGGCTCGCGTACCAGTCGAGGCCGAGGTCCCAGTTCAGCTCCTCGACGAAGAAGTTCAGCTCCTTCGGCTTCGACATCTGGATCTGCGGGTGCAGGCCGAGGTAGTGGTGGATGCTGGTCGTGCCGCACTTGAGGCCGCCGACGATGATCAGGTTCGGCAGCTGCGCGTGGCGTTTGCGGCGGCGCCGGAAGCGGCTGCGACGGTCGCCCGTATAGCGCTCGCGGGCGCGGGCGCACATCGCCTCGTCGGCCGGATCGGGACGCGCTGCCGGGGCCGTTGCGGTGGTCTCGGGCTCTGACACGAGCGGGCTAGTGTAGCTGCGATGTCACTCGCCGACTTCAGCTCCAGCTTCGAGGCCTTCGGCCGCGCAACCGCGGAGTTCTTTGGCAACCTCTCGCGGATCGAGTGGACGGCCGTCGCCGTCGCCCTAGCCTTCCTCGCGGCGATGCAACTGGCCCGCGCCTGGGCCTGGCGCAACGTGCTGCGCGCCGCCTACCCGGACGCCCGCATCTCCTTTCTGCGCCTCAGCGCCGCCTACCTGGCCGGGGCGGGGATCAACGCGATCTTGCCGGCGCGGGCGGGCGACGTCACCAAAGTCTTCCTCGTCAAGCGCCAGATCCCCGGCTCCTCCTACCCGGCGGTCACCTCCTCCTTCCTCGTCCAGACCGTCTTCGACACCAGCGCCGGCCTGCTGGTCCTCGCCTACGCGATCTCCCAGGGGCTGCTGCCGGAGCCGCCGCGGCTGCCGAACCTGCCGGCCTTCGAGCTCGCCTTCTGGGCCGAACACCCGCAGGTCTTCATGATCGTCACCGGGGCGCTGCTGCTGGCCGCCGCGATCGCCGTCTACCTGCTGGCCCACCGGGTGCGGCGCTTCTGGGACCGGGTCAAACAGGGCGTGACCGTCCTCAGGACGCCGCGGCGCTACCTGCGCGAGGTCGCCGCCTGGCAGGGGGTCGGCTGGCTCTGCCGCTTCGCCGCCTTCTGGTTCTTCCTCGAGGCCTTCGGCGTCGGCGGCTCGGTGGCCAACGTGATGCTGGTGATGAGCGTGCAGGCGATCGCCAACGTCGTCCCCTTCACGCCGGGCGGCGCCGGCGCCCAGCAGGCCCTGCTCGTCGCCACCCTGCACGGTCCCTCGCGCAGCGTCGTCCTCGCCTACTCGGTCGGCACCCAGATCGCGATGGCGGCCTGGTCGGTCGTGCTCGGCTTCGTCGCGATGCTGCTCGTCTTCCGCACGACCGATTGGCGCGGGCTCATCAGGCAGGCCGAGGAAGACCAGGCGCTCGAAGCCGAGGCCCCGGCCAAGGCCGGCACCTGACTAGCTCGACCATCCGGGGTAGATGCCTTCGACCTGCCACCGCCAGGGCGGCTCCTCGCCGGGCGGGAACTCGTAGTGGTCGCGGCCGGGCAGGGTCTCCAGCGGAACCAGGGCCGGGACGTCCTTGACGAGGACCCGGACCTGGCTCGCCGCTTCGACCTGAGTGCGATCGGCACGGCGGACGACTCGCTCCCATCCGAGCCCGGGGCGGTAGAGCCAGTAGCTCAGCTCGACCCAGCCGAGCACGCGGCGGCGGTCGACCACCTGGACGAAGGCGGTGGCGCGGCGCCCGGAAGCGGTCAGCCCGCCCGCGGCGCCAGGGCGCGGCACCGCGCAGCTCTGGCGCCGGCAGCGGCGGAAGTCGACCGGGACCAGCGGCAGGCCCGAAGGGCCGCGCCGGGTCAGCGGCGCCGGCGCCAGCGCCCGGGCGAGGCGGGCCAGCGGCCAGCCATAGGCAGGAACGAGGGGGTGGCGGTGGCACGGCCCCGGCAGCCGCGGCGCGCAGGCGATCCGCCGCGAGATCGTTCCCGCCAGGCCGCGACCTGCGTCGATCTCTCCGTCGGCGGCGACGACGGCGATCGCGACAAGCAGCAGCAGGGCGATCAGCGCCGCCAGGCCGGCCTGCTCGACGCTCGCCGAGCCACGCTCTCCCCGGCGCCGCGAGGGCACCGATCCTCCAGCTCGTCGCATGCAGGCGACGCTAGGGAGGCGCGCCACGCGTGTGGCGCGCCCAATGTGCCGATTCGGTCCCGGCTTTGCGCCGAGATCAGCCCGCCGGCCGGCGCGACCTGCTTACATTCGCCCAGATGGAGGGTGGAGCCTTCAACCTGTTCGGCGACCCCGACGAGTTCCGCGAGCGGATGGAGGAGCTCGCCGAGCAGATGCAGTCCTCGCAGCGCGTCGCCTGGGCCGACAACGCGATCAAGCTCGCGGTCGAGCTGACCGTCGCCTCGGTCGAGCGACTCGAGCTCTCCGGCTCCAGCGACGAGCAGGCGATGCAGGCTCGCGACGCGATCCGCGTCCTCTTCCCGGAGGCCGTCACCCTGGTCCGCGAGGCCAGGGAAGGCCTCTCCTAGCCTCGGGCCTAGAGCAGCTCGAAGCGAAGCGAGACCGCGCTGCCGCGCCCGAAGACGACGGCCGCGAGCTCGAGCGGGAGCGCCACCAGCAGGGCGGGAATCGCCACGACCACGCCGATCAGCGCGTCGAGGCGACGTTGCCAGGGGCGTTGTGCCGGCGTCGCCACCGAGCGACCGAGGGCGCCGAGGGCGACGTTGCGCCCGAAGGTGAAGCCGTTGAGCACCGTCTGCCACATCGTCGCGATCCCCGGCCCCGGCGCCCAGCGGTAGCTCTTCACGACCTGGTCGCGCCGGGCGACGAGCCGCCGTACCGCCTCGACCGTGAACAGGCAGCGCGCGGAAGGCTCCAGTCCCGCCCAGCCGGCGCCGCCGATCCAGGCCGAGAGGGAGGACCGGTTGGCGAAGCGGACAGCATCCCCGGTGCGGAGCCGGTCCAGCTCGGCCAGTGCCTCCTCGGCGCTCGGCGGCGCGCCGGCGACGCCGAGCCCGCAGCTCTCGCAGCGCCGAACCGGCCCGGCCAGCGCTGGCCCGCCCCCGACCCATCCGAACAGCGGCTCGCCGCAGGCCGGACAGGGCGGATTCTCCGGACCGGCGCCCGCCTCGAGCGGCACGACCGGGGTGCGCTGCGCTTGGCTCACGGTCGGTAGCGTACGCGCCGTGCAGCTCAACGAGATCATGACTGCGGGTGTCGTCACCGCCGCGCCCGAGGCGAGCACGGTCTCGGTGGCGCGACAGATGCGCGATCACCGGGTCGGCTCGGTCGTGATCGTCGACCCGGCCGGCTCGCCGGTGGCGATGGTCACCGACCGCGACCTCGCCGTGCGCGTCTTTGCCGCGGGCATCGCCCCCGAGGCGCCGGTCGGCGAGCACGCTTCGCGGCCACTGGTCTGCGGCGAGCCCGAGATGGAGCTCGACGAGGCGGCGGCGCTGATGGTCCAGCACCGTGTGCGTCGCCTGCCGGTGGTCGACGACGATAGGCTCGCCGGCATCGTCACGCTCGACGACATCGCCGTCCGCACCGGCAACCTCGAGGTTGCGCAGCGGATGACCGCCGAGGTGATCGAGGGCGCCCTGCCCCAGTTCTACTTCCACGAGCGGGGCTGAGAGAAGCCAGATGCGGCCCAGCAGGGACGAGGTCCTGGCCAGGGAGCGACGCTGGGCGCTGCCGGTCGCGCTTGCGACCCTTGTAGCGGTCGGGCTCCTGATCGCCGCCACCTTCGTCGTCGGCTCGGTCAGCGGCGACGGCGACGCCGAGGTGCTGAGGTCGGTCGACGATCACAGCAGCGCCGTGATCCTCTCGGGGGCGATGCAGGGCGTCGCCTTCCTGCTTCTGGTCGCGCCGCTCGTCTACCTCTTCCGCGCCGCCCAGGCGCGCAGCGAGCGGGTCCGGGGCCAGCTGATCGGCCTCGTCGTCGCCGCGCCGCTGTTCCTCTCCGTGGCCGCGATCCTCACCGCCGTCGCGACCACCGACGCCGCCTCGGAGTTCGTCGCCGGCAAGGCGAGCGCCGACCTCGCCCGGGCGGGCGCGATCGACGACTGCCGCGACGAGCAGCGCGACGACGCCGATTCCTTCCGCGACGATTACGGGAAAGGTGCCGCCTCGCTGCAGGGCTGCGCGACGACCAAGGTGGACGACGACCGCGCCGAAAACGCGATCGCCGACGCACCTGCGCGAGGCATCTCAACCGGCTTCGGCTTCGGCGGCCGGATCGGGCTTGCCTTCGCCCTCCTCTACACCTGCCTGTGGGCGATGCGGACGGGCCTGCTCACCCGTTTCTGGGGCTCGCTGGGGATGGCGATGGGAGCCGCCGCGCTCCTCCTCCTGATCCAGTTCACCTTCATCTGGTTCCTCTACTTCGCCCTGCTCGTAGCCGGCTGGATCCCCGGCGGTCGCCCCCCCGCGTGGGCCTCCGGCGAAGCCGAGCCCTGGCCAACTCCCGGCGAGAAAGCCGCCGACGAGCTCGGCAAGCCAGAGGGGGAGAGCTAGCCGAGCGGGTTGAGGCCCGGGGGGGCCTCGGTGGTGGCGCCCGCAGCGCTCCGCTTGCGGTGGGTGCGGATCTCGCTGAGGATGCGCTCGAGGCGCGGCTCCTGCGAGGTGTCGACGTGGTCCATCGCGGCCGCAACAGCGGGGTGGATGGCGGCGATCCGCTCGTGCATCGCCTGGGCAACGGCGCGGTAGGCGGGGTGGCCCTCGCGGCCGGAGCGCAGCTCGATCAGGTGCATCGCCTCGCGCGCGTTGAGGTCGAGCACATAGCGGATCCGATATGCGAGGCAGAGCGCGTAGGGGGCCTGCTCGCGCAGCCCGGCCCCGAGCAGCCGCTCGTGCTCGGCGGCGGAGATCTCCAGCGCCCGTTCGAACTCCTCGCCGGCGCCGGCTTCGCCCACCTCGTCCGGCACCCCGGCGCCGAGGTCGGGCCCCAGCCGCTGCCACTGACAGGTCAGCATCCGGTGGCGCTGCAGGTCGCGGAAGGCGCCGTAGTCGGAGACGATCTCGAAGCGGTAGCGCAGCGCCTCGAAGCCGCGGCCGGGCCGGTGGCGGCGGTTGTGGCGCTCGCCGACCAGCGTCGCCAGCAGCTGCGCCCGTTCCGCGCGGTCGAGGACGTCGAGGCGGGCGCGGATCTCGGTCTCCGGCGTGCTCGCCGCCTCGAACAGGCAGGAGGCGAGCAGGTCCTCTTCGCTGCCGTCGACGTGGACCAGCTCGACCGAGGGCGCGTCGTCGCCCGTCACGCGCCGATCGAGGCCGAGTCGTGCCACCCAGCCCTCGGTTGCCTCGCGGCGGTCCTCGAGGTAGGAGATCCACTCGCCACCGCGGTCGGGCCGCTCGACCCGCGAGACGAAGCTCGGCATCACCTGCTGCAGCTCGCGCAGGATCATGCTGCCGTACTCGCGCGCCTCCGGCAGCGGCGAGGCCATCAGCCGCAGCAGCAGCTGCTCGTAGGCCTGGCCGCTTGCGTAGATGCCGACGTGGCTCAGCGTCGCCGCCGGCAGCAGGCCGCGCAGCAGGTCGAGCGCCTTGGCCTTGATCGAGCGTCGCCAGGGCCCCTCCGGTTCCTCGCCCTGCCGCGGCCAGCGCTCGGCCGCCCACTCCTCGACCTGTCCCAGCGAGCGCGAGTAGATCGCGAACAGCTCGTCCATCGCCGCCCCGAACTGCGGCCCAAGCTCGTCGTCGCGGTAGTAGCGATAGCCGCCGCCGGCGTCGTCGGGAAGCGGTTGGTCGTAGGGGATGTAGCGGGTCGACTGCTCGAGGTAAGCGGCGAGGCGGCCGCGCTGGAGGACCTTGGTGAGGATGTTCGAGACCCACTCGCAGGCGACGTGGGCGCCGCCGACCTGGGCGATCGAGTCGTCGCCGTAGCCGAGGAAGATGCGCTCGTAGAGTTCCGCCGCGCGCTTCCCCTCGGCCCCGTCGAAGGGCCGCTCGCCGGACGGCCGCTCGCCGGCGAACTCCTCCAGGAAGAGCCGACGAACGGTCCCGGAATAGCGCGAGTAGCGGGCAAAAAGTGCGCCCTTGACGGTCTCCGGCAGGTTGACCAGTGCGAACACCGGCCGGTCCAGGTTGGTGAAGTGGGGAGCCAGAAGCTCCCGCTCCGCGACGCTGAAATCCTCGACCGGGTAACGCACCGACGCATCGTAGCCACGGCTCCGGCGGGCCTCGCTCCTAACCCGGCCCGGGGACGAGCCGTGAGTTACGCACCCATAGGGTGCTCAACTCACGGCTCGTCCTGGTGGGGCGGCCATGAACTCGACCCTGTGGCCGCCGGGCAGGGTGACGAAGGCGCGCGGCTCGCCCCACACCTCGCGGTGGCGCTCCGGCCCGTGGCCCGCCTCCTCGAGGGCGACGAAGGTCGCCTCGAAGTCCTCGACGACGACGGCCGCGTGGCCGATGTAGGGGACGGTCGCGTGCTCGGTGTGGATCAGGTGGATCTGCGTTCCCTCGCGCTCGAGCCAGGTGAAGCTCGGCCCCAGCGCCTCGGGCACCGCGACCAGCTCGAAGCCGAGCAGCTGCAGGCACTCCGCACAGGCCTCGACCTGTTCGGGCTCGACCTCGATGGAGACGTGGTGAAGCACCCGTCCTCAGGATAAGCCCGCGGCGACGCTGACTTCGCCGTTTCTATGGCTATAGCGCGGAAAAGTGCGAAGTCAGCGCAGCGCTGTCAGAGCAAGAGCGACGCGAGGGCGACGGAGACGACGATCGCGGTCGACCAGACGACCGCCTCGGCGGTGATCTCCATGTCGAGCCCATAGGCGTGGGCGACGACCATCGAGTTGAGGCCGGTCGGCATCGCCGCCAGCAGCAGGTAGGGGGCGGGGAGGTCGATCAGCGGTGCCGCCAGGGCGATCAGCAGTGCCGGTGCGACGGCCAGCCGGACGACCAGGGCGAGCCCGACCGGGCGGGTCAAAGGCGGCGGCATCGGCAGGCGACCGTGCTCGGCGTTCTCGGCCAGGGTGGCGCCGACGGCGAAGAAGCCGATCGGCAGGATCGCGACGATGATCGCCTGCGAGACGTCGACCAGGATGTCCGGCGCCAGGGCCTGCGGCGCCAGCATGCCGGCGATCGCCGCGTAGAGCGGCGGGTTGCGGGTGAAGAAGGCGCGCACCCGTTCGCCCGGGGTTTCGCCGGCCTTGGTCCCGAAGGCGGCGCCGACCGCGAAGGCGCCGAGCAGCAGCGAGGGGCCGCTGACGAGGACGTCGTAGAGGACCGCGGTCGAGAGCTCGTCGCGGCCCAGCAGCGCCACCGTCAGCGGGTAGCCGAGGTAGCCGCTGTTCATGCAGAGCACCGCGGCGACGACCGCGCCCGTCTGGTGCCGCGCCAGCCGCAGGAAGCGGCTCGCCAGCCACCAGGAGAGCAGGCCGGCCAGCGAGATAGCGACCAGGCCCAGGCCCAGTCCGGCGCCGTGTTCGACGTCGATCTCGCTGGCCGCCAGGTTGAAGAAGATCAGCGGCGGGATCAGCACGTAGAGCATCAGCAGCAGCGACCGCCGCGCCGCGATCCCGGCGCCGCGAGGCCAGCGCCGCTCCGCCCAAACGCCGACCGCGACCGCGGCGACGATCGCCGCAGCGGTTAGCAGGACGCCCATCGCGGCTCAGTCTGACGGCACCGGACGCGGCGCGGGGCGGTGTCCTCGGTCGCTCGCGTGCGAAGCACGCCACGCTCCCTGCGTCCTACCCCCGCTTGGTCCGGACGCCGTCAGAACAGAGCCGCGCCCGCTTGCTCGGCGAGTTCGACCAAGGGCTGCGGCAGGATGCCGAAGAAGACCGTCGCCGCGGCCGCCAGGAGCGCCGGCGCCACTAGGTAGATGCGGCGGCCGGCCTCGGGGTCGACCGGGTCGGCCTCGGGCGAGGCGCCGGCAATGGCGGGAGCGCTCGGCGCCGCTTCGCCGCCCGGCCGCATCCACATCGCTGCCACCACCCGCAGGTAGTAGGCGAGCGAGATCATCGTCCCGACCGCGATGAAGACGGCGAGCCAGGTGTAGTCGCCGGCGACCAGCGCCTCGATCAGGTAGAGCTTGCCGATGAAGCCGACCGTCGCCGGAAACCCCGCGAGGGCGAGCATCGAGATCGTCAGCGGCCAGGCCAGCAGCGGCCGCTCCTGCCCCAGTCCCCGCACCGCCCGGATGTCGTCGCCGAAGATCGTCTCCCGCTCGCGGGCGACGACGACCGCGAAGGCGGCCAGGTTCATGAACGCGTAGCCGACCAGGTAGAAGACGAGCGCGTTGACGCCGGCCTCGCTGGCGACGACGAGGCCGCCGAGGATGTAGCCGGCCTGGGCGACGCCGGAGTAGCCGAGCAGCCGCTTCAGCGAGTCCTGGCCGAGGGCGCCGACGTTGCCGATCGCGATCGTCGCCGCGGCGAGCACCGCCAGCGCCGGCTGCCAGTCATCCGCCTGCGGCAGCAGGGCGAGGTCGAAGAAGCGGACGAAGACGGCGAAGGCCGCGGCCTTGGTCGCCACCGCCATGAAGGCGGTGATCGGCGTCGGCGCCCCCTCGTAGACGTCGGGGGTCCACTGGTGGAAGGGGGCGATCGAGGTCTTGAAGGCGAGCCCGACCGCGACCAGGGCGATCCCGATCAGCACCAGCGGGTCGCCGAGCAGCCCCTCGCGGCCGATCCCGGTCGCGATCCCGGCGAAGTCGGTCGAGCCCGAGCCGCCGTAGAGGAGTGCCATCCCGTAGAGCAGCGTCGCCGAGCCGAGCGAGCCGACGATCAGGTACTTCAGCCCCGACTCGAGCGACTTCTCCCGGCGCAGGTTGCCGGCGCAGAGGATGTAGAGCGGGATCGAGAGGGTCTCGATCGCGACGAAGAAGCTGACCAGGTTCTGCGCCTGCGCCAGCAGCACCATCCCCAGCACCGAGCCGAGCAGGAGCGCGTGGTACTCGCCCGAGCCGACCTGCTCGGCGGCCGGCTCGCGGATCGAGAGGCAGACGCAGGCGGCGGCCATCGTCAGCACGACGAGCGAGATCGAGATCGCCAGGTCGTCGATCCGCAGTGCCCCGGAGACGAGGTCCTGCGGGTCGTTCCACTGCCAGATCAAGAGCCCGGCGGTAGTTGCCAGCGCCAGCAGCGTCAGCGCCGGTGCCGTCCGTCGCAGCGGTCGGAAGACGGCGGTCATGAGGACGATGCAGATCGCGCCCGTCAGCGCGATCACGGGCGAGAGCCCGGCGTAGTCGACGTGGGGCGCGTCGAAGGTCATCACCTTCCCTCCCCGCTTCGTGACCTGGGATCTGGCTCGGGGGACAGCAGGCGCTCGGCGAGCGCGGCCGACATGCAGGCGGGCGCGCCACTCGCCGCTGCCTTTTCCCACTCAGCCATGGAGCGGGCGGCTGGTTGGGCTGCGCAAGTCGAGGCCACAGCACGGTTCACCGAAATATCGGTCCGTTTCAGGACTAACTGCGGGTAGAACGCAAGCCCAAGGATGCAGGCGACGAGCGGCACCAGGACGATGCCGTCGCGCCAGCCCAGCTCACGCGACTTGATCCCGGCCGGCGCTCGGTTGTGCATCGTTCGCTGGTAGAGGCGCAGCGCGTAGTAGGCGGACAGTGCGACGCCGACGATCGCGACCAAGGCGAAGGCGATCTTCGCCTGGAAGAGGCCGTTGAGGATGTAGAACTCGCCGATGAAGTTGGCCGATCCGGGCATCGCCAGGGTCGCCAGGGTGACGATCAGGAAGAGCGCCGCCAGCACCGGTGCCCGCGTCGCCATCCCGCCCATCTCGCGCAGGTCCTCGCTGCCGGAGCGCTCGGCCAGCACCGCGACGATGATGAACAGCGGCGCCACCACGAGGCCGTGGTTGACCATCTGCAGGATCGCGCCGTCGGCGCCGTCGGCGCGCAGGGCAAAGATGCCGGCGGTGATGAAGCCGAGCTGGGCGATCGAGGAGTAGCCGGCGACCAGCCGCACGTTGGTCTGGGTGAAGGCCATCGCCGAGCCGTAGAGGATCGAGGCCAGGGCGATCGCCAGCACCACCTCCTGGAACTCGACCGTTGCGTCGGGGAAGAGCGGCAGCACGACGCGCAGGAAGCCGTAGGCGCCGACCTTGGCCAGTACCCCGGAGAAGACCGCCAGCACCGGCAGCGGCGCCGCGCGGTAGGCGTCGGGCATCCAGCCGTGCAGGAGGAAGGCCGGCATCTTGACCAGGAAGGCGGCGGCGAAGAACCAGAGATCCAGCGCTGGCTGCCCTCGCCGAGCGGCTCCCGGGCGAGGTCGGCGATCGAGAAGCTGATCTGGCCACCGTCGGCGGCGATGATCGCGGTCGCGATCGCCCCAACCAGCATCAGCAGCGAGCCGACCAGGGTGTAGACGATCATCTTCAGCGTCGCTGCGGAGGCGGTCACGCCGTCGGGCCGGTCCGTCCCCCAAGCGCCGAAGAGGAAGTAGAACGGGACCAGCATCAGGTCGAAGAAGAGGACGAAGAGCAGCAGGTCCTGAGCGAGGAAGGCGCCCAGGGTCGCCGTCTCGGCGAGCAGCATCATCAGGAAGAAGAGGTGGGGCCGCTCCTGCTCGCGGAAGGCCGCGAACGCGGTCCCGCCCAGCCACAGCAGCGCCGTCAGCAGCAGCAGGAAGACGTTGAGCCCGTCGACGCCGAGGCTGTACTCGACCCCGAGGCCGGGGATCCACTCGGCCTCAACCGTGTCCTGCAGCCCGGCGGCGCCGGAGTCGAAGCCGGCGAGCAGGGCGATCGCGATACCCAGCGTCACCGCCGTCCCCAGCGTCGCCCACCAGCCCACCCACCGCTTCGGCAGCGCCAGCCCGATCAGGCCGAAGACGAGCGGGGTCCAGAGCAGCGAGTTGGTCATGAGCTGGCGAGGAGGAAGTAGAGGCCGAGCCCGGCGAAGCCGGCGATCAGGAGCAGGGCGTAGCTGCGGACGAAGCCGCTCTGGACGAGGCGGACGATGCCGCCGGCACTGCGCACCGTCTCGGCCGTGCCGCTGACCAGCCCGTCGACGACGAGTCGCTCGAAGGTGCGGTCCGCGAAGCGACCGATTGCCAGCACCGGCCGCACGACGAGCAGGTCGATCAGCTCGTCGAAGTACCACTTGTTGACGAACAGCGTGTAGAGCGGGCGCAGGCGCCGGATCAGGAACGCCGGGGTCGCCGGCTGGGCGACGTAGAGGAAGTAGGCGAGGGCGATGCCGAGGATCGAGATCGCACCGCCGATCCCGAGGCCGGCCCACTCGGCCCCGACCGTCGGGTGGACCTCGGTCAGCGGCGAGTCGGCGAAGACCGGCTCGAGGAAGGCCCCGATCACGTCGTCCACCCCGGGGATCTGGACCAGCCCGCCGACCAGGGCCAGGAAGCCGAGCACGCCCATCGCCAGCTTCATTGGCCACGAACGCTCGGCGATGTGGTGCTCGGCGCCGGGGAAGCCGACGTCGGTGTCCTCGACCTCACCGGTCGCCGGGTTCTCCGGCTCGGCGTGGGCGACGTGCCCCGTGTCGATCAGCTCCTGCGCCTCCTTGCAGGGCGTGCCCGGCAGGATCCGGAAGACGAGGCGGAAGGTGTAGATCGCGGTCAGCAGTGCTCCGACGTAGCCGAGCCAGGTGAAGATCACGTAGAAGCTGCCGCGCGCCTCCGCGTAGGCGAGGATCTCGTCCTTGGAGAAGAAGCCGGAGGTGCCGGGGAAGGCGGCCAGCGCCAGGCCGCCGATCAGGAGCATCGCCGAGGTGAAGCGCATTGCCTTGCCGAAGCCGCTCATCCGGTCGATGTCCTGGCGGTTCGCCATCGCGGCGATGATCGAGCCGGCCGCCATGAACAGCAGCGCCTTGAAGAAGGCGTGGGTCATCAGGTGGAACATGCCGGCGCTGAAGGCGCCGATCGAGACGCCGACGACCATGTAGCCGATCTGGCTCATCGTCGAGTAGGCGATCGCCCGCTTCAGGTCGGTCACCACCAGCGCGATCGTGCCGGCGACCAGCAGCGTCGCCAGGCCGGTGAAGGCGGCGATGTCGGCGGCGGTCGGGGCGAGGTCGAAGAGGACGTGGGTGCGGGCGATCAGGTAGACGCCGGCGGTCACCATCGTCGCCGCGTGGATCAGGGCGGAGACCGGCGTCGGCCCCTCCATCGCGTCGGGCAGCCAGGTGTGGAGCGGCAGCTGCGCCGACTTGGCGAAGGCGCCGACCAAGAGCAGCAGGCAGATCGCGACGATCGTCCACTCGTTGACCGCGAAGACCTCCGGCGCTTTGGCGAAGACCGCCTCGTAGTCGAACGTCCCCAGTTCGCGGAAGATCAGGAAGGCGGCGAGGACGAGGCCGATGTCGCCGACGACGTTGATCACGAAGGCCTTCATCCCGGCCCCGGTCGCGGTCGTGCGCCGGTACCAGAAGCTGATCAGCGCGTAGGAGGCGAAGCCGACGAAGGCCCAGCCGACCGTCAGCAGCACGAAGTTGCCGGCGAGGACCAGCAGCAGCATCGAGAAGACGAAGAAGTTGAGGTAGCTGAAGAAGCGTCGGTAGCCCTCGTCGGACTCCATGTAGCCGAACGAGTAGAGGTGGATCAGGGTGGAGACGCCGGTGACGACGAGGACCATGAAGACCGAGAGCGGGTCGACGAAGATGCCGAGCTCGACGTCGAGTCCACCCGCGCTGGCGTAGTCCCAGAGCGAGGAAGCGTGGTGGCGCGCGTCCGGCTCGTCGCCGAGCAGGCTGAGGAGGGCGGCTATCCCGCAGAGGAACGAGAGCGCGATCGTCGCGGTGCCGATCGCGCCCGCGGCGCGCGCCGGCAGCGCCCGGAAGCCGAGCCCGATGACGATCGAGCCGAGCAGCGGGAAGAGCAGGACCAGCCAGGCCCAGGCGGTGGCGCTCACCCGCGCAGCTCCCTCAGCCGATCGACGTCGAGTGGCAGTCTGCGGCGGAAGATGGCGACGATCAGGCCGAGCCCGACGACCACCTCACAGGCGGCGACGACCATCACGATCAGGGCAAAGACCTGGCCCTCCTGGTTGCCGACCATGCGGCTGAAGGCGATCAGGGCGAGGTTGCCGGCGTTCAGCATTAGCTCTAGGCAGAGGAGGATCACTACCGGGCTGCGGCGGATCAGGATGCCGGTGGCGCCGATTGCAAACAGAAGGCTCGACAGGACGATGTACCACTCGACCGTCACGCGGACCCACCTGCGGGGGAGGGGCCGGGTAGCCCCTCTTCACTCGCAACTCGTCGATTGAGAGTTTTGCTGCTGTCGCCGCTTGGGGTGCTCTCCTCCCGCGCAAAACGTTCAGAGGGGCTACCCGGCCCCTCCTCAGAGGCGAGCGCCGCCTGACCGCCAGCTGGCGCGATCGCACCGCCAGCGTCACCCGGCGACCGCTGCCGCCCAGCTAGCACTACCGCCCCAACCGCGGCGAGCAAGAGCAGAATGGACGCGGCCTCGAAGGCGATCAGGAAGCGCTCCAGGAGCAAGGTCCCAATTGCCGCCGGAT
Organism: uncultured Solirubrobacterales bacterium; assembly: GCA_963703235.1. GTDB lineage: Bacteria > Actinomycetota > Thermoleophilia > Solirubrobacterales > 70-9 > VRUE01. The sequence goes on along the minus strand of OY969802.1, from coordinate 1,868,354 downwards.
CGCCAAAGCCCGGCGCCACTTCTGGTCCCTCGGTGCCCAGGGCTAGGAGGGAGGAGCCTAGGACGGCTATTGCAAGCTCTACGAAGAGGGCGATGCCGAGGAGGGGGGCCAGGAACTGCTGGCCGGGGATCGGCTCCCAGGCGGACTCGTGCTCGCCGCCTACGTAGGCGACTACGAAGACGTAGAGGACCATCACCGCGCCGGCGTAGACGACGACCTGGGCGGCGGCGAGGAAGGCCGAGCTGAGCAGGAGGAAGAGGACCGCGAGCGAGAAGAGGTGGACGATCAGCGCCAGCACGCTGTAGAAGGGGTTGCGCATGGCGACGACACCGACGGCGCCGCCGAGGGCGCCGATCGCGGCGGCGAAGAAGAGGATCTCCTCCACTACTCGCCCTCGCTCCGCAGCGGCGTCCGCTCGATCGACTCGGCGAGCAGCATCTCCTTGGTGAAGATCAGGTTCTCGCGGTCGTACTCGGCCATCTCGTAGTCGTGGCCCATCGTGATCGCGTCGAAGGGACAGGCGATCTCGCAGTAGCCGCAGAAGATGCAGCGCGAGAGGTTGATCTCGTAGACGGCGGCATAGCGCTCGCCGGCCGAGACCCGCTCGCCGGGCACGTTCTCGGCGGCGACGACGCGAATGCAGTCGGCCGGGCAGGCGGCGGCGCAGAGCGAGCAGCCGACGCACTTCTCGAGGCCGGTGTCCTCGAACTTGTGGAGTTTGTGGCGGCCGCGGAAGCGCGGGTAGACCGGCGTCTTCTCCTCCGGGTACTGAATCGTCAGCGGCCCCTCGATCAGCCGCGCCATCGTCGTCTTCAACCCGCGCAGCGTCTCGCCGAAGGCGCGGTAGGCGCCGCCGACTCCGCCCGGCTCCGGCCCCCGCTGGACCTCGACCACATCCTGGTCTTTCAGATAGGGGAATTCAGCCACGGTCGCCTCCGGTGTGGCGAGTTATCGGTGTATATGACGGATAAGTCGCCACACCCATCAGGTGACCACCACCAGCACCGCGGTCACCAGCACGTTCAGGGTCGCCAGCGGCAGCAGCACCTTCCAGCCGAGGCTCATCAGCTGGTCGTAGCGCAGCCGCGGCAGCGTCGCCCGCACCCAGATGAAGACCAGCACCAGGCCGAGCATCTTGGCCAGCATCCAGACCGGGTCGAGGAAGCCCGGGCCGGGACCCATCCAGCCGCCGAGGAAGACCGCCGCCGCGATCCCCGCGACGACCAGGATCTCCATGTATTCGACCAGCAGGAAGCTGCCGAAGCGCATGCCGCCGTACTCGGTCATGAAGCCCTGCACCAGTTCCGCGTCGGCCTCGGGCATGTCGAACGGGGTCCGGTTCGTCTCCGCGAAGCCGGCCAGCATGAAGATCAGGAAGCCGACGAACTGCGGCACCACGAACCACATCTCGCCCTGGGCGTGGACGAGGTCGACCAGCGACAGCGAGCCGCCCATCATGATCGCGCCGAGCAGCGCCAGGCCCATCGCCACCTCATAGGAGATCAGCTGCGCGGCGCCGCGCATCGCGCCCAGCAGGCTGTATTTGGAGCCCGAGGCCCAGCCGCCCAGCAGCACCCCGTAGAAGGCGATCGAGCCGACCGCGAAGAAGTAGAGGATGCCGATCGGGACGTCGATCCCGTAGAGGCCGACGCCGTCCTGGACGTCGCCCCAGGGGATGATCGCCAGCGCCAGGACGCCGGAGAGGACGGGCAGCAGCGGCCCCAGCACGAACAGGGTCGGGATCGCGTTGGCGGGGCGGAAGGACTCCTTGCTGAGCAGCTTGCCGACGTCGGCAAGCGGTTGCAGGATCCCGAACGGCCCCACCCGGTTGGGCCCGTAGCGGTGTTGGAAGCGGCCGATCAGCTTCCGCTCCAGGACGGTCATCAGCGGCAGGATCGCGAAGATCACGCCGAAGATCAGCAGCGACTTGACGACCATGATCCAGGTCGCTTCGACGAAGGTGGTGTCGGCGACGGGGATCACGCTGGTTCCTCGCTGGTCGCCGGAGCTGCGGCTGGCACCTTGGCGATCTCAACGCTCACCGGCCCGCCGTTCAGCAAGCCGTTGGCATTGTCCTCGGCGGTCCCCTCGATCAGGAAGCAGACACCCTCCTGAACCCGTTCCTTGATCGCGACTCGGGCCAACACGGTGGTTCCGTTCTGAGCAACTTCGACTTGCTCGCCGTTCTTCAGGCCGAGGTGTTCGGCGTCGGCAAGCGATAGCTCGATCCGTTGCTGCGGCTGCAGGAACTTCAGCGGGGGGTTCAACTCCGTGATCGGCCCCGCCCACAGGTCGCGGTACGTGCCGAGGGTCAGGGACGACGCCGGTATCCCCTCCTCACTCGCAACTCGTCGAAGTGACGGTAGAGGGCTGTCGCCCGAAGCTTCCAGCTCCTCCCGCGCAAAACGTTCGGAGGGGACACCGGCGTCGTCGCCGTCCTTCGGGCCGTTCGTGGGAGTGGGGAGGGATGAGGCGGTGTCTGCTGGCTCAGCGGCAGGGAATGAGCTGGCGGCGTCGCGGTCTTGCCAGCGGATGCCGCGGCCGCCGATTGCTGCGTCGTCGATGCCCGCGTAGAACGGCACAGCTTCGGTAAGCGCCGCCAGGGCCGAGGGCTGGGAGACGACTCCAGTGTCGTGGCCGAGTGCAAGTGAAAGCTCGGCCAGCACGCCCCAGTTCGGGCGGATGTCGCCGGGGCGCGAGGCCGAGGGGCGGACTCGTTGGAGGCGGCCATCCGGGTGGGTAACCGTGCCGTCTTTCTCGGCGTGGGTCTCGAGGGGGAAGACGACGTCGGCGGCGGCCGTGGTCAGGGTCTCGAACATCGAGAAGCAGATCACGTGCTTGGCCGCTGCCAGGGCGCGGGCCCAGGCGAGGGAGTCGGGGAAGTCCCGCAGCGGGTCGACGCCGAAGAGCACGACCGACTTCAGCTCACCCGACTCCAGCGCCGCGCGGATCTCCTCGGACGACTTGCCGGTGAGGTCTGCATTTGGCCCCTGTGAGGGGCTCAACGTAGACCTCGCCTCGCCAAGGCCCGGGCCGGCGTCGGGGAGGCAGCCGACCTCGCGCAGGCCGCGGGCATTGGTCAGCTCGGGCACCTCCAGCAGGCCGGCGCCCTCCTTGTCAGCCAAGCCCAGCGCGTGTGCCACGTCGAGCAAGGCGCGCAGTGCCCCCTCGCCCTCGCGCCCGACCCGCTCCCCCCAGACGACCACAACCCGCCCGGCGCCACCCAGCACCTCGGCGACCTCGGCCGACGCCGGTATCCCCTCCGAACGTTTTGCGCGGGAGGAGCCGAAAGCCTCGGGCGACAGCCCTCCACCGTCACTGCGACGAGTTGCGAGTGAGGAGGGGATACCGGCGTCGGCCGCGTCTGCGGTGAGCGCAGCGGCCAGCTCGGACAAGAACCCTGTCGCGCCACCGGGCGCGTAGCGCGCCGCCACCTCGGCGCCACCGTCGAGCGCGGTCGGGCGGTCGGTGGCCAGGACCAGCTTCGCGCCGTTGCGTCGCATCGCCTTGCGGATCCGCAGGTCGAGGATCGGCGAGCTGTGCAGAGGGTCGGTGCCGACGAGGAGGATCGCGTCGGCGTCGTCGATGTCGCGCATCCTGGCCGAGAGCCGCGGCTGGGAAAGGTGCAGCAGGGTGTTCCGCGACGGGCCGCCGGCAGTGCGCGACTCGACGTGGGGAGAGCCGAGCGCCTCGCGCAGGATTCTCTGGACCAGGTAGCCCTCCTCATTGGAGGCGTCGCCGACGATCGCGGCGACCCCGCTCGACGCATCGGAGATTGACCCCCCTCCAGTGTGGTCAACCCCGGATGCGTTGGCGCGCAGGCCCGCGGCAGCCTTCTCGATCGCCGCCTCCCAGCCCGGCTCCTCGCCGCCGCGCAGCCGCGGCGCCCGCACCCGCTCCTCGGCGGCGAACATCTCGAACCCGTAGCGGCCGCGGTCGCAGAGCCAGCCGTCGTCGACCTCCGCGTTGTCGCGGGCGACCGTCCGCACCACCTTCTCGTCGCGCACGGTGAAGCTGACGTTGCACTGGCTGGGGCAGAGCGTGCAGACCGAGCCCGCTTCCTCGATGTCCCAGGGGCGGGCGCGGAAGCGGTAGGTGTAGCTGGTCAGCGCCCCGACCGGGCAGAGGTCGGTGATGTTGCCGTGGAAGGGCGCCACGTAGGGCCGCTCGTCGAAGGTGCCGACGAAGGTGCGGTCGCCGCGCTCCAGCAGCTGCAGCTGCGAATCCTCACTGACCTCCTGGCTGAAGCGGACGCAGCGGTAGCAGAGGATGCAGCGCTCGCGGTCGATCGCGACCAACGGGCTCAGCGGCAGCGGCTTCTCGAAGTGGCGCTTGGGGTCGGTGAAGCGCGTCTTGCCCGGCCCCCAGCCCATCGTGATGTCCTGCAGCGGGCATTCGCCGCCTTTGTCGCAGACGGGGCAGTCGAGCGGGTGGTTGACGAGCAGGAACTCGACCACGGCGCTCTGCGCCTCTTTCACCTGCTCGGTCCGGGTGTGGACGACCATCCCGTCGCGGACCGGCGTCGAGCAGGAGGTCTGCAGTTTCGGGATCCCCTCGATCTCGACCAGGCACATGCGGCAGGCGCCGACCGGGTCGCCCAGCTTCGGCTCGTAACAGAAGACTGGGATCTCGACGTCGCCTCGGGTGGCGGCGTCGTGCAGCATCTCGCCCTCGGTCGCGCTCACCTCGCGGCCGTCGACAATCAGCGTCACCTCGCGGCCGCTCACGTCGCCGCCCCCAGGGTCTCGGGCACGCCTTGGACGGCGGCGAGCCGGCTCTCGTCGGAGGCGACGGCGATCGTGTCCTCGAACTCCTCGCGGAACTTGCGCACCATTGCCCCTACCGGCATCGCCATCGAGTCGCCGAGGACGCAGAGGCAGTGGCCGATGATGTTCTCCTGCACCGAGGCGACGATGTCGAGGTCCATCGGCGTCGCCTCCCCGCGCACCACCCGTTCCAGCATCTTCACCGTCCAGTTCGTCCCCTCGCGGCAGGGGGTGCACTTGCCGCAGGACTCGTGGTGGTAGAAGCGCGCCGTGCGCAGCGCCATGTGCGGGATCGAGACCCTGTCGTCGGCGACGATGATCGAGCCCGAGCCGAGCATCGAGCCGGCCTCGGCCATCGCCTCGAAGCTGTAGGGCAGGTCGAGCCCCTCCTCGGCGGTGAGAACGGGGGAGGAGGAGCCGCCGGGATAGAAGGCCTTCACCTCGCGGCCCTCGAGCGGACCGCCGGCGAGGTCGTAGATCAACTCCCGCGTCGGCACCCCCAGCTCGACCTCGTAGTTGCCCGGTCGCCGCACGCAGCCGGAGACCGAGACGACCTTGGTCCCCGGCGACTGCTCGGTGCCGAAGCCGCGGAACCACTCGGCGCCGTTGGCGACGATCCGCGGCACGTTGGAGAGCGTCTCGACGTTGTTGATCAGGGTCGGCCCGCCGTAGAGCCCCTGCACGGCCGGGAAGGGCGGCTTCAGGCGCGGGTTGCCGCGCTTGCCCTCGAGCGCGTCGAGCAGCGCCGTCTCCTCGCCGCAGATGTAGGCGCCGGCGCCGCGGTGGACGACCAGCTCCAGGTCGCGGTGGGAGCCGAGGATGTCCTGACCCAGGTAGCCCGCCTCGTAGGCTTCGGCGACGGCGGCCTCGAGGACGTCGGCCTGCAAGTCGTACTCGCCGCGGATGAAGATGAAGGCGTGGCCGGCGTCGGCGGCGATCGCGGCGATCGCGATCCCCTCGATCAGCTGGTGTGGGTTGCGCTGCATCAGCTCGCGGTCCTTGAAGGCGCCGGGCTCGGACTCGTCGGCGTTGCAGCAGAGGTACTTGGCCATCTCGCCGCGCGGCAGGAAGGAGGCCTTTTTGCCCATCGAGAAGCCGGCGCCGCCGCGTCCCCGCAGCCCGGACTCTTCGAGCTCCTTGAGGATCTCGTCGGCCTCCAGCTCGCGGTAGGCCCGCTCCAGGGTCGCGTAGCCGCCGCGGCTCTTGTAGCCGGCGAGAGTGCGCAGCGCCGGGTCCTCGGCGTGCTCGAGCAGAACGCGCGTCTCAGGCATCCCGCCCGCCGTTCCCGCCCGCCCGCCCCACGTCAGCCGCCAGCGGCCGCTTCTCCAAGGCCTTCTCGGGCAGCACGTCCTCGCCGGCGAGCAGCTGCTCGATCGCGGTCGCAGCTTCGTCGGCCCCCAGCGGCCCGAAGTAGCGCTCGTCGATCGAGGCCATCGGAGCTATGTCGCAGGCCCCGAGGCACTCGAAGCCGGTCACGAACACGTCCTCACCCTCCGCCGCGGCCACGAACGCGTCGAGCAGCTCGTCGCCGCCCCGCATCCAGCAGCTGATGTTGGTGCAGACGTGGACCTTGTGCTCGCCGACCGGCTCGGTGTGCAGGAGGTCGTAGAAGCTCGCCACCGACTCCAGGTAGGCGGGGGTAACGCGCATCACCGCCGCCGCCTGCCGGATCCCCTCCGGCGTGCACCAGCCGTAGCGGCGCTGCACCGCCCACAACGCCGGGATCGAAGCCGAGTGGCGATCGGGGTAGCGCGACATCAGCTCCTCGATGCGCTCGCGCAGCTCCGGCGGGCAGTCGACCTCGTGCAGCTCCGGGACCTGCTCCGGCGAGCGGTCGGGAATCCGGCCCTCGCTGACCGCCGGGTCGACCGGCAGGCCGTTGCCGTTGGGCACACCGTCGCTCACCGGTCCACCCCGCCGAGGATGGGGTCGAGCATCCCCAGGCTGGCGATCATGTCGGCGACGTAGCTGTCCACGGACATATCGCGGAAGGCCTGCAGGTTGACGAAGGACGGATCGCGGTAGTGGACCCGGGCCGGCTTCGCGGAGCCGTCGGCGAGGACGAAACAGCCCAGCTCGCCGCGCGGCGACTCGATCGCGTAGTAGACCTCGCCCGGCGCCACCCGGTAGCCCTCGGTGACCAGCTTGAAGTGGTGGATCAGGGACTCCATCGAGGTCGGCAGCTCCGAGCGCGGCGGCAGCACGTACTTGCGGTCGTCGGCGATGAAGGGCCCCTCGGGCAGCCCGTCGAGAGCCTGCTCGACGATCCGCACCGACTCCACCATCTCGGCGACCCGCACCCGGTAGCGGTCGTAGTTGTCGCCGACCGTCCCGACCGGGATCTTGAAGTCCATCTCCGGGTAGGCGAGGTAGTCGAAGGCCTTGCGCAGGTCCCAGGGCTCGCCGGCGGCGCGCAGCAACGGCCCGGTCACGCCCAGCTCCAGCAGCCGCTTCCGCGGCACGATCCCCACGTTCTTGGTCCGCGAGAGGAAGACCTCGTTGCGGTCCAGCAGGTCCTGGTACTGGCCGACCCGGACCGGCATCTCGGCGATGAACTGGCGCAGCTTCGCCTCGAAGCCGAGCGGGATGTCCTCGATCACGCCGCCGACCTGGAAGTAGCGGGTGTGCATCCGCTGTCCGGTCGCCATCTCGAACAGGTCGAGGATCTTGTCGCGCTCGCGGAAGCAGTACCAGAGCATCGAGATCGCACCCAGATCGAGCGCCGTCGTACCCAGCCAGACCAGGTGCGAGTGGATCCGGTTCAGCTCGAGGAAGATCGTCCGCAGGTACCTGGCCCGTGGCGGGATCTCCAGGTCGACCAGCCGCTCGACCGCGCCGCAGAAGGCCTCCATCTGGAAGAAGTAGGAGACGTAATCCATCCGCTCGACGAAGGGGATGACCTTCCAGTAGCTCTTGTCCTCGCAGGACTTTTCGATCCCGGTGTGGACGTAGCCGATCACCGGCTTCAGCTCGCGCACGACCTCGCCTTCGAGATCGACGACCAGGCGCAGCACCCCGTGCGTGGCCGGGTGGTGCGGCCCGATGTTGATCGTCATCACCTCGGTGTCGAGCTGCGCCTCAGCCATAGTTGCGCTCGTTGTAGGTGAAGGTGACCGGCTCGCCGCCGACCGGGAAGTCGCGCCGCTGCGGCCAGCCGACGTAGTCCTCGGGCATCAGGATCCGGGTCAGGTTCGGGTGGCCGCGGAAGACGATCCCGAAGAAGTCGAAGACTTCCCTCTCTTGGAACTCGGCCGTCGGGAACAGCTCTACGCAGGAGTCGATCTCGGGCAGCGCGTCCTCGCCCGGGTCTTCCAGCATCGCCTTCACCCTGAGTCGCTCCACTCGGTCGCGGTTCAGGAGCTCGTAGTGCACTCCGAAGCGTGGAGTAGCCGGAAGGTAGTCCGCGGCGTGGAGGCTTGAGAGAAAGCGGTATTCGTGGCCCGGAGCCTCGCGCAGCCAGGTGAGGACGGCGATCGCCTGCTTTGGGTCGACCACCAGCGACGGTTGGCCGCGGTCGAAGCTCGTGTCGAGCACGGCGCCGGGGTGGTCCAGCTCGATCTCACCCCGGATCAGCTCCAGTCCAGGGGCGTCAGGCACGGATCAGCTCCCTGGTGCGCTCGTACGCATCCGCCTCCGCTGCGCTCGGCCCGCTGCGCGGCCCGCTGCGGGCCCACTCCTCGGTGCCGGCGGCGTCGTAGCGCTGGCGCCAGCCCTGGTCGGGGCTGCCCATGATCTTGCGCTGCAGCTTGGTGAAGCCGTAGAGGACCGCCTCCGGCCGCGGCGGGCAGCCGGGGATGTGGAGGTCGATCGGCATGAACTTGTCGGCGCCCTGCACCACCGCGTAGTTGGAGAACATGCCGCCGCTGGAGGAGCAGGCACCCATCGAGATCGCCCACTTCGGCTCCAGCATCTGGTCGTAGAGGCGGCGGACGACTGGCGCCATCTTGATCGAGACCCGGCCCGAGAGGATGATCATGTCGGCCTGCCGCGGCGAGGCCCGCAGCGCCTCCGCCCCGAAGCGGGCCAGGTCATAGCGCGCGGTGACCAGCGAGATCGGGGCCTCGATCGCGCAGCAGGCGAGCCCGAAGGTGAGCGGGAAGCAGGAGTTGGCCCGCGCCCAGCCGAGCATTTTCTCGAAGTTGGTCATCACCACCCGCTCCTCGACATAGCGCTCCAGCTCCTCGCCCTCGAGGTCGCCGCGCAGCATGTCGCGGGCGCGCAGCTGGCGCTCGCGCATCGTCTGTCGCTCTACCTCCAATCCAGCGCTCCCTTCCGCCAGACGTAGACGAAGGCGACCAGCAGCAGGACGACGAAGACGACCAGCTCGCCGAGCACGAAGAGGCTGTCGGCGTCCTTCAGGATCACCCCGATCGGGAAGAGGAACACCACCTCGATGTCGAAGAGGATGAAGAGCATCGCGATCAGGTAGAAGCTGACGCCGAAGCGCAGTCCGTGCGAGGGGCTGACCGGGATGCCGGACTCGTACGGCTCGCCCTGGCGCCGGCTCGCCGCGGTCGGCCGCCGCGACCGCTTCGGCCCGATCACGTGGTTGAGCAGCACGAAGGCGGTGCCCACGGTCAGGCCCAAGAAGGCAAAGACGAGTATCGGCAGGTAGCTCTTCAGCATTCGGAGGTCTCACGCGCGGTGGCAGCACGCGGGCACCAGCACCCGCGCGATCCGCGTGTAACCGCTGTTATACACCCACCTTGTGACAACTTGCTACATAGTGATTTTCCGCATCAGCAAGCGGAATCCCGACCCTTTCGGGAGGAAATAGGGCGATGCCGGAGGTGCACCTCGTAGTCGGCGTCGGACTGATCGTCCTCAACCTGCTCGCCTTCGCCTTCGGCGGCATCGCCTGGCTCCGCGATCGCCCTTCCGTTCCCTTCTGGTATCTGCTTCGCGCGGCCCAGGTCGCCGTCTTCCTGCAGGCCCTGCTCGGCGGCCTGCTCGTCTTCAGCGGTCGCGAAGCCAGCAGCGACATCCACTACCTCTACGGCATCCTCCCCCTGCTCGTCTCCTTCCTCGCCGAGGGCGCCCGCGCCGGCGCCGCCGAGCGCGAGCTGGGCGACCTCGACTTCGAATCCCTCCCCGCGGAACGTCAGCAATCCCTCGCCCTCGCCATCGTCCGCCGCGAGATGGGGATCATGGCCGTCAGCTGCGGCGTGATCCTCTTCCTCGGCCTCCGCGCCGCCGGCACCAGCACCGCCTTTTAGGCGGGCTTGGGCGCAGCCCCCCGCTGAGTTTGCGTTTTCCCGCGGATAGCGCGGCTAAAGGCGAACTCAGCGATCGGGTTGCCGGTCCAGGCCGAGCTGGATCGCGGCGATGATGGCGAAGGCGACGCCGGTGACGATGTGGAAGACGCCGTCCGCCGAGTTGTTGGGGAAGGTGAAGACCCAGGCCGGCTGGGTGGAGAAGAGCGCCCAGATCCCGGTCGAGATCAGGGCGGCGGCGACGTAGATCGCGTAGTAGAGCGCCCACTTAGGTCGCAGGGCGAAGTAGAAGGCGGGCAGGAAGAGGAGGAAGCCGGAGAGCGCGTGGACGCCGTTGAAGTCGACCCCGAGCACCCGCTCGGTGACCGCGTCCTCGCCGAAGTCGATGCTCGGCTCGGCGATCAGCCCCGCCGTCGCCCAGAGCAGCTGCAGCGCCGCCAGCACGACGACCGCCTTCTGGGCGAAGGTCCATGGCTCCCGCGTCGTCGCCGCCGCCTCCATCGCCGCAAAGCGTACTTTCGCTGCGCCTTGCATGGGTCGCCGGCATCGGTTTTGGGGCAGTAGGGTGGCACCCGTGATCGACCACATGGGCATCGAGGTCAGCGACTTCGAGCGCAGCAGGGCGTTCTACGAGCGAGCGCTGGAGCCGCTCGGGATCGGCCTGCTGATGGAACCGGTCGAGGGGACCGCCGCCGGCTTCGGCAAGGAGACCGAGCAGGGGCCGAAGCCGTTCTTTTGGATCGGCTCCCGCGGCCGCCCGCCGGTCCACGGCACGCACGTCGCCTTCGGCGTTCGCACGACGGAGCAGGTCGACGCCTTCCACGCCGCCGCCGTGGCGGCTGGCGGCACCGACAACGGGCCTCCCGGCCGTCGCCCGATCTACCACCCCGGTTACTACGGCGCCTTCGTCCTCGATCCCGACGGCAACAACATCGAGGCCGTCTGTCACCGCGCCGGCCAGGACTAGCGGCAGGGGTCGCCCGGGTCGCCCGCCTCAGCCCAGCGGCCGGTACTCGCCGCGGTGGAAGACGAGCGGGTCGCCCTCGGCGCTCGCCAGGTCGCGGACCTCGCCGGTGACGATCACGTGGTCGCCGCCGGCGATCACGTCGCGCAGGTCGCAGGCGACCCAGGCGAGGGCGCCGTCGATCGCCGGGATGCCGTCGCGCTCGCTCCAGCCGATGCCCTCCCACTTGTCCGCCACCGGCGCCTTGGTCGCGAAGGCGCGGGCGATCTCCTCCTGGCCGGCGTGCAGGACGCTGACCCCGAAGCGATTGGCCGCCTGCACCGCGAGCAGGGTGCGGGAGCCGCGGTCGAGACAGGCGAGCATCAGCATCGGCTCGATCGAGAGCGAGGAGACAGCGTTCGTCGTCGCCCCGGCCGGCCCGTCCGGACCGGTGGCGCTGACCACCGTGACCCCGGTCGGCAGCGCCGCCATCGCGCTGCGGAAGCTGGCTGGGTCCGGGGTGCTCACGGCGCCCGCTCGACGCGCGGGGCTCGGGATTCGGTCATCGAGGCCAGACAATATGATCCTCGCCGCGTGCGACCTGCTCTAGCCATAGCGCTGGCCATCGCGGCCGCCCTCGCCCTGGCCGCCTGCGGCTTCGGCGAGGAAGGGATCTCTCTCTCCGAGGACGATCCCGACTACAACGGGGCGGTGATCTTCGCCACCCACTGCTCCGGCTGCCACACGCTGAGCGCCGCCGGCACGCAGGGAACCGGCAACCGCAGCACCCGTACGCAGGGGCCGAACCTCGACCAGCGAACCGAGACCTATGAAGACGCTCTCTTCGCGATCCAGAACGGCGGCTTCTCCGGCGCGATCATGCCCCAGAACATCGTCGTCGGCGAGGAGGCCGAAGCGCTGGCCCGCTTCGTCGCCGAGTACTCCGGCAAGGACGCCGAAGAATCGCCGCGTCCCGGCCAGCCTGGGCCCTAACCTCTGCTGCCGATGCTCGACCTGAAGCTGATCCGCTCCGACCCCGAGCGGGTCAAGGCGGCGCTCGCCCGTCGCGGCGCCGCCGAGCAGGTCGACGAGCTGCTCGACCTCGACGCCCGCCGCCGCCAGCTGCTGCCCGAGATCGAGGGCGCCCAGGCCGAGCGCAAGGCGCTCTCTAAGAAGATCGGCGAAGCCAAGCAGCAGGGCGGCGAGGCGGCCGAGGAGATGGCCCAGGTGCAGGCCCTGAAGGAGAAGATCGAGGTCGGCAAAGCGGAGCTGGACTGCGTCGAGGCCGATCTCGAGCGGGTCGCGGCGACCCTGCCCAATCTGCCCGACCCCGGCGCGCCGGAGGGGATGACGGAGGAGGACGCGGTCGTCCTGCGCGAGGTCGGGGAGCGGCCCAGCTTCGACTTCGAGCCCCGCGACCACCTCGAGATCGGCACCGAGCTGGGCCTGATCGAGATCGAGGCAGCGGCGCGGCTCTCCGGCTCGCGCTTCGCCTACCTGAAGGGCGATCTGGTGCTGCTCGAGTTGGCCCTGGTCCGCTTCGCGATCGACCTCGTCCGCGGCGAGGGCCACGAGCCGGTGGTCCCGCCCGTCCTCGTCCGCGAGGAGGCGCTCTACGGCACCGGCTTCCTGCCCGGCGACCGCGACCAGATCTACGAGATCCCCAAGGACGAGCTGTTCCTCGTCGGCACCTCCGAGGTCTCGCTGGCGGCCCTGCACGCCGACCAGATCCTCGCGGCCGAGCAGCTGCCGCTGCGCTACGCCGGCTTCTCCACCTGCTTCCGCCGCGAGGCCGGCGCCGCCGGCCGCGACACCCGCGGCATCTTCCGCGTCCACCAGTTCGACAAGGTGGAGATGTTCTCGTTCGTCGAGCCCACCGAGTCGGCGGCGGAGCACGAGCGCCTGCTGGCGATCGAGGAGCGCATCCTCGCCGAGCTGGAGATTCCCTACCGGGTCGTCAACGTCGCCGCCGGCGATCTCGGCGCCCCGGCGGCGAAGAAGTACGACTGCGAGGCCTGGATCCCGAGCCAGGAGCGCTACCGCGAGCTGACCTCCTGCTCCAACACGACCGACTACCAGGCGCGCCGCCTCAGTTGTAGGTATCGGGCTGCCGATAACGAAGCACCGCAGATGGTGCACACGCTCAATGGCACGGCAGTGGCCGTGGGGAGAACGATGATCGCGCTGATCGAGAACCGCCAGGAACGCGACGGGAGTTTCACGCTACCTAATACTTTGCATCCCTACGGTGCCCCTGAGAAGATCGGCCCAGCATGAGCGCGAGCGTGCGGGATCCCAGGCGGGTGGTTCTCTGCGACGACCACGAGATCGTCCGCGAGGCGATCAAGTCGCGGATGGCCAACTCGAACGCGCTGCAGATCGTCGGCGAGGCCGCGAACGGCCGCGACGTGGTCGAGGTCGTCAAGGAACTGGAGCCCGACGTCCTCATCATCGACGTCGAGCTGCCCAAACGCGACGGCATCGAGGCCACCAAGGAGGTCCTCAAGGCGCGGCCGAAAACGAAGATCATCATCTTCACCGCCCACGCCCAGCCCGACCTGCTGGCGTTGGCGCTGCGGGCCGGCGCCTCCGGCTACGTGCTCAAGTCGGCTCCGGCCGAGGACATCGCCCGCGCCGTCAAAGCGGTGACCGAAGGCGGCACCTTCCTCGGCGGCGACTTCGCCGGCGGCAAGCCCTCGGAGGTCGAGAAGCTGCTCGACCTCTCACCGCGCGAGCGGCAGATCCTCGACCTCCTGGCGGAGGGCCTGCGGGTGAAAGACATCGGCACCAGGCTCGAGCTGAGCCCGGCGACCGTCCACACCCACGTCCGCAACGCGATCGCCAAGCTCGAGGTAGACACGCGGACCGAGGCGGTCGCGCTCGCGGTTCGCTTCAGCTACCTGGGGGCAGGCGGAGGCATTAAATAGGGCCCCCGGCGCCCTACTCGCTGTCGAACCTAAGGGCGCAGCCGTTGATGCAGTAGCGCTGGCCGCCGTGCTCCGGGGGGCCGTCCTCGAAGACGTGGCCGAGGTGGGCGTCGCAGTGCTTGCAGACGACCTCGGTGCGGCGCATGAAGAGGCTGTTGTCGGGCCGCAGCTCGACGTGCTCGAGGTTGACCGGCTCGGTGAAGCTGGGCCAGCCCGTCCCCGAGTCGAACTTCGTGTCCGAGGAGAACAGCTCCGTGCCGCAGCCGACGCAGCGGTACATCCCCTTGCCCTTCTCGTCGACGTAGGGGCCGGCGAAGGCGCGCTCGGTGCCGGCCTGCCGCGTGATCTCGTACTGCTCGGGCGTCAGCTGCTGGCGCCACTCGGCGTCGGTCTTCTTGACTTTCGGCATGTACGAAGGGTAGAGGGCGTCGGGAGTCGTCTCGACAGTGCCGATGTCGCCTTCGGCGACGAATCTGCTGCCGCTTCGCGGCGGGAACCTCTCTGCGGTGCCCGCTTCGCGACGCACTGTCGAGACGACTCCCGACGCCCTTACGATCCGCGCCGTGCCAGAAGCGTTCTATGAGACCGACGGCGATGGCTATATAGCTACCGAGCTGACGCGCGGGCCGTGGGACCCCGGTGCGCAGCATGCCGGTCCCCCGTCAGCTTTGCTTGGAAGAGAGATCGAGCGGGTGGATGGGGCCGAGGGCTTCCAAGTCGGGCGGGTCACCTTCGAGATCCTCAAGCCGGTACCGATCGGACCGGTTCGGGTCGAGGCGGAGGTGGTGCGGCCGGGCCGCAGCGTGCAGATGGTTGAGGCGACGCTCTCCGGCGACGACGGCGAGCTGATGCGGGCGCGTGCCTGGCGCCTGCGCACCAGGCTGATCGAGATCCCCACCGACGTCCTCTCCACGCCCGATCCACCACCCGGCCCCGAGCAGGGCTCGTGGCCCGAGTTCTTCGCCACCGGCCAGGACGTCGGCTACCACACGGCGATGGAATGGCGCTCGGTGGGCGGCGGCTTCCTCGAGCCCGGCCCGGCGACGGTCTGGATGCGGATGGGCTGCGATCTGGTCGCCGGCGAGGAGCCGACGCCTCTGCAGCGCACGCTGGTCGCCGCCGACGTCGGCAATGGGATCAGCGCGGTTCTCGACTGGAGCCGTTACGTCTTCATCAACGTCGACCTCAGCGTTCACCTGGAGCGGATGCCTGAGGGCGAGTGGGTGTGCGTCGACGCGGTCACCCTGCCGCAGCACAGCGGGATCGGCACCGCCGAGTCCGTCCTCTCCGACGAGCAGGGCCGCATCGGCCGCGCCGCCCAGACCCTGCTAATCGCCGATCGCGACTGATCGCTGCGCAATCTGAGAGACGAGCCGTGAGTTAGACACCCTATGGGTGCTCAACTCACGGCTCGTCCCCCCGGGCGGGTCAGAAGCTCGCGGCCGCGGCTGGAGATCGTGAAGGCGATGGTCGCCATCGAGACGAGGGCGATCGCGGCTGAGAAGAGGAAGGCCCCCTCGTAGCTGACGAGCGCCGCCATCAGCCCGGCCAGCGGCGCGCCGAAGCCGATGCCGGCGTCGAAGAAGGCGGTGAAGGTGCCCAGCGCGGCCCCGCGGCGCGTCTCCGGGACGCGGCCGACGACGATCAGCGAGAGCGAGGGGTAGAGCAGGGAGAAGGCCGCGCCCATCGCCAGCGCGCCGGCGATCGCAACGGTGAAGGTCTGCGCAAGCCCCATCGTCGTCAGGCCGACGGCCTCGACCGCGGCCGCCGCGGTCGCGACCCGCGCCGGGCCGACGCGGTCCGGCAGGTCGCCCCCGATCAGCCGCGTCAGCACCACCATCGTCGCGAAGGCGCCGAAGACCGTCGCCCCGTGGCCGATGCCGCGCGCGTCGAGGTGGAGGACGACAAAGGAGGCGACGGTGGCGTAACCGAGCGAGGCCAGTGCCAGCGCGATCCCGGGGCGGAGCGCCTCGCGGGCGATCAGGGGGTGCTGCTCGGCGTGGCCTACTGGTTGGAAAGGGTCGGGCAGGCGCAGCGCGATCAACGCTCCGAGGAGCGGTGCCGCGCCGGCGAAGAGCCAGACCGCGGTGTAGCCAGAGGCGCTGAGAAGCAGCTCGCCGAGCAGCGGCCCGACGCTGAGCCCGGCCCAGACGGCGAGCCCGTAGAGCCCGATCACCCGCCCGCGCCGCTCGGGCGGGGCGATGTCGACGATCCAGGCCGAACCCGCCGTGAAGACGGCCCCCTCGCCGGCCCCCAGCAGCAGTCGGGCGGCGATCAGGCCCGGGACGCCGAATGGGAGCAGGTAGAGGAAGCCGGCGACGGCGACGACGGCGAATCCCAGCAGCACGGTCGTCCTGCGCCCGCGGCGGTCGGCGAGGCGGCCGGCGAAGGGGCGAAGGAGGAGCCCGGTGATCGCGTAGGAGCCGATTACCACGCCGACCGCGACGTTGCCGGCGTCGAGCGGGCCGTGCACGAAGCGCGGCAGCACCGGCAGCACGGCGCCGACCGCGACCAGGCCGCAGAAGGTGACCGCGAAGACGCCGGCGAAGGCGACGCCGGGGCGGTGCTCGCTCGCTGGCGCGGCGCTCATCGCAGCAGGTCGGCGAGGTTCTCGATGACATGGTCGGGCTTGGGCGAGGCGGCCTCGGCCTCCTCGGGCGACGTCGCTCCGCTCAGGGCCAGGATCGTCGCCAGCCCCGCGCGCCGGCCGCCCTCGATGTCGGAGGACACCCGGTCGCCGATCATCGCCACCCGTTCGGCTCCCCCGATCCGCTCGCGGGCGGTGTCGAACAGGTGGCGCTCGGGCTTGCCGCCGATCTCCGCCGTGGCGCCGCTCGCCGTCTCCACCGCGGCCAGGACGGCGCCGGTGCCGGGCCAGGCGCCGCCCGGCATCGGCATCGTCGGGTCGCGGCTGGTCGCGAAGAAGGCAGCGCCCCCCTGCAGCGCCCGCGTCGCGGTGAACAGCTCGGCGTAGTCGAACTCGCGATGACCCGAGACGATGACGGCGTCCACAGCGGCGATTTCGGGGCCGCCATCGCCGCTGGGAGCTGCTTTCTCGAATAGCTCGAATCCGGCGGTAGCCACCGCCTCGCGGAAGGCCGGCGCCCCGATCACGAAGGCGCGGCCGCCCGCGCCGATCCTCTCCGCCGCCAGGCGGGCGGTCGCTTCGCCGGCCGTGACGACGTGCTCGGCCCCGACCTCGACGCCCGCCTCCCGCAGCCGCTCGGCGTAGGCGGCGGCCGGCTTGCCCGGGTTGTTGGTGACGAAGACCAACCCCTTGCCACGGTCCCTCAGCTCCCGCAGCGCTTCGGCCGCCCCGGGCACCGGCTCCCGCCCGACCCAGACGACCCCGTCGAGGTCGATCAGCAGCCCATCGAATTCGTCCGCCAGCGTCATCCGCGCCAGGCTATTGGGCCGATCCGGGTGGGGGTGGAACGTCTTGTACTTTTTCCGCAGCGAGGCTCGCGGACAGCCACAACCTGTCTTCGGGAAAAGTTAAGTGAAACTCCCACCCGGATCGGCCCAACCGCACGGCTCGATACGGTGCCGGACGTGAGCCAGCTCAACGGTCAGGTGGTCGAAGCCGACGGCGTCTCGCGCCGCTTCGGCGAGGGCGCCGCCGCGGTCGATGCCCTGGTCGACATCAGCACCGGCTTCGAGCGCGGCCGCTTCACCGCGATCATGGGACCGTCCGGCTCCGGCAAGTCGACCCTGATGCACATCCTCGCCGGGCTCGACCGGCCGACCGCGGGCACCGTCGTCCTTGACGGGCGCGACATCACCCACCTCGACGACGGCGAGCTGACCAAGCTGCGCCGCGACAAGCTTGGCTTTGTCTTCCAGTTCTTCAACCTGCTGCCGGTCCTCACCGCCGAGGAGAACCTGGTGTTGCCGCTCTCGATCGCCGGTCGCAAGCCCGACCGCCAGTGGCTCGAGCAGCTGATCGACACCGTCGGGCTTGGCGACCGCCGCACCCACCGGCCCTCGGAGCTTTCGGGCGGACAGCAGCAGCGGGTCGCGGTCGCCCGGGCCCTGGTCTCCAAGCCGGCTGTCGTCTTCGCCGACGAGCCGACCGGCAACCTCGACTCGAAGGCCAGCGCCGACGTGCTGGCGCTGCTGCGGCAGGCGGTCGACCAGTTCGGCCAGACGGTGATCATGGTCACCCACGATCCGGCCGCCGCCGCCCACGCCGACCGGCTGATCACCCTCAGCGACGGCGCCATCGTCCACGACGCCGCTCCCGGCTCGACCGGCGACGTGATCGAGCTGATGAAGCAGATCGACTAGGCCTCGCAGGTGCGCGGCTTAGCCGTCAAGAGCCTCTGGGCCCGCAAGGTCCGTGCCCTGATGACGGCGCTGGCCGTGGTGATCGGCGTCGCCTTCGTCGCCGGCACCTACATCCTCACCGACACCACCTTCGCCGCCTTCGACGAAATCTTCGAAGACTCGCTGGCGAAGACCGACGTCGTCATCACCGCCAGAGACGAGGTGCGGCAGGAAACCGGCGAGGTGCCGAGCTTCGAGGCCGCGCTGCTGCCGCAGGTGAGGCGGGTGGAGGGCGTCCGCGTGGCGTCGGGGCAGATTTTCACGACCGGCGCCTTCTTCGACGCCGAGAACGAGCAGATCGGCTCCCAGTTCGCGCCCAAGTTCATCACCTCGATCCTGCCCGAGGCGCTCGAAACGCAGACCTACGTCGAGGGCCGGCCGCCGCGCGACGCCACCGAGGTCACCCTCGACGACGGCGCCGCCGCAGAGGACGGGATCGAGCTCGGCGACACGCTCAAGCTGGCCTCGGTCGAACGGGTCAGGGCCTACCGCGTCGTCGGGCTGACCAAGCTCGGCGACGCGTCCTGGGGCGGCGCCAGCATCGCCGGCCTGATCCTGCCCGAGGCGCAGCGGATCACCGACAAGCGCGGCGAATTCGACCAGATCCTGATCGCCGCCACCGACGGCGTCTCCGAAGCGACGCTGAAGCGGCGGGTCCAGGAGATCGCGCCCCCCTCGGTCCTGGTCGAGACGGCGAAGGAGAACTCCGAACGCAACTCCGACCAGATCCGCAGCGACCTCGGTTTCCTCCGCATCGCCCTCCTCGTCTTCGCCTTCGTCGCCCTCTTCGTCGGCGCCTTCCTGATCTTCAACACCTTCTCGATCACCGTCGCCCAGCGGATCACCGAGTTCGGGATGCTGCGGACGCTGGGCGCCGCCCGCGGCCAGATCCTCACCTCGGTCGTGGTCGAGGCGCTGGCGATCGGCCTGCTGGGGGCGCTGCTCGGCCTCGCCGGCGGCTACGCGACCGCCACCGGCCTCAACGCGCTCTTCGTCGCGATCGGGATCGACCTGCCGACCACGGCGCTGGTCACCAAGGACCGCACCATCGTCGCCTCGCTGGCGATCGGGATCGTCGTCACCCTCGTCTCCTCGCTGGTGCCGGCGCTGCGGGCGACGCGGGTGCCCCCGATCGCCGCCCTGCAGGCGTTGGAGCTGCCGCGCAGCCGCCGACGCGGGCTCGTCTACGCGGGGCTCGCGGTCCTGCTTGGGGTCGTCGGCCTGGCGATGGTCCTGGTCGGTCTCTTCGGCGGCGCCAGCGGCGGCACCGGCGCCCAACTGCTTGGCGCTGGCGCGGTCGCGGTCCTGCTCGGCGTCTCCCTCTTCAGCCCCCGCCTGGTGCGGCCGCTCGCCTCGTTTGCGGGCAGGCCACTGGAGCTGCTGCGCCGCCTCACCGGCCGCCTCGCTCGCGAGAACACCCAGCGCAACCCGGCCCGCACCGCGGTCACGGCGGCGGCGCTGATGATCGGGCTCGCCGTCGTCGCCTTCGTCACCGTCTTCGCCGCCGGCATCAAAAGCTCGATCGCGACCGCGGTCGACGAGAGCTTCCAGGGCGAGCTGGTGCTGCAGAACACCGACGGCTTCTCGCCGATCTCTCCCCGCGCCGCCAGCGTCGCCCGCCAGGTGCCCGGCGTCGAGCTGGTCTCGACGATGCGCGCCACCCAGGCGAAGCTGCTCGACGGAGGCGGCAACGAGCGCGTCTCGGCGCTCGATCGGGACGCCGGCGCGGTGATCGACGTCGACTGGACCGAGGGTGGGCCGGAGACGCTGCGCACGCTCGGCGAGCGCGAGGCGATCGTCGACAAGTCCCTCGCCTCCGACAACGACCTCGAGCTCGGCGACGAGGTCGGTTTCCTGACCCAGATCGGCGCCAAACCCCGCCTGCGGGTCGTCGGCGAGTACGAAGACAAGGCCGAACTGTTCGGCGGCGCGATCGTCACCCAGCGGCTGATGGCGACCGCCTTCGACCAGCGCGACGACGTGCTCGACTTCGTCAAGCTCGCTCCCGGCGCCAGCGCAGCCAGGGTCCAGGCGGGGCTGATCGAGGCGATGGACCGCGACTTCCCGGTGATCGAGGTTCGCAACCAGCAGGAACTGAAGGAAAACCAGGAAGAACAGATCAACCAGCTGCTCGGCCTGATCTACGCCCTGCTGGCGCTGGCGGTGATCGTCTCCCTGTTCGGCATCGCCAACACGCTGGCCCTCTCGATCCACGAGCGCACCCGCGAGCTGGGGATGCTGCGGGCGATCGGCATGTCGCGGCGCCAGGTGCGGACGATGATCCGCTACGAGGCGGTGATCACGGCGCTGATCGGCGCCCTGCTGGGGATGGTGATCGGCGTGATCTTCGCGGCGCTGATCGCGCAGCCGCTCGAGGACGAAGGCTTCGCTCTCTCGTACCCGGTCGGGATCCTGGTCTTGCTGCTCGTCTTTGCGGCTCTCGCTGGCGTGATCGCGGCGATCGCCCCGGCCCGGCGAGCGTCGCGGCTGGACGTCCTGCAGGCATTGCAATACGAGTAGGCCTGCGGCCAAGCAGATCAAGGACGCAGGGAGCGTGGCGTGCTCTGCACGCGAGCGACCGAGGACGCAGATATGCGCCGGCCGTCAGCCGTGCCGCAGCAGGCGCTTGACGGCGCCCATCAGCTCCTCGGTCCGCGCCGGCTGATCGGCTTCGGCTGCGCCGACCACGCAGTGGGAGGCGTGGTCGCCGAGCAGCTCCAGCGCCACCTTGTCGAGCGCGGCCTGGATCGCGGTGACCTGGGTGACGACGTCGATGCAGTAGCGGTCCTCCTCGACCATCCGCTCGACTCCCCGCACCTGCCCCTCGATCCGGCGCAGGCGCTTGAGCACGGCGTGCTTGTTCTCGGTATAGCCACGGGTCTCGATCGCGTCGCTCATCGAGTTTCCCCCTGTGGCGAGTTACCGATGAATATCAGCGGAAAGCCGCCACAGCCCATCAGGAGAGTACCTCCGCGAGAAGGACGGCGACGCCGAAGACAGCGGCGACGGCGGTGACCGCCGCCACGAGGGGGATCGGCGGCCCGCCGTGGATGCCCGTTTCATGGACCGCGACGTGTCCCTTGCCGCGGGCGATCAGCCAGCGGTTGACCGGCATCGCGACGGCGCCGGCGACGACCAGGGCGAAGGCGAGGCTGCCCCAGAAGAGGAGCGAGTCGAGACCGGCGTCCATCGCGCCGGGGATGGCGACGATGATCGCGTTGTCGACGATCTCCATCGTCGCGATGCTGAGCGTGTCGGAGGCGAGGGCGATCGGGACCACCGCCGAGAGCGCCAGCCCGGCTCGGAGCAGCGGCAGGCTGGTGAGGGCGTAGCCGAAGAGAAAGGCGAGGGCGATCGCGAGGGCGATCGTGGCGGCGTCCGAGAAGCCGAGCGCGGTGCCGAGCGCCACTCCCGTCACCTCGCCGATCGCGCAGCCGGTCAGGCAGTGCAGGGTGGCGCTGATCGCGACAGCGGTAAGGGCCGCTCCCTCGGTCGGCATCTCGTGGTGGTGAGGGTGATGATCGTGGGTGTGAGTGGCGGCATCCATGGGATAGGACTATACATACCCCCTAGGGGTATACCTCATGGAGGACGACCCGCGGAGGCCGACTGATGGATCGGGACGTGCCTGGCGCCGACGCCCAAGCGAGCGCACTGCGACCCCTTCGACCCCTCAAAGGCCGCCCGCGGCAAGCTATAGCTAGGCGCCCTCAGATCAGCCGCAGCCGGTGTTATTGCCGCAGCTGCTGCACGTGTAGCAGGATCCCGTTCGCTGCATCATGCCGCCGCACTGCTCGCAGGCCGGGCCGAGCTCCAGGCCGGACATCTTGGCCGGGACCACCGGCGGGGTTTCGGTCATCGCCTCTGCCGCCGGCACGCCCTTGCCCGGCGCCTTCTTCTCGGCGCCGTTGCCGCCGTTCCCGTTACCGGGCTTGGCTCCGCCGTTGGCCGGGCCGGCGGTGTCGCCGGTGGCGATTCCGAGCCCGAGCTGGCTCGTCTCGGCGTCGCGCTTGGCCCGCACCTCGTCGGTGAGGATGCCGAGGTCCTCCAGCGTCTCGGTGTCCTCGACGAAGCGGCTCGCCAGCCAGCGCATGATGTAGTCCGGCATCGATTTGGCGAAGGGGATCTCCGGGTTCTGCGTCATCCCCTCCGGCTCGAAGCGCATGTAGCTGAACTTGCGCACGAAGACCTCGAGCGGGACGCCGTACTGGAGCCCGATCGAGATCGCCGTCGCGAAGGCGTTCAGCAGCCCCCGCATCGTCGAGCCCTCCTTGCCGATGTCGGTGAGGAAGATCTCGCCGACCGAGCCGTCCTCGTACTTGCCGGCGGTGATGTAGCCCTCGTGGCCGGCGATCCAGAACTTGTGGGTGATCGACTCGCGCTCGCGCGGCATCCGCTTGCGCTCCGGCGGCGCCGCGACGAGCGCCGCCTCGGCCTCCTTCTCGTCCTGGGCGTCGGTGCGCAGCGCCTGCGCCGTCTTCGAGCCGTCGCGGTAGATGGCGAGGGCCTTGAGGCCGCCCTTCCAGCCGCGCGTGTAGGCGTCGGCGATGTCCTCGACCGTCGCGCTCTGCGGCAGGTTGACCGTCTTCGAGATCGCGCCCGAGATGAAGGGCTGGGTCGCCGCCATCATGTCGATGTGGCCGGTGTGCGAGATGGCCCGCTCGCCGACCGCGACGTCGAAGACCGGCAGGTGCTCGTCCTTCAGGCCCGGCGCGCCGACGATCGTGCTCTGCTCGGCGATGTAGGCGTCGATCTGCTCGACCTGCGGCTCGGCGTAGCCGAGCGTGCGCAGCGCCAGCGGCACCGATTTGTTGACGATCGTCATCTGCCCGCCGCCGACCAGCTCCTTGAACTTGACCAGCGAGAAGTCGGGCTCGATCCCGGTCGTGTCGCAGTCCATCAGGAAGCTGATCGTCCCGGTCGGCGCCAGCACCGTCGCCTGCGCGTTGCGGTAGCCGTGCTCCTCGCCCAGCTCGACCGCCTCGTCCCAGGCCCCCTGCGCCGCCTCCAGCAGCTCGCCCTTGATCCCTACGGTGGGAACGTCGTAGGCGGCGTCGCGGTGCATCCGCATGACGCCGTTGTGGGCCTCGCGGTTCTTCTCGTACTCGTCGTAGGGCCCGGTCGCCTCGGCGGCGATCAACGCCGACTGGCGGTAGGCGCGGCCGGTCATCAACGCCGTAATCGCGGCGGCGACGTGGCGGCCCTCGTCGGAGTCGTAAGGGAGGCCGTCGGACATCAGCAGGGCGCCTAGGTTGGCGTAGCCGAGGCCGAGCTGGCGGAAGGCGTTGGCGTTCTCGGCGATCTGCTCGGTCGGGTAGCTGGAGCAGCCGACGACGATCTCCTGCGCGAGGAAGACGACGTCGACCGCGTGCTGGAAGTCCTCGACGTCGAACGACCCGTCCTCGCGGCGGAACTTCATCAGGTTGAGCGAGGCCAGGTTGCAGGCCGAGTCGTCGACGTGCATGTACTCGCTGCAGGGGTTGGAGGCGTTGATCCGCCCCGACTCCGGGCAGGTGTGCCAGCGGTTGATGATCGTGTCGTACTGGACGCCCGGATCGGCGCAGCGCCAAGCCGCGTCGGCGATCTGGTTCATCAGCTCGCGCGCCGGCAGCGTCTCGATCGCCTCGCCGGTGGTGCGCGCGGTCAGGTGCCAGTCCTCGCCCGCCTCGACCGCCTCCATGAACTCATCGGTCACCCGCACCGAGTTGTTGGCGTTCTGGTACTGGATGGAGTGGAAGGAGTCGCTGTCGAGCCGCATGTCGAAGCCGGCGTCGCGCAGCGCCGCCGCCTTCTCCTCCTCTTTGGCCTTGCACCAGATGAAGTCCACGATGTCGGGGTGGTCGACGTCGAGCACGACCATCTTGGCGGCGCGCCGCGTCTTGCCGCCGGACTTGATCGTCCCCGCCCAGGCGTCGGCGCCGCGCATGAAGCTGACCGGCCCCGAGGCCAGGCCGCCCTTTGAGAGCTGCTCCTTGGAGCTGCGGATCCTCGAGAGGTTGATCCCCGAGCCGGAGCCGCCACGGAAGATCATCCCCTCCTTGGTGTTCCAGTCGAGGATCGACTCGATGTTGTCCTCGACGCTGAGGATGAAGCAGGCCGAGCACTGCGGCTGCTCCTCGAAGCCGACGTTGAACCAGACCGGCGAGTTGAAGGCCGCCTTCTGGTTGAGCAGGATCGAGGTCAGCTCGGCCTCGAAGGCCTCGGCGTCCTCATCGCTGGCGAAGTAGCCCCCCTCGCGCCCCCACTCGGAGATCGTCCCGGCGACCCGGCCGATCATCTCTTTCACCGAGCGCTCCCGCTTCTCGCTCCCCAACTGCCCGCGGAAGTACTTCTGGGCGACGATGTTGGTCGCGTTCTGCGACCAGCTCACCGGGAACTCGACCTCGCGCTGGGCGAAGGCCGGCTGCTCGGGATCGCCGATCACCGCATCGCGCAGCTCCCACTCGATCTCGTCGAAGGGATGCGTGCCGGGGGAGGAGAATCTGCGCTCGATCGCCAGCCCCTGGAGACCGGTTTTGGAAGCGCTGGTGGCGGTCTTGGACATCGAACTTCTCCTCTCGGGGCGGCTTTTGGGGGGAGCTATCCAGGATCGTTGACAGGCCGGACGCACTTTTGTGCGGAGGACCCCGCAAACGCCGCAGATTTCGCGCCTTTCTCCTCTATGGTGACAAGAAGATGGTGCGGGCAAGGGCCGCCGAAAAGGCGGAATCTGCAAAGGAAATTGCATCCGACGCGGTAGCGGCGGTCAAACCGAAGCTGCGGGGCGTCTCGCACGAGTGGGCCTTCTTCGTCTCGCTCGGGCTCGGCGTCGCCCTGATCGCCGCCGCCGAGACCCCGCGGGCGACTCTGGCCGTCGCCATCTACGCCGCCAGCCTCTCGGCCCTGCTCGGCACCAGCGCTCTCTACCACCGCGTCGACTGGAAGCGGCCGGACCTGCGCCGCTGGATGCGCCGGCTGGATCACTCGATGATCTTCTTCCTCATCGCCGGCACCTACACGCCCTTCGCGCTGCTGGCGCTGGACGGCGCCCTTGCCGACGCGATCCTCGTCGCCGTCTGGGTCGGCGCCGTCGCCGGGGCGGTCGTCGAGATCCTCTGGATCGAGCACCCGAAATGGGTGGCGGCGCTCGTCTACCTCTCGCTGGGCTGGATCGCGGTTATCCCCTTCCCGGCGCTATGGAGCGAAATGGGCGCCGCCGGCACCCTGCTGGTCGCCGCCGGCGGTCTCCTCTACACCGCCGGCGCCATCGTCTACGCCACCCAGCGGCCCAACCCCAACCCGCGCGTCTTCGGCTACCACGAGGTCTTCCACCTCTTCGTCATCCTCGCCGCCGCCGCCCACTTCGCCGCCGTCGCCTTCTTCGCCCTGCCGGAGGCCTGAAGAAGACGAGGTTCACGTTGAGCCCCTGACAGGGGCCAAACGCGAATCTCGTCAGGCCAACGCCGCCGCGGCGCGCTCTTTCGCGGCCTCGATCAGGGCCAGGACCTCGGTCTCGCGGCCCGCGCGGATCAGGCCCACCGGGTCGGGCTCGCCGTTGACGATGCCCTCGAAGAACTCCTTGCGGTCCTGGTAGGTCGGCAGCGTCCCCTTCGCCCAGCCGCGGGCGTCGTTGAGGATCACCGCCAGCCGCGCGTACTCCTCGCCGAACAGCTCCGAGACCTCGCGCTTCATCCGCTTCGCCAGGGCGGGGGAGGCGCCGGCGGTCGAGATCGCGATCGCCAGCGGGCCGCTGCGGACGATCGCCGGCAGGATGAAGTTGCAGAGCGGCGGCACGTCGACGACGTTGACCAGCATCGCCCGCCGCTCGGCGTCGTCGTAGACGCCGATGTTGACCTCGCTGTCGTCGGTCGCGGCGATGACCATGAAGGCGCCCTCCAGGTCGGCCTTCCCGGCGTAGACGCGCTTCTCCCACTCGATCGAGCCCTCCGCCGCCAGCGACTCCAGCTCCGGATGGGCAACCGGCGCGATCAGCGTCACGTCGGCGTCGCAGGCGAGCAGCCCCTCGACCTTCTCCAGGCCGATGTCGCCGCCGCCGACAACCAGGCAGCGCCGCCCCTTCAGCTTCAGGCAGGCGATGTAGAAGGGGGTCTCGAGCATGTCGCGCACGCACGACTGGTCGCAGATCCCCTTGCGGAGCTGACACACGCACTCCTTGCCGGCGTAGGCCTGGGCGGGCATGGGTCAAAGACTAGTGGTGGCGTTTTCTCAGACCGCGTCGAGCGTCAGCCGCAGGCCCTCTTCGAGCCCGGTCTGCGCCCGCCAGCCCAGCTCGCGCTCGGCCCGCCCCGGATCGATCGAGACCCGCTGCACCTCGCCGGTGCGCTCGGGGGCGAACTCGGGTTCGAA
Organism: uncultured Solirubrobacterales bacterium; assembly: GCA_963703235.1. GTDB lineage: Bacteria > Actinomycetota > Thermoleophilia > Solirubrobacterales > 70-9 > VRUE01. The sequence continues at coordinate 1,841,833 of OY969802.1, read as the reverse complement.
TCCGGCGCTCTCGCCCAGCTCGCCCAGTCGGGCCGCCAGCTCCAGCACGTCGGTCTCGACTCCGGTGCCGACGTTGATCGGCCCGCTCGCCTTGGACTCCGCCGCGGCGAGCGCGGCCGCAACCACGTCGCCCACATATATGTAGTCGCGGGTCTGTTTGCCGTCGCCGTAGACGGTCGGGCGCTCGCCCGCCCGCAGGCGCCCGCAGAAGATCGCGATCACCCCCGCCTCGCCGAGCGGGTCCTGGCGCGGCCCGTAGACGTTGCCCAGCCGCAGGCTGACGCCGGAGAGGCCGTAGAGCCGTTCGTAGAGGGCGACGTATCCCTCCGCCGCGCACTTGCTCTGGCCGTAGGGGGAGAGCGGCGCGATCGGCGCCCCCTCCGGCAGCGGCAGCTGCTGACCCTCGCCCTCGCCGTAGATCGCGCCGCCGGTGGAGATGAAGACGACCCGCCCGGCACCGGCCAGCCGCGCCGCTTCCAGCACGTTGGCGGTGCCGCCGACGTTGATCGAGGCGTCGAAGGCGGGGTCCGCCACCGACCTGCGGACGTCGATCTGCGCCGCCAGGTGGAAGACGACCTCGGGCCGCCGCTCGGCGAAGAGCTCGCTCAGCGCCGCCCCCTCGCGGATGTCCAGCTCGCTCAGCTGCGCCCCTCCCCCCAGGGCGTCGTCGAGGTTCTGCCGCCGGCCGGTCGAGAGGTCGTCGACCACGGCCACCTCGTCGCCGCGCGCCAGCAGCGCATCGACCAGGTTCGACCCGATAAACCCCGCCCCGCCGGTGACAAGAGCCCTCATGAACGCGTCGATCCTATGACAGGGGTCGCCGAACGGCCCTGCTACGCTCGCCCGCCGATGCGACTCATAGTCACCGAGAAGAACAACAGCGCCAAGAAGATCGCCGACATCCTCGGCCGCGGCGAGGCGAAGGCGGACAAAACCTACAAAGTCCCCTTCTACACCTGGACCGACGGGGACGGGCGCGAGCAGATGACGATCGGCCTTAAGGGCCACGTCCTCGGCCCCTCCTTCCCGGAGGGCTACTCGAACTGGCAGAAGACCGACCTGCACGACCTGATCGACGCCAAGCTGATCAAGGAGCCGACCGACAAAAACGTCGTCAAAGCGATCAGGAAAATGGCCAAAGAGGCGGACGAGCTGGTGATCGCCACCGACTTCGACCGCGAGGGCGAGCTGATCGGGCTGGAGGCGCTGGAGGAGATGCTCGACGCCAACCCGGAGCTGGGCAGCCGCGAGGAAGCCGACGCCGGCACGCTGCGGATCGAGCGCGCCCGCTACTCGGCCCTGACCAAGGAAGAGATCGAGCGCGCCTTCGACGAGCTCGACGAGCTCTCCTACCCATTGGCCAACGCCGGCGCCGCCCGCCAGGACATCGACCTGCTCTGGGGGGCGACGCTGACCCGCGCCGTCTCCCTCGCCACCCGCCGCTTCGGCTCCAACTTCCTCTCGGTCGGCCGCGTCCAGAGCCCGACCCTGGGCCTGATCGTCGAGCGCGAGATGGAGCGCCGCGCCCACGTCGCCAAACCGTTCTGGGAGCTTTTCGCCAAGTTCCAGCATCCCGACGGCAGCTTCGAGGCGCACCACGCGACCGACAAATTCTGGGAGAAAGCAGAGGCCGACGCCGCGCTGGCCGGCACCGCCAGCCCCGGCACGGTCAAGTCGGTCACCGCCCGCAAGAACACCCGCAAGCCGCCGACGCCCTACAACACCACCGCCTTCAGCACCGACGCCTCCAGCCGCCTCGGCATCACCCCCGCCAGCGCGATGCGGATCGCCGAGGACCTCTACATGGACGGCTTCATCTCCTACCCGCGCACCGACAACACCGTCTACCCGGCCTCGCTGCCGCTGCGCGAGCTGGTCTCCTCGCTGGTCCGGGTCAAGGAGTTCTCGGCCGCCGCCGGCCTGCTCGACCAGCCACAGCTGACCCCCACCCGTGGCAAGAAAGAGACCACCGACCACCCGCCGATCTACCCGACCCAGGCGATCCACCCCGGCGCCCTCGAGGGTCCGAAGAAGCGGGTCTACGAACTGGTCGTGCGCCGCTTCCTCGCCACCTTCTGCCCGCCGATGATCACCGAGTCGACCCGGGCCGACATCGAGGCCGGCTCGCAGACCTACTTCGTCCGCGGCTCGGTCGTCGTCGACCCCGGCTACGCCGGCATCTACACCTACGCCCGCTCCTCTGACGAGGAGATCCCGGCGCTGCAGGAGGGCCAGCAGCTCGATCTCGACGGCCAGCCCTGGATTGTCGACAAGGAGACCCAGCCGCCGGGACGCATCTCGCAGGCGAAACTGATCGAGATGATGGAGGAGCGCGGCCTCGGCACCAAAGCGACCCGCGCCGACATCATCCAGAAGCTCTTCGACCGCGGCTACGTCTACGCCAACCCCCCGGTTCCCTCGGAGACCGGCATCGCCCTCTACGAGGCGTTCAACAAATACGTGCCGGCGATGGCGACGCCGGAGATGACCGCCCAGCTCGAGGAGGAGATGGACCGGATCGCGGCCGGGCAGATGACCAAGGGCGAGGTGGTCGGCGATAGCCGCGACTTGCTGCACAAGACCTGGTCGGAGATCGACGAGAGTCGCGAGGACCTGGCCAAAGTCGTCTGGAAAGGGATGGACGAGGACCGCATCCTCGGCCCCTGCAAGGTCTGCGAGGAAGCCGGCCGAAAGAAGGAGGACGGCTCGCCCCACATGCTGCGGATCATCCGGGCGAAAAAATCGGGCAAACGGTTCGTCGGTTGCACCGGCTGGACCCTCGACGACCCGGACTCCTGCGACCAGACCTTCCCGCTGCCCCAGCGCGGCGACGTCTTCCGCCTCGAAGAGCGCTGCTCGGTCTGCGACCGCACGCCGCGGCTCAAAGTCGTCCCCTTCCGTGGCCGGCCCTGGAACCTCTGCCTCAACGACGACTGCGAGTCGATGCAGGAGATGAAGAAACGCCGCGCCGAGCGCGAAGCGGCGAAAGCGGCGAAGGCGATGGAGGAGAAGCCGCCGCCGGACGGCTCGGAGGACGGCAAGGCTCCGAAGCCGAGCAAGGCGGACACCGGCACGCGCCGCCGTAAACGCGCCAAAGCGGCCGCCAAAGGCTGAGGCCGCCCGGCCTTGTTCGTCTCTCTCGAGGGCATCGACGGCTCCGGGAAGAGCACCCAGGCGCGGCTGCTCGCCGAGGCGCTCGGCCCCGAGACGCTGCTGATCCGCGAGCCGGGGGGGACGGCGGCGGCGGAGCGAATCCGCGAGGTGCTCGCCGATCCGGCCCTGCGGCTGGACCCGTTCGCCGAGCTGCTGCTCTTCCTGGCAGCCAGGGCCGACCTCACCGCCCAGGTGATCCGGCCGGCGCTGGAGGCCGGCCGCGACGTCGTCTCCGACCGCTTCGCCGACTCCAGCGTCGCCTACCAGGGGGCGGCTCGAGGGCTCGGGGTGGGGGAGACGATCTCGCTCACCGACGCCGCCACCGACGGCCTCTGGCCGGACCTCACCGTTCTCCTGCGCCTCGACCCCGAGGTGGGCCATGATCGGGCCGATGGCAACGACCGCCTCGAGGCCGAGGGCCTGGAGCTGCAGCGCGCCGTCGCCGAGGCCTACGAGGAGATCGCCCAGGTCGCCTCCGACCGCGTGGTGGTAGTGGACGGCGCCGGCAGCGTCGAGGAAGTCCACGAGCGCGTAATGGAAGCCGTACGTCAGCGCACTCCCGACGCTGAGTGAAGCATTGTGCGCCCTATGACGGCTACAAAGCTTCATCGAATGCTGGAGCACCAGCCGCGGGCGCGGACGGCGCTCGCCGCGGCGCTGGCGGCGGGTCCGGCTCATGCCTACCTCTTCCGCGGACCGCGCGGCGCCGGCAAGCGGGCGGCGGCACGGGCCTTCGCCGCCGAGATCCTCGCCACGGGGGCCGAGGATCCCGACGACGTTCGCCGCCGCGCCCTGCTCGACCCCTCGCCGCACCCCGACCTCGTCTGGCTCGCCCCCAGCGGCGCCCAGCACATGGTCGAGGAGGTGCGCGAGCGGGTGATCCGCTCTGCCGCCTACCGCCCTTTCGAGGGCGGCAAGCGCGTCTTCGTGATCGAGGCGGCCGAGGCGATGCGCGACGAGAGCCAGAACGCGCTGCTGAAGACGCTCGAGGAGCCGCCGCCGTTCGTCCACCTGATCCTGCTCAGCTCCGAGCCGGCGGCGCTGCTGGAGACGATCGCCTCCCGCTGCCAGCCGGTCGACTTCGCGCCGCTGCCGCTCGAGGCGGTGGAAGCCGCGCTGCGCGCCAGTGCGGCTGACGCCGAGGGAAGGGGGGCACGGCCGAGGGGAGACACCTCCGCCGACGAGCTCGCTGCCGCAGCGCGCCTCTCCGGCGGGGATCTCGACCTTGCCCGTTTCCTCCTCACGGAGGAGGGCCGCAAGCTCCGCGCCGACGCGACCGCGATGGACTGGGAAGCCCTGCTCGCCGACGCCGAGGCGGCCGGGGAGGAGGCCGAGGCGGCTGTTCGCGAGACGCTCGAAGAGGAGAAAGAGGCGGGCATGAAGCGCTCCGCCCGCGACCTGTCCGACGCCGCCAAGCGGGCCGGCCGCCGCCGCCGCACCGAGCTGCTCGACCTCGGTCTCGGCCTCGCGGCCACCTGGTACCGTGACCTCGCCGCGACGGCAGCCGGCGCCGCCGACCTCGCCTGCAACCGCGACCGCCTCGACGACCTCCGCGCCAAAGCCACCGGCCTCGACCCGGCCCGCGCCCGCCGCGCCGCCGAGCTGGTCCAGGACACCCGCCGCCGTCTCGACCTCAACGTCTCCGAGGAGCTGGCCCTGGAGGCGCTCTCGTTCCGGCTCGAGCGCGAGCTGACCTAGGGAATTTCCAAAGGCGGCACATCCAGCGCGCCACGCGTGCGCCCGCGACTCCTACGGTCGTGGCATGCCACTTCCGCCCATTGGGTTGACCCTGTTCGGACTGCTCCTCCAGCCCACCTTCGGCGCCGCGCAAGTGCTGATCGCGATGGCGGGAGCAGGTGCCGTCTGCCTTCGGACTTGGGCGGTGCTGGTCCACAAGCCGGAGCACAAGCTCACGTGGTGGACGGCAGTGGGGTCGGCTGCAGGAATTGCAGGTATGATACTTATTGTCTTAGTTGATTTCGCCCTGGAAGGAGGCTGAGCATGGGCTGGGATTTCATCTTCAAGGCATTCGCACTTTCCCTCGGAGCCCAGGCGATGAAGCTCTCCTTCGACGCTCTTCAGCCTTCGGAAGCCATCACCCTTCCTATCGAAGCGCTTTATACGCTCGTCATGCTCGTCTTCATAGGCACTTCTGCGGTCTCAGCGTTCAAGAATCCTCGCCGGAGGTCGGCGCAGGATGCAATGACCTGTCGCCGTTGCTCTCCGTTGCCGCTTCCTCACGCGCCTTCTCCAGCGCCCGCTCCTGGGCCAGGCGCGTTATCTGGGCGGCCTGGCGGGACATGATCACGCTGAAGTTGAGCGCCAGCCCCAGCAGCAGCAGCAGGATGATCGAGAAGAGGGCGACGTTGGTGTCGCGGACGCCCAGCAGGTCGGCGACGACGCCGAGCAATCCGGGGAAGGCGGCGCCGGCGAGCATCCCCAACCCGGCGACGAACCAGACGACGCTGTAGCGCTCCTGCAGCTTGTCGCGGCGGATCAGCTCCAGGATCAGGGCCATGAAGACGACGGCGATCGTCGCCGCCAGGATCCGCGTCTGCGAGGTGAGGTGGACCGTCGGGTCGCCCGCGGCGGCGAGCAGCGCCACCGTCCTCATCGCTCCGCCTCCACCCGCCGCGGCCGGAACTGGCCGACCAGCAGCACGATCATCCCCTTGAAGATGAAGAAGGCCGAGCGCAGCGGCGTCAGGAAGGAGGAGCCGCCGGCGCGCTCGAGCATCCGCACCGGCACCTCCTCGACCCGCAGCCCCTGCCTCACCGCCAGCTGCAGCGACTCGATCTCGGCGAAGTCGGGCGAGTAGTGGGCGCTGAAGAGCGCCATCACGCGCCGGTTGGCGGCCCGCATGCCGCTGGTCGTGTCGGTGAAGCGCTGCCGGGTCGCCAAGGTGAGGAAGAAGCGGAAGACGCTGGTGCCGATCCGGCGCGAGATCGTCGGCCGGTAGTCGGCGCCGTCGCCGGCCTCGCCACCGCCCGCAGCCCCCTCGCCCTCCGCGCCGCGCTCGCGGTAGCGCGAGCCGATCACCAGGTCGGCGCGGTCGGCCTCGACCTCCTCCAGCAGCCGCGCAACCTCGGCCGGCGGGTGCTGGCCGTCGGCGTCGAGGTGGGCGCAGCAGTCATAGCCATGGCGCAGCGCGTAGAGGTAGCCCGTCTGCAGCGCCGCCCCCAGGCCCTGGTTGAAGGGAAGCGTGGCGACGGTCGCCCCGGCCTCGCGGGCACGCGCCCCGGTCGCGTCGGTCGAGCCGTCGTCGACCACCAGCACGTCGACCTCGGGCAGACGCTCCCGCACCCCGGCGATCACCGCGGCGACGGAGTCGGCCTCGTTCCAGGCCGGAATGAACACCAGCGTTCGCATTGAGGCGATTCTCCCATGCAGGCCAGCCGGCATTGTGTTAGTAAACCTTCATGAACCGGATCGGGCGGGATGAACCGGTGGGGACCGGGCCGCGATGACGCGGATCGGCATGCGCCTCTGGCTGGCCGTCGCCTTCGCGGCGGTGACCTTCGTCACGGCCGGAGTCGTCTACACCTTCGGCGACCGGCCCCGCGCCGTGCTCGGCGCGATCGCCCTCGGCGTCCTCGTCGGCTTCCTGATCGCGGTCGGCATCACCCACCGCGTCACCCGCCTCTCCCGCGCCGCCGGCGAGATGGCCGCCGGCTCCTTCGACGCGCCGCTGGAGAGCGGCGGCCGCGATGAGATCGGCGACCTCGCCCGCGCCCTCGACTCGATGCGGGCCTCGTTGAAGGAGAGCTTCGGCGTCCTCACCGCCGACCGCAACAAGCTGAAAGCGATCTTCGACGGCCTCACCGACGCGGTCATCGTCGTCGACGAGGACGGCGCCCTGCGCTTCTCCAACCGCGCCGCGCGCAAGCTGCTCGAGCCCGACGGCCACCCGCCCGAGTCGATGCGGACCTACCTGAAGCGGGCGGCCGACGTCGGCTTCGCCGCCCACCCGGCGCTGCGGATCGGCGACCGCGCCTACGCGATGAGCGCCCGTTCCCTGCCCGACGAGCGGGCCGTCCTCGTCGTCGCCCGCGACCGCACCGACGAGATGCGCCGCGATCTGGCCGAAGCCGACTTCATCTCCAACGCCGCCCACGAGCTGCGCAACCCGCTGGCCGGCATCTCCAGCGCGATCGAGGTCCTGCAGGAGGGCGCCAAGGACGATCCCAACGCGCTCGAGCACTTCCTCGGCCGGCTCGCCGAGGACACCGAGCGGATGAACCGGCTGACCCGCTCCCTGCTGACCCTGGCCCGGGTCGAGTCGATCGGTGCGGGGGGGACCGAGGTGGTCGACGTCGACGCCGTCGTCCGCGACACCGTCGAGACGGTGGAGACGCCCTCGCACATCGAGCTCAGCGTCGACGTCGAGCCCGACCTCGCCGTCAACGGCGACCCGACCCTGCTGCGGCAGGTGATGGTCGGCCTGCTCACCAACGCCTTCAAGCACACGCCGCTGCCCGGTGCGGTTACCGTACGCGCTCGTCACGATGGCGAGAGGGAGGTTGTGCTGGAGGTGATCGATACCGGGCCGGGCATACCCGAGGCGGAGATAGAGCGCGTTTTCGAGCGCTTCTACCGCCGCGACGAGTCGCGCCAGCGCGAAGGCTTCGGCCTCGGGCTGGCGATCGCCCGCCGCATGGTCGACGTGATGGGCGGCGAGATCGGCGCCACCTCCGTCGAGGGGAAGGGCAGCACCTTCTGGGTCCGCCTCCCACTCGCCCAACCGAGCCCGACCCCGGTGGCATGAGGAGCATGCCAGCGAGATGAGCAGCGGCCGCATCCTGATCGCCGACGACGAGCCCTCGGTCCGCGACTCGGTCGGCTACGCGCTCGCCCAGGAGGGCTTCGAGGTGACCCCCGTCGCCGACGGCGACGAGACCGCCGCCAAGGTCGGCGACGGCATTCCCTACGACCTGCTGATCCTCGACATCATGATGCCGGGGCCGAGCGGCCTCGACATCTGCCGCGACGTGCGCTCGCGCAGCGCCGTGCCGATCATCCTCCTCACCGCCAAGGACGCCGAGGTCGACAAGGTGGTCGGGCTCGAAGTCGGCGCCGACGACTACGTCACCAAGCCCTTCTCGGTGCGCGAGCTGCTCGGCCGCGTCCGCGCCCAGCTGCGCCGCCGCGAGCTCGACCGCGCCCCGCTCGCCCACGCCGTGCGGATCGAAGCCGGCCCGGTCGCGATCGACCTCGTCCGCCACGTCGCCATGGTCCGCGACGTCCCCGTCAACCTCACCCGCTCCGAGTTCCAGCTGCTGCGCCTGCTCGCCGCCCGCCCCGGCGAGGTCTTCCCCCGTCGCCAGATCATGGAGGAGCTCTGGCAGACCGAGTTCGACGGCGACGAGCGCGCCTGCGACGTCCACATCTCCAACCTGCGCCAGAAGGTCGAGCGCGACCCCCAGGAGCCCGAGTTGATCGTCACCGTGCGCGGCGTCGGCTACAAGTTCGACGCCTCTTAGCGGCCGACCAGGATGGCCAGGCTGATCGAAGAGCTCCTCGGCGAGCGGGAGGGTCGCGCCGTCGACTTCAAGCTCGACGCCTCCTCGCCCCGCGGGATCGCCAAGTGCTTCGTCGCCTTCTGCAACACCGCCGGCGGCTGGATCGTCATCGGCGTCGACGACGATCGCAACGTCGTCGGCCTCGAGAGCCCGCAGGGGGTTGAGCAGGCCGTTTCGCAGGCGATCTACGACCTGACCGAGCCGCGCCAGTCGCCCCTGGTCAGCATCGCCACCCAGGACGACAAGGAGGTCGTGGTCGTCGACGCACAGTTCTTCCAGGGCCCTGAGCCGCTGGCGCTGCGCGAGGGCGAGAAGTCGACTGTCTACGAGCGGGTCGGCTCCAACGCGATGCCGGTGACCGACGAGGCGCGCCTCGAGCAGATCCGCCGCGAGCGGCGCGGGCGCGATGGCTTCGATCAGCTGCCGGCCGCCGCAGCGACGCTCGAGGACGTCGATCGCGAGGCGATCGAAGCGGCCTTCGGCCAGGTCGGCGTCGAGATCGACGAGGGAAAGCTCGAGAGCTTCGAGCTGGCCGTCTTTCAGAACGACCAGCTCGTTCCCACGCATGCTGGTGTGCTGCTGTTCGGGAAGGAGCCGGGCCGCTTTCTCCCCGACGCCTACTTCCGGGCGATTCGCTATCCGGGTATGGACAAGGGCGGCGACGCGATCGACTCTGCCGAATGGGTGGACGTGCCGCTCCTGGGGGCGATCGAGGAGGTGGAGAACTTCATCGCCCGCAACACCGGCGTTGCTCAAGACTTGCCCGGTCGTCGCCGGCGGGACATCTCCCACTACGACCCGGAGGTCCTGCGCGAGATCCTGCACAACGCCGTCGCCCACGCCGACTACAGCGCCCCCGGGATGCACCTCAACGTCTCGATCTACAGCGATCGCCTGGTCATCGACAGCCCCGGTGGGATGCCCGTCGGCATGAGCGTCGAGCAGCTCGAAGAGGGCATCAGCCGCGTCCGCAACCGGGCCGTGATGAACGTCCTCCACGCCCTCGGCTACGTGGAGAAGCACGGCACCGCCTACGCCAAGGCGCTCGCCGCCTCGGAGCGCGGCTACCCGCTGCCGGAGTGGACCGAGCCCGGCCCGATCCTGCGCGTGACGCTGCGGCCACACTCGCAGGCGGCGGCCGCAGTCTCGACGGCGCCCAAGCGCGAGCGGCGCGATCGCTCGGTCGAGATGATCGAGCTGCTGAAGGGGGCCGAGCGCTCGCCCAAGGAGCTCGCCGAGGCCCTCAGCGTCAGCGTGAGGCAGGTGCGCCGCATCCTCGCTGCGATGCAGGCGGACGGCCGGGTCGCGCCGAGCGACGGGCCGGTCAACAACCCCCGGCGTCGCTACCGCCTGGCCGGGCAGAAGCCGGACTCGGACACGAGCTAGGACTAGGACCAAAAGCTCGGACAAGGAACTTATAAACTGGGACATTGAGCAATATGTCCTAGTTTATGTCCTAGCTCTCTGTCGATGACCTCCCCCCGTTGGGAGGCGACTGCGTCAGTTCGCCGCAATCTGCAAGGTTTCGGAAACAAAACGGTCGTTTCAAGGTGTAGCTTGAGTCGCCCATGGAGGCGACCCTGGCGAATCCGTCGCTGCACCGCGGTCAGCGGGGGCGCGGCAAGACGGCGTTCGAGCGCAACCTGCTGCCCGGGTTCGCGAGCTGGCTGCTGGAGCAGATCGAGCAGCGCGAACCCGACTACCTGGTCCCGGCCGAGACGAAAGGGGTGAGGCTGCTCGAGGCGGTGCTGCGTTACGCCCGCCAGGAGCTGCTGGTGCCGGTCCGCGTGCCGGTGATCTGCGGCTCCGCCCTCGCCTACATGGACCCCGAGGCACTCGGGCGGAGCCGTGTGATGATCGTCGACGACGCGGTCAAGACCGGGGCGAACCTGGAGCGTCACCGCGCCCGGGTCGAGTCCTACGGGGCGACGGTCGCCCAGGCGGTCGCCTGCGTCGGCGATGCCGACGTCGCCCACCCCGGCGCCGACTGCTACCTGAGCGTCGAGGACGACCTCTACCGCGAGTACGTCTGGCAGCTGACCGAGCTGGTCGTCGCCCGCGGCCTGCCGCCCGAGGTTGACCACTTCCTCTTCGAGCTGCGCCTGCCGGAGCGGTTGCAGCGGAGCTGGTGGAAGCTGGAGGAGGCCCTTGGCGCCTACGGCACGGTGACGATCGACGCCTCGCGCGAGCGGCGCGACGAATTCCACCCGATGACGCTGCACTTCCCCGCCCTGCCCGGGATCGCGCCGGGCGGCGAGGAGGAGGGGGGCGCCGCCGGACCGCGCAAGCTGCGCTTTTTCCCCGACCCGCAGAACGACTGCGTCTACGTCGTTCCCGTCGCCTTCCCGGCGCTGACCCTGCCGCCGCCCGACGATCTCCATCGCCCCCGCTACTCCGCCGACCCCGTCAGGGAGCGGATCCGCGCGGCGGTCGGCCGCGCGGGCAGCGTCGGTGAGCTGCTCGCCGGCGAGGCGAGGGCGCTCGACGCCGAGACGGCATTCGAAGCGCTCTCGGCAGGCATGGAGGTGGAGCTGGCATGCGGCCTCGCCACGGTGCTGGCCGCCGACTTCCCGGGCGCCGAGCTGGTCGCCCAGCGGGAGCCGTTCGAGCGCCTCTACGGCCCCGACCTGGCCGCTGCCGTCGTCGCTCACGTCGCGGCCGACCTCGACGCCGCAGCGGCGCGCGAGGCGTCCTTCGAGCGGGTTGAGGGCGGCGCGCCGCAGCTGTTCCTCGACTCGCGGGTTGCGGACGCCACCGAGTCGATGGAGGCCGAGCTGCGGGCGATGTACGAGGAGTGGTTGGCGCATCCCGAGCACGACCCGGCCGTGCGAACGGGACGCTCGTTGCCGGAGATCGTCGCCGCCCTGCCGGACCGCGACCCGCTGCTCGCCAGCCGCTGCGTCGACTTCGGCCTGGCGACGACGACGATCGTGCCGTTCGTCGCCGTCGAGCCCCGCGCCGACGGCTCGCTTCTGGCGCAGCGCAAGTACCGGGTCTCGGAGCTGGGCCGGGACGAGCAGCCCCACAACGTCAATGCCTTCCGCCTCGGCCTCTCGGAGGAGGCGGCGGCGGCGATCTGCCACTGCGTCGCCGACCGCTCACAGCGGTTCGCGGGCGAGCCTATCCCGCTGGAGATGCTTACCTCGCTCGTCGCGATCCTGCAGCCGCTCGTCTTCGAGGACCAGTCGATCGTGCTCGAAGTGAGGCCGAGCCCCGGCGCGCCCGAGCCGGTCCTCCTGCACAGCGAGAGGCCGGTGCCGCTGGGCGAGCACACCTCCCGCTTCTACAGCGTCAAGGGCGGCGCGGTCAAACCGACACGCCGGTTCCGGCGCGGTTGGGACGACGACGCGCTCTCGCTCGACCTGCGCAAGAGCGCAGCTGAGATCGATGCCCACGTCGGGCTGCTGGCGCCCTTCCTCGACGAGCTGGAGCCGGCGCGGCTTGACGCCATGCTGAAGGCGTGGGCGATGTGCACGGACGGGCGCTTCGGCCTGACCCACGTGCGCAGCTCGATCGAGGCCGCCGTCGAGGCGCTGTCGCGGCCGCTCAACCTGATTCTCCGCGAGGAACCTCACGAACGCTCGCATGGCGTCGCCATCCGCGCCGAGGAGCACCTGGCGGCGGCGCGCGCCAAGCTGCAGCTGCTCGACGGCGACTGGAGCGCACCGCTTCGCGAGCGTTGGCAGAAGCCGGCGGAGCGGCGGCCCGGTAAGAAGCCACCGAAGCCCGAGCGCCGCGTGCTCGCTTCGCTGCGGGCGCCCGCCGAGCGCGCCATCTACGAGCTGCCGCGACAGCTCGTCGAGTTGATCTCCGCCCTGGCGGCGTTCGTCGAGAGCCTGGACGGCGCCTCGGTCCTCGCCTGGAGGGGTGAGCAGGCATCTGGGCAGGCGGCCTCCGAGGCCGCGGTTGCCGCGTCCGCGCGCGCTTGCCGGGCCCTGACCTCGCTCGTCGACGGCGGCGAGGTGCCGCTGCCTCCGCGCCAGACGAAGAAGGCGATCGCGGCAGCCGCCGAGGAGCTGCTCTCCGTCTTCGAGCAGGTCCGCACCTTCGTCGCCGCTGCGGCGGGACCGGCCGACCGTGAGCTGGTTCGGCTCCGCCCGCCGCGAGACGTCGATCGACACGCCTCCGTGCTCTCGGTCGACCTCGCCGGCTCGCGCAGCCACACCCGCAAGAACGAGCCCCGGGCCGATCGCGCCTGGAGGAACAGCGGCCTCGGGATGGCGACGCTTTGGATCGCCGCCTTCCTCGGCCGGGAGGGGAGGGAGCCGGCGGGCGACGACCTCTGGATCGAATTCCCCGTCGGCGACCCGGCGGTCCTCTGCGGCGCTGCGATCCAACTGCATGCGAGGGCGTTCGGCGTCGACCGCAAGGGCGAGCCGCACTGGCGCTTCCATGCCGCCGTCGACGCAGGAGAGCTTCTGGTCGGCCACAACGAGAGGAACACGGTCGCCGGCTGCCTGAACCGCGTCACCAAGCTGGCCAAGAAATGCGACGCGGACGCCGAGACGGACGACGTCTTCGTCGCCCCGGCGGCGTGGGAGCTCTGCTCGGCCGCGTTGCGCGACGACGCCGCCGGCCGCGAGCTGTCGGAGGACGTCGAACTCGGCGACGGCGACGAGGACCGCGAGCGGTTGCGGCCGGTGGCCGTCGACGCGAGGGGGGCGATCCACCTGCTTGCCGAGCGGATCGGCGCCGTGAGCGCGGCCCTGAGGCGCGAGGCGCCGGCGCTCGCCGAGGCGCCGCTGGACTTGCGCGCCGACGGCGCCCGGGTGGACGACGCCGCCGAGGCCTCGGGCTCAGCCGAGGCGGGCGGCGCTTAGGCCACGGCGGCGCTGTCAGCCGCCAGAGTGCGCAGCGCCCATTCGCCCATCGTCCGGCCCTCGAGGGTGGCGGCGATCTCCCAGGCTGCCATCTCCGCCACGGCGCCGGCGTGGAAGGCCGTCTCGGTCGCCGTGTCGCGGGCTCGGGTCAGCACCCGGTCGGGAAGGACGACGACCAGCCCGTCGCCGATCTCGGGGGTCGGCCGCGCTCGTTTGGCGCTGAGCGAGCGCACGTAGGCGGACTGGGCGGCGGTCAGCGGCCGTCCCGCCCTTGCCCTGGCCGCAGCCTCGCTCAAGCGGCTGCGCGCGGCCTCCACATCGAGCGGCAGGATCGCCGCGTCGGCGAGGGCCAGGGCGCGCTCCAGCGCCAGCCGCACCGCGTCGGCGGGTTCAAGCCCGGCCTCCGCCGCCGCGTGGACGAACTCCTCGAGGCGTCGGCTCGGTGGCAGGTGGAGGCGCTCGCTGGCCGAGGTCGTGCCGTCGGCTGCCCCTGAGCGGACCAGTCGCAGGCGCGCGCCGTCGCGAGCTTCGGGATTTTCTCGAGAGCGATCTGGCGGCGTACGGGTCCGTTCCGACATCGTCGGCACAGCGTACGGGTATAACCGGACAAACCCTGCCATTCTGTACGGGTGAGCCCGTACAGCGCCAGTATCGTGATGGTCGACTCGCCCGGCCTTGCGGGACGCCTGATCGAATTCATGAGCGCGGCCGGCCTCACCGTGCGGCAGCTGGAGGAACGCAGCCGCGTCAACAAGGACACGATCGGCGCCTGGCGCAGCGGCGCTCAGGAGCGGGTCAGGGTCGACAAAGCCGAGCGAATCGCGGTGGTACTGGGGATCGGCGTCGAGGAGTTGCTCGACCTGCCACCTCCGGTGCCCGGCGGCAAGCCGGAATCGCCCTCCCCGGCCGAACGGCTCGCCCTGCTGAGACGCGTCGCCGCCCTCCGCCCCGCGATCGAGGAGCTGCGGCAGGTGGCGGACGACGCGGACCGGGAAACCTGAGCACCGCTAAGGAAGCCCCGCTCAGGCAGACCGAGTTCGACGGCGACGAGCGCGTAGACCGCAACACCGCGCGGCATTGGTTAGCAAGGAGCTGCGAAATGGGCTACCACCAAGCTGCGAAATGGTAACCTAATTCGATGGCTTATCGCCATCGAATCGTCGAGAAAGAGCTGGACGAGCTGCTGGGCTCTTTGCCGGCGCTCGCCATCGAGGGCGCCAAAGGCGTCGGCAAGACGGAGACCGCGTCTCGTCGCGCGAAGACCGTGCACAGGTTGGACGATCCCGACGATCTGGCGCTCGCCGAAGCGGATCCCAAGCGACTCCTCGAGGCAGATCCGCCAATCCTGCTCGACGAGTGGCAGCGCCTGCCGGAGAGCTGGGACCTGGTCCGCCGCGCCGTGGACGCCGGAGGCGAGCCAGGTCGCTACCTGCTGACCGGATCCGCATCGCCGGACGGCGTCGGCAGGCACTCCGGAGCCGGGCGCATCCCGACGATCCGCATGCGCCCCCTGTCTTTGATCGAGCGGGCCGGCGGAGCCGGCTCGGTAAGCCTCTCGGAGCTCCTGGATGGGGGGCGGCCCGAACTCTCCGGCGAGACGAACATGAGCCTGGACGATTACACCCGGGAGATAGTCGCCTCGGGCTTCCCCGGCCTCATGGGCCTCCCCGATCGGGCACTGAGGACTCAGCTCGACGGATACCTGGCCCGGATAGTCGACCGCGACTTCGCCGAGCTGCAACACGAAGTGCGCAACCCGTCGGGGCTGCGCCGTTGGATGACCGCTTATGCGGCGGCCTCATCCACCGCCACGTCGTTCGAGAAGATTCGCGATGCCGCGACGGGGGGCGAGGGGGAGAAGCCTTCGCGGCGTGGAGCGGCGCCGTACCGGAGCGTGCTGGAACGGCTTTGGATCCTCGATCCGGTACCGGCCTGGCAGCCCACCCGTCGCCATCTTTCGCGACTCTCGGCCGCACCGAAGCACCAGCTGGCGGACCCGGCATTGGCGGCTCGCCTGCTGGGTGCGACTGCTCCAGCTCTGCTTGAGAACCAGGAGCTCGGCCCACCGCTGCCACGGGATGGGACGCTGCTCGGAGCGCTCTTCGAGTCCCTCGTGACCCTTTGCGTCAGGGTCTATGGGCAACACGCCGAGGCACGGATCGGCCACCTTCGCACCTATGGGGGGGACCGCGAGGTCGACCTCATCGTCGAGCGTCAGGACGGCCGGGTGATCGCGATCGAGGTCAAGCTGAAACGGACGATCAAGGACGCCGACCTCAGTCACCTCGGGTGGCTGAGAAAGAAGATCGGCGACGAACTCCTCGACGCGCTGGTCGTCACCACCGGCGAGCATGCCTACCGCCGGTCTGACGGGATCGGTGTCGTGCCCGCAGCCCTGCTGGGTCCGTAGAGACGGCGACGGCGCGTAGGCGCCCGCCACGTCTTAAACAGCGGTTATCGTCTCTTTCTCCCCCTTAACTGGGAGAAATCGACGAAAGACCCGCGGATGGCGGACGCTAAACAGAGCTTTTCGGGCGAACCGGAGGTCTTCCGGCCTGCCGACGCGGACGCCGCCGGCCGCGCCCTGCGCCGTGGTGAGCTGCGCCGCCTCGCGCGTGGCCTCTACACCTGGAACCTCGACGAGCCGGCCGAGCGCCTGCTGCGACGCCGCTGGATGGACGTCGCGGCACTGTACTTCCCCGGCGCGGTACTGGTCGGTCGCTCGGCGGTGGAAGCCCGACCGGCGGCCGACGGCTCGCTCTTCCTCGACTCCGGGCCCGAGCCGGCGAATCCCACCGCCGTACGGCTGCCCGGGCTCGTTCTTCGGCCTCGCTCCGGCCCCGGCCCGGCCGAGGGCGACATGGAGTTCGGTCCTCTCTACCGCAGCGGCGAGGCCCGCACCGCGCTCGAAAACGTGCGTCCCTCGCGCGGCCGGGTTGGAGTGCCTCGGACCCTGACCCGTGCCGAGCTGGAGGAGTGGTTGGAGCGGATCGCCCGCAACCGCGGAGAGGGGGACCTGCTGCGGCTCAGGGACGAGGCCCGCGAACTCGCCCCGACCCTCTCCGCCGAGCCGGAGCAGCGCCAGCAGCTCGACGAGCTGATCTCCGCGCTGCTCGGGACCGGCGACACCCGCCTGGTCACCGAGCCCGGGCGGGCCCGGAGTCGCCGCGACCCTTTCGATGCCGCCCGGGTCGCCCTCTTCGAGAGGCTGCACGGCGCCCTTGCCGGCCACGTCGCGGCGCTGCGCCCCGAGCCCGCCGATCCAGAGCGCGTCTTCGCCTTCTTCGAGGCCTACTTCTCGAACTTCATCGAGGGCACCGAGTTCGAGGTCGAGGAGGCGGAGGAGATCGTCTTCGGCGGCGTCATCCCCGAGGAGCGACCGGAAGACGCGCATGATGTCCTTGGCACCTTCGGCGTCGTCACCGACCCCGCGCTGCGCGCCCACACGCCGAGCGACGCCGACGACTTCGCTGAGCTCCTGCGGCTGCTGAACCGGCGCATTCTGGAGAAACGCCCCAACAAAGCCCCCGGCGAATGGAAGCAGCACGCCAACCGGGCGGGGGGGACCAGCTTCGTCGCCCCCGACCTCGTCCTCGGCACCCTGCGCGAGGCCTGGAGCTTCTATGAGACCCTCCCCGCCGGCTTCCCCCGGGCCCTCTTCGCGATGTTCGCCGTCAGCGAGGTCCACCCCTTCGCCGACGGCAACGGCCGCGTCTCCCGGGCCCTGCTCAACGCCGAGCTGAGCGCCGCCGGTCAGTGCCGGGTCATGGTCCCCCTCTGCTATCGAGCCGACTACCTCGGTGCTTTGCGGGCGTTGAGTCGCCAGGCGAACCCCGAGCCGCTGTTGAAAATGGCCGAGCGTGCTCAGCGCTGGTCCTCGCTCGTCGACTGGTCGAACATGTCACGGGCGCTCCGCCACCTCGAGCGGACCAACGCCCTCGTCGCACCCGACGAGGCAGAAGAACGGGGCCTGGTACTGCTCGACCCCGCTCCGGCTTAAAGACACGCGCGTACCCAGGTTTTCCCCACAGCGAAGGGATCGCAGCGGTCTTGGGAACGGCCTCGCTCGTGCCTGTCGTGACGCTTTTGCGAACCTCGCTTGACTTTTATGTCCGCAACTGTCTATCTTTCTGGTTGTTCCATGTACGGAACAGTTCAGCTCGTAGGGACGGGCAGGGCTTCAGGGACATAACCGAGCTTCACGGGAGCCGCCAAGGGAAGCGGCCGGCAGAGGGGCTCACGGGACAAGGAGAAGAGATTCTAGATGCTCTCACCGCTACGCAACCGCTTCGGCATCCCGGGCGCGATCTCGGTGATCGCCCTCGTCTTCGCGATGCTCGGCGGCGCCTACGCCGCCAACGACTCAGGCGACGGCGCCACCGCCTCCGCCAAAAGGGGCAAACCGGGCAAACCGGGAAAACCCGGTAAACCGGGCCCGGCCGGTCCCGCCGGACCGGCCGGGCCGCAAGGACCCGCCGGTGCCAACGGCAAAGACGGTGCTAACGGAGCCAATGGCGAAAAAGGCGCCAAAGGCGATCCTGGCGCCGCCGGCAAATCCGTCACCGCCACCGAAATCGAATTCGGCGACCCTGAATGCGGAGGACGAGGCGGCGTCATGGTCGAAGGGCAAGCCAGCACCGAAATCTGCAACGGCGAACAGGGCGAGGCCGGCGAAGATGGCAAACCCTGGGTCCCCGACAACGAGCTTCCCCCCGGCGCGACCTTGACGGGGGCCTGGGCTGCGAGCGGTCCTGCGTCGCCCGCGACCGCCTATACCTCGATCTCCTTCCCGATCAAACTGGCCTCGGAGCTGGGGGAAGACGATGTCCACTTCGTCACCTTCTTCGAACAGATCCTTGAAGAAAACCCCGAGTGTGGTCCCGAAGGGGGCGTCAACAACCCGGTCGCCGCCCCGGGTGAGCTGTGCGTATTCGAAGCCGCGCTATCCGGCACTCTGGCACCGAAAATATTTACCCTCAGCGCCGTCGTCGAAGACGCCGCCAGCGAGAGCGGCGCCCTCCTCAAATTCGAACCGACCGAAGACTGGTTTGCGTACGGCGCTTGGGCCGTGACCGCTGAACTGGCTCCTTAGTCGACGAAGGGGATGAGCCTGGATGGCTCGCAACTGTCCGGGCTCATCCACATCGCGATGAGCTGTCGCGGCGAGAGGAACTAAAAAATGACACACCAGCTAAGAGCGTTGCGAGAGGAACTAAAATGACGCACCAGCTAAGAGGTTCGGCACGGGGCCGCACGATCCTCACTGCTCTCTTCGTCTCCCTAGCCCTCTCCCTCGCAGCCCCCCCCGCCCAAGCCGCCGGCCCGCCGCTGATCTCCAACACCAAAGCCACCCAGGTGGGAGAAACCTCGGCGACGATCGCGGCGACCGTAAACCCAGAAGAAAAACCGACGAAATACCAGCTCGACTACGTCGATCGGGCGGGCTATGAAGCAGAAGGCTTCGCCAATCCCGCCAAAGCGCCCGCTTCCCCGCCGACCATTCCCGCCGGGAACAAAGGCGTTGAGGTCTCCGTGCAGATCGAAGGCCTAACTCCCGCCACCACCTACCACTACCGCCTGCGCGCCTCCAGCCCCTCGGGCCCGACCGTCGGCCCCGAGCGCACCTTCACCACCCATCTGCCCCCGCCTCTCTTCGACCCCTGCCCGAACGACGCCTTCCGCACTGATCTGCCCTCCGCCCACCTTCCCGACTGCCGCGCCTATGAGCAGGCCTCCCCCGTGCAGAAGAACGGCGGCCACGCGATCGGCTTTTCCTCCTTTGTCCAGGCGACGCCCACGGGCAACGGCATCACCTTCATGAGCGACGCCGGCTTCCCCGGCGCAGAAGGCTCCCAGGAAATGCCCCTCTACCTGGCAAGCCGCGGCGCAGGAGGCTGGTTCACCGAAGGCCTCCTGCCCCCCGCGGCAACCGGCCAGAAGGCCCACGCGATCGGCTGGCTGCCCGACTTCTCGGCGGTCTTCGACGAGGCGACCAAACTGACCGAACCCGAGCTGACGACGCTCCTGAGGCGCCCCGGCGACGGTGGGCCGCTGGAGACGATCGTCGACTACACCCCCGGCCTGGCCCCCCGCTACGCCGGCGCCTCCGCCGACGGCTCCAAGGCGATCTTCGAAGCCGACGCCAAACTGACCCCAGCGGCTCTCGAAGGGGACTCCAACCTCTACGCCTGGGATCGCGACAGCGGCGAGATCGGCCTCGCCAGCGTCCTAAACGACGGCCAGAGCCCCCCCCAAGGCGCCTTCGCCGGCCCCTATGACTGGGTGAAAGGCGTCAGCCCGGCCACCCTCTCAACCGGCGGCACCGCGCGCAGCTACTACCTCCAGGAACAGCGCGCCGTAACCCCCGAGGGCTCGCTCTACTTCACCGCAGCGGGAACCGGGCAGCTCTACCTGCGCCTCAACCCGAGCCAGCCACAGAGCGCGCTCGACATCGAAGGCAACTGCACCGAAGCGGCCAAGGCCTGCACGATCCACGTCTCGGCGACCGCGAAGACCAACGGCTCAGGGTTCGAAGGAAGCGACGCCGCCGGAACCCAGCCCGCCGCCTTCATGGGCGCCAGCCAAGACGGCACCAAGACCTTCTTCACCTCCTCGGAGAAGCTGACCGACGACGCCACTACCGGGCCCGAACCAGAAGCGCCGGCGATCGCCCGTGCGAACCTGGAAGGCGAAGGCAAAGACCTCGGCTTCCTTCCCGCCTCCGCCTTGGGGGTCGCCGTGAACGGCTCCCACGTCTACTGGGCCGACCCCAAAGCCGGCACGATCGGCCGCGCCACCCTCGACGGCACGACCGAAGTCGACCCGAGCTTCATCGAAGCTCCCGTCAAACCCCAGTGGGTGACGACCGACTCCGAACACGTCTACTGGACCGACGCCGTCGACGGCCAGAACGGCAACGGCACGATCGGGCGGGCGGAGCTCGACGGCGAAGAAGTCAAACCGAGCTTCATCACCGGTGCTCACAACCCGCAGGGGATCGCGGTCAACACTACTCACATCTACTGGGCGAACGCGGGGAGCGGCACTGTATTTCCCTTCCTCACTAAGGGCATCGCCCGCGCCACGATCGAAGGCGGGGAAGTGATCCAGCCCTGGACGGTGGATGAAGGCGGCGAGCCCTTCGGTTTTAACGCGGCGGGAGTGGTGCTCGACGCCACCTACCTCTACTTCACCCAAGGCATCGCCGGAGGCATACGGCGGGTCCCGCTGGCCGAACCGAAAGGCATCGCCGTGCTCCTCTTCACGAGCGAAAGCGACCGCTTCCGCGGCATCGCCGTCGCTGGCGACCGGCTCTACTGGGCCGATGAGAAAAACGACGTGATCGGGCGGGCCAAACTCAACAACCCGGGCGCGATCACCGAAGTCGAGCTGGAATTCGTCAAAGGCGCCAGGCACCCGCAGGGGCTGGCGGTCGACCCCACCCACATCCACTGGTCGGCCAACCAGGAGGTCGTCCCCAACGCGGGCAACGACCTCTACCGCTACGACCACAGCGCGACGGGGGAGAAGCTGTCTGACCTGGTCCTCGACACCGACGATGCCAACGGCGCCGACGTCCAGGGAGTGCTCGGCATCTCCCAGGACGGCACCCACGTCTACTTCGCCGCCAACGGCGACCTCGATGGGGGCGGGCCGGCGACGCCGGGGAACTGCGAGGGGCCGGTGGCGGGCGGGAGCGGCAACTGCAACCTCTACCTCTGGCGCGAAATGGAAGGCGGCGGGGCGCAGATCAGCTTCGTCGTGCGGCTCGACGCAACGGGTGAGATGGGCAAGAGCGACGTGGCCAATTGGTCGGCTTCTGCGACCCCGCAGATGGGCCTTACTCTCAACAGCTTCCAGAAGACCTCCCGCGTCAGCCCCGACGGGCAAACCCTGCTCTTCCGCTCCCAGGAGAAGCTCAGCGAGTACGAGAACGAAGGCGTCCCGCAGTTCTACCGCTACCGGGTGGGGGAGGGCCTCAGTTGCGTCTCCTGCAACCCGACCGGGGCGGCGCCGAGCGTCGCGCCGCCGACGGGAATACCGACGCTGGCGAGGATGACCCCGTCGGCGCTGGTTCCCGCGCGGGGATCAGCGCTGACGACCCGAAACCTCTCCGCCGACGGCGAGCGGGTCTTCTTCGAGACGACAGACGCGCTGGTCGGTGCCGACGTCAACGGCTTGGACGGCTGCCCGCGGAGCGGCTCGAAAAACCAGATCTTCCCCACCTGCCTAGACGTATACATGTGGGAGGCAGAAGGATCTGGCTCCTGCGAAGGCACCTTCTCCAACGGCGGCTGTCTCTACCTGCTCTCCAACGGCGAGAGCAGCGAGCCCTCGCTCTTCGCCGACGCCTCCGCGAGCGGCGATGACGCCTTCCTCTTCACCACCGAGCAGCTGGTCGGCCAGGACAAGGACGCGCTGCGAGACGTCTATGACGTCCGCGTAGAGGGCGGTCTTGCTGCCCAGAACCAGCCGCCGCCGCCGATCTGCGAGGCAGATGCCTGCAAACCGGCGCCGACCCCGCCGCCGGTAAGCCCCTCGCCCGGCAGCGCCAGCTTCGTCGGTCCCCCCAACCCCGACGGGCGCAACGGAAAACCGCGCTGCGCGAAGCGCAAGCGAGTGGCGCGCGCGAAAGGCAGGGGCCGCTGCGCGGGGCAAAAACAGCGCAACCGAAAGCACAACCGAGCAAACGCCAACCAGGGAGCACGCCGATGATCCGCCGCACCGCCTCACTTGTCTCTCTCAGCGCCGTCCTTGCGCTCCTGGCACTCCTTCCCGCGACTGCAGGGGCGGCGGAACCGGCCCCTGCCTGGAAGCTCACCCTGACCTCGGTGCCGACCAACTTCGCCCCTGGAGCAAGCAAAGACCTCGAATACACTCTTTTCGCCAGCAACTTCGGTGCCGCCCCCACCAGTGGCGAAATCACTCTTACCGACACTCTGCCCACCGGCCTTACCCCGATCGACGCGGGAGGCTCGGGGGGCCTGAGCTGTGGCGTCGTCGCCCAGACGGTCACCTGCACCGCCACGGAACCCCTGCCCCCGAGCAGGACGCTGTTAGTCACGATCTCGCTCGAAGTCGGCCCTCTGGCCGAGGGCTCGACGGTAACCAACACCGCCACGATCAGCGGTGGTGGCGCCGCCGCGACCCAGGCTTCGACCACGACGACAATCAGCTCGAACCCCGCTCCCTTCAACTTCCTCGCAGGCGAAGCGGGCCTCTTCGCGCCGCTCACCGACGTGGACGGAACGCCCGTCACCCAGGCCGGCGGACATCCCTACCAGCTCATGGTCGGCGTCGGCTTCCCCGGCGAAAGGCCAAGCCACTTCGAGTCGCTGACCGGCACCGAGCACCCGCGAGAAGTCAGCATCGACCTCCCGCCTGGAGTTCTCGGTAACCCCTCCGCCCTGCGCACCCGCTGCACCGAGGCGCAGCTGAACAGCCAGCAGTTCCCGGGCAAAGGGGGATGCCCAGAGTCCTCCCAGGTCGGCACGATCGACGTCATGGCCCCCCTGGCCGGCATCTCTTTCTTCTACGACTCTGCCCTCTACAGCATGGTTCCCCCACCGGGGGCCCCCGCGGCCTTCGCCTTCGATGCCTTCGGGGCCGGCATCTTCGTCCACGTGATCCCGAGCGTGCGCAGCGATAGCGACTACGGCATCTCGGCCCGCGCCGGCGACATCCTCGCCCTCGATTACCACCCGCTGCTCGGTGCCCAGACGGGGCTGTGGGGCGATCCGTCGCATCCAGGCCACGACAACAGGCGCAAAACGTGCCTCGTTCCCGGTCCTGGTGACCCTCCGTGCCCGGTCGAAGAACCGAACACCGAAGCCTTCCTCACCATGCCGGGGCACTGCCCAGGCAAACCAACTGTGACCAAGGCCCATGCCACGAGTTGGGAGCAGCCCTCGGTCGATCAAACGGCCATCTACGAGAGCTCAGATCTGGCCGGCAACCCGGTCTCCGTCGAAGGCTGCAACGCGCTTCAGTTCGAGCCGACGATCTCCTCGCAGCCGACCACCAACCTGGCCGACTCTCCCAGCGGCCTCGAGTTCGAACTGCACCAGCCGCAGAACACCGACCTGGAAGGGCTTTCTACGGCGATTCTGAAGGACGCCACCGTCACCCTGCCCAAGGGGATGGCGGTCAACCCCTCCCAGGCAGACGGGTTGGCGGTCTGCACCAAGGAGCAGATCGACCTCACTACCGCGGTAGGGGAAACCCCTGCCCACTTCTCCAAGCACCCGAGCGAGTGCCCCGACGCATCGAAGCTGGGGACGGTTGAAGTCACCTCGCCCCTGCTCGCCCAGTACGACGAAAAACAGGAAGTGCAACGCGATCCTGAAGGCAAGCCGATCCCAGAGCCCCTGCACGGATCGCTCTATCTGGCGGAGCCCTACCAGAACCCCTTCGAATCGCTGATCGCGATCTACCTGACGGTCGAAGACGAGAAAACCGGGATCTTCGCCAAGCTCGCCGGCGAGGTGATCCCCGATCCGGTGACCGGACAGCTGACGACCCGCTTTGAGGAAAACCCGCAGCTGCCCTTGGAAGACGTCAAGCTGAGCCTCTTCGGCGGCGCCAGGGCGCCCCTGATCACCCCGCCGGTCTGCGCCACCCACACCACCACCTCGGATCTCACCCCCTGGAGCTCACCCGAAGGCGAGGACGCGAATCCGAGCGATTCCTTCCAAACCTCCGTAGCTCCAGGAGGAGTCGCCTGCCCGAGCGCAGAGGTGGGGGCTCCCAACGCCCCCTCCTTCAGCGCCGGCACGATCGCCCCCCAGGCGGGTTCCTACTCGCCCTTCGTCCTCAAGCTCTCTCGCTCCGACGGCTCCCAGCGCTTGGCTGGGATCGAGGCCACCCTGCCTCCCGGGCTCTCGGGCAAGCTTGCCGGGGTCGCCACCTGCTCAGAAGCCCAGATCGCCACAGCAAGGGCGAGGAGCAACCCGCTCGAAGGAATCCTCGAGAAGAAAAGCCCAAGCTGCCCAGCCTCCTCTGAGCTCGGAACGGTGGACGTAGCCGCGGGAGCTGGCATCAGCCCGCTTCACGTAGAGGGCCGCGCCTACCTGGCAGGCCCCTACAAAGGCGCTCCTTTGAGCATCGCCGTGATCACCCCAGCCGTCGCTGGGCCGTTCGACCTGGGAGTGGTCGTCGTCAGGGCGGCGCTTCGTGTGGATCCCAAGACGGCCCAGATCCACGCCGTATCGGACCCGCTGCCGACGATCCTGGAGGGCGTCCCACTGGACGTGCGCCAGATCTCCATGCATATGGGGAGGCCCCAGTTCACCCTCAACCCGACCTCCTGCGATCCGATGCAGATCGCGGGAATCGTGACCTCGGCCTTAGGACAGAATGCCTCTCTCTTCTCTCCCTTCCAGGTAGGCGGTTGCTCGCAGCTTCCCTTCAAACCAAAGCTCTCGCTGAGGCTGAAAGGCGGTACCAAGCGAGCCGATCACCCGAAGCTGGTTGCGACGCTGAGGGCAAAACCGGGCGAAGCCAACATCGCCAAAGCCCAGGTCAAACTTCCTCGCTCCGCCTTCCTCGATCAAGCCCACATCAGAACGATTTGCACCAGAGTCCAGTTCGCGGCTGATAGCTGCCCGAAAGGCTCGATCTATGGCAAAGCCACCGCGACCACGCCGATTCTCGATTACCCAATCTCCGGCAACGTCTACTTGCGCTCTTCCGACAACGAGCTGCCAGATCTCGTCGTCGACCTGAGGGGCCCAGCTCACCAGCCGATCCGAATCGAGCTGGCGGGCAGGACCGATGCAGTCAAAGGGGCCCTTCGAAACAGCTTCGACCTGCTCCCAGACGCCCCGGTATCGACGTTCCGCCTAGAGCTCTTCGGAGGCAAACGCGGGCTCGTGGTCAACAGCCAGAACCTCTGCGCGAGGAAGCGCCGAGCCACGGTCAAGCTCGATGGCCAAAACGGCATGGTCTTCGACTCGAGGCCTCTGGTCAGGAGCGACTGCAAAGGGAAGAAGCGGAAAGCGCAAGGGAACCGCCGCAGGGCGAGGTAGGGCATGAGTCGCATCACCCTCGCCCTCGCAGCCCTATCCCTATCCCTCGCGTCCCTAGCCCAAGCCGCCGGCCCACCCCTGATCTCGAACACCGCGGCAACCCAGGTGGGAGAAACCTCGGCGACGATCGCGGCGACCGTAAACCCAGAAGAAAAACCGACGAAATACCAGCTCGACTACGTCGATGAGGCGGGCTATGAAGCAGAAGGCTTCGCCAATCCGACCAAAGCGCCCGCTTCCCCGCCAACCATCCCCGCCGGGGACAAAGGCGTCCCGGTCTCCGTGCAGATAGAAGGCCTCACTCCCGCCACCACCTACCACTACCGCCTGCGCGCCTCCAGCCCCTCGGGCCCGACCGTCGGCCCCGAGCGCACCTTCACCACCCATCTGCCCCCGCCTCTCTTCGACCCCTGCCCGAACGACGCCTTCCGCACTGATCTGCCCTCCGCCCACCTTCCCGACTGCCGCGCCTATGAGCAGGCCTCCCCCGTGCAGAAGAACGGCGGCCACGCGATCGGCTTTTCCTCCTTTGTCCAGGCGACGCCCACGGGTGACGGCATCACCTTCATGAGCGACGCCGGCTTCCCGGGAGGCGAAGGCTCTCAGGAACTCCCCCTCTACCTGGCAAGCCGCGGCGCAGGAGGCTGGTTCACCGAAGGCCTGCTGCCCCCCGCGGCAACCGGCCAGAAGGCCCACGCGATCGGCTGGCTGCCCGACTTCTCGGCGGTCTTCGACGAGGCGACCAAACTGACCGAACCCGAGGAAACGACGCTTCTGAGGCGCCCCAGCGACGGTGGGCCGTTGGAGACGATCGTCGACTACATCCCCAACCTGGCCCCCCGCTACGCCGGCGCCTCCGCCGACGGCTCGAAGATGATCTTCGAAGCCGACGCCAAACTGACCCCAGCGGCTCTCGAAGGGGACTCCAACCTCTACGCCTGGGATCGCGACAGCGGCGAGATAAGCCTCGCCAGCGTCCTAAACGACGGCCAGAGCCCGCCCCAAGGCGCCTTCGCCGGCCCCTATGACTGGGTGCAAGGCACCAGCCCGGCCACCCTCGCAACCGGCGGCACCGCGCGCAGCTACTACCTCCAGGAACAGCGCGCCGTCACCCCCGAGGGCTCGCTCTCCTTCACCGCGGCAGGCACCGGGCAGCTCTACCTGCGCCTCAACCCAACCGAGCCACAGAGCGCGCTCGACATCGAAGGCAACTGCACCGAAGCGGCCAAAGCCTGCACGATCCACGTCTCGGCGACTAAGAAGACCAACGGCCTGGGACTCGGCGGCGCTGACGCCGCCGGCACCCAGCCCGCCGCCTTCATGGGCGCCAGCAAAGACGGCACCAAGACCTTCTTCACCTCCTCAGAGAAGCTGACGAACGACGCCACCACCGGACCCGAACCCGAACCGGCGGCGATCGCCCGTGCGGGCATCGGCGGCTCGCCAACGCAGCTCGACTTCCTGCCTGCCTCGGCCAAGGGAATCGCGGTCGATGGCTCCCACGTCTACTGGGCAGACCCCAAAGCCGGGACGATCGGGCGAGCCACCTTAGACGGACAAACCGAAGTCGACCCCAGCTTCATCGAAGCTCCCGTCAAACCCCAGTGGGTGACGACCGACTCCGAACACGTCTACTGGACCGACGCCGTCGACGGCCAGAACGGCAACGGCACGATCGGGCGGGCGGAGCTCGACGGCGAAGAAGTCAAACCGAGCTTCATCACCGGTGCTCACAACCCGCAGGGGATCGCGGTCAACACTACTCACATCTACTGGGCGAACGCGGGGAGCGGCACTGTATTTCCCTTCCTCACTAAGGGCATCGCCCGCGCCACGATCGAAGGCGGGGAAGTGATCCAGCCCTGGACGGTGGATGAAGGCGGCGAGCCGCTCGGCTACGACGCCGCCGGGCTGGCGCTTGACGCCACTTACCTCTACTTCACCGAAGGCAACAACGGCAACCTCGTGCGGATTACGCTGGCAGAACCGAAAGAGCGGACCTCACTCCTCTTCACCGGCACCAGCGACCGCTTCCGCGGCATCGCCGTCGCTGGCGACCGGCTCTACTGGGCCGATGAGAAAAACGACGTGATCGGGCGGGCCAAACTCAACAACCCGGGCGCGATCACCGAAGTCGAGCTGGAATTCGTCAAAGGCGCCAGGCACCCGCAGGGGCTGGCGGTCGACCCCACCCACATCCACTGGTCGGCCAACCAGGAGGTCGTCCCCAACGCGGGCAACGACCTCTACCGCTACGACCACAGCGCGACGGGGGAGAAGCTGTCTGACCTGGTCCTCGACACCGACGATGCCAACGGCGCCGACGTCCAGGGAGTGCTCGGCATCTCCCAGGACGGCACCCACGTCTACTTCGCCGCCAACGGCGACCTCGATGGGGGCGGGCCGGCGACGCCGGGGAACTGCGAGGGGCCGGTGGCGGGCGGGAGCGGCAACTGCAACCTCTACCTCTGGCGCGAAATGGAAGGCGGCGGGGCGCAGATCAGCTTCATCGCCAGGCTCGATGCGGGAGGCGACGAAAGAACGTCTGACACGGCCAACTGGTCGGCCTCCGCGACCCCGCGGATGGGGCTCACCCTAAACTGGTTCCAGAAGACCTCCCGCGTCAGCCCCGACGGGCAAACCCTGCTCTTCCGCTCCCAGGAGAAGCTCAGCGAGTACGAGAACGAAGGCGTCCCGCAGTTCTACCGCTACCGGGTGGGGGAGGGCCTCAGTTGCGTCTCCTGCAATCCGAGCGGGGCGGCGCCGAGCGGAACGCCGAGGCTGGCCCGCATGATCCCGGCGGCGCTGATCCCCGCGCGGGGATCAGCGCTGACGACCCGAAACCTCTCCGCCGACGGCGAGCGGGTCTTCTTCGAGACGACAGACGCGCTGGTCGGTGCCGACGTCAACGGCTTGGACGGCTGCCCGCGGAGCGGCTCGGAGAGCCAGGTCTTCCCCACCTGCCTAGACGTATACATGTGGGAGGCAGAAGGATTCTGGCTCCTGCGAAGGCACCTTCTCCAACGGCGGCTGTCTCTACCTGCTCTCCAACGGCGAGAGCAGCGAGCCCTCGCTCTTCGCCGACGCCTCCGCGAGCGGCGATGACGCCTTCCTCTTCACCACCGAGCAGCTGGTCGGCCAGGACAAGGACGCGCTGCGAGACGTCTATGACGTCCGCGTAGAGGGCGGTCTTGCTGCCCAGAACCAGCCGCCGCCGCCGATCTGCGAGGCAGATGCCTGCAAACCGGCGCCGACCCCGCCGCCGGTAAGCCCCTCGCCCGGCAGCGCCAGCTTCGTCGGTCCCCCCAACCCCGACGGGCGCAACGGAAAACCGCGCTGCGCGAAGCGCAAGCGAGTGGCGCGCGCGAAAGGCAGGGGCCGCTGCGCGGGCAAGAAGGGGAGCGGGCAGCGTCTCAGGGGAAGGTGAAGGCAAAGGCTGCTCTCGCTCTGACCGCCGGCGCCCTGGCGCTCACGTCTACCCCCGCCCAGGCGGCGCCGCCGCAGATCGTCGAAAGCTGGGTCACCGATGTCACCGCCACCGGCGCCAACCTGCGGGCGTCGATCAAACCCAACGGCCCCTCCAGCACCTACCGCGTCGAGTACGTGACCCAGGCTGCCTATGAAGCGAGTGGCTTTGCCGCCGCCGCGAAAGCGCCGGTCTCGGGGCAGGCGCCGCTCGGCTCGGGGACCTCGGCGCTGGCGGTAGTCCAGCACGTCGGCGGCCTCGTCCCGGCCACCGCCTACCGCTTCCGGGCGGTGGCCACCAATGCCGATGACGTTGCCACCGGCCCCGAGCGCATCTTCGCCACCCAGGAGAGCACGGCGACCTTCGGCCTTCCGGACGATCGCGGCTGGGAGCTCGTCTCGCCCGCCGACAAAGGCGGCGGCTCGATCGCCGCCCCGGGCGCCCTCTTCGGCGGCGGTCACTTCCAGGCCGCCGCCGCCGGGGGCGCCCTCACCTACAGCTCCGCCAGTGCGTTCGGGTCGCCGCAGGGCGCGCCGCCGGCCTCCCAGTACCTCGCCCGCAGGACCGCCGCGGGCTGGAGCAGCGAGAACCTCTCCCCGCCGACCGCCTCGGGCGCCTACGGCGACGATCCGGACGGGGCTCCCTACCG
Organism: uncultured Solirubrobacterales bacterium; assembly: GCA_963703235.1. GTDB lineage: Bacteria > Actinomycetota > Thermoleophilia > Solirubrobacterales > 70-9 > VRUE01. Next base: position 1,812,200 of record OY969802.1, on the reverse strand, counting down.
TTTGTTCTCCGCCGATCTCGGCCGGGGGCTGCTCTCCGGCGGCCTCGCCTGCCGTGGCGGCCTCGCCGGCTGTCCCGCACCGACCCCGGTCATCCCGGGCTCGGGCGCGCCGCCCGGGCACATGGCCTACTACTTGCGGGACAACGCGAGCGGCTCCTTCGCCTCATTGCTCGCCCCGGCCGATCTCGCCCACACTTCGGTCTCCCACGAAGCCTTCGAGGCCTCTTTCGCCGCCGCCAGCCCCGACCTCGCTCACATCGTGCTCGCGAGCTGCGCGGCGCTCAGCGTCAACGCGACCGAGGTGCCGGACGGGCCGGGGCGGTGCGACGCCGACGCCCAGAACCTCTACCTGCGCTCGGCCGCCGGGCTGGCGTTGCTGAACCTGCTGCCGGGGGACGGAACCGGGACGCCGGGGGCGCAGATCGCGGCCCCGATCGGGGCGGTGTCGGCTGACGGCTCGCGCGTGTACTGGACGCTGGACGGCAACCTCTACCTGCGCGATGGCGGCCAGAGTTTCTGGGTGGACGAAGCGGTAGGGGGAGGGGGGGCGTTCCAGACCATCAGCGCCGATGGATCGCTCGCCTTCTTCACCAAGGCGGGCCACGTCCACCGCTTCGCGGCGGCCAGCAAAGCGGTTATCGATCTGACGCCGGCGGGCGGCGTGGTCGGAGTGCTCGGCGCCTCCGCCAACGGCGCCTACCTCTACTACCAAGACGCCGTCGGGCTGAAGCAATGGCACGAAGGCGCGACGACCACGATCGCCGCCGGTCCGGCCGTCGCCCCGAGCAATCACCCCCCCGCCAGCGGGACCGCGCGGATCAGCGCCAGCGGCGAGCACCTGGCCTTCCTCTCCTCGCAGGAACTTGCCGCCTTCGACAACGCCGGGCAGATGGAGGCCTACCTGTACGGGCCAGCGCCCGCAGGTGGCGCCGCGCGGCTGATCTGCGCCTCCTGCAACCCGACCGGCGAACGCTCCCAGGGGCCCGCTTCGCTCCCGGGCGCGCTCGTCAACGGCAGTACCGCCGCCTACAAGCCGCGCGCCCTCGCCGCCGGCGGCAACCGCCTCTTCTTCGAGTCCGCCGACAAGCTGGTCGTCGGCGACACCAACTCCCACCCCGACGTCTACCAGTGGGAGGCCGACGGGGTGGGGGACTGCCAGCGCTCGCCGGGCTGCGTGCGCCTGATCTCCAGCGGCCGGGCGACCGAGGGGGCCTCATTCGTCGACGCGAGCGAGGATGGCTCTGACGTCTACTTCCTCACCGACGAGTCCCTGGTCGCCGAGGACCCCGGCTCGATCGACCTCTACGACGCCAGGATCGGCGGCGGCTTCCCGGCGGTGCTCAAACCGATCGCCTGCATCGCCGACGCCTGCCAGAGCCTGCCAGCACCGCCCGACGATCCCAGCCCGGGCACGCTCACGCCCAACGCCGGCAACCCGTCGCCCCGCTACTTCGGGCCGAAGAAGAAGTCCAAGCGCAAGAAGCGCGGCCAGCGCCAGCGCGGCAGAGGCGCGGGCAAGCAGGCCAGGCGCGGGAGCGGGCACCGATGAGGGCTCGCGTCGGCCAGATCCTCTGCGGCCTCCTTCTCGCTGCGGCCATCGCGCCTCCCGGCGCCGGGGCCTTCGACTTCCAGCCGGCGGCGCAGGGCTTCGACGCCGCCGTGCTGACCGAGGGCGGCGCGCCCGCCACCCAGGCCGGGTCCCACCCGGTGGCGCTCGAGCTGAGCGTCGGCTTTGAGCCGAGCGCGGAAGTGGGGGCGCCCTTCACCGAGGGCGACCTGCGCGATCTCGAATTCGAGTTGCCGCCGGGCCTGATCGAAAACCAGCGTGCCGTCCCGACCTGCTCGCAGGCTCTTTTCCACACCCCGCGCTCCTCTCCCTTCGAAGCGAGCCTCTCCGGCGAGAACTGCCCGGACAAAAGCCAGGTCGGGATCCTCACCGTGCGCTCCTCCTTCGCCGGCGGCCAGACGCGGACCTTCGGGTTGTTCAACCTCGAACCGCCGCCGGGGGCGCCTTCGCAGGTTGGCGCGAACCCCTACGGCGCGCCGATCGTCTTCATCCCGGCCCTGCGCCAGGCCGAGGGGGAGTACGGGGTCACGATGGTGGCCGAGAACGTCCCCCAGCTCCTCGCCATTTCCGGCCTGGAGCTGTCGATCTGGGGAGTGCCCTGGTCGATCCTCCACAACGACCAGCGCGGCGACTGCCTGAACGAGGCCGAGCCCTCCTTCGGCTGGGCCAAATGCTCGATCGGCAGGCCGCTGAAAAACCCGCCCATCGCCTACCTGACCATGCCCACCTACTGCGACGCGCCGCTCTCCTTCGGCGCGTCCGCCACCTCCTGGGAGGGAGAGACCGCCGCCACCCGCACGCTCGACAGGCCGGCGCTGGAGGGGTGCCAGTCGCTCGACTTCGACCCCCGGGCGACGACCCATCTCTCGGACCCGCGCGCCTCCTCCCCCTCGGGCTACAAGTTCAACATCGAAGTCGACGCATCCGGCTTCACCGACCCCGATCGGCGCGCCCCCTCGCCGCTGCGCAAAGCCCTCGTCAGGCTCCCCAACGGGGTGACCGTGAACCCCTCGGTGGGAGCCGGTCTGGGCGTCTGCGAGCGGACGCAGTTCCAGGCGGAGACCGGCATCTCGCCGCCCGGGGCCGGCTGTCCCAACGAGTCCAAGATCGGCGACTTCACCGTCGACAGCCCCTTCTACAGCGGCCATCTCGGCGGCTCGATCTTCCTCGCCGCCCCCTTCCGCAACCCGTTCGGGTCGCTGATCGCCCTCTACCTCGTCGCCAAGTCCGAGCAGTGGGGGGTCCTCGTCAAGGTCGCCGGCGAAATGCGACCCGACCAGCGGACCGGGAGCCTCACCGCCAGCTTCGATCGTCTGCCGCAGCTGCCCTACTCGAAGCTGCACCTGCACTTCCGCGAAGGGCAGCGCAGCCCGCTGGCCACGCCTGCGGCCTGCGGGACCTTCTCCACCGAGGCCGACTTCACCCCCTGGCTCGACGCCGGCAAATCGAAGCACCTCTCCCTGCCGCTCTCGATAACCGCGGGCGCCGGCGGCGGTCCCTGCCCGGTGGGCCTGGCGCCCTTCGTCCCGCAGGCGACGGGCGGCACCCTCAATTCCCAGGCCGGCGCCTACTCGCCGTTCCATCTGCACCTGACGAGGAGGGACACCGAGCAGGAGGTCGTCTCCTACTCGGCGACCCTGCCGCCGGGCCTGCTCGGCAACGTCTCCGGCGTGCCCTTCTGCTCGGAGGCCGACCTGGAGCGGGCCAAGCACAGGTCGGGCTTCGAGGAGCTGCGCAGCCCGAGCTGCCCGGCCGGTTCGCTGATCGGTCGCACGCTCGCCGGTTACGGCCTCGGCACGGTCCTCTCCTACGCACCCGGCAACCTCTACCTGGCCGGCCCCTACAAGGGCTCGCAGTTCTCGGTGGTGGCGATCGACGCCGCCCTGGTCGGGCCGTTCGATCTCGGCACGGTGATCGTCCGCTCGGCGATCCGCGTCGACCGCCGCACCGGGCAGGTCTCGATCGACGCCACCGGCACCGACCCGATCCCCCACATCATCGACGGCATCCCGGTCCACCTCAGGGACGTCCGCGCCTACATCGACCGCCCCCGGGTCACGATCAACCCGACGAGCTGCGCCCCCAAGTCGCTGTCCTCCAACCTCAACGGGGCCGGACTGCGGCTGGCCGACATCGGCGACGACACCCTGGCCACCGCGACCGTCCCGTTCCAGGCCTTCAACTGCGGCGCGCTCGGCTTCCGGCCGCGGCTCTCGATGCGCCTCCTCGGCGCCACCAAGCGCGGCGCCCATCCCTCGTTGCGGGCGGTGGTGCGGCCGCGGCCCGGCGACGCCAACATCGCCAGGGCGGCGGTGACCCTGCCTCCCTCGCTCTTCCTCGACCAGGAGAGCATCGAGACGATCTGCACCAGGGTCCAATTCGCGGCCGGCGCCTGCCCGCGTGGCTCGATCTACGGGCACGCCCGGGCCTTCACGCCGCTGCTCGACGTGCCGCTGGAAGGGCCGGTCTACCTGCGCTCCTCCGACAACCCGCTGCCGGACGTCGTCTTCGCCCTCCGCGGCCGCGGCTTCGAGATCGACCTGGTCGGGCGGATCGACTCGGTGCGGGGAGGGATCCGCGGCCGCTTCGACGTCATCCCGGACGCCCCGGTGACCAAGTTCGTGCTGCGGATGCGCGGCGGCAAGCGCGGCATCCTCGTCAACTCCGCCCGCGATCTCTGCCAGGACTCGCCGCTCGGCAACGCCCGCCTGCTCGGGCACAACGACCGCGGCTGGGCCTGGCAACCGGTCGTGAGGGCGAGCTGCGGGAAGAAGGGCAAGCGCAAAGGAGGGAGGGGAGCATGAGGTCGAAGGCAAAGCGGGCGACGCGGTACCTGGTCTTGGCGGGGCTGCTGGCGCTGGTCTTGAGTGCGGCGACGGCGCAGGCGAACCGATCGCTGCTCTCCAAAGCGATGCTCGTCACCAAAGAATCCGGCCCGAGCATGATCCCGCCCCCCGAAGGCCAGATCGAAGGCGCCTGCGGGCTGGCGGTGGCTCCCGGCGGCGACCTCTACGTCTCCGACTACTACCACGGGCGGGTTCACGTCTTCTCGAGCTCGGGGCTCTACCAGTCCGGGATGCACGTCGCCAGCGCCCCCGAGGGCCCCTGTGGTCTCGCGATCGACTCGACCGGTCGCCTCTACGTCAACGTCTGGCACCAGCGGGCGCTGCGGCTGCTGCCGGCGGTGACGATCGACGATGACGACACGACCGGGATCGCGGTCGACCGCAGCACCGATCGCCTCTACGTCAACGACCGCACCTACGTCGCGGTCTACGACTCCTCCGGGGCGCCGGTGCTGGACGGGGGCGAACCGCTCCTGATCGGGGTCGGCAGCCTCGGCGACGCCTACGGCCTTGCCGCCTTCGAGGGTCGCGTCTACGTCCCCGACGCGGACCAAAACGTGATCGAGGTCTACGAACCGGCCAGCGACTCGGATGACCCGGTCGACGTCATCGACGGCTTGGACACCTTCAGGGGTCAGTTCGTCTCGCTGGTCGACGCGGCACTTGCGGTGGACCCCTCGAACGGGAACCTGCTCGTGGTCGACAACGTCCAGCCCGGCTTCACCCATCCCCAGGCGGTGATCTACGAGTTCGACTCCTCCGGCGCCTTCCTCGGGCAGCTTCCGGGTGCCCCGGTGGTCGGCGAGCCCTCGGGCATCGCCGTCGCCTCGGATGGCACGCTCTACGTCACCGACGGCAACGGCGAAAAAGCCAACGTCTTCGAGTACTCGCCTTACTCGGGCTTCGGGCTGACGATCCACGGACCGCCGCAGGAAGGGACCTCGCAGCCGCTCGGCGGCGGCGTTGCGCAGAGCGCTCCGCTTGGCCCGCCGGCGCCGGCGGCAACCTCGGCCCATCCCCGGCCGCTGCGCGCGGGGGCCGAGCTGGTGCAGAAGGGGTCGATCCGGGTCGCGGTGAGCGGCGACCTGGCGCCGAAGCGCCTGCCCCGCAAGGGAACCGCGCCGATCACGGTCAGGATCGGCGGCCACATCACCTCCACCGACCCCGACAGCCCGCCGCAGCTTCGCAAGGTGGTCTTCGCCTTCAACCGGGGCGGACGCCTCGATTCCCGCGGCCTGCAGCGCTGCCGCCTCAGCGACATCGACCCCTCGACGAGCGCCCAGGCCCTCGAAGCCTGCCGCCCCGCCCTGGTCGGCGAAGGGCGGTTCTCCGCCACCGTGCGCCTGCCGGAGCAGTCGCCATTTCCATCGGCCGGCAAGGTCCTCGCCTTCAACGGCATGCTCAAGGGGGAGCCGGTGATCTTCGCCCATATCTACGGCACCAAGCCGGTTCCCACCTCGGTCGTCCTACCGCTGCAGATCCGCCGCGGAACGGGCACCTTCGCCACCCGCCTCGAGGTCTCGCTCGCCTCTCTCACGGGCGATTGGGGCTACGTCACTGGCATCGATCTGAAGCTCGGGCGCAGGTTCGGCTTCCGCGGCGAGCGCCGCAGCTTCCTCTCCGCCGGCTGCCCGGCGCCCAAGGGCTTCCCGGGGGCGCTCTTCCCGCTGGCCAAAGCCACCTTCTCTTTCATCGGCGGCAGAGAGCTGAGCGCGACCCTGACGCGCAGCTGTACGGCGCGGGGGTGAGGAGGGGGGTCCGGCCCATGCCGCGACGGCGCGCCGAGCAAACGTCATCTGAGCTGCCCAGCCGCCTGCGCGGCCGCCAAGCCGAGATCGAAACGGCGGTCCTCACCCGTGTCTTCGCCGTCGCCGATACCGCTGCCCTCGACACCCACTACACCGCAGGGCTCAAAGCCGCTGTCTGTGCCGCGGTCGAGTACGGCCTGGCAGCCATCGAGCTGGGGGAGGACCGCTCGCCATCGCCACCACCGGCGCTGCTGGCCCAGGCCCGCCTCGCGGCCCGCAGCGGCGTCAACCTCGACACCGTCCTGCGCCGCTACTTCGCCGGTCACTCGCTGCTCGCAGATTTCATCGTCGAAGAGGCCGAACGCAACGGCTCATTGAGCGGCGCCAAGCTGCAGCGGCTGCTGCGCGGGCAGGCGGCGCTCTTCGACCGCCTCGTCGCCGCCGTCAGCGAGGAGTACAGTCGCGAGGTGGAGTCTCGGCTGGGCTCCCCAGAGGAGCGCCGCGCCGAGCGCATCGAGCGCCTCCTCGCCGGCGAGCCGCTCGACACTTCGGAGCTCGATTACGACCTCGGGGGCCACCACATAGGCCTCCTTGCAAGGGGTCAGAGGGCCCCGGAGGCGGTCCGCGAGTTGGCTGCACTTCTTGACCGGCGTCTGCTGATCGTTCGCCGTGGCGACGCCACGGTCTGGGCTTGGCTCGGCGGCCGGCACCGTATCGAGGCAAAGGATGTCCAAGAGGCGATAACCGTCTCCGCCGTTCAGGCGCAGATCACCACCGCGGTTGGCGAGCCGGCCCAAGGGCTCGCCGGCTGGCGACTCACCCACCGTCAGGCCGCCGCCGCCCTACCGATCGCCCTGCGCCGTGCCGACTGTTTCGCTCGCTACGCTGACGTCGCCCTGCTCGCCACGCTCGTCCGGGACGATCTTCTCGCCACCTCGTTGCGCGAGCTCTGCCTCATACCGCTCGAACGGGAGCGCGACGGTGGTGAGGCCATACGCGAGACACTCCGCGCGTATTTCGCCGCCGACCGCAATGTCTCTTCGGCCGCAGCCGCGCTGGGAGTGAGCCGCAATACAGTCACCAGCCGCCTTCATGCAATCGAAGCAATCATCGGTCGCCCCATCCACGCGTCTGCCGCCTTGCTCGAAGTCGCCCTGAGCCTCGACGAGCTGTGAAATCTTCTCAGCCGGCGGCTTGGCAATTCGCTCAGTTTCAGAGTCCCAACTGAACACATTGTCCTGGCGGGAGGTCCCGGCTGTCGAAGAGGCTTAGCAAGCACCCGATACGTCGGATCGCGCACGTATCTCAGTACTGCGAGCGGCACAGCGCCGCCAGGGAGGGGAAGAGTGACCATCAGGTCGATTCACCGAATTGCAGTTGTCTTTGCCATAAGCGTCCTAGCGGTTCCGATCCTCGCTTCCCCTGCAAACGCCGCCGAGGACCGCGGCCGATACATCGTCGTTCTTGAGAACTCGGTTCAGAATCTGTCGAGCGTGGCTCGGGCGCAGACCGAACCCCGAGACGGCTCGCTGGGCTTCGTTTACCGCCATTCCATCAAGGGCTACTCAGCGGTGTTGCCGGATGCGGCTGTCAAGGGCCTGCGGAACGATCCCCGAGTCAAGTACGTCACCCCGGATCACCCGCTCCATCTGCTCGCGCAGACGACCCCGACCGGCATCGAACGCATCTTTGCCAGCGAAAACGTCTCGCTCGACATCGACGAAGAAAACGACGAACCGGTCGACGTCGACGTCGCCGTGATCGACACCGGGATAGGCCCGCACCCCGACCTGAACGTGGTGGAACACGCCGACTGCTCCATACCGGAAGAAGGCAAATTCACGTGCGTGGATGGCAAAGGATTCGATATTCACGGTCACGGTTCGCACGTCGCGGGAATCATCGGCGCGATCGACAACGGCGAAGGGGTCGTCGGAGTGGCGCCGGGAGCTCGACTCTGGGGCGTGAGCGTTTACCTCAAATCGGGAATCCCCCTTTTCGAGTCATCGGCCGTGGCGGGCGTCGACTGGGTGACTGCGCACGCAGACGAGATCGAGGTGGCAAACATGAGCATCGGTTGCACTGAAGAAGTTCAGCCTGAATGCGGATCTCTCGTAGCACTAGACAGTGCCATCGCAAAAGGGGTCGAAAAAGGTGTTGTGTTTGTGGCAGCTGCGGGCAACAGCAAAGTCGACGCGGCGAAAACCCATCCAGCCTCTCACCCGGACGTGATCACAGTCTCCGCGATTGCCGACTACGATGGGGAACCGGGCGGAAATGCCTCACCGACCTGCAACAAAAACTTCAGCCCGGACGATACGTTGCTAGTAAGCGCCACCGGCGAAGGCAGCAACTTTGGCGAAGCCGTTGAGGTTGCAGCCCCCGGCACCTGCATCTATTCGACGTGGATTCATAAAAGCTATAACGAAATAAGCGGCACCTCCATGGCCGCACCGCACGTCGCAGGCGCCGCCGCGATCCTGGCCGTGACGTCGAATCCCGAAGACAAAGCCGACGTGGAAGCGATTCGCAGCACGATCGTCGCCGAGGGCAACTTCAACTGGACGGACACGTCGGGAGACGGAATCCAGGAGCCGCTGCTGGACGTCAGCAATGAAGCAGTTTTCGGCTTCGGCGGCGAAGCTCCAACGGCAACGACCGGGGCGGCCACTGCGGCGGGAAGCACGGCGACGTTGACGGGAGACGTCAATCCGTCGAAACTGAAAACGACCTATTACTTCGAGTACGGAACGACGCCTGAATACGGCGAACAGGTCCCCGCTTCGCCCGAAGAAGCCGGATCTGGGACCGAAAACATCGAAGTCAGCGAGGAAATCTCCGGTCTCGCCTCCAGCACCCTCTACCACTACCGCCTGGTCGCCGTCAACGACAAAGGCACGACTTACGGCGAAGACAGGACCTTCACCATCGATGTCGCCACCGACTCCGCATCGGCCGTCCAGCCTGGGCTGGCGACGCTGAACGGCATGGTCAACCCCGCTGGCGCTGTGACCACCTACAAGTTCGAATACGGCAAGACGGCGTCCTACGGAGCAAGCGCTCCGATTCCGAGCGGCAGCGCGGGTTCGGGAACTTCGATGGTGCCGGTGAGCCAGGAAATCAAAGAACTCGAGCCCGAAACGGTTTACCACTATCGGCTCACGGCAACCAAATCCGGCGGCACCGTGTATGGCGAAGATCGTGTATTCCGCTCCAGTACACCGCCCTACCAGTTCAAATCTTCCTTCGGTGCAGCCCAGGTCGACAGACCGTTTGGGCTTGACGTCGACTCCGAAGGGAACGTATTGGTCGCTGACTACAACCATAGTCGTATTCAAAAGTACAACTCAAAAGGCGAACATCTAGCCACCTTCGGCGCCTCCGGGAGCGGGAAAGGCGAGTTGGCGGGGCCAGCAGACATAGCGGTTCTGGCAAACGGCGATTTCTGGGTGACCGATTCGGGAAACGATCGAGTCCAAAAGTTCAACTCCAAAGGCGAACACCTGGCCACCTTCGGCTCCTCGGGTACCGGAGACGGCCAGTTCAGCGAACCTTGGGGAATCGATACCGCCTCGAATGGCGATATCTGGGTAGTGGGTGCCAATCAGCGAGTGCAGAAGTTCACCGCAAGCGGAACCTTTATTAAAAAAGTAACTGGATTCGAAGGCCCAAGGGGCCTGGAGGTCGACGCCAACGACCACGTCTGGGTTACCGAGTGGATTGCCAATCGCGTGCAGGAGCTATCCCCAAGTGGGGAAAAACTGAGCCAGTTTGGGGAAGCAGGTAGCGAAAACGGCGAGTTTGACGAGCCTTGGGCGGTTGACGTCAAGCCCTCTGGCGATCTGCTGGTCACCGACAGGTGGAACGACCGCGTTCAGCAGTTCACCCCGGGTGGCGAATTCAACGCTCAATTCGGAAACGGAACAATCATCGAACCGGGGGGTATTGCGGACACGGGGGAAGGCATCGTCTACGTATCGAATACGTGGCAAGACCGGGTCGAGAAGTGGCAGCAGGCCATTCCCCGCGCGGTCACCGGAACGTCCTGGGAAATTTCGGCAACCGGTGCGACTATCACCGGTGTGGTCAATCCGAGAGGAGTGGCAACTGCGCACCGGTTCGAATACGGGAAAACTACCGCCTACGGCACCAAAACCTCGAATGAAGGCGCCGGCGCAGGAACTGCGGACCTTCCTATCATCAAGCAGATCAAATTTTTGGAACCGAATACGACCTATCACTACCGCATCGTCGCGACCAGTTCGGAAGGCACGATTTACGGCCAAGACAGAACCTTCACGACGAAAACGACCTCGCCCGCGACACTCAACGCGATGGCAGTGACCGAGCCGTTCAACGGCAGCACCTCGCCGGTCTCGGACTTCTGGGTCGACTGGTCCGCGCTGGGTTGGGTAGCTAACAAGGGAGCCAATCTGGCCAACGGCTGGCAGCCGGGCAGCCATCCAAATGTGAATGGGGCCTTCTATGGCTCGACGGTGACGGACACTGGCCCGGGGATTGCCGCAGCGGTGACAATGGCGGTTAATCCCGGTCCTGGGGCAGAACGTTATTTCTCCCTCTGGCTGGACATGCCGACTCCAAGCGGCGCCAAGGCGGGCTATGAGCTGAGGTTTACTTCCCTCGAAGCGAGCAATACCTACAAAGTCACGCTTTCGAAATGGCAAGCGGGGAGCCAGACGGTCCTCGCCACGAAATCGAGCTATTCCTTCGTCAATGGCAATTCCTTGGCGTTGATGGACGAAGGCGCCACCGTGTCTGCGTGGACCAATACGGGCTCCGGGTTCAGTCAGCTCCTGAGCGCCAGCGACGCGACGTTCGCGTCGGGCAACGCCGGGGTGGAGGGCTCTGGCAGCTCCGCCCGCCTGACCAACTTCAAGGTTGGCTCCACACTGGCCTCGGTCGTCAAAATGAACGCCGCGCTCAACGAGCTCGCTCTGAAAGACTCGTTTGCTACGGATGAGGTTCCTCTCGCGGGCGGCGGCGCATGGGCCACGCTGGCTTGGGACGACTGCACCGTGCCCAGCCACAACATGGGTCAGGTCCTCGGCGGGTGGGGCCCCTTTGACGCCTATCCCAACATCAACGGGGTCTACTGGACCAAAGCCACCGTTCCGGATACGGGTGCGGGCGTCGCCGTTGCCGCGACGCTCCTTGCGGGGCCGGCCAACACCAGCCGCTACTTCTCCCTCTGGCTCGATATGCCCAGCCCGGCCAGCGCCCGGACCGGCTATGAGCTGAGGTTCACCGAAACCGCAACCAACGTCTATGAAGTTGCGCTCTCGAAGTGGCAGGCGGGATCCAAAACGGTCCTCGCGTCGAAATCGAGCTACTCGTTCCCCGTCAACAGCCAGTTCGCTTTGGTCGACAAAGGCGCGACCGTCTCGGTCTGGACGAAGACCGGATCCGAATACACGCAGCTCATATCGGCCAGCGATTCGACGTTCAAGACCGGCTACACCGGGATCGAGGGCTCCGGCAACATCACTCGCCTCAAGGACTTCAGAAGCGGTCCGCTGTCGCCGTTCTAGGTGGGCAGTTTGAGAGGGTCGATCACTTCAAGCTTCGGCATCGTGCACCACTGCGAGTGGCATACCACTAGGGAGGGAAAGAATGACCATTAACTCGATCCGCCGTGCACCCATCGTCGTCGCCGTAATTACCCTAGCGGTTTCGATCCTAGCCCCCTCCGCAAACGCCGCCGAGGACCGCGGCCGATACATCGTCGTTCTTGAGAACTCGGTTCAGAATCTGTCGAGCGTGGCTCGGGCGCAGACCGAACCCCGAGACGGCTCGCTGGGCTTCGTTTACCGCCATTCCATCAAGGGCTACTCAGCGGTGTTGCCGGATGCGGCTGTCAAGGGCCTGCGGAACGATCCCCGAGTCAAGTACGTCACCCCGGATCACCCGCTCCATCTGCTCGCGCAGACGACCCCGACCGGCATCGAACGCATCTTTGCCAGCGAAAACGTCTCGCTCGACATCGACGAAGAAAACGACGAACCGGTCGACGTCGACGTCGCCGTGATCGACACCGGGATAGGCCCGCACCCCGACCTGAACGTGGTGGAACGCACCGACTGCTCCATACCGGAAGAAGGCAAATTCACGTGCAAAGACGGCGAAGGATCCGACACTAGCGGTCACGGCTCGCACGTCGGAGGAATAGTCGGGGCAATCGACAACGGCGAAGGGGTCGTCGGAGTGGCGCCGGGAGCTCGACTCTGGTCTGTGAAAGTATTTCTTAAATCTCCAATTCCAGCATTCGAGTCATCGGCTGTGGCGGGTGTCGACTGGGTCGCCGCGCACGCAGACGAGATCGAGGTGGCAAACATGAGCTTTGGCTGCCATGAGGATTTTCTTTCTGAATGCGGACCTCTCGTAGCACTAGACAGTGCCATCGCAAAAGGAGTCGAAAAAGGTGTTGTGTTTGTGGCAGCTGCGGGCAACGAAAAAGCTGATGCGGGGAAAATGCATCCTGGCTCCAGTCCAGATGTCATCACAGTCTCCGCGATTGCCGACTACGATGGGGAACCGGGCGGAAATGCCTCACCGACCTGCAACAAAAACTTCAGCCCGGACGATACGTTGCTAGTAAGCGCCACCGGTGGCGGCAGCAACTTTGGCGAAGCCGTTGAGGTTGCAGCACCCGGCACCTGCATCTACTCGGCATGGCTCAACGGCGGCTATGCCGAAATAAGCGGTACCTCCATGGCCGCACCGCACGTCGCAGGCGCCGCCGCGATCCTGGCCGTGACGTCGAATCCCGAAGACAAAGCCGACGTGGAAGCGATTCGCAGCACGATCGTCGCCGAGGGCAACTTCAACTGGACGGACACGTCGGGAGACGGAATCCAGGAGCCGCTGCTGGACGTCAGCAATGAAGCAGTTTTCGATCTCGGCGAAGCTCCAGCGGCAACGACCGGGGCGGCCACTGCGGCGGGAAGCACGGCGACGTTGACGGGAGACGTCAATCCGTCGAAACTGAAAACGACCTATTACTTCGAGTACGGAACGACGCCTGAATACGGCGAACAGGTCCCCGCTTCGCCCGAAGAAGCCGGATCTGGGACCGAAAACATCGAAGTCAGCGAGGAAATCTCCGGTCTCGCCTCCAGCACCCTCTACCACTACCGCCTGGTCGCCGTCAACGACAAAGGCACGACTTACGGCGAAGACAGGACCTTCACCATCGATGTCGCCACCGACTCCGCATCGGCCGTCCAGCCTGGGCTGGCGACGCTGAACGGCATGGTCAACCCCGCTGGCGCTGTGACCACCTACAAGTTCGAATACGGCAAGACGGCGTCCTACGGAGCAAGCGCTCCGATTCCGAGCGGCAGCGCGGGTTCGGGAACTTCGATGGTGCCGGTGAGCCAGGAAATCAAAGAACTCGAGCCCGAAACGGTTTACCACTATCGGCTCACGGCAACCAAATCCGGCGGCACCGTGTATGGCGAAGATCGTGTATTCCGCTCCAGTACACCGCCCTACCAGTTCAAATCTTCCTTCGGTGCAGCCCAGGTCGACAGACCGTTTGGGCTTGACGTCGACTCCGAAGGGAACGTATTGGTCGCTGACTACAACCATAGTCGTATTCAAAAGTACAACTCAAAAGGCGAACATCTAGCCACCTTCGGCGCCTCCGGGAGCGGGAAAGGCGAGTTGGCGGGGCCAGCAGACATAGCGGTTCTGGCAAACGGCGATTTCTGGGTGACCGATTCGGGAAACGATCGAGTCCAAAAGTTCAACTCCAAAGGCGAACACCTGGCCACCTTCGGCTCCTCGGGTACCGGAGACGGCCAGTTCAGCGAACCTTGGGGAATCGATACCGCCTCGAATGGCGATATCTGGGTAGTGGGTGCCAATCAGCGAGTGCAGAAGTTCACCGCAAGCGGAACCTTTATTAAAAAAGTAACTGGATTCGAAGGCCCAAGGGGCCTGGAGGTCGACGCCAACGACCACGTCTGGGTTACCGAGTGGATTGCCAATCGCGTGCAGGAGCTATCCCCAAGTGGGGAAAAACTGAGCCAGTTTGGGGAAGCAGGTAGCGAAAACGGCGAGTTTGACGAGCCTTGGGCGGTTGACGTCAAGCCCTCTGGCGATCTGCTGGTCACCGACAGGTGGAACGACCGCGTTCAGCAGTTCACCCCGGGTGGCGAATTCAACGCTCAATTCGGAAACGGAACAATCATCGAACCGGGGGGTATTGCGGACACGGGGGAAGGCATCGTCTACGTATCGAATACGTGGCAAGACCGGGTCGAGAAGTGGCAGCAGGCCATTCCCCGCGCGGTCACCGGAACGTCCTGGGAAATTTCGGCAACCGGTGCGACTATCACCGGTGTGGTCAATCCGAGAGGAGTGGCAACTGCGCACCGGTTCGAATACGGGAAAACTACCGCCTACGGCACCAAAACCTCGAATGAAGGCGCCGGCGCAGGAACTGCGGACCTTCCTATCATCAAGCAGATCAAATTTTTGGAACCGAATACGACCTATCACTACCGCATCGTCGCGACCAGTTCGGAAGGCACGATTTACGGCCAAGACAGAACCTTCACGACGAAAACGACCTCGCCCGCGACACTCAACGCGATGGCAGTGACCGAGCCGTTCAACGGCAGCACCTCGCCGGTCTCGGACTTCTGGGTCGACTGGTCCGCGCTGGGTTGGGTAGCTAACAAGGGAGCCAATCTGGCCAACGGCTGGCAGCCGGGCAGCCATCCAAATGTGAATGGGGCCTTCTATGGCTCGACGGTGACGGACACTGGCCCGGGGATTGCCGCAGCGGTGACAATGGCGGTTAATCCCGGTCCTGGGGCAGAACGTTATTTCTCCCTCTGGCTGGACATGCCGACTCCAAGCGGCGCCAAGGCGGGCTATGAGCTGAGGTTTACTTCCCTCGAAGCGAGCAATACCTACAAAGTCACGCTTTCGAAATGGCAAGCGGGGAGCCAGACGGTCCTCGCCACGAAATCGAGCTATTCCTTCGTCAATGGCAATTCCTTGGCGTTGATGGACGAAGGCGCCACCGTGTCTGCGTGGACCAATACGGGCTCCGGGTTCAGTCAGCTCCTGAGCGCCAGCGACGCGACGTTCGCGTCGGGCAACGCCGGGGTGGAGGGCTCTGGCAGCTCCGCCCGCCTGACCAACTTCAAGGTTGGCTCCACACTGGCCTCGGTCGTCAAAATGAACGCCGCGCTCAACGAGCTCGCTCTGAAAGACTCGTTTGCTACGGATGAGGTTCCTCTCGCGGGCGGCGGCGCATGGGCCACGCTGGCTTGGGACGACTGCACCGTGCCCAGCCACAACATGGGTCAGGTCCTCGGCGGGTGGGGCCCCTTTGACGCCTATCCCAACATCAACGGGGTCTACTGGACCAAAGCCACCGTTCCGGATACGGGTGCGGGCGTCGCCGTTGCCGCGACGCTCCTTGCGGGGCCGGCCAACACCAGCCGCTACTTCTCCCTCTGGCTCGATATGCCCAGCCCGGCCAGCGCCCGGACCGGCTATGAGCTGAGGTTCACCGAAACCGCAACCAACGTCTATGAAGTTGCGCTCTCGAAGTGGCAGGCGGGATCCAAAACGGTCCTCGCGTCGAAATCGAGCTACTCGTTCCCCGTCAACAGCCAGTTCGCTTTGGTCGACAAAGGCGCGACCGTCTCGGTCTGGACGAAGACCGGATCCGAATACACGCAGCTCATATCGGCCAGCGATTCGACGTTCAAGACCGGCTACACCGGGATCGAGGGCTCCGGCAACATCACTCGCCTCAAGGACTTCAGAAGCGGTCCGCTGTCGCCGTTTTAGGCTTCGTGGATCGGTCGCCCCCTCCACTCGTCTGCCGCCTTGCTCGAAGTCGCCCTACGAAGCCGTTTACGCTCCAGAGTCGGCTGGCCGGGGTCGGGCGCTGAGGTAGATGACGACGACTGCGCGCCGTTCGGCGTGGGTTGGGCGCCTCCATGGCCAGCCACGCGAGGTGGTCGCCGAGGATCAACGCCGCCGCATCCTCGCGGCCGTTTCCCCCGCGCTGGCCACTCACGGGTACGCGGGGGTGGTGGTCCGTCACATCATCGAACAGGCCGCTGTCTCGCGGCGGACCTTCTACGAGCTGTACGGCGGCACGGCCGAGGTGTTCGTCGCCGCCCACGGGGAGATCCTCACCCTCCTCTGCGCGCGCCTCGATGCCGCCTGCGCCGCTCATTTCGAGTGGCCGGTCAAGGTAAGGGCCGGGATCGTGGCGGCGCTCGAGCTTGCCGCCGTCGAGCCGCTGCATGCCCTGCTCCTCGTCGCCGAGCCGGTCACCGCCGGGCCGCGGCCTGCCTACTGCCACGATCTCCTGGTCGAGCGCTTCGCTCCTTGCTTACGCGAGGGTCGACGCTACACCGACGCCATCCTCTTCCCGACACTCGAGGAGACCCTGATAGGAGGCGTCGCGGGGGTCGTGGCCACCCGTCTGCGCTCGAATCGTGCCGCTTCCCTCCCCAGCCTCGCGCCCCAGCTCGTCGAGCTCGCTCTCACGCCGTATCTCGGCGCCGCCGAAGCCCAGCGCTTCGCCTTCGCTCAACCGGATGCGGGAGGCACTCGAGCCGGCCGGTGAAGATGCGGTTCCTGGGCTAAAGTTGATTGCTTCGCCCGGATAGCTCAGTTGGTAGAGCACTTCCATGGTAAGGAAGGGGTCACGAGTTCGAGTCTCGTTCCGGGCTTGCGGCGCGATCCGCTTGACGGCGTAGCATTGGGGCATGGCTGCCCAGCCCAACAAACGCCCTCTGCTGGCCCCCGGCAACGAGGCCGAGTGGGCGAAGATCAACCGCGAAGAGGAGCGCCAGGAAGCAGAGTTCGCACGGGCTCTCTCGATTGGCGAGCGGGTCGCTTACGGCCAGCGGCTCTCCCAGCAAGCCGTCTCGCTGCTCACCGCGTCCGTGAAGGCGGGCCATGCCCCCGAACGAGCTCTCTGGTCCTGACCTCGACGGCGTTGTCGCCGACGCCAACGCCGTCGGCCTTCCGTATGTCGTAATCGGTGGCTTCAGTGTCATCGCGCACGGCTACCTGCGGGCGACCAAGGACTCCGACCTCCTCGTTCCGGATGGCCCGGAGGCCGATGAGGCAGTTCTCCGCTTCTTCGAGCGCATCGCAGCCACCCGCCTACGCGATGGCAAAGTCCTCTCCGCCGAGGATGTCGCTGGTGCCCATCACCTTCGCGTCAATAGCCGCCATGGCATCGTCGATGTCATGCGCGGCGGCCTACCGCCGCTCGACTACGAGACCGTCGCCGAGGACGCCGTCGAAGTCGATGTCGGTGGGAAGCCGGCCCCCTTCGCCTCCCTGCGCAGCCTGGTCGGCTTCAAGCGCTTGGCCGCGCGCCCTCAGGACCGCCTTGATCTGGACGCGCTGGAGCGGGTCAACGGCGAGCTCCCGATCGACCCGATCCCGGGCCTCGACACGTAGGCCATCGGCGCCATGCGCCGAGCCGCATCCGCAGCGGCAATGCGGCCCCGGCTTTCTTGCACATTGAAATAGTGGCCCAGTTCCGAGGGGGAGAGAACGGAGGGCTTCTCCCCTTTAAGAGAGGTGGCTAGGTCGCAGGGGATCCACCACCGCGCCCCCGGGCCCGACCCTGGCCGACTTCGTCGCCGACGTCTGGGCGCCGCGGGCGAGGCGGCGGCTGGCGCCGAAGACTTGGGAACGCGATGCGGTGGTCTACCGCAGACACATCCGGCCCCAACTCGGCAACCAACCCCTCGCGGCCCTCGACATCGAGGACCTCGCTGTCTGGCAGGAGAGGCTCGAAGAGGCGGGGGTCGGCGAGCCGACGATCGTCAAGGCGATCGGGATTCTCTCCAGCGTCTTCCGCGAGGCGGCGCGACGGCCGCGCTCCACGGGGGTTGTGTCCAGCCCCGCGACGCTGCTGGACAAGCCGCGGACCAAGCGCCGCCGCCTGCCCCTGGTCTGGGGCCCAGTCGTGGTCGAGCGCGTGCGGTGCGAGCTGCTGGCCGGCTCCCGGCGCATCGGGTCCAACCGCGACGTCGCTCGCCATCGCGACGCCCTCTTGGTCAGCCTGATGGAGATGACCGGCTGCAGGCCCGGCGAGGCGCTGGCCCTGCGCTGGCGCGATGTCGGCAGTCGAATCTCGATCGCCCGCCGGCTGAGCGGCAGCGAGATCGTCGAGCGGACGAAGGACGGCCGCGACCGCCGTGTCCCGGTGCTGGCGCCGCTGGGAGCCGATCTCAGCGCCCTGCGGGAGCTCAGTGGCGATGGCGCCGACGACCACGTCTTTCGCACCGCCAACCGCCGCCACTGGGTCGAGACGGATTGGCGCAACTACCGCGCGCGCCATTTCGCACCGGCGCTGCGCAGGGTGGAGGCGAGCTGGGCTTCGTGGCGGCGGGCGCTGCCCGATCCGGACGCGGTCCGCGAGAGCGTCGCCGGCCTCGCCACCACGCGTCCCTACGACCTTGGGCGCCATACCCACTCCGCCTTGATGCTCGCCTCGGGAATGAGCCTGCAACGCCTCGCTCGCATTCAGGGCCACGGCATCCGCGTCCTCGACGAGACCTATTCGGAGCAGCTGGCCGAGTTCGAGGAACGAGACGAACGGATCGATCCAGTCGAGGAGATAGAAGCCGCGCGGCAGCTCGTCGCCCCGGCGCTCCCGAGCGGGTAGACAATCATGTTTATAATCTCCTCTCCCCCGGGGCGTCTTTCGGGGCTGGGCATGGCAGAGACCGGTCACCCGCCAGACGAGTTCCCCCATGCCTTCGAGGCGGCGTTCGCCCGCCTTCAGGTTCGCCTCGAGGAGGCATGCGCCGTCAACGCGGAATGGCCGGCCGGCGTCGCCGCGGCGATCCGGGCAGCGCTCGAGTTCGCAGTCAGCCACCCCTCTGCGGCCAACACGTTGACAATCGAGGCGATGGCCGCGGGAGCGGACGGGATCGCCCGCCGCGAGCGGCTGCTTGCCTATGCGGGGGAGGGGCTTGCTCGCGGAAGGCGGCTGCGAGCGCAGGGGCGAGAGCTGCCGCGGATCACCGAGCGCGCTCTCGCGGCCGGCGTCCTCGCCCTGATCGGGGAGCGGCTGGCCACCGGCAGGGCGGCCGATCTCCCCGCCTTGGCCCCGGAAGCGATCCAGTTCGTACTCACTCCCTATCTCGGCGCCGCCGAGGCCTGTCGCGTTGCCGCGATCGACCTGCCCTGACTCGGTTAGGCTGCCTGCGCAAATGGACTTCTCGCTGAGCGACGAGCAGGAGGATTTCGTCGACGCGATCCGGCGCTTCTGCGACCACGAGTGCGGGACGCGGGACCAGCGCGAGCGGCTGACCGAGTCCTACCGCAAGCACCACAACGACACCATCTACAAGCAGATGGCCGAGCTGGGCTGGCTCGGGATCACGATCCCCGAGGAGTACGGCGGCTCGGGCGGCTCGATGCTCGACGCCTGCATCTTCATGGAGGAGACCTCGCGGGCGCTGGCGCCGATCGGCGGCTACGCGACGACCCTGATCGTCGCCGCCGCGACCCAGCGCTTCGGCAGCGAGGAGCAGAAGCAGGAGATCCTCGGCGGCATCGCCGCCGGCGCCGTCGAGGCGATCGCGATGACCGAGCCCGAGGCCGGCTCCGACGTTGGCGCCCTCACCACCTCCGCCGAGCGGGTCAACGGCGGCTTCGTCCTCAACGGGCAGAAGGTCTTCTGCTCCAACGCCCACATCGCCGACCACGTCCTCGTCGTCTGCCGCACCGACAAGCAGCCCAACAAGCACGAGGGCCTCTCGATGATCTGGGTGCCGCGCGAGGCCGACGGCCTCGAGATCGTCCCGATCAAGACGATGGGCGGCGAAGAGACCAGCCACCTCTACCTGACCGACGTCGAGGCGCCGGCCGACGCCGTCCTCGGCGAGGTCGACCAGGGCTGGACGCAGCTGATGGCCGGGCTCAACGTCGAGCGGCTGATCCTCGCCGCGACGATGCTGGGGGTCGCCCAGCTCGTCTTCGACGAGGTGATCGTCTACGTCAAGGAACGCAAGCAGTTCGGCCGCCCGATCGGCTCCTTCCAGGCCCTCCAGCACCGCATCGCCGACATGGCGACCGAGATCGAGGCGGCCCGCCTGATGACCCGCTGGGTCGCCTCCCTGACCGACGAGGACCCAGACAAGATGCTCCCTCGCGAGGCCTCGATGGTGAAGCTCTACGTGACCGAGGTCTGCAAACGCGCCGCCGTCGACGGGATGCAGATGATGGGCGGCTACGGCTACGCCTCCGAGTACGACATGGAGCGCCTGGTCCGCACCGCGATGGTCTCGACCATCTACGGCGGCACCTCGGAGATCCAGCGCAACATCATCGCCAAGACTTTCGGCCTCTGAGCCGGCGGGCAGCGGTCGCCGAACCCCCTCGGAGCGCTATTCTTCGGTCCAGCCTCGCGCCTCGGCTCGGGGTTTTTCCTTGTAACGGCTTCCGTACGGCAACGAGGGAGTAAATGGCTCGCGGAGATGTCCGCATCGCGGTGACGTTGGCTTGCGAAGACTGCAAGCGGCGCAACTACCAGACCAACAAGTCGCGGCGAAACTCGCCGGACCGAGTCGAGCTGCGCAAGTTCTGCCGCTGGTGCGGCAAGCATACGGCGCACAAGGAGACGCGATGATGCCCAGCGGCGGCGCTGAGAGGGGCCGGTAGGGCAATGGCGAAGACCCGTGCCCAGCGCAAGGCCGAGAAACGCGCCCGCGAAGCGGAAGAGCAGCGGCGCGCGCCCGGCGATCGCAAGGCCGAGTCGCAGGCCCAGCACGACACCCAGGTGCCGGTCTCCGGCGACGTCGCCGAGGTCGAGGCGGTCGAGGCCGGGATGGCGGTCGGAGCGCCGGAGGTCGACCTCGAGACGCCGGACGCGCTCAAGGGCCGCAGCCAGCGCCGCGCCGAGGCAAAGGCCGCCAAGCAGGCCGAGAAGCGCCAGCGCGAGGACCAGAAGCGCCGCGAGCGCGAGCAGCTGGCCAAGCGCCAGAAACAGGCCAAGGAGGAACGCCAGCGCGGCGGCGTCATCGGCTTCCTCGCCTCCTGCTGGGCGGAGCTGCGCAAAGTCCAGTGGCCCGACCGCGACACGCTGGTCCAGGCGACCGCGGTGACGATCGTCTTCGTCGCGGTGGCCGCCGCCTACCTCGGCGCCCTCGACGCCGCCTTCAACTTCCTGATCCAGCGGATCCTCTAGCGGCGCCGCCCGGACACCCGACAACCCCCCACGGAAGAGAGCCTCTACTCAGATGTATCGCTGGTACGTGATCAACACCTACTCCGGGCACGAGAACAAGGTCAAGCACAACCTCGAGCACCGCGTGCAGACGATGAGCCAGAACCGCAACGTGCGGCAGGTCGTCGTCCCCACCGAGCAGGTGATGGAGCTCAACAAAGAAGGCCAGAAAGAACCGAAGGAGAAACGGACGATGCCCGGCTACGTCCTGGTCAACATGGAGATGACCGACGACGCCTGGGGCCTGGTCAAGAACACCCCCGGCGTGACCGGCTTCGTCGGCTCCCGCAACAAGCCGGTGCCGCTCTCCAAACCGGAGGTCGACCGCCTCCTGCACCGCGAGACCGCGGAGCGGCCGCGCACGCAGGCCCAGTTCTCGATCGGCGAGTCGGTCAAAGTCATCTCCGGCCCGCTCTCGGACTTCTCCGGCGAGATCGCCGAGATCAACGAGGACGCCGCCAAACTCAAGGTGCTGGTCTCGATCTTCGGCCGCGAGACGCCGGTCGAGGTCAACTACGACCAGGTCAAGAAGATCTAGCCCGGACCGCTACCCTCCTCGATCCCATGGCCAAGAAAGTCCTCACCCTGATCAAGCTGCAGATCCAGGCCGGCAACGCCAACCCGGCGCCGCCGGTCGGCCCCGCCCTGGGCCAGCACGGCGTCAACATCATGGACTTCTGCAAAGCCTTCAACGCCCAGACCCAGGCCGAGGGCGGCACGATCATCCCGGTCGAGATCACCGTCTACGAGGACCGCTCCTTCACCTTCGTCACCAAGACGCCGCCGGCCGCGGTCCTGATCCGCGAAGCGATCGGGATCAAAAAGGGCTCCGGCGAGCCGCACGTCAACAAGGTCGGCACGATCTCGATGGACCAGGTGCGCCAGATCGCCGAGCGCAAGATGCCCGACCTCAATGCCAACGACCTCGACGCCGCCTCGAAGATCATCGCCGGCACCGCCCGCTCGATGGGCGTAGACGTCAAATAGACCGATGGCCCACGGCAAGCGCTACCGCAAACAGCTCGACAAGGTGCAGCGCACCCGCGCCTACCCGCCCGCCGAGGCGGTCTCGCTGATCAAGGAGACGGCCAGCGCCAACTTCGACGAGACGGTCGAGCTGCACATGCGGCTCGGCGTCAACGTCCGCCACGCCGAGGAGCAGCTGCGCGGCACCCTCGCCCTCCCGCACGGGCTGGGCAAGGACGTGACGGTCGCTGTCTTCGCCGAAGGCCAGCAGGCCCGCGACGCCGAGGCGGCCGGCGCCGACTTCGTCGGCGGCCAGGACCTGGCCGAAAAAGTCCAGGAGGGCTGGACCGACTTCGACGTCGCGATCTCGACCCCGGCGATGATGAAAGCGGTCGGCCAGCTGGGCCGCGTGCTCGGCCCGCAGGGCAAGATGCCGAACCCGAAGGTCGGCACCGTCACCGACGACATCGAGAAGGCGGTGGGGGAGACGAAGTCGGGCAAGGTCGAATACCGAACCGACCGCCAGGCGATCGTCCACATGGCGATCGGCAAGGCCAGCTTCGACGAGGGGAAACTGCTCGACAACCTGATGGCGGTCCTCGACGAGGTCGTCCGCGCCAAGCCGTCCTCGGCGAAGGGGAAATACATCCTCTCGGCGACGCTGACGACGACGATGGGCCCCGGCGTCAAGGTCGACGCGGCCGTCAAGGCAAAGGAGCCGGCGACCGCCTAGACTGCAGCGCCGCGCGAACCCAAGACCATCGGCGGGAGTGAGATCGCCTTTTGTCAATACATGCTTGACAAAAGACGAATTCGATCCAGAAGCCCGGTGCAGGTGAACGAATGAACCGAGACGAAAAGGCACAAGCCATTGAGGAGATCGCCGCCGACATCGAGGCGGCCGAGGCGATCTTCGCTGTCGACTACCGCGGCATCAGCGTCCCGCAGGCGGCCGAGCTGCGCGGCAAGCTGCGCGAAGCCGACGCCAGCTTCCGCGTCGTCAAGAACCGGCTGACCAAAATCGCCGCCGAGAAAGCCGGCGAGGACCGGCTCGGCGAGCTGCTCCAGGGCCCGACCGCGCTCACCTTCGTCCGCGGCGACACCGCCCAGGCCGCGAAGGCGATCTCGACCTTCGGCAAAGAGCACGAGATCCTCACCTTCAAGGGCGGCTTCATGGACAGCCTCGCCCTCGACGAGGAGAAGTTCAAGTCGATCGCCCGCCTGCCCGGCCGCGACGTGCTCAACGGCCAGCTCGCCGGCGTCGTCGCCAGCCCGCTGACCGGCCTCGTCCGCGGGCTCGGCTCGATGGTCTCCGGCCTCGCCAACCAGCTTCAGCAGCTTCAAGAACAAAAGGAGAAAGACGCGTAATGGCAACCAAAACGATCTCAACCGATGATTGGATCGAGGAGCTGAAAGGCATCTCGGTCCTGGAGCTCTCCGAGCGGATCAAGGCGCTCGAGGAGGAGTTCGGCGTCTCCGCGACCGCGGTCGCGGCGGCTGCTCCGGCTGCGGCCGGTGCTCCGGCCGGCGACGGCGACGGCGGTGCCGAAGAGGCCTCGACGGTCGACGTAGTGCTGACCGAGGTCGGCGGCCAGAAGGTGCCGGTGATCAAGGTCGTCCGCGCCGCCACCGGGCTCGGCCTGAAAGAGGCCAAGGCGCTGGTCGACGAGGCCCCGAAAGCGATCAAAGAGGGCGTCGAGCGCGACGAAGGCGAGAAGATCAAAGGGGAACTCGAGGAGGCCGGCGCGACGGTCGAGCTCAAATAGATCCCTGCAAAGCGGCGGTTTCCCGCCGTCGCCGCGCAGCCCGCGCGCCGCGTGTGTTATTTTTCGCGGTCGCGCGCCTGTTGTCATCCCCTGCCCATATCTGCGCAGTATCCACGTCCCTCTGACCGCTTGAGGAGGAGTCGCCGACTTTGGCACGTTCCAACGCTGCCCCCGTTACCCGCAGGAGTTTCTCGAGACTCGAAAACCCTCTCGAAGTCCCCCACCTGATCGATATCCAACGTCGCTCCTTCGAGGAGCTGACGGATCCAAAGAAGGGCGGGCTGCGAGAGACCATCGACGACATATCCCCGATCGAGGACTACACGGGGAACCTCGCGATCGTCTTCAGCGAGTTCAAGTTCGAGGGGCCCCCGAACACGATCGACGAGTGTCGCGAGAAGGACATGACCTACTCGCGGCCGCTGACGGCCACGGTCGCCTTCCAGAACAAAGAGACTGGGGAGATCCGCGAGCAGGCGGTCTTCATGGGCGACTTCCCGTGGATGACCGACCGCGGCACCTTCATCATCAACGGCACCGAGCGCGTCGTCGTCACCCAGCTCGTGCGCTCGCCGGGCGCCTACGTGATGGCGCCCAAGGACCCTGAGAAACAGGTCTTCATCGCCAACCTGATGCCGGCCCGCGGCTCCTGGCTGGAGCTGGAAGTCGACAAAAAAGGGAAAGTCTTCGTCCGCATCGACCGCAAGCGCAAACTGCCGGTCACGGTGCTGCTGCGCGCGATGGGCTATGTCGAGGACGAGCAGATCCTGAAGATGTTCGACAACTCGGTCTACCTCCGGCACACGATCGAGGCCGACACCGAGGCGACCAGGACCGAAGAGGGCGCCCTGATCGAGCTGTTCAAAAAGCAGCGCCCCGGCGAGCCGCCCTCGGTCGACGCCGCCAAGGCCCTGCTCGAGCAGCTCTTCTTCGACCCCAAGCGCTACGACCTGACCCGGGTCGGCCGCTACAAGCTCAACGCCAGGCTCGATCTCGACATCGACCTCGACAACCGGGTCCTCACCCACGACGACATCGTCGCCCTGATCAAGGAGCTCGTCTCGCTGCCGAAGCTGCTCGGCATCCCCGAGGAGATCGACGAGGAGAACCCGATCAAGGACTACGCCGCGGAGGCGATCACCTACCCGCGCGAGCCCGTCGCCGAGCACCTCGACGAGTACGAGCACTTTGGCAACCGTCGCCTGCGCACCGTCGGCGAGCTGATCCAGGAGGCCTTCCGGATCGGCCTCTACCGGATGGAGCGAGTCGTCCGCGAGCGGCTGACCACCGAAGACGCCGATGCGATCACGCCGCAGACGATCATCAACATCCGCCCGGTCGTGGCGGCGTTGAAGGAGTTCTTCGGTTCCTCGCAGCTATCGCAGTTCATGGACCAGACCAACAGCCTCTCCGGGCTCACGCACCGGCGCCGGCTCTCGGCCCTGGGCGCCGGCGGCCTGACCCGTGAGCGCGCCCCGATCGAGGTCCGCGACGTGCACCCGACCCACTACGGCCGGATGTGCCCGATCGAGACCCCGGAGGGTCCGAACATCGGCCTGATGGGCTCGCTCGCCTCCTACGCCGAAATCTCCGAACACGGCTTCGTCACGACCCCCTACCGGGTGGTCGAGGACGGCGTCGTCACGGACAAGATCGTCCACTACGACGCAACCCAAGACGAGGACAAGGTGATCGCCCAGGCGAACTCCGAGTTCGACCCGAAAACGGGCAAGCTGAAAGGGCCCCAGGTCCTGGTCCGCGCCGGCGAGCAGGAGTACGCGACCGCGGCTGCCAAGGAAGTCGACCTGATGGACGTCTCGCCGACCCAGATCTGGTCGGTGGCGACGGCGCTGATCCCGTTCCTCGAGCACGACGACGCCAACCGGGCGCTGATGGGCTCCAACATGCAGCGCCAGGCGGTGCCGCTGCTGAAGCCCGAGCCGCCGTTGATCGGGACCGGTATGGAGCGTCGCGCCGCAGTCGACACCGGCGACGTCACCCTGGCCGCCAACGACGGCGAAGTCACCCATGTCGACTCCAAGCAGCTCGTCGTCAGCCACGGCTCGAAAAAAGACGAGTACCCGCTGCACAAGTTCATGCGCTCAAACCAGGGCACGATCATCCACCAGCGACCGATCGTCTCCAGCGGCCAGAAGGTGAAGAAAGGCGACGTGCTCGCCGACGGTTCCTCGACCGCCGGCGGCGAGATCGCTCTGGGCAAGAACTGCCTGGTCGCCTTCATGTCCTGGGAGGGCTACAACTTCGAGGACGCGATCATCCTCTCCGAGCGCCTGGTCAAGGACGACGAAATGACCTCGATCCACATCGAGGAGTACGAGATCGACGCCCGCACGACCAAGCTCGGCGACGAGGAGATCACCCGCGACATCCCCAACCGCTCCGAGGAGAGCCTGCGCAACCTCGACGAGCGCGGCATCGTCCGCGTCGGCGCCGAGGTGATCTCGGGCGACCTGCTGGTCGGCAAGGTGACGCCGAAGGGCGAGACCGAGCTGACCGCGGAGGAGAAGCTGATCCGCGCGATCTTCAAGGAGAAGGCGCGCGAGGTCCGCGATACCTCGCTCAAGGTTCCGCACGGCGAGGGCGGTGTCGTGATCGACGTGCTCACCTTCAGCCGCGACGACGGCGACGACCTGCCGCCCGGCGTCAACGACCTGGTCCGCGTCTACGTTGCGACCAAGCGCAAGATCGCCGAGGGCGACAAGCTCGCGGGCCGCCACGGGAACAAGGGTGTGATCTCGAAGATCGTGCCCGAAGAGGACATGCCTCATCTCGCCGACGGCACCCCCGTCGACGTCATCCTCAACCCGCTCGGCGTGCCGAGCCGGATGAACATCGGCCAGGTGCTGGAGACGCACCTCGGCTGGGTCGCCGGCAACGGCTGGTACGACGACGGCTCCGACGCCTACAAGCAGGCCCACTCCGACAAGGGCGACGGCCGCGTCTACGTCTCGACCTCGGTCTTCGACGGGGCGACCGTCGAGGACGTCGACGAGGCGCTGATCAGGTGGCAGGAGGAAAATGCCGACCGCGGCATCGACCTCGGGATCGACAAGAGCGCCCAGCCGGGCGCCCGCTGCGCCGGCGCCGTGCAGCTCTACAACGGCCGCACCGGCGAGCCCTACGAGGGGACCGTCACCGTCGGCTACATGTACATCCTCAAGCTGCTGCACCTGGTCGACGACAAGATCCACGCCCGCTCGACCGGCCCCTACTCGCTGGTCACCCAGCAGCCGCTGGGCGGCAAGGCGCAGTTCGGCGGCCAGCGCTTCGGCGAGATGGAGGTCTGGGCGTTGGAGGCCTACGGCGCCGCCTACACGCTGCAGGAGATGCTCACGGTCAAGTCCGACGACACGGTCGGCCGAGTCAAGGCCTACGAGGCGATCGTCAAGGGCGAGAACATCCCCGAGCCCTCGATCCCCGAGTCCTTCAAAGTGCTGCTGAAGGAGATCCAGAGCCTCTCGCTCGACGCCAACGTCGTCTCCGAAGGCGGCGACGTCGAGATCTCCGAGGAGGACGACGACCTGCTGAAGGCGGCCGAGGAGCTGGGCATGGACCTGACCGGGGTCCGCGCCGACAGCTCCAACGGGGCCGCCGACGAGCAGGAGGAGCAGGTGGTCGCCGAGGGCGAGGGCGGCAGCAACGGGAGCGACGGGGCGAAGGCCGACGGGGCCGAGGCCGAGGCCGCCGAGACGAAGGTGGAGGACTGAACGTGATCGACATCAACAACTTCGACGCGATCGAGATCGGGCTCGCCTCCTCGAAGAAGATCCGCTCCTGGAGCTGGGGCGAGGTCACCAAGCCGGAGACGATCAACTACCGCACCCTGAAGCCCGAGAAAGACGGGCTCTTCTGCGAGCGCATCTTCGGCCCGACCAAGGACTGGGAGTGCTACTGCGGCAAGTACAAGCGGGTCCGCTACAAGGGCATCGTCTGCGAGCGCTGCGGCGTCGAGGTGACGCGGTCCAAGGTCCGCCGCGAGCGGATGGGCCACGTCGACCTGGCCGCGCCGGTTTCCCACATCTGGTTCTTCAAGGGTGTTCCAAGCCGGATCGGCTACCTGATCGACATGGCGCCGAAGGAGCTGGAGAAGGTCCTCTACTTCGCCGCTTCGATGGTCACCTGGGTCGACGAGGAGGCCCGTGACAAAGACCTCGGGAAACTGGAGAAAGAGGTCAAAAAAGTCGTCGACAGCTACGAGGCCGAACGGCAGAAACGGACCCAGGAGCTGAGCGAGTCGCTGGAGCGGCGCGTCAAGTACCTGGAGGGCGGCGGCCAGGAAGGGTTCGACGACGACGACCACATCTGGGCCGACTCGCTGAAGCTGACCGCGACCCAGCTGCGCAAGCTGAAGGACGACGAGCGCGCCAAGATGATCAAAGAACTGCGCAAGACCTTTGACTCTGAGATCGCCGACACCGAGGCCTACCTGGAAGAGGCGGTCGAGCGGATGGAGGAGGTCTGGAAGATCTTCACCGAGATGAAGCCGAAGGACGTCGTCAACGACGAGACGGTCTTCCGCGAGCTGAAGGACCGCTTCGGCTCCCCGTTCGGCTGGGGCGAGTACTTCCGCGGCGGCATGGGCGCCGAAGCGGTGCGCGACCTGCTCGAGCAGGTCGACCTCGAGGCCGAATGCGAGGAGCTCGAGCAGACGATCAACAGCTCCAAAGGCCAGAAACAGGCGCGCGCGGTGAAGCGGCTGAAGGTCGCCTCCGCCTTCCTCAACTCCGACAACAAGCCGGACTGGATGATTCTCGACAGCGTGCCGGTGATCCCGCCGGAGCTGCGGCCGATGGTGCAGCTGGACGGCGGCCGCTTCGCGACCTCGGACCTCAACGACCTCTACCGGCGCGTGATCAACCGCAACAACCGGCTGAAAAGGCTGCTCGACCTCGGCGCGCCCGAAATCATCGTCAACAACGAGAAGCGGATGCTGCAGGAGGCGGTCGACGCGCTGTTCGACAACGGCCGCCGCGGCCGCCCGGTCACCGGGCCCGGCAACCGGCCGCTGAAGTCGCTCTCCGACATGCTGAAGGGCAAGCAGGGGCGCTTCCGCCAGAACCTGCTCGGCAAGCGGGTCGACTACTCGGGCCGCTCGGTGATCGTCTCCGGGCCGAGCCTGCAGCTGCAGCAGTGCGGCCTGCCGAAGCTGATGGCCCTGGAGCTCTTCAAGCCGTTCATCATGGCGCAGCTGGTCGAGCGCAAATCGGTGCAGAACATCAAGGCGGCCAAGAAGATGGTCGAGTCGATGGTGCCCGAGGTCTGGGACGTGCTCGAGGAGGTCATCCACGAGCACCCGGTCCTGCTCAACCGGGCGCCGACCCTGCACCGGCTCGGCATCCAGGCCTTCGAACCGGTCCTGGTCGAGGGCAAGGCGATCCAGGTCCACCCGCTGGTCTGCCACGCCTTCAACGCCGACTTCGACGGCGACCAGATGGCGGTCCACGTGCCGCTCTCGGCCGAGGCCCAGGCGGAGGCGCGGATCCTGATGCTTTCGGCGAACAACATCCTCTCGCCGGCCCACGGCGCGCCGCTGGCGACGCCGACCCAGGACATGGTGCTGGGGATCTACTACCTCACCTACGGCCCCCCCGGCGAGGAGCTGGCCAAGCTCGACGAGGAACTGAAGAAAGGCAAGGCTGCGGCAAAGAACGGCTCGGCGCCGAAGGTCTTCCGCTCCTCGCAGGAGGCCGAGCTGGTCTACGAGAACGGTGGCTGCAAGCTGCACGATCACGCCGAGTACCGGCGGGCCGGGCAGGAGCACTTCCTGACCACGGTCGGGCGGATCATCTTCAACGAGAAGATCGAGCGGGCCCTGGCCGACGCGCTGGGCGACGATTTCGATCCCGAGGGCTTCGAGTTCGCCAACCAGGCGCTGAAGAAGCGCGACGTCAACGAGATGGTCTCCGACCTGGTCGAGGCCTACGGGGCGCCGGCGGTCTCGCGGGTGCTCGACGCCTTCAAGGACCTCGGCTTCCACTACGCGACCCAGGCCGGGATCACGGTCTCCAAGAACAACGTCGTCTCGCCGCCCGACAAGGCGGAGATCCTCGATCGCTACGAGAAGCAGACGGCGGCGATCCAGGGTCAGTACGACGAGGGCTACATCACCGCCGAGGAGCGCCACGAGGCAATCACCTCGCACTGGAACAAAGCGACCGACGAGGTCGCCCAGGCGATGGAGGACAACCTCGACGAGCTCAACCCGATCTTCATGATGGCCAACTCGGGCGCTCGCGGATCGTTCAAACAGATCCGCCAGCTGGCCGGGATGCGCGGCCTGATGGCCAACCCGAAAGGCGAAATCATCGAGCGGCCGATCAAGGCCAACTTCATGGAGGGCCTCTCGGTGCTGGAGTACTTCATCTCCACCCACGGCGCTCGCAAGGGCCTGGCCGACACGGCGCTGCGCACGGCCGACTCCGGCTACCTGACCCGGCGCCTGGTCGACGTCGCCCAGGACGTGATCGTCCGCGACGAGGATTGCAAGACCAAAGACCACATCGAGATGGCGCTGCGCAAGGACGACGGCTCGCTCAACGACAACCTCTTCGGGCGGCTGGCGGCGAAAAAGTTCGAGACCAAGCGCGGTCGCGAGCTGCTCAAGCGCAACCAGGAGATCGTCCTGGCCGACGTCGAGGCGATCGCCGAGGCCTTCGGCGACGAGGAGGTCGTGGTGCCGGTCCGCTCGACCCTCAAGTGCGACGCCGACTCGGGCGTTTGCCGTGCCTGCTACGGAGTGGCTCCGGCGACCGGGTTCACGGTGAACATCGGCGACGCGGTCGGCATCATCGCCGCCCAGTCGATCGGCGAGCCGGGCACCCAGCTGACCATGCGCACCTTCCACACCGGCGGCGTCGCCGGCCAGGACATCACCCAGGGCCTGCCGCGCATCGTCGAGCTCTTCGAGGCGCGCAAACCGAAGGGCCTGGCGCAGATGGCCGAGGCGGCCGGCAAGGTCTCGGTCGAGGAAACCGACAAAGCGCTGAAAGTGAACGTGACCGAGTCCAGCGGCGAGGAGCAGAGCTACAGCTTCCCGCCGCGGACCCGCCTGCACGTCGCCGACGGCGAGAAGGTCGAGGTCGGCCAGCAGCTCAACGAGGGCTCGCTGTACCCGGCCGACCTGCTGACGATTCGCGGCCGCACCGAGACCGAGCTCTACCTGGTGGCGGAGGTGCAGAAGGTCTACCGTGCCCAGGGCGTCGACATCAACGACAAGCACATCGAGCTGATCGCCCGCCAGATGCTGAAGAAGGTGCGGATCGAGTCGAAGGGCTCGACCAGCCTCCTGCCGGGGCAGCTCGAAGACCGCGGCAACCTCAAACGGCTCAACAAAGAGGTCAAGGAAGGCGGCGGCACCGCGGCCAAAGGCGAGGAGGTCATCCTCGGCATCACCAAGGCCTCGCTGGCCACCGAGTCCTTCCTCTCGGCCGCTTCCTTCCAGGAGACGACCAAGGTGCTCACCGACGCGGCTCTGGAGGGCAAACGGGACAAACTCGTCGGCCTGAAGGAGAACGTGATCATCGGCAAGCTGATCCCCGCCGCGACCGGGCTCAAGCACTACCGCACGCTCGCGGTCGAGCCGGCCATCGCGGTCGAGCCGCCCGGCGAGGAAGACCTGCTCGACGAAGAGGAGCTGGCTGCCGAGCTCGGCGTCGACGGCGCCGACGCTCCGGTGGAGAGCTTCGGGCCTTCGTTCGCGGAGGAGCTCGAGGAGCTGGCGCAGGAGATAGAGCAGACGTCGGAGGACACCTCCAGCTCGTAAGAGAAGAGGGGGTAGGGGTGCCCCTCTCAGCCGCTGGGTTTTTCGCCTCGCGCGTCGCGCCTCTCGCTAAGGGGTCTGTGCGAAAAACAGGACGCCGCGTCTAAGAGGGGCACCCCTACCCCCTCTTCTCTCTACAAGGCGACGTCCTCTTTGGAGGAGCTGGCGTGGCTTCAGGAGTTGGCTTGGGTGCGGGCTGCGTTTAACTCTTTTCGTAGCGCGCCTGGTTCTGGGACGGGCATGTCGGGGGCGTCGAGGATGCGGCGCCCAGGGCCGGATAGGCGGGCGATCAGGTGCTCTAGGGAGACGAACTCGACCTCGAAGTTGTCGTAGGAGCGCTTGTATGGGGTATCAATGTCGGTGGCTACGACGAAGCTCGCGCCCTTGGGGTAAAGGCGTCTGAATGCTGCGAGGGCGCTTGCGTCGAACGACGCCGCCTTCCACTTGCACTCGATTGCGATGGGCCCGTTTTGTCCACGACCGGGAATCACGAAGTCCACCTCAGCGCCGTGCTTGTTGCGCCAGTAGCGCGGCGCGCGTTGCTGGAGGCGCCCTTGCATCTCGTTGAGCACGTAGTGCTCCCAGAGGATTCCGAGATCCTCGGTACGCAGAGTGTCCCAGCCGCTGTAGTAGCTGACGAAGCCAGTATCGAACCCGTAAACCTTCGGGGCTGAGACGATCTCGGTGGAGCGGCGGGAGCTGAACGGACGGACGACGTGGGCGACGAAGGTCGCGTCCAACGTCGCCAGGTAATTCGAGATGGTCTGACGACTGACCTCACATGGCGCCGCGAAGCGGGTTGCCTCGAAGACCCCGCCACTCTGTGCGAACAGCAGCTCGACGAAGCGCTGGAAGGACCACCGGCGTTCGAGCCGGAACAGCTCCTGGATGTCCTTTGCCCAGTAGGCGTCAATCCAATCCTGGAAGTCGCGCTCAGGTAGATCCTCGGAGAGAAAGAAGGGGGGCAATCCACCACGCACAAGCCGATAGGAGAGGTCTTCCTGCCCGAAGTCCGCAAGGTCGGCAGCGATCATCGGGGTCAGCCAGACGGTCTCCTTGCGGCCGGCCAGCGTGTCTCGAAACTTGGCCGTCGCCTCCAGGGTCGAGGAGCCGGTTGCGAGGACGGCGGTTTCGGGGAAGTGATCGGCCGCGATCTTCAACAGCTCCGCTGGATTCGCGAGGCGATGGACCTCATCGAGCACGATCCGTCGGCCACGCCGTTCCTCGAGGAATCCCTCCGGATCGTCCATTAGCCGACGCGTTCGCGGCAGCTCGCAGTCGAAGTACTCCACCTCGTCAAGGCTGCGACAGAGGTAGGTCTTGCCTGCGCGGCGGACCCCCCCGAGCCAGAGGACCGAGCGTCGTTGCCAGCCTCTCTCGACCAAATCGACCCAATGTTTGCGGACTACCATATGCAAATAGAATAGCGAATAGTAGAACTAAACGCAAATCTATTTGCATAAGGAACAAGCTCTGCTTTACAGCAAAAGAGGCGGCCGGGGCGCGAGGCCCCGGCCGCCGTCCAACTCCATGGTTGACGTCTTCCTTAGTTGCTGCTGCCGCCGGTGAGGCAGTAGGCGTAGACCGTGAGGGTCTCGTTGTTGGGGGCGTAGCTGTGGGCGTGGACGAGCCAGCCGTTGCCGCTGCGCATGGCTCCGGTCAGCGCGACGCGGTAGTCGCTTGCGGTGTTGCCGCCGCTGATCACCGTGGTGCCGGCCGGGCAGGCAACGCTGACGGTGGCGTTTTTGCCGGCGTCAATCTGGGTCGCATTCGACACCTGGACGATCGTGCCGAGCTCGGAGGCGCGGACCGAACCGGTCTGCAGCTCGCTCGAGCCGACCGAGTTCGGACCGAGGTCGTTCTGGGTCAGCGACTGGTCGGCGACCTCCGAGGAGGAGACCGAGGCGGGACCGAGGTCGCCGGCGGTGAGCGAGTCGGGCGCCACCTCGGGGGAGGCGACCGCGTTTTCGGCGATCTCGTCCGAGCCGACCGAGTCGGTGCCGAGGTCGTCGGCGGTGAGGGTCCCGTTCGCGACTTTGGCCGATTTGACGGCTTCGTCGCGGAGGTCGGCGGTGCGGATCGTCGCGTCGACGATCTGCGCCGAGCGGACGGCGAATTTGGGGGCCGCGAAGGCGGTGCCGACGAGCGCCAGGAACAGCGCCACACAGCCGATCGCCATTGCGGGGGAGGGGCGGAACTTGCTCTTGCTGGTCATCGGGGGCTCCTTTCGTTGGTTGTCAATCCCGATGCATCCAGCTTCGAATGGATTGGAGCTTCTCTCTACGCACCCCAGGGGTGATCTCTCTCACCCCTCAGCGCCGCGATGAGTAGATTTGGCCACGTGGCCAGTCCAAAGAAGGTCTGCATCGTCGGCGCCGGCAGCTCCGGCATCACCGCGTGCCAGGTGCTGGGCGCGCGCGGCGTCCCCTACGACTGCTTCGAGAAGGGGTCGATGCTCGGTGGCAACTGGCGCTACGAAAACGACAACGGGCAGTCGTCCGCCTACCGCTCGCTGCACATCAACAGCTCGCGCAGCCTCATGTCCTACAAGGCCTTCCCGATGCCCGAGGACTATCCGGACTACCCCAGCCACGAGCACATAGCGGCCTACTTCGACGCCTACGCCGAGCGCTTCGGACTGCGCGAGAAGATCGCCTTCCGCACCGAGGTCGTCAGCGTGCGGCCGGTCGACGGCGAGTGGGAGGTCACGGTCGAGGCCGCGGATGGCGAGCGCCAGACGAACCGCTACCGCGCCGTGCTGGTGGCCAACGGCCACCACTGGGACCCGCGTTGGCCGGAGCCACCCTTTCCGGGCGCCGACGACTACGCGGGCGAGCAGATCCATGCCCACTACTACCGCGAGCCCGACGTGCTGGAGGGCAAGCGCGTGCTGGTGCTCGGCATCGGCAACTCGGCCGTCGACATCGCGGTCGAGGCGTCGCGCATCGCCGACCTGACGCTGCTCGCAATGCGCCGTGGCGCTTACGTGCTGCCGAAGTACCTGGGCGGCAAACCCATCGACGACGCCTCGCCAGCCGCCATGAGCCGGCTGCCGCTGCCGGTCCAACGCTTCTTCATGGCGAGGCTGCTGAAGCTGGCAGTGGGGGAGATGACCGACTACGGACTGCCGAAGCCGGACCACAAGCTGTTGGAGGCGCACCCGACCGTCTCCTCCGAGCTGCTGCCCCGAGTGGGCCACGGCGACATTCGCGTCAAGCCCAACATCGACCGCTTCGCCGGCGGCCGCAGCGTTCGTTTTGCGGACGGCAGCGAGGAGGAAATCGACCTCGTCGTCTACTGCACCGGCTACAAGATCAGCTTCCCGTTCCTGGCCCCTGAGGTCTTCGACGTCCGCGACAACCGCATGCCGCTCTACCGCCGCCTGGTGGCACCTGAGCGCCCTGGCCTCTACTTCATCGGCTTCATCCAGCCCCTCGGCCCGATCATGCCGATAGCCGAGGCCCAATCGGAATGGATCGCCGACCTTCTAACCGGCCACGCCGCATTGCCCTCACCCGCAGAGATGCGCGCGGAGATCGCCGACTACCAGCACTGGATGGACAAGCGCTTTGTCAGCTCGAAGCGTCACACGATCGAGGTGGACTTCCACCCCTACTTGCGTACGATCGACCGCGAGCGCAAGCGGCGTTCCGCGCAGGCGGCCTGACCTGGCCCGTGCTGAGGACCACGGGGGCGTGGGCGCTGGGGGCGCCAGCGGCCGAAACCCTCGTCTGAGTCCTCGGTGGCGTTGCCTTCCGCCTCCGGCGCCTTGCTCGCCCACCAGATCAGCCAAAGCGCGCCGAGCACCGGGATCTTCAGAACGACCAGCAGGAAGAAGATCGGCAGGAATCCCTCCACCTGGCCAGTGTAAAGCCAGCTCGGCTCAGAGTCCCTCGGCCCAGACCTTCAGCGCTTCGACCTGAGCATCTTCGAGGCCGAGGTGGGGCTCGGTCGGAACCAGCAGGGTCGGCTCGTCGCGGCCGCGTGCCCACTCGTAGCAGCTCTCGTCGAAGCTGTCGTCGATCCAGGCCGCCGGCCGGCCCTTCGCGTACTCGTCCAGCGGCCCCAGCTTCCAGTGGGCCGAGCCGAAGCGGGCGGCGCCGTCGAAGCTGAGGACGGGGAGCTCCGGCAGACCGAGGATGTTGGGCAGGTAGAAGTTGGCTTTCTCCTCCCAGCCGGTCGCCCAGACCATTTCGTAGTGCTCTTCCAGCCGCCGCAGCCGCTCCCCGGCCGCCAGCGAGATGCAGTGCACCATCCCGTCGACCAGCTCGAACCGTGCCTGACCGCGGTCCGGTGGCTCGTCGAAGCCGAAGAGGCTGATGACTCCATCTACGTCGACGGCGAGAACGGGTTTACTCATTTTCGAACCTCAGATGAGGCTGTGAGGGCGAGGCTGGCAAGGACGCAGGGAGCGAAGTGAGGGGAGCGCACTTATGTGCGTGACCCGATCTGAGCGACTGAGGACACCGCCAGGCGCGTCCTCACAGCCTCACCAACGATAGTGGGCAAACGCCTTATTGGCTTGGGCCATGCGGTAGATGTCGTCCTTGCGCTTCCAGGCCCCGCCCTGCTGCTGGATCGAGTCGAGGATCTCGCCGGCGAGGCGCTCCGACATCGAGTATTCGCGCCGGGCGCGGGCGTAGTCGACCAGCCAGCGCACCGCGAGCGTGCGGGCGCGACGAGCAGGTACCTCCACCGGCACCTGGTAGGTGGCGCCGCCGACCCGCCGCGAGCGGACCTCGAGCACCGGGGTCAGCTGTTTGATCGCCCCCTCCAGCGTCTCGACGGGATCCTCGCCTGAGCGCTCGCCGACGATCGCCAGCGCGTCGTAGACGATCCGCTCGGCAAGCGACTTCTTGCCGTCCTGCATAACCTTGTTGATCAGCTGCTGGACGAGCCGGTTGCGGTGCTCGGCGTCGGGCTCGACCGGGCGAATCGTGGCTGCGGAACGGCGCGGCATCGGCTCTAGCTCGCCTTGACGCCGTAGCGGGAGCGCGACTGCTTGCGGTCGGCAACGCCAGAGGCGTCGAGGGTGCCGCGGACGACCTTGTAGCGGACGCCCGGCAGATCCTTGACCCGCCCACCCCTGATCAGGACGACCGAGTGCTCCTGCAGGTTGTGGCCCTCGCCGGGGATGTAGGTGGTGACCTCCATCCCGTTGGTCAACCGCACACGGGCGATCTTGCGCAGGGCCGAGTTCGGCTTCTTCGGCGTCACCGTGGCGACGCGGGTGCAGACACCCCGCCGCTGCGGCGCCGCGACCTTCTTCTTGTTGCCCTGGCCCGACTTGAGGCCCGGCGTCGTCGTCTTCTTCTTAGGGCGCTTGCGGCCCTTGCGAATGAGTTGGTTCGTGTTCGGCACGGGCGCGCATGGTAGCGGGCCGCCGCTTTCGGGGCCACAACCAGGAGCGCGCCTCCCAGCATCAGGCCGGCCGCGGCGGCGATCTCGGCGTAGAAGCCCTCGAAGAGGACCGCGGTGGCGCCGGAGAAACGCGAGGTCTCGGCGCCGGCGTCGAGCCCGGCCGGCAGGTCGACCAGGAGGACGACGGCGAGCGTGAGCGCCCCGAGCACGAAGACGAGGCGCCCAAGCCCTTGCCCACGTCGATCCGCCGACGGGCCTGAAACGTCCGCTATTTGGACGTTCTCGGCCCGTCGGCGGGGGGTGCGCATTGCCAGCAGCGCCAGCGCGGCGGCCAGCAGCGCCACCGGCAGCAGCAGGTAGGCGTGGGCCTCGCCCGCCGTCTCGGCGGCGACGGTGGGCGGGGTCGCCGCCGGCAGCCCCGCGTAGCCGGGCTGGCCGACCTCGACCGCGCGGTACTCGACGAATTGGGATACCGCAAGGCAGGCGGCAGAGGCGACGACGACGAGGCCGATCGCCCGCTGCGGCGTCAGCACGGCACTGGCTCGGGTCGCGCCGCGGACCACGAGGTCGCGAACCCGCAGCAACCTGCGTTCCAGCCTGGAGAGCAGGCGGAAGAGCCGCACGGCGAGCGGCCGCAGGCGGCGCCAAGCGCGCGACGCCAGCCGCCGCAGAGCGCGCAGGATGCGCTCGAGATGGGGCCAGCTGCGCAGCAGCAGGGCGTTGGCGCGGCGATCCGCGGCTCGCGTCCAGGCCCTCACCCGCGGCACCCCGACCAGCACCGCGTTGGCCCGCCGGTCGACAGCCCGGGTCCAGGCCTCTGCACGTACCCGCACGACCATTGCACGGCGCCGAACCGCTGCTATCATCGCCCGTCGCTCAGGCTTCTTTTTTGCAGTTCGTTTCGCCGGGCCCGCGAGGGCCTTTTTCATGCGCCGACCGCGGCGGTTCTTGCCGACCGGCTTTGATTTTTTCCCCGACTCTCGTTTTCGCTTCAAGCCAATTACCTTAAGACCATGCCACGGAGCTTCCCACTAGAGAAAACCCGCAACATCGGGATCATGGCGCACATCGACGCCGGTAAGACGACGACGACCGAGCGCATCCTCTACTACACCGGCCGCACCCACAAGATGGGCGAGGTCCACGAGGGCGCTGCCGTGATGGACTGGATGGAGCAGGAGCAGGAACGCGGCATCACGATCACCTCCGCTGCGACCGCCTGCGAGTGGGAGGGGCACCGGATCAACATCATCGACACCCCCGGCCACGTCGACTTCACCGTCGAGGTCGAGCGCAGCCTCCGCGTCCTCGACGGCGCCGTCGCCGTCTTCGATGCCGTCGCCGGGGTCGAGCCGCAGTCGGAGACCGTCTGGCGTCAGGCCGACAAGTACCGCGTACCGCGGATCGCCTACATCAACAAGATGGACCGCACCGGCGCTGACTTCTTCAACTCGGTGCAGACGATGGTCGACCGGCTCGGCGCCAACCCGCTGCCGATCCAGCTGCCGATCGGCAGCGAGGGCGACTTCGAAGGCGTGGTCGATCTGATCGAGATGAAAGCGCTGGTCTGGAAGGACGAGCTGGGAACCGAGTTCGAGACGGTCGAGATTCCCTCCGAGCTGGCCGACCAGGCCGACGAATACCGGACCCAGCTGATCGAGGCCTGCGCCGACTACGACGACGAGCTGATGGAGGCCTACCTGGCCGAGGAGGAGATCCCGCACGAGCGGATCGCCAAGTCGCTGCACCGGGCCTGCCTCGACACCAAGGTGACGCCGGTCCTCTGCGGCTCCTCGTTCAAGAACAAGGGTGTGCAGCCGCTGCTCGACGCGATCGTCGAGTTGCTGCCCTCCCCGCTCGAGGTTCCGCCTGTCACCGGCTTGATTCCGGCGGGCAAGGGCGAAGACGAGCCAACCGAGGCGGAGCGCCCCGCCGACGACAGCGCCCCCTTCGCCGCACTCGCCTTCAAGATCATGACCGACCCCTACGTCGGCAAGCTCACCTACTTCCGCGTCTACTCGGGCAAGCTCGAGGCCGGGGGCCGCGTCCTCAACGTGAAAACGGGCAAGACCGAGCGGATCGGACGGCTGCTGATGATGCACGCCAACAGCCGCGAGGAGATCGAGGAGGTCTACTCGGGCGACATCTGCGCCGGGGTCGGTCTCAAGGAAACGGGCACCGGCGACACCCTGGCCGCGCCCGACGCGCCGATCGCGCTGGAGAGCATCGAATTCCCGGAGACGGTGATTGCGGTGGCGATCGAGCCGAAAACCAAAGCCGACCAGGAGAAGATGGGAACCGCCCTGCAGCGCCTTGGGGAAGAGGACCCGACCTTCCGGATCGAATCGGACGAGGAAACCGGGCAGACCCTGATCCACGGGATGGGCGAGCTCCATCTCGAGGTGATCGTCGATCGCATGCTGCGCGAGTTCAAAGTCGACGCCAACGTCGGCAAGCCTCAGGTCGCCTACCGCGAGACGATCCGCAAGGAGGCCAAGAAGGTCGAGGCGCGCTTCGTTCGCCAGACCGGCGGTCGCGGCCAGTTCGGCCACGTCGTGATCAATGCCGAGCCGGCACCCGGGGAGGGCTTCGAGTTCGTCAACAAGATCAAGGGCGGCACCATCCCCACCGAATACATCGGTCCGGCCGAACAGGGGATGAAAGAGGCGCTCGAAAACGGCGTCAAGGCCGGCTACCCGATGGTCGACGTCAAAGTCGAACTGATCGACGGCTCCTTCCACGACGTCGACTCCTCGGAGATGGCCTTCAAGATCGCCGGCTCGATGGCGATCCAGGAGGCCGCTCGCAAGGCCGATCCGGTCCTGCTGGAGCCGGTGATGGCGGTCGAGGTGGTGACCCCCGAGGACTTCCTCGGCGACGTTATCGGCGACCTCTCGCGCCGGCGCGGCAAGGTGCAGGGGCAGGACCAGCGCGGCAACGCGCTCGCGGTCCAGGCCTTTGTCCCGCTCGGCGAGATGTTCGGCTACGCGACCGACCTGCGCTCCTCGACCCAAGGTCGCGCCACCTACACGATGCAGTTCGAGCGCTACGAGGAAGTCCCGGCCAACATCGCCGAGGAGATCGTCGAGCACCGCTCGGGCGAGCCGGTGGGGGCCGCCTCGTGATTCTGGCTATATTTCCCAGGTTCGCCCGCAGACCACGGAATAAACCCAACTTGGAAAGGTAGAACGGAGAGCAGATGTCAAAGGAGAAGTTCGAGCGCGACAAGCCGCATGTGAACGTCGGCACGATCGGTCACATCGACCACGGTAAGACGACGCTGACGGCCGCGATCACGAAGACGCTCTCCACCAAAGGCGGCGCCGAGGCGAAAAGCTTCGAGGAGATCGACAACGCCCCGGAGGAGAAAGAGCGCGGCATCACGATCGCGACCTCCCACGTCGAGTACCAGACCGACAACCGCCATTACGCCCACGTCGACTGCCCCGGCCACGCCGACTACGTGAAGAACATGATCACCGGCGCCGCCCAGATGGACGGCGCGATCCTGGTCGTCTCGGCCGCCGACGGCGTCATGCCGCAGACCCGCGAGCACATCCTGCTCGCCCGCCAGGTCAACGTCCCGCACGTGGTCGTCTTCCTCAACAAGAT
The DNA here is from genome assembly GCA_963703235.1 of uncultured Solirubrobacterales bacterium. GTDB lineage: Bacteria > Actinomycetota > Thermoleophilia > Solirubrobacterales > 70-9 > VRUE01. The sequence goes on along the minus strand of OY969802.1, from coordinate 1,771,301 downwards.
CGACCAGGTAGACGACGACGAACTGGTCGAGCTGGTCGAGGAGGAGGTCAAGGAACTGCTCGACGAGTACGACTTCCCGGGCGACGACACCCCGATCGTCAAAGGCTCGGCGCTGAAGGCGCTGGAGGGCGACGAAGACGCCCAGAAAGCGATCTTCGAACTTGCCGAAGCGCTCGACTCCTACATCCCGGAGCCGGTGCGCGAGCTGGACAAGCCCTTCCTGATGCCGATCGAGGACATCTTCTCGATCACCGGCCGCGGCACGGTCGCCACCGGCCGCGTCGAGCAGGGGATCGTCAACAGCGGTGACGAGGTCGAGATCGTCGGCATGAAGGACACGACCAAAACCGTCGTCACCGGGGTCGAGATGTTCCGCAAGATCCTCGACCAGGGCCAGGCGGGCGACAACATCGGCGCCCTCCTGCGCGGCACCAAGCGCGAGGAGATCGAGCGCGGGCAGGTGCTCTGCAAGCCGGGCTCGATCACGCCGCACACCAAGTTCAAAGCGGAGGTCTACTGCCTGAAGAAGGAGGAGGGCGGTCGTCACACCCCGTTCTTCTCCGGCTACCGGCCTCAGTTCTACTTCCGCACCACGGACGTGACCGGGATCGCCAACCTCCCCGAGGGGACCGAGATGGTGATGCCGGGCGACAACGTCCAGATGACGATCGAGCTGATTCAGCCGATCGCCATGGACCAGGGCCTGCGCTTCGCGATCCGCGAGGGCGGCCGCACGGTCGGCTCGGGGGTCGTCTCCGAGGTCATCGAGTAACACCGCCAGCATCAAGGGCGGGCATTCGCCCGCCCCGCCGCTTTCGCGGCGAGAAAATTTAAAAGACATACGACCAGGGGGCGGCGCCCCACCATCAGGGGGCGGCGCCCTTTCGGCGCGGTAAGGACCGCGCAAGGAGAAAAAGAGGAAATAACCGTGGCGACGATCGCGGCCCAGAAAATCCGAATCCGACTGAAGGCGTATGACCACGACGCCATAGATCGGGCTGCCCGCGAGATCGTCGAGACCGCGGAGCGCACCGGCGCCAGCGTCTCCGGCCCGGTGCCGCTGCCGACCGAAAAAAACGTCTACTGCGTGATCCGCTCGCCGTTCAAGGACAAGGACTCGCGCGAGCACTTCGAGATCCGCACCCACAAGCGGCTGATCGACATCCTCCAGCCTTCGCCGAAAACCGTCGACTCGCTGCAGCGCCTCGACTCGCTGCCGGCCGGCGTCGACATCGAGATCCGCCTCTAGTGGTCATATGGCTGCGATCCTCGGCAAGAAGCTCGGCATGACGCAGGTCTTCCGCGAGGACGGCTCGGTCGTGCCGGTGACCGTGATCGAGGCCGGGCCCTGCAAGGTGACCGCGGTCCGGGACGCCGAGCGCGACGGCTACGCCGCCGTGCAGCTCGCCTTCGACGAGGTCGGCGAGGGCAAGCTGAGCAAGGCCGAGCTGGGCCACCTGAAGAAGGCCGGAGCGGCGCCGATGCGGCACCTGGTCGAGTTCCGCGACGAGGACCTCGGCGGCGAGGAGAGCCCCAAGGTCGGCGACGACGTCACCGTCGCCTCCTTCGAGGCCGGCCAGAAGGTGAAGGTCTCCGGGATCTCGATCGGCAAGGGCTTCCAGGGCGGCATCAAGCGCCACAACTTCAGCCGCGGCCCGGTCAGCCACGGCTCCCACAACGTGCGGGCGCCGGGCTCGATCGGGGCCAGCGCCTTCCCCGCCCGCGTCTTCAAAGGGATGCGGATGCCCGGCCAGATGGGCAACAAGCGGAGGACCCAGAAGGGCCTCGAGGTCGCCGAGGTCGACGCCGAGCGCAACCTGCTGCTGGTCAAGGGCTCGGTGCCGGGCTCGCGCAACGCTGTGGTCGAGGTGAGGACCGATGGCTAAAGCCGCCGTGCTCGGCAAGACCACGAAGGCCGACCTGCCCAAAGAGCTCTTCGCCGAGCCCTTCCACCAGTCGCTGGTGCACGAGACGGCGCGGGCCGACCTCGCCTCGCGCCGCCGCGGCACCGCCTCGACCCTGACCCGCGGCGAGGTCTCTTTCACCACCGCCAAGGCCTGGCGGCAAAAGGGAACCGGCCGCGCCCGTGCCGGCTCGCTCGGCGTCCCCAACCGCTTCGGCGGCGGCGTCGCCTTCGGCCCGAAGCCGCGCCACTACAACGTCAAGGTCAACCGCAAGGCACGGCGCAAGGCGATGCGGGCGGCGCTCTCGGTCCACGCCGAGCGGGACAGCGTCGCCGTGCTCGACCCGTCCGCCTACGACACCCCCTCGACCAAAGCCGCGGCGAGCGCCCTGCAGAAATGGGGCGCCAGGCAGCCGACGCTGGTCGTCCTCAGCGGCGAGGAGACCGGCGCCCTGAAGAGCTTCCGCAACATCGAGCGGGTCACCGTCGCCGAGGTCGGAGCGATCGGCGTCGCCGACGTGATCGGCGCCGCCTCGCTGGTCCTCTCCGAGAGCGCTCTGGAGACGCTGAAGGGGAGGCTGAGCTGATGGACGCTCGCAACGTCCTCATCCGCCCGGTCGTCTCGGAGAAGAGCTACGCGCTGATCGCCGAGGGCAAGTACACGTTCAGGGTCAACGACCGCGCCCACAAGACCCAGATCGCCGCCGCGGTCGAAGAGATCTTCGACGTCGACGTCGCTGCCGTCCGCACCGCCAAGGTCCATGCCAAGCCGAAGCGCCGCGGTCTGACCAAAGGCCGGACGCGGGGCTGGAAGAAGGCCGTCGTCCAGCTCGCCCCGGGCGAGCGGATCGAGCTGTTCGAGGGCGCGGAGACCGCGTAGGGGACTGACGATGCCGAACCGCAAAACGAAACCAACCAGCCCCGGGCGCCGCTTCGCCACCTACCCGCTGCGCGAGCAATTGACCGCGTCGGAGCCGGAGGCAAAGCTGACCGAAGGGCTGCGCAAGTCCGGCGGTCGTAACTCCAACGGCCGCGTCACTGCCCGCCATCGCGGCGGCGGCGCCAAGCGCCGCTACCGCAAGATCGACTTCAAGCGGCTGAAGGACGGCGTGCCCGCCAAGGTGGCGAGCATCGAGTACGACCCGAACCGCACCTGCTACATCGCGCTGCTCCACTACGCCGACGGCGAGAAGCGCTACATCCTCGCTCCGGCCGGGCTCTCGGTCGGCGACCAGGTTCAGTCCGGGAACGGCGCCGACATCAAGCCCGGCCACACGTTGAGCTTGCGCGAGATGCCGACCGGCACGATCGTCCACAACGTCGAGCTGGTCCCGGGCCAGGGCGGCAAGATGGGCCGCGCCGCGGGCACCTCGATCCAGCTGGTCGCCAAGGAGGGGGAGATGGTCACCCTGCGGCTGCCGTCCTCGGAGATGCGCCTGGTCCGCGCCGAGTGCCGCGCCACGGTCGGCTCGCTCTCCAACGCCGAGCACCAGAACATCAAGATCGGCAAGGCCGGCCGCAGCCGCCACAAAGGCAAGCGCCCGCAGACCCGCGGCGTCGCGATGAACCCGGTCGACCACCCGCACGGTGGCGGCGAGGCGCACCACACTCCCGGCGGCCACCCGGTCACGCCGTGGGGCAAGCCAACGCTCGGCTACCGCACCCGCAAGAAGGGCAAGCAGTCGGACCGCTACATCGTGCGCGGCCGTCGCCGCGGAAAGAAGAAGTCGCGCTAGTGGGACGCTCGACCAAAAAGGGGCCGTGGGTGGAACCGGCGCTGATGAAGCGGATCTCGGCGATGAACGAGTCGGGCCAGAAGCAGATGGTCAAAACCTGGTCGCGGACCTCGACGATCTTCCCCGACATGGTCGGCCACACGATCGCCGTCCACGACGGGCGCAAGCACGTGCCGGTCTTCATCTCCGAGTCGATGGTCGGCCACAAGCTGGGCGAGTTCGCTCCGACCAGGACCTTCCGCGCACACTCCGGCACCGCCAAGGGCGAGTAGAGATGGCCGACGACAAAAAAGCCAAAAAAGCCGAGAGCGGGAAAGGCGCGGCGAAAAAAGCCGCCCCGAAAAAAGAGGCTGCCGCCAAAAAAGGCGCGGAGAAAAAAGCTGCCAAAAAAGCGGCGAAAAAAGACACTTCGAAAAAAGCGGCGAAAAAAGAGGGCGGCGCAAAAAAAGCTGCTCCGAAGAAAGAAGCGCCGAAAAAAGCCGTCAAGCCGGCGCCGATCGTGGTCCGGGCCAGCTCGCGCTACGTGCGCGTGGCGCCGCGCAAGGCGCGGCTCGTCGCCGACCAGGTGCGCGGCCTGCAGATCGACCGGGCGCGGGCGCTGCTGCAGTTCTCGCCGCGCGGAGCCGCGAGCGACATCGCCAAGCTGATCGAGTCCGCCGCCTCCAACGCGGAGAACAACCACGACCTGGTGGCCGACGAGATGAGGGTCGCCGAGATCACCGTCGACGAAGGTCCGACCCTGCGCCGCTTCCGGCCGCGCGCGCTCGGCCGAGCGACGCCTATCAACAAGCGGACCAGCCACATTGCCGTGGCTCTGAGCCCGGAAGGGGAGATCTGATGGGACAGAAGATCCACCCGATCGGCTTCCGCGTCGGCTACATCATCGACTGGAAATCGAACTGGTTCGACGAGAAGGGCTTCGCCGACGTCCTCGACGAGGATCTGAAGATCCGCGATCACATCGAAGGCAAACTCGCCCACGCCGGCCTCTCCGACATCACGATCGAGCGTCGCGGCGAGGTCGCGGTCGACATCCACACCGCCCGTCCGGGCATCGTGATCGGCAAGTCGGGCTCCGAAGTGGATGCCCTGCGCAAGGAGCTGCACAAGCTGACCGGCAAGCCGGTCAAAGTGAACATCCGCGAGGTGAAGCGCCCCGAGCTCGACGCCAAGCTGGTCGCCCAGTCGATCGCCGAGCAGCTGCAGAACCGGGTCGCCTTCCGGCGGGCGATGAAACGCGCCCTGACCTCGGCAATGCGTTCCGGCGCCAAGGGAGTGAAGATCCAGGTTGCCGGCCGCCTTGGCGGCGCCGAGATGGCGCGAACCGAAAGCTACGCCGACGGACGGGTGCCGCTGCACACTCTGCGAGCCAACATCGACTACGGGACCTACGAGGCGCGCACGACCGCCGGCCGGATCGGCGTCAAATGCTGGATCAACAAGGGCGAAGTGATGCCGGAGGGCTTCCGCTCCGACCAGGTTCCCGCCGACGGCGAGGCGCCGCAGCGCAGCGGTGGTCGTGGCGGCCGCGGCGGCGATCGCGGTGGCCGAGGCGGAGGAGGCGGTCGCTGATGCTGATGCCGAAGCGGGTCAAGTACCGCAAACAGATGCGCGGCCGGATGCGCGGAAACACCAAGGGCACCAGCAGCGTCGCCTTCGGCGAGTACGGGCTGAAGGCGCTCGATCGCGGCTGGATCACCAACCGCCAGATCGAGGCGGCGCGAATCGCGATGACCCGCAAGATCAAACGCGGCGGCAAGGTCTGGATCAACGTCTTCCCGGACAAGCCCTACACGAAGAAGCCGGCCGAGACGCGGATGGGCTCGGGCAAGGGCAACCCGGAGGGCTGGGTTGCCGTCGTCAAGCCGGGCAAGGTGATGTTCGAGCTGGCCGGCGTCCCCGAGGAGCTGGCGCGCGAGGCGCTGCGCCTGGCCGGGCACAAGCTTCCGATCAGGACCAGGTTCGTGATGCGCGAGGGGGCGGAGGGCCGATGAAGGCCGGCGAGGCCCACAATCTCAAAGACGCCGAGCTGGTGGCGAGATTGATCGACGCCAAGAAGGAGGCGTTCAACCTGCGCTTCCGGCACGCGACCGGCGAGCTGGAGAACACGGCGCGGCTCGGGCAGAGCAAGCGTGACGTGGCCAAGCTCCTGACCATCGCGAAGCAACGCGGGATCGACGTGGATAGAGAGCTGAGGAAATGACGGACGACGAGAAAAAAGACGCAGTCGAGGAGACTCCGGCTCAGGATGAGGCCGCAGAGGCCGCGGGTCCTGTCGCGGAGGAGGACTCATCGTCCTCGCAAGCTGCGGGCGACGAGTCCACCTCCACGCCACCCGCGGACGCTGCGGATCAGGCTGAGGAGGAGGCTCCTGCGGCTGAGGCTGATTCCTCGGGGTCCGACGAGTCCGAGGACTCAGGCCCTGCCGATGAGCCCGAGACCGCGGAGGAGCCTGCCGCTGAAGAAGCTGCTGAGCCCGAGGCGGAGGAGCCTGCCCCCGAGGAGAAAGCTGCCGAGCCCGCTGCCAAAGAGCCGGCACCGGCCGAGGAGGCTGAGCCGAATCCTGAGGATGAGCTTCCTTGGAAGGAGAAGCGCCGGCTCCAAAAGTCTCGTCAACCCCATAAGCCTGGGCCGCAGCAGAGTGCTGAGGAGCGGGTTGCTGCTCGGGCGGCTGCTCGCAAGGTCAAATCGGACCTGCGGCGCAAGCAGCGGGCTGAAGGCAAGGCGAAGCGGGATGGGGCCGGGGCCGGTACTCCGAAGGCTGAGAAAGACGCGAATGCGGCCAAGGTGCGGCAGGGGATCGTTGTCTCCGACAAGGGGCAGAAATCGATCACCGTGCGGGTCGACATCGTGCGCCGGCACCCGACTTACGAGAAGGTGATCCGGCGCTCGCGAACGCTGCACGCGCACGACGAGCGCAACGAGGCCGGCGAGGGCGACGTCGTGCGGGTGGTCGAGACGCGGCCGCTCTCGAAGACGAAGCGCTGGCGCCTGGTCGAGGTACTGGAGAAGGCGAAGTAGGACGATGATCCAGCAGGAGTCGAGACTGAAGGTGGCCGACAACTCGGGCGCGCGGGAGATCCTCTGCATCCGGGTTAAGGGCGGCTCGCACCGGCGCTACGCCGGCGTCGGCGACGTCATTACCGCCACCGTCAAACAGGCGAGCCCGCAGGGCGGCGTTCGCAAGGGCGAGGTCGTCCAGGCCGTCGTCGTCCGCACCCGCAAGCAGCTGGGCCGCCCCGACGGCACCTACATCGCCTTCGACGAAAACGCCGCGGTGCTGATCGACCCAGCAAGCAACAACCCGCGCGGCACCCGCATCTTCGGCCCGGTCGCCCGCGAGCTGCGCGACAAGAACTTCATGAAAATCGTCTCGCTGGCGCCGGAGGTGCTCTGATGGCCAGGGCGATGCGGATCCGCAAAGACGACGAAGTCGTCGTGATCGGCGGCAAGGACGCCGGCAAGACGGGTCGCGTGACCCGCACCGACCCGAAGCGCCAGAAGGTATTCGTCGAGGGACTGAACATGGTCAAGCGGCACGAAAAACCGCGTCCGACCCAGAACACGCAACGCCAGAGCCAGGTGATGGGCGGCATCGTCGAAAAGGAGGGGCCGATCCACGTCTCCAACGTGATGCTGCTCGACCCCAAAGACAGCAAACCGACCCGGGTCGGCGTGCGCCGCGACAAAGGCGGCAAACGCGAGCGGTTCGCGAAGCGAAGCGGAGCGTCGTTCTGATGGAGGCCGCAACCGCCACCCAGGCCCAGACCGCGCCGCCGCCGCGCCTGCGCGAGCGCTACGACAACGAGGTGCTGCCAGCGCTGATCGAGCGCTTCGGCTACTCGACCCCGATGCAAGCGCCGCGCCTGCAGAAGATCGTCCTCAACATGGGCGTCGGCGAGGCTAAGCAGAACGCGAAAATGCTCGAGGCCGCACAGGAGCAGCTGGCGACGATCGCCGGCCAGCAGCCGAGCGTGCGCCGGGCCCGCAAGTCGATCGCCTCCTTCAAGGTTCGCGAGGGGATGCCGGTCGGCCTCTCGGTGACGCTGCGACGGGCGCGGATGTGGGAGTTCCTCGACCGCCTCTGCTCGATCGCGGTGCCCCGGATCCGCGACTTCCGCGGCCTCAACCCGCGCTCCTTCGACGGCCGCGGCAACTACTCGATGGGCGTGCGCGAGCAGCTGATCTTCCCGGAAATCGACTACGACTCGATCGACGAGGTGCGGGGCCTGGACGTGACGATCGCGACCAGCGCCAAAACCGACCTCGAGGCCTTCGAACTGCTGCTGGCGCTGGGCATGCCCTTCGCCAAAGAGGGCCGTCCCGGCGAAGACAGGTCGGCGGCGGAAGCCGCCGAAGAGGAGAAACGGCACGAGGAAGCTCGGCAGCGGGCCGAAGCCGAGCAGGCCGCACTCGAGCAGCTGAAAGAGGAGAACCCTGAGGCGTACGCAAAGCCCGAGCCGGAGGCCGGCGACGAGGGCGAGGACGCTGAGGGCGAAACGGAGCAGGCCGAGGAACCGGCAGGCGAGGAGAGTTCAGACGATGGCTAAGACTTCTATGAAGGTGAAGCAGGGCCGCAAGGCCAAGTTCAAGACCCGCGAGTACAACCGCTGCCGCCGTTGCGGCCGGCCGCGCGGCTATTACCGCAAGTTCGGCCTCTGCCGAATCTGCCTGCGCGAGGCCGCCCACGAGGGCTACGTGCCGGGCATGACCAAGTCGAGCTGGTAGGCAGATAGGACCGACAGAGCCATGCTGAACGACCCAATAGCCGACTACCTGACCAGGATCCGCAACGCACTCGGCTCCGGCCACGACGAGGTCAGCATCCCCGCTTCCCGGCTGAAGGAGGAGATGTCGCGGATCCTCAAGGAGCAGGGCTACATCAACGACTTCAACCGCGAGTCCGCTCGCGTCGGCGAGGCGATCAAGATCCGCCTCAAGTACACCGAGGACCGGCGGCCGGTGATCGCCGGCTTGGAGCGGATCTCCCGCCCCGGTCGTCGTCGCTACGTCGACCACAACCAGATCCCGCGTGTCCACGGCGGCACCGGCACGGCGATCGTCAGCACCTCGGTCGGCGTGATGACCGGCCACGAAGCGACCGCGAAGGGAGTGGGCGGCGAGGTAGTCGCTTACATTTGGTAAGTCGGATGAGCCGAATCGGAAGAAAGCCGATCTCTGTCCCCGAGGCCGTCACGGTCGAGCTCGCCCCTGGGCGCGTTGCCGTAAAGGGCCCGAAGGGGGAGCTGGCCCAAGCGCTCCCGGCCGAGATGAAGGTCGAGCAGGAGAACGGCACGGTCACCGTCAGCCGTCCCACCAACCGCGGCGAGCACCGCGCCCTGCACGGGCTGACCCGCAGCCTGATCGCGAACATGGTCGAGGGGGTCACCGAGGGCTTCGAGAAGCGACTGGAGATCCAGGGTGTCGGCTATCGCGCTCAGCTCAAGGGCAAGAACCTGGAGATGGCGCTGGGCTACTCGCACCCGGTCGCGATCGAGGCGCCCGAGGGAATCGAGTTCGAGGTCCCGCAGCCGACCGAGATCGTCGTGCGTGGGATCGACAAGCAACTGGTCGGCCAGGTCGCCGCCGACATCCGCAAGCGGCGTCCGCCGGAGCCCTACAAGGGCAAGGGCATCCGCTACCGCGACGAGCACGTCCTGCGCAAGGTGGGCAAGCGCGCATGACCGTCCTCACCAAGCGCCAGCAGCGCCTGCGCCGCCGTCGCCGGGTGCGGGCCCGGATCGTCGGCACGGCCGAGCGGCCGCGCCTCTCCGTCTACCGCTCCAACCGAGGCGTCTTCGCCCAGCTCGTCGACGACGGCAAGAGCCACACGGTGGCCGCCGTCAACTGGATCGAGCCGGAGCTGCGCAAGCTGAAGGCGAGCGAGCAGGCCAAGCGGGCCGGCGAGCTGCTCGCCGAGCGGGCGAAGACCGCTGGCGTCGATACCTGCGTCTTCGACCGCGGCGGCTACAAGTTCCACGGCCGGGTCAAGGCTCTCGCCGAGGGCGCCCGCGAGGGAGGGCTGAAGTTCTGATGGAAGCCAGCCGTTCGCTACCTTCCGTGGCCGCATGAAGGGCATGGACATGAGAAACGTGGAGACCGTCAGCCCCAGGGGGCTCGATCTCCAGGAGCGCGTCATCGAGATCAACCGCGTCGCCAAGGTGGTCAAGGGCGGCCGTCGCTTCTCGTTCACGGCGCTGGTCGCCGTCGGCGACGAAGAGGGCGTGGTCGGGATCGGCTACGGCAAGGCGCGCGAGGTGCCGCTGGCGATCCAGAAGGCGGTCGAGAACGCGCGCAAGAGCCTTATTCGCGTGCCCAAATACGGGCAGACGCTGACCCACAAGATCGTCGGCCGCTACGGCGCCGGCCACGTCGTCCTGCGCCCGGCCAGCCCCGGTACCGGCGTCATCGCCGGCGGCGGCGTCCGCGCCGTGCTCGAGCTGGGTGGCGTTCGCGACGTGCTTACGAAGAGCATCGGGACGCAGAACCCGATCAACCTCGTCAAGGCGACGATGGACGGGCTCGTGCGCCTTCGTAGGCCCGAGGAGGTCGCCGAGCTGCGGGGGCTGACGGTTGCCCAGGTCTTGGGGGTTCAGAAGAGCAACGGAAGTGGCGAGGGGCCGGCCGTTCCGGCCGCGGGTCCTGTCGCGGGACAGGGGTCTCCCGCGCACGCGCAGGAGACCCCAGAATCCCACGCCACCCGCGGAAGGAACGGATGGTCCCCCGGCAAGCCCGGCTGCTGATGCTGAAGCCCAGGCCGAGCAGCCGGCAGACCCGGCCGCTGAGGTGAGTGCCCCGGGCGATGCGGCGCAGGAGCCCGCCTCCGGCGAAGCTGCTGAGGCGCCGGCCGAGCCGGTCGACCCCACGGTCTCCAGTGATGCGACTCCGGTGGAGGCTCCGGCGCCTCCAGCTGAGGAGGGCCAGTCGTGAGTGCTGTGAAGATCAAGCAGGTGAAGTCGGCCGCTGGGACCAATCCTGCTCAGAAAGCGACTTTGAAGGCGCTTGGGCTGGGGGGGATCGGGAAGGCTGTGGAGCGGAAGGATTCGCCGCAGTTGCAGGGACAGATCCGGGTTGTGTCCCACTTGGTGGAGGTCGACGGTGGCTGAGAAAGCGAGCAAAGAGAAAGCCGCGAAAGCCAAAGGCTCTGACGCGAAGGACTCCGGGCCGAGCGAGCGGTCGCAGGAGATCGGGCTGCACAACCTGCGGCCTAAGCCAGGCTCGAAACGGCCGCGCAAGCGGCTCGGGCGCGGCGAGGGCAGCGGCCTCGGCAAGACCTCGGGGCGCGGTCACAAAGGCGCCGGCTCACGCTCGGGCTCCAAGCGCAAGGCCGGCTACGAGGGCGGGCAGAACCCGATCCACATGCGGATGCGAAAGCTCCGCGGCCCGCACAAAAAGCAGTCGATGCCGTTCGAGAAATTCCGCACCTCGACCCAGCCCGTCAACGTCGGCGACCTCGAGGAGCGCTTCGATGCCGGGGCGGAGGTAACGCCCGCCACGCTGAAGGAGAAAGGGCTGGCGAAGGGCTCCGATCCGGTCAAGGTCCTGGCCCGCGGCGAGGTCTCGAAGAAGCTCGAGGTCCACGCGCACGGCTTCAGCGCGGCAGCCAAGGAGAAGATCGAGGCTGCCGGCGGTTCCTGTCACACTCTGGAGCCCTAATGCTCAGGACTATTGCGAACGCTTTCAGCGTCGCCGACATCCGCAAGAAACTGCTCTTCACGGCGGCGATGCTGCTGCTGTACCGGCTCGGCGCCTACATCCCGGCGCCAGGCGTCGATGCGGATGCGGTCAAGGAACTCTCGAGCAACTTCGCCGGCGACAACATCCTCGGCTTCCTCAGCCTCTTCTCGGGCGGCGCGCTGGAACGGCTCTCGCTGTTCGCGCTGGGGATCATGCCCTACATCACCGCCTCGATCATCCTGCAGCTGCTGACCGTCGTCGTCCCTTCGCTGGAGAAGCTGCAGAAAGAAGGCGAGGTCGGCCAGCAGAAGATCACCCAGTACACGCGCTACCTGACCGTCGGCCTGGCGTTCGCCCAGTCCTGGGGCTTCGTCTTCCTCTTCCGCTCCTTCGGCAACCAGGCCGGCGGCGGCAACCTGCTCGGCGCCCTCAGCGGCACCAAAGTCCTGCTGATCGTGATCTGCCTCACCGCCGGCTGCACCCTGCTGATGTGGCTGGGCGAGCTGATCACCCAGCGCGGCATCGGCAACGGCATCTCGCTGATGATCTTCGCCTCGATCGTCTCCGGCCTGCCCGGGGGAGTCCAGGCCTGGTGGACCAATCCCGACCAGGTCTTCGTCGTGATGATGCCCTTCGTGGCGCTGGCGGTGATCGTCGCGATCGTCTTCGTCCAGGAGGGGCAGCGGCGGATCCCGGTCCAGTACGCGAAACGCGTCGTCGGGCGCAAAATGACCTCGGGCGGCTCCACCTACCTGCCGCTGCGGGTCAACATGGCCGGCGTCATTCCGGTCATCTTCGCCGCCTCGATCATGGCCTTCCCGCCGACGATCGGGCAGTTGCTCAACACCCCGGCCGCACTCGACTTCGCCGCCTTCTTCGGTCCCAACACCTGGGCCTACGTGGCTGGCGAGGTGTTCTTCATCGTCGTCTTCACCTACTTCTACACGGCGGTCACCTTCAACCCCGTCGACCAGGCCGACAACCTGAAGAAATACGGCGGCTTCATCCCCGGCGTGCGGCCCGGCCGACCGACCGCCGAGTACCTCGACCGGATCCTCTCGCGGCTGACCTTCCCCGGCGCCCTCTACCTGGGCGCCGTGGCGGCGCTGCCGACGATCCTGTTCAGCCAGACCTCGGCCAACTTCTTCTTCGGCGGCACCTCGATCCTGATCGTGGTCGGCGTTGCGCTGGACACGGTCAAGCAGCTCGAGGCGCAGCTGATGATGCGCAACTACGAGGGCTTCCTCAAATAGTCTCCGCCGAATGCCGGAGCTGAACCTAGTGCTCCTGGGCCCGCCCGGCTCGGGCAAGGGCACCCAGGGGGAGCGGTTGCAGGAGGACCTGCGCCTGCCCTACTACGCGACCGGCGACATCCTGCGGGCGGCGGTCCGCGAGGGAACCGAGCTGGGGCGAGCGGCGAAGGCGTACATGGACCGGGGCGACCTGGTCCCCGACGAGGTGATCGTCGGGGCGATCGCCGAGCGGATCGACTCCAGCGAGGCCGCCGACGGCTTCATCCTCGACGGCTTCCCACGCACGGTCCCGCAGGCCGAGGCGCTGGCGGCGAAGCTGGACGAGCTCGGCAGGAGCCTGACCGGGGTGCTGCTGATCGACGCCGAGGACGAGGAGGTGTTGCGACGGCTGGGCGGGCGCCGCACCTGCGTCGAGAACGGCCACGTCTTCCACACCGAGCTCAACCCCCCGGAGCGCGACGGCGTCTGCGACGTCGACGGCAGCGAACTGACCGTGCGCGACGACGACAAGCCGGAGGTGATCCGACACCGGCTCGACCAGTACCACGAGAAGACCGAGCCGCTGATCGACTTCTACGACCACCAGAGCCTGCTGCGGCGGATCGACGGCGCCGCCGCACCGGACGACGTCGCGACCGAGTTGCAGCGCACGTTGGCGACGCTGAAGCTGGAAGCCGACGAGGCCATCTAGTCCTTGGCGGGAGGCGGCTAGCGTGTACCGGATGATCATCCGCAAGACCCCCGAGCAGCTCGAGCAGATGGCCGCCTCGGGGCAGGTCCTCGTCCGTTGTCTGCGGATGCTGGGCGCCAAGGCCCGGGCCGGCGTGACGACCAAGGAGCTCGACGCGGCCGCGGACAAGTTCATCCGTTCGCAGGGGGCGGAGCCGGCCTTCAAGGGCTACCGCGGCTTCCCCGCCTCGATCTGCTCCTCGCCGAACTCGATGGTCGTCCACGGCATCCCCGGCCCCTACGAGCTGAAGCGCGGCGACGTGCTCTCGATCGACGTCGGCGTCGTCAAGGACGGCTGGGTCTCGGACGCGGCAATCACGGTTCCGATCGGCGAGGTCGGCGCCGAGGCCCGCAAGCTGCTCGACGTGACCCAGGCGGCCCTGTTCGCCGGGGCCGAGCAGATGCGGCCAGGCAACCATCTCGGCGACGTCTCGGCGACGATCCAGAAGACGGTGGAGATGGAGGGGCTCTCGATCATCCGCACCCTGGTCGGGCACGGGATCGGGCGCGAGATGCACGAGGAGCCGCAGGTTCCCAACTTCGGCGAACCCGGCAAGGGGCCGCTGCTGGAGGAGGGAACGGTGCTGGCGATCGAGCCGATGGTCAACGCCGGCGGCCCGCTGGTCCGGATGGGCGACGACGGCTGGGCCGTCTACTCCCAGGACGGCTCCCTCGCCGCCCATTTCGAGTTCACCGTCGCCGTGACTGCCGACGGCCCGCGGATATTGACTCCGTGGCACGAAGACGATTGAGTCTCTGTCTCCGGTCGATCTGTACACGCTCCGATTGCGGCTGCGCCTGACGGAGCAACCGGCGAAGATCGTCAGCCAATTCCCTGTATACGGCCGGCCCGCACACCGCCATCCCGCTGAGTGCCCCGAACATCAACGTGAGACCGTGGCTCCAGTCTTCTGTTGCGACCAGAGCGCCAACGATGGTCCCGAGAGCTGCGGTGAAGGCATAGCCGTAGAGAAGAACGCGCCTTGCGCGGCCGAAAGGAGCAGAACGCCCACGAGATGTCTTGTCTGCATAAATCATTGGGTCAGGTTAGCGCGTCGAGCAGCGCAAGGAGGATTCCGAAGAGGAACAGAGCAACGGACCAGACCGCCACGTGAATAGGCCAGCGATCGACCTCGCCGGTCTTCGCGTGGCGGGACAGTGCGGACATCGTGCCCACGGCTGTCCCCACGGCGAAAAGCTGGATCGGAAGATCCAGGATCTCGATCGTGACGACCATTCCCCTTCTAAGCTCCGGCGATGGCGAACTCTCCCCCTTACGGGGTCGACGGCGCGCCGCCCCACGCCTGTCCCCTGCTATCTTTCCCGTTCGGCCCAGTGGGCCGGTCGTGCCCGCTTGCCCGACTCCTGGGGCGGGCGGGAGTCCTGTATTCGAAACGACACCGGAGCGATGAAGGTCCGAGCTTCCGTAAAGCCGATGTGCGAAAAGTGCAAGGTGATCCGCCGTAACGGCGCGGTCCTCGTGATCTGCCAGAACCCGCGTCACAAGCAGCGGCAGGGTTAGGGGTCGGACATGGCGCGCATCGCAGGGATCAACATCCCGGTCAACAAGCGGGTCGAGATCGGTCTCACCTACATCTTCGGGATCGGGCGCTCGACGGCTGGCGAGATCCTCGCCGAGGCCAAGGTCGATCCGAACACCGCCGTCAAGGATTTGACCGAGGACGAGGTCGTGCGCCTGCGCGAGGCAGTCGAGCGGCGCGAGGTCGAGGGCGACCTGCGGCGCGAGCGCTCCCAGGACGTCAAACGGTTGATGGAGATCGGCGCCTACCGGGGCCTGCGGCATCGCCGCGGCCTGCCGGTTCGCGGCCAGCGGACGAAGACCAACGCGCGCGGCCGCAAGGGTCCGCGCCGGATGAGCGTCGCCGGCAAGCGGAAGGCCTAGGGCGAACGATGGCCGCAGCCAAGAAACCCGGCAAAGGGCGCACCCGGCGCCGCGTCAAGAAGAACATCGCCTACGGGCAGGCGCATATCAAGACTTCCTTCAACAACACGATCGTCACCCTCACCGATACCCAGGGCAACGTGATCGCCTGGGAGTCGGCCGGCTCGACCGGCTTCAAAGGCTCGCGCAAGTCGACCCCGTTCGCCGCTCAGGTGACCGCCGACGCGGCGGCCAAGAAGGGCATGGAGCACGGCCTCGAAAAGGTCGAGGTCTTCGCCAAGGGCGCCGGCTCGGGCCGCGAGACGGCGATCCGCTCGCTGCAGGCGGCCGGCCTCGAAGTGACCACGGTCAAGGACGTCTCCCCGCAGGCCCACAACGGCTGTCGGCCGAAGAAGCGGAGGCGTGTCTGATGGCGCGCGACACCGGTGCCCAGTGCAAGCAGTGCCGCCGCGAGGGCCAGAAGCTCTTCCTCAAGGGCGAGCGCTGCTTCACCGACAAGTGCGGGGTCGAGCGTCGCTCCTACCCGCCCGGCGAGCACGGCCGCGGCCGCATGCGCCAGTCCGAGTACCGCGTGCAGCTGCGCGAGAAGCAGAAGACCCGCCGCTACTACCAGGTGCTGGAGAGTCAGTTCCGCGCCTACTACGACAAGGCTTCGCGCCAGGAGGGCGTGACCGGCGAGAACCTGTTGCGCCTGCTCGAGTCCCGCCTCGACAACGTCCTGGTCCGGCTCGGCTTCGCCGCCTCGCGGCGCCAGGCGCGCCAGCTGGTCCGTCACGGTCACTGGATGGTCAACGGCCGCCGGGTCGACGTGCCCTCCTACCAGGTTCGTCCCGAGGACATCATCTCGATCAAGCCCGATTCGGCCGCCACCGACACGATCCGCAAGGCGACTGAACTCGTATCCACCGTGCCGGCCTGGCTGCAGGCCGACCACGACTCGCTCACCGCCAAGGTCCTTCGCTATCCGGAGCGCGCGGAGATCTCGGCACCGGTGCAGGAGCAGCTGATCGTAGAGCTGTACTCCAAGTAGTCCAGTCCCAGCCCCGGAACTTCTGAACACGCATACCCAAGGAACGCATGACCACTGACTTCCAGGTCCCCCGCATCACTGCAGACAAGGTCGACGACCGTCGCGGTACCTTCACCATCGAGCCCCTCGACAAGGGCTTCGGCTACACGTTCGGCAACAGCCTCCGCCGCGTGTTGCTCTCGTCGCTGGGCGGCGCCGCCGTCATCAGCGTCCGTATCGAGGGCGTAGCGCACGAGTTCTCGAGCGTGCCGGGCGTCAAAGAGGACGTCACCGACATCGTCCTCAACCTGAAGGAGCTCGTCGTCCGCATGCACACCGACGCCGACGAGGTCGAGGCGCCGCTGGTAGCCACCGGCCCCGGCGAGGTCAAGGCCAAGGACATCGATCTGCCCTCCGGGGTGGAGATCCTCAACCCCGAGGCGCCGATCGCGACGCTGGAGAAAAAAACCAAACTCGAGGTCTACCTGACGATCGGCCGCGGCCGCGGCTACTCGCCGGCCGAAGAGAACAAGTCCGACGAGCAGCCGATCGGCGTGATCCCGATCGACTCGATCTTCTCGCCGATCCGCCGCGCCTCCTACTCGGTCGCCTCGGCCCGTGTCGGTCAGCGCACCGACTTCGACAAGCTGACCCTGGAGCTGGAGACCGACGGCTCGATCGAGCCGGGCGCGGCCCTGCGTGAGGCCTCCGAGATTCTGATCAAGACGCTGGCGATCTTCACCGACGCCGAGCGGGTCGAGGAACTGACCGCCCGCGAGGCGCTGGCTCCGATGCCGGTCGAAGGTCTGGCCGGCGGTGGTGGCGACGCCTCCTCGGTGGCCGCCAGCAACGGCCTCGACGAGATTCTGATCGAGGAGCTGGAGCTGGGCGTGCGCTCCTACAACTGCCTCAAGCGGGCCGGCGTGCAGACGGTCGGCGACCTGGTGCGCAAGACTCGGACCGAGTTGAACGCGATCCCCAATTTCGGCTCGAAGTCGATCGAGGAAGTGATCGAGACCCTGCAGTCGCGCGGCCTCGATCTGCAGCAGGATTGAGGAAGGCGCCGGAGCGAGCCAGGGAGACGGGATGCGCCACCGCAAGAAGCGAAACAAGCTGAGCCGCGACGCCTCCCACCGGGAGTCGCTGCTCTCCAACCTCTCCAAGCAGCTGATCGAGCACGAGCGGATCAAGACCAGCCAGGCGAAGGCGAAGGCGGTCAAGCCCGAGGTCGAGCAGTTGATCACGCTCGCCAAGCGGGGTGACCTGCACGCTCGCCGACAGGCGCTGGCGACGCTGCACAACGACAAGTTCGTGGTGCACAAGCTGTTCGAGGAGGTGGCGCCGCGGTACGTCGAGCGGCCTGGGGGCTACACGCGGATCGTCAAGCTGGGGCCGCGCAAGTCGGACTCGACGGAGATGGTCTACCTAGAGCTGGTGTAGGAGGAGGGGCGGGGTGCCCCTCCTTTTCGCTGGATTTTTCGCCCGCGCGTATGCCTCTCTCGCTGAGCTGGCGGGCGAAAAATGGGACGCCGCGATGCAGGAGAGGCACCCCGCCCCTCCCTCGTAGACCATCTCGCGGGTCCAGCTGAGGGACGTGCCGCAGCTTAGAGGACACTATGGGTACCTAAGACACGGCACGTCCCAGTCAGTCGTAGGTGACTGACTCCAGGTAGAGGCCGTGGGGTGGGGCCGTGTCGCCCGCTTCGGAGCGGGGGGCGCCCTCTAGGAGCTTGCGGAAGTTCATAGCGGCTGGGCCAGATTCGTTGCAGCCTTTTCGGGGCCAGGACCCGGAAGATGCTTCGAGCATGGTCCCCACTAGGACGCGGACCATGTTTCGCATGAAGGCGTCGGCGGTTATGCGGAAGGCGAGGATGTCGCCCTCGGCGGTCCACTCGGCGTGGTGGATGTCCCGCTCGAAGCGGACGTGGTCGGTCTGGGTCGGGGTGAAGGCGGTGAAGTCGTGCGTGCCGGGCAGTGCTGCCGCGCAGGCGTCGAGGGCATCGCGATCAAGCGGGTGCGGCCACCACAGCGCCCGACCCTGCTCGAAAGGACTGGGCGTCCGCCGCGTCAGCATCCGATAGAGGTAGGTCCGGGTTTTCGCATCGCCCCGCGCGTCGAAGCCGGCCTCGACCTCTTTCGCCTCCGTCACCGCAATGTCATCCGGCCCGACCGAGCTCAACGCCCTGGCCAGATCCCGTGGCAGCTCTGCCTCCGTCTCGAAGCTGGCCACCTGCCCGAGCGCATGCACCCCAGAATCGGTCCGGCCCGCGACCGTGAGCTGCACCGGCACGCGCAACACCGTCTCCAACGCCGCCTCCAGCTCCCCCTGCACGGTTCTGAGCCCCGGCTGCACCGCCCAGCCCCGGAACCCGCTCCCGTCGTACTCGATGTCCAACCGCACGCTCCTCACGCGCACGGAGTATGCCTCGCGCCTGGCTACTCGCGCGCCAAAACGTCTGCCGGCCCATCGATCCAGACCCGGACCCGATCCCCCGGGTGCCACGCGGGAAACCCGAGCCGCCGCACCCGCACGGTCCGTCCAGACGGCAGCCGCAGCTCGAGCAGCTGATCGTGCCCGTAGAAGTTGCGCGCGATCACCGTCGCGCCCTGGCTGCGGCGGTCCGGCGGCTCGACCGTGTCGACCGCCAGCGACTCCGGCCGGATCAGGACATCGACCTCGCCGCGCAGCTTGTCGCGGTTTGGCAGCTCGCCCAGCTCGCAGGAGACGGAGCCGTTCGCGGCGACGCCGGGCAGCACCTCGATCTCGCCGAGGAAGCCGGCCACCCAGCGGGTCGCCGGCCGCGAGTAGACCTCCTCCGGCGTCCCCACCTGCTCGACCCGACCCTCGTTGACCACCGCGACGACGTCGGCGACGCTGAGCGCCTCCTCCTGGTCGTGGGTGACGAAGACCGAGGTGACGCCCTGCGCCTCGAGGATCTCCCGCGCCTCGCGCCGCACTTTCTCGCGCAGGCCGGCGTCGAGGTTGGAGAAGGGCTCGTCGAGCAGGACGGCACGCGGCTCGGCGACCAGGGCGCGGGCCAGCGCCACCCGCTGCTGCTGGCCGCCGGAGAGCTCGTGGGGATGACGGTCGCCGAGGCCGCCGAGGCCGACCGTGGCCAGCATTGCCTCGACCCGCTCGCGGTCCGGACGCCGCCCCAGCCCGTAGCCGACGTTGCCGGCCACGTCGAGGTGGGGGAAGAGGGCGTAGTCCTGGAAGACCATGCCGATCCGGCGCCGCTCCGGCGGCAGCGAGCGTTGCGGCGTGGAGACCGTCTCGCCGCCGATCTCGACGCTGCCCGCGTCGGGGGTCTCGAGCCCGGCGATCAGCCGCAGAGTGGTCGTCTTGCCGCAGCCGCTGGGGCCGAGCAGGGCGCAGGTCGCGCCCGCCTCGACCTCGAGGTCGAGGTCGTCGACGGCGGCGACCTCGCCGTAGGACTTGCGCAGGCCGCGCAACCGCAGGGCGGCCCCGCGCGTCCCGTTTGGGCTGTCTGAACCTGGCGCCAAGAGCAGAAAACCTAAGATTAGGGCAACCTAACCTCTACTCCTTCGAAGACAGGCAGATGAAGCAGAACCGACGCTCCACGCAGCGCCCGATCCTCGCCGCGGCAATCGCCGTGGCGCTGCTGGTCGGCGGCTGTGGATTCGACACTGGCTCCTCCGGCGGCGGTTCGAACGAGCCGGAGACCGAGGGCATCACCCTCTACTCGGGCCGGATCCCGGCCGCGATCGGCGGCGCCGTCGACAGCTACGAGGCGGACGCCGCCCGCGACGTGCAGGTTCGCTACGCGGACACGGCCGACTTGGCGGCGACGCTGATCGAGGAGGCCGACGCCTCGCCGGCCGACGCCTTCTTCGCCCAGGAGCCGGGTGCGATCGCCGCGGTCGCCGACGCGGGGGTGTTGGCGCGCCTCCCCGACGGCATCCTCGAGCGGGTTCCCGCCCGCTACCGCGACCCCGAGGGGCGCTGGGTGGGCGTCACCGGCCGCGCCCGCATCCTCGCCTACAACCGCGACACCGTCTCCCGCTCCGAGCTGCCGCGCTCTCCCTTCGGGCTGGCCGCGCCCCGCTGGCGGGACCAGGTCGGCTGGTCGCCCGCCAGCTCCAGCATGCAGGAGTACGTCACCGCCCTGCGCGCGCGCTACGGCGACGAGCGCACCCGCGAGTGGCTGGAGGCGATGGTCGCCAACGGCGCCGTCGACTACCCGAACAACGTCACGATCCGCGACGCGATCGCCGCCGGCGAGATCGACGTCGGCCTGATCAACCACTACTACGTGGCGCAGGCGGTCGCCGAAGAGGGCGACGACTACCCGGTCGGGGTCTACTTCCCCCCCGGCGGACTCGGCTCGCTGCTGTTGCTGACCACCGTCGGCGTGCTCGAGTCGAGCGACCGCAAGGCGGAAGCGTTCGCGTTCGTCCGCTCGCTGCTGGCGCCGCCGGGCCAGGAGTTCTTCACCTTCAGCTCGAAGGAGTACCCGCTCGCTCGCGGCACCGACCCGGACCCCTCGCTGAGCGTACCGCTGGCGGAGATCCCCAGCGTCGAAGGCGAACTGGTCGACCTCGACGAGCTGCAGGCGACGATCGAGCTGATGCAGGAAGCCGGGGCCCTCTAGTGGGGATCGCCGCCGGGTGACGGCGATCCGCCCCGCGCCGGCCTGGCTGGTCCTCGCCGGCACCGTGGTCGCCGCGGCCGCGGTGCTGCCGGCTGCCTACCTGTTCGTCGTCGTCGCCGGCGACCTCGGCGACGCCCTGGCCGACGCTCTCACCTCGAGCACGGCGGCGATCCTGGCGCGGACGCTGGCGCTGGCGACCGCGGTGACGGTGACGGCGGTCGCGATCGCCCTCCCGATCGGCTGGTTGACGGTCCGCACCGATCTGCCGGGACGGCGGCTCTGGGCGGTCCTCTGCACGCTGCCGCTGGTCATCCCCAGCTACGTCGGCGCCTACCTCTTCGTCGCCGCGCTCGGCCCCAACGGGATGCTGCAGGACACGCTCGGGGTGGAGCAGCTGCCCTCGATCTACGGCTTCCCGGGCGCCTGGCTGGTCCTCAGCCTCTTCACCTACCCGCTGGTGCTGCTGCCGCTGCGCGCTGCCCTGCGACGCATCGACCCGCAGCTCGAGGACGCGGCGCGGGCGATGGGGAGGGGGCCGCTCGCGGTCTTTCGCACCGTGGTGCTGCCGCAGCTCTGGCCGGTGCTGGCGGCCGGCGGGCTGCTCGTCGCCCTCTACGTGGTCAGCGACTTCGGCGCCGTCTCCCTGCTCCGCTTCGACTCCTTCACGCGGGAGATCTACGTCGCCTACCGCTCCAGCTTCGACCGCACCGCGGCCGCCAGCCTCGGCGCCGTGCTGGTGATCGTGATGCTCGGCCTGCTCTTCCTCAGCTCGCGGCTGCGCTCGGCCAAGGTCGTCCACCGGCTCGGACCCGGCACGCTGCGGCCGGCGCCGCCCTACCGCCTGGGGCGCTGGCGCTGGCCGGCGCTCGCCTTCTGCGCGGCGGTAGCCCTCGTCGCCTTCGCCCTGCCGGTCGCCGTCCTCCTCTACTGGGCCAGCGAGGGAATATCGACCGGCGCGACGCCGCTTTCGCGGGCGGCGGCGCTGGCGGGCAACTCGCTGCTCGTCTCGGCCGGGGCGGCGGGGCTGGGGGCGGTTTGCGCGTTGGCGGTCGCCGCCCTCTCGGTGCGCCACCCCGGCCGGCTCAGCGGCCTCCTGGAGCGGGCATCGCACGCGGGCTACGCGCTGCCGGGGATCCTCGTCGCGCTGGCCCTCGTCTTCTTCGCCACCCGCCTCGTGCCATCGCTCTACCAGACCACCGCGCTGCTGGTCTTCGGGCTGACGATCCACTACCTGCCGCTGGGGATCGGGCCGATCGCGGCGGCGCTGCTGCAGGTCTCGCCGCGGGTCGAGGAGGCTGCCCGCGGTCTGGGGCGGAGCCGCGCCGAGGTCTTCCGCACGGTCACGGTGCCGCTGACCCGCGGTGGGCTGCTGGCCGGCGCAGCGCTGATCTTCCTGCACGCGATGAAAGAGCTGCCGGCGACCCTGATCCTGGCGCCGCTCGGCTTCGAGACGCTGGCCACCGACATCTGGACCCAGACCAGCTTCGGCTTCTACGAAGCGAGTGCGATCCCGGCGCTGCTGCTCTTGGCGGTCGCCGCCGTCCCGGTCTACCTGCTCAGCGAGCGCGACGCGACGCGTCCCTGACCAGATGCTCGACTCCAGGCCGCTGCGGATCGGCGCCGTCCTCGCCGTCGCCCTGGCGGCGCTGTCGCTGCTGCTGCCGTACCTGCCGGTCTACGACCCGTGGGGCTGGCTCGTCTGGGGCCGCGAGCTGATCCGCCTCGACCTGGCGACGGCCGACGGTCTCTCCTGGAAGCCGTTGCCGGCTCTGATCGACGCGCCGCTCTCGCTGCTCGGCGAGGCCGCGCCGAGGGCGTGGCTGCTCGTCGCTCGCAGCGGCTGGTTGCTGGCCCCCTTGCTGGCGGGCTGGCTGGCGGCGACGCTGGCGGGCGGGGAGACCGGTCGCTGGCGGTTCGTCGCGGCCGCGCTCGCCGCGGGCTCGGTGGCGTTGACCGGCGACTCCTTCACGCCGCCGGCACGGCAGTTCACGGGCGGGCTCTCCGAGCCGCTGCTGGTGGCGCTGGTGCTCGGCGCGGTCGCGGCGGGGCTTGCACGACGACCGGCGCTGGCCCTCTGGCTCGGCGTCGGCGCCTCGCTGCTGCGGCCGGAGTGCTGGCCGTTCCTGGCGCTGTGGGCGCTGCTCGCGGTCCGCGCCGAGCCGCGACTGCGACCTCAGGCGCTGACCGCCGCGGCGCTGATCCCGCTCGCCTGGTTCGTGCCCGACCTGCTCGGCGCCGGCGACCCGCTGGCCGGCTCTGAGAACGCGCGCGGGGGATCGGTCGAGCCGGGGGAGGCGGTCGAGGTTCTCAGCCGGGCGCTGGCGGCGCCGCTGGCGGCGGCCTGGCTCGGCGTCGCCCTGTTCCTCGCCCGGCGCGACCCGGGGGACGAGCGCGACCGCGCCCTGACCGTCCTGCTGGCGGGCGCTGCGGCCTGGATCGCCCTTGTTGCCGCGATGGCGGTCGCCGGCTACGCCGGCCTGCCGCGCTTCCTCGCCCCGGCGACGGCCGTCATCGCGATCGTCGGCGGCGTCGGCGTGGCCCGCGCCGGAGCGCACGCTTTCGCAGCAGGCGCAGCGCGCTCCCTGCTGGGGGCAGCCACTGCGATCGCGCTCCTCGGCACCCTCGCCGGCTTCGGCCTGCGCGCCGCCGAGGTCCCCGACGATCTGCGTCGGGTCAACCACCAAGCCACCCTGATCGATGGGATGTTCGACATCGCCGACGAGGTGGGCGCCGAACGCCTGCTCTCCTGCGGCGGCAAGGTCCGCCTCGCCAACGTCCTCACACCCCCAACGGCCCTCGCCTGGCACATCGACCGCCCCCTCGCCGCCGTCCGCGTCATCCCCCACCCCCGCTACGGAGTAGCCCTAAGCACTAGACCCCTGCCGGGCCAGCTCCTTGCCCAAGTGGGCCGGTGGCGCGCCACTCGGCTCCCTTGCTAAACGCCCCTTGCGCCGGGGCGCTCGTCAAAGCGAGCTCATAGCCGGCGTCTCAGGCACCACGCGATAGGGCTGCTCGTCCGGCCCCTCATCCCGCTCGTGGTAAACGCTGTCCGCGTTGACCGCCCAGATGTCGTGGTCGGCACCGTCGCAGAGGTTCTCGACCGCGCGCATCGCGGTCAGCATCGAATGATCTGAGTTGTTGTACCGGTGCAACCCGTTGCGGCCGACCTGCTGCAGGTTCGAGATCCCGTCTAGCCAGGTGCGGATGCGGTCGACGCGATCGGCGTACTCGGCGTCGTAGATGGGGTAGGCCTTCGGCACCCGGACGACGTGGCCGGCGACGACCCGGTCGGCGGGGACGAGGCCCAGCGCGTCGATCTCCGAACGGGCCAGCGCCACCAGCTCCTCGTCGCCACGACTCCAGAGCTCGTCGCCCTCGAAGCAGAAGTACTCGAGGCCGACGCAGGAGCGTCGCGGGTCCGGCGTCATCCAGGGGCTCCAGGCGCGGAAGTTCTGGATGCGCCCGACCCGCGCGCGCGGGTCGTGCACGTAGACCCAGTTGTCGGGGAAGGGCGGCTCGCCGTCGACCACCAGCGCCACCGTGAGGAAGTCGCGGTAGCGCAGGCCGGCGGCGGCCTCGCGCACGGTGTCCTCGGGGGCGGCGATGCCCGCCACCGTGCGCAGCGGGATCGAGGAGATCGCCGCCGAGACCTCGATCTCGGCGCCGCCGGCGCCGACCGCCGCCACCCGGTCGCCCTCCAGCCGCAGCGCTTCGACCGGCGCCCCGAGGCGCACCTCGCCGCCGCCGGCGACGATTCGCTCCGCCATCTCCTCCCACATCTGGCCGGGGCCGAGGCGCGGGTAGCGAAACTCCTCGATCAGGCTCTTCGGGCGCGAGCCGCGCCGGCCCGGCAGGGCGGCCTGGACGGCCCCCCACAGGGAGAGGTCGGCGATCCGTTGCGCCGCCCACTCGGCGCGCAGCTCCGCGGTCGGCACGCCCCAGACCTTTTCGGTGTATGTCTTGAAGAAGAGCTCGAAGAGGCGGCGGCCGAAGCGGGCGCAGACCCAGTCCTCGAAGGTCTCGGCTGGGTCGCGACGGGAGAGGCGGGCGCGGGCGTAGGAGCCGGCGCAGCGGGCCAGCTCCAGCGGCCCGACCTTGGCGACGACGTCGCCGGCCCGCAACGGATACTGGACGAAGCGCCCGCGCCAGTAGATCCGCGAGAGGCGGGGGCGAACCAGCATCTCCGCTCCGAGCACCTCGCTCCACATCGCTTCCACCTCGCTGCTCTTGGTGAAGAAGCGGTGGCCACCGAGATCGAAGCGGTAGCCGTCGGCGACCACCGTTCGCGAGAGACCGCCGACGCTGTCATCGGCCTCGAGCACGACGACGGGCAGCCCCCTTGCGGTCAGCAGGTAGGCAGCGGTGAGGCCGGCCGGGCCGGCGCCGAGCACGGCGACAGGTGGCCCAGCGGGAGTTGGGGAGGCGGAGTGCATTGCGGCGCGAAATGGTATTAGGTAACCCTAATGCGCAGCGCTGCCCCTTTCGACGACCCCGCCTCGGCTCCACCGCGGCTGGCTCTGGCGGTTGTCGTCCCGGCCTCTGATGCCCCGCCATCGCTGCCCACTTGCATTGCTGCGCTGCACGCGGGCGATCGAGCTCCGGACGAGCTGGTCGTCCAACGTGAGCCGGTCGGAGCCGGTCCCGCTGCGGCGCGCAACGCGGGCGCGCTCGGGGTTGACGCTGACGTCATCGTCTTCGTCGACTCCGATGTCGAGGTCCACGCCGACGCGCTGGCGCGGATCGAACGGCACTTCCTGGCGGATCCGGACCTCGCCGCGGTCTTCGGGGCCTACGACGACACCCCCAGTGCGCCCGGCCTTACGTCTCGCTTCCGCAACCTTCTGCACCATCACGTCCACGCCTCCTCGCCAGGGGAGGCGGAGACCTTTTGGGCCGGCCTGGGGGCGATCCGGCGTGACGCCTTCGAGGCGGTCGGCGGTTTCGACGCGGAGAGCTTTCCGCTGGCGAGCGTCGAGGACATCGAGCTGGGGATGCGGCTGCGCGAGCGCGGCGCCACGGTCGTGCTCGACCCGGCGATCCGCGGCACCCACCTGAAGGAGTGGACCCTGCTGACGATGATCCGTACGGACCTCTGGCGCCGCGGCGTGCCCTGGGCGCGACTCCTGCTTCGCAGCGGAGGTGGTGCGGGCGCCCTCAACCTGGGGAGGCGGCACCGGGCCAGCGCGGCCGCCGCGGGTGTCTTTGCCCTCGCGGCTCTCGCCCGCCGCCCGCGCTCCGCCCTCGCGGCGCTGCTCACCGTGCTCGCGCTCAACCGCAACTTCTACGGGCTGCTCCTGCGACGCGGCGGCCCGCCCCTCCTGGTCGCCGGCGTCGGCCTGCACCTGCTGCACCAGCTGACCGCTGTCGTCTCGCTCCCGATCGCCGTCGCCATGCACCTGCGGGATCGCGGCCTGGCGCTTTCCTCCCCGTATGGGGGAGAAAGACGCCAGCAGGAAGGCGTCGATGACTGAGGACGGCGGTGCGTCGTTGCGGCTCGGCATCGCCGGCTGCGGGCGGATCGTCGAGCGCGGCTACCTGCCCGCGATCCGCGGGCTGCCCGGTGTAGCGGTGACAGCCGTGGCAGACCCGGATCGCGGGCGGGCGGGCCAGGTCGCCCGTGCGGGTGGCGGTGCTGTCGTCTTCGCCGATGCGGGCGAGCTGATCGCCGCCGATGGGTTGGACGCGATGCTCGTCGCCGTTCCCGCCAGGGACCACGTCGCCGTGGCGAGGCTGGCGGCCGAGGCCGGGCTCCCCTGCCTGGTCGAGAAGCCGCCGGCGCCGGACCTGGCCGGCGCCGCTGAGCTCGCGGCTTTGGCTCCGGCGCCGTTGATCGGCTTCAACCGTCGCTTCCTGCAAGGCGCCGAGCTGGCCCCGTCGATCCCGGCGCAGGGATGGCTGGAGCTGGAGCTGGAGCTGCGCTTCCGTCGCGCTGGCTGGGGCGCTCATCTCAGCCGCGACGAGGCCCTGCTCGATGCCGGAACCCACCTGATCGACCTGGCCGCCTTCCTCACCGGCGCCGCACCGATCGCCGTCCGCGGCGCCGTCGTCGAGTCGGAGCGCGCCGAGCTGGAGCTGGAGCTGGGCCGAGGGAGGGCGCGTATCCGCTGCGCGACCGACCGTCCTTACGCGGAGCGGGTCGAGGTCCGCGACCGCTCCGGGCGGCTGATCGCCGGCAGTCGCCTCGGACGCCTCAGCGCCGCCAGAGGGCGGCTGCGCGGTGGCGAGGACCCTCTCGCACTCTCGCTGCGCCGGCAGCTGCAGCGGTTCGCGGCAGTCGTGGCCGGTGAGGGCCAGGGGGAGCTTGCGGACGCCGACGCCGGGGTCGCCGCGATGAGCGTGGTCGAAGCGACGCATCGCTCGGCCGAGCTCGGCGGCGCCGAGGTCACGGTCGCCGCCTCGACTTCCACCGCCGACGGGCCTCAAAGCGGACAAATAGGACGCTTTAAGGCCCGTCGGCGGGAGGGCACCGCGTGATCGCCGTCCTCCAGTTCGACGCGGCCAGCGCTGCGCTGCTGGAGCGGCTTGGCGGCGAGGGGCGCCTGCCCAACCTCGAAGCGCTGCGGGCGCGCGGGACGACGGTGCCCTTGGAGAGCCCGGCGCAGCACTTCCCCGCCAGCGCCTACCAGACGCTCTACCGGGGAGTCGAGGTCGGCGACCACGGCCTCTTCTACCCCTTCCAGTGGGCGGCGGCGCGGCAGTCGATCCGTCTGGCGTCGGAGTTCGAGGCGCCGCCGGCTGTCTGGGAGCGGCTCGCGCGGGCGGGGCGCAGCACCCTCGCGATCGACCCCTACGAGTGTCATGCGCCCGGCCGCTCGGAGGGCATGCTCGTCTGCGGTTGGGGGATGCGGGAGCGCGTCGTGCTCGAGCGCTGGTCGCGGCCCGACGGCGCCGACGGCCCCCTGCGCCGCCGCCATGGTCGCCCACCCAACGTCACCGAGGTTTTCGGCGCCCAGCGCCCGGCCGAGTTGCGGCGCTTGCGAGAGCGCTTCCTCGCCGCGCCCGGCCGCGTCGCCGACGCGGCTATCGAGCAGCTGTCCGAGCGCAGCTTCGACCTCGTCTGGCTCACCTTCGCCGCTCCGCACCTGGCCGGTCACCGGCTCTGGGAGCTGCCGCCCTACCTGACCGACGCCGAGCTCTCCGCAGCAGAGCGGCAGCGGCTGGAGGCCACGCTGGGCGACGTCTACGCCGAGGTCGACGCACAGCTGGGAAGGGTGCTGGAGGCGCTGCCCGACGACACCGACACGATCGCCTGCTCCGTCCTCGGCATGGACGTCAACACGAGCCGCGCCGACATGTTGCCCGGCATGCTGGCCGCCGTTCTCGGCGGCGCCCGGCGGAACGGCGGCGACTCCGACTCCGGCGGGATGTGGAGGTTGCGCGCCGCCCTCTCGGGGCGCGTGCGGGGGGCGGTCGCCGCGGCGATGCCGGATCGCCTCGCCCTGGAGCTGACCGCGCGCATGGAGCTGCGGGGAGTGGACTGGTCGGCGACGCGCGCCTTCGCCCATCCCGCGGACAACCAGGGCTACGTCTGCCTCAACCGCGGCGGCCGCGAGCGGCAGGGGATCGTCGAGGACACGGAGGCCGACGAGCTGCTGGACTCGATCGCCGAGGGGCTGTGCGACTTCCGCGACCCCGACGGGGAGCCGGCGGTCGCCGCCGTCGACCGGGTCGCCGACCGCTGGCAGGGAAGCGCAGCCGACCGCCTGCCCGACCTGGTCGTCCGCTGGCGCCCGACTTCTTCGGTCGCGGTCGAGGCTCTGCACTCGCCTCGCTTCGGCACCGTTCGCCGCCAGGGCTACGGCAGCGGCCGCACCGGCAACCACACCGACGGCGACGCTTGGGCGATCTTGGCGCCGCGGTCAGCCAGGCTTCGGGATCTCGGCCGGCCGGCACGCATCGCCGATATTGCTGCAACCGTTGCCGCACTCAATGACATCGACTCCACTGACTTAGCTGGCGAACCACTGATGGAGCGGTGAGGAGAGGGGGCGGGGTGCCTCTCGCCCGGACAAACGCCGGCCTAATAAGGCCGGCGTTTTGAGTATCCGCCCGTTCGAGAGGCACCCCGCCCCCTCTCGACGAGCGCACCTGCAGCAGTGGCTAGCTGAGCAGTGAGGACGAGTGTGCCAGCGGCGGGCCCAGCGGCAAACCCGGCGCGCAGGAGGTCGGCATAGAAGCTGGCTGAGCCTAGATGGCGCCCAGCTGCTGTGGCGCGGAAGCGGGTGGCGCCTCGGCCGTAGCGGTACTGCTGGTGGAGGAATGATCTTGCTGTCAGGTCGGGGCGGTGGATGACTACAGCGTCCGAGACCAGGCGTGGAGCGGAGCCGCGGGCAGCGGCTCGGGCCGCCCAGTCGCGGTCCTCACCTGCTGCAGTTGGAAACGACTCGTCGAAGGGCAGCGCGGCGAGCAACTTCCGCGAGCAGGCCAGGTTGCAAGTGGGCGCGAACCCTGGCGACGGCGAGCCGGGCTTGGAGCCGGTTCGCTGCAGCTCGTTGGCGATCGCCTGCCAGGCCCGGTCTGCGGCACTCGCGTCGTCGTCGACCACGGTCCGACCCGCGACGCACTCCGCCTCGCCAGCGAGAATCGGCGCGCTCAGCGCCTCCACCCACCCAGCCACCGGCTCGCAATCGTCGTCGGTGAAGCAGACCACCTCGCCGCCGGCGGCGGCAACGCCAGCGTTTCGCGCCGCCGCTGGCCCCCGTCCCTCCAATCGAACCAACCGCGCTCCCGCCTCGCGCACGACCCCCGCCACGTGGGCCTCATCCGCAGACCCATCGTCCACCACCACGACCTCGCACTGCCCACCCAACGCAACGAGGCACCGCTCCAGCTTCCGGGGCCGATCCCGCGTCGGAATCACGACAGATACGTTCATCGCCTTGCATTCTCATGCTTGCGGCGCGGCTACGGAGGGGAGGGGCTGGGGGTGTCTGGGCGGGCGCGGCGATCTCTTTTTCGCCCTGCCCGCTCAGCGAGAAGGGCGATGCGCCCGGCGAAAAAGGCAGCGCACGGCCAGACACCCCCAGCCCCTCCGCCCTGCAACCCCGCCGGACACGCCACCTAGAATCGACCCAATGCGAGTCCTGCTGACCAACGACGACGGCATCACCGCCCCCGGCCTGCAGGCCGCCCGCCGCGCCCTGCGCGAGCTGGACGAGGTCGAGGTCGACGTGATCGCGCCGGACTCCAACCGCAGCGCCACCGCGCGCAGCATCACCACCCGCTCGCCGCTGACCGTCGAGGAGGTCGAGTTCGGCGACGGCGACCGCGGCTTCGCCACCGACGGCACCCCGGTCGACTGCGTCCGCTTCGCCGAGCTGGGCCTGGTCGGGCACCGGCCGGACCTGATCGTCTCCGGCATCAACCACGGCGCCAACCTCGGCGACGACATCACCTACTCCGGCACGGTCGCCGCCGCCTTCGAGGGGATCGTGCTCGGCATCCCGGCGGTCGCGATCTCCCAACAGTCCTCGGGCGGCGGCATGGGCTACGTCAGCGGCCAGTTCGAGTTCGGCGTCGCCGCGGCGTTCCTGGCCCAGCTCGTCGCGCAGCTGGTCGCCGAGCCGATGCCGCCGGAGACTCTGATCAACGTCAACTGCCCCGCCGGCGAGCCAACCGGGATCGAGGTGACGAAGCTCGGCAAACGCCTCTACAACGACGAGCTGAAGCTGGTCTCCGAGGACGGCGAGGGGCGGCGCCACTACGAGATCTACGGCTGGCAGCCGGGCTTCGAGGAGCTCGAGGGCACCGACCTGACCGCCGTCTCGCAGGGTCGGATCGCGGTCACGCCGATCCACTTCGACCTCACCGACCACGGCGGGCTGGCGCGGCTGCAGGGCTGGCGCTTCGAGGAGATGCTGGCGGCCTGCGCCCCGACCGCGTGAGCGCCGCCAAGGCCGACAGCGAGCGCGCCGCCGAGCTGCGCCGCGAGCTGGCCGAGCACAACCGGCGCTACTACGTCCTCGACGACCCGACGATCGGCGACGACGAGTACGACGCGCTGCTCGACGAGCTGCGCGCGATCGAGGCCGAGCACCCGGAGCTGCGGACGCCGGACTCGCCGACGCAGAGGGTCGGGGCGTCGCCGCTGGAGCGCTTCGAGCAAGTCGAGCACGTCGAGCCGATGCTCTCGCTCGGCAACGCCCGCAACGAGGAGGAGCTGCGGGCCTGGGAGACTCGGGTCCGCAACCACCTGAAGCGGCTCGACATCACCGCCTCGGAGTTCAGCTACACGACCGAGCCGAAGATCGACGGGCTGGCGATCTCGCTCACCTACGAGGACGGCGTCCTGGTCCGCGGCGCGACTCGCGGCGACGGCCGCATCGGCGAGGACGTGACCCGGAACCTGCGCACGATCGGGGCGATCCCGCTGCGGATCGAGGACGCGCCGCCGCGAATCGAAGTCCGCGGCGAGGTCTACCTGCCGATCGCCGACTTCAAAGCGCTGAACGAACGGCGCGCCGAGGCCGGCGAACCGACCTTCGCCAACCCCCGCAACTCGGCCGCCGGCTCGATCCGCCAGCTCGACCCGAACCTGGCCGCCGAACGGCCGCTCTCGATCTGGTGCTACGCGATCGCCGCCGCGCCCGGCCTCGACCTCGCCACCCATACCGAGGAGGTGGAGTGGCTGGCCGAGCGTGGCTTCAAGGTCAACCCCGACACCGCCCACCACGAGGGGATCGAGTCGACCGTGAAGCGCTGCCGCTGGTGGGAGCAGCGGCGCGAGGAGCTCGACTACGAGATCGACGGCGTCGTCGTCAAGATCGACGAGCGGGCGCTGTGGCGCGAGCTGGGCGTGGTCGGCCGCGAGCCGCGCTGGGCGATCGCCTGGAAGTTCCCGCCGACGACCGCGACGACGAAGCTGCACCGGGTCGTCTGGAACGTCGGCCGGACCGGCCATCTGGTCCCCTTCGCGATGCTGGAGCCCGTCCACGTCGGCGGCGTCACCGTCTCCACCGCGACCCTCCACAACGAGGAGGACCTCGCCCGCAAGGACGTCCGGGTCGGCGACGAGGTGGTGGTGATGCGGGCCGGCGACGTGATCCCGCAGGTCGTCTCGCCGCTGGTCCAGCGACGCCCCAAGGGCACGCGGCGGGTGAAGCCGCCGAAGAAGTGCCCGGCCTGCGGCACCCCGACGGTCAAGCCCGAGGACTCGGTCTTCACGATCTGCCCCAACCGAGCCGGCTGCCCGGGCCAGTCCTTCCAGCACGTCAAACACTTCGTCAGCAAGGGGGCGATGGACATCGACGGGCTGGGCGAAAAGCAGGCGATGCGCTTCCTGCAGGAAGGCCTGATCGCGGACGTCGCCGACGTCTACGAGCTGGGCGAGGAGCAGCTGGTCGGCCTCGAGCGCTTCGGCGAGGTCTCTGCCCGCAACCTGATGGCGGCGATCGACCGGTCGCGCTCGCGCCCCTTCAAACGGGTCCTCTACGCACTCGGGCTACCCGGCGTCGGCTATGTCACGGCGGAGGCGCTGGCCGACCACTTCGGCTCGATCGGCGAGCTGCGGAAGGCCGATCCGGAGACGATCGAGGAGGTCGAGGGTGTCGGCCCGATCATGGCGGTGCAGATCGCCGAGTCGCTGACCGACGATGCGACTGCCGCCCTGATCGACAAACTGGGCGAAAAGGGCCTGCGACTCGAGGTCGACGAGTCCGAACGGCGCGCCGCCGGCGGACCGCTCGAGGGCAAGACCCTCGTCCTCACCGGAACCCTGCCGGAGCTGACCCGCGAGGAGGCCGGCGCCCTGATCAAGTCGGCCGGCGGCAAGGTGACCAACTCGGTCTCGAAGAAGACCGACTACGTCGTCGCCGGCGACAACCCGGGCACCAAGCTGGCCAAGGCCGAGCAGCTCGGCGTCGAGGTGCTCGACGAAGCCGGCCTGCGCGGGCTGCTCGAGTAGGCGCTCGCGAGCGGCCGCGACTCGGCGACAAGAATTTCCAACCGCGCCACATTCCGCGCGCCACTCGTGCGTGGGTGTCCGTCAGGATCGTGGCATGTCCGTTGCTCAGATCGGCTCGCTTACGACCGCGATGGAAAGCGCTGCGACGGCGGTTGCCGCCGGAATGCTCCTGAGTGGCTTCGTAACTGGTCTAATCGGCGTCGTTCAGGCATGGCCGAGACGGCACTTCGACCGCCGTGTCCTGCAACTCGGATACCTCGGAGGAGGAGTCGCCGTCTTTGTTATCCTCGCAGACATAACATTTCGCCATGCTCTCTAAGTCGGACCTGAGAATTGCGCACATCGCCCTGGTTGTTGGGGCGACGGTTGCCTTCGTTGGCGGCTTCCTGTTCAGGAACGCAGGAGAAGAAGCGATGCAGCTGGTTGGAATTGCCACGCTTTTTGCCGCATTTGGCACCGCCTTCCTTCTCAACGCGCCTGAGGATCGTCGGGCCAAGCGCGAAAAGCGCGATCAGTAGCTGGCGATAGTCGCGGCGACTCGGTCCTGTTCGCGGTGGGCGAGGCTGAGGTCGTAGACGCTCGCCATCAGGATCGAGAAGACCATCAGCTTGCCGCTGCGGTTGAAGCAGTAGCCGGAGAGGGCGCTGACGCCGGTCAGGGTGCCGGTCTTGGTGCGGCAGCGGGCCTCGGCGGCGGTGCCGTCCATGCGGTCGTCGACCGTCCCCTCGCGGCTGCTCAGGGCCAGGCCCTGGATGAACGGGTCGGCGAGCGCGGAATCGTGCATCGCCTCCAGCAAGCGCACCACCTGCAACGGCGAGGCGCGGTTGCCGCGGGTCAGGCCGGAGCCGTCGACTGCGTGGACGCCGGAGAGGTGGCTGCGGGCGAAGCGCTCGACGACGCCGGCGCCGGCGCTGGTGCTGCCGGCGCCGCCGAAGCGGGCGCCGAGCAGCTTGATCAGCATCTCGGCGTAGAAGTTGTTGGAGGGGACGTTGGTCGCCTCGGCGAGCCGCTCGATCGTCGGCGAGCGCACCGTCGCCAGCGACTTGGCGCCGAGCGGCGTCGCGCCGAGGGCGACGCCGGGGCGGATCGCGACGCCTGCCCGCCGCAGCGACCGCGCCAGGCTCGAGGCGGCGATCCTCGCTGGGTCGGAGGCGAAGCCGCTGCCGCGCGCGTCGCGGTAGCCGGAGTTGAAGGCGAGGCCGGAGAGAGGGCCGATGTAGGAGCTGGTCGCGTAGCCGGAATCGGCGACGCCGCGCAGCCGGTCGAAGATCGTGTCGTCGGCGTAGAGGCGGCCGGTGACACGACGGACGCCGGCGGCGCGGAGCTGGCGGGTCAGACCGAAGAGGTTGGTGCCGAGACCGCCGAGGAAGCGTCCGTAGAAGGCCGGCGACCCGAGCGCCGGGTCGCCGCCGCCCTGCAGGTAGAGGCTGCCGTGCAGGACACCCCTCTGGTCGACCCGGCCGTCGGTCAGGAGCCTGGTCGTTACTTGCGCGTCGGCGCCGAGGCGGGCGAGCGCGGTGGCGGTCGTGAACAGCTTCATGTTCGAGGCGAGCGAGCGCTGGCGCTTGGGCGAGAGCGCGCAGACCGTGCGGCCGCTGTCGGCATCGAGCACGAAGAGGCCGCTCGCCGAACCGCCGCCACGGACGACGCGCTGCCGCATCTCTTCGCAGGCTTCGCCGGCGGCGCTGGCGCCCGACGCCGCCAGCAGGGCCAGC
Organism: uncultured Solirubrobacterales bacterium; assembly: GCA_963703235.1. Lineage (GTDB taxonomy): Bacteria > Actinomycetota > Thermoleophilia > Solirubrobacterales > 70-9 > VRUE01. The sequence goes on along the minus strand of OY969802.1, from coordinate 1,736,861 downwards.
GTGAAGACGACCGTGGCAAGGATCGCAGCCCGTTTCATTGGGCGTTTCAACACGGAATTTGCCCAAGGTAGCGGCTTCTCCGGCGGGCTCGGCCGCCGGTCCTGGGATAATCCATGTTTATGGGCAAGGTCGTCGATCTCGAGACCACCTCGAGGCGCAAACGCGGCAAAGGCCGCAAGCGTCCCTCGAAGACCGCCCTGGTTCTCGGCGGCGGCGGTTTCACCGGCGGCGTCTACGAGATCGGCGCCCTGCGCGCCCTCGACCTGCTCGCCGTCAACAGCACGGTCAACAACTTCGACATCTACGTCGGCACCAGCGCCGGCTCCTTCGTCGCGACGATGCTCGCCAACGGGGTCACGCCCGACGAAATGATGCAGGTGATCAACGACCGGGTTCCCTCCGAGCTCGAGGACCTCGACCTCGCCAAGGTGCTCAAGCCCAACTACCTCGGCTTCCTGCAGAAGGCGGCGGTGCTGCCGCTGCGCACGGCCGAGCTGGTCACGAGGCTGGTCCGGATGGGCGACTTCTCGGCGATGGACATCGGCGTCGGCCTCGCCGAGGCGCTGCCGACCGGGATCTACTCCGGCGGCGGGATCGCCGACTACGTCGAGGGCGTCCTCGCCGACACAGGCCGCGCCAACGACTTCCGCCAGCTTGAGAAAGAGCTCTACCTGACGGCCACCGACCTCGATACCTGCGAGCGGCTCGTCTTCGGCGAGGAGGGCTGGGACGACGTGCCGATCTCCAAGGCGGTCCAGTGCTCGACGACGCTGCCGCTGGTCTACAAGCCGGTCGACCTGAAAGGACGACAGCTGGTCGACGGCGGCATCCGCTCGACCACCAACGTCGACATCGCGGTCGAGAAGGGCGCCAAGTTCATCCTCGTCGTCAACCCGCTGGTCCCCTACGTCAACGACTTCGAGAAGACGATCCCGACCGTCTTCGGCAACCGGGTGCGGCGCGTGTCCGACATGGGGCTGCCGGCGATCGCCAACCAGGTCTTCAGGCTGATCGCCCACGCCCGCCTGCACCAGGCCGTCGAGCAGTGGGAAGAGAAGTACCCGGGCGTCGACATCATCCTGGTCGAGCCGGAGCCGAACGACGAGCTGATGTTCGGCACCCCGATCATGGACTACTCGCGCCGCCTGCAGATCGCCCGCCACGGCTTCGAGTCGGTCACCGCCACCCTTGCCCAGGACTACGAGCGCTACGAGGAGATCGCCGGCCGCCACGGCCTGGAGATCTCGGGCCGTCGCGTCCGTCGCGTCGTCGAGCGCGCGGCAGAAGAGGAGCCAGAGCCACTCTCAGCCTGGCGCCGCGTGCTCGAGCAGACCACCTCGGCGCTGCTGCGCCAAAGCGGCGAGGCGTCCTAGCGAGTCAGCCAGGGGGTCCCGTTGGCCCTTGCTGGGAATTGATGTCGCACGCGCGCTTCGCGCGCTTAGCGACTATGTCGGAGCGCGGCTGACGCCGCGCAATAAACAGATTGCATAGGCCGCTTCGCGACATTCCCAGCAAGGACCAACGGGACCCCCTCCCCATTCGCGGAGGACGCGGCGCTTGGTGGGAGGAGCCGGTTGCCTCTCTGGGCGAATGTCGCCGAAGGCGGCGATATGCAATCTGTCAAGTGCGCGGCGTCAGCCGCGCTCTTTCTCCGTCGCTGATATGGACGCCCATTTGTCAAGCCCCCAACCACCAAAGGCCCGCTGACGCGGGCCTTCTCCTTGGCCCAGGAGGCGGCGGTCGGCCTGGTGCGCGACGCGCGGTCAGGCTGATATGCGCGGGTTGGCTACCGCAGGACCGGGTTTCGTCTCAGCGCCCGCTGTCTAAGATCGAGCGTCGCCGCAGGAATGGCTGCTCATAGCGACATCGCGGATGCGCTGCGCGAAGGGCCGGACCCGCCGCCTCCTGGACCAAGCGGTGCTTGGTGGTTTCAGTCGGCTGTCGCTACCGCCCAGCAGAAGCCGCTCAGCTCACGCGCCACGGCGACCGCGCAGAGGGTACGCCGCTTGCCGCGCTCTGAGTCGAGCCGCACCCAGCTGCGGTGAAGGCGCTGCTGCGCCTTCCATGAGATCGCGCAGATCGCCTGGGGCTGGCCCTCTTGGCGGCGGCGCAACCCCGTGCCTTTGCGCGGCGCCCGGCGGTAGTGCCAGGCCGCCTCGACCAAGAGACGCCGGGCATGGCGGGAGCCCGACTTGGTGATCGCACCCTGTGGTCTGCCCCCGGTTTCGACGACACCTGACCGCTTGGGTCGAAAGACTCAGGCAAGGAGGAGTCGATGCCACCCACCAAGCCGCCATACCCGCCGGAGTTCCGGCGTGAAGCCGTCCAGCTGGTTCGGACCAGTGAGAAGCCGATCACCCAGGTCGCGCGCGACCTGGGCGTCTCCAACCAGACCCTGCACAGCTGGATCAAACAGGCCGACGTCGACGCCGGCAAGCGCGAGGGCCTGAGCACCGACGAGCGAGAGGAGCTCAGGCGCCTGCGCCGTGAGAACCGCACCCTGCTGCAGGAGCGAGAAATCCTCAAAAAAGCCGCGGCCTTCTTCGCCCGGGAGAGCGAGGGGCGGTGACCGACGCCTACCGGTTCATCGCCGCGGAGAAGGCCAACTACCCGATCTCGCTGATGAGCAGGATGCTCGGCGTCAACCGCCAGGCCTTCCACGCCTGGGAGCGCCGCCCGCCTTCCCAGCGGGCGCTCGAGGACGCCTTCCTGACCGAGCGCATCCGCGAGATCCACAGAGCTGCCCGGGGTGTCTACGGCGCCCGGCGCATCCACGCCGAGCTGCGCATGGCTGAGGGCGTCAGGGTCTCGCGAAAGCGGGTGGAGCGGCTGATGCGGGAGGCCGGGATCAGCGGCCTGGTGCCGCGTAAGCGCGGGCGCACGACGATCCGCGTGCCGGGTGTGAGAGTGGCCGACGACTTGGTGAAGCGCGACTTCCGCCCCGCCGGGCCCAACGTGCTCTGGGTAGCCGACATCACCTACCTGCGCAGCTGGGAGGGCTGGGTCTACCTGGCCGCGGTGCAGGACACCTTCTCGCGGTCGATCGTCGGCTGGGCGATGGCCGAGCACATGCGCGCAGAGCTGGTCACAGATGCGCTGCAGATGGCGCTTGCCCGCCGCAAGCCCGAAGCCGGGCTGATCCACCACTCCGACCAGGGATCGCAATACGTCTCGCTTGCCTTCGGCCAGAAGGCCCGCGACGCCGGCATCGCCGTCTCGATGGGCTCAAGGGGCGACTGCTTCGACAACGCCGTCGCAGAGTCGTTCTTTGCCACCCTGAAGAAGGAGCTCGTCCGCCGGCGCTCTTGGCCTAACCGCCGGGAGCTGCAGAGCGCCATCTTCGACTACATCGAGTCGTTCTACAACCGCGAGAGGAGGCACTCCACACTCGGCTATCTCTCTCCGAGGGAGTTCGAGATGATCTCAACTCATCAACGAAGAGGAACTGAAACAGTCAAGCCCTGACCTGTCGCTCGAACCGGGGGCAGACCACTGCCTGCGCTTCTCCCCGCTTGAGTTCTCCGAAGGCACCAGGCCGAGGTAGCTCATCAGCTGAGCGGGGCGCTCGAAGCGCTCGAAGTCGCCGACCTCCGCGCAGAGGCCGAGCGCCGAGAGGGTGTCGATGCCGCGCAGACAACGCAGGTGGGCAACCTGCTGCTCCCAGGGTGAGCCCTCGACCAGGGCGGCCATCTGGGACTCGAGGCTCTCCCGGCGCACCAGCAGGGCGTCGATCGCCCCGATCCCGTCGAGTAGGACCGACTGTGCCACAGGCTCTGGGAGCTCGACCCTCCCCAGCCAGTCGAGGTGGCGCTGGGTCCAGTTGTTGCCCTCGAAGCGCAGGTCGTGGCGCAGCAAGAGCTTGCCAACGCGGTGGCGGGCGCGCATCAGGTCGCCGCGGACGTCCTCGCGGGCGCGGACCAGGTCGCGCATCGCCTCCTCAGCCGGGGTCGGCACCCGCACAGGGTGCAGACCGCCGATCATCAACAGCCGCGCCAGCCGCTCGGCGTCGCGGCGGTCGGTCTTGACCCGGTCCTGCGCGGGGCGCTCGATCTTGCCCGGCGCGGCCACCGTGCACTCGATGCCCCTCGCAGCCAGCGCCCGTGCCAAGCCGAAGCCGGTCGGTCCGGCCTCATAGGCAACGCGGACCGGGGCCGGCAAGGCGGCGCAGAACTCAGCCACCTGCTCGGTCGCGCCACCCATGCGCCGAACCGCCAACTCGCCCGACTCCGAGTCGGCGATCGCCGCGACGACCTTCGCCGCGTGAACATCCAGACCCACCCACGTCCTAACCTGCGCCATGTCGGCACCCCCATGATTGCGGTCCTCGCCGAGGCCGTTCCTCGGCGACAAACCCGCGCATCTCATGCGCGGGTGCCGACCTTTACGCGGGGTTCGGATCGAGCCGGCGCTCAGGTGGGCCGGCCATAGGGTCTAAGCGCCGCAGGCGCGTGCGACATCAATTCGCCCAGATAGGCAACCGGCTCCTCCTTCGAAGCGTGGCGTCAGCCGGCGTAGAGCTTCTCGATCTCCGGCGCGTGCCGCTCGGCGACGACGGCGCGCTTCACCTTCAGGGTCGGCGTCAGCTCGCCGGCTTCCTGGGTCAGGTCCTGGGGGAGGATCGCGATCTTCTTCACCTGCTCGACGCGGGCGAACTTCTCGTTGATCTTCGCCAGGTGGGCCTCGATCGAGGCCCGCACGTCCGAATTGGAGGCCAGCGGCGCCGGGTCCTCCGCAAGCCCGTTCTCCTGCGCGTAGGCGGCCGCTTCTTCGGGATCGAGCGTGACCAGCGCCACCAGGTAAGGCCGGCGGTCGCCGACGACGACGCACTGGGAGACGAGCGGGTGCTGCTTGATCTCGTTCTCGAGGTTGGCCGGGGTGATGTTCTTGCCGCCGGCGGTGATGATGATGTCCTTTTTGCGACCGGTGATCTTGATGAAGCCGTCCGGGTCGATCTCGCCGAGGTCACCGGTGTGCAGCCAACCGTCGACGATCGTCTCCCTGGTCGCCTCCTCGTTCTTGTAGTAGCCCTGGAAGACGTTCGGGCCCTTGACGAGGATCTCGCCGTCCTCGGCGATTCTCACCTCGCAGCCGGGGAACGGTTTGCCGATCGTGCCGATCTTGAAGTCCTCAGGCGAGGAGATCGTCGCTGCGGTGGAGGTCTCGGTCATCCCCCAGCCCTCCAGCACCAGCACCCCGGCGGCGTCGAAGAAGCGCAGGATGTCGGGGTTGATCGGCGCCGCTCCGGAGACCGCCAGGCGCAGGTTGCCGCCGAAGAGGCCGCGGATTTTGGAGAGCACTTTCTTGTCGGCGAACTCGTACTGCTTGCGCAGCAGAAAGCCCGGGGTGCGACCGGCCCGTTCGGTCTCCCGCATCTTGACGCCGACCCGGATCGCCCAGTCGAAGATCGCCTTTTTGAGGCCGCCCTCTTTCTCCATCGCGCTGGTGGCGGTGGTGTAGATCTTCTCGAAGATGCGAGGGACCGAGGGGAAGTAGGTCGGTTTCAGCTCGGCCAGGTTGGGCATGATCTTGAGCGGGTCGCGCTCCCAGTAGGCGAGGGTGGCGCCGAGGTCGAAGCTGCCGAGCTGGATCAGGAGGGCGAAGGAGTGGGCGAGGGGGAGATAGAGGTAGGTGACGTCTTCCCCTTCGATGACGCTGGTCGCGTTGACCATGTCGAGCATCGCCCGGTAGTTGCCGTGGCTGATCACGCAGCCCTTCGGCGGGCCGGTGGTGCCCGAGGTGTAGATGAAGGTGCAGATGTCCTCCTTGGTGACGGCGGAGTAGCGCTGCTCCCACTCGGCCCCGTCGCGCCCGGCGCCGCGAGCGACGACGTCGTCGACGGAAAGCGCGTCTTCACTGGAGCCGCTCATCCGCACGACCTGCTCCAGCAGCGGCAGGTGGTCGCGGACCTTGCGGATCTTCTCGATCTGCTCGTCGTCCTCGACGACGACGACCTTGGCGTCGGAGTTCTCCAGCACGTACTGGCACTCCTCGGGCGAGTTCGTCTGGTAGATCGGGACCACGATCGCGCCGATCGAGAGCGCCGCGAAGTCGAAGTAGGTCCACTCGGGGCGCGTGTTGCCGAGGATCGAGACCTTGTCGCCCTTCTCGACGCCGAGGTCGATCAGGCCGAGGGCCAGCGAGCGGACCGTGTCCTGGACCTCCTCGAAGCTGCGCGAGATCCATCGATCGTCCTGCTTGAAGCGAACCGCAGGAGCGCTGCCGTACATCTGCGCCGCGCGCGGCAGCAGGTCCGCGAGGGTGGTCGAGTTGGTTCCCCGCTCCTCCACGCGGGGGAGTCTAGTTAACCGCTAAACAGCCCGTGCCCGCCGCTGCCCGGCCTGTGCCGACCTCTGCCGCAGCGAGGTGCGGAAGAGGGACTTGTCGATGCGGCCATGGAAGATCGGCACCCCCATCTCCACACATTTGCCGATCACCTCCTGCCGCTTCATGTTCAGCTCGTCAGCCAGCTCGGACGGGGTGAGGTGATTGGCCACGGCGGACCTCCCAGGTAGTTGAAATCGGGTATGTCGATATTTACCGCTGGAGGCGGACGTGTCAACCGTGTCTCGGCGGGAAATTGCGGAGCGAGCGCGGCCGCGATAATGCCGCCCGTGTCCGAGCTCGCCGCGACTCCGATCCCCCGCCGGGGCCGGCTCTGGGTGATCCTCGCGCTCGGCTTGGCGTTCGGCGTGCTCACCTACTCCGTGGTCGAGATCGCGACCAAGGAGGCGGGCCGCGAAACGGTCAAGGTCGCTGGAATCGGCACGGCGCAGGCGACCTTCGGCGGCGTGCCCCAGGCCGGCGACCGGCTCGGCTCCTCCGACGCACCGGTCTCGATCCAGCTCTTCACCGACCTCCAGTGCGGGACCTGCGCCGCGGCCTTCCTCGAGCCGATCCCGGTCCTGGTCGAAGAGCGGGCCCGGCCGGGTGACGTGAAGCTGCTGATGCGCCACTACTCCTTCGCCCGCAACCCGCTCGAGGTTGGCTTCTTCGCCGCCGAGGCGGCGGCCGTACAGGGCTACGGCTGGCAGTACACCTATCTCTTCTTCGCCAACCAGGACGAGGCAGAGCGGTTCGGAGTGGGCGAGAAGTTCCTCGAATCGTTGGCTGGCTCGATCGGCGAACTCGACGTCCGCGAGTGGCGCGACCACCTCGACCGCGAGAGCGGCGAGGACGGCGCGATTACGAGGACGCTCGAGGGCTACGAGGAGCTCGGCACCGACCTCGGCATCCGCGCCGAGCCGGCGGCGATCGTCAGCGGCCCGCGCGGCACCCGCACCCTTCAGGACACCCCCAGCCTGACCCGGATCGAAGCGGCGATCGAAGCCGTCCGCTGACAAGGTCTCGTGAATAGCAAAGGCTTGGATGGGGAAGAGGTTCCCCTATGGCTGACCTTCTGCTTGGGCCGCTGCTGAGATATGTCTCCGAAACCGAGGCGACGGTCTGGGTGGAGACGAGCGAGCGCTGCGAGGTGGAGGTGCTGGGGAGGCGCGAGCAGACCTTTGGCGTCGCCGGCCACCACTACGCGCTGGTCCGGATCGAGGGCCTGGAGCCGGGTGGCTTCTACGAGTACGGCGTCACGCTCGACGGCGAGCAGCGCTGGCCGCCGCCCGGCAGCGACCTGCCGCCCAGCGCGATCCGCACCTTTGCGCCGCGGCAGCCGCTCGACATCTGCTTCGGCTCCTGCCGCGTCGCGCTGCCGCACGAGGAGCCCTACACGCTGAGCAAAGACGAGCATGAAGACGGGCACGAGCTGGACGCCCTCTTCGTGTTGGCGCGGCAGATGGCGCGCGACGACCGCGACAACTGGCCGGAGCTGATCTTCCTGCTCGGCGACCAGGTCTACGTCGACGAGGGCTCCCCGCGCGCTCGCGAGCGGATCCGGGCCCGGCGCGACACGCGCGTGCCTCCCGGCGAGGAAGTGGTCGACTTCGAGGAGTACACCTGGCTCTACCGGGAGGCATGGGAGGACCCGCTGATCGGCTGGCTCTTCTCGACCGTCTCGACCTCGATGGTCTGGGACGACCACGACATGAGCGACGACTGGAACATCTCGCGCTCCTGGCACGAGGAGATGGACCGCCACGAGTGGTGGCACGAGCGGGCCGTCGGCGGGATCATGAGCTACTGGATCTACCAGCACATCGGCAACCTCTCGCCCCGCGAGCTCGACGACAACGAGGTCTACGCGCAGGTCAGGGGGAAGCCCGATGCGACCGCGGCGCTGCGCGAGTGGGCGAAGAGCATCGACTCGACCGCCTCCGGGACCCGCTGGAGCTTCTGCCGCGACATCGACGGCGTGAGGGCGATCTTCATGGACTCGCGCGCGGCGCGGGTGCTGACCGACGAGCGCCGCTCGATCTTCGACGACGAAGTCTGGGACTGGATCGTCGACCACGCCAACGGCGAGTTCGACCACCTGCTGATCAGCACGACCATTCCCTACCTGCTCTCGCCGGCCTTCCACCACCTGGAGGCCTGGAACGAGCGGCTCTGCGACGGTGCCTGGGGCGGACTCGTCGCCCGCGGCAGCGAGCGCCTGCGCCGCGCCGTCGACTTCGACCACTGGGCGGCCTTCCAGTTCTCCTTCCAGCGGATGCGGACGCTGCTCGAAGAGATCGGCTCCGGCAGGCGCGGCAAGCCACCGGCCTCGGTGGTGATCCTCTCGGGCGACGTCCACCACGCCTATCTGTGCGACGTCGCCTTCAGGCCCGACGCGAAGGTGCAAAGCCGGGTCGTCCAGGCAGTCTGCTCCCCCTATCGGAACCCGCTCGACCTGAAAGAGCGCCGGGTCGTGCGGGCCGGCTTCTCGAGCCCCTTGCACGCCTTTGCCCGTGGTCTCGCCCACCTTGCCGGCGCCCCCGACCCCGGCATCCGCTGGCGCCTCCTCCAGGGCCCGTACTTCGACAACCAGGTCGGCACCGTGCGCCTCGATGGCCGCGAGGCGATCGTCCGCCTCGACAAGACGGTCGCCGGCGAGGAGGACGAGACGGCGCTGGAGAAGACCTTCGAGCGCCGTATCGTCTAGAGGCCTCTATGGCGAGGTGGGGCGGGGCGCCACCCGGCAAAAAGGGCGCCCCACCCCGTCGCCTCTTCAGGCGGCTGCAGGTACCTCTGCGTCGCCGCCGGCCTCATCGCCGGAGGGAGTCGAGGCCCCCCGGCCGTCGGTCGACGGGTCACCGCTGAAGCTCTTTCTCTGTCCGGGACGCAGGTAGACGATCTGACCCTCGCGCAGCTCCAGCTTTTGGAGCTCGGCCCGGGTCAGCTGCGCCCAGACCTCGGCGCCGTCGCCGAGCACGAGCTCGACCCGGATCTCGAAGCCGAGCGCGACGATGCGCTGCACCATCGCCTCCTCGGTCCGCTCGTCGGCTTCGAGCACGATCTCCATGTCGTGCGGGCGGACGAAGTGCTCGCCGAGCCGGTTGACCTCGCCGACGAAGCTCATCACGAACTCGTTGGCGGGATGGTCGTAGAGGTCGTCGGCGCTGCCCGACTGCTCGACCCGGCCTTGGTTCATCACGACCAGCTGCTCGGCGACGTCCATCGCCTCCTCCTGATCGTGGGTGACGAAGATCGTCGTCACGTGCATCTCGTCGTGGAGGCGGCGCAGCCAGGTGCGCAGGTCCTTGCGGACCTTGGCGTCGAGCGCACCGAACGGCTCGTCGAGCAGCAGCACCTGTGGCTCGACCGCCAACGCCCGGGCCAGGGCCATGCGCTGGCGCTGGCCGCCCGAGAGCTGGTCGGGGTAGCGCTCGGCGAGCCCGTCGAGCTGGACCAGCCGCAGCAGCTCGTGCACGCGGTTGGAGATCTGCGACTTGGACCACTTGCGGATCTTCAAGCCGAAGGCGACGTTTCCGAACACGGTCATGTGCTTGAAGGCGGCGTAGTGCTGGAAGACGAAGCCGACCTCCCGCTTCTGGGCCGGTTTGGCGGTCGCGTCCTGTTCGTTGATGACGACGCGGCCGCCGTCGAGCTCCTCGAGCCCGGCGATCGCCCGCAGCAGGGTCGACTTGCCGCTGCCGCTGGGCCCCAGCAGGGCGGTCAGCGAGCCGGCGGGCACGTCTATCGAGACGTCGTCGAGAGCCTGGAATTCGCCGAAGCGCTTGTACGCTCCCTCGACTGCGATTCCCATCAGGAACCCTCCTTCGTGGTTGGCGTTGAAAGTGCGGTGTCGCCCGCGATCGGGATCGGTCCGCTGGCGCCGGCCTTGGCTCTGCGGCCGCCGATGCTCATCAGCAGCAGGGTGGTGAGAGCGAGCAGGGCGAGGACGATCGCGCCGGCGTAGGCGGCTTCCTCGTTGAACTGCTCGAACGCCTTGGCGACGAACAGCGGCAGGGTCTCGGTCTCGCCGGAGATCGAGCCGGAGACGATCGTCACGGCGCCGAACTCGCCCAGCACCCGGGCCGTGGTGAGGACGACGCCGTAGGCGACGCCCCAGCGGATCGCCGGCAGGGTCACCCGCCAGAAGGTCTGCCAGCCGTTGGCCCCCAGCGTCGAGGCGGCCTGCTCCTGCTCGGTGCCGATCTCCTGCAGCACCGGCACCACCTCGCGGACGACGAAGGGCAGCGAGACGAAGACGCTGGCGAGGATCATCCCCGGGGTCGAGAAGAGGACCTGGATACCCCATTCGGAGAGGGTCGGCCCGAACCAGCCGTCGTTGCCGTAGAGGAGGAACAGCGAGAGCCCGATCACCACCGGCGAGACCGCGAACGGGAGGTTGATGATCCCGTCGATGATCTTGTTGGCCCACCACTTGTGCCGGACCAGCAGCAGCGCGCAGCCGACCCCGAAGACGGTGTTGAGGGGGACGGCGACCGCGACCATCAGCAGGGTCAGCCAGATCGCGTGCACGGCGTCGGGTGAGGTCATCGCCTCGATCGGCGGCCCGAGCCCGTGCTCGAAGGTCTTGTAGAAGATCATCCCGACCGGGGCCAGCAGCAGCAGGCCCAGGTAACCGAAGGCGAGAGTGCGGAGGCCCCACTTGGCGGTCATTTGCGGGTGCTCCAGCGCGCGAAGAAGCTGACCGCGACGAGCAGCAGCAGCGAGATCGCCAGCAGCACGACCGAGACCGCGGCGGCGCCGGAGACGTTGCCGGACTCGATCTGGCTGCGGATGAAGACCGAGGAGACCTCGGTCTCGAAGGGGATGTTGCCGGAGATCAGGATCAGCGAGCCGAACTCGCCGAGCGCCCGCGCAAAGGCGAGCAGCACGCCGGCGAGCATCCCCGGCAGGAGGTTGGGGAAGACGATCCGCCGGAAGACGGTGAAGCCGCCGGCGCCGAGCGAGGTCGCCGCCTCCTCCATCTCGCGGTCCATCTCGATCAGCAGCGGCTGCACCGCCCGGGTGACGAAGGGAAGGGTGACGAAGCAGAGCGCCATCACGATCGCGACCCGGGTGAAGGCGACGTCGAGCCCGATCGGGCTCTCCGCCCCGTACAGGGTGAGCAGGGTGAGGCCGGCGACGATCGTCGGCAGCGCGAAGGGGAGGTCGATCAGGGCGTTGACGGCGCCTTTGCCGGGGAACTCGTCGCGGACCAGGACCCAGGCGATGATCGTGCCGAAGACGGCGTTGATCGCGACGACGATCAGCGAGCAGATCACGGTCAGTTTCAGCGCCGCCAGCGCCTGGCTGCCGGTGACCGAGTCCCAGAAGGCGCCGAGGCCGCCCGCGGTCGACTCGGCGACCACCGCCGCCAGCGGCAGCATCACCATCAGCGACAGGTAGAGGACGACGAGGCCCCTGCCGAGGCCCGCGCCGACCCCGGGCAGGCGGATGCCCGCCCCCCGGGGTGGTGCGACGGTTGCCGGGTTGGCCTCCATCGTTCAGTCGTCAGCCGCTCGTCGAGACGCCGAGTTCCTCCTCGATCGCGGCGACTTTGCCGGTCGTCTCGTCGAAGAACTCGTCGTTGACCCGGTCCCAGCCGCCGAACTCGGCGATCGTGAACAGGTCATTGGGGGTCGGGAACTGCTGCGGGTCGATCAGGCCTTTGTTCACCGGCCGGTAGCCGTTCTCGGCCCAGATTTCCTGGCCCTCGTCCGACCAGACGTAGTCGAGGAAGGCCTGGGCGGCTCCCGGCGCGTCTTTGGTGACCGCGATTGGCGTCTCGATCAAGATCGTGCTGGGCGGGATCACGTAGTCGACCTCCTCGCCCTCTTCCTGTGCCTTGATCGCCTCGTTCTCGTAGCCGAGCAGCAGGTCGCCCTCGCCCTGGGTGAAGGCGGCGAGCGCGTCGCGGGCGCTGCCCGGCTGAACCACGGTCTTCTCGAGCAGGGCCTTGACCGATTCGAGCGCCTCGGCATCGGACTTGCCCTTGTGCACTTCGGTCCCGTAGAGCGCCATGATGTTCCAGCGCGCCGAGCCCGAGCTGAACGGGTTGGGCGTGATCACCTCGACGTCCTTGCTGAGGACGTCGTCGAAGGACTCGATGCCCTCCGGATTCCCTTTGCGGACCATGATCACGACGACCGAGTCCTGGCCGATGCCGCTGTATTTCCCTTTGTCCCAGTCTGGAGCGACGAGTCCCGCCTCGACCAGGCGGCTCATGTCGCCGGCCTGGGCGAAGTGGACGACGGAGGCCGGCTGACCTGCCTCGACCGCACGGCTCTGGTCGCCGGAGGCGCCGAAGGAGTTGCTGAAGCTGACGTCAGCGCCGTCCGGGGTGCCTTCGAAGCCCGGCTCGATGCTTTCCTCGTAGACCGCCTCCGGGGTGGAGTAGCCGACGATGTCGAGCTTGCCGTCGCCGTTCGACCCAGTGGCGGAATCGCCGCCTCCGCAACCGGCCACGACCATCGCTGCGATCACGGCCAGGAGGGCCGCCTGTAGAGCGAGAGGGACACTGCGTTGCCGGTTTGGGTGGGGGGCATTCCGCATCGAGGGAATTCCTTTCTTTTCTGAGTCGCTTACTTTCTTGAGCAACATAGTTCTAAAGAGGCCGCGCAGAGTAGCAGAAAGTTGATCGGAAAAGTGGGGATTCCCCCCGGGCGAGGCGCCCCAGCGGGGGAGATTGGTCGTTTTTACCCTCTGTAGGCGGTAAAAACGATCAATCGTCGGCCAGCCGGGTCAGATCAGCTGGAGCCGGTCTCGGCGGGCGCGGGAAGCAGGATCGCCACGATCAGAGCCACCGCTCCAGCGGTGAGCCCCGCCGTGGTGACGCTCAGTTTGAGCTGGTTCGAGCTTCCGTCGGCGATTGCCCAGAGGGAGACCGCCTCGCTGGCGACGAGCGCCAGCAGGGTGACGGCCGCGTAGACGAATCCCACTGCCCGCGCCGCCTCGGGTTGCCGCACGTACGGGCGCAGCGGCTCCGGCACCTCGCGCCCCGGGGCGAAGTAACGCAGCTCGATCGCCAGGGCGAGGATGACGATCGGGATGATCTGTGCGACCGCTTCGTAGTAGGCGATGCTGGCATGGCCGTCGACCAGCGCGATAGCCAGCCCGAAGGCGACGAGCGGCAGCATGAACGCGATCGTGGCCACCGCGATCCCCACCAGCCGCTTGGCGCTGTCGACTCCCGTTGGCACCAGGCCGACCCTATTTGACCGTATGGTCGATCGGGTGAAGGCGGATGCGAGCGAAGCGGAGGACTGGGTCGACGAGCCGGTACGGATCGTCGCCTACGACGCACGCTGGCCCGAACGCTTCGAGCGCGAGCGCCTGGCTCTGGAGGACGCAATCGGGGAGTGGACGGTGGGCGCGATCCACCACGTCGGCAGCACCGCCGTCCCGGGGCTCGACGCGAAGCCGGTCATCGACATCCTGGTTGGGATCGAGAGCCTGCAGGCGGGCCGCGTCTGCTTCGAGCCGCTGGCCAAGCTCGACTACCTCTACGCCTCCTACCGCCCGCAGGAGATGCACTGGTTCTGCAAGCCGCACCCGAGCCGGCGCACGCACCACCTGCACCTGGTGCCGGCAGGCTCCACGCTCTACGAGGAGGAGCTGGCTTTCCGCGATCACCTGCGCGCCGATCATCAGGCCGCACACCAGTACGCGGCTCTGAAGCGCGAGTTTGCAGCCCGCTTCCCCGACGACCGTGAGGCCTACACCAACGCCAAGGCCACCTTCATCCGCGCCGCTCTGAAGCGCGAGAGCGGGTCGTGATCGCCCTCGCGCCGAGACGAGCTTCGGTGTCAGCCCAGCGGAGTTGACCGGTGGATGGGCGATGATGCGGCCGCCCCGATCGGTGAAGCGGATTCGCCCGCCAAGCAGCTCACCGCACTCCTGAAAGGAGTCGCCACTCATGCAACACAAGGCCCGGCTCGCGACGGTGTTCAGTCTCATTGTCCTCGTCCTCACCGCAGCAGGTTGCGGAAGCTCCAGCTCCGACGACAGCGGTTCGAACGACTTCCGGGTCGGGCTCGAGGCGCCGCTCTCCGGCGAACAGTCGGTGCTGGGCAGGGGGATGCTCAAGGGAGCGCAGCTGGCCGCGGCGCAGCTCAACGAGCGGGGTGGGATCCTCGGCAGGCAGATCGAGATCGTTCCGATCGACGACGCCGCCGACCCCGCGACGGGAGTGGAAGCGGCGAAGTCCGCCATCGCCGACGGGCTTGACGGCATCGTCGGCCCCTACAACTCCGGCGTCGGCATCGAGACCCTTCCGCTCTACATCGACGCCGGCCTGGTGCCGATCAGGCTGACCTCGGACAACTCGACCAACGGCCTTGGTTTCACCCTGCAGCCGATGACGTACCAGATCGCTCCGGTGGCCTCCCAGGCGCTGACCGACTGGCTCGGCGCGCAAACGGTCGCGATCGTCTACGACCCGACTCAGAACTACACGGTCTCTGTATCCAGAGCGCTGAAGGGATCCCTCGAAAAAGCCGGGGTTGCCGTAACTGCTTACGAGAGGGTGCAACCTGGCCGGAAGAGCTACAGCGATGTCGTGGAAAAGCTCGCTGTTGGAAATCCCGATGCGATCTATGCCGCCGTTTACTTCCCCGAGGGCGGTCTGATTGCGAAGGAAATGGACGAGGGCAAAGTCGGGTCGCAGTGCATCGCGGACTACGCGTCGTATGACACCGGCTTCGTCGACGTCGCCGGCGTGGCGGCTGCGAGAGCGTGCCCGCTGGTTGGCGTGCCTGCGCCTGATGACTTCTCGGGGGCCAGCGAGAAGGTGACCGCGTACCGCAGTGAGTTCGACCAAGCTCCCGGCACCTGGAGCCCGTACACCTTCGACTCGCTGAACTTTCTCGCCGACGGCGTCGAGGAAGCGGGCGGCATCGCTCCCAAAAAGCTCACCGAGGCACTCAACCGCGTTAGGAGCTGGAAGGGCTGGACCGGATCGGTCACGATCGACCCCGACAACGGCAACCGCCAGCCTGCGACCGTGGTGATAGTCGAGACCGACGCGCAAGGGCAGCTTCACGTCGACGACGACTGGGCCAGAGCAGTAGGCGCTCCCTATCGGGAATAACCACCGCGATCGCGATCACCCGCGGTCGAGGTGGTCTGGTAGTCCAACATCGGGGCGCCCGGATTTGAACCGGGGACCTCACCGACCCGAACGGTGCGCGCTACCAGGCTGCGCCACGCCCCGAGAGGGCCGATTATCTCAGAGGCGGGGCGCTGAGCACCGTTCCCGCTCCGGGCGCTACTTTGGATCGTTGCGGGGTTCTCAGGTGATGCTTTGATCCGAAAGATCGCACCGATCATGGCGGCGATGGGGTTGCTCGCTCTGCCGGGCCCCGCTCGCGCCGCCATCCCACCCGAATTCCTCGGCATCTCGCCCCAGGAGGCGGTCACGCAGTCCGACTTCGACCTGATGGAGAGGGCGGGTCTGCGCAGCGTGCGCCTGCCCCTCTTCTGGTCCGGCATCGAGTCGGCCGACCCTTATTTCGAGGAGCCCGACTGGAGCGGTTTCGATCGCAACGTCGAGCTTGCGGCGCGCCACGGAATGCGTGTCCTGCCCTTCGTCTGGGGGACGCCGCGATGGCTCTCCGAAGACCTGCGGCTGGAACCTGTCGACGGGGCCTTCCAGCGCCGGGCATGGGCCTCCTTCCTGCGCCGCGCCGTCGATCGCTACGGCTCCCGGGGCAGCTTCTGGTGGGACAACCCGGAGCTGCCGTTCCTGCCGATCCGCCGCTGGGAGATCTGGAACGAGCAGAACATCGTCACCTTCGGCGCCGCCGAGCCGGAGCGCTTCGCACGCTTCGTGCGGCTCTCTGGCCGCGTCCTGCACCGCAGCGACCCGGGCGCCGAGCTGATCCTCGGAGGTTTCTTCGGCCGGCCCCTGCAGGTGCCGCCGAACGTCCACCCTGGGAAGTTCCTGGCTCGCATGTACCGTGCGCGCGACGTCAAGCGCTGGTTCGACGGGGTGGCGATTCACCCCTATGTCGCCCGAGCGAAGGCGATGCGCGGGCAGATCGAGAATCTGCGGCGCGTCATGCGTCGCCACGGCGACGCCGCGACGCCCCTCTACGTCACCGAGCTCGGTTGGGGCTCTGACAGCTTCGAGTCGCGCTGGGAGCGTGGTCTGCTCGGCCAAGCGGAGGAACTCGACCGAGCGCTGACCATGCTGTACAGGCATCGCCGCGGGTGGCGGATCGGCGGCGTCTGGTGGTTCTCGTGGGCCGACGCGAGCGGGGCCTGCCAGTTCTGCGACTCGGCCGGCCTGCTGACGGACCGCCGCGAGGCAAAGCCGTCCTGGTACGTCTTCAACGCCTGGACGGGTGGCGACGCCTTCACCGTGCCCGAGGCGACCTTCGACGATTGACGCCGGCCTCCCCCGGGTACCGAGTGCCTGCACGGTCCCGACGATTGGAGGAAGGATGGAGGCTGCGAGAACGACCACCTCGCCGAGCAAGGGGATCTTCGACAGCGCCAACCTGGAGGCGCGCGAGCACGTCATCGAGCTGCTCTGCAAGGCCTACTGGATGGAGATCGAGACGGTGATGAGCTACCTCGCCGCCTCGGTCAACCTCGACGGCGTCCGCGCCCAGGAGATCAAGGAGTCGCTGAGCGAGGACATCGAAGAGGAGCTGAGCCACGCGCGGCGTTTCGCCGAGCGGATCAAGGAGCTATATGGCGTTGTCCCTGGCTCGGAGGACTTCGCCGCCGAGCAGAGCTTCCTGCAGCCGCCCGAGGAGCAGACCGACACCGTGCACGTGATTCGCGGCGTGATCAAAGCTGAGACGGGCGCGATCGAGCACTACACGCGCATCGTCGAGGAGACCGACCAGGTTGACCCGGTCACCCAGGACATGGCGATCGAGATCCTTCACGACGAGCAGTCACACAGGCGCCTCTTCGAGGGCTTCCTGCGCGAGTACGAGTTCGAGGGGATCGCCTGAGCGGCCAGCCGAGGTTTGAAGGCGCCCTGCCGGGGGCACCAGCAACCCATGACCATCGCAGGCGGAATTCTCTTGATCGTGGTGGGGGCGATTCTCACCTTCGCCACCAACGTCCATTTGGAGGGGGTCAGCCTCGATGTCGTCGGCTGGATCCTGATGATCGCTGGCGCCGCCGGCTTGGTCCTCTCTTTCTTCCAGGAGGCGATCTGGACCGAGCGTGCCAAGCGCCGCGAAGCGGTCGTCGCCGAGGAACGGCGCGAAGCCCCGCCGCCGTCGCGCTACTAGTCGGCCCGAGCGGGTAACGGGAGACCATCCAACCCCTGACTACCCGAGGAGGTAGGCAATGGCAGTGCAAGAGGCCGGCGAGATCACCGGCACGAAGGACAAGGACTACAACGTCATCTGGTTCGTCGAGCAGTGCCTCAGCAACGTGTTGCGCCTCGAGACCTACGTCGAGGACGCGGAGCGCGCGGGGGACAACGAGCTCGCCGACTTCTTCCGCCGCGCCCAGGAGGCAAGCCGCAAGGGCGCCGAGCAGGGGAAGGAGATGCTGCGCAGCCGCCTCTAGCCGGCTGACGACGTCGATGACGGCGATCGGCTACACGCTCGCCAGCGAGGAAAGCGGCGCGCGGCAGCTAGTCGCCGAGGCCGTGCGGGCGGAGGAGGTCGGGTTCTCCTTTGCGGCGATCTCCGACCACTTCCACCCGTGGGTCGACCGCCAGGGCAACAGCCCCTTCGTCTGGGGTGTGCTCGGCGCGCTCGCCGAGGCGACTGACCGGATCGGGCTCGCCACCGGCGTCACCTGCCCGACGTTCCGCATCCACCCCGCGATCGTCGCCCACGCCGCTGCGACCGCGGCGAGCCTGCTGCCGGGCCGCTTCTCGCTCGGGGTCGGCAGCGGCGAGAACCTCAACGAGCACATCCTCGGCGACCGCTGGCCGCCGGTCCGCGAGCGCCAGGAACGCCTCGCCGAGGCGACCGAGGTGATCCGCTCGCTCTGGCGGGGCGGCCTGCAGAGCCATCGCGGCACCTACTACCGGGTCGAGAACGCCCGCCTCTACAGCCTTCCCGACGAGCCACCGCCGATCCTCGTTGCCGTGGGCGGGCCGCAGGGCGCCGACCTAGCCGCGGAGACCGGCGACGGCATGGTCGGCACCGCGCCGATCGCCGAGACGATCGAGCGCTTCCGGCGCGGCGGTGGCGACGGCAAGCCGACCTACGGCCAGCTCCACGTCTGCTGGGCGGCGAGCGAGGAGGAGGCACGGAGGACGGCCCTCGAGTGGTGGCCGAACGGCGCCGTCGGTGGCTCCCACTTCCTCGAGCTGCCGCTTCCCTCCCACTTCGAAGAGGCGACCGAGCTGGTCGGCAAGGAGGACATCGCGGAGAGCATCGTCTGTGGCCCCGACCCGCAGCGCCACATCAAGGCGATCGAGGAATACGTCGAGGCCGGCTACGACCACGTCTACGTCCACCAAGTCGGGCCCGACAAAGAGGGTTTCTTTGACTTCTACGGGCGCGAGGTGCTGCCCAAGCTCGGCTAGCCGCAGCGGCGAGTCATCGGCTGGAAGGTCTTCCACCAGCCATCGTCGAGGAGGGCGTGCTCGACGCATTCCAGCAGCTGCCCTTCCTCGTCCTGCAGCTCATAGCTGACCAGGGGTGGATCGACTCGCTCCTCGACCGCGACCACATGCGCGATCAGCAGGTAGGGCGGACAGCTGAGCCAGCGCTCGCCCGGGCGAGGAATGGTCTGCGTGTCGATCATGCCCGCGGGCTACCCGGCCGTCATGGGCCCAAACGAATCGCCACGGTGTAAGTGCGGGCGCGGCCGGGTAGCGGGCTAGCATGTACGTGATTCCATCGGTGGTACTCGCTTGCCTAGCCGTGATCGCGGTTGCCTGGTCGCCGATCTTCGCCCTCGTGGTCGCGGTGCCCCTCTTCGTCCTCTTCCTGGTCTACGTCGGCATGCGGCCGCGGGCCGACGAGCGCATTGAGCCGCCGACCGGTTCGGCGCATGAACACGAGGACGAGACCCCAACCGGCGCCTGGGGCGAGCAGCGTCCTGAGCGCAGCTGACCTGCTGAGGTCCGCGGAAGGGGTTGTCGCGCTGCTGCGCTGAGGATCGCTCAGGGGATCGGACTGCGAGCGTTGCTCGCATCGAGCTCGATCGTCCAGAAATCCCGTTCGGTGACCGGTAGCGACACGTTGAAGACCGGCACCTCGCCGATCCGCCCTTCGGGCGAGCCGTCGTGGGCGTGGCCGTGGAGGACGAGGTCGGGCCCGTGCTCCAGAATCGGTGCGGCAAGGCGGTCGCTGCCGAGGAAGGCGAGGATCTCGGCCGGCTCGCCCTGGAGGGTGGCGGCGACCGGGGAGTAGTGGAGGAGGACGATCCGCAGCGGGCAGGTCTCGACCTCCCGCAGGCCCGCCTCGAGCGCCTCGACCTCGGCCGTCGTCTCGGCGTAGACCGCTCGCAGGGAGGGCTCGCCGAAGTCGGGCAGGTGACGGGGGGCGAAGCCGCCGACGAAGCCCTTGCAGCCGACGATGCCGACCTCCAGCCCGTCGAGCTCGAGCACCGTGGCCCTGCGGTCGAGCACCGCGACCCCGGCGTCCTCGAGGCGTTGGCCGATCTGCTCGGCCTCGCCGCCATGCCAGTCGTGGTTGCCGAGCACGGCGAAGATCGGCATCGTGGCCCCGGCGGCGGCGGCACAGAGGATCTCCGCCTCCGCCACGGTGCCGTGACTGGTCAGGTCGCCGGCGAGAAGCGCCAGATCGGCCTCCCCGTCGAGGCTGGCGAAGGCGTCCAGGACGCGCTGGCGATTCGCCTCACGGCAGTGGATGTCCCCCGCGGCGGCGACCCGCAGCTTGCGCAATACCCGGCCCGGCTCGCTCTGGGGCATGCCGCTTTCCCTACCCGGATCGGGGATCCGGAACGCCGGCTGCGAAAGCGGAGGTTTTGGTCAGCTCCGGGCCGGGCATCCGAGGGTCCATGGAGGACGATCGCGGCAGGATTCGTGAAGAGGAGGATGCAGCCGCTGCGGAAGCGCGCAGGATCGGAGGCCGGAGCGGGATGGAGGGCATGGACGAGGCCGAGCGCGCGTCCGCCGAGCACGGCGGCGGCGAGGCGGAGGGCTTCGAGGAAGCAGAGGAGCTGCTGGAGGGGCAGGCAAGCCATGGCGACCCGGCGGTCGACCCGCTCGCCGCCGCACCCGAGCCCGAGATCGACGAGGAGCTGGCCGAGTACGGCGAAGCTGACGAGATCGAGTCGACCGAGACGCGGGACGATTGAGCGAGGCGACACTCGAATCCCTGCTGGACACGCTCAAGCGCGCCGGCGGCAAGCAGGTGCCGGTGATGGCCCTCGACGACATCCTCGTCACCAAGCTCCTCGCCCTCGACGAGCACAACGCCGACTACGCCGATCTCCTCTCGATCGGGAGGGCGCTGCGCGAGCAGATCGAGTGGGCCGCCCTGCGGCAGCGCACCTCCTCGAGCCCCTTTGCCGAAGCCTTCTTCGTCCTCGCGGACGGTCTGGAGATCAGTCCGTTCCCGGCGTCGCTTCGGCGCTGACGCCGCGCCTTGCCGGCCATGTAACGGGTTCGTTTTGTTGAAGCGGTGGCCGGGTAGACGGCGCAGCGATGGCGACGAAACGTCCACGAGAGGACGATCCGGTCGAGCGCGACGAGCACGGCGATCGCCCCCACGCGGCTCTGAGCAACCCCGCCCAGGACCCGGACCCGACCGAGTGGCCGGATCCCTACGAGAAGCGCGATGACCCAAAGGACCCGCCCGATCCGGACGGGCAGCCGTTCGGCGAGGAGCCGCATCCGCACTCGGGCAGCACCAGCACGAGCGAACCGCATCCGTCCAAGGATCCCGAGGCCGGTGATCGCTGGGAGGGGCCGAAGAGAGACAAGCTCGACGAGTAAGGGGGTTGCGATCGCCGTCCCGATCGTTGACCATAAAAGCGTCGCAGACCGGCCATGAAGCCCCTGATCGACAACGAGGAGAGACTCGCCTGGATCTTCGGTTCCTCACGGAGCGGCAGCACTTGGCTGCTGCGCATGCTCTCCGAGTTCGACGGGGTGGTGCCGGTTGACGATCCCCACCTGGGACACCACCTCGGCGTCTGGCGGCCGATCCCCCTCGCCTGGGCTGCCGCCGAGGAGCCTCCCGAGAAGCTGACCACTTTGCTGGACCTGAAGGCGAAGGAGCCCGGTTACTTCTTCGCCGAGAGATACCGCGACAGCTGGTGGGAGCCGCTGCGGGCACTGATCTGCTCGCGCTTCGAGGCGCAGATCGAGCATTCGCGCAAAGCCAATGGCGGCGCACCCATCTACGTGGTCAAGGAGCCCGGCTCACACGCGGCGCCGCTGCTCGTCGACCTCTTCCCCAAATCGAAGATCGTCTTCCTGCTGCGCGACGGCCGCGACGTGGTCGACTCGTGGCTGGACGGCTACCGCGAGGGATCCTGGGCGATCCCGGGCGGCGCCTTCCCCGTCTCCGGGGAGGGACGCCTGCCGCTGATCCGCTGGCTCTCCGCTGTCTGGGTCGTGCGCAGCCGCGCCGTCCAGCAGGCATTCGACACCCTCCCGCCCGAGAGCAGGCTGCTGGTCCGCTACGAGACGCTTCGCGAGCAGACGGCCGAGACCCTGCGGGCGGTCTGCCAGATGCTCGGCCTGGACGCAGGGCGAGCCGCCGAAGTCGCCGAGCGCCATTGCTTCGAGCGGGTGCCGGCCCGCGAGCGCGGACCCCGGCGGGAGGTGCGGGCCGCGAGGCCGGGCTCGTGGCGCGAGAACCTCTCGCGGGCCGAGCAGGAGGCGATGCACGAGGCGCTCGGCTCGGTGCTGGAGGAATTCGGCTATGAGAGCGCGGCGCCCGAGCCCGCTGCCGTGGCCGCGCGCTAAGCGCCGCACCGTTTAGGCACCCCCCGGCACTGGCCCGTTTGACCAAGCGCCACGGCGGGTAGCACGCACCAGAGCCGTTGGAATTGAGCGTTAGAGGCGCTGGACCGGGTTCGCGAGATGGGCGAACGAAGGAAAGACGATGAGCGCTGAGCTGATGCTGGTCGGGGAGCAGCCGGGCGACCGGGAGGATCGCCAGGGCGAGCCCTTCGTCGGGCCCGCCGGGGGGCCCCTCGAGAACCTGGGGAAGCCGCTCTGAGATGGCATCCTCCATGTCGGGTCGCGTGATGCGGACCGAGTTCCACCACGAGGCGTTCCTCTACGCCGACGCGGATGAGTTCCTGGCCGGCACGGTGCCCTTCATCCGGGACGGTCTCGAGGCCGAAGAGCCGGCCCTGGTCGCGGTCGGGCGGTCGCGCGCCGACGCGCTGCGGGCCGAGCTGGGCACGGAAGGCAAGCGGGTCCGCTTCGTCGACATGGAGGCGCTGGGCCGCAATCCGGCCCGGATAATTCCCTTCTGGCGCGAGTTCGTGGACGAGTACGGCGGCCGCAATCGTCCGCTTCGCGGCATTGGCGAACCGGTCTGGCCGGGCCGAAGTCCGGCCGAGGTCGACGAGTGCCAGCGGCACGAGTCGCTGCTGAACTACGCCTTCTGGGACGGCCCGGCCTGGCGCCTGCTCTGTCCCTACGACAGTGTCGGCCTCCGGGACGACGTCCTCGGGGCCGCTCACGAGTCGCACGCCTGCGTCTCCGGCAGCGCTGCAGACGCGGACCGGGCGGCAGGGGAGAACCTCGATCCGTTCTCCTGCGGGCCCTTCGCGGGAGCCCTGCCACCGCGACCGGCCGGCGCGACCGCACTCGGCTTCGACCGTGGCGGCCTACACGAGGCCCGGACGCTGGTCGCCGACCGAGCGCGCCGCGCCGGCCTCTCCTCGGATCGGACCTTCGACCTGGTCGCCGCGGTCGGCGAGCTGACCGCGAACACCGTCCTGCACGGAGGCGGCTGCGGCACGCTGAGCCTGTGGATCGAGGCCGGCGCCATGCTCGTCGAGGTCGAGGACGGCGGCAGGATCGAGGCGCCACTGACCGGTCGCCTGCGGCCCGCTCCCACGCAGGAGGGCGGCCGTGGCGTCTGGATGGTCAACCAGCTTTGCGACCTGGTGCAGATCCGCTCCGGGCGAGGGAGGACGACGGTGCGGCTCCACATGGAGCTGACCGACCGTGCCTGACCCTCACCGCTTTGACCCGTTCATGCAAGAGGGGGCGCGGCTTCAGTGTGGATTTCAGGCCCGGTACGAGGTACTCTCTTTTCAGTATCGATTGCGTGCGATCCAGCCGGAAAGGCGCACAGCCCGCACAGGGTGTTAGCCAAAGGGTTTGAGGGGAATGGGTTGGGTTGAGATAGCCGTAGGGGTCATCGGGGCGTTTGCCGGCCTCGCAGCGCTGGCCGTGCTGTTCGTCCGCGAGCGCCGGGCGAAGCAGAAATTCCGGGTCCTCGCCGAAGTCGCCTCCGTGTCCGACGCCGGCGGCTCGCTCGAGGACACGCTCGACTCGATCTGCGAGATCCTCGTCCCGGAGATCGCCGACTTCTGCATGATCGACGTCTTCGCCGACGGCGACGTCCGCCGCGCCGCGGTCCGGGTCGCACCCGGCCCCCGTCCCGGCGCGGAGGAGCGGCTTCTCGAGCGGCAACCGTCGATCCCGGACCGGATGGTCGCCGGCAACGGCAGCCGCTCGCTGGAGCCGCGCTTCTATGAGCGGATGTCCGAGGCCGACCTGCAGCAGCTGGCCCACGACGAGGACGACCTCGAGTTCCTGCGCGGCCTCGGCGTGCGCTCGGCGATAACGGTCGCGCTCAACGCCCGTGGCAGGGTGACCGGGGCGCTGACGATGGCCGTCGCCTGGTCGGGGCGGCGCTACCGGCGCGACGACGCCCACTTTGCCTGGATCCTCTCCGGCCGTGTCGCCCTGGCGCTTGACAACTGCGGCCTCTTCGCCGACCTCGAGCGGGCCGAGCGCGTTCGGGCGGAGATCGGCGAAACGCTGCAGCGCGGCCTGCTGCCGCCGCCGCTTCCACACATTCCCGGCTGGTCGATCGCCGCCATGTACCAGCCGGCGGGCGCCGAGAACGAGGTCGGCGGCGACTTCTACGACGCCTTCCGCGTTCCCGGCGGCTGGATGCTGGCGATAGGCGACATCACCGGCCGCGGCGCCGAGGCCGCCTCGATCACCGCCGTCGCCCGCTACACGCTGCGCACCGCGGTCGCGCTCACCGGCGATCCCCAGCTCGCCCTGGCGACGCTGAACAGGGCTCTCCTGAGTCGCAGTGACCCGGCGCTCTGCAGCCTCGTCGCGCTGGCGCTGAGCGAGGACCTCGAGCAGCCGCTGCGGCTGGCGGTCGCCGGCCATCCGCCGCCGCTGCTCGTCGACGGCGAGTCGGTGGCCGAGCTGTCCGGGGAGGGGCCGGTCCTGGGAGCCTTCGCCGACGCGCACTGGGAGGTCGAGCACTGCTCGGTCGAGCCCGGGCAGCAGCTGGTGATCGTCACCGACGGGATCACCGAGGCGCTGGGGAGCGAGGGGCGCTTCGGCGAGGAGCGCCTGCATGCCGAGCTGAGCGGCGCCGGCGACCCCGCCCTCGTCATGCGCAAGCTCGAAGCCGCGCTCAACGCCTTCACCGAGGGCAGGCACGACGATGACGTGGCGATCCTCGCCCTGGCGCGAGGCAGCGGCGACAGCTCCACCAGCGCCTCCCTCGTCTCACCGGAGGTGGCCGTGACGGCTCAGGCCCTGGGCAGCCTCGATGTCTGACCGACACGTGGCCATGATCGAGCGTCTCTACGACGGCTTCAACCGGCGCGACCCGGACACGATCGAAGAGATCTGCGACAAGGGGATGGAGTTCTTCCCGATCGTCACCGCCGAAGCGGTGGGACGAGACGCGCCCTACGTCGGCCCAGCCGGTCTGCACGATTATCTGGACGACGCGGCGAAGGTCTGGGAAGAGCTCCTGATCACGCCGAGCCAGGTCGAGCAGCGCGGGGACCGGCTGCTCGTCCGCGGCCGCGTCTACGCCCGCAGCCGCGAGCTGGGAATCAGAGACATGCCGGTCGCTTGGATCTGGGAGGTGCGCGACGACCTTGTCGTTCGCGGCGAGGTTTTCCCCGACCTCGAGCACGCCTTCGAGCGCTTCTCCACCGCGCCGGCCTGAACCAGGCCAGGCGCTCAGCGCCCGCCGTTCGCATCGCCGTCGGCAGCGAACGGCAGCTCCGCATCGAGCCCGGTCAGGGCCATCACCCGCCGCACCGCGCTCTTCTTGCTCGCGACGAAGGTGAGACGGTCGCTGCCCGCGAGCTGACGGTAGATGGCGACCAGCACGGCGATGCCGGTCGAGTCGATGAACTCGAGCTCGCTCAGGTCAATCGTCAGGTGCGCGCCGCTCTCAGACTGTGCCCGCTCCAGCGTGGCGGAAAGGGTGGGGGCATTTGCCAGGTCGAGCTCGCCGACGAGCGCCAACGTGCACATGGAGCCGTCGTGGCTGACCCTGATCGTCAGGGTCCCGTCCCGGACCTTCCGCTGACCTGCATTCGTCTCCACGCGACCTCCGACCAACCCTGCAGCAACCTTAGACCTCAATCGACCTTTAGTCCAGTCCGGACGTCCCGAGTGTGGGGTCGCCTACTTCATCGCGATCGGGCTGGCCCACCACCGATGAGGCGCTTCGCGCGGCGCACACCGATAGGGGCTCGAGGGCTAGCCGCGCAGCTCGGCCAGCGCGGCGTCGCGCTGTTCGTGCATCGAGATCGACGATTCGACCCCAGTGATCTTCAGCAGTCGCCGCACCTGGTGGTTGATGCAGCAGAGCACCAGCCGACCCTTGCCCCCGTTCCCCTCGAGCTTCTGCCAAGCCCGCACGATCAGGGCGATCCCAGTCGAGTCGATGAACTCGCATTCGGAGAGGTCGAGCATGATCGACGCCTCTTCGTCGGCAAGCGTTTCCTCCAGCACACTCTCCAGCTCGGGAGCGGTGTTCATGTCCAGCTCGCCGCGCACCGTGACGGCGCGAATCCCGTCCTGCAGCTCCTCGGTCTGCACCTCGAACGTCGCCGGATCCACGCAGCGATCCTACAGTAGGCCTGTGGCTTCGCCGCCGTCGCGGGGTTTGCGGGTTAACGCCGGGGGTACCGGATGACGAGTAGCCGGGCGACTATGCTCGGCGCCGCGGGAAACACGTTCCCAGCGGGGATTGCGGTCCATGGCAGACAGCTCGACGATCCAAAAGCCTAGGGGGCTTCAGATGATGCTTCCCGCCAAAGCCGAGAACGTTGCTGTGATCCGCCACGCGCTGGCCGGGATGGCGGAGCAGATCGGGATGGACGAACCGAGCATGGCCGACCTGAAGACCGTCGTCACCGAGGCCTGCATGAACGTCGTCGTCCACGCCTACAGGGGCCAACCGGGCCCGCTCAGCGTCGAAGCGAATCCCGACAACGAGGGCCTGACCGTGATCGTGCGCGACGAGGGCGTGGGCATGCGGCCGCAGGCGGCGGACGTCGGCGACGACAGGCCCAGCCTGCGGTTGGGACTGTCGCTGATAGCGGCCCTTTCGAGCAGCTTCGCGATTGCCGGCGGCCTCGACCGAGGTACCGAGGTCACCATGCGCGTACCGCTGCGCGGCGGCGGCACCAACGGCGCCAAAGACGACGTCTCGCTCGAACCGGCCGGGGTCGACACGACGGAGCTGGTGACCGATCGGCCCGAGCTGCTGCGGCCCGTGCTGGCGCGGATGGTGGGCGCTCTCGCTGCCCGGCGCGACCTCTCGGTCGACCAGGTCTCCGATGCCGTGCTCGTCACCGACGCGATTGCGGCCGCTGCCCCGACCCGCTTTGCAGACGGACGGGTCAAGCTGGGCCTCGACGACGGCGAGAGCGGGATCGAGCTGCGGTTGGGCCCGATGGACCCCGGCGCCGCCAAGGACATCCGCGAGGAGCTGGAAGTCCCGGACGTGGGCGGATCGCTGGAGGTGCTGGCGGACGAGCTTGCCGTCGAGGAGTCCGACGACGGCGAGTACCTGGTCATCCGCTTTGCTGCTGCTCCCTGATCTGCTCGCGGATCTTTGCCAGGGCCCGGCGCAGGATGCGGGAGACGTGCATCTGCGAGTGGCCGATCCGCTCGGCGATCTGCGACTGCGTCATGTCCTCCGCGAAGCGGAGGCGGAGCACGAGGCGCTCGCGGTCGTCCAGATAGGGGAGGGCGGCGTCGAGCGCGATCCGGCCCTCGACCAGCTCGAACCCCTCGTCTTCGCTGCCGACCCACTCGGCGGGCGCTGTGTCGTCGGCGTCGTCGGAGCCGGCCGGCCGGTCGAGCGAGAGCGGGCGGCGATTGTGGTTGGCCTCCAGCACCTCGAGCACGTCGGTCTGTTCGATCTCCAGCAGCTCGGCGATCTCGGCCACCGAGGGGGAGCGCTGCAGCCTCTTGGTCAGCTCGGTGATCGCTTTGTCGACTTCGGCCATCAGGTCGTGCAGGCCGCGCGGCACCCGCACCGTCCAGACCCGGTCGCGGAAGTGGCGTTTCAGCTCGCCGAGGATGGTCGGCGAGGCGAAGGCCGTGAAGGGGATGCCGCGGTCGGGGTCGAAGCGGTCGACCGCGTTGAGGAGGCCGAGGTTGGCGACCTGGAGCAGATCGTCGAACGACTCGCTGGCGCCGCGATAGCGAAGCGCCAGGCGCTTCGCGAACGGCAGGTTGCGGCGCACCAGCTCCTCGCGGATCGACGGGTCGCGGGTCTGCGCGAAGCGCCGCCACAGCTCGGCTTCCCCGGCGAGGCGCTCCTCAGCACCCGGGCTGGCCGCCGGCTCGCTCTCCTCTCTTTGCCGCTTTGCCGCCATTGTTGGACGCTGGAAGCTACATCCCCTCAAAACCGCCCTTGAACCCTGAACGAGCCGTGCGGCGCTCTTATAGGCCCGAATCGCGGGTTCAAGAGCGGCTACCCGGCGAGGCAGCGGCGAAAACCCGGCGCCGACTAGGCTCCGTTCGGCTTCCAAATCGATCGAAGAGGAGACTTCCCATGGCTTTCTCGGTTCCCGACCTTCCCTACCCCTACGACGCGCTCGAGCCCCACATCGACGAGGCGACGATGCGGGTTCACCACGACAAGCACCACCAGGCCTACGTCGACAAAGCGAACGCTGCCCTGGAGGGGACCGAGTGGGCCGACCGCGACGTCGAGGACGTGCTGCGCAACCTAAGCAGCCTCCCCGGCGACAAGCAGGGGCCGGTCCGCAACAACGGTGGCGGCCACTACAACCACACGCTCTTCTGGCAGATGCTCAGCCCCGATGGCGGCGGCGCGCCCAGCGGCGAGCTGGCCTCGGCGATCGACGAGACCTTCGGCTCCTTCGGCTCCTTCAAGGACAAGTTCAAAGAAGCCGGCATCGCCCGCTTCGGCTCCGGCTGGGCCTGGCTGGTGAAGGACAGCTCCGGGCTCGCGATCGTCTCGACCCCGAACCAGGACTCGCCGATCGCCGACGGCAGCGTGCCGCTGCTCGGCTGCGACGTCTGGGAGCACGCCTACTACCTCAAGTACCAGAACAAGCGCCCCGAATACATCGACGCCTTCTGGAACGTCGTCAACTGGGACTACGTGGCGGAGCGCTTCGCCGAGTAGCTAGGAGACCAGCGCGGGCCGCGCGGCCGGGGGAAGGTCGCGTGGCTCGGCGTCGGCCTGCGGCGGGATCTTGCTCATCGCGTGCTCGGCCAGCGCGGTGATGGTGAGGCTGGGGTTGACGCCGACGTTGGCGGGGATCGCGGCGCCGTCGCAGACCAGCAGGTTCTCGTAGCCGAAGACGCGCTGGTCGGCGTCGACCACGCCGTCCTCGGGGCCGTGGCCAATCGCGGCGCCGCCGAGGATGTGAGCGGTGGTCGGCACGTTCAGCGTCGCCTCCATGATCGAGCTCTGGGCGATGCCGCCGGTCCGTTTCGCCAGCCATTCGGCCGCTTCGTTGGCGACCGGGATGAAGGTCGGGTTGGGTCGCTCGGGGTCCTGTTCGGTCTGCAGCCGCACCTCGCCGTTGCGCTTCAGCTTCGGTCGCAGCGCGATCGCGTTGTCGAGCGTTTGCATGACGAGGAGGATGATCGTGCGGCGTGAGCTGCCCCGCGGCCAGAGGATCTTGGCGAAGTCGAGCGGGTGGCGGACGATCTGGCCGAGCAGCTTCAGGGGCCGGGTGACGCGGGTGCCGTCGCCGACCAGGAGGGTGTTGAGGGTGCTCATCGAGTCGCCCGCCTCGCCGTAGGTGACGGTCTCGATGTGGGTGTGAGGATCGGGGTAGATGCTGGAGGTGATGGCGACCCGCCTGGTCAGGTCCTCGGGGTAGTCGTCGGGCACCCGGACCGCGAGAATGCTCTCGCTGTTGGTGCGGACCAGCTCGCCGAGGCGATCGGAGATGCGCGGCAACGAGCCGCCGAGCCGGCAGCGTTGCAGGAGCTTGTTGGTGCCAAGGGGTCCGGCGGCGACGATGACGCCGCGGGCGTTGATCGTGCGCCGCCTGCGCCCGCGCAGGATTCCCGAGCGCTCGCTCGTGATCGCGTAGCCGTCGCTGCCGTCGGCGGCGCCGAGCGGGCGGATGTCGGTCACCGTGCGCTCCGCCTGCACCTCGACGCCGAGCTGCTCGGCGAGCCAGAGGTAGTTCTTGACCAGGGTGTTCTTCGCCCCGTGCGGGCAGCCGACCATGCAGCGCCCGCACTGCATGCAGCCGGTTCGCTCTGGGCCGGCGCCTTCGAAGAAGGGGTCGGAGACGGTCTGGCCGGGGTTGTCGAGGTAGACGCCGATCGGCGTCTTGCGGTAGGTGTCGGCGACGCCGAGCTCCTCGCCCAGCTCGCGCAGCAGCTGGTCGGCGGGGTCGTCCTTGTCGTGGACGACGACGCCGAGCATCCGCTGCGCCGTTTCGTAGTGGGGGGCGAGAGTGGCCTCCCACGGCGCCAGGTCGGCCCACTGCGGGTCTTCGAAGAAGGGGGAGGGCGGCACGTAGAGCGTGTTGGCGTAGCCAAGGCTGCCGCCGCCGACGCCGGAGCCGCTGACCACCGCGATGTCCTTGAAGAGGCTGAGGCGGAAGATGCCCTTCATCCCGACCCGGGGCGCCCAGAAGTAGCGGCGGCTGTCCCAGGTGGAGTTGGGGAAGTCGTCGTCGCTGAAGCGCTTGCCGCACTCCAGCACGGCGACCGAGTAGCCCTTTTCAGCTAAACGCAAAGCTGAAACCGACCCCCCGAATCCGGAGCCCACCACCACCCAGTCGTAGTCGTGTGACACGGCCGGGTCCCTGTCGGCCTAGGCCTCGCCCGGCTCCAGGGGGCGGAAATCGCTGGTCCGCGCGCCGCAGACGGGACAGAACCAGTCTTTGGGGATGTCCTCGAACGCGGTTCCCGGCGGGATGCCGCCGTCGGGGTCGCCGATCCCCGGGTCGTAGATGAAGCCGCAGCTCTCGCAGATCCAGAGCGTCGCCTCGGTCGTCGTCATGGGCCAGAGCTTAGAGCGGTTCAGTCTTTGTCGAAGCTGACCGCGACCGGCTCGCGCTGCGAGGCGTCCTCGATCTCGAAGAACTCGCGCTCCTCGAAGCCGCCCCGGTTGGCGATGATCGATGCGGGGAACTGCTGGATGTCGGTGTTGTAGGCCTGCACGTTGGAGTTGTAGATCCGACGCGCGGCCTGGATTTCGTCCTCGAGCTGGCTCAGGTTGCGGCTCAGCTGCTGAAAGTTCTCGGTGGCGCGCAGGGTCGGGTAGTTCTCGGCGACCGCGCGCAGGTCGGTGAGGGCGCCGCTCAGCTGCTGCTCGGCCTTGGCGGTGTCGCCGACGCTACCGGCCGACATCGCCTCGGCCCGCGCTTTCGTCGCCTTCTCGAAGACCTCGCTCTCGTGCGCCGCGTAGCCCTTGACCGTCTCGACCAGGTTGGGCACGAGGTCGTGGCGCCGCTTCAGCTGGATGTCGATCCCGCTCCAGGACTCGTCGACCCGGTTGCGCGCCCCGATCAGCGAGTTGCGCTTGCCGATGTAGTAGAGGACCGCGATGACGACGATCGCGACGACGACGATGAGTGCGATGGTCATTGCGCCCATCCTACCCCCATAGGATCGGTGGGTGAGCGCGAAGGGAGAAGCGCAGGAATGGGCCGAGATCGTGCGGCGCTACGGGGAGCGCAACGAGTTGACCTACGAGCCCGTCGGCGGCATCAACTCGAAAGACGGGCCGGTGGCGCTCTGCGTCGGAGGGACGAACCGGCTCACGGGGCAGCTTGCGGAAGGCTTCTGGGGTTCCTGTTGCGACGCCGACGAGCGCGAGGTCGGCGGCTTCTTCGGCAAGGCGGTGCTGCCGAGCGCCCTGTTGGCCAAGGCCCACATGCCGGACCTGGCGGCCGTCGTGCCCGCTTTCAACGTCGAGTCGATCGAGGGCCACGAGCGTGTGACCCAGCGCTTCGCCCGCAAAGTCGAGTTCGAGTCGATCGACTTCAACCGGCGCTTCCTGGCGACCGTGCCGCGCGAGTACGACCCGCTGGCGCTGCGGGAGCTGTTCAGCCCCGGCTTCCTTGCCTGGACGACGACGATGACCGGCGAGATCGACTTCGGCGTCAACGACCGCCAGCTCTGGTTCCTCTGGCAGCTGCGCGAGCGCAGCGAGGCCGAGCTGAAGGAGGCGCTGAAGAACGCCGGCCAGCTGTTCGAACGGCTGCAGGGGGAGATGGAGGAGAGCGGCGTCAACACGTATCGCCCTGGGCCATGGCATGCGGGACTGGCCCCATTCCCAAACGCATAGGCGCGCGGGTCCTGTCACGGGGGAGCGGTCCTCGTCCTCGCAGGCTGCGGGCAATGACCGCTCCCCCGTGCCACCCGCGCGAGATGCGTCTCAGCTGGGGTAGTCCGGATCGCCGGGCAGGACGACCCGGTGGTTGTCGCGAGTGCCGAGCACCTTCGGCAGGATTGCCTCGACGTCACGGTCGCGGAAAGCAGCCATCGCTTCCTCCGAAGAGCGAAACTCTGCGAGTGCCTGCAGCTGGTGGATCGTCGGGAAGGCGAGGACCAGCTCTCCCGCCGCCTGCTCCTCCAGCGCGGCCGCTGGCTCGAACCAGCGCGCCTCGACCGTCTCAAGGCCGTCGGGCTCGGGCGGTGTGTGAGCTGGGGCCTGGGCTAGGAAGAACCAGGCGTCGAAGCGGCGCGAGACCACCTCCGGGGTGATCCAGCGCGAGAACAGCACCAGCTCCTCGTCCGCGGCCAGCTCGATCCCGGCCTCCTCCTGCAGCTCCCGGACGGCGCAGGCGCGGTGCCCGGCCTCGCCCTCGCCGTCCGCGGTGTCGACGCCGCCGCCGGGAAAGACCCAGACGCCCGGCATGAACTTCGCCTTCTCGGTCCGTTTCAGCAGCAGAACCTCCAGTGCCCGGTCGCCGTGCTTGCCCCCGCGCCGCAGCAGGACGACCGAGGCGGAGGGACGTGGGACGGCGGGCTCGCCGAGGTTCGGCGCCTCGGCAGGGCCTCGTTTCCTCTCGGTCACCTAGGCCACCGTATCTCGCGGGGGTGGCGTGAGGGACGGGTCCTTGCCCGCAGCTTGCGAGGACGAGGACTCATCCCTCACGACAGGGCCCGCGCGCCTACGCGGCTTGGGCGACAGGCGTGGAGACTGGGACGGCCGCCGCGATCGACTCGGAGACGATCTCGACCAGGCGGCGCAGATCCGCTTTCGAGATCGAGAGCGGCGGCATCAGGACGATCACGTCGCCGAGCGGGCGGACGATCGCGCCGCGCTCGCGGGCCTCGAGGGTGACGCGGTGGCCGAGGCGCAGCGCCGGGTCGTGCTCGCCGAGGTCGATCCCGACCATGAAGCCGCGGTGGCGTACCTCCTTCACCTCGGGCATCGCGGCGACCTCATCGAGCAGCCGATCGAGCAGGTGGATCTTTGGTTGCAGTTGCAGCAGGGTCCGCTCCTGTTCGAAGACCTCGAGGCTGGCGAGGGCGGCGGCGCAGGCCAGTGGGTTGCCGGTGTAGGTATGGCCGTGGAAGAAGGTGCGGCCCTCCTCGGGGGCGCCGAGGAAGCCTTCGTAGAGGCGCTCCGTGGTCAGCGTCGCCGCCAGCGGCAGGTAGCCGCCGGTCAGGCCCTTGGCGAGGCAGAGCAGGTCGGGTGCGACCCCCTCCTGCTCGCAGGCGAACATCGTCCCGGTGCGGCCGAAGCCGGTCGCGACCTCGTCGCAGATCAAGAGCACGCCGAAGCGGTCGCAGAGCTCGCGCACGGCCCGCAGGTACCCCGGCGGGTGGACGATCATCCCCGCCGCGCCCTGGACCAGCGGCTCGACGATCACCGCCGCGACCTCCTCCTCGTGGCTGGCGAGAACCCGCTCGAGGTCGCCGGCGTCGCCGGGCTCGGCGGCGTGGGTCTGGAACAGGAGCGGCCGGTAGGTGGCGTGGAAGAGGTCGATCCCGCCGACCGAGACGGAGCCGATCGTGTCGCCGTGGTAGGCCTCGCGCAGGTGGACGAAGGAGGTGCGGCGGGCGTGCTGGCCGCCGCGCTGCTGCTGGAACTGGAAGGCCATCTTCAGCGCGATCTCGGTCGCGGTCGAGCCGGACTCCGAGTAGAAGACGCGCGAAATACCAGGTGGAGAGAGCTCCACCAGTCGAGCGGCCAGCTCGGCGGCGCCGGGGTGGGAGAGACCGAGCATGGTCGAGTGGGCGACCCGGTCGAGCTGCTGGCGCACCGCCGCGTCGATGCCGGCGTGGCGGTGGCCGTGGACGTTGCACCAGAGCGAGGAGACGCCATCGATGTAATGGCGGCCCTCCGAGTCGATCAGGTCGGTGCCTTCCGCCCGCTCGATCGTCAGCGGCTCTTCCTGCGACCACGCCTGCTGCTGGGTGAACGGATGCCAGAGATGTTCGTGGTCGAGCTGAACCGGGTAGGTCGACATCCGGCGCCGACCTTAGCTCCGCCTGCGGCGGAAGCCTCAGACCCCGTGTGCGCCTTCGCACTGACCTCTACACGGAAAGCTGCAATCATCGAACGCAATGGCCGAGCGTGGAGCAACCCCACAGGTCCCGGCCCTCCGGCGCCGGGCGCTGCGCGCGGTCCGCTCGCTCTTCACGCCGTTGCTGCCGGACGACTACCTGGAATTGATCAACCCCCTGTGGTCGACGCGGGAGCTGCGCGGCCGGATCGAGCGAATCGACCGCGAGACGCCCGAGGCGGTCACCGTGCTGATCCGCCCCGGCTTCGAGTGGACCGGTCACCGGCCCGGCCAGTACCTGCGGATCGGGGTCGTCGTCGACGGGGTACACCACTGGCGTGCCTACTCGCTCACCTCGGAGCCGGAGCGTCCGGACGGCTGCATCAGCATCACCCCGAAGCTGGTCGAAACCGGGATGGTCTCGCCGTACCTGGTGCGCAGGGCCAGGCCGGGCGACGTCGTCCGCCTTGGCGGCGTCGAAGGCACCTTCGTGCTGCCCGACCCGCCGCCCGAGAAGGCGCTGTTCATCAGCGCCGGCAGCGGCATCACGCCGATCATGAGCATGCTGCGCAGCCTCCATCGCAGCGACGCGGTCGGCGACGTCGTCCACCTCCACTCCGCCCGCGACGAGGACGGGGTGATCTTCGCCGACCTGCTGCGCGAGATCGACGGCTCGCAGCCGGGCTATCGTTTGGAGCTGCAGCTCACCGGGCGCCAGGGCAGGCTCGCGCCCGGCGACCTCGACCGGCTCTGCCCCGACTGGCGCCAACGTCAGGCCTTCCTCTCCGGACCGACGCCGATGCTCGAGGCGATGAGCGAGCGCTGGGAGGCGGAGGGCGACCGGGAGCTGCTCCACCTGGAGCGCTTCCAGCCCGTGATCGGCGGCGAGCCCGGAGAGGGCGAGGGCGGCGCCGTCAGGTTCGCCAAGAGCGGCGTCGAGGCCCGCTGCGACAGCGGCACGCCGATCCTGGTCGGCGGCGAGGAGGCCGGCGCCACCCTGCCCTTCGGCTGTCGGATGGGCATCTGCCACACCTGCGTCGGAAAGCTCTGCAACGGCAAGGTGCGCGACCTGCGCACCGGCAAGGTCCACGGCAGCGAGGGCGAGATGATCCGCACCTGCGTCAACGCCCCCGAAGGACCGATCGAGATCGCGCTTTGAGACCACGAAAGGGAGACGAATGAACGCAGCGACTGCTGAGGTTGAGGTTCAGAGCCCGCTCACCCATCTATCGGAGGCGCAGCTGGAGGAGCTCGGCCGCGAGTTCGATGCGATTCGCGACCGCGTGCACGCCGAGCTGGGCGACCGCGACCGCCGCTACATCGAGAGCATGATCGCGATGCAGCGCCGGCTGGCGGTGGCCGGCCGGGTGCTGCTGCTCGGCGCCCGCTACCGGCCCGCCCAGGTGGCCGGCACGGCGGCGCTCTCGATGGCGAAGATCCTCGAGAACATGGAGATCGGCCACAACGTCCTGCACGGCCAGTGGGACTGGATGAACGATCCCCAGATCAACTCCTCGACCTGGGACTGGGACACCGCCTCCACCGCGGAGGCCTGGAAGCACTCCCACAACTACGTCCACCACACCTTCACCAACATCCTCGGCAAGGACAAGGACCTCGGCTACGAAATCATGCGGATCGACCCGCAGCAGGAGTGGCACCTGGTCTATCTCTTCCAGCCGCTCTACAACCTGCTGCTGATGGCCTTCTTCGAGTGGGGGGTCGCCCTCCACGACCTCGACTTCGAGGCGATCCGCAAGGGCCGCAAGTCGAAGGCACAGGTGAAGCGCGAGGTCGCCGGCATCGTCGGCAAGGCGAAAAGCCAGATCGTCAAGGACTACGTCGCCTGGCCGCTGCTGAGCGGGCTCGCCGCGGCAGCGCTCGACGCCGCCGGCGAGACCCGGCGCGGCCGCCGGCGGCGCGGCGGGCTGGCCGGAGCGCTGCGCAACGCCCTGGCCAGCGGCCGCGGCTCCTATGCCGCCGCCGCCAAGGCAAACGCCAGCGCCAACGTCGTCCGCAACGTCTGGGCCTACGCGATCATCTTCTGCGGCCACTTTCCCGACCAGACCTACACCTTCAGCCCCGAGGAGGTCGAGGACGAGAGCCGCGGCGGCTGGTACGTGCGCCAGCTGGCCGGGGCGGCCAACATCGAGGGCAGCCCGCTCTTCCACGTCGCCAGTGGCAACCTCGGCTACCAGGTCGAGCACCACCTCTTCCCCGACCTGCCCAGCACCCGCTACGCGGAGATCGCGCCGCAGGTCAAACAAGTCTGCGAGCGCTACGGCCTCCCCTACAACAGCGGCCCCTTCGGGCAGCAGCTGGGGATGGTGCAGAGGACGATCCTGCGGCTGGCCTTCCCCGGTGGCCGGGCCCGTCCGAAGCCGGGCCCCTACCGGGGCGAGGACCACTCCGCTCTGTGACGTAACTCACGAGGGGCCGGCCGCGGCGGGCTGCGACGATGCTCGGGTGACCCGCTACCGCCACCTGATCACCGACGAGAACCGCAAGTGGTGGACCCTCGGGGCGATGTGCTTCGCCCTGTTCATGATCATGCTCGACAACACCGTCGTCAACGTGGCGCTGCCCTCGATCCAGCGCGACCTCGGCGCCTCGCTCTCGGCGCTGGAGTGGACGGTCAACGGCTACACGCTCTCCTTCGCGGTGCTGCTGGCGACCGGCGGCCGGCTCGGCGACATCTTCGGCCGTCGCCTCACCTTCCTGATCGGGGTCGTCGTCTTCGCCGCCTCCTCGGCCACCGCCGGCCTCGCTCCCGACACCACCTCCCTCGTCGTCAGCCGCGTCGTGCAGGGAGTCGGAGCGGCGCTGATGATGCCGGCGACGCTCTCGATCGTCACCGACGCCTTCCCGCCCCACGAGCGGGGCAAGGCGATGGGGACCTGGGCCGGGGTCTCGGCGCTGGCGCTGGCCGTCGGCCCGGTCCTCGGCGGCTTCCTCACCGAGCACGTCAGCTGGCGGGCGATCTTCTACCTCAACATCCCGGTTGCGATCGGCGCCGTCGCGGCGGCATTGTTCGCGGTGCGCGAGTCGCGCGACACGACCGTCGGCCGCGAGGTCGACTACCTCGGCGTTGTGACCCTGACGGCGGCGCTGACCGCGCTGGTCCTGGCCCTGGTCGAGGGCAACGCCTGGGGCTGGGGCTCGCCCGAGATCGTCGCGCTGCTGGTCGGCTCCGCCGCGGGGCTCGCCGCCTTCGTCGCGGTCGAGCTGCGGGTCAAGGTGCCGATGGTCGAGTTCCGCTTCTTCTCCGATCGCAACTTCCTCGGCGCGGTCGTGGTGGCGCTGATCGTCTCCTTCGCGATGCTTGGCGTCTTCTTCTTCCTCGCCCTCTACATGCAGAACATCCTCGGCTACTCGGCGCTCGAGGCAGGGGTCAGGTTCCTGCCCTCGACCCTGATGATCGTCATCGTCGCACCGGTCGCCGGGCGACTGGCCGACCGCATCGGCCCCCGCTGGCTGATCGCTGCCGGGCTGGCGATCGTCGCCGCCTCGCTCTACAGCTTCAGCGGCATCGCCGTCGACTCCAGCTACGGCGAGCTGCTGCCAGGGTTCATGCTGCTCGGGATCGGCATCGCGCTGACGATGTCGCCGATGACCAGCGCCGCGATGAACGCGGTCGCGGTCGAAAAGGCCGGGGTCGCCTCCGGCGTCCTCTCGATGTTCAGGATGGTCGGCGGCAGCCTCGGCGTCGCGGTCACCGGCGCGATCTTCCAGGGCGCGGTCGGCAACCCCGAGACCGCGACGCCGGTCGAATTCGTCGACGCCCTCGGCCACGCGATGACCGTCTCCGCCCTGGTGGCGCTGACCGGCGCGGCCGTCGGCGCGCTGGCGATCCGGGCGAAGGGGCGTAAGGGCCGGCCCGAGGCCGCCACGGCGGCAGCAGGCCCCGGCGGCGAGCTAGCCGCGCGCGAGTCAGTTACCTGACCGGGTGTGGCGAGTTATCCGTGTATATGACGGGAAAGCCGCCACACCGGCCAAGCGTCGGGGGAGGAGAGGTCGAGCGGGGGGAGGATCTCGACCGGAACCTCACCGAGCGTGGCGATCGTCTCGCGGTTGGACTGTTCGATTGAAGTCGGGAGATCGGGCCAGGGAGTGAGGACGACCGCGGCGACCTCGAGGCCGACTGCGCGGGCCGCCTCCAGGATTAACAGCGTGTGGTTGATCGTGCCGAGACCGGGGGAGGCGGCGACGATCAGGGGCAGTCCGAGGTCGGCGGCGAAGTCGCGTACTAGGTAGCGCGGATCGAGGCAGAGTGGAACGAGCAGTCCACCGACTCCCTCGCAGACGAGAGCGTCGGCTTCCGCCGCGGCCGTCCGCGCCGCGTCGAGCAGCCGCTGCCGTTCGATCGTCTCCCCCGCCAGCTCGGCGGCGAGGTGCGGCGACATCGGCGGCCCGTAGCGATAGGGCGCGATCTCATCGTCGCTCTGTTGCGATCCGGCCGCCCGCCGCAGCAGCGCGTGATCCGGCTCGCCGGGCTCGTCGAGGCCGGTGACGGCGGGCTTGAAGACCGCCACGCGCTGGCCTTCGACCGCGCGTGAGCGCGCGATGGCCGCTGCCACGACCGTCTTGCCGACCTCGGTGCCGGTGCCGGTGACGAAGTAGCCGTCCACTGCGGGCTACGCGGCGAGGGCGACGCCGTTCGCTCGGGCCGGCGCGATTCCCAGCTCGCGAGCCGCGGCGCCGGTCAGCTCGGCGGCACGCTGTAGCTCGGTGGCCTCATGGGTCGCCATCACCGTGAAGCGCAGCCGGCAGGACCCCTCTGGCACCGTTGGCGGGCGGATGCCCTGGGCGAAGACGCCGCCCTCCAGCAGTCGCTCGCAGAGCGCCATCGTCGTGTCGGCGTCGCCCACCCCGAGCGGCACGATCTGGGTCCCCTGGCCACCTGCCGCGAGGCCTTCCGCCGCCAGCGCGCGGCGAAAGGCGACCGCGTTGTCACCCAGGCGCTCGACCTGCTTTGGGTCGGCCTCGAGCAGCTCCAGCGCGGCCAGCGCTGCGGCGAGCGCCGGTGGCGGCGGCGCGGTCGAGAAGATGAAGGGACGGGCCGTGTTGAGCAGGTAGTCGCATAGCTCGGCGCTGGCGCAGACGTAGGCGCCGTAGGAGCCGAGTGCCTTGCCCAGGGTGCCGACGACCAGGTCGACCTCACCGCTCAGCCCGGCGGCGGCGACCGTGCCTCGCCCGCCGGGGCCAAGAGCGCCGGTAGCGTGCGCCTCGTCGACCATCAGGCGGCAGCCGTGGCGCTGGGCCAACGGCGCCAGCTCGGCAAGCGGCGCCACGTCGCCGTCCATCGAGAAGACGCCGTCGCTGACGATCAGCGCGGCGCGCTCGCCGGCTTGCCGCAGCCCCCAGGCGAGGTGCTCGACGTCGGCGTGGCGGTAGACGAAGGTCTCCGCACGCGAGAGGCGGCAGCCGTCGACGATGCTGGCGTGATTCAGCTCGTCGGAGAAGACGACCTCGCCGCGGCCGGCGAGCGCCGCGATCGCGCCGGTGTTAGCGAGGTAACCGGAGCCGAACAGCAGCGCCGCCTCGTAGCCCTTGAAGCTGGCAAGCCGCTCCTCCAGCAAGCGGTGCGGCTCCATGTTGCCGGAGATCAAGCGTGAGCCCCCCGCCCCGACCCCCAAGAGCAACGCCGCCTCGGCTGCCGCCTCGCGTACCAGCGGGTGACCGGCGAGTCCCAGGTAGTTGTTCGAGCAAAGCAGCAGCACCGGTCGGCCGCCAAGCAGCACACAAGGCCCTTGCGCGCCTTCGACCAAGCGCAGGCGGCGGCGAAGCCCGCGATCGCGGAGCTCCTCCAGCCGCTCTGCGACGTCGGTCATGCCGCGGCGCGGTCGCCGTCGCCGGCGCGGCCCGGGTAGGGCGGCGGCTTCTTCGTCTTCTTGATCACCCGCAGCTGCGTCGAGGGGTCCCAGAAGTTGGCCTCTTCCTGACGGTCGATCAGCTCGTCGATCGGCGTCGCCGGGACCTCCCCGTCGAGCCAGCCGGAGCGGTTGTCGGGCCGCGGGTTGGCGCCGTTGTCGGGCTGCCGCGCCACGTTCAGCCCCAGCTCCTCGAACATCGCCCGGTCGTCCTCGGGCTCGGCCCCCAGGGTGGTCAGGAAGTTGCCCATCATCACCCCGTTGAGGCCCGCCTTGACCGCCAGCGGCTGCAGGTCGCCGAGGTTCTCGACGCGGCCGCCGCAGAGGCGGAAGAGGGCGCCGGGGATGATCAGGCGGAAGATCGCCACCCACTTGACGACCTCCCAGGCGTCCATCAGCGGGCGCTCGCCGAACTTCGTCCCCTCACGCGGGTTGAGCAGGTTGATCGGGACCGAGGTCGGGTTCAGCTCCGACAGCTCGAAGGCCATCTCGACCCGTTGCCGGGGCGACTCGCCGAGGTTGAGGATGCCGCCGACGCAGGTCTCCAGACCGGCCTCCTTGACCGCGTCGATCGTCCGCAGCCGGCCCTCGTAGCGGACCGTGCTCGAGACCTCGGGGTAGTAGGAGCGGGCCGACTCGACGTTGTGGTGGACGCGCTGGATCCCCGCCTCGCGCAGCTGCTTGGCCCGCTCGGCCGACATGTGGCCGATCGAGGCGCAGCGCTTGAGGTTGGTCTGCTCGGCGACCAGCTTGGCGCCCTCGAGGATCTTCGCGAAGTCCCGTTTCGAGAGCCCCTGTCCCTGGGTGACCATGCAGAAGCGGTGGGCGCCCGCCGCCTCGGCCGCCCTGGCGTGTTCGAGGATCTGCTCGGGCTCCATCATCGCGTGCATCGGCGTGTCCGCCTCGGCATAGCGGGACTGGGCGCAGAAGCCGCAGTCCTCGGCGCAGCCGCCGGACTTGGCGTTGACCAGCGAGCACATGTCGGTCGACTCGCCGAAGTTCTCCCGGCGCACCTGCCAGGCGCGCTCGACCAGATCGCCGATCTCCTGCCGGTCGCTCAGCTCGCCCAGCGCCAGCGCTTCCTCGAAGTCGATCAGGGGGAGCATCCGGGCCGCAAAGGCTAGGAAGCAGGCCGGACGGTGCCGATCGCTGTGCGCACCGTGTCGCCTCCCGCGTCCTTCGACTCGTACAGGGCCTGGTCGGCGGCGGTCAAAACCGGGTCGGGCCCGCCCGAGTCCGGGCCGAAGGTGGCGATGCCGACGCTGGCGGTGATCGAGGCGCCCGGCCCGTCCGCCGAGGCGCGCCGGCGAACCGCCCGCACGATCGCCTCGGCGATCTCCTCGGCCTCGTCGAGCTCGCAGCGCGGCAGGACGATGGCGAACTCGTCGCCGCCGAACCTGGCGACGACGTCGGTGGCCCGCATCCTCCCCGTCAGCACCGCGGCGATCTCGGCGATCGCGCGGTCGCCGACCGGATGCCCGAGCGTGTCGTTGACCCGCTTGAAGTTGTCGAGGTCGAGCATCAGCACCGCGCCGGCTGTCCCGTCGCGGCGGCTGCGGGCGAGCTCGGTGCGCAGGTCTTCGTCGAAGCGGCGCCGGTTCTTCAGGCCGGTCAGAGGGTCGTGGCTGGCCTGCAGGGCCAGCTCCTGCATCTGCTCTTTGCGGCTCCAGACGAGGACCAGCACCCCGAGGATGGCGGCCAGCGAGATGCCGACCACCGCGATCAGGAGCGGCAGCCCGACCCCTGGGCGGTCGGGATCGCGCACGACCAGGAGCCAGGTGCGGTCGGCGATCCGCAGCGCCGCCGCCGCGGCCTCCTCACGCGGCAGCTGTGGGCCGAGCACGGTGCGACCGCCTTCGACCAGCTGGGCCTCGACCTCCTCGTCGAGCGACGCGGTCGCCGCGGCGGCGAGCTGGGGAACTTGGAAGGCGCCGACGGCGAAGCCGAAAAGCGCTGCGCGGCGTTGCGCCAGGCTGGCCGTCGGGGCGCCGTCCCGGTAGACGGGATGGAAGACGTTGATCCCGGTGCCGCCGATCGGCAGGTGCATGGCGGGAGTGGCGACCGGCGCGCCGCGGTCGCGCGCGCGCAGCAGGGACTCGCTGCGGTTGAGGTCGGCGCCGACGTCGTAGCCGAGCGGCGGTTCGAGCCCGCTGTTGGAGGAGGCGAAGGCGATCGGAAAGTGGACGTCTCGCGGTCGGGCGGAGCGGAAGCCGATTCCGGCCCGTTCGACGATCGGGTAGCCGCGGGTGCGCTCGAACCGTGCCCGCCGCTCGTCCGGCACCGCCAGCAGCAGGGCGGTCCCCGAGAGGGCGCCGGCGTGGAGCAGGGAGTCCGCCATCACCTCGGCCTTGTGTGGCGTCAGCCGCTCGACCGCCTGGTAGAAGGCGGCGGCGCTCGCCAACTGGCCGACCGAGAGCGCCGCCAGCGCTTCGGCCTGATGAGCCGCTCGCACCGCCTCGGACTTCTGCGCCCGCTCGAAGTTGTCGCTTTCGCGGTCGCGCACGACCAGCGCCATCGCCAGCGAGCCGACGGCGATCGCGGCGACCACCAGATAGCCGAGCCAAAAGCGGAACCGCATCTGTCTCCTTTCGACCGCGGCGGGCCCGTTCCTCACTCGACCGGCACCGCGGCCAGCGACTCCCAGAGGTAGAGCGAGGCGAGGCTGCGGTGCGGCCGCCAGGGCTCGCCGATCTCCAGCACCCGCTGCGGCGCCGGCATCTCCTTCAGCCCGTACTCGACCTGGATCGCCTTGCGGATCCCGAGGTCGCCGCCGGAGAGGACGTCGGGCCGCTCGAGGTGGAAGAGCAGGAACATCTCCGCCGTCCACTGGCCGAGGCCGCGCACGGCGACGATCTCCGCGGTCGCCTCCTCGTCGGAGAGCTCCTCGAGGCGGTCCAGCTCCAGCTCGCCGCTCAGCACGTGCGAGGCGAGGTCGCGGACGTACTCGACCTTGCGGCCGGAGAGCCCGCAGGCGCGCAGGTCCTCCTCGCTCGCTTCGAGCAACTGCTCGGGCGAGGGAGTGGTGCCTCCGAACAGCTCGCAGACGCGGCCGTAGATCGTCCGCGCCGCTTTGGTCGAAAGCTGCTGGCCGACGATCGCCCGCAGCAGCGCCCCGTAGGCGTCGGCGGGACGCTCCTCGCTGCGCCGCCGCAGCCGCGTCTCCAGGTCGATCTTGCCGATCCGCTCGATCAGCGCCGCCATCGTCGGATCCGTGGCGGCCAGCTGCTTGCGGGCGGCGGCGCTCACGCTGGGGCCGCTCGTCTCGGTGAGGCCACTCGACTCAGCGTCCCTTCCAGCGGGGCTTGCGCTTCTCGGCGAAGGCGCCGATCCCCTCGCGCAGGTCCTCCGATGAGAAGCAGGACTCGCGCAGGGCGATCAGGCCGGCCTCCTGCTGCTCGCTCAGGACCGGGTTGCGGTTGAGGACCTCGATCGCGCGCTTGTTGCCGCGCATCGAGAGCGGCGCGTTGGCGGCGGTCGATGCCGCCAGCTCGACCGCGGCCTGCTCGAAGGCTCCGTCGTCGACGACCTCGTGAACCAGGCCGATCTGCTCCGCCCGCTCGGCCGTGAAGTTGCGGCCGGTCAGGAACAGCTCCTTGGTCCGCGCTAGGCCAACGGTGTCGAGGAACTTGCGCAGGCCAGTGTGGCCGTAGACGAGGCCGAGCTTGGCCGGCGGCATCCCCAGCTTCGCGCCCGCCGCGCAGAGCCGCAGGTCGCAGGTGACGGCCAGCTCGAGAGCGCCGCCGAGGCAGTGGCCGTTGATTGCGGCGAGCGTCGGCCACGGATGCTTGGCCAGCGCCTCCATCGCCGCGTGGAAGGGATGGGCGACCAGGGCCTCGGCGTCGCGTTCGAAGCTGTCGGAGGGGATCGAGGCGATGTCGTAGCCGGCGGAGAAGACCGGCGGCGCTCCGGTGATCACGACGCAGCGGGTCTCGATGCCGCTGTCGAGCCGCGGCAGCACCTCGGCCAGCGCGTCGAGGATCTCATGGTCGAGCGCGTTGCGACGCTCGGGGTTGGAGATCCGAATTCGGACGACCGCCTCGGCGGGTGAGTCGAGGAGGAGCTTGCCGCCGGCGAGCTGCTCGTTCACTCCAGCACTACGAGGACGTCGCCTTCGCTGACCGACTGGCCCTCCTCGCAGCGGATCTCCTTCACGGTCCCGTCGTCCTCGGCCTCGACCGGGATCTCCATCTTCATCGACTCGAGGATGACGACGGTGTCGCCGTCCTCGACCCGGTCGCCGACCGCGACCTCGATTTTCCAGACGTTGCCGGTGATGTGAGCCTCGATGTCCGCCATCTGGCGGCGGAGAATATCCCCCGCGTCGGTGCCCTAGGGGACGAGCCGGGAGTTAGACACCCAATGGGTGCATAACTCCCGGCTCGTCTAGCGCGAGAATGGCGGCGTGCCTAAGGGTCGGCAGAGCGCAGCGGTTGCCGTGATCGTCGCGGCGCGCAACGAGGCGGACCGGATCGCGGTGACGATCGCGGCGCTGCGCGGCGTCCTGCCGGAGGCGGCGATCTGGGTCGCCGACGACGCCTCGACCGACGGCACCGCCGAGGCGGCGCTTGCCGCCGGAGCACAGGTCGTCAGCCGGCGCCGCCCGCACGGCAAGGGCGCCAACG
This sequence comes from uncultured Solirubrobacterales bacterium, assembly GCA_963703235.1. Classification (GTDB taxonomy): domain Bacteria; phylum Actinomycetota; class Thermoleophilia; order Solirubrobacterales; family 70-9; genus VRUE01. The sequence goes on along the minus strand of OY969802.1, from coordinate 1,692,223 downwards.
TCACCGCGGCCGCCGAAGCTGCGCTCAGTGCCGAGCCGGCGCCGCGGACCGTCCTCCTCTGCGACGGCGACCTCGGCGACTCCGCGGCGCGGTTGGCGCCCCTGGTCGAGGCGGTCGAGCGCGGCGAGTGCGACCTCGCCGTTGCCGCCTTCAGCCGCCGCGTCGGCGGCGGCTTCGGCGTCGCCCTCGGCGTCGCCCGCCGGGCGATCCGCAGCCTGTGCGGTCTCGAAACCGCCGCGCCGATCTCCGGCCAGCGGGCGATGCGGGTCGAGGTCCTACGGGCGACGCTTCCCTTCGCCCACGGCTACGGGATGGAGGTTGGGATGACGGTCGACGCCATCCGCGCCGGCTACCGCCTGTGCGAGTACGAGCTCGACCTCTCCCACCGCGCCACCGGTCGCAGCCTCGCTGGCTTCGTCCACCGCGCCCGCCAGCTGCTGGACTTCACCCGCGTCTATCTGTCTCGCCGGTAGCGGGGTTGAGAGGTCAACCGCGCTTCGCGTAGTCGCCGATCTCTCCGAAGTCGACCATCACGCAGGGCTCGGGCCCGCGAACCTCGGCATCGTGACCTGGCGGGATTGCCATCACGTCGCCAGCGCCGACTTCGACTTCCGTGCCGTCGTCCATGTAGACGCGCATGCTGCCGGAGAGCACGTAGGCGAAATGGGCGACCTGGCAGGAGTCGGTGCCGGCGATCGGCTTTACGTTCTCCGACCACCTCCAGCCCGGCTCGAACGTTCCCTTTCCGACCGGATGGCCGGCGAGCTCGACCACCTCTGCCCGGCCTTTCCCCTCGAACTGACGGACCTCGTCGGGGGAGTCGAAGTTCTTGACCTCAGCTGCTGCCATGACGGCTCCTTCCATAGGGTCTGGACCCTGCCCGACATCGACCGTACACCCGCTGCCGTGCTGGGACAACCGTGATCCTCGCCATCGACCAGGGGACGACCGGGACGACCTGTCTCGTCTTCGACGAGGGGGGTCGCGTGGCCGGGCGCGCCTACTCGGAGTTCGAGCAGCACTTCCCGCGGCCGGGCTGGGTCGAGCACGACGCGGAGGAGATCTGGCGGGTGACGCGGCGGGTCGGGGCCGAGGCGATCGCCGACGCCGGCATTGCCGGGGCCGAGTTGGAGGCGATCGGGATCGCCAACCAGCGAGAGACGGTGGTCGCCTGGGACCCCGCGAGCGGCGAGCCGGTCCACCGGGCGCTCGTCTGGCAGGACCGGCGCACGGCGGAGCGCTGCGACGAGCTGCGAGCGGCGGGGCACGAGGCGCTGGTGCGGGAGCGCACCGGCCTCGTCCTCGACCCCTACTTCTCCGGCACCAAGGTCGAGTGGCTGCTGCGCAACGTCGAGGGGGCGGAGCGGGCGGTCTTCGGCACGATCGACTCCTGGCTCCTCTTCAAGCTGACCGGCCGCCACGCGACCGACTACACCAACGCCTCGCGCACGCTGCTGTTCGACATCCGGCGGCTGGCCTGGGATCAGGAGCTGTGCGTGCTGCTAGGCGTCGATCCTGCGCGGCTGCCCGAGCCGCTGCCATCGGCCCACCTCTACGGGACTACCTCCGAGTTCGGCGGCGAGGTGCCGGTGGCCGGGATCGCCGGCGACCAGCAGGCCGCCCTGTTCGGCCAGGCCTGCCACAGGCCGGGCGAGGCGAAGAACACCTACGGGACCGGCAGCTTCGTCCTGCTCCACGCGGGAAGTGAGGCGCCGGCGCCGGCCGAGGGGCTGCTCACCACGGTCGCCTGTGCCCCCGGTGACGAGGCCGCCTACGCGCTCGAGGCCTCGATCTTCGTCACCGGCGCCGCCGTGCAGTGGCTGCGCGACGGCCTGGGAGTCGTCGACGAGGCGGCCGAGAGCGAGACGCTCGCCGCCTCGCTCACCGGCAACGACGGCGTCTACTTCGTCCCTGCCCTGACCGGGCTCGGCTCGCCCCACTGGGATCCCTACGCCCGCGGGACGATCGTCGGCCTCACCCGTGGCAGCGGCCGAGCCCATCTCGCCCGGGCGGCGCTGGAGGCGATCGCCTACCAGACGGCCGACGCGGTGCGGGCCGAGGAGGCGGCGTCCGGTGAGCGCCTGGTCGAGCTGAAGGCCGACGGGGGCGCAGTCTCCAACCGCTGGCTGATGCAGTTCCAGGCCGACGTCCTCGGGGCGCCGGTGGTCGTGCCGGAGATCGCCGAGACGACTGCGTTGGGCGTCGCCTACCTGGCCGGTATCGCCACCGGCCGCTGGAGCGCCGAGCAGGTCCGCGAGATGTGGCGCGAGGGGGCTCGCTACGAGCCACGGATGGGCGGGGACGAGCGCGAGTCCCTGCTCGCCGAGTGGAGCCGCGCCGTCGAGCGCTCGCGCGGCTGGGTGGCATGAGTCCGCTCATCGCGGCTCCGATTCGGCCTCGTCGCAACGCAAATCCGAGCCGCGCGTAACCGTCTGTCCCGGTGGGGGTACGCAGAGCCACAGCCGGTTCTCCGGCGCCCTTCCATGCCCGATCTCAAGCCACAGGTCTACAAGGACGACCGCCCCGCGGAGTACTTCGACCAGTTCCACGCCGAGGCCCGCAAGGGGGTCGGCTGGACCTACCCACTGGTGCGGGCGATCGTCAGTCCGATTTGCCTGCTCCTCTACCGGACCCGTGCGATCGGCGTCAAGAACGTCCCCAAGTCGGGGCCGTTGATCCTCGCGCCCAATCACTTCAGCCAGATGGACCACTTCTTCGCCGGGGTCTACCTGCGCCGCCAGGTCCGCTTCATGGCCAAGTCCCAGCTCTTCGGCCCGCCCGTCCTCACCTACGTCTACAAGCACGGCGGCGTCTTCCCGATCCGCCGCGGCCACAAGGACGACGAGGCGTTCAAGACCGCCTTCACGATCCTCGACCGGGAAGAAATGCTCCTGATCTACATCGAGGGGGGTCGCTCGCGCAGCGGCGAGCTGGGCGAGCCGAAACGCGGGGTCGGCCAGCTGGCGCTTGAATCGGGGGCGCCGGTCGTGCCGGTCGCGATCCACGGTTCGGCCGGCGTACGGCGCTGGAAGCGCTTCCGCTTCCCCAAGGTCACCGTGCAGTTCGGCGAGCCGCTCTCCTTCCCGCTCGAGGAGTCGCCCAGCCATGGGCGCCAGCTCGAAGTCGCCGGCGAGGTATTCGACAAGGTGCGGGGGATGTACACGCGGCTCGACGAGCAGGGCCGCCGCAGCGTGATCCGCGCCCTGCGCGAGGGCGTCACGCCCGAGCCGGGGGAAACCAACTACTCGTAGCGGGCGTCGAGCTTCTCGAAGAACTCGGGGTCGTGGCCTGGGGTGACGATCGCCTGCGGGTACTCGCGCTTGAACAGCTTCAGCTCCTGCAGCGAGCGGCGGTAGTTGTGGGCGTCGAAGGGACGCGGGGCGAGCGGGGCGTTGCCTTCGAGCTGCGCGGCGAAGTAGGTGGCGTCGCCGCCGATCACGAAGTCCCGCTGCTTCAGGTGGGCGACGATCGAGATGTGGCCAGCGCTGTGGCCCGGCGTGTAGGCGAGGCGGATCGAGCCGTCGCCGAAGAGGTCGAAGCAGCGGCCGAAGGTCGCGTAGGAGTCGATGCCGCCGCGGTCGAAGTCGACCGTGCGGTAGTCGAAGGCGTAGTCGAAGTGCGTGCGGCGGTAGCCGTTTAGCAGCGGGCTGGGGCCAACGGTCGCGGCCTTCCACTCGACCTCGCTGACGACGAAGGTCGAGTTGGGGAACTCGGAGATCGCCGAGCTGTGGTCGAGGTGCAGGTGGGTCATGACGACGATCGGGATCTCGCCGGGGTCGAGGCCGCGCTCGCGGAGCTGCGCCGGCACGTCGGCGCCGGGATCGAGGGCCGGCTTGCCGATGCGGGCGCCGAGGCGGCCGAAGTTCTCCCTGCCGTCGGTGGCGACCGAGGGGTGCAGGCCGGTGTCGACGAGGATCGCGCCGGCGCTGGGATGGCGGATCAGGAAGGCGGGACAGGGGACGGTCATCGGCGGCTTGCCGGTGATCAGCGCCCGCAGCAGCTTCAAGGTGAGGAAGCGGCCGCCCGGGCTCTCCATCATCGAGCGCGACCAGTTGACCTCGCCGGCGACGATCGGTTCGACGGCGACGGTGGCGCCCGGCGTACCGCCGGCGAGCGGCTCGTGCAGCGGTTTCGCCTCGACGTGGACCTTCATCGCGCGGTCACATTACCTGGGATCGGGTCATGAATCGGCAGGGCTCCCCAGCGCATCCGACATCGACCACACCCGGGTGGGGTAAAGGTCGGCTGCGCGGCTAGGCTTGCCCCTGCATGGGCGGCGATTCCAACTCGCGCATCTTCAGGCCCGGGCTGTTGGACGGTCAGGTCTGCCTGGTCTCCGGCGCCGGCAGCGGTCTCGGCCGCGAGACCGCGCTGGAGCTAGCGCGGCTCGGCGCCACCGTCGTCGGCTGCGGCCGGCGCCAGGAGCCGCTGGCGGAGACGGCGGAGCTTGCCGGCGATTTGGCCGGCTCCTTCGAGCACGAGGCGATCGACATCCGCGAGGAGGAGGGGGTCGAGCGGTTGATCGACGGGGCGCTGGAGCGCCACGGCCGGCTCGACACCCTCGTCAACAACGCCGGCGGCCAGTTCCTCAGCCCGGCCGAGGCGATCAGCCCGAAAGGCTTCCGCACTGTCACCGAGCTGAACGTGCAGGGGACCTGGCTGATGACCCACGCCGCGGCTACCAAGGCGTTCATCCCGCAGGGCGGCGGCAAGGTGCTGAGCGTCACCCTCTCGCCGCACAACGGGATGCCCGGCATGGTCCACTCCGGTGCCGCTCGCGCCGCGGTCGAGAACATGATGCGGACGCTGGCGGTCGAGTGGGCGCGTTTCGGGATCACGACCTGCGCCCTGGCCGCCGGCCAGTTCGCGACCGAGACGCTGATGACCAAGTATCCGCAGGTCGTGGTCGACAACCTGGAGCGCTCGATCCCGATCGGCCGCGCCGGCCGGCCGGAGGAGATCGCCTGGCTGGTCGCCTACCTCGCTTCGCCGGCCGGCGACTTCGTCTCCGGCACGACGATCACGATCGACGGCGCCCGCGACAACTGGGCCGGGCCGTGGCCACCGGCGGCGATCGCCGGCGAGGGCGGCGAGCCGGTCGCCGAGGAACGCCGCTGACCGGCCGGTCAGTTCGGCTGGGGCTCGAGGATGACGAGCGGGATCTCGCGACCTTTGCTGCGCGCCTGGTACTCGTCGTAGCCGCGGTACATCTTCAGTGCTACCGGCCAGAGGCGCTGGCGCTCCTCGGGGGTCGCGACGCGGGCGTGGACCAGGCGTCGCTCCGAGCCGATCTGCACCCTCGTGTCCGGATTGGCGATCAGGTTGTGGTACCAGGCCGGGTGCTTTGGGAAGCCGCCTTTGGAAGCGACGATGACGACGTTGTCGCCGTCGCGGAAGTAGAGCAGCGGCGAGGTTCGCTTGGTGCCGCTCTTGGCGCCGACGTGGTCGAGCAGCAGGATCGTCGGCATGCCGGGGGCGCTGTGCCCGATCCGCCCCCCGGTCGCTCGGTAGACGAAGGTGTGGAGCCCCATGAAGCGATGGAGGACAGGCCAGATCCGGTCCGCGACGTCGAGGTAGCGGACCGGCTGCCTGTCCTCTCTCGCTTCGCTGCTCAGGTGTACATCCCCCCGAACATGCCGCCGGTCACGTTGAGTACCTGGCCGTGCATGTAGTTGGCCAGGGGGGAGGCGAGGAACAGAACCGGGCCCGACGCCTCCTCCGGCGTGGCGGGGCGGCCGATCGGGATGATCGCCGAGGCCATCGAGCGCATCTGCTCGGGAATGCCCAGCTCGATCTTCTCGCCGCCCGGCGAGGTCATCTCCTCGCCCGCCTCCTTGGCCTGGGTCAGGCGCGTTTCGACGAAGCCGAAGGCGACGGCGTTGACGTTGATCTTGAACTGCCCCCACTCCTTGGCGAGGGTTTTGGTCAGGCCGACGACGCCCATCTTCGCGGCCGAGTAGTTGACCTGGCCGGCGTTGCCCATCGTGCCCGACGTCGAGGAGACGTTGATCAGCTTGCGGAAGACCTCGTTGCCCTCGTTGCGCTCCGCCTTGGCCGCCTCGCGCCAGTGGGGGGCGAGCGCCCGGGCGACGCGGAAGGGAACCACGGTGTGGATGTCGAGCATCGCCTGGAACTGCTCGTCGCTCATCTTGTGGGCGACTCCGTCCCAGGTGTAGCCGGCGTTGTTGACGGCGATGTCGACGCTGCCGAAGGCGTCGACCGCGGCGGCGACGAGCTGGTCGGCTGCCCCCTCCTTGGTCAGGTCGCCGGCATGGACGGCGGTCTCGCCGTCGATCTCGTCGGCCGCCTGCTCGGCGATGTCGGCGTCGAGGTCGTTGATCAGAACCTTGGCGCCCTCGGCCACGAACAGCTCGGCGGTGGCGCGGCCGATCCCCCGGGCGGAGCCGGTGACGATCGCCGTTTTTCCATCAAGAAGTCCCATCTGAGTGCGTTCTCCTTCTAGTTCGCGAAGTCGGGCGCGGAGGCTACATGGAAGCGGCCTGGACTGGTTGACCGGCCAGTCAAGGGGGGCGGTTGGAAGGGCTTGCCGCCGTTCGGTCGAAGAAGAGAAGCCCAGTTCCAGTGCAAGGAGGCCGCAGATGGAGATGTCGTCGCCGAATCCACCGGTTGCACCGTCGGACTATCCGGTCACCTTCTCGGTCGACTACCCCGAGCGCAAGCTCAACCGGCTCACCACCTTCTTCCGCATCTTCACGGCGATCCCGATCGCGATCGTCGCCTCGCTGCTCTCCGGCGGCTCCTACGGTGGCGGCGGGGAGGGCTACTACTACGCCGGCATCGGCGCCGGCATCCTGACGCTGCCGGTCCTGCTGCTGATCCTCTTCCGCAAGAAATACCCGCGCTGGTGGTACGACTGGAACCTCGAACTGATGCGGTTCGGCAACCGCGTCGGGATCTACCTCGCGCTGATGGACGACCGCTATCCCTCGACCGACGAGATGCAGTCCGTACGGCTCGCCTTCGCCTACCCCAACGTCGAGGCCGATCTGGGCCGCGGCATGCCGCTGATCAAGTGGCTGCTGGCGATCCCGCATTACTTCGTCCTCTTCTTCCTCTACATCGGCGCCTTCTTCGCGGTCGTCTTCGCCTGGTTCGCGATCCTCTTCACCGGTCGCTATCCGCGCGGGCTCTTCGGCTTCGTCGAGGGCGTGATCCGCTGGCACAACCGGGTCGTCGGCTACGCCTTCGCCCTGGTGACGGACCGCTATCCGCCGTTCCGCCTCAAGCCCTGATTCAGGGCGAGGGCGGCGGCGACATCAACAGGCGGTAGGAGCAGATCGTCTCGAAGCCCATTCCCAAGTAGACGCTCTCGCCCATCGGCGAGGCCTGCAGCGAGGCGAGCTCGGCGCCGAGGTCGAAGCCGGCGTTGACGGCGGCCGCGGTCAGAGCGCCTCCGAGCCCCTGTCCGCGCGCCTGCTCGACGCTGCCGACCCAGTAGATGCCGGCGACGCCGTGGCTGACGATCGTCATCGCGATCGAGATCGGCTCTCCCTCCCCGTAGGCGAGGAAGGCGGCGACGTTGCCGGCGAGGAGGCCGTCGTGGCTCTCGTAGAAGGCGAAGATCTCGGGTGGGAAGCCGACGCTTTCGTAGGCGGCGGTGGCGACGCGCCAGTAATCCTCTGCCTCCTCGGCACTGCCAAGCCGTCGCAGCTCGATCCCCGCTGGCAGCGGATGCTCCTCCGCCCGTTGCAGCAGCACCATCTCCGGCATCGCGAAGACCTCGTTCAGGCCAGTCGCTTCGGCGACGGCGATCAGGTCGCGGTCCTCGGGTGCGCCTGCGCGGGCCCAGAGGCTGAATCTGCGGCCCATCTCGCCGAAGAAAGCCCCCGCGCGCTCCAGCAGCTCGGCGGGAGCGAGCCCGTCGTCGACCCGGAAGGCGGCGTTCGAGATCGCCGGGTGCGCCGAGCGGCCGGCGCCGAGCAGCCATCCTTGCCCCGCCTCTACCTTGGCCCCGGGGTCGAGCTGGAAGAGCTGTCGCGAGGCGTCGATCAGGTTGAGATGGGCGCGGGCCCGGAGCTGGTTGCCCGGTGGGCTCACTCGCGTACTTCTGCCGGCGCGGCCGCGATCGCGGCGAGATCCTTCGGTCTCAGCAGGGCGAGGAGGACGCCGCCGTCGACGATCGCCAGCCCGCCCTTGCGCAGCTTTGCCTTGGCGCCGGTCAGCCGCGCCACCTCGCTCGAGAAGTCGGGCTCGTGACCCACCAGCATCGCGTTGCCTCGGCCTGCGGCAAGCGCGAGCGAGTCGAATCCGCCTTCGGCAAGCTCGGTCGCGGTCTCAGGCTCGACCCCCAGCGCCTGGCAGGCGAGGCGGGCCGTGTCGGCCGCTCTCACCTTGGGGCTGGTCAGGCAGGCGTCGATCTCGGCGCCGAGCACTGCCAGGGCGCGTCCCGCCGCCTCCGACTGCTGTTCGCCCTTCGGGGTCAGGCGCCGCGCCGCATCGCCGCCGTTGCCTCGCTCGGCCTCGCCGTGCCGCAGCAGGTAGATCATGCCTTGGATCGTACGACGCGGCTACCGGTTCAGGATTTTCATCCTGAGATCCCTCGATCGGCTCCGTTGCAGTGAGGGTGCTTCCGATCGTTCGGCCTCCCATGAACGGTCGGGGGCGCCCCTATCCGGAGGCTCAGAGCTTGCCGACGGACGCCAGATACTCGTCAAGCGCCTTCGATTTCTGGGTGTCCTCGTAGACCTCGTACTCGCGCAGCTTGCCCCAGGAGATGCGGCCCCAGATCACGTAGCGGTTCTCGTAGACCCGCTCGCCGGTGGGCGAATCGAGGTGGTCGGTGCCGCGGATGCAGATCGTCTGCTTCCAGGGGAAGCCCTTGAGGATCACCTCGTCCGGGAAGATCTGGAGGCCGACGTCGGCGAAGCGGCGCAGCCATGGCTCCAGCTCGGCCTTGCCATGGAACTCGCCTCCCCAGGAGCTGTCGCCGGGGAAGCGGAAGCGGACGTCCTCGGCGTCCATCTGCAAGGTCGGCCCGATGTCGCCTTCGCGGGCCCTCGCCATGTTGCGCGCGATCAGCTTCTTGCCCAGCCACGATTGCATCGTTGCCTCCTTGGATCGATCGGTCACCGCAACCTAGCGCTGGCGTTCGGGCCGTGCGGGATCGGGTAACCGCCGAGCATGGAGCCCGCGACCGAGCTCGACCCCCGCTACAGCAGCGGCGGCGCAACGGCGGTTGTCTGGACCGAGGCGCGCGGGCTCCTGGAGAAAGCGGAGCTGTTCTGGATCTCGACTGTGCGCCCTGACGGTCGGCCGCACGTGACGCCCTTGATCTCCGTCTGGGTGGACGACGCCCTCTGCTTCTGCACGGGACCGGACGAGCGCAAGGCGAAGAACCTTGCTCGGAACCCAAGCTGCATTCTCACGACGGGCTGCAATCTGCTCGAGAATGGCCTCGATGTCGTTGTCGAAGGCGAGGCGACGCGGATCCGAGACGAGACCGTGCTGCAGCGCATCGCCGACGCGTACGTGGCGAAGTACGGCGACGAGTGGCGCTTTGCGGTCCGCGACGGCGCCTTCGTCCACGACGGTCCTGAGGAGGATTCGATCGCCGTCGTCTTCGCGGTTGCCCCGCGAACCGCCTTCGGCTTCCGCAAGGGCGAGGAATTCAGTCAGACTCGCTGGCGCTTCGAGCGGGGCCGATAGCCGCCGAAGCTCCCCAGGCTCAATCCGGTGGGGTGAGCCTGACGCCGCCGTCCGCGGCGATCGTCCAGTTCGGGTTGTGCGCGACCTCCCATGGATGTCCGTCGGGGTCGACGAAGACGGCGCTGTAGCCGCCCCAGAAGGTCTCGGCCGGCGGGCGCCCGATCCGCGCGCCCGCGGCCCGCGCCTCCTCGACGATCGCGTCGACCTCCCCCGGCGAGCCGACGTTGACCGCCGGCGTCACCCCGCCCCAGCCGCCAGAGTCCTCGACGCAGCTGTCCTCGGCCAGGCGTACTCGGTCCCACAGCGCGAAGACCATGTCGCCGGCCTGGAAGAAGACGACGTCGTCGTCGGGCCCGGCGTTCGTCTTCCAGCCGAGCCCTTCGTAGAACCGGCGCGCCCGGCCGAGGTCGGCGACCCCCAGCGTGATCAGGCTGACCCGCTGCTTCACCGGCCTCGCCTCAGTCCATCGAGCGTTCCTCGACGACCTCGAAGACGCCGTCGGCGCCGACCGATTCGACGAACTCGCCCGCGGCCGCTCGCCGCGCGTCGTATTCGCCACCCTGCTGGCCGGCCCGCAGCTCCTCGAGCGTGCCGTCGAAGAGGCCGAAGGTGATCACCTCGTTCTCGTCGTTCACGTTCTGCAGCGCGTAGAACTTCTTCCAGCCCGCGGGGACGTTCGAGGTGTCCTCCGGAACGAACGCCCGTTTGAAGTCCTCCATCGTGCCGGGCTTCAGCTTGCGAACGGTCAATGCACAGAGCATCTAGCTCTCCTTTCGTCGGGCCTGCCTGCCGACGATCCTACGCCCCTCTTACAGCCCCAGCTGCTTGCCGAGGATCTCCTTCACGAGGAAGGGAACAATCGCGACCTGCCGGTCAGCCGCGAAGTGGCTCGAGCCACTCCTGCGGGACGAAGCCCGGCGGGACTCCCGTCGGGTAGTCGGGCATCAGCTCGGCAGCGAAACGCGCCGCCTCGCGGCCCTCCATCGCCGGCGCCAGGTCCGCGAAAGTCATCAGCAGCCGGACCGAGGTCCCGATCTGGAAGTCGGCGGCGTTGCGCTGCTCGCCGCCGATCGTCCCCTCGTCGAGCAGGCGATCCACGTGGTCGAGCAGGGCTGGCAGCATTGCGACGGTCCCCCGCACGCCCTCGGTGTCGTTGGCCCCGACCTTGTGCGCGAAGTACCAGGCCACTGGCCAGCCGACCAAGCCGACCAGGTCTGGAGCCGGCACCCCGGCCTCACGGGCCAGCTTGGTGCGCAACTCCGGCCGGCGGACGTTGATCCAGCCGCCCAGTCGCCGTGGGGCCAGCTGCAGGACTTCGTCCCCCCAGCGCTCCGCTTCCTCGACCCGCATCCGCTCTTGCGGATCGGCGGGGAACAGCGGTGGCTCCGGTTGCGTCCTCTCGAGCGCACGGGCAATCGCACGCGAGCCCTGGACGCGGCGCCCGTCCAGCCGCAGGGCCGGCACCGTCCCGCGGCGGAAGCCAAGCGGCCGCAGCAAAGCGGCGTGGGTGCCGGGCACCAGGTTGACCACCTTGTGCTCGATTGCCTTGTGCTCGAGCATCAAGCGCGCAGCGTGCGCCGAGTGCGAGCTGTGCACCGCGTACAGCGTCGCGGACACGCGCAGCGTCCCTACCCCATCTGCTTGCCGAGGATCTCCTTCATGACTTCCGAGCATGGCACGGGAGGACACCCGGGATCATCCGAGGGCAAGGATTCCCCGCAAATGAGCTTGTTCGAGGATGGGGCCGATGCTCGTCATTGATCGCGCGTGATCCGGCGCCGATGTGTCCGGATTGTTCCGCGTCGGATTCGATCGCTCTGCATTTGCCATAGGCGGCAGGAGGCTCCGGGAAGACTGTCCGGGATCGGACGGGGTACCGTTGAGTTCTCGATGGGCGGGGAGCACCGAGAAACCGGTTCTGCTCGGGACGGCGAGATTTCGCCGCCCGCAAGCACGTGGGGTTGGACTGGCGAGCTTCCTAGTGCCGCGATCCGTACGCTCGCGCCGGTTGGTCTTGAGCTGTGGCGTCGGGGAAGCGACTGGGTGAATAGGCGTGTTGAGACCGTCGAGCTACTCGACGTTGACACCGTGCGGCTCCGCATCAGCGTCGACTTCCGTATTCCGACTCAATTGCCAGGTGCCGAGAGCCTCGCCAAGGAGACCTATTTCTTGCCGCTCACTGTCTTGCAACGTCGCACCAACCTGGCCTATTTCGATCTACGCGACGAGGCAGGGGCCGCCGTGCCGATGCTTACCCGACAAGAGAATGCTCGCCTCACTGGAGCGATCCTTGTTGCCGCTGCTCGCCTTGCTCTCCGCGATCACGATCACCTTGAGCTCGACCCTGCCCTGATCGCCTATTTGGCGACGATTCCGACCAAGGATCCTGAAGATAGCCGAGTCTTCGTTCGCTCCGTCCTTGACCCCGACAACACTCTGCTCTATCCGGATCGTCGGCTCGCAGAGATTCTGCTCGCAGAGCCAGAGTTCCGAGACCTGTTGGGCCTCTGTGCCTTCTGTTCTTTTATTCACGTTCCAGTTATCGCGGAAGCTGGTGAGCGCCGCATTATCAAGGTCAGCTGCCTTACTCCCTGGCCATCGAGCATGCCGCGGACGTCTCGTACCGAGCACGAGGGCAAACTCCGGCGCATGCGCCGATGGCTGGCGGCTTGGCTTGGTTGGCGGCCGGAGGCGCGCTATCTCTTTTTGCCCCATATTGGGAACGCCGAGTCTTTTCACCTGCAAATTGAAGCCCCAACGCGGATCGAGTTCATTGCCGCGGGGCTCACCAATGGCCGGCCCGCTGATCTGGTTCTCCAGGACGCAAACAGCGTTGGCTCAATCCCTTTACTTGATCCACCCGAGGAGGCTGGTGACGCCAAGCGTCCTCAGCCCTTCGTGCCTGGCCTTTCCCGGCGGAAGCACCTTTACCTAGAGCTTTCGCATGCTCACCGCACGGGCTTTGCGTGGGTTTCTTTCCGGGTCGTTCGTCATGGCTTCCTACATGCTGCGCTCGCGGTTGCTTGGCTGATGAGCGCCATCCTTGCCCTTTTTGCAATCCGGGCTGGCAACGTCCTCGGCGAAGCGCAGACTGCTGCGGCCTTATTGCTGCTTGTCCCAGCGCTGATCGCAGGATTTCTGATCGCGCCGGGAGAGCATCCGATGACGCGACATCTCCTGCGTGGACCCCGCTTGCTCACCGCGATGGTAGGAGTTCTCGCCCTCATTGCGACGGCAGCGATGTTGACCCTTCCAGACCCGGACTCTCGTTCGGCGCCCTGCACGTTGGTATGGATTTGGGCCGTAGAGGCAGGATTTTCGGGGATACTCGCGCTCATCCTCACTATCGGTGCTGTCTTGCCCAAGGCACCGGATTCCGGCCATGCTGAGTTGCCTGTCGAGCACCAAGAGCCCTTTATCGGACCCCCAACCGAAGAGGAGGCGGCCAAAGACGGAAACGTCTAAAGCCGACCGTTATGCAGGCACTGGTTTGAGGCCATCGGCTGCCTCAACCACCGCAGCTACGTCTGGGTCCTTCAGTAGCTCCTCAACCGGAGGCGGCTCGCTTGGACTCTCGCCACGCTCCTCTTCCAGGCCCAGCACTGCATCGGGGTCGGGCAAGGATTCATCCTTGTTCAGAAAGAGATTCAAGTAATCAGGTGGCATGGCTCCCCCTCATGAGCGCTGCATTGTAAGCAGAATTCGATGCGAGGTCTTCCAACCCTCGCATTCTCCCCCAATGCTTCGACAACCCTACCAGCGAGCCACCGTCGAGCAAGCATCAGGCGGGAGCCTGCCATTCAGGCCGGACGAAACTTTCGAGAGCCGATTCCGTCCCCGCTAGCAAGCATGATCTCTGCTTGTGGCGCAGATCACGAACCACGCTTCGAAGCCGCTGATTCAGTGGGTGCATCGGGGAAACTCCTATCTGATTGACGAGCTTGATGCTGAGGGGCCAATAGGGGCGATCGCGACCTCAGTTCTTGAGGCTGCTCGGATGGACACCACGATTGCCGCCGCCGGCGAGCAGAACTTCGGCATCGTTATCGACACCGAAGCCCACCGGGTCCAGCTCCCCTACGACCACCCGCTCCGAGCTACTTACCGCGAAGCTGGACTTGACTGGCTGCGTGACGCCTACGACCCGGCGGCGATGCCGCTTTCCCAGCAGGGTCGCTCCGAACTTCTCGCCATCCACCGTGATGCGCAGGCTGAAGCGGGTGCGACGATCTTTCTTTCGCCTGCCTTTCGAGTATTCGACTCAGCCTCCCTGAGCGCCGCTCGGCAAGCTGATCTTGAAATACAAACTTCGTTCCTCGATCTCGTCCGCTCTAGCGCTGCCACTCACCCGGCACCGGGGTCGAGTCAGGCGCGCGGCGTCGTAACTCAGCTGGCCGTTGACGCCCGGGAGCTCGTGCCGCGTTTGATTGGGGAGCTTGCCCGCGCCTACGGAACACTTGATCCCGACATCTTCTGTCTGTCGGTATGGAACTTCAGCCCCAGCGAACGCCAGTATGGGGCGGTACGCCACCTCGCGCGAGCATTGCAGCGAGAGAGCGGCCGCGGTTGCGTGGTCGCCGGGATTGGTGCGCTTTGGGAGGGTGGCCTGCGCAACCAGATTGCGGCCGCCCTGCAGGGCTGGGGGCGCGGGAGCCTAATTTTCCCGCCGCCGCCACCTCCACCGCGGGATCATGAGGCCAAGAACACCCCGTATGGCGTACCTATTTTTCATCCCGCCATTCGAGGTAGCCTCCCCCTTGGCGAGGCTTACGAGAGGGCTGCACGACAACTCTTCCACCGCCACCCCTGCCCCTGTGGCCATCACGCTTTGGGGGTTCCCCCACAGGGCCAGCGCGAGCGGCATCTTCATAATCGTTACTGGGTCGAGCAGCTTGCCGCGGCTGCGGTCGCAGGCGATCCCTCACGCACTACCGCCGCCGTTGGCCCTATCGTCAAGGCCGCTGGCAAACTACGAGAAGAACTCGGTTTGGGCCGCTTGCCAGGCGCATGGCGCAAAGCATCTGTTGATCCGTCTGACGGCGAACGAATCGAAGTGCCAGCCTCGCTCTGGCTGCCACGTGCCGTCGCCGTTTAGCTTCTCGGTTTGGTAAGTGCCTCGGAGTAGCTCCACTCCGCGATCGTCTTTCCCGCAACCAGCGCTGCAATCTCCCACGCGATTGCTAACTCCAGTTCCTCCTCTGCCTCCTCGCCGACCGGTAGCTCGCCATCGTTGAGTTGATCGACAAGCCGCAGTGGCAGGGCCACCCGGGGCGACCCTAGCGGCCTCTCATCGCGAGTGCTCTGTGCGAGGCCCACCAAGTGGCGGAGGTAGGAGGCGTGCGGACTCCATAGCTCCATTCCCGGACTTGCGGCTTCCGCCAGGTGGTCGAGCCTTGAAACAAGATCAGGAAGTTCCGCGTTGTGCAACTCCCTGATCACTAATGCACGTTCGATTACTAGCACTAGTGCAGTCTCGCTCCACAGTCCACGCTGTCTCGCCGCCGCGCGAATCGGCGCTAGGTTGACGTTCTCTGAGAAGGTGAATAGCTCCAGGTGATCACCCGGGCGCCTTAGGAGCTGGGATTGCCGTTCGACACCCGTCGTCAATTCGCTTAGCAAGCAATCCGGTGCCTGATCGTCGTTATTGATCAGGCGAAGAGCAGGGGGGAGGGTGCTCTTTTTGGTGGGGGGCATGCAGATTCTGCGTTCCCTCCCAGAAACGTGACGGACTTCAAGCTGATGCCCGGGCGCGTGTACGTGCCCGGGCTCTGTTTTCGCCCTTGATTTGCCTGCTCCTGCCATAGAGCCACAGCTTCGTCTCGCTCCTGATCCACGAAGGGCGCAGCGTCGTTGAGGTTGCGCGCCAGGCCGGACACTCGCCGACGATGACGCTCGACGTCTACTCGCACGTCTTCGATGAGTTCGACATCGCCGAGCGCGTGTCTGCCGAGGATCAGATCGCCCAGGCGCGGCGCGATGTGTCCGGATTGTGTCCGCCTCGCTCCGACGAGGCGGCGGAGCCCCAGGAAACTCCTGCTAATCCCTACAACCCCAACTGCTTGCCGAGGATCTCCTTCATGATCTCGTCGGTGCCGCCGCCGATCGGGCCGAGGCGGGCGTCGCGGACGGCTCGCTCGATGCCGTACTCGCGCATGTAGCCGTAGCCGCCGTGGATCTGGAGGGCCTCGTCGGCTATGTCGAGGACGCCGCGCTGGGTGACGAGCTTGGCCATCGTCACCTGCTGGATCGGGTTGTGGCCTTCGTGAAAGAGGCGGAGGGCGTTGTAGGTGATCGCCTTGGCCGCCTCGGCCTGGGTCGCCATCTCCGCCACCTTGTGGCGGATCGCCTGGAAGTTGCCGATCGGGCGGCCGAAGGCCTTGCGCTCGAGCGCGTACTCGACGGTCCGCTCGATCAGGCGCTGCATCGCGCCGACGGCGCCGATTGCCATCAGCAGCCGCTCCCAGGCGAAGTTGAACATGATCAGTTTGAAGCCCTCGTTCTCCTCGCCGAGCAGGTTCTCGGCCGGGACCTCGACGTCGGTGAAGGCCAGCTCGCCGGTGTCGGATGAGTGCCAGCCGAGCTTCTCCAGCTTCTGCGCCACCTCGTAGCCGGGCATATCGCGCTCCAGGACGAGGAAGGAGATGCCGTGGTGGCCGCCCTCCTGGGTCGTCTTGCAGGCGCAGACGAGGAAGTCGGCGCGAACGCCGTTGGTGATGAAGGTCTTGGAGCCGTTGACGACGTAGCCGCCGTCGACTCGCTTGGCGAAGGTGGTGATGCCGGCGACGTCGGAGCCGGCGCCCGGCTCGGTGATCCCCAGGGCGCCGATCTTCTCGCCGGCGATGCCCGGCACCAGCCAGCGCTGCTTCTGCTCCTTGGTGCCGAAGTTGAAGATCGGCGGCATCGCGATCGAGGTGTGGGCGTTGAGCCCGGCGGCGACGCCGCCGGAGCCACCGGAGCGGGCCAGCTCCTCGACCCAGACCGCGTCATGCAGGTGGGTGCCGCCCTGGCCGCCGTACTCCTCCGGGAACTTCAGCCCGAGGAATCCGAGCTCGGCGCAGCGCCCGTACAGCTCGCGGGGGAATTCGCGCGCCTCCTCCCACTCGTCGACGTTGGGCGCGATCTCCTTGGCGACGAAGGGCCGCACCGTCTCGCGCAGCTCTTCGTGCTCCTCGCCGAAGGGCGGGGGCGTGGCGCGAACGCCGGTGTCCTTGACGACCGTCACGAGCGGCTCTCACCGGCTCCCGATGGGGCGGTCCAGTCCGCGAGCATCGTGTAGCCGCGACCCTCGTGGTCGAAGCCGAGCAGGTCGCCCTGGGGATTCTTCTTGCCGCCGTGGTGGTACGCGCGCACCTCGGCGATCTTGCCGTCGCGGATCAGGAACCACTCGGTGCCGCGGTCGAGGCGCTTCTCGCCCGAGTCCGGGGCGCGCCAGGTCATGGTCCACTCGATCGCGACCTCCTCGCCCTGCTCGATCGCGTTCTCGATGTACCACTGGGCGTCGATGCTCTCGACTCCCAGCGCCGCGTAGCGGCCGATCGTCTCGGCGCCCTCGTGCGGCCCCAGCCGCGTGTAGTAGTGGACGGCGTCGTCGCTGAAGTGGGCGGCGACCGCCGCGGCGTCGCCGCCGTTGAGCGCCTCGTAGTAGGAGCGGACGTGATCGACGTGCGACATCGAGACGGCCAGTCGGCTACAGCCCGTAGCTGCGGCCGATCACCTCGAGCATGATCTCGTCGGTGCCGGCGCCGATCCGGTTGAGGCGAACGTCGCGGTAGGCGCGCTCGATCTCGTACTCCTTCATGTAGCCGTAGCCGCCGTGGATCTGGATGCACTCGTCGGCGACCTCGCAGGCGATCCGCGAGGTGTAGAGCTTGCACTCGGATATCTCGCGGACCGGGTACTCGCCGTTGGCGTAGCGCCAGGCGGTCGCGTAGGTGAACTGGCGCGCCGCCTCGATCTTGGTCGCCATCTCGGCGAACTTGTGGCGGATCACCTGGAAGTTGCCGATCGAGCGGCCGAAGGCCTTGCGCTCCTTGGCGTACTCGATGGTGCGGTCGAACATCCGCTGCGCCCCGGCGACGGCGCCGGCGCAGGCGACCATCCGCTCGCTCTGCAGCTCCCAGGCGATGTGGTAGAAGCCCTTGCCTTCCTCGCCGAGCAGGTTGGAGACCGGGACCCGGACGTCCTCGAAGGCGAGTTCGGCGGTGTCGGAGGAGTGCATGCCCATCTTCTCGAGCTTGCGCGAGACGCTGAAGCCGGGCACCGTCTCGCCGTTCTCGTCGCGGAGGTCGACGACCAGCAGGCTCATCCCGTCATGAGCTTTGTCCGGGTCGGTCTTGACGACGAGGACGATGAAGTCGGCGCGGGCGCCGTTGGTGATGAACGTCTTCGAGCCGTTGACGACGAATTCGTCGCCGTCGCGGATCGCCTTGGTGCGGATGCCGGCGACATCCGAGCCGGCCTCCGGCTCGGTGATCCCCAGGCAGCCGATTTTCTCGCCGCGGATCGCCGGCGGCAGATAGCGCTGCTTCAGCTCCTCGGTGCCGAGCATCTCGATCGGCGGCAGCACCATGTCGGTGTGGACGACGAAGCCCATGTTGAGCCCGCCCGAGCCGGAGTAGCTCATGCACTCCGAGCGAACCATCGAGTAGTAGTAGTCGCCGCCCTGGCCGCCGTACTCCTCGGGGAAGCAGAGGCCGAGGAAGCCGAGGTCGCCAGCGCGCTTCATGATCTCGCGCGGCCAGGTCGACTCCTCCCACTCGTTGCGGTGCGGGTACAGCTCCTTTTTCACCCACGCCTCCATCGACTCGCGCAGGTCTTCGTGCTCCTGCGTGAAGATCATGTGCTTGCGCTCGGCTGCGTGGTCGGGCTTGATGACTTTGGAGCCGTTGGTCGTCGCGGTCGCCACTGGTATCTCTCCTCGGGTCGCTGATCCGGTTGGCGGCGCCCGCCGCCTAGAAGCTGGGGCGGACAGTAGCACTTCCTACTTTCAACGGAGTCGGCTATGGTCCCCCGCGTGAGCGGAGGGAGCTACGAGGTCGTCAAGTACGAGGTCGCCGAGGGGGTCGCCACGGTGACCCTGAACAACCCGGAGAAGCGCAACATGCTCTCCGGCCAGATGCTGGCCGAGCTGGTCGATGCGATGAAGCGCGCCCGCGACGACGGGGACGCGCGCGCCGTCGTCCTCACCGGGGCCGGCGACAAGGTCTTCTGCGCGGGCGCCGATCTGGGTGGCTTCGCGGCCGATGTGCCGCTGGTCGCCAAACACTTCGCCACCGACCTCTTCCTGGAGTTCTTCAGGCTGATGCCGCGGCTCGGCAAGCCCTCGCTCTGCGCCGCCAACGGCCACGTGCTGGCGGGCGGCATGGGCCTGGCCCTCTCCTGCGACCTGCTGATCGCAAAAGAGGGGGCCACCTTCGGCACGCCGGAGATCAACGTCGGCGCCTTCCCCTACATGATCATGGCGATCATCTACCGCAACGTCCCGCGCAAGAAGGTCAACGAGATGATGCTGCTGGGCGAGCGGCTGAGCGCCGAGCAGGCGGTCGAGTACGGGCTGGCCAACAGGGTCGTGCCGGCGGCCGAGTTCGACGCCGCGGTCGCCGAGTGGGCGACCAAGCTCGCCTCGAAGAGTCCGGTGCTGATGCGGCTCGGCCACGATGCGATGTACCGCCAGCAGGACATGGCGGTCGACGACGCGCTCGAGTACCTGCGCTCGCAGCTCTCGCTGACCTTCTCGACCGAGGACATAGTCGAGGGCGTCAGCGCCTTCTTCGAGAAGCGTGAGCCGCAGTGGAAGGGAAGGTAGGAATGGCGACCGAAGAGCAAGAGAAGAATTTGCTGCCCGGCACGGCCCCGCTGGACGAGCTGACCGAGCAGCTGCACGAGCGGCGCCAGAAGGTGAAGCTGGGCGGCGGCGAGGAGAAGATCGCCAAACAGCACGAGCGCGGCAAGCTGACCGCGCGCGAGCGAATCGACCTGCTGGTCGACGAGGGGACCTTCGTCGAGATGGGAATCCACGGCCGCCCCCACTTCGCCCAGCGGGCGATGGAGGGCGTGGAGGCGCCGGCCGACGGCGTCATCACCGGCTGGGGCGATGTCGACGGGAGGCCCACCTGCATCGCCGCCTACGACTTCACCGTGATGGCCGGCTCGATGGGGATGACCGGGGAGCTGAAGGTGACCCGCCTGCGCGAGATGGCGCTCTCCAAGCGAATGCCGTTCGTCTGGCTGCTCGACTCGGCCGGCGCCCGCATCCAGGAGGCGTCCGGCTCGCTCTTCGCCGGCTCCGGCCACCTCTTCCGCGAGGAGGTCGAAATGTCGGGCGTGATCCCGATGGTCGCGGCGATGATGGGCCCCTGCGCGGCCGGCACCGCCTACATCCCCGCCCTCTCCGACTTCGTACCGATGGTCTCCGGTCAGGGCGCGATGGCGCTTGCCGGGCCGCACCTGACCAAAGCCGTCACCGGCGAGGACATCTCGATGGAGGAGCTGGGCGGCGCCAAGGTCCACTGCCGCAAATCGGGGGTGGGGGACCTCGAGGTCAAGGACGACCCCGAGTGCATCGAAAAGGTCAAGCAGTACCTCTCCTACTTTCCGGCCAACTGCGAGCAGAAGCCGCCGATCGTCGAGACGGCCGATCCCGACGACCGCACCTCGGAGAAGCTGCTGGAGATCGTCCCCGAGTCCTCGCGCCAGCCCTACGACATGTACGACGTCATCGGCGAGATCGTCGACGACGGCGAGTGGTTCGACATCAAGCCGAAGTTCGCCAAGACGCTGATCACCTGCTTCGCCCGCTTCGGCGGCCAGCCGGTCGGGATCGTCGCCAACCAGCCCAAGCAGCTGGCCGGCATCCTCGACAACGACTCGGCCGACAAGGCGGCCCGCTTCATCAACCTCTGCGACGCCTTCAACGTGCCGCTCGTCTTCCTCCAGGACGTGCCCGGCTTCATGGTCGGCGCCAAAGTCGAGCACGCGGGGATCATTCGCCACGGGGCGAAGATGCTCTACGCGGTCAGCCGCGCCACCGTGCCGAAGATCACCGTGATCGTCCGCAAGGCCTACGGCGCCGGCTACTACGTGATGTGCGGCAAGGCGTATGAGCCCGACCTGATCGTCGCCTGGCCCGGGGCCGAGATCTCGGTGATGGGCGCCGAGGGAGCGGTCAACATCATCGGCCGCTCGGCGATCGAGGCCTCCGACGATCCGGAGGCGACCCGCGAGGCGATGCTGAACGCGGTCCGTGAGCAGATCGACCCCTACATCGCCGCCGGCAACGCGGTCATCGACGACATCATCGACCCGCGCGAGACGCGGCCGACGATCGTCAAGGCGCTGCGGATGGCGAAAGACAAACACGTCGAGAAGCCGAAGAAACGGCACGGGGTGATGCCGGTATGAGCTCGTTCGGCGACCCGGTCGTGATCAGCTGCTCGATCAGCGGCGTGATCGCCAACCGCGACCAGTGCCCGGCGATCCCCTACACCCCGGAGGAGTACGCGGCGGAGGCGCGGCGGGCGGCCGACGAGGGCGCCTCGCAGATCCACATCCACGCCCGCAAACCCGACGGCACGCCGTCCTATGAGGTCGAGGACTTCAGGGCGATCACCGAGGCGATCCTGGCCGAGGTCGGCGACGTGATCGTCAACTACTCGACCGGGGCGATCGGGATCCCGATCGAGAAGCGGATCGAGTACCTGCGCGAGCTGAAGCCCGACGTCGCCGCCCTCAACATGAGCTCGATGAACTACGCCAAGTACTCGCCGCGGCGCAAGGACTTCGTCTTCAAGGCGGTTTTCGAGAACAGCTTCGACACGATCATCGAGTTCTTGACGGCGATGAAGGAGCTGAGCATCAAGCCCGAGCACGAGTGCTTCGACGCCGGCCACGTCGCCAACCTCGACCCGCTGATCGACATGGGATTGCTGGATCGCACGCCGCTGCAGGTCTCGCTGGTGATGGGCGTCAACGGTGGCATCCGCCCGACCCCGCGCAACCTCGGCTTCATGGCCGACCAGATCCCCGGCGGCGCCGAGGGGGAGCACCAGTGGCAGACGATCGGCATCTCCCGCGACCAGTGGAAGCTGCTCGGCGCCTCGCTGGTCCTGGGCGGCAACGTCCGCGCCGGGGTCGAGGACAACCTCTACCTGCCGAACGGCGAAATGGCGAAGTCGAATGGCGAGCTGATCGCCAAGGCGCGGCAGATGGCCGAGGACGTCGGCCGCCGCGCCGCCAGCGTCGCCGAGGCGCGCGAGCTGCTGGGAGTGCCGAAGCGTGAGCGGTCTGCTGCGTAGCGGCCGGAGTGGGGAGGAACCGGTGCCCGTCTGCGGGAATTTGGTCGCCTGCCCTTCGGGCATGGCTCCGGAACACGCTGCCCGCCTATGGCGGGCAAACACCAGATTGCATATCGCCGCCTGCCGGCGACATTCCCGCAGACGGGCACCGGTCCTTCCCTCTCAAGCCGCTCTAGTTGACGTTCGAGCCGCGGCATCTGAGGGTGAGCTTCCCCGGTCGGAGCGGCGCCCGAAGCGCGTGCGACATCAATTCGACCAGAGACCGACCGCATGACGCCGCTGAGCGACGTCAAAGTCCTCGACCTGACCCGCCTCCTCCCGGGCGGCTTCTGCTCGCTGCTCCTGGCCGATCTCGGCGCCGAGGTGCTGAAGGTCGAGGACACCGGCATGGGCGACTACATCCGCTGGGCGCCGCCCTACTACGGCGACGAGGAGCAGCAGGAGCTGGGCACGCGCTCCTCGCTCTACCTGGCGCTGAATCGTGGCAAGCGCTCGATCCGCCTCGACCTCAAGTCCGATGCAGGGCGGGAGGCGCTGCTGCGCCTGGTCGAGTCGCACGACGTCGTCCTCGACGGTTTCCGCCCCGGCGTCCTCGACCGGCTCGGCGTCGGCTACGAACAAATGCGCCAAGCCAACTCCGCGGTTGTCTACTGCGCGATCACCGGTTACGGCCAGGACGGCCCCTACACCCAGCGCGCCGGCCACGACATGAACTACCTCGGCCTGGTCGGGCTGCTCGGCCTGACCGGCGCCAAGGACGGGCCGCCGGTGCAGTCCGGCGGCCAGATCGCCGACATCGGCGGCGGCGCCCTGATGGCGGCCTTCGGGGTGATGGCGGCGCTGCACGAGCGGCGCCGCTCCGGCCAGGGGCAGATGGTCGACGTCTCGATGGCCGACGGCGCTCTCTCCTGGCTGGCGCTGGTCGCCGGCCGCTACTTCTGCGACGGCGAGGTGCCGCGGCGCGGCGAGCAGCAGCTCGCCGGCGGCCTTGTCTGCTACCTCCCCTACGAGGCGGCCGACGGCTGGGTCACCTGCGGTGCCCTGGAGCCGAAGTTCTGGGCCGCCTTCTGCAACGGGGTCGAGCGGCCCGACCTGGTCGAGGCGCAGTTCGAGGCGCCGGGCTCCGATGGCTGGCAAGCGGTCGCCGAGGTCTTCCGCTCGCGCACCCGCGCCGAGTGGAAGGCCTTCAACGACCAGCACGACTGTTGCATCGAGCAGGTCCTCGACGTCGACGAGGCGCTCGACTCGGAGCTGGTGCGGGCGCGGGAGATGGTGATCGAGCTCGAGCAGCCGCAGCTGGGGACGGTCCGCCAGCTCGGCGTCCCGGTGAAGATGAGCCGCACCCCCGGCGACCCGACCCGGCCGGCGCCGGCCTTCGGCGAGCACACCGACGAGGTTCTGCGCGAGGCCGGCTACTCCGAGGAGGAGATCGCGGCGATGGTCGAATCCGGCGCCGCCGCCGGGCCCAGCGCCGCCGAGGCCACCTTCCGGGCATGACCGCCGATGGGCCGAAAACGGGAGCCGGAGTCGCGTTATCGGCCCATCGGCAGTGGAGGCTCGGGTGAGCGCCAGCGCTGAGAAAGAGCTGCTGAAGATCGGCGAGCTGGCCGAGGCCTCGGGTGTGCCGGTGCCGACGATCAAGCACTACCTGCGCGAGGGGCTGCTGCCGGAGCCGGTGAAGACGAGCCGCAACATGGCCTACTACCCGCCCGAGTTCGTCGACCGGATCAAGCTGATCAAGCAGCTGCAGGAGGAGCGCTTCATGCCGCTGCGGGCGATCAAGGCCGTGCTCGACGAGGACCCGGAGCGAGCGCGGGCGATGCTCGAACTGGAGGACCGCATCCTCGATCGCGCGTTGGCAGGGGAGCGGACGCGAACCAGCGCCACCGAGGTGCGCGAGCGCTACGGCGTCCCCAAGGACGTCCTCGACCGGCTCGAGGAGCTCGAGGTGCTCAGTCCCAACAGCCGCGGTTACTCGCCCTCCGACATCAAGATCATCGAGGCGATCAGCCGCTTCCGCGCCGGCGGCTACGACGAGCAGATCGGTTTCACCGTCTACGACACCCTCCGCTACAAGAGCGCCCTCGAAGAGCTGGTCCGCCAGGAGGTCGAGGTGGTGATGGACCGTCTTGCCGGCGAGGTCTCACCCGAGCGCGTCGTCGAGATGCTCGAAGCCGGCGCCCAGCCCCTGCAGGACCTGATCGCCGCCCTCCACACGAAGCTGATGGTCGCCGAGCTGGAGCGCCACCGAGCCAGCCGCGGCTGACGAAACTGCGTTTCTACGTGCTATGGACGTACAGATGCAGATTCGCGCAGCTCGCCCAGGCCCTGCTCGTGGGAGACGATCGGCTTGTAGCCGAGCTCCTGACGGGCTTTGGAGATGTCGATCGTGCACTCCTGGGTCAGCAGCCAGGAGCGGAAGGTGGTCATCGGCGGCGCGCCGCGCAGCGGCAGCAGCTTCCATGCCGTCTCGGCGACCCGCGCGAGCGGCGCTGCCGTCCAGGCGGGCAGGCTCCGGTCCGGCGGCTCGACCCCCTGCGTTGCCAGCAACGCGGTGACGAAATCGCGGAAGACGACGGGCTCGCCGTCGGTGACGAAGTAGGCCTCGCCGGGGCGGCCGTGCTCGGCCGCCAGCAGCAGACCCTCGACGACGTTGTCGACGTGGGTGGTGTCGGTGACGTTGCGACCGCCGCCGACCCACGCCCATTTGCCTGCCTTTACGGTCTCCACCATCTCCGGCAGCAGCGTCGTGTCGCCCTTGCCCCAGACGAAGCGCGGGCGCAGCGCGAACGTCTCGAACTCGGCGCGGTTGGCCTTGCGCACCGCCTGCTCGGCCCGCGCCTTGGTCGCCGGGTAGGGCGCCCGCGAGTCGGGTCGCAAGGGAGCGGTCTCGTCAACCTGGACGAGCGGTTCGCCGGCCATCAGCGCCGCCTCGGTGCCGCAGTGGACGAAGCGGCGCACGCCCGCCTCGGCGCAGGCGGCGAGGGCGTTCCGGGTTCCCTCGACGTTGCCGCGCTCGAAGTCCGCCCAGGGACCCCACTCGCCTAGGTGCGCGGCGAGGTGGAAGGCGACCGCGGCGCCGTCGGCGCCTGCCGCGAGCGAGCGTCGGTCTCCGAGGTCGCCGCGGACCGGATCGGCGCCAAGCTCGGCGACGCGGCGTGCGGCTGCGTCGGACCGCGCCAGTGCCTTCACGGCGCGCCCTTCTGCGGTCAGCCGCTCGATCAGTCTGCCGCCGATGAATCCCGATCCGCCCGTGACGAATGCAGAGCCCGCCATCGCGGGCGATGTTAGTCGCGATCATCCGGTCGGGGACGGTGCGCTCGGCCAGCGTGAACTGAAGGCGACGTCCCTCGTCGCCTCGACCGGTCGCGCAGGGAATCCTGCGCGACGGTAGCCTGCCGCGCGTGAAATCTGTCGTCGTAACCGGGGCTTCGACGGGGATCGGGCGGGCCACCGCCCTGCATCTCGACGCCACGGGCTGGCGTGTCTTTGCCGGCGTCCGCAAGGAAGCCGATGCCGAGTCGTTGCGGGGGGAGGGCTCGGAGCGGCTGACACCGCTGATGCTCGACGTGACGGATACGGCGCAGATCGCGGCGGCGGCGGCGCGAGTCGGCGCTGAAGTGGGGGAGGCGGGGCTCGATGGACTCGTCAACAACGCTGGCATCGCCGTTCCCGGTCCCCTGGAGGCGCTGCCGATCGACGACTTCCGCCGCCAGGTCGAGGTCAATCTGACCGCACACGTCGCCGTGACGCAGGCGATGTTGCCGGCGATCCGCTCGGCTCGCGGCCGCATCGTCTTCATCACCTCGATCGGCGGGCGCATGGCCTTCCCGATGTTCGGCGCCTACCACGCCGCCAAGTTCGGCCTCGAGGCGGTCGGCGACGTCTTCCGCCAGGAGCTGCGGCCGTGGGGGATCGAGGTGGCGATCGTCGAGCCGGGCTCGATCGCGACGCCGATCTGGGAGCGCGGCGAGCGGGAGGCGGACGGCTTCGTCGCCCGCGCGACCGACGTGCAGCAGGAGCTCTACGGGCAGTCGATCGCCGCCTACCGCGAGGTGGCGCGGAAAACCGGCGCGCGCGGCATCCCGCCGGAGCGGGTTGCGAAGAAGATCGCCCACGCCCTCACCGCCCGCCGGTCCCGGACCCGCTACCTGGTCGGCGCCGACGCCCGCGGCCAGGCCTTCGCGAAGGCCGTTCTCCCCGACCGCCTCGTCGACTGGCTCGTCGCCCGCGCGACCGGGATGTAGCGCCCAGCCCATCCGACATCGACCCCACCCTGGTGTGGTCAAAGTCGGATGCGCGGCTAACGCGCGACTGTTGCGAGGGCCTTGCGTTCTTCCTCGATCGCGTCCAGCGTCGGCTTCGAACCCGTCTCCTCGGCGACAGCCGCCGCCTCGTCGAGAGCCTCGCGAGCCCCTCCCGCGCCGGCCGCGGTACGGGCACGAGCGAGCGCCAGCAAGGCCAAGGGCAGCGACCAGCGCAGTTCGCGCTTGCGGGCGATCTCGGCCGCCCAGGCAGCGATCTCGGCTGCCTCCTCGGCTCGGCCGACTCCGGTCAGTGCTTCGGCTTGCCCCGCCGCACGCCAGGCCTCCTGCTCGTCGCCGCCGCTGGCCGCTTCGCGGTGCAGGCGCTCGGCCTCTTCGGAGGACTCCAACGCCCCCTCGTAGTCCTCCGCTGCGAGTTGTGCGGTGGCGAGGTTCCCGTGTGCCAGGCTGCGCGAGAAGACGTCGCCAAGGCGCTCGGTCAGCTCGCAGTTGCGACGCCCGATCGCCACGCCCGCTTCGGGGTTGCCCTGCATCGCGAGGAGCATCGCCTTCGAGCCGCGGGTCCAGCTCGCAGTCTCGGGATCGCCTTGCTCTTCGGCGATCTGCAGCGCCCTCTCGAACAGCTTCTCGGACTGCTCGAGCTCGTTGCGCTCGCGGCAGACCATCGCCTTCGCCCACAGCGCCCAGGCGACCGGGCAGCCGACGATGATCCCGGCGCCCGCCCCATGGTCGTCCCCGGCAAGCGCGAGGATCTCGTCGGCAGCGTGGTCAAAGGTCTCGAAGTCGGCCGCGCAGAGGTACGCGTAGGCGCCGGCGGTGCGGATCGCGACGCGCAGGTAGTCGTCGCCCGATTCGTCGGCCAGCCGGTTCGCCTTTTCGGCCTCGGCGATCCAGTCCCCCGTCGCCTGCTCGAGGCCCGGACGCGCGGAGGCCAGGATTCGCAGCAGGGCGAGCGAGCGCAGGTCTCCGATTCGCGTGGCGATCTCCTCCGCTTCCGCCTCGAGCCGCGCCACCTCGCCGCGCTCCATCCCCAGCCGCCAGGCGTAGTCGAGCTGGAGCAGGCGCGAGGAGAGGGCCAGCGCCTCGGTCTCGGGGCTCGGGTCGAGCCGCGCGACCAGCTCGGTGACCGAGCGCCACAGGCGCAGCGCGTCGTTGGGTCGGCTGTTACCGGCCCAGTGCGCTGCGCGGGCCGCCCAGCGGGCGGCCTCCAGCGTCTCGCCGCCTTCCTCCAGGTGATTGGCGATCAGCGCCGCCAGCTCCTCGTGGCGATCGGGGTTGAGCTCGATCGTCGCCCGCGCCACCGCTGCATGGGTTGCAGCACGCTGCTCGGCGAGCTGCGTCCCGTAGGCGACCTCGCGGGTCAGCGGGTGGCGGAAGGCGAGGACTCGCTCGGGGTAGAGCTCGAGCTCGTAGAGGAAGCCCGCCTCGATCAGCTCTCGCAGCGGCTCCTCGCCCTGGTCGCGATCGTCGAGGCCAGCGACCAGCGCCAGCGACCGCTCGCCGATCTCCTTGCCCGCTACCGACGCGGCCTGCAGCAGCCGCTTCGCCTCCGGCCCGAGGCGGTCGATCCGGGCCGCCAGCACGGTCTGCACGGTCGCCGGCACGCCGACGTCCTCGACTGGACGGGCCAGCCGATAGGCGCCGCGCTCGCCCTCGAGATGGCCGCTCTCGCCGAGCTCGCGGACGATCTCCTCGATGAAGAAGGGGTTGCCGTCGGTGCGCTCGTGGATCAGCTCGCCGAGGCCGTCCAGCGAGGGGTCCTCGCCGGCCAGGTCGCGCAGCAGCTCCTGCGTGTTCGCCGGGCCGAGCGGCTCGAGCGAGATCTGGCGGTAGTCCGGGGGCCCGCTCCAGGGCGCCTCGTACTCGGGACGGAAGTTGACGATCGCCAGCGTCTGCGTGCCGTCGACCGAGCCCAGCAGCTCGCCCAGAAGGCCCTCGCTCGCCTCGTCGATCCAGTGCAGGTCCTCGACGATGGTGACGATCGGGTCGCGGCGTCTCGGCGCTCGCACCAGGCGGCAGACCACGGCCCGCAGCGCCCGGTGGCGCGCCTCGGCGCTGAGCTGGGGGAGGGGATGGTCGGGATCGGGCACGCCGAGGAAGTCGAAGAGGAGAGGCAGGTCGTCGACGAAGGCCGGATCGAGCAGCAGCGCCCGCCCGGCGATCTTCTCGCGCACGATTCGCTCCGAGTCGCCATCGGCGATGCCGAAGTAGGAGCGCAGCATCTGCAGGACGGGCATGAAGGGGATCTCACGGCCGTGCGACTGGCCCTGGCATTCGAACACTTCGATCCCGCTCGTTCTGGCGCGCTCAGCGAACTCGTGGCAGAGCCGGCTCTTGCCGATTCCCGGCTCGGCGACGATGCCGACCGCGGCGCCCTCGCCGGCCTTGGCCCGCTCCAGCGCTTCCTCCAAAGCCGCCATCTCCTCGTCGCGGCCGACGAAGCGGGAGAAGCCCCGCTCGCGCGAGAGGTCGAGCCGCGAGCGGGCGGAGCCGACGCCCGCCAGCTCGAAGACGCGGACCGGCCGGCTCGACCCCTTGATCTCGAACTCGCCCAGGTCCTCCAGCTCGAAGAAGCCGTGTGCCAGCACCGCCGCGCCCTCGGTCAGATAGGCCTTGCCGGGCTCGGCCAGCGCCTCCATTCGCTGCGCCAGCCCGACCGTGTGGCCGATCGCGGTGTACTCGCCGTCTCCATCGCCGCCGATCGCCCCGGCTACGACCTCGCCGGAGTCGAGCCCGATCCGGGCCGAGAAGTTGAGGCCGTGCTTGCGGCGCAGCTCGGCCGCGTACTCGGAGATGTCGTCGAGCATCCGCAGCGCCGCGTAACAGGCGCGACGGGCGTGGTCCTCGTGTGCGATCGGGGCGCCGAAGACGGCCATGATGCCGTCGCCGGTGAACTTGTCGACGGTGCCCTCGAAGCGGCGCACCTCGTCGGCGAGGATCGAGAAGAAGCCCTGCATGATCCGCCGCCACTGCTCCGGGTCCTGCTGCTCGGCCATGTCCATCGAGCCCTTGACGTCGGCGAACAGCACGGTCACCTGCTTGCGCTCGCCGTCAGCCTCGATCCCGGTCCCGATCACGACTTCGCAGAGGTTACGCCTCGGGAATCGCTGGGTCGCACACTTATACTGGCCACGGACCGATTGACTGGTCAGTCAGCCAACGAGCGAACGGACGGAAGCGACGGGAAAGTGCGAGCAGCGGCGGTACAGCTCAACTCCAGCGGACAGAAGTCCCGCAACCTGGAGGTCGCGGAGCGGCTGGTTCGCGCCGCCGCGGCGGATGGCGCCGGGCTCGTCGCGCTGCCGGAGAAGTGGAACCTACTCGCCGGCGGCGAGGAGATGGCGGCTGGCGCCGAGTCGCTGGACGGGCCGAGCCTCGGCGCCGCCCGCGGCTGGGCGCGTCAGCTCGGCATCCACCTGCTCGCCGGCAGCATCTGCGAGCGCGGCGAGGGGAAGGCCTTCAACACCTCGGTCCTGATCGGCCCCGACGGCGAGGACCTGGCCGTCTACCGCAAGATCCACATGTTCGACGTCGAAGCGGGCGGCGTCGAGTACCGCGAGTCCGACCACGAGCAGCCGGGCGATGAGATCGTCACCGCGCCGGTCGGGGACCTGGGCATCGGCCTCAGCGTCTGTTACGACCTGCGTTTCCCGGAGCTGTACCGGATCCTCGCTGTGCGCGGCGCCCGTCTCCTCGCCGTGCCGTCGGCCTTCACGATGGCCACCGGCCGCGACCACTGGGCGGTCCTGCTGCGGGCGCGGGCGATCGAGAACCAGGCCTTCGTCCTCGCCCCCAACCAGTTCGGCGAGGCGCCGCCGCACTACAGCTCCTACGGTCGCTCGACGATTGTCGACCCCTGGGGGGTGACGCTCGCCGTCGCCCCCGACGAGGAGTGCACCGTCGCCGCCGACCTCGACCTGGCCGCCCAGGAGCGGGTCCGCCAGGCCCTGCCCTCGCTCGCCAACCGTCGGCCCGAGGCCTACGCCTGGCCACAGCTGCTGGAGGCCCACGCCTGATGGCCTCGAAAGCGCCGCCGATAGACAAGCGCCGCCAGATCCTCGACGCCGCCGTCCGCGTCTTCGCCCGCCAGGGCTTCCACTCGACCCGGGTCGCCGACATCGCCGACGAGGCGGGCGTCGCCTACGGCCTCGTCTACCACTACTTCAAGTCGAAGGACGAGGTGCTGAACGAGCTCTTCAGCGAGCGCTGGTCGCTGCTGCTGGCGGCGATCGAGGAGGCCGATCGCAGCGAGGCGACCCCGCGCGCCAAGCTGGAAGCGGTCGCCGGCTTCATCGTCGACTCCTACCGCCACGACCCGGAGCTGATGAAGGTGATCATCGTCGAGGTGACGCGGGCGGCGAACTCGTTCGGCCGCACCCACCTGCCGGAGATCCGCCGGGCCTACGACTCGATCGGCAAGATCGTCGCCGACGGTCAGGCGCAGGGCGCCTTCCGCCGCGACGTCGACCCGGCGTTCGCCTCGATGTCCTTCTACGGTGCGATCGAGCAGCTGCTCTCGGGCTGGATCTTCGATCTGATCCCGGCCGGCGACGGCGACTTCGACCGGGCCAAGTCGCTCGTGGTGACGGCGATCTGCGACGGGCTCGAGCCGCGATAGGTAAGGTCGGGCCGCGATGGAGAACGAGCTGATGAAACGACTGGTGTGGAGCGGCTTGCTCGCCGCCAGCGGCGCGCTGGCCAGCATCGTCGCCACCCGCGCCGCGGCGATCCTCTTCCGCCGCCTCTACGACGAAGACCCGCCGGAGTAGGCGATGCACGAGCCGACCGTACCGCCACCGCCGCCCGACTCCGACAGCAGGTCGGTCAGCGAGCTGGTCTTCGACGTCAGCGAGCGAGCCTCCTCGCTGATCCGCGAGGAGATCGAGCTGGCCAAGACCGAGGTCTCCGAAAAGGTCGGCAGCATCCTGCGCGGTTCCGTGGTCGGGCTGGTCGCTGGCGCCTTCGCCTTCCTGGCGCTGATCCTGGCGATGCATGGCGTCGCCTGGCTGATCAACGACCTCTTCTTCGACGACGAGGCCTGGCCGGGCTACTTCATCGAGGCGGCCTTCTTCCTGCTGGTTGCCGCCGGCGCCGGCCTCTTCGCCTACCGCTCGCTGCAGGCAGGGGCGCCGCCTG
The DNA here is from genome assembly GCA_963703235.1 of uncultured Solirubrobacterales bacterium. GTDB lineage: Bacteria > Actinomycetota > Thermoleophilia > Solirubrobacterales > 70-9 > VRUE01. The sequence goes on along the minus strand of OY969802.1, from coordinate 1,660,863 downwards.
TGCCCGAGCAGGCGATCGAAGAGGCGAAGCGGACCAGGGCGATGCTGGAAGGGGAGCGGGTCCCGACCACGCCGGAGGTGGGCGAGCGATGAGCGCCCACCCGGAGCCCACCCGTCCCACCACGGCAGGCATGCCCGGTCGTTCCGCGGCCCAGATCCGGGCCGACATCGAGGCTCAACGCCGCGATCTCGGCCGCTCGGTCGAAGTCCTGCGCGGCCGCGTCGCCGAGCTGACCGACTGGCGCCGCCAGGTCCGCGAGCACCGCAGCCAGCTGATCGTCGGCGCCGCGATCGCGGGCTTTGCGGTCGGAGTTTTGGCTCTTCGCCGCCGTCGCTGACGAGGCTGAGGGGTCGCCAGACAAGGACTGAGGACGCCGTATGGCGCCCCTCAGGCCGTCAAAACGGCGGTCGAGACGCTGCCTACGCCTAGCAGGCCTGGGCCGACGTGGGCGCCGAGGACGGCACCGACCTCGGAGGTGAAGGCCGGCTCGCAGCCGAAGATCTCGTAGCAGTCTTCGATCAGGGCGTCGGCCGTCTCCTGGTCCTGGATGTGTTGGACGACCCAGGCGTCGAGGCCGGACTCGTGGCGCTCGCGGGCGTATTCGCGCAGGCGCTCGATCGAGCGGGCGCGGGTACGGACGCGCTCGACCGGGGTGATCTCCTCCTCCAGGGTCAGGATCGGCTTGATCTTCAGCGCCGAGCCGATCCAGGCCGCCGCCCCGCCGATCCGCCCGCCCCGCCGCAGGTACTCGAGGGTGTCGATCGCGAACCACATCTTCAGCTCCTCGCGGGTCTGCTGGGCGCGGGCGAGGGCCGCCTCGGCGTCGCCACCGGCCGCGGCCGCGGCAGCGGCGCCGAGCGCGCACAGTCCCATTCCACCGGCCGCCGAGCGCGAGTCGACCACATGGATGCGCTCGCCGCCCTTGCCCTCGGCGATCAGACGCTCGCGCGCCTGGTTGGCGGCCTCGCAGGTGCCGGAGATGCCGGAGGAGATGTGGACGGAGACGATTTCCCGACCACCGTCGAGCAGCGGCTCGTAGACGGAGACGAAGTCCCCCACCGAGGGCTGCGAGGTGGTGGCGCCGTCCTCGGAGGCGCGCAACCGCTCGAAGAACTGGCCGTAGTCCCCGATCTCAGACTCCGGTCGCTGGTCGCCATCGATCGAGACGTAGAGGCTGACCGTCTCGATCCCTTTCGCGGCGAGGAGATCGGTGGGCAGGTAGGCCGTCGTGTCGCAGACGACGGCGGTTGGCTGGGTAGGGGACAAGACGGGCTAAGTCTTTCAGACCTCGGCTCGTGCGCCCTGGCCATCGCTACACTTTGTGAAGTGACGGAGACGGAGACCCCCAAAGAGGCGATCGTGCTCAGCGCCAAGGCGGTCGAGAAGATCGGCGAGCTGCTGGGCGGCCAGGACGACGCCGAGGGCCAAGCGCTGCGCGTCGCCGTGCGCGGCGGCGGTTGTTCCGGCTTCCAGTACGCGCTCGCCTTCGACCGCGCCAAGGAGGACGACCACGTCTTCGAGGTCGACGGCGTCGCCGTCGTCGTCGACAAGGTCAGCATGCAGTTCGTCTTCGGCTCCGAGGTCGACTACGTCGAAGGCCTCCAGGGGGCGGGCTTTCAGGTCAACAACCCGAACGTCGTCGCCGCCTGCGGCTGCGGTTCCTCTTTCCAGGTCAAAGAGGACGCTGCCGAAGCCGCCGCCGTCTAGGGCGCCGCGGCGGAAGCGGACCGAGGATTCGGCCCGCTCCAACCATGGCTGCGCCAGCCTTTCGGCTGGCTCGATGACTAGGAGATCCAGATGCCGGTCTGTTCTTCGGCTGTTTTGAACCCTTTCAGTGTGATCGACCCTGTGTATTCGGCCTGGCCCATCGCCGGCCCGCAGAAGAGGCTGCCTGTCCTTTCGTAGGCGACCCCGGTGATTGTCGACACTGAGTGGACGTCGGCCGAATTACCGGCCCCCTGGAGTGTGTGGTCGAAGACGCCTTTGACTTCCTGCGCTTTGACGTCGATCGTGCAGAGCATCCCGATCACCATTTCGATTTTGCCGCCGCCCGTGCACTGGATGTGCGTTTTGCCTTCTGTATGGGTCGAGCCGCCGCCTGTGTCCACCGTCCCCTCCTCGAGTGTGAGGAGGAGTTTGCAGCCGTTCATTTTGATCGTCACCGCGGTCATGCCGGCCATGGTGGTGCAGTTTTCGTAGCTGGCTTCCAGCGCCAGTTCCGGGGTTTCGGATGCTCCGAGCGGAAATGTGCCGGCGAATTCCGATTTGCCGCATTTGACCGTGAGGCCGGCGATGTGGAACTGGTGTTCCGACGCAGCGGTCCCTTTGATGATCGTGTGTTGGACCGCGGAGCGGAATTCCTTGGCCGCCATCGCGGCTGGGGCGGCAACCGCGCACGTCGCAAGCGCGATCGCAAGGGCGATGCCGAGGGCTTTGAGATTGCGAGTCATCTCATCCTTCCTTTCGGTTTGCTCCCCGGCGCGGAGTCCATCCACCCCTTATTGATCAAGAAACTTTATCTAAAGAACGACGGGGAGAGCCTCGGGAGGAGGAAGGGGCAGACGGCGCGGCGAGGCGGGCGTCAGCTGCCGTCGATTTGCAGCGGCGGCGACTGCGACGGCGGCGCGGCCCGCGGCGCCTCGGCCGGCTGCTCGACGCCGAGCGCCTCGGCCAGCTCGCCGGACTCGAACATCTCCTCGACGAGGTCGGCGCCGCCGATCAGCTCACCATTGACGTAGAGCTGCGGGAAGGTCTGCCAGTCGGAGATCTCGGCGGTCACCTCGCGCAGCGGCTGCAGCGCGGGAAGGACGTCGATGGCGCCGTACTCGACGTCCATCGTGTCGAGCACCTGGACGACCCGCATCGAGAAGCCGCAGCGCGGCGCTTCCGGCGTGCCTTTCATGAACAGCAGCACGGGGTTGCCCGCGATCAGCTCCTCGACCTTGCTCTTCAGCTCCGGATCGGCCATGGCCACAGCCTAGCGAGGACTGCATTCGGCCCCTGTGAGGGGCTCAATGCAGGTCTCGCGCCTACTTCGGCTGCGCCTTGATGCTGAGCGCGTGGATCTGGCCGTCGTCGAAGCGCGCCTTGACCGCGGCCTTGACCAGCCGGTGCTGGTCGATCCGCGAGAGGCCCTCGAACTGGGTCGCCCGCACTGTCGCCCGCAGATGGTCGCCGGCGCCGGTCTCGTCGACGACCTCGACCTCGGCGCCCGGCAGCGCCGCCTCGATCATCGCCTCTATCTCTGCCAGGTCGGCCAAGGCGTGGCGCTAGCCGGAGACCTTCTCGCCGAGGGCGTCCAGCATCTCCTCGACCCTGACGAACTTGACCCGCGGGCGGCCGTGCGGCTCGCCGCGACCGACCTCGGCCTGGTCGATCGTCTGCCAGTCCTCGAAGCTGACGTAACGGACGCCCCGCTCGGCCAGCAGCTCCTCGACCGCGGCGGGCTCGGGGCTCTCCGGCTCCAGCAGCTTGCCCTCGCCGATGTCGGCGAGCAGGTGCTGGACGGTCTCCAGCGCATCTTTCTTGTTGGTCCCGATCACGCCGGAGGGACCGCGCTTGATCCAGCCGGCGGTGTAGTGGCCGACCTTGTGGCCGGCGTCGTGGGAGTCGAGCACGCGGCCGCCCTCGTTGAGGATCAGGCCGCGCTTCTGGTCGAAGGGGACGCCCTCGATCGGGATGCCGGTGTAGCCGACCGAGCGCAGGACCAGCCCGCACTCGAGCTCCTCGCGCTCGCCGCTGTCGCGGGCGCGCAGCGTGCCGCCCTCCTCGACCAGCTCGTTGCGGCCGATGACGATCTTCTCCACTTTGCCGTCGCCCACGATCTCGACCGGCGAGAAGAGGAAGCGGAGGACGATTCGCTGCCGCTTTCCCTCGGGCTCGCGCTGGGAGAACTCGCGCAGGGTCTCGACGTTCACCCGGGTCGTCTTGTCGGCCTCGTCGGACTCGAGGAAGGCGGCGCTCGCCGGATCGAGCTCCACCTCGGCGTGATCGACGACGACGTCGGCGTCCTCCATCTCGCCCAGCTCCCTGATCTCGGGGTTGGTGAAGGCGGCCTGGACCGGCCCGCGCCGTCCCAGCACGACGATCTCGCGGATCTGCTTGCGGTCGAGTACCTCGATCGCGTGATCGGCCGTGTCGGTCTGGTGCAGCTCGTGGTCGGTCAGCGCCAGCATCCGCGCCACGTCCATCGCCACGTTGCCGTTGCCGATCACCACCGCCCGCTCGCAGGAGAGGTCGAACTCTTCCTCGCAGTAGTCGGGGTGGGCGTTGTACCAGCCGACGAAGGCGGTGGCGGCATGGCTGCCGGGGAGATCTTCGCCGGGGATCCCGAGCTGGCGGTCGGTCTCGCAGCCGACCGTGAAGACGATCGCGTGGTAGAGCCGCTCCAGGTCCTCGACCTCGATGTCGTGGCCGACCTTGACGTTGCCGAAGAAGCGGAAGCCCTCGCGCGCCGCCGTTTTCTCGTAGACGCGGATCACCGACTTGATCTTCGGGTGGTCGGGGGCGACGCCGCCGCGGACCAGTCCGAACGGGGTCGGCAGGCGGTCGAAAAGGTCGACCTGGGCGTGCGTCGCCTCGTCCTTGAGGATGTGCTCGGCGGCGTAGAAGCCGGACGGGCCGGCGCCGACGATCGCGACGCGGACGGGATTCTCGGGAGTTCCGATCTGGCTCATTGGAACGCGGAAGGATAGGGAACGAAAGCCGCGAGCCGCCTACGCGGCGAGCAGCGTCTTGTCGCAGGCCGGGCAGATGCCATGGTCCAGGGTCGGCATCTCGCTGCGCCGGAACAGCTCCAGGCGCTTCGCCGCCTCCTCTACCTCCACCCACTCACCCTCGACCAGGAAGCGGTCGCACCAGGCGCACATCGGCAGGAACTCGCGGTCGTCGCGCGCGGCGCTCGGGTCGAAGAGGGGCTGCGGCTCCTCGCGCTCCTCCTCGGAGCGCAGTCGGGCGGAAAATAGGACTACGTGCCCGGAGCTGTGAGCGATGATCTGGATGTCCATCTCGCGGCTGATCTCGGGCCCGTCGCAGCGGAACGGCAGCTTGACGCTGCGAACGCCGTCGCGAACCCGTCGCACGAGCAGCCTTTGCAGCTTTTGCACGTCGTCCCCCGCGACGAAGTCCCAGAGCGAGCGGCCGAGGCTGGTGCCGGCCTCCTCCCACCCGTTCTCTTCAGCGAAGCGGTAGAAGCCGCTGTCGAGTCTGATCAGGCGGTCCTGGTCGTCGATCGCGTAGCTGAGGGCCTCTACGGTCATCGAACCGCCTCCCATTATCGGGCACATACGGGTACGAGTAAAGGCTTGTAGGGAAACGGAGGGGGGTCAGCCCGCGGCCGAAACGCCGGCGGCAACGCTCGCCGTACCGTCGAGCGCGTCGAGCGCGCGGCGCACCGACATCGCCACGCAGGTGAAGATCGGCTTCTCGCGCTCGGTGAAGGCGCTCGACTCGGTCGGGCGCAGCTCCTGCACGAGGTCGAGGAACTCGCCCGGATCGTCGCCCTCGAAGGCGACCACGAACTCCTGGTCGTCGAGGCCGAACGAGTAGGAGGTGTTGATCGTGATCTCCGGATGGCGGCGGCCGACCTCGATGTGGCTCTTCATGATCCGCTGCCGCTCCTCCGCCGGCAGGCCGTACCAGCGCCGCTGCTTGACCATCGGGTAGAGGAAGAGGTACTTGCGCTCGGAGACGCAGATCTCGGGACGGGCCGCCTCCTCGGAGTAGGGAGAGCGTTTGGTCACCGAGAGGAAGGAGTGGGGAGTCTCCGCCCACTTCGCCAAGCCGCTCTGGCCGAGCACGACGTGGAAGGTGTGTAGATCCTCCAGGTTGGGGCTCTGGCTGAGCAGGACGAGGTCGACGTCGCCGCGCGTGCCTATGGTTGAGTAGGCGCGCAGCGAGCGGTCGAGGGCGAAGTCCTCGCAGGCGGCGAGGAACTCTCGCTTGTCGGCGTCGCGCAGGTCGGCGTCGCGGCGTCGCCACTCGGGGTCGATCTTGAAGAAGCTGAACTTGGCGAAAGTGCGGTCGGCCATCGGGCCCACGATAGCGCCGCTTGCGCTGGCCGCAGCGGCGGTCGCGGTGTTGCTGGGGTTGCGCCTGGCCGGCGCCGGATTCCATGGCGACCCGCTGGCGGTGGTGAGGGACGCGGGGCCGGGCGACCGCCTCTGGGACGTCGCCGACCGCCGCGGGCCGGCGATCGGGGTGACCCTGCTGGTCTGGCTGGCGGCGTTCTGCCTGGCCCTGGCGACCGATTGGGTGCGTGCCGGCCGCACCGCGTCTCGCCAGCGGCTGGGCCCTCCCGCCGCCAGGCTGCTCGCGCTTTCGCTCGTCTACTTGCCCTTGCTCTGCCTCGCCGGGGCAGCGCTGGAGCCGACGGTCGGCGCCGAACGGCTGCTGGTCATGCTCGGCGCCCCGGCGCTGGCGGCCTTGACGCTCACCGCGTTCGACGGGTTCCCCGGCACCGCCGCGAGCCCTCGCGGCGGCTACCGGGCGCTGGCCTTTGGCTGCGGCGCCACCGTGCTCGCCCATTCGGTCGACCTGATCGCCGGCTCGCCGCTGATCCAGCTCTCGCTCGTCGGCCCCAACCCAGCCGCCGGGCACCGCTTCTACGGGATCGGCAACGAGCTCGAGGCGACGCTGGTGGTGCTGGTATTGGCCGGGACCGGCGCGGCGCTGTCGAGTTTTGCCGCGCCCCCACCCGATCGAGGTCCACAGCGATGGTCCGCGCCGCAGCGCGGAGCTGCCACGTTCCTCGCGGTCGGGATCGTCTTCTCCTTCGTCTTCGCCTACGGTCGCTACGGCGCGGACGTCGGCGCCGCGATCGTGCTGCCCCTCGGTGCCGCGGTAGCGGCTGCGCTCCTGGTCGATCGCCGCCGCCTGGCGCTGCTCGCCCTCCTGGTGCCGCTGCCGGCGCTGGCGCTCCTCGCCGCCGTGGACCTGCTGACCGGCTCCGACGCCCACCTCACCCGGACCGTCCTGCAGGCCGACAGCGGCGGCGACGTCCTCGCCGTCCTCGGCCGTCGCCTACGCGAGGCGGGTGAGAGCTTCGGGCGGCCGCTTCTGCTCGCGATCCTGCCCTTCGTGCTGGCGGGGGCGGTTGTCGCCTGGCTGCGCCGCGACCGCATCGCCGCCTGGTTCAGCGGCGTTCCCGCAATGTGGGCGGGGATGATCGGGGCGCTTGCCGCGACGCTTGTCGGGACCGTCGCCAACGACTCGGGCGCCCTGCTGCTGGAGATCGGAGCCGCCTATCTAGCGGCTTTCGTTGGCTTTGCATGGGCCGATGCAGCCGCCAAAGAGCACCCTCCGGCTAGCCAGACAAAAAGTTACACTTCCGTGTCACACACGCGCGAAATATCTCCGTAGGCTCGGGGCATGGAGGCAATGAGACAGAGCTGGACAGACGATCGCCTTGACGAGTTCGGCCGCTGGATGGATGAACGGTTCGACCGCGTCGAAGCGGACGTGCATGAGCTGCGCGCCGGCATCGTCAGGGACATCAGCGCGTTGCGCGACGACAACCGCGAGCTTCGCAGCGCCCTGCAACGGACCATGTTTCAAATGGGGGGCGGCATGATCGTCGCGATCCTTGGATTGATCGTCACTCAGCTGTGATCTACCGGGCTGTCAGCTCGCCATAAGGGGGCCCGATTTCCTTGTTGCGGGCGGTGCCGCCGCATCGATTACCCTTTGCACTTCGTGCGGATCGCCCTTGTCTCGCCATATTCCTGGAGCTATCGGGGCGGCGTGAACCGGCACGTCGAGGCGCTCGCCGAGGAGCTCCTCGGTCGTGGCCATCGCGTCCGCGTGCTCGCCCCGGTCGACCCACCCGGCCGGCTCAGCCGAGCGCTGCACCGCGACGCCCCCGAAGCGCACGAGATCCCCGACTATCTGCTGCCGCTTGGCCGCACCGTGGGCATCGGCGCCAACGGAGCCGTCTCCAACCTCTCGGCCTCCCCGGGCGGGGGTATGGCGCGTGTGCGCCGGGAGCTGCGCGAGGGCGCCTACGACGTCATCCACGTCCACGAGCCGCTGGTGCCGCTGGTCGGCTGGAACGCGGCGCTCGGTGCCCGCGCGCCCGTGGTCGGCACCTTTCACGCCTACTCGACCAAGGCGATCCCCAACCACGTCGCCTCGGCGCTCGGCGCTCGTCGTGTCTTCAACCGGCTCGCGGCACGGATCGCGGTTTCGGAGGCCGCCGCCTGGACCGCTCGTCGCTGGTTCGGCGGCCGCTACGAGATCGTCCCCAACGGCGTCGACGTGGACGCCGCGCCGAGGACGCCGAAGCCCGTCGGCGACGAGCTGCGGGTCGTGTTCGTCGGCCGTCCGGAGGAGCGTAAGGGGCTTCCCGTCCTCCTGACCGCGTTCGACGCCCTGGTCGAGCACGTCCCGGCCCGGCTCACAGTGATCGGGGCCGACCGCGAGGACGTCCTCCGCTATCTGGCCAACCCCGAGACCATGCAGAGGATCGACACCCGCGGCCGGGTTTCCGGGGAGCACCTGTGGGAGGCACTGCACGGGGCCGACCTGCTCTGCGCCCCGTCGCTCGCCGGCGAGAGCTTTGGCATGGTCCTGACCGAGGCCTTTGCCGCCGGCACGCCCGTCATCGCCTCGGGGATCGCCGGCTACAGCGACGTCGTCAGCGACGGGGTCGACGGGGTCCTTGTCCCGCCCGGCGATCCGCAGCGGCTTGCGGAGGAGCTGCAGCGGGCCCACCACGAGCCCGAGCGCCTCGCCGCGATGGGCGAAGCGGCCCGGGAAAGCGCCAGGCGCTACGCCTGGCCGCACGTCGCCGATCGCGTCACCGCGGTCTACGAGCGGGCGATCGAGGCACCCGTTCCGGCGACTGCGGTAGAGCGCGTCGCCCACTGGGCCGGCGTGCGCCCGGCCGACGGCCGCCCTCCCAGCCCGCCGCAGCGGCTGCCCTCGCTCGATCCGCCGCTGGCCCGGGGCGGCAGCAGGCGGCGTCGCATCGCCCGGCGCGCCGGGCTCGGCATCGCCGGTGCGCTCGGCGTCGGCCTGACGGCGCTGGCCGCGCAGAAGATCGGCGTCGACAAGGTGCTCTCCAGCATCGTCCGCTCCGACGTCACCTGGGTGCTCGTCGCCTGCGCGCTGATGGCTCTCTCCCTCTTCTTCCGGGCCGCGTCCTGGTACGGGATCGTGCGGGCGGCGCTGCCCAACCGCCCGGTCCGCCGCCGCGACGTCACCTCGGCGACGATGATCGGCGTGCTGATGTCGGCAACCCTGCCGGCGCGGCTGGGGGAGCCGGCGCGCGCGATGACGCTCGCTCGCCGCACCGGCCGCATGCGGGAGACCTTTCCGGTCCTGCTCGGCACCCTGGTCTCGCAGACGATGCTGAATCTGGTCGCCCTCTTCTTGCTCGGCGTCATCATCGTCTCCAGCACCGACCTCTTCCATTCGAGCACCGAGAAGCTCTTCGCCTTCAGCTTCGTCCCGCTGATCCTGCTCCTGGTGGTGTTGGTGGCGCCGACCCTGACCCGCCGCAACGGCAACGGCCGCCTGGCCCGGCTCGGCATTTGGCTGCATCACGCGCTGATCCAGGTACGCGCCGGACTGGCCATCTTCCGTCAACCGCGCCGGGGCTTCGTCGCGGCAGCCGCTCAGCTGGGCGCCTGGGCGATCCAGCTCGCCGCCTGCTGGGCGTTGTTCGCGGCCCTCGGCCTGAGTGGGCGGGCGGGCATCGGCGCAGCCGCCGCGGTCCTCTTCGCCGTCAACGTCACCGCCGTCGTGCCGGTGACCCCTTCGAACATCGGCGTCTTCCAGCTGGCCGTGATCAGCGTCCTCCACACCGGCTTCGGCATAGGCACCGCCGACGCCCTCGCCTACGGAGTGATCCTCCAAGCCGTCGAGATCGCCACGGCCGTCGCTTTGGGTCTCCCGGCGCTGGTACGAGAGGGCCTAACCTGGAGCGATCTCCGCGTCCAGGCCCTCTCATCCGCCCCGGTCCGCCTCCAGCCAGCTGGCCAGCAGCGCGACCCGCGCGAACGCATCGAGGCGTAGACGCTCCTCGCGCGGGTGGTGTCGGGGTGGGGTGTCCAACCCGACGCGGCGTCCTGTTTTTCGCCCGCCACCATCCTCGGACGGCCGCACCCGCTGGGGCGAAAAACCCAGCGGCGGGTTGGACACCCCACCCCGACGACAGGACCCGCGCGCCGGCGCGCCTACGTCTCGACCGGCTCCCGCTCGGGTGGCACCGCCCCGCCCCGCTCGGTCCCGGCGATCAGCTCGTCGGGCGCCTTCTGCTCGGGGATGAAGCCCGACTTCATGCCGAAGTAGACGGCCTGGGGGTGGTGGGCGACGATCGCCACGGTCGACTGCTCGGGCATCACGGCGTAGCCGTCGGAGAGAGTCATGCCGATCTCTTCGAAGTCGAGCAGGCGCCAGACCTTCTCGTGCTCGGACTGGTCCGGGCAGGCGGGGTAGCCCCAGGAGTAGCGGCGGCCCTGGTCGAGGTCGATGCCGAGGGCGCGGCGGATATCGGAGTGCAGCCACTCGGCCAGGCCCTCGGCCGCCTGCACGCCGAGCCCGTGCACGAAGAGCTGTTCGGCGAACTCGCCTTCGCGCTCCAGCCGCTCGATCAGCTCGGTCACCTCGGGGCCGACGGTGACGCCCTGCAGCGCGACCAGGTCCCGCTCGCCGGAATCGAGCGGGCGGAAGAAGTCGGCGAGGCAGATGCGGTCGTGCTTGGGCTGGCGCGGGAAGACCAGTCGCTCCAGCTCGCGCTCGGGGTCTTCCGGATCGAAGACGATCAGCTCGTTGCCCTCGGCGTTGCAGGGGAAGTAGCCGAGCCGAGCCCGCGGCTGCAGGTAGTCCTGCTGGCGCCACATCCGCTCCAGCCGCGGCGCGAAGCCCTCCTCCTCGCCGTTGCCCTCGACCAGCTCGCGCCAAGCCTCGCCCTTGACGCCTTTGCCGCCCCAGTGCAGCTTGAAGAGGACGTGGCGATCGAGGTAGGGGAAGACCTGGTCGAGGTCGACGTCGACCTCGCGCACGCCGAGGAACGGCGGCTCGGGGATCGGGTTGTCGGTGCGGGCGGCCGAACGGACGCTGGCGTCGGTGGTCGGCGGCGCGTCGTCGACCACCACCGGCTTCTCGCGCAGCTGCTTGGCCTCGGCGCGGATCCGCTCGACCAGCGCCGCGTGTGCCTCGTCGTCGACCAGCGCGTCCATCGTGTCGAGTCCCTGGAAGGCGTCCTTGCAGTAGAAGACGCCGGGCTCGTAGACGTCGTCGGACTCCTTGCCGTGCGGGTAGAGCGTGCGGCGGCCGAAGTCGCGGTTGATCGCGGCGCCACCGATCAGCACCGGGAACTCGTGCCCGCGCTGGTGCAGCTCCTGGACGCAGATCGGCATCTGCTTCGAGGTCGAGACGAGCAGGGCGGAGAGGCCGATCGCGTCGGCCTCGTTCTCGACCGCGGCCTCGATGATCGTGTCGACCGGGACCTGCTTGCCGAGGTCGATCACCGTGTAGCCGTTGTTGGTGAGGATCGTGTTGACCAGCGACTTGCCGATGTCGTGGACGTCGCCGAAGACGGTCGCGATCACGACCTTGCCCTTGGTGTGTCCCTCGATCCGGTCGAGGTAGTTCTCCAGCTGCGCGACGGCGCGTTTCATCACTTCGGCCGACTGCAGGACGAAGGGCAGGATCAGTTCGCCGGCGCCGAACTTGTCGCCGACCTCCTTCATCGCCGGCAGCAGCACCTCGTTCAGGGTCGGGACGGCGCCGATCTTCTCCACCGAGCGGTCGATCCAGTCCTCGACGCCCTCCTTCTTGCGGCGCAGGATGTGCCAGTGCAGCGCCTCCTCGGGCTCCATGCCCTCGGTCGGGTCGCCGGCCTCCTCGGCCTCCTCTTCGCCCTTCGACTCGAAGTGGGCGATGAAGCGCTCCAGCGCGTCCTCGCGCCGGTTGAAGACGAGGTCGTCGGTCAGCTCCCGCTCCTCGTCGGAGATCTCGCTGTAGGGGGTGATGTGATTCGGGTTGACCATCGCCAGGTCGAGTCCGGCCTCGACGCAGTGGTGGAGGAAGACCGAGTTGAGGACGGCGCGCGGCCGCGGCGAGACGCCGAAGGAGACGTTGGAGACGCCGAGCGAGGTCTTGACGCCGGGGATCTCCGCCTTGATCCGGCGGATCCCCTCGATCGTCTCGATCGCCGAGGGCTTCCACTCCTCGTCGCCGGTGGTCAGGGTGAAGGTGAGCGCGTCGAAGATCAGCGCCTCGGGGTCGAGGCCGTGCTCCTCGCAGGCGAGGTCACGGATCCGCTTCGCGATCTCGACCTTGCGCTGGGCCGTCTTCGCCATCCCGACCTCGTCGATCGTCAGCGCGATCAGCGCTGCGCCGTGCGCAACGGCCAGCGGCACGACGACGTTGGCCTTGTCGGGCCCCGCCTCGAGGTTGATCGAGTTGACGATCGCCCGGCCTGGGATCTGCTCCAGCGCGGCCTCGATCACCTCTGGCTCGGTCGAGTCGACCTGGATCGGCGCCGGCTGGGTCAGCGAGACCTTTTCCACCACGGTTCTCATCTGCTCGTCCTCGTCCTGGCGCTCGGTCAGCGCCACGCAGACGTCGAGCACGTGGGCGCCGCCCTGGACCTGGTCTTCGGCGACCTGGACGAGGCCGTCGTAGTCGTCGGCCAGCAGCAGCTCCTTCGCTTTGCGCGACCCCTGCGAGTTGACCCGCTCCCCGACCAGGGTCGGGCGCGGCTCCTGCACCAGCGGGGTCGAGGCCATCATCGAGGAGAGGCGCACCGGTCCGGGCGTCGGGCGCTCACCCGGCACGCGGCCCACGACCCGTTCGCGGATCGCGGCGATGTGCTCGGGCGTCGTCCCGCAGCAGCCGCCTACGATGCCGACGCCGTAGCGCTCGACGAACTCGCCCAGGGTCGCCGCCAGCGGCTCCGGCTGTTCGGGGAAGATCGTCTCGCCGTCGGGCCCCTGCAGGGGCAGGCCGGCGTTGGGAATGCAGTGCACCGGCAGCGGGCTCTGCTCGCCCAGGTAGCGGATCGCGTCGCGCATGTCCTCGGGTCCGGTCGAGCAGTTGAGCCCGATCACGTCGACGCGCAGCGCCACTAGCGTCGTCAGCACCGCTTCGATGTCGGTGCCGAGCAGCATCTTGCCGCCCTGCGGCAGCAGCGAGACGCTGGTCTGGATCGGCAGCGTGCGGCCAGTCTCCACGAAGGCCTCGCGGGCGCCGAAGACGGAGGCCTTCACCTCGAGGATGTCCTGGGCGGTCTCGACGATGATCAGGTCGGCGCCACCTTCGACCAGGCCGCGCGCCTGCTCGGCGAAGACCTCGACCAGGCGGCGGAAGGAGATGTCGCCGAGCGTCGGGTCGTCGGAGGCGGGCAGGAAGCCGGTGGGGCCGATCGAGCCGGCGACGAAGCGGTTCTCACCCGCTGCCTTGCGGGCGATCTGCGCCGCCTTCAGGTTCACCTCGCGGGTGTGCTCGCCGAGGCCCCACTCCTCGAGCTTCAGCCGCGAGCCCTGGAAGCTGTCGGTCTCGACCACCTCGGCGCCGGCCTCGATCATCGAGGCGTGGACGCCCTCGATCACGTCGGGGCGGTTCAGGACCAGCGCCTCGTGGCATTTGCCCTCCAGGCCGCCGTAGTCCTCCTGCGTCAGGTCGAACTGCTCCAGGGTCGCGCCCATGCCGCCGTCGAAGACGACGATTCGTTGCTTCGTAGCGGCTATGAAGTCACGCTCAGCCATGGTGAGAGGCTACCGAGGCGGTTGCCGCAATCCCGCACTTTGCGAGTCCCGCCACAGGGTGCGGGGGGCGAGCGGGGCTTCCGGTGGTCCTTATGGGTCCATATGCGACGGAATGATCACCGGAAGCGAGGCGAGGCGATCGCCGCCTTGGCGACGCGCCAGCACGGGCTGATCTCACGCGCTCAGCTCCGCGCCATCGGCCTCTCCGACGCTGCGATCGCCTCCCGCGTCGCCTCCGGAGGACTGCAGGGGCTCGTCCGAGGCGTATTTGCCGTCGGCCACCGGGCGACCGGCCGCCACGCTGTCATGCTGGCGGCGGCGATGGCCTGCGGAGAGGGCACCGTCGTCTCGCACGGCAGCGCCGCCGAGCTGCTGGGGCTCCGGGACCGCCGCAGCGTCTCGATCGACGTGATAGCGCCGGGACGGGCGGGCCGCAGGATCGAGGGGGTGAAGCGGCACGATGGCTACCCGGTGCCCCCCGACGAAGTCGGCGTTTGCGACGGGATCCCGTGCACGTCGCCGTCGCGCACCCTGGTGGACCTTGCTGGGCAGCTGAGCGAGAGGTCGTTGCGCCGCTTGGTCGAGCAGGCGGCGGTGCTGCGGCTGCTCGACATACCGGGGATCGACCGTTCCCTCGCTCGCAGGCGGCGGCGCGGCGCTCCCATGCTCCGCAGGGTCATCGCGCCATGGCGCGGCGAAGGCGAACGGCCGCGGCGGCTCCGCAGCCGCACCGAGGCGCAGCTATTCGCCGCTGTGGCCGAAGCGGGGTTTCCTCGCCCCCGCTGCAATGTGAAGCTGGAGATCGACACACGCCAGCTCGAGGTCGACCTGCTGTGGGAGGAGCAGCGGCTGGTGGTCGAAACGGACGGCGAAGAAACGCACGGCACGCCCGCCGCGTTTCAGCACGACCGCTGGCGCGACCAACTCCTCACCGCCGCCGGTTACCGCACGGTGCGCATCACCTGGCACCAGCTCCAGCACGAACGGGCCGCGGTCTTGGAGCGGCTCGGGCGGATGCTTCGCGCGGCGGCCAGGTGAGTCGGCTCGCACGCTCGCTTCCGGCAAACGCCTCGCCTCCGCTGGTCGTTGTATGCCTATATCCGACATAACGACCACCGGAACGACCACCGGAATTGACCGAGAGTGCGGGGTAGGCTGGCGCGGCGATGATCGATTCCCACACCCACCTCTTTCTCTGCGAGCCGCCCGAGGCGGGGCTGGTCGCCGCAGCGCGCGAGGCGGGGGTGACGCGGATGCTGAACGTCGGCCTCGGGGGCGAGGCGAACACGGCGGCGATCGCCGCCGCGGAGCGCCACGAGGAGGTCTTCGCCAGTGTCGGCTGCCATCCGACCGACGCCGGCGGCTTCGACGACACGATGGGGGAGGAGATCGCCCGGCTGGCGGGCCACGAGAAGGTGCGGGCGATCGGCGAGACGGGGATCGACTACTACCGCGAAACGGCCACCCCGGCCGAGCAGCGGCGCGCCTTCGAGGCCCAGATCGAGATCGCCCGCGAGCGCGAGCTGCCGATCGTCGTCCACTGCCGCGACCCGGAGGGCGAGACGACCGCAAGCGACGACCTGTTCGAGTTCCTCGGCGCCCGCGCCGACGAGCTCCAGATCGTCCTTCACTGCTTCCTCGCTCCCTGGCGGGTCGACGATGCGATCGAGCGCGGCTGGTACTGCTCCTTATCGGGGATCGTCACCTACCCCGCCGCCGACGACCTCCGTGCGGCCGCGGCGAAGCTGCCCGACGAGCTGCTCCTGGTCGAGACCGACGCGCCCTACCTGGCGCCGCAGCCGGTGCGCGGCAAGCCGAACCAGCCGGCCTATGTCGTCGACACCGCGCGGGCTGTCGCCGAGGTCCGCGGCGTCTCCTGCGAGGAGCTGGAGCGGACGGTCGAGGCCAACGCCCGCGCCCTCTTCGGCTGGTGAGGGTCTGAGCGTGGTCCGGCTCGGCCAGAACTTCCTCGCCGACCCGAACCTGCTCGACGCGATAGTGCGCGACGCCGGCCTCGATCCGAGCGACGTCGTGCTGGAGATCGGGGCCGGAGAGGGGGTGCTGACCGAGCGCCTGGCGCCTGCGGCTGCTCACGTCCACGCGGTCGAGCTCGATACCGGCTTGGAGCAGGCGCTGGCGGCGCTGGCGGCTCGCTCGAACGTTGCTCTGCATTGGGGCGACGCGATGAAGCTCGACCTCGCAGGCCTCGATCCGCCGCCGACCGCGATGGTCGCCAACCTGCCGTACTCGGTCGCGACGCCGGTCCTGCTGCGGACGGTCGAGAAGCTCCCCTCCCTGCAGAGCTGGACGGTGATGGTCCAGCGAGAGATCGCGGACCGGCTGCGGGCCGGGCCGGGGAGCCGGACCTACGGATCGCCAAGCGTGCTCGTCCAGCTCGCCTGCGAGGTGAAGTTGCTGCGCACGGTCGACCCGGCGGTGTTCCGGCCCCGTCCACGGGTCGAGTCGGCGATCCTGGCCCTTCGTCGCATCGGTCCGGGCACCGACCCGGTGACGCGCGAGCTGGTCAGAGCGGCCTTCGCCCATCGCCGCAAGTCGCTCGCCCGCTCCGTCGAGCACGTTCGCCCCGGCTCACTTGAGGCGGTTCGCGCCAGCCTGCACGAGCTTGGGTTGGCGGAGGACGCGCGCGCCGAGCAGCTCTCGCCAGGCGAGTTCCGGGCCTTGGGAAAGGGTCTGTCCCGGTAAGGGCGGAGCGGCTTGTACTTTTTCTGCGCCAAGGCCGGCGGACAGCCGGCGACTGTCTTCAGAAAAAGTTGAGCGAGCCCCTACCGGGACAGACCCTCAGCCGCATGCGCCTCCTCGCCCCCGCCAAGCTCAATCTCTGCCTCTTCCTCGGCCCGCGCCGCGCTGACGGCCTGCACGAGCTCTGCTCGCTGTTCGAGCCGTTGGCGCTGGCCGACGCGCTCGAGGTCTCCGAGAGCGAGGGCGACGAGGTCCTCTGCCCGGGCGTCGAGGGGGAGAACCTGGCGGCGTGGGCGCTGGCGGCGCTCCGGGTGCAGGGCTGGGAGGGGCCGTCCCTGCGAGTCCTGATCGAGAAGAGGATTCCAGTCGCCGCCGGGCTCGGCGGCGGCAGCGCCGACGCGGCGGCGATCCTGCGGCTGGCCCGCGGGGAGGTGTCCGATCTCGAGTCGGTCGCCGCCGGGCTCGGCGCCGACGTCCCCTCCCAGCTGGTCCCGGCCTTCTCGCTGGTGCGCGGCGCCGGCGAGCGGGTCGAGCGCCTGCCGGAGCCGGCGCCGCACGCGGTCGTGCTGCTTCCGGGCGGGGGCGGGCTGAGCACCGCTGCGGTCTTTGCCGAGGCCGACCGGCTCGGGCTTGGTCGCGAGGCGGCGGCGCTCGACGGTCTTGCGGCGCGCCTGCGCGAGGCGGCGGGCGCCGGCGCCTCGCCGCTCGCCTACGCCGAGCTGCTGGAGAACGACCTCGAGGCGGCGGCACGCTCGCTGCGGCCCGACGTCGGCGACGCGCTCGACGCCCTTCGCACGGCCGGCGCGCCGCTAACGTTGCTGACCGGCTCCGGCCCCACCGCCTTCGGGCTTTTCCCGGAGCTTGCGGCGGCCAAGCGCGCGGCCGAAAAGCTCGACCGCGACGACGCGATCGTCTGCGAAGCCGGCCGTGCTCCTTGAGACCCTGGGCCCGATGAGGATCGCCGCCCGATGAAGATCGCCCTGCCGCAGGACCGTCGCCGGCGCCGCCTCGCGATTCTCGCGATCGCCGCCGCCGTCGCGGCCGCCTACTACCTGATCAGCCGCGTCATTCCTCATGACGAACTGCAGCAGCTGCTGGAGGACATCTCCAATACGTTGGGCGCCTGGACCTACCTGCTGGTCGGCGTCTTCGCCTTTGCGGAGACCGGCGCCTTCGTCGGGCTGGTCGTCCCCGGCGAGACGGTGATGCTCTTGGGCGGCGCGGTCGCCGGCCAGGGGGCGATCGACGTCTACATCCTGATCGGCATCGCCTGGTTCGCGGCCTGGGCCGGCGACTCGACCAGCTTCCTCGTCGGCCGCCGCCTCGGGCGCGAGTTCGTGATGCGGCACGGTCCCCGCTTCGGGCTCAGCCACGAGCGTTTCGAAGGGGTCGAGGACTACTTCTCCCGTCACGGCGGCAAGACGATCTTCATCGGCCGCTTCGTCGGCATCGTCCGTGCCCTGGCCCCGTTCATCGCCGGCAGCTCGGGAATGCGTTACCGCGACTTCGTCCCCTACAGCATCCTCGGCACCGGGATCTGGTCCTCGGCCCACATCCTGATCGGGTACGTCTTCTCGCGCAGCATCGACAGCGCCGCCAAGTACGCCGGGCGGGGAGCGTTCCTGCTCGGCGTCCTGATCGCGATCGCTGTCGGCTCGATCTACCTCTACCGCCGCTTCCGGGTCGAGGAGAACCGGCGCGCGGCGGTGCGCTGGATGGAGGACCATGCGATTTCCCGCTGGCTCGTCGTCCTCGTCCGCCGCTTCCAGCCCCAGCTGCGCTTCCTCTGGGCCCGCGTCACCCCCGGCGGCACCTTTGGGCTCGAGTTCACCTCGCTGATGTCGATCCTCGCCGTCGGCAGCTTCGTCCTGATCGCCTACACCTCGATCGTCAGCGGCGACGCCGGGCCAACCCCGGGCGATACGACGGCGATCGACATCGTCGAAAGCCTGCGCACCGCTTGGCTGACCGACGTAGCCAAGGCGATCGCCTTGCTCGGCTCCTCTGCCGTCGTGTTCTCGCTGGCGGCGATCGGCGCTGTCTTGCTCGCAGCCCGCCGCCGCTGGGCCGAGCTGGGGGTGCTTGTGGTCGGGTTGGGGCTGACCTTCATCGGTGTCCACGAGATCAAGGACGCGATCGACCGGCCACGGCCGGAAGGGGGGCTGGTCGACGTTTCGGGGTCGTCCTTCCCCAGCGGCCACGCCGCCTACTCGACCTTCTACGTCTGGCTGGCGGTGACGATCGTGATGCGGCTGCGGCCGGGGATGACCCGCGGCGCGCTCGTCGTCACGGTGGGGATAGGAGTGACCGCTTTCGTCGGCCTCTCCCGCGTCTACCTCGACGTCCACTACCTCAGCGACGTCAACGCCGGCTGGGCCCTTGGCGCCGCCGCCTTCTCTTTCTGCGCGGCGGTGGCGCTCATCATCTCCGCTGTAGGGTCCGTCCGAAGACCACCGCGCGCGTCTGGCGGCGGCGGACGCGGCGCGGCGCGGCGTCCTCAGTCGGCCAAATAGCGCTGCTATTCGGCCTCCCTGCGTCCTTGCCCCGCTTGGTCCGGCGCTCGCCAGCCACACACGCCGGTCATCGGACGGACCCTTGCGACAGAATGGGGTCGGTGCTGCCGTCGGCGTTGCAAGCGATCCCCCTCGCCCTGCAGAGGATCGAGGATGAGTACGTGCTGTTCGCGATCGCCGGCGCGATCAGCCTGGCCGCCTTCGTCGGCCTGATCCTGGTCCCAGCGGTCAGCTCCTACGGGCGCCTCTGGGAGAAGGCGGTTGCGGGCGCGCTCTCTGTGATCGTCCTAGTGGCCCTGGTCCTGACCGGCGTCGTGGTCGGCCTGGCGGTCGTCTACTACTACGACGAGCTTTCGCAGCTTCTCGGCTGACGAGGGCGCGCGACGGCGTCTGCAGTAGCCGACCGCCGCGGGCGATTCCCGCATTCCTGCTGATAATTGACCGATGACGGCGGTTTCCAAAGACGTCGAGGCGCTCGATACGCTCTCCGAAGCGGTCGAGTCCGGCGCCGGCCTGCCGGCGGTGGCACGGGCCGCGGCCCGGGTGCTCGACGCCAGCGTGGCCCTGATCGACCGCTCCGGCGCGGTGCTGGCCGTGGCCGGCGCCTCGCCCGACCAGGAGCGCAAGCTGCTCGCCGGTGGCGAGCGGGTGACGACGGTGGAGCTGCGCGTCGCCGACAGCACGGTGGGGGAGCTGCGCTACCGCGCCGCTACCGCGCCCGACCCGGCGATGGCGCGGATGGTGACGACCCTGTTGGCGCTGGAGCTGGAGCGCTCGCGGGCGCCGGAGTGGGAGAGCGAGGAGGTGGCGGGCGCCTTCGTCACGGCGGTCTTCGCCCGCCAGGTGACCGACCGCGGCGACATCCTCGCCCGTGCGGCCGAGGTCGGCGCCGACCTGGAGAAGGGGGCGGGGGCGATCCTCGTCCGTGCCGCGCCGCGCGCCGCGCAGACCGGCGAGTGGCGCGACCGCGTCCTCAGCCTGGCGATGCGAACACTGCGCTCGCTCGCGCCCGGAGCGCTGGCGACGGCGGAGGCCGGCGAGCTGGCGGCCGAGATCGCAGTGATCGTCCCCGCCGAGGACGAGGAGCGGCTGGCGCGCGCCGCCTCGGGGCTCTCGCGCGAGCTGGAGGACGCGCTGCCGGGTTTTCACCTGACGATCGGGGCCAGCCGCCGCGTCTCGGACCCGGTCGACCTCTACCGGGCCGGCAACGAGGCGCGCCTCGCGGTCAACGTCGGCGAGGCCGAGGGCCGGCCGCTGCTCGCCTTCGAGGACACCGGCGCCTACCGCCTGCTGCTGCCGGCGATGAGTGAGGACCCGGGCGAGCTGGAGCGCTTCTACGCGGAGACGATCGAACCGCTCGCCGCCTACGACGAGCAGTACGAGACCGAGCTGGTGATGACCGTCGAGGCCTACCTCGCCAACGACGGCAACGTCGCCGCCACCGCCAAACAGCTCTTCACCCACCGCCACACGATCCGCTACCGCCTCGAGCGCGTCCGCGAGCTCTGCGGCCACGACGTCTCCGCCACCGAGGGCCGCGAGAAGCTCGGCCTCGGCCTCAAGGCAATGCGCGTGCTCGGCATAGCCTCCCCCCGCGGTCCGGCGCTGGAGCCCGGCGCCAAAGGCGGCAAGGTCCCGCGCAGCTCGGAGGAGTGACAAAGCGGCGACGATCGCTACTCTGGAGCGGCGCTGGGGAGTCGGCTAATGGCAAGCCCCGGGCCTTTGGAGCCCGTTATCCCGGTTCAAGTCCGGGCTCCCCAGCTCGAGAGGGCATCTCGATTTTGCAATGTTCTGTCCGAGTCAGTTGCGAACATGTGTTCGATGCCGGGCGGAGGACCGAGATTCACTGAGGGGGAAGCGCGGGAGGCGATCGCGCGGTCGAAGTCGTGGACGGAGGCGCTGCGTCGTCTCAAATACTGTCCCTCTGGCGGAAACCCCAAGACGTTGAAAAGTACGTTGCGATTTGGGGCATTTCCACCGAGCACTTCGACCCGTACGCAGGAGTGATGGATCGCATTCGGCCCGCAAAGATTCCTCTCGATCGGGTTTTGGTCGAGCATTCGACCTACTCGCGCAGCAACTTGAAGCGGCGACTGTACGAAGAGAACTTGAAGCAGCCCCTCTGCGAGATGTGCGGCCAAGGCGAGCTGTGGCGCGGCCGTTATATGTCGATGATCCTCGACCACAAGAACGGCGTTCGCGACGACAATCGCATCGAGAACCTGCAAATTGTCTGTCCGAACTGTGCTGCGACCCTTGACACTCATTGTGGTCGTGCGGCGACTGGTCCACCGCCGCTTCGGAACTGTGAACGGTGTGGCGAGCTATTTCGGGCAAAACACCGACCTCAGCGATTCTGCTCGCGGTATTGCGGAACGAGAGGACCCCGAGAAGGCCACCGTCTTCGCGGCATCTCTTGCCCAGAGACCCGCAAAGCCGAGCGGCCACCCTACGAGCAACTGCTGGAGGAGATTGAGGCGATGGGCTACTCGGCCGTCGGCCGCAAATACGGCGTCTCCGACAACGCCGTGCGCAAGTGGGTTCGGTGGTACGAGAGGCAGCTGGAGCGGGAAGCGGTGGAAAGCGAGGCGGCTGCCGCCGAGAGTTGATCTCGTCCGGACGGCGGCTTAGGGTCGTTTACATGGAGCTGAGCGGAGCCGCGCTGGACCCTGAGGTGCGCGCCGGGCTGGCGCGCAGCTGGAAGGCGCTGATGGCGATCGGGGTGCTGGCGATCCTCACCGGTTGCGTGGCGATCCTGGTGCCGGCAGTGGCCTCGGTTGGGACGGCGATCTTCATCGGCTGGATTCTGATGTTCGTCGGCGCCTTTCTGATCGCGGTGGCCTTCACCGCGCCGACGGTCGGGTCGGTGCTGTTGCGCCTGATCTGGGCCTTCCTCACCTTTGCCGTCGGGCTCTGGCTGGTGGTCGAGCCGCACAACGGCACCCTGACCCTCACCGTCGTGCTCGGCATCTACTTCCTCTTCATGGGCCTGACCCGGATCGCCGTCGCCTTCGCCGACCGCGGCCAGCCGAACGCCGGCCTGCTCGGCCTCAGCGGCTTCGCCGGCCTCGCGATTGGCATCCTCGTCCTCGCCGAGCTGCCCAGCTCCGCCGACTGGGCAATCGGCCTCCTGGTCGGAATCGACCTCATTTTCGCCGGCTGGATGCTGACTTCGATCGCACTCTTCGGCAAAGACCTCTCGCGCGCACGTTGACAGGGGAGGGTGTGGGGGTCCTCCTCGCGCCCGCTGGGTTTTTCGCCTCTAAGTTTGTCGTCTCTCGCTGAGTAGGCGCTGCGAAAAACAGGACGCCGCGGTCGCGACGAGGACCCCCACACCCTCCAAGGTCAGCGTCTCTCTCAAGCTCGAAGGCGAGGGGCGCTGTCTCTGTGGCGTGGGGCACCGGCTCCCGGAAGCGGCTTGGGCCGAGGCCCGTCTCCTGAAAGCGGATTGGGCTCGGGCGGGGATGGGGTGTCCCTGAGCGAGCGGCGTTGTTTTCGCCCGGCAGGCTCGGCGAGAGAAGCAGCCTTTGACGGCGAAAACCCAGCGAGCGCAAGGGACACCCCATCCCCGCCCATGACTAATACGATTCGAGGGTGAGTTCGCCTCTGGTGCTGGTAATGGCGGCGGGCGAGGGCACGCGCATGCGCTCCTCGCAGCCGAAGATGCTCCACCCCGTCTGTGGACGGCCCCTGGTCGCCTGGCCGATCCTCGCCGCGCGTGAGGCCGGCGCCGGGCGCGTGGTGGCGATCGTCTCGCCGGATCGCGACATCTCCGCCGGCCTGCCGGACGGGGTCGAGACGGTTGTGCAGCCCGTGTCCGACGGCACCGGCGGCGCCTTGCGGGCTGCGCTGGAGCCGATCCGGGAAGCGGAGACCGTCGTCGTCCTCTCCGGCGACCACCCGCTGCTCTCGGCGGAGACGACCTCCGGCCTGCTCGCCGCCCACGCCGAGGCGGATGCAGCCGCGACGATGCTGACGATCGAGCTCGAGGACCCCGGCGCCTACGGGCGCGTCGTGCGCGGCAGCGATGGGCAGTTCGAGCGCGTGGTCGAGGCCAAGGCCACGGGCGACGCGACGCCGGAGGAGCTGGCGATCCGCGAGGTCAATGCCGGCACCTATGTCTTCGATGCGGCGCGGCTCGCCACCGCCTTGGACGAAATCTCCAACGAGAACGCCCAGGGCGAGTACTACCTGACCGACGTCTTCTCGGCCCTGCGAGCGCACGGGCACTCGGTCGCCACCCACCCGGCCGACGACTTCGGCGCGACGATGGGCGTCAACAACCGGGTCGAGCTCGCCGCCGTCGAGGCCGAGGCTCGCCGCCGCCTGCTCGAGGCCCACATGCTCGCTGGCGTCACCGTCGTCGACCCCGGCTCGACCTGGGTCGACGCCGACGTCGCCATCGCAGCCGACGCCAGGATCGAGCCCGGCACGACCCTGCGCGGCGCCACCGAGATCGGCGCCGGCTCGGTCGTCGGCCCGCTCACGACCCTGATCGACGCCGTGCTCGGCGAGCGCGTCTCCGTCCCGCACTCCTACCTGGTCGAGTGCGAGGTGCTGGACGACTGCAACGTCGGCCCCTTCGCCTACCTGCGCCCCGGCGCTCAGCTCGAGCCCGGCGCCAAGGCCGGCACCTTCGTCGAGATCAAGAACTCACGGATCGGCGCCGGGGCCAAGGTCCCTCATCTGGCCTACGTCGGCGACGCCGACGTGGGGGAGGGGTCCAACCTCGGCGCCGGCACGATCACCGCCAACTACGACGGATTCCGCAAGCACCGGACGACGATCGGCAAGGGGACCCGCATCGGCGTTGACACGATGCTGATTGCCCCTGTAGAAGTCGGGGACGCCGCCTACACTGGCGCCGGGGCAGTGATCAAGGACGACGTTCCCGAGGGAACGCTTGCCGTGAGCGACAACGACCAGCGAAACATCGAGGGCTACGCCGAGCGCAAAGCGGCGGCGATGTCCGAGGAGGACTCGTGAGCACGATCGAGCAGCAGGCGGCGCCCGAGCTGGCGCCGACCGCCATCCCGCACGACTACTCGAAGCGGATGATGGTCTTCGGCGGCCGCAGCTCGATGGAGCTGGCCGCCAAGGTTGCCGGCAAGCTCGAACTCGACCTCGGCCAGGCGACGCTGACGACCTTCGCCAACGGCGAGGTCTACTGCCGCTACGAGGAGTCGATCCGCGGCGCCGACGTCTTCCTCGTCCAGTCCACCTGCGCCAACGAGCAGACCGGGATGACGCCCAACGACGCCTTGGTCGAGCTGCTGACGATGATCGACGCCGCCCAGGGCGCCTCCGCGCACCGGATCATCGCCGTGCTGCCCTGGTACGGCTACGCGCGCCAGGACAAGAAGTCGGCGCCGCGAGAGCCGATCTCGGCCCGCATCGTCGCCAAGTGCCTGGAGGGGGTCGGCGTCGACCGCGTCCTGACGATGGACCTCCACGCCGGCCAGGTGCAGGGCTTCTTCCACGTCCCGGTCGACCACATGACGGCGATGCCGATGCTGACCCAGTGGTTCATCGACCAGCGCCTGACCGAGGAGCTGGTGATCGTCTCCCCCGATGCCGGCCGGGTCAAGAACGCGCGCAACTTCGCCCGCCGCGTCGGCACCCACTGGGCGGTGATGGAGAAGGAGCGGCCGGCCCAGCAGGTGGCCGAGATCGGCTACGTGGTCGGCGACGTCAAGGGCAAGACCGCGGTCCTGGTCGACGACATGATCGACACCGCGGGCACGCTCTGCGCCGCCGCCCAGACGGTGCTCGACGAGGGCGCGGCGCGGGTTATCGCCTGCGCCACCCACGGCGTCTTCTCCGGTCCCGCCTACGAGCGGCTCGCCTACGAGGATTCCGGCATCGAGCGGATCGTCGTCACCGACACGATCCCGCTGCGTCCCGGCGCCCCCGACAACATCACCGTCCTCTCGACCGCCGGCACCTTCGCCGACTCGATCCGCCGCATCTTCACCGACGACTCCGTCTCGGAGATCTTCGCCGGCGAGAACCAGCTGTTCTGACGGAGGCGGCGGCTAGGCTGGCGCCGAACCGATGGTCGACGAGTACACGGTAGTCAAGAGCATCCACGTCCTCGCCGCCGCACTCTGGGTCGGCACTGGCTTCGCGGTCAACGTCGCGATGACCCTCGGCGCCCGCAGCGGCGAACCGGCCACGATGCTGGCCGGCATGCGGTTCGCCAAGTTCCTCGGCAAGTACGTCTTCCCGACGCTCTCGCTGATCACCCTCGTCTTCGGCATCTGGCTGACCAAGAGCTTCTACGCCTGGGACCTGCTCTGGATCCAGCTCGGCACGATCGGACTCGTGGTCGCGACCGCGGTCGGGATCTTCTACCTCGGCCCCAAGGCGGCTGCCGGGATCGCCGGGATCGAAAGCGGTCGGCCGCCACCGCCCGGGCGCAACTGGGTCCCGATCGTCGCCCGCCTCAACCTGCTGCTGGTGGCGGCGCTGCTGGTCCTGATGGTGATCCGGCCCACCTGAGCACGCAGCGCCCGGTCGCCCAGGATCGTCCGGCGAGTCCGCCGTAGACCCCTGGACCTTCATGCGACACTTTGATCACTTGGTTCATCGTAAGTGGGCCTGCGGGGCGCTCGCCGGGGCGGGAGACACAATTGACCGAAGTCGGGATCAAACGGATTGGGCCGCTGCAAAAGGCCGCCAACTGGCTGGAGTCGTTCCTGGAAATCCAGCATGTGTGGATCGCGCTGGTTGCCGCATACGGTTTGGCGCTGCTCCAGGTGCCGGGGATCGGAGACCTGGCCGATGACTTGGGCCTCGACAGCCCGCAGCTGCAGATCGGGGTCGCCGCGGTCGTGCTCGGAGGCATCCTGGTCGAGTTGCGCCAGCTCAAACGCCGTGTCACTCCCGCGACCTCGGGCCGCAAGCAGTACCGCGACATCGAGGAGATGGGCAACGCGCTGACCGACAAGGCGAAGTCGCTCACGGTGCCCGAGCAGCGGGAAATCCGGGTCTTGGGGCTGACGCTTCTGAGCGCCTGGATCCGTCTCCTGCCTTTCCTGGAGAACCCGGAGGTCGACGGCTGGACCGTCAAATTCGCCGTCATGGCCCATGACGAGACCTTCCAGCAGCCCTGGATCCCGGATGACTGGTCGGAGGAGACGGCGGTGACCGTCAAGATGATTCGCGCCTTTCGCGAGAAGCAGGGCAAAGATCACGATCACACGATCGAACTGTTCGAGTACGAGTTCGTCCCCGCGGTACATGGCTTTCGCCTCGGCAACGGGGACGTCTTCGTCTCCACCCTGCACTGGATGCCCGAGGGTCGCCTCGGTGACCATCCGTTCAGCTACGACTATGTGCCCGCCCGCGACTTCAGCCCCGGGGCCGAGGCTGCCCGCGCCCTGTTCGAAAACTGGTTCGATCGGGCGGTGCGCAGCGCGGCCGATGCTTCGAAGCGCGAGGCCACTGGCCTGGGTGGAGACCTCCCCGCCGACCGGGCCCGGCCGGATGGAGCCACTGCCGAGGAGACCGGCCGGTAGGTTTCGGCGGAATGACCGCCCTACGCTTGGTGGCCGGCCCGGGTGGTGGCTACGGCAACACCGTGGAGAGCTTCCATACCGCGGTGGAGGCCGGCGCAGACACGATCGAGATCGACGTGATCTGGCTGCCGGATGCCCACCTTCCGCTCGAGCAGCGGGCGCCGCTCGTGGTCGCCCACGATTGGGGGGACGCGGAACGGCGCACGCCGCTGCTGCTCACCGAGGCACTCGACGCGCTCATGGAACCCCCGTTGGACCGGGTCGAGATCGACCTCGACATCAAGCTCCCCGGCCGCGAGGAGGAGCTGGTGCGCGCCCTGCGCGAGCGCGACCTCGTCGGCCGCTCGATGATCTCGACGCTCGAGTTGGAGTCGCTGGAGCGCGTGCGGAGGCTGGAGCCGGCGCTGCGGCGTGGCTGGAGCTATCCGAAAGTGTCGCGGGACTGGCCGTCGATCCCCTGGGCCAAGGCCCCGATGACGGCTGCCCTCACGGTGATGCGCTATCGCCTTCCCGGCCTCGCGGCCCAGCGCCTACCGCGGTTGGGCGTCGACGCGATGTGGGTCTATCACCGGCTCGTCAGCCCCCGCCTGGGCCGCATCTGCGCTCTCGCCGGGGTCGAGCTGATCGCGTGGAAGGTCAACGAGGATGCGCGGATGCGCGTGCTGCTCGAGCTGGGCGCCAGCGGAATCTGCTCGAGCGAGCCGGCGCTCTTCGGGCGCATCCGCTCCTGACGGCGCCCGTTCCCGCCGGCGCCGCTTCCGTCAGACCGTGCCGGGCGTAGCCGTCGGCGGCGCGTTGCGGCCGCCGCGCGGCTTGACCGCGGACTCTAACTCCTCGGCGGTGAAGCCGCCGACGGTCTCGTTGTCGAGCGCGTAGCGGTAGAGCGCGACGCCGAAGATCCCGCTGAGGGCGCTGTTGATCAGCACCGAGATCGCGAAGCCGATCACGCCGACCACCGCCAGCAGGGCGCCGACGAAGCTGGCCGAGGCCCAGATCGCGATCCCGGCCGCGATCAAGAGGATGCTGGGCAGGATGCCGAAGAGGAAGACGGCGCCGCCGATCGCGATGTTGCCGGTCACCTGCTGCCCCCAGCGCGATTTGAAGAGGCTGCCGGAGCGCTTCAGCGTCTCGAACGGGCCGGTTCCCTCCAGCGCGACCACCGGCGCCGCCAGGAAGGTGATCAGCGACCAGCCGACCGCCAGCAGGCGGCCGAAGACGCTGCCCAGGATCCCGGTCTGGTTCTCGAGGGCGCTGAGCACCAGCCCGACTACGGTCGAGACCGCGGCCCAGCCGGCGATCTGCGAGAAGCGGCTGCGCGCCACCGCGAGCCCGTCGGAGACGGTCGCATCGCGACCGTGGAAGATCATGTCGGCGGCGGCGGCGAGGCCGACGCTGAAGTAGAAGCCGATCAGGGCCAGCAGGTAGAAGCCGATCACCGCCAGCGGCCCACCGAGGGCGACCTGGCCGTCGTCGATCAGGTAGACGCCGGGGCCGATCACGATCGCCGCAGAGAGGATCGTCGCCGCCGCGCCGTAGAGGGGGAAGCGCAGCAGCGCCGGGTTCTCGCGCAGCAGCGCCCAGCTTTTCTTCGTCAACTGCCAACCGCGCCGGATCCGCCTCATTGCTGATCTCCTTCCAGGGACCGCTCGACAATCGGGGTTTGCATCACGCCTCTTCCCTCGAAGTACTCCCACTCCTGCTCGCCCAGCTCGGTTGCAGGCGGGTCTGCGTAGATCCACTCGCGCATGATCCGGTGCCAGTTGCGCTTGGCGTTCAGCTGCCCCAGCACCGCGACGACGCCGATTTCCATTCGCCGCCCCATCAGCTCGTCCGCCGGCATCGACTCGCGTCGCATCAGGTCGTAGTACTCCGAGCGGGGGTCGTTGGTCGACTCGATGATCTTCATCACCCGCCGCGCGCTGATTTCGATCTCGCGGTCCTCGACGAACCAGCCGCTGACCGCCATCATGTGCTCCATCAGCCGTTCGGCGTCGAGCTTCGACGGGTTCTTGATGAAGCCGAGCTCGTGCAGGGCGCTGCGGAACCGCTCCGGGTCGTCGTGGAAGGCGGCGTCGATCACCCGCTGCTCGAGCACGATCTGCTCGTGGTCGAGCTTCTTGGTCATGCCGAAGTCGAGGAAGGCGACGCGGCCGTCCTCCATCAGGATGTAGTTGCCGGGATGCGGGTCGGCATTGAAGTGCCGCAGGTGGTAGATCGAGCCGAAGCTGCCGCGGAAGACGATCTCGCCGAAGCGGCTGCGCTCCTCGTGCGGCAGCTCCTTCACCTGCTCGAAGCCGATCCCGTCGACCAGCTCGGTGACGAGGACGCGCCGGCGCGAGAGCCGGGTGACCACTTCCGGCACGTAGATGAACGGGTGGTCGCGGTAGGCGCGGGCGAAGCTGCGCTGATTCTGCGCCTCGTACTCGTAGTCGAGCTCCTCCATCACCCGCTCGCGGATCTCCTCGGCGATCTCCTTTGCGTCCAGGCCCGGGGCGAGGACGCGGGCGAGGCGAACCAGCGTGCCGGCGTTGCGCAGGTCGGCGTCGAGCGCCTCGGCGATCCCCGGGTACTGGATCTTGACCGCGACGCGGCGCCCGTCGGGCAGCTCGCCCCGGTGCACCTGGCCGATCGAGGCAGCGGCAAAGGCCTCCCGCTCGAACTCCGCGAACAGCTCGGAGACCGGTTCGCCGTCGTACTCCTCCAGCAGCACCCCCTCGACCTTCTCCCAGGGCATCGGCGGCGCCGAGGTGCGCAGCTTCGCCAGCTGCTCCTGGTAGATCTCGCGCGACTCCTCGGGCAGGAACTCGGTGTCGATGAAGGAGGCGAACTGCCCCAGCTTCATCGCCGCGCCCTTCATCTGGCCGAGCGCCCCGACCATCTTCATCGCCGTCTCCAGGTGGCGCTGTTCGAGCTTCTCCTTGGCCCCCTCCTCGGAGCGGGCCACGTTGGTGGCCTTGGTCCCCGCGTAGCGGGCGCCCTGCACGCCCACTATCGAGCCGAGCTTCGCCGAGCGGCGGACCCGGCCCTTGGGGATCTTCGAGTCGTCGGCCACGCCGGAAGGGTCGCACACGGCCTGCGGCGGAGCCCCGCCCGAGATGGCTCCACTTCTCTATCCTCTCCCGTCCGATGGCCGCTGCCCGCGAAAAACTCAAGGCCGCACCCCGCGCCGAGTTCGGCTCGCGCGGCTCCCGTCGCCTGCGCGGCGAGGGCCTGGTGCCCGGCGTCGTCTACGGCGGCGGCAAGGACGCCCGCCCCTTCCAGGTGGCCGAACGCGAGGTCCGCACGGTGCTCGCCGGCGGCCAGGCGCTGTTCGACCTGGAGCTGGAGGGATCGAAAGCGGTGCCGGTGGTCGTCAAGGAGCAGCAGCTCCACCCGGTGCGCGGCGACCTCCAGCACATCGACCTGCAGGAAGTGAAGCTCGACGAGGCGATCCAGGCCGAGGTCGCGATCGAGCTGGAAGGGGTCGAGGTCGCACCCGGCGTCAAGGGCGGCGGCGTGCTCGAGCACGTCACCCGCGAGATCACGGTCGAAGCTCTGCCCACCGACATTCCCGAGCGGATCGTCGCCGACGTCTCGGCGATGGAGATCAACGACACCCTGCAGCTCTCCGTAGTTCCCGTCCCCGAGGGCGTCAAGCTCGCCGCCGATGACCCCGAGGAGGTCACGATCGCCACCCTCTCGCCGCCTCGGGTCGAGGAAGAGCCGGAGCCGGCGGTCGAGGAGGAGGCCGAGCTGGTCGGCGAGGAGGGCGAGGCCCCCGCCGCCGAGGAGGGCGGCGAGCAGGCCGAGGGCGGCGACTCGGGCGACTCCGGCGGGGAGTAGCTGCCGCTGTCGATCTTCCGCCGCCGCGACGACCGCGGCGAGGCCGAGCAGGGCGACCGGATCCTGATCGTCGGCCTCGGCAACCCCGGTTCCGAGCACGCCGCGACCCGGCACAACGTCGGCTTCGAGGTCGGCACCGAGCTCTCGCGCCGCTGGGACCTGCCGCGGGCGAAGAAACGCTTCGGCGGGCTGCTGGCCGAAGGCCGCACCGGCCCGGGCGGCCCGCGGGTGGCGATCCTGCTGCCGCAGACCTACATGAACGCCTCCGGCGACTCGGTCGGGCCGGCGCGCGGTTCGCTCAAGGTCCCGCTCGACCGCCTCGTCGTCCTCCACGACGAGATCGATCTCCCCTTCGGCGAGGTGCAGGCGCGCCTCGGCGGCGGCCTCGCCGGCCACAACGGCCTCAAGAGCCTCGAGCGCGGCCTCGGCTCGAGGGAGTTCTGGCGGGTCCGGGTCGGGGTCGGGCGCCCCGACTCGACCGACCCGGAGATCGTCTCCAGCTACGTCCTCGGCCGCTTCCGCGAGGGGCGCGAGGAGGTGGCGGCGCTGGTGGGCCGGGCGACGGACGAGGCGGAGCGGCTGGTGCAGCGCCTCGACGAGCAGGCGATCGACTAGGTTCCGGCGCGATGAGCGGCGACGGCCAAGGCCAGCGGCGGACGAGTTACGAGGTCGACGGGCAGGGCGTTGCCCTGCTGCGCCTCGAGCGCCCAGAGGCCCGCAACGCGATCGACACCCAGATGCTGGTCGAGCTGCTCGAGCGCCTGGCGGTGGCGCGCGGCGACGACGCGGTGCGGGCGCTCGTCGTCAGCTCCTCGGATCGGATGGGCCTCTCGGCCGGCGCCGACGTCAAGGAGCAGCTCGACGAGGAGGGCAAGGTGCGGCGCATGCAGCTCTTCGCCGACCTCTACGACGCGGTTGTCGGCTTCCCGAAGCCGACAACCGCGGTCTGCCACGGCGACGTCGTCGGCGGCGGCGCCGAGATCGCGATCGCCTGCGACATGAGGGTGGGGGGTGCCAACCTGCGGATGCGCTTCCCGGGTGCGGCGCTGGGGGTTCCGGTCGGTCCGGCTCGCCTGGTGACCCTCTGCGGCCTCGCCGCCGCCAAGTACCTGCTGCTCACCTCGCGCACGGTCGGCGCCGACGAGGCGCTGCGGCTCGGCCTCGTCAACCGGGTGGCGCCCGCGGCCACCACCGAGGAGTCGGCGCTGGAGCTGGCCACGACGGTCGCCGCCCACCCGCCCGAGGCGGTCGCCCGCCTGAAGGCGATGCTGCACGAGTGGGACGACGTCGTCGGCCGCTCCAAGGTGGAGGGCGAGGGCCAAGTGCAGTGGGCCAGCGAGGGCCCCGGCCTCCCCAGCCCTGACGAGCCGTGAGTTAGACACCCTAGGGGTGCTTAACTCACGGCTCGTTGGCGGCAGGGCAGTCGACTCGAGTAGCTATCGGGCAGAATCGTCGCCATGCTGACCGTCGCCGTCACCGGCCCCACCGGCGAGATCGGCAAGCCGTTCGTCGCCGCGCTCGAGCGCTCGCCCGAGGTGGGGCGGATCGTCGGCATGGGGCGGCGCTACTTCGACCCGAGCGCCCAGGGCTGGCGCAAGGTCGAGTACCGGCGCGGCGACATCCTCGACCGCGAGGCGGTCGAGGATCTGGTCGAGGGCGCCGACGTCGTCGTCCACCTCGCCTTCGCGATCGTCGCCGGCTCGGGGCAGACGCGGGAGGTCAACCGGGTCGGCTCGCGCAACGTCTTCGAGGCCGCGGCGGCGGCTGGTGCCAAACGGCTCGTCTACACCTCGTCGGTCGCCGCCTACGGGTTCCGCGGCGACCTGCCGCAGCTGCTGACGGAGGAGCTGCCGGCGCGGGGGACCGACCGGCATCCCTACTCGGCCGACAAGGCGGCGGTCGAGGAGGAGCTCGCCAGCGCCCTGGCCGGATCGGAGACCGGCGCCTACGTCTTCCGGCCCTGCATCGTCGCCGGCCCGGAGGCGACCCTGCTGCTCGACCTGATCCCGCTGCTCGCCCTCGGCAGGAGGATCCCGAGCCCGCTGCGCTGGGCATTGCGGCGGGCACCGGCGCTGCGGCCGGTCCTGCCCGACCCCGGCGTGCCGTTCCAGCTCGTCCACCAGGACGACGTCGCTTCGGCGCTGGCCGCGGCAACGCTCGGCCACGGCGACGCCGGCGTCTACAACCTCGCCGGCCCCGGTGAGCTGACCGTCTCCGACCTCGCGCACGAGCTGGGCTGGCACGCGGTGCCGGCGCCGCACCTCGCGGTCGACGCGGCTGCCGAGGCCGTCGCCCTGCTGCCCTTCCTGCCCGCCGAGGCGGCCTGGATCGAGGCCCTGCGGCGGCCGATGCTGATGGACGCCTCGCGCGCCCGCCACGAGCTGCGCTGGATGCCGCACCACGACGCCCGCGAGACGCTGCGGGAGACGGTCGCCGCGGTCCGGGCCCGCTAGCTCTCCGCTGGCGGTCCGCTGCCGCTCCCCATACGCTCCGTCCATGGGACTCCTCACGCCCGCGCCGCCGCCCTTCGACGACGTCGATGGGTGGAGGCGCCTGCCGCACCTGGAGCGGATCAAGCCGCTGGCCCAGGACTGGGCGCTGAACGGGTTCGGAACCCCGCCCGCGGTCTACTTCCTCTACGTCGTCAAGCTCGTCCTCTACGCGGGCGGCGGGCTGCTGGCGATCGCCGCGACGACCGAGGGGATCGGCGGCCTCGGCGACGTCGGCAGCTGGTGGACCGAGCCGATCGTCTTCCAGAAGGCGGTCGTCTGGACGATGCTGTGGGAGGTGCTCGGCCTCGGCGCCGGCTCGTTGCCGCTGACCCTGCGCTTCTCGCCGATGATCGGCGGGGTCCTCTACTGGCTGCGGCCGGGGACGGTCCGGCTGCCGCCCTGGCCGGAGCGGGTGCCGCTGACCCGCGGCACGTCCCGGACCTGGCTCGACGTCGCGCTCTACGCCGGTCTGCTCGGCTCGCTCGTCTACCTGCTGACGAGCGGCATCGACGCGAGCGCCGCGGCGGCGGGCCGGCTCGACCCGGTCGCCGTCGCCGTGGCGCTGGCGCTGCTGGTCGCCCTCGGCCTGCGCGACAAGGTGCCCTTCCTCGCGGCCCGGGCCGAGATCTACGGCAACCTGATGCTGATCTTCCTCTTCCCGCTCGGGAGCCTGATCGTCGCCGCCCAGATCGTCTTCGTCTGCATCTGGTGGGGCGCCGCCTCTTCGAAGCTGAACCGCCACTTCCCCTTCGTCGTCACGGTGATGATCAGCAACACGCCCTGGAACCGCTCGCGGGCGGCGAAGCGGCGGCTCTACCGGGACCACCCCGAGGACCTGCTGCCCTCGCGGACCGGCGCCCTGGCGGCCCACCTGGGCACGGTGATGGAGTTCACGCTGCCGGCGATCCTGCTGGCCAGCCAGGGGGGCGCGCTGGGGACGATCGCCGTCGCCGGGATGGTGATCTTCCACCTCCACATCCTCTCCACCTTCCCGCTCGCGGTGCCGCTGGAGTGGAACGTCTTCATGATCTTCGGCCTCTTCTTCCTCTTCGGCCACTACGGCGAGGTGCCGTTCTCGACCCTCGACGATCCGCTGCTGATCGCGATCCTGGCGGTCACCTGCGTCGGCATCCCCGTCCTCGGCAACTTCCGCCCCGACCTGGTCTCGTTCCTGCCCTCGATGCGCTACTACGCCGGCAACTGGGCGACCAGCCAGTGGCTGTTCCGCAAGCAGGGCGGGGCGGAGGAGAAGCTCGACGGCTCGCTGGTCAAGGCGGCGCCGATCGTGACGAAGCAGCTGGAGAGGTTCTACGAGCCGGACCTGATCGAGGTGCTCGTCTACAAAGGCCTCGCCTTCCGCTCGATGCACTCGCACGGCCGCGCCCTCAACGGCCTCGTCTCGCGGGCGGTCGACGACGTCGACGCCTACGACGTGCGCGAGGGGGAGCTGGTCGCCGGGGTGGTGCTCGGCTACAACTTCGGCGACGGCCACTTCCACGACCGGCGCCTGTTGGAGGCGGTGCAGGAGCGCTGCGGCTTCGAGCCCGGCGAGTTGCGGGTGGTGACGCTCGAGTCCCAGCCCGCTCACGTGCAGCGCCAGCGCTACCGGATCTACGACGCGGCGACCGGCCTGGTCGAGGAGGGCGAGGTGAACGTCGCCGACATGGTCGGGCGGCAGCCTTGGCTGGACGGGCGGCCGTTCCCGGTTCGACCGGTCGTGGCCGGCGACGACGATCGTTCCGGGGGCGGTCGCGCCCCGGCGCCCGTTGCATGAGCAGCGCGGTCGTCGTCGGCGCCGGGCCCAACGGTCTCGCCTGCGCCGCCACGCTGGCCGCTCGCGGCGTCGCGGTGACGGTGATCGAGGCGGCCGAGACGATCGGCGGCGGGACCCGCAGCAGCGAGCTGACCCTGCCCGGCCTCGTCCACGACGATTGCTCCGCCTTCCACGCGATGGCGGTCGGCTCGCCGGCCGTGACCTCGCTCGACCTCGAGCGGTACGGGCTGGAGTGGGCCTGGCCGGAGATCGACCTCTCGCACCCCTTCGACGGCGGCGGCGCGGCGACGATGGTGCGCTCGATCGAGCGCACCGCCGCCGGCCTCGGGGACGCGGGGCCAGCCTGGAAGCGATTCTTCGGCGCTCCCTCGGAGGGCTTCGATGCGCTCAGCGAGGACATCACCCGGCCGCTGCTGCACCTGCCGCGGCACCCTTTGCAGCTGGCCCGTTTCGGCCTGCCGGGGCTGGCGCCGGTGACGCTGCTGGCGCGGAGACTCGGCACTGCCGAGGCCGGCGCCCTGTTCGGCGGCGTCGCCGCCCACTCGTTCAGCCCTCTCTCTCGCCCGCTCAGCGCCGCTGTCGGGATGGCGCTGACCTGCGCCTGCCATCGCTACGGCTGGCCGGTCGCCGTCGGCGGCTCGCAGGCGATCGCCGACGCCTTCGCCGCCGTCGTCCGCGAGCACGGCGGCAGGATCGAGACCGGGCGCCCGGTCCGCTCGCTGGCCGAGCTGCCGGCGGCCGACGCGGTCGTGCTCGACCTGGCGCCGGGCGCTGTCGCCGACCTGGCCGGCGACCGGCTGCCGCCCCGGGTGGCGCGGGCCTACCGGCGCTACCGCCACGGCCCGGGCGCCTTCAAGCTCGATCTGGCGGTCGAGGGGGGCGTCCCCTGGGCCGATCCGGCATCGGGCCGCGCCGGAACCGTCCACGCGATCGGCTCCTTCGAGGAGACGGTCGCCGCCGAGCGCGAGACGAACCGGGGCCGGATGCCGGAGCGCCCGTTCGTCCTCGTCGGCCAGCAGTACCTCGCCGACCCGAGTCGCTCGCGCGGCGACGTCCACCCGATCTGGGCCTACGCCCACGTTCCCCACGGCTACGAGGGCGACGCGACCGAGTCGATCCTCGACCAGGTCGAACGCTTCGCCCCCGGTCTGCGCGAGCGGATCGTCGGCCGCCACGTCCGCACCCCCGCCGCGCTCACCGCCTACAACGCCAACTACGTCGGCGGCGACATCCTCACCGGCGCCAACACCCCGCTGCAGACGTTCGTCCGCCCCCGCCTCGCCCTCGACCCCTACGGCACCGGCGTCCCGGGAGTCTTCATCTGCTCCGCCGCGACGCCCCCCGGCGCCGGCACGGGCGGCATCAACGGCTACAACGCCGCCCAGTCGGCCCTGCGGCACATCGAACGGAGCGGCTGACGTTCCGGTGCTCCTTTTGAACCCATAGCGGACATTTCGAGCACCGGAAGCGCGCTGCGTCCCTAGGCCGCCCAGCTGGTCTCGTCGAGGATCGCGCCGTCCCCGAAGCTCCGCGGGTCCGCGAGGACGTGTGCGGCGACCGCCGCGCAGGGCTTGACCCAAAGGTCGCCGTCGCGGCGAGCCGCCACGCCGGCCAGCAGCTCGCCTAGCTGTTCCTCGCCCAGCCACTCGAGCATGAAGGGGTGGAGGACGATCGTCATGTAGCCGCCCTCGTTAGCGAGGGCGGTCAGCTCGCGGTCGAGGAAGGCGACGAAGGTCGTTGGGTCGAGCGGGTCGGGGGAGCCGGTCATCTCTTCCCGTACGGGTGCCAGAGGCGGCAGCACGCAGGTGGCGTCGACGTGGCGCCACTGGAAGGGAAGCAGGGCAACGCCGTCCTCTGCCCCGATGCCCTTCCCGGCGGGCGAGCAGTAGCGCAGGCCAGTCTTGCGCAGGACCTCGACACCGCCGGGGCCGAGGCCTCCGCCCGGCGGTCGCAGGCCGGCCGGGTCGAGGCCGAGCGCGCGGAAGGCGGTGGCGCCCCGGCTCAGATTCTCGGCCTGCTGGGCGGCCGAGAGGTCGGCCCACTGCTCGTGGCGCCAGGCGTGGTAGGCGACCTCGTGTCCCCGAGCCGCGATCTCGATCAGCTCCTCGGGGTAGAGCTCGGCGTTGAGGCCCTCGGCGAAGAAGGTCGCGGCGATCTCGTGCTCGTCGAGAGCGTCGAGGAGCGACGGCAGGACTCGCTCGACGGTGAAGTGCCTCTCGCGAGGCGCTTTCGGGTCGACCGCGCCCAGCTCGATCTCCGCCGCCTCGCCGAGGTTGTCGAAGCTGAGGCTGAGGGCGCCGCGGGCGCCGTTCGGCCAGCTCGGGACGCTCACGACTCCTCGCGCAGCGCCGGGCTCCAGCGGTCCGGTTCGAGCCGCGCCTGCTCGCGCGCCCAGCTGAAGTGGTGGCGGGCCGAGGCGAGCAGGATCGGGAAGTTGAGCAGGCCGGCGACGGCGAAGCGGCGCGCGCCGGGCCGGTTGGCGGCCGGCAGGCTGAGGGCGCTGCAG
This sequence comes from uncultured Solirubrobacterales bacterium, assembly GCA_963703235.1. Taxonomy (GTDB): domain Bacteria; phylum Actinomycetota; class Thermoleophilia; order Solirubrobacterales; family 70-9; genus VRUE01. The sequence goes on along the minus strand of OY969802.1, from coordinate 1,623,824 downwards.
AGGAGCCAGAACCAGAGCACGGCGTTGTAGGCGGGTAGCTGGTCCTCGCTGAGCCCCTCGGCTTCGTCGAGCATCGGTAGGCCGTTGTGCAGCGACCAGGGCCAGGCTTTGAAGTGGACGGCGACGCCGGCGACGCCGATCCCGGCGCCGAAGGCGGTGAGCTGCCGGGCTCGCTCGCCGTCGCGCAAAGCGGCGCCGAGCATCAGCGGGAAGTAGACGCCCCACATCGCCAGGGCGCCGCGGCGGCCGATGAAGGGCTCGAAGACGAGCCCGACGCCGGCGCGGGTCTCGAAGGCGTTGTGGGCGAGCAGGCCGAGGGTCGAGCCGGCGGCGAGCAGCTTCCTCACGGGCGTGCTCCGATCCGGTTGGCGACCGTCCCGATTCCGTCGATCTCCAGCTCGACCGTCTGCCTCGGCTGGATCCAGCGGTCGAGCTCGAGTCCGCAGCAGCCGGGCATCGTCCCGGTCGAGATCACGTCGCCGGGCTCCAGGCGCTCGCCGGCTGCGGCGTAGGCGAGCATCTCGCCGACGTCGTGGGCGGGGTCGGCGGTACTCCCTTCGCACCAGACCTCGCCGTCGACCCGCACCCGCCCGCTCGCCGTCCGCCAGTCCGGCAGCTCGTCGGCGCTGAGCACATCGGGGCCGAGCGAGTTGGCGAAGGTCTTCGACTTCACCGCCGGTCCGAACGTGCCGTGGCGGGCCTCCTCGGCCTGCACCTCGCGGGCGCTCCAGTCGTTGAGCACGAGCCAGCCGCCGATCGCCTCGCGCGCCTCGGCCGGCGTCGGGTCGGCGAGCGGCCGGGCGAGGACGAAGGCCAGCTCCAGCTCGAAGTCGAGGTAGCGGGTGTGCGAGGGCCAGGGCATCTCCTCGCCGTCGGCCAGCATCGCGGCGTGGTTGCCGACGTAGAAGGCAGGCACCTCGTAGAAGCGCTCGTTCGGCTTGAAGGGCGGGAAGGTGCGGCGCGTGACCCGCTCGTAGGCGGCCGCGACCCGCTGCACCGGCTGCGGGAAGAAGCGCTTGACCAGCATCCGCGCCGAGCCCTCGTAGTGCGACTCCCAGAGGCTGAAGGCGCGCAGCGAGCGCGCCTCGAAGGGAAGGCCGGCCGCAGCCGGGTCGGCGACGGGCGCGTCGCCGCTTTCGATCAGGCGCTGGACGTCCATTCGCGCCTCGGCGCCGCCGCTCAGCAGGTCGAGCATGTCGTACTCGGGCGGCAGGCCGATCCAGCGCCCGCGCTGCCGGTCCTCGGCGATCGTTCCCTCCGCTGTCCTCCTCAGCTTCAAGCCGGTGCGATTATGGCGAGTCCCGCCCGATGTCCCTGCGCCCACTGATAGAGATAGCCGCCGAGAACGAGCGCCTGCACGCGCTCGCGGGCCGCGTGCACGACGCGGCGGCTGGCGGCGAGACCGCCACCGTGCGCGCCTCGGCGACGCTGCGGCCGCTGCTGCTGGCGACGCTGCTCGAGGACGACCGCGCCCTCGCCGGCCGCCCCGCCCTGCTGGTCAGCGCCGACGACCGCTCTGCCCGCGACCTCGCCGTCGACCTGCGGGCCTACCTCGCTCCCCGTCGCGTCCGCTTCTACCCGTCACGGGGCACCGGCTACGCCTCCCACGTGACGCCGCCCCCGCACCTCGTCGGCTTGCGGATCGACGCCCTCGACGCTCTCCGCGACGGCGGCGAAGCGATCGTCGTCGCCAGCGCGACGGCCTTGGCCGAGGCGGTGCCCGACGCCTCCCTGCGACCCACCGGCTTCGCGATCGCGCGCGGCGAGGAGATCGAGCTGGACCGGGTCGCCCGCGACCTCGTCGCCGCCGGCTACGAGCGGGTCGAGCAGGTCGAGGAGCGCGGCCAGTTTGCGATCCGCGGCGGCATCCTCGACGCCTTCCCGGCGACCGAGGAGCGGGCGGTGCGGATCGAGCTGTTCGGCGACGAGGTCGAGTCGATGCGCTGGTTCTCGACCTTCACCCAGCGCTCGTTGGAGGAGGCCGAGCGGGTCGAGCTGGCGCCTGCCGCCGAGCTCGACCTCGAGCACCGGGAAATGGCCGAGCTGGCGGCGATGGAGGCGGCGGAGAGGGGGGAGGAGGCGCCGAGCGCGGCCGAGGCGCTGCCGCTGGGGCGCTTCGGGGCGCCGCTCGACCTCGTCCCCGAGTCGACCGTGACGATCCTCGCCGCCGCCGACGAGATCGAGCCGGCGCTGCGCGACCACTGGGAGGACGCGACGGCGGCGATGCACGCCGACGACGCCAAGCACCTCTACGTCGACGTCGCCGCCCCGCTCGCCGAACGCGCCGCCCTCGCCGTCAGCGCCAGCGGCGAGGAGGACGAGGAGGCCTTTCGTGCTGCCCGCGCCGAGTCCCCGGCGCGCAGCATCAAGGAGGCCGAAGGCGAGCTCGAGAAACTGGTCCGCTCCGGCTACCGCACCGTTGTCGCCTTCGACAGCCAGGGCGAGGCCGAACGCTCCCGTTACGGACTCGACCGCCTCGACGCGGCGCTGCTCGACGGCGGTCTGCTCTCGCCCGAGCCGGCGCTGACCTTCGCCGAGGCGCGCCTGCGCGAGGGCTTCGTCAGCCCCGAGCTGAAGCTCGCCGTCTACCCCTTCCGCCGCCTCGTCCACCGCCGCCGGCGCGGCGCCGAGCGCGCCCCGGGCGCCGGCCGCGGCCGGCTCGCCTTCAGCGACCTGCGGGTCGGCGACTACGTCGTCCACGAGGATCACGGCGTCGCCCGCTTCGCCGGCTTCGAGACGCGCGAGGTCGGCGGCGTCACCCGCGACTACCTCTACCTCGAATACAAGGGCGAGGACCGGGTCTACGTCCCCACCGACCAGCTCGCCAAGCTGAGCCGCTACGCCGGCGCCGGCGCCGAGCCGACCCTCTCCGCGCTCGGCGGCAAACGCTGGCAGAACATGAAGGCGCGGGCGCGCCGCGCCGCCGGCGCCCTGGCCGGCGAGCTGCTCAACCTCTACGCCGAGCGCCGCACCCGCAAGGGCCACGCCTTCCCGCCCGACGGCGAGTGGCAGCTGGCGATGGAGGCGGCCTTCCCCTACCGCGAGACCGCCGACCAGGTCGAGGCGATCGAGGCGGTCAAGGGGGACATGGAGTCCGAGCAGCCGATGGACCGCCTGGTCTGCGGCGACGTCGGCTTCGGCAAGACCGAGGTGGCGCTGCGCGCCGCGGTCAAGGCGGCCTCCGACGGCAAGCAGACGATGATGCTGGCGCCGACCACGATCCTCGCCCAGCAGCACTTCGGCACCTTCCGCGAGCGCCTCGCCGACCTCCCCTTCACGCTCGACTGGGTCTCGCGCCTGCGCAAGCCGGCGGAGACGAAGGAGGTGTTGAAGCGCTTCGAAGCGGGCGAGGTCGACATCCTGATCGGCACCCACCGGCTGCTCTCGCGCGACGTCCGCGCCAAGGACATCGGCCTGATGATCGTCGACGAGGAGCAGCGCTTCGGGGTCAAGCAGAAGGAGCTGCTGCGGCAGCTGAAGCTGAGGGTCGACGTGCTGGCGCTCTCGGCGACGCCGATCCCCCGCACCCTGCAGATGAGCCTGGCCGGCCTGCGCGACATCTCGACGATCGAGACCCCGCCCGAGGGCCGGCGCCCGGTCCGCACCTACGTCGGCCCCTACGACGAGGACCTGGTGCAGCGGGCGATCGAGCGCGAGCTGGAGCGCGGCGGCCAGGCCTTCTTCCTCCACAACCGGATCGAGAGCCTGCCCGAGGTGGCCGAGCGGCTGCGCGGCCTGGTGCCGAAGGCGCGGGTGGTCGAAGCGCACGGCCAGATGGAAGAGGCCGAGCTGGAGAAGACCATGCTCACCTTCCTGCGCGGCGAGGCCGACTGTCTGGCGACGACGACGATCATCGAGTCCGGCCTCGACATCCCGACCGCGAACACGCTGATCGTCGAGCGCGCCGACCGGCTCGGGCTGGCGCAGGCCTACCAGATCCGCGGCCGGGTCGGGCGCTCGCGCGAGCGCGCCTTCGCCTACCTGCTCTACCCCTCGGCGGAGGCGCTGACCGAGGAGGCGGCGGCGCGCCTCTCGACTCTCGCCGACCACACCGAGCTCGGCTCCGGCTTCAAGATCGCGATGCGCGACCTCGACATCCGCGGCGCCGGCGACCTGCTCGGCGAGGAGCAGTCGGGCCACGTCGCCGCGGTCGGCTTCGAGCTCTACTGCCAGATGATCGACGAGGCGGTGGCCGAGGCCAGCGCCGCCGGCGACGACGGCGCCGAGGAGGCGCCTGAGCCGCTGCGCTTCGACGTTCCGGTCGACGCCTACCTGCCAGCTTCCTTCATCCCCTTCGAGGCGGCCAAGATCGACGTCCACCGCCGCATCGTCGCCGCCCGCGCGCCGGGCGACCTGCGCGCGATCCGCGACGAGCTGAGCGACCGCTTCGGCCCGCCGCCGGCGGCGGCGGAGAACCTGCTGGCGCTGCAGCGGGCGCGGATCGAGCTGCGGCTGGCGGGCGCCGAGAGCGTCGAGCTGCGCGGCGGCCGCCTCAGCGTGCTCGGCGTCGAGCTCGATTCCGAAGGGGCGACGGCGCTGCGCGAGCGAGTCGAGGGGGCGCTCTACGAGTGGCGCGAGAAGACCGCCTCGGTCCGCGTGCCCGACGACCCGGCGGCGCGGCTCGCCGCGGTGCTGTCGATGGCGGAGGCGCTGCGCGAATCGCTGAGCTCGAATTCAGTCGGAAAAGCTATGCTCCCGGCCCCGTGAGTCGTCAGGGTGGGAGAAAACCAGGCAGGGGGACGAGCAAAGCGTCCCAGCGGCCCTCCGGGCCCGCAGCTGCGCGCCGGCTTGGCCTGCTTGTCTTCGGGGCTGCCTTCCTCGTCCTCTTCGCCGCCGTCGCGATCTCCGAGGGGCTCGGCGATCCGAGCATTCCCTCCGGCGACGTCGCGATCGTCGAGGACGCGCCCGCTGACAGCGGCGAGATCGGCAAAGCGGACTTCGACCACGCGCTCGAGCTGGCGGCCACGGCGGAAGGCCAGAAAAAAATCCCCAAACCCGGCAGTGCCAAATACGACGAACTGAAGGAAGCGGCGCTGACCCAGCTGCTCGAATCGGCCTGGCTCGAAAGCCAGGCCGATGAAATGGGTATCGCCGCAAGCGACCGGGAAGTGGCCAAACAGCTCAGCAAAGTCAAGAAAGAAAACTTCCAGACCGAGGCCGAATTCCAGGAATTCATCAAACAGGCGAAATTCACCCCCGAGGACATCGACAACCGGGTGAAGCTGGAACTCCTCAGCAAAGAGATCCAGGATCAACTCAAAGAAGAACCGCCGACGCCGAGCCAGCGCGAAGTCGAAAACTATTACGAGGCGGCAAAGCCGACCCAGTTCACGAAACCCCCCAGCCGCGACGTCCGCCTGATCCTCAACAAAGAAGAGGAGAAGGCCGAGAAAGCCCTGGCGGCGCTGGAAAGCGGCAACACCGCCAAAGACTGGACCCGGGTCGCCAAAGAATTCTCCGAAGATACGGCGACCAAAGAAAAAGGCGGCCTGCAGAAAGGCATCGTCGAAGGTGCGCTCGAAGAACCCGTCGGAGCGGCGATCTTCGAGGCGGTCGAAGGCCAGCTCGAAGGGCCGATGGATGCCCAGCGCGGCTTCTACGTCTTCGAAGTCCAGAGCTCGGAGGACGAAACGGTCGAAAGCCTCGACAGCGTCGAAGGGCAAATCAAGAGCCAGCTCGGCCAGCAGCTCGAACAGGAAGACTTCAACGCCTTCGTCAGCTCGTTCCAGAGCAGGTGGAGCTCGCGCACCTTCTGCGCCGAGGATTACTTGATCGAACTCTGCGCCAACTTCGAGAGCGACGGCCGCCCCGCCGGCGCACCGCCCGCCTGCTACGAAGAGGATCCCGAGGGCGGGCGCCCCGAAGCGTGCCCGGCGCCGGTCTTCCAGGCGATCCCGGCGCTGCCGGGATCGGTGACGCCGCTGGCGCCGCAGGGCAACCCGCTGGCGCAGCGTCCGGTGCCTGCCGGCGAGCCGAAACCGGCGGGCGAAGAAGGGACGACCGGGCTGCCGCCCGGCGCCGTCCCGCCGCCTTCCGAATAGCGCGACCCAAGGCCCGATCGCCGCTATAGACTGGCGCGCCCGTGAGTGCCATCGCCTCGATCCACGCGCGCCAGGTTCTCGACTCGCGCGGCAACCCCACGGTCGAGGTCGAGGTCGTGCTCGAGTCGGGAGCGCGAGGCCTGGCGGCGGTCCCATCCGGCGCCTCGACCGGCGAGTTCGAGGCGGTTGAGCTGCGCGACGGCGGCGAGGCCTGGGCGGGCAAGGGCGTCTCGCGGGCCGTGGCCAACGTCAACGACGAGATCGCCAAGGCTCTGGTCGGCGCCCGCGCTGCCGACCAGCGGGCGCTCGACGAGACGATGATCGAGCTGGACGGCACGCCCAGCAAGGGGCGCCTGGGCGCCAACGCGATCCTCGGCGTCTCCCTGGCCGTGGCCAAGGCCGCTGCGGCCGACTCCGGCCAGCCGCTCTACCGCTACCTGGCCGAGCTCTACGGCGGCGGCGAGCCGACCCTGCTGCCGGCGCCGATGATGAACGTCCTCAACGGCGGCGCCCACGCCGACAACTCGGTCGACTTCCAGGAGTTCATGGTCGTCCCGGCCGGGGCAGGGAGCTTCTCGGAGTGCCTGCGGGTCGGGACGGAGGTCTTCCACGCGCTGAAGAAGAGCCTCGCCTCCCAGGGCCTCTCGACGGCCGTTGGCGACGAGGGCGGCTTCGCGCCCGACCTCGACTCCAACGAGGCGGCCCTGCAAGCCGTCCTGGCGGGCGTCGAGGCGGCCGGCTACGAGCCGGGCTCCGACGTCTTCATCGCCCTCGACCCGGCGACCAGCGAGGTCTACGAGGGCGGCGCATACGTGCTCGAGCACGAGGGCCGCTCGCTGACCAGCGAGGAGATGGCCGGCTACTGGCAGGACGCCTGCTCCCGTTACCCGATCGTCTCGATCGAGGACGGCATGGACGAGGAGGACTGGGACGGCTGGAAGCTGCTGACCGAGAGGATCGGCGAGCGCGTGCAGCTGGTCGGCGACGACCTCTTCGTCACCAACCCGGAGCGGCTGCAGCGCGGGATCGAGCTCGGCGTCGGCAACTCGATCCTGGTCAAGGTCAACCAGATAGGCACTCTGACCGAGACGCTGGAGGCGATCCGGATCGCCCGCGAGGCCGGCTACACGGCGGTCATCTCGCATCGCTCGGGCGAGACCGAGGACACGACGATCGCCGACCTGGCGGTGGCGACCCGGGCCGGCCAGATCAAGACGGGCGCCCCCTCCCGCTCGGATCGCGTCGCCAAGTACAACCGGCTGCTGCGGATCGAGGAGGAGCTTGGGGATGCGGCTGAGTTCGCTGGCCTGGGAGCCTTCCTTCAAGCGTCGAGACGGTGAAGGAATGCGGCGCCCGACCGCAAAGGAGCGGGCATGGCAGCGCCCGCCCGGAGCCGGGCCACGACCGCATCGAGGCCAAGGCGCCGTCCAGCCGCGCGGCGCAAGCCGGCGGCGCGGCGCGGCGGCAGCCGCATCCGCTGGGACCGGGTCGGCCGCATAGCCCTCACCTTTGTCCTCGCCACCGTCCTCTACTCCTACCTGAACCCGGCGATCGACCTGTTCAGGACCTACACGGCGACGACCGCGGCAAAAGCCGAATTCCAGGAGGTGCTGCGCGAGAACAAGCGCCTCCACCACCGGATCCAGACGGCCGACGACCCGATCGTCGTCAACCGCAAGGCGAGGGCGCAGGGGCTGGTCGCCGAAGGCGAGACGCCGATCGTCGTCCGCGGCCTGGGCGGCTGATCGGCTTCACCGGGGGTTCCGGTGGTTAGCGCCGGCTCCTACGTTCTCTGCGTCGTACTACTGGCGCTGCTGGTCGTATCGCTGGGGTTCTCGGCGATACGGCTGCGCCAGCGGTTCATGCCGGACTGGGAGGGCGCTCCAGCTCATCTCGTCGAGGCGATTACGGGAGTAGCGCTGCTGATCTGGTTGAGCGAGCTGCTTGGGGTCGTGGGACTTTTCTATGCCGGGGCTCTCGTTGGCGGGTCCGTGGCGCTGGCGGTTGCGGTCGCTCTGGTGCTCGGGCCGGGAGGGAGGCAGGGGCAGGCCGGTCGGGCGCTGGGTTTTTCGCCTCGCGCGTTGAGTCTCTCGCCGAGTGGTCCTGGCGAAAAACAGGACGCCGCGCCCGACCGGCCTACCCCTGCCTCCCTCTCAGGGACGACCGCAATCGCGATCGGGGTCGTTGCGCTCGTGTTTGCACACTGGGGGCTCACTGCGGCTGATGCGCTCGGCCGAGGCATCTTCAACTTCGATTCGCTCTGGTACCACATGCCTTTTGCGGTGGAGATGGCGAAGAGTCACTCGGTGACGGGGATCCACTACACCGAGACCGTCTTCACGAACTGGTTCTACCCGCAGAATTCCGAGCTGCTCCACAGCGTCGGGATCCTGCTGACTGAGCGAGACACGCTCAGCCTCTTCCTTAACTTCGGTTGGCTGGCGATCGCCTTTCTTGCAGCTTGGTGTATCGGGCGGCCCTATGGGCAGGGGCCGTTGTGCGTGGTGGCCGCGGCGATCGTGCTGTCCAGTCACACGCTGGTGGTGCGAGAGCCCGGGGCAGCTAAGAACGACGTGATGGCGGCGGCACTGCTGCTGGCGGCGATCGCAATCCTCGTCAGCCGGAATGCGTATCTGACAGGGGTGGCGTGGGGGAGGGGTCCTGGCCGGGCGCGGCGTCCTGTTTTTCGCACCGAATCCTCGGCGAGAGACGCGACGCGCGAGGCGAAAAACCCAGCGCCCGGCCAGGACCCCTCCCCCACGACAGGACCCGCGTCCGAGATACTTCCGTTAGCCGTGGCTGGGCTCGCGACGGGGCTCGCCGTCGGCACCAAGTCGACGGCGCTGGCGATGGCTGCGGCGCTGACCGTAGCTGTGATCGCGTTGGCGCCGGCTGGGAGGCGCTGGGCGGCGGCTGCGTGGTGGGGCTTTGCCGCATTCGCGGGCGGCGGGTTCTGGTACCTGCGCAACCTCGTCGTCGTCGGCAACCCGCTGCCGCAGCTGGAGAGCCTGGGGCCGATCTCGCTGCCCCATCCGGAGCGGCTGCAGAGCGGCCGGCCGGACTTCAGCATCGCCCACTACGCGACCGACACCGGCGTCTGGAGTGCGTACTTCGGACCCGGCCTCCACGACGCCTTCGGCGCCCTCTGGCCGCTCGTAATCGCCTCGGCGGTTGCCGGCGCCCTGCTGGCGCTGTTCCGGGGTCGCGACCGGATCGTCCGCTGGATGGGGGGCGTCGCTCTGTTCGGGATGGTCGCCTACCTCTTCACCCCCCTCAGCGCCGCCGGCGCCGAGGGCGCCCCGACCGGCTTCGAGATCAACATCCGCTACGCGGTCCCGGCCCTGCTGGCCGGTCTCGCCCTGCTCCCGCTCGTATTGCGAAGAAGCGCTTCGTCCACCCGCGGGTGGATCGCCCTGTGCCTATTCGTCCTGGTGCTGGTGCTTACGGACAGACTCGATGCGGTGCTGCGCGACCCGGATCGCCTCGTCGGCCTCCTTATCGCTCTGCTTGCGGTGCTCGTGCCGGCGGGTTTGCTGCTGGTTCGACGCCACGGTGCGCCGCGCCGCGCGGTCGCTGCCAGCTTCGCCCTGCTGGCGCTTGCCGTCGCCGCGATCGGCTACCCCGTTCAGCGCGACTATCTCGACGATCGCTTTCGCAACGACGATCCGGAACGGGCGATCCCGGGCATGGGCCTCGACTCCGCCTACCGGTGGGCGCGCGGCGTGGGGGACGCGCGGATCGGCCTGGCCGGGACGACTGCCGGCTTCCTCCAGTACGGCTTCTACGGCACCGACCTCTCCAACCAGGTCCGCTACCTGGGCGCGAAGGGTCCCCACGGCGCCTTCAACGCGATCCCGGCTTGCGGCGAGTTCCGCGCCGCCGTCAACGACTCCGGGCTCGACTATCTGGTGACGGCGCCCTTCCTCAACTTCATCCACCCGGAGGACCCGATCCGCTCGCCGGAGGCGGCCTGGCTTCGCAGCGAGCCCGCGGTGGCTCCGATCGACCGCAGCGGCTCCGTCACGGTCTGGCGAGTCGGCGGGCGCCTCGATCCGGACGGCTGTGGCCCCGCCAACGCTCCCCTGCGCCAGACCCCACAGCAGCCCGCCGGCTGACCGCCGATGGGCCTTAAACGCGACTCCGACTGCCGTTTTAGGCCCGCCGGCGGATGGGTAACCTCGTCGGGTGGGCTATCCGCTCGAGAACGCACTCTTCCAGTGGGAGGAGGGCTGGCGCGCCCTTCAGGCGATTGACGACAGCCGTGAGCGGCGCCGCGCCGATCATGTGGTCGGCGCCGTCCAGGACGAGCTGCGCCGCCGCATCGGCCCCACCTTCCACGCCGCCGAGCTGGCGGAGCTGTATGGGCGCGGCACCGACTGGTGCCTGCAGGTCGCCCTCGACGCGGCTCCGGGTCTTGCCAGCGACCTGCAGTCGCTGGCCGACGCCGCCTTCTGGATCTACCTGCGCGGCGCCACCGACTTCGCCGGCGGCCGGCCCCTGACCGTCTGACCGGCGCATAGCGGCGTCCTCGGTCGCTCGCGTGCAGAGCACGCCACGCTCCAGGGCCGAAGGCCCGTGCGAGCGCGAAGCGCGAGACTTGGTCAGACGGTCAAGCTACTCGTCGGACCCGGGGTCGGAGTCGCCGTCGTCGGCGCCCCCGGCGCGGCGGATCACGATCCGGTCCGCCTCGATGCTGACCGTGACCTCGCGCTTGCCGGCCCAGTGCTCGGTGTAGGTCGGGTTGTCCTTGACGGCGGGGTCGAGCCAGAGGCCGTAGCCGTCCTCCTCGCCGTGGTCGAAGGTCGCCTCGAGGTCTTTGCGACGGCCCCTTCCGCCGCGACGGCCGCGGCGACGGCGGCGACGGGGGCGCTCGCCCTCCTCGCCTTCCTCGTCCTCGCCTTCGCCGTCCTCGTCCTTCTCGTCGGCCTTCTCGTCGTCGGTCTTCTCCTCTTCGGCAGCGGCCTCTTCGACCGTCGCCGCCTCGACCTCGGCCTCGATCTCGTCGCGGAGGTCGATGTCCTGCGCGCCGCCATCCTCCTCGTCGGCCGTCAGGTCGTATTGCTTGCGGAACTCGCGCAGCTCCGAGGCGGAGATCTCGAGCTGGTGGGCAATCCAGGCGTCGGTGCGGCCCTGGCGGACCCAGGCGCGGATCTGGTTGAGCTGTGGCTTCAGCGAGCGTCGTGCCATCGGCGCGCGAGTCTATTCAACGAGGGCACTGGTCGCGGCGTCGCCCGTGTCTAAGCCATCAGAAACGAGAGCGCCTCGAACATCGCCACCACCACGACCACCACGGTCGCGGTCAGGCAGACGGCGAGAACGCTGAACCGCACCTTGCCGTGCTGCTCGTTGCGGGTCATGCGTCGCTCCCGCGAGCGGTTCGCGGCGCGGCGGCGCAGCTGCTCGCGCCGACGGCGCTCCAAGGTCGTCTCCTGCTCGAAGGCGACCTCGAACTGGGAAATGCTCTGTCGCATTCTCATAAGAGGAAGGTGGCCCAGGGCCGCGGCGCACCGTAGCAAAGGCGCACGAGCGGTTGCAGGCGGAGAATGTGCCAAATCACACGAATCGGGACTATGGCGCGCAGGCGGCCCAGAGGCCGCGACCGGCCCGGGCGGCGTCGAGCTCGAGTCGTCGCAGCAGCGGCGCGAAGCGGTCGTTGGGCGGGATCGTCAGCGAGCGGGCCAGACCCCGCCGGGCGAGGATCGCGTTGACGAAGCGCCCCTGCGGGGGCGGCCCCAGATGGACGTAGGCGAGCAGGCGGCCGTAGGCGTCACGACGCTCGACGCCGAAGACCAGCCGCACCCGTCGTCCCTCCAGCAGCCGCTTGCTGAAGCGCGAAGCTCGCGGCCCGAAGCACTCCACCGGCGCCCCCGGCTTCACCGTCTCCGGCGTGTCGACCCCGATCAGCCGCACGTCCTCGGCCCGATCGCCGATCCGCACCTCGATCGTGTCCCCGTCGACGACCCGCGTCACCACGGCCATGGCGGATGCAGGACCGGGATCCGGATCGCCTTCCCACGGCCGCACGATCAGCAGCGCGACCACGACCAGCAGCGCCGCGCTGCCTATCCAGTGCCGCTCCATGCCCCTTCAAGGCCTGGAACGCGCGAACTCGCCCCCTACGGGATGCGGCGAACGTTGGCGAGCAACGTCTCTTTGATCTGAGAAATGATCTCCAGCGCCTCGTTCCACTCGCGCTGCCAGACGTTGCGGCCGAAGATGACGCCGCTGCCGCCCGCCTGCATGATGTCGCGGGTGTTGGTGAGGACGGTCTCGTCGTCGACCTTGGAGCCGCCCGAGAGGACGACCAGCGCCCGTCCGGCGGACTCGACGCAGTGGCGGATCGCCTCTGCCTGGTCGACTTCCAGCTCGTTGTAGGGGGCTTGGGCGTCCTTGTCCTTGCCCGGGTCGATCTTCGGCATGTTGAGCTTGACCACGTCGGCGCCCATCTCCATCGCCAGCCGCGCCGCGTAATCGATCGCGTAGAAGGAGTTGGGCCCGCCCTTGCCTTCGACGGCTTCGCCGCGCGGGTAGGACCAGACGACCAGCGGCATCCCGTAGCGATCGCAGTCTTCGCGCACGCCGCGCAGCTGGGCGAGGTCCTCGTCCTGGCGCGGCGAGCCGACGTAGAGCGTGTAGCCGACCGCGTCGGCGCCGAGTCGGACCGCGTCCTCGACGCTGGCGTTGCAGCTGGAGAAGGCCTTGGCCGAGGAGGGGATGTCGGTCTTGCCGTTGACCTTGAGGATCAGCGGCACCTGGCCGGCGTAGTCGGGGTAGTACTTGCTCGCCATCCCGATCTGGCAGGCGAGGGCCGAGTAGCCACCCTCGACCGCGAGCCGGAACTGGTAGTCGGGGTCCTTCGAGGCCGGGTTGGGGAAGAAGTCGCGCGGGCCGTGCTCGATCCCTTGGTCGATCGGCAGAAGCATCAGGGCGCCGTGTCCGGGGCCGAACTCGAACAGCAGCCGCCGCAGGCGGGTGCGTTTGCCGGGGGCCAACTCGGCCAGCAGCGATTTCTGCTCGGTCAGGCTCTTCAACTCCACGCTGGTTCCTCCTCGAAGACGGGGTGTCTTCCCAGTATGCCATCGGCGGCGGCCTCCGAGCGGCCGTGCGCCGGGGGTTTATCCTCGAACGACCATGAGCGAGACTGAGCTCAGCGTCATCTGCAAGAACTGCGGCTCCGAGGTCAGTCCCTACGTCACCGAGTGCCCCTACTGCGGCGCCCGGCTGCGCAAGCGGGCGCCGAAGCTGGAGCGGCGCGGGGACGGGCTCGAGGCGAAGCCGCGGCGCGGCGCCGGCAGCCGGCTGCGACGGCTCAAACTGCGCCGGCGCAGCGAGCGCAGCCCGCACGCCGGCCGTCCCTACGCAACGCTGGCGGCGATCCTCGCCTCGGTCGTGCTCCTGCTCGTGCAGAAGGCGAGCGGCGACCCGCTTTCCACCTTCGGCGGCATCGTCGTGCCCTTCGAGGACGAGTGGTGGCGACTGCTGAGCGCCCCCTTCGCCTACCTCGACGTCGGCTACCTGTTCGTGGTCGCGATCGGCCTGGCGATCTTCTCGGTCGGGCTGGAGCGCCGGCTCGGCACCGTTCCCACCGCGACCCTGCTGCTGGCTTGCGGCTCGCTCGGGATGCTGGCCGCGAGCGGCGTCGCCAATGCCCAGGGGGACGTCGTCGCGATCGGCGGCGGCAACGGCATGGCGCTGGGCGCCCTCGCCGCCTGGTTCGCGCTGCGGCGCTCCGAAGCCCGCGGCGTGATCGACCAGGACTACGACACCGTCGGCGTCGCGGTCGCTGCCGCCGTCCTCCTGGCGCTGCCGATCTTCGAGTCGACGGCCGACGTCTTCGCCGGCCTCGCCGGTGCCCTGGTCGGCGGCGTGGCCGGGATCGCCGCCTCGGCTGTGCGCCCGTCCGAATAGCCGGCACCTCGTCGTCTCGCCGAGGAGTTGTTGTCATCAGCCTGGGCCGCGCGCTCTTGCTATCGCAGGCTCAACAAATTAAAAAATACTTGACTACTACGTCGATGTATGTTATGAAAGCGCGTGCTCGGCATGTGAGAGCCGGGCGGGTGAGACGGGTTCCCCGGGCAGGGGACCCCGGGATTTGCAAAGGAGTACCCAGTCTGTGCCCAGCACAAAGGCCCTTCCGGGTACCCCTTGGAGGATGGCGCCGGCTTGGCGCTGCCCCTGTCTCGCCTTGGGTGCAACAGCGCCGTGGTCCCTGAAGTACGTCGGCGCGAACCGTAACTCGACGGCGGCGACGCCGCCGGAAAAGGAGATCCAAAGTGAGACTCATTAAGATGTTTGGCTTGGCTGCGATCGCAGTCGTGGCCGCGATGGCGTTCATCGGAGCCAGCTCGGCTTCGGCGACGGTTCTCTGTGAAAGCGCTACGTCCCCGTGCCCGGCAGGACAAATGTACGAACCGGGGACGATCATCGAAGGCACAGCAACGAACGCGACGCTGACAAGCAGCCTCGAAAACGTCGTCTGTAGCCACTCGTTCACGGAAGCGGAAACCGAAACCACAGGTAACGCAAGCGCAACAGTTACAGGAACAATTACGCACCTGACATTCACCGGTTGTCAAACGACCCCCAAAGGGATTCCCTGTAACGTCACTGTGGAGAATCTCCCATACCACGCGGAAATACACTGGACCTCCGGAGATGACGGTGTGCTCACAGTCCAAAGCGGAGGAACCGGCAATCCGAGTGCGTCTGTCGTGTGCGCAGGGGTTATCAGCTGCACATTCGAGCGATCCCTCTTCACCCTCCCCGTCGATGGTGGGAGCCCGGCTGCCGTTACAGCGAACGGAGTGTCGCTCGAACGTACAGCGTTCGGTGGGACGCCCCTCTGCGGTACGTCGGCGTTCTGGGACGCGACCTACACCGCGATTGGCGCAAACACCTCGATTTCCGTCCTCCAACAGTAGGTAGAGGACGCGGAAGAGCGCTTTTGCGAGACCTGTGCAGAAGCAGAGCGAGCGGCCGCCACACGTTGTGGCGGCCGCTCGTCCAAGGGACCAAGAAGTACCTTGACAAGGCCCGTCTGGTTTGCAAATGTCGCTCTTCGGGAAGCGTAGTTGCGAAGCGCGCGGGCTTGGACTGCACGAGGAAAGGCAGAGGGACCTACTTGAGGAGGAGAAGCGACGTGAGACGCGACAGCGGAGCATCGTCTCCGGGATCGAAGCTGCGTCGGCGCCCGAGCGGCCTTGCGCTGGTCGTCCCCCTTGCCCTCATTGCGGCGATGGCCGCCGTTCCGACGGGCGCGAGCGCCGCTCCCAAGCAGGTGATCAACAAAATCGGCTCGGTGGAAGCGGGCGAAACCGGCGGTCGCTTCAACGCTCCCGCCGGGGTCGCCGTCAACCAGACCGGCGCCGGGGGGGTCCCCGCCGGCGCCTTCTACGTCGTCGATGCCAAAAACCGGCGCATCCAGCGCTTCGACCCCAGCGGCGCCTTTGTCAGCGCCTGGGGCTTCGGGGTCGAGGACGGCAGCAAAGAATTCCAGCTCTGTGACGAGGCGGAGGAATGCCAGACGGGCTTTGCCGGCGGCACCGACGGCGCCGCCGGGAGCCTCGAAAACCCACGGGGAATCGCCGTCGATCAGGCGAGCGGGAAGATCTACGTGTCCGAGGCGGGCTTCGGCGGACGCGTCGACGTCTTCACCGCCAAAGGGTCCTTCGAGGGAGCCTTCGGCTCGGAAATAACCGGTGACTTCAGCGGCGAACTCCAGTTCTGCACCGCGCAAACCGGTTGCGGGCTGGCCTTCTTCTCCACCGGTCGCGGCGGGGACTTCTTCAACGGCATCGGCAACCTTGCGGTCGACGCCGCCGGCGACGTCTACGTCGCCAACCCCGGTTACCGCCGGGTTGACGTCTTCAGGCCGATTCTGAGCGAAGGAACCGCGACGGGTATCGAATTCCTGCGCTCGTTCGGCTGGGGGGTCAACGCCGGCAATCCGGAATTCGAGGTCTGCACGGTTTCCGCCGAATGCAAAGAAGGCCTGGCGGGCTCCGAACTCGGCCAGTTCGCGGAAGCCTCGCCCACGGATGTCACCGTCGACTCCGAAGGAAACGTCTATGCCCTGGACACGGGCAACAAACGCGTTCAGAAGTTCACCTCGACCCCCGAACCCGCCGAGGCGAACTTCGGCGCCGCGGCGCTTGCTTCCCTCTTCGGAAGCGGAGCGCCGCTCTTCAACGTCGCGATCGACCCTTCGGCCACTCCCAATCACCTGCTTGTCTCCGCCGCTCGTCTCGGCAGCGAAGGCAGGGTGGCGGTCGCCGAGCTCGACGGCTCGGGAGCGAACGCCCTGGGAGCCGGCCTCGCCCACGGCGAGGACCTCGCGATCACGAGCGCCAACGGTCTTGCCGCCGCCCAGGCGTCTCTCGGCGGCAACCTCTATCTCTCCACGGAAACGGTGGGGGTCCTCCGCGGCGTCTTCGCCCTCGGCGATGTGCCGACGATCGAACCGGTGACCGAATTCACCGGCACGACTGCGCTCTTCAAAGGAAACGTCGTCTCCAACGAAATCGGCGTCAGCTACCACTTCGAGTACTCCACCGACGGGAAAACGTGGACGAGGGTGCCCGCCGCGGACGTGGACGCCGGCGCCGCGCCGGGGACCATCGCGGTCGAAGAGGAAGCGGCCGGTCTCACCGGCTCCCAGCTCTACCGCGTTCGCCTCGTCCAGAACCGGCCTTCGGGCGGCGGCGTCGCCACCTCGGCGGAGACCACCTTCACGACCGCGCCGGCAAAACCGGCGATCGTCGGCACGCTGGCCTCGCCGATCAAAGACACCAGCGCGACCTTCAGCGCTTACCTCGATCCTCAGAACGAGGCGACCGCATACCGTTTCGAGTACGGCCTCGCGGATTGCTCGACGAACCCGTGCACCGCTCTGCCGCTCTCCGAAGCAAGCGGCGGCGGTCGGCGCCTGGTGACGCAGACGGCGACCGGCCTCGAACCGGGAACCCTCTACCACTTCCGCCTCGTCGCTACCAACGCGAGCGGCACGACCGAGGGGCCCGACCGGACCTTCGAAACCTTCCTGCCCGGAGCCGGATTGCCCGATGGCCGCGCCTACGAGCTGGTTACGCCTCCCGACACCGGCTCCGTGGTCCTCGCCGGGACGGCATTCGGCGAAGTGGGCGGCAACAACTGCTTCGACACCCTGCCCGTGACCGCTGACGGCAACAGCGTCGTCTCCCTCTCCAAGGGGGGATCCCTGCCCGGCCTCGACGTCAACGGCTTCTGGGACCTCTACGAATCGGTGCGCGATCCGCAGCAAGGGTGGAGCACGATCGCCAAAAGCGCGTCCGGAGCACAGGCAACCGGCATCGGCGGAGGGCTCTGCACCTCTCCCGACCACCTCGTCTCGACCCTCGGCACCGGAACCCCGCCGAGCGAGGAGGGGAGCCTGCTCGTCGCGGGAAAACGCTCCAACTACCTCCGCCTTCCCGGCGGCGTGGTCGACGAAGCCTGCAGTCCTGAACCGGAAGGCCTCTTCGAACTGGTCGGCTGTGGCAGCCTCGGCACCGCGC
The DNA here is from genome assembly GCA_963703235.1 of uncultured Solirubrobacterales bacterium. GTDB lineage: Bacteria > Actinomycetota > Thermoleophilia > Solirubrobacterales > 70-9 > VRUE01. The sequence continues at coordinate 1,606,252 of OY969802.1, read as the reverse complement.
CCGAAGCCAATGCCCGCTGGATCACCGCCGGCGCCGGCCACGTCGTCTTCACCGCCACGGAACAGCTCGAGCCGGGCGCCCCGCCGAGCGGCACCGAAGCGATCTACGATCGCAGTCCCGGCGGCCCGACCCAGGTGGTCTCGCTGCTGCCAGGCGAGGTGACTCCCGCTGCAGGTCAGAACGCCGCCTACCAGGGCGCCTCGGCCGACGGCACGGCGGTCGCGTTCAAGCTCGGCAGCACGATGTACGTGCGGAGCGACAACACGAATACGCAGCTCGTCATCGCGGACAACGGCGCCGCCGTCGGCACGACGCTCAGATGCACGACGACGACCTCCGCCGCCACGATCGCCTTCCAGTGGCTCAGAAACGGCGCGCCGATACCCGGCGCCGTGTCTTCCTCTTATACGGCGGCCCCAGCCGACGCCGGCACGGCGGTCCAGTGCCAGATGTTCGCGCTCAACGCCAACGCGGGCTCCACTCAGGTGTCCAATCCGGCCGTCGTCGTCCAGCCACCCCCCGCGACTGCGCCCCCGGTCGCTCCGACGAACATCGCCCAGCCGGCCCAAAGCGGCGCCCTCAACGTTCCGGGCCCTCCGGCCGATCGGACCCTGACCTGCAACGCCGGCACCTGGACCGGTTCTCCGACCTTCTCCTACCAGTGGTACCAGAACGGCGTCGCGATTCCCGGCGCGACCGCTTCGACCTATGTGGTCACCGCCGGCAGCCTCACCGCGGCGGCGGCGTTCCAGTGCGCGGTGACCGGGGCCAATGCCGGGGGCCAGGTGACGAAGGTGTCGGCCAACCGCCTCACCAGCCCCGCGCCCAGTCCCGCCGCCCCGGTCGCCAACGCGTCGACCGGCGCCGGGGGAGCCGCCTTCGCCGGTCTCTCGCGCGACGGCGACGTGCTCTTCTACGAGCATCGCGAAAGCCTCTTCGACTTCGATACCGGCACCGAAGCGACGACCGAGATAGCGGTGGGGGCCAAGTTCGTCAACGTCTCCGAAGACGGCTCCAGGGCTTACCTCATCTCCAAAGCCGCCCTCACCGGCAGCGAAAAAAACAGCCAAGACCAGGAAGCGAAAGCGGGCGAGAACAATCTCTACGTTTGGGAGAGGGCCGGCGACACGATCGCCTTCGTCGCGACCGTCGCGCCCGAAGACGTGGCGGTCATCGACCTGATGTCGTTGACCCGGTGGACCGACGCCGCAGTTCATCCCGCACCGAACACGCTCACGGGCCGGGCCAACGACCCTTCGCGCACGACTCCCGACGGCTCGTTCCTGCTTTTCGAGTCCCGCGCCGACGTCACCGGTTACGACAGCGACGGGCACATTCAGATCTATCGCTACGAGGCCGAGAGCGGAGGGCTCGCTTGCGTCTCCTGCCCATCGGACGGCGTGCCGGCGACGGGGAACGCGCGGCTGCAGGCTTTCGGAACGGCGCTCCAGCCGGCCAGCGCGATCGTCCGCCTGCAGAGCGTCACCGACGATGGCCAGAAGGTCTTCTTCCAGACCGAGGACGCCCTCGCGCCGGGCGACGTCAACGAGACGTGGGACGTCTACGAGTGGAAGGTTGGACAGCAGCCCTACCTGATCTCGCCGGGCGTCGGCCAGCTCCCGAGCTTTCTCTACGGAATGACGCCGAGCGGCTCGGACGTCTTCTTCACCTCGGCCGAGCGACTGGTCCCCGAGGACCTGAGCACGGTCGTCTCGATCTACGACGCTCGTGAAGGTGGCGGGTTCCCTCCCGCCCCGGCCCCGCCTCCGCCGTGCGATGGAGACAGTTGCCAGCCCGCCCCCACGGCCGCGCCCCCGCTGGCTGGCGCCGGCAGCGCATCCTTCCAGGGGCCGGGCAACGAAGTGCGCAAACGCAAGCCACGCTGCACCAAGAAACAGCGGCGCGTCAAACGCCAGGGAAGGGTCCGCTGCGTGAAGAAGCGCCGGGCGGGAGGTCCGAGGCGCGATGGCAGGGTCAACCGCGAGCGGAGGGCCGGACGATGAGGCGCTTCGCCCTGCTGCTGACCACCGCCTTGATCCAGGCGATCGGGCTGGTTTCCGTGGCGCACGCCGCCGAATTCGACAAATTCGGCATCGCGTCGGTCGGCGCCGAACTGTCGACGAACCAGGCGGGCGCCCATCCCGACTTCACGACGAACATCGAACTGACGACCGATCCCGCGAGCCCAACGGATCCAAGGGGCCTGAAGAAACCGTACGCGTCGGTCAAAGACATCGTGGTCACCCTGCCCCCGGGGCTGCTCGGCAACCTCAATGCCGTCGACACCTGCAGCACGGTCACCTTCGCGACGGCTCTGATCACCGAAGACGCCGGATGTCCTTTCAGCTCGCAGGTAGGGGTCGCGTTACTGCAGCTCTACGGCTTCCAGAACGCGTTCACCGTCGCGATCTACAACCTGGAAACGTCGGGCAGCGACAACGTCGCCAGGCTCGGCTTCTACGTGACCGCGGTGCCCGCGTTCATAGAGGTCGGGGTTCGCTCCGACAGCGACTACGGAGTGACGGCGAAGGCCACCGGCATATCCTCGCTGGCTCTGTTCCACTCCGCGAAAACGACCCTGTGGGGCGTGCCCGCGGATTCGAGCCACGACAGGCAGCGGCTGACGATCGTGGAATCGGCCGACAGCAAATCGGCATCGCCTCCCCGCTCCAGCGGCCGCGCTCCGGAACCGTTCTTGACCAACCCGACGGCTTGTGGGGGGCCGCTCGAGATCGGTTTCGAAGCTGACAGCTACCAGGAACCGGACAGATTCGACCAGGCGACCGCTTCCCTGGGCCAGATCACCGACTGCGGCAAACTCGAATTCGAGCCGAGCTTCTCTCTGACCCCCACCAATAGAGAAGCCGCCGCCGCGAGCGGCGCCGACGCGGTGCTGGCGATTCCCCAGAACGAAGCCGTCAACGGCCTTGCGACCTCGCAACTGCGCAACACCGTCGTCAGGCTCCCTGAGGGCGTCGCCGTCGCCGCGGGCGCCGCCGACGGCCTCGAGGCCTGCAGCGAAGAGCAGGTCGGATACAAAGTCTCGCCGCCGGTGGTCGCCCACTGTCCCGAGGCCTCGAAGATCGCCTCGGCTGAAATCGATTCGCCCGCTCTGGTGCGGCCGGTTCAGGCAGCTGTCTACCAGCGCACGCCTGAGCCCGGCAAACTCGCCCGTGCCTGGCTCGTCGCCGACGAACTCGGCGTCCACGTCAAGATTCCGGGTGAGTTCCAGCTGAACCCCGCCACGGGCCAGATCACCTCGCTCTTCCTCGAGACCCCGCAGGTCCCCGTGCGCCAATTCGAGCTGCACTTCAAGGGTGGGGCGAGGGGAGTCCTTGCCACGCCAAGGACCTGCGGCACCTATCTGACCGAGTTCAAATTCAGCCCCTGGTCGGCCACCGCGGACGTCGAGGGCCTGACCCCGATGACCTTCGACCAGAGCTGTGCCACCGGTGGCTTCTCGCCGAATCTCTCGGCCGGGACCGTCAACCCTTCGGCTGGAGCCTTCTCCCCGGTTGTGGTGGCGCTGAGCCGCCTGAGTGGAGAAGAGAATCTCGCGGCGCTGGACGTGGACACGCCCCCCGGGCTGCTGGCTAAGCTGGCGGGAGTCCCGCTTTGCGAAGGGGCGGCGGCTGCAAGCGGTGCCTGCCCAGAGGCCTCCAGGATCGGGTCCACCACGGTCGCTTCCGGCCCAGGTCCCAGCCCGCTCTGGATCCCACAGCCGGGCAAGGACCCAACCGCGGTCTACCTGGGCGGCCCCTACAAAGGCGCTCCCTACAGCCTCGTGGTCAAGGTCCCCGCCCAGGCCGGGCCCTTCGATCTTGGCGACGTGATCACGCGAGCCGCGATCCACGTCGACCCCGTGACCGCGCAGGTCTCGGTCCTCTCCGATCCGCTGCCCCAGATCCTCGAAGGCGTTCCCATCTCCTACCGGACGGTTCACGTCAACGTGGACAGGCCCGAATTCACTCTCAACCCGACCTCCTGCGCGCCGATGAAAACCGTTGGCAGGGCCACCTCGGAGACCGGGAGGATCGCCAGTCCCTCTTCGCGCTTCCAGGCCGGGAGCTGCGCCAGCCTCGGCTACAGGCCGAAACTTCGGATGCGCCTCTTCGGCAAGACCAACCGCGGCGCCCACCCGCGCTTCAGGGCCGTGTTCTCGGCTCGCCAGGGCGATGCCAACACCGCCCGGGCGGTGGTCGCGTTGCCGCACTCGGCGTTCCTCGATCAGGGCCACATCCGCACGATCTGCACCAGGGTGCAGTTCGCGGCGCAACAGTGCCCGGAGGGATCGATCTACGGCCACGCCAGGGCAGTCACCCCGCTGCTCGAGCAGCCACTGGAGGGGCCGGTCTACCTGCGCTCCTCGAACAACCCGCTGCCGGATCTCGTCGCCGTCCTGCGCGGTCCTGTGGAGGTCCACCTGATCGGGCGCATCGACTCGGTGCGAGGGGGGATCCGCACGAGCTTCGAGGCGGTCCCCGACGCCCCCGTGGCCCAGTTCGTCCTCACCATGAAAGGCGGCAAGAGGGGGCTCCTGGTCAACAGCCGGAACCTCTGCCGGAACCCCTCACCCGCCGACGTCAAGCTCGACGGCCAAAACGGCAAGACGGCGGATCAACGGCCACGCCTCAACAACTCGTGTGGCAGGGCCAAGCGCGAGAACGCCCGCCGCACTCAGCGCAACGCCCAAGGCTAGCTCGCGAATCCGCTGCGGTATCGATTCCGGGGAATCGCCGGGTTTAGCAGGGCACGCCCGGGGTAATAAGCGCCGAGACCCCAAAAGGAGTAGGAGTCTCGGCGCAACCGTAACTCTGCCGGCGGGTGAGGCCGCCGGTGTCGATCAATCATAGCCCCCCAGCGCTACGCCCTTTGCGTTTTGCGCATATTGGTCGATGCTTTCAGACCTTTTGGTGCCGCCCACCGATAGGCGCCAGGCGACTAGGCTGCCCTCACTGTCATCGTCGGCCCAAGGCCGGCGGCAGCGTCCGACCCGGTCGGTTGGTTCTCGGGAAGGCGGCGAGCTGACTCCTAGGCTGGCTGTCGACCTGGAGGTCTGACTTTCATGCGTTGTGTCGCCCGCCGCCGCCCGAGGATCCCCGGCTTGACTTGATAGGAGCGTGGCAACCGCCCCGAGTGAGGTTCGTCAGCCGGAGGTCCGTCCGAAGGCAACGACCAATCGAAGGGACAGGCCAGATGATCGTGATCGGAACGGACACCCACAAGCGGACCCACACCTGCGGCGCCGTATTTGCGGGAACCGGCGAGTTTGCCGGCGAGCTGACTGCCTCGGCCAGGGGGCCCGGCTTTCGCCAACTGCTCGGCTGGGGGCGCGAGCTCGACGAGGAACGAATCTGGGCGATCGAGGACTGCCGCCACGTCTCCGGCGCCTTGGAGCGCTTCCTGGTCGCCTCGGGCGAGCGCGTGGTTCGCGTCCCTCCGAAGCTGATGGGCCAAAGCCGCCGTGGCGAACGGGCCGCGGGCAAGTCCGACCCAATCGACGCCCTGGCAGTAGCCAGAGCCGCCCTGCGGGAGGGCCCAGAGACCCTGCCGAGTGCCCATCTCGATGAGGACGCCCTGCGGCTGAAGCTCCTCCTCGGCCACCGCGAGGATCTCGTCAAAGCCCGTTCTGAAGACCAGTGTCGATTGCGCTGGCACCTGCACGACCTCTGGCCGGAGCTGGAGGTCCCAACCGGCGCTCTTGACCGGATCGTCTGGCTCGATCGGCTCTCCCGGCGGCTCGCCCGCGCCGAGCAGAGCACGAGGGTGGCGATAGCCCGCGAGCTGGCGATCGAGATCCGCCGTCGCACCCGCCGGGCAAAGGAGCTCGAGCGAGAGATCGGTGCCTTGGTCAAAGGCACGGCACCGGAGCTGCTCGCGCTGGAGGGCTGCGGCGTCCTGACCGCAGCCAAGCTCCTCGCCGAGACCGCCGGGGCCAAGCGCCTTGCCACCGATGCCAAGTTCGCCCGCTTGGCCGGTGTCGCCCCGATTCCCGCCTCCTCGGGCAAGCGCGTTCGCCACCGGCTCGACCGCGGCGGCAACCGCCAGCTCAACTGCGCCCTTCACCGCATCGCGGTTACCCAGGGCAGGGTTCACCCCCCGGCACGCAAGTTCCTCGCCAAAAAGCAGGCCGAGGGCAAGTCCAGAATGGAGGCTCTGCGCTGCCTCAAGCGCCACCTGGCCCGCCGGGTCTGGAGGCTTTTGCTCGATTCCGAAGGGGAGAGATCCATGACCAACGTCGATACTCAGAGAGACTCGCTGGCGCCGCAAATTGCGGTGGCGGCTTGACATAGGAGCAACGCGTGCCCTACAGCGACGAGGAGCTGGATGCGGCGATCGAGCGCCTGGCCGACGCCGAGCGCTTCGCCGAGGCGGAGACGATCGTCGCCCGCGCGGCGCCGCGCCTGCAGCGCGTGCTCGCCACGGCGCTCGCCGAGGGCGGCTGGTTCGGCGAGTCGCACGAGGCCGAGGCACTGAAGGCGGCCACCGTGCCCGACCCCGACGAGCGGATCGCCGCGGTGCGGACGCTGCTTGCCGAGGAGGCGCGGATGGGGATGATGGTCGGCGTCGCGGTCGGCTGGGCGCTGCGCGAGGAGATGGCAAACCCGAAGGAACCGAAAGGAGAGAGCTGACGATGGAGATCAAGTTCCACGGTCACGCTTGTTTCGAGTTGAGCGAGGGAAACACCGTCCTGTTGGTCGACCCGTTTCTGAAGCCGAACAACCCGGCCGCTGTGGCGACGGCGGAGGAAGTCGAGCCGACCCATATCGCTCTCACCCACGGGCACGCGGATCACATGGCCGACGCGGTCGCAGTGGCGACGCGGACCGGGGCCCACTGCGTGGCGATCGTCGAGCTTGCCAACTGGCTGGACTCGCAGGGCGCCGATGCCGTCAGCGATCCCAACCTCGGTGGCACGGTCGAGTTCGATTGGGGTTGGATCAAGCTGGTGCCGGCCTGGCACACGAACACGATCCCCGGCTCCGAAGAGGCTCCGTTCAGCGCGGAGCACGGGATCTCGATCGGTGTCCCCTCCGGGCTGCTGATCAACATCGGCGGCGCGACCGTCTACCACAGCGGCGACACCTGCCTGTTCGGCGACATGAAGCTGATCGCCGAGCGCAACCCGGTCGACGTCGCCCTGCTGCCGATCGGCGGCCACTACACGATGGATCGCCACGACGCCGCCTATGCCGCCGGCCTGATCGGTGCCGCGACGACGATCCCGATGCACTACGACACCTTCCCGCCGATCGCGACCGACGCCGAGGCGTTCAAGGCCGAGGTCGAGTCGAGTACCTCCTCGAACGTGGTCCTGCTGAAGCCGGGCGAGACGTACTCGCCCTGACACCCCGGTGCGGTCGCGGTTCGTACCGCCCATGCGGAGAACTGCGACCGCGCGCGCGACTGGCCAGCCAGCCAGGCCGCTGCTAGTCTCGACCGAACCGCGCAGTCGAGCCGAGGAGAGAGCAGATGGAGGCCAAAGAGGCGACCGGGACGCAGCCGAGGACCGAGCGGGAGGACTACCAGGCCACCGCCGATCCGGCGCTGATGGAGGAGGCGGACCGCACGGCGGACGTCAAGCTCCTCACCTACGAGGAGCTGTACATGCTCTGGGAGCGCCAGCAGTGGCAGACCCAAGAGCTCGACTTCAGTCGCGATCGCGAGGACTGGCACGAGCGGATCGGTCCCGAAGAGCGCTTCCAGCGGATGTACGGGCTTTCCTCGTTCTTCATCGGCGAGCAGAAGGTGGCGGAGGAGCTGGGGCCGATCATGCGGGCGGCGCCGACCGAGGACCAGCGGATCTTCCTCTGCACCCAGATCGCCGACGAGGCGCGCCATGTGCGCTTCTTCGAGCGCTTCTACCGCGAGGTCGGGGTGCTCGAGTCCGACGACCTCTCGCAGATGCTGACCGAGACCTCGACCCACCTCAACGACAACTTCGGCCGCCTCTTCGACGAGATGCTGAAGGCGCGCACCGACCGGCTTTCGGCCGAGCCCGAGGACACCGAGGCGCTGGTCGAGGCGGTGACGCTCTACCACATGGTGATCGAGGGGATGCTGGCCCTGACCGGGCAGCACTTCATCATGGACTTCAACGAACGGGAAGGGACTCTGCCCGCTTTCGTCGAGGGCTTCCAGAACGTCGCCCGCGACGAGCATCGCCACGTCGCCTTCGGCTCGGTCTTCCTGCGTGAGAAGGCGCGCGAGGACGACCGCTACAAGGAGGCGATCCAGCGCACCCTGACCGAGTCGCTGCCCGTGGCCGAGGAGGTCCTCTCGCCGCCCTGGGCGCCCGAGGACGACGACTACGAACTGTTCGGCATATCGCGTGCGGACACGCGCGAGTTCGCCGGCAAGTGCCTGATGCGACGGCTCAAAGTGATCGGGCTGGGTTAGAGCGCGCTAAGCGGCGGGGCCGGCCACCGGCTCGCTGGAAGACACGGCGGGAGACGACTCGCTCGAGGACGAGCCGCTCGGAGCTTCGCTCGGCGGCGGTTCGCTTGGCGGCGGCGCGCTTTCTTCGGCGGGCGGCGCTGCCGGGGGGGCTTCTTCGGCCGGCGCTTCGGCGGCTGGCGCGGTGCCGACGGTGACGACGACCGTCTCGGCGCCGGTTGGCGCCCCGGCGGTGGCGGTGGATGGTTTGGCGGCGGTCACACCGACTCCGCCGGAATGGCCGGTCGCCGATTCCTCGCCCTCGACCAGTGCCGCCGAGGGGCCGGCCGCGTCTGCAGCGAGCGATTCTTCGGTCGCCGGCTCGGCCGGGACGGGCTCGGGAGCTGCGGTGGGTGGAGCTTCGACTTCGTTCGTATGCGAGTGGGCGGGCACCGCAGCGACGTGGGGCGCGACCGCGGTTTGCGGAGACCCCGGCAGTTTGCTTGCCCCGGCCTTCGGCGCCGGATCCGTCGGCGTCGTCACGACCTGGTCCTTGACGCCGACCGCACCCGCCGTGAGCGCCGCGGCGGTGACCATTCCGGCGACGGCCTTGCTGCCGATCGCTCCCCCGACCGCGCCGATGCCGCCGGCGGCGCTGCCGCCACCGAGTGCGGCGCTAACAGTCCCTACCGCGCCGGCGCCTGCGCCCGTAGCGGTGGCCGTGGCGCCCGCACCGGCAGCGGCGCTGGCGCCGCCGGTCGTCGCGCCCCCGCCCGCTCCGCCGAGGCCGAGCTTGGAAGCGATGAAGGCTTTCAGCGCCAGCAGTGGGCCGGCCGGGAAGAGCGCAGCCAGCGCCTTGTCGTTGGAGCGGACCTGGGAGCGGAAGTCGGCGCACTCGTCGCAGTCGCGCACGTGGCGCCGCACGGGGCCGCTGACCTTGCGCAGGCCCTCGGCCGCCTCGGCCAGCTCCAGCCGCACCTCGCCGCAGGTCAGCTGGCGGGCCTGGCTTGCCTCGGCGAGGGAGATCCGCGCCCGCACCAGCAGCGACTTGACCGAAGGCACGCTGGTGTCCATCGTCGAGGCGATTTCCTCGTAGGACATCGCGTCCATCTCGCGCAGCAGCAGCGCCGTGCGCTGCGTCTCGGGAAGCTTGCCGACGTCGGTGAGGAGCTGGCGGAACTCCTCTCGGTTGTGGACCTTCTCCGCGGTGGTGGCGGCCTCGACGACCGGCACCATGTCCATCGACTCCTGCGCGTCGGCGGTCGGTTTGCGCAGATGGTTGAGGCAGCGGTTGCGGGCAATCCGGTAGAGCCAAGGCCGCAGGTTGATCTCTCGCTCGTCCGCCAGCATCGCCCGGTAGGCGTTGACGAAGACCTCCTGCAGGACGTCCTCGGCGTCCTCGGTGGAACCGAGCATCTGGCGGCAGAAGCCGAGCAGGCGCCCCTGGTAGCGGTCGACGATGGTCTCGAAAGCGCCGGCGTTGCCGCCCCGCGCCAGCGCGATCAGGCGGCCGTCACCCTGCAGCTTGAGCAGCGGCGAGCGCCGGGCAAGAAGTCCGCGCTGACTGGCGTGGGTTAGGGCTGATGCCTCCAAGCTGCACTCTCCAGGGAAGGCGTTGTTTCCGTATCTAGGGACACCATAGCGGCGAGGTAGTTGCGGTCTGGATAAACATTTATCGGCGCTTTAGACCCCATCGACAAGTCCTTCGTGCATGCCTGGCGGCGGCGGACCGGCGCGGTGCGGCGTCCTCAGTCGCCCAAATAGCGCTGCTATTCGGGCTCCCTGCGTCCTTGCCCCGCTTGGTCCGGCGCTCGCCAGCCATGCACGAATGCCTTGACAATGGCGCCTTCGCGCCGTGGATACCATCGCTGTGCCCGGGTGGCGAAACTGGCAAAAGCGGCGCACTTAAAATGCGCTGCCCCTTAGGGGGCTTGCGGGTTCGAGTCCCGCCCCGGGCACTGCCGCTAGTCTCGCGCCTCATGGATCACGGGGGGAGACTGGTCGCCAAGGTCCTGAAGTCCAGGGGCGTCTCGCATCTGTTCACGCTGTCCGGGGGACATCTGTTCTCCATTTACGACGGCTGCAAGGCCGAGGGGATCGAGATCGTCGACGTTCGGCACGAGCAGTCGGCGGTCTTTGCCGCCGAGGGCTTCGCCAAGGCGACGCGGCGGGTCGGGGTGGCGGCGCTGACCGCCGGTCCCGGCGTCACCAACGGGATCAGCGCGATCGCCGGCGCCCAGGCCAACAGCTCGCCGCTCTGCGTGCTTGGCGGGCGGGCGCCGGAGCTCCGCTGGGGAGCGGGCTCGTTGCAGGAGATCGACCACCTGCCCTTCGTCGCTCCGCTCGTCAAGTCGGCCGAGACGGTGAAGGAGACGGGGCTGATCCCGGCGCGGACCGCGGCGGCGCTCGATCTGGCCCTCGCTGCCCCGGGCGGCCCGACCTTCGTCGATTACCCGCTCGACGTCGTCTTCAGCGAGGCGGAGGCGGACGTTCCAGCGGCCGCGGCGCCGGCGGCGCCGACGGCGGCCGGCGCCGAGGAGGCTGCGGCGCTGCTTGCGGCGGCCGAGCGGCCGGCGATCATGGCCGGTAGCGGCCTCTACTGGGGCCGCGGGGAGGTGGAGCTGCGGGCGCTGGCGGAGGCGCTCGGCATTCCGGTCTTCCTCAACGGCCTTGGCCGCGGCTGCCTGCCCGCCGACCACGAGCTGGCCTTCAGCCGCGCTCGCGGGGTGGGGCTGAAGGGGGCCGACGTCGCGCTCGTCGTCGGCGTGCCGATCGACTTCCGCCTCGGCTTCGGTGGCAGCTTCGGCGAGGAGACGAAGTTGATTCGCCTCGACGCCGCCCCCAACGAGCTGACCGCCAACCGCGCTCCGCAGCTCGACCTGGTCGGCGACGTCGCCGCCACCTTGGCCGCGATCGCCGAGTCGGTCGCGGGCGGGCCTCGGCGCAGCGACGCCTGGCTCGAGCAGCTGCGCAAGGTCGAGGCGGATAAGCGAGCCGCCGAGCAGGAGGAGCTGAACGACGACCGTTCGCCCCTGCACCCGGTCCGCGTCTACAAGGAGCTGGGCGAAGTGCTGGAGCGCGACGCGATCGTGATCGGCGACGGCGGCGACTTCGTCTCCTACGCCGGTCGCCTCGTCGAGACCTACGAGCCGGGTTGCTGGATGGATCCGGGCCCGTTCGGCTGCCTCGGCGCCGGGCCCGGTCAGGCGATCGGCGCCAAGCTGGCCCATCCGGAGCGCCAGGTCTGCCTTTTGCTCGGCGATGGAGCATTCGGCTTCGCGGGCATGGAGTTCGACACTTTGGCGCGTCACGGTCTGCCGGTGGTGGGTGTAATGGGCAACAACGGCATCTGGGCGCTTGAGCATCACCCGATGAAATTCCTCTATGGCTACTCGGTGGCGGCGGAGCTGCGGCCGGAGACTCCCTATGAGGAAGTCGTCGAGGCGCTGGGCTGCGACGGCGTCGTCGTGCGCGAGCCCGGGCAGCTGCGGCCGGCCCTGGAGCGGGCTTTCGAGTCGGGCCGCCCGACCTTGGTCAACGTCCTCACCGACCCCGAGGTCGTCTACCCGCGTAAGTCGAATCTGGCTTGACCAAGCCAGATTCGACTGGCTGACTGGCCAGTTCGGCCAATCGGGCCCCGAAACGAGAATCGACCGCCATCGCTGGCGGCCGATTCAAGATGGCCCCTCAGGACGGGCAGGGGTACGTCTTCAGGGACCAGTGCTTATTCGATGGGCTCAGACGGCGGGAGGCGCCATGATGCGGCAATCGTCCGAACCCTGTATTCGGGTCTCGATGGGGACATCGTCCTCACCTCGCTCCCGATGATTCGATTATGCGCTCGCCTATCCGCAATGTCTAGGCACGCCTTTTGGGGCTACTTACAAGTTGGTAAGTCACTTTTACCAACTTTTGGGGGTTAGACCCCTGCTTTTGCCCAACTGGAAGGGGGCCGAAAACTTGGCTGTACACCTGGGCTCAGGGGTTGGGGCTGCCCCAGTACAGCAGGTTCTACTTGCGTTCCCCCGCGGTCGCGATCGCGGTGCCGTAGAGGATGTCGTGCTCGGAGACGCGGATCTGCTCGAGGTCGAAGGCCCGCATCGCCTCGACCAGGATCACGACGCCGGCGATGATCGTCGGTGCCCTGTCCGCATGGAGGCCGGGGATCTGGACTCGCTCTTCGAGCGGGAGGGAGGCGAGCTGCGACAGCAGCCGCTGGATCGTCTCCAGCGAGAGGACGTGCCCGTGGACGCGCTCGGGATCGTAGGGGGCGAGCTCGAGGTCGATGGCGGCGAGGGAGGTGGGCGTGCCGGCGACCGCGATCCCGGTGCCTGCTGCAGCCCGCTCGTCGTCGCTGACCGCCTCGATGATCGTCCTGGCGTCCCCCGCCAGCTCCTCCAGCTCGACCGCCGTCGGCGGGTCGGTCGAGATATGGCGCTCGGTGTGGCGGACGACGCCGGCCTGCAGGGACGCCTGGAAGGAGATCTCGTTGCCGCTGCCGACGATCAGCTCGGTCGAGCCGCCGCCGATGTCGATCACCAAGGTCGGATCTGTCGGCGGCTGCTCGTGGGTCGCGCCGAGGTAGGTGAGCCGCGCCTCTTCGTGACCGTCGAGCACCCGCGCCGAGAGCGCGAAGCGCTCACGCAGCTCGGCGACGAAGGCGGCGCCGTTCGAGGCGTCGCGGACGGCGCTGGTCGCGATCGCGGCAACCGCCTCGACCCCCGCCTCGTCGCAGATCGCGACGTAGTCGCCGATCGCCTCGCAAGCCTCCTCGATCGCCTCGGCGGAGAGCTGCCCCGAGAGGTCGACGCCCCGCCCAAGCCGCGTCACCCGGCTCTGCCGCTCGACCTTCGCAACCTCCCCATCGGCCACGTCGGCGACCAGCAACCGGCTGGAGTTGCTGCCGACGTCGATCACCGCCACCCTGTGAGAGTCCCGCGCCATGAGGGGCCGGCACTCTAGAGCGCCCCGCCTGCAACTGCCCCTTCGCGCCGGAGCGCCCCCGTCCATCCCCCCAAGCGTTGCTAGCATGGACAAACCGCCGCGGGGTGGAGCAGCCAGGTAGCTCGTCGGGCTCATAACCCGAAGGTCGCAGGTTCGAATCCTGCCCCCGCTATTGAGAAAGCCCTGCAAAGCAGGGCTTTCTTTTTGGCCTAGTGTGGCCCAAAGGCCGCGGGCACTAAGTTCGCGCCTGTATCGACCTTCGGGTTGGGGATCCGAAGGCTGGGCGGATTCTCCTCAACGCCTAGTGCTGGATTCCCGAAGCAGGCTTGAACACCAATGCTCCCCGGTCCGTCGCGGCAGATATCTTCGCCGCGATGTCAGATGACCTTCTCTTCTACCGTCGCGGCGAACTGCGCGAGTACCTTGCCGAGCAGGCGCATGGCCTCCTTGGCGAGATTGAGGCGGCACCGGAAGAGCATGTTCTCCAGGTCGACGCCGAGGCCTGGGCGCAGGCGCTGGTCGACCGATTCGCGATAACGCCCCCGCAACTCGGCGACATCTGGATGGAGGAGCCCCGCGAGATCCAGGTCGACGTTTCTCACGAACATTTCACCCGGGCTATCACCGACCCCAGCACCCCTACGTACATCCCCGGCTACCGAATCGTCCTCCACCTTCCCTTCGAGGGCGATCCGCTTGTCTTTGGCCTGAAAGCCTCTAGCTACACGCTCAATCCGCCTCGCGGCAGCATTGGGTCCGACGCTCTGACTCGCACGATCGAGTATCCGCATGACAGCCCAGTAGACATCGATGCTCAGGCCCGGACCTTTCGGGCCGACATCGAAAAGCACCTGGCCCTCTCCAATAGCGACCTCGTCGAGCAACGCACCGAGCTCGAGCGCGAAGCCCTCCAGGCGATCGCCCGCCGGCGCGAGCGGATCGACTCCCACCGCGCCCGCCTCGTTCAGACGAGCGTCCCGATCGGACCGCCGGGGGAGCGCGACCGCCAGAGCATCGTCGAGGCTGTCATCCGCCGGCCCTCGCCAGCGGCGGAGCTTGCGCCCGCCGCTCCGATCGAACTGCAGCCCGCTCTTCAACAGGACGTCTTCAACCACATCCTTAGTCTGATCCGCGAGGTTGGCCTCAACATGGAGCGCACGGCAGATACCTACCCGTCGATGGATGAGGAGGCTCGCCGCGATGTCTTTCTGACCAATCTCAACACCCACTATCGCGGCCGCGCCACGGCAGAGGCCTTCAACGTGGGTGGTAAGACCGATCTGCTGATTACCTACGAGGACAAGAACCTCTTCATCGGCGAGTGCAAGATCTGGGGTGGGCCAAAGGCCTTTGCGGAAGCCATCGACCAGCTCTTCGGTTACACCGCTTGGCGCGATACCCGCCTCGCGCTGATCGTCTTCGTCGAGCAAAGGAACCTAACCGAGGTGATTGCCAAAGCGCGCGCTGCGCTGTCCGAGCACCCCCAGTTCTCCGCCTTGCGCGACGGGGAGGAGACCGAACTTCGCGCCGAGATGTCTTGGCCCGGGGATCCCGATCGGTGCATCGATCTCGCCATCCTCTTCGTCCATCTCCCCGCCTAGTCCACCCTTGTCCGACGTACCTGACGACGACCTCACTCGCAAGGGCCGCGGTCCTATGTGCGGTCATGGTTCCAGTAGCGGCGCGCTCATGCCTGATCCAAACGCGGTGGTTCCGAACGCCGTTCTGCCTTCGCGGTGCTGTCAGCTTGTGCGGCTTGCAGAGGAGGCAGCCGCTTCGACGGTGCTTGGTCAGTTGCGCTTGTGGTGCGCCATGGGTTCAGGCGAGCTGTGGAAGCCCACACACCATGTGCCCTTGCGTGTACTCTAGAGGCATGACTGAGCGGAATCGCCGGATCAACGTCACCCTCGAGCCGGACTATGCGCGCAAGTTGACGAGCCTGGCGGAGCGCACGCATGTTCAGGAGGGGACCTTGGCTCGCTCGCTCCTTTCCAGCGCGCTGGACGAAGCCGATCCGGACGCTTCGCGGATCACCGAAATTCTCGACGGGATTCCCGGTGCCTGGGAGCGGGCGCAGGGGTCGATTGAGCAGGCTCGGCGCGGCGACACGGTGCCGCTCTCCGAGCTCTAGTCGATGCCGGGGATCGTCGTCACGCGCCAGGCGCGTGACGAGCTTCGTGAGTTGATCGAGACTCGCCAGCTCCCGACCGATACGCGTGACCGAGTTTCGCGCTCGTTGCTCATATTGGAAGAGTTCCCGCGGGCCGGCAAGCAGCTATCCGGGATCTGGCGGGACTGTCGAGCGCTGATCGGTCCATGGGGCTGGCTGATCGTTGTCTACATGTACATCGAGGCCGAGGATCGAGTCATCGTCATTGCCTTCCACGACGCTAGGACATCCGATGCCGCGATTGTCAGTGCTTGAAATGCGCTCGGCATTCGCGACGGGGTACTAAGTGGGTACTAAGTTGAGAGCAACTGAGGGCAACTCGGTCCGACTCAGGCCGCTTCAGAAAGCCAGAAGCCACCCCAGGTAATCACCGCCAGCGACCTCATAACCCGAAGGTCGCGGGTTCGAATCCCGCCCCCGCTATGGACGAATTCTGCGACCGCCCACCGGGCGGTCGCTTCGCGTCGGGGCTGGAAACGAAGTCATTTGCGAGCAGCGCGCTCAGCTCCAGCGTGCCTCCCGGCTTGTCGTAGCTGACCGCCACGTCGAAGGCGTCAAGCAGCTCGATCAGCTCCTCGCCATCAGCCTGTACCAGGGCCTCGCGCAGGTCGGGGATGTCAGCCAAGAGCGCTTCGATTTCCTCGGGCCGCGGCGCCTCGGGCTGGGCCGTTTCAAGCTCGGCGATCGTCGCCTTGATCGCCTCAGCTTGTCCGCTCAGCTCCTCGATCCGCTGCGTTGCGAGCTTCACCACCAGGTGCTCGGGGTCCTCATGCTCCTCCAGCCGCAGCGACTGCCGATAGAGGGCTTGCTGGATCTGCTTTTCCTCGGCGTGCAGATCGGCGAGCCGCGAGTCGCGCTCCTGCCAGGCGCCGTCGCTTGCCGCTTCGGCCAGCTCGTCGCGGAGCAGGTCCAGCCGCTCGGGACCGAACAGCCGCTCAGACATGAAGCCGCGCACGGCGTCGAGCACCACGTCCTCCTTGATGCCGAGCACGCGCGGGTGGCCGGCAAGCTCGGCCGCCGCGTCTCCGCGCCTGCGCGCGTACTGGCAGCGATACCAGTTGGACCCCTTCTGATGGCTGCCCTCCATCCGTCGCCCGCACAGTCCGCAACGCACTCGACCGCGAAGCACGTAGAGGCGGCCTGGCCGACCGCGGCGGCGCTGCGGGTAGTGCTTCGGCTCGGTCGAGTGAGCGGGTCTGCCGTTGCGCTTTGCCCAATCTTCCACCGCATCGAACAGCTCGCGCGCGACGATCGCCTCGTGGGTGGGGGTGGCGCTCCACACCCATTTATCGCGTGGCCGCAGGACCGGCCGGCCGCGGCGTTTGTCGTGACGGCCCCAGACGTTGAAGCCGGTGTACTTGGGGTTGCGGAGCAGCGAGTGAAGCTGCGACTTGCTCCAGGTCTGCGGTAGGTCGTTCTCGTCCTTGCGGTTGCGCTTCGGCGGCGGGTAGCGGTCGAGGTCTGAGTTCAGGCGCTCGCAGATCGTGCCGAGCCCCAATTCGTCCTCGACGTACCAGGTGAAGATGAGCAAGACGATCGGCCCTCGCACCGGGTCGATCACGAGCCGGTGCTTCTTGCGCCCTTCGCGCGCCTTCTGCGGGTTGGGGTGGGGGTGGGGCTCCAGCGCGTAGCCGTAAGGCGCGGGGCCGCCCGTATGCCAACCCTGGCGCACCGACTCTTCCATGCCGGCGCGGCTGCGCTCGATCAGGTCGCGCACGTACCACTCGGCGACACCCTGCTTGACCCGGCGCGTGAGGATCGCCGTGGCGCTTGAGTTCAGCGGCTCGTCGGCGGCAAAGAGCGCCACGTCACCCTCCTCCAGCTCGCGCTCGATCCGGGTGCCGTCGGCAGTCATTCGCGAGAGCCGGTCGATCGACTCGACTATCACGGCGTCGATCTCAGCGGCCTTGGCGGCGGCCAGCATCTCGGGCAAGCCGCCGAGGCGCGGCACGTCGACCTCCGCCGTCCAGTCGCGTTTGCCGTTGCCTCGTTCGCCCAGCGCCTTGCGGCCGCTCTCCACATCCCAGAAGGTGAGGCTGACCTTCTCGCCGATCGGCGCCAGGGCCTCGTCGCATTTGCCGAGCTGGCGCGGGATCGAGAGCGAGGGGTCCTGCACGTCGTCGGTGGAGACACGGCCGTAGAAGGCGACCCTCATCGTGACCGACCCCCGTTCTCCTCCCCGTCCTTGAGCCTCGCCGCAAGCTCGCTCGGCCGAGTGCCGAGGCTCGCGTCCAGTAGTGCAGTGTCGAGCGTCGCCAGCGTTGCCTCGCGGCTCTCGGCGACGGCAGCGTAGGCGGCGTCGTAGAGGGTCAGGTCATGCTCGGCGGCCAGCTCGGTCGCGCGGCGAAGATCGCTCGGATCGGGCCGAAGCGCGGGGCAGACCTCAGCCAGCGCTTCGAGCACGGTAGCGACCTGATCGGGGCCGGCAGCGGCGCGCCCGCGCAGCAAGGCGTTGCCGACCTCATAGGCGGTCAGGTCGAGCACGCTGAGCGCGACCGTCCGGGCCTTGTGCGCGTCGAGCAGGGCGCGCGCCTCCTCTACCTCCTCCTCGCCCTCGGCGTGGAACCACTTGAGCGCGACGTTGGCGTCGCTAACGACGTCGATCACCGGCATCGCGTTCCTCCCGCTCGGCTCGGATCAGCTCGGCCGCCTCGAAGCTGCCAGCCCCGGCGAGGGCGGCGCGACCGCGATCGAGGGCGGCGTCGATCCGCAGGGGATCGGGCCAGCCCAGCTCGCGCTGAGCTGCCTCCTGCAAGAAGCCGCTGCGGGTCGTGCCGCGCTCGTCAGCCTCACGGTCGATCCGCTCCAGCAGCTCACCGGGGATCGAGACCATCACCTTCGCCGCTTTCGCCATAGGCACAGTATAGCTGATGGACATACCGCTATCGCCTCCGCTTTCTCCGGCGCGAGGCCTTGCCCGGCGATCCGTATGCCGCCGAAGAAGTGACGGGCTTGGAGATCAGCGCCGCCCGCCGCAGCAGCCGCCCGATGGCGGCGATCTGCCGGTCGCGCAGATCGCGAGATTCGGCCGCCGAGATTTCCCTGACCTGCGCCCGGATCGAGAGCGGCGAGGATGGATCGCGGCCTCCCTGCTTCATTGCGCCGCCTCGCTCTCGGCCGGCGCCGCGTCCGCATCGTCTGTCGTCTCGCCCTCGCCGAGCCAGTTGACCTCCCGGTCGGGCTCCGCAACTGAGCGGAAGATCGGCGCGAAGGGGCCGCCGCCCTTCAGTTCATCGAGCAGGCAGAAGGAGATCGCCACCTCGTAGGCGCGCTCCAGTTCGGGGTCGCTGGCGAGCAACGCGAGCGCCACGTCGCGGCGGCGGATGAGCGCTTCGCGCGAGCGGCCGGCCAAGACGCAGATGATCGGCGGGAAGCGGGGATAGCGATAGCGCCACAGGACCTCGGCCCGTTTGGTGGTGGCCCGGCTGAACTGCGCGTAGCGGACCAGCTCGGCGACGAGTCGGTCGACCGAGAGGGTCGCGCGGTCGAGCTCGACGAAGCGCTGCTCGACGGTGGTGTATCCATCCTCGAGCAGCAGGTAGGTCAGCACCGCGTCGGCGAACAGGGTGCGGCGGGAGCGGCCGCGACCGCGGTTGAGGGGGTGGGCGACCTCGTGGCGCCAGGCAAGCGCGCCGAACTCATCGCCGCGCCTCCGAGCCGCTTCGAGGAAGCTGATCCCGACCTCGTTGACGGCGAAGGTGTGATGGCGCAGCGGTCCCGCCGCTTCTCTTGGGCCGAGCAGCTTCGGGCGCTCCTTAAGCTCACCGACCTCGACGGCGAGATCGCCGCCGCGCTCGCTCAGGAACCACAGGCGCCGGGGAGCGCTGCGTGCTACGACATGGCCGATCAGCCCGGCTCGCTCCAGGTCGGCGAGGAGCTGCTGGGTGCGGCGCAGGCGGCGGCCGGGAAGGTGGATCGCGTGGACCTGAGCGGTGGAGAGGACGCGATGCTCGGCGAGCGAGGCGATGACCTCGATCGTCGCCTCGGGCAAAACGACACTGGCCGTCTGATTCACGCGAGCCTCCAAGCTCGCGGTCGTTCGACGCCGGAGCGCTGCGAAGCCAGCGCGGAGGCGATTGCGGTCGCGCCAAGTGCGATCGGTGCCGTCGAGCCGGCGAAGCGTTGTGGAGCCAGCGCGGAGGCGATAGCGAAGGCGCTGCGAGCGAGGGGCGCGAAGAAGGAGATCGAGAGTACGACCAGGGCGCCACGGACTTGCCTGATGTTGCGATGTGGGGGTTGCTAAAGATGTCGGCAAGCAGCCAGGCCCGCAAACCGCGCTGGGATCGGCGACCGTGGGCCTCCGGCTCGACCGAGCGGCGCAGTCTCAGGTGAAGGGATGGGCGCAGGCACAGGCGAAGCGACGGGCGAAGTGCGGTTTGCGGGTGCTCCATAGCCCCTGGATAGCTCCGCTCGGCGCAGATGTCTACAAACGTGCGTTTGCGCGTTTGCGAAGCCTTGAGCTGGATTCGCGTCGTCTTGTTGTCGATAGCCAGCCATCCATTGCCCTGTCTGTCGTTGGACACGAGCGCCTGTCCCACACACGGATCAGGGGCGGTGAGCGCCACCCCGAAAAGGCCATGTCCGCTAGGGCGAAAAAGGCGTCCGATAGGCCCGAAAAGGCGTCCGGCAGGTGTCCGGTAGGCCCCTTTTCGTGACCGCAAATACACGCTGACTCGACCCCCTAGCGGCCATGTCCGCAAATCGTTTTCGGCTCCGCAGAGCCAAATCGGAAATGTCCGCAGATTTAGGTTCTGCGAAGGGGAAGAGAGATACAGACGTGGGTCGAGAATCAGAGAGGCACAGAGGGACGGCTTCGGCTCTCTTGCCGGCCAGAGCCGACAGGTTCCTGCCGCCGGGTCGTCAGCTTTGACGACGACCATTCGCCCCGAGCTGATCTCGGTTCCCTCCCTGCGTTCTCGGCCTTCCTGCATTTCATTGCGGTTGTCCAACGAGAGGGTGTCTTGCGTCGGCTCCGCGGTCATCGACAGCGCAGCTGAGCCGAAGCCAGTCGGCCCCGTTCCAGCTATCTGATCGGCGAGTTCGCGCATTGCCCTCACCCATACAGGGGA
The DNA here is from genome assembly GCA_963703235.1 of uncultured Solirubrobacterales bacterium. Lineage (GTDB taxonomy): Bacteria > Actinomycetota > Thermoleophilia > Solirubrobacterales > 70-9 > VRUE01. Next base: position 1,585,693 of record OY969802.1, on the reverse strand, counting down.
GCGAGCAGCGAAAGTGGACCCCTGAATTGGCCGAATTGGCCCGGCTGCGCTGCCTCTTTGATCCGCGAAATCGAGCATTGCCCTCTGTACAACGGAGGCATGAACCTCGAAAGTGGTCCCCCCCTTTCCTGGGGAACGGATCGTCTTTCAGGGCATCGACCGCGCCGAGCGCCCACCTTCTAGGGCAAGTAGGTGGACGCTCGGCGCGGGCTTCGCGCTAAGGCTGCTTGTTCTCGGCCGCCCGCTCGTAGGCGGCGGCGAGGTCGCCGAGATTGGCATCCAGCCCGTCGACCAAGAGGCGGATCAGAAGCAGCCAGCCGGGGTTGTTCTTGCCGCGCTCGATCTCTGAAACCTGGCTCTCGGTCATGTTCGCGCCGCTGGCTGCCTCGATCTGCTTCAGGCCCCGTTTCTCCCGCAATTCCTTCAGCGCGGCGCCCAGGCGAACCAACTCTGAGGGCGGGGTGTCGTAGTTGGCTCGGGGCACGGGCAGCACGCTGCCCGTCCGACGGCACTCCCACTTATGGAAAGAACGAAGTATGCTGCCGTGCCGAGATGAAGCAAACCGCGTCTCTTGAGCGGCGCGAGGGGAGGAAAATGAGCCGCAGGGCACGGACAACAAACATGACAAGGGCGATCAGCCACCCGGCGCGCCGCAGGGTGCTGAGGCGATTGCATGCCGAGGACCGGCCACACAGCTCAGCCGAGCTGGCGAAGGAATCGGGCTTGGAGGTGCGGTGCATGGACTACCACCTGCGTGTCCTTCAGCTTTGCCGTGTGACCAGGCCGATTGAGGAGAAAGCGGTCGCTGACCGACTGCAGCGGCCCATCGGTCCGACGTTGCGGAGAGCCCGTGGATCAGGGCTCAGCTTGCAAGTACCAAGGCTGCGGATGAGGCGGCTTCGTCGCCAGCATCCGCGGGCATCGATATGAAGCGTTCCACGACAGGGTGCTGAGTTCTAGGTACTTATCTATTTATCAAACTCGGTTAGAGCAGAGGGAGAAAGAGATGGCAGGCAGGACCCGGCTTACGACGATTGGACCTGCGCTTGATGCGCTGAACCCTTTCGGAGTGTTTCTGCGCGTCTTCTTGTCAAAAGGCTTCGGAATCCTGGTCTGCTTGATCATGGCCGCGACTCTTTGCCCAGCAACTGCCTCCGCCGCAGAATGCACGACGACCTGGACTGGCCCTGCGGAAGGCACCTGGCAGACGGCCGGGAACTGGTCGACCGGGAAAGTGCCAGGCACTGAAGATGTCGTCTGCATAGGAACCGGCAACACGGTGAGCGTCACGACGGGCTCGCAGGCGGCCGCGGCAGTCCAAGGGTCCGGCGACATCAAAGTGACCAACGGCACCCTCTCCGTCACCGGCCCGGTCGAAGCCAATTCGCTCGCGATCACCGGCAGTGCCGGGAAAGTCACGCTCACCACCGAAGAAACCTCGAGCGTTGCCTCGTTCACGATCGGCGACGGGGAACTCGCCGGCACCGGGTCGATCAACGTCACCAGCTCGTTTTCAGCCCCGGAATCCCTGGGGGGCGAAGGCGACATCAACGGCACCGGGAAAATGGTCCTCAAATCTGGCGTCACCGGCGAAGTCACCAACCCCGTCCGCTTCTCCCAGCGAACCTTCGTCAACGAAGGCACGTTGACCCTGGCCAAAAGGTATTTCCTGACCTCCAACGGAGCGGTGATCGAAAACAAGGGAACTCTCAAAGCCAACTCTGAGACCAGCCCCCCCGCCTTCAGGGAGGGCTCGGGAACCGCGCCGCTGGTCGTCAACACCGGAATCTTCGAAAAGACCTCCGGCAGCGGCGAGACGAAGGTCGATGTTGAATTCAAAAACGAAGGCACCGTGCACGTGAAGAGCGGGAGCGTGGCCTTCGCCGAGGGCGGCTCGGGCGTAGGCGCCAACTCATGGACCGCCGACAAAGGCAAGAAGATCGTCTTCATGGAGACCCCCTCTTTCTCAATGGGATCGAGCACGTCGTGGGCGGGAGACTTCGAATTCAAAAGCGGCTCCGTCACAGCCAGTAATGGCTTGAGCGCCGGCGACCTGACCGTGACGATGGGCACCCTCACCGTCACCGGCCCCGTCGAAGCCAATTCGCTCGCGATCACCGGCAGTGCCGGGAAAGTCAACCTCAGCACCGAAAAAGCCTCGACCGTCTCCTCGTTCACGATCGGCGACGGGGAACTTGCCGGCACCGGCTCGATCAACGTCACCAGCTCCTTCTCGGCTCCGGAAGCTCTCGGCGGCGAAGGCGACATCAACGGCACCGGGAAAACGGTCCTCAAATCGGGCGTCACGGGAGAAATCACCAACCCCGTGCGCCTCTCCCAGCGGACCTTCGTCAACGAAGGCACGTTGACCCTGGCCAAAAGGTATTTCGTGGCCTCCAACGGGGCGGTGATCGAAAACACCGGCACCCTCAAAGCCAATTCCGAAACCAGCCCGCCCGCCTTCAGGGAGGGCTCGGGGACTGCGCCGCTGATCGTCAATACCGGGATCTTCGAAAAGACCGCGGGAAGCGGCGAAACGAAGGTGGACATCGAATTCAAAAACGAAGGCACCGTGCATGTGAAAAGCGGGAGCTTGGCCTTCACCGAGGGCGGCTCGGGGGTCGGCGCCAACTCTTGGAAAGCAGACGAAGGCAAGAAGGTCGTCTTCATGGAGACGCCCGCTTTCTCGATGGGATCGAGCACTTCGTGGGTGGGAGACTTCGAATTCAAAAGCGGCACGGTCACGGCGAGCGGTGGGCTGAGCGCCGGGCACCTCATCGTGGGGATGGCCTCTCTCACCGTGACCGGCCCGGTCGAAGCGAGCTCGCTCGCGATCACCGGCAGCGCGGGAAAAGTCACCCTCACCACCGAAGAAACCTCGACCGTCTCCTCGCTCACGATCGGCGACGGCGAACTTGCCGGCACCGGCTCGATCAACGTCACCAGCTCATTCTCAGCTCCGGAAGCCCTGGGGGGCGAAGGGGACATGAACGGGACCGGGAAAACCGTCCTCAAATCAGGTGTCACGGGAGAAATCACCAATCCCGTGCGGCTCTCCCAGCGCACCTTCGTCAACGAAGGCACGTTGACCCTCGCCGGCAGATACGTCGTGAGCTCCAACGGCGCGGTGATCGAAAACAAGGGAACGCTCAAAGCCAACTCTGAGACCAGCCCACCCGCCTTCCGGGAGGGTACGGGGGCCGCGCCGCTGATCGTCAACACCGGCAACTTCGAAAAGACGGCTGGCAGTGGCGAAACCAAGGCCGACGTCGAATTCAAAAACGAAGGCACGGTCCACGTTAAAAGCGGGAGCGTGGCTTTCGCCGAGGGTGGCTCGGGGGTCGGCGCCAACTCTTGGATTGCCGACGAAGGCAAAAAGATCGTTTACATGGAGACCCCCTCCTTTTCGATGGGACCGGAAACCTCGTGGACGGGGGATCTTGAATTCAAAAGCGGCTCTTTCACGGTCAGCAACGGCTTGAAAGCTGCCAATCTCATCGTGGGGATGGCCTCTCTCACGGTCACCGGCCCGGTCGAAGCCAATTCGCTCGCGATCACCGGAAGCTCAGGGAAAGTCAACTTGAGCAACGAAGGAACTTCGACCGTCTCCTCGCTTACGATCGGCGACGGCGAACTAACTGGTCCCGGCTCGATCAACGTCACCAGCTCCTTCTTGGCCCCGGAAGCCCTTGGGGGCGAAGGGGACATGAACGGGACCGGGAAAACCGTCCTCAAATCAGGAGTCACGGGCGAAGTCAGCAACCCGTTGCGTTTTTCTCAACGCACCTTCGTCAACCAGGGCACGCTGACTCTCTCGGGCAGATATTTTGTGGCCTCCAACGGAGCGGTAATCGAAAACGCTGGCACCCTGAAAGCCAACTCGGAAACGAGCCCGCCCGCTTTCAGGGAGGGTACGGGGGCCGCGCCGCTGATCGTCAACACCGGCAACTTCGAAAAGACGGCTGGCAGTGGCGAAACGAAGGTCGACGTCGAATTCAAAAGCGAAGGCACGGTCCACGTTAAAAGCGGGAGCTTGGCCTTCGCAGAGGGCGGTTTGGGGGAAAGTGCCAACTCCTGGATCGCCGATGCAGGGAAGAAGGTAGTTTTCATGGAGACCCCTGCTTTCTCGATGGGATCGGGAACCACCTGGACCGGAGACTTCGAATTCAAAAGCGGCTCCGTTCTGGCCGGCAATGGCCTGAGCGCCGGGAACCTCACCGTAGCGATGGGAACCCTTACCGTCACCGGCCCGGTCGAAGCCAACTCGCTTGCGATTACCGGCAGCGCTGGAAAAGTCAACCTCAGCACCGAAGAACCCTCAAGCGTCGCCTCCTTCACGATCGGCGACGGCGAACTCTCAGGACCCGGCCCGATCAACGTCACCAACTCGTTCTCGGCCCCGGAAGCCCTGGGCGGCGAAGGCGACATCACCGGCACCGGGAAAATGGTCCTCAAGCCGGGCGTGACCGGCGAAGTCACCAATCCCGTCCGCCTCTCTCAGCGCACCGTCGTCAACGAAGGCACGCTGACTCTCGCCAAAAGGTATTTCGTAGGCTCAAACGAAGCGGTGATCGAAAACCGCGGAACCCTCAGAGCCAACTCCGAGACCAGCCCACCCGCCTTCAGGGTGGGATCGGGGACCGCGCCGCTGATCGTCAACACCGGCAACTTCGAAAAGACCGCGGGAAGCGGCGAAACGAAGGTAGACATCGCCTTCTTGAATCACGGTCAGATCAGGGAGAACTCCGGAAAACTGAAAATCGTAAATCCAATAACCGTCGACCCCAGGCAACGGTTTGGGATGCGCGCGCAATGCGGTGATCCGGTCGATTGTGCCACCGGTGACTTCTACGAGAGTCAGACCGACGTATGGATTGGAGGTCGTGGCGTCGTCTTAGAGATGACCCGGTCCTACAGCGCCCAAGTTGCGGCTGCCGCCACCTCTCCGGGCCCATTTGGCTATGGCTGGAGCGGGTCGTTCAGCGAGCGTTTGGTGATCGGCGAAGGTGAAGTGACGCTGATCCAGGCGGACGGGAACGAGATCCCCTTCACGAAAACCGGCGCTTCCAGCTACGCGGGGCCGAGCTGGTCGCAGAACACCTTGAGCGGAAATGCGGAAACGGGTTACATCCTGACCAGCGGCGACCAGACTGAGCTTTCGTTCTCGCCCACGGGCAGGTTGCTAAGCGTCGAGGATCGCAATGGCAACGAAACGACGCTGACCTACGACGAATCCGGGCGGCTCGAAGAGGTCGCCGACCCGAGCGGTCGCAAGCTCAGCATGGCCTACAACGCCGATGATCTGATCGAAAGCGTCGAAGACCCGATGGGCAATCACTACGAATACGCCTACGAAAACGACGATCTCGTCAGCATTACCTACCCCGGCCAGGAAAGCCCACGCTGGGAGTTCAAATATGACGAAGACCACCGGCTGACGACGATGACCGACGGCAGGGAAGGGACCACGACCAACGTCTACGACGCACAAGACCGTGTCGAATCCCAGACCGACCCCGGCGGAGACACGCTCACCTTCGAGTACGAACCACTCCACACCGTCGTGACCAACGAATCGACCGGCGCGGTCACTGACCAGTGGTTTACCAGCAACAACCAACCTTCCGCCATTACGCACGGGTATGGAACCCCAAGCGCGATGACTGAAACCTTCACCTACAACGGTGCCGGAAAACTCGCCACCAGGACGGACGGAAACGGCCACACGACGAAATACGGCTACGACGGCGCCGGCAACCGCACGAGCGAAAAAGACGCCGAGGGCAACGAAACGAAACGGGCCTACAACGGCACCAATGACCTCATCTCGATCACGACGCCGGGCGGCGAGACCACGACTATCGCCCGAGATGGACAGGGGAACCCGGAAACGATCTCCCGTCCTGTGCCTGGGGAAGCGACCCAGGTCTACGTCCTCGGATACGACGGAAACGGTCAGTTGGAAAGCCTGACCGATCCGCTCGAACGGACTTGGGCCTACGAACACGACAACCACGGGAACTTGGTCTCGAACATCGACCCCCTTGGCAACACGCTGAGCTACGAATACGACGAAAACTCACGGCCGATCGCCACCGTCAGCCGGCGCGGCAACCTCGAAGGGGCCGAACCGTCCAAATTCGAAACGACGATCGAATGGGACCCGCAGGGGCGGCCGGTGGAAGTCGAAGATCCCCTCGGAAACGTCACCGAATTCGGCTATGACGGCAACGGAAACCTCACGGCCGAAACCGACGCCAACGGCAAAACGACGAAATTCGCCTACAACGCCGACAACGAGCGGATCAAAATCGAAAAGCCGAACGGAGCGGTGCTCGAGACCGAATACGACGGCGCCGGGCATGTGATTAGCCAGACCGACGGCGAGGAAAACACGACCACCTACGTCCGCGACGTGCTCGGCCGATTGACGGAGATCATCGACCCGCTCAGCCGCAAAACGGAACAGGAATTCGACGCGGCGGGCAACCTGGAAGCGGTGATCGATGCGGCCAAACGGAAAGCGACCTTTACCTACGACGACGCCGACAAGCTGATCGCTGTCGATTACTCCGATGAAGCGACGCCTGACACGAGCTTCGGATACGACGCTGACGGCAATCTCACGACGATGGTCGACGGCACTGGTGAATCGAGCTACGCCTACGATTCGCTCGGCCGCTTGACCGAAGTTGAGAACGGCAATGGCGCGATCGTCGATTACGACTATGACCTCGCGGAACAACTGACCGAGATTGGCTACCCGAACGGCAAAGCAATCACGAGGGCGTTTGACGAAGCTGGGCGACTGGAAAGCATCACGGATTGGCTCGGAGGCATTACGAGTTTCGTCTACGACGCGGACTCCAACCTCACGACGATCGCTTTCCCTGCCGCTACCGGAAACGTGGACAAATATGCCTATGATCCCGCGGATCGGATGAGCGAAGCCAGCTTCGGCAAGGGCGCCGAAACGCTCGCCGAGATCTCCTATGCCCGCAACAAAGCCGGTCAGCTCGAATCCGAAACGGTCGAAGGACTGCCGGGGCCGGAAGAAATCCTCTTCGGCTACGACGGCAACCGGCGCTTGACGAGCGCCGGCGAAGCGAGCTTCGAATACGACCTCGCCGACAACATCACCCAGGGGCTCGGATCAACCAACAGCTATGACGCTGCCAGCCAGCTCGAAAGCGGAACCGAAGTCGAATACGAATACGACGCTCTGGGCCAGCGCTCCCAGGTCGACCCCGTGGGGGAACCGGCAACTGCTTATGGCTATGACCAGGCCGGGAACCTGATTTCGATTGATCGGCCTGAAGAAGGGGAAACGCCAGGGATCGCTCAGGATCTCACCTACGACGGCTCCGGTCTGATCGCTTCCAGGACCGCAGGGGAAGCAACCAGGGAGCTGACCTGGGACGTTGGCGCGACCAATCCGCTGCTGCTTGACGACGGCGACAACAGCTACATCTTCGGCCCGAGTGGGCTGCCGATCGCGCAGATCTCCTCCGAAGAAGAACCGACCTACCTCCACCATGATCAGCTCGGCAGCACCCGCTTGCTGACCGGCGCGGGCGGCGTGGTGAGCGCGACCTTTAGCTACGAGCCGTACGGCGCGCAGGCCGGCAGCACCGGGTCGGCTACCACCCCGTTCGAATTCGCCGGCGAGCTCGTCGATCCCGAAACGGGGCTCCAGTATCTCCGCGCCCGTTTCTACGACCCGGCGACCGGGCAGTTCCTCAGCCGCGATCCCCAAGAGGCGGTGACGCGGCAGCCGTATGCGTACGCGTTCGACGATCCCACGAACCTCACGGACCGCAGCGGCGAAAACCCCGCTCTGGCAGCGGCGTGTGTGGGCACGATCGCCGTTCCGGGGGTCAACGCAGGGGTTTGCGGCACCGCGGCCGCAACTGCCGCCGCGGCGACCGCCGCGGTCGTGATCCCAAGGCTCATCGAAGACGAGGAGGTGGCGGGAGAACTGACCATCGCGCCCGGTCTGGCGGCGCGGCTGTCGAAATCCCGCACGAACGAGGAAACCGGCTGCAAACCGTCGGACATGCCCAACTTCGGAGACCCGAGCCAAGCTCCCGGGGAGGACTGGGAGTGGCGCGGAAGCGGTTCGTCTGGCGGCAAGGAAGGCTCGTGGTACAACCCAAAAACGGGAGAGAGTCTCCATCCCGATACCAGTCATCCAGGCCCGATCGGTCCTCACTACGACTATCGTGCACCCAATGGCTCGAAGCACCGTGTATATCCGGACGGAAGGGTGGTTCCCAAGTGAGCGTCAACGCTGCGGCAGTCGAGATACCGGCGGAGCAGGCTCGCGGGTGGGTTAAGAGATCGCTTGGCGGCGGTCACGAGGTTTCCGCGGCCGTTCTCTCAAGCGCGGACCTTGATGATGGGGTCTTCCGAGCGATCCTTCCCGATGGATTTGTTGTCAATCAAATTCCGAATTTCGAGCACGGCGGAGTTCTCACCCAGTCCATTGCGCGAGCTGCCTTCGCACGGGTTCTCGATGAATTGGCCGAGCGTGGCGCTGCTTGTGTCGTCGTGGAGGACGATCTGGCTGGCCGCACGGACCCCGCTGTCGCGGAGAGCAGCGAACCGCTGGCATTCATCGGGGATCGAGTCGTCTCTTGGTGCGACCTCGACCCCGGATTTGGCACTACTGCCGCCGACATAGTCGGGCGCGTAGGCAGCGGCTATCCGACCAACGCGTTCGTGGTCTCGCGGTCGGCCGCCGATCTCGGTTTGACTGATCGTCGTTCCTTGCCAGAGGACTTTGGGCAAGAGGTAGCAGGAAGCCTTGTGGCGGTGGCAGTGGCGGCTTTTGACGACGAGTCGTATGTCATCTGGGGCTGAGTCTTAGGGATTTGTGCCAGGTGGCCGATGTGTCCATCACCCATGCTCCTGGTTCGTTTGCTAGATGTTCTGCTCGAATGGCTCACCACCGGGCGTTTCCCGCGCGAGGAACTTCGGGTGCATCCCATGCTTTCTTGTGCTTGGCGTGGTGGTTGTCGGCCCGGTGATTGTGGCGTTGATCCTTCAGGCGTTGGGATAGGGCCTCGGCCAGTTCGAGGCACAGGCGCGTGCCCTGGGCGCTCAATGAGCATCGGGCGATAGGGGTCTACTTGGTCAAGCCAGCTACAAAGAGCAGCTCGCCCAAGACGGTCAGCGTGAGCAGGACCCCGCCGATCGCCAGGAGGACCGCTTTGGGTCGAAGGGGCTGTTTCCGTCGCTGCCTTGAGATTGACCGGATGGTGAGGACAACCGCGGCCACGAGAACCAGCGTTCCGATAATTCGACCGATGCCATAGGCGGTCGAGTCGCTGTCAACGGCGGCGAGCAATAGGGCAAGCATGGTCACGTTGCTCGCCGTATCGGCTGCGCAGCCCTGCGCCTTGAACGGCGACGATCCGGCCGGGCCTCGTGGTCACGCAGCTAGGATTCGGCTTGCCGTCAGGCGATACGCGGTCGCGGATATCCGTTCAAGTCCCGCCCCCGCTATAGCTCGGAAACCCGCTTTCAAAGCGGGTTTCCGCGTTTTTGGAGAGAGTCCAAAAACGTCCAAAAACGGCCCTGGGGCAACGCCTGGGGCAACATGGGCTTCGAGACAGGTCGATTTAGGCCTTGCGCGGGGCTCCCGGTCCACCTACGTTCGCCGCGAGAAACGCGAAATAAGTGGCCCCGGCGGCGCGCTAACGCCCCGGGGCCTGGCACCGAAGGGCAAGCCTTCGATGCGAGAGAGACGGTACCGACGTTTAGGTCGCTCTGGACCGCGTCGCCGGCTCGTCCTCGGTGCCCCGATCAAGAGGAGGGGCGCCGTGCCCGAGACGACCACGACCATCAACCGCGATCAGCGTGACGGGCTCTACGAGGTGATCCGCAATCACCTCGCCCTCGTCCAGCACTTCTGGGTCGCGATGGAGCGGACCAAGGACGGCGCCATCGCCGAGCGCCTTGGGTTGGAGCTCGCTGACGACTTCCGGGCTGTTGCAGGACATCGGCTGGGGCGAGGACGACGATCGCGAGACGTTCGAGCTGACGGAACCGTTTCAGACGACGAGATTCTGGATACAGCGGGTACGCCGCCGTGAGCTCCTCGACGGCGGCACGCACCTCGTCGACCAACGCGTCCGGAAGCACCGGCTTCCCCCGGTCGCCCTCGATCGGCGCCACCGCCCCCAGGACGGCGGTAATCAGCCCGGCGATCTGGCCCATCGCCTCCTCGCCGAGGCCGCGCGTGGTCAGAGCCGCGGTCCCGAGCCGGATGCCGCTCGTGAACCAGGGGCCGTTCGGGTCGTACGGCAAGACGTTACGGTTGAGCACGATGTCGCACTGGCGCAGCGCCGCCTCTGCCTGGCGGCCGTTAAGGCCGTGCGGGCGCACGTCCACCAGCAGCAGATGGTTGTCGGTCCCGCCGGTCTGCAGCACCTCGCCGCCGGCCACGAGCGCTTCGGCCAACGCGCGCGCGTTCGCGACGATCGCCGCCGCGTAGTCGCGGAACGACGGGGTGAGCGCTTCGTGGAACGCCACGGCCTTCGCCGCCATGACGTGGGCCAGCGGGCCACCGAGGATCATCGGGCACCCCCGATCGACGGCGTCCGCGAACTCGCTGGTGCACAGCACGAGACCGCCCCGGGGGCCGCGTAGCGTCTTGTGCGTCGTCGACGTGACGACGTCGGCGTACGGAACAGGGTCGAACTCGTCTTGGAAGACGCCGCCGGCCACGAGACCCGCGAAGTGGGCCATGTCGACCATGAACACCGCGCCGATCTCGTCCGCGATCTCGCGAAAGCGGCGGAAGTCGATCTTGCGCGGGTAGGAGCTGTGGCCCGCGAGGATGAGCAGCGGGCGGGTTTCCAGCGCCAGCTCGCGCACCCGGTCGTAGTCGAGCAGGCCCGACTCCGGATCCACGCCGTATGGGACGACCTCGAAGAGCTTGGCGGACAGGTTGGCCCGCATGCCATGGGTCAGGTGGCCGCCGGAGGTCAACTCCATCGCGAGCATGCGCTGGTTGACGAGGCGCTGGCGCAGCGCCTCCCACTGCTCCGCCGACAGGAGCCGCGTGTCCCGCACCCCCTGCTCCTCGAGGAACGGCTTCTCGACGCGCTCGGCGAGGATCGCCGAGAAGGCGACGAGGTTGGCATCGGCGCCGCTGTGCGGCTGTACGTACGCGTGGTCCGCCCCGAACAGCTCCTGAACCAGCGACGCCGCGGCTCCCTCGACCGTGTCGACGTTCTCGCAGCCTGCGTACCAGCGCTTGCCCGTGGCGCCCTCCGCGTACTTGTCCGTCATCCACTGGCCCATTGCCAACTGGACGGCCAGCGAGCTGTAGTTCTCGCTCGCGATCAGCTTCAGCGCGTGTCGCTGGTCCTCGAGTTCGCTGCGGATCGCGGTAGACACCTCCGGCGCCACGCCAGCGACCACCTCGAGTGCGGCCTCAAAGGCCTTGCTGGCCAGCGATGTGTCACTGGTGGTGTCAGGCGACATGGAGTTCATCCTACGACGAGAGGAAGCCCGCCGGGAGCCGGTCCGGGACGACGAAGGACTCCGCAAGGAGTGCTGGCGCTGCGGACTGGCCGACGCTGATCGCGACCCTTCGGCACACCGCGCGCGAGCCGGCTCGGACCTCCAGTAAGGGTCGAGCGCCGTGGCATTTAGGGGCCTCAGCCCGAAGCGGCGGGCTCGGCGACGCGGATGGTGCAGACAACGAACTTCCCGTCCACGATCAGCTGCGGCGGGGGCGCCGAGAAGGCCGTCGGCTCGACGCGGTTCACTGTGTCCTCGTGATCTTCTATTCCATGAGCCTGTCGGCCGACGGCTACATCGCCGGACCCGACGGAAGCTTCGACTGGGCGGTGCCCAGCCAGGAGCTGCACCGGTTCCACAACGAACGGGTCGCCGCGATCGACGCCCAACTGCTCGGCCGGCGCCTCTACGAGACGATGCTCGTGTGGGACACCGAGGAGTTCTCCGACCCCGCGATGGCGGAGTTCGCCGAGATCTGGCGCCCGCTCGAGAAGATCGTGTTCTCGACCACGCTGACGAGCGTCGAGGGCAGCAACCGCCTGGCCACGGGAACGCTCGAGGAGGAGATCGCCGCGCTCGGGGACCGGAGGATCGCGGTCGGCGGCGCCGGCCTTGCGGCGGAATGCATGCGGCGCGGGCTGATCGACGAGTTCGAGCTGTTCGTCATCCCGATCGTGGTCGGTGGCGGCACGCCGTACTTCCCGCCGGACGTGCACATCGACCTCGAGCTGGTCGAGACCCGCACGTTCGGCGCGACCGTGTACTTGCACTACCGCCGGCGCGGCTAGAGGGTCAACGAGCCGCAGCACGCGCCTGCCGCGTTGGGGTTCGAGCGCGGCCGGCTGGGGCAACAAATGGGGCAACATGCCCACAGATCCAAGCCGATCTCGATCTCGCGGAAAACTGCTTGAAACCGTGCCCCACGTAGCCGCCCGGGTCGCACCCATGGAGTTTCAGCTGAGCTGCTCGGCCAGTCCGATGATGATGCCCTCAGGACCGCGCAGGAAGCAGAGCCGGTAGATGTCCTCGTATTGCGCTATCTCGTCGACGAGTTCGGCACCGTGGTTGCGCAGGCGGGCGACGACATCGTCGATGTCGTCGACGGCGAACATAATGCGGCGTATGCCCAGCGCGTTCGCCGGCGCATTTTCCGGCTCGGCTCTAACCGCCAGCGGCATGTGGAACTTCGTCAGCTCCACCCGGCCGTGGCCGTCCGGGGTCCGCATCATGGCGATGTCGGCACGGACGTCGTTGAGCCCGACGACGCGGTCCACCCAGGGTCCCTCGACCTGCGTCTCGCCCTCCAGCTCCATACCGAGCTCGACAAAGAACGCTTTGGCCGCCTCGAGGTCGTCGACAACGATGAGAACGTTGTCCATCCGCTGAATCGTCATATGCCCGCAGCATAGGTTCTGCAGGCAGGCTCGCAAGCTGGCGTAGGCTAGAGAGGAGCGGTTATGGCAGATGCACAAGAAATCGAGCTGGTCTTCGAGCCCCAGGATGAGGGGGGCTACCACGTTTACGCACCCGACCTTCCCGGTCTCCACACCCAGGGCGACGACGTTGACGACGCGATGGCGAACGCCAGCGAGGCGGTCGCCCTCTACGTCGAGGGCCTGCGCGAAGACGGCGAACCGCTCGACAGCGGCGTAATCCGCCGCTCGATTCCCCTGCCGGCGTAGCCCGCGCCAGCCGGTCGTCTCCGGCGAGCGCCTGATCAAGGCGCTGCGCAAGGAGGGCTGGGAAGTCGTCCGTCAACGCGGCAGCCACGTCCGCTTGAAGAAAACCGGGCGCAAACACGCGCTCGTCGTCCCGCTGCACCGGGAACTCCGCCGCGGCACCCTCGCCGGCATCCTCCGCGATGCCGACCTCAGCGCCGACGATCTGCGACGTCTGCTCGACTAGTCCTCGATCGACTCCAACCGCAGGTCGCGGGGAGAGGTGCCCGCGTTGTGGAGAAGAAATCTGCGCGGGGGAGACTTGATCTCTCCGGCCTGGGCGACCACTGTCACTTCGTACAGCTCGTCCGGCAGTTGGAAGTCGTCGTTGCGAAGGTTTTCGAGCGCGTAGACCTCGGGGTCATAGGCGTAGGCGGCCGCATCGTTGTTGTGCTTGATGGCGACCGCCACGGTCTCGCCGTCCTTGGTCGCCGACAGGTCGAGCGTCAGGCCCACTGGGATCTTCTCTGGGTCGTAGACGCGACGAATCGCGTCACCCTGGCCGATGATCGCGAGCGGCTCGGGCTGCGCGCTCCACTTGCCCCGCGCCGTCGCGGTCTTGCCGTCGCTCTTGCTCTTGAACTCCATCAAGACCCGGCACCCGGCGGCGGAGTTGCGGAGAAAGATGCGCGAGCGCCATCCCGCCAGCGGCTCGTTGATTACCCGGACGTGGACGATCCGCCAGTAGGGATCGGGTCTGTTGGCGTCGCCGGCTTTCTCGATTCGCAAGCTCGGCCGCCGGGACCACTCGACGAAGGCCGGCACGGCCAGCGCCAGCACCACGCCGACGAAGCCGAGGCCGGCGCCGATCAGTCCGAGCGCTTCGGAGCAGTCCATGAGCAGCTGACCCTATCCCTGGTGGCCGATAGCTTGGACGGGAGATGGCGACGAGCTCCAATGACGCAACCTCCTGGCCGATAGCTTGCTTACCGTTGGGTCCATGAACCGCTTTTTCATAGACGCTTACGGTCCCGATCCCGTCGCTGAGCGACTCGGCATCGAGTGGCTGGAGCGAGAGGCACACAAACAGGATTTGCCCTGCGCCGTGGTTGTTCCGTCAGTGGATTCAATCTCCAATCTCGAGCGCGCTATCGGCCGGGACGCTGCCGAGTTCGCCAAGAGGGATCGCTACTTCACCTTGGAAGGCGTCCAGGTTCAAGTCTTCACCGGCCGGACCCGCCCTGGGGTTTTCGCCGGACCGCTTCTTGTCCCCTGGGCCAATGGTGCAATGGTCGGCTCGGCGGAAGAGTGCAGGCCGGCTGCGATTTGCGCGATCCCTTGGGCCGAGGCCGACCTCGACGATTGGAAGCGGGCGTACGATCCGGTCGACGTCCGCACCGGCGAGCCACTGGGAGAAGATCAAATCGAGCTGAGTCCCTTGGTCACTCAGGCGCTTATCTCGCTGACGTCAACCGTCAACCCCTCCACCGGAATCCATCACCCGTCCGACGCGCAGCACGCGAGGCGACTCCTCAAGGCCCTCTACATCGCTGGCGAGCCCTTGGACCCAGCGGAGATCAGAACCTGGGCGCTGGCCCACGGTTGGGAGGCTCGACATGCTGAAGATCTCGCCGATCTGGCGGGAAAAATCGCAGCTGGCAAACGTGTCAGGGGCGCCGCTATGACCAAGACCGAAGCGAGGCAGATCGTCGATCGCTTGCAAGCTGCGATCGACTAGGCCAAGAGGCAAGAATCGAGTCGGGGATCTCGCATGGCACCGGACGCCGGTGCCCGGGTACTAAGTGGAGCGAAACTAGGCCCAACTCGGACCAACCAGAACCGCTTGAATAAGCCAAAAACCAGCCCAGGCAACCAGCGCTAGGGAATCCCGTCCCCGCTATAGGACGAACGCCGTTTTGGGAGACCTCAAGATCGGCGATCGTACGGAGCTAGGAGCTTGAGGCGGCCCAGAGCACGGGACGCTTACGGCGCTCGCTTCCGTCTGGAGGTGGATTCCTTGCGATCCTCCAGCACGACGCCTTCACTCGGCCCCGGAAGCGGGAAGCACATCATCGCGGCGAGCATGTACTGGCCAGCGGCGCCCTTTCGCATCCGTCGCTCCGCGGAGGTCGCCTCAACCTGCATTATTTGTTCTAAAGCTCGCTTCTGGATCTCTGCGACTTCGTCCAAGCCCTCGTCATCGACAAGCAGCGGGACTCGGCTGAGGTGCCTGGTGGGGTACTCGTCAAAGACTTCCGCATTGAGAGCGTGAGCGGCGTCCGCAAGGATCATGCGGACAACCCAGACGGAGTAGCGCTGCCGTTCCGTGAGCGACAACCGGCTCCATTCCTCGGTTTCGAAGATCGGCCGGACCACGGCTCGATAGATGTGCTTGATCACACCTCCAAGTTCCTGCTCCTCCACAAGCTCCACCAGGCCCAACCTCGTCAGCTTCTTTGCGTGATGACTGGCTCTGGCGATAGGGATGCCGAGCGCTTCGCCGATTTCCGCAGGACTGCCGGCGCGTTCGACGAGGTAGACCAGCACTTTGACGGTGGTCTCATGCGAGATCACGCTGGCTAGGTCTTTCCCCAGCTTTATCTGCTCTGCTCGCTCCGCTGCCGACACGACACCCTTTCCTGGCTTTTGATCAGGCGATCTTAGGCCGTCAATCGGATTTCTGAGCGCTAGACGGAGCTTGCGGAAACGCCACTCAGGTGCATTAGCGTGAAACGCTTTAGGTTTTTCGAGCGTTTCATGGCAATGAACAACAAGGGAGGTGAGAGCCGTGCATCTGAACAAAGTGGAGCCGGTGGTTCCGGCAGTCGCACTCACGAAGCCGTCCTGAAAAAAGCTGTCGGCGGCCCGTGTATAGGCGGGTCGCCGACGCCTTCGTTCGCTTATGGAGTTGCCGTCTGAACACACCCCCTCGACCAGGCGAGCGAGATGCTTCGATTGGGCTTAGCAATTCATGCAAACGACCCGATAAGGCCGCTTCGCTTCGTTTCACGCCTATGAACTCTTAGCTTTGAGCAGAAGTAATTACCCGTACCAATCAAGGCATGGAGGCGAACCCAGATGGCGTGCAGGCACTCCGGAGGCGACGACAGCAATGAGCCGGCGAGAAGCTGGGGCGCCGAGTCACCGCACCCGAAGAGACGTTGCGTTGTGCGGTTCTCAGATGAGCTGCTAGATGACTGGCAAAGGGCGGCCCTGTCGAATGACGAGCGGGTCGAAATCCTGATGACGATCTGCGAAGGGAGAACGACGCCAAAGAGGATCGCCGACGCCCTGGGCAAGCCGCTGAGACGGGTCAAGTATCACGTTGGGGTTCTGCACAACCGCGACCTGATCGAAGAAGACCCCCTCGGCCAGCGCACAGCCGCCGAGGATCGCTTATATCGAGCGGTCGTTTCCGCTCATGCGTAGCGTGGAGCCGAAGTGGCTTGAACCCGTCGGCCTCCCCGCGCAGTCGGTTGGGATTCTGTTCGGGATCCTCACGCCCTGTATGCAAGGTCTAGAGCGCGATCTTCAAGAGTGCTACAGCCATCAAGATCCCTCGAAATCTCGGGCTGAACTTGCCGCCCTCCTGCGAGTCCAAGCCTCACTCGAACGGGGGGAGATCGCCGGTCCGGATGTAGAGGCCTGCAGAACAATCGAACAGCTCGCGATTGCATCCGACGAGGCGAACAACTATGCGGCTGTCGTCGCCGAGCACGAGGCGCTTTACGGGCTACTGACCCGACTTCATGGCCCCAAAGGATGACGTGCACTCACTCCTGCGTTTGAGAGACCGTCAAGAACCTAGAGGAGAAATGTCAGTAATCTATTGTCTGCGATTAAGGGAGAGCAGCGTCCAGCCATAGCCGCACAGCTTCTGCGGGCGGGGTCGCCAAGCAGCCCCCCAGCCGGTGCGATTGCTTAATGATGGGCGGGGCAAGAAGCCCCACAGATTCCAGCCGACCTCGATCTCGCGAAACCGCTTGAAACCGTGCCCTATATAGCCCAGCAGGACCCTCTGGCGCGGACTCATCATCGGACCGTCCTTGTGGGGAACCCGAAGGTCACAGGTAATCCCTGCCGAATTCGTGCCCCGCTCCTCGTGCAACCCTGCAATCAGGGTAGCGCGGGAAGTCGCTGGCTCGTTTAGGCGCGCGGTTCTTCCGGGGGTGCTGGGAGCTTGTGCGTTGCCGCTTGCACGCGGTTGCGGAAGCGAGGAGCCGACCCGCGAAAACTACTCCTCCTCGTCCGGAGCGTAACCCGTCATCCACCTTCTGGCTGGTCGACGGGCGAGAAGGGGAGAGTGCACTGCGCTCGGCTGAGTGAGTTCCTTCTCCCGCTTCATGTTCACCTTCTGGCGCTAGTCAGCCCACCAGTCGCGCTGGCCATCGACGTCTTCGCGCGGAGCCTCGCCGAGATTGGGCGCGCCGATGACGAGGATCTCGAGGCCCTCCTGCCCGGCCTCGTAGCCTCGCCACGTACCGGGCGGGACGCGTACCGCATCCCATTCCTTGAGCTCGACGATCTCGTCGTCGAGCTTCATCCTCCCGCTCCCGCGCAGGACCACGTACACCTCCTCCTGCTTCTTGTGCGTGTGGCCGTACGGAAAGCGATAGTTGGGCGGGACGCGCTGGTAGCCCAGGCCGGATTTCTCGAGCTCGAGCGCCTCGGTCGCCAAGCGGAACTCCAGGTCCGGCGCGCCGTCGAACCTGGACCCGACGTCCTCCAGGTCCTCCTTGAGGTTCCTGAGCGTGAAGGGCACGGCGCAATCCTACGGCACCCCTGGCTGGGGTCGCCGATCTTCAAGGCTCGAGATTGCGCCGCTCGACGGCACTCGCTGGGGCGACAGATGGGGGCAACATGCCCCACAGATTCCAGCCGATCTCAGCCGATCTCGACCTCGCGAAAACCGCTCTAGAACGCGCTCCACGTAGTCCAGCCGATCTCCAGGCTCGCGCTCATAACCCGAAGGTCGCGGGTTCGAATCCCGCCCCTCGCTATAGCGCATGAGCGGCTTCACTCGCAAGAACAGATCGTTCACTCGCTAGGACGATGCGCCCCAGATCAGGGGGTTTTCTCTTTTCTCGAGACAATCTAAACTTTCGATTTGTGGCAGCGATGGCAGCGCTTCGGCTTCGGTTCGGCGGATCGTCCTGCTGGGCGCTGATCGGCGCGACGCTCGCGCTGGCAATCGCGGTGCTCATGCCGGCGAGGGCGGATGCCTTTGGCACCTTCGCCAATGGTGTGCTCACCGTCAGTGGCGGCGAGGGGAAAATTGTCCCTCGCTGCGCGAGCGACGGTGAGATCACCGTCAGCGGCGCTTTCGTCGACAACGGCCCTGCCTACTGTCGCGACTTGAGGCGGATCGAGGCCTCTTCGTCCGTGTCCACCCTATTCGACTTCTCGCAGCTGCCCGATAGCCTCGGCGGCGGCCAGGGGCCGATCGAGATCCACGCCATCTCCACGGTGAGCGACCCGACCGAATTCTCCGACGACAAGCTCATCGGGGCTCCGGGTCACATCAACATCTTCGACGGGGGGCTCGGCTTCGACTCCATCACCGGCGGCAACCTCAACGACAGGCTGAGCGGTGGCGCGGACAGCGACAAGATCGAAGGCGGGCGCGGAAACGACATTCTCCGCGGCGGCTCTGCGGCAGACAAGCTGCTCGGCGGGCCCGGCCGCGACACCTTGAAGGGCGGCGGCGGGAGCGACAAGCTGCTCGGCGGCCCCGGCAGGGACACCGAAAAGCAGTAGCCGAGGGGATCCGGGTCAAGACGCCGGGAGGTAGGTGAGGAGGACCACTCCGGAGTCGAACCGCTTCACGTCGTCGAGCTCCATCCGGACGGTTCCCCTGTCGCCGAGCACGTGGACGTTTCCCTCGCCCCAGACGAGCGGGTTCAGGTAGACCTCGTACTCGTCGATCAGGCCCTTCTCGGCGAGGGCGTACGCGAACTCGCCGCTCCCGTGCATGAACAGGTCACCGTCGACCTCGTCCTTCAGCTTCGGGATCGAGTCCTCGAGGCCCCCCTCAAGCAGGGTTGCGTTCCACTCGAGATCGCCGGACAGGGTGTTGGACCCGACGTACTTCGGCATGGGGTTGACCATGTCCGCCCATTTGCTCGACTGGCTCGGCCAATATCCCGCCAGCCCCTCGTAGGTCTTGCGGCCCAGCACCAGCCCGCTGGATCTCGCCTGACGCTCGAACGAGTAGTCACCGTGGTCTCCGTCCGCCTGCACCCACTCGCCGACCGGGTCTATGACGCCGTCGACGGTGGCCTGCGTCGTCGCGATCAGCTTTCCCATCTCGATTCTCCTTTGGTCACGGGAGCGCCTCTGAGCCCCCTCTACCCATGAGACGAATGGGGACGCACGGATTCGACGCCGAGGGGCTAGTGCTGCGTCAGGCAACATGCGCGCTTGACCGCCTCATGCAGCACTCGCGATGCAATCATGGCGGTCGGCGAAGATACTCAAGTGACGGGCGAGCGACAACGACGATGGGGAAAGCGACAACGACGATGGAGAAGAGGAAGAGCGGCTCGAAGGAAGGTAAAGGAGGAGACTCTCCCTCTCAGCTGATAGACGCGAGAATCGAGGAGCTGGGCGATTGGCGTGGCGAGACGCTCGCTCGGGTCCGAAGTCTCGTCAAGCAGGCCGACCCCGAAGTGGTCGAGGAGTGGAAATGGAGAGGGGTTCCGGTGTGGTCGCACGCCGGAATGATCTGCACTGGTGAGACGTACAAGAACGTCGTGAAGATGACCTTCGCCAAGGGCGCCTCGCTGGAGGACCCTTCGGGCCTCTTCAACTCCAGCCTCGAAGGCAACACCAGGCGTGCCATCGATTTACATGAGGACGACGAGATCGATGAGAAGGCGTTGAAGGCGCTCATTCGCGCCGCCGTGGCACTGAACACGTCCTAGCCGGCCAGCGGCCGGGGACGAGCCGTTCACCGCCAAGAGCCCCGATCGTCCTCTTCAACGGCGGCGTCCACGGTGGCACCACGCTGCTCCTCGTCCACGCCTACGTTTCCGTGCCAGCACGCACCGCCGTCATCGCAACGGTCAAGATCTCCCGCATCCACCGCGGCCACTACGGCATCCACACCGTCTCGCAGGTTCCGGTGATCGCGGGCGGGTCCGGCTCGGTGATCGGGTTCAGCCTCACCATCGGCCGCAAATTCACCTATAAAGGGCGAGAAGGAGAGTTACCTGACCGCCAGCTGTCCGACCGGCCACTACTACACGGAAGGAAAATTCTGTTCAGCGATAGTTCCCTGCCGAAAGGGGTCCACGTCTTGCCTGCACTCCGAAGGGCTAGTCGGTGAGCGTCGGGGAGTGGAAGACCGGCGAGCACGTCGATCGCTATCTGGCCCGGGCGGATGAGTTCCCGCATCGCGCGGAGGGGGAGAGCGTCCTGCTCGAGCACGTGCCTCGCGATGCTCGTCGCATCCTCGACCTCGGCACGGGCGACGGCCGCCTGCTCTCCCTTCTCCGGACCGAGCGTCGGGAGATGCTGGGCGTGGGCCTCGACTTCTCGGAGATCATGCTCACGGCGGCGGGCAAACGCTTTGCCGATGACGAGCGCATCGAGCTCGTCGAGCACGACCTGAAGCAGCCGCTGCCCGCGCTGGGGAACTTCGACGCCGTCGTCTCGTCGTTTGCAATCCACCACCTCGAGGATGAGCGGAAGCGCTCGCTCTACGGCGAGGTATTCGACCTGCTCGAGCCCGGCGGCATCTTCGCCAACTACGAGCACGTGGCGTCGGCGACCCATCGCCTGCATCTGGCGTTCTTCGCGGCGATCGGCGAACCGATCGAGAACGAGGATCCGTCCGATCGCCTGCTCGATGTCGAGACGCAGCTCGAGTGGCTGCGCCAGCTCGGCTTCGAGGACGTCGATTGCTACTGGAAGTGGCTCGAGATGGCGCTTCTGATCGGGGTCAAGCCGACCTGATCGAGCAGGGCTCGTATATTCGTCCCAATATTGGGTAGTTGCTAAAGCATCGAGAGCCGCGGATCCGAAGTTGAGCGACTTTTGCGGCGTGGGACTGCCTGCGTCGCCGCCCTGATCCTGATCGGGCTGGTGGCGCCTGTCGGGTTTGCTTCCGCCGGGATCGTGGAGAAAGCAGTGGACGGCGTCGGATCGACGGTCGCATCGGCGCACGAAACCGTCAAAGCCCTGCCGCCACCCCCGAGAGCTGTGCCTTCGCCGCCAAAAGCCGTGCCTTCCCCGTCGCCCTCGCCACCGTCTACGCCTCGGATCCCGAGCAAGCCCACTGGCAAGGCGCCGAGCAAGCCCGCGAAGGCCCCGTCGACGTCATCGCCACCGCAGCCCAGCTCCGACGAAGGCGCGCCGCCGGGCGGGGGAATACCGGGCGGGGGAATTGTCCGTGTCGCCGAAGATGCCGGCGGCTCGGTGACGACCGTTGTCGGCGATGCTCACGATCGGGCGTCGTCCGCTCGAAGCGAAGACCGCAATTCCAGTGCAGCACCCAGCAGCCCCCCAACCAGCAGCCCGCCGGCAGCTGCAGGCGAGAAGTCGCGTCTCAGCACCACCGGTCCGGCGAGGCGTACGCCGCTTTCGGTCGGACCCGCCGACGTGGCTGCCGTTGAACGGTGGCTCGCTCGCATCTGGCCCGCGATTGCCCTGGGCGGGGGAGACGGTCAAGGGCTGATATCCACGGCGATGGCGGCGGACCTGCTTCGTCCGGCGATCGTTGCCCTCGCCCGATCGCTGCTCGTCCTTCCGGCCGCTGCCCGCGCGGTCGGCGACTCCCCGAGTACCGGATCTCCCGTGTCGCCAAGCGCTCCGGAGGGCTTCCTCTCCAATGTCGCCTCGCCGGCGGACTGGAAGAAGATCGCCTATCTCGCGGTGATGGCCGCCCTCCTGGCTCTGCTGGCGTTCACGATCTGGCGGGAGTTTCGTCCCGCCCTGCGGCCGCGAGCGCGCTGATCCCCGCGCGACATGAGAGCATCGACACTCGATGACCGACTTCCTGGTCAAGCGCGACGACTTTCGCGAGTGCCGGATCGCCGAGTCCGCGGCGCCCGAGCTCGAACCCGGGCAGGCGCTGCTGCGGGTCGACACCTTCGGGCTGACCTCGAACAACGTCACCTACGCCGTTTTCGGCGAGGCGATGTCCTACTGGGATTTCTTCCCGGCCGAGGACGGCTGGGGCCGAGTCCCGATGTGGGGCTTCGCCGAGGTGGAGCGATCCGAGGCCGACCGCGTCGACAGCGGCATGCGGCTGTACGGCTACCTGCCGCCCTCCTCGCATCTGGTTGTCGCCCCGGTCGATGCAAACGAGCGCGGGTTCGTCGACGGCTCGCCGCGCCGTGCGTCACTGCCCTCCGCCTACCATCGCTATCTGGTGACCGAGCCGGACCCGTTCTACCGGGCGGACACCGAGGAGATCCAGATGCTGTTGCGTCCGCTCTTCTTCACCTCCTTCCTGATCGACGACCAGCTCGCCGACGAGGGGCTGGTCGAACGGGGGTCGATCGCGATCTCGAGCGCTTCCAGCAAGACCGCGATCGCGGCGGCGTTCCTGTTGGCGCAGCGGCAGGAGGCCGAGCTGATCGGCCTGACCTCGCCCCGCAGCACCGGCTTCGTCGAGGGGCTTGGGATCTACGACCGCGTCGTCGCCTACGAGGCGATCGAGTCGCTCGACCGCGGGCCGGCGACCTTCGTCGACATCGCCGGCGATGGCGAGGTGCGCGCCGCGGTTCACTCGCACTACGGCGACGAGCTCGTCCACAGCATGGCTGTCGGGATGACCCACTGGGAGGGCTTGGGCCCCGGCGGACGGGAGCTGCCAGGTCCGGCGCCGGTCTTCTTCTTCGCGCCCGATCGGGTCGTCAAGCGCGCGGCCGACTGGGGGCGTGCCAGCCTCGAGTCGAAGGTGGCCGATGCTTGGCATCCTTTCTGCGATTGGACCGGCGGTTGGCTGAAGACGATTCCCGGCGAGGGCTTCGAGGCGTTGCAGCGCGCCTACCTCGACGTGCTCGAAGGCCGCGTCGATCCCAGCACCGCCCACGTGCTCAGGCTGCGATAGAGCCGTTACGCGGAGCCGGCGCTACTCTGAGCGACATCCGATCGATCCGACGTTTATTGGAGGGCCCGTGATCAGCAAGACCGACTTCATCGGGGTTCCGTCGACCGATGCCGAGCGCACGCGCAGCTTCTACGTCGAGACGCTGGGGCTGCGGCCCGACGACAACGCGCGCTTCGAGTTCTGGGCTGGCGAGACCTGCTTTGGCATCTGGGAGCCGGCGAAATTCGGCATGGAGTTCGCGTCGCAGAAGAACGCCCACCCGGCGCTCCACGTCGAGGACGTCGAGGCGGCTCGCAAGGAGCTCGAGGCCAAGGGGGTCGAGTTCAGCGGCGACATCCTCGACACCGGCGTCTGCCACATGGCGTTCTTCACCGACCCCGACGGCAACGACCTGATGCTGCACCACCGCTACGCGGCACAGGGGTAGACCGCGATGGCCGACCTCCGCTTCGAGATCTCGATCTCGCTCGACGGCTTCGTCGCCGGGCCCAACCAGAGTGAGGAGCACCCGCTCGGCGAAGGCGGCGAGCAGCTGCACGAGTGGGTGGTCAAGCTCGCCGCTTGGCGGCAGTCGCACGGCAGGGAGGGTGGCGAGGTCAACGCCAGCACGCCGCTGATGGAGGAAGCGCTTGCCCGGGCGGGTGCGGTGATCATGGGCCGCAACATGTTCGGCGGCGGCCCGGGCCCTTGGGGCGACGACCCCTGGCAGGGCTGGTGGGGGGACGAACCGCCCTTTCACATGCCTGTCTTCGTCTTGACGCACCATCCCCGCGAGCCGCTGGAGAAGGAAGGCGGCACGACCTTCAACTTCGTTACCGACGGGATCGAGTCGGCGCTGGCGCAGGCCAAGGAAGCGACGGGGGAGAGGGACGTGGCGATCGGTGGTGGCGCCGACGTCGGCCGCCAGTACCTGGCCGCGGGCCGCGTCGACGAGCTGCAGCTCAACGTTGCGCCGATGCTGCTCGGCTCGGGCGCTCGCCTCTTCGAGGCTGGCGCCGGCGCCGGCTTGAAGCTGGAGCAGACGCTGGTCGTCCATACCCCCGACGTGACCCACCTGCGCTACCGCGTCGGCTAGCGGTTCGTTGAAGCCTTTTGCCCCCTATGGGGCGTAAAAGGCTTCAACGAACCGCAGTGCCATGCGTCTCATCACACTGGCCGACTAGCCAGCGTGCGAGAATCTCCCCCGTGGCCGAGGGGTCGCCCGAACATCTGGATGTGTTGATCGTCGGGGCCGGTCTCTCCGGCATCGGCGCGGCCTGGCACCTGCAGGACCGTCACCCCGGCCGCAGCTACGCGATCCTCGAGGCGCGTGGGGACCTGGGCGGGACCTGGGACCTGTTCCGCTACCCCGGCATCCGCTCCGACTCGGACATGCACACGCTGGGCTACCGCTTCCGGCCCTGGCTTGCGGACAAGTCGATCACCGACGGCGACTCGATCCTCGATTACGTGCGCCAGACCGCGGAGGACCACGGAATCGACCGCCGGATCCGTTTCCACCACCGCGTCGTCCGCGCCGAGTGGTCGACGGCGCAGTCCCGCTGGACGGTCGAGGCCGAGCGCACCGACACCGGCGAGACGGTCCAGCTGACCTGCGACTTCCTCTGGACCTGCAGCGGCTACTTCCGCTACGACGAGGGCTACACGCCGGAGTTCGAGGGGCGCGAGCGCTTCGGCGGCCGCATCGTCCACCCCCAGCACTGGCCCGAGGATCTCGATTACGCCGGCAAGCGCGTCGTCGTCGTCGGCAGCGGCGCCACCGCCGTAACCCTGGTGCCGGCGATGGCGGAGAAGGCGGCGCAGGTGACGATGCTGCAGCGCTCGCCGACCTACATCGTCTCGCTGCCCGCGGCCGATCCGGTCGCCAGCCGGTTGCGCCGGCGGCTGCCGCCGAAGCTGGTCTACTCGCTGGTGCGCTGGAAGAACGTCCTCCTGCAGACCTTCGTCTACCAGCTCAGCCGACGCCGGCCCAACGCGGTGAAGCGAATGATCCGCCGTGGCTTGGAGCGGGCGCTGCCGCCCGGCTACGACATCGACACCCACTTCACGCCGGCCTACAACCCCTGGGACCAGCGGATGTGCCTGGTGCCCGACGGCGACCTCTTCGAGGCGATCGCGGACGGCAGCGCCGAGGTCGTCACCGACCGCATCGCGACCTTTACGGAGTCTGGGATCGCGCTCGAGTCGGGGGCCGAGCTGGAGGCCGACGTGATCGTCACCGCGACCGGGCTCAACCTGCTCTTCCTTGGCGGGATGCAGCTGAGCGTCGACGGCGAGGAGGTCGAGGTGCCGCAGGCGATGACCTACAAGGGCCTGATGTTGAGCGGCGTCCCCAACTTCGCCTTCACCGTCGGCTACACCAACGCCTCCTGGACGCTGAAGGCGGACCTGACCTCCGAGTACGTTTGTCGCCTCCTCTCGCATATGGACGCGAATGGCTACCGTCGCTGTGTGGCCGAGCTGGATCCCTCGATCGAGGAAGCGCCGCTGCTCGACTTCACCTCGGGCTACGTGCTGCGCTCGCTCGACCAGTTCCCCAAACAGGGCTCGGTGGAACCGTGGAAGCTGCGGCAGAACTACTTCTTCGACACGCGGACGATCCGGCGCGGCCCGATCGACGACGGCACGATGCGGTTCTCCAGCTCTGTGCCCAGCGGCGAGCGCGCCGAGACGATCGCCGCCTGACCAGCCAGCGCTGCGCCGCACCGCTCACCAGCGGGCGTCGTGCTCCTCCATCACCCCGAGCCCCTCGGCCAGCTCGATCCCGTCGAGCGAGCGGTAGAAGGTGCAGAAGCGGTGGCGGTAGCGGGAGCTGACCAGCAGCAGGTTCTCGTTGCGGGCGCGCTCGCACTCCTCCGAGAAGCAGAGCTGGGCGCCGTTGGCGAACTCGATCCCCGCCCCGCCCTGAAACGACACCGGCTCGGGCTCGTAGGGCTCGCCGTCGACCCAGATCGCCCGCTCGCTGCCCTGGGGCGGGTCGTTGATTCCTTCGACCAGGTTCCAGGCGACCGACCGCCCATCCTTGGCGCTGCCGACGCCCGCCGACCAGCGCCAGCTCGTATGGCGCCGGTGGTAGCCGGCCGATTCGTCGTCGACCGCGAGCGCATCTACCTCCCAACGCCGGTTTCCCGCCTCGATCGTTCCGGTGATCGGCACCCCAGCCCGCTTGCGGGTCCAGCCCCAGCCGGCACCGCTGGGGCAGATCGATTCGATCGGGGCACCCTCGCCAAGCTGCAGACTCGCCCGCAGGCGGCGGGCGTCGATCTCCAGCCGCGGGCCGTCCATCGTCACCTCGCCGGACCCGGGCCGGAAGCTGGTGCGATCGAGGCGTTGGCGATTGCGCCGGTCCCAGAGGACCCAGAAGCTCTGCCCCAGCGGGCCGACCTGCGCCCGCGCGGCGCAGAGCATCAGCTCGTCGCCGAAGACGCCGATGTAGCGCCACCGCTTGCGGGTCTGGCCGTGCGCCCGCAGCGGCATCCGCCCGGGCGGAAGCGGCAGCTCGGGCCGCCCCGCCCCCGGTCCGCGCCAGGGCAGCCCCGCCACCTCCGCCGACGGGCCTAAAACGGAACCCAGAGTCGCGTTTTCGGCCCGTTGGCTAGGCATCGAAGCTCTCCAGCCGCTCCGCGAGGCGGTTCATGTCGCGCTCGCGGGCGGCGGCGGCGGCGCCGGCCCAGTCGGTGGGGCGGTCGGGCGGCCGCGCGACGCCGGCGTCGCGCAGGGTCGCGATGTCCTTGAAGGCGAGCAGCTCCTCGCGGCCGTCGAGCAGAGCCCCGCGCAGCTTCGGGCGCGGCTCGCGGATCGCGTTGTCGAGGATCGCCTCCAGGGTGCCGTGCTTGCGCAGCAGCTCGGCCGCCGTCTTCGGCCCCACGCCCTTCGCCCCGGGCAGGCCGTCGGAGGGGTCGCCGCGCAGGGCGATGAAGTCGGGCACCTGCCCCGGGTCGACGCCGTAGCGCTCGCGCACCCCTTCCGGCGTCACCTCTTCGGCTCCTTTCTTGCCGCCCGTCCTGACGTAGAGCACCGTAACCCTCTCGCCGGCGCACTGGTACATGTCGCGGTCCCCGGTCAGCAGCAGCGCCGTCCCGCCCGCCTCGGCCTCGCGGTGGGCGAGGGTGCCGAGCAGGTCGTCGGCCTCGAGCGAGCTGCTGGTCTCGACCGTCCAGCCGAAGGCCTCGAAGAAGGCACGGCTGTCGGCCCACTGCGGCGCCAGACCGTCCGGAACCTCGTCGCGCTCGGCGTGGTAGGCGGGATACAGCTCGGTCCGGTAGGAGGCGGCGTCGGGGCCGAAGCAGAGGACGACCGCGCGTGGCTGGTGCACTTCGACCTCGCGCAGGATCAGGTTGGCGGCGCCGAGCAGCGCGTTGACCGGGGTTCCGTTTGGCCCCACG
This sequence comes from uncultured Solirubrobacterales bacterium, assembly GCA_963703235.1. Taxonomy (GTDB): domain Bacteria; phylum Actinomycetota; class Thermoleophilia; order Solirubrobacterales; family 70-9; genus VRUE01. Next base: position 1,558,061 of record OY969802.1, on the reverse strand, counting down.
ATCGAGTCCGGCAGCGCGTAGTAGGCGCGGAACAGCATCGATGGCGTGTCGACGGCTAGCAGGGGACCGAGCATGACCTCAGCCTATGCCCCGACGAGGGACGAGCCGTGAGTTGAGCACCCATAGGGTGGCTAACTCACGGCTCGTCGGGGCCCCAGGGTGGCCGTCCACTAGGTTTGGGCGCTTGTGAACGACGCTGCCCTGCTGATCGAGGACCTCGCCAAGCGCTACCCGACCGGGGTCGAGGCGCTGCGCGGCGTCTCGCTGCGGATCGAGGCGGGGGAGCTGTTCGGCCTGCTCGGCCCCAACGGGGCGGGCAAGTCGACCCTGATCCACTGCACGACCGGGCTGGCACAGCCGACGGCGGGCGCGATCAGCGTCTTCGGTCACGACGCGATCGACCGCTACGCGGAGGCGCGGCAGGCGGTCGGGCTGGCGCCGCAGGAGCCCAACCTCGACTGGTTCCTCACCGTCGAGGAGACGCTCGACTATCACGCCGGCTACTTCGGGATGCCGAAGCGGGAGCGGCGCGAGCGGGCAACGGAGCTGCTGGAGACCTTCTCGCTGACCGAGAAGCGCGACGAACGCACCCGCACCCTCTCCGGCGGGATGAAACGCCGCCTGATCCTGGCGCGGGCGATGATGCACCGGCCGCGCCTCTTGATCCTCGACGAGCCGACCGCCGGTGTCGACGTCGAGCTGCGGCTGGAGCTGTGGCACTACGTGCAGCGGATCAAGGGGGAGGGGACGACGATCCTGCTCACCACCCATTACATCGAGGAGGCCGAGCAGCTCTGCGACCGGATCGCCTTCATCAACGAGGGCAGGATCGTCGGCGAGGGGACGAGCAACGAGCTGGCGAGCGAGTACGGCGTCGGCAACCTCGAGGACGCCTACCTGGCGCTGGTCGGCCGCAAGGAGCTGTCGCGCTCGCGGATCGAGTTGGAGGCTGCCTCGTGAGCTGGAGCCCACGTCCATGACCGCCGCCCAGATTCGCTTCGCCACCCTCTGGCGGCGCGAGGTCAACCGCTTCATGAAGATCAAGAAACAGACGATCGGCGCGCCGCTGCTGGAAACCTTCCTCTACATCTCCGTCTTCGGCGCCGCGCTCGGCTCGCGGATCGACCAGCTGCACGGGATCGACTACGTCGTCTTCGTGATCCCCGGCCTGATCATGATGGCCTGGTCGATCAACGCCTTCGCCAACAACTCCTCCTCGATCCTGCAGCAGAAGTTCCAGGGGGCGATCCAGGACCAGCTCTCCTCGCCTGCCTCGCCGCTGGAGCTGCTGCTCGCCTTCTCGCTCGGCGGCTTCATGCGCGGCCTCATCGTCTCCATTCTCACCTTCGTCGCCGCCTCGCTGCTGGTCGACCTACCGGTCGACCACGTCCTCGTCCTCATCCCGTCGCTCTTCCTCGTCGGCTTCTTCTTCTCCCAGCTCGGGGTGCTGATCGGGGTCCGCGCCGAGCAGTTCGACGACGTCGCCTTCGCCCAGACCTTCGTCCTGCAGCCGCTGATCTTCCTCGGCGGCGTCTTCTACTCCGCCACCCTGCTGCCGGAGCCGTTCGAAACCCTGACCCACTTCAACCCGATCTTCTACATGATCAACCTGGTCCGCTACGGCTTCGTCGGCTACAGCGAAGTCAGCGTCGCCCTCTCGCTGCTGGCGCTGACCGCGGCGACCGCGGTCCTCTTCGCGGTCAACCTGCGGCTCTTCTCGAGCGGCTACCGCCTGCGCGCCTAGGCCAGGCTGGCGCCGAGCCAGTCGAGGTAACCCCGGCTGCCGGCGACGATCGGCGTGGCGACGATCTCGGGCTCCTCGTAGGAGTGGAGCTCGCGGATCGCCGCCTCGACGCCCTCGTAGCGCCCGGCCTCCGTCTTCGCCAGGCAGAGCCACTCCCGCGCGGTCTCGACCTCGCCCTGCCAGCGGTAGCGGCTGGCGATCGGGCCGATCGTCTGCACGCAGGCGGCGAGGCGCCGCTCGACCAGCGCCGCCGCGATCCGCTCGGCCTCCTCCTCGGAGCCGGCGGTAGTCAGCACCTGCAGGTACTCGGCCATCGCCTCAGGATAGGACGGCCGACGGGCCTCTAGCGTCCAAATGGCGGACGCTTCAGGCCCGGCGGCGGGAAAGCTCTCAGCGCGGGTCGGCTACGAGGATCTCGCCGTCGGCCTCGGGCGCGACCAGGATCGCGCCCTCGCCGCTGGCGTAGGCCTCCTCGCCGTGGTAGACGACGTCCATGCCGACCGCCTCGTCGTGCTCGCTCGCCCGCAGCGGCATCACCGCGCCGACCAGCTTCAGCAGGATGAAGGTGGCGATGAAGGCGTAGGCGGGCGTCACCACCGCGGCCACGGCCTGCGACCAGAACTGGCCGGCGTCGCCGTAGAAGAGCCCGTCGGCCACCCCGTTCCAGCCGATCTGCGCGACCAGGCCGAGGAAGAGGATGCCGGTGAAGCCGGCGATGCCGTGGGCGGCGAGCACGTCGAGCGTCTCGTCGACGCGGGTCCGCGGGCGCCACATGATCGCCAGGTAGCAGGGTACGGCGCCGACGAAGCCCAGCACCATCGCCCAGCCGGGGCTGATGAAGCCGCCGGCGGGGGTGATCAGCACGCAGCCGACAATGATCGCGGTGGCGGCGCCGATCGCCGTCACCCGCCGGCCGCGGATCAGGTCGAACACAAACCAGGTCAGCAGGGCGCAGGCCGGGGTCAGCATCGTGTTGACGAAGGCGAGCACGCTCGAGTTGCCGGTCGAGAGGCCGCTGCCGCCGTTGAAGCCGAACCAGCCGAACCACAGCAGGCCGGCGCCCAGCAGCACGTAGACCGCGTTGTGTGGAAGCAGCGCCTGCCGCCCGTAGTCCTTCCGCTGCCCGACCACCAGCGCCGCGGCCAGGGCCGCGAAGCCGGAGCCCATCTCGACCGGGACGCCGCCGGCGAAGTCGAGCGTTCCCTGCTCGGCCAACCAGCCGCCGCCGAAAGCCCAGTGGGCCAGCACCGCGTAGACCAGCACCGACCACAGCGCCGCGAAGACCATCCAGGCGCCGAACCGCATCCGCTCGACGACGGCGCCGGAGATCAGCGCCACCGTGATGATGCAGAAGGTCCCCTGGAACGCCATGAAGACGAGCTCGGGGATCGTGCCTTCGCCGCGGGGCTCGAAGTCGACCCCTTGCAAGGCGAAGTGATCGAGGCCGCCGACCAGCGCCGCTTCGCCGTCGAAGGCGAGCGAGTAGCCCAGCAGTGCCCAGGTGACGCCGGCGATCGCCATCGCCGAGACGCACATCATGAAGGTGTTGAGGGTGTTCTTCGCCCGCACCAGGCCGGCGTAGAAGACGCCGAGCCCGATCGTCATCAACAGGACCAGCGCGGTCGAGGTGAGCATCCAGGCGGTGTCGCCGGTGTCGACCTGGGCGATTACGAGAGCGCTCATCGCTGCTTCACCACCGGGGTGACGGCGGCCTCGTCGGACTCGCCGGTGCGGATGCGGACCGCCTGCTCCAGCGGCACGACGAAGATCTTGCCGTCGCCGACCTGGCCGGTGCGCGCCCCCTCGCAGAGCGCGTCGACGGTCGCTTGGACGAACGAGTCCGAAACGGCGACCTCGAACCGGACCTTGTCGGAAAGGCCCATCTTGACGGTGGTGCCGCGGTAGGTCTCGACGCGCTCGAGCTCGCCACCGTGACCCTCGACGCGGCTGATCGATACGCCGCGGACCTCGGCCCGGTACAGAGCTTCCAGCACGTCGTTCGCCTTCTCAGGGCGCACGATGCCGATCACAAGTTTCACGATCCTCCCTCTCCCGTTCCAAGCTAGAGCGGGGAGGAGCCTAGCGATCTCCTTTAGACGGTGCGGTCCTCCACGAGCCGCTCAGCCCTCGCAGCCGCGCACGCGGTCGAGGCCGGCGCCGCCGGCGCAGAGGTCGAAGCCGCGGCCGCCGCGCAGCCGGTCGCTGCCCCGGTTGCCCTTGAGCTCGTCGCCGCCGGCGTTGCCGACGAGCAGGTCGGGTCCGCCACGGCCAAGCATCTCGTCGCGGCCGGCGCCGCCGAAGGCCCGGTCCGCCGCCGGGCCGGTCCTGACGCGGTCGTTGCCGTCGCCGGCGCAGATCAGGTCGCGCCCGGCGAGGCCGGCGATCAGGTCGCTGCCGCCAAGCCCGGCGATCACGTCGGGGCCGCCCGTGCCGGTGAGGCTGTCGGAGCCTCTGGTCCCGACCACCGTCGCGGCGATGCCGCGGCAGCTACCGATGCGCGGCGCGGCGACGACCTCGGTAGAGGCGGTGGCGCTGTCGTTGAAGGAGACGAGGTCGTTCTCGACGCTGTCGACCGAGGCGGTGTTCTCGATCGTCCCGACCCGGGTCGGGATCACCTGCACGATGACGGTCGCCATGTCGCCGGGACCGGGAGCCGGGCTGAGATTCCCCACCTGGCAGGTGACATTCCTGCCTTTGCGCTCGCAGTTGCCACTGCTGGCGCTGGCGGAAACGTAGTGGGTTTGGGCGGGAAGGCGATCGCTGACGGTTACCTCGGTAGCGCCCTGCGGGCCCAGGTTCGAGACGACGACCGTGTAGGCCAGGGTCGTGTCGACCGTGACCGGATCTGGGCTGTCGGTCTTGCTCAGCGAGAGGTCGGCGATGTCGCCCGGCGCCGTCTGGGCCGGAGAAGCGACAAGCAGGGCGCCAGCGAGCGCGCCAAGCGCCAAGAGGGTGCTGAGGCCGAGTCCGCGCAGCCGAAACGATCTTCCCCGCATGCGGTCCGGGTTCCCGCGATTTGGAGGACGAAACCTCGGGTCGCTTCCGCTTCCGCTTCCGCCGCGCCGTTTGGCTGCCTACTCGCCGATCAGCTCGATCCGGTAGCCGTCGGGGTCGCGGAAGAAGCAGATGCGGTGGCCCTCGGTGCGCCCGCCGGGGCGATAGGGCGGCTTTTCGGGCTCGACGCCATCCGCGGCCAGCTGCTCGATGGTGGCGTCGAGATCGTCGACCAGGAGCGCGATGTGGTTGTAGCCGGTGCCGAGCTCGTAGGAGTCGATCCCGTGGTTGTAGGTCAGCTCCAGCCAGTCGCCCTCGCCGGGCAGGCCCATGAAGACGTTGATCGCCTCGTCGCCGATCGGCATCCGCCGCCGCTCCTCGAAGCCGAGCTTCTCGTAGAAGGCGACCGAGCGGTCGATGTCGCCGATTCGGTAGCAGGTGTGGAGGAAGCTGGGCATGAGCCGTTAGTAGAAGGCTAACCACCGGATAATCGTTGAGATGCCTCGACAGCTTTCGATTGGTTCTGGACACTGCGCGAATGAGCGAGCCGGGAGGGAGGTGGGCATGCGTGGCGATCCTGGTCGCGACGCTGGCCTTTGCCGCTCTTCCCTCTGACGCCGACGCCAAGCGCCCCGGTGCGCCGAAGCCGAAAGCCGTCGAGCGGGCGATCAAAGGCCTCGTCAAGAGCACGCCCTTCCCCGCCGGTCGCGCGGCGGCGCTGCAGGCGCTCAACGCCTTCCAGCGCAAGAAAAGCTGCCCCGCCAGCAACGCCTTGGCGACGCATCAGAAGCGGGTCGCGAGGCAGGAGCTGCTTGCCAAGAGGCAGCGCAACCGCGGCCTGGCGAAACGCTACGCGGCGCTCGAACGGCGCTCGGTGCGAGCGCGCATCCTGTTGCTGCGCACGTTGCCGATCGGCAAAGCCTGCGGCGGGCCGGACACCGTGATTACCGACCGCTCGCTGAAGCCCAAAGCCAAGATGCCGAAAATCCGCGGCTTCGGCCGGCGTCCGGTCGCCCGTATGCAGGACGCTTACGGCCAGGCGGCCGACTTCGTCGCCAACGAGCTGATCGTCAAAGCGCCCTCGCGCGGTCGCCTCGAGCCCTTCCTCAAACGCTGGGGCGGCAAAGTGCTGGCGACGGTCGACCTGGCGCCGCTCGGCGGCAAATACAAACAGTTCCTCGTCCGCATCGACGTCGACCGGGCGAATAAGGCCCGGCTCGCCAGCGATCTCTCGCAGCTCTCGGACACGCGCGGATCGGTGACGGCGGTCTCCAGCGAGCAGGGGCTGGAGTTGCTGGCGGCGGCGGCCCGCGAGAGCCGCAAAGGGACGCAGGTCGGGATCAACTTCGTCGCGCCGGGGACGGCGATCGCCTCCGGCACCTCGATCGAGGCGGCGACGGGCCCGGATGGTTTCGCCACGACCGGCTCGGGATGGGACCGCAACGCCTTCAACTGGAAGCACCTGTCCGCGACCTCGACCCAGGGCATCGGCACCGCCGAGGCCTGGCGCCTGATCGAGCGCAGCGGCCGCTCCGCGAACAAGGTCGGGCTGGCCGTGCTCGACATGGGATTCGCACCGAGGACCAACGGCGCCGACTTCGGCGAACCGCTGACGGCGATCTCCAACGTGCCGTTCACCAGCGCCCTCGGCACCTCGAACCTGAGCGGCTGCGGCGGCGGCTCCTCTTGCCCCTGGCACGGGACGAATGTCGCCAACGCCGCCTTCGCCGTTCCCGACAACGGGCTCGGCGTCGCCGGCAGCGGCGGCTTGGTCGCGAGACGGATCGTGATCTTCACGCTCTATGACTTCTTCACCGGCATCGGCGCCGTGGCGGAGGCGGGCATCGCCGGGGCGCAGGTGCTGAACATGAGCTACGGCGCCGGGGTGCCGGCCGCCTTCTCGTGGACGGTGCTGCCGTTCGAGGCGACGACCGGTCTGGCGAATGCGGCGGGGATGATCCTCGTCGCCGCCGCCGGCAACGACGACACGAACGTCGACGACGAGGATTGCTTCATCGTCTGCTGGGAGGAGACCCTGTGGACGCCGTGCGAGAACGTCGGCGTCTTCTGCGCCGGCGCGCTCGGCCCCGACTCGACGGGTCGCGCTGGCTACTCGAACTGGGGCAACCGAGGCGGTGGCGTCGACCTGTTCGCGCCCGGGACCGTGCTGGTCGGCGGCGACCCGGCGAAATCCGGCGTGCACGCGGTCAACGGCACCAGCTTCGCCGCGCCTTACCTGGCCGGCGTCGCGGCGCTGGTCAAGGCAACCGATCCCTCGCTCTCCGGCGGCGCTATCCAGCGCATCCTGATCGACACCGCGAAATCGTCCTCCGACGGCAGGGTGCGCAGATACGTCAACGCACTGGCGGCCGTGAAGCGGGCGCTGCCACGGCTGATTCGGATCGAGAGCCCCCTGAACGGAAGCTCGCACCGCCGCGGGGCAACGGTCGGCCTCTCGGCCTTCGTCTACGACGACGACCTCGGAGCGCCGACGTCGGTCACCTGGACGCTGCCCAACGGCGTCATCCTCGGCACCGGCGCGACGACCTCGACCAACGCGCTGCCGTACGGGGCTACGACGATCAAAGCCACCGCGGTCTTCCCGGATGGCGCCAGCGCCAGCGACAGCGTCAACGTCACCGCGACCAACGACCGGCCGACGGTCGAGATCCTCCAGCCTGCCAGTGGCGAAACCTTCTTCCAGGGCGAGGAAGTGCCGGTCTCCGGCCTCGGCCGCGACGCCAACCAGTTCGAGTCGGGCTTCGAGCTGATCGACTCGCAGCTGGCCTGGTTCCTCGACGGCTCGACGACGCCCTTCGACACCGGCCGCGAGGCCATCCTCGACCTGACCGGGGTGCCGGTCGGCACGCACACGGTGACCCTGCGCGGCACCGACGACGTCGGCGCCACCGCGGAGCAGGCGATCGCGATCGACGTCGCGACGGCGCCGCCCGACCTGCCGCCGACCGTGGACATCACCAGCCCCGCCAACCTGGCGAAAAAAGTGGCGGAGGCCCAGGACGCCGGGCACTTCAACCAGTGGTACGCGACCTTCAACTTCCAGGCGAACGCGAGCGATCCGGAAGCCGATCCGCTCACCTACAAATGGACCGACAAATTGGTGCCGTCCGGGCCGACCGAAACGCGCTCGACCGTGCAGGACCCCGGCAACCAGCGGGTCTACTCGACCAACGGCTGCACCCAGTCCCACGACTGGAAACTGGAAGTCTCGGACGGGACCAGCACCCGCAGCGACACCGTGCGGGTCACGGTCGAAATCCCCTGCTGACGCTGGCTTGACTCGTCGCGGCGCACCGCGGCCGCCGTGGCGAGTCATGATCCCGCGGTGGACGACGACCTGATTCGCCGCTTTCGGTCGGCCCGGCGCGACACCGACCTGGCCGTGGTCGAGGGCTTCCACGCCCTCAAGCACGCGCTGCGCTTCGGCGCCGAGGTGGTCGAAGCCGTTGCGGTGGACCCGGCCGAGCTGGAGCGCCTGGCGGCCGACTTGGCGCCCGACCTGGCCGGTGAGCTGGCCGCCCGGACCGTTCCCGTCCCGCAGGAGACGCTGGCTGAGCTGGTGCCGCTGATGCCGCGCACCGGTGTCGTCGCGATCGCCCGGCGGCCCCGGGTCGACGTCGCCGCCGTCCTCGCCGATCCGCGGCCGGCGCCGCTGGTGCTGCTGGAGGATCCGCGCAACATCGGCAACCTCGGCGCCTGCGTGCGGGTGGCTGCGGCCGCCGGCGCCGCCGGCCTCTTCGCCACCGGCTTCAACGACCCCTGGTACCCGGACGCGCTGCGCGCCGGCGCCGGGCTGCATTTCGCCCTACCGGTCACCGTCGTCGAGGAGCTGCCCGCGAGCGACCGGCCGTTGATCGCGATCGACCCCGAGGGTGAAGTGCTGCGCCCGCAGGAGCTGCCGCCGCGAGCCGTCTTCGCCTTCGGCAGCGAGCGCGAGGGGCTCAGCTCTTCGCTGCTCGAGCGCGCCGACGCCCGCCTTGGGATTCCGATGGCCGCCGGCGTCTCCAGCCTCAACCTTGCCACCGCGGTCTCGGCGGTCCTCTTCGCCCAGCGGCTTGCGCCGCGGGCGGGCACGAGTTAGCTTCATCGGTACACCCCCCCGCGCGGACGAAAGGATTTCCTTGCTGCCTCTTGCCGACATCTCCTTTGGCGAACTGCTCCTGATCTGCCTAGAGGTCTTCTTCCTCGTGATCTGGATCTGGATCCTGTTCACGATCATCACCGACCTCTTCCGCGACCACGAGATGTCCGGCTGGGGCAAGGCGGCCTGGGTCTTCTTCCTCGTCTTCGTCCCCTTCCTGGCCGCCCTGATCTACCTGATCGCCCGCGGCACCGGCATGCGCGACCGGACGATCAAGGCGCAGGCCGAGGCGAAACAGCATTTCGACACCTACGTGCGCGAGCAGGCGCACGCCTCGCCGGCCGACGAGCTGCACAAGCTCAACGAGCTGAAGGAGAAGGGCGCGCTCTCCAGCGAGGAGTTCGAGCGGGCGAAGGCGAAATTGCTCGCCTAGCTGCAACGGGAGTTGCAGGTTATTAGCAACTCCTAACAATCGATCCGGCATTTCGTTAGCGTGGGCGCGATGCGCCTCTCCTCCGGCAGGTCCCGCCGGCTGCTGCTCGTCGCCACCTTGGTGCTGGCTGCCGCCTGCCTGATCGCGGCTCCCTCGGGCGCGACTCTGCGGGAGAAACTGGAGAGCGCCCAGGGCAAGCTCGACCGGGTCCGCGAGAGCCAGAGCGCCGTCAGCGCGACGATCGCCGAACAGAACCGGGCGATCGACTCGATGCTGGGCGAAGTCTCGGCCCTGCGTCAGCGCCAGCAGGCGGCCGAGGCGGAGCTGGCCGCCAAGCAGGCCGAGCTGGAGCAGGCGACGGCGCAGCTGGCCGCCGAGAAACGGCGGCTGGCACGGATCCGCGCCCGCCTGCAGCGGGCCCTGGGAGTGCTGCGCGAGCGACTGGTCGCGATCTACCGCACCGGCAGCCCCGACACGCTCAGCATCGTGCTCGAGTCCGAGAGCTGGTCGGACATGAGCGCCCGCGCCGACTACCTCAGCCGCATCCAGGACTACGACAACGCGGTGGCCGGCCGGGTCAAGGGCCTGCGCGACGAGGCGAAGGCGGCGGTGAAGCGGATGGCCGAGCTGCGGCTGCAGCTGAAGGGGGCCCGCGACGCGATCGCAGTCAAGGAGCGCGAAGCCGCGGCGGCGAGGGAAGAGGCCGAGGTGCGCTTCGGCGAACTGAAGGCGGCGCAGGCGGAGCGCCAGCGGGCGCTCGACGCGTTGCAGTCGCGCGAGGCGGCGCTGAGCGACAACCTCGCCGCGATCTCCGAACAGATCGCCGACGCCGGCGGCTCGGTGCCGACCACCGCGCCGGCGCCGCTGACGCCCGGGCAGCAGGCCGAGTACATCTCCGAAAGCCAGGCGAGCGTGCCGGCCAGCGCCCCGCCGGCGGTCGCGGCGGCGATCGAAGCCGCCAACTCGATCGCCTCGACGCCCTATATATGGGGCGGTGGCCACGGCTCCTTCGAATCGTCGGGCTACGACTGCTCGGGCGCGGTCAGCTTCGCCCTCCACGGCGGCGGCTTCCTCGACAGCCCACTCGACTCGACCGGCCTCACCACCTGGGGCGAACCCGGCCCCGGCCAGTGGATCACCGTCTACGGCAACTCCGGCCACGCCTGGATGATCATCGCCGGCCTCGCCTTCGACACCTCCGGCGGCGCCGGCCCCCGCTGGCACCCCAGCCCGGTCAGCTCGACCGAAGGCTTCATAGCCCGCCACCCGTCCGGCTACTGAGTCGCGCCACAGACGAGCCGTTAGTTATGCACCCTATGGGTGCTCAACTAACGGCTCGTCCAGCGTTGGCGCCTGGCGTCTCGACGGGGCGGCCTTCGGCCTGCCAACCGGCGACGCCGCCGCGGGCGACGTGGACGACTTGCTCGAAGCCCTCGCGCTGGAGGATCGAGGCGGCCAGGCCACTCCTCGCGCCTGCCTTGCAGATCGTCGCGATCGGGCGGTCTCGCGGCAGCTCGTCGAGCCGTCCCGGCAGGTCGCCGAAGGGGATGTGGAGCGAACCGGGGATGTGGCCGGCGTCGAACTCGCCCTGGCGCCGCACGTCGAGGACGAGCGGCTCCGCGCCTTCGCCGGACGTCGCGCGGTCGCCGGACGCCGGCTCGACACCGTCGCCGGCCGGCCCGCCCCCGTCCAAAAGCTCCGCCAGCTCCCTCGGCCCAATCGCCTCGATCCGCCGCACCGGGCGTTCCTCCGCCCGCCAGGCCGACATGCCGCCGCCGAGGAAGCCGCGCACCCGCAGGCCGACCGCCGCCAGCAGCTCCGCCGCAGCCAGCTCGTTGCCGCCGGAGGCCGCGACGATGACGACTTCGGCCTCCGGCGGGACGACCTGTGCCACCTTGGTCGCGAAGCCCGTGTCGTAGGCCGAGGCGCTGATCGCGCCGGCGATGTGGGCCTCATCGAACTGCTCGTTGGTGCGCGAATCGACCGCCAGCGCGCCTTCGGCGATCGCCGCCTCGAAGCCGCGCGGCGCCAGCCGTGCCGGCGCGCCGATCGCCTCGACCAGCGGCCCGCGGTTGAGGGCGACGATGTGCTCGACGTTGGGCGGCCGGTCGCCGATGCTCGAGACCGCGTCCTCGACGAACTCCGCTTCATCGGCAAACGCCAGGGCGCGGTTGTGACGGCGCTCGAAGCCGATCGTCGAGGACGCCTTGTGGTCGATCCCGGAGCTGCCGCAGAGCGAGCCGCCGAGGTGCCCGGGCCAGACCTCGACCTCGTCGGGCAGCGCCAGCAGCCGCTCGTGCAGGGAGCGGAAGATGTCGACCGCACCCTCGCGCGGCTCGACCGCGAGGTCGGGGCGGGCTACGTCGCCGACGAACAACGAGTCGCCGGTGAGGACCGCGACCGTGTCGCTGTTGCGGCCGGGGTCGCGGAGGAGGAAGGAGGTGTGCTCGGGCCGGTGCCCGGGCGTGTGGAGCGCCTCGATCGCCACGCCCTCGCCCAGCTCGAGCGTCCAGCCGTTGCCGAACGGCTCGTGCTCGTACTCGGCCCCGGCCAGCTCGCTGACGTGGATCGTCGCCCCGGTCGCCCGCGCCAGGCGGCCGTGGCCGGAAACGTGGTCGGCGTGGTTGTGGGTCTCCAGCACGTGCTCGATGCGGACACCGTGCAGGCGGCTCAGTTGCAGGTAGGGGTCGACGTCCCACTGGGGGTCGACCACCGCGGCGACGCCGGAGCCGGGGTCGCCGACCAGGTACGACGCGCAACCGAGGTCCTCGTGGATGATCTGCCTGAAGAGCATGTCGATAGCCCGGCGACCCTCGAACGGTCGAGGGGTTACCGTTCGCTCAGGGTAGCGGCATGGCCTGTACCGACGGCCAGGGAAGGAGCGGCATGAGCGTCAACGAGGAGACGGTGCTGGAGCGCGAGCTGGAAGAGCTGCTCGAGGTCGAGCGCTTCGAGCCGCCGCCGGCCTTCCGCGAGGCAGCGCTGCTCAACGACCCCGCCGTCTACGAGGAGGCCGCCGCCGACCCCGAGGCCTGGTGGCTGCGCCAGGCGCGCGAGCTGCTCGACTGGACGCAGCCGCCGAGCCAGGGCCTCGACGAGTCCAACCCGCCCTTCTACAAGTGGTTCGCCGACGGCCGGCTGAACGCCTCCGCCAACTGCCTCGACCGCCACGTCGAGGCGGGCCGCGGCGAGCGCGTCGCCTACAAGTGGCGCGGCGAGGAGGGGGAGGAGCGCGACGTCACCTACGCCGAGCTGCTCGCCGACACGCAGCGCTTCGCCAACGCCCTGCGCGACCACGGCATCGGCAAGGGCGACGTGGTCGGCATCTACCTGCCGATGATTCCCCAGGTCGTCGTCGCGATGCTCGCCTGCGCCCGCATCGGGGCCGTCCACAACGTCGTCTTCGGCGGCTTCTCGGCGGAGGCGGTGCGGGAGCGGATGGAGTTCTCCGAGGCGAAGGCGCTGGTGACGGTCGACGGCGCCCGCCGCAAGGGAGCGACCGCCCCGGTCAAGGCGCGGGTCGACGAGGCGATGGGCGGCGTCGCCTCGATCGAGACGATCTTCGTCGTCCGCCACACCGGCGCCGAGTGCGAGATGCAGGAGGGCCGCGACGTCTGGTTCGAGGCGGCGATGGAGGCCGCGGCGCCGCAGTGCCCGCCGGAGCCGGTGGGCGCCGAGGACCCGCTCTTCATCCTCTACACCTCCGGCTCGACCGCGAAGCCGAAGGGCATTCTCCACACCACCGGCGGCTACCTGACCGGCGTCGCCTGGACCCACCGCCACGTCTTCGACCTCAAGCCCGAGCAGGACGTCTACTGGTGCGCCGCCGACGTCGGCTGGGTCACCGGCCACTCCTACATCGTCTACGGGCCGCTCGCCAACGGCGCCACCAGCGTCATGTACGAGGGCGCGCCCGACTACCCCGACAAGGACGTCTGGTGGGAGACCGTCGAGCGCTACGGGGTGACGATTCTCTACACGGCGCCGACCGCGATCCGCGCCTGCATGAAGTGGGGGGCCCGGCACCCCGAACGGCACGACCTCAGCTCGCTGCGCCTGCTGGGATCGGTCGGCGAGCCGATCAACCCCAAGGCCTGGCTCTGGTACCACAAGGCGATCGGAGGGGAGAGGTGCCCGATCGTCGACACCTGGTGGCAGACCGAGACGGGCCACATCATGATCTCGCCGCTGCCGGGGATCGTCGCGACCAAGCCGGGGTCGGCGACGCTGCCGCTGCCGGGCATCGACGCCGCGGTCTACGACGAGGCCGGTGAGCCGGTCGAGGAGCGCGAGGGGGTGCTGGTGCTGCGCCGCCCCTGGCCGGGGATGCTGCGCACCCTCTACCGGGAGGAGGACCGCTTTGTCGATACCTACTTCAAGCGCTTCGGGCCGGAGACCTACCTGGTCGGCGACGCCGCCCGCCGCGACGCCGACGGCTGCTTCTGGGTGCTGGGCCGGATCGACGACGTGATCAACGTCTCCGGCCACCGGCTCTCGACCGCCGAGGTCGAGTCGGCGATCGTCGCCCATCCCAAGGTCGCCGAGGCGGCGGTGATCGGCCAGAGCGACGAGCAGACCGGCCAGGCGATCTGCGCCTTCGTCACCCTCGAGGGCGACCACGATGGCGGCGACGGGATGGTCGAGGAGCTGCGCGACCACGTCGCGGCGCGGATCGGCAAACTGGCGCGGCCGAAGCGGGTGATCTGGTCCGTTGACCTGCCGAAGACGCGCTCCGGAAAGATCATGCGCCGGCTCCTGCGCGACATCGCCGAGGGCCGCGAGCTGGGTGACGTCACCACCCTGCGCGACCCGGACGTGATGCAGGAGCTGGAGCGCAAGATCGCCGCCCGCGGCGACGCCGAAGGCTGAGCCAGGGGGACGAGCCGTGAGTTAGGCACCCATAGGGTGCCTAACTCACGGCTCGTCCCCCCCGGTCAGCGCGGTGCACGCTGGTCGACCATGCGCTCGACCGCGATCTCCAGCGCTGCCAGCTGCTCGCGCACGGCGTGGAGCTCGCGCAGCGCGACCGCCTCGGCCGAGATCTGCTCGGCCTCCAGCTCCGCCTCGACTTCGGCGATTTCGGGACCGAGGAAGCGCTGCGCGATGGCGCCGGTGAGCAGAGCGACGAAGCCGATGCCGACGATCAGGATCACGACGGAGACGATCTCGCCGCCGGTCGTCGTCGGCTGAATGTCCGAGCCGAGGGTCGTCATCGTCGTGATCGCCCAGTAGAAGCTTTCCCAGGCGTTGAGGTCATGGTCCGGTTGCTCCAGGGCGGCGAAGAGAGTGCCTCCTCCGATTATGGTCAGGATTGCCAGCAACGCCGCGTAGCGCAGGCCCTCGAGAGAGAAGACCTCGCGGGAAAGCCGCGCGACTCGCAGCAATCGGAGAAGGCGGAGGAGGCGCAGGACCCGGAAGCTCTGCATGCCGGCCGGCAGGACCGGTGGCGTCAGCAGCACGATTGCCAGCTCGAGCGGGTTGTGACGCAGCCAGGTGCGGCGATCCGGCACCACCGCCAGCATCACCGCCAGCTCGATCGCGAAGGCGGTCCAGGTGCCCCAGTTGAGGACGATCGCGACGTCCTCGAGCAGGCCGCCTGGCGAGGACTCGGTGATCGCCACCATCGGCAGCGTCAGCGCCGCCGCGATCAACATCGGCGTATTGAGCGCTTCCGCGACCCGCGTGCTGCGCGCGTCCATGCCGGGCTTGTATGCGGTCGGGGCATCGAGAGCTTCAGGCGTCACGCCGCCTAATTCGACGCCGACGGCCCGTCGCCTACGCCGCCGACGGGCCTTAAGCGGCCTATATCTCCGCTTTCAGGCCCATCAGCGGAGAGAGTCGTTTGCTAGGCTAATTACCTAGGCTAAGCAAATGACCGAGACCGCACCGGACACCATGCTCACCGACTCCGCCGCACGGCTGCGGCTGGCGATCGTGCGGACGGCGCGACGGCTGCGGCAGGAGGCGGTCGGGGCGGGAGGGGCCGAGCTGACGCCGACGGCGGCTTCGGCGTTGGCGACCGTCGAGCGGCATGGACCGTTGACGCCCAGCGAGCTGGCCGAGATCGAGCGGGTGAAGCGGCCGACCGCGACGCGCACGCTGCGGCTCCTGACCGAGGCCGGACTGGTCGACCGCGCCCCCGACCCCGACGACGGCCGCAGCGCCCTGGTCAGCGTCAGCGCCGCCGGGCACGAGCAGCTGCGCCGCCTGCGCGGTCGCAAGAACGCCTACCTGGCGCGTCGCATGCGTGAGCTGCCAGCCGACGATATGGCGACGCTCGAGCATGCTGCCTCGATCCTCGAGCGGATCCTGGAGGAGAGGTGACTGAGCTTATGCATGCGATGCATGCAAAACCTCAGCCGCTGATCGGCGGGACCCGCCGGTGAGCGCCGCCGTCAGGCGCAGCTTCGACTCGCTCTCGGTCCCCAACTACCGCCGCTACTTCGCCGGCCAGATCGTCTCCGTCTCCGGCAACTGGATGCAGATGGTCGCCGAGGTCTGGTTGATCCTCGAGCTGACCGACAGCGGCGTCGCGGTCGGGATGACCACCGCGCTGCAGTTCCTGCCGATCCTCCTCTTCGGAGCCTGGGGCGGAGTCCTCGCCGATCGCTTCGCGAAGCGCCGCCTGCTGATGGTCACCCAGGCGCTGATGGCCCTGCCGGCGGTGGCGCTGTTTGCCGTCACCGCGAGCGGCGCCGTTGCCCCCTGGATGGTCTTCGCCCTCGTCTTCGTCCGCGGCACCGTCAACGCCGCCGACAACCCGGCCCGGCAGAGCTTCGCGATCGAGATGGTCGGCCCGGAGCGGGTCGTCAACGCGGTCAGCCTCAACACTGTCCTGATCCATGCCTCGCGGCTGATCGGCCCGGCGCTCGCCGCGGTGCTGATCGCCCTCGTCGGCGTCGCCGCCTGCTTCGCCCTCAACGTCCTCACCTTCGCGGCGATGATCGTCGCCCTCTGGCTGATGGACCCGGCGCAGCTGCGGACGCCGCCCCGTGCCGGGCGGGAGCGCGGGGCCGTCCGCGCCGCGCTTCGTTACGTAAGGCGCACGCCGGAGCTGGCCGTGCCGCTGGCGCTGATGGCGCTGGTCGGCACCTTCGGCTTCAACTTCCAGGTCGTCCTGCCGCTGCTGGCCCGCTTCAGCTTCGAAGGCGGCGCCTCCACCTACGCGCTCCTGGTCGCCGCGATGGGCGCCGGCTCGGTCGTCGGCGCCCTCGTCACCGGCGCCCACGGCCGCACCGACGGGCGCCTGATCGCCGGCGCTGCGCTTGCCTTCGGCGTCCTCGCGCTGCTGGCCGCGGCGATGCCGAGCCTCGCCCTCGAGATCCCGCTCGTCGCCCTGCTCGGCGCCTCGGCCGTCACCTTCGGCGCCGCGATCAACTCCTCGCTGCAGCTCTCGGTCGAGCCGCAGATGCGCGGCCGCGTGATGGCGCTCTACTCGGTCGTCTTCCTCGGCTCGACCCCGATCGGCGGTCCGCTCGCAGGCTGGCTCGCCGAGACCTACGACCCGCGCGTCGCATTGTTACTCGCTGCTGCGGCTGGCCTGACCGCCGCCTGGATCGGGCATGCCGCCCTGGTCCCGAAAACGACAAGACCCGCCGAAGCGGGTCGAGTCTGGTGACGCGGGGAACCACCCCGCACGCGATTGACACCCACCGTCCAGGATAACACCGCCGACGCTAGCAGCGAAATCAAGAGTGAAAGTTCACTCTGCTGAATTGTCACAGTAATTTTTCACTCTCGCCAGA
Source organism: uncultured Solirubrobacterales bacterium (assembly GCA_963703235.1). Lineage (GTDB taxonomy): Bacteria > Actinomycetota > Thermoleophilia > Solirubrobacterales > 70-9 > VRUE01. The sequence continues at coordinate 1,541,043 of OY969802.1, read as the reverse complement.
GAGATGTGACAGTTTTGTGTGATTCAGCCGATGCCGAGCCGGCGTGCCCGCTCGGCCGCTTGAGCGACGACCTCCGCGGCGTCCTCGACCTCGCCGCCACGCATGAGGACGCGGCCGGCGACGACGGTCGTGTCGACCACCGAGCCGCTGGCGGCGTAGACGAGGTCGGAGGCGAGGTTACCGAGCCCCGTCTCGTAGGCGTCGCGGCGCAGCAGGAGGAAGTCGGCCGGGGCACCCACGGCGAGGGGCTGGCCGCTCCCGCTCGGCGCGTCGCGACTATCCCTCAGCAACGGAGCCCGGGCGCCGGTCGCGATCTCCCACGCCTCGTCGGCCGGGAGCACCGTCGCGTCGCCCGCCGCGTGGCGCTGGATCAGCGCGAAGGCCTTCAGGTCGGCGAGCAGATCGAGCGAGTCGTTGGAGCCGGCGCCGTCGGTGCCGAGGCCAGTCGCGACGCCGGCATCCCGTACGTCCGGATAGGGGAAGACGCCGCCGACCGCCAGCTTCATGTTGGCGACCGGGTTGGTGACGACGGTGGAGCTGCGGGCGGCGATCAGCTCCAGCTCCGCCCGGTCGAGCCAGACGCCGTGGGCGAGCACCGTGCGCTCGCCGAGCAGCCCGACCCGGTCGAGGTAGGCGGCGGGGCGAACCCCGTGCGCGTCGAGGCAGTCGCGCAGCTCCCCCTCGGTCTCAGAGAGGTGGATGTGGACCGGCAAGCCCCGCTCGGCCGCCTGCGCGGCGGTCCAGCGCAGCAGCTCTTCGCTGACGGTGTAAATCGAGTGGGGGGCGAGGGCCCGCTCGATCCCCGGTCCGAATCCGTCCAGCTCCTCGAGCTCGCCGAGCACCCGCGCCTGCGTGGCCTCGGTCTCGCCGTCGGCGTCGAAGAGCGGTCCGCCGATCGTCGCCCGCAGGCCCGCGTCGACCACGGCGCGGGCGGTCGTCGCCGGCTGCCAGTACATGTCCCAGAAGCGGGCGGTGCCGGTGCGGACCATCTCCAGGCAGGCCAGCCGCGTGCCCCAGTAGACGTCCTCGGCGTCGAGCTTCGTCTCGACCGGCCAGACCACCTCGCGCAGCCAGCGCAGCAGCGGCAGGTCGCCGCCGTGGCCGCGGAACAGCGCCATCGCCGCGTGGGTGTGGCCGTTGACGAGGGCCGCGACGAGCGGCGCCCCATCGGCGTCGATCGTCTCGTCGCCGGGCGCCGGGACGACATCGGGCCCGATCGCCGCGATCGTCCCGCCCTCGCAGCGCATCCCGACCGTCTCCCCGTCGAGCACCGCGTCGATGACCGCCAAATCAGCCATCGCACCCAGACGTGCCGCAGCTTAAGTACCCATATGGCCCTCTAAGCTGCGGCACGTCCCTCACACAGCCAGTGTCGGGAGGGCGGCGTCGAGCGCGTCGCGGAGGCGAGCCGCGTTGGCCTCGCGGTCGCGTTCCAGCTCCTCGGGGCTGAGCGGGCGGGCGCCGATTCCGCTCGCCATGTTGTCGACCATGCACACCGCCGCGTAGCGCAGGCCCAGCTCGCCGGCGACGACGCACTCCGAGGCCAGGGTCATGCCGACCAGGTCGGCGTGGGCGGCGATCAGGCGGATCTCGGCCGGGGTCTCGAAGCGGGGACCGTTGGTCTGCCAGTAGACGCCGCCGTCGCGCAGCGACCCGGCGCCGCTCGCTTCCCAGGCGGCCAGGACCTCGGCGCGCCAGCTCAGGTCGAAGCCGGGCATCGCGTGGCCGCGGGCGTCCTCGAAGGTCGTGACGAGCGTCTGCAGGGCGATGAAATCGTCGGGACAGGCGAGAGTCCCGACCGCCAGCTCGGTCCGCAGCGATCCGACCGAGCCCACCGCCAGCACCCGGTCGCAATCGGCCTCGACGAGCGAGCGCAGGTTGGCGGCGTGGTCGATCCGGTGCGGCAGCGTGTAGAGCTCGGCGCCGTGGCGCTGCAGCACGACGGCCCCGTGCCTCTCGGCGACGGCTGCGATCCGCTCGCCCCCGGGGGTCACGGCGCTGCTGCCGAGGATCACGGCCAGACGTCCCATCGGGCGATCCTATGTCGAGGCCCTGCCCTATCGTCTCGCCATGGCCGATCGCCCGTCCGGGAGAGAGGAGAGCGAGGGCGAACGCCTCGACCGCAACCTCGCCGAGCTGCTGCAGGAGCTGCGGGTGGCGCTTCCCGGCGTCCAGGTCCTCTTCGCCTTCCTGCTTGCGGTCCCGTTCCAGAACGGCTTCAAAGAAATCACCGGCTTCCAGGAGAAGGCCTACTTCATCACTCTCCTCTGCACGGCGATTTCGGCGGCGCTGCTGATCTCGCCGACGGCCTACCACCGGATGACCTTCCGCCGCCAGCAGAAGAAGCACCTGATCTCCGTCGCCAACCGCTTGGCGATCGCCGGCATGGGGTTCCTGGCGCTGGCGATGACCGGCGCGATCATGCTGATCACCGACGTTCTCTACGGCGCCGTTGCCACGATCGTCTTCAGCGCCGCGGCGCTGACGATGTTTGCCATCTTCTGGGGGCTGCTGCCGCTGAGGCGGCGGCTCCGCTCCGAAGAGCAGGGTTAGCGCCGCTCAGCAGAAGCGCGGGCCTCTGCCGCGCGCTGGCCCCAGAGCCCGGTCATCTCGTCGGCGAAGCGGTCGACCAACGGCACTCCGGGCGATTCGTTGAAGAGCATTTCCAGGTCCAGCTCCCAGACGTAGATCTTGAGGTCGAGCGAGACCGGCAGGGCCGCGTCGACCTCCTCGCCCTCGATGTCGTAGGCCTCGCGCACCACTTCGACGTTCGCCATCTTGTCGGCGGCGAAGATCGCCCGCGCCTCGTGCCCTGCCGCCGCGACCCGCTTGCGGTGCTCTTCCTTGCGGTCCTGGTAGCGCTCGATCGTCTCGTCTTCGGTCAAGGCGGCGACGAGGTCGGCGACCTCCTCGCCGTAGTGCTGCGCTACCTCGGAGAGCTCGACCTCGGCGTGCTCGACCACGTCGTGCAGCAGGGCGGCGGCGAGGACTTCCTCGCCGAACCCCTCCTCGGCCAGTCGCTCGGCGACTGCGAGCGGGTGTTCGATGAACGGGATTTCGCCGCTTCCCGTGTCGCGAACCTGGCCCTCATGGGTCTCACAGGCCAGCGAAAGGGCGTCGCGGACCAGGTCCGAACTCCCTACCGAGGCATCGATCCGGGGACTGGAAGACATCCCTCGAGCAGAGTAGCGAGATCGAACAAGAAAAGTATCCCAATCGTACCGATTGGGACAAATGTGGTACTTAGAACGCTGGCGCCGCGCTGCGGCGCTGCGCTCGCACCTCGTACTCGGCGCCCTCGATCCCCAGCTCGATCGAGTCGGGCCGCCCGCCCGCCGCCTGCCAGCGTTCCCGCGCTTCGGCGCCGAGCCGGTCGAGCCGCTCGTCGGAGTGCAGCGGATCGTGGTGGAAGAGGACGGTGCGAGCGGCGCCCGTGCGGCGGGCGAAGGAAAGCGCGTGCGAGAGCGAGGAGTGGCCCCAGCCGATGTGGTCGGGGTACTCGGCGTCGGCGTACTGGCCGTCGTGGATCAGCAGCGAGGCGTCGCGGGCCAGGGCGAAGCCGGAGATCCAGTCCTCCGCCAGCGTTTCGATGTCGGCGCCGAGGGCCGGCTCGTGGTCGGGGATGTAGGCGAGCGAGTTCTCGCCGTCGTCGATCCGGTAGCCGAGGGTCGGGCCGCGATGGGCGACCGAGGCGGCCCGGATCCGGGCCGGGCCGATCTCCCACTCCGTCTCCGGCGTGTGGCGGAAGGAGACGTCGCAGGGCAGCTCGCGCACCTCGACCGGGGAGAGCGGGGCGGAGATGTAGCGGGCGATGCGGTCGCGCAGAGAGGCCTCGGGCGAGGCCGGTCCCCAGATCACGATCTCGGTCTGGGCCCTGAAGGCCGGCGCGAAGAAGACCAGGCCCTGGATATGGTCGAGGTGGAGGTGGGTGAGGAGGATGTGGAGCCGGGTCGGCTCCTCGGGGAGGGAGAGGCCGAGGTTGCGGATGCCGGTGCCGGCGTCGAGAGCGAGCAGCGAGCCATCGGAGAGGGTGACGCCGACGCAGGAGGTGTTGCCGCCGTAGCGGATCGTTTCCGGCCCGGGGGAGGGGACCGAGCCGCGCGTGCCCCAGAGCTTGACCTTCAACTCAGCCCCCCGTCCCGTTGAGGGCGCTTGGCTGTGCTCCGTCCGACGCGCTTGGCCAGAAGACGGCGATCGCGCCGCGGGTGCCGTGCGCGGTGAGGATCGGGAAGGCGGAGGCCTCGACCGTGTGGCGGCTGCCGTCGGTCGAGCAGATGTCGAAGCTGGCGTGGGCGGGGCGGCCGTTGCGGACGGCTACGACGAGTGGCAGTTCGTCGTAGGGGATCGGCTCGCCGCTCTCGTCGAAGGGCCCGAACATCGCCCCCCATTCCTCCGGACCCACGGTCCCCAGCTCCTCGAAGCGTTTGCCCAGCAACATCCCCGCCGCCTCGTTGTAGAAGACCAGGAGGCCGCCCTCGTCGACCAGGAAAGCCGGCGTAGAGAGCGCCGACATCAGGTTGCGGGCGAGGATCAGCTCCAGGGGCTTTTGGGATTGGGACACTGAGGACACTTTAGTTCGTTGGAATCGGCACGAGATTCTCGATCTGGCATCGCCAGTTGGTTTGCGGTCTACCCCCGCGATCCGCGCCGAGAAACCATCCCAGCCGCAGCCCGCCCCACTGCGTGACTTTCATCACGCCTATCCCTTCTCTGTAGAAGCGATTTCCAGCCGTTTTCGGCCCTAGCTTCCTGAGCCGTTCATAGAAAGCGGCCGGGGCGCTGCGTGAACAGCCCCCGGCCTGGCACAGGAAGGTGGACTTCCCATGCAGAGCAAGGGTATTGGGGTGGGCGATTCGCCCGCCGCCGACGACCTCCGAGACCAGCGCGTCGTCCTAACGCGAGTGCTGGCGCTCCATCCGAATCGCCTGACGCTCCCTGAGTTGGCCCGGGAGGTCTGCGAGGACCCCGGCGACTTCACGGAAGGGGACGCACTCGCTCGCGCGGTACGCGACCTCGCGGCTGCCGGGCTGCTGCGGATGAGCGGCGTCCACGTGGTGCCGACGCGGGCAGCGATCCACTTCGACCGTCTCAGCGATGTCTGAGGTAGCGAAGTGCTTCGGGGAGAACTTGGTCCGTCAGCGGAAGCGGGTCGGGTTGTCTCAGGAGGAATTGGGCTTCCGAGCCTCCCTCCATAGAACCGAGATCAGTCTCTTGGAGCGGGGCTTCCGCGTTCCCCGCATCGACACGCTGGTCAAGGTGGCAGGGGCGCTCGGCGTCTCGTCCGCCGATCTACTGAAAGGGATCACGTGGAAGCCCGCCGAGTCGGTCACGGGCCGCTTCATCGAAACCGCGATCCCGGGCTTGGGCCTCGTCAGTCGGCGGTTCGAGGTCGAGCATCACGGGTGCGGCGGCAGCTAGCCTTGGTGCATGGCCCAGCGGCGAAAGCAGAAGACCGACAAGGGACTTGAGATTCCGGTCCCGACCAAAGGCGACTTCGACGCCGCTATGCGGAAGGTCGCTCCCCCAGCAGGTCGTAAACGCCCTGACGGGAAAGACCGGCCTCAGAAGCGATCCGAGTGATGGGCACTCCGGCCGCCTGCGCCTCGCGGCAGTAGCGCCGTAGCTCCTCGGTCGCCTCGCGCTTCGTCTGATCGGCTTTCTCGCGCTTCCGAGCGGCGCGCCGGATCGCTTTGAGCGCGGCCGCCTGCTCGCTCATTTCGCCGCCTCCTCGACCAGCAGGTGGAACATGGAGCGCCCGTTGCGGTTGCGCTGGTTGTAGCGCCAGGCGTACTCGTCCAGGTAGGACTGAAGCCATTTGCGGGAGACCTTCTTGTAGGTGCCGCGCATCCCGGTCTTCAGGTTGCCGAAGAAGCCCTCGATCGTGTTCGTATGGATGTCGCCGTGGACGTAGACGCCCTCCGAATGGTTGATCACGCTATGGCCGGCGTACTCGCGGGCCAGTGGCTTGTAGGCCATCCAGTCGTCGGTGAAGATGATCGAGTTCGGGTTGACGTTGGCCCGCACCGCTCCACTTAACGGCTCGCCCCGGCGCGATGTGATCACGCGCAGCTTGACCCGCCCACCGCGTTCGACCATGCCCAGCACCGAGACCTGGCGCTCGCGCCAGTGGGCGGCTTCCTTTTTCGTCATCCGGGGACCGCGAGGGCGACCGTGTACGCCGGTCTCGTCGATCTCGACGTCGCCTTTCAGCGGCCAGGGGTCGTCCTTCATCAGCTCGTTGCGGATCTTGTTGAACATGCGCCAGGCGGTCTTGTAGTGGACGCCCAGCTCGCGCTCTAGCTGCTTGGCAGAAATTCCACATCGAGTGCTCGTCATCAGATACATCGCGTGGAACCACAGCCGCAGCGAGGTCGAGGATCGATGGAAGATCGTCCCGGCCGTGGGATGGACGTGCAGGCCGCAGCCAGTGCAGGTCCAAGACTGGCGCTGTTGCTTGGTCGCGTAGCGTTTGAAGACCCGGCGGCACTCGCAGCGCGGGCAATGCGCATGTTCGCCGTCAGGCGAGTAGCGGGTTCGCCACAGATGCTCTAGGCACGCTGCGTCGTCGGGGAAGTCCCGCAGAAACTCGGTGACGGAGTAGTCGGATTCCGAAGACTTGGCCCGACGCGGTTCGTGGCGGTTGGCCGGTGGCATGGTGTAAAGCTACTTGACAGAACCGCGTTTGTCAAGTCCCTTGACACCTATCAGATACGCTTGCGGTATGGAGCTAACGGGACCGCACGCAACGATCAAGTGGGCGTTCAGTCAACTGAAACGTCTCGATGATGAGTGCCTGCGAATCAACGAATCGGAGCCGTTTTACATCGCCGATGACTTCGATCCGGACAGCCGATGCCACGTCATGCGCTTTCGCGTCCGTGAGGAGGTCTTCCCTCCCTACTTGGGGCCGTTGGTCGGAAGTGTCATCCACGCAGCGCGCTCTGCGTTGGACCAGGCTATGTGGTCGGTCGCCTGTCGCTCCAACGACGTCGATTGGCTCTGGAAGCCCCACGTCGCCAAGGACATCTCTTTCCCGCCTGTCTGGAGCAGGAAGCGTCTCCCAGGGCACTCCGTCATGCCGTTCATCACGGATGACGCCAAGGCAGTCCTGCAGAAGCTGCAGACGCATGAAGGAGGAGACCCCGCGCAGGCCCTTCGAGACCTTGACCAGTTCTGGAACATCGATAAGCACCGAGTCAGTCACAACGGGGTCGCTCGCCTCGACCTCTCCGAGATCAGGTTCCGTCCCGGCTCCGTCTACACCGAGGACTTGGTACCGATCCTCCCCGAGACGGAATGGCTTCCCCTCTCCAACCCGGTAAAAGACGGCGCAGAGATCGCAAAGATCAGCTTTAGGAGCGGACTCGGCCCACCGCACACCCAAGTGAAGGTGGAAGGCGAGCCTTCCGCGCTCGTAGCGTTCGGCGGTGGTCCCGTCGCTCTTTCCACCGCCCAGATCGCAATGCTGGTCGTTCATGCCCAGAGCGCCTTATTGATGCTCCAGACGCTGCCCGACGAGGCACCGCGCTCCGAGGCTTCTACAGAGAAGGGATATGCGTGACTTTCATCACTTAGATGTTTCAGAAAAGTTACGTTCGGTGCGCCACTCGCATGAAGCGTTCTGTCTACGATGCTGTCATCATGTACCGGATGAGAGAGAGCTGGACCGACGAGCGGATGGACGACTTCGCCAAGCATGTCGACCAGCGCTTCGATGCCGTCGACAGACGCTTCGATGATGTGGAGCTCCGGATGAAAGACGGTTTCGACCGTGTCGACGCCGACCTGCGGGAACTGCGGAAGGACATGAGCTCCAAGTTCGACGGGCTGCAGCGCACGGTGCTTTTGGGCAACTTCGGCATCATCGCCGCCTTGATCGGCGTGATCGTGACGCAGGCCTGAGCGCCGCTATAGCGGCGCCAGCAGCAGTTCGCTCAGCTCCGGCTCCAGCTCCCGCAGCCGCTGTGGGTCGCCCGTCGCGGCACGCGCCGAGACGAGCGCCATCGCCGCGCCGACCAGGCGGCGCTCGAGCCCCGGCAGCGGGGTTACGCCGTCGGGCTCGAGGACGTCCCGCAGCATCGTGCCGAGGCGGTCGACGAGGTCGCGCCGGGCGGCGGCGAGGGGCACGATCTGGGGCGGAGGCTCGGCGCTGAGCAGGCGAGCGACGGTTGGCTCGCTGGCGAGGAAGTCGATCGCGGCGCCGATGCCGGACCGGCCGCGGCCGGTCCGGTCCTGCTCGGCGAGCGCATTGCAGCCATCCTCGATCCGGGCGCAGAGGAGGGCGGCCTCTGTTTCATACGCCGCCAGCAGGCAGGCCCAGAGGTCCTCGAAGTGTTGGTAGAAGGTGCGGCTGGAGACGCCGGCCAGCTCGGTGACGCGGGCCGCGGTGAGCCGGCCGTAGCCCTGCTCGACGAGCGCCGCGGCCGCGGCTTCGAGCAGCCGCTGTCGCTGGTGCGTCCTCACCAGATCGGCCGGCAGCCCGTGCCGGCCCGGGGGCAGCCGCACCGGCGCCATCGTGTCCAGCTCGGCGGTGCCGGCCCCCGGCGTGCTGGCGACGAGCCGCAGCCGCGTCATCGCGCCTCCCCGGTCAGCTCGTCCCGGTCCCGGGCCAGCACGATGCTCGCCTCCTCGAAGGCCACCTCCGCCGCCTCCCGGTCGAAGTAGGAGCCGACCGCGAGGTGCATCAGCTCCGGTAGCGCGTCCCAGATCCGCGCCGGGTCGCCGGCGCTCAGCACTTCGCAGACGCACGACTCGATGCCGCCGACGACGAAGACGCCGGTCGCCTCCGGCGGCTCTTGGTCGGGCTCGAGCTGCGAGCGGGCGGAGTCGAGCGCGGCCGCGGCCCGCTCGACGGCGGCTTCGTGCCGCGACAGCGCCGGCTCGCCGGCGATCTGGACCTCGACGAAGAGCGCCCGCGCGATCTGCGGACGGCCGCTGACGAAGCGGAACAGCTCGACCAGCGCCGCCCGCACTCCCATCTGCCAGCCGGAGACGCTTGCCGCCGCCTCGAGCAGGTCGACGCAGACGCGGTCGACCCAGGTCGCGTAGGCCTGCGCGAAGCAGTCCTCCTTGCTCTCGAAGTGCTTGTAGAACTGGGCGCGGTGGCCGCCGCTGTGCTCGAGGATGGCGCGGACCGAGGCCTCCCGGTAGCCGACTTCGCCGGCGGCGATCAGCGCCCCTTCCATCGCTCCCTCGCGCACCTCGGCATCGGAAAGGGGGCCGTCTTTCGAGCCGATCGCCTGTCGTGCTGAGAGGGCATCTGCTGACATAGGCCTTATAAAAACTACTCCTTTTTTGCCAGATATGAAATCTTTTTAATCTCGGCTACTCTCGACCTATGCAGTACCTCTCGCAGCGACTCGCCTCCAAGCCGGCGAAAGCGGGGGAAGGGACCCCGCCCAGCGGCACCCTCGCTGCCGACCAGCGCCAACGGATCCTCGACGCGGCGGAGGAGTCGATCGGCGAGCGCGGCTGCGCGGGCGCCTCTATCGAAGCGATCGTCAAGGCCGCCCGCGTCTCCTCGGTCACCTTCTACGAGCACTTCTCGGACAAGGAAGCCTGCTTTGCCGCCGCCTTCGACCGTGCCGTCCTCGAGGCCGGCACAGCGCTCCGCGAAGCTGCGCTGGATCGGCCCGACGAAAAGGAAGCCGGTGGCGGGAGTGGGGACGGGGTCGGCTGGCCCGAGCGGGTCCGCGTGGGCTTCCGCGTCCTGCTGGAGACGATCGACGCCGAACCGGATCGCGCGCGGCTCTGCCTGCTCGAGGCGCAGACCGCGGACCCTGCCCTGCGCACCCGCTACGAAGCGACGCTCGACGCGCTGGCCGCCCAGCTGCGCCAGGGCCGCCTTCTCGACACCGCGCCACGGGGGCTTCCCGACACGGTCGAGGAGGCTGCGGTCGGCGGCATCGCCTGGCTCCTGCGCCAGCGAGTGGAGCTGGGGCAGACCGGTGGGATCGAGGACCTGCTGCCGAAGCTGGCCGGGATCGCCCTCTCCCCCTACGGCATCGGCGAGGCTCCGGCCGAGGTCGCGAGCGATGGCTGAGGCGGCGCCACGGGGAGGAGCGCCGGTCCTCGGCGACGCTCGCCTGCCGCCGGGCCGGCACGGCCTGCCGCGCACCTACGTCGCCGAGAACCAGCGCGAACGATTGCTCAACGGCGTCGTCGAGGCGGTCACCGAGCACGGCTACGAGGCGACCACGATCGGCCGCATCGTCGCGGCGGCGAAGATCTCTCGCCGCACTTTCTACGAGTACTTCTCCGGCAAGGAGGACTGTTTCCTCGCTGCCTATGCGATGGTCGACGCCTACGTCCGCGACGCGATCCTGGCGGCGCCCGGTGCTTCCCAGCCCTGGCCCGACCGCGTCCGGGCCAGGCTCGCCGCACTGCTCGACGTCCTCTCCCGCGATCCAGTCGTCGCCCGCTTCTATTTGATCGAGCCGCTGGCCGCGGGAGGAGAGGTCGCCGCCCGCTACCGCGACGCGATGCAGCTCCTCGCCGAGACCCTGCGCCCCGAGCCCGAGCCGCCTGGCCACGACGTCGAAGTCCGCGACCAGGCTCTGATCGGCGGCGTCGCGACCCTGATGGTCCGCCGCCTCAACGCCGGCGCCGCCGATCGTCTTCCGGAGCTCCTGCCGGATCTCGTGGAGCTCGTCCTCGCGCCCTATCTGGGCCGCGACGAGGCCCAGCGCCTGGCCCGCTCAGAGCCGCAAGCCTTCGCATAAAAAACATCTCCTTGCATTTGTAAACCGTTTCTTTTATCCTCGTCCCAGCGGCGCCGGGGAGGGTGGCCGCGGAAGCACCCCAACTCAGGGATACGGGACAAGGAGAAGAGATTCGATGCTCTCGCCACTACGGAACCGCTTTGGCATCCCCGGTTTGATCTCGGTGATCGCCCTCGTCTTCGCGATGTTCGGCGGCGCCTACGCCGCCAACAACTCAAGCTCGGATAACTCCAAGGCAAGCGCCTCGGCAGCCAAAAAAGGCCCCCGCGGTCCGAGGGGCCCCAAAGGCGCTACCGGCCCAGCCGGCCCCGCCGGACCGGCTGGCACCGCAGGATCGGCTGGCCCGCAGGGCCCGGCAGGCGCCAACGGCAAAGACGGCACGAACGGAAGCGACGGCGCCGACGGCGTCAGCGTCACCACCACCGGGTTCGAAGGCGTGGGCGGCCCCTGCACGGCCGGCGGCGTCGAACTCGAATCGGCAAGCCCCGAACCGGCCTACGTCTGCAACGGCAAAGCAGGTTCCGGCGGCGGCGGCACGCTGCCTTCCAAAGCCACCGAGACCGGCGTCTGGGCCGACTTCTTCGCAAACGAAAGCAAAGAAGGATTTGCCCCAATCTCCTTCCCGGTTCCACTGGCTGCGCCACTCGACGCGGCGCATGTGATCTCGGTGCCGGAAAAAGGCACGCCCCCGGCGAACTGCGAAAACGCAGAACACGCCGGTACGGCAAGCGTCGCCAATCCGGAGGCGAAACCGGGCTTCCTCTGCGTGTACACGCAGAACTTCCTTCTCAGCGGTTCGGTTGCAGCAATCCGAGTCCCCTCGTCCATCGACGAAGGAGCTGGAACGACCGGTGCCGTCTTGAGGTTGACCAGCTCGGAATCAGAAGACGGTGGTTTTGGCACCTTCGCGGTAACGGCGCCCTAGCAATTCACATGGTTCACCGACATCCATCTACGCAGTCAATTCATCCCGGACGGTTGGGCCGTCCGGGATGACCCGGAGATCGACACCAAATCTCGGCCGAGATCACACTCACAAACCCCGACGGCATCGAAACCGCCACACCGCGATTGAGAGAGCAACGATGACCAAGTCGCCACGACCGACCATCAATAGCAATCGAGCTTCGATCCTCGAGATTCTGCTTGCTCTCGTCCTGTTCGCCGCAGCGCTTCCTGCTGCATCCCAGGCCGCTCCCTCACAGCTGTGGGAGAAGTGCAAACAAGGAACTGGAGCGGGCCAGTGCAGCCTTCCCCGTGGGATAGCGGTCGATCCCGATAGCGGCAATCTCTACGTTGCGAACGGCGGAAACCTGCGCATAAACGAGCTCACCGCCTGGGGGGAGTTCGTCAAGGCTTGGGGCTGGGGCGTCGTACAGTCGGGTCCGGGCAACAAACCTCAAAACGAGCGCCAGGAACTGAGTGTAGACGCCACCGCAGGAAGCTTTTCACTCTCCTATGAAGCCCCCTTCAGAGTTACGGCGCCGATTCCCTTCGATGCCTCTGCAGCGGTCGTGCAGAGTGCGCTACAGGGACTCAACCCTCCAATTGAAGCTTTCGTCAGCGGCCCCGACGGCGGTCCCTGGACGATCGACTACACCGGCGCTCAGGCGGATACCGATATTGAAGTCGGCGTCACCAACTCCACGCTCAGCGGTGGCGCCGCGACCGCGACCGTCAAAGCGATCCAGCAGGGCGCCAACTTCGAGGTTTGCGTGCCTGCCGACGGCGATGTTTGTCGAGCCGGGCAAGCAGGCGCCTCACCTGGCCAGTTTAGTAGCCCCCAGGGTATGGCGGTCGACTCGAACGGTGATATCTACGTCGGAGATTTACTGAACCGTCGCGTTCAGAAGTTCGACGCTGAAGGCCACTTTCTTCTCACGTTCGGCGGCGGTGTAAACCAAGGCCCTAGTCATCCCGGCAACGTTTGCACCTCCGCTCACGTCGCCGAAGGAGATATCTGCGGTAGAGGGACGATCGGTGCGGCCAGTGGTCAGTTCGATTGGGGATTTCCTTTGGGCGCGGGCTTTGTTTCTATCCAGGGCAGCTACATCGCCATCACTCCCGACGACAAAGTCTTTGTCGGCGACAAGGAGCGGATTCAGCAGTTCAATACTAGCGGCGTCTACATGTCGCAGATCGCTCTCCCGGCGGGAGAGCGGGTCCAGTCGCTCGCGGTCGACCCCTCCGGTAATTTCTACGTCTCGTTCTTTGACTCTGACTTCTTCCTTCTTTGTTGTTCCAAGGAAGGAGTACACAAGCTGAGCCCGGCTGGAGCGACTCTTCCGGCGGGCGAGCTTGCCCAACTCCAGAACCCAAGGGCAATCGCCACCGATGCTACTGGTCATGTCTACGTAGTAGATAACAGTGACCGAAAGGCACTGAAAGGAGTAATAGAAGCAGAGGTGTTGGAGTTCGACTCCAGCGGCAAACGGGTTGGATCGGGATCGGCGAGGGACGGCTTAAACGAATCGACCGGAATCGCCACGAGTTCTGCCTGCGGAATCCCGGGCGTCGACATCTATGTCTCCCATACGAATAGTTCCAAAAGCTTCGTTCGTGCCTACGGCCCACCGCCGGACCCCGATGTCTGCCCACCGCCCGCGATCCCGCCGACGATCATTGACACCTACACCCTCTCCGCTGCCAGTGACGGCGCTATGGTCCGCTCCCGGATTGGACCCAATTTTTGGCCAGATACCCGCTACTACGTACAGTACGGTACTGGCAAATGCTCCGAAGGAGGTTGCACTGAGGAGCAGCCGACCGCCCCAGGCTCGCAGCTCACCACCAAAGTCACCGACGCCGAGATAGACACCGCTGGCGTCTTCCTTACCGGCTTGTCCCCTGACACCACCTACCGCTACCGCTTTGTTGTCGAGAGCTCCGGCGGTGGGCCGGTCTTCGGTCCCGAAGAAACTTTCCACACCCTCCCGCCGCCCCAAGAGCCCAACACCGGGTGTCCCAACCAGGCCTTTCGCGTCGGCCTCTCGGCCAAGCTGCCCGACTGCCGCGCCTATGAGATGGTAAGCCCGGTAGATAAAAACAACGGCGACGTCGCGACGGCAACGGCGAGCTTCGATCAGGCCTCCATCGATGGGCAGAGGATGACCTTTTCCTCCTTGACGTCCTTTGCCGATCCCGAGACCGCGCCGCTCGTCAGCCAGTACCTCGCCTCCCGGGACTCCGCCAAAGGCTGGTCGACGCACTCGATCTCTCCGCCACGCGACACGATCCACCTCTATCCGACCGGAGGGTCGGTCAACAACATCCAGTTCAAGGCCTTTACGCAGGACCTCTGTGACGGCTGGCTGGTGCAGGACGTCGATGTCGCGCTTACCCCCGGCGCGCCGCCGGGGGTGCCCAATCTCTATCGGCGAGAGAACTGCGGTGAGCCGAGCTACGAACTGCTTACCACCACCCCGCCGCCAGGCTTCGAATTTGAATTCAACGACAGCCAGTACTACGCACTGCCGCAGGGCTTCTCGGCCGATGGCAGTCGCTCGGTCTTCGTCGCCGATGCGGCGCTTACCCCCAACGCTAATCCCCAGAAAGAGATCTTCCAGCTCTACGTCGCCTATGACGGCGGCAAACTGCGGCTCGTAAGCGTCCTGCCAAACGGCAGCGCTGCCACCACCCACTCCACTGCGGGGACGTCCTACTCGATATACGAATTCCGTGAAGACAGCATCTACCACGCGGTCTCCGCAGACGGCTCGCGGATCTTCTGGACTGCCAGCGACAACACGAATCCGGCTTCCGCTGGCGGCCATCCAAATAACCCCGGCAGTCTCTACCTGCGCCTCAACCCCGCCGAGCCACAGAGCCTGATCAGCGAAGGCAAATGCTCCCAGCCGACTCGCGCATGCACGATCGTCGTCTCCGAAGCCCCCGCCCGGTTCGAGGGCGCCGACCCCGATGGCACCAAGGCGCTCTACTCGGTCGGCGAGAATCTGTTCGAGTTCGAGGTCGCCACCGCAACCTCCAATCAGATAGCCGGTGGTGTCAAAGGCCTGATGGGCGCCAGCGAGGATCTCTCTCGGGTCTACTTCGTCTCCACGCAGGTCCTGAGCGGCGAACAGGAGAACGGTGAGGGCGACAAAGCACAAGCCGGCAAACCCAACATCTACCTCTACGAGGCCGAGGGCGATGCGTTCACCTTCGTCGCGACCATCGACGATAAAGACGCGAACAACACCGAAATCTCCTCGGCGCCTCTATCGCCGATCGCGAGGATGGCCAACCACCGCATCTCCCGGGTAACCCCCGATGGCCTCCATGCCGCTTTCGTCTCGCTGGCACCGCTGAGCGGCTACGACAACACCGACGCAAACAGCGGCCAACCAGATGCTGAGATCTTCCACTACGACGCCATCACCGAGGAGCTGCACTGCGTCTCCTGCAACCCAACCGGGGCACGCCCGAGCGGCCGCGAATACCGAAGCGGCGTAAACGGCGGCGTCGGTTCCTGGGCGGCCGCTCTGCTCCCCGGTTGGGAGTCCTCCCTTCACCCCTCGCGCGTTCTCTCAGGGGATGGTGACCGCCTCTTCTATGACAGCTTCGACGCGCTGGTCATGGGCGACACCAACGGCAGGAAGGACGTCTACCAGTGGGAGGCGCCGGGCTCAGGCGATTGCACGACCGAGAGCTCTTCCTACTTCGACGAGAACGGCGGCTGCATCAGCCTCATCTCCACGGGGCAGAGCGCTAGCGACTCGGAGTTCTTCGACGCCACCCCCTCGGGGTCTGACGTCTTTTTCGCTACCCAGAGCAGCCTGCTGCCTCAGGATCCCGGCTTGGTCGACATCTATGTGGCCAAGGTGGAGGGCGGCTTCCCGCCGCCCCCGGTGTCGCCGCCGCCCTGCGTAGGCGACGCCTGCCAGAGCGTCCCGGCGCTCCCCACCGATCCCACCCCGGCCAGCGCCAACTTCCGCGGCGCCGGCAACCTGCCCCCCGCCCGCAGCGGCCGCTGCGCGAAGGGCAAACGCCGCGTGGTGCGCGCCGGCAAAGCACGCTGTGTCGCCAAGAAACAGCGCAGACGAAGTCACAAGCGCCGAGATAACCGCAGCAACGGGAGGGCCGCACGATGAAGCGTTTCGCTTTGACCCTGGTCACGCTTGCGCTCGGCACTTTGGGCCTCGCCTCGCAGGCCTCGGCCGAGTTCGGCTTCAAAGAGCTCGATGTCACCTTCACCAACCAAGACGGCTCCCCGGCCACCCAGGCTGGCTCCCATCCCTACGAGATGACGACGCGGGTCGTCTTCAACACGCTGTTTCATCCTGGGGCCGGTTTCGAGGTACCCGATGAGGAGAGCCAGAACCTCAACGCGATCCAGGTGCCGGGCCTGGTCGGCAAGCCCTCCATCGTGCCAACCTGCTCGACTGCCGACTTCCTAGCCAAACCCTCCAGTTGCCCGGTCGGCTCCCAGGTTGGCATAAACGACGCCACCGTCGAGGAACTGGACTTCATCTCAAGCGATCCTGTTTACAGCCTCGACCCGCCGCCGGGCGTGGCGATGCGGCTCGGCATCACCGTCATCCTCGTGCCGGTGACGCTCGACCTGGGGGTCAGCGAGACCCCCCCGTACAAGACCTATGCCCGCCTGCGCAACATCCCCCAGGTGATCCCCTTCTACGGTGCCGATCTGACCCTTTGGGGCACCCCCGGCGATCCCGCCCACGACGCAGAACGGGAGGGGGTGGGTTGCGAAGGGGGTAGCTGCTCGGTCAACTCCGACCCCGAGCCCCTGCTGACCCTGCCGCGTGCCTGCGAGGGCCCGCTTTCCACCCTCTTCGAAATCAACTCCTGGCAGAACCCCGGCGAGTGGGTCACCGGCAGCGTCACCACCCATGATGACTCCGCGCCGCCCAACCCACTCGGCATGACCGGCTGCGGCAAACTCGGCTTCTCGCCAGAAATCTCCTCCAAGGCGACGACCGACTCCGCCGAGACCGGCACCGGCCTCGACTTCGACATCGTCTTCAACGACGAGGGACTGACCAACCCCGACGGGATCGCGCAGTCCGACATCAAGAAGACCGTCGTCACCCTGCCCGAGGGGGTCACGGTCAACCCCTCGATCGGCGAAGGGCTCGGAGTCTGCACGCCAGCGGACCTGGCGAGAGAGACCTTGGCCTCGGTCCCGGGCCAGGGCTGCCCCAACAGCTCCAAGATCGGCACCGTGAAGGTCGAAACGCCCCTGCTAGAGGTACCCGTGGAGGGCTCTGTCTTCCTCGCCCAGCAAGACGACCCGACGACGAGCGCCAAAGGAGCCGAGAACCCCTTCGACTCCCTGCTTGCCTTCTACATCGCCCTGAAGAACACCGAGCTTGGGATCTCGATCAAACTGCCGGCCAAAGTCGAGCCCGATCCAAAGACCGGGCAGCTGGTGACCACCGTCGAAGACATCCCGCAGCTGCCCTTCTCCAAGTTCAACTTCCACTTCCGAGAAGGCCAAAGGGCGCCCTTGGTCAGCCCTCCGGCCTGCGGCACCTACACCACCAAAGCAGAGCTCACCCCCTGGGCGAGACCGACCGAAACGCTGGTCACCACCTCCTCCTTCCAGATCACCCAGGGAATCGGCGACGGACCCTGCCCGCCGGGAGGAGTGCCACCTTTCAAACCGGGCTTCGAAGCCGGCTCGATCAACAACAACGCCGGCTCCTACACCCCCTTCGACATGCGCCTGACCCGCTCCGACGGAGAGCAGGACATGACCAAGTTCTCCTCGGTCCTGCCGCCGGGGGTACTGGGCAAGCTGGCCGGGGTCGACAAATGCCCGGATGCGGCGATCGCGATCGCCAAGGCAAAGAGCGGAAGGGAAGAGCTTGCTTCGCCGAGCTGTCCCGCCAACTCCCAGGTCGGCCGCACTCTGGCCGGAGCCGGAGTGGGAGGAGCGCTCACCTACGTCGGCGGGCAGGTCTACCTGGGCGGCCCCTACAACGGCGCTCCCTTGAGCGTGATCGCGATCACCGCTGCCGTAGCCGGGCCCTTCGATGCGGGAACGGTCGTCGTCAGGGAGGCCTTGACGCTCAATCCGACCACCGCCGAAGTCGAAGTCGACGGCGAGGCATCGGACCCGATCCCCCACATCCTCAAGGGCATCCCCCTGAAGGTCAGGGACCTGCGCGTCTATGTCGATCGCCCCGAGTTCATCATCAACCCGACCTCTTGTGAGGAATCGAGCGCCAAAGCGACCCTCTTCGGCGGCTTCCTCGACGTCTTCAGTCCCCTCGACGACCTCCCGGTCGATCTCTCGACCCGCTTCCAAGCCGCCAACTGCCTCAACCTCGGCTTCAAGCCGTCGCTGAAGCTGAACCTCCGGGGCGGCAGCAAGCGAGGCGATCACCCGGGCTTGAAAGCGATCTACAGGACCCGCCCCGGCGATGCCAACGCCGCCGGGGCAGCGGTAACCCTGCCGCGTTCTGCCTTCCTCGACCAAGCTCACATCAGGACGATCTGCACCAGGGTGCGGTACGCGGCAAAGCAGTGCCCGCCGGGCTCTGTCTACGGCCATGCCAAGGCGATCACGCCGCTGCTCGACGATCCGATCGAAGGCCCGGTCATCCTGCGCTCCTCGTCCAACAAGCTGCCCGATCTCGTCATCGCCCTGAAAGGGATCGTCGACGTCGACGTCTCCAGCCGCGTCGACTCCTTCAAGGGAGGGATCCGCAATACCTTCGAGATCCTCCCCGACGCACCGGTCTCGGAATTCGTTCTCACCCTGCAGGGCGGCAAGAAGGGCCTGATCGTCAACTCCAGGAACCTCTGCGCTCGCAAGTCCCGCGTCAAAGCCCGCTTCGTCGGACAGAACGGCAGGGTGCGGACCCTGCGGCCGGAGCTGAAGCCTCAGTGCGGGGGTAAGCGGTGACAACTAAACAGAGGAGGGGAATGCGGTGATGGGCCACGGAGGGGCAGCGGTTGTGGGAGCGACGGAGCGCCAGGGAAGGTGCTGGGCGCTGGTGCTCTGCGTCCTTGCGAGCGCGCTGATCGGCCTGCTCTTGGCCTCCCCGGCAAGCGCGGCGAAAGTCCGCCTCTTCGAGGAGACCTTCGGCAGCGCTGCGCAGCCGAGCTTCTCCATCGCCGAGGGTCTCGCCGTCGATCCCGCGAGCGGCGACCTGCTCGTCATCGATGCGGGCACCAGCACTCTCTCGCGCTTCAACCCCGACGGCACCCCCGCTAACTTCTCGGCCCTCGGCACCAACACGATCGACGGCATCGGCCCCGGCGACGAAACCCCACAGGGGGGCCTCGGCTTCGGCGGTCCCTCGGAAGTGCAGGTCGCCGTCGACGATTCGGGCACCGCCACCGACGGCAACATCTACCTCACCCAGTCCTTTGCCAACGTCCTCGACGTCTTCGCCCCGAGCGGCGCCTATCTAGGTCAGCTGAGCGCCGCCGGCGCCACCCCCTTCGGCTTCCTCTGCGGCGTCGCGGTCGGTCCCGGCGGCGCCCTCTATGTCGGCGACTACTCCAACGGCGTCCACAAGTTCGCGCCCTCGGCAAACCCACCGCTCGCCACCGACCACACGGCCACCTTCACGAGCGTCGCCAACCCCTGCGCTCTCGCCGTCGGTGCCGGGCCGAGCGCCGGCTCGCTCTTCGCCACCACCTACGTCGGCGATGTCTCAAAGCTCGACGCCACCACCGGAGCGCTCCAATACGTCGTCTCCGCCGGCGCCAACACCACGATCTCCCTCGACCCCGCGAGCGGCCATCTCCTCGCCGTTCAGGGCCAGACGGTCAGCGAGTACGACGCCTCGGGCTCAGAAGCCCTCCAAGTCGCGAGCTTCACGGCCCCCAGAGAGGTCCTCGGGCTCGCGATCGACGGCCCGAGCCAGGACCTCTACCTAGCCCGTGGCGGCAATCCCAACCTCGAGACCTACGGTCCGGTCGTCACGGTGCCCGACGCCAGCACCGCGCCGGCTTCGGCGATCGGCAAAACGAATGCCACCCTGAACGGCACCGTCAACCCAGACGGTGTCGCGCTCGAGGAGTGCTCCTTCGAATACGGCCCCACCGCCGCCTACGGGCAGAGCGTCCCCTGCGCGGAGACCGTGGTGGAGATCGGCGCCGGCAGCGAAGCGCTGCCAGTCCACGCCGAGCTCGGCGGCCTCGGGCTCGGCAGCGTCTACCACTTCCGTCTCGTGGCCCGCAACGCCAACGGCACCGCCCACGGGGCCGATGAAAGCTTCAAAACCCTGAGCCCGCCGGCGATCGAAGAGCAGTGGGTCCACAGCGTCTTCCTCGCCGAGGCGCTGCTGAAGGGCAGCGTCAACCCCGAAGGGTTCCCCACCAGCTTCCACATCGAGTACGGGACCGATACCACCTACGGGCAGAGCACCCCCGAGAGCAGCCTCGGCTCCGGCAAAGCAGCCAAAGGGCTGAGCGCGACGCTGCAGGGCCTCGAGGAAGGCACCGTCTACCACTGGCGGGTCGTCGCCACCAACGAGATCGGGGTAGCCAAAGGGGCCGACCGCACCTTCGTCACCTACGAGCGCCCCAACCCCGATACGAGCTGCCCCAACCAGGCCTTCCGCGTCGGCGTTGCCGCGCTGCTGCCCAACTGCCGCGCCTACGAGATGGTCAGCCCGGTGGAGAAGAACAACGGCGACATCATCACCCTCTCCCAAATCTCCGAATACCGCTCGGCGCTCAACCAGAGCTCCACCGACGGCGAGGAGCTCACCTACTCCTCCTATAAAGCCTTCGGCGACGCGGTGGGCTCCCACTACTCGAACCAGTACATCGCCAGCCGCGGCAAAGAGGGCTGGGGGACGCGCTCGATCTCCCCCCCGCACAGCCACACCGTCTTCCAGCCGGGCCTGGCCAGCCCCACCTGGGACCTCGATGTCCAGTTCAAAGCCTTCACCCCCGACCTCTCGAGCGCCTGGCTCGCCGACTCCGCTAAACCGCCCCTCACCACCGACGCGGTGGAAGGCAAGGTCAACCTCTTCAGGCGCGAGAACGCCAGCGGCAGCTACGAGTCGTTGATCAAGAGCCCGCCCTCGATCGCCGTGAGCGAAAAAGGCTATGGAATGGAAATCCAGGGCCTGACCGCCGACGGCGACCACGTCCTGTTCGCCGCTGCCGCGGCGCTGACCCCGGATGCGGCGCCCACCGCGAACCGCCAGCTCTACGACTACACCGGCGGCGAGCTCGAGCTCGTCAGCGTCCTCCCTAACGGCACGCCGGCCCCGACCCCCTCCAACGCCGGACGCGTCGGGGCGTCCTCGGCGCTGATCGGCCAACGCAACGGCAGCCTCGAGCACGCGATCTCCGAGGACGGCTCGCGGATCTACTTCACGACCGACCCCGGCTTCGGCGGCGCCGGCAGGATCTACGTCCGCATCGACGCCAAAACGACCGTCGCGGTCTCGGACTCGGTCGGCGTCGGCACCAGCGCCCAGTTCCTGGCAGCCAGCGCCGACGGCTCCAAGGCGATTTTCGCGGTCGGGGCGCTCTTCACCGGCGAGGCCAGCCTCTATGAGTTCGACCTCGCCACGCAGACGCCGACGCTGCTGACCGAGCAGGCCTACGGCCTGCTCGGCGCCTCCGATGACGCCTCCCACCTCTACTTCGTCTCCGCCGAAGACCTCGACGCGGGGGCGCTCGCCGGCGAGCCGAACCTCTACCTGCGCCACGAGGGCGAGGTCGCCTTCATCGCCACGCTCTCGGACGCCGACGCGGCCCAGGGCAACCTCGAGCCCTCCAACGTCAACGTCGAACCGATCAACCACACCGCCAAGACCACCCCCGACGGGCGCCGCATCGCCTTCATGTCGGAGCGCAGCCTGACCGGCTATGACAACACCGACGCAAATAACGGCAAAGCGGCCACCGAGGTCTTCCACTACGACGCCGAGACCGAGCGGCTGAGCTGCGCCTCCTGCAACCCCAGCGGCGCCCGTCCGCGCGGCGAGGAGCTGCAGCGCCCCTACTCCTTCCGCGCCACCAAACGCTGGGCGGCGGCCTGGCTGTCGACCGCCGAAAACCAGCTCTACGGGGTGCGCGCCCTCTCCGAGGACGGCGGCCGGCTCTTCTTCAACAGCTACGACGCTCTGCTGCCGCGCGACACCAACGGCGCCCAGGACGTCTACCAATGGGAGGCCCAGGGAACCGGGGGCTGCCAGCGGGTCGAGGGTTGCCTCGACCTGCTCTCGAGCGGCGAGAGCCCGACCGACTCGGAGTTCGTCGACGCCAGCGCCGATGGCGAGAACGTCTTCATCTCCACCGAGAGCAGCCTCACTCCGCAGGACCAGGGCCTGATCGACATCTACGCGGTGCGGGCCAACGGCGGCTTCGCGCCGCCGCCGGCACCGCCGACGCCCTGCCTCGGCGACGCTTGCCAGAGCGTCCCCGCCCCGCCCAGCCCTCCGGCCCCCGCCAGCGCTCGCTTCGAGGGCGCGGGCGACCCGCCGGCCCCCACGTCGCGCCGCCGCTGCAAGGCCCGAAGGGGGAAGGCCGCCAAGCCGAGGCGCCAGGGGAAGCGAAGGGCGTCCAGAGGCTGTCGGCGCACGACCCGGAGGGCGGGACGATGAGCGGGCGCGCAACCAGAGGCGGCAGGCTGGGATCGCTCGTCGCTTCGCTGGCCCTCCTCGCCGGCCTCCTCGCCGCCGCCCCCGCGAGCGCCGAGTTCGGCCTCAACAACTTCGACGTCATCTTCAGCGAACCCGACGCGACGCCGGGCACCTTCCTCGACGACCTCCCCGCCATCCAGGCGGGCTCCCACCCCTTCGCGATGACGACCTCCTTCGGCGTCAACTACACCGGAGCCGGCAACAAAGCGGTCGTCGACGGCCAGGTCAAGGACCTCCTCGTCGAACAGATCCCCGGCCTCGTCGGCGACGCCACCGCGGTGCCGCGCTGCTCGACGATCGACTTCGTCTCGATCCTGCCCGGGACGGCGCTGCCCAGATGCGCCGACGAGACCGCGGTCGGGATCCTCAGCGCCAACCTGATCAACGCGGCGCCGATCTCCTTCAACTTCAACGCCCCCGTCTACAACCTCGAGCCGCCCCCCGGCGTGGCGGTGACGCTCGGCTTCAACGTCTTGAACGTAAAAGTCGCGATCGACGTCGGCCTGAAGCCAGACGGCGACTACAACGTCGTGGCGAGGCAGTCCAACACCCCCCAGCCGCTCTCGCTCTTCGGCGCCGCGCTGCAGCTGTGGGGGGTGCCATCGGACCCCGCCCACGACCCGATCCGCGGCCATTGCGTGGGCTCTGACTTCGAAGCCGCCAGCATCGGCAAAATCGACTTCACGGTGGGCTCGAACGCCAGTTGCGCCTCGAGCGCGCCGGCGAAGCCCTTCCTCACCCTGCCGCGCAGCTGTCAGGGGCCGCTCGCGAGCGCCTATGAGGTCAATTCCTGGACCGACCCCGCAAGCTGGCTGCACGGCAGCACGCTGACTCACGACGCGGCGGTGCCGCCCAACCCGACCGGCTTCCTCGGCTGCGCCAAACTGGGCTTCTCGCCGACGATCGCCGCCCAGCCCAGCGCCGACTCCGCCGAGAGCGCCACCGGCCTCGATTTCAGCCTCGAGTTCCGCGACGAGGGTCTGACCAGCCCCGAGGGCCTCGGGCAATCCCAGATAGAGAAGGCACGCGTCACCTTGCCCGAGGGGGTCACGGTCAACCCCTCGATCGGCGAAGGGCTCGGCGTCTGCACCCCGACCGACCTCGAGCGCGAAACGCTCGCGGCGGCGCCGGGCGCCGGCTGCCCCAACGCCTCCAAGATCGGCACGGTGGAGGTCCAGACGCCGCTGCTCGGCGAAGCGCTGCCGGGATCCCTGTTCTTGGCCCCCCAGGACGACCCGCGGACGGCGACGCCGGGAGCCGAGAACCCCTTCGACTCCCTCCTCGCCCTCTACATCGTGGTCAAGGACCCAGGCCAGGGCATCCTCGTGAAGCTGCCGGCCAAGGTCGAACCCGACCCCCAGACCGGGCAGCTCATCACCACCGTCGAGGACGTCCCGCAGCTGCCTTTCAGCCGCTTTTCGCTGCGCTTCCGCGAGGGTCAGAGGGCCCCGCTCGTAAGCCCGCCCGCATGCGGCCAATACACCACCGTCGCCGAGCTCACGCCCTCGGCCGATCCGACCCAGACCGTCGTCGCCACCTCCTCCTTTCAGATCGCCCAGGGGATCGGCGGCGACCCCTGCCCGCCGGGCGGCGTGCCGCCCTTCAAACCGGGCTTCGAGGCCGGCTCGCTCAACAACAACGCCAAGGCCTTCAGCCCCTTCGCGATGCGCCTGACCCGCTCGGACGGCGAGCAGGACATGACCAAGCTCTCCTCGGTCCTGCCGCCGGGCGTGCTCGGCAAACTGGCCGGGGTCGGCAAATGCCCCGAGGCGGCGATCGAGGCCGCGAAGGCAAGGACCGGGCGCGAGGAGCTCGCCGCCCCGAGCTGCCCGCCCAGCGCCCAGATCGGCCGCACCCAGGCCGGCGCCGGGGTGGGGGGAGCGCTCACCTACGTCGGCGGCAGCCTCTACCTCGCCGGCCCCTACAAGGGCGCCCCCTTGAGCGTCGTCTCGATCACCCCGGCCGTGGCCGGCCCCTTCGACGCCGGCACGGTCGTGGTCAGGCTCGGCCTGGACCTCGACCCCGTCACGGCGCAGGTCGAAGTCGACGGCGCCAGCTCGGACCCGATCCCCCACATCCTCAAGGGCATCCCGCTGAAGGTCAGGGACCTGCAGGTCTACGTCGATCGACCGAACTTCGTGATCAACCCGACCAGCTGCGACCCCAGCAGCGTCGAGGCGACCCTGTTCGGGAGCTACCTCGACCTCTTCAGCCCGCTCGATGACGTCGCGGTCGCGCTATCGAGCCGCTACCAGGCCGCCAACTGCCTCAACCTCGGCTTCAAGCCCTCGCTGAAGCTGAGCCTGAAGGGCGGCACCAAACGGGGCGACCACCCGGGTCTGAGGGCGGTGCTGCGCCCGCGCCCCGGCGACGCCAACATCGCCGCCGCCAGGGTCACCCTGCCGCGCTCGGCCTTCCTCGAGCAGAGCCACATCAGAACGATCTGCACCAGGGTCCAGTTCGCAGCCGAGAACTGCCCAGAGGGCTCGGTCTACGGCCACGCCAGGGCGATCACGCCGCTGCTCGAGGAACCGGTCGAAGGGCCGGTCATCCTGCGCTCCTCCGATAACAAGCTGCCCGACCTGGTGCTGGCGCTGAAGGGACTTATCGACGTCGACGTCTCCAGCCGCATCGACTCCTTCAAAGGCGGCATCCGCAACACCTTCGAGGTGGTCCCCGACGCTCCGGTCACCCGCTTCGTCCTCACCCTGCAGGGCGGCCGCAAGGGCCTGATCGTCAACTCGCGCGACCTTTGCGAGGGCAAGGTCTCTCGTGTCAACGCTCGCTTCACCGGCCAGAACGGCAAGATCGCCAGCCTGAGGCCGCAGCTGCGGCCTCAGTGCGGAGGGAAGCGGAAGAGGTAAAAAGCAAACCCCGATTGCCCGCTCTGAGCGGGCCGGGGCCTTACGAGACGAACCGGCGATGGCGGCGCCCGACGCGCGCCGCCACTCGCGCCTATTCGAGTTTGCCGATCTTGAAGATTTTGGTGCCGCAGTCGGGGCAGAAGCCTTGGATTGCGGGGCGACCGTTTTTCATGGTCACCTGCTTGGCGTCTTTGATCTCGACCTTCTTGCGCTCTTTGACGCAGTAACCCTCAGGCATGGGGGTCTCCTTTCGCTGACGCGGTAGGCGGGCCCTCACGTTGTGCGTGAGGGGGATTACGACAACCTAGCCGAGAGGGGGGACGAAAGCGGCGGATAGCGTGCGGATCGTCACAAAGCTCCTATTTGGAGTCTTCCGCCGCTTCGGCCGCCTCGTTTTCCTTTTTGGTCTGTTCGAGCAGTTCCTGAATTTTGGCTTTCGCGGGCTCGTCGCCGGCAGCGCCGCTGGTGTTGCCGCTCTTGCCCGATTTCGATTCCGGGCTCGATTCCGACTCCGGTTTCGGCTCGGCTTCCGATTCGGGCCCGGGTTGCGGCGCCGCTGGCTCGACCGGCTCGGGCAGCGTGGGGGCGCTCGCGGCGTCTGCGGCGATCCGGGATTCGAGCCGTTCCTGCAGCTCCTGCACGTCGCTCTCGCTGACCGCGTCCTCGCGCGTGTCGACGGCCAGGTAGATCGCGGCCCCGGCGCCGCCGATCGCGATCGTCGCCAGGACCAGGAAAACGCGCGTGCGCATGCCCAGCTTGCGCTCCACCTCTCCGATCCAGGCACGCAGTCCATCGAGCGACATGTCTGAAACCTATTCGAAGTCGGGGGACGGGAGACCGCGCGAGGCAGCGGCCGGCTGCCGGCTTCGGGTCGGGTCAAATACGCTCTCTGGCAGCGCTTCCGCCCTCGACTCCAAGGAGATGCCCCGCATGCCCGATGCTGTGATCGTCGACACCGTCCGCACGCCGATCGGCCGTGCCTTCAAGGGCTCGCTCGCCGGCCTGCGCCCCGACGAGATGGGCGCCTTCGTGGTCGACCGGCTGCTCGAGCGCAACCCCGAGGTCGACCCGGCCACGATCGAGGACCTCTTCTGCGGCTGCGGCATGCCGCAGGGCCTGCAGGCCTTCAACCTCGGCCGCATCGTCTCGCTGCTCTCCGAGCAGCTGCCGCAGACGGTCAACGGGGTGACGATCTCCCGCTACTGCTCCTCCAGCCTCGACGCGATCCGCCACGCCGGCAACGCGATCAAGGCCGGCGAGGGCGACGTCTACGTCGCCGCCGGGATCGAGTGGGTGAGCCGCTACAACGAGCGCACCGAGCCGGCCGGCGCCGACGACCAGAACCCGAAGCTGCAGGGGAACGACGGCCAGCCCAACGCCTACATCGAGATGGGGCTGACCGCGGTCAACGTCGCCAACCACTACGAGGTCAGCCGCGCCGACATGGACAAGTTCGCGCAGCGCTCGCAGGAACTGGCGGTCAAGTCCCAGGAGGACGGCTTCTTCGACCGCGAGATCGTGCCGGTGACCCTGCCCGACGGCACCGAGGTCGCCAGGGACGACGGCCCCCGCGCCTCCTCGACCCTGGAGAAGCTCTCCGAACTGCCGGAGGCGTTCGGCGGCGGCGGCGTCACCGCCGGCAACTCCTGCCCGCTCAACGACGGCGCCGCCGCGGTGCTCTTGATGAGCGACAGCAAGGCCAAGGAGCTGGGCCTGACGCCGCGCGCCCGCATCGTCACCGCCGCCACCTGGGGCAACGAGCCCGAGTACATGGGCGTCGCCCCGATCGGCGCGATCAAGAAGGTGCTGGACCGGGCCGGGATGACGATCGACGACGTCGGCGCGGTCGAGCTGAACGAGGCCTTCGCCGCCCAGGTGATCCCGATCATGGACGAGTGCGACATCCCGCTGGAGAAGCTCAACACCCACGGCGGCGCGATCGCCCTCGGCCACCCGTTCGGGATGACCGGCGCCCGCATCATGGGCACCCTGCTCAACGTGATGGAGACCGACGACCACCAGGTCGGCCTGGAGACGATGTGCGTCGCCGGCGGCCAGGGCAAGGCCATGCTCGTGGAGAGGGTCTGAGGCTGATCTCAGACGGCGTCGAATACCTGTTCGACGAAGAAGTGAGCGGCCGGATCGAGCCGATCGCCGTAAGTCCGCTCGGCTATTGCCAGAACCTCGTCAGCGCGTTCGACTCCAAGCTCGCTCGCGAGCAACCGCAGGTCCGCCTCGTCCTCGCCGACGCGATGGGCCAGCACCTTGAGTGACAGCAGCATCTCGGGTGAAGCGGTAAGGCACCGTAACCCCGGCAGGTCGAGCACGGGGGCCGCGTCGCTGTCCTGCCCCGCGAGAAAGCCCTTGACGGCGTCGTTGAGCCATCCGCCTGGCAGCCCCCGTTGCTCGGCGACCGCTTCAGCCGCTTCATAGACGACGCTCTTCGGCTCGAAGACCGCATCGATGTCTCGGGTCGCTCGTCGCTCGTCGAAAGCGAGGGCAATTGCCGCCCCCCCGACTATGTACATCTCGCCGCTTACCCCACGTCGGTCGAGCTCCGCGGCAAGGGCTGTGAGTGCATCGATGATCTCGGTCCGTTTCATCTCTTCTCAGACCCGGTGCAGCGACCGCTCGGGGACGAACACGCCACGGCGCCGGAAGGCGGCAGGGGTCTGGGCTATCGCCACTGCGCGGAAGCCCTTTGTCTCGCTGACGAACCAGAAGCGGTCGAGGAAGCGCAGCGATTCCAGCGACCACCGGGGCCGGTCGAGGCCGTGGACCGCGGCGAGGTGCTCGGCCAGCGCCCCGAGATAAGCATCGTGGCGTGGATCGCCCGCTGTCGCCGGTCGCTCCACGATCGCCTCTGCCCGGGTCCGATCGTCGCCTCGCAGTGCGAACTCGTCGAGGAACTCGCGCACGGTGTGTTGGAATCCCTCGCCATCGCGGACGCGATCCGCGACGCCAGCGAGCGTCTGGTTCAGACGCCCAGCAGCTGGGGGATGAGAAGCAAGCCAATCGGATTCCGTCACCAGTCGCTCTGCCATAGGGAGATCGTAGAGCGAAGCGAAGCGCATGGCGCCAAACCGTCGTTCATCGAAGACTCGTGAGTTGGTCTCACAAATTTGTGAGTAACCAACTACCCTCCACCATCCACTGAGCGACTCACGGCTTACTACCCTGACCTACGAGACCGGCGATCGAGTCGCCCGCATCACCCTGAACCGGCCCGAGCGTGCCAACGGCATCGTGCCGCGGATGCCGGTTGAGATCGGCGCCTGCGTCGAGCGGGCCAACCTCGACCCGGCCATCCACGTCATCGCCCTGGCGGGGGCCGGCGGCGGCTTCTGCGGCGGCTACGACCTGGTCGCCTCGGCCGAAGGCGAGATGAGCGGTATGGGCGGGGTCGAGGCGCCGGCGGGGTCGCCGCTCGATCCGCTGAAGATCGCCGCCAACCACATCCCGGAGACGAACTGGGACCCGGTCACCGACTTCCAGTTCATGTGGCGCAACGTGCGCGGCTTCATGAGCCTCTTCCACTCCGAGAAGCCGGTGCTCTGCAAGGTCCACGGCTACTGCATCGCCGGTGGCACCGACATGGCCCTCTGCGCGGACCTGCTCGTGGTCGCCGACGACGCCAAGATCGGCTATCCGCCAGCCCGCGTCTGGGGCTCGCCGACGACGGCGCTGTGGACTGCCAAGGTCGGTCCGATGCGGGCCAAGCGCCTGCTCTTGACCGGCGACTCGCTGAGCGGCGAGAAAGCCGTCGAGTGGGGACTGGCGACCGAGGCGGCCCCTGCGGAGGAGCTGGACGAATGCTTTGAGCAGCTGCTGGAGCGGGTGGCCCGGCTGCCGATCAACCAGCTGGTGATGATGAAGCTGCTCGTCAACCAGTCGCTCTACTCACAGGGCCTGCACCAGACGCAGCTGCTCGGCACCTTCTTCGACGGCATCGCCCGTCACACCGAGGAGGGCGTCGATTTCCTTCGTCGCGCCTCCGAGGGCTTCAGGGAGGCGGTGCGGGAGCGGGACGAGCCCTTTGGCGACCACGGCCTGGACGGATTCACGGTCGAGTAAGGTCGGCGCCGCGATGAGCGACGCATCCGCCACCGACGACCGCTCGGCGATCACGCCGGAGAACGTCCGCGCCTTCCTCCCGGGCAGCTTTCCCGGCGACCTCGGCATCGAGCCGGTCGAGATCGACGACGCGCGTGCGACGGGGCGGATCGTCGTCGACCGCCGGCACCTGCACCCGGGCGGCTACGTCCACGGCGGCGTTTGGACGGCGCTCGGCGACACCGCCGCGGCCTGGGCGACCTTCCGCAGCATCCCGTCCGGCTGCAACTTCACGACGATCGAGCTGAAGCTGAACGTCTTCGCGGCGGGTCTCGAGGGCGACGAGATCCTCGCCGTCGCCGAGCCGCTCCACGCCGGCAAGAGCACGGTCGTGATCGAGGTCAAGATCGAGCGCCGCCGCGAGGGCGAGGAGCCGCGCCTGGCGGCCAACCTGATCGTCACCCAGTTCGTGCTGCCACCCCGCGGCTGAGCGACGCCGGGCTCAGTACTGGACCTCGTAGCCGAGCCCGATGGCGCGCTCGGCGGCGAGCTCGGCGATCGCATCGACAACCGGCGTGTGCCAACCCTCGCCGTGGGCCCGCTCGGCGACGGTCTCCAGGGCCGCGCCCACCCTGGTCGCCATCGTCGCGGCGACGCGGCGACCGTGTTCGAAATCGACCTCCGTTTCTTCGCAGATCTGGGACAGTTCGAGCAGGTAGGCGGTTTCGGCGTAGTCCTGGGAGATCACCATGCCCCTGTGCGTTGGGTCGTCGTAGACCGCGGTTGAGACGAGGTCGTACAGCGGCGCCAACAGGGCGCCGTCGTGGACGATCATCAGCGCGAAGTTCTCGCCGTGGGCGTCGCCGTTGCCGATGATGTAGTTGCAGAACGCCGCCGCCAGCAGGGTGGTGACGTCGTCCTCCTCGCCGACCGCCCGCAGCAGCCCCGTGGCTTCGGCGAAGCCGGGACCGCCGGGCTCCCCACTGTCCGGCTCGACGTCCGGGCCGAAGGAGAGGGCCTGGCAGAACGACTCCTGATGGAAGCGCTTCGCCTCGGAACCGACGCCCATTCTGTCGAAGCGCTCCGAGACCAGGCACGGCCGACCCGCGATCGTCTCCACGGCGGTCGGGGCGACCGGCATCCCCGCCTCGCGCAGGACCGTCGTGCAGAACATCTCGTTGGCGACGAGGTCGGGGTATTCGCCGGTCTCCGGCTTGAGGATGTGGGTGCTGGGTCGGTGCAGGTCGGGCCACGCCCAGCGGCCGTCAGGCGCCCGCGCGAGGGACAGCTTGTGGCGCTCGCCGCCGAGCGCGAAGCGCATCCGCTGCTCGCGGTCGGAGTCGAAGAGCCTGCTCGGGGGCGACGTCAGCAGCTCCTCCAGCTCCTCCTCGCGCACCCAGACGACCGGCGCGGCGCTCCGAGCCGGTCCCTCGCCGGCTGGCAGGAAGCTCACCCCACCGGCGCAGTCGCGGCCGAGCTCGGCGATCAGCGCGTAGCCGTCACCTGGCTCGATTCCCAGCTCGCGGGCCAGCTTCTGCCGCCGCATGCCCCGCGGCAGCAGCCCCTCGACGAAGGTTCGCGTGGCGTTGGCGCTGTAGGGCTCGCTGGAGGCGGGGAGCGAGTTGCTGAGGATCGCCGCGCCGGGCCCGAAGCCGGTGATCTGCTCTGGCGTGTAGGCCAGCCGGTAATCGTTCACACCGGCCGGGAACACGGTTCCAATCAGCTCTCCGTACAGGTAGACGTCGAGACTCAAATGGGTCCTTCCCGAGTCGCATTTCAGTCTCCCCTAAGTACGAGACTTTAGAGCGGATCGGCTGGAGATGCTTTTCAGCCGTAGCGCTCGCCGATGATCGCGCGCAGCTTGGCGCGATCGTGGCGGGCCTGGACCCGGCGCACGGTGCCCGAGCGCGACCGCATCACCAGCGATTCGGTGCTGGCGCCGGCGCCGCGGTAGCGGACGCCTTGCAGCACGTCGCCGTCGGTGACGCCGCTGGCCGAGAAGAAGACGTCGTCGCCGGCGCAGAGATCGTCGCTCGTGAGGACGCGATCGAGGTCGTAGCCGGCGTCGAGCGCGGCCTGGCGCTCGCTGTCGTCGCGGGGCCAGAGGCGGCCCAGCAACTGGCCGCCCATCGACTTCAGTGCCGCCGCCGAGAGCACGCCCTCGGGGGTGCCGCCGATCCCCCAAAGCAGGTCGACCGGCGAGCGGTCGCTGACCGCGAGCAGGGCGGCGGAGACGTCGCCGTCGGTGATCAGGCGGATGCGGCCGCCGGCCTCGCGAACCTCGCGCATCGCCTCCTCGTGCCGGGGCCGGTCGAGCATGACGACGGTGACGTCGCCGACGCTGCCGCCCTTGCGCTCGGCGATCAGCTTCAGGGTCTCCGGCAGCGGCCGGTCGAGGTCAAGCAGGTCGGCGATCTCTTCGCCTCCGGCGATCTTCTCCATGTAGACGCAGGGGCCGGGGTCGAACATCGTGCCCCGCTCGGCGAGCGCGATCACCGCGAGGGCGCTCGGCATCCCCAGCGCGCAGAGACGGGTCCCCTCGAGCGGGTCGACGGCGATGTCGACGACCGGGGGCGTGCCGTCACCGATCTGCTCGCCGTTGTAGAGCATCGGCGCCTCGTCCTTCTCGCCCTCGCCGATCACCACGACCCCGTCCATCGAGACCGACTCGAGCACGTGGCGCATCGCGTCAACGGCGGCCTGGTCGGCGGCGATCTTGTCGCCGCGGCCGACCCAGCGGGCGGCAGCCAGCGCCGCCGCCTCCGTCACCCGCACCAGCTCCAGGGCGAGGTTGCGGTCGGGCTTCTGCGGTGAGGGCTCCGCCATGCGCGGGCGCAGGCTATAGGACGAGCCGTGAGTTGAGCACCCATGGGGTGCTCAACTCACGGCTCGTGGCGATAGAGTCGCGCGGCATGGCCCAACGCTGGGGATTGACGCTGCCGCTGCCGGGCCTGCCGTTGGCAGATCACAAAGAGCTGGTGGTGAGGGCCGAGGCGGCCGGCTACACGGACCTCTGGAGCGGCGAGACGAACGGCCCCGACGGCTTCACGCCGCTGGCGCTGGCCGCGGCCTGGACCGAGCAGGTCCGCCTGGGAACCGGCGTCGTCGGCGTCTTCCAGCGCGGCCCGGCGCTGCTGGCGCAGGAGGCGGCGGGGCTCGCCGACGCCTCGCGCGGACGCTTCGCGCTCGGGATCGGCTCCTCCTCGGACCGGATCGTCGAAGGCTGGAACGGGATCCCCTTCGAGCGGCCGCTGAGCAAGGTGCGCGAGACGGTCGAGTTCCTGCGCACCGCCCTCGACGGCGAGCGCACCGGCACCGGCTTCAAGCTCGAGAAGGCGCCGGCGGAGCGGGTGCCGATCGTGCTCGCCGCTCTGCGCGGCAAGATGCTGGACCTGGCGGTCGAGCGGGCCGACGGCGCCTTCACCAACTTCCTGCCGCTCGGCGGCCTGCCCAAGGTGACCGCCCAGCTCGACGGCGCCCCGCAGGGCTTCGAGCTGCTCTGCCGCTTCTTCTGCCTGCCCGGCGAGCGCGAGGCGGTCGAGCCGCTGGCCCGTTTCATGTTCTCCTCCTACGTCACCGTCCCCGTCTACGCGGCCTTCTACCGCTGGCTCGGCTACGGCGAGCAGATCGACGCGATGGTCGCCGCCTGGGAGTCGGGCGACCGCCAGGCGGCCGCCGCGGCCGCCCCCTGGGAGCTGATCGAGGAGACCTTCGTCTTCGGCGCCCCGGAGCAGATCCGCGAGCGGCTCGACGCCTTCGTCGCCGGTGGCGTGACGCTGCCCGTCCTCACCCCGATCGTCACGCCCGACAAGCTCGCCGAGACGCTCGACGCGCTCGCGCCCTAGTACTGCACCTCGACTTCGAGCCCGAAGGCCCGCTCGCTCGCCAGTTCGGCGATCTGGTCGATGACCGGCGCGTACCAGCCTTCGTCGCGGGCCTCTTCGGCGACCAGCTCCAGGGCCTCGCTGAACCGCGCCGCGGTGCTGGCGGCGAGGCCGCGGAAGACGTCGAAGTCGTAGCTGCATTCTTCGGCGATCTGGGCCAGTTCGAGCAGGTACGCGGTTTCGGCGTAGTCCTCGGCGATCACCATGCCGGTGTGCAGGGGCTCGTCGTAGACCGCGGTCGAGGCGATGTCGTAGAGCGGCGCCAGACAGGCGCCCTGGTCGTGGAAGAGGAGGGCGAAGTTCTTGCCGTGGGCGTCGCCGTTGCCCAGCATGTAGTTGCAGAAGGCGGCGGCCAGCAGCCGCGTCGCATCGCCTTCGGCGGCGACGGCTTTCAGCAGCCCGCACGATTCGGCGAAGCCGGGCCCGTCGGCGTCCCTGCTGTCCGGGGTGAAGCCGAGCGCCTGGCAGAAGCTCTCCTGGTGCAGGCGCCTGGCGCCGAGGCCCCTGCCGTGGCGGTCGAAGCGCTCCGAGACGAGACAGGTCCGGCCGGCGATCGTCTCCATGGCGGTTTTGGCCACCGGCAGGCCGACGCGGCGGACGACGTTGGTGCAGAACATCTCGTTGGCGACGAGTTCGGGATATTCGCCGGTCTCCGGCTTGACCACGTGGGTGCTCGGCACGCCCGCCTCCGGCCAGCCCCAGCGCTGCTCGGGCCCGCTGCGGACGAGGCTGAGCTTGTGGCGGAGGCCGCCCAGCGTCGAGCGCATCCGCTGCTCGTCGCCGGGGTCGAAGAGCCTGCTCGGCGGCGCCGTGACCAGCTCCTCCAGTTCGTCGTCGCCCAGCCAGGCGACCGAGTCGGCTTCTCGCGTTTGCGGCCGCTCGCCTTTCGGCAGGAAGTTGACCGCGCCGGGGCAGTCGCGGCCGATCTCGGCGATCAGGCCGTATCCGTCGCTCAGCTCGAGCTCCAGTTCGCGCGCGAACTTCTGCCGGCGCAGGCCCTCGGGCAGGAGACCCTCGACGAAGGCCCGGGTCGCGCTGGAGCTGTAGGGCTCGGTGCGGGTGGGAAGGGCGTTGCTGAGCAGCGAGACACCGCCACCGATCCTCTCCACGACCTCCGGCGCGTAGGCCAGACGGTAGTCGTCCTCTCCCGCTGGAAACAGCGTTCCAACCCGCTCTCCGTACAGGTGAACGTCAAGGCTCAACTGGATCCCCTCCGAGTTTCTCCCTGTTCCCTCGGTACAGGAAGGACTCTAAACCGAAGCGAGGCTCAGTGCATAGTCGCTCGGCGGGTCGGTGAACCAGCCGGCGGGCTGCAGGCCGGCCTCGCGGTAGACCTCCTCGAGCCGCGAGCGGGTGAACTTGGATGAGATCTCGGTCCGCATCTCCTCGCCGGCGCTGAAGCGGACCGTGAGGTCGAGCCCGTCGAGGCGGACCGAGTGGTCGCTGAGGGAGCGGAGGCGGATGTCCATGCGCGCCGCTTCGCTGTCGAAACGGGCCACGTGCTCGAACCGGGAAGGCTCGAAGTCCCCGCCCAGCTCGCGGTTGAGGACGTGCAGCACGTTCTTGTTGAACTCGGAGGTGACGCCGGCCGAGTCGTCGTAGGCGGCCTCGAGCCGGGCCGGGTCCTTGACCAGGTCGGTGCCGAGCAGAAACCGGTCCTCCGGTCCGAGCAGGGCGGCGATGCGGGTCAGGAACTCGTGGCGGGCGTCCGGGAAGAGGTTGCCGATCGTGCCGCCGAGGAAGGCGATCAGCCGGCCGCCCTCGCCGTTCGGGATCCGCTCCAGGTCGTGCTCGAAATCGCAGACCAGCCCGTGGACGGCGAGCCCGGGGTACTCCTCGACCAGCGACTGCGCGGTCTCGTGGGTGATCTCGGGCGAGATGTCGACCGGGACGTATCTGGCGAGGCAGCCCGCGTCGCGCATCGCGTCGAGCAGGTGGCGCGTCTTGGCCGCCGAGCCCGACCCCAGCTCCACCAGGGTCGCCGGCTCGCCGGCGGCGGCGACGATCTCGGCCGAGCGCGCGGCGAGGATGGCGCGCTCGGCGCGGGTGGGGTAATACTCGGGCAGCTCGGTGATCTGCTCGAAGAGCTGCGAGCCGCGCTCGTCGTAGAAGTACTTGGGCGGCAGCTGCTTGGGGTCGGCGGTGAGGCCGAGGCGGACGTCGCGGGCCATCTGCGCGGCGCCGCCGGCGCCGAGGTGGACCTCGATCTCGATCTGCTCGGCGGTGTTCGGTTGCATCGTGCTCCTCTGGCTCCTTGGCTTAGGTGAGGTCCCTCGCGCAGCGGATGCCGGCGAAGATCTGGCGGCGCTGGGGAAGGTCCCAGTTGCGGAAGCTGGGGCGAGTGACGTCGGGGTGGGTCGCCCAGGAGCCTCCCCGCAGCACGCGGTACTCGTCGCCGAAGAAGACCTCGGAGTACTCCGGGTAGGGGAAGGCCTCGAAGCCGGGATGGGCAAGGAAGTCCGACCCGGTCCACTCCCAGGCCTGGCCGACTCCGTGCAGGGCGCCGCCGGCCGCGGCGGCCTCCCACTCCTGCTCGCTCGGCAGCCGCTTGCCGGCCCAGCGGGCGAAGGCGTCGGCCTCGTGCCAGGAGACGTGGAGGACGGGTTGGAGGGACTCGACCGGTTCGCGCCTGCCCATCGTCGTGTTCAGCCAGCCCCCGTCGCCGTCGCGCTCCCAGTAGAGCGGCGGCTCGGCGCCGGTCTGCTCGACGTAGCTCGCGTAGGTGCCGTTGTCGACGGGCCTCCGGTCAATCTCGAAGGCGGCCAGCTCTACCTCGTGGCGAGGGCGCTCGTTGTCGTAGGCGAAGCCGGTCGGTGGGGCGCCGACGGTGTACGTGCCCGCTTCGACCGCGACCGCGCCGGTTTCACCGAGCGGCGCCTGGTTGGGCGGCGAGCCGTTGTCCGGGTCGCCCGCGGGCCGGGGCCCGCCGTCGGGCAGCTCGTAGCCGTCGACCATCATCAGCAGCTGCAGCATCGTCTCGTTGTGCTGCAGCTCGTGGGCGATCAGCATCTCGTAGGCGAAGCCTTCGCGCAGCAGGGGGTCCTCGGCGTCGGCGTCGATCTCGACCTCGTCCAGGACCTCGAGCGTGCGCGCGCGAACGTCGCCGAGGTAGGCGCGCAGCTCGGCGTCGCGCAGGATCGGCAGCTCGCCGCGGGTCCTGCGCGGGTTCTCGATCGCGTCGTAGAAGCGGCCGAGCTCGCCGTGCAGCGGCTCGCGGGCGCCGATCGTCTGCACCAGCCACAGCTCCTCGAAGTTGGCGATGTGGCCGAGGTCCCAGGCAAGCGGGCTGAGGATCGGCGAGGGGACGCGGTTGAGCTGCTCGTCGTCGAGCGGCTGGATCAGCTCCAGCGTTCGCTCGCGCGCCGCCATCAGCCGGTCCGCGATCGCTTCCTTGGAGCTTGCCGTCACCTCGGTGGCGATGGGGAAACCCTAGCGAGGTCTTCCCGCCGGTTGGAAAAACTGCAGCGTGTCCGGCCGTCGCCCCGGCAAGAGGCGGCGCCTGTCGGCAGCCGCCGGTAGCCTGATCCGCCGATGCGAGTGGATGGCGCGGGAGTCCTGGTTGCGGGAGGTGCCTCCGGGCTCGGCGAGGCGACCGTGCGGGCGCTTGCGGCCGCCGGCGCCAGCGTCACGATCGCCGATCTGAACGCCGAGAGGGGAGAGGCGCTGGCGGCTGAGCTGGGCGGTGCGGCGAGCTTCGTCCCGACCGACGTCGGCGACGAGGACGCCGTCTCCGCGGCGGTGGAGCGGGCCGCTGCCGCCGAGGGCGGCCTTCGCATCTCGGTCTGCTGCGCCGGCATCGGCTGGGCCGAGCGGATCGCCCACAAAGGCGGTCCCCATAACCTCGAGCTCTTCGTCAACGTGGTCAAGGTCAACCTGATCGGCACCTTCAACGTGCTGCGTCTGGCGGCGGCGGCGATGGGCGAGAACGAGCCCGATGCCGAAGGAGAGCGCGGGGTCTGCGTCAACACCGCCTCGATTGCCGCCTTTGACGGCCAGATCGGGCAGGTCGCCTACGCGGCCTCCAAGGGCGGGATCGTCGGCATGACCCTGCCCGCTGCCCGCGACATGGCCTCGCGCGGCATCCGCGTCGTCACGATCGCGCCTGGGCTCTTCGACACGCCGCTGCTGGCTGCGCTGCCAGAGGAGGCCCGCGAGGCGCTTGGTGCAGGCATTCCGTTTCCGTCGCGGCTCGGTCGCCCGGACGAGTACGCGCAACTCGTCGGCCAGATCGTCGCCAACCCGATGCTGAACGGCGAGACGATCCGCCTCGACGGCGCCCTGCGGATGCCGCCGAGGTAGCTGGGCCGGCGTCAGGGTTCAGATCTAGTGGCGCGGCCTTTGGTTGCGCGCAGATACCTGGTCACCCTGGCGGGCGGCCATCAGTCTGTGCCGGCCGCCTCCGGATCGCTCCAGACTCGCTTGTGCCAAGGCGGGCTGACGGCGAAGCGGTAGCGCCCACCGGTTGCAGCGATTGGCTCCAGCGGCACGAGGTGGACGCGGTCGCCAAGCACGATGCGATCGAGGTTGAGGAAACCGCTCGCGTTGCCGGCGTGGCTGCCGCCGGACACCCGCAGCAGCCCACGTGACGGTCCCCAGCCGTTGCGGGGACGGGCGCCGACCGCCTCGGCGATCGTCCTCAGCGGGCTGATGCCGGCGTCCGAGCCAGCGTTTGCGAGGTTCCGGCTGTAGTTGTAGCCGTGGTGGGACGAGGCGCGTTCGTACACGGTCCCATCCGGCTCGATGCGAACCTGGACGCTCTCCCAGTCGTCGCGGTGGTAGCCCGCGCCGCCGGCGACGGGTACGCCGCGCAGCGTCGCCGAGTCTGCGTAGTAGAGCCAGTACTGGACGTAGAGGTTGCCGGCGCGGTTGCCGGAGCACGTCGGGGTCGCTCCGGCCGCGGCGGCGGAATCTGGTCCGGATTCGGCCTGGCTCGCGTCCCGGCAATCGATCACGCGCACGAACGCCGTGACGGGGAGCCCAGCATCGGTGCGATCGACAAGCCCGCGGGCCGAGCCGTCACCGCAAGCGCTGCTACGGCAGCGGCGGAAGTCGACCGGCAGCGCCCGTGATCCCTGCTCGAAGGCAAGCGACGGCATGTGATCACGGGCCAGCCGGCCGACCTCGGTCCCGTAGGCGGCGATCAGCACCGGTTCGTCGCCGCAGGTGTCCGCGAGCGCGGCAGCGCAGAGAACCTTCGCCCCGATCGCCCGCGCCAAGGCGGTCCCGGGGACCCTCGCCCCGGCCGCTGTCAGCGCGACCATCGCCAGCGCAACGAGCGCGATGAGACCAACCCACTCCACGGCCACCTGCCCTCGCTCCCGAGCCTTCTCCCGTTGTCGCACACCGGTACAAGGCCATGGAAGCCGACTTTCGCCCCACCCCAAAGACGAGCCGTGACTTAAGCACCCATTGGGTGCTTAAGTCACGGCTCGTCCAGATTGCGAGATGGCCAGGAGGCGACGCAGCTCTTCGGCAACGGTTTGGGGTTCCCGCTCGAGTCGGCGATGGGTTAGACGAATAACGCGATAGCCCTCGGCCTGCAAGGCGGCATCGCGGGCACGGTCGCGCTCGAAGGCGGCGCGGTGGCGATGGAATGCCCAGCTGTCGGACTCGACAACAAGGCGTTGACGTGGCCAGTAGGCATCGACCTCGTGCCCAAGAACCTCGACGTTGGTGGCTGGTGGGGGTAGGTCGTACGCCCGGCAGAAGTCGAGGGCACGGTCCTCGAGCCACGTCCGGCTGGGTTCCGGCATTCGAGCAGCCTCGATTAGGCTGCGGATCGGCTTAAGCGCCTTGCGTCCGTGGCCGCGAGCACAGACGCTTTCCAGCGCTGCCATCTCGAGCAGTCTCAGCCTGTCGGCCTCCTCGAAAGCCTTTTCGAGTTGATGCTCATCGACCAATTCGGCGAGGTCGAAGAGAGTGCGCGCAACCGTCGTAACGGGGATTCCAGCGACATTCGCCCGATCGTCTTGGTGTATTCCTCCCTCGTGCACGAGGATGCCGGGCCTGCCGCGTCCGCTTGCAGATGAAACGTCAATCGGACCCCTGTGGGATCGCATCAGCCCCCAGAGTGCGGCTGCACTTCGATGGCTCAGCAGCGCCAACTCGCCGCAGGCCAGCACGGCAGCCATCCAGTGTCCGCGACGAGTCAGCTTCCCATATCCAAATGCATATACGCCGCGATGAACGACCTGAAGTCGACTTGCCTCGATACGCCGTCCGATCGACCGAGCGCTCACCCCAGCGGCAATCAACTGCCGGCGTGCGATGACGCCATGCTGCCGATCTGCCAAGGCTGCCAGCTCTCGCTCACGCTGGGACAGCATTCGCCGCCGCTTCCTGCCTTGACGAGCCGTTAGTTGAACACCCATAGGGTGTCTAAGTCACGGCTCGTCTGGATTCGCCCCCTTTGGGGGCGAGAATTCGTCGAGTTTGCGGCTAACGCCCGGGCGCGGGCCGCTAGAGCTGCTGGATCTCGGAGGCTATGTCGGCGGCGGCCTGTTTGGCGTCGGCGAACAGCATCGAGGTGTTCGGTTCGTAGAAGAGGTCGTTGTCGATGCCGGCGAAGCCGGGGCTGAGCGAGCGCTTGATCACGATCACCTGCTGGGCCTCGTTGACCTCGATGATCGGCATGCCGGCGATCGGACTGTCCGGGTCGTTCTTCGCCGCGGGGTTGGTCACGTCATTCGCGCCGACGACGACCGCGACGTCGGTGCGCGGCAGCTCCGGGTTGACCTCCTCCATCTCCTTCAGCTGCTCGTAGGGGACGTCGGCCTCGGCCAGCAGCACGTTCATGTGGCCGGGCATGCGGCCGGCGACCGGGTGGATCGCGTAGCCGACGGTGACGCCGCGCTTCTCCAGCTCGTCGGCGACCTCCTTGATCGCGTGCTGGGCCTGGGCGACGGCGAGGCCGTAGCCCGGCACGATCACCACGGAATCTGCGTAAGCCAGCTTTATGGCCGCGTCCTGGGCGCCGATCGACGTGTGCGGCCTCTCCTCGCCGCTCCCCCCACCGCCGCCGCTGGGGGCGCCGCCGAAGCCGGCGAAGAGGACGTTGCCGACCGAGCGGTTCATCGCGGTCGCCATCTCCATCGTCAGGATCGTTCCCGAGGAGCCGACCAGGGTGCCGGCGACGATCAGCGCCACGTTGTCGAGCGCGAAGCCGGCAGCGGCGGCCGAGAGACCGGTGAAGGCGTTGAGCAGCGAGATCACGACCGGCATGTCGGCGCCGCCGATCGGCAGCACGACCAGGTTGCCGAGCAGCGCCGCGGCGACCAGGACCGCGATGAAGATCGCCTGCGAGGGATCGTCGTTGTTGACCGCGATGTTGACGCAGGCGGCGACGATGCCGATCAGCAGCAGCGCGTTGATCACCTGCTGCCCGGGGACGGCAAGGGGCCGGGTCGGGATCAGGTCCTGGAGCTTGGCGAAGGCGATGTTCGAGCCCCAGAAGGAGACCGAGCCGACGACGGCGGCGAAGAGGACGGGAATCAGCTCGTCGAGGGGGATCTCGTGGCCGAGCGAGATGCCGTGGCGGATCTCCGACCAGGCGATCAGGGCGACGGCGCCGCCACCGACGCCGTTGTAGAGGGCGACCATCTGCGGCATCTCGGTCATCTGGACCCGCAGCGAGGCGACCACGCCGATCGCGGTGCCGATCGCCAGGCCTCCGATCAGGATCCCCCAGTTGCCCATCCCCTCCAGCAGCAGCGTCGTCACCACGGCGATAGCCATGCCGCCGGCTGCGATCAGGTTGCCCTGCTTCGCGGTGGTCGGGTGGGTGCCACGGCGGACGCCGACGATGAACAGCGAGAAGGCGACGATGTAGAGCGCGGTGGCGCCGTCGCCACCCGGCTCGAGCACGGCTGCGGGGATCTGGGCGAGAGCGCTCACGTCATCCCCCGGAGCCGTCGGAGCTGGGATCGCCCTTCGGCTTGGGCTTGCGCGAGAACATGCCCAGCATCCGGTCGGTGACCATGAAGCCGCCGACGATGTTGATCGCGCCGAAGGCGATCGCGATCGTGCCGATCACGTACTCGAGGCCGTCGTCGGCGAAGCCGACGACGATCAGCCCGCCCAGCATCACGATCCCGTGGATCGCGTTGGTCTGCGACATCAGCGGCGTGTGCAGCGTCGTCGGCACCTTCGAGATCACCTCGAAGCCGACGAAAGCGGCGAGGACGAAGATCGTGATCTCGGTCATCAAGCTCATTATTTGGCCGCCCTCTCGTTGCGGATCTCGCCGCCGTGGGTGATGCAGGCGGCGGCGACGATGTCGTCCTCGAAGTCGATCTTCAGCTCGCCCTCCTCGTCGACCAGGAGGCCGAGCAGGTTCTCCAGGTTCTTGGCGTAGAGCTGCGAGGCGGGTGCCGGCATCTCGCTGGGCAGGTTGCGCGGGCCGACGACCTTGACGCCGTTCTCGACCACCGTCTGGCCCGCCTGGGTCAGCTCGCAGTTGCCGCCGCTCTCGGCGGCGAGGTCGACGATCACCGAGCCGGGCTGCATGCTGCGCACCGCCTCGGCGGTGATCAGCCGCGGCGCCGGGCGGCCGGGGATGGCCGCGGTGGTGACGATCACGTCCTGCTTGGCGGCGTTCTCGCTGATCGCCTCGACCACCTTGGCGTTCTCCTCGTCGGTGAGCGGCCGCGCGTAGCCGCCCTCGCCTTCGGCGTCGGGGATGAAGTCCAGTTCCAGCGGCCGGCCGCCGAGCGAGGCGATCTGCTCCCAGGCGGCGCGGCGGATGTCGAAGCCGGTGACGATCGCGCCCAGCCGCTTCGCGGTGGCGACAGCCTGCAGGCCGGCGACGCCGGCGCCCAGCACCAGCACCTTGGCCGGCGGCACGGTACCGGCGGCCGTGGTCATCATCCCGAAGAAGCGACCCGACTCGCGGGCGGCGATCAGGGTCGCCGCGTAGCCGCCGGCGGCGGCCTGGGAGGAGAGCGCGTCCATCGCCTGCGCCCGCGTCGTGCGCGGGATCGCCTCCATCGCGAAGCTGGTCACGCCACTCGAGGCCAGCGCCTTGTTGGTCTCGGCCGAGGTCCAGGGCGCGAGGTGGCCGATCAGGACCTGGCTTCCGTTGAGGCGGCCGATTTCCTCGGCGCTGGGGGTCGCGACGCGGAGGACGACGTCAGCCCTCCAGGTACCGGCGGGGTCGCCGACCTCGGCGCCCGCCTCCTCGTACTGGGAGTCGGGGTGGCCGGCGGCGACGCCGGCGCCGGACTCGACGACGACCTCGAGCTTCTCGTTCTTGCGCAGTGACTTGACGGCATCGGGCACGAGCGCGACACGGCGCTCCCCCTCAGCGGTCTCTTTCGGCACTCCGATCTTCATGCGGCGCGGAAGGTTATGCGATGAGAGTTGGACCGGGGACGCACGTGGCCGAGCAGATCAAGGACGCAGGGAGCGTGGCGTGCTCTGCACGCGAGCGACCGAGGACGCCGATATGCGAAGTGCCACGTGCGTCACCCGGCTAGGGCGGCCAGGCGCTCGATCGTGTGCAGCTGCTCGCCCCGCTCGACGTGGACCGGGGAGACGATGAGGCGATCGACGCCGGCGCCGCGGAAGCGCTCGATCCGCTCCGCCACCTCGGCCTCGCTGCCGACCAGCGAGGTCGCCTCGACGATCTCGTCGGGCATCGCCGCGAAGGCGCCCTCACGGTCGCCGTCCTGGAAGCGGCGCTGGACCTCGTCGGCGACCTCGCCGAAGCCGAAGCGGTGGGCGAGGTCGACGTAGAAGTTGGTCTTGCGGCTGCCCATGCCGCCGAAGTAGAGGACGAGGCCGGCCTTGACGACGTTCTTGGCCGCCTCCAGGTCGCCGTCGATCGCCACCTGCAGCGTGGGGGAGACCTCGAGGTCCGAGCGCTGCCGACCGCCCTTGGCGAAGCCCGCCTCCAAGTGCTCGCCCCAGGTCCGCGCGAAGGCGTCAACCGAGAAGAAGATCGGGATCCAGCCGTCGCAGATCTCGGCCGCCATCTCGACCGATTTGCGGCCGATCGCGCCGACGAAGACCGGGATCCGGCTCCGCACAGGGTGGAAGTTGAGCTTCAACGGCTTGCCCTCGCCGCCGGGCAGCGGCAGCCGGTAGTGCTCGCCGTCGTGCTCGAGCTTGGCCTCGCGGGCGACGATCTCGCGCACCACTTCGATGTACTCGCGGGTCCGCCCCCACGGCTTCGCGTAGGGGACGCCGTACCAGCCTTCGGAGACCTGCGGCCCGGAAGGCCCGAAGCCGAAGAGAAAGCGCCCGCCTGACAATTTGTCGATCGTCGCGCCGGCCATCGCCGCGGCGGCCGGCGGCCGCGCCGGCACCTGCAGGATCGCCGCGCCGAGGTTGATCGTCTTCGTCTGCGGCGCCAGCCACGCCAGCACGCTGACCACGTCGGAGCCGTAGGACTCGGCCGCCCAGACCGACTCGAAGCCGGCCCGCTCGGCCGCCTGCACGACCTCGAGCGCGTCTTCGCCCGCGGGCCCGATGCCCCAGTAGCCAAGGTTCAGTCCGAGCTTCAACGCCATCCGCGCCGAACCCTATTGAATGTCTCTCGATGGCCGACGCCGCTGCCACGCAGGTCCTCTCGGACGACGCAGCCCCGACGGGCCTCTCCAGCGCCGAGGCGGCAAAGCGGCTGCGCAAGCTCGGCCCGCCTCGCGAGGGCTCCTCGCGCTCGACCGCGAGCATCGTCGCCGGCAACGTCTTCACCCTCTTCAATGCGATCATCGGCTTCTTCGGGGTGCTGATCCTCTCGCTCGGACTGCTTGCCGACGCCGCCTTCCTCGGGATCGCGATCGTCAACTCCTACATCGGCATTCGCCAGGAGCTGAAGGCGAAGCGGACCCTGGAGGAGCTGGCGGTGCTCGTCGCCCCTCACGCCAAGGTCGCGCGCGACGGCGAGGTCGTCAGCCTGCTGGCCGAAGAGGTCGTGCCCGGCGACGTGGTCGCGGTCGAGCCAGGCGACCAGCTCGTCGCCGACGGCGAGACGATCGCCAGCCGCGGCCTGACCGTGGACGAGTCGTTGCTGACCGGCGAGTCCGACGGCGTGCGCAAGGAGCGGGGCGACCGGGCGCTGTCGGGGTCGTTTGCCATCT
The DNA here is from genome assembly GCA_963703235.1 of uncultured Solirubrobacterales bacterium. Lineage (GTDB taxonomy): Bacteria > Actinomycetota > Thermoleophilia > Solirubrobacterales > 70-9 > VRUE01. The sequence goes on along the minus strand of OY969802.1, from coordinate 1,496,864 downwards.
CCGGCTCCGGCCACTATCTGGTCGACGCCGTGCGTGAGGAGAGTTACGCGGGGCGCCTCGCAGGCGAGGCGAAGGCCTTCCGCCACCCTCCCTCGCCGCTGCAAAACGAGGTCAACAGGGTGATCGTCGCCTGCACCTACGCGATGGGGCCGCTGGCGGTGCTCCTTCTCCTCACCTTTCAGATGCGCGGCACCGACTTGGTCGAGTCGGCGCAGACGGCGACGGCGGGCCTGGTCACCCTGATCCCCGAGGGGCTGGTGCTGCTGATGAGCGTCACCTTCGCGGTGGCGGCGGTGCGGCTGGCGCGCAAGGACACGCTCGTCCAGCAGATGAGCGCGACCGAGAGCCTCGCCGCTGTCGACACGATCTGCGTCGACAAGACGGGGACGCTGACCGACGGCGAGCTGCGCCTGCTCGGCGTCGAGGTCGCCGAGGGAGTCGACCCGGACGAGGTGCGGGCGGCGCTGGGACGCTTCGCGGCAAGTGCCGGCGACCGCAACCGCACCCTGGAGACGGTCGCGGCCGCGTTTCCCGGCAAGGCGGGCAGGGTCGGCGGCGAAGTGCCGTTCTCCTCGCGCTGGAAGTGGAGCGGGCTGCGGCTGGGTCGCAGCAGCTACGTGCTCGGCGCCCCGGACGTGCTTGCGCAGGCCGGAGCGCTGAGCCTGCCGCCGGGGCTGGCCCGCAAGCTGGAGGAGGAAACGGCGGCGGGCCGGCGCGTCGTCGTCTTCGGCGAGTCGAGCGAGGCGCTTCCCGAGGATGCCGCCGCCGCGCCGCCGCCGCGGCTGAAGCCGCTGGCGCTGATCGTGCTGGAGGAGACGCTGCGGCCAGACGCCGCCGAGACGATCGCCTTCATCAACGAGGAAGGCATCGATCTAAAGCTGATCTCCGGCGACGCCCGGGCGACGGTGACGGCGGTGGCGCGGTCGGTGGGAATCCCGGCGGATGCCGGCACGATCGAGGGCTCCGAGCTGCCCGAGGATCCCGAGGGGCTGGCCGAGGCAGCCCAGCGCAACACGATCTTCTGCCGGATCGCGCCCGAGCAGAAGAAGGCATTGGTCGAGGCGCTGCGGGCGAGCGGCCGCTACACGGCGATGATCGGCGACGGCGTCAACGACGTGCCGGCGCTGAAGCAGGCGCGGTTGGCGGTGGCGATGGGCTCCGGCGCCCAGGTGACCAAGGGGGTCGCCGACGTGGTGCTGCTGAAGGACGAGTTCGCGCGGCTGCCCGAGGCGGTCGCCGAGGGGCGCCGGATCGCCCGCAACATCCACCGTCTCGGGCGCCTCTACCTGACCAAGAGCGTCTACGCGGCAGCCCTGATCCTGCTGGTCGCGGTGCCCGGCTTCGCCTTCCCCTTCCTGCCCCGCCACCTGACCCTGGCCGTCTTCCTGACGATCGGCATCCCCTCCTTCGTGCTGGCGCTGGCCCCCTCCGACGGGCCCCTCTACCGCGGCCGCCTGCTGCGGGCGCTGGCCGCCTTCGCGGTGCCGGCCGGCCTGGCTACCGCGCTCGGCTCGATCCTCTGCTTCTTCCTCGTCGATACCGTCTTCGGCGGCTCGCTGGAAGCCGGCCGCACCGCCGCGACGACGACGCTGATCGTGCTCGGCCTCTGCTTCGTGCTGCTGTTGGAGCGAGGGCCGGGCCGCGAGCACATCGCGATCCAGAGCTACATGCTGGCGATGGTCGCGGGCCTCGGCGCGCTCTTTGCGCTGATCCTGGCGGCGGCGCCGGTACGCGATTTCTTCGAGATGACGCTGCTCAGCGCCGGCCAGTGGTTCGCGGCACTGCTCTGCGCGGCGGTCGGCCTGACGATCGCCAGCGTGCTCTGGCGGCTGCCGCAGATCGAGCGCCTCGAAGACTCAGTGGATTCCCATAAATGACCTAGTCGTGGCATAATCGGAGGTACTTGACTGTAAGTCCGGTCAACGAATGGGAGGCTGGGGCGCGTCCGGGATCGCGCACCCTCGAGATGCTGGCGTCCTCGATCAGCTGCCAGATTCTGCGCGCCCTCTCCTCCGGCCCGATGGCCTTGGACGAGCTGGGCGACGACCTCGGCTCGACGATCGAGATTCCCGGCCGCGACTGCGAGCACACGGAAGCGCGGCTGACGCCCTCCGGCAAGGAGATGCTGTTCGTCAGCGAGACGCTGGAGGACTGGCTGGCGAAGGCGCCAAGCGGCCTCCTGCCCTTCGGCGGCGATGGCGCCACCGAGGCGATCGAGGCGCTTGCCGACAGCTGGTCCTCGACGATGCTTCATTCCCTCGCCACCGGCCCACGTTCGCTCGGGGAGCTGGACGGCGCCACCGACGCGACCGGATACCCGGCAACGGAGCGTTGCCTTGACGCGATGCGCCTCAGCGGCCAGCTGGAGGCACGCCGCGGCTCCGGTGAGAGCGCCGCCTACTCGGTCACCGACTGGCTCCGCCAAGGAGTGGCGCCGATCGTCGCCGCGGCCCGGATGGAGCACCGCCATCTCGCCGACTCGCCCGAGGTCGCGCCCCTCGACGTCGAGGCCTGCTTCATGCTGTCGGTGCCGCTGATGCGGCTGCCCGTGGAGATGTCCGGCTCTTGCCGCTTCGCGCTGGAGCTGGACAACGCCGTCTCCTCGCAGCCTGCCGGCGTGATGGTCCAAGTCGAGGAAGGCCGGATCGTTGCCTGCACGCCGGACCTGCAGGGCGAGCCCGACGCCGGTGCCACGGGGGACCTCAACACCTGGTTCGACACCGTGATCGACGCCAACCTCGACGACATGGAGCTCGGCGGCGATCGCGCTCTCGCGATGGCGCTGGTCTACGACCTCCACCGTGTCCTCTTCGGCGGCAGCAGCCTCGTAGCGCGCTAGTCGCTGGCCGGAACGCCGCCGGCGACGACGTTGACGAAGTTCTCCAGGTGGCGGGTGGTCCAGCACTCGAAGGCGCCGTCGCAGTGGCGCTCGTAGGCGGCCATCACGGAGTCGCCGTAGTTCCAGTAGAGGCGCGGCTCGGGGTTGAGCCAGAAGAGGCGGCCGGCCCGCTCGGCGATCTGGGCGAAGACCTCGGCGTGGGGCTCGCGGCCGTTGGTGCGGGCGTCGCCGAGGACGATCACCGTGGAGCGGGGGTCGAGGTCGTCGGAGATCTCGGTCAGGAACTCGAGCCAGACGCGGCCGTAGTCGGTGTAGCCGGAGACGTCGGCGACGCCGCCCTCGCTGGAGATCCGCTTGGCGATCTCGCGGAAGTCGCGCTCGTGCTCGAAGACCTCGGTCACCTCGGAGATCCGCTCGATGAAGACGAAGCTGCGCAGTTTGCGGAACGAGTCGTGCAGGGCGTGCAGGACCGAGAGGAAGAAGACGCTGGCCGAGGTGACCGAGGTCGAGACGTCGCAGAGCACGTAGATCTCCGGTCGCCGCGGGCGCTTCGGCCGGTAGCGCAGCCGCAGCGGCACGCCGCCGGTCTCCAGCGAGGCCCGCATCGTCCGCCGCACGTCGACGGTGCGGCCCTTGCGCCGCCCGCGCTGCTCGTGTCCGAGCGTCGCCAGGCGCCGCTTCATCTGCGAGACGGCGCGGTGGACGGCCGCGAGGTCCTGCGTCGGGCTGGTCGGCAGGGCGCGGTCCAGCTCGGCCAGGGGCCGCGAGGGGGGGAGGGTCGAGGTGCGCTCGATCAGGTCGCGTTCCAGCTCGCGCCGCAGGTGGCGCTCGAAGCGGCTCAGCTCCTCGCGCTCGATCGGCGGCAGGGCGTCGCTGCCGTCCTCGGCTTGCTGCGAGGCGCCGGTCGAGAGGCCGAGGGTGCGGCGGATCCGCTGCACGTCGACGCCGACGACGCCGGAGCCCTCGCCCTCGCGCCCGAAGGCGGCGATCGCCAGCCGCGCCAGGTCGCGCATCTCGCCCTCGTTGCCCTCCACGATCGCCTCGCGGATCTGCTCCCGCAGCTCGTCGATGTCGAGCCGCTCGCCGCCCTCGTGGCGCTCGCCGCGCTCGCCGACGCCGCGCTCGATCGCCTCGGCCTCGGCGGTGCGGAAGAACCAGCGCTCGAACAGGAGCTCGAAGAGGCGCCGGTCCTCCTGCGACTTGGCGATCGTCGCCGCCAGCGCCTCGCGGAAGTCGTCCTGCGAGCTCCAGGGCACCTGCTCCAGCGCCGCGAAGGCGTCGAGGATCTCCGAGGTCCCGACCGCCACCCCCTCGCTGCGCAGCTCCTCGCAGAAGCCGAGCAGCTTCGGCGCCAGGCCGGGAGGCCCGGCGTCAGGCTTGGGGCCGTACGGAGTCGGCAAGCTTCACCCCGACCCGCTCCGCCACCAGGTCGATGTCGGTGCGGTGCTTGACGATGATCGACATCGACTGCTCGAAGGTCTCGCGGTCGATGTCATCGGCCCCCATCAAGAGCAGCGTCCGCGCCCAGTCGATCGACTCGGCGATCGAGGGCGGCTTCTTCAGGTCGAGCGCCCGCACCATCCGCACCACCTCGACCAGCCGCCGCGCCAGCGCCTGCGGCAGCTCCGGCGCGTGCAGGTGGACGATCTCCATCTCCCGCTCCAGCTCCGGGTAGTCGAGCCAGAGGTAGAGGCAGCGCCGCTTCAGCGCCTCGGTCAGCTCGCGCGAGTTGTTGGAGGTGAGGACGACCACCGGCATCGTCGTCGCCTCGATCCGACCCAGCTCCGGGATCGTGATCTGGAAGTCGGAGAGCAGCTCCAGCAGCATCGCCTCGAACTCCTGGTCGGTCTTGTCGATCTCGTCGATCAGCAGGACCACCGGCTCGGGGCTGGCGATCGCCTGCATCAGCGGCCGCTCCAGCAGGAACTCCTCGCTGAAGATGTCGCCGTGGACCTCCTCCCAGCCGGACTCGCCGCCGGCCTGGATCCGCAGCAGCTGCTTGCGGTAGTTCCACTCGTAGAGCGCCTTCGCCTCGTCGAGCCCCTCGTAGCACTGCAGGCGCACCAGCTCGCGGTCGGTGGCGCGCGAGAGCGCCTTCGCCAGCTCGGTCTTGCCGACGCCGGCCGGGCCCTCGACCAGGATCGGCTTGCCGAGCCGCTGGGCGAGGAAGGAGACGAGCGCCGCCGGCTCGTCGGCGAGGTACTCGGCGCGGGCCAGCGCCTCCTTCGTCTCGGCGACTGAGTCGGGTGGCGGTGCCGCGGCCATGCGGGCGATGATAATCCGCCCGGTGCCCGACCTCCTTCTCTCGCTCCTCGCCGTGCTGCCGCAGAGCGGCACGCCCTACTTTGTCCTCTTCGGCGCCGGCTTCGCGATCGGCATCGTCGGCCACCTCTCGGGCTCGCGCAGCCTGGTCGCCGTCGGAGTTGCCCTGATCGCCCTCGCCGCCCTCTTCCTGTTGCTGGCGTTCAACCTCACCGACAACACGCCACCGGAGATCGAGAACGCGCGCTAGGCGGCGCAGGGCTTACGATCCCGGTTCGCATCGCGACGATTACAGGAGAACCCGAAGTGAGCCAACGACGATTCCCGATTGCACTGATCCTCCTGATCGGGCTGGCGAGCGCGCTCGTCGCCTGCGGCGGCGACGGCGGCAGCGAGGATCCCCAGACGGTCATCGACGAGGCGACCCTGCAGGGCATCGAGAGCGGCGCCATCGACCTCACCCTCACCGTTGACGCGAAAGGCAAGGAAGGCGGGGACCTCGACCTCGGTCTCGCCGGGCCATTCGAAGAAGGCAGCGGTGAGGACGACCTGCCGCAGCTCGACATTACGGCGAAAGCCAACGGCTCGATCAACGGCGAAAGGATCGACTTCGACGGCGGCCTGGTGCTGCTGCCGAGCAGCGCCTACGTCAACTACCGAGGCGTCGACTACGAAGTCGACCCGACCACCTACAGCTTCGTCGAATCGATCGTCGATCCGTCGGTCACCGAAGAAAGGCCTGGGGAAGGGGAAGGCGCGTCGCTTGGTCTCACCGATTGCCAGGAAACGGTCGGCGAACTGAAACCCGCCGACTTCGCCGACCGGCTCAAAGACGAAGGCGAAGCCGACGTCGGCGGCACCAGCACGACGAAAGTCAGCGGCGAGCTCGACGTCACCGGCGCGATCGACTCGCTGATCGAACTGACCGAAGACCCGGCCTGCAAAGCGCAGCTCAGCACTGCCTCGGTACTGCCCTCGACGTCCGAACTGGAAGCAGCGAGGGGCGAAGTGAAAGGGGCCGTGAAGTCGGCCAAGGTCGACGTCTACGTCGGCGACGATGACATCGTGCGGCGGATTTCGGCCCAGTTGCAGCTCGAACCGGAGAAAACCACCGGCAAAGGCCCCAGCAGCGCCGACGTCGAGTTCGACCTGCAGCTGACCGGCGTCAACGAGGAGCAGGAGATCGCCGCGCCGCAGGGAGCCAAACCGCTCAGCGACCTCTTCCTGAAGCTCGGCATCAACCCGCTTGAACTGCTCGGCCTCCTTCAGGGCGAAGGCGACCCTGCGGAACTGCTCGAAAGGTTCGGCGGGGCCGGCTCCGGTTGACCTATTTCCTGCTGGTCCTCAGCTTCGCGATCATCCTCGCGGGCGCCCTGCTCTTCACGAATGCGGTGGAGTGGATAGGCCACCGCCTCGAGCTGGGGGAAGGCGCCGTCGGCAGCCTGTTGGCGGCCGTCGGCACCGCGATGCCGGAGACGCTGATCGCGATCGTGGCGCTGATCGGCGCCGCCGAGGGGGCCGACCAGGTCGCGATCGGGGCGATCGTCGGCGCGCCCTTCCTGCTGGCGACGCTGGCGATGGGCCTCGTCGGCCTCTTCGCCTACCTGTACCGCGAACGTCGCGAGCAGGGGTTGGAGCTGGATGCCCACGGCCCCACCCTGGAGCGGGACCTGATCTTCTTCCTGATCTTCTTCGCCGTCTCGCTGGCGCTCGCCTGGGGCGCGCCGGACGCGTTGCGGATCCCGGTCGGGATCGCCGTGATCCTCGCCTACGTGATCTACATCCGCCGCACCCTGCTCGGCAGCGGCGAGGTTCAGGACCACGCCAGCCTCAACCCGCTGATCTTCGAGCGCCGCGCAGAGCTCAGCGCCAACCCCTCGCTGCTGCTCTGCATCGTTCAGCTCCTGGTCGGCCTCGGCGCGATGGTCGGCGGCGCCCACCTCTTCGTCGAGGAGCTGCTCCACATCGCCGAGTCGCTGGGGGTCGAGGCGGTCGTCCTGGCACTGATCCTCGCCCCGCTGGCGACCGAGCTGCCGGAGAAGGTCAACAGCTTCTTCTGGGTCCGCGAAGGCAAGGACTCGCTGGCGCTCGGCAACATCACCGGCGCGATGGTCTTCCAGTCGACGATCCCGGTCGGGATCGGCCTCGTCTTCACCAGCTGGGAGCTGAGCTTCAACGCCGCCCTCTCGGTCGTGCTCGGCCTGATCGGCGGCTTCCTCGCCTACGAGATGCTGCACCGCCGAGGGCGCTTCGGGCTGGTCCCTGTGATCGTCTGGTTCGCGCTCTACAGCTCGTACATCGTGGTCGTCGCCGCCAGCGCTTGAGTCGGGGCGCGAAGTTCACATTGAGCCCCTGTCAGGGGCTCAATGTGAGTCTCGTCGCTTTTCAGTCGGGCTCTTCGGGCGCGGCGCCGTTGTCCTCGCGGCCCGGGTCCTGGCCGGTCTCGCCTTCGTTGAGCTCGTCGTCGCCCTGTTCGAGCGCGGTCTCGGAGACCGATCCGGCCGAACCCGGGTGATAGTGCGTCTGGAAGCGCTCCAGCGCCTCGTCGCGGCGGCTCTCGTCGACCGGGACCTCGTCGGAGATTCGCACCCAGTCGGCGCCCTCGTAGGCCTCCATGTTGAAGACCTCCTGGTCGAGCGAGGTGGAGTCGTCGACGACGATCAGCACCTCGGTCTGCGGGTTGAAGTAGGTGCCGGGATGGACCAGCAGATCCTCGACGTCATAGAGGTTGTCGCCGCCGCCCGCCATCACTTGCCCAATCCTACGAAATCGCCGAGCTGCCGCTCGACCTCGGCCTCGACATCCAACGGCGCCTTGCCGTTGCGCATCCGCCGTTCGTTGCGGGCCAGGACCAGTTCCCGAACCTCGGCGCGGAGCTGCTGGTCGAGGTTCGGCGAGGCGCCCAGCGGCGAGTCGAGCAGCCGCTCCACCTCGGCCTCGACGTCGAGCGGCGACTCGCCGCGCCGTTGGCGCCGGTAGGACTTGGCCTCGAGCATCTGCCGCGCCTCCGCGGCCTGCAGCGCCGGGTCCACGGGCGGCAGCGGCTGGTCGAGCCGCGGCGGCGGCAGCCTCTGCTCGATCGAGAAGCGCCCGCCGCCGATCCCGCGCCAGGCCGGCCCGGAGCGGGCGAAGCGGTTGCCGCAATCGGCAGCGTGAAGAGCGTGATCGCCGCCAGCACGTAGCCGCTCTTGATGTCGACGATTCCGAGCAGGCCCGCCATGGGCCAAGGGTACGCCTCTCGGACAGACCGGCAAGCCCGTCCCCGGACCGAGCCGCCATTCGGTACTCTTGCCCTGGTTGACTGACCAGTCAATCGGCCCCTCCCACCGAGCAAAGGAGCTTCGAGCAGTGGTTGACTTCACTCTAACCGACGAGCAGAAGGATCTGCGCGAGCTGGCGCACAACTTCGCGGAGAAAGAGATCCGCAAGGTCGCCTGGGAGCACGACGTGGACGGCACTTGGCCCCAGGACATCATCGACAAGGCCTGGGAGGTCGGGTTGATGAACACCCACATCCCCGAGGCCTACGGCGGCCCGGGCCTCGACTACCTCTCCGGCTGCCTGATCGAGGAGGAGATGGGCTGGGGCTGCTCCGGCATCGGCACCTCGCTGATGGCCAACGGCCTGGCCTCGGCGCCGGTCACCCTCGGCGGCTCCGAGGAGACCAAGAAGAAGTACCTGGGGATGCTGAGCGAGGAACCGAAACTGGCCTCCTTCTGCCTGACCGAGCCCGACGCCGGCTCCGATGTCTCGGGGATGAAGACCCGCGCCGTCAAGCAGGGCGACAAGTACGTCCTCAACGGCTCCAAGTGCTTCATCACCAACGGCACCTACGCCAACTGGTTCACGGTCTACGCCAAGACCGACCCCGAGGCCGGCCACCGTGGCATCACCGCCTTCGTCGTCGACGCCGATTCCCCCGGCGTCAGCGTCGACAAGAAGGAGGACAAGATGGGCCAGCGGGCGTCCAACACCGCGACCATCTCCTTCAACGACGTCGAGGTCCCGGCCGAGAACATGCTGGGCGAGGAGAACAAGGGCTTCAAGCTGGCGATGATGACCCTCGACCGCACCCGTCCGGGCGTCTCGGCGATGGCGGTCGGGATCGGCCGCGCCGCCTTCGAGTACGCGGTCGAGTACTCGAAGGAAAGGGTCCAGTTCGGGGTGCCGATCGCGATGCACCAGGCGATCCAGTTCATGATCGCCGACATGGCGACCAAGGTCGACGCCGGCCGGCTGCTGGTCTGGAACTCGGCCGTCCTGCTCGACCAGGGCAAGCGCAACACCCTCGTCTCCTCCGAGGCGAAGCGCTTTGCCGCCGACTCGGCGATGGAGATCACCGTCGACGCGGTCCAGGTCTACGGCGGCTACGGCTTCATCAAGGAGTACCCGGTCGAGAAACTGATGCGCGACGCGAAGATCATGCAGCTGTACGAGGGGACCAGCCAGATCCAGCGCCTGGTGATCGCCAAAGAAGTGCTGCTGCCGCGCAACGTCGACGAGCCGACCCCCGAGGCCGAAGCGAAGGCCAAGGCCTCCGAGGACAGCCAGGCCGAGCAGGCCGCCGCTACCGTCTGAGGCATGAACGTCTCCGAGCGCGCCGCCGCCGGAAAGGCGGCGCGCTCGCAGGCTCCCCGCTCCGCCCACGCGGAGTGGGAGCCTTCTGCCGACCGAGCCGATCCGGTCGAGATCCTCGAGCAGCAGGCGCGCTCGCGAGTTCCCGAGCTGGTCCCGATCCGCTACGGGCGGATGGTCGTCTCGCCCTTCGCTTTCTACCGCGGCGCGGCGGCGGCGATGGCGGCCGACTTGGCTCACACCCCGGTTTCGGGGCTGCAGGTGCAGGCATGCGGCGACGCCCATCTCGCCAACTTCGGCGCCTTCGCCGCGCCCGACCGCAGGCTGGTCTTCGACCTCAACGACTTCGACGAGACGTTGCCGGGGCCATGGGAGTGGGACTTGAAGCGGCTGGCGGCGAGCTTCGAGATCGCGGCGCGGGAGAACGGGTTCAAGGGCAAGGAGCGGCGCGCCGTCCTCTCCACGGTGGCGCGCGAGTACCGCGAAGCGATGCGGGGATTCGCGAAGCGGCGCAACCTCGAGGTCTGGTACGCGCGCCTGGACGCCGAGACCGTCCTGCGGTTGCTTCGCGCCGAGGGGCCCGAGCTGGCAAAGCGCGCGGAGAAGGGAGTCGCCAAGGCACATGCCAAGGACAGCTTGCGGGCGCTCGACCGCCTCACCCATGAAGTCGACGGCGAGCTGCGGATCGTCAGCAGGCCGCCGCTGCTCGTCCCGGTCGAGGAGCTGCTGCCGGGCGAGGGGAGCTTCGACGTCGAAGCGGCGATCCGCGGGGTCATCGAGAGCTACGGCGAGACCCTGAAGGGCGATCGCAGGCGTCTGCTGGAGACGTACCGGTTCCGCCACCTGGCGCGCAAGGTCGTCGGAGTGGGCAGCGTCGGCACCCGCGTCTGGATCGTGCTGCTGACTGGGCGCGACGACGACGACCCACTCTTCCTGCAGGCGAAGGAGGCGCAGACCTCAGTGCTGGAGCCCCACGTCGGCGAGAGCCGCTTCCAGAGCCACGGCCAGCGAGTGGTCGAGGGGCAGTGGCTGATGCAGGCGGCCAGCGACAGCTTCCTCGGCTGGTGCCCGACCACCGGCATCGACGGGCGCCGGCGCGACTTCTACGTGCGCCAGCTCTGGGACGGCAAGGGGTCCAGCGACATCGACGCGATGACGCCGCGCACGATGGAGATCTACGCCCGCATGTGCGGCTGGACCCTTGCCCGGGCCCACGCCCGCTCCGGCGACCCGGTTGCGATCGGCGCCTACCTGGGCTCCGGCGACGCCTTCGACACCGCTATCGCCGAGTTCTCCCGCCTCTACGCCGACCAGAACGAACGCGACCATGCTGCTCTGGCCGCAGCGATCGATTCGGGACGGATCGAAGCCCAGGACGCCTAGACCGCCGACGGGGTCAGCGGCGGGTCAGCGCGGCGCCGCGGCTGCGCCCTGGCGCGCCGTCTTTTGGCGCCTGACCTTGTCCAGCTCGACCTTGCGCAGGCGCACCGACTCGGGCGTCACTTCGACGCACTCGTTGTCGCGCAGGAACTCCAGCGAGGCCTCCAGCGAGAGACGGGTCGGCGGCGCCAGGCGGACCAGGACGTCGGCGCTGGCGGCGCGCATGTTGGTCTGCTGCTTCTCCTTGATCGCGTTGACGTCGAGGTCCTCGCTGCGGCTGTTCTCGCCAACGATCATCCCCTCGTAGACCTCCTCGCCGGGGCCGACGAAGAGCGCCCCGCGGTCCTGCAGGCCGAGCAGGGCGTAGCTGGCGCTGGCGCCGCGGCGGTCGGCCACCAGGGAGCCGGTGGCGCGGGTGCGGAGCTCGCCCGCCCAGGGCTCCCAGCGGTCGAAGACGTGGTGCATGATGCCGGCGCCTCGGGTCTCGGTGAGGAACTCGGTGCGCAGCCCGATCAGACCGCGCGCCGGCACCAGGTAATCCATCCGCACCCAGCCGGTCGCGTGGTTGGCCATGTGGTCGAGCCGCCCTTTGCGCGAGGCCAGCAGCTGGGTGACGGCGCCGACGTGCTCCTCCGGCACGTCGATCGAGAGCCGCTCGACCGGCTCGCAGAGCGCCCCGTCGATCTCGCGGGTGATCACCCGCGGCTGGCCGGCGGTCAGCTCGAAGCCTTCGCGGCGCATCAGCTCCAGCAAGACGACCAGCTGCAGCTCGCCGCGGCCCTGCACCTCCCAGGCGTCGGGCCGTTCGGTGTCGTTGACCCGGATCGAGACGTTGCCGACCAGCTCGGCGTCGAGCCGGGAGCGGATCTGGCGCGCCGTCAGCTTGCTGCCCTCGGTCCCCGCCAGCGGCGAGGTGTTGATGCCGACGACGATCGAGAGCGAGGGCTCGTCGACCGCGATCACCGGCAACGGCCGCGGGTCGTCTGGGTCGGCCAGCGTCTCGCCGATCGTCACCTCGGGCAGGCCGGCGACGGCGATGATCTCGCCCGGCCCGGCTTCCTCGGCGGCGACGCGGTCGAGCGCCTCGGTCACGTAGAGCTCGCTGATCGTGGCGCGCTCGACCCGGCCGTCGGCGCGGCACCAGGCGATCGGCTTCCCGGCGCGGATCGTCCCGTTGCGGACCCGGCAGAGCGCCAGGCGGCCGACGTAGGGGTCGGCGTCGAGGTTGGTCACGTGCGCCTGGAAGGGGTGCTCGGGATCGTATGCGGGCGCCGGGATGCGCTCCAGCATCAGGTCCATCAGCGGCGAGAGGTCGCTCCCCTCGGCGCCTTCCTCGAGCGCGGCCCAGCCGGCTTTGGCGTTGGTGTAGACGATCGGGAAGTCGACCTGCTCGTCGTCGGCGTCGAGATCGAGGAAGAGCTCGTAGACCTCGTCGACGACCTCGGCGATGCGGGCGTCGGGCCGGTCGACCTTGTTGACGACGAGGATCGTCGGCAGCTTCGCCTCCAGCGCCTTGCGCAGGACGAAGCGGGTCTGCGGCAGCGGGCCCTCGGAGGCGTCGACCAGCAGCAGGACGCCGTCGACCATGGTCAGGCCGCGCTCGACCTCGCCGCCGAAGTCGGCGTGGCCGGGCGTGTCGATGATGTTGAGCTTCACGCCGTTGTAGTCGACGGTGGTGTTCTTGGCGAGGATCGTGATCCCCTTCTCCCGCTCCAGGTCCATCGAGTCCATCACCCGCTCGGCCACGTCCTGGCCCTGACGGAAGGCGCCGCTCTGCCACAGCATCGCGTCGACCAGGGTCGTCTTGCCGTGGTCGACGTGGGCAATGATGGCGACGTTGCGGAGATCGTCTCGGAGGTGCATGGCGCTGCGCATATCTTCGTCCTCGGTCGCTCGTGTGCAGAGCACACCACGCTCCCTGCGTCCTTGATCTGCTTGACCATGCCCCTCCGGGGCTAAAAAAGGGCCCGCCGTCTCAGGCGGGCCCTTTCAACGCAAAGAGCGGTGCGTGCTTACGAGGTCTGCTGGACGCTCGCCGCGGCCGGGCCCTTGGGGCCTTCCTCGGACTCGTAGCTCACCTTCGATCCCTCGGTCAGGGACTTGAAGCCCTCACCCAGGATCGCGCTGTGATGCACGAAAACGTCCTTCGAGCCGTCGTCGGGCGTGATGAACCCGTAGCCCTTGTCGTCGCTGAACCACTTGACAGTTCCAGTTGGCATGCAATTGCCTCCACTTCATGTGCTGCGAACGCGGCACATGCGGTGAAGCAACGACGCGAGCGCTAGACACGACTTTTACCGGATCAACCCGGTCCTAACGCCCGGGACCGTAGCAGGGTCAAACCGCTCGGGGCGTCCGCCGCCGGTGTTCAGGGGAAGGCATGCTCAGCCGATACCGTCAACGGTGATGTCGTCAAAGCAGAGGTTCCCGCGCGGGGCGGGACGGTTGCTGGTCCTCGTTCTGGCGCTCGTCTGCATGCACGCTGGCTCGGCTCTCGGGGCGGGCGGCCCGGCCCTGCCCGCAGCGGCGAGGCTCCAGGGGCCGTTTGCGCCCGGCGAGGCGATCGTGCGGTTCGAGCCGGGTACGAGCGGCGGCGAGCGACGGCGCGCGCGCCGTGCCGCTCGGGTGGGCTACGACAGCTCGCTGGGACTGCGCCGGGCCGAGGTCGTCGAGGTCGACGGCTCGGTCGCCGCCGCGGTGCGCCGCCTCGAGCGCCAGCCGGGCGTCGCCTACGCGCAGCCGAACTACCGCTACGAAGCGCTTGCTGTGAACGACACCTTCTTCGATCAGCTCTGGGGCCTCTCCGATCCGGTCGAACCGGACCCGGGCGTCGGCGCCCTCGAGGCCTGGGAGGCCACGATGGGCAGCGGCCAGGTGATAGCCGTGGTCGATACCGGCGTCGACCTCACCCATCCGGACATCGCAGCCAACCTCTGGGAAAACCCTGCGCCCGACCCGATCGACGAAGACGTCCACGGGTACGACTTCGTCGACGACGACGGCGACCCCGACGACTACGAATTCCACGGCACCCATGTGGCGGGGACGGCCGCGGCGATCGCCAATAACGAAGAGGGCGTCGCCGGCGTCGCGCCGGAAGCGGAGATCATGGCGGTCCGCGTCCTCGACGGCGACGGCAGCGGCTTCACCGCCGAGATCGCCGCCGGCATCGCCTATGCGGCCGAACACGGGGCCGACGTGATCAACCTCAGCCTCGGTGGACCGGCCGGCGGCGACGAAGCGACCGAAGACGCGATCGAGCTCGCCGCGAGCAAAGAAGCCGTGGTCGTGGCGGCGGCGGGCAACGAAGGCGTCGACAACGACGAGGAGCCGCACACGCCGTGCGCGCTGCCTCAGGCCAATCTGATCTGCGTCGCCGCCCTCAACCGGAGCGGCGGCCTGGCGAGCTTCTCGAACTTCGGTGCCGAATCGGTGGACCTGGCGGCGCCGGGCGGCGGCGATGTCCCCGGCGGCGGCATCCTCAGCGCCAAGACCGACTACGGCCCACCCGTGTTCAGCGAGGGCTTCGAGTCCGGGTTCGGCAGCGTCTGGGACACGGACGCCTTCGACGGCGGGATCGAGTGGGGCCTAAGCTCCCTCGCGGCCGCGGGGGCGCAATCGGCCACCGACAGCGAGGCGGGGGACTACGGACAGGGTCCGGAAGGCTCCGAAGACCTGGCCGTCTCGGAACTCTTCACCGTCGCCCCCACCGACCTCAGTGGCGAGCGCGGCTGCCGCCTCCATTTCGAGACGATGTACGAGATTGAGCCGGAAGCCCCGAACGGCGCCTTTTTCGACGCATTCGCCGCCGGCGCCGCGGGCGAGGGCCCTCTCGCGCCCGCGGCGCTCCGCTTCTTCGCCGGCACGTCCCCCGGCTACCCGGACGATTTCGGGCGCGAGGAGGTCTCGATCTCGGACCTCGACGGTCGCGGCGACGTCCACCCCGTCTTCGGCGTCCTCTCCGACGAACTGTTCGAGTTCGACGGCGCCTACGTCGACGACGTGCGGGCGATCTGCCGCGACGAGACCTACGTCGACGCGATCACCACGGTCGCTCAGTACGACGAGGCCGAAGCCGGCAACTACGTTCGTTTCAACGGCACCTCGATGGCGGCGCCGCACGTCGCCGGCGTGGTGGCGCTGGTTCGCGCGGCCGCTCCCAGTCTGAGCGTGGAGGAGGCGATCGAGGCGGTTCTCGACGGGACCTCGCCGATTCCGACCCCGAGCAGCACCAGGCGAGTGGCGACCCAGGGAATCGCCGACGCCTGCCAGGCGATCGCCCTGGCCACCGGTGGCGACGTCGCCGAAGATTGCCCGGGCAGCATCGAATGGGAAGTCATAGACCCCGGCGGTACGGTGCCGCCGTCGATCCCGGCGCCGGACGCGACCACTCCCAATCCGTTCCCCGAATTGCCGCAGGCAGACGATCGCCGGCGCCCCAGGGCCTTCTTCCGCAAGCACCCACCCGCGATCGTCCGCACCGAGGGCCGCAGCGTCAAAGCGGTCTTCCGGCTCGGCGCCGACGAGTCCGGCGTCGACTTCTTCTGCCGCATCGACGCGGCGCCGCTGCGCGCCTGCGGGACGAGGATCGTGCGTCGCTTCGCGATCGGCCAACACGCGGTGCGGGTCAGGGCGCGCGACAGCGCCGGCAACGTCGGTTCCTTCGCCAGCTGGCGGTTCCGGGTACAACGGGTCCCGAGCCGATGAGCAAGGGGATCGTCCGTATCGCGCTTCTGGGGGTTGCTGCCTTGCTGCCGTTGGCTTCCGGGCCGCCGGCCTTCGCGGAAGACCGCCCGGCCGTGGGTGAGCTCTCGCCCCGCCTCGCCGCGCTCGCGAAGCCCTCGGTCCGATCGGCGCCGGCGGCCGAGCAGGCGCGAAGGTTGAGCGTCGCCCCCGCCGGCGCCGGCAGCCTGCAGCGCCGGGGCGAGCGGATCCTGGTCGACGTCCGCTTCGAGCGCGGCGCCGCGGTGCAAGCCGACGGGCTGCGCGCCGCCGCGGCCCAGATCGTCCATGTCAGCCGTCGCTACCGGACGGTGACCGTCGCCGCGATGCCGAGCCAGCTGCGCGCCGTCGCCGCTGTCGTCGGGGTCGATTCGGTGACCGAGGTGCTGGCCCCGATCGTCGCCGCAACCGCCTGCGCGGGCCTTGTCACCTCGGAGGGCGACACGCAGCTGGACGCCTCTTCGGCTCGCGCTGACTTCAACCTCGACGGCGCCGGCGTCACCGTCGGGATCCTCTCCGACTCCTTCGACCGCGACGGCAGCGCCCCCACCCACGCCCCCAACGACGTGGCCAGTGGCGACCTGCCGGGATCGGGGAACCCGTGCGGGCGGTCGGGGCCGGTCGGCGTGCTTGACGACAGCGACTCCGCAGGCTCCGACGAGGGGCGGGCGATGGCGCAGATCGTCCACGACCTCGCTCCCGGGGCCGGGCTCGCATTTGCCACGGCGGCCTTCGGCGAACTCGGCTTCGCCGACAACATCCGCAGGCTGGCCGGCGCCGGCGCCGGCGTCATCGTCGACGACGTCATCTACTTCGAAGAGCCCTTCTTCCAGGACGGGCCGATCGCGGTTGCGGTCAACGAGGTCGCGGCGGCGGGGACGACCTACCTCTCGGCGGCGGGGAACGACAACCTGATCGACGAAGCCGGTAACGACATCGCCTCCTGGGAGACGACCGAATTCCGCCCGACGTCCTGCCCGGCCGGGGTTCCCCTTTACGCGACGCAGTGCATGGACTTCGACCCCGACGTCCCAGCCGATCCGACCTTCGGCATCACGGTGGCCCCGAAAGCCACTCTGAGGCTGGCGCTGCAGTGGAACCAGCCCTGGTTTGGCGTCAGCACCGACCTCGATGCCTATCTGCTCGCCGGCGGCACGGTCGTCGCGCCGTCCCCCGGCGGCGAGGTCCACAACGTCACCGGCACCGAAAGGCCGGTGGAGGTGTTGAGCTGGACCAACCCCGAAAACGCGCCGCAGTCCGTCGAGCTGGCGATCGACCGCTGCGACCTGGTCTGCGACGCCGTCGACGGTGGCGACGCCGCGACTCCTCGCCTCAAGTTCGTCCTGCTGCAGAACGGCGGCGGCGTCACCGCCACCGAGTACCCGGAATCGCAAGGCGAAGACGCGGTCGGCCCGACCGTCTTCGGTCACAGCGGCGCAGCCAGCGCGATCGCCGTCGGCGCGGTCCCGTTCAACGACGGTTCCGTCGTCGAGCCGTACTCCTCCCGGGGCCCGGTCACCCACCACTTCGGCCCCGTGGTCGGGACCCTCCCGGCGGCGCCGATCGGGCCCACGGAGATCGCCAAGCCCGACCTCGTCGCTACCGACGGTGGCGCCAACACCTTCTTCGGGCAGAACGTCGCGGGCGTCTGGCGCTTCTTCGGCACCTCGGCCGCCGCTCCGCACGCGGCAGCCGTCGCGGCGCTGATGAAGGAGGCGAACCCCGGGCTCTCACTCGCTCAGCTCCGCCTCGCCCTCGCCGCGAGCGCGAGGCCGGTGGGCGCGTTCGGCCCCAACGCGGTCGGCGCCGGCCTGGTCGACGCCTACGGTGCGGTCCGCAGCGTCGCCCTGCCGCCGACGGTCTCGATCGTCGCGCGGCCGCCGGCGCTCGGCAACAACCCACAGCCCAGCATCGGCTTCGTCGCCAACCGGCCGGCCAGCTTCAGATGCTCGATCGACGGCGGCGATCCGGAACCCTGCACCTCGCCGTTTGTGCCCCCGACCCGGCTCTCCGAGGGTGTGCACGGCTTTGTCGCACTGGCGACCGACGTAGCCGGCCGCGTCGGGCAGAGCGAGCTCGTCTCCTTCGAGGTCGACACGCGACGCCCCCGCACCTTCTTCCGCCAGCGACCGCCGAAGACGATCCGCACCCGGCACCGCCGCGCCAAGGCCGTCTTCCGGTTCGGCTCCAACGAGCGCGACGTCACCTTCATCTGCCGCGTCGACGGCGGCCTGCCCCGCTTCTGCAAACGGCGGCTCGCCCGCCGCTTCCGCGTCGGCCCGCACGTGGTCCGGGTCCGCGCTCGCGACGCCGCCGGCAACCTCGACCGCAGCCCCGCCGTCAGCCGCTTCAGGGTGAAGCGGGTCGGGGGTTAGCGATCTTCAGGCTATTGTTGCCCCAGAGCTAGGTTCCGTAGCAGACAGTGCTACAGTCGTGCACATGGCACGAGCAGTATCGATCCGCGAGCTAAGGAACTCCACCGCTGCCGTGGTCTCCGAGCTAGAAGCTGGTGAACGGCTGACGCTGACGGTCAACCGTCGTCCGGTCGCCGACATCCTTCCCCATGTCGAGGATCGCGACCCCTGGGTCCCAGCTAGCGAGCTGCGCCGCATTGTGAGCGAGGCGCCCGCCGATGCCGGCCTGCTGGACGATCTCGCCGATGTCCGCGGAGCTGAGCTCGACGATTGAGCCGAGCAATCGCCGACACCTCTATCTTCATAGCCCAAGAGACCGGCCGCGAGCTTGGCGAGCTTCCCGAGGAGATCGCAGTCTCAGTGATTACCGCTGCCGAGTTGGAGCTGGGCGTTTTGCGAGCAGCTAATCCAAACGCTCGCGCAGTCCGACTCTCCACTCTTTCCCGCGTGCAAGCAACCTATCCGTTGCTTCCCGTCGATCCGGAGATCGCGAGTTGCTTTGCACGCATCGCCTCAGCTGAGCGATCCAAAGGCCGTCGCCTCCGTCGCCACGACACCTGGATCGCTGCGACCGCGATGCGTCATGGCGCTGGGGTGGTGACCCAGGACGCCGATTTCTCCTCATTCGAGGCAGTGGAAGTCGTTCGAGTCTGAGGGGCCGCTGCCAACGAAGCTGACGCCGCCTCGTCAGCTGCGACGAGCGCGATCTGGTCTTAAAGGGTCTCGCAGCCCTGCCTGCTTTGAGGTAAAGGTTATGAGCCGGGCGCCTGACGGCGCACGAACCAGTGGCCGCAGAGCAGCAGGGCCAGCAGCGCCGCGGCCGAGCCGAGCACTATCGGGTCGGTCAGCTCCATCCCCTCGAGCTTGGTGCCGAAGTAGACCGAGAGGGCGGTGATCGGCAGGTAGCCGACGGCGGTGGTCCAGAGGAAGCGCCAGGTCGGGACACGGGCGGCTCCGGCGGCGTAGGAGGTGAGGCTGAAGGGGACGATCGGGATCAGCCGCACCGCGATCAGGAGGGTGACGCCGCCGCGCTCGATCATCGCCTCGGTGCGCTCGAAGCGCTCGGTCCCGAGCCAGCGGTCGAGCAGCGGCCGCGCCACCGAGCGGCCGACCGCGAAGCAGAGCAGGCCCGACAGCAGCCAGCCGGTCATCACCAGCAGCAGCCCGGGGAAGAAGCCGTAGACGAAGCCGGCCGCGGCGTCGACGATCTCCGCCGGGTAGAAGACGACGGCGTGGATCAGGGCCAGGCCGAGGATCAGCAGCGGCCCGGCCAGGCCGAGGTCGTCGAGCCGGTTTCGGACCTCCTCGGTGTCGCCGCTGACCGCCGCCGTGAAGGCGTCGCGCAGCGGCGCCACCGCCAGCACCAGCGCGGCGAGGACCGCGAGCCCAATCAAGGTGCTCGCGACCGCGACCAGCGACGGCTTCGGGGCCTCCATCCGGCGAGTATCGCGTCCGGCTACCCGCGCAGGCGCTCGGCCAGCGCCGAGTGGCGGCTGCCGCCGTCGTCGCGTCGCGCCGCCATCGCCAGCGCATCGCGCTGGCCGACCAGGACGCAGACGCTGCGGGCGCGGGTGATCGCCGTGTAGAGGAGGGGACGGGTCAGCATCACGGCATGGGAGCGGTGGCAGATGGCGACGACGACCGGCACCTCGCAGCCCTGGGCTTTGTGGACCGAGATCGCGTAGGCGAGCTGGAGGTTGGCGCAGTCGGCGTAGGGGATCGTCAGCGGCCCCTCTTCGCTCTCCACCGCGATCGCTTCCTGCTCGGGGTCGTCGCCACGAAGGAAGACGATCGAGCCGTTCATCAGGCCCAGCTCGTGGGCGTTGCGGGTCTGGATCAGGCGGTCGCCGATCCGGAAGCGCCCGCCCAGGGCCGCCTTCCCGCGCGGGTTGAGCTGGGCCTGCAGGCGCTGGTTGAGGCTGTCGATCCCGATCGGCCCTCGGTAGATCGGCGCCAGCACCTGGACGTCGCGGATCGGGTCGACCCCGTAGCGGCTCGGGGCCCGCTCGGCGACCACCTCGACCGTCGTCTCCAGCGCCCGCTCCGGGCTGGTCCGCTCGACGAAGAAGAAGTCGCGCTCCTGCCCGGCCTCGGGATCGAGGTGGGGGAGCCGGCCCTGGTTGAGCTCGTGGGCGGCGGTGGTGATCATCGAGTGCGCCGCCTGGCGGAAGATCAGGGTCAGCCGCACCACCGGCGCGACGCCGGAGTCGATCAGGTCGTCGAAAGGGCGACCGGCGCCGATCGGCGGCAGCTGGTCGGCGTCGCCGACGAAGACGACGTGGGTCGACTCGGCCAGCCCGCCCAGCAGCACCTCCATCGTGCGCAGGTTCAGCATCGAGGACTCGTCGACGACGACCAGGTCGACCGGCAGCGGGTGACCCGGCCTGTGGGTCGGCTCGCTGCCCGGCACCCACTCGAGCATGCGGTGGATCGTCGCCGCCTCGATGCCGGTTGCCTCGCCGAGGCGGCGGGCGGCGCGGCCGGTTGGGGCGCAGAGCGCGATCGTCGCCTGCGCCCGCTTCGCCTCGGCGACGATCGCCCGCGTGCAGGCGGTCTTGCCGACCCCGGGGCCGCCGGTGATCAGGGAGATCCGCGAGGCGAAGGCGCCGCGCACAGCCGCCCACTGCTCGGGCGTCAGCCCCTCGGTTTCCTCGTCGTCGGCCGGCGGCGACCCGGGCGCTTCGTGGCCGAGGTTGGGCGACGCCGTGGCCCGCGAGCGCAGGGTCTCGGCAACCGCCAGCTCCGAGGCGTGGGTCGGCTCGCGGTAGGCGCGCCCCTCGTCGAGCAGCAGCCCCGGCGCGACCGCCAGCACGTCCGGGTCGGGCGTCAGCCCGATCAGCCTCGCCGTACGGCCGGTCAGCTCCTCGAGCGGCAGGAACGTGTGCCCCTCTTTCTGCTCGGCCTCGGAGATCGCGAAGACCGCCGCGGCCTGGGCGCGCCGCGACGACTCCGGCGGCACGTCGGCGGCGAGGGCGATCTTGTCGGCGCGGGCGAAGCCGACGCCCTCGACCTCGGTCAGCCGGTAGGGGTCCTCGTGCAGAACCGTCATCGAGCGCTCGCCGAAGCGCTTGTGGATCGGCGCCGCCAGGTGGGCGAGGCCGTGCGGGGCAAGCTGCACGTGGAGGTCGCGGATCGCCCGCGATGCGTGCCACGAATCGGCCGCGGCTGCCGCCTGGTTCTGGCTGACTCCGCGCAGGGCGGCGAAGACGCCGACCGGGTCGGCGGCGATCGCCGCCAGCACGCCCTCGCCGTGCTCGTCGACCAGGCGCTTGGCGCGGCTTGGGCCGATGTGGCGGAGGCTGGTCAGGTAGCCGATCTGGCCCTCGCGGTCGCTGGGATCCAGTGGCAGGGCGCCGCGGGCCCGCAGCTGCCTGCCGTACTTGGAGTGGGTCTGCCACTCGCCGCTTACTTCGGCCCGGTCGCCGGCGTTGAGGTGGGCCACCGGCCCGATCAGCGGGAAGCCCTCGCCCGACTCGACGTCCTGCACCTCGAGCACCGCGTAGCCGCCGTCCTCGGCGCTGAAGATGACCCCGAGCACCTCCACGGTGCCGGTGAAGGCAGCCGCGTCGGCGTCGAACAGGGTCCCGACGCCGCTCACACTGCTCCTCCGCTCATGGCGTCAACGCTAGCGGCAACAATGGCGGGCGATGGGCGAGGCGGTCCTCTTTGCGGTGGTCGCGTCGAGTGCGCTGCCGATCGGCGCCCTGATCGGCGTCTGGCGGCCGCCGCCCCGCGCCGCCACCGCGGCCCTGCTCGGGTTCGCCTCGGGGGCGCTGATCGCCGCCGTCGCCTTCGAGCTGTTCGAGAAGGCCTTCGAGCACGGCGGTGCTTGGCGCGCCGGCATCGCCTTTCTCGCCGGGGCGACGGCCTTCGTCCTCGTCGACGCCTGGCTGGAGCGGCGCACGGTGCGGCAGCAGGCGCGCGGCGGAGCGGTTGGCCTGGCGTTGCTTGCCGGGGTGACGCTCGACGGCGTGCCGGAGAACCTGGCGATGGGCGTCGCCCTGCTGGAGGGCAGCGCCGTCTCCCTGCTGGTCGCGATCTTCGCCTCCAACCTGCCGGAGGCGATCGTCGGTGCGCAGAAGATGCGCGAGGAGTACGGCCGCGAGGACGTCGTCCTGATCTGGACCGCGACCGCGGTGTTGCTAGCGGTGGCGGTCGTCGTCGGCTACGCCGCGCTCGAGGACGTCTCGGACAACGCCCTCTCCTGGCCACTCGGCTTCGCCGCCGGCGCCGTCCTTGCCTCGCTCGCCGACACGCTGATGCCGGAGGCGTTCAGCGAAGGCGGCCCGCCGGTCGCCTACGCGACCGCGCTCGGCTTCCTCGCCTCGTTCCTGATCTCGGCCGCATAGCATCAGGGGGCAATGTCAACCGAGGCCGACCGTCTGCCGTACGTCGACGAGCACTCGATCGAGATCGAGGCCGGCGCCGAGGCGACCTGGGAGGCGGCGTGTCGCGCCGTTGACGGCGCCTCGACGCCGAGCACCGCATTCGCGCGCCTGCTGGGTTGCGCCGACGTCGAGGTGTCCGGTCCGCGACCGCTCGTCGTCGGGTCGACCTTCCCGGGTTTTCGCGTCGAGGCAGCCGAGCGACCGCGGGAGCTGGGGCTGGGCGGCAGCCACCGCTTCTCGCGCTATGCGCTGATCCTTCGCGTCGACTCGCTCGGCGAGGGGCGCAGCCGCCTCCGCGCCGAGACCCGCGCCGAGTTCCCCGGCCTCAAGGGTCGCGCCTACCGGGCGCTGGTGATCGGCACGCGCGGCCACGTCCTCCTGCTCCGCCGCATGCTCGGCGGCGTTAAGCGACGGGCCGAAAGGAGCTGATCGAAATCGCGGACGAGCACCGGCACACCCACCTGCACGACCCCCAGACCCTCTATCGGCACTGGGAGGAAGGACAGTGGAACCCCTGGCAGATCGACCTCTCGGTCGACGCGCGGCAGTGGGAAGAGAAGCTGGGGGAGGAGGACCGGGGCCTCGTCCACTGGGCCCTCTCCTCGCTGATGGTCGCCGAGGAGCGGATCGCGACCAAGTTCACCGGGCTGGTGATGGCCTACGACTCCGAGGAGGAGGAGAGCTTCCTGGCGACCCAGCAGGTCGACGAGGTCCGCCACATGCAGTTCTACAAGCGCTTCCAGGACGAGGTGATCGCCGATCCGGGGACGATCGCCGCCCACGTCGAGCGGGCGCGGGCCGAGCTGAGCGACGACTTCCGGGCGATCTTCGACGAGGCGCTGGTCGGCGCTCACGAGCGCCTTGCCGCCAACCCCGGCGACGCCGAGGCCAAGGTCGAGTTCGTCACCGTCTACCACATGGTGATCGAGGGGACGCTGGGCCTGACCGCCTTCAACTTCATCAACCGCTACCTGAGCGAACAGGAGATGCTGCCCGGGTTCGTCGATGGCTACGGAAGGATTCACCATGACGAGCAGCGCCACATCGGCTACGGCACCTGGTACCTGCAACAGGCAATCGAGCGCAGCCCGGGGCTGGCCGAGCGGGTGCGGCAGACGCTGCGCGACCTGCTGCCGTCGGTCGCCTCCGCGCTGACCCCGCCGCAGCGGGAAGGGACCGACTGGGAGGCCCTCGGCGCCTCCGCCGAGGAGATCCGCGACTTCGCGATCGGCGGCCTATCCCGGCGCCTCACCGTCGTCGGCGTCCCACTCGATTCGCTCTAGCCGCCTGTGGCCAGCCCCGCTCAGCCCCGCGGTCTCTGCGACAGCTGCCGGCACCAGCAACTGGTGCCCAACACGCGCGGCTCGGTCTTCTCGCTCTGCCTGCGCTCGCGCGATCAGCCCGAGTACCCGCGCTATCCGCGGCTGCCGGTGCTGACCTGTGCCGGCCACCAGCCTCGCCGCGAGAGCGCGGGCCGCTCGTCTTAGCTCGCCATCGGGTCCGGTTGGCCCAGCTTCGAGTTGTCCGGAGCCTCGTACGCCTGCCCCGGAATGCCGCCGAGGGCGAGCAGGCGGAGGCCGTCGGAGCCGGGCCAGACCTTGCGCTTGGTACCGGATGCGACGCGGGCGACGTGGTCGGCGTCGAGCGGGAAGCGCTCGCCGTCGATCTCGATCTCGCCGGCCCCGCGCAGGGCGATGAAGACCTCCTCCTGGCCATCCCCCGCGTGGTCGTGCTCGGGGTAGTTCTCGAAGTTGGCCGGCAGATCGATGATCGACATGCCGAAGGACTCGACCCCGAGCTCCGCCCGGGCGCGCTTGAAGGCGCCGAGGTAGACCGCCTCCATCTCGTCGATCTTCTTCACCGCGTACTCGCTCATGGGCTCTCCTCCTGAAGGTTTGGCATGCCCGGCCTTGTCTGCCGGATCAGCGGCGGATGGTAGTCGATTTGCACGAACGTTCGTGCTTTTCTGTAGCCTGAGGTCCATGAGCGCGCCCGCGACGCCGACCGCAGAGCGGCCCCGCAAGGGCGCCGCGACGCGGGCGGCGATCCTCGATCGCGCTGTCGACCTAGCTTCGGCCGAGGGGTTGGAGGGGTTGACGATCGGGCGCCTCGCCGCCGACCTGGAGATGAGCAAGAGCGGCCTCTTCGCCCACTTCGGCTCCAAGCAGGAGCTGCAATTGGCGACGGTCGAGGCCGCCGCGCGCCGCTTCCGCCAGGCGGTGATCGACCCGGCGGCTGGGGCACCCGACGGGGCCCCCCGCCTGCGGGCGATGGCCGACGCCTACCTCGCTCACCTCGACGCCGGCGCCTACTCCGGCGGCTGCTTCTGGGCCTCGACGGCGGCCGAGTACGACGACCGCCCGGGACCGGTGCGGGACGCGATCGCGGGCGCCCTCGACGCCTGGCTCGGTGAGCTCGAGCGCCAGGCCCGGATCGCCGGCCTGCCGGACCCGGACCGGGTCGCCTTCGAGCTCTACGCCGTGGTGATGGGGGCCAACTCGCGCTACCGCCTCTCCGGCGACCGCCGCGTCTTCGACTACGCCCGCGCCGCGATCGAGCGCCTCCTGGCGGAGGCAGGGACGTGAGCGAGGCCGGGCCCGACCAGGCGCGGGTGGCGATGGCGAGCGACTTCGCACGCCGCTTCGGCGAGTACTGGGAAGCGCCGACGCCGCAGCGGCTGGAGACGATCCTGGCGGAGCGGGTCCGCCTGGTCGCGCCGATGACGCCGACCACCAACAGTCTCGCCGAGGGCAAGCGCACCTTCGCGCAGCTGCTCGACTCGATCCTGGACCTGACCGCAGAGGTCCACCGCTGGGGCGCGACGGGGGACGGCGTCCTGATCGAGTTCACCCTGA
The DNA here is from genome assembly GCA_963703235.1 of uncultured Solirubrobacterales bacterium. Taxonomy (GTDB): domain Bacteria; phylum Actinomycetota; class Thermoleophilia; order Solirubrobacterales; family 70-9; genus VRUE01. The sequence continues at coordinate 1,471,429 of OY969802.1, read as the reverse complement.
GCGGCAGCGCCGGAGGCGGACCGATCTCCTGGCACGCCGTCGATCGCTTCGTCATCGGCGAGGACGGCCTGGCGACGGAACGCGTCTCCTACTTCGACTCGGCGCCTATCGCGCTTACCGTCGCCCGGCGCCCGCGTGTCTGGCCCTCATTCCTTCGCACCCGCCTGTCTGGACTGCGGCGCTGAACCCGGTCGTGCCCCGTGATCCCTTCAGTCGAGCAGGCCGACCTGGCGCAGGATCGAGACCGAGTCCGAGTAGACGTCCTTGCGCTTGACGAGGCCGTCCTCGAAGGGGATCGAGTCGATCCCGTCCCAGCCGATCGTGCGCCCGCTCGGCGGCGCCTCGATCTCACCCCGGCGCATCGGCCTGGTGTGGGTCGCCGTCGCCGTCCACTCCTGCACGACCAACCCGTCGCGCACGTAGAGCCGCCGCGTCTCGAAGCGAAGGTCGGGCCAGCTCGCGAAGATCGAGGCGATGTGCGCCCGCACCTCCTCGCCGCTCGCCGACTCGCCGGCGGTGTGGTTGGCGAAGACCATGTCGGGGGCGTGCATGGCGACGATCGCGTCGACGTCGTGGGCGTTCCAGGCCTCGTTGTAGCGCTCGATCGCGGCGCTCAGGGCCTCGATGCCGTCGGCTTCGCTCACGGCGGTCAATCTACCGTTCTGGCGCGGCCCGCGGTCAGTAGTTGAGCTCGTCGGCGAGCAGGTCCATCAGCAGGCCGTCGCGCCAGCCCCCGGCAGGATCGCGCTCGTAACGGCGCATCGTTCCGACCGGGCGAAAGCCGACCGATTCGTAGACGCGGATCGCCCGCTCGTTGGCGCGGGCGGGGTCGATCGTGACGCGGTGGTGACCGCGCTCGTCGATCAACCAGCGGATCGCCGCCCGCAGCGCCTCGGGGCCGATTCCCCGTCCCTGCGCCGACGGCGCCAGCATGATGTCGAGGCCGCCGTGGCGGTAGCCGGGCTCGTTCTCCTCCCAGACGCCGAGCCAGCCGGCGACCGCGCCGTCGACTTCGAGCGTGAGGGCGCCGCTGTCGTCTTCGTCGTCGCACCTGAGGTCCCGGCGCAGCTTCTCGCGGTCTTCCACGTCGCCCCACCACTCGGCGACGCCGGCGCTCGCGACGATCTGCTCCAGCTCATTGAGGTCGCGCTCTGCCAGCGGCCTCAGCGTGGCCCGCTTGGTGCGCAGGATCGGCAGCTCCATCTGGATGCCAACTGTAATTCGAGCGTCCGGCCCGTTATGGAAGCGGTGACACGAGGTGGACGCCGTGCGTGACGAAAGGTTTCCTGCCAAGCTGGCCCGAATGGACCGGGATGGGCCGAGGGGAGGTCGAGGACGTGTCGAGACTCAGCGCTGACGTCGTCGTCGCCGGCGCCGGCCTCTCGGGGTTGCGCGCGGCGCAGGTCCTCGTCGCCGAGGGGAGGGACGTGGTCGTGCTCGAGGCGCGCGACCGGGTCGGCGGGCGGCTGCTCAACGCGTTCCTCACCGCCGGCATCCAGGTCGACGTAGGCGGCCAGTGGGTCGGCGCCGACCACACCCGGGTGCAGCGGCTTGCCGCCGATCTGGGGGTCGAGATCTTCCCCCAGCACGGCGCCGGCCAGAACCTGCTCGACCTCGGTGGCAGGCGCCGCCTCTACAGGGGCACGATCCCCCGTGTCGGCCCCCGCGTCCTCTGGGACGTCTTCCTCGCCCGCCGCCGGCTCGATCGCCTCGCTCGGGGCGTCTCGGCCGAGGAGCCGTGGGCGGCGGAGCGGGCTGCCGAGCTGGACGGGCAGACGCTCGCCGAGTGGTGCGCGCAGAATGTGCGCACCGAGAGCGCCCGCGAGCTGATCGCCCTCGCCGGCCGTACGGTCTGGGGGGCCGGGCCGGAGGAGCTCTCGATGCTCCACGTCCTCTTCTACGTCAGCTCGGCCGGCAGCTTCGACGCACTGCTCGACACCGAGGGGGGCGCCCAGCAGGATCGCCTCGACGGGGGCGCCCAGCTGTTGGCGCTGGGGCTGGCCGAGTCGCTCGGCGACCGCGTCCGCCTCGGCGCGCCGGTGCGCAGGATCGCGCAGGGGGAGGACTCCGTCACCGTCGCCGCCGACGGGGTCGAGGTGGAGGCGGAGCGGGCGCTCGTCGCCCTGCCGCCGGCGATCGCGGGCCGGATCGAGTTCGACCCGGTCCTGCCCGAGCCTCGCCGCCGCCTCGGCGAGAGCCTGCGCCCGGGGCGGCTGACCAAGTGCATGGCGCTCTACGAGCGCCCCTTCTGGCGCGACGACGACCTCAGCGGCGAGGCGGTGTGCGACGGCGGCCCGGTGACGCTCACCTTCGACAGCTCGCCCCGCGACGCCTCCACCGGCGTCCTGCTCGGCTTCGTCGGCGGCCCGGAGGTGGCCGACCTGCAGGGAAAGAGCGAGGCGGAACGGCGCGCCGCCGTGCTCGGCTGCTTCGCTCGCCTCTTCGGCCGCCGCGCCGAACAGCCGCTCGACTACGCCGAACAGGAGTGGTCGGCGGAGGAGTGGTCGGGGGGCGGGCCCACGTCGAACTTCGGGCCGGGCGGTTGGACCGAGTGCGGGCCGGCGCTGCGCGAGCCGCTCGGTCGCGTCCACTGGGCGGGTACCGAGACGGCGACGGTCTGGAGCGGCTACATGGAGGGCGCCCTGCAGGCCGCGGAGCGGGCGGCGGCCGAAATGCTGGAAAGCGGCCGTCCGGTGGGCTAGGGTCGTGATCACCACCGGCGGTTCCACCAGAACGGAGGTTGCATGGCCTACGAGATGAACATCCGTGGCACGCAGGACCAGGTGAAGATCCGCAGCCCTTGGGCGGCGGCGCTGCTGCCGCTGATCACGCTCGGCATCTACCACCTCGTCTGGTGGTACCGGATCAACCGCGAGCTGCGGGATTACGGCAAGGCGAAGGGATACGACCTCGGCCAGAACCCGACCAACTCGCTGCTGGCGCTGTTCCCGGGCGGCCTCATCATCGTGCCGGCTCTGATCACCTACTGGCGCGGGACCAAGCGGGTGATGGGCGCCTCGCGGCTCGCCGGCAGGGAGCCGCTCAACGGCTGGATCGCGATCATCCTCTACCTGCTGCTCTCGCCGGGCCTCTGGGCCTACATCCAGGTCTCGCTGAACGAGATCTGGCGCGAGGAGGCGGAGGCCCTGCCGGGACAGGAGCTGCCGCCGGCGCCCGCGACCGAGATGCCGCCGCCGCTGCCGGAGCAGGAGCAGCCCCCGCAGCAGCAGCCACCGGGCGCGCCGCCGCAGCAGCCGCCCTCCCCGTAGTCCGCGCCGGACGAGCCGTGAGTTGAGCACCCATAGGGTGCTCAACTCACGGCTCGTCCCCTCGCTACGCTCGGCGGGTGGATCGTGCGCTCCTGCAGCGGACGCTTGCCGACGCGGGCGAGCCTTCCTACCGCGCCTCCCAGGTCTGGGAGTGGGTGGCGCGCGGGGCGCGCGAGTATGCGGAGATGACCAACCTGCCGGCGGCGCTGCGCGAGCGGCTCGCCGCGGCGGTGGCGCTCTCGACCCTGGCCGTGCGGGCCGAGGCGAAGTCCGACGACGGCACCGTCAAGGTGCTGTTCGACACCGCCGACGGTCGGCCGCTGGAGGCGGTGCTGATGCGCTACCGCGACGGCCGCCGCTCGGTCTGCCTCTCCTCGCAGTCCGGCTGCCCGCTGACCTGCACCTTCTGCGCCACCGGCCAGATGAAGTTCGGCCGCAACCTCGGCACCGACGAGATCCTCGACCAGGCCCTCCACTTTCGACGGATCGAACCGATCGACCACGTCGTCTTCATGGGGATGGGGGAGCCGACGATGAACCTCGACGAGGTCCTGGCCGCCTGCGAGCGGCTGCCCGACCTCGGCGTCAGCCACCGCCGCACCGCGATCTCGACCGTCGGCTGGGTGCCCGGCATCGACCGCCTCGCCGAGTGCGAGATGCCGGTAGCCCTGGCGCTCTCGCTGCACGCCCCCAACGACGGCCTGCGCTCGCAGCTGATGCCGGTCAACGACCGCTACCCGCTGCGCGAGGTGCTCGCCGCCTGCGAGCGCTACCTCGCCCGGCGCCGGCGCAAGGTCTTCGTCGAGTACGTGATGCTCGACGGCGTCAACGACCTGCCCGAGCACGCCCGTCAGCTCGCCGCTCTGCTCGACCCCCGCGCCTACAAGGTCAACCTGATCCCCTACAACCCGACCGGCGCCTACGAGGGGTCCTCGCCGGAGCGGATCGAGCGCTTCCGGGCGATTCTCGCCGAGCACCGCCTCGGCGCGACCGTCCGTCTCACCCGCGGCCGCGACATCGAGGCCGCCTGCGGCCAGCTCGCGGCGACTGGCCGGTCAGCCAGCTAGGATCGAACGATGCCGCCCGCGACCGCCGCCCCGACCCGCCGGGTGCCGCCGCCGAAGCAGCTCAGCGACAACCCGGTCGTCCGCCTGCTCGACGACGTCCGCGCCGAGGTCCGCGTTCGCCGCCGCGGCGCCTACCCGCCGGGGCCGCAGGACTTCAGCTTCGCCCGCACCCTGCAGGCCGCTCGCGACCCGCTGCCGATGCTGCTCTCCCTCTACGAGGAGCACGGGCCGATCTTCAGCGCCCGCCTCCTCCACAGCCAGGTCGTCTTCATGCTCGGCCCGGAGGCGAACCACTTCGTCACCGTCTCCCATCCCGAGAACTTCCACTGGCGCGAGGGCAGCTTCGGCGACCTGATCCCCCTGCTCGGCGACGGCCTGCTGACGATCGACGACGCCTACCACGACCGGGCGCGCGAGATCATGATGCCGGCCTTCCACCGCGAGCAGGTCGCGGCCTCGGTCGCGGCGATGGTCGCCGAGGCGACGCCGGCGATCGAGGCGCTGCGGCCGGGCCAGGCGGTCGACGTCTACGAGTGGATGCGCGGCCTGGCGATGCGGATCGCGATGCGGGCGCTGCTCGGCCTCGATCCCGACGAGGCCGGAAAGGGGGCCGCCGCCGCCGAGCACTTCGAGCGGGCGCTCGGCTTCTACGGGATCGACTTCCACCTGAGGCTGCTGCGGGGCCCGGGCTCGCCCTGGTCGAAGATGGTCGCCTCGCGGGCGATCCTCGACGAGATCGTCTACGGCGAGATCGCCCAGCGCCGGGCCAGCCCCGACCCCGAGAAGATGGACATCCTCAGCCTGCTGCTGGGGGTACGCGACGGGGCGGGGGAGGGCTTCTCCGACAAGGAGGTGCGCGACCAGGCGATGACGCTGATGTTCGCCGGCCACGACACCTCGACCTCGACCCTGACCTTCATGATGCACGAGCTGGCGCGCCACCCCGACGTGGTCGCCCGCCTGCAGGAGGAGCAGGACGAGGTGCTGGGCGGCGAGGCGCCCGACATCGACCGGCTCGAGCGCGAGATGCCCTACCTGGAGATGGTCCTCGACGAGGTGCTGCGGCTCTACCCGCCGGCCTGGATCGGACCGCGCCGCGCCGTCCGCGACTTCGAGTTCGGCGGCTACCAGGTCAAGCGGGGCGCCTACGTCAACTACTGCTCGTGGGCCAGTCACCGCATCCCGGAGGTCTTCCCGGAGCCGGAGGCGTTCATCCCGGAGCGCTTCACGCGCGAGAGCAAGGCGGCGCTGCCGCGCGGCGCCTACGTGCCGTTCGGCGGCGGCCGGCGGATCTGCATCGGCAAGCGCTTCGGCCAGACCGAGGTGAAGCTGGTGGCGACGATGCTGCTGCAGCGGCAGCGGCTCGACGCGATGCCCGGCCGCACGATGACGGTGCGCCAGATGCCGACCCTCTCTCCCCGGGGCGGTCTGGAGATGCGGGTACTGTCCCGCCGGTGACGGAACCGCCACCGGCGCAGGGCCTGACTCGTTGGGCGCTCTGGTTCGGCGGCCTCGCCTGCGCCCTCCTGCTCCGCGATCCGGCGCCTGAGCAGCGGCCTCGGCACCACCATTTTCGGCCGCATCTCTGACGCAGCGCTCGGTCGCCACCGGAAATGACGGTGCCACTAGGAAACAGGCCGTATCCTTAATCGGGATGTCTCTGGCAGGGGCACGACGGGACCGCGACCAGCGGTCCCGCAACGGTTGGGCACTGGCGATACTGATCGCGCTGCTGTCCCTGCTCGCGGCGCCCGGTTCCGCCAGCGCGGCGCCACCACCCAACGACGACTTCGCCGATGCAACTGAGCTGCTCGGGGGCTCGCCCGTCAGCGTCGGGACCACGGTCGAAGCGACCGTTCAAGCGGGCGAGCCGAACCACGCCGGCGACTCGGGTGGCACCTCGGTTTGGTACCGCTGGACACCGGCCCGATCGGGCCTGATCCGGCTCAGCTGCGATAGCAGCTTCGAAACGCTGCTTGCCGTCTACAGGGGAACGTCCGTCGGCTCGCTGGTCGAAGTCGGCTCCGACCACAGCGGCACCCAGTGTGCGTCCCCGGACCTCGAATTTCGCGCCGCGGCCGGTGTCGAGTATCGGATCGCCGTCGACGGCGCCATAGGCGGAGGCGAGTTCATCCTCACGCTGAGCAACACCTCTCCCGTTCCGGAGAACGACGACTTCGCGCACGCGACGACGATCCAGTCCGGTGCGAGCTACGCAAACAGGGGAACGACCGAGGGCGCTGGCAGGGAGACCGGAGAGCCGGTCCACGGTGGAAGCCAAACCGGCTCGTCGGTCTGGTTCACCTGGACCGCGAAGCAGAGCGGGACCGCCCAGGTCCTCCCTTGCCACGGCGGCTTCCACCCGGTGCTCGGCGTGTACAGAGGGAGCTCGGTGACGGCGCTGACTCCGGTTGGGACCCCGTCGGCCTATCCCGCGGTGCCGGAGACCCCGGGCGGCGGGGGGCTCCGGAGTTGCTCGCTCGGCGGGCTCGGCGGCGTCAGCTTTCCTGCGGTCGCAGGGCAGGCCTACGCGATCGCGGTCGACGGCGCCGGTGGGCAATGGGGGTGGTTCAACCTGATGGTCATCGAACCGGTGGTGCGGTTCGTCGCTCCTCCCCCTGACACCTTTATCCGCAAGCAGATCAAGGTGAGCAAGGGCACGGCGAAGATCCTCTTTGCCGCTCGCCGCGGAGTCGAAGCGCGCTACCGGTGCAAGCTCGACCGGCGGCCGTTCAGGTCGTGCTGGTCGCCGAAGACCTACACCGGCCTATCGGTCGGCAGGCACCGCTTCGCGGTGGTGGCTATCGACGAATCCGGCACCCGCGACCCGACGCCGGCGGTTCGCCATTTCCGCATCTTCAAACCGGGGCCGGGCAGATGAGAGCCGGTCGCCGCAGCTCGGAATTGCTCGTTTCGCTGGCTCTCTTCTCACTCGCAATCGGGTCGCACGCCGCCTCGCCGCCTGATGTGTCGGCAGCCATCTACTGGGGAGAGGAGGCGTCGATCGGAGCCGCGAACCTCGATGGAACCGAGCCGGTCTTCGGCTATCCCGACAGCATCGTCGGGACTCTGGGGGGAGACGGCCAGGTCTGCGGCCTCGCGGTGCACGGGGGCAACCTCTACTGGGCGGACAGGTCGAGCGGCGCGATCGGCCGCATGGAGCTGCGGGATACCCCAAGCGGCGTCGGCCGCATGGACACCGTGTACGAAAGCGTCGCGATCGACCAGAGCATGATCGCGGGGCTCGCGAGGCCCTGTGGAGTCGCGATCGGCGGATCGCACCTGTACTGGGCCAGCCAGGGGGGACTGGCGATCGGGCGCGCCAACCTCAACGGCAGCGGGGTCGAGCCGAACTTCATCCCCGGCGCCTCTGCTCCCTGCGGGGTGGCGGTCGACGCGGCGCACGTCTACTGGGCAAACCGCTCGGGCAACGCGATCGGGCGCGCCAACCTCGCGGGCGGCGAAGTCGATCAGAGCTTCATCCCCGGCGCCGAAGGGCCCTGCGGCGTCGCGGTCGACGCGGGCCATGTCTACTGGGCAAACGAAGCCGGCGACTCGATCGGGCGCGCCAACCTCGCTGGCGGCGAAGTCGATCAGAGCTTCGTCTCGGAAGTCGAAAATGCCTGCGGTGTCACTGTCGACAACGCCCACCTCTACTGGTCGGCCTCCTTCTTCGGCCGTGTCGGCCGGGCGAACCTGGACGGCAGCGGCGTCAACCGGGACCTGATCCCGAACCCGTACGGCATTTCCTGTGGTGTCGCGGTCGACTCACGAGTTTTCAAACCGCCTCCGCCGCCTCCGTCCTTCCCGTTCTTCATCGGCAAAGTCAAACGCGCCAGGGGATCGGCCGCCGTGTACGTGACGGTCAAGGTGCCGGCGACCGGGGGCGAGCTGGGCGTCGAAGCGAAGGGGCTGCGCTGGAAATTCCTGGAGCCTCCGACGGCGGAGGGGGGCTATCTCCTGCGACAGCTGAAGCTCTGGCCCGGGGGAACCGGCAAAGCCGCAGCTCGGATTCGCGGGCAGCTGAGGCAGAAAGGGCGGGCCCGTGCGAATCTGTTCGTCACCTACCAAGAAGCCGGGAAGGCGCCGGTGTCGCGGTCGCGGCCCCTGACGCTCGTCAGGCGCCGCCCGTCGGATAAGGGGAGATAGCCGGGACGTTCTGGGATAGGGTCGGTAACAGGGCGGCGCCTCTCCCTAGAAAGGACCCGTCATGTCATCCGCATCCTTCGACCCTTCGGCACTTCGCAACGGCTTCGCGGGCGACGTCCTCGTCGACGGCGACGCCGGCTACGAGAACGCCCGCACGATCTTCAACTCGATGATCGAGAAGCGGCCGGCAGCGATCGCCCAGTGCGAGAGCGCCGGGGACATCCGCGCCGCGCTCGCCTTCGCCCGCGAGAACGGTCTCGAGGTGGCGGTGCGGGGCGGCGGCCACAGCGTCGCCGGCGCCTGCCTCAGCGACGGCGGCCTGACCATCGACCTGCGCCGGATGAACGCCGTCGCGGTCGATCCGCAGGCGCGCACGGCGACCGCACAGGGCGGGGCGGCCTGGGGCGATTTCGACGCCGCCTGCCAGCCGCACGGCCTCGCGACGACCGGGGGGCGCGTCTCGACCACCGGCGTCGCCGGCCTCACCCTGGGCGGCGGCTCGGGCTGGATCGAGCGCAAGTTCGGGCTCGCCTGCGACAACCTGCTCTCGGTCGAGCTGATCGCTGCCGACGGGCGCATCGTGCGCGCCTCCGAGGACGAGAACCCGGAGCTGTTCTGGGCGCTGCACGGCGGCGGCGGCAACTTCGGCATCGCCACCGAGCTGACCTTCCGCCTGCACTCGATGCCTTCCTTCACCGCGGCGCTGCTGATCTGGCCGCCCGATGACGGTCCTGAGCTGGCCCGCGCCTATCGCGACTTCGTCGAGTCCGCCCCGGACGAGGTCGGTGGCGGCATCATCTACCTGACCGGCCCACCCGAGGAGTTCGTCCCAGCGGACCTGCAGGGCAAGCTCGCCTGCGCCATCCTCATCACCTACACCGGGCCGGAGGCGGAGGCGCGCGAGGCGATGACGCCGCTGCTCGCCCGCGAACCGGCCGGCGCGATGATCGCCGAGATGCCCTACGCCGAGCTGCAGTCGATGCTCGACGACCCGCCCGGCTTCCGCAACTACTGGTCGGCCGAGTACCTGAACGAGCTGCCCGACGCGGCGATCGACGCCTTCTGCGCCCGCGCCAAGGGGATCATCATTCCCTCGCCGACTCAGCACATCGTCTTCCCCTGGGGCGGCGCCGTCGCCCGCAACGGCGACGGATCGCCGATGGCGACCCGCGAGTCGACCTGGGTGGTCCACCCGCTGACGATGTGGGAGGACCCCGCCGACGACGCGCGGGCGATCCAGTGGACGCGCGACGTCTGCGCCGACGTCAAGCCCTACGCCACCGGCGCCACCTACCTCAATTTCGTCGGCGACGAGGGCGAGGACCGGATCGTCTCCGGCTACGGGCGCGAGAACTACGACCGCCTAGCCGCCGTCAAGGCCGAGTACGACCCAGACGACGTCTTCCACCTGCATCACCCGATTCGGCCAGCTGCGCCGGCTTGAGCCAGGGAGCCATCCGGTTGTCGTCCGGGCGAATTGATGGATCGCGCCTTCGGCACGATCCCGAGGGTGTGCGCGCCTGCGGCGCGCAGAAATCAGATTGCATGTCGCCGCTTCGCGACATTCGCCCGGACGACAACCGGATGGCTCTCAGGCTGAGACGACCGCATTGCTCGACAAGAAGGTGCCGAGTTCCGGGAGCCGGTGTCCCTGCGCGCAGGGACACCGGCTCCCGGGCCTTGCCGCCTACTTGATGAAGAGCATCTCCTCGTACTTCGGCAGCGGCCACAGATCGTCGGCGACGACCTTCTCCAGCTTGTCGGCCGCCTCGCGGACGTTGGCCATCGCCGCGATCTGCTTGTCGCGGGCGTGGAGCGCGAGGTCCATCCCCTCCAGCTCGTCGGGATAGGCGTTGGCGGCCTCGAGCTCGCCGAGCGCGGAGACCAGCTCGTCGACCAGGCTGCGGACCTCGGCCTCGATCGCCGAGACGCCGGACTCGCCGATCAGCGCCAGGTGGCGCAGCGCCGCCGGCAGGATCATCGTCTTGGCGATCGAGAAGGTCGTCTCCGCCTCGATGTTGGCCCGGATCGCGTACTGCTCGAGCCAGACCTCGTAGCGTGACTCCAGCTCGCGCTTGGAGAGGACCTTGTAGTCCTCGAATGCGGCAACCGTCTGGTCCGTCAATACCTCGGGCAACGCCTCGGGCGTCGTGCGCAGGTTCTTCAGGCCCCGCTGCTCGGCTTCCGCGTGCCAGGCCTCGTCGTAGTTGTCGCCGCCGAAGCAGACCTGTTTGTTGGCGCTGTAGGAGTCCTTGACGACCTCGATCACGGCAGTGGCGACATCGGCGCCGCCCGAGGTCTTGGCCTCGAGCTTGTCGGCCAGCTCGTCGATCGCCTCGGCGACGATCGTGTTGAGGACCGTGTTGGGGAAGGCCAGCGACATGCTCGACCCCAGCGCCCGGAACTCGAATTTGTTGCCGGTGAAGGCGAAGGGCGAGGTGCGGTTGCGGTCGCCGCCGTGCATCGGCAGCGCCGGCAGCACCGTCGCGCCCAGCTCCAGGAACGAGGCCGGCGTGTGGGGGTCGCCCTCGCCGGTGGCGATCGCCTCGAAGACTTTCTCCAGCTCGGCGCCGAGGAAGATCGAGATGATCGCCGGCGGCGCCTCGTTGGCGCCGAGGCGGTGGTCCTGGCCGATGTTGGCGACCGAGGCGCGCAGCAGGCCCTGGTGCTTGTTGACGGCCTGGATCACCGCCGCGCAGAAGAAGAGAAAGTGGACGTTGTCGGCCGGGGTGTCGCCGGGGTCGAGCAGATTGGAGCCGGTGTCGGTCCCCATCGACCAGTTGTTGTGCTTGCCGGAGCCGTTGACGCCGGCGAAGGGCTTCTCGTGCAGCAGGCAGACCAGGCCGTAGCGGCGGGCGACGCTTTCCAGCACCTGCATCATCAGCTGCTGGTGGTCGGAGCCGACGTTCGAGTTCTCGTAGACCGGCGCGATCTCGTACTGGTTCGGCGCCACCTCGTTGTGGCGGGTCTTGACCGGGATGCCGAGCTTGCGCGCCTCCAGCTCGGACTCCAGCATGCAGGCCAGGATCCGCTCCGGGATCGAGCCGAAGTAGTGGTCGTCCAGCTCGTGCCCCTTCGGCGGCTTGGCGCCGAACAGGGTGCGGCCGGTGGAGATCAGGTCAGGGCGCTCGAAGTAATACTGCTCGTCGATCAGGAAGTACTCCTGCTCGGGGCCGACCGTGGTGAAGACGCGCTTGGAAGCCTCGTCGCCGAGCAGCCGCAGCGCCTTGATCGCCGAGCGGGAGAGGGCGTCCATCGAGCGCAGCAGCGGGATCTTGGCGTCGAGCGCCTCGCCGGTCCAGGAGGCGAAGGCGGTCGGGATGCAGAGCAGCGCCCCGTTCGGGTTCTCGAGGATGAAGGCGGGGGAGGTGGGGTCCCAGGCGGTGTAGCCGCGGGCCTCGAAGGTGGCGCGGACGCCGCCGGTGGGGAAGGAGGAGGCGTCGGGCTCGCCCTGGATCAGCTCTTTGCCGGAGAAGCCCGCCAGCGCCTTGCCCTCGCCGGCCGGCTCGAAGAAGGAGTCGTGCTTCTCGGCGGTGGAGCCGGTCAGCGGCTGGAACATGTGGGTGAAGTGGGTGGCGCCGTTCTCCAGCGCCCATTCCTTCATCGCCTCGGCGATGGCGTCGGCGAGCGAGGGGTCGAGGGCCTCGCCGTCCTCGAGGGTCGCCTGCAGCTTCTCGAAGACGTCGGCGGGCAGCCGGTCGCGTTGCTCGGTGACGGAGAAGACGTTGGCGCCAAAGGGGTCGTTCTCGGGCAGGGTCAGGTCGAGCGCGCCGAGCGCCTCCCCGTTGGAGCTCCACTGGGCGGCGGTCACGTTCTGCTGGCGGATACGAGTCATCGCTGGTTCCATCTCCCACTCTCTGCGGCGCCCTCGGTAGGCGGGCGCGTCGGTTACCGGTCAAGTCGCTAAGGGCCAAAAAGCCTAATGGCAGAGCCCAATCGATGACTTGTACGGCCGTACAAGGTTGGCTCGGGCGCCTTGTCCACGCAGCGAAGCCGGCCGTCCAGGGGACGAGCCGGGAGTTGAGGACGCTATGGGTGCTTAACTCCCGGCTCGTCTGGCGAGCAGGCCGAGCGGGTGGCGGAGGCGGAAGCCGCCGGTCGAGCGCATCGCTTCGCTCCAGCCGGGGCCGTGGCCGTCGCCTTCTTCGCTGGTCGTGTCCCAGCGCAGGCCGGCAATCACGGCGAAGACGTGCTCGTGGTTGGCGTAGATGCGCACCCAGCTGCCGGGGCCGCCGCCACCCCAGCGCATGAATCCGGTCAAGTCCAGCGGGTAGTCGAGCAGGCCGGCGGCGTGCAGCACGTAGCTGACCGAGCCGGAGCAGTCGTAGCCGCGGGAGTTCCAGTTGCGGTGGCCGCCGCCCCAGCGGTAGGGCCGGTGGCGGATGTGGTTGGCGGCGCGGATCATCTCCTTCACCGTCGGCGGGGCCGAGGCCGGTGGGATCGCCCGTCCACCCGGCGCAAGCCACGCCTCCGGCACCGCGGCGCCCGCCGTGGCGGTGCCGAGCGAGCCGGCGGCGACGAGCGCACCCGCCATCGCGAGAGTGACCATGCCCCTGCGCATAGAAGGTGGTTATCGGCAGCGGTTCGACATTCCCTGAGCCCGCTGACTTCGCCTTTATCCGCACATATCGCGAATAAGTGCGAAGTCAGCGGATGCTGGAAGCGAAATGATGTGCCGATAGCCTTCCGCCGTCCCCGACTTGGAGGAATCGCAAGCCAATGTTCGTCTCGAAGGCCGCCGTCGTCGGCGGCGGCACCATGGGCGGTGAGATCGCGCAGGCGATCGCCGCGGCCGACATCCCCGTCGTCGTCAAGGACGTCGAGCAGAAGTTCGTCGACGCGGCGCTGGAGAAAGCGCGCGCCGTCACCGAGGGCCAGCTCGGCCGCCTGGTCAAGAAGGAGAAGCTGACCCAGGAGCAGGCCGACGCCCGCCTCGCCGAGGTGATGGGCGCGATCGCCGGCACCACCACCTACGAGGAGTTCGGCGACGTCGACTTCGTGGTCGAGGCGGTGCCGGAGCGGATGGAGATCAAGCAGGCGGTCTTCCGCGAGCTGGATGCCGCGACGCCGGGGCACGCGATCCTCGCCTCCAACACCTCCTCGCTCTCGATCGCCGAGATCGGCGAAGCGACGCTGCGGCCCGACAAGGTCGTCGGCTTCCACTTCTTCTACCCGGCCTCGGTGATGCCGCTGGTCGAGGTGATCGCCGGCGAGGACACCTCGCAGGAGACGGCCACCGCCGCCTACAACTTCGCCCAGGCGATCCGCAAGCAGCCGATCGTCTGCGGCGAGGTGCCGGGCTTCGTCGTCAACCGGATCCTGATGGCGACGATCGGCGAGATCTGGCGCGCCCAGGAGGACCAGGGCCTCTCATTGGCGGCGATCGACGAGGCGATCGCCGCCGCCAAGCTGGCGCCGATGGGGCCCTTCTTCCTCACCGACCTGCTCGGCCTCGATACCACGCTGCACGTCGCCGAACACCTCGCCGACTCCTACGGCGAGGGTTTCTACGTCCACAAGGGGCTGCAGCAGCTGGTCGCCGAAGGCAAGCTCGGCGCCAAGTCGGGCGGCGAGGGCTTCTTCAAGGACGGCGTGCAGACGGTCCCCGGCGAGGCCGAGCCCGACGCCGAGGAGCTGGTCGCGATGTTCACCGGCCGCGCCCTGATCGAGGCCTGTCTGCTGGTCGAGGAGGGCGTCTGCTCGGTCCGCGACATCGACCTCGGGATGATGGCCGGGGCCGGGCTCGATCCGCGCAAAGGCCTCTTCCCACCCTTCTGGAAAGCCGACCTGGAGGGACTCGACTCGGTGCTGGAGCGGATCGAGCAGCTGCAGGAGAAGCACGGCGAGCGCTTCGCGCCGCCGGTGCTGCTGCGCCGCCTCGTCGCCCAGGGCCGCCTCGGCCTCACCTCGGGCCAGGGCTTCTACCCCTACCCGCAGCCCGACGAGGGCGAGCAGGCCGAGAGGGTGAAGCTGGAGACGCGCGGCGAGGTGGCGATCGCCTGGCTCGCCAACGCGCCGATGAACGCGATCTCGCCCGACGTGATCCGCGACCTCGGCTCGGTCTGGGAGAAGGTCAAGGCGGCCGATGAGATCGGCGCGATGGTAATTGCCTCCTCGATCCCGGTCGTCTTCTCGGCCGGTGCCGACATCAAGGCCTTCACGCAGATGGACGAGGGGGGCGGCGAGGAGCTGCTCCACACCGCCCACGCGCTGCTGCGCGACTTCGGGCAGGACAGCGTCGCCACGATCGCCGCCGTCAACTCGATCGCCTTCGGCGGCGGCTGCGAGCTGGCGATGGCCTGCGACGTGCGAATCGGGGCCGAGGCCGCGGTCTTCGGCCAGCCGGAGATCAAGCTCGGGATCGTCCCCGGCTTCGGCGGCACGCAGCGGCTGCCGCGCCTGGTCGGCGAGAACAAGGCGCTGGAGATGAACCTCCTCGGCGACGCGATCCTCGCCGAGGAGGCGCTCGAGTCCGGCCTCGTAAATCGCGTCGCCCCGGACCACGAGCTGTTCGAGACGGCGCTGGCGTGGGCGCGCAAGCTGGCCGGCCAGGCACCGATCGCCCGCGAGCAGATCAAGCGCGTCTCCAACAAGGGCGACCTCGACGAAGGCATCGAAGCCGAGAAGCAGGGCTTCGCCACCGCCTTCGGCAGCGAGGACGCCAAGGAGGGCATCGCCGCCTTCCTCGGCAAACGCACTCCGAGATGGAGCGGCAGGTAGCGACAGCGACGAGCACCGGCGCGGCCCGGCTGGCGGAGCTGATCCGCGAGTCGAGCTGCACTGTGGCGCTGACCGGGGCCGGGGTCTCGGTGCCATCCGGGATCCCGGACTTCCGCACGCCGGAGACGGGGCTGTGGGAGAACGTCGATCCGATGGAGGTCGCCCACATCGACGTCTTCGAGCGGGACCCGGCTCGGTTCTGGTCCTACTACCGGCCGCGCTTCCAGTCGCTCGGCGACAAACGGCCGAACAGCGCCCACGAGGCGCTGGCGGAGCTGGAACGGCGGGGCCTGCTGGAGGGCACGATCACCCAGAACATCGACCGCCTGCACCGCGCCGCCGGCTCGCGGAACGTGGTCGAGGTGCACGGCTCGATCGCGACCTCCTCCTGCCGCGGCTGCGAGGCGAGCTACGCGATCGAGGAGGTCGAGGGCCTCTTCGACGAAGAGGGGATCGCCTTATGCTCCGCCTGCGGCAGCGCGATCAAGCCGGACGTCGTCCTTTTCGGCGAGCTGCTGCCGGAGGAGGCGATGCGACGGGCGCAGGAGCTGGCGGCGGCGGCCGACCTGATGCTCTGCGTTGGCAGCTCGCTGGTCGTCCACCCCGTTGCCGGCCTGCCCGGGATCACGCTTGCTGCCGGCGGTCGCCTGGCGATCGTCACCAAGAGCGCCACGCCTTACGACGGCGAGGCCGTGTTGAAGCTCGACGGCGAGGTCGATGCGGAGCTCGCCGCCGTCGTGGCGGCGCTCGGCTGACGATGGGCGAGCTGCTCCGCGAGATGCCGGTGGCCCCGGAGGCGGTCGTCTTCGACAACGACGGCCTGCTGCTCGACACCGAGTCGGTCTGGACCCGGGCCGAGCACGACCTCTACGAGCGGCGGGGGCTGGAGTTCACGCCCGCCGACAAGCGCGAGCTGGTCGGCACCTCGGCTGAAGTTGCCGGCGGAGTACTTGAGCGGCGCCTCGGCGAACCGGGCCGGGCGGCGGCGCTGATCGAGGAGCTGAACGAGCTGGTGGTGGCCGAGCTCGAGCACGGGGTGGAGGCTATGGTCGGCGCCCGCGAGCTGCTCCACAGCCTCAAAGGACGGGGGACGCCGATCGGGCTCGTCTCCAACTCGCCGCTCGCCTTCGTGCGGCGCTCGCTGGAGATCGTCGGCTTCGAGGGCCGCTTCGACGTCGTCCTCAGCGCCCACGAGGTGGCGGCCCCGAAGCCGGCCCCCGACCCTTACCTGGAGGCCTGCCGGCGGCTCGGCGTCGAACCCGGCCCCGGGGTCGTCGCCCTGGAGGACTCGCCGACCGGAGTCGCCGCCGCCCGCGCCGCGGGGCTGACCGTGATCGGGATTCCGTCACTGGAGGGTGTCGCTTTGGAGGAGGCACACCACATAGCCGAGTCCCTGCTTGACGAGGTCGTTGCCCGTCATCTCGTCCTTTAGAGGCGATCCCGGTGGGGGTTCCACTTAACTTTTTCCGAAGACAGTTGGTGGCTGTCCGCGAGCCTCAGCGCGGAAAAAGTACAAGACGCTCCACCCCCACCGGGATCGCCTCTTAACCGCGGAGGATGCGGCGACGCCGGAGCACTCTCTCGGCGATCTCCGTCAGCTCGTGGACATTGCTCTCCTGCTCGGGGTCGAGCTTGTCGTGCAGAGCCGCGTTGGCTGCTTCGCCGGCCTGCTGCCGGCGGGCTTCGAGTTGCGACATGTCCTCCTCGTGGCCGGGATCAGTTAGTGCGCCTCTCAGCTCCACCAGCAGCGCCTCCAGTCCCACCCGCAGCTGCAACGCTGCCTCACGCGGCCGGCCGCCGTCGAGGTCGGCACGGGCGCGCAGCAGCAGCGTCTCGCAGACGTCGATCCGCTCGCGCCCGCCCAGTACGGCGGCGACCCGCTCCTGCGGGTGCAGCTCCGCCTCCCGCCTTTGCCGGCGCGAGGTCCCGCCGCGCATGTCCACCTCGCGCGCCAGGGTGAAGCGCCCGGCGGCTACCTCCTCGCCGCTGCCGACGCCGACCAACACGTGGAGGGCCTGCGTCGGCGTCAGCTCATGGCCATGCGGATCGGCACTTGCCGCCGCCTGTGCGTGCAGCGCCCGGTTCAGCAGCGCGATCCCCTCCGCGACGAGCGCGTCGACCTCGTCCTCGTTCGCCAGGACGCTGTCGAGCCAGTCGGTCGCCCCCTCGCTCGAGTCGAAAGGCGCGAAGGCCCGGATCGCCGTAGCCCGGGTCAACGGCAGGTCGGGGAGCGCCGCCTCGGGGTCCGCCTCGCGTGGCCGCTGCCGCCGTCGCCGGCCGGCCGCGGTCGGTGCGCCCAACGCCTCGACGACAAGCACGCTCTGGCGATCCTCCTCGCCCGCGTCGCGCGCTAGGTAGCGGCCCGCCGCAACGCCAAGCGCGCCGGCGAGCTCGAACTGCACGAATCCGAAGTACTGGCTCAGGGCAGCGCGAACTTCGATGGCTTCGTCGGCACCTCGGGGTTGTCGATCTCCTCGAGGCGGTCGGTCAGGCGCAGCCACTGGTCCGGTTTGAGCAGCTGCACGAAGCCGGCCTGGGCGCCGGTCCCGGCAATCGGGCTGTAACCGATGTGGACGTGGTCGGCGTGGTCGCCCATCGCGAAGCTCGGGCCGCCGAGCTCCTCCAGCGAGATCAGCTCGTCGGGGACCATCGTCCCCTGCAGGCGCAGGACCGCTTTCAGCAGCTCGTGCGTGAGCGTGCCGGGCCCTTGGTTGCCGAGCACCGGGACGCCGTTGATCGTCGCGATGTCGACCGCGCCGCCGAAGGAGTGGTTGGAGATGTTGCCGCTGGTGGTGATGCTGCCGTGGCGGCCGCAGAGCATCGAGGTGATCGTCAGCTGGAAGCCCTGCTCGGAGAGGTAGGCGAGCGTCGCCAGGATGCGGCGGTCGATCTGGCCGCCGCGGACTTCGAGCCGGTCGCAGTCGGACAGCTCGACTTGCCGGTCGGCGAGCACGCGGCGCTGCAGCGCCTCCTTGGAGAGCAGCAGGACACCGGCGCTGCCGAGCTTGACCGCAAATGGGCTCTTGCCCTTGGCGCGGTAGATCGCCGTCGCCTCGAGCAGCTTCCAGCCGTCGAGGATCGGCTTCGGGTCGATCCGTGGCGCCCCCCGCCCGGCCGGCCGGATCGAGAAGTTGATGTGCGGGTCGACGTCGTCCTCGCCAGCGCCGATGCGGGCCAGCACGGTGCCTGCGATCACCTTCGAGCCGACCTTGATCGAGCCGTCGGCGCCGAGCGCGGTGGCGGTGTCGACCCGCTCGTGGGCGCTGAGGCGCTGGCGGCCGTCGACCCGCTCGGGCAGCGCGTGGAGCCGCGGCCGGATGTTCTGGCTGTCGACCGGGACCCGTTTCTCCCTGCCGGTCGGCATCACGATCAGGCGCCGGTTGCGGACGAGCTTCCCCAGCCTGGCGTAGGTGTAGCGGTTGCCGTAGGCGTCGCGCAGGACGATGTAGCGGCCGAGACGCTCCGACTCCCCCGCCTTGACGACGATGCCGTCGTTGACGGCGACGACCGGCGCTCCCTCGGCGGCGAAGATGTTGATCCCGCGCCGGGTCGGCGAGGAGGAGACGACCGCGGCCGCGTTGCCGTACTCCTCGCGCTCCTGCGGGGTCGCCTTTCGCAGCGCCTCGCGGGTGGCGATGTCGTCGGCGTAGCGGGCGTCGGCGGCGACCGGGAAGTGGGCGCCCTCGGTGAGGCCGGTCAGCGAGCCGACCAGGTCGGCGGGCAGCTTGCCGTAGGCGCGCGCGTAGAGCAGCACCTCCTGCACGTACCAGTCGGCGTGGTTGTAGGCGAAGATCGCGTCGTAGAGATCCTCGGTCCCGCCGGCGGCCTTCAGGTAGCTGGCTGCGGCGCAGATCGCGTCGACCGGGTTGTATGGGTCCTTGCGGCCGTCGCCGTTGGCGTCGAGCCCGTAGGCCTCCCAGCTGGAGGGGATGAACTGCATCCAGCCCATCGCGCCGGCGCTGGAGACGTTGAGGTTGGTGCCGAACCCGGTCTCGATTTTGTTGATCGAGGCGAGGATCTCCCAGGGAATCCCGTACTCGGTCCCGCAGGCCTGGTAGATCGGCAACAGGAAGGGCGGGATCTCGAAGGAGTCGATGACGAAGTTGGGGACCCCGATCGGGGCCGGCCCGAAGGGGGCGATCGTCGTCGACGGGTTGGCGTCGGTCGGCACGCCGCCGTCGCCGAACTGCGAGCCGCCGCTCGGGCCCGTCGCGGGCGGCTGGTCGCCCGCGGTCGCGCTGGGCGCACTGACGCCGCCGTCGGCCGTCCCCGGAGTGAAGGCGGAGATGCCTTCGTTGCGGCTGACGCCGTCGCCGCCGGAGGTGGCGTCCTCCACGTCGAGGCTCGACCCCGACTCGACCTCGCTGGGGGGCGGCTCCTCGCTGGCCTGCGTTTCCCCGGAGCCGGAGCCGGGGGCCGCCGCCTCGTCCGGATCCGAGCCACTTTCGCAATCGCCGTCGTCGAGGTCGATCTGGCCGTCGCCGTCGTCGTCGACCTCGTTCGCGCAGGCGGCCGTTTCGGAGTGGGGCGGGGCCGGCGCGCTGGCGGTCGGGTCAAGCGTCTGGCTCTGGCCGAGGTCGGCATTCGGTTCCGCCCCGGCCATGCCGACGCCAAGGGCGGTCGCAAGCGCGAAACCGGCCAGGGCGATCGTCAGTGCAAGCTTGTGTCTCATCGGACGCCGTCTTGGTCCCTGCGGGCACGATTGATACGACCCGGTTCGGCCCCTTCCCCGCCCATCAGGTCAGACCAAGCTACTGACTCGCGCGGAAGCGCGCAACGCGGGGCAGCGCCCCCCAATATGCCCTTAATCAACGGCTGACCCATGCCTGCGCCGCAGAGGATTTCAGCCTGCTCGGATGGGCTCGTTAAGAACCTGTTTCAGAGTCGTGCCGGGCGCTGGCGGCGGGCAGGTTCTAAGGTGTCGGCAATGAGCGCCGAGCCCGATGACCAGGAGAGCCTGCGAGCGCGCAGCGAGCAGGCGATCGGCGAGCTGGCCCAAGCGTTGCTCGACAGCCAGGTGCTGGAGAACGCGGTGACGGCCGCCTTCGGCGCCCGCGAGAAGGCCCTCGAGGCCCAGCACGCAGCGATGGCGGCGCTCGATTTAGCCTCCGCTTCGGACGTGGAGCGGATGGAACGGCGGCTGCGCTCGCTCTCGCAGCGACTCGACGACGTCGAGGACCAGGTCGACCGGATCGCTCGCGACGTAGGGGAGATTCGGCGTCGAGTCAGCGACTGCGCCGGCCAGGAAGCCGACAGCCGCGCCTCCTGAGCGTCCGGCGTGAGGTTCAGTGCCCGGGGATGCAAGGCTCACGCGTATCTAACCCTCAACTTTAGGGTGAGAGTGAGCCTGCGGCGGCCCGGCCGGCCTCTTTGGCGACGGCCTCGAGCTCCTCTGCGCCGATGCCGCTGCCGGTCGTGGTCTCGGCGACGATCAAGACCGCGGCAACGGCGATCCCGCCTTCGCGCCCACGGGCGAAGATGGCGACGGTCTGCATGTCGGCGGCTGAGGTACCCGCCGGGACAGCGTCGACCTCGCTCTGAAGGGCGTCGAAGCTGGCGACCCGTCCCTGCGACGCCTCGGGCAGCTCCCTTCGCAGTCGCTGCAGCAGGGCTGGGTCCGGTTCGGTGGTCGCGCCGGCTTCGAGCCCGAACGAGGCGGCGCTGCCCCCGGCCGCCACCGCCGCCTCGACCAGCAGCAGCTCGCCAAGCCGCCGATCGGAGTCGAGCGCCGTGCAGGTACCGATCCGCACCGCCCGCTGCACCCCGAGCTTCGCTAAGTCCGCCAGCACGATCGCCGCGCTCGGCCCGCCCATCCCGGTCGACTGGATCGTCAGATCGGCGCCGGCCGCGGTCCGCCCCGAGTAGCCCCAGAGCCCGCGCGCGTGGTGGCTCATCTTCGGCTGCTCGAGCAGCTCCTGGGCGAGCATCAGCGCCCGGCCCGGATCGCCGACGAGGATTGCGTCAGCCGCGAACGGGGCCGTGGGTCGCAGTCTCGACGGCATCGCGCTCCGACCCTATTGCGCTCGCCGCCCGCAGCGATTCCTCGGCGGAGGCGATCGCCCGCCGCAGCTCGCGCTTCCGCATCCACTCGGCCGCGAAGTAGCTGCCGACGACGAAGCAGAAGGCGAGCAGCTGCGCCGCCAGCGTCTCAATCGTCGGGTAGACGCCGAGCCAGGTTCCCATCCACAACGGGAGGTCGATGTCGACCGTGAGGGCTCGCGCGTTGGCGAGCTTTTCGTCGAGGGCGAGGCGGGTCTCGCGGATCTCGGGCACCGGCGCGTTGTCGGCGACGAGGCTGGCAAGTCCCAGCTTGGCCGCTGATGAGTCCGGATTCCCTCGTGTCGCTGCTGGAAGACAGATCGCGGCCTTGTCCTGCCACTAGTGAGAGTCGCCCGGCCCGGATTTCCTCCAGGAGTCCAAACACAGCTCCGGCGCCCGTTCATACCTTGGCTGCAATCGCCAAACCGCGACCGCCGGGGCGTGCTCCGGCGGGCTAGGAGGGAAATCGAATGAAAAAGAGGCTTCTGATCGCCGGCCCGGCGGCCGCGATTGCCTCGCTATTGCTGCCGGGTGTTGCCTTCGGCGCCGAAACGCCGATCTTGGACACGCCGGAGGCAAGCATCAATGCGATGTGGGTGATCGTTGCCGCCGTGCTGGTGATGTTCATGCAGGCCGGATTCCTGCTCTTGGAGGTGGGCTTCTCCAGGGCCAAGAACGCCGGCGCGGGGGTCGCCAAGATCCTCGTCAACTTCTCGATCGCGTCGCTCTGCTACTGGGCGGTCGGGTTCGCACTCGCCTTCGGCGGGCTGGGCGAGATCGCCGGGACCCATGGGTTCTTCTTAGACATCGGTTCCTCGGTCGAGGAGGCCGGCAAAAGCATCCCGTTTGTCGAAACGTATTCGATCAGCCCGGCCGCGTTCATGTTCTTCCAGTTCGCGTTTTGCGCGGTTTCCCTGGCGATCGTTTGGGGCGCCACCCTGGAGCGGATCAAGTTCGGCGCCTATGTCATCTACGCGGTCATCTTCAGCTCCGTGCTGTACCCGGTGCTGAGCCACTGGATCTTCGGCGGCGGCTGGCTGCAGGTCAACGTCGGCATGCAGGACTTCGCCGGCTCCACCGTGGTCCACCTGATCGGCGCGACCGGCGCCCTTGCGGCATTGCTGCTGCTCGGCCCACGGCTCGGCAAGTACGGGCAGGACGGCAAACCGCGGGCGATTCCGGGGCACTCGATGCCGCTGGTCGGCATGGGGGTGCTGATCCTCTGGCTCGGCTGGTTCGGCTTCAACCCGGGCTCGACCCTGGGGGCGATCGGCGGTCGCTTCGCCGAGGTGGTTGTGGTGACCAACCTGGCCGCTGCGGCCGGCGTCGTCGCGGCCGTCACGATCATGTATCTGAAGACGCGCACGATCGACATCGGCATGGCGGGCAACGGCGCGATCGCCGGGTTGGTCGGGATTACCGCCCCGTCCGGCTACGTCGAGTTCTGGGCGGCGCCGATCATCGGCGCGGTCGCCGGCGGCATCGTCGTCTTCGGCGTGCTGGCGATCGAGAAGCTGATCGACGACCCGGTCGGTGCCCTCTCGGCACACGGCCTGGCGGGAATCTGGGGGACCCTCTCATGCGGGATCTTCACCTCGCCGCGGTTGGCGGAACTCAACGAAGTCGGCGATCCGGGCCTCTGGTACAGCGGCTCGCTGGATCAGCTCGGGGCGCAGGCGCTCGGCGTCGGCGTCGCCTTCGCCTGCGTCTTCGTCGTCTCCTACGGGGTCTTCTTCCTGATCAAGCACACGATCGGGTTACGGGTCTCGCCGGAGGAAGAGGAAGCGGGGTTGGACATCTCCGAGCACGGCATGTATGGGTACCCCGAGCAATTCATCCCGCAGCCGGAGTACTCGACCGGCCTGCCAAGCACGATGGGCAGCGGGGCCGCGATACCAGCGGCCGCGCCAGCCCAGATGACCGCGACCGAGCCGTCGCGATTGGAGGTCTGAGCGCATGAAGAAGATAGAGGCGTTCATCCGCCACGAGGCGTTCGAGCCGATCCGGGCCGAGCTGCTCGACAAGGGGTTCCCGTCCCTGTCGATCAGCGAGGCCAAGGGCTCGGGCCGCCAGAAAGGGATAGTCGAGCAGTACCGCGGCTCGACCCTGACCGTCAACGTTCGCCCGAAGCTGAAGGTGGAGGTGGTGGTCGAGGACAAAGACAAGCCGCTGGTCGTCGAGACGATCCTCAGGCACGCCCGCACGGGCGAGGTCGGCGACGGCAAGATCTTCGTCCTGCCGGTCGAGGAGGCGATTCGCATCCGCACCGGCGAGGGTGGAGAGGAGGTGCTGCAGGCGCACTCGGATAACGAGATACCGGCCTGAAGGGTCCGGACGAGAAACGAAAAGAGGGCGGCAGACTGCCGCCCTCTTTTCGTTGGGTTTTCTTGATCATTAACCCTGATTCGGATATGGCTTGGCGCTTCCATGCCGGAGCGCTCGGAGCGGGCTCCGGCTCTGAAAGCCGACCGAAGGACGGGAACATGAGAGTCAAACTCGGGTCACTGGGAGCCGCTCTCCTCGTGGCGCTGGCGGTGTCTGCCGCAATGGCGACCGCAGCGCAGGCGACGGCACAATTCACAGCAGAGCAGTATCCAGCCGTGCTGACAGGCCAGTCGAGTGAAAGCACAAACTTCATCGGGTTCACGTGCGCTGAAGTCTCGTACGAAGCCACACTCACGGCAGCATCGACAAGCATCACATTGACACCACATTTTGGAAGTTGCACGAAACCCTTTCCGTTCACGATCCACATGAACGGCTGCCATTACCTGCTCGAAGCTCTCACCGCCACAACGGGCGAAGACACGCATGGCAGACTCAAAGTCGTATGCGCGGCGGGCAAAAAAATCACCTTGACATACGGCGATTGCTCGGCTCACATCCCTCCGCAGACGGTGGGCGGTACGGGCAACGACGTAACACTTACAAACTTCGGCGGCGCTAACACGTCGATCGGTCTCGACCTGAACGTCGAAAGCCTCCACGTCGAAACAGAAGGGTTCATACTCTGCAAAAACACCACACATACCAATCGCCAGCTGATCGGGACCTCCACCCTCAGCGGATACGTCGACGCGGGGACGCAGGAACACCCGACAACAACCGGCCGGAACAGATACGTGCACGGGTCTCCGCTCGACGTCCACGTGAAACAGTGGGACGGCGGGGCTGACTGGAGCCGGTCGGCTCAACCCGCGGAGACGAATGATGCGGCGCGGGCGGGTCGAGGCCCGCTCCGCAGGTCCGCGTTCTCGACTTACGGTCCCCTCTTGCCACTAGCCTCAAGGAGCAGATGGCCGATGAGCGGATCTCCCTGAGCGAAGCGTCGCGGCGCTCGGGTGTGCCGGCCAGCACCCTAAAGCGCTGGGCGGAGACGAAGGTTGTGCCGGTCCGCCGCGGGCGCTGGACCGCCGCGGCCGCCGCCCAGGCGCGGGTCGTCGCGCGGATGCGCGAGCGCGGCCACTCGCTGGAGGAGCTGAAGCAGGCCGGCCGCGAGGGCAAGCTCGCCTTCGGCTTCGTCGAGGAGCTCTTCCCGAGTACCGAGGAGCGGGCGACGGTCGAGGAGGTCGCGCGCGAGACGGGCCTCGAGCCGGAGCTGATCGAGCGCATCCTGGTCATCCTCGGGACGCCGCTCGGCCGTGAGCGCCTGCTCGGCCCCGAAGACGTGACGGCGCTGCGCCACTGCGCCCGCGTCCTCGCCGCCGGCTTCCCGCTGGTCGCCTTCCTGCAGCTGGTCCGGGTCTATGTGCAGTCGATGCGGCGCATCGCCGACGCCGAGGTCCGCCTCTTCCACCTCTACGTCCACGAGCCGATGATCCGCGACGCGCTGCCGGAGCTGGAGATCGCCGAGGAGATGGGCGGGCTCGCCGGCGACATCCTGCCCCTGGCGGCGCCGCTGACCGACTACCTGCACACCCGCTATCTGCGCTTCTTCATGGAGCAGGACGTGGTCGGCCACATGGAGGTCGACTTGGAGGAAGAGGCTTCGGCCCTCGGCCGGGTGCCGGTCACCCTCTGCTTCATCGACCTCACCGGCTTCACCCGCTACACCGAGGAAGAGGGCGACCTGGAGGCGCTCGACGTGGTCGAGAACTTCGTCGAAACGGTCGAAGCGACGATGCCGGCCGAGGCGACGATCGTGAAGACGATCGGCGACGAGGTGATGGTCGTCTCGCCCGACCCCGGCTCGCTGACGGAATGGGCGGTGGCGCTGCTGGACCGCTTCCCGCAGCGGCCGCGGCCGCGGGTCGGAATCCACTACGCCGACGCCGTCTACCGCGACGGCGACTACTTCGGCACCCACGTAAACCTCGTCCACCGCGTCGTCGGTCGTGCCCAGGCCGGCGAGGTCCTGGTGACCGACAGCGTTGCCGAAGCGCTCTCGGACCGGGGCCTGTCCTGCGAGGCGATCGGCGAGGTCGACCTGAAGGGCTTCCCGGTAGCGACGCCGCTCTACATAGTCCGCCCCGCCACGCCTTGACAAACCCCGGGGAGCCCATCCCGGTAGGGGTTCCGCTTAACTTTTTCCGAAGACAGGTCGCGGCCGTCCGAGGTCGCAGCCGCGGAAAAGTACAAGACGCTCCACCCCTACCGTGATGGACTCACGCTGATGGAGAGCGAAGGCATGATCGACGCGGTGCGCGAGGGCGGATTGCTTCCGGCCGGGACGCCGCTTGTCGCGATGCTGTCCGGCGGGCGCGACTCGGTCTGCTTGCTCGACCTCGCGGTGCGGCTGCTTGGTGCGGACGTCGTCACCGCCTTGCACGTCAACTATGGCCTGCGCGACGACTCCGATGCCGATGAGTTCCACTGCGCGGCGCTGTGCGAGCGGCTGGGGGTGTCGCTGGAGGTCGAGCGGCCGCGGCGGCCGGAGGGGCCGGGCAACCTGCAGGCCTGGGCGCGCGATACCCGCTACGCGGCGGCGGCGCAGCTGGCCGAGTCGGACGCGAGCTTGATCGCCACCGGCCACACGGCCGACGACCAGGTGGAGACGATCCTCTACCGGCTCGCCTCCTCGCCGAGCCGCCGCGCCCTGCTGGGCATGCGCCCCCGCGACGGCAAGTTGGTGCGGCCGCTGCTCCCGTTCACCCGCGAACGGACCACCGCCTACTGCGAAGAGCGCGGCCTCGAGTGGCGCGACGATCCGAGCAACGCCGAGCACTCCTACGCGCGCAACCGCGTTCGCCACGGGCTCGCCGCCGCGCTGGCCGAGGTCCATCCCGCGGCGGCCCAGAACGTGCTCCGCACCGCTGCGCTGCTGCGCGACGAGGCGGAAATCCTCGACGCCTTGGTCGCCGCCGAGCTCGACGGATTCCAACGGGGCGCCGCGGGGAAGGATCGAGCTCGACCGCCTCGCCGAGCTGCCGCCGGCGCTGCGCCGCCTCGTCGTCCAGCAGCTCGCCGACCGCGCCGCCGGTCGCCCCGTCGCCGGCGCCGCCAACCACGCCGAGGAGGTCGCGGGGCTGCGGCGCACCGGCATCGCGATGCTCGACCTCGGCGGCGGAGTCCGCGCGATCGCCGAGCGCGGCGTGCTGCGCGCCGAGCAGGGATAGATTGACGCCCATGCCAGATTCACCAATCGGCGAGACGCTGGTCTCCGGCGAGGAGCTGCAGCGGCGCGTCGCCGAGCTCGGCGCCCAGATCAGCGCCGACTACGAGGGGCGCGATCTGCTCATGGTCGGGGTGCTGAAGGGCGCCGTGATCTTCCTCGCGGATTCTGATGCGCCACCTCACCGTCCCCTGCGAGATCGACTTCATGGCGGTCTCCAGCTACGGCTCCCAGACCGATTCCTCGGGGGTCGTCCGCATCCTCAAGGATCTCGACGCGCCGATCGAAGACCGGCACGTGTTGATCGTCGAGGACATCATCGACTCCGGGTTGACGCTCCAGTATCTGATGCGCAACCTCAAGGCGCGCAGCCCAGCCTCGCTGGAGGCCTGCGCGCTGCTGATCAAGCCCGATCGCCTCCGCGTCGACCTCGAGCCGAGCTACGTCGGCTTCCGCATCCCCAACCGCTTCGCGGTCGGCTACGGCCTCGACCACGCCCAGCGCCACCGCAACCTCGACTACGTCGCCGCGTTGGACGAATAGTGGCCTGCCCGAACAAGGCGCCCAGGCGCTGAAATCGCCCTGGTACGCTGATTTTTCCCTGTGAGGCGTTTTTTCAAAAGCGCGGCGTTTCCGATCCTGCTGGTGGTGATCCTTGCCTTCGTCGCCCAGAAGGTGATCAGCACCGACTCAGGTAAAGAGCCGCCTTCTTACAACCAGCTGGTCGCCCCCAAGACGGGTCTGATCGCCAGCGGCCGGATCGAAGAGGTCACGGTCAACACCAAGGACAACACGCTCGACGTCAAGGAAAAAGGCGGCGAGAGCTACTCGACCGGCTACCTGCCCTACACCGAGCAGAGCCTGCTCAACGCGCTCGAGAGCAACGACGTCAAGACCACGGTCAAGGGGACCGGCGGCAACGGACTGCTCTCGCTGCTCACCTACATCCTGCCCTTCGTCCTCTTCCTCGGCTTCTGGATCTTCCTGATGAACCAGATGCAGGGCGGCGGCTCGCGGGTCATGAACTTCGGCAAATCGAAAGCGAAGCGGATGTCGGTCGACGCGCCGAAAATCACCTTCCGCGACGTTGCCGGGGTCGACGAGGCGGTGCAGGAGCTGCACGAGATCAAGGAGTTCCTCGAGAACCCGAAGAAATTCCAGGCGCTCGGCGCCCGCATCCCGAAGGGAGTCCTCCTCTACGGCCCGCCCGGCACCGGCAAGACGCTGCTCGCCCGCGCCGTCGCCGGCGAGGCCGGCGTCCCCTTCTTCTCGATCTCCGGCTCGGACTTCGTCGAGATGTTCGTCGGGGTCGGCGCCAGCCGCGTCCGCGACCTCTTCGAGCAGGCGAAACAGAACTCGCCCTGCATCATCTTCATGGACGAGATCGACGCCGTCGGCCGCCACCGCGGCGCCGGCATGGGCGGCGGTCACGACGAGCGCGAGCAGACCCTGAACCAGCTGCTGGTCGAGATGGACGGCTTCGAGATGAAAGACAACATCATCTTGATCGCCGCCACCAACCGGCCCGACATCCTCGACCCGGCGCTGCTGCGGCCCGGCCGCTTCGACCGTCAGGTCGTCGTCGACCGCCCCGACCGCAAGGGCCGCAAGAAGATCCTCGAGGTCCACACCCGCGGCAAGCCGCTCGGCAAGTCGATCGACCTCGACGCGCTGGCCGGCCAGACCCCCGGCTTCACCGGCGCCGACCTCGCCAACCTGATCAACGAGGCGGCGCTGCTGACCGCCAGGCAGGGCAAACGCGAGATCTCCATGCACGAGCTGGAGGAGGGGATCATGCGGGTGATCGCCGGTCCCGAGAAGAAGACCCGGGTGATGAGCGAGAAGGAGCGCCTGATCACCGCCTTCCACGAGCTCGGGCACGCGATCGTCGGCCACCTGCTGCCCAACTGCGACCCGGTCCACAAGATCTCGATCATCAGCCGCGGCCAGGCGCTCGGCTACACGATCAGCCTGCCGACCGAAGACAAGTTCTTGACCAGCCGCGCCGAGCTGACCGACACGATGGCGATGACGCTCGGCGGTCGCGCCGCCGAGGAGATCGTCTTCGGCGAGATCACCACCGGCGCCTCCAACGACCTCGAAAAGGTGACCGAGACCGCGAAGCAGATGGTGATGCGGTTCGGCATGTCTGAGCGGCTCGGCCCGCGCGTCTTCGGACACGATCGCGGCCAGCCCTTCCTCGGCCGCGAATTCAGCGCCGAACCCGACTACTCCGACGAGATCGCCCGCGAGATCGACGACGAGATCCGCCGCATCGTTGAGTCCGCCCACCAGACCGCCAAGGACCTGCTCAACGACAAGCGCGGCGAGCTAGACAAGATCTCCAACATCCTGCTCGAGCGCGAGACGATCGACGCCGAGCAGTTCGTCGCTCTACTTGACGGCAAGCCGGCGGACGAGGTCTTCGTCGACGACGAGGAGCCGGAGCAGGTCGAGCCGCCTGCGGAGCCGGCTAAGCCGGAGCGGGGCAAAGCGCCAAGGCCGTCGCCGCGGCCGCGGCCCGGGTTCGCTGGCAGCGACGCGGGTTAGGGAAAGCGCCCGCCCATGGGTGGGGGAGGTGGGGGTGTGCCGCAGCGGCGCTGCCTTTTTCGCCTGGCGCGTCGAGGTGCTCGCTGAGGAGGCGGTGCGAAAAAGAGACCGCCGCGCCGCGGCGACACACCCCCACCTCCCATCACGGGACGGGCGCCTCGTCCATCGCAAGCCATCTGTACGCCAGAGGGCGCCGCGGCGGCTGGCTGCGGTAGCTGGCGAGGGATACTGCGGTGCATGACTCCGAAGCTGATGGGCGTCGTCAACGTGACGCCAGATTCGTTCTCCGATGGTGGGCTGTACCTCGATGCGGAGGCGGCGGTTGCGCATGGGGTGGAGCTGGTGCGGGACGGGGCCGACATCCTCGATGTGGGGGGTGAATCGACCCGGCCCGGGGCGGAGGAGGTCAGCGTGGCGGAGGAGCGGGGGCGGACGGAGCCGGTCGTTGCGGCGTTGGCCGCGGCCGGTCACACCGTCTCGGTCGATACTTCGAAGTTGGAGGTGGTGAGGGCGGCGCTCGATGCGGGGGCGGCGATCGTCAATGACGTCACGGCGCTGCGGGGGGATCCGGAGATCGCGGCGCTGTGCGCCGAGCGGGGGGTCGGGCTGGTGCTGATGCACATGCAGGGGAACCCGCGGACGATGCAGGCCGACCCGACCTACGACGACGTCGTCGCTGACGTCAAGGCCTTCCTGGCCGAGCGGCTGCAGGTGGCGCTCGACGCCGGCGTCGACGAGGAGCGCGTCTGGCTCGACCCCGGGATCGGCTTCGGCAAGACGCTCGACCACAACCTCGAGCTGCTGCGCCGGCTCGGCGAGCTGCGCGAGCTGGGACGGCCGTTGGTCGTCGGCACCTCGCGCAAGAGCTTCATCGGCGAGATCGACGGCTCCGAGGTCGGCGATCGCCTCGGCGGCACGATCGCCTCGTCGGTCCTCGCCGCCGCCGAGGGCGCCGACGTGCTCCGCGTCCACGACATCCGCGAGGCGGCGCAGGCCCTGAAGGTCGCCGACGCGATCCTCAGCCTCGGGCCTTAGCCCGGCTCGGCCCTGAGCTCGATCCAGGTCGCGCGCGCATGGGCGAGGACCTCGCCGTCCTCGGAGAAGACCGCCGAGCCCGCCTCGAGCTTGCGCCCCTCGCGGCCGATCGGCCAGCCGATCGCGACGCAGGTCATCCCCACCTCGACCCGGCCGTAGATGCGGGCGGCAAGCCGACCGAGGACGGAGAGACCGAGGTCGGGCAGCAGCATGCCCGCGATCCCGCCGGGGCAGTCGAGCACCGACCAGAGGATCTCCGGCGGCACCGCTCCGTCGTTGGCGACAGTCTCGTCGACGTGCCACGGCGAGGCCACCATCTCGTCGCCGACCGGGCCGCAGGTGACGCGAAGGCCGTCGCCCGGTTGCCGCCCGGATCCACACACGAAGCACTCCGGGTACGGATGGTCCAGCTGCATCGGCGACGCCGCACGTGCCGCCACCGCCTCCTCGATGCCGATCGCGGCCGGTATCTCCAGAGCGAGGTCGTCGATCGAACGGGCCTCGGCGACGAGCACATCGCCGTCCCTCATCGCCGCCGTCTCGCCGTCGCCCGAATCCACCTCCAGGGGCCGGCCGAGCGGTGGCGGCAGGCGCAGCGTCACCTCGGCCGAGCGGGGGTCGACGAAGTTGGCGAGGATCCCGCACGAGTAGCCGCCGTTGCCGCTGTCGGCGGGCCCGCGGAAGCGACTGCCGATCGTCACCTGCTCTGCCACTTGCAGCACGATCTCACAGGGATGCGGGCGCTGTCCATCGGCTAGGTTCAGCTGCGTGGACGAGCCAAGTGGGAACGGGATCGAGTCGCGGGTCGAGATCGACCTGCGCGGCCTCTCGATTTACACGCATCACGGTGTCAGCGAGGCCGAGCGCGAGATCGGCCAGCGACTCGAGTTCGACCTCTCCTTCGACGTCCCCGACTGCGACGCCGTGCTCACCGACCGGGTCGAGGACACCGTTGACTACGGCGAGGTCTGCGACATCGTCGCCCTCGCCGCAACGGAGCGCAGCTACAAGACCCTCGAGCGTCTTGCCCAGGTGATCGGCCAGCGGTTGATCGAGCGCTACGGCTGCGAATCGGTCCGCGTCCGCGCCGCCAAGCCGGAGCCGCCGCTGCCGCTGGCGATCCAGGAGGTCGGGGTAGAGGTCACCCAGGAACGCACGGCAGAAGAGGACGAGGAGAACGCCGAGGAGGCCTGAGGACGAGCCGTGAGTTGAGCACCCATAGGGTGTCTAACTCACGGCTCGTCCCACCGCATGAAGCGCACTGGCTATCTCGGACTTGGCTCGAACGTCGGCGACCGGCGGGAGCACCTGCGGGCGGCGATCGCCGCTCTCCCCGAGCACGGGGTGGAGGTCGAGGCGGTCTCCTCGGCCTACGAGACCGAGCCGGTCGGCGAGGTGCTCGACCAGCCCGACTTCCTCAACGCCGCGATCCGCGTCCGCACCGGGCTCGACCCCGAGCCGCTGCTCGCAGTCTGCAAGGCGATCGAGGTCGAGCAGGGGCGCCTCTTCGCCAGCCCGCGCCACGGCCCCCGCCCGCTCGACATCGACCTGCTGCTGCTCGGCGACGTCGAGCTCTCGAGCGAGCGTCTGACCCTGCCGCATCCCGAGGTCACCAGCCGCCGCTTCGTCCTCGTACCGCTGCTCGAGCTGGATCGTGGGTTGACCCTCCCCGACGGCACCCGCCTCGCCGACGCCCTCGCGGCGCTCGGCCCTGGCCAGCGCGCCGAGCGCGCCGGCACGCTCTAGGTCCTCGTTGCCACGCCGGCCAGCGGGATGCAGTAGAGCTGCGCGATTCCGGTGGCGAGCAGGCGGCCATCCGCATCCCAGACCCGTCCGCTGACACCGAGCAGGCCGTCGTCGGCCACCGGGCACTCGTGATCGACCAGGAGCCACTCGCTTTCGCTAGCGAAGCGGTGGAAGCAGATGCTGATGTCGAGGTTGGGCGCCGTGTAGCCCTCGCCTCGGTATCGCTGCCAGACGGCAGGCCAGCCGAAGGTGTCGAGGAGGATGAGCGGACGCGCGGCCTCGATGAAGAGATCGTCGAAGCAGGGCGTTGGCTCGAACCTGACCCACTCCCTGGTGACCGCAGGTCTGGGCTCCGTCGCCGTAGCCCACTCGGGACGACGGCAGCTGAGGTTGTTCCAGAACTTGAAGAGGGGCTTGCCGTCCTTCGTGCGGCTCAGAGGCGCCGCCTCGTTTGGTGGCGTCACCTCTGGGGCTTTGGGTTCCTGGTGCTGATATCCCGGCGCCTTTGCCGCCGTCCTGACCAGCGCCTGCAGGACCGGGTCGCCGCCCTGGGCCATCCGCACCGAGATCGACTCCGAACGGCGACCGCGTCGCAGCACCTCGACGGTCAGCTCGACCTCGTCGAACTGCGGCGAACGCAGGAAGTGACAGTAGAAGCTCGCCGGGCGGGCGATCTCCGCGCATTGGCCGGCTGCGCGGAGGGCGATCGCAGCCAGGTAGCCACCGCTCGGCCCCCAGATCTCCCAGGCGTCGCTGAGTCGGATGGAGTACCGACCGCCGCCGCCCTCGAGGCGGGTCGCCTCATCCAGACCGATGGGGTGGGCCTGTGGCACCGCCTAGGCGGCGGCCGGCTCGCTGCGCAGCGGTTGCAGCCAGGCCGGTGGCAGGATCGGCGGCATCTTGCCCGGGTAATCGGGGACGATGCGCTTGGCGAGCTCGCCGGCCGGCCGCGCCTCGATCAGCGGGCGGAGGTCGTCGAGCGTCATTGCCAGGCCGATGCTCGGCGCGATCTGGAAGTCGGCGGCGTTGAGCTGCTCGCCGCCCAGCACACCGGCCTCGATCCACTGGTCGACTTTCTGCAGCAGCCCCGGCAGGGCCGTGAGAGCCTGACGAACGTTCTCATCCGTCGACCCGTTGAAGCGGGCCGAGAGGGCGACGATCGGCGCACCGGTCTTGACCGCGAGGCCGACCGGTATCCCCAGCCGCGCCCCTTCCGAGTAGCTGCGCAGCGGCGCTCGCTCCTTCTTGATCCCCCACCAGAGGATCTGGCGGATCGGGTGCTGGAGCTGCTCGTCGCCGAAGCGCTCGGCCTCCTCGACCGCCACCCGCTTCTCGGGGTCGGTGGGGAAGAGGGCCGGCTCGGGACGCAGCCGCTCCAGCTCGCGGGCGATCTCCCGCGAGCCCTGGATTCGGTTGCCGTCGAGCTTCATCGCCGGCACCGTGTTGCGCGGAAAGCCGGCGCCCCGCACGACCAGCTTGGAGACCACCGGGACCAGGTCCCGGCGCTTGTACTCGATGCCCTTGTGCTGGAGCATCAGCTCCGAGCAGATGCTCGGGTGCGAGGCGGGGATCACGTAGAGACGAGTGGCCATTGGCGGATGATCCTACGGGTCGGCGATAATCGCCGCCGTGCTCCTCGCGGTCGACGTCGGCAACACCCAGACCCACCTCGGCGCCTTCGAGGGCGAGCGCTTGGCCGAGCACTGGCGCTTCCAGACCCGGGCCGGCGCCACCGGCGACGAGCTGGCGGAGCGGATCGCCGGCATGTTCGCCCTCAGCGGGATCGGCCTCGGCGACCTCGACGCGGTCTGCGTCTCCTCGGTGGTGCCGCCGCTCGGCGCCCAGTACGAGCAGCTGACCGAGCGCTACCTGAGCGCCGAGTGCCTGACGATCGGGCCCGGGGTGAAGACCGGGATGCCGATTCGGATCGACAACCCGCTCGAGGTCGGCGCCGACCGGCTCGTCAACGCCGTCGCCGCCTACGCGCGGTTCGAGAAGGCCTGCGTCGTCGTCGACTTCGGCACCGGGATCAACTTCGACGCCGTCTCCGACGCCGGCGAATACCTCGGCGGCGCGATCGCCCCCGGCCTGGAGATCTCGCTGACGGCGCTGGTCGAGCGGGCGGCCCGCATCCCGCGCATCGAACTCGCCGAGCCGGAGACGGCGATCGGCCGCTCCAGCCGCGCCGCGATCCAGTCGGGAGTCGTTTTCGGCTTCGCCGGCCTGATCGACGGGATCGTCCGCCGCATCGAAGACGAACTGGGCGAAGTCGGCCTGCTGGCGACCGGCGGCCTCGCCGCGGCGATCGTCCCCTTCACCGAGACGATCGACGAGGTGGACGAGATGCTTACCCTGAAGGGCCTGCGTCTCATCCATGAAAGAAACGCGCCCACAGCTGACTGACCCCTTCCGGATCGGCGACGTCGAGATCGCCAACCGGATCCTGCTGGCGCCGCTGGCCGGGATCGGCAACTGGTTCGTCCGCCTGCAGGCCAAACGCCACGGAGCGGGCCTCGCCGTCTCGGAGATGATCTCCAGCTTCGGGCTGCACCACCGCAACGAGCGCACCCTGCGCGAGCTGATGCGGATCCATCCCGACGAGCACCCCGTCTCCGTGCAGCTGTTCGGCCACGATCCGGACGCGATGCGCTCCGGCGCCGCGATTGCCGCCGAGGCTGGGGCCGACCTGATCGACATCAACATGGGCTGCCCGGTGCGCAAGGTGCGCAAGACCGGCGCCGGGGCGGAGCTGCTGAGCGACCCGGAGCTGGCGCTGGCGCTGGTCCGCGGCGCCGCCGAGGGCGGCGGCCGGCCGGTCACGGTGAAGATCCGCTCCGGGCTGCGCGCCGGCGAGCGCTCCGGTTTCGACCTCGCCGTCCGCCTCGCCGAAGAGGGAGGCGTGGCGGCGATCGGCTTCCACCCTCGCGCCGCCGCAGTCGGGCACAAGGGCAGCCCCGACTACGCGCTGACCCGCGAGCTGGTGGAACGGGTGGGCGTGCCGGTGATCGTCTCCGGCGGGCTCAGCAGCGCCGAGGCAGCACGCCGAGCCTACGAGGAATCCGGCGCCGACGCGGTGATGATTGCCCGCGGCTCGCTCGGCAACCCCTGGCTGTTCGAGGAGCTGACCGGCCGTCGCGCCGAGCCGCCCTCGCGGGAGGAAGTGGCCGCCGAGCTGCTGTGGACGATCGACCGCGCCGAGGAGCATCTCGGAGCCGATCGCGCCTCGCGCTACCTGCGTAAGTTCTACCCCTGGTACATGGAGGCGCTCGACGCTCCACCGGGCGTCGCGGAAGAGCTCCAGCGCAGCGCCGACCTTTCCCGCGCCAGGGAGCTGATCACGGCGCAAATTCCCTTGAGTGCCAGCTTCGGCCCCTCGCTATAATCACGCGCCTTCCGGCCCTGGTGTGTGTGGCGCAAGCCCTCGCACCCGGGCGTTTTTTCGATCTGGGAGTCGATTCCCATCCCGCAACCGAAGCGAGGTCAGCGACAGTGACTCGGCAGGCCGTAATAACCCCCGAAGGTCTCGAGAAGCTCAAAGAGGAGATCGAGCACCTCTCGACCGCAAAACGGCGCGAGGTCGCGGAGCGGATCAAGGAAGCGCGCGAGTTCGGCGACATCTCCGAGAACGCCGAGTACGACGACGCCAAGAACGAGCAGGCCCTGCTCGAGCAGCGGATCGCCCAGCTCGAAGAGCGGCTGCGCCGCGCCACCGTGATCGACAAGAAGGAAGTCGGCACCGACGAGGTGACCTTCGGCTCGATCGTCCACGTCAAAGACCAGAAATCGGGCGACTCGCAGAAATTCCAGATCGTCGGCTCGACCGAGGCCAACCCGGCCGAGCAGAAGCTCTCCAACGAGTCGCCGATCGGCAAAGCCCTGATCGGCCACAAGCGCAACGACGTGGTTACGGTCGAGGTTCCGCGCGGGCCGAAGAAGAAACTCAAAATCACCAAGATCGAGTCGGCTTAGGCCGCAGCTCGCGGCGGTGAAAGGGCTCCGGTCGTCCGCTGGGCGAATTGATGTCGCTGCCTGCGCAGCGACGGAGATGGTGCGCGGCTGACGCCGCGCAGGAGACAGATTGCATATCGCGGCCTTCGGCCACATTCGCCCAGCGGACGACCGGAGCCCTTTCATGGCAACGAGGGCGGGTCCAGCTGCCCGTTCTGACTTCGTGCTGACTTAGAGCTGCTGGTCGTTGCTCGTTGGTTTGAGCGAGCTTCGGATGCGTGGGCCCTTTCGCCTGCGTCAGTCGTGAGGCGGCCTATAGGCTCGCGCTCTTATGAGCGAGCCCGATCGCCAAGAGCTCTCCGACGTACTGCGTGACCGGAGGGAGAAGCTCGAACGCCTGCGCGACGCCGGGGTCGAGCCGTTCCCGCACGAGTTCGGCGAACGGGAGGAGATCGGTGAGGTGCGGGCTGCTCACGAGGGACTCGAAGCCGGGATGGAGACCGAGTCGCGGCACAGGGTTGCGGGCCGGATCGTGGCTCGGCGCGGCCACGGCAAGGCCGCCTTCCTCGACGTCCGCGACGGCAGCGGCCAGATCCAGTTGCACGCCCGCGAGGATCTGCTCGGGGCCGAGGCCTTCGAGCTGCTGGTCCACCTCGACATCGGCGACATTGTCGGGGTCGAGGGCACGGCGCTGGCGACCCGGCGCGGCGGCGAGCTGTCGCTGGCGATTGACCGCTGGCGGCTGTTGGCGAAGAGCCTGCGACCGCCGCCCGGCAAGTTTCACGGGCTGGAGGACGTCGAGACCCGCTACCGGCAGCGAGAGCTGGACCTGATGGCAAACGAGGAGAGCCGCCGCGTCTTCGCCCTGCGCGCCCGCACGATCGCCGAGCTGCGGCGCTGGCTCGACGAGCACGGCTTCGTCGAGGCCGAGACGCCGGTTCTGCAGCCGCTCTACGGCGGTGCCCTGGCGCGGCCCTTCGTCACCCATCACAACGCGCTCGACCGCGACTTCTACCTGCGGATCGCGACCGAGCTCTACCTGAAGCGGCTCGTCGTCGGCGGCATCGACCGCGTCTACGAGCTCGGCAAGGACTTCCGCAACGAGGGCGTCTCCCACAAGCACAACCCCGAGTTCACGATGCTCGAGTGGTACGAGGCCTACGCCGACTACGGCAAGACCGCGCACGACCTCGAGCTCTTGGTGGCCGAGGCGGCCGAGCGGGTGCTGGGCACGACCGTGGTCGAGCGCGATGGGGTGGCGATCGACCTGGCGCCTCCCTGGAAGCGCCTGAGCCTGCGCGAGGCGATCCGCGAGCGGACCGGGATCGACATCTCCGAGCACCCGACCCGCGAGGCGCTGGCGGCGGCGATGGGGACCGAGCCCGACCCGGCCGAGGGCTGGGGCAAGCTGGTCGACGGCCTCGTCTCGAAGTCGGTCGAGCCGGAGCTGGTGCAGCCGACGTTCCTCCTCGACTACCCGGTGGAGCTGTCGCCCTTCGCCAAGGCGCACCGCTCCGAGGAGGGGATGGTCGAGCGCTGGGAGGCGTTCATCGGGGGGATGGAGATCGCCAACTCCTTCAGCGAGCTCAACGACCCCGACGAGCAGCGGCGCCGTTTCGAGCAGCAGGCCGCGGAGCTGGCGCGGGGCGACGAAGAGGCGCAGCCATACGACGAGCTCTTCGTCGAGGCGCTCGAACACGGGATGCCGCCGACCGGTGGTGTCGGCCTCGGCATCGACCGGCTGGCGATGATCCTCAGCGGCGCCCACAGCCTGCGGGAAGTGGTCCTTTTCCCGGCAATGCGCACCTGAACGGCGCCTCGTCGATTGACCAAGATCACGTTGTGAGGCGTTCGCGGCGGTCCAAACAGTGCCCAGAAAGCCGCTATCAGCGGCAATCCGGGGCCCAGGGCCGGTTGGCCGGTCTCGGTATCCTCTCAAGCAGACATGGGCGCCTCCCGGCACTCGACGGGCGTCCGCGGTACTTCCGGCCACCAACTGCGTTTGACCAAGTGAGAGGTTGAGGAAGAGGAAACCCTTTGTTCGAGAGATTCACTGAGCGCGCCCGACAGGTCGTGGTCCTGGCCCAGGAAGAGGCCCGGACGCTCAAACACAACTACATCGGGACCGAGCACATCCTGCTCGGTCTGTTGCGCGAGGAGGAGGGCCTGGCCGCACGGGTCCTCGAGTCTCTCGACATCACCACCGAGCGCGTCCGCTCTCAGGTGGTGCGGATCGTTGGCTCCGGCGAGGAGGTCACCTCCGGCCAGATTCCGTTCACGCCGCGCGCCAAGAAGGTGCTCGAGCTGGCTCTGCGGGAGGCGCTCTCGCTCGGCCACAACTACATCGGCACCGAGCACATCCTGCTCGGCCTGGTGCGGGAGAACGAGGGCGTGGCCGCGCGCATCCTGCTCGACTTCGACGCCGACTCGGACAAGATCCGCAACGAGGTGATCCGGATGCTGTCGGGCCCTGGCGGCCGCCGCCAGGGGGGTGGCGGCGGCGCCCAAGGCGAGGGCAGCGGCAAAAAGTCTTCGAAACTGCTCGACCAGTTCGGGCGCAACCTGACCAAGCTCGCCGAGGAGGGCAAGCTCGACCCGGTGATCGGTCGCGAAACCGAGATCGAGCGGATCATGCAGATCCTCTCCCGCCGCACCAAGAACAACCCGGTGCTGCTGGGCGAGCCGGGCGTCGGCAAGACCGCCGTGGTCGAGGGTTTGGCAGCCCGGATCAACAAAGGCGAGGTGCCGGAACTGCTGAAGAACAAGCAGATCTACACGCTCGATTTGGCTGCGCTGGTGGCCGGCTCCAAGTACCGCGGCGAGTTCGAGGAGCGTCTCAAGAAGGTGATGAAAGAGATCACCCAGCGCGGCGACATCATCCTCTTCATCGACGAGCTCCACAACCTGGTCGGCGCCGGCGCCGCCGAGGGCGCGATCGACGCCGCCTCGATCCTGAAGCCGGCCCTGGCCCGCGGCGAGCTGCAGACGATCGGCGCGACGACGCTCGACGAGTACCGCAAATACCTCGAGCGCGACTCGGCGCTGGAGCGGCGCTTCGCCCAGATCAAAGTCGACCAGCCCTCGGTCGAGGACACGGTGAAGATCCTCGAGGGGCTGCGCGAGCGCTACGAGCAGCACCACCGCGTCAACATCACCGATGACGCGCTGGCCGCCGCCGCCGAGCTGGCCGACCGCTACATCTCCGACCGCTTCCTGCCCGACAAGGCGATCGACCTGATCGACGAGGCCGCCTCGCGGATGCGGATCAAGTCGATGAGCGCGCCGCCGGTCTACCGCGACCTCGAGGAGGAAGTGGAAAAGACGCGGCGCGAAAAGGAGGCCGCGATCGAGGCACAGGAGTTCGAGAAAGCGGCCAACCTGCGCGACACCGAGCGCCAGCTGACGACCCGCAAGCGCCAGCTCGAAGACGAGTGGTCGGAGGGCGACAGCGCCGAGCGGCCCGACGTCGGCGAAGAGGAGATCGCCGACATCGTCTCGATGTGGACCGGGATCCCTGTCTTCAAACTGACCGAGGCCGAGACCAAGAAGCTGATCCGGATGGAGGAGGAGCTGCACAAGCGGGTGATCGGCCAGGAGGTCGCGATCACCGCCGTCTCCAAGGCAATCCGTCGCTCCCGCGCCGGGATCAAGGACCCCAAGCGACCGGCCGGCTCGTTCATCTTCCTCGGCCCCTCCGGGGTCGGCAAGACCGAGCTGGCGCGCACCCTCGCCGAGTTCCTCTTCGGCGACGAGGAGGCGCTGGTGCGGATCGACATGTCCGAGTACATGGAGAAGCACGCGGTCAGCCGCCTGGTCGGCTCGCCGCCGGGCTACATCGGCTATGACGAGGGCGGTCAGCTGACCGAGGCGGTGCGGCGCAAGCCCTACAGCGTGCTGCTGCTCGACGAGATCGAGAAGGCCCACCCCGACGTCTTCAACATCCTCCTGCAGATCCTCGAGGACGGGCGCCTCACCGACGCCCAGGGGCGCACGGTCGACTTCCGCAACGCGATCGTGATCATGACCTCGAACATCGGCGCCTCGGAGATCGCCAAGAACACCTCGATCGGCTTCACGGTCGCGGACGAGACCGGCATGTCCTACGACGACATGAAGAACCGGATCATGAGCGACCTGAAAAAAGTCTTCCGGCCGGAGTTCCTCAACCGGATCGACGAGGTGATCGTCTTCCACAAGCTGGCCAAGACCGAGGTGAAGGAGATCATCGACCTGATGATCAACCGGGTCCGCGTCCAGGTTGCCGAGCACGAGCTGCAGCTGGAGCTGACCGACGAGACCAAGGACCTGCTGGTCGAGAAAGGCTGGGACCCCTCGATGGGCGCCCGGCCGCTGCGCCGCGCGATCCAGCGCTACATCGAGGACCCGCTGGCCGACGAGGTGCTGCGGCGGGGCGAGATGGTCCCCGGCTCGACCGTCGTCGTCGAGCGCGACGCCTCTGGCGACGAGGAGGACCGGCCGCTGAAGCTGCGCATCGTCGCGCCGAAGAAGCCGCTGAGGAAGGCGGAGCCGGAGCCCGAGAAGGTCGGCGTCGGCGCCAAGAAGGACGACGGTGAGGACGGC
This sequence comes from uncultured Solirubrobacterales bacterium, assembly GCA_963703235.1. Classification (GTDB taxonomy): domain Bacteria; phylum Actinomycetota; class Thermoleophilia; order Solirubrobacterales; family 70-9; genus VRUE01. The sequence goes on along the minus strand of OY969802.1, from coordinate 1,430,774 downwards.
GAGGGCAGCGAGCCCGAGCCTGACGGCCCACCGGTCGGCAACGACGACTGAGCGCGCGGCGAACGATGCGTGAGCCCGGCCGGAGCGCGATCGGCACTTGGAGCGGAGGCCGCTTTCTCCGCTTCGGCGAGACCATCTCCGAGGAGCGGCTCGAAGGAGTGCTGCGGCCCGGCAGAGGCATCGACACCGTTCTGACCGCTGACACCTACGGGCAGGGGGAGGCCGATCGGGTTCTTGGGCGGGCTCTGGCCGACGCCCCCCGCGACGAGTACTGCCTCATCGGCGCCGTCGGGCACGACTTCTACGAGGGGGAGCGGGATGGGCCACGCGGTTTCCCGCGCTTCACCGATCCGAGCCTGCGCGGGCCGGGCGAGTACGCCGATTACCTGCGGATGGCGGCCGAGCGCAGCTTGGAGCGGCTTGGGGTCGAGCGTTTCGATCTGCTGCTGCTGCACAACCCGGACCGGATCGGCTACTCGAGCGAGGCGGTCTGGGACGGGATGGCGGCGCTGCGCGAGGCGGGGCTGACGGGAAAGATCGGCGTCGCGCCCGGGCCGGCGAACGGCTTCACGCTCGACCTGATCTCCTGCTTCGAGCGCTTCGGCGAGCGGATCGATTGGGCGATGATCATCCTCAACCCGTTCGAGCCCTGGCCGGGGGAGCTGTGCCTCGAGGCGGCCGCCAAGCACGACGTCGAGATGATCACCCGCGTCGTCGACTACGGCGGCCTCTTCTGGGGCGACCTAAGGCCGGGAATGGAGCTGGCGTCGGGAGACCACCGCGCCTTCCGTCCCGACGGCTGGATCGAGGCCGGTCTGACGAAGCTCGAGCGCCTGATGCCGATCGCCGAACGAACCAGACTGACCCCGATCCAGCTCGCCTGCCAGTGGAATCTCGCCCACCCCGCGGTCGAGTGCGTCGTGCCGACGCTGATACAGGAGACGGGGGAGGAGGCCTGCCCGATCGAGGCCAAGCGCGTCGAACTCGCCCACCTCCCCACCGAGCAGCGGCTGGGCGCCGAGGACGTGGCGGAGATCCGCGCCGTCGGCGACAACACCGGCTGCATGGCGCTGAAGGGCGCGAGCCCGTCGCACGAAGGCGAGGAGCGACCCGACCGCTGGGGGCTCGACCCCGAGCTGGCGGCGGTCGGCGAGCGCTGGGGCATCGACCCCGATCGCGACCTGATCACCGCTTAGCCTGCGCGAGATGGCGCAGCCGACATTCACCACCCCAGAGGGGGGTCGAAGTCGGACGCGCCCCTGGTGGACCCTCGCCGGCGCCTGCGCCGGCCTCTTCGTCCTCATGCTCGACTCGACCGTGGTGGCGCTCGCCCTGCCGAGCATCCGCCATGACGTCGGCGCCAGCGCGGCCGGGCTGCAGTGGGTGATGAACGTCTACCTGCTGTCGATCGCCGTCCTCGTCGTCACCGCCGGCCGGCTCGGCGACATGTTCGGGCGCAAGCGGCTCTTCCTGGCCGGGTCCGTCGTCTTCGCGCTGGGCTCGGTTCTCTGCGGCGCCGCCCCGGACGTGGACGTTCTGATCGTTGGCCGGGTCCTGCAGGGGATCGGCGCGGCGCCGATGCTGCCGCTCTCGCTGGCGATCGTCTGCAACGCCTTTCCGGCCGAGCAGCAGGCCCGCGCCCTCGGCGTCTGGGCCGGGATCTCGGCGCTGGCGCTGGCGATCGGGCCGCTCGCCGGCGGCGCCTTGGTCGAGCTCGACTGGCGGGCGATCTTCTGGGTCAACGTCCCGGTCGCCGCCGTCGGGGTCGCGATCGTCGCCGTCGCGGCGCCGGAGTCGACCGATCCCGGCGCCGGTCACCGGGTCGATCTGCCCGGGCTGGCTGCGCTCAGCGTGGGGTTGACCGCCGCGGTTCTGGCGCTGATCCAGGCGCGCGTCTGGTCGGCGGCGGCGATCGCCGCCCTCGCCACCTTCTCGCTGGTCTGTCTCTACGGGTTCTAACGGATCGAGCACCGGGTCAGCGGGCCGATCGTCGACTTCTCGCTCTTCCGCAACGGTCCCTATTTCGGCGCCAGCGCCGCCGCCTTCGCCTTGGTCGGCGCCTACTGGGCGGTGATGTTCTTCCAGCCGCAGTACCTGCAGGACGTGCGCGGTCATTCCGCCGTCCTCAGCGGCCTGCTGATCCTGCCGATCACGGTGCCGATGGTCTTCATCTCACCATTCTCGGGACGGCTGATCGCCCGTTTCGGCGCCCGCCGGCTGATGACCGCCGGCATGCTCTGCGGTCTCGCCGGCCTGCTGGTCCTGACCCAGATCGCCGCCGGCTGATGACCGCCGGCATGCTCTGCGGTCTCGCCGGCCTGCTGGTCCTGACCCAGATCGCCGCCGGCAGCCCCTACGCGGTCCTGCTTGCCGGCTACCTGCCGTTCGGGGTCGCGCTCGGCCTCGTCTACGCGCCGATGTCGACCGCGGCGATGGCGGCGATGCCGGCGGAGAAGGTCGGGATTGCCTCCGGCGTTCTGGCGATGGACAGGGTGATGGCGGGCACCCTCGCCCTGGCGGCGAGCGGAGCCGTCTTCCACGCCCTGCTCGGCGACGGCGACTCGTTCTCGGCGGCGGTCGCCGGCTCGACCTGGGTGTTGGTCGTGCTCTGTGGCGTTGGCGCAGCGCTAACCTGGGCCTTTGTGCGGGATCCCGATCGGCCGGGTCCAGACCCCGCTGTCGCCGGCGATCCCGGGCCCGATCGGCTGCACCAGCACGTTCATCACCGGCGCTTCCACCTCTGAGCAAGCTAGATGTGCCGGCCGCGCATTCCGAGCCGGCCAGTTGTCTCCGGGACGGCGCCCTCTGAGCTGGCCAGATGTCCAGGGGTGACCACGCCTGGCGAGCCCAAATTAGGGGTTTGAGTGACCTACCTCACTTGACACTGTCCATCCCGACCTGTCCACTAGGATTTTCCCAGACCGCATTCCAGAGCGGAATTTGCCATCCTAGGTAGCGATGTCGTCGCTGCCCGGGGATGAGCTTCACGAGCTTGCGGAACGTCAGGACCCCCGGCTGCTGAGGGCTCTCGACGTGGTCGCGCCCGGCGGCTCCCTGCGCGAGGGCATCGACAACATCGTCCACGCCAGCACCGGCGGCCTGATCGTGGTCGGCGACCCGGGGGACATCTCGCACCTGCTCTCGGGCGGGATCGACCTCGACATCGACTACACGCCGGCGATGCTCTACCAGGTGGCGAAGATGGACGGGGCGATCGTCCTCAACGCCGAGGCGACGAAGATCGTCTGGGCCAACGTGCAGCTGATGCCGGACCCGACGATCCTCTCGGCCGAGACCGGCACCCGCCACCGTACCGCCGAGCGCGTCTCCAAACAGACCGAGGCGCTGGTGATCGCGATCTCCCAGCGCCGCGACGTCGTCTCCCTCTACGTCGAGGGCACCAAGTACATCCTGCAGGAGATCCCCGCCGTCCTTGCCAAGGCCAACCAGGGCCTGGCGACGCTGGAGAAGTACCGCGACCGCCTCGAAGGCGTCTCGACCCGCCTCACCGTGCTCGAGTTCGACGGGCGCGGCGTCCTCTACGACGCCCTCACCGCCCTGCAACGAGCCGAGCTGGTGACCCGGATGGCGGTCGAGGTGGAGCGCTACATCGTCGAGCTCGGCACCGAGGGTCGCCTGATCGAGATGCAGCTGGAGGAGACGATGATCGGCGTCGCCGCCGAAAAGTCGGCGCTGATCCGCGACTACTCGGTCGAGGACTCCGAGCAGAACCTCGCCACCGTGCTGCAGTCGCTGGCCCGCCTGCCGCACGAGGACGTGCTCGACTTCGGCCGGCTCGCCGAGCTGCTCGGCTACGACCGCAAGCTCAACACCCTCGACTTCCCCGTGGCCCCGCGCGGCTACCGCGTCCTGGGCCTGATCCCGCGCCTGCCGAAGCTGGTCGTCCAGAAGATCGTCCAGGAGCTGGGCGGCCTGGAGCAGGTTCTCGCCATGTCCGACGAGGACCTCGAGGCCGTCGACGGAGTCGGCCCGACCAGGGTCAAGGACATCCGCGAGGGCTTGCGCAGGCTGCAGGAGGTCGATTTGGTCGACCGGTACCTACAAAGCTGAACCAAGATGGCGATTGGCGCTGTCACAAATCGAAAGGAGCAAGAGATTCCCGAGCTAGAGGAGGCAATGGAGGCAGGCCTGGAGCAGGACGTGGAGTACGTCTGTGACTTCGAGGAGGGCGACAAGGTCGTCTATCCGCATCACGGAGCAGGCCTGGTGATGAAGAAAGAGGCCCGTGAGCTGATGGGGGAGAATCGGGAATACCTGACGATCAAAATCCTCCACAACGAACTGACCGTGATGGTCCCTTGCGAAAACGCCGGCAAGGCAGGGCTGCGGCGGGTCATCGACGAGGAAGAAATCAAGAAGGTCACAGACGTCCTCACTGACGACGTCTCGGAGATGCCGAAGAACTGGAACCGGCGCTTCAAGTACAACCGCGAGAAGATCAAGACCGGCGACGTGTTCGAGCTGGCCGAGGTTGTCCGCAACCTGGCGATTCGCGAGATGGAGAAGGGCCTCTCCACCGGCGAGAAGCAGATGTACACGCGGGCCAAGAAGATTCTCGCGTCGGAGTTCATGTACGCGCTCGACAAAGACGAGGAAGGTGCGGAGGACTACCTCGACGGGCTGCTGGAGGAGCGCTTCGCCGCCACCGCGTAGCAGCGCCGCAGCGTCCGTCACCGCCGTCATCGCGGCTGCCGGTTCCGGGGAGAGGCTCGGGGCCGGCGGTCCGAAGGCGTTCGTGCCGCTGGCCGGGCGGCCGCTGGTCGAGTGGTCGATTGCGGCTTTCCGGGCCACGCCCAGCGTGCGCTCGATCGTCATCGCCTGCCCGCCCGGTCACGCCCACGACCTCGACAGCCACGATCTCGGGGTCGTCGACGGCGGCGACACCCGCGCCCAGTCGGTCGTCAACGCGCTGGCGGCGGTCGACACCGAGTTGGTCGCGATCCACGACGCGGCGCGGCCGCTTGTGACGCCGGAGCTGATCGAGGGCGTGGTCGGGGTGTTGGTTGCGGATCCCGAGGCCGATGGCGCCATCGCGGCCGTTCCGGTAGTCGACACCATCAAGCGGCTGGCGGATTCTCCCCATCGGGGTGAGGAGAGTCCGCCGACCGCCGAGCCGACGAGATTCACGTTGAGCCCCTGTGGGGGGCCAAATGCAAACCTCACGATCGGAGAGACGGTGGACCGGGATCGTCTATGGGCGGCGCAGACGCCGCAGGTGTTCCGGATCGAGGCGCTGCGTCAGGCGCTGGCGGCCTATCCGGACGACGCCCCGGCGGCCACCGACGAGGCAATGCTGGTCGAGGCCGCCGGTGGCCGCGTCCTGATCCACCCCGGCTCACCGGAGAACCTCAAGGTGACGACGCCGCTCGACCTACGGGTCGCCGAGCTCCTCCTCGCCGAGAGGTAGGCCGCTGCAAACCGGCGCATCTCGGGGTCTTCGGTCGTCCGGATCGGGTCACGCACGGAAGTGCGCTCCCCTCACCGGTCTTCCTGCATTCCCCGATCTGCTTGGTTTTCGCGGCCTATCGAAGTAGAAGAAGGACCAGTGCCCCTGCAAAGCAGAGCTGCCCAACCCCGAGTGCGGTACCGAAGCTCGTGGCGCCAAACGCCGCCGCGACCGCGGTGCCGGTGGCGAAGGCGGCGAAGAGGATCGTGAGCTGTCGCATCATCGGCCGGCCTTCGCCCTGCGACCGTTCGCCTTGCCCTGCCCGTCCTCGGCGGGCAGGCCGGCGGCGGCCCGCGATTCGTCGCCGAGGTGGCGCAGGCGGCGCCGCTCGAAGAACAGGCGCTGCACATAGAGCGTGCCGACGCCGGCAAGGACGATCGCGGTCAGGTTGAGGCTGAGCTGCTCCATCGCCCCAACCCAGTCTTCCCAGTTGCCGAGAGCGGCGGCGACGCCGATGTTGGCGGCGGCCGGGATCGTCGTGACCGAGATCAGCACACCCACCAACGCCCCCGACTTGGACGAGGTCAGGGAGAGGACGCCGGCCGCGCCGGCGAAGCAGGCGACGATGAAGGAGAACTCGTCCGGCTCGGCGATGAACTGCGTCAGCGGGTTGTCGATGCTCTTGAAGTTCGAGTCGACCAGCCCGGTCGCGACGCAGGCCAGGGTGAAGAGGAAGGCGGCCGTGATCCCGACCGGGAAGCCAACGGTGAGCGCAGCCAGCGAACGCAGGCCGACCCCGAGGCGTCGCTCGACGGCCGCCACGCAGAGCCCGGCCAGCGGGCCGAACTCGGGGCCGACCACCATCGCGCCGACGATCAGGATCGGCGAGCCGGTGAAGATCCCGACCGAGGCGATCAGGCAGGCGAGGATCATGAAGGCGAGGAAGTTGCCGCTCAGCTCGATGCTCTCCGAGGTACGGGCCTCGACCTCCTCCCAGACGACCGCGTCCGACGGCGCTCCGCGTGCCGCCCGCTCGGCCCGGTCGGCCGCCTCGGAGAGCTGCGAGTCGATCTGCTCCAGCGCGATCGAGCCGTCCTTTGGGATGTCCAGCTCCTTCAGGTCCTCGATGACGACGCTGGCGTCCTCACGGGCGACGTCGCAGAGGAGGACGTCGCCGTCCGGTTGCCGGGCGACGCCTGGCAGGAACACGAGGTTGCAGGCCGATGGCGTCGCTTCGAGCAGGCCGACGACCTTCTCGGACCGATCCGGCGGGATGACGATCCGCAGGTGGACCATGGACCGACCCTACCGAGACGAGCCGTGAGTTATGCACCCATAGGGTGCTCAACTCACGGCTCGTCCGGGGGCCGTAACGTGGGGGGCGGTGCTGACCGACTACCACCTGCATCTGCGGCCCGACGAGGACGGGACGCCACCGGAGCGTTACTTCACCGCCGCGAACGTCGACCGTTACCGGCAGGCGGCAGCCGCGGCCGGGATCGATGAGCTGGGCGTCTCCGAGCACGTCTACCGATTCCGCCAGTCGCTTGACCTCTGGCGCCATCCCTTCTGGGAGGAACAGGCCGTCGACGACCTCGACGCCTACTGCGAGTTCGTGCGCGACGGCGGGCTGAAGCTCGGGATCGAGTGCGACTTCGTCCCCGGCGCCGAGGCCCGCACGGCGACCCTGCTCGAGGCCCGCGACTTCGATTACGTGGTCGGTTCGGTCCACTTCGTCGGTGAGGCCGCGGTCGACCACCCGGGCTGGGACATCTGGGAGGACAGGGGGGACCCGGACGAGGTCTGGCGGCGCTACTTCGAGGCGCTGGCCGAGTGCGCCCGCTGCGGCCTCTTCGACATCCTCGCCCACCCCGACCTGGTCAAGGTTTGGGGACGCGGCCGGCCACTGCCCGAGCGCGACCCGCGTGTCTTCTACGAGCCCGCGGTCGAAGCGATCGCCGCCAGTGGGATTGCGGTCGAGGTCTCGACCGCCGGCCTGCGCAAGCCCGTCGAGGAGCTCTATCCGTCCTCTGCCTTCGCCGAGATGTGCGTCGAAGCCGGGGCCGCCTTCGCCCTCTCCTCCGATGCCCACCGGCCGCAGGACGTCGGCTTCGGCTACGACCGCGCGCTGGAGTTCCTCGGCGACCTCGGGGTGGAGGACATCTGCGTATTCGAGGCGCGGCAGCGGCGCCTGGCGCCACTCGGCGCCGCGGTCGGCGAGAATCCAAGGCGATGAGCCCGGTAGGTATCGGTTACGACAGCCACCGTTTCGCCGAGGGGCGGCCGCTGATCCTCGGCGGTGTCGAAATCGAGCACGAGCGGGGCCTCGACGGGCACTCCGATGCCGACGTCCTCACCCATGCGGTGATCGACGCCCTGCTCGGTGCCGCCGGGGGCGGTGACATCGGCGCTCTCTTCCCGGATGACGAGGAGCGCTGGCGCGACGCCGACTCGATCGACCTGTTGCGCACGGTCGTCGGCACGATCGGCGGTCGCATCGTCAACATCGACGCCACCCTTGTCTGCGAGCAGCCGCGTTTGTCTCCCCACCGGGCCGAGATGGAGCGCACGATCGCCGCCGCGACCTCGGCCCGCGTCAGCGTCAAGGCGACCAGCAACGAGGGCATGGGTTGGGTCGGGCGCGGCGAGGGAATCGCCTGCATGGCGGTCGCTTTGATCGAGAGCGATTAGGACGTAGGCTTCCCGCTCCGATGGGAAAGACCGATTCCATAGCGTCGAGCGCCCGCCAAGCGGTTGCCGACAAAGCGTTCGAGCTCAGGGTGCTGCACGAGGCCGGCGTCCTCGGCCTGCACCGCCCCGACAAGTCGGTGAAGGTCGTCTCCGCTTTCCTGCGCTGGGGCGCCTCGCCCGCCCTCGGCATCACGACCGCCTCGATCCACTATCCGCATGAGACGGCGCTGATCGACGAGCGCGGCTCGCTCAGCTTCGAGCGGCTCAATCGCCGCTCCAACGCCCTCGCCCACGGTCTCGCCAAGCTTGGGATCGGCTACGGCGACGGGGTCGGGATCATGTGCCGCAACCATCGCGGCTTCATCGAGGCGACCCTCGCCAGTGCCAAGCTCGGCGCCAGCGCCCTCTACTTGAACACGATGTTCGCTGGCCCTCAGCTGACCGAGGTGATGCGGCGCGAGGGCCCAAAGGCGCTCGTCTACGACGAGGAGTTCGCCGCCCTGCTCGACGGCGTCGATGAGAGCGTCGAGCGGATCGTCGCCTGGGCCGACGACGACACCGACGCGCGCACGCTCGACTCGCTGATCGCCGCCAACGACGAGTCGAACCTGAAGCCGCCGCCCGACAAACCGCGCTTCGTGATCCTCACCTCGGGCACGACCGGGACGCCGAAGGGCGCTCAGCGCTCGAGCCCCGACGGCCTCTTCGCGCTGGCGGCGCTGATCGACAGGATCCCCTTCCGCAGCCGCGAGACGATGATGGTCGCGGCGCCCCTCTTCCACTCCTGGGGCTTCTTTCACTTCATCATGAGCCTGCCCACCGCCTCGACGCTGGTGCTGCGGCGCCGCTTCGACCCGGAGGGGACCTTGCAGGCGGTGCAGCAGCACCGCGCCCAGGTGCTGGGTGCGGTGCCGGTGATGGTCCAGCGCATCCTGCAGCTGCCGGACGAGACGCTCGACAAGTACGACCTCTCCTCGCTGCGGATCGCCTCGCTTTCCGGCTCGGCCCTGCCGGGGGAGCTGGCGATCGAGTGGATGGACCGCTTCGGCGACACTGTCTACAACCTCTACGGCTCGACCGAGGTCGCCTACGCGACCGTCGCCACCCCCGAGGACCTGCGGGCGGCGCCGGGGACCGCGGGCCAACCGCCGCGCGGCACGGTCGTGCGCCTCTACGACGATGCCGGGCACGAGGTGCCGCGGGGCGAGGTGGGGCGGATCTTCGTCGGCAACGAGATGTCCTTCGAGGGCTACACCGGTGGCGGCGGCAAAGAAGCGATCGACGGCCTGCTTTGCAGCGGCGACGTCGGCCACGTCGATCCCGCCGGCCGTCTCTTCATCGACGGTCGCGACGACGAGATGATCGTCTCCGGCGGCGAGAACGTCTTCCCGCGCGAGGTCGAGGATCTGCTGGCCGACCACGAGGCGGTGGTCGAGGCGGCGGTGATCGGCGTCGAGGACGAGGAGTACGGGCAGCGACTGATGGCCTTCGTCGTCGCGGTCGCCGAGTCCGAGGTCTCCGAAGAAGACCTGAAGGCCCACATCAAGGCCAACCTCGCCTCCTACAAGGCGCCGCGCGAAATCGAGTTCGTCAAGGAGCTGCCGCGCAACGCGACCGGCAAGGTCCTCAAGCGTGTCCTGCGCGAAGGCGTCGCCCCGAAGTCCGCATAGACGGGGTCCGCGCAAATTGCGGCCTTTGCGCCGGCGGCGGGGGTAGCGAGCCCTCCGCGGCCCGTAGTAGGTTCCGGCGACATGGGTGAGCCCGCAGTCAAGTTGACGCCAGTCGGTGCCGCAACCGAGGAGATGCACGGCATCGCCAAGCAGGCGCTGGAGTGGGTCCGGGTCGCCGAGGAGCGCGTCGCCGCGGCCGAAGCGGAGGCCGCCAAGGCGGAGGCGGGGACCGAGCGAACGCGCGCCGAGGTGAAGCAGCGGGCGATGGAGACGCTGCGCAAGATCGGCGAGGAAGGGCGGGAGCGGATCGCTGCCGAGCGCCGGCTTCGGCAAGAGGCCGAGGAGCGCGCCGCGCGCGCGGAGGCCGCTCGCGATCGCTCCGAGCAGGCCTACGAGCAGGCACGGCAGCGAGCCGAGGCCGACCGCGAGGCCTTCACTGGGCAGTTCGCCGCCGCCAAGGCGGAAGCCGAGAAGGCGCAGGCGCAGAGGGCCGAGCAGGTCGCAGCGGAGGCGTCGCGGCGGGTCGGCGAGGTCTTGAAAAAAGCGCAGGAAGAAGCGGATCGGCGCGTCGCCGCCGCCGAGCAACGGGCGGCCGACGCCGAAGCGGCGGCGGAGGAGGTGCGCGAGGTCGCGATCCGGCTCGAGGCCGAGATCGAGGATCGCGTCCTGCAGGGGACCCGGGACGTGCGCCGCGAGGCCGAGGAGCGGGTCCAGCAGCTCGTCGCCAAGGTCGAAGGAGAGGCCGAGGAGAAGGCGCGAACGCGCGCCGAGGAGCAGCTGCGGGCGGAGTCCGAGCGGATCCGCAAGCAGGCCGAGCAGCGCGAAGAGCGACTGCGCCGGTCGGCCGAGGACGAGATCAAGGCGAGCGCCAAGCGGGCGCGGCGCGAGGTGCTGGCGGCGGCCGATGAGACGGCGCCTGATTGGGCGCAGCGCGAGGCAACGGCGTCCGGGGCTGGATACAGGACGTTCTGATTCGAGCGTGGGGGAGCGTCGGGGTGTCCTGCCGAGCGCTGCCTTTTTCGCCTCTAAGTGCGCTGCCTCTCGCTGAGGACACGTGCGAAAAAGAGACCGCCGCCGCTCGGCAGGACACCCCGACGCTCCCTCTGCGGTCGGTCAGCCCGCCGCACCTACACTGGAACGACGGGACACGCCGAGCCCTTTGCGCCGTCAGCTGACTGGCACCGACGATGTCGTTGCTTCCGGTTGCCGCTTACCATCTCGCCGATGCGAGAGGTGCGGATCAAGGACACGCTGACGGGTGAGCTGCGGACGCTCGGCCCTGATCAGGAGGTCGGGATCTATGCCTGTGGGCCGACCGTCTACAGCCGGATCCACATCGGGAATGCGCGGCCGTTCGTCGTTTTCTCCCTCCTCGCCCGTTTCCTGAAGTCTGAGGGATATCGCGCGAAGCTCGTCGTCAACGTCACTGACATCAACGACAAGATCTATGACGCGGCTTGGAAGGTTGGGGAGTCTTCGACTGCGTTTGCGGAGGAGATGGCTCGGGCTTATTTCGAGGACACCGACAGGCTGGGGCTGGGGCGGCCGGACGCGGAGCCGTTGGCGACCGAGTCGATCGAGCCGATCGTCGCGCTGATCTCCGACCTGATCGAGGCCGGGCACGCTTATGAGGCAGGCGGCGACGTCTACTACCGGGTGCGCAGCTTCGGTGGCTACGGGAAGCTTTCCAACCGGCGGACGGAGGACATGGACCAGGGGGAGGAGGCAGGCTCGGTCACGCTCAAGGAGGACCCGCTCGACTTCGCGCTCTGGAAGGCGCACAAAGAAACCGAGGACACCTCTTGGGAGTCGCCGTGGGGCCCCGGGCGCCCCGGCTGGCACATCGAGTGCTCGGCGATGGCGGAGGCCGAGCTGGGCTCCTCGTTCGCGATCCACGGCGGCGGCTCCGATCTCGTCTTCCCCCATCACGAGAACGAGATCGCCCAGTCCGAGGGGGCGGGGCGACCCTTCGCCCGTGCCTGGATGCACAACGGCATGGTCGAGACCGACGCCGAGAAGATGTCGAAGTCGGAGGGCAACATCTTCCAGCTCTCCGAGGCGCTCGACCGCTACGGGCGCGAGGCCGTCGTCGACTACCTGATCTCCGGCCACTACCGTCAGCCGCTCGCCTTCGGGCCCGAGCAGATGGAGCAGGCGCGGGCACGCGTCGAGCGGCTGCGGAACTTCTTCCGCGAGCACGGGGTACCGGCGGCGGGAGGCCCCGTGATGGGCGAGGACGGGGTCGGCGAGGACGAGTTCGTCGCCGCCCGTCTCGGCGGCTTCCTCGATGCCCTCGCCGACGACTTCAACACGCCGCGCGCCATGGCCGAGGCCTTCGAGTTGGTCGCCGAGGCGAACCGGCGCGAGCTTCCGGGCGCGCCCGAGGCGCTGCGGGAGATGCTGGCCGTCGTTGGGCTCGATTCCCTGGCCGAGGTCGAGGCGGGTGGGGACGTCGAGGCCGAGGACCTGCTGGCGGAGCGCGAGCGGGCCCGTGCCGACAAGGACTTCGCCCGCGCCGACGAGATCCGCGACCGCTTGGCCGAGCTCGGCTGGGATGTTCGCGACGGGGCTGACGGCGCCAAGCTGGTGCCTCGAGAGCGCGCGTGACCGGCGCGTATCGGGGTCCTCGGCCGTGAATCTGATCTACGGAAAGCGCCCCGTCGCAGAGGCGGAACGGGGGAAGCGGAATGTGCGGCGGGTCTGGAGATCGCCGGATACCTCCAATGAAGAGCTGGAGCGGTTGTGCGGATCGCCGGATCACCAGGGCGTGGTTGCCGAGGTCGATCCGTATCCCTATGCCGATGCGAATGCGCTGCTGCGGCGCGACGGCGCGCTCCTCGTCGCCCTCGACCAGGTTCAGGACCCGCGCAATCTAGGCGCCGTGGCCCGGTCGGCCGAGTTCGCCGGCACCGCCGGACTCGTGATCCCCGAGCGCCGCTCGGCCGAGGTCACCGCCGTCGCCTGCAAGGCCTCGGCCGGGGCGGTCGAGCACCTCGAGATCGCCCGCGTGCGCAACCTCGCCGACTGGCTCGGCGACGCCCGTGCAGCCGAATTCTGGATCTGGGGCGCCGACGCCGAGGCCGAGAAGGCTCCGTGGGACATTCACCTAGTTGGCTCGACGGTGCTCGTCCTCGGGGGAGAGGGGAAAGGCATCCGACCCCGAGTCGCCTCGGCTTGCGACGGCTTCATGGCGCTCCCCCGTCGCGGCAAAATCGACTCGCTCAACGTCTCCGCGGCCGCTGCTGCTCTGCTCTCAGAGGCGCTTCGACAGCGCCTCTGAGCCCCAGGCAAAAGCGCTATCGGCTGCAACGGCAGTTGCAGCAATTCGCGCTGGGGGGTTGACAGAACTCTGCCGGGAGGTAAGACTACCGCGCCATAAAGGGTTAACCTCAGCTTGAGTCTGAGGTGATCCAGTCCAATAAGGGCGCCTCGGGGGAGGTAAGCGGCGCCACGACCCTTCGTTCTCACAAGGAGAAGGATCTGTGGCTCTATCTACGCCTACGCAGGAATTTCGTCTCCCGACGGGCCGCCTGAACGGCTCCACCCGGGCTGAACCTAACTCTCAACCTGAGCTTGATGATCACTATCTGGTTGCCCTCGCCAAGGATGGCCGCACCGACGCCTACGACGCGATCGTCCGTCGCTACCGCGGCTTCGTCCGCCTCAAGGCCTCTTCCTACTTCCTGCTCGGAGGAGAGAGCGACGATCTGATCCAGGAAGGCCTGCTCGGCCTCTACAAGGCCGTCCGCGACTACCGCAGCGACCGCGAGTCGAGCTTCCGCAGCTTCGCCGAGCTCTGCATCACCCGCCAGATCATCACCGCGGTCAAGACCGCGACCCGCAACAAGCACACCCCCCTCAACCAGTACGTCTCCTTCAGCCAGACCCCGGCCGCCGCCGGCGACTCCGACACGACCCTCGACGAGATCCTGCCCGGCCCCAGCGTCGCCGACCCGGTCAACCAGGTGATCGCCAGCGAAGAGCTGGAGAGCCTCGTCTCCTGCCTCTCCGGCACCACCGGCGTCCTCTCGGACCTGGAGAGCAGCGTCCTCTCCCTCTACCTCGACGGCCACTCCTACGAGGCCACCGCCGAGCGCCTCGAGTGCGACACCAAGACCGTCGACAACGCCCTCCAGCGCGTCAAGCGCAAGGTCGCCGCGCACCTGGCCTCTCGCGAGGTTCCGGCTTAATTTCAGCTCCGAGAGCCGTTCCCAAGAGCTAAGGCCACCCGTATGACGAGCGAAAAGACACCAATAATCGAGCGGTTGTTTTTTCAGCGCTATGACCCGGGGACTGACACCCTCAGCGACGAGATCGTGACCCTGGAGCAAGTATCCGCCGCCATTCGCGAGGCAGAAGGAGGACTCTCAACCCGGAACCCAGCGAACTTCATGAAGGACATCGTTCGCAGCCCAAACCGGAACAGCGCGTTCCCGGCGGCGGTTGTGGCTGAGGGTTGGACTGCGCGTCAGGACCCAGGGGAGGGTCGTTGCTTTCGCTTTGTCCGTCTCCCCCCGGGACAGGAAACCGCTTTTCTGACTACCGATCCGGACCCTTCGCTACTTGCGAATCCACATCGGGTTCAGAGCCTTAGCTTGCCGCCGGCGTCTCGCACTTTCGGGCGTCCCCACGAGACCTGGCTCACGCATGTCGTGACCAACCTCGGTGTTGTGCATACGCACCTTGCACTGAATAGCCCGATCGAGCTCATAGGACTGGAGCTCCTCCAGTCCAACGTCGAGCTGGGACAGGCGGAGGTGGACGCCATTTACTTGGCGACTTCGATAGATGAGAATAAGTTCCTTATCAGCTGCGAGATGAAGGGGCCACGCGAGGTACTCGATGAAGATCAGATAGAACGCGGCGCGAAACGGGTTGTGGAAACGTCAGGAGGGGCAGATGTGCTCCCCATGGGGGTAAAGGCACTGACTGGCGGCCTTATTTGGATCGTCGAGTTCGATAAAAGGATCTCGCCTCTGACAAAAGTAAGCGAGGGTCTGTACCGCCTTGACCCGCCTGTTCCGGGGATAGGCTGAGACTACTTGCTAGCGAACACAGCAGCGGACGCACGTGGCCGTTTGCTCGAGGGCTGAGCTGCGGTCCTTCGATTGCGCTTAGCTGGCTCCGGCAATTGGCGATGTGCTCTTCGGGTTCTGGGTGGAGGAATGGCATCGCTGTCAACGCCAAAGTGTGCGGTAGCTGCCTGCATCGTGAATTGCAGCAAACACTTATCGCCAAGGTCGAGTGCGTGGGCCGGCAGTGAGGGAGTGAGGTTTAGGGCTTCGACGATCTGACGGCCGACAGCTCTTCCTACAAGCGGTGCAACGGCATTACCTATCTGTCTAAAGCCATGCCACTTCGTGACATGAACTCGAAACCAATCCGGAAAGGAGTGAAGTCTGGCCGCCTCGCGGTTAGATAGGACCCTCGGTAGGAAGGGATGGAGTGGCCGGGGCGAAGTAAACGCACCTCGCTCGCTTCCGCTACCGGCCCGCAGCGTATTGCATAGCCCGTTTGGATCGAGTCTGTAAAACCGGCTTATAGGCTCGGTATCCCCAGGTTTAGTTGCCCTAAACCGACGGATCGACTTATCGGTATGCGCGGTTCGCATCGCACCGGTGAGCAGTGCAGGATTCCATGCTCGTGGATATGAAAGATCGCTTTGCTCCCGAGCGAGGCCTCGCATCAACCTCGCATAGAAACCCGACTTGGAATCCATTGTCTGCATAGTTTGTTGGGATAGAAGGACCTCGTCCGAAGTAAATAGAGAAGAAAAGCGAGAAGAGTTAGGAAGGTCACCTATCGCGTCCCAAACAGTCGGACCTACAGGTAGATTGGTATCAACCCGAGGTGTGCAATCCAGGGATCGCTTGGGGACTGCCTGGACCGTGGGTTCGGGGGCGCTCGCGATAGTTTTCTGATCCTCCCGCGTACCTACCAGGAATAGTCGGAGCCTCTCTTGCGGAACGCCAAAATCGGCAGCATTCAAAATCTGATATTTCTGCTTCTCTGGAAACAGATAACCGACCCCTTCAAATTCGTCAATTAACTGCATCAGAATATCGGCGTGACCACCTTTGACTATGCCGGGAACATTCTCCATAACGAAATAACGTGGGCGTAGCTCGGAGATAATTCTGAAAAAATGAAAAACGAGCTGATTGCGAGCATCGTCTATCAGCCGCTTTCCTATAGACGAGAAACCTTGGCATGGCGGGCCGCCGGCGACGAGGTCCAGCTCTCCATCCCATTCGGCCAGATCCCGTCCATGTCCAATGAAGCCTGCTTTTGCAGCATGAAGTAGGTCCGTGGTGCTCAACGGCGCGGCGATGTCGGCGCAAAGGACTTTGGTGCAGGGGAAATTGAACTCGTGAGTGGCAGCATGCACGGGGTCGTACTCGACGGCAGCGACGACATCGAAGCCGGCCTGCTCGAGCCCAAGCGAAAGCCCGCCTGCTCCGGCAAATAAATCGACTGCAAGGGGCCGCAAATTAAAAGGCTGTCGGCCAGCCCCGCTGGACCTGGAGGCGGTCGGCATTTCCGTAAAGCTAGTGCTTGGCTCGGACATCGAATCGGGGGCGAGATAGGATCGAACCTCGTGGCCGATACGCGCACCCCCGAGCAACGCCGCCGCATCATGGCCGCTGTAAAGGGAAAGCATACGAAGCCAGAGATAGAGCTACGGCGCGGCCTGCATGCGGCAGGCCTCAGGGGCTGGAGAACGCATTACAAGCGAGTCCCTGGAACTCCGGACCTGGCTTGGCCGGCTCTTCGAGTTGCTGTTTTTGTGGACGGCGCTTTCTGGCATGGACATCCCTCTCGCCATAGGCCAGGGAGGTCGGGGGCGTACTGGGACGAAAAGATTTCTGCGAACGTTGCTCGCGACCAGCGCGTGGACAGTGAGCTGTCGCGAGCTGGGTGGAGCGTGCTACGCATCTGGGACTTCGAAGTCCGAAAGGCGCTTCCCGAAGTCATAGAACGGGTTCAAGAGACGCTTCGCCAGCGAGTCGAGGGCACGCCAGCCACTGCCTGGCAGCAAGAGCTATTTCAATCGAAAAGGTCCGCCAGCACATAGTCGAGCAGTTCGCGGCCGTGGTCTGAGGCTACGGCGATGTCGTCGGGGGCGATGCGGGCGCGGTGGAGGGACTGGAGGCGGAGGACGTCGCCGTTGGCGTGGCGGTTGGGGAAGATGCCGGCGTAGGAGACGCCGAGGCGCTCGAGGTGGTCCGCTAGGAGCAACGTGGACGGGTTGTCGAGGGGCATGTCGACGTAGATCGCGTCGAGGTTCTTCGTATGGAAGAGGTGGTGGCGCTCGGCGGAGATCGCGGTCTCCAGGTCGGAGCCGGGGATGACGACGGTGATCAGGGCCAGGTTGTGGTCGGTATCGACCTCGACCTGCAGCTCGGTGCGCTCCGCTGGCTCGGCCCCGGCCGCTGGCTCGGCGAGCTTCCCGCGCAGCTCGCAGAGCTCGATCGTGCGGCCGACGATCTCGCGGTGCCGCGGCGGCGCGTAGACCTCGCGCTCCTGGCCGTCGTTCAACTTGGTGTAGAAGATCGCCGCCGATTGGCGCCTCGGTCGCCGCTCGGCCGCCGCGTCGTTGGCGACGCTGGCGGGAATCCAACCGAGCAGGAAGCCGGTCTCGTGCGCGCCCAGCTCGAGGTTTGCCCGCTGGCTGTAGGGGTGCGCCGCGGTGGCCTCGCTGTACATCCCCGCCAGGCCGCGCTCGCGCGCACCGTCCATCAGGTGGCGCTTGGTGCGAGTGAAGAGGTGCTGGCCGCGGGCCGCCGGCATCGTCACCGCCTGGCCGGAGTGGGCGACCGCGTCGCCCGACGCGGCGAGGCTCATGCCCTCGTGGCAGAGGAGCTCGCCGGCCCCCGTCTCCGCCACGCAGGAGACGTAGGTCCCCGCCTGCAGGCGGGCCGAGACCTCGTCGGGGTCGTAGACCCAGCGAGCGTCGTAGGTGTCTCCGTAGGCGACCCGGATCGCCTCGCTGAGCACGCGTCCTTCGCCCGGCTGCAGATACCGGTACGTCACCGAGTCGATTCCCACGCCGTCGCTCATGCCCTCTATATTCGGTCGAGCGCCCGCCTAGCTCAATCGGCAGAGCACCTGATTTGTAACCAGGAGGTTTCCGGTTCGATTCCGGAGGCGGGCTCTCTCACGCGTCGCGGCCGCTGGCCAGCACGCGCGCCTTCTCGGCGGCCAGCTCCTCGTCGCTGAGCACGCCCTTCTCGTGCAGCTCGGCCAGCCGTTCGAGGCGACGCAGGCGAGCCTCCTCGTCGTCCACCGCCGGCTCGGCGCCGCGGTCGCCCCCACCCGGCATGCGCACCTCGGGCAGGCGCAGCTTCGACGCCCGCTCGCCGATGTTGGCGCTCTTGACCGCCCCCGCGACGCGCTCTCTGGCGCCGCCGAAGACGTCGCCGAGCTGGGCGTCGGGGTTCTCCTCCTCGGACTGCTTGCGCAGCTCGTGGATGCCGAATGCGGCGAGGCCGGCGATCGCCAGCGCGGTGAGGAAGGAGCGCAGGTTCTGGGTCGGCGCCGAGAGGAAGTAGAAGCCGACGACGATCGCCAGCGCGGCGTAGACCCAGGCCGCGTAGTCGCGCAGGACCGGCGCCATCGCCCGGCGGGTGGCTTGGGCCGGCGCGCTCGGCGACGCCAGCCAGCCAGCGACGCCGAAGAGAACCCCGACCACGATCACCGTCGTCGCGATGCTGGTCATCAGCGAGGTCGAGATCGACCAGGCGGATTCCGCCGCCGGCTTGACGCTCTCGTCCACCACCAGCTGGTCGACGACGATGCCGCCGGCGATCTGGCGGACGACGATCACCGCGAAGCCGGCGGCGATCAGGCCGATGCCGCAGAAGAGCACGGTCACCCAGCGCCCGCCCTTGGTCAGGTAGATCGCCAGGCCGAGGCAGAGGAAGGTGAGCAGGGAGAGGACGATCGCCAGCCCTTTGATCGCCACCGCGACGTCCTGCGCGGTCTTCAGCTCATCGGAGCGCAGGATCGTCACCTGGCCCGCGTCCGGAGGCAGTTTCTCCGCCAGCTGCGCTCCGATCCCGACCTGGTCCGCGAGGTTGGTGACCAGGCCGCCGAGGTTGAGGGTGACGTCCCCGCCTTCGGTTTCGACCGCCTCTTTCTTGTTTTCGAGGACGGCCAGCAGCTGTTCGTGCGCGGCCCGGTTGGCGTCCGCCCAGAGGTCCTGAGCGGTGGTCGTCTTCAGCACCTCTTCGGCGCCGTTCCCGGCCACCTGCCGCAGTCCTCCCGAGACCGGGCCGGCCAGGTTCTTGGTTTCGCCCGGGAGGATCCTGCTCAGTTCGCCCTCGACGTCGACGTTCGTGTAGAGCTGGTCGACCAGGTAGTCGCTGACCGCGGCGCGGATCTTCGCGTCGGCGATCAGCCGGTCGCTGGTCTCGACCCAGTCGTCGGTATTGAGCGCCTGGCGCTCGGTCCAGATCGCGAAGACGCTGAGGAAGGCGAAGACCGAGCCGAGCACCACCAGGGCCTTGACCGTGCGTCGTCGTGCGCGGCTCATCGACATAGGATGCTATACGTGACGGTGGTGAAGCTGGAGGGAATCCACCACATCACGGCGATCACCGCCGACGCGCAGAAGAACGTCGACTTCTACGCTGGGGTGCTCGGCCTCCGTTTGGTCAAGAAAACGGTCAACCAGGACAACCCGACCGTCTACCACCTCTTTTTCGCCGACGAGCAGGGAAGCGCCGGCTCCGACCTGACCTTCTTCGAGTTCCCGGGCGTGCCGTCCGGACGTGCCGGCGCCGGCGACGTGCACCGGATCGTCTGGCGGGTCGGCTCGCTGCAGTCGCTCGATTTCTGGACCGAGCGCCTGGCCGCCCACGGGCGCGATCCCGAACGGGTCGGCGACGCCCTCCGTTTCTCCGACCCCGAGGGCCTCGAGCACGAGCTGCTGGTCGCCGACGTCGACGACGAGCCGTTGATCGCCGACCACCCCGAGGTCCCGGCCGAGCTCGCGCTGCAGGGCTTCCACGCCGTCTGCGCCTACAGCGGCGCTCCGGAGGCGAGCAGCCGCCTGCTGGAAGCGCTCGAGTTCGAGCCCGCCGATCCCGGCTGGGAAGCGCGCGGCGGGAAGCGGGGCGGCCTCTACGCCTACGACGATCCGCCCGAGGAGCGCTCGCTGCAGGGCGCCGGCAGCGTCCACCACGTCGCCTGGGCCTCGACGATCGAGGATCACGAGCAGTGGCGCGAGCGGGCGATCTCGGCCGGGGCGCAGCCGACGCCGACGATCGACCGCTTCTACTTCCGCTCGATCTACTTCCGCGAGCCGAGCGGCGTCCTTTTCGAGATCGCCACCCTGGGGCCGGGCTTCACCGTCGACGAGCCGCTCGAGCACCTGGGCGAGAAGCTCTCGCTGCCGCCCGACTTCGAGCACCTGCGCTCCGAGGTCGAGCCGAACCTGCGGCCCGTCGTCAACCCGCGCGCGGTCCGCACCGAGTGAGCGAAAGCTTCGTCTGGCGCGACGCCGGACGGGTCGTCGTCTTCCGCACGGGCGCGGTCGAGCAGGCGCCGCAGCTGTTGCGCGAGCACGGCTTCGACGGCTTCGAGCTGCTGACCACGCCCCGCGCCCTGCTCGGCGCGCCCGAGCTGGAGGCGGCCGCCAGGGCGACGCACGCGGTTGCGCCGGGTCAGGTGCCCGAGCTGGCGGCGGGCCTTCTCGACCGGGTCGGCTCCCGGCAGCTCGTCGCCCTCGGCGGCGGACGGGTCGTCGACACCGCGAAGGCGATCGCCTCGGTGAGCGGAGCCCGGGTCGCGGCGATCCCGACGACGCTCTCCGGCGCCGAGATGACCGGCATCCACCGCCTGCCCGCCGGCGCCGAGGCGCGGGTCCAAGCGATGGTGCGGCCCGAGCTGGTCGTCGCCGATCCCGAGGCGATGACCGGCCGAGCCGAGCGGATGCTCCGCGCCAGCGCCATGAACGCCCTCGCCCACGGCGCCGACTCCCTCTACACGCCCTTCGCCAACCCGGTCTCGCGGATGACGGCGCTGCGTGGCGCCGGGCTGATCGCCGCCTCGCTCGACCAGGAGCCGGCCGAGCGCGACCGCTCCGCGCTCGCCCAAGGCGCGATCCTCTGCGGCTACGCGATCGACTCCGGCGCCTTCGCAATCCACCACGTCGTCTGCCAGACGCTGGTGCGGGTCTGCGGCTCGCCCCACGCCGAGACCAACGCCGCGATCCTCCCCCGCGCGATGGCCTTCATGGCCCCCCGCGCCCCGGAGGAGATCGAGCAACTCGCCGCAGCCCTGGGAACCGATCCGAGCGAAATCGAACCCCGCATCCTTGACTTGGGAGGCGACCCACCCGGCCTGGGCGAGGCTGGAGCGGACCGCTCTAAGCTGGACCGGGCCATCGAGTCGGTGCTCGCCCGCCCGGAGCTCGCATTCACGCCCGAACCACCCACCCGCGAGGAACTGCAGGAGCTGGTCGAACGGGCGTGGGCCTAGCGGAGGGCACCGGGGTTATCAATTTTATTAGATCATTCTCCCTTCCGGTGCTGGGCACGTTCTCAGCGCGCAGGCAAACGAAGGGGAAGAGATGATTCACAACCTCAAAGGCCATGGCCTTGCCTTGGTGATCGTCGTTTTGGTGAGCGCTATGACGGCGCCACTCGCGAACGCGGAATTCGACGCCGAGCTCAAAGCCGAATCGAGCCCAGTGACACTCGAAGGCAAAGATGAGCTGGGAGCGGAAATCACACACACATTCACAGAAAAAGAAACACATACACACACTACGACAAAAATCAAAACGTTTGTGCTGGAAACCGCCGCCAGGACATTCAACTGCCAAACAAGCGGCTATCACGGGGAAGCAAACTTGGGCGATACATCGATTGCATTGACGCCGGAAATCAGCAGCAGCTGTGAGACAAACAATCTCGGCATCCCGACAATCACAATGAATGGCTGTAACTATTTACTTCACCTCACAGCGAACAAAGCCGAATCCCAACACACCTATACAGCTACCACGGATCTTGTTTGCCCCGCTGGCAAAGCAATCGAGATGCATTTCTACTCCAGCCACACGAATCACACATCGGCGATCTCTTTATGCACATGGCACTACGGCGAACAGACCGGTTTGGGCACGGTCGAGTTGACAAACAAACCGGCCGAAGAAACCACACCGAAAGATTGGGTCACAGCCGATATGGAAATCCAAAACGTCCTGTCGAAAAGGACATCCGGACCGGCGCTGATCTGCGGCGCAGAAATCCTGTCCTGGACTTTCCGCGCAGAGATCGCCCTGAAGGGCACGAACCTCGAAGGTAGCCCCACTGGCATAACAATCGGTACAGAGGAATAGGGGGCGCATGGGACCGGGTTCACCGGTCCCATGCCGATTTCTCCTCGCGGCTGAGCTCGCGGCCGATCTTGCGCTGTCTGGGCCGCCGCCGCGATCCGTAACCCTCGCCGGTGGCCTGTGTAGCGCTGTTCATGGACCAGTCGCGTCTCGCGCGCTACCACGCCTACACGCGCCGCCACGGCGTCAACTGGCCGATGTACCTGGTGGCGCGGGTGCTGATGACACCGTTCTTCCTCGTCTACTTCCGCTACGTGCGGGAGGGGCGCGAAAACGGCCGACTCAGCGGCGGCCTGATCGTCGCCTCCAATCACCGCAGCTTCCTCGATCCCTTCGCGATCGGCGGCGCCCTGCCGTGGCGGCGGCCGCTGAACTACGTGGCCAAGGTGGAGCTGTTCGAGCGCCGCTGGCAAGCTTGGCTGCTCTCGCGCCTCGGCGCCTTCCCGATCTGCCGCGGCGAGTCGGACGAGGAATCGGTGGAGACGGCGCGGCAGGTGGTCGAGCGCGGCGGCGCCGTCTGCATCTTTCCCGAGGGGACGCGGATCCGCAGCGGCACTCTGGCGAGCCCGAAGCGCGGCGTCGGTCACCTCGCTCTGCGGACCGGCGCGCCGGTGCTGCCCGCTGCGGTCTTCGGCACCGAGCACGTGCGACGTGGCTGGCGCATCCGCCCCCGCAAGGTCAAGGTGAGGCTCGGTCGCGCGGTGACTTTCCCCCGGGTCGAGCAGCCCTCGCCACCGCTGGCCGAGAACGTGACGGCGCGGATCTGGCCCAGCGTCCTGCTGCAGTGGGAAGCGATGGGCGGGCTGCCGCCGATGCGCCGGGCGGCGGTGATCGGCGCTGGCAGCTGGGGCACCGCGGTCGCCGTGTTGCTGGCCCGCGGCGGGCTCGACGTCCAGCTCGGCACCCGCACCTCGGCGCAGGCGACCGAGATGTCGGAGACGGGGGAGAACCGTCGCTATCTGGAGGGGGTGCCGCTGCCCGAGTCGCTTCACGTCCGCCCGGCTTCCGAGATCGAGCTGGCCGGCCTCGATCTGGTCTGCCTGGCGATCCCCTCGGGTTCGTTGCCCCAAGCGGTGGGCGCGATCGCCGACCGGGTCAGCGACCGCTGCTCGGTCCTGCTGCTGACCAAGGGACTGATCCCACCGCGGGGGCAGCTCCCTGCCGAGTACGTCGGCGCCCGCGTTCGCGCCCGCGCGGTCGCCTGCCTCGGCGGCCCCGCTCACGCGCGCGAGGCGGTCTCCGGCTCGGCGGCGCTGGTGCTCGGCTCCGGCGACCCCGACCTGCGCACGCAGCTCGGCGAGGTCTTCGACCGCGCCGGACTGGTCTGCGAGCGCAGCGGCGACGTTTGCGGGGTCGAGATGGCCGGTGCGGCGAAGAACGCCGCCGCGCTTGCCGCTGCGGCCTGCGAGCGGCACGGTCTCAACGCGGCGGGAATCGCGGCGGCCCAGGTCTGGCGCGAGTGCATCGAGCATGCGATCTCACGCGGGGCCGAGCTGGAGACGTTCTCCGGCCTGGCCGGGGTCGGCGACCTGACCGCAACCGTGCTGGCGCCCTCCGGCCGCAACCGGCGCGCCGGCGAGCTGCTCGGTGAGGGGACGCCGGCGGCAGAGATTCCGGGTCTGATCGGCCAGGCTTCGGAGGGGCTCGACACGGTGCCGCTGCTGGTCGAGGCGATCTCCGAGGCCGGGGGCCAGGCCGAGGCGCTCCAGGGCCTCGCGGCGCTGATCCGCGGCGAGATCGACACCGACGCCTGGGTTACGGGACTGCGCCAGGTCGAGCGAGCGAGGCGGGCTGCGCCTGAGCGGCGGCGACCAGGGGGTTCTAGGCTTGCCGGGTGAGCGATCAGGAGAACGTCGAGCCGGCGAGCCTCGACCCGGCCGCCAAGGCGGAGCTCGACCGCGCCTTCGAAGACCTCTACCGCGACCACCTGCGCGACGTCTACTCCTACGCCTACTACCGGGTCGGCAACCAGCACGACGCCGAGGACCTCACCGAGCAGGCCTTCCTGCAGGCCTACCGCCACTTCGACCGGGCGCGGCGCGAGTCCGACGGGCGGCCGCTGCGCCCGTGGCTGATCCGCATCGCCCACAACCTGGCGCTCAACTACTACCGCGACCGCTCGCGGCGGCCGCAGACGCCGCTGGAGAACGCCGATCCGATCGCCGCCCGGCACGGGACCGAGGCGATCGCCGAGGGCCGCGAGGAGCTGCGGCAGGTGATCGACAAGCTCGACCATCTTCCCGACGACCGCCGCGACGCGCTGATCATGCGCTTCGCGCTGGGTATGGACAACCGCGAGATCGCCCGCGCGCTGGGACGCAGCGACGGCGCCACCAAGGTCCTGATCCATCGCGCGATCAAACAGCTTCAGGAGGAGATGAGCGATGAGTGAAGCGAGCCAGAACCTGACCGGCGGCTGGGACGTCGAGCGCCTGCTCGGCGACGCGCTGCGCCCGATCGAGCCGCCCGAGCGGCTGGCCGGACGCTTCGAGGACACGCTCTCCGCCGTCACCCAGGCAGCGGCAGAGGAGCTCGCCGAGTGGGCCGAAGAATTGTCCGAGAGCGAGCTGCGGGCGCTGCGCGACCCGCGCAACTGGGTCCGCCCCGTGGTCGCCGTGAGCGCCGGCGGAGTCGCCGCCGGCGCCCTGGTGCTGTTGGAGGCGCGCCGCCGCAGCCGTCAGCAGGCCAGCGGCCGCCTACGCGCCGTCACCGACCGCATCCGCCCGTAGACCTCGGTGCCGACGGGCCTGAAGCGTCCGCCGCTTCAGGCCCGTCGGCGGCAAGTCAAGCCGGTGCGGGCTCCCTGGCGGTCGCCACGGGCGTCGCCAGCCCTGCGCCGACCCCGAGCAGGCCGAGGATCAGGTGGAGGACGTTGTCCTCGGTGTTGACGGGGATGAAGCCGAGGATCGAGTCGCCGCTGCCGATGATGAATCCCCAGGCGGCGACCACGAGGTAGACGACCCCCAGCCCCAGCGCGTACTCCCGCGCCGCGTAGCCGGCGACCAGCAGCCCGATCGCGCCGGTGAGAATGTGGACGATGTTGTGCCAGGCGTTGACGGCGAGGATCCCGAACACGTCGTCGACCTCGCCGGGACTGCCGAACGAGGCGCTGTAGAAGAAACCGATGATGCCGGCGATGACCAGGGCGCCGCCGACCAGAGTTGCGTAGAGCCTTGCGGGGCTTGCGCCTTCCATTCCTCTCCTCCTTCGGTAAAGGGACAAGGCTGCAATCGATTGTAGGGTCCCCGGTCCCGCGTGGCTCAAACTTGCTACCGACATCCCGACCGCGAGACGGGCGTCTCCTGCTCCTCCTGCGGGCGGCCGATCTGTCCCGAGTGCATGACCCCGACGCCGGTCGGCATGCGCTGCCCCGAGTGCGCCCGCCAGAAGACGCGGGTGACGCGCGGGGCGGCCGCTCCCGGCCGCTACGACGCGCCGGCGACCTACGTCCTGATCGCGCTCAACGTCGCCGCCTACCTGGTTGAGATCGCCGGCGGCGGTGGCGGCCTGAGCCCCGGCGGCGGCTCGATCCTGCTCGACTTCGGGCTGTACGGTCCGTTCGTCGCCGAGGGCGAGTGGTACCGGCTGCTGACGAGCGGCTTTCTCCACGCCAGCCTGATCCACATCGGCTTTAACATGTTCGCCCTCTTCTTCCTGGGCCGGATACTGGAGCCGGGAATCGGCACCCCCCGCTTCGTCGCCCTCTACTTCGCCTCGCTCTTCGCCGGATCCTTCGGAGCGCTCCTGCTGGATCCGAATGCGCTCACCATCGGCGCCTCCGGCGCCGTGTTCGGCATCTTCGGGGCAACCTTCGTGATGGCTCGCCAGCGCGGGATCGAGGGCCTCGCGTCCTCGATCGGCATCGTCCTCCTGCTCAACCTCGCGATCACCTTCGGCAATCCGGAAATCAGCATCGGC
The DNA here is from genome assembly GCA_963703235.1 of uncultured Solirubrobacterales bacterium. Classification (GTDB taxonomy): domain Bacteria; phylum Actinomycetota; class Thermoleophilia; order Solirubrobacterales; family 70-9; genus VRUE01. Next base: position 1,404,742 of record OY969802.1, on the reverse strand, counting down.
GGTCACCTCGGCGGCCTGGCGGCAGGCGTCCTCTGTGCGCTGGTCATCGTCGCCGGCGAGCGCGGCATGCTCGGCCAGAACCGCCTCCGGATCGAGCTGGTGGCGATGACGGTGGTGGCGCTGGTCTCGATCGCCGCGGCCATTACCGTGGCCTGATCGGGCTACTCAAGGGTTGGACGGTCTGGATCACTTCAGGCCAAAATACTCTGAATCTATTGATTAATAACTTTAATCGGAGTATGAATAGGTGTGTCCGAAAAGCCTCAAGGTGGCGGGTGGCAGCACCCACGCAAGCGAAAGGAACCAAGCAATGGCTCGCAATCTCAGGACCCTGTGCATAGCCCTTATGGCGATCGTCGCTCTCGGAGCGGCAACGGCCTCGCTAGCTTCCGCCCAGAAATTCTCGGGCCATTGGGAAAAAGATGCCGTGAAAACCACAGAAAAACCCGATGGCAAACTCAAATGGAAATTCGACCTGGGCACCGAGGAATGCGAAGAATACGGAGAAGGCGTTCTGCCCGAAGCAGAAGAAGGCATCGAACAAGTGCTGGATCCGACTTCGGAGACATGCACCGACCCTGAACTCGAAGCCTTCGTCGACATCGATTACAACGCCTGCAGATTCGTGTACCGGCCCGCGACAATCGAAAACGGGAAATACGAGGGCACGATGGACATTTCGTGCGAAGGCGGAGGCGAATCCATCGACATAACAGCAGAGGGATGCACCATCGAGGTCCTCCCACAAGAGGGCCTCAAAAAAGTCACATACGTCAACAAAGGCGTGGACAAAGGCCGTTACGTCACAGTTGAACTCAACATCACCGGAGTCACCTACATCGAACAGAACGTGGGCATGGACCCCACTTGCAAAGACTCGGGCAAAGCGAAGACCAACGGCACGATCACTGGCAACAAAATTCTCGAGGTCGACAACGCGAAAGGCGAAATGCGCGGCTTCTGGGTTGCGTAAATGGCCAGCTACCGGCCGGCGTAGCGGTCGCAGGGGCGGTCGAAAGGGGCCGCCCCTCGCTACCGTGGCGATTCGGTGGGGCGAATTGGCGCCCGCACCTCGGCGAAGCCGATGTTGCCGGGTGAGTCGACGAGGTCGGGGTGAAGGATGTGTCCGAGCAGCTCGACCCCGTCGACCAAGCGCGGCCCCGGCCGCGAGAAGGTCGACGCCGCGTCGACCGCGAAGACGCGGCCGGCGCCCAGGCTCGCGATCCGTTCCCAGTGCTGCAGGGCCTGCGCCTGCGCTTCCTCGACGTACCAACCGCAGGGCATCGCGATCACCACGTCGGGGTTGAGCCCCGACAGCGCCCCCCAGTGCACCTCGGGCGACTTCAGCCCCGGCGGCCCGGCGACGTCCTCGCCGCCGGCGATCGAGACCATCTCCGGCAGCCAGTGGCCGCCGACGTAGGGAGGGTCGAGCCACTCGAGCGCGATCACCCGCGGCCGGCTCGCTCCGGAGACCGCGGCGCGCACGGTCGCCAGCCGGCCCTCCAGCTCGGCCCGCAGCTCATGCGCCTCCGACTCCATGCCGGTCGCCTCGCCGAGCCGGATCACGTCCTCCAGCATCTCGCCCAGCGTGCTCGGGTCCTGCTGGACGACCCGGGGCTTGCCCGGCAGCCGCGCCGCCACCTCGAGCACATCCTCGTAGGAGACGGCGCAGACGTCGCAGACCGCCTGGGTGACGATCAGGTCTGGAGCGACCTGCGCCAGCCGCTCCTCATCGAGCTCGTACAGCGCCCGACCTTCGCCGACGGTCTCCTTCACAGCCGTGTCGATCTCGCGGGCGCTGAGGTCGGAGGGCAGGACGGTGCGGGTCAGCTGCGGCAGCGAGCGCGCCTCGCGCGGGTAGTCGCACTCGTGGGTCACCGCGACCACGGCCTCGCCCAGCCCCAGGGCGAACAGCATCTCGGTGGCGGACGGGACCAGGCTGGCGACGCGCATGCGCATCCAATATGGCACCTCACTGGGTTCCGCGGCCCGGAAAGCTATATTCACGAATGCCGAATGGCCGAAGACGACCTCCCCCGAAGTACCGGGCCAAATAGTCCATGAGCGTGCTGCTGCTCGTCCTCCTGCTCCTGTTGGTGGCAATCAACGGCTTCTTCGTCGCGGCCGAGTTCGCGCTGGTCCGCAGTCGCCGCGGCAAGATCGAGCAGCTGGCCGAGGAGGGGGAGGCTGGGGCCGAGGCCGTGATCGAGCAGCTCGACAAGATCGACGAGTCGCTCTCCGCCTGCCAGGTGGGGATAACGATGGCCTCGATCGGGATCGGCTTCCTCGGCGAGCCGGCGTTGGCGGAGCTGTTGGAGCCGGCCTTCGGCGGCCTCTCGCACGGCCTCGCCGTCGGCCTTTCGGTCGCGATCGCCTTCACCCTCGTCACCGCGCTCCACATCAGCGTCGGCGAGCAGGTGCCGAAGATGCTGGCGATCAGCCACGCCGAGCGCACCGCCCGCCGCGTCTCGCGCCCACTCAACTGGTTCCGCATGATCACCGCCCCGGTGACGATCGGGCTGAGTGCGATCTCCAACGCGATCGTGCGCCTCTTCGGCGTCGACCCGACCGACATCGAGGAGCGCCACACGGCCGAGGACCTGAAGCAGATCATCGATCGCTCCAAGCTCGGCGGCACGCTCGATCCCGGCGAGGCGGGGATGCTCGGTGGCGTCTTCCACCTGCACGAGCAGGAGGCCCGCGAGGTGATGACGCCGATCCCGGCCGTGGTTACGGTCGACTCGACCGACACGGTGGAGACGGCGCTGCGGCGCTGCGTAACCTCCGGCCACACGCGTCTGGTCGTGATCGAGGACGAGAACCCCGATCGGGTCAAGGGGATCGTCCACAACAACAGCCTGGCCCGGCTCTACATGAGCGACGGGCCGGAGGCACGGATCGAGCCGCTCGTCCGCAACGCGGTGATCGTCCCCGAGACCAGGCCCCTCGACGACCTCCTCCACGACCTGCAGGTCCAGCGCACCTCGATCTCGGTCGTCGTCGACGAGTACGGCCGTACGGTCGGCATCGTCACCGTCGAGGACATCCTCGAGGAGGTGGTGGGGGAGATCGAGGACGAGACCGACCCCCGCGCCGCGGCGCTGCGCCGCCTCGCCGGCGGCGAGTGGTTCGTCCGCGGCCATGTCTCGCTCGGCGACCTGGCCGACGTCGGGATCGAGCTGCCGGTCGACACCGACGCCTACAACTCGGTTGGCGGCTACGTCTTCGGCGAGCTGGGACGGCTGCCGAAGCGGGGCGACACGATCAAGGCCAACGGCTACACGATCCGGGTCGAGTCGGTGCGCGAGAACCGCGTCGAGGCGGTCAGGATCAGCAGTTCCGTCCGCTCCGCCTCCTAGGTTTCCCGAGCAACCCACGTCCTGCTCGACCCTGGAGGTGCCCATGTGGGTTGTGCGTTTGAGCGACAAGCAGCTCGAGGTCTTGAGGGCGCTGTTGCGCTCCGAGGAGCATCTGGGCCCGGCTCTGAAGGGCGCGATCGAGGCGCTCGACCTGGCCCGCTGGGACGACCTGCCCGATGCCGAGCTCCCCTGGGAGGAGATCGAGAGAACCGCCCGCCGCCAGGGCATCTCCCCGGCTGACGTGATCTGGGACCTCGCCGGTAAGCGTTAGTCGTACGAGTAAAAACCAGCGCCGCTCTTGCGCCCCAGCTTGCCTTCGGCGGCCATGTCGGTCATCAGCTTCGGCGGCTGGTGGGCGGCCTCGCCCGAGTCGGCGTGGAGCGCTTCGCCGATCGCCGCGGCGACGTCGAAGCCGACGAAGTCGAGCAGCGCCAAGGGCCCCATCGGGTGGCCGGCGCCGAGCTTCATGCAGGAGTCGACCTCGCCCGGGTCCATCCCGGTCCGTTCGATCAGGCGCACCGCGTCGAAGAGGTATGGGAAGAGGAGGCGGTTGACGACGAAGCCGGCTTCGTCGGGAACCTCGACCGCGGTCTTGCCGAGCGCCGCGCACCAGGCCAGCGCCTTCTCGCGGGTGCCGTCGGGGACGTTTGGGAAGCAGACCTCGACCAGCTTCATCCGCGGCACCGGGTTGAAGACGTGGAGGCCGAAGAGGCGACCGTCGATGCCGCCGGCGGAGGCGATCTCGGCGATGCTCAGCGAGGAGGTCGTGGTGGCGAGATCGGCATTGGGGCAGGCCGCGGCGACCGCGCTCAGCACCTCGCCCTTGGGGTCGACCTCCTCGACGACGGCCTCGACGACGATGTCGCACTCGGCCAGGTCCTTGGGGTCGGTGGTGACCCGTAGCCGCGAGGGCTCGGCACCGTCGATCTTGGCGCAGGCCGCCACGACTTTCTCCTCCGCCCGCCAGGCCGAGGCCTCGCTGCGGGCGAGCAGGATCGTGTCGGCGGTGGTCGTCGAGACCGCAGCCAGCCCGGTGGCAATCGCCCCGCTGCCGGCGATCCCCGGCGATTCGTATCCAGTTCCCCCGCTCATGAAGACGGGTTCCTATCACGTCGCCCCTCGCTAAAGTTGATTGACCGGTCAATCGCGAACGGAGGCACCGATGTCAGGCAACGGAGATGGAAAGTTCGGCGGCCGCGAGGTCGTAATCGTCGAGGCCGTTCGCACGCCGATCGGGCGCGGTCACGAGGAGAAGGGCTACTACAAGGACGTCCACGCCTCGAACCTGCTGGCCAAGGCCTACTCGGAGCTGATCGAGCGGGCTGGGATCGACGCCGCCGAGGTCGAGGACGTCGTCGCCGGCTGCGTGCAGCAGTTCGGCGAGCAGGGGATCAACATCGGCCGCAACGCCTGGCTCGAGGCCGGGCTGCCGATCGAGACGCCGGCAACCACCGTCGACCGCCAGTGCGGCTCCGCCCAGCAGGCGGTCAACTTCGCCGCGGCGCTGATCGCCTCCGGCGTCCACGACGTCGCGATCGGCGGCGGCGTCGAGCACATGGGACACATCTCCTTCGCCGACTCCGCCTCGGTCATGCAGGAGCACGGCTTCGCCTTCTCGCCGCAGCTGCTGGAGCGCTACAACCTGGTCCCGCAGGGGATCTCGGCCGAGATGATCGCCGACAAGTGGGAGATCCCCCGTTCCGAGCTCGACGAGATCGGCCTGCGCTCCCACCAGCTCGCCGCCAAGGCGACCGAGGAGGGCCGTTTCGAGCGCGAGATCGTTCCGTTCAGCGTCAACGGCGACGCCTACGCCACCGACCAGGGCATCCGGCCCGACACCTCGCTGCAGAAGCTGGCTGAATTGAAGCCGGCCTTCAAGGAGGACGGCAAGATCACCGCCGGCAACTCCTCGCAGGTCTCCGACGGCGCCGCCGCGGTGCTCTTGATGAGTCGCGAGAAGGCCGACGCGCTGGGCCTCAAGCCGCGGGCCCGGATCTTCGACCAGACCACGGTCGGGGTCGACCCGGTGATCATGCTGACCGGCCCGATTCCGGCCACGCGGAAGCTGCTCGAGCGCAACGCGATGACGATGGACGACATCGACCTGGTCGAGATCAACGAGGCCTTCGCCTCGGTGCTCGCCGCCTGGCGCCGCGAGCTCGACCCCGACATGGACCGGGTCAACGTCAACGGCGGCGCGATCGCCCTCGGCCACCCGCTCGGCTCGACCGGCGCCCGCCTGATCACCACCCTGCTGCACGAGATGGAGCGCTCCGACAAGGAGATGGGCCTGGTGACGATGTGCTGCGGCGGCGGACTCGGTACGGGCACTCTCATTCAACGCGTCTAAACGCATCCGGGCTTCCGGTGCTCCTTAATGTCCCTTATGGGTGCATAAGGCGCACCGGAAGAAAGGCCCATACGATGGAGGCGAGATGAGCGGTCTGATCGGGGAGATCGGCACGATCGAGTGGTGCCGGCGAACCAACGGCATCCTCGGGCGCGGAGAGCGAGCGCGCTTCCTGGCGGCGGTGGTCCTGAAGACGACGCGGGCGCTGCCGCGGCTGCTGGCGAGCCGGGGCGGGACCCGTGGCTCCGGCCCCGATCCCTCGCAGCTGACCCCACCCGACACGCCCTTCGCCCGCGACGTCGTCGAGGCCTGCGCCGACCTCGACCCGATGGTCGTCGAGCACGGCTACCGCTCCTACCTCTTCGGCCGCGCGCTCGGCCTGGTCGAGGGGATCGAGTGCGACGAGGAGGCGCTCTTCGCGGCGACGATGTTCCACGACTACGCCTTCATGACGATGGACTCGCTGACCGACCGCTGCTTCACCCTGGCCGGGGCCGAAGTCGCGGCGCAGGCGCTGGAGTCCTCGCCGCTCTCGGAGGCCGAGCGCCACGACGTCCTCGACGCGATCACGCTCCACCTCAACCCGACCGTTCCGCCCGAGCAGGGCGCGATCCAGCACCTCGCCCACGACGGCATCCTGCTCGACGTGCTCGGGCTGCGCAGCTGGGACCTCGACCAGGCCGGCCTGGGGCGCACGGCCGAGCGCCATCCCCGCCACGGCTTCACCGTCCGCGGCCAGCCGCTGCTGCAAGCGCACGGCCGCCGCGTCCACGGCTGCCGCGCCGGCGCCCTCTTCCTCGCCGGCTTCGGTCCGGCCCTGAAGACCAGCCGCTGGCACCGGGTCGATCGAGCCGGGTAGTCTCCACTGGCGATGGACCTGAGCCTCTCCCCGTCCGAGCAGGAGTTCCGCGACGAGGTTCGGATCTGGCTGGAGGAGAACCATCCCGGGCCCGAGCCGGAGGGGAGCCTGGAGGAGGTGATGGCCTTCCGCCGCGAGTGGCAGGGCAAGATGCACGAGGCGGGATGGGCCGGCATCTCCTGGCCGCAGGAGTACGGCGGCCGCGGCGCCACCCTGATCGAGCAAGCGATCTTCGTCGGCGAGGCGGCGCGCCAGGAAGCGCCCAGCCCGGCCAACGTGCTCGGCCTGGCGATGGGCGGCCCGGTCGTCATCGCCCACGGCACCGACGAGCAGAAGCAGCGCTACCTGGAGCCGATCCTGACCGCCGAGGAGATCTGGTGCCAGGGCTTCTCCGAGCCGGAGTCGGGTTCCGACCTCGCCTCGCTGAAGACGAAGGCGGTCAAGGACGGCGACGAATGGGTCGTCACCGGGCAGAAGGTCTGGACGACCTTCGCCCAGTACGCGAAGTGGTGCATGCTGGTCGCCCGCACCGACCCCGACGCTCCCAAGCACAAGGGCCTCACCTACTTCCTGATGGACATGGAGCAGCCCGGCGTCGAGGCGAAGCCGCTGGTGCAGATCACCGGCGAGGGCGAGTTCAACGAGGTCTTCATCGAGGAGGCGCGGATCCCGGACGCCAACGTCGTCGGCGGCGTCGGCAACGGCTGGACGGTCGCGATCACGACCCTGATGAACGAGCGCGCCGGGCTCGCCTTCGGCGCCATCGCGCAGATCGCCAACAGCCTCAAGCGGCTCGGCAAGCTGGCTGCCGAGACCCGCCTCAACGGCGGCAGCGCCGCCGAGGACCCGGTCTTCCGCCAGCGCCTCGCCCAGCTCAACATCGAGGCCGAGACGATGCGGCTGAACGCCTACCGCGGCCTGACCAAGACGATGCAGTCGGGGATCCCGGGGCCGGAGGGCTCGCTCGGCAAGTGGCAGTGGGCCGACATCAACCAGCGGATCACCGAGCTGGCGCTCGACGTCGAGGGCGCCTATGCGGTCCTCGGTCGCGGCGCCGATCACGCGGTCGCGAACGGCGCCTGGCAGTACGGATTCCTCCGTTCGCGCGCCAACTCGATCGAGGGCGGCACCACCGACATCCTCAAGAACATCATCGCCGAGCGCGTGCTCGGACTACCGAGGCTGCGCTAGTTAGGGGCTGTCGCTTATCTATTTCGACCTCACCGACGAGCAGCAGGCGATCAAGGCGACTGCCCGCGACTTCCTCGCCGCCCGCTACAAGTCCGAGCGTATCCGCGAGCTGACGGGCACCGCCACGGGATTCGAGCAGTCCGATTGGGAGGAGATGGCCGAGCTTGGCTGGCCCGGGCTGGCGCTGCCCGAGGAGTGGGGCGGCCAGGGGCTCGGGATCGTCGAGCTGGCGGTCCTCTTCGAGGAGCTGGGCTACGCGCTGGCACCGACGCCGCTGCTCTCCAACACCGTCGCCGGCCTGGCCCTGGCCGCAAACGGCAGCGAGGAGCAGAAGAACCAGTGGCTGCGGCCGCTGGCGGCCGGCGAGGCGCGCGGCACGGTGGCCCTCTTCGATGCCGGCACTCCGGCGACCATCGGCGAGTTCGAGATGGAGGCCGTGGCCGCGGGCGACGGAATCCTGCTGGCAGGCGAGAAGGTCCTGGTGATGGACGCCGCGGAGGCCGACTTCTTCCTCGCCGCCACCGCCGACGGTCGCCGCCATCTGGTCGCAGCCGATGCCGATGGGGTCAGGGTCGAGCCCGACCCCTCGATCGACCCAACCCGCCGCCTTTACACGGTTCACTTGGACGGCGTGGAGATCGGCGCCGAGGCAACCCTGAACGGCGGCCAGGACCGCTACCTGCCGGTGTTGTGGCGCGCCTGCGTCGCGATCGCCGCCGAGTCGACCGGCGTCGCCCAGCGGACGATGGAGATGGCGGTCTCCTACGCCAAGGACCGCCAGCAGTTCGGCCGCCCGATCGGCGCCTACCAGGCGGTCTCCCACCGCTGCGCGCAGATGCTGCTGGAGACCGAGAACTCGCGCTCGGCCGTCTACGGCGCCGCCTGGGCCGCCGACGCCGACCCCGACTCGCTGCCGCTGGCCGCCTCGATGGCGAAGGCCTACGCCTCCGACGCCGGCTGGCGGGTCCCCGACGCCTCGATCCAGGTGCACGGCGGCATCGGCTTCACCTGGGAGCACGACCTGCACTTCTTCCTCAAGCGCGGCAAGGCCAACGCGGCGACCTTCGGCGACGCCAAGTGGCACCGCGAGCGGGTCGCCGACCTCGTCCTCGCCGCGGCCGCCGAGCCGGTCCCCGCCTGAGGCTCCGGATCGGCGACTCGAAAGTGGGCGCGCTGGATCGCATCTCCGTCGCCGCGATCGGCACCACCGTCGCCGACCTCGAGGCGGAGGCGAAGCGGGCCGAGGCGGCCGGGGTCGAGTGCGTCTGGGCGCCGGAGCTGTTCCGCTCCTCGGTCACCCAGGCCGCCTACCTCGCCGGTCGCACCGAGACGATCGGAATCGCGACCGGAATCGCCTGGGCCTTCACCCGCAGCCCTTTCATCCTCGCCGTCTCGGCGCTCGACGTCGACGAGATGTCGGCCGGACGCTTCCGGCTCGGTCTTGGCTCCGGCGTCAAGCGGCTGAACGAAACCTGGCACAACGCCGAGTACGGAAAACCGGCGCCGCACCTGCGCGAGGCGGTCGAGGCGACGCGGCTGATCATGCAGCAGGCCGGCAGAGGCGAACCGATCCGCTTCCAGGGCTCCTACTACGACATCGACATCAAGGGCTGGATCCGGCCGCACCCGGCAGCACGCGAGTCGGTGCCGATCTACACCGCCGGCGTCCAGGGCGGCATGTGCCGGATGGCGGGCGACGTCGCCGACGGCCTGATCGGCCACCCGATCCAGAGCCTGCGCTGGATCGACGAGGTCGTCGTCTCCTCCTTCGAGGAGGGCCTGAGCCGGTCCGGCCGCGACCGCGCTTCGTTCGACTACCTGCCGACCGTCTGCTGCGCGATCGACGACGACGAGGCGAAGGCGATCGAGATGGCCCGCCGCACGATCTCCTTCTACGCCACGGTCAGGACCTACATGCCGCTCTGGGAGCTGCACGGCTTCGCCGACAACGCCGCGGCTGCCGGCGACGCCTTCCGCCGCGGCGATCTCGCCGCGGTGCCGGCGGCGATCAGCGACGAGATGGTCGACACCTACTGCGCCGCCGGCCCCCTCGACAAGGTCCGCGCCCGGGTCGAAGCGACCGCCGAGCGAGCCGACGGACTCTTCCTCACCCCACCCACCTACTTCATCTCCCCCGAGGAGCTGAGCGAGTACCAGAACCGCCTGATCGACGCCTTCGGCCCGGCCCACTCGTGAGAGCGATGCCGGCGCCCCTCCCCGTGAATTGATGTCGCACGCGCCTGCGGCGCTTAGCGACGATGTCGGAGCGCGGCTTCGCCGCGCAGACACCGGATTGCATATGCCGCTTCGCGACATTCCCGGTGAGGGGCGCCGGCATCGCTATCGCAGCGGGTTCGTGGACCCGCAGGGAGGAGCACGGCCGCCCTCCAGCCGAATGTCGCCGGTAGGCGGCGATATGCAATCTGTCTACTGCGCGGCGTAGCCGCGCTCATTCTCCGTCGCCAAGCGAGCGAAGCTCGCGTGTGACATCAATTCGACTGGAGGGTGGCCGTGCTCCTTGCGGCCGGCTCCGCGAGCTACTCCTCGCGCGGGGTGATGCGGAAGATCGAGACGACCTCGGCCTTGTGGGCCTCGGGGTGGACGACGTAGGCGCTGGGGCCGCCGCCGAACCAGCCGGCGGCCTCGTTGTCGCCGACGAAGACGCCGGCGTGGTGCTTCCCGTTGCCGTCCTCGACCCAGACCTTGTCGCCCTCCTTGAACCCGTGCTCGGCCTCGTTCACGCCGCAAGCATAGGGTCAGGAGCCGCCGAAGGCGAGGCGCACCAGGTGGACGAGGCGGCCGAAGGACGAGGTGATGCGGCGGCGGATGCCGAGCAGCTTCGAGCTGGGACCGAGGACGAATACCTGCCCGGCGGTCGGGCGCCCTTTCTCGTCGGTTACGGCGACCGAGATGTCGTAGTGCTTGTCTGCCTCGAGCTCGACCCTCGTCTGCAGCGAGCCGAGGACGACGGACCGCAGCGCGAAGCGGTGCGCCCGCGGGGGAAGGTCGGCCTCGTCGGGCGAGTTGACGGTCGCGATCAGCCTCGACGGAGGCGCGCTCATCGGCGAGAAGTCGAACTCGAGCAGCAGGCGATTGCGTCGGCGCCTGGCCCAGAGCCGCGGCGCGTTCGGCTCCTCTCCTTCCTCCTCGCCCTGGTAGGCCGTCTCGATCAGGCTTTCGGGCTTCTCCCACTGGTCGTGTGCGCACGGTCCGGTCGGTCCCTTGCCCCCGGCCCGCGAGCCTCCCCAGTGGCCGGGCCACTGGAACCAGGGAGGCGGCTCTTCGACAATCGTGAGCCGTGGGTTCTTGGGCTTCCGCGTGCCGTCGGTGTAGTCGTAGAAGTCGGTCGGGTGATAGCCGGGCGTGAAGAAGGAGGCGTGCGAGCCGCGCCCGACGTAGACGAGCGGCCTCTCCTCGTCGCCCGGCGCCGGCGCGGCTCCCTCCGCTTCCTTCTCCTCAGCCAGCCGCCGCACCTCGCTCCACGGCTTCACCTGGCAGAAGTTGTGCTGTGCGTACACCGCCTGCTCGGGTTCGGCTCGATCGGCGCCCAGCTTGTACTGGACCATCTCCCAGTCGCCTTCGTGCACGCCGGCGCCCCAGGCCAGCTGGTAGTCGTTGAGGAAGTAGTAGAGCCAGTACTGCAGCCAGGCGCCCTTGGCCGTCTCGGCCACGTGGCCGTAGATGACGTTGCGCAACTCCGGGTTCGCTCGCCGCAGCTCGCGGTACCGGTCGCTGTAGTCCTCGTTGTCGGCTTCGATGACGTCGCTTGGATGGGCCTCGTCCCCGTTGGGGTATCGATCCGGCCGCAGGAAGTCGAGCGTCAGCCCGTCCCCCACCGTGGCGATCGTCGTCTTGGCCTTGTCGCCCCGGTGCAGCCGGTTGCCCGGGTTGAGCGTCCACAGCTCGGCCGAGTCGGCGAAGTAGGGCTCCAGCGAGTCGTAGCGGAGGCAGGGCTGGAAGCGGCGCAGCAGGCTGGCGTTGTCCTCGCCGCTCATGCCGGACCGTCGCTTCCGCCCCAGTAGGCTTCGAGCGGCCGCAGGGCGTTGGCGGAGCAGATCTGCCGCGCGATCTCGTCGCCGTAGTGTCCCTTCAGCCGTCGCTCCAGGCGCGCCATGTCGCGCATGTCGTGCAGGCCGCCGAGCGTTGGCTTGATGAAGCCGTCGAAGTCCGACCCGATCGCCGCGTGGCGATGCGAGCCGGCGATCTCGGCGATCCGGTCGATGTGGGCGCGCAGCGTCCGGAACGAGCGCTCCAGGCGCCGCCGCTTGGTCGGCTGCGGCAGGCGGCCGAGCTCGATCGGCGGGGGACCATCCTGGAGCTGGTGGCGGGCGAAGATCAGCCCGATCACGCCGTCGCGCTGCGCGATCCGCCGCACGGTCTCCTCGCTCAGCATGTATTCCTGGATGCCGAAGCGGTAGCCGGCGTGGGTCACCAACACTGGAGCCGACGGGTCCAGCTCGTCGAGCAGGCCGAACGTGTCGTCGAGCGAGCGCTGGCTCATGTGGGCGAGGTCGATCAGCACTCGCCGCTCGACCATCGCCTCGACCGCCGCCCGTCCGAGCTCGGAGAGGCCCTCCTCGGGTTGCGGCAGCCAGCGCCGGTACTGCTCTTCGGTCAGGAAGGGCAGCGCCGGCGCGTCCGTCGCCACACCGCGCCAGATCAGATGGGCGAGGGTGACGTAAGCGACGCCCTTGTCGGCGAGGCGGTGGACCGCCGCCGTCACCTCCGCCGGCGTCCGTCCCAGGTGAAAGCCGCCCTCGACGCAGTGAACGAGGGCGATCCGGCCGTCGCCCGCCGAGGCCAGGTCGCCAGGTCTCGTCGCGATGAAGGCAGTGCCGGCATGGTTCTCCTCGATGTCCCTCCGCACGGTTTCCAGCTGGGCCTCGATCGTGTCGACGTAGCCCGGCTTTGGCTGTGGGCCGCCGAGCACGTCGGCCTCGTCGAAGAACGAGTAGAGGACGGAGAGGGCGACGCCGACGCCGCCCTTCTGCAGGTAGTCGATGCGGACGCGGGGCCCGGAGTGGAAGGTCGCGTAGTTGTGGAAGCGGCTGGCGAGCCCGATCGACAGCGCCCGAATGCGGTCGCGTAGCCGGCGCCGCTCGGCGCCGGAGACCAGCAGTCGCCACAGGCTCACCTTCCCGCCGGGCACCAGGTGCATCGGGTAGTGGGCGTGCAGGTCGACGATCACGCCGGCCCTTATAACACTTAACTCATTGAGTAATCGTTATGTCGCGTGGCTAGCAGAGGTCGGGTCGCGCTACGGACAGACGACGACGAGGTGGAAATCCGCGTCCTCGGGATTGCCCTGAGCGTCGCGCGTCCTGACTTCGACCGCGTTGGCATTCGCGGGCGACGTGTTGGTTTGGGCGAAGCCGGCGCCCGGCGGGGTCGTGCCGGCGTTGTTGCGGCTGGCCACGTTGGCGCAGGCGCTGATGTTCTGCGGAAAGGCGACCGCGACCGCGCCACCGCCCTCGGCTGCGGTGATGCCGCTGTCGCTGGCCCGGGCCAGTGCCGCGTTGCCGGCGCCGGGCGGGTTGTTGACGACCGCCCAGTAGGTGTGGGTGGCGCGCTTCGCCGCCGGCACCACACCGAGCTTGTTGGTGTTGATCTGGAACCCGGTCAGCGTCTTTTTCTTCAGCTTGCCGCCGCCGATGGTCTGCTTTTTGATCGCGCCGCCGTTGATCGTCTGGGCGGCGATCGCGGTGCCACCGAGTGCCACGGCCAGCGCGATCGTGGCGACCACCATGGCGGGGGACGGCCGCTTGCTTCTCAGCGGGCTCATTGGGTCTCCTTTCGTTGACTCCTCGAAATTCAGTAACCCGCAGAGGCGGGCGAAGCTGCGCTGAAGCGTTACCCGGGAAGGGAGCGGGCGAATCGCTCGAACTTGGCCATGTCGGTCAGCTCCGGCCCGTGGCCGGGCAGGATCGACGACGGCTCGAGGTCGGCCAGCTTGCGGATCGAGCGCCGATTCTCGGCCGGGTCGGCGGTGAAGATGTCCGGCGGCTCGGCCAGCATCGGCCGCCCGGTCGCGTAGCTCATGTTGCGGACCACGTCGCCGCAGATCGCCACCCGGTCGGAATCGCGGAAGAAGATCACCTCGCCGCGGGCGTGGCCGGGCGCGTGGACGACGCGGAAGCCGGCGACCTCATCGCCCTCGTTCAGCACCCGCCCGACCTCGTAGGGCGGGCCCTGCCAGATGCGTTTGATGATCCGGTTGAACGGGTTGCCGGGCGCCGCCTCCTGGATCGGGCGCCGTCCCTCCATCGCGTCGACGTCGTCGGCGTGGCAGGCGAGCGCGATGCCGCGCGCTTCGCAGACGTCCTTGGCGACGCCCTGGTGGTCGGGGTGGACGTGGGTCAGCGCCAGCAGCGACAGCTCGATGCCCTCGATCTCGCTGAAGATCCGGCGCCGGTCCCAGCGCGTGCCGGCGTCGATCAGGACGTCCTCGGCGAGGTAGACGTTGACGCTCGGCGCCGGGAACTGCTTCAGGCGCCAGACGTCGGGGGCGAGGTTCTTCACCGGTGCCCGATCCCCATCGTGCCCCGCGGGTCGCCGCTGTGCTCGGCGAGCTCCTCCAGCTCGGCGATCTTGCGCTCGCCTTCGATCCGTGCCGGGTGGTTGGGCGGCAGCGGCTCGATCAGACGACGGACCCGGTTGCGCACCTGCAAGGCGAAGTGGGGGGTGGAGGCGCCGGCCAACGCGCGGATGTCCTCGGCGGTGACCTCGTGCGCACCGCCCAGCAGCGCGGGGTTCTCCGCCTCGCTCACGGTTCGCCACCGATCTTGGCCAGCTCGGCCAGCTCGTCGATTTCAGCCTGTTGACTCACGTTGATCGCCTCTTCGTCTCCGATCACCCACACGTGGTTGTAGAAGGCGCGCGTCGGATCGGTGGTGTAGCCCGGCTTGACGTCGAGCAGGTACCCGCGCAGCGCCGCCGGAAGCGTATCGGCGCTGTCGGTGAGCAGCGACGGGCCCCAGGTGCCCGACGCCGAGAGGGGTGCCGCGGCGGCGGCGTCGAGCGGGGAATCGGAGCGGACGACGACGAAGCCGTGGCCGGGGTCGTTGACGTTCCAGCCGAAGCCGTCGTCCGAATAGCGGGCGAACGCGATCGCGTTCTCGACCGGATCCTCGCCCGAGACGCGCCGCACCCGATCGTTGATCTCGGCGATTTGGCGCACGACCGAGGAAGAAATCGTCGAGGAGGGACCGAGGACGTACACGGGCACGTCGCGGTGCTGGCGCAGCGCGTCCGCCGTCGCCGGCGGCAGCCCGTCGCGGCTTGCGAACAGGACCGGATCGCCCGAGCGCGCCGCCCAGGCGGCGGCTGGCAGCGCAAAGGCGGCGTCCGTGGCCGGGGCGATGACCAGGTGCCGTGGCGGTCGGTCGAACAAGCGGTCGCGCAAACGGGCGATTGCCGCTGCCGTCGCGGCGGCGCCGGCGCCTTCGACCCGTTTCGTCTCCAGTCCCTCGGGCGCTGCCGCCGCGTCGATCGCGAAGGCCGCGACCCCCTGCGTCTCGGCGCTTCCCTGCGGATCGAGCGCGTCCAGGGCCGCGCCGGTGGGATCGGGCAGCTCGCCGCCTTCGGAGATCAGCAGCGGCGCCCCGAGTGGGGCCGCCATCAGCACCGAGGCCGCGATTCCACCCTGCCAGTCGTCGTCGTCGACCATGACCACGGCTGGCGGCCGCTGCGCCTCCTCGATCGCCGGGTAGACCGCGAGGGCGACGCCCGCCGCGTTGGAGGCGGGGTCGGGCCCTCCGACCCGGGTCGTGTTGCTGGTGGCGAAGGCCGGATAGCCGAGCTCGGCCGGCGCCTCGCTGGCCGGCGCCGCGCCCGGCGCAGGCCGGTCGCCGACCGGCGCCGGCGAGTCAGGGGTGGACTTCTCGTTGGAGCCGCCGCCGAAGATCGCAGCGGCGATGAAGACGACCGCGAGGACGACCAGCCCGGCGATTCCTTTGAGCGCCGCGGGAATCGCCTTGCGCTTGCGCCTCGGTGGCCGCTGAGGCCGCGCCTCGCGGGGCTCTGAGACTGGAACGTCGGCGTTGATCGGCTGCGCCATCGGCTCGGCACGCTACTCGGCCTAACCCGGGCTTGTGTCGCCTTTCATTGCCTGATGCCGAGCAAAGGCGACACAGCGCCCCTTGCGAGCCTGGCTGGTCGGTCGGCTAAGCTTCGGGCAGCGGATTGACTGACCAGTCAATCAATCGACGAGAGAGCCGCCGGCAACGAGGGGGATCATGGATTTCGCACTGACCGAGGAGCAGCAGGAGTACAAAGACCACTGCCGGGCCTTCGCTCGCGACGTGATTCGCCCCGCGGCGCGCGTGCACGACGAAGAGGAGAGCACCCCCTGGGAGGTGATCAAGGAGGCGCGGGCACAGGGCTTCGGCGGGCTCGAGGGGATTCAGCGCTCGGCCGGCGATGCCCAGGGCCAGATGCAGGTGATCTCCGCCGAAGAGTTCCACTGGGGCTGCGCCGGCATCGCCCTCGCGATCTCCGGCTCCGGTCTGGCCGCGGCCGGAATCGCCTCCTCGGGGACGCCGGAGCAGATCGCTCAGTGGGTGCCGGAGTGCTTCGGCAGCGGCGACGAGATAAAACTCGGTGCCTACGCGGTCACCGAGCCACAGGCCGGCTCCGACGTCAAGAGCCTGAAGACGACCGCCAAGCGCGATGGCGACGAGTGGGTCCTCAACGGGACCAAGGTCTTCATCACCAACGGCGGCATCGCCGACGTCCACGTGGTCGTCGCCACCGTCGATCCGACGCTCGGCACCCGCGGCCAGGCATCGTTCGTCATCGGTAAGGGCACCCCCGGTCTGAGTCAGGGCAAGAAGGAGTCGAAGCTCGGCATCCGCGCCTCGCACACCGCCGAGATCGTCCTCGAGGACTGCCGCATCCCGATCGAGAACCTGCTCGGCGGCGAGGAGAAGCTGGAGAAGAAGCTGCAGCGCGGCCGCGAAGGCAAGAAATCCCGCGGCGCCGATGCGCTGGCGACCTTCGAGATCACCCGGCCGCTGGTCGGCGCTTCGGCGCTCGGCATCGCCCAGGCCGCCTACGAGTGGACCCTCGAGCACCTCGACGGCCGCTCGGAAGGGGGCACGCCGCTGCTGCAGACGCAGCGGATCCAGCAGACGCTGGCCGACGTCGCGACCGAGATCGAGTCCGCGCGGCTGCTGGTCCAGCGCGCCGCCTGGATGGGCCGCAACGGGATCCCGATGACCGGCGGCCAGGGCTCGATGTCGAAGCTGAAGGCCGGCGACGTGACGATGTGGGCGACGACCACGCTGATGGACCTCGTCGGCCCCGACTCCTGGAGCACCGAGTGTCCGCTGGAGAAGTTCTTCCGCGACGCCAAGATCTACCAGCTGTTCGAGGGCACGGCCGAGATCCAGCGGATGGTCATCTCGCGGATGCAGGCGCGCGACTACGCCGAGCGCTTCGAATACGGCGCCGAAGTCGCTGCCAAGGCGATGGAGCAGAAGCCAGAGCCCGTCGCCGCTTAGCGGCGACCGCAAGCGGGATTGCATCCGGCCCGCAAGGCGGCTTGGCCGGATGTTCGGTCAGCTAGCCTCATTCGCCATGTTTGAGATTCGCCGGGCCCCGGCGGTTGTGACCGCCGTGACGGCGCTTGTCGTGCTGCTCGGTGCGAGCAGCGTCGCGTTGGCCGAGGACATCTACGAGAAGCAGGATGAGAAGGAAGCGAAGCTTTCCGACGTGCGCGAACGCAAGGGCGTGCTGACGACGACCATCTCGCGCTACCGGACGCAGATCGTGCAGCTGACGAAGGAGGTTGCGATCCTGCGCGCCCGCGAGGAAGCGGTGCGGGTCCGGCTCGAAGCCAAGCAGGCCGAGCTGGACCGGGCGGTGGCCGAGCTGGAGGTCGCAAAGCGCCACTTGGCCATTGTCAAAGCCCGTCTGAAACGGGCGCTGGTGGCGCTGCGCGAGCGCCTCGTCGCGATCTACCAGACCGGCACCCCGGACGTGCTCAGCGTGATCGTCAGCTCCGACGGGTTCGACGAGCTGATCGACCGCAGCGAGTACCTGAGCCGGATCAACGGCCTCGACGAAGCGATCGTCGTCCGCGTGCGGGATCTGCGCGACGAAGTGAAGCGGACCGTCGCCAGGCTGCGCTCGGCGAAGAACACGATCGAAGCCGCCCGCGACGCGATTGCCGCCGAAGAGCAGGCGCTGGCGGGCGCCCGCGCGGCGGTCCAGAGCCGTCAGTCGGAGCTGGTCGCGGCGCGACGCCAGCGCGAGGCGGCGCTGAGCGAGATCAGCACGCACGAGGACCACATCGAGGCCGACCTGGCCGAGATCTCGGCGGAGATCGCCGCCCAGCTGCAGTCGACCTCCTCGGCGCCGCTGCCGGCGGGGCCGATCCGCTACGGCACGGGTCAACTGATCTGGCCGGTCGACGGGCCCGTCGTCTCCGGCTTCGGTCCGCGCTGGGGCTCGATGCACGAGGGGATCGACATCGCCGTTCCGGCCGGCACGCCGATCCGCGCCGCCGACGCCGGCACGGTCGTCCTGGTGCAGTCGGAAGCGGAAAGCGGCGGCTACGGCAACTTCACCTGCCTCGACCACGGGGGCGGCCTGCAGACCTGTTACGCGCACCAGTCCTCGTTCGCGGTTACCTCCGGCAGCGTCTCGCAGGGCGACACGATCGGCTACGTCGGCTGCACCGGCCATTGCTACGGGGACCATCTCCACTTCGAGGTGCGGATCAACGGCGCCCCGACCGACCCGCTCGGCTACCTCTAACTACCAACAATTGCTAGGAAGTCCAATTATTAGGTATGGACTGAAGGTCCCAAGGTGGGACCCTGCGGGTAGGAGGCGGTTTGAATGGTTCGCCAGGCGCAGACCTATCTTGCGGGCGCGGTATCCGGCACGGCGCTGATCGCAGCCGCCGTTGTCGCCTTCGTCCTGCTCGTCTCCGCGCAGGCGCTCAGGGACTGGCCGCTCAGCGGTCTCGGCCTGGGCGGCAACGACGGCGCGGTTTCCTCGCCACAGCCGGGGACCGCGAGCGGCGCGGCCGGCGCGGCAGCCTCGGGTGGCGCCGCCGCGGGCGGGCCCGGGGGGAAAGCCGGCGCGAGCGAGAGCGGTAACGGCGGGCAGCGCGCGGGGACGGCGGCCGGTGCGCTCGCCGGCGTGCCCGGCTCGGCGCCGCAAGCGCCTTCGGCCACGGCGGAGAACCCCGCTTCGAGCCCGGACGCAGGCTCGGGTGGCAACGGATCCCAGGCCGCTGGCGCCGGCTCGGCGTCGAGCGGCGGGGGCGGCGGCTCACAACCGAGCGGTGGCGGCGGCGGTGGCAGCGGAAGCGCCACCTCCTCGCCCTCCGGAGCGGTTACCGGGGCCGTCAACGACACGGTCTCCGGCGTCGACGCGGCCACCGGCGGAGCGCTCGGCGAGACCGGGGTCACCGACGTCACCGAAGGGGTCGTCGACGGCGTGGCGGGACCGGAATCGGCCGTCGGCGAAACCGTCGACAAAACCGTCGGCAAAGTGAAAGAAACGGTCGGCGGCGTGCTCCCCGGCGGCGGCTAACCGGAACGACACGCTTTCCCGTCACAATGCCGTCCGATGGCGGAGCGCGGACAGGCGGCTGTGGCTGACCCGATTGCGGGCTCGCCCGTCTACCCGGCCGGCAGCCGGATCGACGAGCGCGGTCACCTCGAGATCGCCGGCTGCGACGCGGTCGAGCTGGCCGCCGAGTTCGGCACCCCGGCCTACGTCTACGCCGAGGACGACATGCGCGCCCGCGCCCGCGCCTACCGCGAGGCGTTTGAGCGCCGCACCTCCGACTTCGAGGTCCTCTTCGCCAGCAAGGCCTTTCCCTGCACCGCCGCCTACCGCCTCTTCGCCGAGGAGGGTCTCTCGGTCGACGTCGCCTCCGGCGGCGAGCTGCACATGGCGCTGCGCGCGGGCTTCGACCCGAGCCGCATCCACATGCACGGCAACAACAAGAGCGACGAGGAGATCCTGCTCGCGGCGCGCGCCGGCGTCGCCCACCTGATCCTCGACTCCTTCGACGAGATCGAGCGCTGCGAGCGGCTGCTCGACGGGCCTCAGAGGGTGCTGATCCGCGTCACTCCCGGGATCAAGCCGTCGACCCACGACTACGTGCAGACCGGGCAGCTCGACTCCAAGTTCGGCTTCGGCCTCGAGGACGGCCTGGCCGCCCGGGCGATCGAGCGCGTGCTCGCCTCCGACGTGCTCGACCTGGTCGGGCTGCACGCCCACATCGGCTCCCAGATCTTCGAGCTGGAGTCCTACCGGCTGGCGATCCGGGCGATCGGCGAGCTGGCCGGCGAGTGGTGCCGCGTCGTCAACGTCGGCGGCGGTCTCGGCATCGCCTACACGGCCGAGGACGAGCCCCCCTCGATCGAGTCCTACGTCGAGGTCAAGGTGCGCGGCGTGCGCGAGGTCTTCGGCGAGGGGGTGCGGATCCTGGTCGAGCCGGGTCGCTCGCTGGTCGGCAACGCCGGTCTCACCCTCTACCGCGTCGGCACCGTGAAGGAGATCCCCGGCATCCGCACCTACATCGCGGTCGACGGCGGCATCTCCGACAACCTGCGGCCGATGCTCTACGGGTCGCGCTACGAGGCGCTGATCGCCGACCGGGCCGGCGCCGTCCCGGACACGCTGGCGACGATCGCCGGCATGCACTGCGAGTCCGGCGACGTGCTGGTCCGCGACGCGATGCTGGCCGGGCCGGCGCCGGGCGACGTGCTGGTCACCCCGGCCACCGGCGCCTACGGCTACGCGATGGCGAGCAACTACAACGGCGTCACCCGTCCCCCGGTGGTCTTCTGCCGCGACGGCGAGGCCCGGGTCGTGGTCCGCCGCGAGACCTACGAGGACCTCACCGCCCGCGATGTCTGAGCCCGTCCGCATCGGGCTGCTGGGACGCGGCACGGTCGGCGGTGCCTTCGCCGGGCTGCTCGCAGAGCGCGCGGCGGCGGTCGAGGCGGCGACGGGGCGACGGCCCGAGCTGGCCGGAACGCTGACCCGCAGCGACGGCGACTTCGGCGAGATCCTCGAGCGCTCGGACCTCGTCGTCGAGCTGATCGGCGGCACCGACCCGGCGCGCGATTACGTGCTCGAAGCGCTGCGGGCGGGCAAGCCGGTGGTGACCGCCAACAAGCAGCTGCTCGCCCAGCACGGCGAGGAGCTCTTTGCCGCGGCGCGGGAGGCGGGCGTCCAGCTCCGTTTCGAGGCCGCGGTGGCGGGCGTGATCCCGATCGTGCGGGTGATCCAGGAGAGCTTCGGCGTAACCGAGATCGAGAAGGTCTTCGGGATCGTCAACGGCACCACCAACTTCATCCTCAGCGAGATGGCCTCGACCGGCGCCGCCTACGAGGACGTGCTGGCGCGCGCCCAGCAGCTCGGCTACGCCGAGGCCGACCCGAGCGACGACGTCGACGGCGCCGACGCCGCGGCGAAGATGGCGATCCTCGCCCGGCTTTCTTTTCACACGCCGGTCGCGCTCGACGACGTCGTCTACGAGGGGATCGAGGCGATCCAGCCCGACGACATCGCCTACGCCAAGGAGCTCGACCTCTCGTTGAAGCTGCTCGGCGTCGCCGAACGCCGCGACGGCGGCATCAGCGTCCGCGTCTTTCCCTGCTTCCTCTACGGCGGCCACCCGCTGGCGCCGGTCGAAGGCCCCTTCAACGCGGTGATGGTCGAGGCGCCGGCGATCACCGAGGTGACGATGTCCGGCCCCGGCGCGGGCGGCGCCGAGACGGCCTCTGCGGTGCTCGGCGACGTCGTCTCGATCCTCGCCGGCGAGGCGCCGGTGCACGAGACTCGCGAGGTGCTGCCGGTCGTCGCCGACGTCTCCTCTTCCTTCTACCTGCACCTGGAGGTTGCTGACCAGCCCGGGGTCCTGGCCAAGATCGCGCAGCTGTTGGGCGACAACGAGATCTCGGTCAAGAGCGTCGTCCAGCGCGGGATCGGCGACGACGCGCGGCTGGTGATGGTCGTCCACGAGTGCCTCGAGTCGCGCTTCACGGCGGCGCTGGAGCAGATCGCCGAGCTGGAGGAGCTGCGCTCGCCGCCGCGCGCGATCCGCGTGATCGAGGAGGAGTTCGTTTGAGGGCGCCCGGCGGATTGGCCGATGGCTGAACCGCTGATCGCGCGCTACCGGGACCGGCTTCCCCTGGAGGACGGCGATCCCGTCGTCTCCCTCAACGAGGGCTCGACGCCGCTGATCGAGGCGCCGCGGCTCTCGGAGCGGCTTGGGGTGCGGGCCTATCTGAAGTTCGAGGGCGCCAACCCGACCGGCTCCTTCAAGGACCGGGGGATGACGGTCGCGGTCTCGCGGGCCAAGGGGCGCGGGGCGGAGGCGGTGATCTGCGCCTCGACCGGCAATACCGCCGCGAGCGCCGCCGCCTACGCGGCGCGGGCTGGGTTGCGCGGCGCGGTGATCGTTCCCGAGGGGAAGATCGCGATCGGCAAGCTGGCGCAGGCGCTGATGCACGGCGCCCGCGTCGTCGCCCTGCAGGGCAACTTCGACGAGGCGCTGACGATCGTCCGCGAGCTGGCCCAGAAGCACCCGATCGAGCTGGTCAACTCGGTCAACCCCTACCGGATCGAGGGCCAGAAGACCGCCGCCTTCGAGGTCGTCGACGAGCTCGGCGAGGCGCCGGGCGCGCTGGCGATCCCGGTCGGCAACGCCGGCAACGTGACCGCCTACTGGCGCGGATTCCAGGAGATGGATGCGGCCCCGATCGTCTACGGCTTCCAGGCCGACGGGGCGGCGCCGCTGGTCCACGGCGCCCCCGTCGCGCAGCCCGAGACCGTCGCCTCGGCGATCCGGATCGGCAACCCGGCTCGCTGGGAGGAGGCGATGGCCGCCTTCACCGCTTCGCGGGGGCGGGTCGCAGCCGTCTCCGACGAGCAGATCCTCGACGCCTACCGCTGGCTCGCCGCCGGCGAAGGCGTCTTCTGCGAGCCGGCGTCGGCCGCCTCGGTCGCCGGCCTGCTCGCCCACGGCCTGCCCGTCGCGGATGGGATGGCGCCGCCGGAGTCGGTCGTCTGCGTCCTCACCGGCCACGGCCTCAAGGACCCCGACACGGCCCTCTCCAAAGCCCCCGCGGTGATCAATTGCGAGAACGACCTCGGCGCCGTCGAGCACGCGGTGTTCGAGTGACCGCACGGCGCCGGCTCGTCCGTGTCCCCGCCTCCTCGGCCAATCTCGGCCCCGGCTACGACACGCTGGCGGCGGCGCTGTCGCTGTTCCTCGAGCTGGAGGTCGAGGAGGGCAGCGAGTTCTCCTTCGACCCGGGCGGGCTCGACGTGCCGACGGGGCGCGAGAACCTGATCGTGCGCGCCTTCGAGAGCCTGCACCCAGCCGACGGCATCGCCTTCCGGCTACGGGCCGGCATCCCGCTCGCGCGCGGGCTCGGCTCCAGCGCCGCGGCGATCGTCGCCGGGCTCTTCGCCGCCGACCATCTCTACGAGCTGGCGCTCTCGCGCGAGGAGATGCTGGCGCGGGCGGCCGAGCTGGAGGGTCACGCCGACAACGTCGCGGCGGCGATCTACGGCGGCTTCGTCGTCTGCGGCGGCGATCGCGACGGCGCGCCGACCGCCGCCCGCT
The DNA here is from genome assembly GCA_963703235.1 of uncultured Solirubrobacterales bacterium. Classification (GTDB taxonomy): domain Bacteria; phylum Actinomycetota; class Thermoleophilia; order Solirubrobacterales; family 70-9; genus VRUE01. Next base: position 1,381,382 of record OY969802.1, on the reverse strand, counting down.
TCGACCCGCCCGGGGGGCTGGAGGGAGTCGTGGTCATCCCGGCCGAGGAGGTCTCGACCGAGCTGGCACGCGAAGCGATCCCCTCAGAGGTCCCGCTCGCCAACGCCGTCGCCAACGTCTCCGCCGTCGCCCAGCTGGTACTGGGGCTACAGCAGGCCGATCTCGACCTGGTCGCCACCGGGCTCGCCGACCGCCTCCACCAACCTCACCGCCGCGACCTCTACCCGCGCTCGATGGAGCTGGTCGACTCCGCCCGCGAGCTGGGCGCCCTCGGCGCGACGATCTCCGGCGCCGGCCCCACCGTCCTCGTCTGGACCACCTGGCAGGACGCCGGCAAGGTCGCAGCAGCGCTGGAAAAACACTGCGAGGGTTGGGCGGAAATTCGCCGTCTCCCCTTCACCCCTCACGGCGCCGACGTACCTGAGTTGTAGACGGTCGTCGAACGAAAGGTATTACTCGTACCAAGTAGTGGGCTTGTGATTTAGGAACCAACCCGTTTATCCTCTTGCCGCTCTTGGGAGGGGGTTCGTCATTCGACGGACCGTCGAAACAGATCGAGACAGGGGGCTAGTTGTGTACGGGATCTTTCCAGTCAGGATGCTCCAGCGCGCGAGGCGACCGGTCATCTGGACATACGCGATCCTCGGCGCTCTCGCCCTCTTCGTCCCGGCATCTGCGATGGCCGCGGTGGGCCCATTCGAGGTTCAGGAGTACAGAAAGGACTTCGGCGTGTCCGCGACGCAAGCCGAAGCCAGACTGGCGACCCAGCACCGCGGCGCCGGGATCGTGACTCAGCTTCAGCGCGACTTGGGTCCGCTCTACGCCGGGGTCTGGTTCGACAACGAGGCTGGGGAGTTCGTCGTGCCGACGGTCACCGGAGCCAGCCGGGCAGCCGTCCATGCCCGGTTGGGCGAGACCCGGCTCGGGGGCGATTACCGCACGGCACCCGCATCCTTCAGCTGGAAGGAACTCGAAGCAGCGCAGGAGCGGATCGACGCGGCGCTGCTGCCGCTGATCGAGAACGGCTTGGTTCAGACCTCGCTCGACCCCCGCACCAATGCCGTGGTTGTTCACCAAGCCGAAGGGGCCGGCGAGTACGAGAGAGACGAGATCAGCCGTCTGTCGGCCGGAGACGTCGCGGTTGAAGTTAGGCCCACCAAGGCGGAGCGGCTCTCTCTTGCGCCTCTGGCCTGCCACGCCGAGCGCGTGTGTGGCAAACCGATGCGGGGCGGCGTCGGAATCTATCCTCCTTGGTATACCCAATGGTCGGAAATCATCGGCTCTCCTCATTCCGATCCGTGGTGCAGTACGGCGTTCAAGGCGATCGGCAACTCTTACGGCAATCGTTTCATGCTTACGGCGGGCCACTGTACGGAGTATGAAGAACACTTCAAAAGCTACGATGAGACAGGTCAGCCTCACTATTTGGGACAAGTAGAGCAGTACGTTGTCCCACCCTCTAACGACTACGCGAAAATCAGGGTCAATGGGGTCACCACCTCGGGGGACGACGACTGGTGGGACACCTCCCCTTGGCCTTCTCGGGTTGCCTACTGGGGCACGAACCAGGATTACCCGATCAATGCCGAAGCCAGCAGCTACATGGGGCAATTCGCATGCCACTCTGGCGGTACCACGGGCACGAGTTGTGGCAACGTCACGGCGCTGGACAAAACCTCGAATCAGGGCGCATACGGCCTGGTCTACCACCGCACGGAGTTTCAGCAGATCTGCGCCAAAGGAGGTGATAGCGGGGGGCCGGTATTTACGAGCTCTGGCAATGTCGCCCTAGGAATCATGACCCACAACAACAGTGGGGTTGAAGGTGAAAATCCGGCCTTCTGCGAGGAAAAGGGCTACTACACCGAGATAACCGAAGCCGCGGACGAATTGGATGTGAGCGTCGGAGTTCGCCTCGGCGCCGGCGAAGCCCTTCCGGATCCGATCGAGCTCGAGGACGACAACTCCCCCGGCCCGCATGCTGTCGCTCACCCCAACGGCACGATCGACGTCTTCTACCGCACCCCGAGCGGCGAACTCGGCCACAACTGGACCCAAGGCGGCTCCTGGAGCCAGGAAACCCTCGCGGGAACCTCCCTGCACTCCGCCTCGGTCCCGCACCCGGTCACCCAGACCAACGGCACGGTCGACGTCTTCTGGAAGACCCCGAGCGGCGGCCTCGGCCACGCCTGGGACGACGCGTCCGGCTGGCACACCGAGACGTTGTCGGGATCGCTGGCCTCCGAGCCTCACCCGGTCGCCCAGCTCAACGGCACGATCGACGTCTTCTACCGCACTCCCTCGGGCGGTCTCGGCCATAACTGGTACCAACCGGGAGGCCAGTGGCTCTCCAACACGCTGTCTGGCTCGGTGGCCTCCGATCCTTATCCGGTCGCCGGCGCCAACGGAGCCGTAGACGTCTTCTACCGCACCCCGAGCGGCGAACTCGGTCACAACTGGACCCAAGGCGGCTCCTGGAGCCAAGGAAACCTCTCGGGAACCTCCCTGCACTCCGCCTCGGTCCCGCACCCGGTGACCCAGGAGAGCGGCACCGTCGACGTCTTCTGGCGCAAGCCAGACAACGGCCTCGGCCACGCCTGGAACGACGCCAGCGGCTGGCAAGTCAACACCCTGGCCGGATCGCTCAACGGCGACCCGCACCCGGTCGCCCAGCCCGACGGCACGATCGACGTCTTCTTCCGCAACTGGAGCGGCGAACTCGGCCACGACTGGTATGAGCCCGGCGGCTCTTGGAACGGCAACCTGCTGACCTCGGGACTGACGTCGGAGCCCTACGCCGTGGCCCAGCCCGACGGCACCATCGACGTCTTCTGGAAAACCGTCGGCGACGGGGTCGGCCACGCCTGGACCGGGGGCGGCTCCTGGAGCGCCAACACCCTCTCGGGGACGATGGAACCGGCCGGCGCCCCGCACGCCGTGGCGCAGCCCGACGGCACGGTCGACGTCTTCCACCGGATCCCCGGCGGCAACCTCGGCCACAACTGGTATCAGGTAGGCGGCTCCTGGTCCTCCAACACGCTCACGGCGACGATCGCGCCGCCGCCGGCACCGGGCAAATTCTCCACCTCGTCCAAATGGACCACCTTCTCGACCGCCTACACGATCCAGTTCGCCGACGTCAACGGCGACGGCAAAGAGGACATCGTCGGGCGCAACTCCTCCGGCGACGTGCAGGTCGGTCTCTCGACCGGCTCGGGCTTCGCCACCTCGACCAAATGGAGCACCTTCTCGACCGCCTACACCTTCGCGCTAGCCGACGTAAACGGCGACGGCAAAGCCGACGCGGTGGGACGCAACTCCTCCGCCGAAAGGCAGGTCGGCCTCTCGACCGGCTCGGCATTCGCCACCCCGACCAAATGGACCACCTGGGGCAGCGAATACTCGTTCGAACTCGCCGATCCCAACGGCGACGGCAAATACGACACGGTCGGCCGCCACCCCACCACCGGAGACCTCAGAGCCGGCCTCTCGACCGGCTCGGGCTTCTCCGCCTCCACCACCTGGGCGACCTGGGGCAGCGCCTACACGATGCACTTCGACGACACCGACGGCGACGGCGACGAGGACGTCGCCGGGCGCAACCCCTCCACCGGCGAGCTGCGGGTCGGGGTCTCAAACGGCAGCTCGGCCTTCACCGGCGCCCACCGCGGCTACTGGTCGGGCAACTACACGCTGCAGTTCGACGACGTCGACGGCGACGGCAAAGCCGACGCCGCCGGCAGGCACACCTCCGGCGACGTCCGGGTCGGGCTTTCGACCGGCAGCAATCCGTTTGCCATTGCTGCCAGCTGGGCGGTCTGGTCGAGCGCCTACTCCTTCGACCTCGCCGACGTAAACGGCGACGGCCGCGAGGACGCGGTCGGGCGCAACTCAACTGGAGATGTCCAGGTTGGACTCTCGACTACGGGATAGGGGACACAGCGATGAGGCATTGCGTCAAGATTTGGCTGACAACCGCGTTCGTTAGCGCGTTGCTAACCATTACGAGTGTTGCCCCTGCTCAGGCCAATCTGGTCTATTTCGGCGGCGATATCCAAAACAACCCTCGTGTGTACCTGACGTTCTGGGGTAAAAACTGGAACCAACACCCAGGCGCCCGCACGGAAATCAGCGAAATGTTTGCCCACATTTCAGGGTCGGGATGGCAAGGTATCCTCACTCAGTACTATGACAACGCCGAAGGGAACGTTTCACCCTATATCGGCTTCGATCACTGGACAGATGAAAGCATCAATGCGCCAAGCAACGTCAACGACCAGGCGATCGAGAATGAGATCGAATACGCCCTAGCGCAGCGGGGATGGCCCGGCGCCGGTGTCAACAACACTTATGTAGTCCTGCCTGCGCCAGGATCGACATACGCAAGCGGCTTTATAGAAGGGTGTGGGGCGCATCGCTATTCCGGCCAAATCGACGCTCCCTATTTCCACGTCGGCTGGCCGGGTGACGAACCGTTTGCGGCGGGTTGCATCTCGAATGATCCGGAAGGCAAAGGACAAGCCTGGGCCGCTGCGACGACTATCGCGTCCCACGAGTACGCGGAGACGGTCACCGATCCAATCACCCCCAAATATGCCGGGGAAAAGACAGGCTGGCTTGCTGCTGAAGGATTCGATGAGATCGGCAACTTGTGCACCAACAATTACGCACAGCTCGCGAATGGCTCACATGTGCAGCAGCTATGGAGCAACAAAGCTGGACAGTGCATGAGCTCCGAAGAGGCAACTCTTCCAGATCTACCCATCACCCCCGAGGACGACAACTCCCCCGGCCCGCATGCTGTCGCTCACCCCAACGGCACGATCGACGTCTTCTACCGCACCCCGAGCGGCGAACTCGGCCACAACTGGACCCAAGGCGGCTCCTGGAGCCAGGAAACCCTCGCGGGAACCTCCCTGCACTCCGCCTCGGTCCCGCACCCGGTCACCCAGACCAACGGCACGGTCGACGTCTTCTGGAAGACCCCGAGCGGCGGCCTCGGCCACGCCTGGGACGACGCGTCCGGCTGGCACACCGAGACGTTGTCGGGATCGCTGGCCTCCGAGCCTCACCCGGTCGCCCAGCTCAACGGCACGATCGACGTCTTCTACCGCACTCCCTCGGGCGGTCTCGGCCATAACTGGTACCAACCGGGAGGCCAGTGGCTCTCCAACACGCTGTCTGGCTCGGTGGCCTCCGATCCTTATCCGGTCGCCGGCGCCAACGGAGCCGTAGACGTCTTCTACCGCACCCCGAGCGGCGAACTCGGTCACAACTGGACCCAAGGCGGCTCCTGGAGCCAAGGAAACCTCTCGGGAACCTCCCTGCACTCCGCCTCGGTCCCGCACCCGGTGACCCAGGAGAGCGGCACCGTCGACGTCTTCTGGCGCAAGCCAGACAACGGCCTCGGCCACGCCTGGAACGACGCCAGCGGCTGGCAAGTCAACACCCTGGCCGGATCGCTCAACGGCGACCCGCACCCGGTCGCCCAGCCCGACGGCACGATCGACGTCTTCTTCCGCAACTGGAGCGGCGAACTCGGCCACGACTGGTATGAGCCCGGCGGCTCTTGGAACGGCAACCTGCTGACCTCGGGACTGACGTCGGAGCCCTACGCCGTGGCCCAGCCCGACGGCACCATCGACGTCTTCTGGAAAACCGTCGGCGACGGGGTCGGCCACGCCTGGACCGGGGGCGGCTCCTGGAGCGCCAACACCCTCTCGGGGACGATGGAACCGGCCGGCGCCCCGCACGCCGTGGCGCAGCCCGACGGCACGGTCGACGTCTTCCACCGGATCCCCGGCGGCAACCTCGGCCACAACTGGTATCAGGTAGGCGGCTCCTGGTCCTCCAACACGCTCACGGCGACGATCGCGCCGCCGCCGGCACCGGGCAAATTCTCCACCTCGTCCAAATGGACCACCTTCTCGACCGCCTACACGATCCAGTTCGCCGACGTCAACGGCGACGGCAAAGAGGACATCGTCGGGCGCAACTCCTCCGGCGACGTGCAGGTCGGTCTCTCGACCGGCTCGGGCTTCGCCACCTCGACCAAATGGAGCACCTTCTCGACCGCCTACACCTTCGCGCTAGCCGACGTAAACGGCGACGGCAAAGCCGACGCGGTGGGACGCAACTCCTCCGCCGAAAGGCAGGTCGGCCTCTCGACCGGCTCGGCATTCGCCACCCCGACCAAATGGACCACCTGGGGCAGCGAATACTCGTTCGAACTCGCCGATCCCAACGGCGACGGCAAATACGACACGGTCGGCCGCCACCCCACCACCGGAGACCTCAGAGCCGGCCTCTCGACCGGCTCGGGCTTCTCCGCCTCCACCACCTGGGCGACCTGGGGCAGCGCCTACACGATGCACTTCGACGACACCGACGGCGACGGCGACGAGGACGTCGCCGGGCGCAACCCCTCCACCGGCGAGCTGCGGGTCGGGGTCTCAAACGGCAGCTCGGCCTTCACCGGCGCCCACCGCGGCTACTGGTCGGGCAACTACACGCTGCAGTTCGACGACGTCGACGGCGACGGCAAAGCCGACGCCGCCGGCAGGCACACCTCCGGCGACGTCCGGGTCGGGCTTTCGACCGGCAGCAATCCGTTTGCCATTGCTGCCAGCTGGGCGGTCTGGTCGAGCGCCTACTCCTTCGACCTCGCCGACGTAAACGGCGACGGCCGCGAGGACGCGGTCGGGCGCAACTCCAGCGGCGACGTGCAGGTCGGGCTCTCGGCCGCGAGCTGATCCGAAGGGACGGGAGCGCCTGACATACGAGCCCGGCGGCCCTGCAAGTCGCCGGGCGGCTAAGGTAATTCAGTCACGCACCTTCGGGAATTGGAGTCGCCAATGCCAGACGGCTACACGCTCAAGCACCGCGACGAGTTCGAGACGATGGAGGGGTCCGGGGACGCGACCTGGGGGTTGGCGCGCAAGGCGCTCGGCGAGTCGGCGTTCGGCTTCAGCCTGGTCGAGATCGCGCCGGGTGGTGAGATTCCCGAGCACGACGAGGCGCAGAGCGGCCAGCACGAGCTCTACATAGTCCTCGAGGGCGAGGCGACGCTGCGGATCGGCGGCGAGGACCACCCGGCGCCGGCCGGGACCTTCGCCTCTCTTGACCCTGCCGTCAGCCGCACGATCGCCAACCGCTCCGAGGCACCGGTGACGGCGCTGCTGATCGGGGTCGACCCGGGCGGGGGCTACGAGTCGCCGGGCTGGGCCTAGGCGACGAAAGACGCATTGGGCCCCCGACAGGGGCTCAACGCAGTCTTCGTTGATCCGGCGCTCTGACGGCCCTATAATCCGGCGACCGTCAACCCGTCGCGCGCCCGCTCGGAGAAGGCGCGGTTACCGGGAGGTCAGATGTCAGATACCCAGTCCCGTGAGCTTCACGGCGAGGGTGGCCCCAGCCGCTACTCGCCCGAGCGCCCCTATCGGCCGCTCGTCTCGCCGCCCAGCGTCGAGGACAAGGACGCCTGTGCGATCTACGCCTCGGTGCGCAAGGACGCGACGCCGAGCCACGAGCCGATCGAGCTGGCGATCCCGGCCCTGCAGAAGATGCTGCACCGGGCCGGCAACGTCGACGGCGAGGGGGACGGTTGCGGCCTCCTGCTCGACCTTCCGCGCAAGATCTGGGCCGAGGAAGTCCGCAGCGGCGGCCACGACCCCTCGCTGACCCTCGACGACGCCTTCGCCGTCGCCCACGTCTTCATCGAGCGCTCCCAGGACCGCGAGCGGGTCCGCCACGACGCCCGCGAGCTGCTCGGCCGGGGCGGCTTCCGCGTCCTCGCCGAGCGGATTGGCGTCGTCGACTCGCCGGCGCTGGGGCCGACCGCGCGCGAGGAGGAGCCCCACTTCTGGCAGATCGCCGGCCTCGTCGCCGACGCCGGCCGCCGCGACCGCGTCCTCTTCGACCTCCTGATCGAGCTGGAGCAGAAGCTCGGCGTCCACGTCCCCTCCTTCTCGGCGACGACCTGCGTCTACAAGGTGATGGGAGCGCCGAAGGTGCTGGGCGCGTACTACCCGGACCTGCGCGACGAGCGCTTCGAGACGATCGGCAGCTTCGGCCACAACCGCTACTCGACCAACACCTGGCCTTCCTTCAAGCGGGTGCAGCCCTTCTCGGTGCTCGGCCACAACGGCGAGATCAACACGATCGAGCAGCTGCGCCAGGAGGCGCGCATGCTCGGCGTCCCGATCCAGCCCGGCTCCTCGGACTCGCAGGACCTCAACCGCACGATCGAGACCTTTGTCAGCCGCGACCGGCTCAGCCTCGCCGAGGCGATGGAGATGGTCGTGCCGCCGATCGTCAACGAGATCCGCCCATTGCCGGGTGACCTGCATCCCTTCTACATGTACCTGCGCCAGGCGATGGGGCCGTTCGCCCAGGGCCCGGTGGCGCTGATCGCCCGTCACGCCGACGAGTGCGTCTTCTCCGCCGACGCGATGGGGCTGCGGCCTCTCTGGCAGATCGAGACCGGCGACGATTTCGTCTTCAGCAGCGAGCCGGGGGTCGTCCCAGTCGCAAAAATGGTCTCCGAGCCGAAGCCGCTCGCCCCGGGCGAGAAGGCGCTGGTCGAGATCGACCGCGCCCAGAAGCGCTCCACGCTCCACCCCCACGACGAGATGCTGCGGATCGTCCGTGACCGCTGGCTGGCGCGCAACGGCGCCGCCGAGGCGGGCCCCTACGATCGCGCCCTCGACACCGGCGGGCCGCTCGAGGGCGGCGAGGTGCCTGGCTACTCCGACGCCGGGCCGGAGGAGCCGGTCAAGGTCGCGGATCGCGTCCTCGCCGGCTTCGGCTGGCAGCGCGACGACGTCAAACTCGTCCAGCAGATGGCCTCGAACGGGTCCGAGCCGGTCGGCTCGCTCGGCTACGACGGGCCGCTGGCGGCGCTCTCGCCGGAGCGCCAGAACCTCGCCGACTACTTCAAGGAGACGGTCGCCGTCGTCACTAACCCGGCGATCGACCGCGAACGGGAGATGGAGCACTTCTCGACCCGCGCCGTCTTCGGCCGGCGACCCTCGCTCGAGGACGCCGCTGCCGACAGCGGCAGCATCGAGACCTCCTTCCCGGTGATCCTCGGCGGCCACCATGGGTTGGCGCCACTCTCCGACAAGGCCTACCGCCGGATCGCCCGCGAGCACCGCACCTACCTGCTCGAGGACCTCTGGGAGGAGTTCCGCGACCGCGCCGCCGCGGTCGACATCTCGCTGCTCGAGTCGGAGACGACCCAGGGCGCGATCGAGCGGATCAAGCAGGAAGCCGCGAAGAAGGTCCGCAACGGCTGCGAGCTGCTGGTCCTCACCGACCGCACCGTCTACGAGGCCGACCGGCGTTACCTCGACCCGCACCTGGCGACCTCGGCGGTCGACCAGGCGCTGAAGCAGTTCCGGGTCGAGCCGGGCGAGGAGAACCTGCGCCGCCGCTGCGGCATCGTCCTGCGCTCGGCGGCGATCCGCAACGTCCACGACACGATGCTGGCCCTCGGTCTCGGCGCCAGCGGCGTCTGCCCCTACACGATGGTCGAGGTGATCTGCGTCGAGGACTACGAGACCGACATCGGCAACCTCTGCGCGGCGCTGAAAAAGGGGATCGAGAAAGTGATCTCGACGATCGGGATCCACGAGGTGCGCGGCTACGCGCGCCAGTTCTCCTCGATCGGCGTCAAGCCGGAGCTGGCAGAGATCTTCCAGACCGAGGCCTTCGCCGCCTCGAAGACCGGCGGCGTCGGCTTCGCCGACCTCGACCAGGACACCAACGAGCGGGTCCGCGACCTCGGCGGCGACGAGGGCGCCAAACCGGCGAAGACGTTCCGCTTCTACCCCAAGGTCTACAAGGCCGCGATCGCCACCGCGAACGGAACCGGCTCCTACGCCGAGTACTCGGAGAAGGTGCGCGACCTGGAGCAGCAGAACCCGATCTCGATGCGCCACATCATGGGCCTCAAGGGCGACCGGGAGCCGGTCGACCCGGCCGGGGTCGACGCCGGCATCGGCCACCACGACTACCCGGTCGTGATCTCCTCGATGAGCTTCGGCTCGCAGTCCGAGCCGGCCTTCCGGGCCTACGCCGAGGCGGCGAAGGCGATCAACATCCTCTGCGTCAACGGCGAGGGCGGTGAGATCCGCGACATGTACGGCCACTACCGCAAGTGGCGCGGCCAGCAGGTCGCCTCGGGCCGTTTCGGCGTCTCGGCCGAGATGCTCAACTCCTCCTACCTTGCCGAGATCAAGATCGGCCAGGGGGCGAAGCCGGGCGAGGGCGGCCACCTGCCCGGCAAGAAGGTCTCGGAGAAGGTCGCCGCGGCGCGTAACGCCTCGCCGGGCACCGACCTGATCTCGCCCTCCAACAACCACGACCTCTACTCGATCGAGGACCTGGCGGAGTTGATCGACGAGCTGAAGACCGTCAACCCCGACGTGCGGGTCTCGGTCAAGGTGCCGGTGGTGCCGAACATCGGCACGATCGGGCTCGGGATCGCCAAGGCCGGCGCCGACATCATCACCCTCTCGGGCTTCGAGGGCGGCACCGGCGCCGCCCGCCAGCACGCGCTGCGCCACGTCGGCCTGCCCTCCGACATCGGCACCCGCGCCGTGCACCGGGCGCTGATGGAGGCCGGCATCCGCAACCGGGTCGAGATCTGGGCCGACGGCGGCTACCGCACCGGGCACGACGTCGTCAAGCTGCACTGCCTCGGCGCCAACCGGGTCGGCTTCGGCACCCTGGCGATGGTCAGCCTCGGCTGCACGATCTGCCGCGGCTGCCAGCTCGACACCTGCCACGTCGGCATCGCGACCCAGATCGAGACCGTCGAGCAGGCCCAGGAGCACGGCCTGAAGAAGTTCACCCCGCAGGAGGTCGACCTGGCCGCCGAGAGCTGCGCCCGCTTCTTCGCCGAGATGGGCGAGGAGGTGAAGCAGGTCGTCGCCTCGCTCGGCTACGAGCGCGCCCAGGACCTGGTCGGCCGTTACGACCTGCTGGAGCAGGTCTCCCACCACGAGCAGATCGACCTGGCGCCGCTGATCACGCCGCTGGAGGAGTTCCTCGACCTCGAGCCGCTCGACCTGCCGGTCGCCGAGGAGGCCGAGGAGCGCGCCGAGGCCGGCCTCGTCGCCGCCCGGCCGATCCGGATGGAGGCCAAGGAGGCCTCGGGCCAGATCGCCGCCCTCGCCGGCGACATCTGTGCCGGGCGCACGATCCGCAACGAGTTCCCGCGCCCGACCGACGCCAACGACCGCGTCCTCGGCACCGAGCTGTCCGGGGCGATAGCCCGCTCCCGCATCTTCGAGGACGGCCCGGAGCCCGGTGAGGACGTGCTCGCCCGGCTCGAGTTCAACGGCGGCTCGGTCGCCGGCCAGGGCTTCGGCGCCTTCAACGCCTACGGCGTCTCGATCCGGGTCGAGGGCGGCGCCCAGGACGGCGTCGGCAAGACGATGCTGGGCGGCACGGTCGCGGTGCTGAAGGGGAAGGGCGCCAAGGGCCGCCGCCTCAACGGCTCGGTCGGCAAGTCCTTCGCCTACGGCGCCCAGCGCGGCCGCCTCTTCGTCCAGGGCTCGGCCGACTCGCGCTTCTGCATCCGCCTCTCCGGCGCCGACGTCGTGCTCGGCGGCGAACCGGAGGCCGCCATCGACGACAGCCGCGGCTGCGTCGTCGACCGCGCCAACGCCAAGGGGTTCGCCTTCGAGTACATGACCTCGGGCCGCGCCGTCGTCCTCGGCGACCTCGGCCCCTGGGCCTGCGCCGGCATGACCGGCGGCCGCGTCTACGTCCGCCACAACGCCTTCGGCATCGACCGCGGGGCGATCGAACGGCGGCTCGGCGAGGGCGCCAAAGTCGAGCTGAAGGAGCTCGACGCCGAGGGCCTGCTCGACATAGAAGACCTGCTCTCGCACTACGCCGAGGAGCTGCGCGCCACCGACCAGGACGAGGAGGCGGAGCGAATGCTCGGCCTGGCCGCCGACGCGCCCGCGAGCTTCCTCATGGTCGTGCCGCACAGGGTCCAGGCGGACCCGAGCATCTCGACCGAGTAACGCGCCCTACCGGAGCTTGGTCAGCAGGTCGGCGATCGTGCGGACCTCGCGCAGGAGGCCGTCGAGCATCTGCTCGGTGTTGGTGTGGATGCGCCACTCGGCGTATTTGCGGTCCTGCTCTATCTGGTCGACTCGGCGTTCGAGCTTGCCGATCCGCTTGTCGGTTCGCTTCTCGCTCTTGCCGATGCGCTTCTTGACGTAGCTGCGGGTCTCTTCGCGGATCCGGTCCAGCTCGCGGCGCAGCTCGGCGTCGCCGCCGCCCTCCTGCTCGGCGAGCATTTCCTCGACGCCGACGCGGACCCGCTCGATCTCCTCGTGCAGGCGGGCGCGGGCCTGCTCGGCTGCGACGGAAGGATCGGGACCGGCACTCACAGACGGCATGCTACGGCCGCCGCAGGCCGGAATTTGCGACCTTTCAGCCTTCGAGCACGAAGAGGTGGTAGCGACCGATCGTCAGCTCGTCGCCGTCCTCGAGCTTGCCCCACTCGATCAGGTCACCGTTGACGAAGACGCCGTTGAGGCTGCGGTCGTCCAGGACCCGCAGCGTCTTGTCTGCTTCGGAGACGATCAGCGCGTGGCGGCGCGAGACGCTCGGGTCGTCGAGGCGGACGTCGGCGGCGACGCTGCGGCCGATTCGCGTCCAGCCCCCGTCGAGCGGGAAGACCATGACCTCGCCGTCGTTGCAGACCAGGCAGCGGCTGCCGGCCGGCAGCGCGGCCCGCGCCTCGTCCAGCCAGCTGAGCGGGATCGGCTCGACGGTGGCCGGAAACTCGACCGTGGTCTCGCCGTGCTCCTGCATCGACTCGAAGATCGAGTCGCGCTGGAAGCTGGAAGCGCCACAGCGGGGACAGTTGGGCAGCGACTCGTTCTCGCGCAGCGAGAACTGCGAGCCGCACCCGAGACAAAAGAACGTTCCGACACCGGGCAACCCTCCGGTCGCATAGCTGTCGGCAGTTGGGGTGGGGGTGAGACTGGTGGAGATGATGCTCCTTTCCCGGCGCCCTCCGCAAGGCGAGCCTATCGCGTAACCCATGCTGCGGCAACCGGAGATCCCAGGCCCCCGCACGGTGCATGATCGATACCCGCGGGCTCTGGGCCCTAAACAGGGACCGAGGGGACCGGGGCGTGAGGACTAGAGGGACCGAGGGGACCGGGGCGTGAGGACTAGAATCGCGCCGGCAATGGGGCCGGTCAGCGCCGAAATCGAGATCGACGTGCCGCGCGAGCGCGCCTTCGAGACGATCGCCGACCTCTCCCGGCGTCCCTCCTTCACCGACCGCTTCCTCACCGACTTCCACCTGACCCGGATCGAGCCCTCCGGGGTCGGCGCCGGGGCGCGCTTCCGCTTCCGCCACTGGCCCCGCTCCTTCTGGGCGGACACGACGATCGCCGAGCTGGAGACGCCCCACCGGATCGTCGAGCGCGGTCGCGGCGGTCGCAACAACCGGATTCCGACGCGGACGGTGTGGGAGCTGCTCGAGGGCCCCGGCTCGCTGGTCCGCGTCCGCGTCTCCTTCTGGACTGAGCCGTCGAACCCGGTCGACCGCCTGCTCGAGAAGCTGAGCGGCGCCACCCTGAGGCAGGAGCGGGCCTGGCGCGAGGCGCTGAGGCGGTTACGCGACCTGCTCGAGTCCGACGCCCCGGCCGATCCCGCGCTGGCCCTCGCCGGCGGCAACCCGCACGCGACCGGTATTCCATAGACTCACGCCGCCGATGAGCCGTCGATTCGCCCTGCCCCTGCTCGCCGCGTGCGCCCTGCTGGCTCTGCTCCTTGGCTTCTCCGCCTGCGGCTACTCCAGCGACGAGAAAGAGGTCGTCGAGGGCGAGCCGGTCGAGCTGGGCGAGCTGAAGTACAACGTGATCTTCTCCCGCTTCCTCAACCCCGACGACAACGAGGATTCGGCCTACCTGGTCGGCCAGCCGACGCCGCCGCCCGGCTCGGCCTACTTCGGCGTCTTCTTCGAAGTGCAGAACGAGAGCGAAGAGCCGCAGACGCTGGCGGACTCCTTCACGATCCACGACGCCGATCGCCAGAAATTCGAGGCGTTGCCGAGCGAAAGCCTCTACGCGTTCCCGCTCGGCGGCGAGGTCGAAGGCGAGGAACAGATACCGGTGCTCGACGCGACGCCCGCCACGGGCCCGATCGAAGGCTCGGTCCTGATCTTCGAGCTGCCCGCCTCAGCCTCCGAGAACCGCCCGCTGATCTTGGAGATCCCGGGCCCCGAAGGCCCGGCCGAGGTCACGCTCGACCTCTAAAGCCCGGCGGAGAGGACTGCGGCGGCTGCGGGAGCGGCGACTTCGCCGCCGGACGCTTCGGCTTCGATCAGCAGCACTGCGACCGCCAGGCGCGGCTTCTCGGCGGGGGCGAAGGCGGCGAACCAGGCGTCCTTGATCTGCTCCGGTTCCGGCTCGTCCTCCTGCCCCGGCACGGGCCCGAGCTCGGCGGTGCCGGTCTTGCCGGCGACCTGGGCCCCGGCGATCGCGCCGGCGAAGCCGGTGCCGCCGGCGACGACGCCGACCATCAGCTCGGTCAGCTGGTCGGCGATCTCCTTCTTCATCACCTCGACCGGCTCGGCCTCGGGGCGCAGCTTGGCGTTGGCGACGACCGAGGTCGGCTCGCGGACGCCGCCGTCGGCGATCGTCTGGGCGACGCTCGCCATCTGCAGCGGCGTCGCCAGCACTTCGCCCTGGCCGATCGCGGTCACCCCGAGGTCGAGCTCGTCGCCGATCTCGCTCGGGATCGTCGATTCGGGCGGGTCGATTTCGGCGACGAACCGCTCGGCGTAGAGGGTGGGGGGCGAGTTGAAGCCGAAGCGCTCGGCCGCCGCGACCAGTTCGTCGTTGCCGATCTCCGGCCCCAGCGGGGCGAAGTCCGCGTTGCACGACTCGGCGAAGGCTTCGCGGAAGGTGCCGCCGCAGAACTCGCCGTTGGCGTTGCTGATGAAGCGGCCGCCGACGTTGACCCCGTCGACGATCTCGAAGTAATCGTCGAGCGAGACGACCCCCTTCTGCAGGGCGGCGACCGTGGTGATCGTCTTGAAGGTGGAGCCCGGGGGCTGGGGGGCGGAGAAGGCCTGGCCGGCGAGGGCGCGGACGTCGCCGTTGCGGGTGTCGAGGACCGCGATGCCGCCGGCACGCCCCGCCAGCGCCGCGACGGTGGCCTCCTGCAGGTCGGGGTCGATCGTCGTCTTCACCGGCGCTCCGGGGCGGGGCTCGGCCTCGGCGAAGATCCGGGCCGAGCCACCCGAGTCCGACACGGCGAGGAGGGCGCCGCCCGGCTTGCCCGCCAGCCTGGTGTTGAAGGCCTGCTCGATCCCGCTGACCCCGACCGGCGTGCCCGGCGGGAATCCGTGGCGGGCCAGCGCCGGTAGGTCTTCTTCCGCGGCCATCCCGACTTCGCCGCTGACGTCGATCGCGGCGCTGCCGAGCGGGTGTTCGCGGGCTTCGGCCGGGCCTTCGGCAAGCGCCGTCCCGTCGATCGCCAGGATCGACGCCCGGCGAGACAGCTCCACCCGGCTCTCCAGGTGCTCGCCCCGGCGCAGGCCCGGGAAGACGAGGCTCTGGTGCCAGGCGATGCCGCCGTCGGCAACGGGCAGCTCCAGCACGGCCTCGACCTGGCCGAAGGCGACGGTGCCGGCTTCCAGGTCGACCGGGACGATCGTCGTGCCGGCACGCTCGACCGGGTCGCCGGGATCGTCGGCCGTCAGCGCGCGCAGCGTCGCGACCTCGGCCGCCTCGCGGTAGGCGGTGGCGAAGTCGGGCGCGGCGATCGAGCGCCGCGACGCGTCGTTCAGCTCGCGGTACATCGCGTCGAAGTCCTTCCGCTCCCAGGCCTGGGCAAAGCGCTCGGCCACCTCCTTCTCGGGCGACCCCGGGCTGCCGGTGGCCGCGCCCCAGGCGAAAGCGACGAGGGCGATCGCGCTCAGCGGCAGGGTGCGGGTCACCAGCCGACGACGCCGCTCCACATCGGGTGACAGGTCTTTCACTGGGCGGAAACTTAGTGATGACAGATGTCAGCCCGTGCAGGGACCGGTGTCGACCGAGGTGGAGGCTTCGCCCAGAGCTTGTTGCACGACTTCGTTGGGGATCGCGAAGCCGCCGGTGGGGCCGGAGGTGGTCGCGGCGAAGACGGTGGCGAGGACCCGGCCGCGCGGGTCGACCAGCGGGCCGCCGGAGTTGCCGCTGCGGACGCTGCCACGCAGGAAGGCGATGCTGCGTTCGAAGGGGCCGCGCCCGTAGGAATCCTCGCTGAGGACGGTGCGGGTGTCGCCGAGGCGGGCGGGCGTCAGCGCATACGGGCCGTTTTCCGGATAGCCGAGCACCGCGCCCGACTGACCGGCGCGGGGGTTGGCGGCGATCGGCAGGGCGGGGACCGGGACCTCGATGCGGAGCAGCGCGAGATCGTTGCCGGGGTCGTAGTGGACGGCGAAGGCGTCGAGCTCTGCTCCTTCGCCGGTGGTCACGGTCGTGTCGTCCTGGCCGGCGACGACGTGGGCGTTGGTGACGACCAGGTTCGGCGTGGCTACCCAGCCAGAGCCCTCGACCCCGAGTCCGCAGGCGGTGCCCAGCACCCGCACCACCGAGGGGCCGGCGTTCAGCACCTCGGGGTCGTCGGCGATCGCCGCGTCGGGCGGTGCCACCGGCGCCGTCGGCCCGGCGATCGAAGGGGCGGGGTCGACCCGGTTGAGCGCCCTCAGCACCGGGCCCGAAGGGGGAAGCAGATCGTTGAGGTTGCGCAGGATCGTCGAGCGCTGCACGTCGGCGCGCAGCTGCCCGGTCCCGGGCACATGCAGCGCGACCGCGCCGAAGACCCAGGCCAGCCCGAGGGCCACGGCGGCGACCAGGACCGCCCCGGCAGCGCCGTCCGCCAGGCTCAGCGTCCGGCCCCGGATCAACCGCGCCCGCATCCCCAGCGCCAGTCCCTCCAGGGTGACGGCGACCAGGGCGCCGACCAGCAGCGCCCCCAGCGCCGCGAACAGCGGCGCGTAGGGCGACTCCGACCCCTCGGTCAGCAGCAGCGGCCCGATCCTGCTGCCCGCGAAGCCCCCGGCGGCGAACCCCACCAGCGTCAGCGCGCCGACGATCAGCCCCTGTCTGTACCCCCACAGGGCCAGCGCCAGCGTGAAGGCGACGATCGCCCAGTCGAGAACGGTCACGGAGGGAATCCAAGCAGGCGGTGGTGGGTCAGTTTGATTTGGCCTAGTTCGCCCGGTCAATTCCTCACGATGCGCATGGGGATGCGGCGCTTCACGCGGCTGACGAACGGCTTCTCACGCAAGGTCGAGAATCTGGCGCACGCGGTCTCTCTGCACTTCATGCACTACAACTTCGCCCGGCTCCACCAAGCGCTCAAGGAGCGCTACCCCCGAACGCCCGCGATGGCTGCTGGCGTGGCCGATCACGTCTGGTCTCTGGAAGAGATCGCCGCGTTGCTGACTAGGGAAGCGTCCGACGCTCTTGAAAGAGTCTCAGTCGTCCAACGTGAGCGTCTTGTCGAACGCTTGAACAACAAGCCCTCGGTGGGGACCGAGGGCTTGTTGCGTTTCCGTCCTAGGCGCTTGCTAGAAACCGCTGAGTTCGACATATAGATGAGTTCGCCCGCTTTCCCCTAGCTCGCGCGGGCAAAGGAGATGACGTTGGACGCTAAATCTCACCCCAGCCCCCGCAGTGGCCTATGCAGGGACGAAAACCCGGCTATTTGCTGCGCGTCGCGAGAAAGTGCTGGGTATCCGCGGGGGGAACGTGATAGACGACATCGGTCTCACGCACCCGTGGATTGCCTTGCAATTGCCCATAGCTGGGGGCGGAGGCAGCTACTCGGCTTCCTCGAAGTGCAACCCACTTCCCCGAATGCCGCTTTGTAGCGTCTCGGGAGATTGGTCCTTGTGAAACGGTCTTCTTCAAGGTCATTCCCTTCGTCACGTCGACCGAGCAGAAGTATTCCACAGCTTCCTGCCGACGGAAAACTCAAGGGCTAGGTTGGCAGTCCTCAGCCTCAGCTATGCGCGAGGGACCGTGCCGCAAGTTTCTGTCCAGCTTGAGACTGCGAGCGGCTGGAAAAGGATCGTTGGAGACGTGGACAGCGGGTCCGAGAAAAGCCTGTGTCCAATGATGTTTGCCCAAAACCTGGGACTCGCCCCTTCCGACCTAGCCAAAGCAGCCAAGAGAGGCGAATCGGCCGTCGGCGACATATTCGACACCTGGTCTCCGCAGGGCGTCGCTATCAACGGCCAGATCGTGCTGCCCGATCCTGACGAGGGCGATTTCGTTCCGTGGGGGCCTCTCTTTGCGATGGACCTTGTCTTTGCTGACACCGACACGCTCCTGCTGGGGCAAAGCGACTTCTTCGCCGCCTTTGACGTGAGGTTTCTGAATCGAGACGACGGATCGGTGCTAGAGATATGCGAATTCCCGAAGAGCCTCAAGGGGCCGTAGTCCAGCGTCAGCCAGGGTAGAGAGCGCGCTCCTGCTCAAACTGACCCACCACCAAGCAGGCCCGTCACTTACGTTCAGTAAGCTCCTGCAGCGTGGAAGCGACGTCGAGCAAAGAGAGGTCGGCCGGCGTCTGTCCTCATTTTCACGCGGCGATCGAGTTGATCGGCAAGCGTTGGACCGGGGCGATCGTCTGCGCTCTGACAGAGGGGCCGATGCGCTTCGGGGAGCTGGTCAAGGCGGTGCCGGGCCTCTCCGACCGTCTCCTCTCCCAGCGCCTGCGGGAGCTGGAGGGCGAGGGGCTGGTGGAGCGCGAGGTCGAACCGGGCTCGCCGGTGCGGGTCACCTACTCGCTGACCGAGCGTGGGGCGGGGCTGCGCCCGGCGATCGCGGAGCTGCAGGCATGGGCCCAGCGCTGGAACGGCGGTGACGCGCCACCCGGTTAGCCTGGGCATATGGACATGCCCGGTCCGTTCCCGGTCGGCCGCTACGCACGCAAGCTCGAGGAGGAGATGCGGCGGCGTGCGCGGGTCTCGCTGATCGGCGAGGTGACGGGCCTCAGCCGCAGCAAAGCTCAGGCTTACTTCGAGCTGCGCGATCCGGAGGGTGCTGTGCCGTGTGCGATCTGGCTCAACGACCTGGAGAAACTCGACCTTCCAGAGGGAGGGCTCCGAGATGGCTCGGAAGTCGTAATCGGCGGTGGGCCGGATTACTACCGCGGTAGCGCTCAGGCTTCGCCCGCGTTCTTTTTCCGCGCCACGCAGGTGCGTCTGGCGGGCGAGGGGGATCTGCTCGCCCGGCTCGACGCCCTGCGCAAGCAGCTCCGCGCCGAGGGGCTGTTCGAGCTGCAGAAGCAGCTCGGCCGGCCGTGCCTGCCGAAGACGATCGGCGTCGTCACCGCCGAGACCGGCGCCGCCCGGCGCGATCTCCTCGCCGGCCTGCAACGCCGCGGTTGGGCGGGCGCCGTCGTCTGGGCCTTCGCTCCCGTTCAGGACCGACGCGCCGCGCCGGCGATCGCCGGCGCGATCCAAGAGCTGGCGGCGCGGCCCGAGGTCGAGGCGATCGTCGTCACTCGCGGCGGCGGCAGCCTCGCCGACCTCTGGGCCTTCTGCGACGAGACCCTCTGTCGCACGGTGGCGCTGCTGCGGGTGCCGGTGATCAGCGCGATCGGGCACGAGCGGGACTCGACCCTGATCGACGACGTCGCCGCGGTCGCCTGCTCGACCCCGACCCACGCCGCCGAGGCGGCGGTGCCGCTCGACTGCAACGTCGCGCGCCAGCGGCTGGAGCGCTGCGCTGCTTCCCTGCACCGCTCCGGCGAAGGTGCGGTGGGGGCCCGCACTCGGCACCTGGCGGCGCTGGCACGCGGGCCGGCTCGGGCACTGCGGCGGGAGCGTGCCGCGCTCAACCAGAAGACCCGGGAGATTCGGGCCGCCGCCGAGCGGGGCGTGGCCGAGCGTGCTTCGTTCCAGCGTCGGATCGCGCTCGTCGTCCTCGACCGCACTGCACGTCGAGCGGCCACCGGAAGCGCTTCGGAGGAGGCTCTCAACCGCCGTCGCTCGCGTGCCCTGGAGCGTTCCGCCACCGCCTCGTTGCGCCAGCGCCGGGAAGCGCTTCGCCGTGTCGCGATGGCACTGCGTGCCCACGAGCCGGAGCGGACCCTGGAGCGCGGCTACGCGCTCGCCGAAGACGCGACCGGGAAGCCGGTGACCAGCGCCGCAGCCGCCGTCGCCGCGGGGCGCGTCAGACTGCGCTTCGCCGACGGCGGCGTCGGCGCCGAGATCGAACCGGATGGGGGAGGGGATGAGCGAGACGCCTGAGTCCTACGAGAGCGCGGTCGAGCGGTTGGAGCAGATCATCGACCGGCTCGACTCCGGCCAGGCCGGGTTGCGCGAGACGCTCGACCTCTGCCGCGAGGGCCGCGAGCTGGTCACCTACTGCGCCGCCGAGCTGGACGCCGTCGGCGAGGGTCTGCAGGAGCTGCGCCTCGACGAGCTGGCGGCGAAGCTCGAGCAGCCGACTCCTTCCTCAGGGTCGAGCGACGCCTAGGGCCGCCCCTCGGCGGTGCCGACCGCCACCCGCTCGACGTCGAGCCGCGGCAGGATCCGCTCCAGCCAGTTGGGGATCCACCAGTTGCGGTGGTCGAGCAGCTGCATCACGGCAGGCACCAGCACCATTCGCACCACGGTGGCGTCGAGGAAGATCGCCGCCGCGAGGCCGATCCCGAACAGCTTCAGGAAGACTTCCGGCGAGGCGACGAAGGCGAGGAAGACGACGACCATGATCGCCGCCGCCGCCGTGATCACCCGCGCCGTCTTCGCCAGGCCGTCGGCCACCGCCCGTCGGGTGTTGCCGTCCTTCAGGTACTCCTCCCGGATCCGCGAGATCAGGAAGACCTCGTAGTCCATCGAGAGGCCGAAGAGGATCGCGAACATCATCACCGGCATGAACGGCGCCACCGGCACCTCGTGGTCGATGCCGATCAGTTCGCCGACCGCCCCGCCCTGGGCGACCAGGGTCATCACGCCATAGGCGGCGCTGACCGAGAGCAGGTTCATGATTCCCGCCTTGAGCGAGATCAGCGGCGAGTGGAAGGCGATCAGCAGGAGCAAAAACGAGAGGCCGACGACGCCGATGATGAACACCGGCATGCGGTCGACGATGTACTCGCTCTGGTCCTCGAGCGCGGCGGTGACGCCGCCTATCTCCGCGTTGACGCCGGTACCGGCCAGCGCTTCGGGCACGACCGTGTCGCGCAGCTGCGTAACCAGGTCCTCGGTCGCCTCGTCCTGGGGAGAGGTGGTCGGCGTCACGGTGAGAAGCGCGGCCGTGCCCGACTGGCTGATCTGCGGCTGGGCGACGAAGGCGACCCCGTTCTCGGCGCGGAGCGTTTTCGCCAGCGACTCGACCTCGCTCGCCGCGGCACGGTTGGGCAGTTCGGCGACGATCACCAGCGGCCCGTTGGCGCCGGGGCCGAAGCCCTCGCTGAGCAGGTCGTAGGACTGGCGGGTCATCGTGTCCGGCGGGTCGTTGCCGGCGTCGGGGAAGCCGAGGCGCATACCGAGCGCCGGCGCGGCCAGCGCCAGCAGCACAGCGGTGGCGGCGATCGCCGCCGTCCAGGGCCGCCGCTGGACGGCGTGGCTCCAGCGCGCGGCGGGCGATTCGCCATCCCCTTCGGCCTTATTCAGAGACCGGCCGAGCAGCGGGATCCGCAGGCGGTCGACTCGCGGGCCCAGGTAGGACAGCAGCGCCGGCAGCAGCGTCACCGCTGCGAGCATCATCACGAGCACCGCCAGCGAGGCCGAGATCGCCACCCCGTACATGTAGGGGAGGCCGGTGAGGAAGAGCCCGAGGACGGCGATCACCACCGTGCAGCCGGCGATGATCACGCTGCGTCCCGCCGTCGTCACCGCCTCGACGACCGCGTCGTGGCGGTCCTTGCCGTCGTTCATCGCCGACCGGAAGCGGGTGAGGACGAGCAGCGCGTAGTCGATCCCGACCCCGATTCCGATCAGGCCCGAGACCGCGGTGGTCCAGTCGGGGACGTCGATCACGTTGGCGAGCAGGACGATCAGGCCGCCGGAGGAGATGCCGAGGCCGATCAGGGCGATCGCCAGCGGCAGGCCGGCGGCGACCAGCGAGCCGAAGGCGATCAGGAGCACGATCGCGGCGCCGAGGAAGCCGAGCCCCTCGGGGCTGGCCCCTTCCTGGGCGCGGTAGATCGGATCGCCTGCAAGCTTTATCTCCAGGCCGCCGCCGCTGTTGTCTTCGGCCGCCGAGACCAGCTTTTCGCCATCCTCCTTCGGCACCTCCCAGCCGGGGACGGTCAGCGGCAGCGAGGCGGACGCGATGGTGCCGTCGTCGGAGACGCGGATCGCGGTCCGCGGCTCGAGGTGGTCGATCCCCTGCACCTCGGCGAAGAAGGCGTCGACGCCTTTGCGGGCCGCCGGGCCGGTGGCGCCGTCGGGGTCCTTCCAGACGACGAACACTTCCTGGCCGGAGTAGCCGCCGAACTCGCGCTCGGTCAGGTCGCTCGCGGCCTTCGACTCGGACCCCGGCGTGTTGTAGTCCGCTTCGTACTCGCCCGCCAGCGAGGAGCCAAGGCCGATGATCACGATTGCCGAGACGATCCAGGCGAGGACCATGCGGCCGCGGCGGCGGTAGGCGATGTCGGCGAGGCGGGCGAGATGACGCGTCATTTAGGCAATTCCTTTCTCGGCTGGATGACTTTTAAACCTATAGACGGTCGCAGTCGTCGAAATTAATCGGCCGTTACCGGTCAGCTCTGCGGCTCTGCACTCTGCGAGGACTGCGTTAGGCCCCTGTGAGGGGCTCAATGCAGTCCTCGTGGTTCCTCGTCAGGCGGGGCCGGAGCAGAGCCGGCCGAGCGCGGGGCAGCCCTCGCAGAGGGCCCAGTCCCGGCGCTCGGGCGGCGCGGGTGAGAACTCGCCTTGCCCGATTCGCTCGATCATGACCGCCAGGCGCGCCCGTCCCGTCTCGATCTCGGCCGCGTCCAGCGTTTGCAGCACCGGTTCGTCCGGCCGTTCGAGAAAGACGTAAGCGACCTCGACCTCGCTGGTCCGGCGCGCCTCGGCGACGGCGAGGGCGTAGACGTCGCGCTGCGTCGCGTAGTGGGCGGCGCGCTCGGACGGACTGGAGCCGTCGAGGCGGTCGGTCTTGTAGTCGACGACGAGCGGCGGCTCGCCCTCGCGTTCGACGAGGAGGTCGATCGAGCCGCGCAGGACCGTGGCGCGGCCGCTCCCGTTGCTTGCCGAGCCATCGTCGCTCGCGCCGATCCGCAGCAGGAAGGGCACCTCGGCCCGTGCGTTCGGGCTGTCCGCCGCGATGCGGCTGGCGAGGAGGTCGGACTCGAGCCAGGCGCGCAGCGGTTTCAGCAGAGCGTCGGCGGTCGCGGGCTCGTCGGGCAGGCCAGCGGCCGCCGTGTGGGCGGCCACCACCTCCGCCGGGGGCTCGCGCCACCCGTGCGCCTGGCTCCACTCGAGCAGCGAGTGCACAGCGGCACCGCGCGCGGCACGCAGCGCACGGTTGACTGCATCCGCTTCGCGCTCGTTCGCCTCGATCGAGTCCGCGCTTTGTCGCGATACACGAGACAAAGCGCGAGCTCGGCCGTCGAGGTCGAGGACGTGCTCCATCTGGAAGCGGTAGCCGCAGGCCTCGTAATCGGCCAGCGCCGTGTAGGAGAGCGGCCGGTTCGGCGCCGTTGCCTGGCGTCTCTGCAGCAACGGCGCCGGGCCCTCGCCGGGCTCGCGCGCCTTGCCGTCCTCGGCCCTGCGCACGCTCAGCTCGGCGGCCCGCTCGGGCGAGGCGAGGCTGACGCGGACGGCGATCTCGGAGGGTTCGAAGCTCGCCGCCAGCCCTTCGCGCGGCTCGGGGGCGGGGACCGAGACCGCCGAGTCGCGCTCGCGGTCGATCCCGAGCCCCTCGACGAGTCGCTCGATGGTCGGCGTGCCGGGGCCGTTGGTCGAGCCCGCCTCCGGCTTGACGACGCCGCTCAGGATCAGGCGATCGCGCGCCCGCGTCGCGGCGACGTGGAAGAGGCGCAGCTCCTCCTCGGCTTCGCGTCGCTGTGCCTCCTCGCGCAGCTCGCTGTAGCGGTAGAGGTTGATCGAGGCGGCGCCGAGCCGGCGCAGCTGCATCCCGACCCGCGGCTCGGCCTCGTTGCCGAGGCTGAGCAGCGGCGCCCGCGAGCCCGCCAGGAGGCGCCGCGAGAGCTGCGGCACGGCCACAACGTCGAACTCGAGGCCCTTGGCGCTGTGGACGGTCATGATCCTCACCCCGTCGTGGCCCTCGACCGCGGTCGCGGCCTGCGCGTCGACGTCGCCGTCGGCGCGGGAGGCGAGGAAGTCGAGCAGGCCGCGCAGGTCGCGCCCCTCGGCCGCCTCGAACTCGGCGGCGAGCCGCATCAGCTTGCGCACGTTGGCGAAGCGCGCCTCGCCGGCGGGCCGGGCCAGCACCGCCAGGTCGTAGCGGGTCTCGCTGACGGCGGCGTCGATCAGCTCCGCGAGCGGAAGGCGGGAAGCCCGCGCGCGCAGGCCCTCGATCGTGATCGCGAAGCCGCGCAGCAGGCCCTGCTCGGCGACCGGGATCCGGTCCAGCCAGGCGGCGTCGCTCAGCTCGGCCGCCTCGCGGCCGTTGAGCCGTTCCAGCGCCGGCCAGACGTGGCGGCCGCGACCGCAGGCGGCGCGCAGCAGCCAGAGGGTGTCGGGCGCGACCGCGCAGGCGGGGGAGGCCAGCGCCCCGAACAGGGCCTGGTCGTCGAGCGGGTTGGCGATCGTCGCCAGCAGCGCGCAGACGTCGGCCACCTGTTGCTGGGACCAGTAGCCGCGCCCGCCCACCACGTAGGGACGCAGCCCCGCCCGTTCGAGCGAGTCCTCGTAGGCGTCGAGGTGGGTGAAGGCGCGCAGCAGCACGACCATCTCGCCGCGCTCGACGCCAGCGTCGGCGAGGGCGCGCAGGCGGGCGGCGACGAAGCGCGCCTCGGCGAGCTGGCTGGGCGGGGTCGTCGCGTCGGTCGCCGGCTGCAGCTCGATCTCCTCGGCGTCCCAGCCGTCACGCCCGGTCAGCAGCAGCTCCACCGCCGGACCCTCTCTCGGGGGCGTCTCCCGCTCCGGCGGGGCGCCGACCCGCAGCGGCCTGAAGCTGTCGCCGAGCAGCACCCCCCC
The DNA here is from genome assembly GCA_963703235.1 of uncultured Solirubrobacterales bacterium. Taxonomy (GTDB): domain Bacteria; phylum Actinomycetota; class Thermoleophilia; order Solirubrobacterales; family 70-9; genus VRUE01. The sequence continues at coordinate 1,356,229 of OY969802.1, read as the reverse complement.
GAGCAGGTCGATCGCCCCAATCAGCGCTGGGCGCGAGCGGAAGTTGCCGCTCAGCGCCATCGCCTCGGCGTCGGGGCTGGCCTCGATCGCGGCCCGCTGCCGGCGGAAGACGTCGAGGTCGGCGTGGCGGAACCCGTAGATCGATTGCAGCTCGTCGCCGACCATGACCAGCTCGCTGCCCGGACCGCGCAAGGCCTCGATCAGCCGCAGCTGCAGGCGGTTGGTGTCCTGGAACTCGTCGACCAGCAGGTGGCTGAAGCGGCTGCGGTAGCCGGCGCCGAGCTCGCCGCGCTCGAGCAGGCGCGCGGCGAGGATCTGCAGGTCCTCGAAGTCGATCGCCGCCCGCCCTCGCTTGGCCGCGTCGAAGCGCTGCCCGAACAGCTCCAGCAGCGCGGCAACGTGGCGGTAGGCCTCGCCTCCCTCGCCGGCCTCGGCGGCGGCCGAGACGAGCGCCTCGATCGCCTCGCGGTAGGCGCTCATCGACTGCGCCGAGCTGTCGCTGCGCAGCGCCGCCAGCTCGTCCAGGCTCGGCGGCGCGCCGGCGCCGTCGCCGAGCACGGCGAGGGCGCGTTCGACCAGCCCCCGGCTCCCGTGGGTCGGCTTCAGCTCGGCCAGCGTCGTCTCCGCGACGTCGGCGGCGCGCCGCAGCGCTGCGTCCAGGTCCGACGACGGCGGCTCCGGAAGGCGCGGCTCGGCGACGCCGCGGCTGCGCAGCTCGACGTGGGCCCCGACGACCATCGCCCGCACGCCGGCCAGGTCGAAGGCGGCGACGGTTCGCTCGCGGTCCCCTCCCTCGTCTTCGGCCAGGAAGGCTTCCAGCGCCTCCTCGAAGGCGTCCCGCGCCAGCCGCTCCGCCTCGGCCGCGTCGAGCACGCGGAAGCGGGGGTCGATGCCGGCGGCCACCGGGTGTCCGCCCAGCAGCCGGCTGCAGAAGCCGTGGATGGTCGTCACCCAGGCGCCCCCGATCCCGGCCAGCAGCTCGCCCGCCCGCTCCGAACCGGCCTCGGCGCGTAGCTCGATCTCCGCCCTGATCCGCTGCCGCAGCTCGGCGGCGGCCTTGTCGGTGAAGGTGAAGGCGAGGACCGCGTCGGGCGAGACGTTCTGCTCGCAGACCAGCCGGCAGTAGCGGTCGACCATGACCCCGGTCTTGCCGCTGCCGGCGCCCGCCTCGACCAGCAGATCGCGGCCGCGGGCCACGATCGCCGCCTCCTGTTCGGGGGTGGGGACGCGCCGGCTCACGGTTCCTCCGTCTCCTCCTCCCGCACCTCGATCGGGGCCCGGTCGCGCCGGCAGATCGGCGCGAAGTCGCAGAAGGGCGGGCAGACGCCATGGCCGCGCAGGCCCCGGCGCGGGCCGGGGTCGCGGCTGATCTCGCCCCGCCGCATGCGGGCGACGATCTCGCCCGCGCGCCGGCGAGCGTCGTCGAGCAGCTCCGCCAGCCCCTCGCGATCGACCAGGTCGGTGCGGGCGAGCCCGAAGCTGGCGAGGCTCTCGGCCGCCTCGTCGAGCGCGACGCCGCGCGGCCGCCGCGCCGAGGTGCCCCGCAACGGGTGGTAGAGGCCGCCGACCGGCTCCGCGCCCCACAGCTCGGCGACCGCGATCAGGTACAGCTGCAGCTGCAGCTTCGCCTGCTCCTCCAGCTTGCTGCGCGCCGTGACCGCTCCCGCCAGCTTGTAGTCGATGACCAGCGCTCGCCCCCGCTCGTCGCGGTCGACCCGGTCGATCGCTCCGTGCAGGCGCCAGCCGTCGATCTCCAGCGCCGGGCGCTCGCGACCCTCGTCCTCGCCGAAGCCGGCCTCCAGCAGCCAGGGCTCGAAGCGGCCGTCGCGCCTGGACTCCTCGCTCAGGAAGCGCGCCAGCAGCCCTTCGACCCGGCGCACGATCGCCCGCTCGGCAGGGCTCTCGCCCAGCTCGAAGGCCGCTGCCGTCTCGGCCACCAGGGCGGACCCGCGCTCGGTCCAGGCGGGCAGCGAGCCGGGGCGGGGGAGGGCGTCGCCGCCGGGGCGCTCGGTGTAGAGGCGGTCGAGGACGGCGTGCATGAGGCCGCCCTGCAGGAGCGGGTCGGGGGGCGGATCGAGCGGCTGCGGCCGCAGCTCGTGCGAGACGAACCAGCGGTAGGAGCAGAGGTCGAAGCCCTCCAGGGTGGTGCCGCCGTAGGCCGGCACCGCGGCGAGCGCCTCGATCGCGGCCGGGTTCGTCAGCGGTCCGGGTGCGCGGGCGGCGGCCTCGGCGGCGCGGGCCGCCTCGACCCTGGCGACGATCCGGCCCGCCGCCGGTTCGGCTACCGCTGCGGCGGCGAGCAGGGCGCCGGCGTCCGCATCGACACCGTGGGCGGCGATCGCCCGGGCCAGCTCGATCTCGGACGGCGCCTCGGCGGTGCGGTGGACGACCTGCGCCAGGTCGCGGCCATGAACGATCGCGGCTTCGACCGGATCGGGTCCCTCGCTGTCCGGCGCCGGCTCGAGCAGGCGCCGGACCTCGCCGAGCAGCGGCGAGCGCTGCTCGGCGACCCCGTTCTCGTCGCTGTCGCGGTAGGAGAGGAAGAGGCTCTGCCGGGGCAGCGCCAAGCAGGCGTGGAAGAGGTAACGCTCCTCGAGCTCGCCTTCGCGGCGTGGGTCGAGCCCGAGCGAGTCGCGTTGGGAATCCGAGAGGAACGGGTCGCCGCCGCGGTCGGCCCGCGGGAACTCGCCCTCCTGCAGCGAGGCGACGAAGACGTGGTCGAAGCGCGCGGCGCGCAGCGCGTACGGGCTGGCGATCCGCACCCGTCCCTCGACCGGACCGCTCCAAGCACGGAACCGGGTCGCTTTGATGGCCGCGGCCAGCTCCTCGGCGCCGGCCGCAAGCTCGACCGGATCCGCCAGCTCGCTCAGCGCCGTCGAGATCGCCGCCGCCGCGCGCAACTCCAGCCCGTCGCGGCGGTCGGGCGGCGGACCGTCGCCGTCGGCACGCAGTGGGCGGGCCGCCATCGTCACCGCCAGCCGGGCGAGCGTCAGCGCCAGCTCCTCCGGCGCGCCCGCGGCCGCCCCCTCGATTCGCCGCACGTCGTCGGGAAGCTTTTCCTGGCGACCGCGCCACAGCTCCAGGCCGGCGGTCGCGGTCCTCAGGCGACCTCGACGCAGCGTGCGCTCGAACCAGTCGACCTGTCCTCGGGGCAGGCCGGAGGGCCCGCGCATGAAACGGAGAAGGTCGAGGACCGTGCCGTCGTGCTGCGTCGCCGCGAGCAGCGCCAGCAGGGTTCCCCCCACCGAGGTCGTGGCGACCGGCAGCTCCGCCTCCAGCGCCACCGCCACGCCGTAGGCCTCGAGCACCGAGGCGACGAGGGGCCCGCGCCGCTCGGGATCGCGCAGGACGATCGCGATCTCGCCCGGGTCGGCTCCTGCCGCGATCAGCTTCGCGACCTCGGTCCCGATCGACTCGGCCTCGCCCCGTTCGCCGGCCGAGCGCAGGATCGTCAGCCCCTTCCCGGGCGGGTGGCGCTGGGGCTCGGCGGCGCCGAAGCCACGCTCGAGGTGGAAGAGCAGCGGGTTGTCGGGCGTGTTGGCCGGGTCGGCCTCGGTCCGCGTCTCCTCGGCGGCGCCGATCGCCCGCAGTCGCTCGAGCAGGGAGGCGCGCGCCGCCAGCGCCGCGTTGCCTTCCTCGTACGGCAGCGCGAAGGTCACCTCGGCCGTCGCGGCGAGCGCCTCGATCAGCTCGAACTGGTTCGGCGTCAGGTCGTCCAGTCCGTAGAGCAAGACCGGTTGCAGCCAGGGTGCAGCGTCCTCGCGCAGCGCCGAGATCGCCCGCCGAGCGACGCCGTGCGCATCGGTGCGGCCGAGGCGGTCGCGGACCTCGACGTAGCCTGCGAACAGCGAGACGAGGTCGCCGAGGTAGGCCGAGCCCTCGAGGGTGCCGGCGCCGCCCTCGATCGTCGACGGCTCCAACCCCGCCGCCTGCAGCTCGTCGAGCAGCCGCTCGAGGGCGAGCGCAAAGCCGGGTCGGGCGGCGGACCGTCGCAGCGGACCGAGGCCCTTGCGTCGCTCCGCGATCGCGATCGAGATCGCCCGCAGCCGCTGCGCTGGCGTCAGCTCGTCGGCGGGTGGCGCCCCGGTGGCTGTCGCCACCGCCCGGAACAGGCCGCTGAAGGTCGTCGTCGTACCCCCCAGCATCGCGCCGCCCTCGCACAGCTCGCGCTCGAAGGCGTAGACGTCGTCCAGGGTTGGGACGACCAGAACCGGATCTTGGTCCAGCACCGCTTCGAACCGCTGCCGGATCAGACCGGCGCGGCCCGAGTTGGGCGGTCCATGGATCAGTTTCAGCGGCATCGGAGACGTTCCAGCATAGGTCGGCGTCCGGCGCGCCCAAGTGGGGCTCGAACCGGGTCCGGAAGGCCGCAATCAGGGCAAATCGCAGCCCGGCTTTGCCGTCTTGCGCCCTCTCTAGATTGAGCCGAGCGAATGTCCCTCTGTTTCGTAGACCCAGCTGACGCGATCCGCGCGATCGCCGACTCGATCGGCCGTGAGGCCCGTCGTCAGCTGCTCGGCGAGGCCGTCCGCGCCTGGGTCGACGAGATCCCCGACGACGAGCTCGAAGTGCACTACGCGAAAGCGTTGGCCGAGCTCGACGAGCACGACATCTCGATGCTCGCCGCCTGGCACGGCTCGCTCGAGCTCGGGCAGCCGCTCCCCAACCGCGACTTCCTGATGGGCGCCTTCGGCTCGCTCGGCGAAAACCGCCGCGAGGCCCTCAAGCTGGCCGCCGGCTTCCGCGGCGAGGAGGCGGTCGACGCCGGCCTCACCGAGGAGGACGCGCTCGAATTGGTCCTCGACATGCTCTCCGGTCCGCGCCTGATGGAGCTCGCGGTCGAGGCCGTCGAGCTCTACGTCTGGGACCGCGCCGGCTCCGAGAACTAGCTGGAACCCTGCAAACCGGCGCATCTCGGGGTCCTCGGTCGATCGGATCGGGTCACGCTTGGTTTTCGGGTTCCAGGGTCTTCCTGATCTCTGAAATCGCCTGCTCGTTGTCCTGGAAGTGAACGGCCTCGATCCCAGCCTTTTCCGCGCCCTCGCAGTTGACGAGGACGTCGTCGACGAAGAGGCAGGCCTCCGCCGGCATCCCGATCCGCTCCAGGGTCAGCGCGTAGATGCGGGATTCCGGCTTGCGGCAGCCGACGAAGCCGGAGTCGACGACGGTCTCGAAGATCTCGTCGACCGGCAGCATCGAACGCCAGAGCGGCTCCCACTCCTTGACGTTGTTGGTCAGCATCGCCATCCGGTAGCCGCTGCCCTTCAGCTCGCGCATCAGGTCGATCATCGGCGGGTTCGGCTCCAGCGCCTCGAAGTAGATCTCTTTGAAGCGGTGCATCTCGGGGCGGTGGCCGAGCAGGGGCTCGAGGCTCTCGGTCAGCTGCTCGAGGAAGGCGACCTCGGTTATCTCGCCCCGCTCCATCTCGAAGAGAGGGTTGTCGCCGTTGGCCTCGGTGGCTGCCTGCATCGCCTTGCCCAGCACCTCGGTCGTGATCCCGGTCTGGTCCTGAAAGGCCATGAAGGACTGGATCAGGGGAGTGGTGAGGACGCCGCCGAAGTCGGAGATCACCGCCTGGGTGCCGTTCTCCTCAGCCATCGGCCCGGACCACCTCGTAGTGGCCGAGGCCGTCGCGCCCCTCGACCGACCAGCGGAAGAAGGCGATGTCGGCGTTCAAGCCCTCCTGCCGCACCTTGGCGGCGCTGATCAGGGTCCCGGCGCCGCGCAGCGGCTTGCCCTCTTCGCCGTCGACCCACAGCTCCAGCGTCGCCCGGCGCTGCACGCCGTCCTCGCCGTACTCGGTCGAGAGCAGCGCCTCGGAGACCTCGACCGGAGCCCCGTCCGGGCCGCAAAGCACCGCGCTGACCCGCTCCTCGCCGTGCCCGCCCGCCCCGCTGGGGCGGGCGGCGCTTACCGCCAGCAGGCCGCCGTCGGAGAAGACGACGCCGATCGACCGCCGCTGGATCTGGCTAGGGTTCCCGCTCATCGACCCGGCAGCCTATTAAGCGGCGGCCAAGGCTATGAAGCCAGCGACCATTCGCAGCGCCGATCCGCACCGCGATGCAGCCGCCTGCGCCGCCATCTACGCGCCCCACGTCGAGGCAAGCGCGGTCTCTTTCGAGGAGGAGCCGCCGGACGCCGTCCAGCTCGCCGAGCGCATCGCTCGCACGACCAAGACCCATCCCTGGCTCGTCGCCGAGCGCGACGGCGAGGTCGTCGGCTACGCGTACGGCTGCCCACACCGCTTGCGAGCGGCCTACCGCTGGGCGGCCGACGTGTCCGTCTACGTGGACGAAGATCGGCGCGGTGAGGGCTGCGGCCGGGCGCTCTACGTGGAGCTGCTGGAGCGGCTGCGCAGGCAGCGCTTCCAGGTGGCCTGCGCCGGGATCACCCTGCCCAACGAGGCCAGCGTCGCCCTCCACGAGAGCCTCGGGTTTGTCGCGGTCGGCGTCTACCGCCGGATCGGCTGGAAGGCCGGCGCCTGGCGCGATGTCGGCTGGTGGCAGCTGGAGCTGGAGCCGGCGGGCGAGGGGTCTCCGGCGGAGCCGCTGCCGCCCGAGCCATAGCTTCGCGCAGCCGACTTTGACCCCCCTATGGTGGGGTCAAAGTCGGCTGCGGCTACCATGGGCCGATGGCTGAGAACCAAACCGACGTGCTGACCGAGGACGATGTCCTCGAGGCGCTCGAGGAGGTGATCGACCCCGAGCTGGGGCTCGACTTCGTCTCCCTCGGGCTCGTCTACGACGTCGACATCGAGAACGAGGACGTCTACGTCACCTTCACCCTCACGACGCCGGCCTGCCCGATCGGCCCCCAGGTCTCCGAGCAGATGAAGGAGTTCGTCGGTGACCTCCCCGGCGTCAGCGCCGTCCACCCGAAGATGATCTTCGACCCCCCCTGGTCCCCGGAGATGATGTCCGAGGACGCTAAGTTCGCACTTGGGTTCTGACCGCGGCCAGATCCACCCGGATCGAGCCGGTGTGAGGCTCAGCGCCTGACGACCTGGAACTGAGCCATCAAGCCGTGGTCCTCGTGGTCGAGCATGTGGCAGTGGATCACGAACTTGCCGGTGTAGTCGGAGAAATGTCCCGCGACGAGGATCTTCTCCCCCGGATGCACGAAGAAGGTCTCCTTGAGGCAGTCTTCCCAGGGGGGCGGTCGCTTGCCGTCCCGGGCGAGCAGGTACCAGTCGGTGTGGTGCATGTGCATCACGTGGGCGACGTTGGTCCGGTTCACGATCTCCCAGGTCTCGGTCGTTCCGAGGACCGGGAAGGCGTCGGCGCGGGCGGGGTTGAAGGTCTTGCCGTTGATCGTCCAGGTCGGGGTGAAGTAACCGCCGATCGAGATCGTCCAAGTGCGGTCGGGGGTCCGAGAGACGTGTTTGGTCCAGTCCGGCAGGGGCCGCAGCCTGTGGGGCACTCGGGTCCTGTCGGGCATCCGCCTCGATCCGACCCGGAACTGCATCAGCGCCCCGACATACGGCCGCGATCCCGCGCCGCGCCTTCCGTCGTCGCGGGGACCGCTGCGCAGCTCCAGCGACTGGCCGGCAAGGGCCGCGAAGTCGACGATCAGCTCCACTCGCTCCCCCGGACCTATCAGCGCCTCGCGGCGGCGCACCGGCCTTGGCATCAAGCCGCTATCGGTGGCGATCTGGGCCATCTCCATCCGGTTGGAGAGCTGGAGATTGTAGGCACGAAAGCTGGAGGCGTTGAGAATGCGCAGGCGGTGGCGCTGCGGCGTTACGGCGTGGTGCGGCATGTAGGCGCCGTTGACCAGGACGCTGTGGCCGATTACGCCGTCGGCGGGCGGGCGCAGACCAGCGAAGGGGTCGGTGAGCTGGTTGTGCCGATCGAAGCTTCGCTCGGCGATCATCAGGGCGACGTCTCGCTCGCCGGAGGGCAGAGGCAGAGATCGCTCGAAGTCGTCCTCGACGATCCACATCCCCGCCAGGCCGCGCCAGACGTTGCGGGCCGTGTGGTCGAGCCGGTGGTCGTGGTACCACTGGAAGGCCGCCCGTTCGGGGCGGCCTCTTTCTCGGAGGTCGTAGACGTACGTTTTCCGGTCCCCGGGTCCGATCAGCAGGTCGTTTCCGGATTTCTTCAGCGGCAGACCGTCCGGGATGTCGCAGAAGAGCGACCTCGGGTGCGACGCGGTCAGCCCGCCGGGCTGGCCGTCGAACTGGGTGCGGTTGTGGCCCCCGTGGAGGTGGACGGTGAGCTCCCCGGCCTCGCGCGGGAGCTGATGGTCGAACGTGACCTTGGTGCGGTGGCCCGCCGGTCGCCTGATCGTGGGCCCCGGGAAGGTTCCGCCGTAGGTCCACATCCTCGTCTTCGCACCGGGCAATACCTGAACCTCCGCCTCGCGAATCGGAAGCCGGAGGTCGGCGCCGTCGAGCTCCCGCGGAATCGGGAGCGGCGCGCGGAACGGCGCGACCCCCCGCCCCCTGGACGCCTTGGCCGGCGCGAATGGGACGGAGCGCACCCGCCCCGTCCATCCCGGCAGGAACAGCGAGGCTGCCCCGCCCCCCAGGACGCCGAGGAACGCTCGGCGTCCCAGGCGCCGTGGATTTGGGGGAGGGGTAGCCGCTTTAGCTCCCGCTAGGAGGCAGCACCTCGATCGAGCCCTGCATCCAGGCGTGGATCGCACAGATGAAATGGATCTCCTGGGGCCCGCCGGAGGTGTCGACGGTGACGGGTTGTGCGAAGGAGGCTTCCGGTTTCTGCCCGGTGAACCAGGAGTCGCCGTTCTTGCTCAGCGTCCCCATCGTGTCCCAGCCCGCTTTGCCGGCATTGGCCGGGTTCTTGGTCGGCGGGCCGTTGCCTTTGACCCCATGCCAATCGGCGATCTCTTTGCAGATGTGGCCTGGGGTGAAGCACTGCTTCCGTGCTTTGCGGGTCTTCGGGAGCACCGACTCGGTTGCCAGCGAGATGGTGTGCGGCCCGACTTTGCTGGCTTTGGTCTGATTGACCACTTTGAGCTCTTCGCCCGCCACGATGGTCGCGGGCCCGACGAAGCGGAGGGTGTCTTTCCCGCCTTTGATGAAGATCGTGTTCTCGACGCCTTGCGACGTCTGGGCCTGGGTGCCGTCGCCAGCCGACGCCGGTCCGGCCATCGCGGTCACCGCCACCACACCGGTCAGGGCGATGAGCGTCGTACGAGAGATAGGGTGCTTCACTCGCTCTCCTTTTCTGCGCCTCCCCTGCAGCAGGCGCGGTCTTCAGATTGGTCAGCGGACGTTACAGAGGTGGACTGGCCGGATCAAGCGCTCGGTTGCGCGAGGACAGCGCGCGCGGGCTGTCCTTACCTCGGCAGTTGGGGGTCGCCGGGATCGTGTCCGGAGGGTGGGGCACCTGGCGGAATCTCCTCTGCGGATCCGTCGAAGTCGTATGAGCGGGCTGGGGCGCGCTTCGCTGCCCGGGAACCGATGTCGACGAGAACGAAGCGCCTGCCGAAGTAGCCGTGCAGCAGGCGCCTCAGGATCGCCCGGGTCGGCGGGATCAGCAGCAACAGGCCGACGACGTCGGTGACGAAGCCCGGCGTCAGCAGCAGGGTGCCGCCGACGACGATCATCGCGCCGTCCGCGACCTCGCGACCGGGGAAGCGCCGCTGTTCGAGCGCCTCGTTGAAGCGGCGCCAGGCGCCGCGACCCTGGTGGCGCAGCAGCAGGGAGCCGAGCAACGCGTCGGCGAGGAGCAGCGCCAGGGTCGGCGCGACGCCGATCGCCTGGCCGACCTGGATGATCACGTACAGCTCGACGATCGGGACGACGATGAAGAGGGCGACTAGGAGGGCCACGGTTCAACCCTAGTGGGGGTGGCCGTTGGGGCAGCGCTCAGGCCGGGGCGGCGGCCGCGGACGCGGCCTCCTCCAGCTCGGCCAGCGACTCCTCGATGCCGCAGGCGACGGTTTCGACGTCCTCCATCGAGTCGTAGTCGGCCAATAGGCCGAAGCAGATGCGGCCGTTGTAGCTCATGATCGCCACCGCCAGGGCGTGGTTCGGCGGCAGGAAGGCGACCGGGAAGACCTCCTGCAGCTCGCGGCCGAGCACGTAGAGGGGAATCTGCGGGCCCGGCACGTTGGTGACGATCAGGTTGAAGAGCCGGGTCGAGAAGTTGATCCTCGCCGCCTGCGCCAGCAGCGTCGGCGGCGCGAAGTCGTTGAAGCGGGCGATCACCTCGGCGCCGAGCGCCTGCTTGGAGCGCTTCAGCCCCTCCATCTGCTCGCTGACGACCCGCAGTCGCCGCACCGGGTCCTCGACGTAGACGGGCAGCGGCCCGCGCATCGCCGCCAGGCGGTTGCCCAGCTCGCCGCGCTCGTCCTCGGTCCGGATCGAGACCGGCACCAGCGCTCGCAGCTCGAGGCCCTCGGTGCGGATGCCCCGCGTGTGCAGCCAGGTTCGCAGGGCGCCGGTGACCACCGCGAGGACGACGTCGTTGACCGTGCCGCCCAGCGTGTCCTTGATCCGTTTGAAGGTGGCCAGCTCCGAGCGCGCCCAGGTGAAGCGGCGGTGCGGGCCGATCGGCTGGTTGAGCGGGACGTCGGGCGCCGGGTCGGCGAACGCCCCGACCACCTCGCTCACTCCCTCCAGCGCCTCGACCAGGCGCTTGGCGGCGCTCTCCGGGTGGCGCATCGCGGCGGCGGCGCGCTCGGCCAGCTTCACCGGCGTCGCCGCGGCGTCGCTGGCGCCGCGCGCCAGCAGATGCCTGGTCGTCGGGGCCGGTTGGGGCTGCCAACCGTCTTCGACCTTGGTCGGCGCCGGTACCGGCTCGAGGTCGAAGAGCACGGTGCCGATGTCGACGCCGGAGATGCCGTCGACCATCGCGTGGTGGGTCTTGGTCAGGATCGCGAAGCGGTCCCGCTCCAGTCCCTGCACCAGCCACATCTCCCAGAGCGGCTTGGAGCGGTCCAGCTGCTGGGAGAAGACCCGGGCGGCGAGTCGTTTCAGCTGGGCCTCGCCACCCGGTTCGGGCAGCGCGGTGTGGCGGATGTGGTAGCGGAGATTGAAGTTGACGTCGTCGGCCCAGAGCGGTCGCCCGGCCTCCAGCGGCGGCACCACGAGGCACTGCCGGAAGCGCGGCACCTGGTCCAGGCGCCCCCGCACGTGCTCCACCAGGTCGACGTAAAGGGGCGGTGGCCCCTCGAAGATGAGGATGCCGCCGATGTGCATGTGGCTGGAGGAGCTCTCGTTGGTCAGGAACGAGGCGTCGACCGCGGTCAGCCGCTCGAGATGGTCGCCTGCGGTGCTCATTCCGACAGGCTAGCCCGGTCGCGCGATCCCGTCCCGCCGGCCGCCCCGGCCGCAAGCCGGCCACCGGTACCCTGCTGGGGATGAGCACCACCGTCGCCGCCCCGAAGCGGGTCCTGCTTGCCGCGCCGCGCGGCTACTGCGCCGGAGTCGACCGCGCCGTCGAGACCGTCGAAAAGGCGCTCGACCTGCACGGCGCCCCCGTCTACGTGCGCAAGGAGATCGTCCACAACAAGCACGTGGTCGAGGAGCTTGCCAAGCGCGGTGCGATCTTCGTCGAGGAGGAGACCGAGGTGCCGGAGGGGGAGATGGTCGTCTTCTCCGCCCACGGCGTCGCCCCGGCGGTGCACGAGAACGCCGCCGCCCGCCGCCTGCGCACGATCGACGCCACCTGCCCGCTGGTGACCAAGGTCCACGTCGAGGCGCGCCGCTTCGCCGCCGACGGCTACACGATCGTGATGGTCGGCCACGCCGGCCACGAGGAGGTCGAAGGGACGATGGGGGAGGCCCCCGGCAGCATCGTCCTCGTCCAGACCGCCGAGGAGGTGGCGGAGCTGGATCTGCCCGATCCCGAGCGGGTCGCCCTGATCACCCAGACGACGCTCTCCGTCGACGAGACCACCGAGATCATCGCCGCCCTGCGGGCCAAGTTCCCGGCGATCGTCAGCCCCAAGTCAGACGACATCTGCTACGCGACGACCAACCGCCAGATCGCCGTCAAGCAGCTCGCCCGCGAGTGCGAGCTGGTGTTGGTGATCGGCTCGACAAACTCCTCCAACTCGAACCGCCTGGTCGAGGTCGCGCGCGAGCACGGCGCCGCCTCGCACCTGATCGACAACCACACCCAGGTGCAGGAGGAGTGGCTGCAGGGGGTGGAGACGGTCGGCATCACCTCCGGCGCCAGCGCCCCCGAGGAACTGGTCGAGCGCCTGATCGAGTTCTTCCGCGAGCGCGGGGCCGAGGACGTCTCGGAGCTGCGGACCGTGCACGAGGACGTGCGTTTCATGCTGCCCAAGGAGATCCGGGAGGAGCTGGCAGCGCGGGCTTAGAGGCGGGGGAGGAGTGGGGCACTACTCCCCGCTCAACTTTTTCCGAAGACAGGATTCGGTCGTCCGCGGGCCGTACCTCGGAAAAAGTACAAGCCGCGGGGAGCAGCACCCCACTCCTCCTTCGTCGCTACGGCACGCCTGCGGCGAAGCTCACGGACCAGATTCGGAGGCCAGATGAAGGTCGCAGGGTGAGCGAGTGGCGCTCGTGGCGCTCGTGCTCGGTAAGTGGATACAGCGCGGCGCCGTCGACTGCAACCGTCGCGGCAGCCAAACCGTCCAGCTCGACGGCGACCTCGCCACTTCCCTCGACCGTCGCGTAGGCGCCGCCGGCTTCGTAGGGGACCTCGAGGCGGTTGCCGTCCTCGCCAGCGGTCCACGGTCGCTCCCAGGAGCCGCCCGGGAAGAGCTCGTCGGTCGGGGGCATCACCCGGGTGCCGGGGGCGTCGGTGGGGCGCAGCGGCTCCATCGGCGCCGGCAGCTCGCGCAGGGCGTCCTGTTCGCGCAGCTCCGCCTGGATCGCTTCCTCGGTTGCCTCGTATTCCCCCTCGCCGAAGTGGAACCAGGCGAGCGCCCCGCCCTGGCGCCAGAGGAAGAGGCTGGGCCAGCCGGTGCAGCCGTAGGCCTGCCAGAGATCGTGCCCGGCGTCGATCGCGACCGGGAAGTCGACCTCGAGCCGTTCCAGCCCTTTCTCCACCGCCGTAGGGTCGGTCCCGAAGGGGAAGCGCGGCGCCTGCACGCCGATCGTCAACAGGCCGTGCTCGCGGTAACGGTGCGCCCACTCCGAGAGGTAGGGCAGCGTGCGAACGCTGTTGAGCTGGGCGAAGTCGAGGAAGTGGACGAGCGCCGGCCCCGCCGCCGTCAGCGCCGGCATCGATTGCGGCGCCTCGCCGACCCAGGCCAGGCCGTCGGGCAGGTCGGGCGCCGCGATGTCGTCTCGGTCCGGTCGCATCTGGGGGGACGGATCCGATCCGTCGTCGCCGGGACGTTATCCTGGCCGCCTCAGCACTCGCGACCCAAGGAGGACTCAGGTGAGCAACGACGTCTGGCAGAGGATCGAGCAGGCCCGCGAGCGCTGGAACGTGCTCGAGCACCCCTTCTACCAGCGCTGGTCGGCGGGCGAGCTGAGCCGCGAAGAGCTCGCTGCCTACTCCGGCCAGTACCGTCACGCCACTGCCGCCATCGCCAGGCTGAGCGCCTCCGTCGCCGAGTCCGCACCGGCGGGCGAGCGCGCCGAGCTGCGCCGCCACGCGGAGGAGGAGGAGGCCCACATCGCCCTCTGGGACGGGTTCGTCGAGGCGGTCGGCGGCGAGGTCGCCGCGGTGCCCACGCCCGAGACCAAGGAGTGCGTCGACTGCTGGACCGCGGCAGACGACCGCCTCGCCCAGCTCGTCCGCCTCTATGCGATCGAGAGCGGCCAGCCGGCGATCTCCCGGACCAAGCGCGAGGGGCTCGCCGCACGCTACGGCATCGGCGACGGCCCTGGCAACGAGTACTTCCGCGTCCACGAGAAGGCCGACGTCGAGCACGCCGACAAGGGCCGGGCGCTGATCGAGGCTCACCTGGCCGACGCCGACCCCGAGGCGCTGGTCGCCGCCGCGGAGGCAGCCTTCCAGGCGAACTGGCGCCTGCTCGACGGCGTCACCGCCGAGTAGGCCCCCTCTCACATTGCGCTAGCTTGTTCGAGCGATGATCGAGTTCCTGATAGCGGTCGTTCCTCTGCTCTTGCTCTTGGGACTGCTCCTGTGCGGCCGCTATCCGGGGCACGGCGCCGCGATGCGGCTGGTAGAGCGGATCGTCTCCCGGTCTCGCAGGGGGACAAAGCCCGCATCGCGTGAGCCGCGACCCTGGGTTCCGGTTCCGAAAGCCCCCCGTGGCGGCCTGCTGATCGCCTTCCGCCTCGCGCAGCGCCCGCCGCCGCTCGCTCCATAGCCATCCATCCGACGCCGCGGCCACCGCGGTCGCAGCGGAACCGGCGCAGGCCAGGGGTCCGCGCCACGAGCAAAGGAGCGAGCGATGCAATCGAATCTTGGACGCGTTGTGCTGGGCATTGCGGTGGTGGCCGTCGCGGTCGCGCTGCTGTTCGTGCTGAAAGACGACGGTGGCGACGACGACGCAGGCAGCAGCAGTGCCGCCACTGCCACCGAACAGACCGGCTCCAGGCCGGCCGGTGAGAACCCGGGCGAACCGCGCGAGCCGTCGATTCCCACCATCGTCGTCGAGAGCGGCCAGCCCGTGAGCGGCGTCGAGGAGCTCAGCTTCGAGGCGGGTGAGCAGATCCGCTTCGCGGTCCGCTCCGACACCAGCGACGAGGTCCACGTCCACGGCTACGACATCGAGAAGCCAGTCGGGCCCGGCCAAGTGGTCAGATTCGACTTCCCGGCCTCGATCGAAGGCGTGTTCGAGGCCGAGTTGCACGAGAGCGGCGAACAGATCGTGGAGCTGCGGATCGAACCGTGACCCTGCTGCTGCCGTACGCCCACGCGCTGCCCACCCCACAGGACCTGCCGATCCCGGAATGGCTGTTCGCCTGGGGGGCCTCGATCGTCCTGATCGTCTCCTTCTTCGCGCTCGCGGTCGCCTGGCGCGAGCCGCGCTTCGAGGAGGAACGGTGGCGGCCCTTCGGGGCGGGGCTTTCCCGGGCGCTGCTCGGGTTGCCGGCGCAGATCGTCTACGGCCTGCTCAGCGTCTTCCTGCTTGGGCTTACCGTCTACGCCGGGCTGCGCGGCACCGAAGCTGCCGATCGCAACTTCGCGGTCAGCTTCGCCTTCGTCACTGTCTGGCTCGGCTTCCCGGTGCTGAGCGCGCTGCTCGGCGACCTGTTCAGGCCGTTCAACCCGTGGCGTGCGATCGGTCGGACGGTGGGGGGCGCCTTCAGGGCGCTTGCGGGTCAGCAACCGGCTCACCTGTCTTACCCGGAGGCGCTCGGTCGCTGGCCGGCAGCGGTCGGGCTCGTCGCCTTCGTCTGGCTGGAGATCGTCTACGGACCGGGCAGCGGCGCCGCGGTCGGCCTCTCACCGGAGACGACCGCCGTCGCCACGCTCGTTTACAGCGGCTACACGCTGGCGATGATGGCGTTGTTCGGCGTCGAGAAGTGGTGCGAACGGGGCGAGATCTTTTCCGTCTACTTCGGCATGTTCGCGCGGCTCGGCGTCTTCGGGACCAAGGATGGCCGTCTCGGCAGGCGCAAGCCGTTCTCGGCGGCGACGGGCTGGGCGACCGTGCCCGGCTCGGCGGCCGTCGTGATCGCCTCGATTGCCACGACCAGCTTCGACGGCGGCCAGGAGGGCGCCTTCGAGGGCGCGCTCGAAAGCGTCTTCGAGTGGCTCGCGGACGCCGGCCTCTCGGCGCTAACCGCCGCCCGGCTCAGCGCCACCCTCTTCTTGCTGCTCTGCCTGGCCGGCGTATGGCTCGTGTATCTGATTGGCGTGCGGGGGATGGCCAGCGTCGGCCGCGCGCCCTCGCTAAAGCGGCTCTACTCGGGCTTCGCCCACACCCTGATCCCGATCGCCCTCGCCTATCTCGTCGCCCACTACTTCAGCCTCTTCGTCTTCCAGGAGCAGGCCCAGTTCACCTTCCTGCTCTCCGACCCGCTGGGAACCTCGAGCACCGACCTCTTCGGCACCGCCTCCGGCGGCATCGACTACGGGGTCCTCAGCGCCAACGCGATCTGGTACGTGCAGGTGGGCGCGCTCGTGGTCGGCCACGTGATCGGCCTCGTCCTCGCCCACGATCGGGCGACCGCCTACTGGGGCGACTACCGGGAGGCGACGCGCTCGCAGTACTGGATGCTGGCGGTGATGGTCGCCTTCACCTGCTTCGGCCTCTACCTGCTCTCGGTGGCCAACTCGTAGGTTTTCCCCGATCCGATCGCGGGTATTCCCCAATCGAGTGCGCGGCCGAGCCGAGTGCCGATGGCAGTCGCCTCCACGGGCGACTGACTGGTCGTGAGGTTACGATTCATCTTGTTCCTTTCATAGCTGCATCCAAGGCCGCCGGCGCCCTCCCACGTCGGCGGCCTAATTTTGCCGCGAGCCCGGCGGCGCGCCGACTCGGGTCGCCATACTGGATCGCGATGGCGACCCTCGTCCCGTTCGCCCACGTCAGCCACTGGCTTTGGCTGCTGTACGTGCCGCCGGTGCTGATCGTGCTCGCCTCGATCGTCCGCACGACGCTCACCGAGCGGCGCGCGAAGCGATCCCGCGAATAAAGGGGCTAGAGATCTCGGCGAGGCGCCGCCCGAGCGCGTTTATTTGGGCGATCGCGGATCTACCCGAAGATCGGCACCGCTCGGCCGTCCCACCTGTGCCCCAGCGCCCAACGGGCTCCCACGGTCCAGGTTTGCACGCGGTTGGCGAAAGGGATCCGCCGCGGGCCGTCGGACCCGACCGAGAACAGCTCCGGCGCCTGGCCGATCGACTCGATTGCGGTCAGGATCCCTCGGCGAAGCCGCTCGGCCGTCTGCAAGCGGCCCGCGGCGCGCAGTCCGCTCCAACCGAGCCACGAGTCGAACGGCCACACGGCGCCGCGGTGGTAGGCGTCGACAGCGAACAGGGGATGCTGCGAAGAGAGGGTGCGCAGGCCCCAGGGCGTGAGCAGGTCGGACTGGCAGAGGCGCTCCGCCGCTCGCTCGCGGCCAGCCGGCGACAGCGCGCCCGCCCAGAGCAGCCAGCCGAGGTGAGACCCGGCGCCCGCGACCTTCTCACCGTCACCCGCCAGGGCGATCGTCTCCGGGTCGAACGCATCCTCCACCTTGGTCACGAGTTCCGCCGCGACCCGTTCCCAGCGCTCCTTGCCCGAGAGCACGGCCAGGGCGCGGAGCGCGACGACCGAGACCGCCTGCGTATCGGCGTCCGCGAGCGGCGGTGCGGGAACCTCGCCGTTCGGCTCGAGGATGCCGGCGCCGTGGTATGTCGGATCCGAGGGGTCCTCCGCATCCCGCCAGCCCTGCTGCGTGAGGCCACCCGCGGCGTGGCGCGGCCCGTGGCGGACCAGTCCGTCGCCGCGCTCCAGTGCCCGTGCGAGCCAGCCCCCCGCCGCCTGCCAAGTTGCTTCCAGCTCGGTTGCTATCGAGCGGTCTCCGAACGACGCGAGCAACACCAGGAACCAGGCGGTCGAGTCGGCGGAGCCGTAGTAGCGGAGCTCGCCGTCGCGGACCGGCCAGCCGGCGCGGCGCAGACGCTCCGGGGCTTGCGGCCACCACTCGTGAACGATCTTGCCTGGCTCCTCGTCGGTCTCGGCGTCCTCGCGGGAGCCCTGCAGGGCCGCCAGCGAGCGGAGAGTGGCGCGGGCGACGTCGGGGCGCGCCGGGAGGACTTGGAGCGAGACGATCGCCGCATCGCGCCCAAAGAGGGCGTGGAAGCGCCCGGACTCGCCACTCGCGTAGGGCCACCCTGTGGGGGAAAGGAGGGACTCCAAGCGCGGGACCCGCGATGACGCGGTCCAGGCGTTGCCAGGCAAGGACGCAGGAAGCCCGAATAGCAGCGCTATTTGGGCGACCGAGGACGCCGCATGGCGACGCCTGGACCGCGTCATCAGCCCTTCACGGCCCCTGCCGTGAGGCCCGCCACAATGCGGCGCTGGAAGATCAATACGAGGACGATCAGTGGGATCGTGACCACCACCGACGCGGCGCTGATCGTGCCGAGCGGGATCTCGAACTGCTGGCTGCCGGTGAAGAAGGCGATCGCCGCCGGCACCGGGCGCCGCTCGGGCGTGCTGGTCAGGGTGATCGCGAAGAGGAACTCGTTCCAGACGAAGATGAAGACCAGGAGGCCGGCCGTGACGACACCCGGCGCTCCGAGCGGGACGACGATCTTCCGGAACGCCTGGAAGCGGGTGGCGCCGTCGACCAGCGCCGCCTCCTCGAGCTCGCGCGGGATGTCGCGGAAGAAGGAGGCGAGGATGTAGACGGTGAGTGGCAAACCGAAGGCGAGCGAGGGCAGGATCAGGCCCAGGTAGGTGTTGTAGAGGCCGATGTCGGTCCACAGCTCGAAGACCGGCGCCGCGATCGCGATCGGCGGGAAGGTCGAGATCGAGAGGACGATCGCGAGGATGAGGAACTTGAACGGCAGGTGCAGGCGGGCGAGGGCGTAACCGGCGAAGGAGCCGATCACGAGCGAGAGCGCCGTCACGCTGACGGCGACGATCGCGCTGTTGCGCAGTGCCATCGTGAAGTTGTCGTCCTCGAAGATCGAGGTGTAGTTGTCGAGAGTCGGGCTGGGAGGTAAGAGGGCTGCGCCGGAGAGGTCGGCGCCGCTCTTCAGCGAGGTGTTGATCAGCCAGTAGAACGGGAACAGGCAGAAGACGACGATCGCCGCCACCGCCAGCCAGAGAACCAGCTGTTTCGGCTCCACCCGTCTCATCGGTCCTCCGTCAGGGCGCGGATGTTGCCGCCGATGAAGCGGATGTACAGGAAGGACACTCCCATCACCGTCATGAACGTCAGCACCGAGAGCGCCGACCCCAGCCCCGTGTTGCGGTTGGTGACCAGCTCCTCCTGGGCGATCAGCGACAGCGTTTCGGTCCCGTTGGCACCTTTGGTGAGGATGTAGGGAAGGTCGAAGATCCGCATCGCGTCGAGGGTGCGGAAGATCAGCGCGACGACGATCGCCGGGACGAGCAGGGGAAGGGTGATCCGGCGAAAGCGCTGCCAGGCGCTCGCCCCGTCGACCTTGGCCGCGTCGTAGAGCTCGTCGGGGATCCCCTGCAGCCCTGCCAGCAGCAGCAGCGCCATGAACGGCGCCGTCTTCCAGACGTCGGCAAGGATCATCACCGCCAGCGCGTAGCCTTCCTCGCCCAGCCAGACGATGTCCCCGCCCGGCAGCCCGAGCGTGTCGAGCATCGTGTTGACGAAGCCGAGTTCGGGCTCGAAGATCGTCCGCCAGGTGATCGCGGTGACCACGGTCAGGATCGCCCACGGCACCAGGACCACCGCTCGCAGCAGCGCACGGCCGCGGAACGCACGGTGCATGACCAAGGCCATCCCGAGCCCGATCGCCAGCTCCAGGCCCACGGAGATGACCGTGAAGAGGAGGGTCGTTTTCATCGCGTCCCAGAACTCCGCCGACCCGAGCGCCTCGCTGTAGTTGTCGAGCCCGACGAACCGCGAGAGTCCTGGCGTGATGACGCTGTACTCGTTGAGCGAGAGCCAGACCGCGTAGACGATCGGGTAGGCGGCGACGAGCGCGATCACCGCCAGCGACGGCGCCAGCATCGCCGTCCCGAGACGGCGCTCCTCGCGGAAGACGGAACGCCGCCTGCGGTGCGGAAGCCGGGCGGCCCCCGCCTCCATCAGAACCTCTGCAGCGCTTCCTCGATCTGCGAGTTCATCGCCGATGCGGCCTCATCTGGGGCTGAACGGCCGTTGAGGACTGAGAACACGTTGTCGTAGATCGCCTGCGAGATTTCCGTGTAGACCGGCGACACCGGCCGCGCCTCCGCCTGTTCGACCGCTTTCAGCAGTTCCGGCGCGAACGGCAGCGCCTCGCGAACTTTGGGGTCTTTGTAGACCTCCGTCACCGTCGCGGGCAGGGTGGCTTCCATTGCTTGTTTCTGGACTTGCGGCGTGATCAGGAATTCGGCGAAGGCGAGCGAGCCGTCTGGGTTGTCGGTGAAAGCCGAGACCCCGAGGTTGTAGCCGCCCACGACACCCGCGCCTTCGTTCCCGGCGAAGCCGGGGAACGTGGCGATGTCGAAGTCGTCGGCAATCGCCGATTCTTTGCCGAGCGCGTAGGCATAGGGCCAGTTGCGCATGAACGTCGCTTTGCTGGCCTCGAAGGCGCGCCGCGACGACTCCTCTTCGTAGGTCGTGACGGCTTTTGGCACTGCGCCATCCTCGATTCCGTTGCCCATGAACTCGAGCACTTCGCGAGTCTCGGGCGAGTCGACTTCGACCGTTTCTCCGTCCTCGGAGAGCACCGATCCGCCGGCGCTGAAGAGCAGCTCCAGGAAGACGACCGTCAGACCCTCGTACCGTTCGCCCTGGTAGACGAGGCCACTCTGTTTCTGGGCCTCTTTGTAGACCTGCTCCCAGGTCGACGGCGGCTGAGGCACCTGATCGGTCCGGTAGTAGACGAACCCCGCGTTGGTGTTGTAGGGGAGCGCCCATTTCTTGTCTTCGTACTCGACGGTTTCCACGGTCGAGGGGATGAACTCGTCTTCGTGCTGGTCCACGGCCGGGGTGAGGTCGTAGAGCCATCCGGCCGCGGCGTACTCGGCGGTCCAGATCACGTCCATGCCGAGTACGTCGCACTCGCTCGATTCGGCCCGCAGCCGCTGCACCTGCTGTTCGCGCTGCAGGTCCGCCGATTCGGGGAGCTCGAGGAGGTCGGCGTTCAGGTTCGGATTTTCTTTGTTGAAGAGCTCGACCGCGGACGTGAAGGCGCCGCTGGTGTCTTTGCCGATGCACCAGGTGACGTCGCCCGAGGCGCCCTCGGCCTGTGCCGGGGCGAGGACTTTCGCCTCCGTGCCCGCACCGCCGTTGCCGTCGTCCCCGCATGCCGCAAGGCCGAAGGCCGCCAGGCAGGCAGCCAGTGCGATCAGATATCTCACCATCGTCCTTCTCCTCCTCGCCGCGGGCGAATCGGCCGCGCGGCTTCGGCGCGTTTGGAATACCCGGCTGAGCCGGTACGCAAACCGGTTCAGGCCGGATCAGAGGTGCGGGGACCGGATCAGAGGATCTCGCCGAGCCGCCGCTCCAGGGCGGCGGAGACCTCGTCGCGCACCGGGCCCTCGGCCAGGCGCTCGACCAGCGACTCGAGGAAGCCCTCGACGATCAGCTGCTTGGCCTCGGCCGGGTCGAGCCCGCGCGAGGTCAGGTAGAAGAGCTGGTCGCGGTCGATCTGGGCGATCGCGGCGGCGTGAGTGCAGCGAACGTCGTCGGCTTCGATCTCGAGGCCCGGGATCGAGTCGGCATGGGCATCGGGGGAGAGCAGCAGGTTGCGGCTCACCTGGAAGGCGTCCGTTCCCTGGGCGCCGGGGTCGACACGGATCATCCCCCGCCACACGGCGGTGCCCCCGGCGGCGAGAACGCCGCGGAAGGCCAGGTCGGAGAACGTGTTGGGAGCGGCGTGCTCCTGGGTCGTGTCGTAGTCGAGGTGCTGCCCGGCGGCGCCGACGTAGCCGCCGGTCACCCGCGCCTCGGAGCCCTGGCCGGCGAGGTTGGTCTCCATCCTCACCTTGCCGCGGCCGGAGCCGAAGCCGAGCGCGGTCCAGTCGAGCCGGGCGTCGCGCTCGACCTGCGCCCGCTGGGTGGCGAAGATCCAGGCCCGCTCGGAGATGTCCTGGGTGCTGACGTAGCGCAGGGTCGCGGCCTGGCCGACGTGCAGCTCGACGACCGAGTTGAGCAGGGCATCGGTCTCGTCTCCAGCCGAGGCGCAGTGCTCCCAGACCTCCGCCTCGGCGCCCTCCTCGAGCACGACAACGGTGCGCCAGGCGACTGCGGCTCCCTCTTCGTCGAGCGGCAGCTCGACGCGAATTGGCTCGGCGACCCTGACGCCGCGCGGCACGTGGACGAGGACGCCGTCGCGCCAGCCGGCCTCGTTGCGGGCGACGAAGGGGTCCTCGACCGGGACCAGCGAGCCGAGCCGCTCGCGCAGCAGCGTCTCGTGGGACTCGAGTGCCGCGGCGAGCGGCAGCACCGTTGCGCCCTCGCCGCCTTCGATCGTCGCGTTCGCCGGCCCCGACTCGTAAGAGTCGAGGTCGAGCGCGGAGAGGTCGGTGAATTCCCAGCCCTTCGCCTTCTGGTCGGGAAGGGAGAGGCTCTGCGCGAGAGAGGCGCCCTTGCGGCGCCTCTCCTCCAACCAGGCCGGCTCGGTCGCGACCTCAGCCAATGCTTCCCTCCATCTGCAGCTCTATCAGCCGGTTGAGCTCGACCGCGTACTCCATCGGCAGCTCTTTGGTGACCGGCTCGATGAAGCCGTTGACGATCATCTTCGAGGCCTCCTCCTCGTCGAGCCCGTGGCTCTGCAGGTAGAAGACCTGCTCGTCGCCGATTTTCGAGACGGTCGCCTCGTGGCCGACATCGGCGTCGTTCTCGCCGATCCGGATCGTCGGGTAGGTGTCCGAGCGCGAGTCCTCGTCGAGCAGCAGCGCGTCGCAGACCACCTTGGAGCGCGACTCGGTCGCCCCGTCGGCGACCTCGAGCAGGCCGCGGTAGGTCGCCCGCCCGCCGTCCTTAGAGATCGACTTGGAGAAGATCGAGGACGAGGTCCGCGGCGCCGCGTGGATGATCTTGCCGCCGGCGTCCTGGTGCTGGCCCTCGCCGGCGAAGGCGATCGAGAGGATCTCGCCGTGCGCTTCCTGGCCCAGCAGGTAGATCGAGGGGTACTTCATCGTCAGTTTCGATCCCAGGTTGCAGTCGACCCACTCCATCGTCGCCTTCTCCTGGGCGACGGCGCGCTTGGTGACCAGGTTGTAGACGTTCTGCGACCAGTTTTGGACGGTCGTGTAGCGCACCCGCGCGCTCGGCTTGGCCATGATCTCGACCACCGCGGAGTGCAGCGAGTCGGTCGAGTAGACCGGCGCCGTGCAGCCCTCGATGTAGTGGACGTCGGAGCCCTCCTCGGCGATGATCAGCGTCCGCTCGAACTGGCCCATGTTCTCGGTGTTGATCCGGAAGTAGGCCTGCAGCGGCATCTCCACCTTGACCCCGGCGGGCACGTAGACGAAGGAGCCGCCCGACCAGACGGCCGAGTTGAGCGCCGCCAGTTTGTTGTCGTTGGGCGGGATGATCGTCGCCCAGTACTCGCGGACCAGGTCCTCGTGCTCGCGCAGCGCCGTGTCCATGTCGGTGAAGATCACGCCCTGGGCCTCGAGCTTCTCGTTGACCTGGTGGTAGACGACCTCCGACTCGTACTGGGCGCCGACCCCGGAGAGGAATTTGCGCTCCGCCTCGGGGATGCCGAGCCGGTCGAAGGTGTTCTTGATGTCCTCCGGGACCTCGTCCCAGTCGCGGCTGTTCTTTTCGGAGGCGCGGACGAAGTAGTGGATGTCTTCGAAGTCGATCTGGCCGAGGTTGCCGCCCCAGGTCGGGGTCGGGCGGCTTTCGAAGTGCTCCAGCGCCTTCAGCCGGAAGTCCCGCATCCACTGCGGCTCGTCCTTGTACTCGGAGATCGACTCGACGACTTCGCGCGAAAGGCCCTTCGGGGCTTTGTAGGCGTAGCCGGTCTCGGGATCGTGGAAGCCGAACTTCTCCTTGTAGTCGGCGTTGATGCCGGCGAGCTCTCTTTTCTCTGCGACTGCCTCTGGCGTTGCCATGGCGATCAGACCTCCAAGACGATGGTGTCGTCCACGACGGCCGTCGTGAACGTCCGTACCGGAGCATAGGCGGGAAGCGTCTTCGGCCTGCCGGTGGTCAGGTCGAAGAGGGAGCCGTGCCGCGGGCACTCGACCGTGCAGGTCGAGGCGTCGAACTCGCCCTCGGCCAGCGGCCCGTCGTCGTGCGAGCAGCGGTCCTCGATCGCGTAGAGCGCCCCGTCGCAGTTGAAGACGCCGATCTTCTCGCCCCCGTGCTCGACCAGGCGCATGCTCCCGGGCGGCAGCTCGGCGAGCGGGCACACTGGGATCGACGTTCCTGCGGTGTCTGGCATGAGGTGGGTTGCTCCTCGACGGCCGAGCTCTGCTTTGCCGCCATCGCTAGTGCGAGTTGGAACTTAATCCTACTTCTACAGTCGGGATTTTAGCGCTCCAGCAGGCGCCCCTCCTGCTCTGTGTCGCCTTATCGGGGTATACGACGGGAAAGGCGACACAGGCGACCGATTAGATTCGGTCCGAGGAGCGGTCTTGGTTGGTGAGACCCCCTTCTACGTTAGGAGCAGACCCATGAGCACGAAGACCAGTTACAAGCCCGGCACCTTCTGCTGGATCGACCTCGGCACGCCCGACCAGGACGACGCCGGCGAGTTCTACGGCGCCCTCTTCGGGTGGAGCGTCGTGGAGGACGAGAACGCCGAGCAGACCGGCGGCTACCGGGTCGCGACGCTGGGGGACAGGGCGATCGGCGGCGTGATGAAGCTGATGATGGAGGGCCAGCCCCCCGCGTGGCTCAACTACATCTGCGTCGAGGACGCCGACGCGACGGTCGCCAAGGCGCGCGAGGCCGGCGCCGTCGTCCATGCCGAGCCGATGAGCGTGCTCGACTACGGTCGTATGGCGGTTCTCGCCGACCCCACCGGCGCCGCCTTCGGCATCTGGCAGCCCGGCAAGAACATCGGCGCCGACGTAATCGGTGAGCCGGGGGCGATGAGCTGGAACGAGCTCAACACCCGCGATTCCGGGGTCGCCAAGTCCTTCTACGGCGACGTCTTCGGCTGGTCGTTCGAGGAGAAAGAGTTCGAGGGCGCGGGCACCTACACCTCGATCTCGTTGGGGGAGGAGACGGTCGGCGGCCTGAGCGACATCACCGACCGAGTCCCCGCCGAGGTTCCCGCCCACTGGCTCGTCTACTTCGCGGTCGAGGACGCCGACGCGACGTTGGCGAAGGCGAACGAGCGTGGCGGCGAGGTCTTCGTCGGGCCGATGGACGTCGCCGAAGTCGGCCGCCTCGCCGTCCTCAAAGACCCCTGGGGCGCGATCTTCGCCGTGATCCAGCCGGACCCGGAGATGTAAAACCCCGCCGACGGGCCTAGGGGAGCCCAGCTCTTTTAGGCCCGTCGGCGCTTACAGCGCGGCGCTTCGGAGGGCTGCCGATCCGCTCGTTGCCTCGGTCGCTCCGTCGGCCCTGCGTGCCACCGTTTCACCGATGATGCCCCGGCCCGAAGCCCATGGCTTCACCAAATTCGTCCTCTCGATCGGGGTCTTCCTCTGCGTCGCCGCGTTCGTCGTGCCGGCGCTGATCCTGCGCGACACCGATGTGCTGCTGGTCTCCGAGCGCGAGCTGAACGAGCTGACGCCTCTCGGCGAAGATGAGATCCACGACCGCCAGCAGATGGCCCGGAGCCTCGGCGGGGCCGCTCCATATTTCGGCCTGATCCTGCTGGCCAGCGGACTTGCCCTGATCCGGTATGGGCTCCCGCGCCTGCGCCGGCAGGAGGACAAAGAGGAAGCGAAGACCTCAATGGAGATCGGCAAGCTCGAAAACGAGCTGGAGCCTCAGAGCGAGGAGGAGGAACAGGCCGAGCTCGCAGCCACCATCGAAGAGATCTCGCGCCCACCGGCCCCAAGCGCTGGGATGCAGAGTCCGCCCTCTGCGCCGGCGCCTGTGCGTCGCGATGTCATGAACCGAGCGCGTGAGATCGAGCAGAGGGTCTTCGAGCACCTGGGAAAGATCGCCCCGCAGGAGTACGAGCTGAAGACCCGTGTGCGCGTTGCGGGCGAACCGAAACTCCTCCTCGACGGGATTCTCGTCAGCACCATCGAGCAGCGTCTGGACATCCTGGTCGAGATCAAGCTAGTGAGCTCTTACCTTGGGCGGAACATCAACAACAGAATCGCCGACATCCTCTGGCGGTGGACCATCTACAAGAATCGCCTTGGCCGGCCGGCCGTCGGGTGGCTGATCTTGGTATTGGAGGAGCCGCTCTCGGCCGCGGTGCGGGATCAGATAGCCGACCGCGTTTCCGAGCTTGGAGCGGAAATCCGCCTGACGACGATCGAGCCTGAGGAGATCGAGCGGCTCACGCTGCCGGTCGCGTGAGCGACCGGCGTCACTCGCTCGCGTTGAGCCAGACTGCGTCCGTTGCGCGCTCCGCCTCGGGGGGACTGCCGCGCTCGCCCTCGTCCTCCCATTCGGCGGCGGTGCCGAGGCTGGCGCTCTTGACGACCTTGAGGCCGAGCATCGCGCACTTCATTCGCGTTGCCGAGATTCTCTATCCCGAGCAGGTCGAGGACGAACTCCTTCGGCAGTCGCAGCAGCTCCTCGCGCGTCTTGCCGACCAGCTCGTCGGTCAGCAGCGAGGTCGCCGCGGTCGAGATCGCGCAGCCCTGCCCCTCGAAGGCGACCTCGGCCACCCGGTCCTCCTCGTCGAGCCGGATCGTCACGTGCTGCTCGTCGCCGCAGAACGGGTTCGAGTCGTCGAACTCGAGGTCCGGCTCCTCTAACCGCCCGAAGTTGTGCGGCCGCTTGTAGTGCTCGAGGATCTGCTCGCGATACAACTCGTCCATATGAGAGCGAGGCTAGCGCAGCGGTTGCCGCGATGGCGAAGGCCGTGGGCCTTGGCGCCGCCCTGACCGTGATCCGGGTCGGCTTGGCGAACGCCTACGTCTTCGTCGGCAGCGACGGCGAGGCCACCCCATCGGCGGGAGCGCCACACCGCTGACGATTGATCGATTGACCCGGCTATGGGGTGGTCAATCGATCAATCGTTGGGTCAGTCGTCCAGCCCGAAGACCTTGCGGGCGTCGTGGAGGCCCTCGACCAGGCGGTCGATCTCTTTCGGAACGGTGTGGACGGCGAAGCTGGCGCGGGCAGTGGCGGCGATGCCGAGCCGGTCCATCAGCGGCTGCGCGCAGTGGTGGCCGGCGCGGACGGCGACACCGTGGCGGTCGAGGATCTCGGAGACGTCATGGGCGTGGACGCCCTCCAGCTCGAAGGAGACCGGGCCGATTCGCTTGGGCCCGCGGGGCGGGCCGAAGATCCGCAGGCCGGGCACCTCGGCCAGCCGCTCGAGCGCGTAGTCGGCGGTCTGGCGCTCGTGCTCCAAGACCGTCTCCATGCCGAGCCCGTCGAGCCAGCGCAGCGCCGAGGCCATCCCGATCGCCTGCGCGATCGCCGGCGTGCCCGCCTCGAAGCGAGTGGGCGGATCGGCATAGGTCGTGCCCGCCTTCGTCACCTTGCGGATCATCGAGCCGCCACCCAGGAAGGGGGGCGTTTGGCGCAGAACGTCGAGCCGACCCCAGAGGGCGCCGATCCCGGTCGGCGCGTACAGCTTGTGGCCCGTCACGGCGTAGAAGTCGACCCCCAGCGCCCCGACGTCGAGCGGCAGCTTCGGCGCCGCCTGGGCGCCGTCGGCCAGCACCAGGGCGCCAGCGTCGTGCGCGAGCCGCGAGATCTCCGCCAGCGGGTTCTCGGTGCCAAGCACGTTGGAGACGTGCGTCACCGCGACCAGCTTCGGCCCGCGCTCCAGCAGTGCCGCCAGCGCCTCCATGTCGAGCAGGCCCGCGCCGGTGACGGGGACCCAATCGATCTCGGCGCCGCTCCGCTCGGCCAGCTGCTGCCAGGGCACGATGTTGGAGTGGTGCTCCATCTCGGTGAGGACGATGCGGTCGCCCGCACCGACGTTGGCGTCGCCCCAAGCCCGCGCCACCAGGTTGATCGCCTCGGTCGCGTTGCGGACGAAGACGATCTCGCGGCGGTCGGCGGCGCCGATGTGGTCTGCGACCGTCGCCCGCGCTCCCTCGAAGGCCGCGGTCGCCTCGGCCGACATCGTGTGGGCGCCGCGGTGGACGTTGGAGTGGTGGGTGCGCTCGTAGCGGTCGACCGCCTGGATCGAGGCCAGCACCCGCTGCGAGCTGGCGCCGCTGTCGAGGTAGGCGACCGGCCGCCCGTGCACCTCGCGCGCCAGCGCCGGGAAGGAGGCGCGCACCTTCTCGATCGGGAAGGCTTCCGCTCGGTCGGCTACCGCGGCGCGCGCGTCGGCGTCCTGGCGCAGGCTCTTGGCGGTCGCCGGCTCCATGTCTCGTCGTTACGCGGAGGCTCCCGCCTCCACCTCCTCGCGGATCCAGCCATAGCCCTTCTCCTCGAGCTGGGTGACCAGCTCCGGGCCGCCCTCTTTGACGATCCGTCCCTCGAACATGACGTGGACGGAGTCGGGCTCGACCATGTGCAGGATCCTCTGGTAGTGGGTGATGATGAGGACGCCCATGTCGGGGCCGGCGAACTTGTTGACGCCGTCGGCGACGGTCCGCAGCGCGTCGATGTCGAGGCCGGAGTCGGTCTCGTCGAGCACCGCGATCTCCGGTCGCAGCAGCGCCAGCTGCAGCAGCTCCATCCGCTTCTTCTCGCCGCCGGAGAAGCCGTCGTTGAGGTAGCGGCTGGAGAAGTCTTTGGGGATGTTCGCCAGCTCCATCGCCTCCTGGGCGACCTTGGCGAACTCTTTGATCTTGATCTCGGCTTCGCCCTGCGCCTCGCGGCGGGCGTTGAGGATCATCCGCAGGTACTTGCTGACCGAGACGCCTGGGATCGCGACCGGATACTGGAAGGCCATGAAGAGGCCGGCGCGGGAGCGCTCGTCGGGGTCGGCCTCGGTCACGTCCTCGCCCTTGAAGACGATCGTGCCGTCGGTGACCTCCAGCGAGGGGTGGCCCATGATCGCGTTGGCCAGGGTCGACTTGCCCGACCCGTTCGGCCCCATCAGCGCGTGCACCTTGCCCTTCTCGACGTCGAGGTCGAGGCCGCGGAGGATCTCCTTGCCCTCGGCGCTGACGTGCAGGTTGCGTATCTCCAGCTCAGCCAATTTCGCTCCGTTTCTGGGTGTGGTTGGTGTTAGGCGGCGGCGCTGCCGACCGGCTCGGCCTCGGCGGGCGCGCCCTCTGCGCCGCCGGCGAACTCGACCAGCTCGGCCAGCGTGGTGCCGGCCAGTGCCTTGGTGACGCCGCCCTGGACCCGCGTCCAGAGCAGCTTCGTCGCGCAGGCACGGTCGCCGTCGCTTTCGTGCGAGCAGAGGACCTTGCCCTCGGGAGTCTCGTGGAAGCACTCCATCGGCGCGATCTGTCCTTCCAGCGCCTCGACCACCCGGTCGAGGGTGATTTCCGCTGCCGGCTTGGCGAGGCTGTAGCCGCCGTGGGCGCCCCGCGTCGAGGTGACCAGGCCGGCCTTGCGCAGCCGCGCGACCAGGTGCTCGAGGTAGGAGAGCGGCAGCCGCTCCGCCTCGGCGACGGCGCTGAGCGAGATCGGCGCCGTGTCGGGCTGGCGACCCAGCTCGACCATCAGCCGCACGCCGTACTCCGCCTTCGTCGAGAACAACATAGACCTAAATCCTACTGAAGCGGTCGGTTATGCGGAGGCGCTCTCCGTCGCCTCCTGTTGGCCGAGCTCGACGTGGGCGCGGCTGTCGGCGCCGCGGATCAGGATCAGGGTCAGGAAGAAGCCGACCAAGGCGATCGCGGCGCCGCCGAGGAAGGCGGCCTGGAAGCCCTCGGCGAGGGCGTTGACCCGATCCGGGTCGCCGGAGGCGAGGACGTCGTCCGTGCGCGAGATCGCCAGGGTCGAGAGCACGGCCAGGCCGAGCGCGCCGCCGATCTGCTGCGAGGTGTTGATCAGGCCGCTGGCCAGGCCCGCCTCGCTCTCCTCGACGCCGGAGACGGCGGCGATCGTCGTCGTCACGAAGGCGAAGCCGAGGCCGGCGGCGGCGAACAGCGAGGGGCCGAGGATGTCGGTGGTGAAGCCGCCCCCGACCGAGACGCGGCTGAACCAGACCAGGCCGGCGACGATGAAGAGCAGGCCGGTGGCCAGCACCGGCTTGTAGCCGATCTTGGTCACCAGCTGGGAGGCGATTCCCGCCGACGCCATGATCAGCACGGCCAGCGGCAGGTAGGAGAGGCCGGCGTGGATCGGGCTGTAGTCGAGCACCTGCTGCATATATAGGGAGATGAAGAAGAACATCGAGATGAGCGAGGCGCCGACCAGCAGGCCGACGACGTTGGCTCCGGTCAGCGTCCGGATGCGGAAGATCGAGAAGGGGACGAGCGGTTTGGCCGAGCGCAGCTCGATCGCGACGAAAGCCGCCAGCAGGGCCGCCGAAAGGGCGATCAGCCCGAGCGTCTGGCTTGAGCCCCAGCCGGCCTCGTTGGCGTCGACCAGGGCGTAGACCAGGATCGAGAGGGCTGCGGTGACGGTGACCGCGCCGGCGACGTCGAAGGCGCGGGTTTCGTGTTCGGCCCGGCTTTCGGCGATTAGCCTGGGGGAGAGGGCAAGGGCGATCAGGCTGACCGGGACGTTCACCCACAGCACCCACTCCCAGCCGAGGCCTTCGGTGAGGATGCCGCCGAGCAGCACCCCGGCGGCGCCGCCGGAGCCGGCGACCGCGCCCCAGACTCCGAGCGCCCTGTTGCGCTCGGCGCCGTCGCTGAAGGTGGTGGTGACGATCGAGAGCGCCGCCGGCGAGATGATCGCGGCGCCGAGCCCCTGCGCCGCCCGCGCCGCGATCAGCTGCCCCTCGGTCGCCGCGAAGCCGGCCAACAGCGAGGCGACCGCGACCAGCAGCAGGCCGGCCATGAAGACGCGGCGACGGCCGAGCAGGTCGGCGGTGCGCCCGCCCAGCAGCAGGAAGCCGCCGAAGGTGAGGACGTAGGCGTTGACGACCCAGGGCAGGTTTCCCTGCGAGAAGTCGAGCGCCTCGCCGATCGAGGGCAGGGCGACGTTGACGATCGAGGCGTCGAGGACGACGACGAACTGCGCCGAGCAGAGCAGGACCAGCGCCTGCCAGCGTTTCTCTTGAAAGTTGCCGGTGGGGGCCATCCGGTGGCCTCAGTCAACCAAACCGGGAGCGTCGACCGTCAGGGCTCGATCAAACCGCGGCGGATCGCGTAGCGGACCAGCTCGACCCGGTCGCGCATCCCGAGCTTCCGCATCGCGTTCGCCCGGTGGTTCTCGACGGTCTTCTCGGAGAGGTGGAGGATCGCGGCGATCTGCTTCGTCGTGTGCGCCTCGGCGACCAGCTTCACGATCTCCTCCTCGCGCGGCGTCAGCTCCTCCTCGCCGGTCGAGCCCCGCTCCAGCACGTCCTTGATCAGCGCCCGCTGCGCCTCCGGGGTCAGGAAGGGCTCGCCGCGCTCGACCGCGCGGATCGCCGCCAGCAGCTCGGTGTCGGCCTGCGCCTTCAGCACGTAGCCCGAGGCGCCGGCCTTGAGCGCCTCGAACAGGTAGCGCTCGTCGTCGTGCATGGAGAGGATCAGGACCGCCACCTCCGGCGCCTGCGCGCGGATCTCCCGCGTCGCCTGTAGGCCGGTCAGCTTCGGCATCTTGACGTCGAGGATCGCCAGGTCCGGCCGCTCGCGGATCGCCAACTCGCGCGCCTCGGCTCCATCGGCCGCCTCGGCGACCACTTCGATGTCGGACTGCCGCTCCAGCAGCAGCCGCAACCCCGAGCGCACGATCCCATGGTCGTCCGCGATCAGCACGCGCATCGGCCAAGTTTCCCAGCTACGGGGAAAAGCGCCGCGTAGCGGGGGAGAACCGCCGCGTGTGGCGGCTTATCTATGAAATGGATCGGAAAACCGCCACACCCGATGCGATCATCGCTGAGATCGCCGCCAGGCAGCACGGGGTGGTCGCGACTGACCAGCTGCGCCGCGCGGGCATCGGCGAAGGCGCGATTAGCGCACGGCTCGGTGCGGGTCGCTTACATCACGTGCACCGAGGCGTCTACGCGGTTGGGCACTCGGCGCTGTCCCCGCAGGGCCGCTTGCTGGCTGCGGTGCTCGCAGTTGGAGGAGGCGCGAGAAGAAGGAGCAGTGAGGACTCGGTGCTCGAGTACTGGGGCGCAGCGGTCAGCCACCGCAGCGCGGCGTGGCTTTGGGGGTTGCTGCCGATGGCACTAGGGCCGGTGGACATCGTCGTCGCCGGTACCGGGGGCAAAGTCAAACGATCGGGGATTCGCATCCACCGCTCGCGCTCGCTTGCGCCGTCCGATATCACCCTTCGCACGGGAATCCCAGTTACGGACCCCGCTCGCACCATTGTGAATCTGCGCCGGGCGACAGCGGCTCGTGTCGCAGGAGCCCTTTCGCCACGCGAGCTTCGGCGAGCCATCCGTCAGGCGAACGTGCTCGGCTTGCCGATCGGCGACGAGAGCCGTGTGGACCGCACGCGCAGCGATCTGGAGCGCGACTTCCTGCGGTTGTGCCGTCGTCATCGGTTGCCGCCGCCCGAGGTCAACGTCCGCATCGGGCGGTACCTCGTCGACTTCCTCTGGCGGAACGAGCGGCTGGTGGTCGAAACCGACAGCTACCTCTACCACCGCGGCAAGGTGGCTTTTCAAGACGACCGGGATCGAGACCTCGAACTGAGGCGCCTTGGCTATGAGATGGTGCGGCTCTCGGAACGCCAAGTCAATGAGAAGCCCGATCGGGTGGCGGGTGTGCTCAGCGCCCGGCTCGAGCAGCGGCGTTCCAGGCTTCCAGCAGGCGGAGGAGCCGAATGAGCGGTGCTTTGATCAGCCTGGCACGGTGAGGCGCACCGTGGTGCCCTGCCCCGGCCGCGACTCGATCGTCAGCTCGCCGCCGACCAGCAGCGCCCGCTCGCGCATGCCGGCGATCCCCAGGCCGCGCTCGGAGCGGTCGAAGGCGAAGCCGTCGCCGTCGTCGGCCACGGTCAGCTCGACCCCGCGGCCGTCGCGGCGCAGGCTCACGTCTATTCGCGCCGCGCGACTGTGGCGCGAGGCGTTGGAGAGGGCCTCCTGCGCGACTCTGTAGACGACCAGCTGCACGTCGTCGTCGAGCGCCCCGAAGTCGCCCTCGGCCTTCAGCTCCGCCGCGACGCCCGCCGCGGCGAGCTGCTTCACCTGCCCCGCGATCGCCGCGGTGAGCCCGAGGTCGTCGAGTGCGGTGGGGCGGAGTTGACGGGCCAGCGAGAGCAGCTCCAGCATCGCCTGGTTGGCCACCGCCTTGGTCGCGTCCAGCTCGGCCTGCAGCTGCGGCGGCGCCTCCTCGCGCACCGCCTCCAACCGCAGCAGCAGCCCGGTCAGCGACTGGTTGACCTCGTCGTGCAGGTCGCGAGCCACCCGCGCTCGCTCCTGCTCCTGGGCGCGGAGGGCGGCGCTGCCGGCGCGCAGCCGCTCCGCCTCGAGACGCCGCATCATCCGCAGGAAGGCCAGCTCCAGCCGCTCGACCTCCTCGGTCTCGCCGACGCCGTCAATCGAGGCGGGCAGGACCGGTCCCGGCCGGCTCAGGTCGACCTTCTCCATCTCCTCGATCAGGCTCTCCAGCGGCGCGAAGCGGCGTCGCAGCCGCAGCAGGCTGAAGGCGAGCGCCGCCGCCAGAACCGCAAGCGCGACGATGACCAGGGTCGTCACAGGGCGAGAATAGGGGTTGTCCCCTATAGGGGAATCGGCCGGGTGGGGGAATACTTCAGAGACTGCCCGAAACTCGAACAGGAGCTACGCGATGACCACCACCAAGCAGTCCACCTGGGGCGCCACCCTGCGCACCACCATCCTCCTGGCTTCCCTCTCGGGGCTGCTGGTCGTCATCGGCGCCCTGATCGGCGGGCCCAGCACCGCCGCCGTATTCCTCGGGATTGCCCTGCTGATCAACCTCGGCTCCTACTTCTTCAGCGACAAGCTGGCGCTGAAGATGAGCGGCGCCAAGCCGATCGAGGAGTCCGAGGCGCCGCGGCTCTACCAGATCGTGCGCGAACTGACGACCCGCGCCAGCCTGCCGATGCCCCGCCTCTACATGATCCCGCAGGATCAGCCCAACGCCTTCGCCACCGGTCGTAACCCCAAGCACGCCGCGGTGGCGGTGACGCAGGGGATCACCAAGCTCCTCTCCGAGGACGAGCTGCGCGGGGTCCTCGCCCACGAGCTCGCTCACATCCAGCACCGCGACATCTTGATCCAGTCGGTCGCCTCGGCGATCGGCGCCGCGATCACCTACCTCGCCTACATGATGATGTGGTTCGGCGGCGACGACGAGTCGCCGCTCAGCCTCGTCGCCTCGCTGGCCCTGGTCCTATTGGCGCCGATCGCGGCGACGATCATCCAGCTCTCGATCTCGCGCCAGCGCGAGTACGCCGCCGACGCCGGCGGCGCCCAGATCTGCGGCAACCCGGAGTCGCTGGCGAGCGCCCTGCTGCGGCTGGAGCAGGGAGCGCAGGCGATCCCGATGCAGGTCAACCAGGCGGCCGAGCCCCTCTACATCGTCAAGCCGTTCGCCGGCGGCAGCTTCTCGAGGATGTTCTCGACCCACCCACCGATCGAAGAGCGGGTCCGCCGCCTGCGCCAGATGCGCCCCAGCCTCGGCTGAAACCCAATCCACATCTAGACCTGAAAGGCCCGCAAATGCGGGCCTTTCTTTTGGCGGCACCAGGTGCTCGCCCGCCTTCCTACATGTGCGTACCTTGACAATTACGAACCAGCATGTTTACACTCGGCCTACGTCTTCAACTAGGAACGAAGACGGTATAAACAAAAAAGTACCCCAAGCGGGGAACAGGGACAACCGAGCTCAGGGAGGGCCGCAAAGGGAAGCGGCCGGCAGAGGGGCTCACGGGACAAGGAGAAGAGATTTCGATGCTCTCGCCACTACGCAGTCGCTCCCGCGGTCAAGGCCGACTGTGGGAAGAAGCGCAAGCGCGGGCGCGGGGGGCGCTCAATGAGAGAAGGACAGGGGATGAGCGGGCGCAGGGATAGGGGGAAAATGGGATCGAAGAGGCTCAGAACGGGCAGGGGAATCGCGGCGCTGGCCGCTGCACTCGGAGCGCTGGCGCTATGCGCGTCCTCGGCGGTCGCGGCGGTGGACCTCGACCCGGAGCGGTTCGTGCAGATGCCCGAAAATGGCGTGACCGGCAGTGGAGCGGGGCAGCTCGAGCTCCCCAGGGGTGTGGCGAGCAGCCCTATATCGGGTCACCTCTACGTCGTCGAGCTCAGCAATCGACGGATCAGCGAGTTCACCGCCTGGGGGGAGTTCGTCAGGGCCTGGGGCTGGGGGGTCAAAGACGGAGCGGCGGAAGCACAGGTCTGCACGGAGGAAACGGACTGCGGCAAAGGGTCGGCGGGTGGCGGAGCGGGGCAGTTCGCGCAGGAAGGAGCACTCGGGGTCGCGGTCGACAGCACCGGCGCCGTCTACGTCTACGAGCGCGAAAACCAGAGGGTGCAGAAGTTCAGCGCGATCGGCGAGTTCGAGCTGATGTTCGGTGGCGAAGTCAACAAGACGACCGGCGCGGACGTCTGCAGCAAAGCCGACCTCCAGGGAGGCGATGAGTGCGGGGCCGGGGTGGCGGGCACGGGCCCGGGTGAGTTCAGCAGTGGAAGCGTTGGCAACTTCATCGCCGACGGCCCGACGGGGACGATCTTCGTCGGTGACGTGGGCCGGATTCAGGAGTTCGACCCAGACGGCACCTTCAAAGCGCAGACGCCGCTGGTGGGGGAGACGGTGCAGGCATTGGCGGTCGATCCGACGGGGGCCCTCTACGTGGTGCGCAGCGGCAAAGACGACGTGGTGAAGCTGGGGGGAAGCCCGTGCACGATCAAAGCCAAATCTCCGCGGGCGCTGGCGAGCGACCCCGAAGGCAACCTCTACGTATTGGCAGAGAAAAAAGCGGAAGCGCAGATCTATGACTCGACCTGCAGCCCGCTCGCGGGGTCGGGGGCGGGCTTCGGGGGCGCAGAAGACGCCACCACCCTGAATGGGATCGGGGTCAACGATTCCTGCAACGCAGACGGCGGCCAGCAGATCTACGTCAGCCACTTCGACAATGGCGAACTGAGCGGGCAGCCCCGCAGCTATGTGCGCGGCTACGGGCCGCAGCCCGATCCGGAAATCTGCGCGCCACCGAAAAAACCGCCGACGATCGAGGCCCAGTACGCGGTCTCGGCGGGCAGCGGGGGGGCGACGGTGCGGGCGGAGATCAACCCTCACTTCTGGGGCGATGCCACCTACCATGTCGAGTACGGGACCGGCAAATGCACCGAAGGGGGCTGCGAAGGAAAAGCCCTCTTCCCGGGGGTGGACCTGGGGGGCCCGGAGAACTCCCCGATCACCACGACGGGCGTTTTCCTGGCTGGGCTGACGGCCAATACCACCTACCACTTCCGCTTCGTCGCGCAGAGCGGCGGCGGCGGGCCGGTATTCGCGGTCGAAGGCAGCTTCAAGACCTTCCCGCCGGTTGCGCCGCTCAAGACCAACTGTCCCAACCAGGGCTTTCGCAGCGGCGGCGCCTCGGCGAGGTTGCCCGACTGCCGAGCCTATGAGCTGGTCTCGCCGCTCGACAAAGACAACGGTGACGTGTTGGCGCTGCTGAACGTCACTGGCTTCCCGACCGAGCTGAGCCAGAGCGCGGTCGACGGCGAGAGCCTCGCCTACTCCTCCTACCGGGCCTTCGGCGACCCCGCTTCGGCCCCCTACACCAACGAGTACCTTGCTCGCCGCGACCCGCTGGCGGGCTGGTCGAGCGAGGCGCTGTCGCCGCCGCGGGGTCTGAGCTTCTACGGCGGCGAGTCGCTGGAGAACCCGTTCAAATCGTTCACCGCCGACTTGGGCTCGGGTTGGCTGGTGCATGACGCCGAACCGACGCTCGACTCCTGCGCGCCGAAAGGCTTCGCCAACCTCTATCGGCGCAGCAGCGCGACCGGGGCATATGAAGCGCTGATCTGCGTGGAGCCGCCGACCCTCCCCCCGGCGAGCTTCAACTTCGAAGTGCAGGGCCACTCGGCCGACGGCTCGCACACGATCTTCCGCGCCAACGACAAGCTGAGCGAAGAGGCAACGGCGGGCCCCAACCAGCTCCCGGGCCCCAACCAGCTCTATGAGGCGATCGAGGGCAGCGGCGGCAAACCGCGGTTGGTCTGCATCTTGCCGGACGGGGAAGCGGTGCAAGGGGATTGCTCGGCGGGGACCGCCAACAGCATCCCCAACTTCCGCTTCCAAAGCGTCGAGAACGCGATCTCAGAGGACGGTCAGCGGATCTTCTGGAGCGCCTCGGAGAGCGGTCCGGGCAAACTCTACGTGCGGATCGGCGGCGTGGAGACGATCCCGGTCTCACTCGGCGCGGCTCAGTTCCACACCGCGGCGGCGAACGGCTCGGCGGCGATCTACACCGAAGGCGGGGAGCTGTTCGAGTTCGACCTGGAGACCGAAACGGGGAGCTCGATCGCGAAAGCCGTGCTCGGTGTGGCGGGGGCAAGTGAGGACGTCAGCCGGGTCTACTTCGTCTCCGAGGAAGACCTCGGTGGAGAGGCACAGGCGGGGCAGCCGAACCTCTACCTGCACGAAAGGGGAGTCGAACCGGCGAGCTTCATCGCGACGCTCTCGGCGATCGATGTGAACAAAGTCGCGGGCGCTGTGAACGTTCCCTCACCGATCAGCAAACTGCCGATTCGTCACACGGCGCAGGCCAGCGCGGACGGGGGCGAGCTGGCCTTCATGTCGACGGCGTCGCTGAGCGGCTACGACAACACCGATGCCAACAGCGGCGAAGCCGATGCGGAGGTCTTCCTCTATGACGCGGAGGCCGAAGCGCTCCACTGCGCCTCGTGCAACCCGGCCGGGGCACGGCCGGCGGGGCGCGAGGTGGCGATAGGCACCAACGAACTCCCCGGGCTGTGGGCGGCGGCGCGAATCCCAGCCTGGGAGAGCCAGGTCTACGTGCCGCGTTACCTCTCCGACGACGGCGAGCGGCTCTTCTTCGAAAGCTTCGAGGCGTTGGTGCCACGCGACACCAACGGCAAGCAGGACGTCTATGAGCTTGCCTCGGCAACGGATGAGAAAGAATGCCTGGGCAACGGGAGCGAGATCGGCGGCGAACTGTTCGTTGCCGGGGCGGGCGGCTGCCTCAGCCTGATCTCCTCGGGCCAGAGTTCCGGCGACTCGGAATTCCTCGACGCGAGTCCCTCGGGCGATGACGCCTTCATCGCCACCGAGAGCAGCCTCGTTCCTCCCGACTACGGTCTGATCGACGTCTATGACGCGCGGGTGGGGGGCGGCTTCGACTACCCCGACCCACCCCCCCGATGCGAAGGGGAAGCATGCCAGCCTTTCTCGGCCCCACCTGACGCCCCGATCCCCTCCAGCGCGACCTCTCGGCCGGGCAACCCCCGAGCGGAAAGCAAGCCCAAGCCTCGAGGCTGCCCCAAGGGAAAACGCATGGCCCGTCGCAAGGGCAAGGTTCGCTGCCTAAAGGTGCAGCAAAGGCACCAACCCAAACATCGGCACCAACGGAGGGCAGAGCGATGAGCAGGCGCTTGGCAAGTGTGCTGACGGCGGCATCGGCAGCACTGCTGCTGGCGATCGCCGCCAGCCCCGCAAACGCGGCTTTCGGTCTGAAAGGGTTCGACGTGACCTTCACCGCCGCGAACGGCTCCTCTGCGCTGGAAGCCGGCACTCATCCCTTCGCGTTGAGCACCGCTTTCGGGGTGGAGACCACCCCCGGGCCCGTGGGGGAAGCGATTCCCGATGAGGAAGTCAAGGATCTGCTGGTCGAGCAGGCGGTGGGATTGGTCGGCGATCCGCTTGCCACCCCGCGCTGCTCCACGCTTGATTTTCTCAAGCCGGACCCGGTGAACGAGCGCGGCTCCTCTTGTCCCGACAGCACCTCGGTGGGCACCGTGGCAGTGGAGGCGCTTTCGCCGGGCACCCACCTGACCGCATCCGTGCACAACCTGGTGCCGCCGCCGGGAGTGGCGGCGAAAATCGGCTTCGCCGCGCTGCAGGTACCGGTGACGGTCGAGCTCGGGGTCAAGCCCACCCCCCCCTACAACATCGTCGCCAACGTCAGCAACATCCCCCAGCCCCAGCCCTTCTTCGGCTCGGTGCTGACCCTCTGGGGCAACCCCGCAAGCGCCGCCCACGACCCATACCGGGGGATTTGCGTGGGGCCCGGCTATGACGAGAGCGCCCTGCGCTATGAGGACGGGTTCAAATCGCTGGGAAGCTGTCCGACCAACATCCCCGAAAAGCCCTTCATCACTCTGCCGCGGCGCTGCGAAGGGCCGCTTCGCACGAGCTATGAGGCAAGGTCCTGGCAGGACCCCGCCGGCCCGGTCTTTGGCTTCTCCGACAGCCATGACGACTCGATCCCACCCGGACCGCGGAGCACCGGCGACTGCGACAAAGTCCTCTTCGAGCCAGACATAGCGGCACAGACCACCAACCTCTCTGCATCGGGCCCGACCGGACTCGACTTTGACCTGAGCTTCGACAACGAAGGCCTCGTCAACCCCACCGGGACCGCGGACTCGGAGATCAAGAAGGCCGTGGTCAAGCTGCCCGAAGGGGTTACGATCAACCCTTCGGCGGCCGAAGGGCTCGCTGTCTGCAGCGTGGGGGATTTCGAAGAGGAGAGCGCTGCCTCGGCACCTCCCGTTGGCTGCCCACCGGCATCGAAGGTGGGCACGGTCCAGGTCGAGACGCCGCTGTTGGAGGAGACGCTCGAAGGCGAGGTCTTCGTCGCAACCCCCTATGAGAACCCCTTCGGCACCCTCCTCGCCATCTACATGACGGTCAAGAGCCCCGAGCGGGGAGTGGGGGTGAGGCTTGCCGGAAAGGTCGAGCCCAACCCGGTTACCGGACAACTGGAAACCACCTTCGGTGAACCCGGCCACGAGATCCCCCAGTTCCCCTTCTCTCACTTCCATTTCCACTTCCGAGAGGGCGGGCGCAGCCCACTGATCACCCCGCCCACCTGTGGCACCTATGAGACCGAAGCGATCCTCACTCCCTGGGCCAATCCTTCCGAACCCCTGCAGACCGCTGCGCCCTTCCAGATCACCCAGGGTGTCGGCGGCGGCTCCTGCCCCCCCGCCGGGCCGCTGCCGTTTGCCCCGGGCTTCAGCGCCGGCACGCTCAACAACAGCGCCGGCGAGCACTCGCCTTTTGTCATGCGTCTGACCAGGGCAGACGGCGAGCAGGACATGACTCGCTTCTCCGCGGTCCTGCCTCGCGGGGTGGTCGGCAAGCTGGCCGGGATCTCCCAGTGCTCGGAGGCGGCGATCGCCGGCGCCAAGGTGAAGACCGGTAGGCAGGAGCTCGCATCTCCCAGCTGCCCCCCGGGCTCTGAGATCGGCGACACCCTGGCCGGGGCGGGTGTCGGGTCCCAGCTCGCCTATGTGCCCGGCAAGCTCTACCTGGCCGGACCCTTCGGCGGCGACCCGCTCTCGGTCGTGGCGATCACCCCTGCTGTCGCCGGGCCCTTCGACGTCGGCACGGTTGTGGTCAGGGAGGCGCTCACCCTGGACCCGGTCACCGCCGAAGTCGAGGCCGACGGTTCCCACTCAGACCCGATCCCACACCTGCTCGCCGGCATCCCGCTGAAGCTCAGAGACCTGCGGGTGAGCGTCGACCGCGACAAGTTCATCCTCAACCCCACCTCCTGCGATCCCTTCCAGACCAAGGCAACCCTGTTCGGCGGCGGTGGCTTCCTCGACCCCGGTGACGATTCCCCGATCTCCCTGGCCGACCGCTTCCAAGCTGCCGATTGCGCCGCGCTGGGCTTCAAGCCAAGCCTTTCCCTGCGCCTGAAGGGCGGCACGAAGCGCGGTGGGCATCCAGCGCTCAGGGCTGTCCTGCGTCCTCGTCCGGGCGACGCCAACCTCAAGAGCACGGTCGTGCGGCTGCCGCGCTCGGCCTTCCTCGACCAGGCCCACATCCGCACGATCTGCACGCGGGTGCAGTTTGCCGCTGACGCTTGCCCCAAAGGGGCGGTCTATGGGCACGTCACCGTTTCCACGCCGTTGCTGGACGAGCCGCTGAAGGGGCCCGCTTACCTGCGAAGTTCCGACAATCTGCTGCCCGACCTGGTCTTCGACCTCAAGGGCATCGTTGACATCGAGGCATCGGCCCGGATCGACTCGATCGAAGGCGGCATTCGCGCCACCTTCGGGTTCGTCCCCGATGCGCCGGTATCGAAGGTGGTCGTTGACATGCAGGGTGGAGCAAAAGGCCTGATAGTCAACAGCCGCAATCTCTGCCTGCGTGGGTCACGCGCTGCGGTCCAGCTCGGCGCCCACAACAACCGCCGCCTCACGTTGCGTCCTGCGGTCAAGGCCGACTGTGGGAAGAAGCGCAAGCGCGGCGGTAGCCGCACTGGTTAGTGGCTATCTGCTTGTTGGTAGTTAGTGGTTGATTTTAGTTCTTTGTTCAGTTTTAAGGGTGGCTATTCGGGTGACTTAGCTACCCGCAATTTCAACAGGGAGGGATTGATGTTTTCTCGTATTCACAAGCAATTTGGTACTGCCGGTTTGGTAGTTGCCATGGTTGCGCTTGTTTTCGCGATGGGAGGCGGCGCTTACGCCGCTATCGGTGGTTTAACCGGTAAGCAGAAAAAAGAAGTGAAAACCATCGCCAAGAGTTTTCAGGGTAAACAGGGTCCGACCGGCCCGGCAGGCCCCCAGGGCTCCGCAGGCGCCAAGGGCGATACCGGTTCTGCCGGCGCTCAAGGCCCGAAAGGTGACCCGGGGACGGCTGGAGCGACGGGATCCACCGGCCCGAAAGGCGCGACCGGCGCGACCGGCGCCACTGGCGCAACCGGAGCAACCGGCTCGCCATGGACCCCAAACAGCACGCTTCCCACTGGCGCGACCGAGACTGGCACCTGGGCCTTCGGACCGATGGCAAGCGGAGCAATCCCAGCGCTCGAAATCCTTAGGTTGCCGATTGCGTTCCCCATCAAATTGGCTTCTGGACTCGATGCAAGTAAAGTGCACTTCATTAGGCCCAATGGAAAAGAAGAAAAACTTCCATTTGAATTGGAAGAAGTCGATCCGACGGACTGTGGGAGTGGCATAGGACCTGGAGTCAACGCCGCCAATCCGCAGGCAAAACCAGGTCACCTGTGTATTTACGCCGACAGCCTCTCCAAAGCACGTACCTGGAACGAATTGATTCAGAGCCCAATAGGGGCCGGTCCGACTGGCACCTCAACGAGTGGAGCACTGATCAACCTGGCACTCGTCGAACCGGGTGCGGAAGGTGAGGGTACCTGGGCCGTCACGGGCGGATAGCGCTGGGAATTCCAAGCGCCTGGGTATGGCCATGAGCCTACTGGCGAGAGGGCTCCAGGGACTTTCGTCCCCGGAGCCCTCTGGGTTTCTGCACCGCGCCAGCCATACGTAGGTCCGCGTCGAAGCTGGCGACGGAGCCGCCCTGCTGCCGCGCGGCCGCCAGCACGCAGCAGTCGGGCAGCTTCCGGCCCGTCTCGGCGACGGCGGCTCGCCGCGCCGCTCCTTCGCAGAAGGGCCCGATCGTCAACTCGAAGGACCTCTGCAAGGGCAGGCAAGTCCCGCGTGGTTGCCCGCTTCCGCGCTCAGAACGGCAAGGTGCGGACCCTGCGGCCGGAGCTGAAGCCTCAGTGCGAGGGTAAGCGGCGGGGGAAGTGACGGACGCCGTCGGAAGCGTTGAGATGCGGTGTCGCGCGGCTACCC
Source organism: uncultured Solirubrobacterales bacterium (assembly GCA_963703235.1). Taxonomy (GTDB): domain Bacteria; phylum Actinomycetota; class Thermoleophilia; order Solirubrobacterales; family 70-9; genus VRUE01. Next base: position 1,313,924 of record OY969802.1, on the reverse strand, counting down.
GGTGTAGCCGAGGCCCGACGGTGTCTCGAAGCCCATCGTCCCGGCGACCACCCGCCTGCAGGTCTTGCTGCTCGCCGGATGGTCCCTCGCGAGCCGCTCGGCAGCCTCGGCTCCGATCCGTTCGAGTTGCTCGGCCCACTCGGCCTGGCGCTCGGTCAGCTCTCGCCAGCCCTCCTCGTCGAGCTCCATCGGCATCCAGGTGAGGTGGCGGTCCTCGCGGGCGTCGAAGGTGCCGGCGTTGAGCGCTCTCACCGCTTCGCCCAGCAGCGTGCGGATCTCCACGCCTGAGATCTCCGCCCGGATCGCCGCCGGCAGGTCGGGCCAGCTCTCGCCACCCTGCGCCGGAAGGGGCTTGGCGCGGTAATAGTGCTCGACGGCGCCGCGGCGGGGTGCGGTGTCGACGATCTCTATGCACTCCTCGAGGCGGAGGTACTTGAAGTGGTAGCTGATGTTGTTGACGCTGTCGCCGAGCTCCTCGGCCAGTTCCTTGGGGCTCGCCGTGCGGTGCTGGAGAATTCTCAGAATCTCGATCCTGATCGGGTGCGAGATGAGCCTGAGCAGGCGGTCGCCGGCTCCTGCGGTCGTGTCCATTGCTGGAGGAGCGCTTGCCATCGGCCCGAGCCTATGCGCGGGCCTCGCAGACGGGCAAGGAAAAAGCGCTTAGCGACTATGCTTAATCTGGTTGACGCGGGTGTGGTGAACACCCGCCGCTTTTGCGATTTGCCGCTCTGAGTACCCCTGCTCGATGGCCTGACGGATCAGGCGATCGCGCTGGGGGAAAAGCGCATCTGTGCGGCGGATTTCGTCTCTTATCCGTCGGAGGCGGGGCAGCGGATTTTCGCCTGCCACTCGATCTCCTCAAGGCTTCGGAACGCCCCCCTTGTTGCCATTGCCCCCTTGGTTAGCACAGCCTCGCTACTCGAAGAGTCCGGATTGCCTCATCGGATAGACGCATGGACCAAGTGGGGACCGCCAGGCAGGTCCCGATATCTGGGTCGCGCTGCCCTCCGGGGCCCTAGCGCTCGCTATACTTTTTGAAGTAAAAGCCGATCCGGATTCGGGGGATTTGAAGAGGCATGGCGACTGGCGCGCAGACCCAGCAGCAGATCGAGGAGATCGAGCCTTTCGAGGCCGCGGAGGAGATCGAGGGCGGCGACGTCGTCTTGGTCGACACCCGCGAGCCGCACGAGTATCAGGAGGCCCACCTGGAGGGGGGCAAGCTGGTCCCGCCCGGCCTGCTCGGCGACGAGATCGCCGCCGCCGCTCCGGACAAGTCGGCCCGCACGATCCTCTACTGCCGCAGCGGCAACCGCTCCTTCAAGGCGGCGGAGCAGATGCAGGCGCTCGGCTACGAGGACGTCGCCTCGGTGGCGGGCGGCATCCTCGCCTGGCAGGAGCAGGGGCTGCCGGTCGTCGCCGCGACCGGAATGACCCCCGAGCAGCGCGACCGCTACTCGCGCCACACGCTGCTGCCCGAGGTCGGGGTCGACGGCCAGCTGAAGATGCTGAACGCGAAGGTGCTGCTGGTCGGCGCCGGCGGGCTGGGCGCGCCGACCGCGCTCTACCTGGCCGCAGCCGGGATCGGCACGATGGGCCTGGTCGACGACGACGTCGTCGACGCCTCCAACCTGCAGCGCCAGGTGATCCACAACACCGAGCGGATCGGGATGCCGAAGACCGAGTCGGCCCGGCGCACGATCGAGGCGCTCAACCCCGACGTGAACGTGGTCGAGCACCAGGGCCGCCTCGACGCCTCCAACATCGTCGAGATCATCGGCCAGTACGACGTAATCGTCGACGGCGCCGACAATTTCCCCACCCGCTACCTGCTCAACGACGCCTCGGTTCGCCTGCGCAAGCCAGTCGTCTCGGCCTCGATCCTCAGCTTCGACGGCCAAATCTCGACCTTCGTCCCCTACGAGGGGCCCTGCTACCGCTGCCTCTACCCGACGCCGCCGCCGGCCGAGCTGGCCCCGAGCTGCTCCGCCAACGGCGTCCTCGGCGCGATGGCGGGCACGATGGGCCTGCTGCAGGCCAACGAGGTGCTGAAGCTGGTGCTCGAGATCGGCGAGCCGCTGATCGGCCGTCTGCTCCTCTTCGACGCGCTCAGCACCCGCTTCACCGAGCTGAAGGTGCGCCGCGACCCCAACTGCCCGATCTGCGGCGAGGACGCACCCGAGATCGCCGACGAGGATCTCGGCAAGTTCCCCGATTACGAGTTGTTCTGCGCCGGCTGAGCAAGCCGCTCGCGCACCCCGTCTCTTCACTAGGATCGCCTTCGCATGGCAACCGTTCGCATACCGCCGGTGCTGCGCCCGCAGACGGGGGGGCAGCCCGAGGTCGAGGCGGCTGGCTCCGACGTCGGCGAGGTGCTGCGCGCTCTGACCGCCGAGCACCCCGGCACCGAGTCGCAGCTGTTCGACGCCGACGGCGACCTCAACCGCTACGTCAACGTCTACCTCAACGACGAGGACGTGCGGGTCCTGGATGGGCTCGAGACCGCGGTCTCCGACGGCGACACCGTCGTCATCCTGCCCGCCATGGCCGGCGGGCGCTGAGTCTTGTGGGCCTGCGCCGGGGCAGGCCCCGGGGCTTGTTGCGGCTAGAGATGTTTTGTCTTCATTTTGCTGTCCACTCGGTCCTTTAGCCTCTGTGCGGAAGCGCATTCGCAGCGTAGGACCGATGCGTGATAGAGCATCCGGTGCAGTTACGATGATTGCTTGGATAGGAGGCTGCGTTGGACGTAAAAACGGAAGCATCTGAAAAAGCGCAAGAGGTGCTGGAGCGGTTTTGGGGCGATGCAATTCCGGTCGATCCGGCGCGGATCGCCCGCAAGATGGGCATCGAGGTTGCCAACGCCTATCTCGACCCCGATGTCGCCGGCGCGATCGAGAAGCGGAAGGGCCGACCCGCAGCCATCTATCTGAGCGAGGGGGATCACCCGAATCGCAAGCGCTTCACCTGTGCCCACGAGATCGGACACTTCGTTCGGCACGGCGAAGAGGATTTCGAGTACGTCGATTATCGCGACGGCACGGCCTCAATGGGAATCGATGAGGAAGAGCGCTTTGCTAATGCCTTTGCCGCAGCCCTGCTGATGCCGGAGAAGGAGGTTAGGCGCCTCCATGGCATGGGGATGCACGAGAAGGTCATGGCCGGCACCTTTGGCGTGTCTGAGGCGGCGATGGTAAACCGGCTCAAGAATCTGAATCTCTACCGGTAAGGCACGGAACGGCATGCCGGATGACGCTGCGCCCCAAGGTGCTGCGCCCGACCGCGAGACCAGGGCTTACTGGCTTACGGACATCGGGCTGACCGACCCCACCCCCGTGAAAACGCTTCCGCCTTCCAGGAAGGAAAGGCTCGAGGGTGATGATCTAGAGCAGTCAATCAAGCTTAAGCGGTTTTACGGGCTCGGCATTTTGCTCTTGATGGGCATACAACTCATCGTTGTCAATGCCGTCTTCGTGATCTATGCAGCTAACGGCTATGACTGGCATCCGCCGGAGGGCGTAGTTCAAGTCTGGCTCTCGGCGACCTTCGTTCAAATTGTGAGCGTAGTCGTCGTGATCACCCGATCGCTTTTCCCTGGCGAAAGGCCAGGAGGCTGACGGGCGATCCGCCGCTATACTTTTTGAAGTAACGGGAGAACCATGCCTCGTGACGAGCTACTCAACCGACCCTGCGGGGGCCGCTTCGGCAACGTCGTCGAGTCGATCGGCAACACGCCCCTGGTCGAGCTGCCGCGGCTCTCTCCCAAGCCGGACGTGCACATCTACGCCAAGCTGGAGGGGCGGAACCCGACCGGCTCGGTCAAGGACCGGGTCGCCAGGTCGATGATCGAGGCGGCCGAAGCCGAGGGGGCGATCGAGCCGCGGCAGACGATCCTCGAGCCGACCTCCGGCAACACCGGCATCTCGCTGGCGATGATCTGCCGCCGCAAGGGCTACCCGCTGAAGGTCGTGATGCCCGACAACGTCACCGCCGAGCGGACCCAGCTGCTGGAGATGTACGGGGCGGAGATCGTCTACTCGGAGGGCGCCAAGGGCTCCAACGGCGCCGTCGAGGTGGCGCTGGAGATGGCCGAGGACTCGCGCTACTACATGCCCTACCAGTACGGCAACGAGGCCAACCCGCTCGCCCACTACAACGGCACCGCGGTGGAGATCCTCGAAGAGCTGGACGAGGTGACCGCCTTCGTCGGCGGCCTCGGCACCGGCGGCACCCTGATGGGCAACGGCCGCCGCCTCAAGGAGCACAACGCCGAGACGCTGATCGTCGCCGCCGAGCCGATGCAGGGAGAGATGGTGCACGGCCTGCGCTCGCTCGACGACGGCTTCATCCCACCGATCATCGACATCTCGATGTTCGACCGCAAGATCATGGTCTCCAACCGCGACGCGATCGTCTGGACCCGCAAGCTGCTCGACGAGGAGGGCGTCTTCGCCGGCGTCTCCTCGGGGGCCATAGCCCGCATCGCCGTCCGCATCGGCGAGGAGCTGGACGGCGGCAACGTTGTCTTCCTGATCCCCGACGACGGCTGGAAGTACCTCTCCTCCGGCGTCTACACGAAACCGATCGACGAGATAGAGAACCTCGACTCGACGGTTTGGTGGTAGCAGCGCCCGGGTCGATGAAGATCCCCCAAGCCCTGATCGACGAGATCGTCGCCCACGCTCGGGAGGACCTGCCCAACGAGTGCTGCGGGATGGTTGGGGGGGCCGACGGAAAGGCGCGGACGGTGTACCGGGCGGAGAATGCCGAGGCCAGCCCCTTCCGCTACTCGATCGACGCCAAGGAGCAGTTCCGGCTGATGCGGGAGATCGAAGGGGCGGGGGAGGAGCTGGTCGGCATCTACCACTCGCACACCAAGAGCCCCGCCTATCCCTCGCAGACCGACGTCAACCTGGCCGGCTGGCCCGACGCCGTCTACCTGATCGCCTCGCTGGCGGACGCCGAGGCGCCGGACGTGAAGGGCTTCTGGATCCGCGACGGCAAGATCTCGGAGGCCGAGCTTGTCGTCGGGTAGCGGCAAGCTGGTCAAGGTCGCCTTCGCCCAGCAGGAGCCTGAGGCGGAAATGATCCAGGGCCTGCTGCGGGAGCACGGCATTCCCAGCATGGTCAAGCGCGAGGCGGGCTTCGACGTCCCCGACTTCCTCGCCGCTGGGCCACGCCAGAATCTTGGTCGCCGAGGAGCTGGCGGAGCAGGCGCGCGAAGTTCTCGAGGGGACGCCGGGCGCTACCTAGACCGTGACCGGCCGGGCTGTTTCGCGCAGGTAGCCGCGCCAGGCGGCCTCGATCTCGTCGGCACCGGCTCCGAAGGCCGATTCGAGGGTGGCGCGGGCGCCCTCGGGGTGCAGCTGCAGGGCCAGCTCGACGCAGGCCTCGGATCCGCGTTCGGCCTCGAGCAGGTCGAAGATGGTGCCGCCGAGGATCACGGCGTCGCGGCGCGAGGGCGGGAAGGAGGGGCTGGCACTCTCGCGCAGGCGGCGGATAACCGCGGCGCGGTAGAGCCCCACCTGGCGGGCGAAGTACTGGGCCGCGCCCTCGACCAGCCAGGCCCAGCCGAGGTAGCGGGCGAAGCGGCGCGGGGTCCAGGAGGGCGGCAAATCCGGGTTGTTGGCGGCGACGACCAGCTGCGCGTAGAGGCGCTCGGCGGTGCCGCGCAGCGCCTCGCGCGAGTCCTCGCCGGCGGCGCGGCGCTCCATGTGCGGGTCGTTGAGGACGTGCAGCTCGCTCGCCATCGCCCAGCCGGCCAGGTAGCGCCGCCCGGCCGGCGCCGCCGACCAGCGCGCCGCGGGAAGGAACGGGTGCGCAATCGTCAGCAGCGCCGGGTTGGTGTGGATGACCACGGTCACCCCGCCGGGCGCCGTCTCGAAGCGGTCCTCGAGCCGCAGGCGCAGGTCCTCCATGCGGTCGAGGGTGCGCTCGGCGAAGGCTGTGTCGCCGCTGTCGTGGCGTGCCGTGAAGCTAAGCGACTGCGTTTCTACCCACGGCACGTGCCGAGGCTCACGGCCTTAGACCAGCGCGGGCTCTGCATCGGTGCAGAGATTGTGGATCTCGGCGCGGGCGCGGTCGAACTCCTCGTCGGCCATCACCGGCGTGCCCTCGAAGGGCAGTTCGCGGTCGATCTCCACCCAGGAGCGGCAACCGTGGTACTCGTCGTGGACCTTGACGGTCACCGGACGGGGGATGCGGTGGACCCGCAGCAGCAGGATGTGCAGCGGGTGGCGCCGCTTCCAGTTGAGCCGCTTCTCGGCGTAGTCGGGCGTCCAGACGTAGAAGGGGGAGAGCTCGTCGACCACACGCGGGTTGACGATCGTCAGGTGGTCGGTCACCTCGGCCCAGCAGCGCAGCCGCACCCGGTCCGGCTGCGGGATGCCGCCGTCCTGGAGCAGCGCCCGTGGGGGCGGTTCCTCGTCGGGCCAGACGCCCTCCTCGAGGGCGCGGCGCAGCTCCGGGTGGTGCGACTCGCGCACGAGGTTGTTCCGCTGATGGTCGAAGGTCGGGTAGAGGAAGAAGCGCTCGTGCTGGAGCTCGAAGTGCTTGTTCTCCTCGCGGATACCGCCCTTGCGCAGGGTAAGCAGCTGCTCGCCCTCGGCGAGAGCGCGCACCGTTACTGCCCATTCCTTTAACGCGATTGGCATATCGATCTGTACCTGAGAAAGGCTGGTGAACCTGCGACCGGGAGGTATTGCGCCTCGAACCTGTCCAGGCGGAAGCCCCGCCCAAGCTGGGCATTCTAGACGAGGCAAACCGAAACGCCAAGCCTTTGTGACGAATTTAAGGTTGTGTCGACCTGCCGCCGCCGCCAGGCGTTTCCAGGCGCAGTCTGTCTCCCTCTCGAAGCTCCCCTTCGGCCTTGCTGGGCAGGCTCTGGCCGTTCAGGAGGTTGCGGCCGGGTGCGCCGTCGCCACCGCCATCGCTGCCGCGTGGGGAGTGCCGGCGTCGCTCGGCGATCAGCGTGTAGCGCATCGGCGCCAGCGCTTCCACCTCCCGCACGATGCCGTCGCCGCCCCTATGCAGGCCTTTTCCGCCGCTTCCTCGCCGCAAGGCCAGCTCGCGGACGCGCAGGGGGAACTCCGTCTCCAGCGCCTCGACCGGCGTGTTGAGGGTGTTCGACATCGCGACGTGGATCGCACTGGGCCCGTCGGCGTCGGGGCAGGCCCCCTGGCCGCCGCCGATCGTCTCGTAGTAGGTGAAGCCGTCGTTGGCGAGGGTGAGGTTGTTCATCGTTCCCTGCCCCTGCGCGGGGACGGCGCGCGCGCCGGAGAGCGCGGCGATCACCAGGTCGGCGACCCGGCTCGAGGTCTCGACGTTGCCGGCCGCGACGGCGGCCGGATGGCGGGCGTTGAGCAGGCAGCCCTCCGGCGCGACCGTCTCGATCGGCCGGTAGGCGCCGGCCGAGGGCGGCGCGTCGGGGTCGGTCAGCGCCCGCACGGCGAAGAACGCCGCCGACTTCGTCACCGAGAGCGGGCAGTTGAGGTTGCCCTCGACCTGGGGATCGGTGCCCTCGAAGTCGAGGCGGAGGCGCTCGCCGGCGATCGTCGCCGCGACCCGCAGGAAGACGTCCCGCGGCTCCCCCTCCGCGTCGTCCTCGAGTACGTCCTCGGCCGTGTAGGTCCCGTCGGGGAGGGCCGCCAGCGCGGCGCGGGTGCGGCGCTCGGCGTAGGCGAGGATCTCGTCCATGCCGGCGCGCAGGCGGTCGAGCCCGTGGCGCTCGGCCAGCTCGCCGAGCCGCTGCTCCCCGATCCGGTTGGCGGCCGCCTGGGCGCGGAAGTCGGCCAGGCGCTGCCGCGGAGCGCGCATCTGCGCGGCCAGCGCCTCCAGCACGCCGTCCTCGACCCTGGTCGGCGGGATCGTGACGCCCTCTTCGTCCAGCGTTCGCGAGCGAGCCGGCATCCCGCCCGGCGTCGGACCGCCGATGTCGGCGTGGTGGGCGCGGCAGGCGGCGAAGCCGAGCAACGACCCGGCGGCGAAGACCGGCGAGATCAGGGTGACGTCGGGCAGGTGGGTGCCGCCCCGGTAGGGGTCGTTGAGGACCCAGGCGGCGCCGGGGCGCTGCTCCTCGTCGAGGATCGCGGCGACCGCGTCGGGCATCGAGCCGAGGTGGACGGGGATGTGCTCCGCCTGCATCGTCAGCTCCCCGCGGGCGTCGAAGAGCGCCGTCGAGCAGTCGTGGCGCTCCTTGATGTTGGCCGAGTAGGCGGAGCGAATCAGCGCCGCCCCCATCTCGTCGCAGGCGGCGCGCAGGCCGCCGATCATCACCTGCAGGGTGACCGGGTCGAGCGCGCTCATAGGCATCTCCCACGGGTCCGCCCAACGGACGTGCCGCAGCTTAGGTACCCATATGGTCCTCTAAGCTGCGGCACGTCCCGCCTCGATGGTGCCGGTGGGGTCGACCTCGGTGCGCCAGCCGGGGGGGACGACGAAGGTCGCCTCGGGCAGCTCGAAGACGACGGGGCCCTCGGTCGCGAAGCCGGCGGCGGGCTCGCCGCGCAGGATCGGCGTCTCGATCCACTCGCCGTCGAAGCTGACCCGCCGGGACCCCTCCTCGACGTCCCCGTCGGCAGCCGCGCGGAGACGCGGCTTCGGCCCGGGGGCGACCAGCGCCAGGCGGATGTGGACGAGCACGACCTGGCCCTCGGGATCGCGGTGTCCGAAACGCTCCTCGTGCGCCCGCTCGAAGCGGGTGGTCAGATCGTCCGGGTCGGGGCGCGGACTCCCCGCCACGGACAGCTCGAAGGCCTGCCCCGCGTAGCGCAGCTCGTAGACGACCTCGACCTCGGCGCCGTCGGGGTCGCCGAGCCGGGCGGCCAGCTCCTCGACCTCCGCCGCGACCTGCGCGGCGGAGAAGTCGGCGCCGCTCAGCATCACGGTGCGGGCGGTGTCGCGGCGGCGGTCGGAGGCGCAGAGGCCCAGCGCGGAGAGGACGCCGCCGGCGCGGGGGCAGAGGATCCGGTCGATCCCGAGCTCGGCGGCGATCGCGGCGGCGTGCATCGGGCCGGCCCCGCCGAACGGCAGCAGGGCGAAGCAGCGCGGGTCGACGCCGCGCTCGACGGTGACGACGCGGAGGGCCCGCACCATCTCCTGGTTGGCGACCCTGACGATCCCTTCGGCGGTCTCCAGCGCGTCGAGACCGAGCGAGCCGGCCAAAGCCCCGATCGCCGCCCGGGCGGCGTCGGCGTCGAGGGCGACGCCGCCGGCCAGGGTCGAGTCGGCGGCGAGCCGGCCCAGCACCAGGTTGGCGTCGGTCACCGTCGGCTCGGCGCCGCCGCGCCCGTAACTGGCCGGACCGGGATCGGCGCCGGCCGAACGGGGGCCGACCCGCAGCGCCCCGCCGGCGTCGCGCCAGCCGATCGAGCCGCCGCCCGCGCCGACGGTGTGCACGTCGACCATCGGCAGCTGGATCGTGCGGCCGCCGATGCGGCGCGAGTCGGTGCGGCGCACCGCGCCGTCCTCGACCACGCAGACGTCGCACGAGGTGCCGCCCATGTCGAGGCCGATCGCGTTGCCGTCGCCGCAGGAGCGGGCGAGGAGGCCGGCGCCGACGGCGCCTCCTGCCGGGCCGGAGAGGACGCTCCAGGCGCCGGATCGGGCCGCCTCCTCGGCGGCGGCGACGCCACCGGAGGACCGCATCACGACCGGCTGCGGCAGGCCCGCTGCGCCAGCGGACTCGCCGAGGCGCTCCAGGTAACGGCCGAGCAGGGGGGAGAGGTAGGCGTCGATCGCCGTCGTCGAGCAGCGCTCGAACTCGCGGAAGCGCGGCAGCACCTCGTGTGAGGCGGAGACGTGGAGGTCCGGCAGCTCCCGCCGCAGCCGCTCGGCGATCGCCCGCTCGTGCGAGGGATCGCGATAGGAGAAGAGCAGGCAGACGGCGACCGACTCGGCCTCGCTGTCGCGGACCAGCGTCGCCAGGCGGGCCGGCTCGTCCGGGTCGAGGGGCTCGACGACGCCGGCCGGCCCGATCCGCTCCCTCGCCTCGAAGCGCAGCTCCGACTCGACCAGCGGCGCCGGCTTCGGGCTGCAGAGCCGGTAGAGGTCGGGGCGGTCCTGGCGGCCGATCTCGAGCAGGTCGGCGAAGCCACGGGTGGCGATCAGCGCCGTGCGGGCGCCGCGTTCCTCGAGCAGCGCGTTGGTGCCGACCGTCATCCCGTGCGCGAACGCCTCCACCTCCGCGGGCTGCGCCCCGGCCCGCCGCAGGACCTCTTCGACGGCGCCGATCACCGCCAGCGACTGATCCTGCGGCGTCGTCGGCAGCTTCGCGGTATGAACCGCCTCGCCGTCGAAGAGGACCGCGTCGGTGAAGGTTCCGCCTACGTCGACCCCGAGCAGCACGACCTGAAGCTAACCGCAGCGGCGCCCTCGGGTCAGCGCCAGCGCTCGCGGCGGGTCTCGCCGTCCGGGCCGACGACGATGTGGACGCCGTCCAGGTTGGGGTCGATGCCGGGGAAGTCGGCCCGCAGGTGGCCGCCGCGCGACTCCTCACGCTCCAGGGCGCTGCTGGCGATCCTCGCCGCGAGCGGATACGGATCGTCGCGCAGCTGGCGCAGCAGCTCCGGCTGTCGCAGCGGGCCGGCCAGGCGCCAGACGGTCTCCCGGGTCGCTTCGGTCGGTGGCTCGAAGCGCCAGTCCGGTTGTGGCGGCCGGTCGCCGCTCGCGCGCTCGGCCCGGACGGCGCGGGCCGCGCGGCTGCCGAAGACGAAGCACTCGCTGAGCGAGTTCGAGGCGAGCCGGTTGGCGCCGTGCAGCCCGGTGCAGGAGGACTCGCCGACCGCGTAGAGGCCCGGCAGCGAGGAGCGCCCGTCGAGGTCGACCGCGATGCCCCCCATCGTGTAGTGGGCGGCGGGGGCGACCGGGACCGGTTCGGCCCCGGCATCGAGCCCGGCTTCCGCCAGCGACTCGAAAACGCTGGGGAAGCGCTCGGGCTCGATGCCGCGCAGGTCGAGCAGGACCCCGATGCCGCCGTCGGCTTCGATCCGGTCGAGGATCGCGGCGGTGACCGCATCGCGCGGCGCCAGCTCGTCGGTGAAGCGCCGGCCCGAGGCGTCGAGCAGGGTCGCTCCCTCGCCCCGCACCGCCTCGGTGATCAGCATTCCGTCGAAGCGCGTGCCGGGCAGGGAGAGCGCCGTGGGGTGGAACTGGCAGAGCTCGAGGTCGGCCAGGTCGGCGCCGGCCGCGCTCGCCATCGTCGGCCCGGCGCCGATCGCGCCCCAGGGGTTGGTGGTCCGCTGCCACAGCGCCGCGGCGCCGCCGGTCGCGATCGTCGTCGCCGCGGCCCCGATTGGACGCGCGTCGGTGAGGACGCCGTGGCAGCGCTCGCCGTCGCTCCACAACGCCACCGCGGAGGTCTGCTCGTAGACGGCGATCCGCCGCTCCGCAGCGACCATCGCGGCCAGCTTCGAGGTGATCTCGTGGCCGGTCTGACTGCCGCCGGAATGGACGATGCGGCGCCGGGTGTGGCCGCCCTCCAGGCCCAGCGCCAGCTCGCCGTCCGGGTCGAGGTCGAAGGCGACGCCGCGCTCGCGCAGCTCCCGCACCGCCGCCGGGGCCTCTTCGGTCAGGACCTCCACCGCCGCGGGTCGGCAGAGGCCGCGCCCGGCCGCGATCGTGTCGGCCGCGTGGCGGGCGGGGGAGTCGCCCGGCTCCAGCGCCGCGGCGAGCCCTCCCTGGGCCCAGAAGCTGGCGCTCTGCGAGAGCGGCGTGCGGGAGACCAGGCAGACCTCAGCGCCGAGCTCGGCCGCCCGCAGCGCCGTCCACAGCCCGGCGGCGCCGCCACCGACGATGGCGACGTCGCACTCGGCGATGGCGGCTATCGCTGCCCCGTTTCCCGTCGGATCGCCTCGACCTGACCGCGTAGCCAGGCGGCGGCCGCTTCGCGGGCGCGCGCCTCCGCGTCGGCGTTCGTGCCCTCGACCGCGACGGCGCGCTGCTCCGCCGCTTCGACCCGCTTCGCGGCCTCCTCCGCCTGCGCTTCGATCTCGGTGAGGCGGGCCTCGGCCGCGGCGATCGCACGATCCTTGCTCTCCCGCTCGCGCTCGAGGTCCGCTTCGAGCGCCTCGATCTCGGCGGCAGCGCGCTCTTCGGCCGCGGCGGCGGCCTCGGCCGCCTCGCGCAGCCGGCGCTCGGCCGCCTCGACCTCTGCGCTCGGGCCCTTGCCACCGGGGTCGCGCCGTTCCTCGCTCATCCGAGCGTCAATCTATTACGCGGCGGCGAGAACGTCGCGATAGGCCGCGATCGTGCGCTCGGCCATCCGCGCCGCGGACAGCGCTGCCGCCCGGTGAGCCCCCTCCACGCGGGGGTCTCCGGTGTCGAGGTGGGGGCGGACGGCAGCGCACCAGCGCGCCGGATCGAAGGGGGCGCAGAGCGTGCCCGACACTCCGGCGAGGGCGAATGGAGCGATCCCGACCGGCGTCGAGAGGACCGGCACGTCGCAGGCCAGGGCCTCGATGCAGACCATGCCGAAACCCTCGTAGTCGGAGGTGACGAGGACGGCGTTGGCCGCGTTCACCCAGAGCGGCATCTCGTCGGGCTCGATCGAGCCGCCGGTGAGCAGCTCGGCCTCCGCCGCGGCCGCCAGCTCGGTCGCCCGGTCGGCGCGCTTCTCCGGTCGGCTCGGGTTGGCGGGGAAGAGCAGGTAGCGGCCGGCGGGGTCGAGGCCGAGCGCCCGCCGCGCCTCGGCCCGCGGCATCGGGCGGAAACGTCCCAGGTCGGGGCCGCAAGGGAGGACCGCCGACGCCGGCAGGCGTGGCAAGCCGGGCCGGCCGTCCTCGGGGCCGAAGAGCGCGCGCGAGACGGCGGCGACGAGGTCGACCCTGGGCGCGAGCCGCCTTGACATCGGTCCGACCACCGGGTGGCGGACGTCGGTGCCGTGGAAGGTGACGACCAGCGGTCTGGCGCCGGCCAGCAGGGCGCACCAGGCGGTCAGCCCGTAGTGCACGTGGACGAGATCGAAGCGCTGGCGGCGGAGCAGCCTGCGCAGCCGGATCGTCGCCGGAGCGTAGTGGCTGGAGCCGGGGGGGAAGCTGAAGACCTCCACCTCGATTCCGTGGCGGCGGATCTCGTCGATCTGGTCGCGTACCCAGCGGCCGCGCTGCGGCGCCGAGGCGTCCGGCTCGAAGTTGGTCACGACCAGCACCCGCATCGGCGCTGAGCGTATCCCGGCCAGTGGCCCCTGTCCCGGTTCGCCTCTTTTTGCGATCGCGTCGCCGAATTGGCGCATTTACGTCTAGATCGGTGATCCGCCTCCGCTCAGCATGCGGCCAAACCGCAAAAGGAGGCTTCGATGTTCTACGCGCTGATGGGTTACGTGCACACCGTGCTGGTGCAGCGCCTGGAGGCGATCCGCACGCTGGCCAAGGGCGAGCGAGGTCAGGGGACGGTCGAGTACGTCGGCCTGATCCTGCTCGTCTCGCTGCTGATGGTGGGGATGGTTGCGGCGATGAAAGGCTTCAACGGCAAACAGGGGACCGAGCTGGCCGGCGTGATCGTCAACAAGATCAAGGAGGCGGTCGACCAGGTGACGTTCAAATGAGGGCGGAGGAGGGACGGCTCGCGATGCGAGCCGTCCCGCTCGCCCCAACGGTGCCACCGCGTCTGCTGACGACGTCGCGGAAGGGGGCGGCGGCGTTTCCGACCGGCCTGGGCCGTATGCTGTATTCCAGCATGAAGCATCGGACCCAGCTATACCTCGACGACAGCCAGTACCGCTGGTTGAAGCAGCGTGCAGGCGGTTCGGGCAGCATCGCCGCCGTCGTGCGGGAGCTGATCGATGCCGAGCGCGCTCGGCTCGCCGATCCCGATGCGGATCCGCTTCTCCGCTTCCTGGTCGAGGAGGCGCCCGGGAGGGGCCGCGAGGCGACCAGCGTGGAAACGCTCGACCGCGACCTCTACGGCCGATGAGGTCGGTGTTCGTGGACACCAGCGCTTTCGTGGCGCTGAGGAACCAGTCCGAGGTCGAGCACCAGCGAGCCCGGGAGGCCTTGGCGAGCTTGATCGGGGAAGGAGTGTCCCTCTTCACCTCCAACTACGTCGTCGCCGAGACCTACACCGCGCTCCTGGTCCGGGTCGGTCGCCAAGAGGCAATCGAGTGGGGGCGGCGCTTTCGGGCCGGCGAGGCGATCGAGTTGGTGCGGATCGAGCCCGACCTGGAGGAGGATGCCTGGGACATCCTCGAGCGCCACGGCGACAAGGGCTGGAGCTACGTCGACGCGACTTCGTTCGCCCTGATCGCACGCGACGGAGGCGGCGAGGCCTTCGCCTTCGACGCCCACTTCGACCAGCGCGGCCTCCGCGTCCTGCCGCCCCCCGGCACGGGCGACACGTCGTAGTCGGAGCCTGCCGTGACAGACTCGCGCTGATGCCAGCCTCGCGCAGCTACGACCGGGCACAGGCCGACATCCGGCCGGTCACGATCGATCCCGGGTTCGTCGAGACCGCCGACGGGTCGGCGCTGATCTCGCTCGGCCGGACGCGGGTGATCTGCACCGCGTCGGTCCAGGAATCGGTGCCGAAGTGGATGGGCGGTCGCGGCAAGGGCTGGGTGACCGCGGAGTACTCGATGCTGCCGGCCTCGACCGGCGAGCGCAAGGCGCGCGACGTCTCCAAGGGCCGCCAGGACGGGCGCGGGGTCGAGATCCAGCGCCTGATCGGGCGCTCGCTGCGGGTCGTGGTCGACTTCAGGGCGCTCGGCGAACGCAGCGTCTACGTCGACTGCGACGTCATGCAGGCCGACGGCGGCACCCGCTGCGCAGCGATCACCGGCGGCTACGTCGCCCTGCGCCTGGCCCTGCAGAAGCTCCTCGACGCGAAGAAGATCGAGACGATGCCGCTGACCGGTTCGGTGGCGGCGGTCAGCGTCGGCATGGTCAACGGCCGCGCCCTCTGCGACCTCGATTACGGCGAGGACTCGAACGCCGAGGTCGACGCCAACGTGGTGATGACCGGCGACGGCGGTCTGGTCGAGGTGCAGGCGACGGCGGAGCGGACGCCACTCTCCCGCGCCTCGCTCGACGAGCTGCTGGGCCTGGCCGAGATGGGGATCTCGCGCCTGCGCCAGGTGCAGGAGCGGGTCGCCGGAAGTTGATCCTCGCCACGGGCAACAGGCACAAGCTGCGCGAGATGCGCGAACTGCTGCCCGAGGTCGAGCTGGAGCCGCTGCCGGAGGGGTTCGAGCTGCCGCCGGAGGACGGCGACAGCTTCGCCGCGATCGCCCTCGACAAGGCGCGGGCGGCGCAGGCGGCGACCGGGAAGGCGGCGATCGCCGACGACTCCGGCATCGGCGCCGTCGCCCTCGGCGGCCGTCCCGGCATCCACTCCGCCCGCTACGGCGGCGAGGGCGCCAGCGACGAGGAGAACCTGGAGAAGCTGTTGCGCGAGGTGGCGGCGGCCGGCGACGAGCGCCGCGCCTACTACCACTGCGCGCTGGCGCTGGTCGAGGCCGACGGCGCCGAGCACGTATTCGAGGCTCGTTGCGAGGGTCACCTGATCGAGCAACCGCGAGGGGAGGGCGGCTTCGGCTACGACCCCGCCTTCGTCCCCGACGCGACCGGGCCCGATGACGCCCGTACCTACTCGGAGCTGAGCCAGGCGGAGAAGAACGAGATCAGCCACCGCGGGCTCGCCGCGCGGCTGCTGGCCAAGCACCTCAGCGCCCGCGGGGCGGCGCCGGCGGAACGATGATCCGCACCAAAAGCGGCGCCGCGGGCCTCTCGATCGCTTCCAACTCGGTCCTGATCGCGATCAAGCTGGCGGCCGGGGCGCTGACCGGGTCGATCGCGATCGTCACCGAGGCGATCCACTCGTTGATCGACCTGATTGCCTCCGTGGTCGCCTTCGTCTCGGTCCGCAAGGCCGACGAGCCGGCCGATGCCGAGCACCCCTACGGGCACGAGAAGGTCGAAAGCCTGGCGGCGGCGATCGAGGGGATGCTGATCCTGGTCGGGGCCGGCGTGATCGTCTTCGAGGCCACTCGGCGGCTCGTGGTGGGCGCCGAGGTCGATGCGCTGGGTGTCGGCATCGCGGTGATGGCGTTCTCGGTGCTGGCCAATCTGGTCGTCTCCACGGTTCTCTACCGCCAGGCCAAGGCGCACGACTCGCCCGCGCTGGAAGGGGACGCGGCCCACCTGCGCGCCGACGCCCTGACTTCGGCCGGGGTCCTCGCCGGCTTGGCGCTGGTCGAGCTGACCGGGATCGTCGCCTTCGACTCGATCACGGCGCTGGTCGTCGCGGCCGCCATCGTCGTCGCCGGCCTGCGAATCCTGCGCCGCTCCTCCGGCATCCTGGTCGACGAGACGCTTCCGGGCGCGGAGATGGACCGGATCGAGGCAGCGATCGCCGCCGCCCGCACGCCGGAGGTGGCGGGCTACCACAAGCTGCGCGCACGCCGGGCCGGCCGGCGCCGCTACATCGACCTCCACGTCCAGTACCGCACCGGCACCAGCCTCGAGCGCGCCCACGAGCTCGCCCACGCGATGCGCGCCTCGATCGAGGCGGCGGTCCCCGGCTCCGAAGTGCTCATCCACGCGGAGCCGGAGACCTCCTTTCACGACCCGGGCCGCGACACCAGCCCTTACAGGGCCGGCTGACCCTTATTTTTCTTCGCTTATCCAGAAGTCGTGCGCGGCGCCCTGGCTGTCTTTCGCTTTCATTGTGATTTTGGCTTTCATCTCGGCTTCGTCTTCTAGTGCGCCGCAGAGCCCTGATTGCGAGAACCTGATCCCTTTAACTGTGCCGTCGAGTGTTATGTGATCTTTCTGTCCGGCGGTCACTATGTTCGTAAACACGACGTGACCTTTCAGCTCCCGCGTATCGTGTCCACCTTCTTCTTCTCCGCTCGCAAGGGTTTTGATCGTGCAGACCTCGAAGAGGTGCGATCCGCTCATATAGACGTGAATTTCAACAGTTTCGTCTTTCGGGCATGTTTCATCGACTTCGGATGTATATTTCCCACCCTCGATTTTTGTCGGCTGTTTGAAGGTGTAATCACATTTGTTCATGTCGACTGTCGCCGGCAGGCCGGCCACCGTGCAGTTACCTCCGGCAGGTGCCCAGGTAACTGTGAGGGTTTTGGCTGTGCCATTCGTAATCGTGGAGTTGATTTTGAAGCCGCCTTCTGCACCTTCGCATATCAGTTTGTTTTCGCCGAATTCGACATAGGTTTCCTGGGATCCGTATTCTTTGCCTTCGACCAGCGAGGTTGTATGTTTATTTGGTGTTTCTCCCGCTGTGAACTGCCCTTTCGGATTGGCGTGGGCGGCGGCGACGAGCACCGCGCTCATCGCCAGCGCCACGAGAGCGGTCGGCCAAGACTTCGTCAAAGTGCGCATCTCTTCTCTCCTGTGAAATGACCTCGCCCGCCTTGAGCTTTTGTGGGGGCGCGGGCAACATTTACATAGGAAAAATAAAGTACTAAAAAATACTCAGTGAGTGTCGCCGAGGCCGGCCTTCCCGCTCGATCGGGTCGCTACGGGCCAGGCAGCAGGTTCACCGCGGCGGCGAGGCCGACGGCGCCTACCGTGATCGCGTAGCCCGTGTAGCCGCCCACGGCGAGGAGGACGACGGCGATCGCGCAGGCGACGACGACGGTGAGCCAGGAGGCACGGGCGAGCGGCACGGCCGGTATTTTGGCCGAGATGCCCGACGGTGAGACGAGCGCGACGGTTTCCGGCGATGCCGCCGAGGCTGCCCTCGCCTTCCTCGCCGAGATGTCGCTCGACCTGCGCGGTGCCGCGATCCTCGACTCGGCCGGCTCCGTTCTGGCGTCCAGCGCCGATTCCGAGCGCTGGCGCGAGGACGCCGCGACGCTGTTCGAGATCGCGGACCGGGCCGGGGACGAGCCGGTCGAGCAGATCCACGTCGGCACCGAGCAGGGCGAGGTCTTCGCCCTGCGCCACGCCGGCCTCACCGCCGTCGCGGTCACCGAGCGCTTTGCGCTCGCTTCGCTGACCTTCTTCGACATGCGCTCGCTGCTGCGCGACCTGGCTGCCGGCGGCGACGGGAGGGGTCGCGAGCGGGGGGACGATGGCCCCTAAGCCGCACCGCGTCCTGCTCGACCGCGTCTCCGGCTACGCCGACGAGGCCGCCGCCTACATGCGCCGCCGCCGCGCCTTCCGCCGTCCCTTTGCCCGCCTCTACTACCGCGGCGGCCGCGCCGAGGACCATGCCGCCGACTCGGTCGCCGGCGGCGAGCTGTTCGTCGCCGCGGGCAGGCTGATCGAGGTCGCCGGGAAGCGGCCGAAAGCATGAGCGCGGAGGGGCTGCTCGACCCCGCTGTCGCCGAGCGGGTCCTCGCCCGCGCCCTCGCCTGCGGCGGCGAGTTCGCCGAGGTCTTCGCCGAACGGCGCCGGGGGCTGACGATGGCGATCGACGAGCGGCGGATCGAGTCGGTGCAGTCCGGGGCCGAGGAGGGCGCCGGCGTGCGGGTTCTGAGCGGCGGCACCACCTACTTCGCCCACGTCGACGGGCTCGAGCCGGCGCAGCTGGAGCGGGCCGCGACGGAGGCTGCCGCCGCGCTCAGGGCCGAGCGGGTCGGGCCGCGACCGCTGCGGGCGAGCGCCTCCGGATCGCTGCCGATCGAGCAGCGGCCCGAAGACGTCCCGGCGGAGCGTAAGGCGGAGCTGCTGCGGGAGCTGGACGAGCACGGCCGCGCCGAGGGCGGCGAGATCGTCCAGCTGCAGGCCTCCTACGCCGAGGGCCGGCGCGAGATCGCGGTCGCCAACTCCGACGGGCTGCTCGGCGGCGACGACCGCACCCGGGTGCGGATCGGCGTGCAGGCGGTGGCGCGCCGCGGCGAGCGGGTCGAGACCGGCGCCGAGACGCTCGGCGGCCACCGCGGCTTCGAGTTGCTCGAAGACGAACCCGGGGCGATCGCTGCCGGCGCCGCGCGCAAGGCGCTGACCCTGCTCGACGCCTCACCGGCGCCGGCCGGCTCGATGCCGGTCGTGGTTGGCGGCGGCTTCGGCGGCGTCCTCTTCCACGAGATGACCGGCCACGGCCTCGAGGCCGACCACGTCCAGAAGAGCGCCAGTGTCTACGCGGGCAAGCTCGGCGAGACGGTCGCCCAGCCGCTGTTGAGCGCCTACGACGACGGCTGCCTGCCGGGAGCGTGGGGGAGCGACGGGATCGACGACGAGGGGGCGCCGACCCAAAAGACGCAGGTGATCGCCGAGGGCCGCCTCACCTCCTTCCTCTACGACCGCCTGACGGCGCAGCGCGACGGGGTCGCCTCGACCGGCAACGGGCGCCGCGAGAGCTTCCGCCACCTGCCGATCCCGCGCATGACCAACACCTACATCGCTCCGGGGGAGGCCGAGCCCGAGGCGATGATCGCCGAGGTCAAGCGGGGCTTCTACGCCGTCTCCTTCGGCGGCGGCCAGGTCGACCCGGCGACCGGCGACTTCGTCTTCGGGGTCAGCGAGGGCTACCTGATCGAGGACGGCAGGGTCACCGCGCCCTGCCGCGGCGCGACCCTGATCGGCAACTGCCTCGAGGCGCTGGCGGCGATCGACGCCGTCGGCAGCGACTTCTGGATGAAGACCGGGATGTGCGGGAAGGGCGGTCAGAAAGTGCCGGTCGGGACCGGCCAGGGCCACATCCGGATCGCGGCGATGACGGTCGGCGGGACCGAGCTGTGAGTTCGCCCTTTTCCGCGGATAGCGCGAGTAAACGCGAACTCGGGGGCATCGATGGCGGTTGACGTCGACCTGGAGCTGGCCCGCGGCGCGGTCGAGGCGGCGATCGACGCCGGCGCCGGCGACGCCGAGGCCTACGCCAGCGAGGCCGCCAGGCGCGAGGTCCGCGCCCACGGCGGCGCCGTCGAGAGCCTCAGCGCGGCGACCCAGCGCGGGATCGGGGTGCGGGCCTGGATCGAGGGACGGGTCGGCTACGGCTTCGGCACCGACTTCACGCCGGCCGGCGTCGCCGCGATCGCCGCCCGCGCGGTCGAGCTGGCCCGCGTCGCCGACCGGGACCGGTACGCGGGCCCGCCCGCCGAGCCCGGCGCGGCGCCCGCCCTGGCCGGACTGCGCGATCCCTCCGTCGCCGAGCTGACGACCGAGGGCGCGGCGGAGCTGGCGATCGCGGTCGAGCGCGCCGCGCTCGGTTTCGACCGGCGCGTCCTCGGGGTCGAGCAGGCCGTCTACGTCGACAGCGACGAGCGGGTCGCGATCGCCGGCTCCAGCGGCGCTGGCGGCGAGTTCGAGGACTCGAGCTGCTACGCCTACGTGCAGGCCCTTGCCGACGGCGAGTCCGGCCGCGAGACCGGCCTCGGCTTCGGCCTCGCGCGCGGGCCGGCCGGCCTCGATCCGGCCGCGATCGGGCGCGAGGCCGGCGAGCGGGCGACCGAGATGATCGGCTCCCGCAAGCCCGCCTCCCGCGCCTGCCCGGTCGTCCTCGACCCCACTGTCGCCGCCAGCTTCGTCGGCCTGATCGGCGGCGCGCTCGGCGCCAACGCGGTCCAGCGCGGTCGTTCGCCGCTGGCCGGCATGGTCGGCGAGCCGGTCGCCTCCGAGGCCTTCGCCCTGCGCGACGACGGGCTCGAGCCGGAGGGCTTCGCGGCAGCGCCGATCGACGCCGAGGGCGTACCGCGGCAGCGCACGCCGTTGATCGAGAAGGGCAGGCTCCTGTCCTACCTCTACGACACCTACACGGCGCGCCGCGGCGACGCCGAGTCGACCGGCAACGCCGGGCGCTCCAGCTACCGCGGGCCACCCGGCGTCTCGGCCTCGAACCTGATCGTCAGCCCGGGACAGCTCGGTTTCGCCGAGCTGCTGCGGGAGGCCGGCGACGGGGTCTTCGTCACCGACGTGGCCGGGCTCCACGCCGGCGTCAACCCGGTCTCCGGCGTCTTCTCGGTGGGCGCCTCCGGGCGAGCGATCCGCGACGGCAGCCTGGCGGAGCCACTGCGCGAGTTCACGATCGCCAGCGACCTGGTCGCGATGCTGAAGGCGATCCGGGCCGTCGGCGCCTCGCCCCGCTGGGTCCCCTTCGGCGGCTCGGTCAGCGTGCCGCCGCTGCTGATCGGCGAGATGGCGATCGGCGGCTCCTGAGCCGGTGTGCGGCTCAGCCACGCCTTACGCCCGCGAGCACTGTTAGATTGCCGCCCGACCGCAACCCGACTGAGGAGCTTCGACGTGACCAAGGCTGAGTTTCTGGACCAACTGGCAGCTGACGACCGGATCGGCAGCAAGAAAGCCGCGGGCGACGCGGTCGACGCGGTGCTCGAGACGATCACCGATGCGTTGAGCAACGGGGGCGAAGTCAGCTTCACCGGCTTCGGCAAATTCCACGTCGCCGAGCGCGGACCGCGCCAGGGCGTCAACCCGCGCACCGGCGAGCGGATCACGATCCCGGGCGGCAAGGTTCCGCGCTTCTCCGCCGGCTCCGCGCTGAAGTCCAAGGTCAAGGGCTGAGAACCACTCCCTTCGCAGATCGGCTGGCGGCGCTCGTTGAGGAGCGTCGCAGCCAGATCTGCCTCGGGCTAGACCCCGACCCGGCGCTGCTGGCACCGGGCGAGGCCGACCCCATCTCCTCCTCCGGCTCAGCGGCGGATTCGGCCGCCGCCGCGGTCGCCGCCCACTGCCGGCGGCTGATCGAGCGCGCGGGCCCCGCCTGCGTCGCGGTCAAGCCCCAGCTGGCCTGCTTCGAGCGCCTCGGCGCTCCGGGCTGGACGGCGCTCGCCGAGGTCTGCGAGGCGGCCCGCACGGCGGGCCTGCTGACGATCGCCGACGGCAAGCGCGGCGACGTCCCCGTCACCGCCGCCGCCTACGCGCAGGCGCTGGTCGGCGAGACGCCGACCCCATGGGGCCCCGTGGCCGGGCTCGGCGCCGACGCCTTCACCGCCAATCCGCTGCTCGGCCGCGACGCCCTGGAGCCGTTGCTCGCCGCGGCCGAGGCGGCCGGCGCCGGCGTCTTCGCCCTTGTCCGCACCAGCAACCCCGGCGCCGCCGACGTCGAGGACCTGCCGGCGCCCGACCGCCCCCTGCACGAGCGCCTGGCGGCTCTGGTCGACGGCCTCTCCGATCGCCTCGCGGGCAGCTCCGGGCTGAGCGGGATGGGCGCCGTCGTCGGCGCCACCGAGCCCGAGCACATCGCCCGCCTGCGCGAGCTGATGCCGCGCTCGATCTTCCTCATCCCCGGGGTCGGCGCCCAGGGCGGCAGGCCGGAGCTGCTCGCCCCCGCCTTCGCGCCCGGTCGCGCATCTGGATTGGTCGCCGCCTCGCGTAGCATTGCCGCCGACCCGGACCCGGCAGCGGCGGCCGAGCGGCTCCGCGAGGCAGTCTGGGCGGTCTCATGACCCAGCGCTCATCAGCCCCAGCCAGGGCCGTCGCCGTCGCCGCCCTCCTCGGCGGCTTCCTGGTGCTGGCGGTGGTGATCGCCACCTCGGTCGGCGACGGGGGAGAGGAGGGCCGCTCCGGAGGGGCCCCGGCCGGGCAGGTGAGGCAGGGCGACGGTGGCGGAGAGGACGAGGCCCCCGGGGCCTACGTCGTCCAGAACGGCGACACCCTGACCTCGATCGCCAACAAGACCGGCGTCCCGGTCTCCCGCATCGAGGAGCTCAACCCGGGCGTCGATCCCCAGATCCTCGTCTCGGGCGAAAAGCTGAAGCTGCGGTGAGGGTGCGCCAGCTCCTGGCGACGGTCGGCGCGACGCTGCTGCTTGCCGCGGCGATGACGGCTCCGGCGGCGAGTGCAGCCGAACCGCCGCAGCTCGAAGCGAGCGCCTGGGCGCTGATCGACGCCCGCAGCGGCGACCTGCTCGCCGCCGAGGACCCCTCGCGGCGCCTCTCGATCGCCAGCACGACGAAGATGATGACCGCTTACGTGGCGCTGCAAGAGCTGCCGCTGGACCGGATCGTCAGGGCCGCGCCCTACGGCGGCAGCTACGAAGAGTCGCTGCTGGAGCTGCGGCCCGGGCAGCGGATCAGCGTGCGCGACCTGCTCTACGGCCTGATCCTGCGCAGCGGCAACGACGCCGCCTACGACCTGGCGCTCGCGGCCGCCGGCTCGGAGGCGCGCTTCGTGCGGCAGATGAACCTGCGGGCGGCGGCGCTCGGCCTCGGCGACACCCACTACGCGAACCCGATCGGACTCGACGAGGCCGGCAACTACTCCAGCGCCTACGACCTGACGGCGCTGGGCCGGCGGCTGCTCGAGATCCCGGCCTTCGCCGGGATCGCCGCCACCCGCCGCACCGTGCTGCGCAGCCTGCGACCGCGCCGCCGCATCGTCACCCGCAACGACCTGCTGTTGCAGGAGCCCTGGGCGACCGGGATCAAGACCGGCTTCACCTCCGAGGCCGGCTACGTCCTGGTCGGCGCCGGGCAGCGCGACGGCACGGAGCTGATCTCCGCCGTGCTGGGGACGCCGAGCGAGGAAGCGCGCAACGCCGAGAGCGAGCGGCTGCTCGAGTACGGCTTCTCCCTCTACCGCAAGCGCCTGCCGGTCCGCGCCGACGCCGCGCTCGCCGAGCCCGCGATTCGCTACACCGACGAGGAGCTGCCGCTGCGCGCCGCGCGCACGGTGGCGATCGGCGTGCGCCGGGGCCAGCGGCTGCGGGTCCTGGTGCGGGCGCCGGAGGAGGTCGAGGGGCCGCTGCGGCGCGGCGCCAGGCTCGGCCGGGCGACGGTGCTCGTCGACGGGCTGACGGTGGCTTCGGTGCCCTTGCGCGCCGCTCGCGCCGTGCCCGAGGCGAGCGCCTGGGAGCGGGTCCGCAGCGTCCTCGTCGACAACGCGCTCTGGCTGGCGCTGGCGTTGTTCGCGATACTGGTCGCAGTCGCTATCGGGAGGCGCCGCAAACGATGATCCTCACCGTCACCCTCAACGCCGCGATCGATCGCACCGTCGCGGTCCCCAACTTCCGCCTCGCCCACCGTCATCGCGCGGTCGAGAGCCGCACGGTCGCCGGCGGCAAGGGCATCAACGTGGCGCGGGCGCTGGGCCTGCTGGGCCGTCCCGCGATCGCCACCGGCTTCGCCGGCGGCCCGACCGGCAACCGCGTGCTCGAGCAACTGCGCAGGGAGGCGATCCTCACCGACTTCACCTGGATTGCCGGCGAGACGCGGATCAACATGGCGGTGATCGACCCGACCTCGGGCGAGCAGACCGAGATCAACGAGCGCGGTCCCGCCGTCAGTCCCGAGGAGGTCGAGCGCTTCGTCGAGCGGCTCGCTTACCTTGCCGGCGGCGCCAAGATCTGCGTGCTCGCCGGGACCCTGCCGCCGGGCGCGGGAGAGGACCTCTACGGGCGCCTGGTCGAGCGACTGCGCGAGTGCGGGGTGACGACGATCCTCGACTCCGAGGGGGAGGCGATGCTGGCCGGGCTGCGCGCCGGCGCCTCCGTCGTCACTCCCAACGAGCGCGAGGCCGAGGAGCTGGTCGGGCAGGAGTTCACCGACGGCGACGATCTCGTCCACGCCCTCTCGGAGCTGATCCGGCTCGGCGCCGGCGAAGCCGCGATCACCCGCCCCGACGGCTGCGTCGCGGCGATCGGCGAGGGCGCGGAGCGGCGCGTGGTCGAAGTCCGCATCCGGGCGCTCGATCCGGTCTCCACGGTCGGCTCCGGCGACGCCTTCCTGGCCGGCTACACGGCGGCCCGCTACGACGGGCGCGAGCCGGAGGAATGCCTCGTCTACGGGGTCGCCAGCGGCGCCGAGTCGACCCAGCACTTCGGCGCCGGCACCGTCGACCGCAAAGCGGTCGAGCGCCTCCTCGACGAGGTCGAGGTGCGGGACCTGGAGGTCCACGCCGAAGTGTAGGCTGGCTGTTCAACGCCACCCGCCTGGAGGACCAACTTGGAGATTGACATCGGTCGAGGCAAGAAAGGGCGGCGCGCCTACGGATTCGATGACATCGCGATCGTTCCGTCGCGCCGCACCCGCGATCCCGACGACATAGACATCAGCTGGACCCTCGGCCCCTACCGCTTCGAGCTGCCCCTGGTGGCCTCGGCGATGGACGGGGTCGTCAGCCCCGACACTGCCGTCCTCGTCAACGAGCTGGGTGGCCTCGGGGTGCTCAACCTGGAGGGGATCTGGACCCGCTTCGAGAACGCCGAGGAGCAGCTGGAGAAGGTCGCCTCCGCGCCCAAGCACGAGGCGACGCGGATCATGCAGGAGATCTACACCGAGCCGGTCAAGCCGGAGCTGATCGGCCGGCGGGTCGCCGAGATCAAGGAGCGCGGCGCCGTCGCCTGCGGCTCGCTGACGCCGCAGAAGGTGCGCGAGCACTACGAGATCGCGGTCGAGGCCGGGATCGACATCCTCGTCATCCAGGGCACGGTGATCTCGGCCGAACACGTCTCGACCACAGTCGAGCCGCTCAACCTGAAGGAGTTCATCGCCGAAGTGCCGGTGCCGACCGTGGTCGGCGGCTGCGCCTCCTACTCGACCGGGCTGCACCTGATGCGGACCGGCGCCGTCGGCGTCCTCGTCGGCGTCGGCCCGGGCGCCGCCTGCACGACTCGCGGCGTGCTCGGAATCGGCGTCCCACAGGCGACCGCGATCGCCGACGTGGCGGCGGCCCGCGCCCAGCACATGCTGGAGACCGGCGAATACGTCAACGTGATCGCCGACGGCGGCATGAGGACCGGCGGCGACGTCTCCAAGGCGATCGCCGTCGGCGCCGACTCGGTGATGGTCGGCTCGCCACTGGCCCGCGCCAAGGAGGCGCCCGGCCGCGGCTTCCACTGGGGGATGGCGACCTTCCATCCCTCGCTGCCGCGCGGCACCCGCGTCTCGACCAAGCAGGACGGGACGATGGAGGAGATCCTGCTCGGTCCGGCCCAGGAGAACGACGGCACCTTCAACCTGATGGGGGCGCTGAAAACCTCGATGGCGACGACCGGCTACGAGGACATCCGCTCCTTCCAGCGGGCCGAGGTGATGGTGGCGCCGGCGCTGCAGAGCGAGGGCAAGAAGCTGCAGAACGAGCAGGCCGTCGGCATGGGCTCCAACGGCCGCGCCGCGGTCTCGGCCGGTGTTGGAGTCGCCGACGACTGAGGCCGGCGCCAGCGCGGCGCCGGCCCAGGCCTCCGAGGAGGTGCTGGTCCTCGATTTCGGGGGCCAGTACTCGCAGCTGATCGCGCGACGAATCCGCGAATGCGGGGTGTTCTCCGAGCTGCTGCCGGCAACCGCGTCGGTTGCCGCGATACGCGCGCGGGCGCCGAAGGCGTTGGTGCTCTCCGGCGGGCCGGCGTCGGTCTACGAGCCGGAGGCGCCGCCGTTCCCGGCCGAGCTGCTCAACCTCGACGTCCCGATGCTGGGCATCTGTTACGGGATGCAGGTCATGGTTCAGGCGCTGGGCGGCAAGGTCGAAGGGGCGGAGGCCGGGGAGTTCGGCCGCGCCGAGCTGACCCTGCGCGACGACGGCGGCCGCCTGCTCGGCGGTCTGCCCGAGGAGCAGAGCTGTTGGATGAGCCACCGCGACACCGTCTTCGAGCCGCCGCCGGGCTTCGCCGCCTTGGCCTCGACGCCGGGCTCGCCGGTCGCCGCCTGCGAGGACCCCGAGCGTGGCCTCTACGGCATTCAGTTCCACCCGGAGGTCGTCCATACCCCCTACGGGACCGAGGTCCTGACCCGCTTCCTGCGCGACATCGTCGGCTGCGAGCAGGAGTGGTCGGCCGAGTCGGTGATCGCCGAGCAGGTGGCGAAGGTCCGCGCCCAGGTCGGCGAGGGCCGGGTCGTCTGCGGGCTCTCGGGCGGCGTCGACTCCTCCGTCGCGGCGCTGCTGGTCCACCGGGCCGTCGGGGAGAAGCTGACCTGCGTCTTCGTCGACCACGGCCTGATGCGGCTGAACGAGGCCGAGCAGGTCGTCGAGGCCTTCCGCCAGTTCGGCATCCCGCTCGTCCACGTCGAAGCCGAGGAGCGCTTCCTCGCCCGCCTCGCCGGCGTCGACGAGCCCGAGCGCAAGCGCAAGATCATCGGCGAGGAGTTCATCCGCGTCTTCGAGGAGGAGGCGGCGAAGTTGGAGGACGCCGCCTACCTGGTCCAGGGCACGCTCTACTCCGACGTGATCGAGTCCGGCGGCAGCGACGCGGCGGCGACGATCAAGTCGCACCACAACGTCGGCGGCCTGCCCGAGGACCTCGAGTTCGAGCTGGTCGAGCCGCTGCGGATGCTGTTCAAGGACGAGGTGCGGGCGGTCGGCGCCGAGCTGGGGATGCCGGAGCGGATGGTCTGGCGCCAACCCTTCCCCGGGCCCGGGCTGGCGATCCGCATCGTCGGCGGCGAGGTGACGAGGGAGCGTCTGGACATCCTCCGCGCCGCCGACGCGATCCTGCAGGAGGAGATCCGCGCCGCCGAGCTATACCGCCAGCTCTGGCAGTCCTTCTGCGTGCTGCCC
The DNA here is from genome assembly GCA_963703235.1 of uncultured Solirubrobacterales bacterium. Taxonomy (GTDB): domain Bacteria; phylum Actinomycetota; class Thermoleophilia; order Solirubrobacterales; family 70-9; genus VRUE01. Next base: position 1,286,586 of record OY969802.1, on the reverse strand, counting down.
GTGGTCCGCTCGGTCGGCGTCCAGGGCGACGGCAGGACGTACGCCTACCCGATCGTGATCCGCGCCGTCACCTCCGACGACGCGATGACCGCCGACTGGGCCCGCCTCCCCTACGACCTGCTGGAGAAGGTCTCGAACCGGATCATCAACGAGATCGGCGACGTGAACAGGGTGGCTTTGGACATCTCCTCGAAGCCGCCCGCCACGATCGAGTGGGAGTAGAGGCCCGGCCCGGGCGTCGACGAAATCGGTCGCGCCCCGGACGAGCCGTGAGTTAAGCACCCTATGGGTAGCTAACTCACGGCTCGTCTCCTAGGGTCGTGCGGCGATGCCGTCCTTTGCCGTCTCGATAGCGGTCCTGAGCCTCTTTCAGGCCGCGCTGGTTGCGCTGCCGCGGTCGCGGCCGCCGTTCGGGTGGATGCCGAGCAGTCGCTGGTGGGCGCTGGTCCCGGCCGGGTCGATCCTCGTCGTCGTGTTTGGGATCGAGGCGCTGCCGGACTCGGCAGATGGGCTGGCCTGGCTGGCGCTGGTCGCCGTGCCGCCGCTGGCTGCCTTCGCGCTGGGCTGGCTCCTGCACGGTTCGCGGCCAATCTGGACGCTGGCGGCGGTGCCACTCTTCGTCGTGGCCTGGGCCGCGCAGGGGTCGCTGGCGGGAGAGACGGCCGCGACCCTGCTCTCCGGCCTCTCATGCATCGCGCTCGGCTGGCTCCTTGTCTGTGTCGTGCCCGCCGCCTGGCTGCGCTGGGGCATCTACGCGATGGCCGCGATCGACGCGGCGCTGATCGCTGCCGAGCTGCTGCAGGGCCCGAGCGGCGTCCTCAGCGCCGCCGACCCGGGCGGCCTGCCGCGCTTCCAGGTGCTCGAATTCGGCGCCGCCCGGATGGGCTTCGGCGACGCCTTCGTCGCCGCCACCGCCGGCTGCCTCCTCGCCTCCTTTCGACAGCGCCAACTGGAGGCGGCGATCCTGACCGCAGCCCTCGGACTCTGCTTTGACCTCCTCTTCTTTGCCGTCGACACCCTGCCCGGCACCGTGCCTGTCGCCCTCGCCCTCGCTCTCTCTGACGCGGCCAGGAAGTCACCTGGGTAGGACGCAGGGAGGCCGAATAGCAGCGCTATTTGGCCGACCGAGGACACCGCCAGGTGACTTCCTGGCCGCGTCAGGGGTGGCCGAGCAGGGTGACGCCGTAAATCGCCGCAAAGCCAGCGACGGTCAGAACGACCCGGAGCCACGATCCCTCGCCGTCGTGCTCGTGGGCGTGAGCTGCCGGCAGCAGATCGGTGGCGCCCATGTAGAGGAAGAAGCCGGCGTAGAGGGCGAGGAAGTACCCGAGGGTCTGGTCGGAGACGGAGATCAGCGAGCCGACCACCGCACCCGCCAGCGGCGCGAAGGCGTCGATCCGCAGCCAGCGCTTGGCCCGCACCCGGTCACCCGACTGGCTGAGCACGAAGCTGACCGTGTTGAGCCCGTCGGCGAAGCCGTGGCTGACGACGGCGAGCAGGACGAGAAAGCCGGTCTCGGCGTTGACGCTGAAGGCGAGGCCGATCCCGACCCCGTCGGTGAAGGTGTGCAGCGAGAGGCCGGCGGCGCCGAGCACGCCGACCCGGCCATGGGCCCGGGCCTGCTCGGGGTCGTCGCGATGGTGCAGGACGAGCACCCGCTCGAGCAGGAAGAAGGCGACGAAGCCGAGGGCGACCAGCGGGACCGCGTCGTGGGCCTCGCCGATGTGCTCGATCGCCTCCGGCAGCACCTCCAACAGCGCCACGGCGACGACGATGCCGCCGCTCAGCGCGACCACGGTCGGCAGCGAGTGAGAGAGGCGCAGGGCGACGGCGCCGCCGCCGAAGATCGCGAGGACGGCCAGGCCGGCGAGCGGTATCGCGACCTCAGGCATGGCGCTCCGAGCAGGAGGCGCAGGTACCGCGCAGGACGACGTCGTGGGCGGCGACCGCAAACTCGGAGCGGCGGCTGACCGCCGCGATCGCCTCCTCCAGCGCCTCGCTGGCGAAGGGGGCGAGCCGGCCGCAGTCCTCGCAGACGAGGTGGTGGTGGTGCTGGTCGGAGTCGAGGCGCTCGTACCCCGCCGCGTCGCCACCGATCTCGACCCGCTGCACCAGGTGCAGGCCCTCGAGCTGGTCGAGAGTGCGGTAGACGGTGGCGCGGCCGACCGACTCCAGCCGCCGGTCTATCTCCAGCGCCGTCAGCGCGCAGCGCTCGGAAGCGAGCAGCTCGACCACCTGCCGCCGCGAGCTGCCGCTGCGGAAGCCGGCCTGGTCGAGGCGCTGCAGTGCGTGCTCGGTCCACTCCACGGGCGGCAACGTATCAGATAATGAGACTTATTCTCAGCTGTAGCGGTCCCACTTCAGCAGGTAGGGCAGCGGGTCGATCGGGCTGCCGCCCTCGTACCACCCCGGCGCCCCCCAGATCTCGAAGTGGAGGTGACAGCCCTGCGCGTTGCCCGTTTCGCCGACCAGCCCGATCGGCTGGCCGGTGCGGACCAGATCGCCAACCTGCAGCGACGACGGTTCCGCCAGGTGCGCGTACATGAAGTCGAGCGTGGTCCCCTTGCCGTCGATCACGAGGTAGTTCCCCGCGGCTCCGTGGTACTCGGAGAGCTGGACCCTGCCGCCCCGAGCGGCGACCATCGGCACTCCGCATTTCGCCATCACGTCCTGGCCCTGATGGGTGTGCCCGGAGCGGCCGGCGCCGAAGCCAGCCCCCGAGCTGCCGAAGTCGTGGGCGCCGAGGACCGGGAAGGCGTACGCGTAGAGCGAGAAGCTGAGGCTGAGGGCCTCGGGCGAAGCGGCGGAGATCGTGGCCGGCGTTCCCACCTGCGAGGAGATGCGGAACGTGTAGCGGCCGTTGAGGGCGGGGCGGCCGCTGTTGGCGGTCCCGTCCCAGCGGATCCGGTTCTCGACGTTGGCGGCAACGTCGTTGCGGAAGAAGGTGCGGACGCTTTCGCCGGCGACGTCGACGACGTCGATGCGGAGGTCGTTCTGCGCCTGCGTACTGCCGATCGTGTAGGCGAGCCGTGGATAGCGGACGCCGTAGTAGAAGGACTTGCGGGGCGTGGTCTTGGCGGAGACGAGGCTGAGGGCGCCGGCGCTGGCGCCGCTGGCGGGGACGCCGGTCGGGCTGGGCGGGGGCGGGGGGCTGCCCCTAGGGGTCGGGGCGCCGCCCGTCACGGCCGAAGCCGTCCCGGCGCAGCAGGCGAGGCACGCCGCGACGGCGACTGTGAAAATCCTTACGGCCAGCCAAGGCGCGGTGCTCCCGCTGCGTGCCACGTGCCCTCTCTTTCGATCGCCTACGGAGTTAGCTGTCGGGCTCGCGCTGAAAGAGATGCGCTACGGACACTTTTCGTCCGATTCGCCCCCGGGACCTGCAACGGTCCCTGCGGTTCCTCCGCTCCCGTCCGGCGGTCCGGTCGGGATTCGGCTATTGCTGGCGCGGCAGTATAGACAGCGTTGCGGCGACACGCGGGCCGCGCGCTGCGGCGTCGCGACGGCTATCATCCCGGAGCCGCTGGGAGGCCTCCCCGCGGCTTTTCTCTGATGAAGACCTATGTCGCAACCCCCGCCGAGCGCCAGCGCGACTGGTACGTCGTCGATGCCGACGGCCAGACCCTGGGCCGGCTGGCGACCCGGATCGCCGACGCCTTGCGGGGCAAGCGCAAGCCGGAGTACACGCCTCACGTCGACACCGGCGACTTCGTCGTCGTCGTCAACGCGGAGAAGATCCACGTGACCGGCAACAAGCTCGAGCAGAAGCGCTACTGGCGCCACAGCGGCTACCCGGGCGGGATCAAGTCCCGAACCCTGGCCGAGATGCTCGACCGCCGTCCGGAGGAGGTGATCCGCAAGGCGGTGAAGGGGATGCTTCCCCGCAACCGCCTCGCCCGCAAGCAGCTGACCAAGCTGAAGGTGTACGCCGGGCCGGATCATCCGCATGCGGCGCAGAAACCACAGCAGATGGAGATTTCGTGATGACGGACGAGCCGCAGGATCAAGAGCAGTCGCAGGACGAGACCGCCGAGGGTCAGGACGCCCCGACCGCGGGTCCTGTCGAGGGGCAGGACTCCTCGTCCTCGCAGGCTGCGGGCGAGGAGCCCAGCCCCACGCCACCCGCGGATGAGGCGTCTGAGCCTGCGGAGGCCTCGGCTGCTGAAGCTGAGGATGCTGCGCCCGAGGCAGACGATGCTCCTCAGGATGAGGCCGCTGCGGAGGAGGCCGCGGAGGCTCCGGCGGCTGAGCAGGAGGAGAGTGAGCCTGCTGTGGAGGCAGAGGCGCCGGCTGAGCCCAAGGCTGAGAAGAAGAAGGACGTCATCCCCGGGGCCGATCTGGAGCCGATTGCGGTTGAGCCGGAGGCGCGGCCGCTTAGTGCTGAGGAGCAGGCTCGGCGCGAGGCCGAGGAGGAGGAGCGCCGACAGCGCGAGGCGGCGCTGGTCGGCGAGGCCGAGGAGGAGCCGAGCGCGGCCAGCCGCGCCCCGGCGAAGATAGAGGGCGACCGTCGCTTCCTGGCGACCGGCAAACGCAAGCACGCGATCGCCCGCGTCATCCTGCTTCCCGGCAGCGGCAAGATCGAGATCAACAAGCGACCGCTGGAGGAGTTCTTCCCGCGGCCGCTGCACCAGACGATCGCCAAGCAGCCGCTGACCACGACCGGCTACGAGGGCAATGTCGACGTAAGGGTCCGCGTCCACGGCGGCGGGGTCAGCGGCCAGGCCGGCGCGGTCCGCCACGGCATCGCCCGCGCCCTGATCGAGGTCGACCCGGAGCTGCGCGGGGAGCTGAAGCGGCGCGGCTTCCTGACCCGCGACGCCCGCGTCAAGGAGCGTCGCAAGGCCGGCCTCAAGAAGGCGCGCAAGCGCCCGCAGTTCTCGAAGCGCTAGGCCGCATGCAGCTCGAGCGCAAGCTCTTCGGAACCGATGGGGTCCGGGGAGAGGCAGGCACTTTCCTCACGGCGGAGCTGGCGACCTCGCTTGGGCGGGCGGCAGTCGCGGCCCTGGAGGCTGAGCGGCCCCAGGTCCTGATCGTCCGCGACACGCGCGAGTCGGGGCCGATGCTGGAAGCCGCATTGGCCGCTGGGGTCGCCGCGGCCGGTGGCGACGCGCTGCTCGGAGGGGTGCTGCCGACGCCGGCGGCGGCGATCCTCGTCAAGAAACTGGGCCTCGACCTGGCGGCGGTGGTCTCCGCTTCGCACAACCCCTACCGCGACAACGGCATCAAGTTCTTCAGCGGCGCGGGGACGAAGCTCGACGATGGGACTGAGGCAAGGATCGAGTCGCTGCTCGGCGCCGACGCCGACAGCGACGCCCACCCGGGCCACGTGCGCGAGCTGAACGGCGGCCTCGACGACTATCTGCGAGCGCTGGAGTCCGCCTTTTCACTCGACCTCACCGGCGTCCGGGTCGCGCTCGACTGCGCCAACGGCGCCACCTACCGCGCCGCACCGGCGATCTTCGAACGGCTCGGCGCCGAGGTCGACGCGATCGCGGTGGAGCCGGACGGGCGCAACATCAACGACGGTTGCGGCTCCACCCACCTCGGCAACCTGGCCGCGCACGTCGCCTCCAGCGGCGCGACGATCGGCTTCGCCTTTGACGGCGACGGCGACCGGGTCCTCGCCGTCGACTCCGCCGGTCGCGGCCACGACGGCGACGAGCTGATTGCCCTCGTCGCACGTGGCAGGGCGACACGCGGCGAGCTTCAGGGCGGCGTTGCGGTGACCGTGATGAGCAACTACGGCTTCCACCGCGCGATGGAGGAGGCGGGGGTGGAGATCGCCGTCACCCAGGTCGGCGACCGCTACGTTCTCGACGAGCTGCGGCGCCGCGACTGGGTGCTGGGCGGGGAGCAATCGGGTCACATCATCGACACCGGCTTCGTCGCGACCGGCGACGGCATTGCCGCGGCGCTGATGACGATGCGCGAGCTGGCCGGGCGTGACCTCTCTGCAGCCGAGCCGATGACGAGGCTGCCGCAGACCCTGGTCAACGTGAAGGTTGCAGACCGCGAGGCGATCGCCGGCGCCGCGGCCGTCTGGGAGGCGGTCGAACGCGAGGACGCCGAGCTCGAAGGACGCGGCCGCGTCCTCCTGCGCCCTTCGGGAACCGAGCCCGTGGTCCGGGTCATGGCCGAGGCCCCCACCGCCGAGGAGGCCGACGCGGTCTGCAAGCGCCTTGCCGAGCTGGTTCGGCAGGAGCTTGGCTGACCCCGTTCGGCGTCTACTCTTAGCGACCTCCTATGTGCGGAATCGTCGGATACGTCGGCTCGCGGCCTTGCCGCGACCTCTTGGTCGCCGGGCTCGAGAAGCTCGAATACCGAGGCTACGACTCGGCCGGCGTTTCGGTGATCGAGGACGGTTGCGTCGACAGCGTGCGGGCGGTCGGCAACCTCGCCAACCTGCGCGCCGCGATCGAAGAGCACGACGAGAACGGCGGCGGCGTCGCCGTTGCCGCTCCGCCGGCGACGACCGGCGTCGCCCATACGCGCTGGGCCACGCACGGCCGCGTCACCGAGGAGAACGCGCATCCCCACAGCGACAGCAGCGATCGTGTCCACATCGTCCTCAACGGGATCGTCGAGAACCACGCCAAGCTGCGCCGTCGCCTTGAAAGCGAGGGACAGGAGTTCACCTCCGAAACGGACGCCGAGGTGGTCGCCCACCTGATCGCCGATCGCTACGAGGGCGATCTTGCCGCCGCCGTGCGGGCCGCCTTTGCCGAGCTGCGTGGCCACTACGCCTTCGTCGCCATGCACGCCGAGCAGCCCGGAGTGTTGGTTGGGGCGCGCAAGGAGTGCCCGCTGGTCGCCGGGCTCGGCGACGGCGAGAGCTTCCTCGCCTCGGCCATCCCCGCCTTCCTGGCGGAGACGCGCAGGGCGGTCCTGATCGAGAACGGCGAGATCGTGACGATCGACGCTGCCGGGATCCACATCACCGACGCCGAGGGGACCCCGGTCGAGCGCGAGGCAGAGGAGGTCGTCTGGGATGAGGCGGCCGCCGAGAAGGGCGGCTACGAGACCTTCATGCTGAAGGAGATCCACGAGCAGGCCGACGCGGTCGCGGAGACGATCGCCGATCGGCTGCCAGGCGACGAGGGGGTCGACCTCTCCGAGGTCGACCTGGAGGACGACTTCCTGCGGGGGCTGCGTCGGATCGTGATCGTCGCCTGTGGCACCTCCTACCACGCCGGCCTGGTCGGTCGCTACGCGATCGAGGAGTGGGCGCGGGTGCCGGTCGAGATGGACATCGCCTCCGAGTACCGCTACCGCAACCCGGTGGTCAGCGAGGACGACCTGGTGATCGGCATCACCCAGTCCGGCGAGACGGCCGACACGCTGGCGGCGATGCGGCTGGCTCGCGAGCGCGGCGCCAAGGTGCTGGCGATCACCAACGTGATGGGCAGCCAGGCGACCCGCGACGCCGACGCCGTCCTCTACACCCGGGCCGGGCTCGAGATCAGCGTCGCCGCGACCAAGACCTTCGTCGCCCAGGCGGCGATCATCTACCTGATCGGGCTGCGGCTGGCCGAGCTCCGCGGCACCCTCCCTCCCGAGCGGCTCTCCGAGCTGGTCGCCGAGATGAAGTCGCTTCCCTCCAAGATCGAGGCCACGCTCGCAAGCTGCGAGAAGCCGGTCCAGGAAGCCGCGGCCGCCTACGGCGAGCGGGACTTCTTCCTCTACCTCGGTCGCCACATCGGGCTGCCGGTCTGCCTCGAGGGGGCGCTGAAGCTGAAGGAGATCTCCTACATCCCGACCGACGCCTACGCCGCCGGCGAGATGAAGCACGGCCCGATCGCCCTGCTCGACGAGTCCACTCCCGTGGTTTGCGTCACCACCGAGAGCCCCGTTCTGGACAAGGTCATCTCCAACGTCGAGGAGGTGAGAGCGCGCGGCGCCGAGACGATCGCGATCGCGACCGCCGGTTGCGAGCGGAGCTCCGAGGTGGTCGAGCGGACGATCGAGGTCGCCCGCACCGACTGGCTGCTGCAGCCGATCGTCGCGATCCTGCCGCTGCAGCTGCTCGCATACGACATCGCCCGGATGCGCGGCCTCAACGTCGACCAGCCCCGCAATCTGGCCAAGACGGTTACGGTCGAGTGACGGATGGGTAGGATGCCCGCCGAATGAGGCGCCTCCTCCCGGCCACCTCGCTTCTTGCCGCGCTCGCCTTGCTCGGCGGCTGCGGCGGCGGCTCCTCCTCCAGTTCGGACCTGGCGGGCTTCGCGCCGCCTGGCTCGCTGGTCTACATGGAGGCCACGCTGCGACCGACGGGCTCGTTGAAGACGGACGTCGACGCGATCGCCCAGACCGTCGCCGGGGTCGACAACCTTGGAGACCTGGTCGTCGAAGAGCTCGAAGAATCGGCCCTCGACGACGGCGAGCCGTTCGACTACGCGACGGAAGTAGAGCCCTGGCTGGGCGAGCGGGCGTCGCTCGCCTTCAAAGACCTCGAGGACGGCGATCCCGCCAACTTCGTCCTCGCCGTCGAGTCGACCGACACCGACGCCACGCAGGAGCTCATCGACACGCAGACCGAGACCGGCGAAGACCCCTACCGGGACGTCTCCTACGAGGGGGTCGACTTCAGGGTCGGCGGCGAGGAGGAGCAGGCGGTCGGCGTCCTCGGCGACTTCCTTCTTCTGGCCGAAGACGAGCAGGCCTTCAAAGAGGCTGTCGACGCGTCCGACGGCGAATCGCTCGGCGACGAAGAGCGCTTCGAGAGCGCCTTCGAGGCGGCCTCGGAGGGCAGCCTCGTCGACGTCTACGTCGACATCGGTGGCGTCATCGAGCAATCGGGCGACACGATCGACCCGCAGGCACGCGAAATCCTCGCCAACGCCGGCATCGATCCCAGCGACGCGACGGCGGTGGCCAGTGCGACGCCGGGCAGCGATCTGGTCGAAGTCGACCTGAGCAGCGACCTCGGCGGCGAGGAAGCGCCGACCGGCGACGCTTCGGAGCTGCTTGGCTCGCTTCCTGCAGACTCCTTCGCGGCGGTTGCGGTCTCCGGTTTCGGCAACCAGATCGGCGAAGCGCTCGACGCCCTCGACAAAGAAGGCATCCCCGACGCGGTTCCGCCGAACCAGTTGAAGAAAGGCCTGAAGCAGCTGGGGATCGATCTCGACAAGCTGGCCGGTTCGCTGCAGGACGGGGGCGTGTTCGCGGTCGGCAACAGCGAGAGCAGCCTCGGCGGGGCCCTGGTGCTGAACACCGAAGGCCCCGGCGCGACGGAAGCCGTCGCCAACATCGGCAAACTGCTGCGCCAGGTCGACGTCGAGGGGGTCACGGCCCTGAGCGGGAAAGCCAATGGCTTCTCGGTCCGCAGCGAGGACCTCGGCGACAAGCCGCTCGTGATTGCCGCCGAGGAGGGCCGGCTCGCGATCGGCTACGGCCTGCCGGCGACGCTGACCGGGCTCGCCGCAGGTTCGGGCAGAACCCTCTCCGACTCCGCTGCCTACAAGTCCGCTGTCTCCGCCCTGGGCGACACCCCGATCAGCGGCTTCGCCGACGGCCCAGCGGCGCTGCGCCTTGCCGACTCGCTGATCTCGCCCTCCGACGAGGGCTTCGAAGAGGCGAAGCGCTACCTGCGCAGCATCGAGTTCCTCGCCCTCGGCTCGGCCAGCGAAGGCGAGCTGACGACGGCGAAGCTGATCGTCGGCGTCGAGTAGCGCGTAGTCAGGTCAAGCTGAGCTGACGGCGCTCTCGAACGATGCGGAATGGATCGTCCACTCCTCTTGGCGGCCGCTTCGCGCGAATTCCCGCCCGCAGCCCTCTTGCCGCTTTTCCTGCCAGGTAGTAGCGGGCGCGACGCTCCCCAACCGGCAGCAGCAGACCGAGGTCTACCATCGCCTTCAGGTCGCGTGACGCACTTTGATCGCTGATCTCCTCGCCGGTCATTTCCTTGCCCGCGGTCTGATAGCTCTGCCGGCGGATTCGCAGGCCATAAGCGGTGTCCACAAGTGCGGCGGCGCATCGTTCGGGCAGGGCGTGTCGTTCGGCCAACGCCACGCAGCCATTTGACAGCTCCTCTATCTCGGCTCGCCGGCGCTGCGTGGTTCGGATCTGCAGGAAATGAGCGCGAAGGCAGAATCGAATCCAAGGTCGCGCATCGCGATCTGGATGCCATGAGCCTGCACCAACGTCTGCAAGTACCTCGTAATAGGACTGCGTGTTGCGTCCTAGGAACTCCTCGATGCTCGAAAAGATCGGGGCCAGCACTCGGTCTCGTGCCAGTACCAGCGTCTGAAGGCATCGAGCCATGCGGCCGTTTCCGTCGCTGAAGGGGTGAATCAGGACCAGATTCAGATGGGCCATCGCGGCTCTGACCAAGACTGGGCTCTCATCGCGACGAAGCTCGTGGAGCATCTCCCCGATCAAGGGTGGAACATCCTCGCTTGGCGGACCCTCGTAGACCGTCTCCCCGTTTTCCTTCTGGACGTAGATGGCACTCGGACGCCACTGACCTGGGTTCTTTCTCAGATCGTGCTTGATCATCATGAAGTGCAAGCTCTTGAGCAGGCCTTCGTCCACACCGAGTCCGTCATCGCCGGCTATTTGCAGCACGTAGGTCATTGCGTCTCGGTAACCAGCCAAGGCAAGCTGGGTCTCCTCGTTGGCCTCCAGCGTGGGCTCGCCCTCAACGGCTGCGACGACATCATCGAGCGAGGCGTTGTAGCCCTCGATGCTGTTGGAGCCCTGTACCGCCCGTGCGAAGGTCATCTTCCTCAGGGTTCCGGCCCAGCGACGTGGCTCGGCCACCCGGTCCTCGAGCTCCTTGCGGAGGTCCGCGATTAGGGAGAGGACGTCCCGCTCGTCGTCGCGAAGATCGGGGGGTCGAAAGATCATGATATTTACAAAGTATCATGGCTTGGCGAGTCATGACATTTTGTAAATATCAAAGCCTCATTGCGTTTTTTTGCAGGGATTTCCCGAGTTACCGGCAGCCATTTTCCAAGTTATCGGTGGGTTCGCGCGGGAGGCCGAGGATAAGCTGCGCAGTAGATGGAGTCCTGGTTAAAGCCGCTTTACGACGCCGATGCGATGCGGGCGGTCGATCGTTGGGCGATCGAGGAGATGGGGGTGCCGTCGTTGGAGTTGATGGAGGCAGCCGGACGGGCCGTTGCCGAGGCGGTCGGCGAGCTGCACCCGCAGGGGCCGGTGCGGGTCGTCTGCGGCAAGGGGAACAACGGCGGCGACGGGCTGGTCGCGGCGCGCTACCTGGCCGAGGCCGGCTTCGAGGTCGAGGCGCTGCTGCTCTGGCCGGCGGAGGAGTCGAGCGGGGACGCGGTCGCCAACCTCGAGCGCTTCGGGGGCGAGCACGTGGACGGCGATCTCGGTCCCCGGCTGGTGGGTTCCGGCACCGTCGTCGACGCGATCTTCGGTACCGGCTTTGCCGGCGCCGCACGCGATCCCGCCGCGGCGGCGATTGCGGCGATCAACCAGTGCGAGGCGCCGACGATCGCCTGCGACGTCGCCTCCGGCGTCGATGCGTCGACCGGGGGGGTCGCGGGGGTGGCGGTCGAAGCCGACCTCACCGTCAGCTTCCACGCGGCGAAGCTCGGGCATCGCATCGCGCCCGGCAAGTGGCACACGGGCGAGCTCCGCGTGGTCCCGATCGGGATTCCCGCACGGGCCCCGGCGGAGCCCGCTGCGGGCGAGATCGACGCATCGGTGCTGGCGCTCGCGCCACGCCGCGGTCCTCGTTCGACCAAGTTCAGCTCCGGCCAGGTGGCGATCGCCGGCGGCTCGCGCGGACTGACCGGGGCGGTGCGGATGTGCTCGCAGGCCGCGATCCGGGCCGGTGCCGGCTACGCGACGGTGGCGGTGCCGGCCGAGCTGGAGGCGATCTTCGAGGCAGCGCAACCGGAGGTGATGTCGGTCGGCTGTCCCGGCGGCGACGGCTGCCTGGCGCCCGCCTCCGCCAAGCCGCTGCTGCGCACCTTCGAGCGGGCCGCCGCCGGTGTCCTCGGCCCGGGTCTCGGCCGCGACCCCGGCGCGGTCGAGCTGGCACGCGAGGTGGTCGCCGCGATCGAGGCGCCGCTGGTGATCGACGCTGACGGGCTCAACGCGTTCGGGGGCAGGCTCGACTCGATCGCCGCCCGCACGGCGCCGACGATCCTCACCCCGCACGCGGGTGAGCTGGGCCGCCTGCTCGAGCGGCCCGCCGAGGAGGTAGCCGAGCGTCGCCTCGCCGCCGCACGTGAGGCGGCACGCGCGGCGGACGCCGTGCTGGTCCTCAAGGGCGACGACACGATCGTCACCGACGGCGAGCGGGTCGCGGTCAACGCGGTCTCGGTGCCGGCGCTTGCGACCGCCGGCACCGGCGATGTCCTCTCCGGCATCGCCGCCGCCCTGCTCGCCCGTGGTCTCGAGCCGTTCACGGCGGCCTGCGCGGCGGTTCTGGCCCACGCCCGAGCCGGTCGCGACGCCGCCAGGCGGGTCGGCGCCGCCGAGTCGGTGATCGCAACCGACGTGATCGACTCGATCCCGTCGGGACTCCGTCCCGACTTGCCGGTCGAATAACCTCGCGAACGGATGAAGACCGCCGCCGAGATCATGGACGCCGGAGTGCCGGCCGTCTCCACCGAGGCCGACGCCCGTAGCGCGATCGAGCTGCTCGCCAAGACCGACAAGGGCGCGATCCCCGTCGTCGACGACGAACGGCGCGTGGTCGGCATCGTCAGCGAGTCCGACCTGGTCCTAAGCGAAGAGGAAGCGGACCTGCACTTGCCCCACTACCTCAACATCATGGGCGGGATCGTCTTCGTCGGCTCGATGAAGGGGTTCGAGGAGCGCCTCGATAAGGCCTTCGCCACGAAGGTGTCCGAGCTGATGACCGCCGATCCGGTCGTCGTGCACGACTACGCCAGCGCCGAGACGGTGGCGAGGACGATTGCCGAGAAGCACCACAACCATCTCCCCGTGGTCGACGGCGAGGGGCGCCTCGCCGGCTTGGTCACGCGGGCCGACGCGCTCGCGGCGCTCGTCGAGTAGCCATGGTGCGGGCGGTCGCCCGGGTCGACACCAGTGCGGTGGAGCGCAACTGCGCCCGTCTGGCGGAGGAGCTGGGGGAGGGAAGCGAGCTCTGCGCGGTGGTCAAGGCCGACGGCTACGGGCACGGGGCCGACGTTTGCGCCAACGCGGCCCTTGCGGGCGGCGCCACCAGGCTGGCGGTGGCGACCGCCGCCGAGGCCGAAGGGATCGGCCGGCGACTGCCGCACATCCCATTGCTGACGATGGGGGCGCTTTCCCCTCAGGAGCTGGACGTCGCGCTGGCCGCCGGCTCGGAGATCGCCGTTTGGCGGGCGGGATTTCTCGAGCTGGTCGCCGCCCGAGCCCGGGCGCAGGGTCGGCCCGCCCGTGTCCACGTCAAGCACGACAGCGGCATGGGCCGGCTCGGCAGTCGCGACGGCGACGAGGTCATTGCGCTGCTGAGGGGGTGCGCTGCGAGCCCCGATCTGGAGCCGGCCGGCCTCTGGACCCACTTCGCGACCGCCGACGAACGCGACGCGCCGTTCTTCGAGAAGCAGCTCGGCCGCTTCGAGGCAGTGGCCAAGGCGGCCAAGGCCGAGCTTCCGCAGGTCGTCGTCCACGCCGCCAACAGCGCCGCGGTCTTCCGCGACCGCCGCGCTCACTTCGACATGGCCCGCTGCGGCGTCGCCGTCTACGGGCTCGATCCCTTCCAGGGCGATCCCGCCGAGCGCGGGCTGATCCCGGCGCTCTCGCTCCGCTCCTACGTCGCCGACGTCAAGCGCTTTCAGCCCGGCGACAGCGCCGGTTACGGGCAGACCTGGCGCGCCAGCGCCGAGACCTGGGTCGGCGTGTTGCCGCTCGGTTACGGCGACGGCGTGCGACGCGGCCTCTCCAACAACGCCGAAGTGCTGGTCGGCGGCCGTCGCCGCCCACTGGTGGGCACGGTCTCGATGGACAACGTGACGATCGACCTCGGTCCCAACACCGAGGTCGAGCCGGGCGCCGAGGCGGTGCTGATCGGATCGCAGGGGGAGGAGTCGATCCTCGCCGAGGAGCTGGCGGCTCGCCTGGGGACGATCAACTACGAGATCACCTGCGGGATCTCGGCCAGGGTCCCGCGCGAAAGCGTATGAGCGCGGCCGAGACGAGCCTCGCCGAGCGCCTCGCCGCCGCGCCGATCGTCGCCCTTTCGCGAGAAGCGCTGGCAGGCGAAGAGGGGATATGGATCGTCGGCGGCGCCGTGCGCGACGCCGCCCTCGGCGCCGAGGTGACCGATCTCGACCTCGCCGTCGCCGGCGACCCTGCGACAGCCGCCAAGGCGATCGCCCGCGCCGCGGGCGGCCATTCGTTCCAGCTCTCGGCCGAGTTCGCCACCTGGCGCACGGTCGCGGCCGACCGCTCCTGGCAGGTCGATCTGACGGCGCTGCGGGGCGAGACGATCGAGGCCGATCTTGCGGCGCGGGACTTCACCCTCGGCGCCATCGCAGTCCCGCTTGGCGGCCGCGAACCGGTCGATCCCCATGGCGGCCTCGTCGACCTCGAGCGTAAGGTTCTGCGCGCCGTCGGGAAGGGCAGCTTCGCGGCGGACCCCCTGCGCCTGCTGCGGGCCGCGCGCCTCGCTGCCGACCTTGGCCTCGAGGTCGATTCCGGCACCGTCGCGCTTGCGCGAGCAGAGGCCTCCCGCGCGGCGGAGCCAGCCGGCGAGCGGCAGCTGGCGGAGCTGCGCCGCCTGCTCGGCGGCCCCGACCCATTGCGCGGCCTGGCGCTGCTCGACGAGCTGGGCCTCACCGCGATCGTCCTGCCGGAGCTGGAGACGCTGCGGGGGGTCGAGCAGGGACCCAACCACCATCTCGACGTGCACGGGCACACGCTTGCGGTCCTGGAGCGGACGCTCGAGGTCGAGGCCGACCTGGAGCGCTTCGCCGGCGATCGCGCCGCCGAGGCGCGCGAACTGCTCGACGAGCCGCTCGCGGACGAGATGACCCGCGGCACCGCACTTCGCTTCGGCGCCCTCCTGCACGACATCGGCAAGCCGGCGACCCGCGGCGAGCGCGACGGCTACGTCACCTTCATCGGCCACGACAGCGAGGGGGCGGAGATCGTCGCCGGGATCTGCCGCCGCCTGCGCTCCAGCCGAGCCCTGATGGAGCATTTGCGGGGGCTGACCTTGCACCACTTGAGGCTCGGTTTCCTCGTCCACGAGGCGCCTTTGCCGCGGCGCCGCATCCACGAGTACCTGCGGGCGACCGAACCGGTCGCGGCCGACGTCACCCTGCTCACGGTCGCCGACCGTCTCTCGGCGCGCGGCGGCGGTCCCTTCGCCACCGAGGAGGCGATCGAGGCGCACCTGTCGCTGGCGCGGGAAATGCTGGCGGCGGCGCTCGACTGGCGTCGCGACGGGCCGCCCGAGCCGCTCGTGCGCGGCGGCGAGCTGGCCGCGGAGCTGGGAATGACGCCGGGGGTCGAGCTGGGCGAGCTGCTGGCCGAGCTGGAGGCGGCCCAGTACGCAGGCGAGGTCGGCAGCCGCGAGGAGGCGATCGAGCGGGCCCGGCGGCTGCGTGGCTGACGCCGCGCTCCGATCCTTGAGATACGCTGCCCGTCGCATGGGGAAAGAGGAGAAGATCGAGATGGAGGGCGAGATCACCGAGGCCCTCCCCAACACGATGTTCAGGGTCAAACTCGACAACGACCACGAGGTTCTCGGCCACATCTCGGGCAAGATGCGCCGCCACTACATCCGCATCCTCCCCGGCGACCGGGTGAAGATCGAGCTGTCTCCCTACGACCTAGACCGCGGTCGGATCACCTACCGCTACAAATAGTCGCCTGGCGGCGTCCTCGGTCGCTCGCGTGCAGAGCACGCCACGCTCCCTGCGTCCTTGCCAGGCGACTATTTCGGGTCCGCAAACTCTGCAATCAGCGCCGACCAGGCGAAGTCTCTCGCTCCCAGGCCCTTCCCATTCCTCGGGTCGTAGTACTCGCGCAGGCCCTCGCGCTCGACGGCGCCGATCAGGCCCTTGGCCATGCGCTCTGCCTCTCGGTGGTAGCCAAGGCGGCGCATCCCCAGCCAGACGAGCCAGGCGGTGTTGACCCAGGTCGGTCCGCGCCAGTAGCGCCGGATCGGTCCGCGGCCGCCGCCGGGCACGTAGCTCGGTTCGCGCACGGCGACCGACGGCGGCGCCACCGGGGTCAGGAACCCGTCCTCGGCGAGCAGGTGCTCCTCGACCAGGCGCCTGCCGATCTCCTGCGGCAGGTCGGGCAGGGCGAGCGGGGCCAGCGCCGCGCAGGTCAGCACGGCGGGCCGGGCGCCGCCCGGCTGCACCTCGTCGAAGAAGGCGCCGCGCCGCTCGTCCCAGAGCCGCTCGACCAGGGCCGGCGTCGCCGAAGGGCGCCCCTGCGCCTGCAGCGAGAGCGACCACAGGGTGTTGACGAGGACCTCGCAGAGCAGCGGACCGCCGCGGTCGCGGATGCGCCGCGCGTCGAACCCGAGCCTGCGGTTGCGGCGCACCAGGCCGGGAAAGCCGATGCGGCCGTTCGCGCGGCGGCCCCAGACCGGGTCGAACTTCGGCGAGGCGTCGAGGCCGGACTCGTCGGGCTGGACGATCCAGAGCAGGCGGTCCCCGTCGAGGTCGCGGTTGGCCGCCAGCCAGTCCGCCTGGGCGGCGATGCGCGGCTCGGCGCCGGGGTCGCCGACGGCGATCCGCCAGGCCCAGGCCAGCAGCGGCGGCTGGATCGTCTCGGTCTGGAGCGAGCCGCGGGAGGCGACGTTGTAGAAGGGGAGGCGGGTCAGCGAGACGGGGCGGTCCCAGAAGACCGTGTGGCCGATGAAGCCGTCCTCGCGCTGGGCGGCGAGCAGGGTTTCCAGCTCCGCCCGGGAGCGGGCCGGGTCGAAGCGGCGCCAGGCGATCGCCGCGAAGCATGAGTCCCAGTACCATTGCCACGGATAGCGCTGTGGGCTCGGTTGCGTGTAGGCGAACGAGACCCCGCGCCGCTTGCCTTCGAGCCAGTTCCGCCGCAGCACCCGCTCCGCAGTCCCCACCGCCGATGGGCCGAAAACGCCACTCCGGCTGCCGCTTTCGGCCCGTCGGCGGGGCGTCACGCCGCGGTGCGGCGCATCCCGCGCAGCGAGAGCGTCCCGACGAGCGTCAGCATCCCCGCCAGTGCGACGATCGCCGGCCAGGTCTCCTCCCAGGCGATCGTGCCGACGTAGCCCTGCCGCACCGCGTCCACCACCAGGGTCATCGGGTTGAGCCGGGCGACGTCCTGCAGCCAGCCCTGCAGCAGCTCCAGCGGCGCGTAGGCCGTCGTCATCAGGATCAGCGCCAGCATTCCGGCCTGCATCAGCGGCGCCGCTGACTGGCTCTTGTAGTGGAGGGCCAGGGTCGAGGCGTAGCAGGCGGCGACCGCGGCGGTGACGGCGACCATCGCGTAGGTGAGCAGGAGGCCGTCGAGCCCGGGCCAGTGGGCGCCGATGCCGAAGGCGACCAGCAGCACGGCCGTCGCCGGGATGAAGGCGCGCAGGCTGGCGGCGAGCACCGTCCCGGTCAGCAGCACCCAGCGCGGGGCGGGGGAGGCGAGCAGGCGGTCGAGCCAGCCCTGCTCGATGTCGCGGGCCAGGTTGACCCCCGCTGCGGCGCCGGTGAAGCCGGCTCCCTGCAGGACGCTGACCGGTACCAGGAAGCTCGAGTAGCTGTCGGTGGTGAAGCCGGTCAGCTGGGTGAGGCTGCTGAAGACGCCGTTGAGGCCGAGGAAGAAGATGGTCGGCGCCAGCACGCCCGGAATCGTCGCCCCCGGCACGCGCAGCAGCTCGTTCTTGGAGCGGTCGACGAGGGCGAAGATGGTGGCGATGTCCTGCCGCCGCACGGTCAGCCTCCCACCCGCAGGCGGTGGCGCAGGGCGCGGGCGCTGAGCAGCAGCGAGAAGGCCGCGATCCCGGCGATAGCGAGCACGGCGTCGAGCACGTCGGTCCCGTTCAGCCCGGTGACGATCGGCTCGCGGATCCCTTCGACGACGAAGCTGAGCGGGTTGTACTCGGCGATCGTCTGCGCCGGCTCGACCATCAGCCCGTCCGGGAAGAAGGCGGTCGAGAGGAAGAGGACGACGAAGATCAGCGGGAACATCCCCTGCACGATGCTCGCCTGGCCGGTCCGCAGCGCGACCGAGGCCCCGAGGCCGCCGATCGCCACCGTCGCCGCCGCGGTCAGCGCGACCGCCACCAGCGCACCCGGCACGCCGCCGGCGATCTCCGCTCCGAAGACCAGCCCGATCGCCAGGAACCAGAGTGCGGAGGCGACGCCGAGCGCCGCGGTGCCGGCGAGACGGCCCAGCACGACCGCGTAGCGGGAGATTGGCGCCGCGAAGAGGCGGTCGGTGAAGCCCATCTCGATGTCGACCGCCAGCGCGATGCCGCCGCTGTTCGCGGCCAGCATCAGCGACTGCATCATCGCCCCGGCCAGCATGAACTGGAGGAAGCTCTGCACGGGGGGAAAGCCGGGCAGGTCGACGGCGGCGCCGGCGCCGCCGGTCTGGACCGCCAGCAGCAGGGTCGGGAAGACGACGATCGGCGCCATCAGCTGCGGGCGCCGGAAGGTCTGGCGGACCGAGCGCCGGCCGAGGGCCGCCACGACCCGCAGGTTCGTCGCCAGCTCGCTCACGCGGGCGCCGGCTCCTCCTCGCCGCGCTCTTCCTCGTCCCGCTCCAGGTGATGGCCGG
This sequence comes from uncultured Solirubrobacterales bacterium, assembly GCA_963703235.1. Lineage (GTDB taxonomy): Bacteria > Actinomycetota > Thermoleophilia > Solirubrobacterales > 70-9 > VRUE01. The sequence continues at coordinate 1,267,902 of OY969802.1, read as the reverse complement.
TCTTGGTGACGAAGACGTCGTCGAGGGTCGGCTGGACCAACTCCAGCGCGGCGACCTCGATGCCGGCTTCGTCGAGCGCCCGCACGACCCGCGGGATGTCGGCGGCGCCACGCTCTACTTCGAGCAGGAGGGTACGGCCGTCCTTGGGCGGCATCAGCTTGCCGATCGCGGCGCAGACCTCCTCCGCCCTGGCGATCGAGCCCTCCTCGAGCTGCAGCTCGATGTGGGGGTTGCCGATTTCCGCTTTCAGCGACTCCGGCGTCCCTTCGGCTACGAGCCGGCCACGGTCGATGATCGAGACGTTGTCGGCCAGCTGATCGGCCTCCTCGAGGTACTGAGTGGTGAGGAAGACGGTGGTGCCGTCGTCGTTCAGCTCCCGCACCTCTTCCCAGATCGTTTTGCGGCTGACCGGGTCGAGGCCGGTGGTCGGCTCGTCGAGGAAGAGCACCCGGGGCCGGTGCACGAGCGCGGCGGCGAGATCGAGGCGGCGCTGCATGCCGCCGGAGTAGGTGCCGACGCGCCGGTCGGCTGCGGCTACGAGGTCGACCCGCTCCAGCAGCTCGTCGGCTCGGCGCTTGCCTTCGGAGCTCGGTATCCCCTGCAGGGTCGCCTGCAGGCGGATCAGCTCGCGGCCGGTCATCAGCGGGTCGAGCGCCGCCTCCTGCAGGGCGACCCCGATCGAGGCACGCACCGCTCGTGCCTCACGGACGACGTCGTGGCCGGCGACCGTGGCGCTGCCGCCGGTCGGCAGCAGCAGCGTGGTCAGCATCCGCACCGTCGTCGTCTTGCCCGCTCCGTTGGGCCCGAGGAAACCGTAGATTTCGCCCTCCTCGACTTGGAGGTCGATTCCCTGGACCGCGAGCACCTCGTCGAAGGCGCGCTCGAGGCCCTCGACGACGATCGCCTTCACCGCTAAGCCTCCGTCGGCTCGGCCTCGGCAAGCGGCGGCTTCGACTCGACCCAGCGACGCTCGTTTGCCCGCTCCAGCGCCTCGGCGGCGTCGAGCAGAAGCTCGTCCTGCCCCCAGGCAGCCTGCAGCTGCAGAGCGAGCGGCAGGCCCTCGCCGCTGAGCCCGACCGGGACGCTGATCGAGGGGATGCCGGTCAGGTTGGCAAGGGCGGCGCCGCGCACGTTGGCCTGGTCGGCGGTGTGGGTGCCGGAGGGCAGCTCGACGACGGGCGAGTCGATCGGCGGGGCCGGAGCCGGAATGGTCGGCCAGGCGATCACGTCGACCTGACCGAACAGGTCGGCCAGGCGCCGCCGCATCAGTGCTCGCAGGCGCTCGGCCTGAACCAGGGCCGAGGCCGGCAGCAGCAGCCGGTACTTGAGGACGGCGCGGGCGAGCGGGCTCAGGTCCGGGTGCAGGTCGTTGAACTGCTCGGGCGTCGTCCCGGCGAGGCCCTCGGCGTTGATCAGCAGGATCGCGGCAAGCGTCGCCGGGGCAAGGTCCGGCAGGACGACCTCGCGAACCTCGCCACTGCTCTCCTCGCGCAGCGCCTCGATCGCGCCCTCGCAGGCCACGCGCACCTCCGGCGTCACGTCTTCGGAGACCGGGTCGCGGACGACGCCGATCCGCAGGCCGGTCGCATCTCCGGCGGCCAGCTCCTCCCCGAAGAGGACCGAGCCGAGCAGGCGGCAGTCGGCGGCGTCGGCGCAGAGCGGGCCGGAGACGATCAGGTTGGTGACGGGCGCCATGTGATGGCCCTCCATCGCCGAGCGTCCGAAGGTCGGCTTGAGGCCCGTCAGCCCGCAGTAGGCGGCGGGGAAGCGAACCGAGCCGAGGCCGTCGGCGCCGACCGCGCCGGCGACGAGCCGCGCCGCGACCGACGATGCCGGCCCGCTCGAGGAGCCGCCGGGACAGCGCTCGGTGTCCCAGGGGTTGCGGCAGGGGCCGTAGAAGGAGACGTTGCCGGTGCTGCCCGCGCCCAGCTCGTGCATGTTGCCGACCCCGACGACGACGGCGCCGGCGTCGCGCAGGGCGCGGTAGGGGCCGGACTCGCCGGGGGACGCCGGCCGCATCATGTCGGCGGCGCCGAAGCGCTGCGCGCGCCAGGGCAGCGGCCACTCGTCCTTGATCACCACCGGCACTCCGTGCAGCGGGCCCGGCGGGGCCGCTGCCAGCATCTCGGCCGAGCGCTCGGGGAAGGTCTCGACGACGGCGTTGATCGCCGGGTTGCGCTGCTCGATCCGCTCCAGGCTCGCCTCGAGCAGCTCGGCCGGGTCGGCGTCGCCGGCGGCGATCGCCGCCGCCTGGTCGCGCAGCGAGAGGTCGAGTGCGTCGCTCACCGTGGCGCCCGTGAGAGGTCGGGGTTCCGCTCCGGCTCGACCTCGCCGAGGTCGAGGGCGAGCAGGCCCTGGATCGGCGCCCAGAAGACCTGGTGCACGGCCGCGATCGTCGCCAGCTCGACCTCGTCGGCCTCGATCCCGAACGAGGCGAGTCCGGCGGGGATGAAATCGTCGCTGTGGTCCGAGACCTCCATCTCGGCACGCAACCCTACCGGGGAGGGATCGTGCAGTCGGCCGAGAACCGGCCATTAACCCGTGCCTAACGGCAGAATCCGGGCCGCAACCACTCCGCCGGGAGCGGGTTGCAGATTGAGATCTTGCTGAGAGCAGGCGAAAACACCTCGCGCCGCGCCCGCGTCCTCACCGCGGCCCTCTTCGGCTGCCTGCTTGCGGCAACCGTCGCCGCCGCCTGGCCCGGCGCCGCCGACTCGGCGCCGGCGCGCGTCGTCGTCCTCGGCCGCACCGACGCGACGCCACCGCCTTCCTGCCCGGGCAAGATCGTCAACAACGTCGAGGTCGTGCCCTGCCGAGTCGAGGGCCATGTCACCGGCTTCCAGGCGATCGCCGGCGGCGTGCCGCGTCCCTACGAGGTGCCGTTCGACGGCAAGATCGTCGCCTGGTCGATCACCCTCTCGCGCCCTTCGCGCACCGACTCGGCCAAAACGACCGACGAGGTCGGGTTCTTCAACGAATTCCTCGGCAAACCGTCGCAGGCGCGGATCGGCGTTCTGCGCCCGGTCGAGGGATCGAAGCCGCCGCAGTACACGCTGGTCCGCCAGAGCCCGCTGCAGACCCTCAACCGCTACTTCGGCAGCACCGTGATCTTCGCCCTCGACCATCCGCTCTCGGTCCTGCAGGGCCAGGTCGTCGCGCTGACGATCCCGACCTGGGCGCCGATGTTCGCCTTCAACGTCGAAGACGACAACACCTGGCGCGGCAGTCGCAAACCGGAGCACTGCTCTTCCAAAGAGGACATTCAGACTGGGCGGCCGCAGCAGGGGGTTGGCAAAACTAAGACTTACGGGTGCTATTACTCGAACGCGCGGTTGCTTTACACGGCTACCGTGGTCAAACAGCCGTAGCGCGAAGCGCACGCGCGATGGGCGGCGGGTACCCCTCCTCACTCGCAACTCGTCGTCGGAGAGGATTGCGGCTGTCGCCTCTTGGAGCTCCCCTCCTCCCGCGCAAAACGTTCGGAGGGGCACCCGCCGCCCATCCCGAGAGCCCTCACGTTGCCGTCCCCATCGGAACCGTGCGGCTCGCGGAAGAGTGCGAGGGATGGGCGTGAGAACAATTTTCGGAGACGTGCTGAAGATTTGACTTTCAGCGCGCCACGCGTGCGTTGGGGCCGGTCAGGCTCGGGGCGTGCAAGCGATCACTCCATTGCTGCTTGTTCTCGCGCTCTTGCCGCGAGTAGAGGACCCATGGCCGGACACGATCGACCTCGAACTCCCTTTCGCTGTGGGGACCATTGGAGGGGCCGTGATGGGGATGATCTACCTGCCCGCTCCAAGCGAGAGGCGCGAGCATGCAATGAAGGCGGGCTTCGTCGCTGGCTTTCTCCTCGGGAGCGTCTTCTACCTCGTCTCGCTGGCGGCTCAGCTAATCTCCGGTCTATGAAACGTCTTGTCCGAGTCAGCCCGAGGGTCTGGATGACCGCCTGCCTGATTGCCAGCATTGCCGCTAACCAGACCAGAACCGAGGGCGGAGCGATCTACTTCGCGGCTTTGGCCCTGGGATACATCGCTGTGGCGATCGTCTTGGTTCCCTGGCTTCTGGCGCGGGCTGGTCAAGCAGGCCAAGGACGCAGGGAGCGAGGCGAGGGGAGCGCACATTAGTGCGTGACCCGAGCCGAGCGACTGAGGACGCCGGGATGCGCAGACCAGAGCGCGTCAGAGCGGTTCTTGGCGGAGGCCGCAGTAGGGGCAGTCGCTGACGTCCAGGCCGATCAGCTGGTCGCAGCGGCGGCAGGCGCGCAGGTTGTCGGGGGTGCGCGGGAAGGCCGAGGTGGAGGGGGCGAAGGGAAGGACCATCGCCACCGGCTCCATCTCCTCGCCGGTCTCGCGGTCGACGTAGACGGAGCCCGGCTCGGCGTGGGCCAGCGCCTCGCGGCCCGAGGCTGCGGCGCGCATCCGGTGGAGCTGCTTCGCGTTCACGGCCGCGAACACTAATAGCTTGCGCGGAACCGATGCGAGTCCTCCTCTTCCACGGCTACATGCTGCGCGGCACGGGCAGCAACATCTACTCGGCGAACCTGGCGACGGCGCTGGCCCGGCTCGGGCACGAGGTCCATCTGCTCTGCCAGGACCGGCAGGTCGAGCTGGAGGGGGTCGAGATCCACAACCCAGACATCCACGGCCTGCTTCCCGTCTACGTCAAAGACCCCTACGAGGGTTTCGAAGTCAAGGCCTTCCCGGAGCTGACGGAGGAGGAGCTCGACCGCTACATCGACGCCAACGTCGCCGCCGTGCGCGAGACCTCAGAGGCCGCGGGCGGCTTCGACGCCGCTCTGGCCGGCCATCTCGTGATGGGCCCGGCGATCCTCGCCCGCGCCGGCATCGATCCCTTCGCGGCCAAGATCCACGGTTCCGCGCTGGAGTACACGGTCAAACCGCATCCGCGCTTCCTGCCCTATGCCCGCGAAGGCATGGAAGCCGCATCTTGCGTTCTCGTTGGATCTCGTCACACGGCTGAATCGCTTTGGGCGGCCTTGCCAGATGTGCCCGGTCTTCGAGAGAAGACCCGGCTCGGTCCCCCGGGCGTAGACACCGATCGATTCAGGCCGGCCGCTCCGGCCCGCGGGTCCTGTCATGGGGGTAGGGGGGGCGCTGCGGGCGGGGGGGTCCTCGACCCCCCCTACCCCCATGCCACCCGCGGGAGGGAGGGGGACGGGGCTGGACCGCTCGTCGTCTTCGTCGGGAAGCTGATCGTGTCCAAGGGCGTGGACCTCTTGCTGGCGGCGTGGCCCATCGTTCTCGCGAAGCATCCGAAGGCGAGGTTGCAGATTGCGGGCTATGGCGAGTACGAGCAAGGGCTGCGCAGGTTGCTGAAGGCGCTGGACGTCGGCGACATCGAAGATGCTCGCGAGGTGGCACGGCTGGGTAGGGGCCTCGAGGATGGCCCCGAAGAGCCGCTGTCGATCCTCTCCGCTTTCCTCGCCGCTCCACCGGCTGGCTACGTCGAGGCCGCCCGCGGCATCGCCGCTTCCGTCGAGTTCGTCGGGCGGCTGGAGCACGACGAGGTGGCCGAGCTGTTGCCGGGCGCCGAGGCGCTGGTCATGCCGAGCACCTTCCCGGAGGCGTTCGGGATGGTCGCTGCGGAGGCGGCTGCCTGCGGCGTGTTGCCGGTTTCGGCAGGGCATTCCGGCATGCGCGAGGTCTCGCGCGAGCTGGCGGCGGCGCTGCCGGCCGAGGTTGGCGCCCTGACCTCGTTCCCGGTCGAAATCGGGGCGGTCGAGGCGATTGCCGATCGCCTCGACGGCTGGCTGACCCTGCCGGAGGGCGACCGCGCCGCCGCCCGCGTGACGTTGGTGGCCACCTCCAGCCGGCTCTGGAGCTGGGAGGGCGTGGCGCGCGGGATGCTGGCCGCCTCGGCCGGCCGCCTTGACGACTTGCCCGCCCCCGAGTAGATCGTGCCGAGCGTCACCTGAGGCTGAAAGCCTCCCGCCGCGGCTTCAATAGAATGCCCGCCCGCCGATGTTGGGCCGCCTGCCGATAGCGAAGATGCTCGCCGCCACCCTCGCCTTGACGGCGGTGATTTCGCTGGTGATGGTGCCGATCGACTGGAACGGCGAGGGCGCCTCCACCGCGGCCGGGCCGATCGACACGCTGCTCGACGTGATGATCGTCCTCTCCGCCTTCGTCTTCTCGCTGGTGATGGTGATGCTCTTCTACGCCCTGTGGAAGTTCAAAGCCAAGCCAGGCGACGAGTCCGACGGTGAGCCGATCCACGGCAACACGCGGCTCGAGGTCGCTTGGACCGTGATCCCGACGATCATCGTCCTCTTCGGCGCCGGCTACAGCTGGGCCGTCCTCGACGAGATCGAGGACCCCGCCGAGAACCCGCTCAAGGTTCAGGTTTTCTCGCAGCAGTTCGCCTGGAGCTTCGGCTACCCGGGCAAGGGCGAGGCCTGGTCGGAGGGCGAGCTGCACGTCCCGCTCGGGCGCCAGGTCCACTTCAAGATGCATGCCCTCGACGTCATCCACTCCTTCTGGGTGCCCGAGTGGCGGATCAAGAAGGACAACGTGCCCGGGATCACGACGACGGCGATCGTGACGCCGGACAAGCCGGGAACCTACCAGCTGATCTGCACCGAGCTCTGCGGCTTCGGCCACGCGACGATGCGGGCCAAAGTGGTGGTCGAGCCGCCGGCCGAGTTCCGCAAATGGGTTACGGGCTTGAAAGAGAAAGTGCCGGCGCCGCTGATGGAGGCCGTCGTCCAAGACACCGAGACCGACCCGATTCCCCTGGGGCCGGGCGGGGCATAATGAGGGGTAGATGACTAGATGACGGCTGCGATCAAGCGTCCTGGATGGATTCGCGGAGCGCTCGGCGCGGTGCTGGCAGCGGCCTTCGGCGTTGGCCTCGTCGTCGTCCTGCGTGAGATCTCCGGCCTGCCGATCTGGCAGACCGAGCAGACCGGCTACCCCCATGTCGTCGTGCCGCTGATCACGGCGCCGCTCGGCTTCCTCGCCGGCTTCGGCTGCTTCGACTACTGGCTGCGCTGGGCGGCGGGAATGCCGACCATCCCCGAGGACCACTCCCAACATGGCGCCCGCAGCTGGCGGGACTACTTCCGCTTCAACACCGACCACAAGGTGATCGGCATCCAGTACGTCGTCACCACCTTCATCTTCTTCTTCATCGGCGGTCTGATGGCGATGATGATCCGCGCCGAGCTGGCCCAGCCGGGCGCCCAGATCGTCGACGCCTCGACCTTCAACGGCCTCTTCTCGACCCACGCGGTGCTGATGATCTTCGTCTTCGTGATCCCGGTCTTCGCCGGGCTCGCGAACTACGTGCTGCCGCTGATGATCGGCGCCCCGGACATGGCCTTCCCGCGCCTCAACGCGCTCAGCTTCTGGATGCTGCCGATCGCAGGGCTGCTCTTCATCGGCAGCTTTCTCGCCCCCGGCGGCGCCTTCGACACCGGTTGGACCGGCTACGCGCCGCTCTCGACCGGCGCGCCGTTGGGGCAGTCGTTCTTCAACTTGGGCGTGCAGTTCGCCGGGGCCTCGTCGATAGCGACGGCTCTGAACTTCCTAGTAACGATCATCACCATGCGTGCGCCCGGAATGAACTTCTGGCGCATGCCGCTCCTGGTCTGGGCCAACCTCTCGACCTCGCTGCTGGTCGTCGCCGCGACCCCGTTCATCGCCGGCGTCCAGTTCATGGTCCTGCTCGACCGCGCCGTCGGCACCCAGTTCTTCGAGTTCGCCGGCGGCGGCGACGTGGTCAGCTACCAGCACATCTTCTGGTTCTACTCGCACCCGGCCGTCTACATCATGATGCTGCCGGGCTTCGGGATCATCTCCGAGGTCATCTCGACCCACGCCCGCAAACCGATCTTCGGCTACCGGCTGATGGCGCTGGCACTGATCGGGATCGTCGTCCTCAGCTACTCGGTCTGGGCGCACCACATGTTCGTCGCCGGCATGTTCAGCTGGCTGCGGGTGCCGATGATGATCACGACGCTGCTGATCGCGGTGCCGACCGGAATCAAGATCTTCTCCTGGCTGGGGACCCTCTTCTTCGGCAAGATCCACACCTACTCGACGGCGATGCTATTCGCGCTCGCCTTCATCGTCACCTTCACGATCGGCGGCATCAGCGGCGTCATGCTCGGCATGGTGCCGATCGACATCCACGTCTCCGACACCTACTTCATCGTCGCCCACATCCACTTCGTCCTCTTCGGCGGCTCGGTCTTCACGATCTTCGCCGGCGTCTACCACTGGTTCCCGAAGATGACGGGGCGAATGTACGACGAGAAACTCGGCCGCGTCCACTTTTGGGGCACGCTGGTCGGCACCTGGGGCACCTTCGTGCCGATGCACTGGGTGGGGATGGACGGGATGCCGCGCCGCGTCTCCGACTACGCCGCCCAGTTCGGCGACTGGAACCTGCTGATCAGCGTCTTCGCCTTCATGCTCGGCGCCGCCCAGCTGGTCTTCCTCTACAACATGGTCGTCAGCTGGAAGTACGGCCCGCGCGCCGAAGCGAATCCGTGGCGGGCGAAGACGATCGAGTGGCAGGTCTCCTCACCGCCGCCCATCTTCAACTTCGACGAGATCCCGCGCGTCGTCGGCGGCCCCTACGAGTTCGGCGTGCCGGGGGCCCGCCACGCGATCATGGGCGGCGAAGAGGCAGAGGTGGCCCAACCCGAGCCGGCAAAGGTGGGGTCGACGTGAACGCCGTGAGCCCAGAGGAGAGGCCGCTGCTGCTTTTCCTCAACGAGGTCGCCGGCGGTCGCAAGCTGCTGGCGGCCGTCAAAGAGCGGGCCGGAAAGGCGGCGTTCGTTGCCGTTGCGGCGCCGCAAAACCAGCCCGCGGTCGGCCAGTTGATCGACTCGGGCGAACTGCGCGACGCCGCTCGCGCCCGGGTCGAGGTGACGATGTCGATTCTCGCCGAGTACGGGATCGAGTCGGTTGGCGAGGTCATGGACCCCGATCCGGCGCTCGCCTTGGACGACGCGGTGCGCGCCCACGAACCGGGCGAGGTTCTGCTCTCGTGCGGCAGCGGGACCCGCTTCGGCTTCACGCGCAAGGATCTCGTTGAGTGGGCCAAGAACCGCTTCGAGCCCGATGTCGTCATCACCCACATCCCCGTGCGGATCGTGGACGACTCGATCAGCTGGGAGAAAAGCCACACTCTCGTCGTCGCCACCCAGACTGTAGCCGCGCCCGATCTCGTCAACCGGCTGAAGGAGCGCGCCGCCGGACACCCCCACCGCTACACGATCGTCTGCCCGCGATCGGACGACGTCCCGGAGTCCGAGATAGTCCGCGATCTCGCTTCGACCCTGGCCGAGCTGTACCGGGCCGACGTCGACGCCACCGGCCAGCCGATGAGCCCCGATCCCTTCCACGCCGTCCAGAACGCGATCGAGCACTACCGGATCGACGAGGTTCTGATCTCGACCTTTGCCGGCGAGACCTCGCGCTGGCTCGACGAGGACCTGATCGGTCGCACGCGCGAGATCACCGAGAAGCAGGTCGAGCACCTCGAGGTGGGCCGGCCAGCGGCCGCTGTGGCCGCCGCCGTAGCCGAGGGGGAAGAGTCCTGATGGAGAGCGCAACCGTCGCCCTGGGCCATGCCCATGAGGAGCACCACGGCCCGCCCGAGGCTCATGAGAGCTCGCGGATCGATCGGCAGACGCTGGGGATCCTGCTTTTCATCGTCTCCGAGATCATGCTGTTCGGAGCCTTCTTCGCCGCCTACTTCTTCCTCCGCGTCGTCGTCGACCCGTCGGCCTGGCCGCCGGAGCCTTTTGACCTCCCGGTCGCCGTCGCCGGCATCAACACCGCGATCCTCGTCTCCTCCAGCTTCACGATCCACTACGCCCTGGAGTCGATCCGCAAGGGCAACCGCGCCGGGCTCAAACTCGGCCTCGTCCTGACCTGGATGCTCGGCGCGACCTTCCTCTTCATCCAGATGAACGAGTACGTCCACATCGGCTTCAGCGCCCGCGACTTCGGCTTCGGCTCGATCTTCTACAGCCTCACCGGCCTGCACGGCGCCCACGTCTTCGTCGGTCTGATGCTGCTCAGCTTCGCCACGATCCGCGCCTTCCGCGGCCACTTCGGCCCGGCGGCGAAGGACCACCTCGGTGTCGAGGTGGCCGGCATCTACTGGCACTTCGTAGATGTGATGTGGATCGTCGTCTACACCACCGTCTACATCCTCTAGAAGCGGCTCTGGCAAGCGGTTTGCGCTAGTGCCGCGTCAGCGGTGCGCCACTCTGTGCGCCACACAGAGGGGGCAGCTGGACCAAGACCGGGGGCTTAATTCCTTTGAAGCTCACCCGAAGCCCCCACCTATGGCGTAGAGCGTAAACAGAACTCCCGCAACGGCGAGTAGAGGCGCGATCCTGCGGACTGCGTTGCGAGGGCGCGACGTGCCCGCAGCGATGAATGCCAACGTGCCTGCGGCGACGGTGACGGCCGAGCCGAAGTAGCCAATCCACAACGCAAGGCTCCGTCCCTGACTCTCATCGTCAAGGAAGTAGACGATTGCGAACCACAAATACGCGCCGCCCAACAACGCAAGACTGAGCAGAATGAAGGCTAACCGGAAAGAACTGCATGTCTGACTATCAGGCACCCCACGCCCGAGACTCGACTGCCGTGCGTCGTCGCTCCTGGCCCAACCGGCGCGAGCTGCAAAGCGCTGTCTTCGACTACATCGAGACCTTCTACAACCGCGAGAGGAGGCACTCCACACTCGGCTATCTTCTCCGAGGGAGTTCGAGAGGATCTCAACTCATCAACAAAGAGGAACTGAAACGGTCAAGCCCTGACCTGTCGCTCGAACCGGGGGCAGACCAGGCTTTCCCTTGCTGCGGTCTTGCCTAAAGGGGTTTCGCACGGGCGGCACTACGTTACCGCCTTGGTTTTGCCCTTCGGCTGATTCCGTCCCCAGGGGCGGTACCATCGCGATATGGCACAAGCCACCAAGCTCACCAAGTCGGAGATAGAGCGGCGTCGGGCTGCTGCTGAGCGTGCACGGGGGATGCTCGGCCACGACCCGAGCAGGTCGTTCAGCGACGAGCTGGTCGCTGGGCGGCGAGCCGAAGCCAGAGCGGAAGACCGCGAGGACGAAGCCCGCCGCCGCCGTGCCGGACGCTGAGGCGTCCCGAGCGCCAACGTCGGTGCTCGACGCCTCTGCGGTGATGGCGCTGCTGCACGACGAGGAGGGCTCCTCGACGGTCGTTGACGCGATAGCCGAGGGCGCGACGATCAGCGTCCTGAATTGGGCGGAGGTTTTGTCGAACGTCGCCGCCGATGGAGACGATCCGCGAGAGGTGGCGAGTCGCCTCAGCGTGACGGGAGAGGAAGTGGTGATCTGGATCGAAGCACTGACCGCTGCTGACTGCATCGAGGTCGCGGGGCTGAGACCCATCACCAAGCCCCAGGGGCTGTCGCTGGCCGACCGGGCCTGCCTTGTCCTTGCCGAGCGGCTCGGCGTGCCCGCTGTGACAACGGATCGGGAATGGGTGAAGGTGGATGTTGGCGCTGAGGTTCGGCTGATCCGGTGAGCCCGTGCGCCAGCGGTGCGCCACTCGTGCGCCAGTCAGACCGGAGACAACCGGACTCAGCCGGATTTGGAACCGCTTGAACAAGCGGAATCCGTATTACCATGCGACTGCGGATGATGTGGATCCTCGTCTACACGACGGTCTATATCCTCTGACCGTCTGAAGCAGCTCCACCTCATTACTGCTGCCGCTTGTGCCTTACTCGCGCTGGCTCCCGCCACTGCGCTGGCCGCTTTTGGCTTCGACCATGTCGATGTCGTCTTCACCGAAGCCGACAGCTCGCCGTCGACGCAGGCGGGCTCGCATCCCTTCGCCCTGACGACGACCTTGCGGCTCAATACCGTCGAGGACTCCGGCCTCGAAGCTCCAGATGGCGATCTCAGGCACCTCCAGATCGACTATCCAGCGGGTTTCGTCGCCATGCCAACGGCGGTGCCGGCCTGCTCCAACGTCGATTTCATCGATATCGAAGGCGGCGAGAACGCCTGCCCCGACAGCTCCGCGATCGGGATTGGCGGGGTCACGGCCTCGGCTTCGGGACCAATCGCGGCCGGCTCGGTCGACTTCCTCGCCCCGGTCCCCGTGTACAAGCTGACGCCGATGGCCGGTACGGTGGCTAGGATCGGGTTCGTCGCCGCTGGCCAGCCGGTCGTGGTCGAGCTCGGGCTCAGCGACGTACCGCCGTACAACGGCTTCGCCCGGGTCTCGGACCTGACGCAAGCGGTGCTCTTCTACAGCGCTCGCATCTCGATCTGGGGAATCCCCGCCGCCCCCGTCCACGATGTCGACCGTGGCCAGTGCGCCTTCTCCACCGGTAACTGTCCGGTCGCCATTCCTCAGCAGCCCCTCCTCACCGTCCCGCGCAGCTGCACCGGTTCGGTCGAGACGCGCTTCGACGCCGTTTCCTGGGATGACCCTGAGCTGTTCATCACGGCCGCGGTCCTCTCGCATGACAATGCGGAGCCGCCCGCTCCGCTGGGGTTCACCGGTTGCGGCAATCTCGATTTCCTGTCCCAGATCGAGGCTCAGCCGACCACTGATCTGGCCGATACCTCCTCGGGCCTCGACCTCAGCCTCGACTTCTTCGACGAGGGCCTCGTCAACCCCGCCGGCATCGCTCAATCCGAGATGAAAAAGCTGGTGCTGACCCTGCCCGAGGGGATGATCGTCAACACCGAACCGGTCGAGAGCCTCCCCACCTGCACGCCGGCTCAGCTCGCACAGGAGACCGTCGACTCCGAACCGGGGGATGGCTGTCCGTCGGGCTCGGAGATCGGGACGATCGAGGTGGAAACCCCCCTTCTGCCGGGAGAGGTTCTTGCGGGGCATCTCTTCGCCGCCGAGGGTGACCCGGCCCTTTACATCGTGGTCAGGCACTCGGGGCTCGGGATCTTGGTCAAGCAGGCGGGCGAGCTCGAATTCGAACCATTCAGCGAACAGCTGACCGTCACCTTCGACGACCTTCCCCAGCTTCCCGTCTCTCACCTCGGCCTGGATCTGAACGAAGGCGACGACGGCCCGCTCCTCACGCCGCCCGAATGCGGCGACTTCGTCGTCAAAGCGGCCATGACCCCTTGGTCCAAACCGGGTAGTTCGCTCCTTGCCACCTCCTCCTTCGAGATCGTCGCTGGCCCGGGAGGGGGTCCGTGTCCCACGGGCGAAGAACCAGGCGAGGAACCGCCACCCGATCCCGGTGCTGGCGATCCGAGCCCGACGTCGCCCGCGGCCAGTCCGCCCCCGCCGAGCCTCAGCCCGCCGAATCCCGTCAAAAGGCGTCCCTGCCCCAAAGGCAAGCGCCGGGTGCGAGGCAAAGGACGCTGCGTCAAAAAGCGTTGCCTGCCGACGCGGGCGGGGCAGAAAGTCGTTGGGCGCTGCCTCCGACCGCAAGGTCGGAGGCGGCGCTGAGGCTCTCCGAACCAGCTTCCCGCTGGGTCTCAGTTGAAGCGGTTTGAGTTGCGGAGTACCTCTACTTGACGGGCGCTCCACCACTCTTGCAACTCGGCCTTGCCGATCGGCAGCAGATCGTCGGCTTCGACGTCGCTCAGGTCGCCCATCGCCTTGTAGAGGTGCCGCAGGGCGTTGCTGTTCAAGTTGACGCCGTAACGCCTGATGTAGAGCTCGACCCCCTCCTCCACGGAGATCCCGCCGTCCTCGTCGATCGCCTTGACATCGAAGTAGTCGCGCATCTCGCCGCGCTCGGCCATGACCTTGATCTTCATCGCCATCAGGTCCTGGAGGCTGGCGACCCATAGTCCGGCCACCTTCGTCGGCTTGGCCAGGCGCCTGAGTCGCGAGGCGTCGAAGATCTCGATCTTGGTTGCGGAGAAAAGCCCCTTCAGCGTGCCCTCCGATTCGTGCGTTACCGCGAAGGCGCCCAACCCGGCGATCAGGTCCCTGGCTTCGTCTAGGTCGAGCGCTCGGTGGAAGAAGAAGTCCAGGTCGCGGCTCTCGCGGTGGCCGAGGTGGACGGCGACCGCGGTGCCTCCGCCCAGCTGCAGCTGGGCCGGGAGATGCGGCGCGAGGGTCAGCCAGGTCTCGGCCGTATCTGCAGGCAGGATGCGCCGAAGTCGCTCGGGCAGCTCCGGCGCGGCGCCTCGACCGCGGCGACCCGGCCTGGGTGCGCTCATCGAGGCGCTCTGGCGAGATTGAGCGCGAGTCGCCGGACCCCTGAGTCGAGGCCTCGTGCCCTCGCACCGCGGCGCCAGTCCGTCGGTTTGAGCGCCTGAGCGCCCCAGGCCAATCCCTGAATGTCCATCGTCTGCAGCAGCCGCCGCGCGATGTAGCCGCCGGCCCGGTTCACGTCGAGCTGGGTCTGGGCGGTATTCCAAAATAGGTGGCGCAGGTGGCGGGGAACACGGTCGCCGCCCTGTTTGGGCCGAGCCGGGCGGCGGACGCCGCGCAGAGCCTCGTCCAGTGCTGGCCAGCGAGGGTGCGTGACGTTCGCCCGCCAGGCGGTCACCTCGCGCGCCCGGCCGGCGGCGATCAGTTCGCGGGTTTGCTCCACGAGGCCTTTGGAGACGAGCGGTTGAAGGGTGCGTCCGACGGTGGTGGGGGAGAGGCCGCTGCGGCGGGCGACGGCTCGCATCGAGACGAGGCCGAAGGGAGCGTTGCGCAGGGCGGCGAGGATCAGCGCCTCCGAGCGCGTAAGCCCCTCGATTCGTGCCGCGACGCCCAGTGCACGGCGGAGACGATCGGCCTGTTGAGGGGTGAAGGCGAATCGTCCGTTGGCCTGCTTGGCGTTGATGCCCAGGCGTTCGACCGTGCGGCTGATCCGAGGCACCGAGGTGCCCAGCTCACGGGCCAAGGCCGCTCCGGACATAGTGTCCATATCGTTAATTATAGACCCGCGTCAGCGCCAGACGGTGTAAAAAGACCCATGCACAATCCACTCCGATCCGAGGCTGACGCTTTCCGGTGGGTGGTCGTGATCGGCTTTGCGGCGGTCTCGGTGATCGTGTTGACGCTGCTGACCAGGCCGGCGATCGGGGTCGCCTGGGCGGCGGCTCTGCTTGGGTTCGGGGCCGGGCTCGCTTATCGCAACTCCCGCGGCTCGCTGCCGCGGAGCGTCGCGGTCACACGCGGCGGCGACGGCAAGCGCCGCCTGCTTGTCGTCGCCAACGAGACGGTTGGCGGCGAGGCACTGCTGGCGGAGATCCGCAATCGCAGCCGCGGCCGTAACAGCGAGGTTCTGGTCATTACTCCTGCCTTGACTGCTTCCCGTGCGGCACACTGGGCATCGGACGTCGACGAGGCGATGGAGATGGCGCGCCAGCGGATGGAGCTGTCCCTGATCGCGATCGGCGAGCTGGGCATCGAGGCAAAGGGCGAGGTCGGCGACTCCGATCCCAACGTCGCGATCGAGGATGCCCTCCGTGTTTTTCCCGCCGACGAGGTCGTGATCTCGACCCACCCCCCCGACCGTTCGCGTTGGCTGGAGCACGGAGTGGTCGAGCGGGCGCGCGAGGAGATCGACTTGCCGATCGCTCATGTCGTTGTCGACCTCGCGGCCGAGCGCGTTGCTGACAACTGACACAGTCGTTCGAAGAATTTACATTCGACGCGCCACTCGTGCAACGAGTTGTCTTAGTGTCTGGAATCATGGGGGCCGTGAGAGAGAGCTGGACTGACGAGCGTCTCGACGCATTCGGCGAGAAGGTCGATTGGCGAATGGAGAGACTCGAGGCCCGAATGGACAAGTTGGAAGCGCGGATGGACGAGGGGTTCAAGGAGCTGCGCACCGAGCTTGGGGCACTGCATCGGACCATGGTTCAGTTCGCCGGCGTGATGGTTGCGGCCCTCGCCACCCTTTTCGCGGCTCAGATCGCGTTGCTGGTCACTCAGCTCTGAGTGAGCGCCGGAGCTGCTGCCTCGGTTCGTGGTGGGCCGTGGTGGGCTACCTCGACGGTGCCTCGCGGCTCGAGGCGGCCGGCGGTGGCCACCGTCCAGAGCATCGCCAGCCAGGTGCCGGTGGCGAGGGCGATGTGGACCCAGACCATCTCAGAGGGCAGCTCCCAGGCCCACTGGAGACCGCCGACGGCGCCTTGCAGGGCGAGCAGGCCGAGGACGACGGTCAGTGGCTTGACGGCGCGCCTGTCGCCTCCCTGGCGGTGCAGCAAGAGCCAGACTGCGATCGCGGCCAGGCCGAAGACCGCCGCGATCGCCGAATGGCGCTGGACGACCCACTCGAGCGTCTCGACGCCCTGGAAGTCGAAGCGGTGGACCAGTTCGCCTTCGTGGGCGCCGGCGTGCGGTCCCGAGCCGGTGGCGATCGTGCCGGCGAGGATCGTCAGCTGCCCGAGCGGGATCAGGGCGCGCACCGCCCAGACACCGAGGCGGTCGCTCGAGGCACGCCGCTCCCCGGGCTCGTAGCGGGCGCACCATGCCAACGCGAAGGCGGCGTCGAGCAGCAGCATCGAGAGGATGAAGTGGCCCATCACCAGGCCCGGCGCCAGGTGGTACTTGACGACCAGGGCGCCGAGGATCGCCTGGCAGAGGACGCCGAGCGGCAGCATCGCGCCGAACAGCGCCAGGTGGCCGCGGAAGGGGCGCCTGAACCAGGCGAGGGCGCTGGCGGCGATGACGGCGAGGCCGACGAAGCCGGTCAGCAGGCGGTTGCCGTACTCGATCACCGCGTGGGTCTCCAGCGGTGGCACGGTGCCGCCGTAGCATTTGGGCCAGTCCGGGCAGCCGAGCCCCGAGCCGGTCAGGCGCACCGCGGCGCCGGTGAGGACGATCAGCGCCAGGGCGGCAAGGGCGACCAGGGTGACCTTCGCGTAGAGCTGCGGCCCGATCTGGAGGCGGTCACGCATTACTGCGGATGATGCCAGCGGCGGAGCAGAGCGGCGGGTGCCCGCTCTGCTCTATTTGCCGCCGCCGCCTTTGGCGGTCGAGCTGGCGAGGAATTCGACCAGCTCTTTGAGTTCGGCCGGCGAGATCAGCGATTTGTAATTGGCTGGCATCACGTTCGCCGAGAAGCCTTTGGCGATCTTCGCGTTGGGGTCGACGATCGATTCTTCGATCATCTTGACGGTCTGTCCGCCCAGCACTTCGTCGAGGTCTGGGCCGACGGTCCCACCCGCTTCGGCCGCCGCCAGCGTGTGGCAGCCGCCACAGCCGTTGCTGGCGAAGACCTGGGCGCCGGGGCCGCCCGGCACTTTCGGCGGCGCGGCGCCGGGGACCCCGGCGTACATGCCGACGTAGGCGGCGACGTCATCGAGGTCCTGTCCGGTGACCAAGTTGGCGGGCATCGAGACCGCCGGGTTGTCGGTCATCGGGCGCGGGTTCTCGACCTGGGCGGTGACGACCCCCTCGACGGTCGAGTCGGTCTCGCCGGCGGCCCGTGCCGCCGCGAAGGCGGCATCGAGGTCCGGCCCGATCTGCGCGGTCGTGCCCGCCTGGGCCATCGCGTGGCAGGTGCCGCATTTCTGCACGAACAGCGTCCGGCCGCGCTCGACGTCGGCCGTGCTCGTGCCGCAGCCGGAAGCGGGCAGGGCGATCGCCGCAAGGGCGGCGAGCAGGAGCAGGAGGCGGATCGGGTTCGGTGGCTTGGGCATCGGTGCTGGAGCGCGGAGCGGGCCGGAGTCTATACGTCGAGCCCCCTGTAGACGCAGGTTGAGATCGTCCCTCGTCGGGTAGGCTTGATGCGATTCGCACTAGCCCGCGAGCTCCGGGAAGGAGGGCACGATGCAGGTTCGGGAAGGGATGTCGGAGGTGGTTCTGAGCGTCGGGCCCGCACACACCCTGCGCGAGGCGGCGACGATGATGGTCGAGAAGCGAACCGGGGCGGCGCTGGTGGTCGACGACGAGATGCCGCCCTCGATCGTCACCGAGCGCGACATCCTGATCTCGCTGGGCAACGGCGAGGACCCCGACGTGGAGCGGGTCTCCGGCCACATGAGCGAGGGGGTCGTCGCAGCCTCTCCCGACTGGAGCCTCGAGCGCGCCGCGGCCGAGATGTCGACCCGCGGCATCCGCCACCTGGTCGTCTTCGAGGGCGGCGACGTCGCCGGCATCCTGTCCATTCGCGACATAGTGCGCGTCTGGACGTCCGCCGGAGCAACCTCCGGCATGACTCCCGGCTGAGCTCAGGTCAGAAGCTCAGGGGCGCGGTGGTGGGGAGATCGTCTCCACCGGCAGGACGGCGCCGCGGACGCGCTGCTTGCGCGGCAGCCGGTAGTAGTCGCGGGTGGCGCCGCGGATCATGCTGCGGAGAGCGGCGAGGGCGACGATGCCGCCGATCACCGAGTAGATCCAGCCGGTCACCATGAACTCGATGAACAATCCGCAGAGCGCGAGGGCGACGCCGAAGGCGAAGAAGATCGGCGCCCACGAGGGTCGCGGCATGTAGATCAGCTCGCCGGGCTCGGGGATCTCTCGATGCTCGCTCACGTCAGCTCGCTCCGGCTCACGACGCGATGTAGAGGGTCGCCGCGACGAAGCAGAGCGCGAAGACCGCTGCCGCGATGCCACCGGCCAGCAGGCCGGCTTTCATGTCTCGCCTCGAGGTCTCGCGGTCCACGGCCGGATTTCTACCAGACGGCCAACACGCGCCGGCCGTCAGACCACGCGGTCGAGCGGCATCGCCAGGAAGAGCAACGCCAGGTAGGCGAGCGAGAAGAGGTAGGTGCGCAGCGCCCAGCGACGGTCGGCGCTGCGCAGCAGCCGCACCGCGCAGTAGATGAAGGCGCCGCCGAGCGCCATCGAGGCGATCAGATACTCGACGCCGAAGGCGCCGGCACAGAACGGCAGCTGGGTCACCGCGTAGAGCAGGATCGTGTAGAGCAGGATCTGGCGGCGGGTCTCGGCCTCGCCGCGCACGACCGGCAGCATTGGCACGCCGGCGCGCGCGTACTCGTCCTTCATCAGCAGCGAGAGCGCCCAGAAGTGGGGAGGCGTCCAGAAGAAGACGATCGCGAAGAGGTAGAAGGCGGTGCCGCTGAGGCCGCCGGTGACCGCGGCCCAGGCCACCAGCGGCGGCACCGCGCCGGCGGCGCCGCCGATGACGATGTTCTGCGGCGTCGCCCGCTTCAGCCAGAGCGTGTAGACGAAGACGTAGCCGAAGAGGCCGGAGAGCGAGAGCGCCGCCGCCAGCGGGTTGACGGTCAGCGCCAGCAGCAGGAAGGAGGAGAGGCCGAGCAGCGTCCCGAAGGCGATCGCGGTGCCCGGCGAGAGTCGCCCGCTGGCGACCGGCCGGTCGGCGGTGCGGGCCATGGTGCGGTCGATGTCGCGGTCGATCGCGTGGTTGATGGCGCCGGCGCCGCCGGCCGAGAGGGCGCCGCCGAGGCAGGTGAGGAGGACGAGACCGAGCGAGGGATCGCCCGCCACGTACATCGTCGTCACCGTGGTGAAGAGCAGCAGGCTCTGCACCTTCGGCTTGGTCAGCGTCGCCAGGTCGCGCAGGAGGACGAGCGCGGCGGGGCGCTGCGCGATGGCAGCCGTCTGAGCGCCGCCGCTCATGGGCTCAGGCTACCGGCTGCGACTCGCGGGCCGGCGGGGCGGGCCGGCTGCTGCTGCGGTCGATCGCCTCGCGGACGTCGCGCAGCGGACGGGCGCTGCGCACGTCGGGCAGGACGTCGAAGTTGTGCGGCTCCGGCGGCGAGAGCGCGAACCACTCGAGCGAGTCGCCGCCCCAGGGGTCGTGGCCCGCCGGGGCGCCGCCCTCACGGCTGAGGATCGCGTTGGCGATCGTCATCACGATGCCGGCTGCCAGCACGAACGTCCCGATCGAGGCGACCAGGTTGTACCCGTTGACCCCGGTGCCATCGAAGAACTTGTAGGCGTCGACGACCTGCCCCTGTTCCGCACCGGCGAGGAAGAGCGGCAGGAAGGCGAGCAGCGTCCCCAGCGCCATCGTCCAGAAGGAGATCCGCGCCAGGGTCTCGCCCATCGTTCGTCCCGTCATCTTCGGGAACCACCAGTGCAGGGCGGCGAAGCCGCCGAAGACGGCGCCGCCGACCAGGGCGAAGTGGGTTGCCCCGGTGCTGTCGACGGTGTGTTGCAGACGCCAGGCGAGGGCGACCATCGAGTGCGAGATCTCCGACGCGAGGCCGATCGAGATCGCCGAGACCGCGCCCGCTGCGAACAGCAGCGGCGCCCGCATCCGCACCGCCCCACCGGCCAGGGTCGCGATCAGGTTGAAGAGGATGAGACCGAAGGGGACGATCAGCGCCAGCGACACGATCATCGCGAAGTACATCCAGCCGATCCCGATCGGAGCGGTCATCATGTTCTGCATCCAGGCCAGCGTCCCGAGCACGGCGATCGCGACCAGCGAGCCGACGATGGCGCCGCGCCCCACCAGTGGCCGGCGGGCGAAGGCGGCGACGATTTCGGCGATCGCCGCCAGCGCCGCGATCAGCACCAGCATGTAGGCGCCGGTGAAGAAGATCCAGCTCAGGTGCTGCCAGAGCAGCGGCGCGCCGCCGGCGTCGCCGGCGAAGAAGATCCCTTCGAAGTTGCGGTCGATCAGCAGCATCGCGACCGCGGCGACCATCACCGGCCCGATCGCGAGCAGCAGCCAGGAGCAGATCGCCGCCGCCCAGGAGAACACCGGCATCCGCCGCAAGGCCATGCCGGGAGCCCGCAGCCTGCGCAGGGTCGCCACCAGGTCGATCGCGATCAGGACGAAGCCGAGCGTCGCCAGGCCGGTCGCCGCCGCCCAGGCGTCGACGCCGTTGTTGGCCAGGAAGGCGACGCTCGAAAGTGGCGCCAGCGGGTTGACGCCCGCCTCCGGCGGCGTGAAGAGCAGCCCGGCGTAGAGGACGGCTGCGCCCGCCGCGTAGAGCCAGAGGCCGATCTGGCCGAGGCGGGGCAGCGCCGTGCCGCGGGCGCCGATCTGCAGCGGTGCGACGTAGTAGAAGAAGCCGAGCGCGAGCGGCACCGCGAAGAGGAAGATCGCGGTCGCCCCGTAGAGCGAGAGCATCCGGTCGAAGACGACCGGGCTGAGGAAGGTGTTCTCGGGAATCGCCAGCTGCAGCCGCATCAGCAGCAGCTCGACCAAGGCGAGGAAGAGGAAGCCGAGGGCGGAGACGATCAGCATGCGGCCGACGTCCTTGTGGTCGGCGCTGGTCGCGATCTCGATCCAGCGCGGGCGGCGCGCCGGGAAGCCGTCGACGACCAGCTCCGGCCGCTTGGCAGGTGCGCTCATGGCGTTTCCCCCGCTTCGATCAGGCCGACGACGCGGTCCTGCGCCGCCTGGATGTCGCTCTTGCGCTGCGCGACGAAGGCTTCGTACTCCGCGGCCGAGACCACTTCGACCTCGGTCCGCATCGCCGCGTAGGCCTGGCCCGAGAGGGTTGCCGACTGGCCGAAGTAGGTGCCCTCCTCGTCGGCGCTGAAGAGGACTTGGTTCGTCTTGCCGGGGGCCGCGTCGCGCTTCCCGGCCAGCTCGGGGACG
Organism: uncultured Solirubrobacterales bacterium; assembly: GCA_963703235.1. Lineage (GTDB taxonomy): Bacteria > Actinomycetota > Thermoleophilia > Solirubrobacterales > 70-9 > VRUE01. The sequence continues at coordinate 1,246,465 of OY969802.1, read as the reverse complement.
TCCCAGGTGTGGACGACGTCGGTGGAGACGAGGTCGAGCTCGACCGCGGTGTCGACCGGAACCACCAGCCTGTAGTAGGAGAAGGCTTCGTTGGGATAGTCGTAACGCCACAGCCACTGCTGCCCGGTCGCTTCGATCCGCAGCGGGTCCTCGGCCTGCAGCCCGGCCGGCCCGCTCGCCGGCGCCTCCCGAGCCTTCTCGGTGTAGACGATGCTGACGACCAGTAGGACCACTGCGAAGGCGGCCAGGGCCCCGCCTGCCCGCAGCTGCAGGCGGCGGCCGGCGCTCGTCTCCCGCACCTCGGCGCCACGCTCGGCCCGACGGCGCCGCAGCGCGTAGATCAGGCCGGCGTTGACCGCGACGATGAGAATCGTCGCGGCGACGAAGCCGATCCAAAGCAGAGTCTCGATCTGGTCCGTGCCAGGTGAGTGAGGCGCCAAAGCGCGGCCATTCTAATCAGGCAGGGGGGCGGCCCGCGGCCCGCGCATCCGCCTGCCGATGCCCGACCTGCTCCTATACTCGCCGGCCTGATGCGGAGGCGATCGGCGACCGCTGGACCATCCCCGGCGCTGAGGGCAGCGGTGCGTGCCGGAGCGGCGGCGGCGATCGCGGCGGCGGTCGCGGTGCCGCTGCTGCGGCGCCGGGCCCGAATCCCCGCTCCGGTGACGATTGCCGCCTGCGCGACGGGCCCGCTGGCGCTGGCGGTGCTCTACCCGCGCTCGCACAAGCGCGACATCGGTCTCTTCGCCCTGCAGATGTGGGGCTTCACGATGGCCCACGAGCTTCCCTACGACGACCCGGAGCGGCTGCAGCGCCGCCTCCGCACGCGCTACCCGATCGCGGTCGACCGCGTCATCGGCCTCGGCCGGCTGCCCAACGTGCGTCTTCAGCACGCCCTCGCCCGCCTGCCGGGCACCCGCACCCTCGACCGCTTCCTCACCTGGGTCCACTGGCTCTGGTTCCTCGAGCCCTACCTGGCGCTGCTCTTCATCCTGCTTCGCCATCCCGACCGCTTCCCGCGGTCGGCGCGGCAGATGGCCGCCGTCTTCGACCTCGGTTGCGTCGGTTACTTCCTCGTTCCGACCGCGCCTCCCTGGTGGGCCTCGGAGCGGGGCCTGACCGGGGAAGAGGTGCGGCGGATCATGGTCCCGGTCGGCGAAGACACCTGGCACTCGGCCTGGCCGGCGCTCTACGGGGCGTTGGGGGGGAACCCGTGGGCGGCGATGCCCTCGTTGCACTTCGCGACCTCGTCGATGGCTGCGATCTCGCTCAGCGAAGCCGGGCGCGGGCCCGGCGCGGTTGGCTGGGCCTACGCGCTGACCCTCGGCTTCGCCCTCGTCTACCTCGGCGAGCACTACGTCACCGACCTCGCCGCCGGCGCCACGCTGGTGGGCGTCGTCAGGCGCGGCGAGCCGCTTGCCGAACCGGCCGTTCACGGCGTCACGCGCGGCCTTCGTCGTCTGGAGCGCCTCGCGAACGGGTAGCTTCCTTGCTGTGTCTCCGGAGCACTCGGCGAACGGAAACGGCGCCGAACTTCCGCTGCTCACGCCGCGACGCGTCGTGCAGACGCTTTTGCTGGTCCTGTTGCTGCTGATCGGGATCTACTTCCTCTTCCCGAAGCTGGTCGGCCTCGGCGACTCGCTCAGCAGGCTCGGCGAAGCGGATCCGCTCTGGATCGTCGTCGCGATCGGCTTCAACGTCGTCGCGATCGGCACCTACATCACCCTCTTCAAGGCGGTGGTGGGGAGTGACCTGCTGCGGCTGACCTGGCCCGAGACCTACGAGATCAACATGGCCGGGGTTGCCGCGACCCGGATCTTCTCGGCGGCCGGAGCCGGTGGCATCGCGCTCACCTACTGGGCCTTGCGCAAAGCGGGGGTGGGCCGCCACGAGGTCGCCCGGCGGATGGTCGCCTTTCTCACCCTCCAGTACGTCTTCTATCCGGTCGCGCTGATCGTCTGCGGGGTGCTGCTGCGGACCGGGGTGGTGCCGGGCAAGGACTCGGTCGAGCTGACGATCGTGCCGGCGGCGGTGGCCGGCCTGCTGCTGATAATCGGCGTGCTCGTCGCCCTGATCCCGCCGGACCTGGGGGAACGGATCGGGCGGCTGGCGCACGGTGGGCGGAGCGGCGGGATCGCCGACAAACTGGCTCGGGCGCCGGCGACGATCGGCGAGGGGGTCAGGTTCGGGTTCTCGCTGCTGCTGCGGCCCACGCACGGGGGGTTGGCGGTGATCGGCGCCGTCGGCTACTGGGCCGCCAACATCGGCATCCTCTGGGCCTCGTTCAAGGCCCTCGGCGTCCACGTGCCGCTGGCGGTGGTCGTCCAGGGCTTCTTCCTCGGCATGGTCGGCAACCTCTTTCCCCTGGCCCCGGCCGGGGTGGGGGCGGTGGACGCGGGGATGATCGGCGCCTTCGTCCTCTTCGGACTGCCCGAGGCCACCGTCTTCCCCGCGATCCTGGTCTATCGGCTGATCGCCTTCTGGCTGCCGATCCCGCCGGGGATCGTCGCCTTCTTCCAGCTTCGCGCGCGGGTGCAGCACTGGGAAGAGGAGGGCCTGCCGGTCGACCGCGGCAGCCCTCGGGAGGAGCAGCTGGAGCCGGCCCGGGGGTGAAACAGGCCTGTCCTGTTAGTGTCGATGAGGTCCTGTGCTAAATTTAGAGTCATAGCTTAATTTAGCTAATAACCTAAATGACTGTGAATACGTCTGAGTTCAAGAATCCATACCGGCCTGGAGCGGGCCACATGCCTCCATTTCTGGCGGGCCGAGAGCGCGAGTACGGCGAATTCGATCGGTTGCTGGAGCAGGACGAGATCCTCGAGAATCTAGTCTTGACCGGGCTGCGTGGAGTCGGCAAGACCGTGCTCTTGGAGACCTTCAAGCCACGTGCGATTCGGCGTGGCTGGCTGTGGGCGAGCGCAGACCTTTCGGAGTCGGCGAGCATCAGCGAGACCGCGCTCGCAGAACGCTTGCTAGCCGACCTGGCCCTGATCACCTCTTCCACGATGGTGCCTGAGCCCGAGAGCCGGATCGGCTTCAGCCCTTCCAGTCAACCGAGAGAGATCCCGCTTTCCCATGAGGCCCTCGCGACGGTTTACGCGGCGACGCCTGGTCTGATTGCGGACAAGATCAAGGCGACGCTCGAATTCGCCTGGGAGCAGCTGCGCAGGCAGGGCCCGCACAAGGTGATCTTTGCCTACGACGAGGCCCAGAATCTTTCCGACCATGCCGGCAAGGACCAGTTTCCGCTCTCCGTTCTGCTCGATGTATTTCAGTCGATCCAGAAGAAGGGAATCCCCTTCATGCTTGTCCTCGCGGGCCTGCCGACGTTGTTTCCGAAGCTCGTCGACGCTCGGACCTATGCCGAGCGCATGTTTCGGGTCATGACGCTGACCAGGCTCAACGAGGAGGAGAGTCGGGAGGCGATCCTCAAGCCAATCGAGGTGGCGGAGTGCCCGGTGAATCTCACTCCCGCTTCGGTCGAGATCATCGCTCGCGAGTCCGCCGGTTATCCGTATTTCATCCAGTTCATCTGTCGCGAGGTCTACGACGTCTTCATCCGGCAGCACGCCGACGAAGAGTCGAAGGCCGTCCCGATCGAGGCGATCCAGCGCAAGCTGGACGCCGATTTCTTTGCCGGCCGGTGGGCGAAGATCACGGATCGGCAGCGAGAGCTGCTCTGGGTCGTAGCCAACCTCGACGATCCCGACGAGGAATTCACGATCCTAGAACTCACCGAGAAGGCGAAGATCCTCCTGCTCAAGCCCTTCTCGTCCAGCCACGCGAACCAGATCCTGTCCAGCCTGGCCGAGCGGGGAATGATCTACAAGAACCGGTTCGGGAAGTACTCGTTTGCGGTGCCTTTGCTGGGCCGCTTCATCCTGCGGACGCACAAGGCACCCGATGAGATCCCGTTTTAAGCCGTTGGAGAACCCGTTACTATAAAAAGTAAAGTATTAGACTTCCGGCGGTGGAGATGGCAGACGAGAAGAAGATCGAGAACGTGATCGTCGTCGGCGGTGGGCCCGCCGGCTACACCGCGGCGCTCTACACGGCTCGCGCCAACCTCGAGCCCCTCGTCTTCGAGGGATTCCAGTGGGGCGGGCAGCTGCAGAACACGACCGACGTCGAGAACTACCCCGGCTACCCGGGGGGGGTCATGGGGCCGGAGATGATGACCCAGTTCCGCGCCCAGGCCGAGCGCTTCGGGACCCGGTTCGTGACCGACGACGTCGACCGGGTCGAGTTGAGCGACGGTGGCGTGCAGAAGGTCTTCCTCGGCGACGAGGAGCACCTGGCCAAGACGGTGATCCTGGCGATGGGGGCGGAGCCGCGCCGGCTCGGCATCCCCGGCGAGCTGGAGCTGAGCGGCAGCGGCGTCTCCACCTGCGGCGTCTGCGACGGCGCCTTCTTCAAAGGCGTACCGGTGATCGTGATCGGCGGTGGCGACTCGGCGATGGAGGACGCCATCTTCATCTCCAAGTTCGCCAGCGACCTGACCGTGGTCAACCGGCGCGACGAGTTCCGCGCCTCGAAGATCATGCAGGACCGCGCCGGGGAGCAGCCCAACATCGAGTTCAAGACCCCCTTCGTCGCCGAGGAGTTCGTCGCCGGCGAGAACGGCAGGCTCGACCGCGTGATGCTGCGCAACGCCGAGACCGGGGAGACCGAGGAGGTAGAGACCGAGGGCGCCTTCGTGGCGATCGGCCACATCCCCAAATCGGAGATCGTCAGAGACCAGGTCGACACCGACGAGGACGGCTACATCGTCACCCAGCCCGGCTCGACCAGGACCAACCTGGCCGGCGTCTTCGCGGTCGGCGACGTCGTCGACCGCACCTACCGCCAGGCGGTGACGGCCGCCGGCACCGGCTGCATGGGCGCCCTCGACGCCGAGTGGTACCTGCGCGACACTCCGCCCTCGCCCGAGGCACACTGGATGCGCGGCGGCGAGCCGGCCGAGATCGCCCCGACGCCGGGCTCCTGAGCGGGACCGACGCCGCGGCCATGCTCTAAGGTCGGAAGACGGCTTCCTCCTGTACCCACCTCGACTCCGTCCGGTATCTCGAGCCGCCGGACGAGCTCGCCGGCTGCGAGGAGTGCCTGAGGCTCGGGATGCAGTGGGTTCACCTGCGGATGTGCCAGAGCTGCGGTCACGTCGGCTGCTGCGACAACTCGCCCGGGAAACACGCCACGGCTCATCACCACGCGAGTGGACATCCGATCATCCGCTCGGCTGAGCCCGGCGAGGACTGGAGCTGGTGCTACGTGGACGAGATGATGTTCCGGCTCCGTCCCGCGTGACCCCGCCGCGGGCGGTGGCGGCCGGGCGCCTAGACCAGTTTCTGGACGACGAAGGTTCGCTTGCCGCGTGGCGTCTCGACGTCGACCGGCTCGCCGACCGCGGCGTCCCTGAGCGCTCGACCAATCGGCGACTCGGCGGATAGCCGCCCGACGGCGAGGTCGGCCTCGGTCGAGCCGACCAGGGTCCAGGTGTTGACCTTGCTGCTCTCTTCGTCGAGCACCTCGGCGGTGCGGCCGAAGGCGAAGCGGTCGGCGGCCCCGTCCGCCTCGACGACGACCGCGGTGCCGAGGCGCTGGCGCAGCCGCTTGATCCGCGTCTCCAGGTGCGCCTGATCCTCCTTGGCGATGTGGTACTCGGCGTTCTCCTTGAGATCGCCCAGCTCCCGCGCCGTCTTGATCCTGGCCGCCATCTCGGAACGACCGTCGCCTTCCAGCTGCGCGATCTCCTCGCGCAGGACCTCGATGCCCTCGGGCGTGATCGCGCTCTGGCGATTGTCAGCGCCGCTCACCCGCGGCACCATTGCAGATTGATCGATTGCCGGTGAGCCCTCGGCGATCGAGGCGTCGGCGCTACAGCTGCGTAATCATCAGGCCGATGACCGCGGCCATAAGGCCGACGTTTGCCGCCAGCAGGCCGCCGCCGACCTGGATGATCGTGCGCTGGATGGAATCCCAGCTCGGACTGGATGAGCCTATTGTCCTTTCGCAGCTCGCCGATGTCCTTGTCCACGCGCTGACCCAGCTCGCCAATGCTCTTATCGACGCGCTGACCCAGCTCGACGATGTCCTTGTCGACACGCTGGAAGCGGAGGTCCATCTCTCCTTCGATCTTGTCGAAGCGTTCGTCCATCCGGCGGCCAAACTCGTCTAGGCGGTCGTCTGTCCAGCTCTGCCTCATTGCCTCCATGCCTCCAGCGTAGAGAGATAAGTGCAACGCGTGGGACACGGAAGTGTAACTTTTTGTCGTCGGCCTGTTCCCGACTAACTGCGGACTGGTCAGTCCGGCGTGACGATCGCGAAGCCGGGGTTCGGTTCGTCGAGCAGACCGAGCAGCTCGCCGAGCTTCTCCGCCTCGCCCTCGACCCGGAGGCGGCCGCTCTCGGCCAGCGCGCCGAGGTCGGCGGTTTTCAGCAGGAGTTCGTTCAGCGCCTCGCGCTCGACGACGAGGGTGGCGTCGGCATCGGGCTCGTGCCGACCCGGCCGGTGGCTGAGGACGCCGTTTCGAAGCAGCAGCGCGTGCTCCTCGTCGGGATCGGTGACGACCCAGTCGATCCGCAGCCGGCGGTCCCAGGCGCGGGGGCCGTCGAGGCGGATCGCCATCGCGTCGAGCAGCTGCTCGACCGAGAGGTTGGCGACGATGTCGGGCGGTGCAGGCGCGGTGGGAGTGCCGGCGATCCCCTCGCGCAGCTCCTTCGCTCCCATCAGGAAGAAGTTGCGCCAGGTCGCGTTCTCGGCCCCGTAGCCGAGCTGCTCCAGGGTGTCCGCCTGCAGCACGCGCGCCGCCTCGTTCTCAGGCTCGGCGAAGACCACGCGGTTGACGACCTCGGCGACCCAGCGGTAGTCGCCCGCCTCGAACGACTGGCGCGCCTTGGCGAGGACGGCGTCGGCGCCGCCCATGAACTCGACGTAGCGTTGAGCCTGCGCCACCGGCGGGTGCTCCCAGAGATGGGCCGGATTGCCGTCGAACCAGCCCATGTAGCGCTGGTAGATCGCCTTCACGTTGTGGCTGACGGAGCCGTAGTACTCACGGCAGTGCCACTCGGCCGCCAGGCTGGGCGGCAGCTCGATTGCCTCGGCGATCTCGGGGCCGGTGAGGCCTTTGTTGAGCAGGCGCAGGGTCTGGTCGTGCAGGTAGCTGTAGAGGTCGCGCTGCTTCTCCAGCAGGTCGACGATCCGCTCGCGCCCCCAGCAGGCCCAGTGGTGTCCGCCGAAGAGCACCTCGGCTTCGCCGCCGAACAGCTTGATCGCCTCGTCGATGTAGTGCGCCCAGACGCGCGGGTCGCGGACCAGCGCCCCGCGAAGCGTGAGGATGTTGTGCATCGAGCGGGCGACGTTGTCGGCGATGCAGAGGGCGGCGCGGTCGGGCAGGAAGAAGTTCATCTCGGCCGGCGCCTCGGTTCCCGGGGTCAGCTGGAAGGCGAAGCGGATGCCGTCGACGACCTCCTCCTGGCCGGTCGCGTCGATCTCGACGCTCGGCGGCAGCAGCGTGATCGAGCCGAGCGAGGTGGTCTGGCCGAGGCCGGAGCCGAGCTGGCCTTCTGGGCCCGGGCCGAGCAGGGCCCCGTACATGTAGCCGGCGCGCCGGCCCATCGCGGTGCCGGCGAAGACGTTCTCGCTGACCGCGTGGTGGAGGAAGCCGGCGGGGGCGAGGATCGGCACGCGGCGCTCCTCGGCTTCCTCAGGCGTCAGCACGCCCCTGGCGCCGCCGAAGTGGTCGACGTGGCTGTGGGTGTAGAGGAGGCCGGTGACCGGCCGCTCGCCGCGATGCTCGCGGTAGAGCGCCAGCGCCGCCGCCGCGGTCTCGGCCGAGACCAGCGGGTCGACGACGACGATGCCCTCCTCGCCCTCGAGCACGTGCATGTTCGAGAGGTCGAAGCCGCGCAGCTGGTAGACGCCGGGCGCCAGCTCGAACAGTCCCGCGATCCGGGTCAGCTGGCTCTGCCGCCAGAGGCTCGGATTGGCCGTCTCCGGCAGCTCCTCCTCGAGGAAGTCGTAGGGACGCAGGTCCCAGACCATGCGGCCGCGCTCGCCTTCGACGAAGGGGGGATCGAAGGCGGCGACGAGCCCGCGCCGCGCCTCCTCGAAGTCCCGCGCGTCCTCCACCGCCCGGAGTCTTTCACCCCAAAACGAACGAAGGCCCCGCGGGTCTGCGGGGCCCTCGATTCAGCGTAAGCCGCTAGCGGCTATTTGATCGTGTACACGTCGTTGAACTTTGGAACGTGCAGTGCCATCAACTGTCCCATCTCGACCTTGGCCGGGTCCGGCGACGCTTTGTGGACCTGCGCGTCGAACAGGAACCAGCCTTTGCCGAGCACCTCGGAGGCGTCGATGATGCCGCTCGACTCCTCGTCCTGGGTGATGAACCCGGCGCCGCCGCTGCGGAACAGGGCGGGGTCGAACTCGGCGACGACGCCGCGTTTGCCCGTGTCGACGTCATAGGCGACGATGCGGGCGAGCTGGGCGTTGTTGCCCGGGTCCTCCTGGATCAGGAGGGTGCCGTACTTGTCGACGCCCATGTTGTCGGGCTTGTTGAGGAACGGCGCCTCGGAGCCGTCCAGCAGCAGCTCGATCGTGCCGCCTTTCTCCGGGTTGTCCACGTCGTTGAAGTGGACGTGCCAGAGGCCGCCGCCGTCGCGGGTCACCGCCGGCTCGGAGGGGACGACGCCGGGCGAGCCCTCGGTGGTGAGGACGTAGTAGTCGTTCGGGTGGCGCGGGTCGAAGACGCCGTCCTCGATCCGGTTCAGTCAGGCCCCTGGCCGCCCCCTCGGCGTTCTGACGGGCGCTGGAGCTGTCCCAGTCAACGACCTCGTCGGAGCCGAGGGTGAACGGAACCGCTTTGCCTTTGCCGTATTTGGCGCGGAACTGGGGATCGGTCGAGACCGACTCGTCTTTGAGGTCGAGCACGAAGTTCGTGCCATTGGTGAGGCCGGCCTCGTCGAACGGGGTGCCGCTCTTCTGCTTGGTTCCGGCGTAGACCCAGAGCTGGCCGCCGGCAGCGTCCTCGTTGCCGATCACGACCGTGGTGTCGCTCTTGTTCTCGGCGGCGATCGTGTTCTCCCACGAGAACTGCCCGAGCCGCGGCAGCTGCTGAGCCTGGCCGCTCGTGGTGACGCCGAAGAGCCGTCCCTCGTCGCCGTTCTCCTCGTTGGCGAAATAGATCTGGTCCATGTAGCCGGTCTTGGTGGCCGGGTTGTAGAGCTGGCCCCACTCGGTGATGCTGCTCGAGCAGAAACGCCAGAACTCCGCCGACTGGGCGAGGAAGGTGTCGCTCGGGTCGCGGGGGTTGACACCGCCCGGGGAGGGGGTCGAGCCATATTTCTGGGTCAGGTAGTTCCAATAGCGAACGTCGGAGTCGATCAGGTCGCGGCCCTGCTCGACCTCGAAGCTCTCGGAGTCGATCTCCATCTCCGACACGAAGGCGCCGATTTTCCCGTGCTTGCGGACCACACCCTGGTTTCCACGAAGCTCGTGGTTCATGAACAGGCGGTAGTCATGGCTGCCTTTTGGCGAGTGCACGAGGCCGAGGCCGTCGGGGATGCCGACCATCTCGTAGCCGTTGGATGCAGCGCCCTCGCCGACGGTCAGCAGCGACTTGACGCTGACGCCGTCGCCGACCGGCAGCACGTACGGTTTCGTTTTGGTGTTGGGGCCGGTGCTGCTGCCGCCCGGAGCGGCCACCGCCACGGAAGCCATGGCGACTGCGATCAGCCCGGCCAGAGCGAAGGCTCTGAGTCGTCGGGTGTTCAAGGGATCTCCTTCCGAGATGAGATTTCCGGCCGGGGGCCTATCCCCGGCTGCACCCGGCGTTCTATTTCGGAGCGGGAACCGTGACGTTTAGCAGCCGTGAACTTCGCGTGACCCTGTGTTCACAAGGTGGCCCATCCGACATCGACCACACCTGAGGGGGGTCGATGTCGGATGGGTCGTGTGCTCTCCTTAAGGAGCTGTCTTTGTGGCCGTTTTGACCAGCTGAGCTGCGGGAACGTAGGCGTCGCCATGGCGCTCGCGCAGCTCCTCGAGCAGGTGGGTGGCGCGCTCGGCGCCGATCAGGTCGCGGAGCTCGAGCGGGCCGCGCGGCCAGTTGAAGCCGAGCCGCATCGCCTTGTCCATGTCCTCCGGCGAGCCGACCTTCTCTTCCAGCGCGAAGGATGCCTCGTTGGCGATCTGGGCGATCAGGCGGGGCAGGATCTGCGGCGCGGCGGGATCGATGCGTGCGAGCTCGCCGGGGTCGAGCGTAGGGGCCTCGATGTCGAGCTCCGGATCGTCCTCGCGGTGCTTGCCAGCGTTGTAGCGGTAGAAGCCCTCGCCGCTCTTGCGGCCGAGCCGGCCCGCGGCGACCATTCGCTCCTGGATCGGGCTCGGTTGCCAGCGCGACGGCCGGCCGCCCTGCTCGTAGAAGGAGCGGGCGACGCTGAGGTTGACGTCGAGGCCGATCAGGTCGAGCAGCTCGAAAGGCCCCATCCGGAAGCCGCCGCCGAGGCGGCAGACGCGGTCGATCGTGGCGGCGTCGGCGACCTCGTCGACGAGCATCCGCAGCGACTCCAGCGAGAACGGCCGGGCGAGGCGGTTGGCGATGAAGCCGGGGCTGTCCTTGGCGCGGATCGGCGTGCGCCCCATCCGCTCGCCGACCTCGGTGACGGCGCCGAGGGCTGCGGCCGTCGAGTCCTCCGTCGCCACCACCTCGACCAGCTTCATCAGCTGCGGCGGGTTGAAGAAGTGCATGCCGACCACCCGCTCGGGATGCGGCGTCTCGGCCGCGATGTCGGCGACCCGCAGCGAAGAGGTGTTGGAGGCAAGGATTGCCTCCGGGCCGCAGACGCTCGCCAGTTCGGCGAACAGGCGCTGCTTCAGCGCCAGGTCCTCGGGTGCGGCCTCGACGACCAGGTCGCAGCCGGCGAGGTCGGCGATCGATGCGGCCAGCCGCAGCTGCCCACTCGCCGCCTCCGCCTCCTGCTCGGTCCAGCCTTTGCCGGCGCCCCTGGCGAGGCTCGCGTCGACCTTGTCCTGCGCCGCCGCCAGGGCCGCGTCGAACGGGTCGTGGACGTGGACCTCATAACCGCCGAGGCAGGCGAGCAGGGCGATGCCGCTGCCCATGGCGCCGGCGCCGAGAACGCCGACCCGCTCGACCTTCACGGCTTCGGGGGAGGTGGTTCCTCGCCCTCCCAGAACGGCGCCTCGTCGCGTTCGAAGAAGACGCGGTGCATGCCCTCACGACGGCCGCCGGGTGGGCGGCCCATGGCGCTGACCTTGCCCGACTCCGGCCGCACGACCACCTCGGGCGCGTTCATCTCGCTGACGACGAGGACTCGCACGGTTTCCTCGCTGCGATTGACGACCTGGTGCGCGCCGGCCTCGCCGCGCGGGAAGGAGACGACCTCGCCGCATGCCAGCACGCGCTCCCCCTTCGGCGTCCTCAGCGAAGGCGTGCCCTCAACGACGATGAGCAGCTCCTCGTTGCCGAGGTGGTAGTGCAGAGGGAAGGTCGCCTGTCCGGGTGGCACGACGAAGAGGCTGGCCCCCAGTCGCTCGCTTCCCGCCTGTCGTCCCAGGCCCGCCCGCTTCCAGGCGAAGCCGGTCTGAGTGCTCTCCTCGTCGAGGTCGGGCTCGAACAGGTTCGCCATCTCAGCGGCCCTCGAACTTCGGCTGGCGCTTCTCGAGGAAGGCCTTCATCCCCTCCACCCGGTCCTCGGTCGCCATCGCCAGCTCGTAGAGGCGCCGCTCGGCCTCAAGGCCGGCCGAGAGGCCACTCTCATCCGCGACGATGACCGCCTGCTTTGCGAGGCGGGCGGCGATCGGCGGCCGCTCGGCGACGGTGCGGGCCAGCTCCAGCGCCTCCTGCAGCCATCCGCCCTTCTTGACGACCCTGTTGACCAGGCCCATCTCGAGTGCCATCTCGGCGTCGAAGCGGCGGCCGGTGAGGACGTACTCCATCGCCCGTTGCTTGCCGAGTACCCGCGCCAGGCGCTGGCTGCCGCCGCCGCCGGGGATGATCCCGAGCGTGATCTCCGGCTGGCCGAAGAGGGCGGTGTCGGAGGCGACGATCATGTCGCAGATCAGCGCCAGCTCGCAGCCGCCGCCGAGCGCGTAGCCGGAGACGGCGGCGATCGTCGGCGTCTTCACCGCGGCGACGCGGCGCCAGAAGGACGCGGCGGGGTGGCGCAGCGCTTCCTCGAAGCTGCGCTCGCTCATCGCCTTGATGTCGGCGCCGGCGGCGAAGACCTTCTCGGAGCCGGCGATGACGATGCAGCGCACCTCGGGGTCGGGGTCGAGCCGCTCCAGCTCGGAGGCGATCTCCTCCATCATCTCCGGCGAGAGCGCGTTGCGCGCCTCGGGCCGGTTCAGCCGCAGCAGGGCGACGTGGTGGTCGTCGAGCGTCGTCTCGACCAGCCCGGGCATCGGCTTACTCGGCGACCATCGGGGTCATCGCGTTGATCCCGGTTGCGGCGCGCCCGATGATCAGCTTCTGGATCTGCGAGGTGCCCTCGTAGAGGGTGGTGACGCGGGCGTCGCGCAGGTAGCGCTCGACCGGGTAGTCGTCGACGTAGCCGGCGCCGCCGTGCACCTGGATCGCCAGGTTCGCGCACTCGACCGCCGACTCGGTCGCGTAGAGCTTCGCCACCGAGGTCTCCATCGTGTTCGGCACTCCTTCGTCCTTCAGTAGACCGGCGCGGTAGACCAGCATCCGCGAGGCGTCGCGCTTGAGGATCATGTCGGCGATCATCTCCTGCACCAGCTGGAAGCGGGCCAGCGGCACGCCGAACTGCTTGCGCTCTTTGGCGTAGGCGACCGAGGCGTCGACGCAGCCGTCGCAGATCCCGACGCAGCCGGCGGCGACGCTGTAGCGGCCGCTGTCGAGGGCGCTCATCGCGACCTTGAAGCCGTCGCCGATCTCGCCCAGCATCGCCTCGTCGGGCACCTCGACCTCGTCGAGCGAGAGCTCGGCGGTGTCGGAGGAGCGCAGGCCCAGCTTGCCGTGGATCTCCTGGGTCGTGAAGCCCTCGCTGGCGGTCGGGACCAGGAAGCAGGCGAGCCCGCGGTGCTTCAGCGCGGGGTCGGTCTGGGCGAAGATCAGGGCGACCTCGGAGAAGCTGCCGAGGCTGATCCACATCTTCTGGCCGCTGATCGACCAGCCGGAGTCGGTCTTGGTCGCGCGGGTGCGCAGGTTGGCGGCGTCGGAGCCGGTGTCGGGCTCGGTCAGCCCGAAACAGCCGAGCGCCTCGCCCGAGCAGAGCCGCGGCAGCCACTTCTGCTTCTGCTCCTCGCTGCCCCACTTCTCGATCGAGCCGGCGACCAGCGAGGTTTGCACGGAGACGACGGTTCGGGCGGAGGAGTCGGCGCGGCCGACCTGCTCGACGATCAGCCCGTAGCCGAGGTAGTCGAGGCCGCGGCCGCCGTACTCCTCGGCGACCGGCGCGCCGAGATAGCCGACCTCGCCCAGCTTGCTCGCCAGCTCGCGGTCAAAACGGGCGGCGCGGTCGTTCTCCTTGACCCGCGGGACGATCTCCTTGTCGGCGAATTCGCGCGCCGCCTCGGAGATCAGGCGCTGCTCGTCGCTCAGCTGGAAGTCCATCTCACTCCTTCTCGTCGTCGGTGGTGCGAAGCTCGCGCCCCAGGGTCGCCGCGAAGGCCTCCTGCGCCTCGCGCGTGCGCGGGCCGGGGGCCTCGGCCAGCTCCTGGCCGTCGATCGCCGAGACCGCCTGGATCTCGCGCGTGGTCGAGGCGAGGAAGGCCTCCTGCGCGGCGCGCAGGTCGGCCACCGGCCAGGCGCCCTCCTCGACGTCGAGCGCCTTCACCAGCCGGTCGCGGGTGATCGACTCGAGCACGCCGTTGTCGAGCGCCGGCGTGCGCAGCGCCCCCTGTGGCGAGACCCAGAAGATCGACGAGGTCGGCGGCTCCAGCACGGTGCCGTCGGGCTGCACCAGGACCGCCTCGTCGGCGCCCTGCGCTTCGGCCAGCCGGGTCGCCTGCATGTTGGCCGCGTAGGAGAGCGACTTGACGCCATTGAGGATCACGCTCGGGCTGTAGGTGACGGTGGCGACGCGCAGCGTCTCGGCATGAGCCGGTAGCGGCTCGGTGGCGGCGATGCGGCGGCCGCCGCGGGTGACGATCAGCCGCAGCTGCCCGTCGACTCCACCGGCGGTCTCGAGCAGGGCGCCGATCTCGCGCTCCAGCGCGGCCCGGTCGAACACGAGCTGGATCGCCGCGCCAGAGCGCTCGAGCCGGTCGAGGTGGTCGCCGAGCGCGAACGGCCGCCCCGCGTAGAGGCGGATCACCTCGAAGGCGCCGTCGCCGCGGTAGAGTCCGTCGTCGCGCAGCGGGATCGTCGCCTCGGCGGTCGGGGTCACCTTCCCGTCGACGCTCGCCAGCTCTTCGATTACTGCTGCCATCGGGGCCGCGAGGCTACCTGAAGGTCTGGCCTGGCCACTTTGATCGATTTGCCGGCTATGGCCGGCACAACTCATCCACGAGCGACCGCCGAGGCCCCTCAGACCGCTTCGAAGACAGTCGCCAGGCCCTGGCCGACGCCGACGCACATCGTCGCGATGCCGTAGCGGCCGCCGCGGCGGCGCAGCTCGCGGACGAGGGTGGTGGTGAGGCGGGCGCCGGAGCAGCCGAGCGGGTGGCCGAGGGCGATCGCACCGCCGTTGACGTTGAGGCGCTCCTCGTCGAGGCCCAGCTCCTTGACGCAGGCGAGCACCTGGGCGGCGAAGGCCTCGTTCAGCTCGATCAGGTCGATGTCGTCGAGGCCGAGGCCGGCGGCGGCGAGGGCGCGGGGGACGGCCTCGACCGGGCCGATCCCCATGTAGGCGGGGTCGACGCCGGCTACCCCGGTGGCGACGATCCGGGCCAGCGGCTCGGCGCCGAGGGCCTCGACCCCGGCCTCGGAGGCGATCAGCGTGCAGGCGGCGCCGTCGTTGAGAGTGGAAGCGTTGCCGGCCGTGACCGAGCCCCCCTCGCGGAAGACGGGCCGCAGGCCGGCCAGCTTCTGCGCCGAGGCATCGGGGCGGGGGCCCTCGTCGGCCTCGACGGTGACGGTCTCGCGCCCGCGCGGCGCCTCGACCGGGACGATCTCCTCGGCGAAGTGTCCAGCCTCGGCGGCGGCGACGGCGCGCTGGTGGCTGCGCAGCGCGAAGGCGTCCTGGGCCTCGCGTTCGATTCCGAAGCGCTCGGCGACGTTCTCAGCGGTCTCGCCCATCGACTCGGTCGAGACGCCGAGCTCGGCCATGCGCGGATTGACCAGGCGCCAGCCGAGGGTCGTGTCGTGCATCGTCTGCGGGCCGCGGGGCAGTCCCCGCTCGGGCTTCTCGACCACCCAGGGGGCGCGGCTCATCGACTCGACGCCGCCGGCCAGGTAGAAGTCACCCTCGCCGAGCTTGACCGCTCGCGCCGCTGCGTTGACCGCCTCCAGGCCCGAGGCGCAGAGGCGGTTGACGGTGGCGCCCGGCACCCTCGCCGGCAGCCCCGCCAGCAGCGCCGCCATCCGGGCGACGTCGCGGTTGTCCTCGCCAGCCTGGTTGGCGGCGCCGAAGTAGACGTCGACGATCCGCTCCGGGTCGACCCCGGTCCGCTCGACGACCGCGGCGACTACATGGGCGGCGAGGTCGTCCGCGCGCACGCCGGAGAGCGCCCCCCGGTAGGCGCCCATCGGGGTGCGGATCGCGTCGACGAGGTAGGCCTCGGCCATGCCGGAGGATTAAACGCGACCGGAGTCGCGGGCGTATTCTCAGCCCGTGGACTTCGTCCTGATTGCGATCGCGATGATCGGCGTGCTCGTCGTCCTGCTGGTGCTGATCGGCCACTACTACCAGGGCAGCAGCGCCGAGCTGGTCGACTGGAAGCCGACCCGCTCGCCGCAGGTCGAAGCGGAGAACGAAATCGCCGACATCCAGCAGATGCTCGACGCCCAGAACGAGATGCGCCGCCGCCGCGGCGCCCCCGAAATCGACGAGACCGAGCTGCGGGCCGAGGTCGAAGCCGAGGAGCTGGAGCGCATGCGGTGGCGCGAGCGCTGATCGTCGGCTGCGGCTGCCGCGGCCGACAGCTCGGAGGGCAGCTGCTGGAGCAGGGCTGGGCGGTGCGCGGCACCAGTCGGCGCGAGGAGGGACTGGGGCCGATCGAGGCCGCGGGAATCGAGCCGGCGTTGGCGGACCCGGCGAAGCCGGGCACGATCCTCGACCTGGTCGGCGACGTCGCCGCCGTGGTCTGGCTGCTCGGCTCGGTTAGCGGGGATCCGGAGGACGTCGCCGCGATCCACGGCGAGCGGCTCGAACGGTTGCTCGAGCGGCTGGTCGAAACGCCGGTGAGGAAGTTCGTCTACGAGGTGACGGGCAGCGTCGACGCTGCGGTCCTGAGGCGAGGCGAAGCGGCGGTGCGGGCCGTTGGCGAACGCTGGCGCATCCCGTTCGAGCTGGTTGGGCCGGACCTCGATATCTCTAAACTCGGATAGGGATAAGGCAATTGGTGAAAAAGGCTTCCGAGAGGAGCGGTTCATGGCTCTGCAGCTTGGTGACGTAGCACCCGATTTCGAGGCCGACACGACCGAGGGCCGGATCAGGTTCCACGACTGGATCGACGGCTCCTGGGCGGTGCTGTTCTCGCATCCGAAGGACTTCACCCCGGTCTGCACGACGGAGCTCGGCTACATGGCGAGCATCGAGCCCGAGTTCGCCAAGCGCGGCGTGAAGATCATCGGCCTCTCGGTCGACCCGACCGACAAGCACGAGGAGTGGGCGAAGGACATCGAGGAGACGCAGGGCGCGGCGCCGAACTACCCGGTCATCGGCGACGCCGACTTCAACGTCTCCAAGCTCTACGGGATGCTGCCGGCCGACGTCTCCGGCGACGCCGCGGACCGCACGCCGGTCGACAACCAGACCGTCCGCAACGTCTTCGTCATCGGGCCCGACAAGAAAGTAAAACTCATCCTCGTCTACCCGATGACGACCGGGCGCAACTTCGACGAGGTCCTGCGGGTGATCGACTCGCTGCAGCTCACCGCCAAGCACAAAGTCGCGACGCCAGCCCAGTGGCAGCAGGGCGACGACGTGATCATCGCCGGCTCGGTCTCCAACGACGAAGCGAAGGAGACCTACCCGGACGGCTGGGAGGAGCCGCGCCCCTACATCCGCATCGTTCCCCAGCCCGAAAAGGTTTCGAGCTAGCCGGTCCCACCGGAGCGCCTCAGGCGAGGCGCTCCAGCAGGTCGCCGAGTATCCGCGCGGTGGCGCCCCAGATCAGGTGGCCTTCGACCTCGTAGGTCGAGGTGTGGAGGGGGACGCCACGGCGGACAAGGCGTCGCATCTCGTAGCCCTCCCGCAGCACGTCCAGCGAGAAGGTGAGGACGGTCTCGACCTCGGCCGGGTTCGGTTGCAGGTCGAGCTCACGAGGGTGGGGTATGTGGCCGACGAATGGGTGGATGCGGTAGCCGGTGACGAAGGTGCCGGTGGTCGGCAGGGCCTCTCCGAGCTCGACTACGGCCGGGTCGAGCCCGATCTCCTCCTGCGCCTCGCGCAGCGCGGTCGCCGTCAGGTCCGCGTCGCCGTCGTCCACCCGCCCGCCCGGGAAGGAGATCTCGCCGGCGTGGTGGCGCAGATCGGCGCGTCGCTCGGTGAAGACAAGCCCGGGCTCCTCCGGCCAGCCGTAGAGCGGCAGCAGAACGGCCGCATCCGTCTGTGGCGACTTTCCGCTCATATAGATCGGAAAGTCGCCACACCCAGCTTCAGATGATCACCTGCACCGTGCCGCCGTCAACTGACCAGGCGGCGCCGCTGACGTAGGAGGCGCGCTCGGAGCAGAGGAAGACGATCGCGGCGGCGATCTCCTCGACGGTCCCGAGTCGGCCGATCGGCCGCTTCGCCCCAGCGTTCGCCAAGGCCTCCTCCCGGCTGCTGGCGCCGGACATCTCCTGCGACTGGTCGAGCAGGCCGCCCGGCTCCATCCACAGCTCGCCTTCGACCGGGCCGGGGCAGATCGCGTTGACCAGCACCCCCTGTTTTGCGTAGCGGTCGGCGAAGAGGCGCGAGAGCGAGAGCTCGGCCGCCTTCGCCACCGAGTACTCCGGCATCGCCGCCGAGGGGCGCTTGCCGGCGGTCGAGCAGACGTTGACGACTCGCCCCCAGCCACGCTCCGCCATCGCCGGGATCGCAGCCCGCATCGCGTGCAGCGGCGCCATCACGTTCAGCTCGTACTGGGCGCGCCAGTCCTCGTCCGGGACCTCGTCGAGGTCGCGCCACTGGGCGGCGCCGGCGTTGTTGACCAGGACGTCGAGCCCGCCGAAGCGCTCCTGCGCCGTCGCCATCATGCGCTCGCCGGCATCGTTGTCGGTGACGTCGAGACGCAGGTACTCGGCGCGGCCACCCGCCTCGGCGCCGGCGGCGTCCACCGCGGCAGCGGTCGTGAGCAGCGCATCGCTGCGCGCGACCAGCAATACGTTCGCGCCCTCCGCGCAGAGCAATCGCGCCGTCTCACGCCCGATCCCGCGGCTGGCGCCGGTGACGACGCAGACCCGTTCCTTCAGTCCGAGATCCATCAGGCGGTCTCGCGCCGCTAAGCCCTGCCCCGACCCTCGAACAATGCCGGCTCGTCGACGTCGGCGAAGCGGGCCATCGCGTAGGCGAGGTCGGAAGCTCGGTTGACGAAGTGGATGACGGTCTCGCCGATCGGCTCGCCCCCGTCTTTGAGGGCGGTGATGTGGCGCTCGGCGCGGCGGATCGTCGTTCGCGCCACGTCGAGCTGAGCCGAGAGCTGGGTGCCGCCGGGGATCACGAACTGCGGCGGCAGCTCGACCTGGCCCATGTAGTGGTCGATCCGCTGCTCGAGCATCGCGACCATCTCCTCGGTGGTGCGGCTGACCCCGTCTTCGAGCCGTTGGGCCGCCTCGGGCGCCGTCGCCAGCTCGGCGCCGGCGACGAAGATCGAGTCCTGGAGGCGCAGGATGTCGGCGCCGAGTCCCGCCTCCTCCGGACTGCAGAGGGCGCGGGCGAGGCCCAGCTCCGAGCAGGCCTCGTCGAGGGCGCCATAGGCTTCGGTGCGGCCGTGGTGCTTGGGGACGCGGCCGCCGTACCAGAGCGAGGTCGTCCCGTCGTCGCCCTTCTTGGTGTAGATCTTGACCACGGCGTGATCCTACGCCGCGGCTGTCTCAGCCGACTGGGTTGAAGACGAGGCCCGTCAGCACCTTGGGGAAGAAGTAGGTCGACTTCGGCGGCATGTTCTCGTCGCTTTCGCAGATCGCCCGCACCTGGGCGACCGGGATCGGGCGGAGGATGAAGGCGACGTCGTAGGTGCCGTCCTCGAGCAGCGCCAGCGAGTCCTCGACGCTCTTGGAGTAGCCGAGCCCGCGCTTGGCGAGGATGTCGTCCTCGCTGAGGCCGGCGACTCCCTTCAGCACCAGCGTCTCCAGGATCGCTGCGTCGAGGCGGCGGTAGGCCTCGGGCTTGCCGGCAAGCTGCTGGTCGAGAGCGGCGATCGCCGTGTCCGTCAGCCGCAGGCGGAAGGCACGTTTGTGGTGCGAGTCGATGAACCCGAAGACTCCTGCTCCCTCTTCGCCGCGTGGGTCGAGCTCCTCGATCGGCACCTCGGTGACGTCGAACAGCTCGCGCAGGCCCTGGCCGAAGCGCTCCTGGCGCTCCGGGTCCCCGGCGAAGCCGGAGAGCAGGCGGTGGGTGGGGAAGACGGTGAGACCCGGGTCGTCGAGGCCGGTCAGCGCCATCAGCGTGAGCTCGTGGTCGCCCTCGCCGCCGATCTCGTCGCGGTAGGCGATTGCGGTCTCGTAGCGGTGGTGCCCGTCGGCGATCAGCAGCTGCGCGCCGGCGAGCAGCTCTGTCACCTGCGCCTGGATCGCCGGGTCGCCGACCCGCCAGACGCGGGTCACGGTGCCGCCGGCGTCGCTCGCCTCGCCCCAGGGCTCGGCGCCCTCGATCGCCGGCGCCACCAGCGGCCAGGGGTCCTTGGTGCTGAGCGAGAAGATCGGCGAGAGGTTGTGGCGGGTGGCGCGGGTGAGGTCGAGCCGGTCCTGCTTCGGCCCCGGCAGGGTGCGCTCGTGGGGGAGGATCTGCCCCGCCTCGAAGTCCTCGACGCGGACCCGGGCGAGGATGCCGTGGCGGGTCCGCGGCGCCCCGTCGGGCCCGGTGTAGTCTTGGGTCATCGCCCAGATCGCCGGCTCGGCATCGGCGACGAGGGCGCCGGCCTCGCGCCAGGCGTCCATCGTCTCCGCCGCGCGCCGGTAGGGGTTGTCGCCGGTCTCCTGCGGCCCGGTCTCACCGTACGGTTTCGGCAGGTCGATCGCGACCGCGTTGTACTGCGAACGCTCCAGCAGCACCGCTCGTTGCCGCGCGTCGATTACGTCATAGGGCGGCGCTGCCACCGCGTCGAGCGACCCAACTACGTCGAGGTCGTAGCGGGTGGCGAAGATCGGGCGCACGTCGGCCATCGGGCGAGAACGCTAACGGTTGGCCGCGGGCGCCAGCGCCCGCCCGCCGATCCGGCTCTAGACTGGGACGCAGCGGGGCGTGGCGCAGCCTGGTAGCGCGCGGCCTTTGGGTGGCCGAGGTCCCCGGTTCGAATCCGGGCGCCCCGATCGAAAAGCTCTCACGCGAGGCAGTCGACTGAGCAAATGGGCGGCAGCGGAGGCACCTCCCACTGCGGGCAATCTCGACCAGTGTCTCCTATAGTGTCGATCCGGATGGGAACCTCGGTCAGCAGCGAGCGCTCATGGGGCGACGGGCAAGGCATTCACCGTCCACCGAAATCGACGAGCTCTCACGCCTCCCGGGAATTCGAGTTCCATCCCTCCCTCAATCTCGCCAGGCACGCCGGTCCCGAGCCAGTCGCGGTAGACCGGCCCTCCTCTTTCGGCAGCCCCCGAGCTTCGGGCTGAGGGGGCAGCTTCCATAGGCGACGGGCTTTTCAAGAACCCGTACGTCGTCGCATGGCCCAGGGGCGAAGGCCTTGCCGTGAAGAGCGTCACTTCGCTGGAGATCTTGAACTGCACCTGGCCCGTCGCCGAGGCGTTGCTGGGCGCGGATGGCGACGACCAGCTGCTGCGCGCCAGGCTGCGCGGCGCCGGGGTGGAGGATCCCGAGGCGATCGTTGCCGACGCCATGGAGCTGGGGATACTGCTTCCGTCGGATCGGCTCGAGGAGCTCGAGCGTTTTCATGCCCCGTGGGCCTGGGGCCCTGTCGCGGCAGCCTTGATGTTCGGGTACCAGGCGGCCTCATTCGCGGATCCAGAGACGGAGCTGAACACCAGGCACGAACGCGAAGCGACGGACACGCGTCTGCTGCCCGAGCCGAACGGCGACGTCACCGTGCTTCCGGATCCGCCGGACAGTGTGCTCACGGGCCTTCTGGAGCGCCGCCGAAGTCGTCGGGCATTCGGCGCGGAGCCAGTCGCGTTGATGCAGCTGGCACGGTGCCTGCGAGCGGGATTCGGCATAACGGGCGAGCGGATTGCCGACAATGGGCGGAGGCTGCCGCTGACCGCCGCCCCGTCGTCCGGAGCACTGAACACCTATGACGCCTGCGTGGTTTCACGAGATGTGCAGGGCCTGGAGGCGGGCACCTATCGCTACTTGCCGCAAGAGCACGGGCTGGCGCACGAGGAGGGCCACTCGGTGCCGTTCGATCGGCTGTTCGGCGGCCAGGCCTGGGCGGCAGAGGCGGCGTGCGCGATCGTGCTCGTGGCCGATCTGCGCCGGCAGGCGTCCAAGTACAGCTATCCCACCACCGTGGCCGCTGCGATGATCGAGGCAGGGGCGCGTGCGGAGTTGTTGCTCCTGGAGGCAGAGGAGGTCGCGCTCTCGGCCGTGGTGGTGGGCATGGCGGGGGTCGGCGCCTTCGACCGCGGGCTTGCGACGGCCGCCGGCCTGTGGGGACCGACCTCGATGACCGTTCCCGTCTGCGCCGTCCTTCTCGGCGCGCCCGAAGGCAGCTAGCCGGCGCCTCTCGGAGGCGGCCGCTCTCTCGATGCCGGAGTAGTCAGGTACGGCATAAGCTGTGCCCGGTAGCCATGGGAGACGACGAGTCAGGCGGGGAGAAGCGGATCTGGACGCGAGCGTTCCTCGTCGTCGCTCAGTTTCTTGCTCCGGCGGCGGTCCTCCTGCTCGGATTGTTCCTGACTGAGGATCGTGACCCCTGGCTGATCGCCCTGCTGACGGTTGCGGTGGCCGCGGTCGTCTCCACGGTTTGCGCCGTGGTGGTGAGCCGGTACTACGCGAACCGCGCGGAAGCCGTCGTTCGTCGTATGGAAGCCACCATCGGTGACATCGGTCATGCCCTCTTGATCCAAGCCGAAGGGCGCGATGGCCTGACGCAGGAGGAGCTGTCCAAATACGAGAGTCGGATCGACGTCGAGACGATTTGGATCGTCGGGCAGAACTTCGACTCCGAGGTCGCGCGGGCCGCTCCGTTCCTCAAGACCGTCCATCGAAACATCCACGAGCGCAAGATCGAGTACGTGTACATAGCGCCCGAGGCGGCGAATCTCTACCTCAAATTCAAGCGGTTGCGCGACGAGCTCGATCTCCTCGATGGCGATTCCCGCCTGCAAACCCTCTTCCTGCCGGACGACGACTGGCGGAAGATTCCCTACACGGCGGGAAACTTCGTCATCTACGACCCGATGAGGAAGGGTCATGTGCCCCAGGGATTCTGCTGGGATCCGGGGGGAGACGGTGAGTCATTCATAGAGTTGCGCAGCAGCGTCACGACCGACTGGGTAGAGAAAATACTGCGAGTGTGCGAAGAGCTCAGAGAGCAGTATTACGGCGTCACGGCTGGCGAGGCTTGATCTCCTCGGCCTTCTGGCCATGCCGAGGTGGACGGTTGTCCGGTCGGCTTTATCCCTGTAAATGCCGATAGGGCCAGGCGATGGACGGGCTCAGCGGCGACGAGAGGCGACGGCAGCGGATTAGGTTCGAGACCGACCGCCACACGATCGTCGGCGACGTGACGCTGCCGGCCGAGGGATACCAGGCTCGCTTCTCCGACGCGATCAACCGACCCGAAGTCGAGTTCATTCCGCTGATCGACGTCGAGATCGAGCCGCTGGACGGGGGCCGGATCGAGAAGCACGAGTTCATGGTCCTCGCCAAGGCGCACGTCAGGCTCGCTTGCCCTGTCGACGCCGACCCAGATTCGCGTTGAGCCCCTCATAGGGGCCAAATGTGACGCGCGTGGCAGCCTCAGGCCTCGGCGCGCCGCCGCCGGTCGCCGCCGGCGAAGGCGCCGACGTCGATCAGGAAGGCGAAGGCGACGAAGAACCACTCGATGCCGAGGACGCCGTCGGAGGAGGCCCAGAGCAGGGCGTAGGCGAGGGTCGTCCACGGCAGCAGGAAGAAGCCCAGCAACGGCAGCAGCCAGCTGTCGAAGGAACGGCTGAGCAGGTCGCCGAACAGCCACAGCACGAACAGCGCCAGCCGCGGCGAGATCAGCGCGAAGAGCAGGACGAGGCAGCCGATGGGCGGACGCTACCTTGTGGGGAGGATGCTTTGGGGCAGCTCGAAGACGCGGATGCCGGCGCCCGAGGAGGCGCTGCCCGGGCGCAGCAAGCCGGCCTTCGAGGTTCCCGAGCGCCACGCCGTGCTGGGCACGCCGCTGCAGCCGCCCTTCCCGGACGGGATCGAGACGGCCCACTTCGCGCTCGGCTGCTTCTGGGGCGCCGAGCGCCTGTTCTGGGATCTCGACGGCGTCTACACGACGGCCGTCGGCTACATGAACGGGACCACCCCGCACCCGACCTACGAGGAGGTCTGCTCGGGGCGGACCGGCCACGCCGAGGCCGTCCTGGTCGCCTTCGACCCCGAGCGGGTCGCCTACGCCGACCTGCTCAAGATCTTCTTCGAGGAGCACGACCCGACCCAGGGCATGCGCCAGGGCAACGACATCGGCACCCAGTACCGCTCGGGCATCTACACGACCAGTGACGCCCAGGCGGAGACGGCCGAGATGGCGCGGCGCGCCTACGAGGAGGCCTTGCGGGCCGCCGGCCACGAGCCGATCACGACCGAGGTCGAGCCGGCCGGCCCCTTCTACTACGCCGAGGACTACCACCAGCAGTACCTGCACAAGGTCCCGAACGGCTACTGCGGGCTCGCCGGCACCGGCGTTTCCTGCCGCATCCCCTCGCCTGCCTCCTAGTTCGCGCGCCCGGCGCTGCGAATAGCATCCCGCGCCGGTGACCCCGTCCTTCGGCTCCTACATCGGCGGCTGCCTGGCGACGATCGGCATCGTCTCGGCGCTCGCCCTCGGCGGCTACTGGCTGCGGCGCTGGATCGTGCCCGAGTTCTCCGGCGCCCTGGCGCGGCTGGCCGACGCGACCCTCGCCACCGCTCTCCTGATCCTCGCCCTGCAGCTGTTGGGCACGCTCAGCATCCTCACCCTCGGTTGGACGATCGTCGTCTGCATCGCGGTCGGTCTTGGCGCGGCGCAGTTGGGCCGGGCGATGGCGCCCGCCGGCAACCGGGAAGTCAGCGCGCCGCAGGTGCAGATGGCGGCGCTGCTGATCGCGCTCGGCGTCGCCTCCTGGGTCGTCGCCGAGTGGACCTTCCCCTCGCAGCTGGCGCTCGACCACGGCATGTTCGGCGGCGACACCACCTGGTACCACATGCCCTTCTCGGGCCGGATCGCCCAGGACGCCTCGACCGTGCCGCTCCACTTCACCGACCCGCTGCGGCTGGCCGCCTGGTTCTACCCGGGCAGCTCCGAGCTCGTCCACGCCGCCGGCATCGTCCTCTTCAAGACCGACTGGCTCTCGCCGCTGATCAACATGGTCTGGCTCTCGATCGGGCTGCTGGCCGCCTGGTGCGTCGGCCGTCCCTACCGAGTGGGACCGGCGACCCTGGTCGCGGCGGCGATCGTCTTCTCGGCCGGGGTGATGATCGAGACCCAGCCGGGCGAGGGGCGCAACGACATCATGGGCCTCGCCTTCCTGCTTGCCTTCGCCGCCTTCCTGATCAACGGGCACCAGCGCCGCGCGCCGGACGCCGGCGCGGTCGAGGACACGCCGGAGCGGGACGCACCCCTGCTCGACAAGGGACCGCTGATCATGGCCGGCATCGCCGCCGGGCTGGCGGTCTCGGTGAAGCTGCCGCTGCTGGCGCCGGTCGGCGCGATCGCGGTCGGGATGGTGGTCGTCAGCGGCGCCGGCCGCCGTCTGATGACCGCCGCCGCGATCGGCATCCCCGCCTTCGTCGTCGGCGGTTACTGGTACGTGCGGGCGGCGATCCACACCGGCGGCAACCCGATCCCGCAGATCGGCTGGGGGCCGCTCAACCTGCCCCGGCCCGACCAGATGCCGCTCGACCCACGGCCGCGCTTTGCCGTCGCCGACTACCTGTTCGAGCCGACGATCTACCGCCGCTGGTTCTTCCCCGAGCTGGAGAACGCGCTCGGTCCGTTCTGGCCGCTGATCCTGATCGCCGCCGTCGCCGCCGCGGTCTTCATCGCGCTGCGCTCGCGCAACCTCGTCCTGCGGGTGCTGGCCGCGGCCGCCCTGCTGACGGCGGCGGTCTACATCGTCACGCCGCTGACCGCGGCTGGCCAGGAGGGCTCGCCGACTGGGTTCTTCACCAACACCCGCTACCTGATGCCGGGCCTGATCCTGGCCCTGACGCTGCTGCCAATTGCGCGTCCCCTGCGGGCGCCGGAGCACCGAGCCTGGCAGACGCTGCTCTTCCTCACCGCGGTCTACGCGCTGATGGTCCTGACCACGCCGCGCTGGTACCCGGACTACATCGTCGGCACGATCTTCCTCACCCTCGCCCTGGTTTGGGCGCCGGGGGCACTGGGGTTGCTGCGCTCCCGCCGCCGCGTCAGCCGCGGCTTCGTCGCGATCGGGGCGGGGACGATCCTGCTGTTCGCGGTCGTGCTCGGCCGCGCCCAGGAGGTCCAGTACTACAACCAGCACTACCAGCGCACGACCCCGTTCCTGCAGGACGGCGGGCCGCAGGAGGCCTACGCCTTCGCCCACGACCTGCACGAGAAGCGGATCGGCATCGCCGGCTCGGGCGAGGTCTTCTTCGGCCAGTACGGCTTCTACGGCGCCAACCTCGACAACTACGTCCAGTACATAGGGGCCGAGGGGCCGCAGGGCCAGTACCGCCTGGCGACCACCTGCCGCTCCTTCCGTAACCTCGTCAACGAAGGCGACTACGACTACCTGATCGTCAGCCGGGCGACGCAGGACTTCCCCGAGTCGCCCTACTGGTATCCGGTCTACGCCTGGCTGAAAACCGACCCGGCGCTGGAGCTGGTGGTCGAAGAGCCCGACATCACCCCGCAGCCGGACTACGTCTTCGAGGTGATCGGGGAGCTCGACCCCGACGGCTGTCCCGAACGCGGCGCGTTTGCCGAAGGCTGAGCGCGCGACGCTCAGGCGGGCGCCAGGGCGTGCTCGCGGATCAG
The DNA here is from genome assembly GCA_963703235.1 of uncultured Solirubrobacterales bacterium. Lineage (GTDB taxonomy): Bacteria > Actinomycetota > Thermoleophilia > Solirubrobacterales > 70-9 > VRUE01. Next base: position 1,220,041 of record OY969802.1, on the reverse strand, counting down.
CTCCGCCGAGCGCTGCGGCTGCTCCCACCAGAACATGTGGCCGACGTCCTCGAGCAGCGCCGGCTCGACCGAGAGGAGGGCGGCGATCTGGAGGCCGTTCGATACGCGCAGCAGACGGTCGGCGGTGCCGTGGACGACCAGGGTCGGGACCGCGAGCTGGCCGAGGCGGTAGCTGGTGTCGTGCGCGGCGCAGGCGCGCATCTGTTCCATCACCACCGCCCGCGGCGCCGGCAGCGCTTCGGCCATCGCGAGGAAGGCGGCGTAGCAGCCGTCGTCCTCGCGGAAGCCGGGGGAGAGGTTGATCTCCCACATCGCGCGGCGGATCTGTTCGGGCTCGCCCGATTTCATCGCGGCGCCGAGCATTTCCACGTCCTCGGGCGCCATCAGCGACCCCTCCGGCCCGCCGCAGTAGGTAGCGCCCAGGGCCAGCGTGCGGACTCGCTCGGGCTGGGCGAGGGCCAGCTCCTGCGCGGTCATGCCGCCCATCGAGATGCCGACGACGTGGGCGCTCTCGATCTCCAGCGCGTCGAGCAGGCCGAGCGCGTCGGTGGCGAGGTCGGCGACGGTGAACGGCATCTCCGCCTGGCCCGAGCGGCCCATCCCGCGGTGGTCGTAGACGATGCACTCGAAGTGTGGCTCGAGCGCGTCGAGGAAGGGCTGGCCCCAGGTCAGGTGGGTCGCGCTCATCCCCTGGATCAGCAGCATCGGCTCGCCCGCGCCGGCGCGCTCGTAGTACAGCTCCGTCCCCGCGACCCCCACGCTCGGCATCGCCGGATCCTACGCCAGCCCCGCTCCAGAGCCGTAACCTAGGCGTGCCCGCCCCCGTAGCTCAGTGGACAGAGCACCGGCCTTCTAAGCCGATGGTCGTTGGTTCGAATCCAACCGGGGGCGCTGACAAAGGGGCTGTAGCCGCTGCGCTTACCATCGGCCGCGTGCCCGGCCCTAGCGACGCTCCGATCCTGATCCTCACGGGGCCGCCGGGTGTCGGCAAGACCACGACTGCGGAGATCCTCACGGCCCGCTGGCCGCGGGCGGTTCACCTGGAATCCGACGCCTTCTTTCGCTTCGTCAGCTCGGGCTACGTCGAGCCCTGGAAGCCGGAGTCGCAGGAGCAGAACAGTGTGGTGATGGACATCGTCGCCGGGGCGGCCGTCGGCTACGCGGCGGCCGGATACCGCACGATCGTCGACGGGATCGTAATCCCGGGTTGGTTCCTCGAGCCGCTGCGCGACCGGCTCCACGACGGCGGGCACTCGGTTGCCTACGCCGTGCTGCGGGCGCCCCTTGCCGTTTGCGCCGCGCGGGTGCAGAGCCGTGAAGGCCTGCCGCCCATCGATTCTGGCGCGCTGGCCCAGCTCTGGGAGAGCTTCTCGGACCTCGGTGAGCTCGAGCGTCACGTCCTCGACGTGAGCTACAGAGAGCCGGCTGCGGCGGCCGCCCTGCTCGCCCGCAGCCTCGCGGACGGCCAGCTAACGGTCTGAGCAGCTCGTCGCTGAGCCAGTCGTGGTTTAAGCGCATGGAGAAAGCCAACGGCGACGGCGGCAAGGCGACCGGCTACACCTTCGCGCTACTAGCGTTCGAGGCTGCCTGGGAACCCGCCGATCTGCACGTCGTGGCGCAAGCAGCGGGAACGGCGAGCGCGTCAGCCAACGGAGCGAACGGTGCCGGGAAAACGGCGGCGGACGCAAGAGGGGCGGCAGACGCAAGGCGGGGGCGGCGCGAAAGTAGATGCGCCATGCCCCACAACCCGCTGAGAGAGAAACATGACCAACACTGACACCTCGCCTAAATATGACGTTGCGATAGTCGAAGCCGTGATCCTCGAAGTTGTGGCAGAACTCCATCTTCAAGACCTGACGACCAGAGAGCTTTCGCTGAGGATCGTCACCGACGCCGACGACGAGAGAGAGGTCGAGGCAGCGATGTTGGCTATCCGAGGTCTCTGCGAGGTCGGTCTGTTCTTCGACCGGAGCGACGAGATTGTGGAGCCGACACCAGCGGCGCTCAGGGCTGCTGAACTCCTCGGATAGCAGTCAGGCACCCACGATGTGGGTGCCTCTCAAGCGTCGGATCTACCAGTAGCCGGACTGATTCCGAGCAACAAAAGAGGGATTGCATGCTCGGCTGACAGGAAAAAGGTTCGTCTCAATAGTTTCTTAATGAAAGGAGAGGGAGAAATGACGGTTGTAGTTAAGTCAGCCAACTGTCACTTATACAGCTAAATATCAAAGTTAGTTTCTAAAAAGTAATCACACTTTGTGGTGCCTGACCAAAATAATAGGTATAAGAATGTCGCAAGCTTTCTGGTATAAGACCCCCGTCGTACATCAGTCCTTGCGACGAAAGGTTCCTAAGTGGCTTACATGGCAGGCAGGGCGGCGTGGCAGGAGCAAGATGAGAGAACGGAGGCTCCGCGGTCCGGCCGGCGCCGTAGCTCGAGCATCGTGACTTTTGGCCTCCTGCTCCTCCTCTGCGTTGGCGTGGGGTCTGCCTTCGCGAATGAGTCGAGCACGCAGACGCCTGGCTTGCCCACTTCTGGAGAAGTCATCGAGGCGATCGAGACCGACGGCCCTCAATCGGTCCAGTCTCCGCCAACGGACCCCACTGCGGCCGCAGGCCTGCCGCATCGAGATCTCGACCGCAGCGAAGCCCTCGAACTCCTGCAGGGCGTCTTCGAGGCCCAGCTGCAAAGCCCGCTGGGGATCTTCGATGATCTGGAGGTCGAGAAGCTCCTCTCTCAAAACGTTGCGGTGGTCGTGGCAGATGAGCCGCTAGATGTCGGGGGGAAACGCAGGGAAATGAAAGCCAAGCTGCCGCAGGGGACGATGACCCCGACTCACTAGAGTCAATGACGACAAAAGAGGAATTGCGTGCACAGTCCTCCTCGGTCGACGCAGTGCAGACCGAAAGCCCTGAGCCAGGGGCAGGCGATAGAACCGCTCGGGTCGCGGGCGCAATGCTTTTGGACTCCACGGTACCGCTGCGCACCGAGGGGCCCTCAAGCGAGTCGGAACTCGTCGATCTCAGCCTCGAACACGCCGAAGGCCAGTTGCGGCCCGCCAACCCATTGGTCGAGGTCGGGATCCCTCATGAGCTTGGCGAAGGTATCGAGCTGCCCGGCCCAGGCGTGACGATGAACGTCGTCGGCGCGCCGGAAAGCCGCAGTCCTTCGGTGGTCGACGGTAGCGTCGCCTTCCTCCCGAACGTCGCGGCCGATACGGACTTCGCAATTGTCCCGACCCCGACCGGAGTCGAGACGTTTACCCATCTGCGGAGCGCCGACTCTCCCCACTCCCAGACCTTCGAATTGGAGCTGCCCGCAGGAGCGTCCCTGCAAGCCACCGAGGACGGAGGCGCGGCGGTAGTTAGCAACGAGCAAACGCTCCTCAGTATCTCCTCGCCGACGGGGATTGACGCCACCGCCGCAGACGTTCCGGTGGACTTGGATGTTTCCGGGAGCAGCTTCACCTTGACGGTCTCTCCTGACACCTCGGCCGAGTTCCCAATTCTTATCGATCCGCTCATTCAGACCTACGAATGGGCCAGTAGCACGACTGGGCAAAACGGCATTTGCAGCAACAGCACCGAATACGAAGGCCCCTCCTTTTCCTGCAACAACCGCGAAGAGTGGGGCTACGAAGTAATCGACAAAGACGGCAGTTCGCCTGCCGGCATTAAAGTGGGCAACCGGGCATACAGCGGGCCCGTCCCGTATGGAACCCCGGGCCTCGTTCTCGATTCGTCCCAAAACTCCTCAGGAATGCTCACGACGGGCGACCCGCGGCAGCACCATCTACACCGTCCCGCGCTACTTCACCGATCAGGAAAAATACGGCATCAGACCGACCAGCTTCATCTCACACATGACTCTCTGGAATCTCGATTGGGATGCCTGGAGCAGTTCGTTGAGCCCTTATTTGTTCGCTGGAATCTGGGATCCAGTGAATCAAGGCTGGGTCAAACACTACTCCCATGAGGGTCTGAGCGGCCACGGCGTCCACAACATGAGCTGGAAATACGAGTTTCCAAACAGCCAGCCGAACACCAATGTGAAGGTTGGCTACGTCAGCATCCAGGCCACCTCCACTGGCCCTAACCAGAACACCGAGGCATACGTAGGCAGCGCTTCGATCCAGCTCGGCGACAACGGCGCTCCCGGCTTCGGCTCGATCTCCGGTCCCTCGAAATGGGTCAACCAGTCGGCTGCACCGATCAGCTTCACGGCGAGCGACAGCGGTTTGGGTGTGCACTCACTGACCACGCGCACTGGCCCCCCTAGCGAATCCAACAACGCTCCGTCCCCTCACTCGTGGAAAACCCCACATGGCTGCATCGGCGTGGCGGGTGCGGCGTGTCCCCGGACCTGGGCCTCGACCGATGCCGGTCCTCCTACGCTGCAATACGACCCTTCGGTTTTGCCGACCGGAATCAACTACCTGGAAGTGATCGCCGAAGACCCGGTCGGCAACAAATCCGCAGCCGCATACGCGCAGGTAAAAGTCGACCACAACCCACCGCAAGCGGCCCTCTCGGGCACCTTGACCGAACAGGCGACCCTGGGGATTCAACGGCCGAGCTACACGCTCAGAGTCGATGTCAGCGACGGCACGACCGAACAGCCGCAATCGGGTGCCGCCAAAACCGTGATCAAAGTCGACGGCGTCGTGGTCGACGAATTCGCGCCGGGCTGTGCGACGAAAAGCTGCGGCATCACCCGCGAATGGACGCTCGATGCGAGCAAATACTCAGCGGGTCAGCACACGATCACCGTCGTCGCCACCGATGGTGTTGGCTTGACGACGACGAAAACGCAGACGATCGAACTCGATCCCTCTCCACCCGCCCTGGCACTGTCGGGCACGATGACCGAACAGGCGACCCTGGAGGCAAGCCGCCCCCGCTACAGGCTGAAATTGAGTGCCTCAGCCCAGGCGGGGCTGGAAGGCACCGAGCCAGGTGAACCCTTGTTCTTTTCGTCTTTCGGCTCCGCGGGCACGGGCGATGGCCAGTTCAATCATCCGGCGGGCATCGCGATCGACCCCAAAGGCAACATCTGGGTCGTCGATCAGAGCAACGACCGCGTCCAGAAGTTCAGCGCGGCTGGCGAGTACATGAGCTCCTTCGGCTCCGCGGGCACGGGCGATGGCCAGTTCGGCCGCCCGACCTCGATCGCGCTCGACCCCAAAGGCAACATCTGGGTTGCCGATGCGGGCAACCACCGCATCCAGAAGTTCAGTGAAAACGGTGGCTTCCTCGCCAAATTCGGCTCAGGCGGCTCGGGCAACGGCCAATTCAATGGGCCGGAAGGTATCGCGATCGACCCCAAAGGCGACATCTGGGTTGCCGACACCTACAACGGGCGCATCCAGAAGTTCAACGAAAACGGCGAATTCATCAAAGTCGTCGGCTCGAAAGGATCTGGCTCGGGCCAGCTCGGCGAACCAACCGATCTCGACGTCGGTTCCGACGGCAGCATCTGGGTCGCCGATTGGCAGAACAACCGCGTCACCGTCTTCAGCGACGCGGGCCAGCTCGTGCGCCAGTTCGGCTCCTACGGCGCCGGCGACGGCCAGTTCAACCACCCCGACGTCATCGACGTCGACACCAAGGGCAACGTCTGGGTCGCCGACCAGAACAACGGTCGCGTCCAGCAATTCAGTCAAAGCGGCGAATACCTCGCTCAATTCGGCTCCAATGGCTCTGGCGATGGCCAGTTCAGCTTCGGTTGGCCGATGGGGATCGCGACCGACTCCAAAGGCAACATCTGGGTCTCGGACACCGCCAACAACCGAGTCCAGAGATGGGGGATACCCCACTACCACCCCACCTACGAGAGCGCCTTCGGCTCCCTCGGCACCGGCAACGGTCAGCTCAACAAGCCCGCCGACGTGGTGCTCGACGCCGAAGGAAACATCTGGGTCGCTGACAAGAGCAACAACCGCATCCAGAAGTTCAACTCAGAGGGCGAGTATCTGAATCAGTTCGGCACCCTGGGATCGGGAGACGGTCAGCTGAATGCTCCTTCTGCCTTGGCGATCGACGCCGCCGGCCATATCTGGGTTGCCGACAAGGGCAACAACCGCATCCAGAAGTTCAACGCGAACGGCGAATATCTGAGCAAGTTCGGAGTGAGCGGAACAAAAGAAGGCCAGCTTTCGGCGCCTGAGGGGATCGCGATCGATTCCGGCGGCAACATCTGGGTCTCAGACGGCCTCATCTCCAAACGCCTGCAGAAGTTCAACCCGCAGGGTGAGTTCATCAAACGCATCGGCACCTCCGGCTCTTCGCCGGGTCAGCTCAGCAGTCCGAAGGGCATCGACATCGACGCCAACGGCAAGGTCTGGGTCGCCGATTGGCAGAACCATCGCATCTCGGTCTTCAGCGAAGCCGGCGACTTCCTCTTCCAGTTCGGCTCCCAGGGATCAGGCGATGGTCAATTCAAACGGCCCGACGCGATCGATGTCGACATTGCCGGGAACGTTTGGGTCGGCGACCAGGAAAACAGTCGCGTCCAGCAGTTCAGCCAGAATGGGGGATACGTTACGCAGTTCGGTGCGCCTGGCTCGGACGAGGGTCAGCTCAGCCTCACCAATCCGCTGGGAATCGCGGCTGACAACGAAGGCAACATTTGGATCACCGACGTGAACAACAACCGGGTCCAGAAATGGTCCCAATCGACCTCCGGCTCCGAGCTTGCTACCGAGATACTGGTCGACGGAACCCCAGTCGATGCCAAAGAGGAGTACTGCATCGGCGAATACTGCCCGGTCGTTCACGAATGGGAGCTCGACTCCGAGGACTATGCGGTGGGCGGCCACACGATCCTCGCCAGGGCGACGGACGGACTCGGCAACACCAGCTCAAAATCCCTCGCCATCGACATCCAGCGAGACACGACCAACCCGACACTCCAGGTCAACGGGACGCTGGCCGCAGCCCCAGAGGGCTGGGTCGAACAGAAAAACTACAGCCTGAGCGCCTCGGCCACCGACACTGGCTATGGGGTCACCTCCATCAACTTGAGAATCGACGGAGAACCAGTCGCGTCAGCGAGCCAGGCCTGTGAAGACGGTGGGTGTGACGAGTCGTTCTTCAAATTCACGAATATGAGCACCTATTCAGGTGGCGCTCATCCGGCGGAACTCATCGCTACGGATGGAGCGGGCAATATCTCGACCAAAAAATGGACGATCAATGTTGATCCTGAAGGCCATATCAGCGCCAGCGAGGCTGAAGATACGCTGGATGCGGCAGACGCGACCAGTGAATCCACCGTAGTTGCTTCAACGTCGGACGTCTACAGTGCCGAAGAGCGCGCCGACGGCAACAATCCATCCTTGGTATCAGGCGAAGAAGGAAATGTGCTCGAAAGCCGAGGAACGTCGAACTTGTCGACTATCTCAATAGATCCTGAAGGTGGCTTCACCATCGACCTCCCGGATTCTACGCTTCATGTGGAGCCAGCCCATATCAATGAGCAGTCTACGCCAATGATCATCGGGGAAGATGCTGCGGTTGCCAGCAATACGAGACAACACGTCGACACGGTAGTGCGTCCGATGTTCAACGGTGTAACGGCGTTCCAGAGCATCCGGGATGCAACGGGTCCTGAGACTTACTCTTGGGAGGTTTTCTTAAGTGAAGGCCAGACTCTGAGATCCGTGGACCCACAAGACGCCGAGGTCGTCTATGAAGACGGCACGGTGGCAATGTTAATCACTGCTGAACCCGCGCACGATGCCGTTGGTACGAATGTCCCCACTTCGCTATTTGTGAGTGAAGGCAACATAATCACCCTGACCGTTTCACATCAACAGGTGCCTGTCGTGTATCCGGTTGTGGTTGGCTCGGGCTGGGAAGGTGGCTATACCACCGAAATAATTATAGGGCCGAAAGATGAACAAGAAATTAAAGAAGAAGAAGAACGGATCGCCCGGGAAAAATGGGAACAGATGGAACGGCAAGCGGAAGAAGAAATGGCCGAAGGTGTCGATGAGCCGGCCGTTGAATATGACGACGTCAAAGCTACTGGCCCACGTTCTCCAAGACGTATGTATATCGCTGTTGGGGCACCAGAAATGTGGGACGCGGGACAGCGCAAACGGCGGTCGAAATTTGAAGCTAGCTTTTGCGCAAACTTGACGTGCGACTATTGGCACACTTGGGAGTGGGGTACGTTTTTCTGGAATGGGGTGCGCGGTCGGGTCGGCGGCTATGCGTGGCGGGGCAATACGCTGGCAAAGTGCGCCACCGAAGCCGATCATCCGCTTACGGACACGGAGCTTCACTCGGTAGGCTGGTCAGGGCCCAACCCAGCCCCCTATGGCTACGGGAAATATTTGAACTTCTGGTGTAACTTTCGCTTTGAGTGGTGGAATCTGGAAGGTCCCGAAAAGGACTACTACCAGATACAGGATCATCTGTACGGAAGCGGTTACGAGGGAGCGCACATCAAGGAGCTCCCACCTCCAATCATTCTGAACTAGCGCCTTTAAAGCCCCGCTGTACGTTGCATCCGTGAGACTTACTTTAAAGGAAGCGAACCGAACGTCACTGAGCCTCTTACCCTATAGCCGCTACCGGCCTTACATGCGGCCTTTTGGCGGAGACCCAATGAAGTACCGAGGAGCTTCTTACCCGGACCGAAGGCACTTATTTTTACGTCGCGGCCACCAAGGCAACCTGGTAGGTTTGCTCCGAACCAGGCAAAAGATGATGGCCCTGCGTCCTTTCGCTTGTTCGAGGCAAGCCGACCAACCATTGCGCGTAGGCGATGAGTGGCGTGCGCTTGCCTGTACTCAATAAGCACGAAGCGAGTCGATAGAACGACTTGACCGAAAATCTCGGTAATGCCTGGCTTGCCAGGGGCGCTTACATAACCCGCGCCAACAGCCATAACTTGTTGGTTAGGGGGCGAGGGGGTGAAGTCACAGCCGCCAGCCCGGCTTCGGGGTTTGAGATGATCGATCTCAACACAAAGACCACTCGTAGACCAAAAGGCAACAAGTTGAGTTGGCCCAAGAATGGTGTCGCCGCTCGCGAGGAGTTCTGGACTTCCAGTCCGCCGAACGCCTGACCCGGGCGGAAAAGTGGTCGCAGGCAGAGCTGGGCGCCGTTTAGCGCTTGCAACTCCCAGGCTGAGGTGGGGTGCTGCAAGCATGCAGGAACTAAGGACGATGAGTCCAGTCAAGAGTGAAATGGACTGACTGAATATTGTTCGCCTGTATGTCCGCAAATAGCCTCCCATAGATATCATATATCTTCTTGGCGCAATCTAGTGGTCGATGGCGACAGCGCTTCGCTATTCTTGGGAGCTGCAAATGTACCTCGGACCTTTACGATGGCCAAGTCGAGCTGTTTGGATCGCTGCTTCTGGTCTGACTCTACTGGTCGCAGTTCTCGCCTCTTTGGGACTTCAGCTAACCAGTGTGGTCGGCATAGTGGTGATAATAGTTCTTCTCATCGCAGCGCCTCGCCGTGTTAGGGACGTAGGCGCCAACACGTTGCGCGGATCGCGGCCGACCTCCAAGGAGGAGTGAGCGCTGCGTCCCACACTTCTAGCGTGAAGCGTCGAACTGTGAGCCGAGCCAGGTCTCATGGAAACCTGCTCTGACCCGAATTTCATGGAATTGCCATTTGGAATCAGGGAATCACCGGTATTCCAACCGCTTCCAATCGCCGGGACAATCGTGTGAAACGAAGCGCCAGCCGACTCGGCATGACGAAGGCGCCGTTGCTGTGCTGCTAGCCCTCCATGACCAGATCGCGGACGGCGCGAGCGAGCGCGATACCGGTAGCCATGTCGTCGGGGTTCTCAAGCAGCTCACCGGCAAGCTTCGGAAACTTCATCGGGGCCGGGTATTCGCGAAGGATCAGCGCGAGTAGTTGTCGCCGCATCTTGCGCTCCACGCTCGCCAGCGCGAATTTCCTCGCACGCCGGCTACAGCAGCGCCAGCCGTTGCTCCAGATCACTTGCGGTCATCCTTGAACTTGGCAAGCAGGCCGCGTAGAGAGCGTCGTGCTCAAGGACGACTTCCGCATGAGGGTTCTGGTAGCACTTATCAGTGTCGTTCCACGAGTTCATCGACCTGGCCCGCGACGTGCGTGGCGCCGCCAGCTGGCGCGACCGCCTCGGCTACGTTTTTCGCGGACCGGGCTGGTCGCCGGACGGGCGCGGCGGCGGCACCCGGGGTTAGGGCTCGAGCGAGAGCGCACAGGCGAAGGCGGGTAGCGGGAGGGTATTGCCGCCAACGTCCTCATCGCTGGAGCGACTGGCTTCGTCGGAGGCCGCCTGGCGCGTGCGCTGCTGGAGTCGGGGGTGGGGGTGCGCTGCCTGGTTCGCGACTCGGCCAAGGCGCGCGACCTCGAGGCCGTTGGCGCCGAGCTGCACGTGGGCGACGTCACCGATCCCGGCAGCCTGACGGGAGCTGGCAAGGGCATCGACGTCGCCCACTTCCTCGTCCACTCGATGGCCGCGGGCGAGGGGTTCGCCGCGCGTGAGCGGCAGGGCGCGGTCGAGTTCGCGCGGATGGCGAAGCGGGAGGGCGTGCAGCGGGTCGTCTATCTCGGTGGGCTGGGCGAGGAGAGCACCTCGAAGCACCTGCGGAGCCGCCACGAGGTGGCCCGTGCGCTGGCCGAGGGGGGACCGCCCCTGACCTACTTCCGGGCGGCGATGGTGGTCGGCGCCGGCAGCGAGTCCTATCGCACCCTGCGCTACCTGGTGGGGCGCCTGCCGGTGATGGTGGCGCCGGCCTGGCTGCGGACGCCGACGCAGCCGATCGGGATCGAGTCGGCGGTCGAGTACCTGCGGCGGGCGTCGGACGTGCCCGAGTCGACGGGACGCGAGGTGCAGATCGGTGGCCCCGATGTCCTCACCTACGACGAGATGCTCGATCGGATGGCGGCGGCGATGGACAAACGGCGACCGCCGAAGCTGCGAGTGCCGCTGTTGACGCCGTGGCTCTCGTCGCTGTGGCTAGGCCTCGTCACGCCAGTCGATACCAGGGTGGCGCGACCGCTGGTCGAGGGCCTGACGACGCCCACGGTTGTGACCGACCCCTCTGGAGCTGAGCCGTTCGGTGTCTCGCCGGAACCCTTCGACGAGGCCCTGCGGCGGGCGCTGGCCGAGGAAGCGCTGCGATGAGCGTCGGCGTTCAGAGGTTTTCGCGCGAGAGGCCGGGGGTAAGCAAGGGGCCATGTCACTAGCGATCCTCCTGATAATCATCGGAATCGTCCTGGCGATCCTGGTCAACTACGTGCTCGGGATCATCGTCATCCTCATCGGCTTGGCGCTGCTGCTGTTGCCGAGGCTGGGTGCCGGCAGGACGTCCCGGGTCTAGCCGCATCGGTCAAAATCCTGGGCGATGGCCCCGTGGAAGCTGCCGCTGATCGTCGCTGCGATCGCGGTGCCCATCGTCGCCGCATTCCTGGCGGGCGCCCTCTTGGTCGGTGGGCCCGGGCTCGGCTTCGCGGCCGGAGCCCTGGCGGCCGTCGCCCTGCTCGTCGTCGCGGCGCGGCAGCGGCCGCGCGGCCCGATTGGCGCCCCGCCCGCCCCCGGCGCGCAGCGCCGGGTCCTGATCGTCGTCACCTGTGCGGTAGAGGAGCCCGGCTCGGTGCGAGCGGTCACGCGCGAGGCCGGGCTGGAAGGGGCGGAGGCCGGCGCCGAGGTGCTCGTCCTGGCGCCGGCCAGCATCGGGTTTCTCGACCGCTGGGCGTCGGACGTCGGCGGCGCCCGGCAGGCGGCGCAGGAGAGGCTGGTCGCGACCGTCGCCGCGCTGGCCAAGGCCGGTATCGAGGCGGGGGCCCGGGTCGGCGACGAGGACGTCGTGCAGGCGGTCGAGGACCAGCTGCAGGGCTACTCGGCCGACGAGGTGGTGCTGGTCACCGCCGCCGGCCAGGAGAGCGGCGCCGGCGAGGCGGCTGCGGCGGAGCTGGGGCCGCGGCTGCGGGCGGAGTTCCGGCACCTCGTGCTCGGCGGCCCGTGAAGGATGCGCGGGCGCCGTCAGCAGGCGTGGACCGGCGCGGCGCTCCGCACGACCTGAAAGGCGCTGCCGGGGATCCGCTTCAGCTGGTTCAGGTTCTCGTCGTCCCAGCGGCGGTCGCTGCTGCCACCGAAGAACCAGTTGGAGCCGTTGTCGGCGATGATCATCCCGTAGCGCTTGAGCGCTTCGGCGATCGCCCGCGCCGGCCCGCTGAAGCGGCCCAGCCCGTAGCTCGCCTTGAGCCGCAGCCGCATCCCCATCGGCGGCGCGTTCGGGTTGGCGGTGTCGCCGGCGCAGTGCGAGGCGGGGTGGACCCAGGCATCGCGCGTGCTCTCGAAGGTGACCCGGATCGCGTGCTCGACCCGGCCGGCGACGGCCTCATCGTAGCGGACGAGGCCGGGCAAGATCGGCAGGCCGGCGGCGTCGGCTGAGGTCCAGGAGTCGGGCCGAAGCGCGTTCGAGCGCAGGTCCCAGCGGGTGCCCGAGTCGGCGTTCCAGTGGGTCCGCAGGCCGCTGCCCCGGCGGAAGAAGAAGGCTCGGTAGAGCTCGTAGAGGAGGCAGCGGTGGCGGTCGACGACGAGCACGTGGCGGTCGCCGTCGCTGCGCTGCCCACCCTCGACCGGCGCCCCGCTGGGGATCGGGAACGGCCCCCGGTCGCTCTCGCTGCCGTAGGCGGTGTAGTGGATCGGCAGCTTGCGCTGGCGGGCGCCGACGACGGCGTAGGGGAAGCCGTAGGCGCGCGGCGAGCCGAAGTCGGGGTGGAGGAGGTTGCCGCCCGGGTCGTTGATGTAGGCGATGACGGCGGAGGAGTTGCGCGCGACCGGCGCCTTGGAGATGTCCTGGTTCCAGGCCGCCTGATTGGGAAGGGACGGCGCCCGCGGCGAGAGTGAGGCCGGCGGGTCGGGGAAGATCGGGCAGCCGCCGAGGCTGGGATAGGGACCGAGGGCCTGCGCCGGCGCGGCGCTGACGCAGAGCCACGCAGCCAGCGCGACGACTACAGCCACACAGCGCATCCGACTTTTACCCCACTCCAGGGTGGTCAATATCGGATGCGCTCCGTCATGGCGCCTGATTCCCCTCGCGAACCCGCAACCGCCCGACCTCCAGCTCCTCGACCTCGAGCCGACCGATCTTGGCCCGCCCGATCGCGAGCCGGCCGACAGCCAGGCGCCCGACCGCAAAGCCGCCGACCGCAGCCGCGCCCACGGCCAACGCTCCGATCGCCACAGCACCACGAGCCTGCGCCCCGACAGCGGTGGCGCCCCGCACTCGCGGTCGCAAGAAAGCGCTGGCGCCTCGCCCCGGCATCCCCCCAACCGTAGCGCTACATTGGTGGCCCGCGGTGGACGTAGCTCAGCTGGTAGAGCTCCTGGTTGTGGTCCAGGCGGTCGCCGGTTCGAATCCGGTCGTCCACCCTCAACAAAATGCCTGCAAATGGGCGTTTCGGGGTTCGCGGGCTCGGTTTGAACCAGACCCAAATTTCGCTCCCGTTCAGGCAGTTACTGCCTGAACGGCACTGAATATGCGGGGATTGGCACCGATTTCGTGAACCCCAGCTATTGCACTAGGTGCAGGTTCGGATCTGATTCAACTCGTGGCAGCGGATTCCGCCCTCTTGATGGACGCCTCAAGTTCGTCCGCGGAGAGCCGGCCGGGCCCGCCCCGGCGAAGTTCCCGCTTCTTCCAGAGCTTCCATTTTGGCTCGACACGCGCCGGTTGAAGGGGCTCATGGGTCTTGTTCCAAAGATGGCTTGGTAGCTCGGGTGGGCAAGGCCCATCTCCAAAGATCATTCGGACAATTGGTGCAGCTTCGCCCCATACCCGACGCCCGCGGGCATCAACGGCATAAGCCCGCAAGGGAAAATCGACGTGATATCCGCTGTCAGGGGCGTCCGGGACGACTGCGGTGGCTTCATGCACGACGCCGGGATCAAGGAGGATCGGCTTGTCGATCATCTTGAATTGATAAGTCGCGGTTCCAAACAGCTTTCCGTGCTGTTTGGAGAGAATCTCGATTGGCATCTCGGAGCCATAGAAGCCAGCCTCCCGCACCGTGACAGGCTGGCGACCATCATTTAGGACGGTTAGCCAAGTCTGGGGCAGAGCTTTGTGTGGTTCTCGGTATCCGAAATTGACAACCAGCCGCGGGCGATCTCGGCGAATGGCATAGACCTCTGCGGCCGCAGCAGTCGGCCCGGTAATTCCTCCCACAACAGCCAGTGCGTCAAAGAGATCGATCTGTTCAGATTTGCATCTAAGGCAGATGGTCTTGGTGATCGACCGGACGAGCAGGTCAGTTGGACGCGAGTGCCGCCACGATCAGGCCAGCGATCACAGCGGCGATGAGGCCGCCGACAATCTCGACGGTGTAATCGTTGTCGAGTATCCGCCTCCAAAGTGGCTTCCGCTCGGTGCCGCTTTGGATGACCTTCTTTGGTTCGAATGCAGGTTTCTCCGGGGCTTGTGACTGCATCTTGCGCTGGGCGGCTTTCTGGCGGTCTACTTCACGCTTCGCCTCTGCCCGGAAGATCTCTCCGGCTGCGTCGCCGATTCCCACTGCGGCTTCCTGCCGCCTGAAGTCCGCGTCGGCGGCAGCTTTCGCCTGGGCCTCACGCACGATTTTGATGCGGGCCTCGCCCTCCTCACGTACCTTCGTCTTGATTCGTTGGACCTCCTCTTTGTCGGTTCCCGTGATGGTTACGGTGGCCCTGTTGGCGCCGAGCATCGAGGTAATCATCCGGAACTCGAGGCCCAGGCTTCCGTCCGGGTTCAGTGAATCCAAAGACGCACCAAGGAACTTGTCGAATGGGAATTCGTCGAATCGTTCGCGGAATTCATCGAGTGGGATCGGCGGCTCCCGGTCTCGCCCAAGAAGGTTGATATCCAGCTTGACCTCTGGTTTGACACCACTTTCGTGTCTCACGAGATCGATGAGCCATTCCGCGTAGTCCGCCAGCTCCGACGCGGACTCGACCGGCCAGAAGGGGAATTCGAAGTGGCGCTTGTAGGTCTGCGGTGTCGGCTCACCCATGCGCGCGAAGTCTAGGCTTGGCCAGTGCGCTTGGGTCAGGGCGGCACGAAGTCGCTTGACGACCGCAACTCGTCCGACGTGGCACACGACAATCTGCTGAAGACAAAAAGTTGAGTCCGGGCTCGCCACTAGGGTCGCGAGAATGGCGAAGCAGTCAAGAACCTGGCTTGTTGAGTTTGATAGCGACGCCGTCGTCGACTTCGAGGATGTGAAGTCGCGAGGAGATCGCAAGGCGGTCTTCAACGTGGTGCAGAAGCTGAAGGATCTCGGGCCGGATCTGCCGTCGCCACATATGAAGTCGCTGAAGGGGGAGGCGGATTTGTTCGAGCTGCGACCGAAACAGGGAGCCTGTGAGGTTCGGCCGATCTACGTGCGGCTTGGAGGGCGATTCGTCGTTCTTGCCGTGGCGGCGAAGAAGAAAGGCTTCGACCGGGCGGTCGCGGAGGCAACTCAACGCCTCAAGCGCTATTGACATTGATAACATTTCTATTATCGTGATCTAGTAATGGCAGCCACTGGAAAGAACTTCGACGCGCTGGTCGCGGAAGAGCAGCTAGCCGACCCTAGCTTCAAGGCGGAGTGGCAGCGGCTCGCTCCGGCTCGTGAGTTCGCTGCGACGCTGCTGCGATATCGGGCAGAGCACGAGCTGAGCCAGCGGGCCTTGGCCGAGAAGCTTGGGCTTTCTCAGCCGCGGATCGTCAAGCTCGAGTCCGGGGAGCACAACCCCGAGGTCGACACGATCATCAACGCGGTGAGGCGACTCGGGATCGAGTTTGTGCTCGACGTCTCACCGGCGGACCGGAAGCCGGTGCTCGTCACCGCTCGGGCGCAGAGGCAGGGCGTTATCGCGCACGATGATGTCTCTGTCGTTGCGGCCTCCTCGCTGGCAACTTGAACCGCGTCGGCTCCGTTCAGGCAGAAATCGCAATTTCTGCCTGAACACCCGACATATCCGCGTATATCGGCGCATATCTGAACAATCTCCCACTTTGACACTCGGCTCTGAAACCGCTTCCCAATGCGGTTTGCCGAGTTTCGGCGACCAACTCTCGCCTAATTGTGGTCCAGGCGGTCGCCGGTTCGAATCCGGTCGTCCACCCCTTATAGAAGTCGCTGCAAATCCGCAACTTCGCTTGCCATGTAATTTCGCTCGGCTTCGGCAGTCTGCCGACGCTCCCGGCCTCGGTAGGTTGCTTGGGTATGCCTTTGAGCCTGGCTACGGCCCGGGGGGCCGGTCGGGCGTTGCGTTGGGATTCACGCCCAGCGTCACTCTTGCCGTAAAGCCATCCCGCGCGAGACTGTTGCCGGCCCGTGCGAGGGCGAGCACCGAGCTCGAGCCGCCCTGATCCCGAAAGATGCCGTCGGCGTTGCGGGAGAGGATTTCGGCCGTGTTCCGGTTGTAGGGGGCGAGCGCGAAGACCTCCGCGTCGCGCCGATCGGAGGTGAACAGCTGGCCGGTGTGCGAGACGTGACCGCCGGAGTAGGTGCCGCCGCTCTGCCTCCCGCCGATATGGACCTTGACGTGGATGTGCGTCGTCCGCCCCGGGTACTGGCCCGGGTAGATGGTCGCGAACTCTGCCAGGCCGTTCCCGGCGGTCAGCTGGATCCCGCGCAGGTAGGTCTCGCCCTCGCTGCCCTCCGATGGCTCGCCCGAGTAGACGCCAAGCGCGTCGCAGTGCCAGACGTCGACGGCGGCATCGCGGATCGGCTCGCAGGTATCCGAGTCGACGACGGTCAGCGCGAGCGCGAGCGGCACGCCGGGGCGGTTCTCGACGATGTCCTGTCGAACCTGCGCCAGGTCGATGTAGAAGGGGCCTTCCTCCTGCCCCGGCGTCAACACGCAGTCGGGCGTGGTGGTCCCTTCCGCCACCGATCTGGCCGCCTCGTCCTCGTCAGCGCCGCAGGCGTAAAGGGCAACGCTCGCCAGCGCCCCTGCCGACAGCGCCACCATCTCGCGGCGCCGCATCGGTACCTGAATCCCGTTGGAGGGTCGGCGGTCGTCCGCCGGACCCTCTCGATTCTCGCTAGTGCGATCGCTCATCGGTGTCGAGCTCAGCGGATTGGCTTGTCCCAGACGGTCGGGCGTGCGCTTGCCGCCGACGAGTCCCTGCTCTGCTCGAAGCGGCGCAGCTCGAGAGCGATGGCGTCGAGGACGGAATCCCACAGCGCGGAGGTGTGGTCGTTCATCGGGTAAAGCAGGAAGGCGACCCTCGAGCGGAGGGGGTCGTGGTCGACGTGGTACTCGGGAACGATGCTGAACAGCGGCAGCTCGTGTCCTTCCCGTACGCGCCTCCAGCAGTGCTCCATGAAGGCGATGGCGACGTCGTCGTAGGCCTCGTCGCCGATGTCGTTGAAGGGGATGTGGAAGAGAACCTCCCAGCCGAGGTTGGAGGGGTTGAGAACCGTGAATTGCCCGTGGCGCTCGATCGCCCGCTCGAGCCCGGCGCGCCCGCGGTGCAGACTGACCAAGTACCTGCCGAATCCGCTGCGGCCGAGCCGTCGCAGGTTCACCCAGGCGGAAAGAATCCCCTGGGTGGGACGGGAGTTCTCGAAGGTGTAACGGTACGCCCTGAAGTTGCCGAACTCGAAGTCGGCATCCCGGTACCGGTAGTCGCCGGTTCCGAGCTCGTCCATGAAGCGCCGATCCGGCGCAATGAAGAAGCTGCTGGTCTCCGGACAGAGTCCCGTCTTGTGGAAATCGACTCCGAGCGAGTCGAACTGCTCGAGCGCCGCACAGCGGCGGATGACCTCCGCGATCCGGTCGCGGATCGCTTCCTCGGGAACAGCCGCTTCCAAGTCCTCGGCGGGCATGTCGCGAAAGGTGAAGTAGAGCCACCCGATGACGCTGTCGAAGTGCAGGTACGGCCTGTGGGCGAGTTCGTGCTTGCGCACGAACCGCTCCACCGTGTCGTGGACCTCGCTCGTGTCGTCGCAGGAGAAGTCGACGATGGTCCCGCCGCAGCAGACGACCGCGGCGATCGTCGCCCCTTCCGCATGCGCCCTCTCCATCGCCGTCCACAGCGCCGGCAACGACATGCCGCCGCCGGAGTCGGCCGGCACCCGCACGCAGTTGTCGGCGCCGATGCCGACCGTCGCGGCGACGTGCTCGACGCTGTAGTGGGCGCCGGTGCTGCAGATCGCGACGAGCCGCTCTCCGATCCCCTCCTTCGTGGCGGCCGGCTGGGCGCGCGAGATCGCCGCTCGGAGCGCGTATTGCATCGTCAGCTTGCCGCCGCTGCAGGCGATTCCCATCGCCTCGGGCCACCCCGCCCAGCGGCCGATCGTTCGCGCCACCTTCTGCTCCACCAGGAGGCTCTCGCCGGCGAACATGTCCATCAGCCCGTTGACGTTCTGGATCGTTGCCAGGCAGGCGGCCGCGGCTGCGTCGACCGTGGGGAGGACGTTCATGTTGAACAGGCAGTAGGGCGACTCGGGCCGCTGCGCGCCGCGGAAGAAGTGCGCGACCTCGTCGAGCAGCTCCGGCTCGGTGGCGGGGGCGTCGGCATCCATCCGGTCCAGCTCCGCCAGATAGTTGAAATCTCGGGCGGGGAACTTCGCGAACGGTTCGATCGCGACCTGGCCGGAGTGCTCGGGGTCGCGCTGTTGAGCTTGGGCCGCCCCGCGCCTGAGGTGGGCGTCGAGGACAGCCAGCCTCGCGAGGACCGCTTCGCCCCACGGCGCGTCCGGGTAAGTGCCCTCGGGCATGGCGGAACCATATCCTCGCGTCTGTCGAGCGTTCTAAACGCGTGGAGTGCGCAAAGGAGTCAGAGAGTGGGGGGAACGTTGGAGTGGGAGAGGCTCTTGCCGCTGCGGGGCGGCGACACGGCATTGAGCGGGGTGACCGTCCTGGCAGGCGCCGGCATCTCGGTCGACGCCGGGCTGCCGACGGCTTGGCCGCTCTTCGACGAGATCGTCGGCCGCCTGGTGCGAAGCGAGTGGGCCGCCGAGGAGCTCTGCCGCCTGGCACGGCTTCCCCGTGCCGACGCCCGTGACGACCACGACGTGATCAGGCTCGAGACCCTGCTGATGTGGGTCGGTCGCGTCTTCGACCCCGACCTCGGACTCTTCGGCTTCGTCGACGGGTTCACGCGCCCCGGCGAGCTTCACCGCCGGCTCGCGCATGGCACGCGTCGGGGCCTGCACCTGACCACCGTCAACTTCGACGACCTGCTGGAGCGGGCCCTCCTCGAGCAAGGGGATCTTCCGCTCACGGTCGACGCGCACGACGGTGCCCGGAAGGCGCGCTCCGCCGGTGTCCCGGTCGTCAAGTTCCACGGGACCCGCACGACGCATGCGAAGGGGAGGACGATGCGCCCTCGGCGCTCGCTCCACGCAACCACGCAGATCATTGCCGCGACCAATCCCGGCGCTTTCCTCAACAAAAGGGCGAGGGCGGTGCTGGGCCACCTCGTCAACGGACGGACGCTGGTCGTCGCCGGCTACTCGGCCAGCGACGACCTGGACATCGTCCCGGCGCTGCGGGCGTCGAGGCCCGCTCGGGTGATCTGGATCGACCACTGCGAAGCCGAGCCGCGGGTCGCGAGGTTGGGCGGGGCCGGTCGCGGGGCGCCGCTCTGGCAATCGGTTCTCGTCTCGATGCGGGAGAACGGCGTCAAGGTGAAAGTCCTGCGGGGGCGGACCTCCCAGGTGCTCGATGCGCTCGGCATGACGGCCCCCAACGGCGCCGAGCCGCAGCGAGCCCGACGGCAGCCCGATTGGCGTATCGCGGTGGGGAGCTGGGCACGGTCGGTGAGATTGCACGATCCGACCGGCCTCGGCCTGGCGGCGCTGCTGTTCGGGGACATGTGTCGCTACGAGCTGGCCGAAAGGGCGCTGGCCGAGAGCAAACCCTCGCCCCTGCCGGACGGGCGCTGGACCGCGGCACGCTGCTCCTACGAGCGGGCCCAGTCGGCGCTGCTGAGGATGGTCAGCGACCCAGTCGCCGCCTACGCGCTCGGTCGACAGGCGAAGCAAGAGGCATCGGGCTCCGGCGACGAGCGGATCGCGGTGCTGGCCGATCTCCTCCTCGGCCGCGCCGCCTTCCTGCAGCAGGACTACGAGACGGCGCGTTCGCACTTCGTCGCGGCGCGCGACGCGGTGGAGCCCACAGCGACGGAATGGGCTCACGCGGTGGCGTGGATGGGCCGGACGGAGATCTGGGCCGGCCGTCCGCGCTGCGGGATGCGGAGCCTGCGGCGGGCCGCGGCGGTGTTTCGGCGTCGCGGCGAGCTGGAGGCGCTCCTCGATGCGGTCGAGGCGACCGGGATCGGCCGCCTCGGTCTGATGGAGATCGCTCGCGCCCGTCCGGCGCTCGCCGAGGCGCATGAGCTCGCCTGCAGCCTCGGCTACGTGGACCGCCGCTTCACCTCCGAATGCGGCCTCGCCGAGTGCGCCGTGCTCAGCGGGGCGATGAGCGAGGCCGGGCGATCGGTCGACGAGGTGCTGGCGCTCGTCGCTGCCTCGGGCCACGACGAGATCGCCGACGCCTGGGCGCTGCTGGCGGAGGTGGAGCTGGCGCGGGGCCGCTTCCGCGCCGCGGCCAGGGCGGCGCGGCGGGCGCTCGAGACGACGACCGTGATCAATCGCAAGCGGCGCTGCGAGCACACCACGACTCTGGCCGAGGCCCACCTGCTCGGCGGCCACCTGACGGCCGCGGTGCGGGCGCTGAGGGATGCCGGACTATGCGCCCCGGAGCACACCAACAGACTGGGCGAAGCGAAGCGCGACCTGCTCGGTTTCGAGCTCGCGATCGCGCCGCACTCGCGCGCTTCGCTCTCCAGGCGGGGTCTGCTGCCGGCGGAGACCGTGCGCCTGGCGCGCACGATTCAGCGCACCGGATGCCGGACCGCCGGCGCCGAGGTCGTCGTGCGGCGAGCACGGATTTTGCTCGAAAAAGTAGATTCCAACGCTTCCAAGTGAGCCTCACACGGCTTCATCTCAGCGAGAGCAGCGTCGCGTCGGCGAAGTGCCTGCCGGCGATGGCGGCCGAGATGGCCGCGACGAACCTCTACCCCGATCCCGATTGCGATGCTCTCGTCTCGGCGCTGGCCGGGCACTGGGCCGTCGATCCGGACAACGTCGCGGTCGGCAACGGAAGCGACGAGCTGATCCTCTTGTCCGCCTTGGCCCTCGGCGATCTCTCCCGCCCGGGGACGATCAGCGCCGGCACCTTTTCGGGCCATCGCTTCGCGCTCGAGATCTCGCGTCGTGGCTTTCGCGAGGTGCCGTTGGTCGACGGTCGGGTCGACGCGGGCTCGTTCGCCCGGTCCATCCCCGGCTCGGGGATCGCCTTCCTCTGCACCCCACACAATCCGAGCGGGGTCGCGCTTGCGCAGGACGAGCTCGAGGAGATCGTCGGCGCCGCGGCTGGCGCGGGCGTGCCGCTGGTGGTGGACGAGGCCTACATGGAGTTCGCGCCGGAGGGCACGGCGTCGGTCACCCCACTGGCGGCGTCGAGCGGTCGCGCCGTCGCCCTGCGGACCTTCTCCAAGGCCTACGGCCTGGCGGGGGTGCGGGTCGGCTATGCGATCGGATGCGGCGCCGACGTCGCCGCCCTGCGGGTGGCGCAACGGGTTCTGCCCTTTCGTGTCAACCGCTTCGGTCAGGTCGCCGCGCTCGCCGCCCTGGAAGACCCCGCTTGCATCGAGCGGGTGCGGGCTGAGACGACTCGCAAGCGCCAGTGGCTCACCGGCGCGCTCCGCGAGGAGGGGTTCCGGGTTCACGACTCGGCGACCAACTTCGTCGCCGTTGCGGTTGGGGACCCCGCCGCGGTCACGCGGGCGCTGCGCGAGGAGCACGCGATCGCGATTCGCGACACCGGGGACATGGGGTACCCGGGGCACGTGCGCATCTCGCTCGGCGAGACGAGCGAACTCGAACGGGCCCTTCGCGCGCTGGTAGGAGTCCGAGCGGCTCGCAACGACGGACCCCCGACGTGAGCGGACGGCGCACGAGGCGCTGACGCGACTCGACCGGAGGCCTTCGTCACGGTCGCCCTGAGGAATCCTCGCGCGGCGCGAGAGAAACTCTTCGAGTATGTTGACCCGCTCCGATTGGGGGACGGTGGGTGAAGGCGGCAAAGGAAAGAACTGTGATCGAGCTGCGGGGACGGAGCTCGATTGCCGAGATGGAGGCCCTGGTGGCCCGCATCGTCTCGGCGCCGCGTGACGCGGACATCCTGCTGCCCAACAGCCTCAAACAGAAATCGTTCGCGGCCAGCGCCGCCTACATGCAGCTCCTCGTCACCTGGGCGCGGCACTGTCCCGACGGCCGCTTGCGGCTCCACGTTCAGGAGGACGATGGGGACGAGCGGGCGCAGGTCACCCTGGAGCGTGCCCTCAAAGCGGATCACGCGATGCTCGCGGCTGCTCTTGCCGGAGACGTCCGTGCGCGTCGAGGCATTCGGGACCTGACGCCGCTCGCCGCTCCGATTCTGCGCGAGCGCTTCGCGCGGATGGACCGCAGCGGCACCACCCTGCGCAAGGGGGGGAAGACCTTCGCGATGTGCTTGGACGACTCCGCCTACGAGGCGCCCCCCCTGCTGTACCGGGATCGCCCGGCGAATCTCGCGCGCGATCCGGAGCTGCTCGGTCGCGAGGGCTTCGGGAGCCTCGCCCAGCAGATTCAGGAGCGCCTCAATGCGGGTATCGGGGGAGGTGGCGCCTTCGCCGGCGTCGGCGGCCTTTCCAGCACGCTCTACGAGCTGTTCAAGAACACGCACGAATGGGCTCGCAGCGATGCGGTGGAAATCCCCTATCCGCCGGAATCCTCGGCCAGGGGGGTGCGAGTCGAGCGCCACAACGTCGACGCCGCGCTCGAGCTGGGCATGGTCAAGGACCAGCCGGCCCTGCGCGACTTCTTCAGCCACCCTTCGCTGGCGCCGCGCGACGGCCGGCGACGCTTCGTCGAATTGACCGTCTTCGACAGCGGACCGGGCGTCGCCTCCCGGCGCCTGCTCGTCAAGCACCCCGAGCGCGCCGATCCCGACGTCGGCGCCGAGCTGTCGACGCTGCGGGAATGTCTGCGCAAACACGTGACCTCCTCCACCGAAGACGCGCAGGGCGTCGGTCTGCACAAGGTCTGCAAAGACCTGACCGATCTTTCTGCGTTTCTCTGGCTGAGAACCGGGCGTCTCAGCCTCTACCGGGACTTCGTCGCAATGCCCTACGACCCCGAAGCCGACGCCGACGAGCCCTATCTGCTCGATTGGAGTGCCGGCCTCGGAGGTGTAACCGAAAACGCACCGGCGACGGGGAGCTTCTTCACTGCGCTCCTGCCGATTGGCCATGACCCAAACCAAACGGCCCTCTGACTTCTTTCTCTTCGACCTCGAGCCGAACCCGGGTGAGGCTGGGCCGGTCGACGTCGTCGCCTTCACCGGCGGGACGCGGGTCGACGTCGACCTCTTGATCGAGGCTCTGCGCCGACATCTGGAACGGTCGCCGCCGCCGAGCCGGCTCTTGCTGCTCGGTCCGGAGCCCGCCCGCGAAGAGATCGAGGCCGCGGCCGCGAGCCAGGACGTGGCCGATGCGCTCCCGGCCTTCACGCGCTGGATCGACACCCCGCCGGTGCACCCGCTTCTCTTCACCGCCGAGGGCGACCTGCGCGCTCCTCGGGGAGATTTGCCGGAGGCCGGCGACGGGGCATTCGCCGCGGCCCTGCTGCGCCAGGGTCTCTGCCAGATCTTCCGCGAGCGAAAGGGCATGCTTCGCGCCGCTCCGGGCTCGCACTACGTCAACCCCTCCGGCAAGCACACGCAGGGCTTCATCCGCACCGGCAACGTCCTCCTCCATTCGGCCGAGGTTGCCTTCATCGCGATGGGGATCCTCAAGTGGTGGCCCGAGGGGCTGCGTCGAATGTTCGTCGACACCGCGAGCATCAGCAGCGTCGCCTACGCGCTGATCGACTTGCGCCGGGTGTTCGATCCGGATCTGGTCCCGCCGACGATCGACAGCTTCTCCTCCTACGACGGCCTGCACAATTTCGAGTTCGTTCCCGACCATGCCCTCTGCCTCATCTCGGCGACGACGTCCGGGGGTCTGGAAGAGGAAATGATGGAGAACGACTATCTCCAGGCCGAGCGCATCGTCACCCTCTTCTACTGCGGTCCAAAGCCCAGGGGCAGCGCCCGCATCCTCTGCGACCTGACCCAACGCGGCGAGCAGCCGGGCGAGCAACCGCCGTTGAGCTTCAAGCGGCTCGAGGAATGCGAACTGTGCCGTCGCGGCTCGACCACGATTCGGATCAGCGGCGACCAGTTCCTGCCGGCGAATCCCAACATATCCGACATCGTGCTCAAGGCCAGCGACGCTCCCGAGTGGCTTGCGGAGTTTCTCGAGGCCACCGTCGGATCGAGGGTCCTGCGATGCCACGGCGGTTCGCCGAGGGGCGGGCGCCCTCGCGAGGTATACGTTCGCCTGCAGGATGCCGTGACGCACCAGGACGGCCCCTTCGCCAAAGCACTGGTGCGCCGCCTCAGGACCACCGTGCCCGCCTCGCTGTCCAGGGTCGTGTATGTCGACCATCCCTCTTCCCGGGCACTGGCGGAGTCCGTGGTCGCTCACTTCAACGAGGAGAGCAAACGCACCCTCGACGAGGCGTTGGTCGTCAATGCCGAGGCGGTGCTCCGGGGCGAGGTCTCGTTGGAGGGGGTCTCCGGCTCGGTCATGGTCGTCGCCGGCGCGATGTCCTCGGGCCGGACGTTGCTGGGCGTCAGCCAGTTCCTGCGGAACGTCTCGAATGTCGATTCGATCGTCTACCTGGTCGGGGTGGCCCGGACCCGCTCGAGCGCCGATCTCGAACGTGTCGACTCGAACCTCACCTATGGCCGCCGTCCGCGCGCGCACCCTTTCATCACGGTCGCCACCGCCTTCCTGCCCGGAGAGCACGGTGTCGAACCCTCGCCGTGGGAGAGCGAGCGGAGATTCCTGCTCGAGGTTCGCAAGCTGCTCGAGGGGCGCTCGACCGGGGACGGCCAGGTCGACTCCGAGGCGATCGACCAGATCGACGCCCGCCGGGCGGAAATCGCCGCCGCCGCGGCGGATCGGGGCAGTGGCCTGGTCGACGAGCTGTTCCTGCCACCGGTCAAAGCGGGGCAGCTCTCGTTTGACGCCGCGAATCGGCTCGGGCTGCGCAAAGGATTCGTCTACTGGCGCACTCTCTCCAAGACCGCCTTCGAGGGCGGCACTCAGGCCGACGTCTACGTGACCGTGCTGGCGATCCTGCACCAGCTGCGATCGGTCGAGCCCGACGGCAGCGCTCTGGTGCAGCACGAGCACAACCGGACCGTCCTCTCGCCCGCCAACTTCGCGCGCTTCAACGACGGCGTGCTCCAGGCTGCTCTGCTGCGCGCCGCCCGGCCGGGTGAGCTCGACTACTCCCACGATGCGGTCCTCAGCGCTCAAATGCACGGTCTCGTTCGCCGTGCGATCGAGCACATGAACGACGAGGAGGGCGAGGCTGCGCCGGAGTTCCTCCTCGCCTTCGCCCGTGAGCAGTTCAAGCTCACCAGCAGCGATGCGGAGGAGCTGCTCGAGCTCCTCGCCGACCTGCCCGACCTGCCGCCGCTGATGCGAGCGCTCGAGATCTGGGCGAGTCGTCAGGCGCCGCGAGGGAACGTCTCTCACGGCGATCCGGAGGCCGAGCCGACGCTGTCGGCGGGCTAGCCGCCTCTTCCGTGACTGAGCGAGCGGATGCGGACACGGCGGCGGTGCGCGCGGCTGTGCGCGGCATGGTGCAGGGCGTCGGATACCGCGACGCGACGGTGCGACAGGCGCAGCGGCTGAACGCGATGGGCTGGGTGCGCAATGCGGGGGACGGCGGGGTGCTCGTCCATGCCGAGGGGACCCAGCGGGCGGTTGAGGAGCTGGTGGCGTTCCTGGGCGAGGGCCCGCCGGGTGCACGGGTCGCCGGGGTTGAGGTCGAGCGCGTCAAGGTCGAGGGGCACGAGCAGTTCGCCATCCGCGGCGTCAGCGCCGGCGTCTTCGTGGTCCAGGAGCACGCCGCCACCGCCCACCACTTCGACCTTCGCTTGGAGGTGGCGGGCGTGATGCGCTCCTGGGCGGTCCCGAAGGGGCCCTCGATGGACCCTGCGGTAAAGCGCCTCGCCGTGGAGGTCGCCGATCACTCGATCGCCCACAACGACTTCGAGGGCGAGATCGACGGCGGCCACGCGATCGTCTGGGACCGCGGGACCTACGAGCAGGGCGGCCGGGTGGCCTGGCCGGAGGCGCTCGAGCGCGGCCACGCCGTGTTCGTCCTGCACGGAGAGAAGCTCCGCGGCGGATTCGCCCTGCAGCGCACCCGCCCCGGCGCGAAGCCCCAGTGGCTGCTGATCAAGCGCCGCGACGAGCACGCGCAGCCGGGCTCGGATGTCACCGCCGAACGACCGCGCTCGGCGATCGGCGGCAGCACGCTCGCCGAGCTGCGCCGGGATGACTGAAACGACTAGCGAAAGTCTTAGCGCCGCTTCGCTGAGTCGAGACCGCCCTACTGTTCAGATCGGACAGAAAACCGCTCTGGAATGGGGAAAAACTCCCAATCTAAGGGCTGGTTAGTCATTAAAGGAGTTGGATCGCGCTCTAATCTCTTAGAGCGGCTGAAATGGAGGGTTCAGAGGCGCCGCCGGGAACCTGTATAGTCCCGCTTGGTTAGCGATAAACGCCATTAGGCTGCCGCCTGAAACGGCAGCCTAAATCGCCCAAGATGGACTCTCCGACCCGATCAAGCGCCGAGCCTCTGACCGAGGCATCGCCCGAGTACGGGTGCATCGTCGCGTTCGACACGATCGTCTCGTTTGCCGAGCATTGGGAAGAAAACGGCATCCACGTCCTCCGCAGCCTGGATTTCGATGTCACCTCTGGTGACGCTGATTTCCAGAAAGCAGTTGACCAGTTTGTCGAAAAGGCCGAGGATCTATGGAGTTATCTGAGCGGGCTGGAGACCATCAGTGACAACGAGAATGAGATGTTCCTTAAAATGGCCCCCCGCTTTCTTGAGATCTACAAGGAGCTGGAGCGCCGGGAGGCAAAGCGGCGCGAAAGTATCGTCAGCATTAACTTCGATCGACTCCGGCAACGTGGCGAGCATTCTCTTCGCAATTGGCGCCCCTCGAAACCAGCTTCTGTCTCGCAGCCGTCTCTCGTCTAACGGGGGATGCGGGAAAACAGGTCCGGCACGGGATGATGTTCCGTGTTGAGGTCACCTCTTCGGACGGTCACAAGTGCGGTGTCCCGATCCAGGTCGACAATCATCCGGCTCAGCAGCGCCCTTACGCGCTCAACGCAATAGCGGATTCGCTCCTGATCGAGCGCGACGAAATTCACCGCGTCCTCGCCGGGGGAACGGAGGATGAACTGCGGGCTCATCTGAGTCGATACACGAAGAGTCAGTTGAAGCCGCTGCGTCTGCGAAACGAGCAGGCAGTCTGCTTGAAGTTTTTCCCCGCCGCCGAGGTCGAGGGGTAAACCTCGCCCGAAAGCGAGGTATCCGCGAATCAGCCACCCGAGCGATCCCACGCCCAGAGCGGCGTGGGGAGTTTCGCTAATCCCTCCTAGACGTGGCCCCGGCCTCACACTCCGACGCCACCGGTCGTTCTATGGAGGAGGTGGCATGGACGATCTACCAGAGCCCGCTGGGACCGCTGACCGTGATCGCGGGCCCGAGCGGGGTGAGGAACGTCCATTTCCCCGGGCGCTCGCTGCACTTGGGGAAGACCGCGCATCGTCCGATGCCGGAGGTGGTCGACCAGCTCGGGGCCTACTTCGCCGCTGAGCGCAAGGCCTTCGACCTCGACCTCGATCTGCGCGGCTCTCCCTTGCAAAAGCTCGTCTGGGAGCAGTTGCTGGAGATTCCATATGGCGCCACGACCACCTACGGCGAACTGGCCGGGCGAATCGACGAGTCCTTCTATCCGGACGGCCTCGAGCCCTACAAGCGCGCGCGACTCGTCGGTGCGGCGATCGGCCGAACCCCGACCCCGATCCTGGTGCCCTGCCACCGGGTGATCGGCGCCGATGGCTCCCTGACCGGATACGGCGGTGGCCTACGGCGAAAGCAGGCGCTCCTCGACCTCGAGAGCGGGGGCGCAACTAGGCTGGTTCCTTGAATCCGACGGTCGACGCGCTGGCGGTGGCGGACGAGCCAGAGTCCTGGCGGGCCTGCGGGTTCCACGTCGACGGCGAGGTGTGCGTCATCGGGGATACGCGGATTCGGCTGACGGCCGACGGGGCGGGGAGAGGGCTCACCGGCTGGTCGCTTCGCGAGGTCGAGGTCACCGCGCTGGACGGGCTGCCGACCGTGCGGTCGGATCGGCCGCCGCCTGGCGAGATGCCGGCGCATCCCAACGGCGTCACCGCGCTCGACCACGTGGTCGCGATCAGCTCGGACCTCGACCGCACCGTCGCTGCGCTTCAAGCCGCCGGTCTCGACCTGCGACGCATCCGCGAGGAGCCGACGCCGGCGGGTGCTCCCCGCCAGGCCTTCTTCCGGCTCGACGAGGTCATCCTCGAGGTCGTGCAGGCTCCAGAGGAGGCGATCGAGGGGACCGGAGGAGACCGACCCGCGTTCTTTTGGGGCCTCGCCTTCGTCGCCCCCG
The DNA here is from genome assembly GCA_963703235.1 of uncultured Solirubrobacterales bacterium. GTDB lineage: Bacteria > Actinomycetota > Thermoleophilia > Solirubrobacterales > 70-9 > VRUE01. The sequence goes on along the minus strand of OY969802.1, from coordinate 1,191,435 downwards.
ACCTGGACGCGACCGTCGCCTCGCTCGGGGATCGAGTGAGTGAGATACGCGACGCCGTCCAACCCGGCCGTCGCATCGCGACCCTGCGCCGCGCCGCCGGTTTGACGGTGCCGGTCGCGCTGATCACGCCGCCGGTCAGTAGTTTTGGACGAACGAAGGCAAGCGATGACCCCTGAGAGCGACATGCAGCCCGACCACGACGTCGCGATCATCGGCGCCGGGTTCTCCGGGATCGGCACGGCGATCAAGCTCGACGAGGCGGGGTTCCGCGACTGGGTCGTGCTCGAGGCGGGCGACGGCGTTGGCGGCACCTGGCACTGGAACACGTATCCCGGTGTCGCCGTCGACATTCCCTCGTTCAGCTACCAGTTCTCCTTCGAGCAGCGCGACGACTGGTCGCGCGTCTACGCGCCCGGCCGGGAGCTGAAGGCCTACGCCGAGCACTGCGTCGACGCCTACGACCTGCGCTCCCGGATCCGCTTCGGGACGAAGATCGCCGGCGCCGCGTTCGACGTCGAGCATCGCCTCTGGCGCCTGAGCGCCGCCGACGGGTCGACGGTCACCGCGCGGTTCCTGGTCGGCGCGACCGGCGTCTTCACCCAGCCGAAGCCGCCCGACATCCCGGGGCTCGAGACGTTCGCCGGGTCGACGATGCACACCGCGCGCTGGGACCACGAGGAGGACCTGCGCGGGCGCACGGTGGCGATCGTCGGCACCGGCGCCTCCGCCGTCCAGGTCATCCCCTCGATCGCAGCGGAAGTCGAGAAGCTGGTCGTGTTGCAGCGCACCCCGATCTGGTGCCTGCCCAAGCCCGACGGACGGATCGGACCGCGAGCCCGCAGGCTGCTCGGCCGCGTCCCTGGGGCGCAAGCAACGGCGCGTGCCCTGAGCCAGGCCTACGTCGAGCTCAACTTCCCGCTGCCGGCGCATTTCCACGGTGTCGTCCCCGTCGCCACCGGGGCCGAACGGATCGGGCTGCGGCATCTGCGCCGCCAGGTCCGCGATCCGGCGTTGCGGGAGAAGCTGACGCCGCGCTACGGGCTCGGCTGCAAGCGTCCGAGCTTCTCGAACGATTACCTGGCGTCGTTCAACCGCTCCAACGTCCAGCTCGAGACGAACCCGATTGAGGCGATCGTCCCCGCTGGCGTCCGCACTGTGGACGGCAACGAGCACGGCGTCGACGTGCTCATCCTCGCGACCGGCTTCCAGGTCTTCGACAGGGGCAACATGCCGGCGTTCACCGTCCACGGCAGCGATGGGGTCGAACTCGCGCAGTGGTGGGACGAGAACCGGTTTCAGGCCTACGAGGGCGTGAGCGTCCCCGGCTTCCCGAACATGTTCATGATCCTCGGCCCCTACGGCTTCAATGGCGCCAGCTACTTCACCCTGATCGAGAGCCAGTCGCGTCATATCGTCCGCTGCCTGCGCCGCGCTCGCAGCACCGGCTCGACCTCGGTCGAGGTCACCCGCGAGGCGAACCGGCGCTACTTCGAGACGATGCTGTCCCGCCGCGACCGCCAGGTGTTCTTCCAGGACAGCTGCGCGACGGCCAACAGCTACTACTTCGACTCCCATGGCGACGTGCCGTTCCGCTCGGCGACCACGCCCGAGGTGGCCTGGCGCAGCGCCCACTTCAACCTCGACGACTACCGGTTCGCCCAGTGAAGACGGTCCTCGTCACCGGCGGCTCCGGGTACCTCGGCGGCTGGTGCGTGGTCGAGCTGCTGCGGCGCGGCTACCGGGTGCGCACGACCGTGCGCGACCTCTCACGAGAGCCCGAGGTGCGCGCCAAGGTCGGGTCGCAGGTCGACGCCGGCGAGGACCTCTCGGTGCTGGCCGCGGATCTGGGCGGGGACGAGGGCTGGGAGCAGGCCGTGGGGGGAAGCGACTACGTCCTCCACGTCGCCTCGCCGTTTCCGGCGGTGCAGCCGAAGGACCCCGACGAGCTGATCGTGCCGGCGCGGGAGGGGACGCTGCGGGTGCTGAAGGCGGGTCTCGACGCGGGGGTCGAGCGCGTCGTCATCACCTCCTCGGTGGCCGCGGTTGGCGGCAGCACGAGTCGTTCGTCGAGGCCGCTCACCGAGGAGGACTGGACCGACGCCGCCAACCCCAAGCTGACCCCGTACACGCGGTCCAAGACGATTGCCGAGCGCGCGGCGTGGGACCTCGTCGAGGAGCGGGGAGAGGTCGAGAAGCTGGCGGTCGTCAATCCCGGCGCCATCCTCGGTCCGGTGCTAGGCGACGATCGCTCTTTCTCGCTCGAGCTGATCGAGCGGCTGCTGAAGGGGCTGCCGGGGACGCCGCGGCTCGGATACAGCATCGTCGACGTCCGCGACGTCGCCGATCTGCAGATCGAGGCGATGACCGCCGCCGAGGCGGGCGGGGAGCGCTTCATCGCGGTGAACCGGTTCCTCTGGATGTCGGAGGTCGCCGAGGTGCTGCGCGGCCGCCTCGGGCCGGCCGCGGCGAAGGTGCCGAAGCGGTCTGTCCCCGACCTCCTCGTGCGCGGGATGGCGATCTTCGATCCCAGCGTCCGCTCGATCGTCGGCCAGCTCGGCAGGAGGGTCGAGATGTCGAGCGAGAAGGCCAGGTCCCTGCTCGGCTGGTCGCCTCGCCCGGCCGAGGAGACGATCGTCGAGTGCGCGCAGAGCCTGATAGGTGAGAGGGCGGTCTAGCGATGGCGACCGTCCTCTGCGTGCTCTACGACGACCCGGTCGACGGCTATCCGCCTGCGTACGCCCGCGACGAGGTGCCGACGATCGCGCGCTACCACGACGGCCAGAGCACGCCGACGCCCGAGGCACTCGGTTTCAGGCCCGGCGAGCTGGTCGGCAGCGTCTCGGGGGAGCTGGGCCTGCGCGAGTTCCTCGAGCAGCGTGGGCACCGCCTGATCGTCACCGCCGACAAGGACGGCCCCGACTCGGTCTTCGAGCGCGGGCTGCCCGAGGCGGAGGTCGTCATCTCGCAGCCGTTCTGGCCCGCTTATCTGACCGCGGAGCGGATCGCCAAGGCGCCTAACCTGAAGCTGGCGCTGACGGCCGGGATCGGCTCCGACCACGTCGACCTGCAGGCGGCGATCGAGCGCGGCCTGACGGTCGCCGAGGTGACCTACTCCAACAGCATCAGCGTCGCCGAGCACGTGGTGATGATGATCCTGGCGCTGGTCCGCAACTACATCCCCTCCTACCAGTGGGTCGTCGACGGCGGCTGGAACATCGCCGACTGCGTGTCCCGCTCCTACGACCTGGAGGGCATGCAGGTCGGGACGGTCGCCGCCGGCCGCATCGGCTCGGCGGTGTTGCGCCGGCTGGCGCCGTTCGAGGTCGGCCTGCACTACACCGACCGGCACCGCCTGCCGGCCGAGGTCGAGGAGGAGCTGGGCGTCACCTTCCATCCCACGGCGGAGTCGCTGGTGGAAGCGTGCGACGTGGTCACGATCAACGCGCCGCTGCACCCCGAGACCGAGAACATGTTCGACGCGGAGATGCTCGCGAGGATGAAACGGGGCTCGTATCTGATCAACACCGCGCGCGGCAAGATCTGCGACCGCGATGCCGTCGCCGAGGCGTGCGCGAGCGGCCAGCTGGCCGGCTACGCCGGCGACGTCTGGTTTCCCCAGCCGCCGCCCAAGGATCACCCCTGGCGCTCGATGCCCCACCACGGCATGACCCCACACACCTCCGGCACCAGCCTCTCGGCCCAGGCTCGCTACGCGGCGGGAGCGCGCGAGATCCTCGAGTGCTGGTTCGAGGGGCGCCCGATCCGCGAGGAGTACCTGATCGTCGACGGCGGCACGCTGGCGGGCGCCGGGGCGCACTCCTACAGCGAGGGCGACGCCACCGGCGGCTCCGAGGAAGCCGCCCGGTTCAAGGGCGGTTGACGACCTCGTGAAGATGCGCGCCGCGGTGCTCGAGGAGTTCGGGCAGCCGCTCGCGGTCCAGGAGGTCGAGCTGGCCGAGCCCCAGGCCGGCGAGGTGCTCGTCCGCCTCCACGCCTGCGGCGTCTGCCACACCGATCTCTATACCGCCTCCGGCGCCGACCCCTCGGGCTACGCGCCGACCGTGCTCGGCCACGAGGGCGCCGGCGTCGTCGAACGGGTCGGCCCGGACGTCGCCTCGCTCTCGGTGGGCGACCATGTCGTCACTCTCTTCTCGCCCCAGTGCGGCGAGTGCGTCCACTGCCTCGACCCGCGGACCAACCTCTGCCTTGCGATCCGCGAGCAGCAGAACAAGGGCTTCCTCCCCGACGGCACCACCCGCATCTCGCGCGAGGGCGACGGGATCCGCCACTTCATGGGCTGCTCGACTTTCGCCGAGTACACGGTGATGCCGGAGATCGCCCTGGCGAAAGTGAACCCCGAGGCGCCGTTCGAGCACGCCTGCCTCTTCGCCTGCGGCCTCTCGACCGGTCTCGGCGCGGCGATTGTCACCGCGGCGGTGGAGCCCGGCAGCACCTGCGTCGTCTTCGGGGCGGGGATGGTCGGATTGGGGGCGGTCGCCGGCTGCCGGCTGCAGGGCGCCGAGCGGATCGTCTGCGTCGACCTATCGCCGGACCGGCTCGAGCTGGCTCGCGGCCAGGGTGCGACCGACGTCCTCGCAGGCGGCGAGAGCACCGTCGAGGAGATCCTCGAGATGACCGGCGGCTTCGGCGCCGACTACACCTTCGAGGCGACCGGCAGCGTTGCCGTGATGCGCCAGGCGGTCGAAGCCGCGCGCATGGCTTGGGGACTGTGCACGGTCGCCGGCGTAGCGGGCAAGGGGGAGACCCTCGACATCGTCCCCCGTTTCCTGATCACCGGCCGCCGCGTCGCCGGCTCCTCGTTCGGCGGCGTCAAGGGGCGCGACCAGGTTCCGCGGCTGATCGACCGCTGCCTGGCCGGCGAGATCGACGTCGAGCCCTTCATCTCCCACCGCCTGTCCCTCGACGAGGTCAACCGCGGTTTCGAGCTGATGGAGGCCCAGGACGGTATCCGCAGCGTCATCGCGTTCGGCTAGAGGCGTGCTTGCCGCCGCGGTGCTACTAACCCCGCAAGTCGGCAACCTCGCAGCCCAGCTCGCTCGCTCGTTCGACGATCTCGGGGTCGCCCGTCCACAGCGGGCTCTCGAGACGCTGAGCCGTTGCGACACAGAAGGCGTCGGCGTAGGAGAGCCCTCCGCGTGCCTTGACCTCTGCCGCTGTGGCAACCAGATTCCAGTCGGGATCCATCAGCGTGATGTCCTCCAGCAGGATGGCGATCCCCTCTTTCGCAGATGAGAGACCGACCGTTCGGATCTGCCGGTAAAGCACCTCCCCGAGATTGATTGAGCATGCCGCCGAATTTCCCTTGGTGAGTGCGAGTTCGACTTTGCTCACGGCCGGCTCCTCACCGTCCAAGAACGCCACCAGGGCCCAGGCATCGAGGACGATGGTCAGCGAGGCCTCCGGGCATCTCGTTCCCTGTCCTTCCGTTCCTCGCGCTCGCGTTCCTGTCGCCGATCCGCCTCTAAAGCCTCGGTGGAGAAGCCAGGCACGTTGGCGAAGATGCCCCGCAAAGATTCGATCCGCTTTCGCCTCGACTCAGGATCATTCCCGGCTCGGCGGATTCTCACTTCCTCACCTTCGGGCTCGAAGACGACCTCGTCGCCGGGCCCGATCCCGATCTGCTCGCGGATCGTTTTGGGGATCACCACCTGTCCTTTGGCGCCGACCTTATGAGTCATACCGAGAGTATAACTCGTGCCGAGCTGACCGCCACGGGCGGGGCCATCAGACGCGTTCCAGCTCGTCGAAGCGCAGCGCGGCTCGGCTCGGGACGACGAGCTCGCCGTTGCGGTGCAGGAGCCCGGCGGTCGTCAGATCGCGGACTGCGCGCTCGACCGCGTCGCGCTGCGCGAAGTCGTCCGGGTCCTCGCAGACCGCGCGCAGCACCTCATCGAATGCGATCTGCGCCGGATGCAGCGCCAGCAGCCAGCGCAGGACCGCCGCCTCGGTTCGCGTGTCCTCGCCGGCCGTCGTGCGAATGTCGTCCCGTTCGTCCATCGCCCTCTACATAAGTCGCGTGGGGAGAAGACTCTCCCCCCTCTTGGCTGGAGCGAAATGTACTGTCTGCGGACTTGGGACCTATCCCGGGCACGCCTCTAAGGAGACAGGCCCCTCAGGCGTCCTCGTGGACGCCGCCCATCTCGCTGAAGACGGCGGTCGTGCCGCCGTCCTCGCGCTGCTCGTCGGCGATCACGTGCGAGACGGCGTTGATCAGGGCGAGGTGGGTGAAGGCCTGGGGGAAGTTGCCGAGGTGGCGGCCGCTGCGGGCGTCCAGCTCCTCGGCGTAGAGGTCGAGCCAGCCCGAGGACTCGAGCAGCCGTTCGCAGAGGATTCGCGCCCGCTTCGCCTCGCCGATCTCCGAGAGCGCCGAGACGAGCCAGAAGGAGCAGATCAGAAAGGTGCCCTCCTCGCCCTGCAGACCGTCGTCGGTCTCCTCGACCTTGTAGCGGAGGACGAGGCCGTCGTGGGTCAGCTCGGACGCGATCGCCTCGACGGTGGCGCGCAGGCGCGGGTCGTCGGGTCGGAGGAAGCGGAGCAGCGGCAGCAGCAGGATCGAGGCGTCGAGGGCGTCGGTCTCGTAGTGCTGGCGGAAGACCCCGTCGCGCACGCCGCGCTCGAGGATCTCGGCGTGCATGCACTCCGCGGTCGCCTCCCACTCCGCCGCGATGTCGTCGACCCCGATGAGGCGGGCGAGGCGGGCGCCGCGGTCGACCGCGACCCAGATCATCAGCTTCGAGGAGACGTAGTGCTTCGGCTCGCCCCGCGACTCCCAGATTCCCTGGTCGGGATCGGGCCAGGCGGCGATCGCGGCCTCGACCTGTTCGCGGATCAGTTTTCGATCGGCCGGCGTACCCGTTCCGCGCAGCGCTTTCTCGTGCAGGTAGATCGAGTCCAGCAGCGCCCCCCAGACGTCGTTCTGGCGCTGGTCGAAGGCGCCGTTGCCGACCCGCACCGGACGGGCGCCCCCGTAGCCGTGGAGGTGGTCGAGGGTGCGCTCGCTCAGCTGCTTCTCGCCGCCGATCCCATACATGATCTGCAGGTTGGGGTCCTCGCGGCAGACGCTGACGATGAAGCGCATGAAGTCGCGCGCCTCCTGGTCGAAGCCGAGCGTGTGCAGGGCCCAGAGGCTGAAGGTCGAGTCGCGGATCCAGCTGTAGCGGTAGTCCCAGTTGCGTTCCCCACCCGGCGTCTCCGGCAGCGAGGTCGTCGGCGCCGCGACGATGGCGCCGGTGGGGGCGTAGGTGAGCCCCTTGAGGACGAGGGCCGAGCGCTGCAGGTGGATGCGCCAGGGGTGGTCCGGGAAGTCGCCGTCGCGAAGCCAGCGGCGCCAGAACTCTTCGGTCGAGTCGAGGCGCTCCAGCGCCTCCGGCGCGCTGCGCGGCCCGCCCAGGTCGCCCTCCCCCCAGGCGATCGCGCAGAAGCCGGTCTCGTTCTCGCGCAGCCTCATCGTGCCGCGCGCGGCGTCGTCCTCGATCGTCAGGTCCATGTCGGTGGTCATCCGTAGCTCGACTCCGTCGCCACGGGCCACCGCCTCGCCCAGGTCGCCGCCGCCCCAGCGCCCCGCCTCGGCGCCGTAGGCGAAGCGCGGCAGGCACTCCATCTCCATCTCGACCTCGCCGTCGACACAGGTCATCAGCCGCAGCAGCGAGTGGTCTGACTCGTGTTCGGTTTTTGGCCGACCGTCGCCGCCCTCCTCGGCCCACTCGCCGACCGTCAAGAGGTCGTGGATCACGACCCAACCGGTGTCGGTGACCCAGGTCGTCTCAAGCACCAGCGTTCCGGGCTCGTAGCGGCGGCTGATCGGGACGACGACTCCGCGCGGCGCCAGCCTGAAGTGGCCGCCGCCGCGGTCGAGCAGGGCGGCGAAGGCGCTGGGCGAGTCGAAGCGGGGGAGGCAGAGCCACTCGACCGCGCCTTCGAAGGAGACCAGGGCGCCGGTGTGGCAGTCGGAGAGGAAGCCGTAGCTGCCGATCGGCGGGAAGCGTTGGTCGGCGGCGCTCACGGGAGGTGCCAAGCTACCAGCGTGACCGTTTCGCTCGCCCATGTCGCCGGCTCCTTCGTGCCGCTGGAGGTGATTCCGCTGACCGTGGCCGGCATCCTCTACTGGCACCGGGCGACGGTCCTCGCCTGGGACGGGCGGCCGATCGCGGCCTGGCGCCAGGTCTGTTTCGGAGCGGGCCTGGCGACGATCGCCGCGGCCCTCTTCGGTCCGCTCGGCCACATGTCCGAGGAGCTGGTGATAGCCCACATGGGCGAGCACCTGCTGATCGGCGACCTCGCCTCGCTGCTGCTGGTCCTGGGCCTGACCAAATCGCTGCTGCAGCCGATCCTCGCGATCCGCCTCTTCAACCGCCTCCAGTTCCTCGCCCACCCGGCGGTGGCGCTGCCCCTCTGGGCCTTCAACCTCTTCCTCTGGCACCTGCCGGCGCTCTACCAGGACGCCTACGGGGCGGCGCCGGTCCACGCGCTCGAGCACGCCACCTTTCTCTTCTTCGGTTGCCTGATGTGGATGCCGGTCTTCGGCCCGCTGCCGAAGCCGCAATGGTTCAGCGCCGCCTGGAAGGTCGGCTACGTGATCGCTGTCCGCTTCACCGGTGCCATCCTCGGCAACGTCCTGATGTGGTCGGGGACGGTGCTCTACCCGATCTACGAACCGGGCGAGCGCTTCTGGGGGATCTCGCCGCTCGCCGACCAGAGCACGGCCGGCACGATCATGATGGTCGAGGGCACCTTCCTCGTCCTCGGCCTCCTCGCCTGGGTCTTCTTCGAGGTCGCCCGCGAAGGGACCGAGAAGCAGCGGCTGCTCGACCTCGCCCGCGAGCGTGGCGTGCCGCTCGACGAGGACCGCGCCCAGCGCGCGGTCGCCGCCGGCCACGGGGCGCTGCTGGAGGAGCGGCTGAGCGCCGCCGGCGATGAGCGCGAGCACGAGCCAGCCTGAGCGGCCGCTGCTGCTGGCGGCGCTCGTCTTCGTCGTCGGCGCCGCCAGCCTCGGCGCCGAGATCGCCGCGGCGCGGCTGCTGGCGCCCTACTTCGGCGCCTCGACGATCGTCTGGGCGAACACGATCGGCGTCGTCCTCGTCGCCCTCTCGGTCGGCTACTGGCTCGGCGGTCGCTACGCGGATCGCCACCCGCACCTGCGCGGCCTCTGCCTGCTGGTCCTCGGTGCAGCGCTGCTGATCGCCGCCATCCCCTTCGCCTCGCGACCCTTCCTCGGCTTCTCGGTCGACGCCTTCGACACCGTCTCGGTCGGCGGCTTCGCCGGCTCGCTGTTCGGGGTGCTGGTCCTGGTCGCGGCGCCGGTGACGCTGCTCGGCGCCGCCGCGCCATGGGCGGTCCGCCTCGCGGTCGCCGACGTGCGTCGCTCCGGCGAGGTGGTCGGAAGGCTCTACGCGATCTCGACCGCGGGCTCGCTGCTGGGGACGATGCTGGCGGCGCTGCTGTTGATCCCACTGCTGGGCACGCAGCGCACCTTTCTCGTCTTCGCCCTGGCCCTGGCGCTGGTTGCGGTAACCGGGTTGGGCTGGCGCTTCGCCGCGCTCCCCGCCGTCCTCGCCCTGGCGATCGCGGCGCCGGTCGGGACGATCAAGGCCGCCGATACCGGCCGCGTCCTCTACGAGGCCGAGACGACGCACCAGTACGCCCGCGTCGTCGAACGCCTCGACGGCGCCCGCGTCCTCGAGCTGAACGAGGGCCAGGCGGTCCACTCGCTCTACCGGCCGGGCAGCTACCTGACCGGCGACTACTGGGACGGCCACCTCGTCCTGCCCTTCGCGGCGCGGTCCCGGCCGCCGGCCCGGATCGCGATCCTCGGCAACGCCGCCGGCACGGTCGCCCGCTCCTTCGGCCGCTTCTTCCCCGGCACCGCCGTCGACGCGGTCGAGATCGACGCCGAGCTGACCGAGCTGGGGCGCCGCTTCTTCGACCTCCGCAACCCCCGCATGGAGGTCTTCGCCGAGGACGCCCGACCCTGGCTGGAGCGCTCCGAGGGCGGCTACGACGCGATCATGGTCGACGCCTACCGGCAGCCCTACATCCCCTTCTACCTGGCGACCCGCGAGTTCTTCGAGCTGGCCGCCGATCGGCTGGCGCCGGGCGGGATCGCGATCGTCAACGTCGGCCACCCGGAGGGAGGCGAGGAGCTGGAGCGGGTGCTGGGGCGGACGATGGCGACTGCCTTCCGGCGCGTTCTGCGCTACCCGATCGAGTCGACCAACACGCTGCTGGTGGCCGCCCAGGGACCGCTCTCGGCACAGCGCCTGCGGCGGCGGGCCGACTCGCTGCCGCAGGCGCTGCGGACGCAGGCGCTGGAGGCCGCATCGGCGTTGGCGCCACGGCTGCCTGGTGGCGATGTCTACACCGACGACCGTGCACCGGTCGAGTGGCTTGTCGACGAGTCCCTGCTGGAATACGCGAACGATGAGTGAGGCGAGGCGACGATGAGCAGACGGCGCGACCCCCTCGGCAGGCCGAAGGCCTGGCTGGTGACCGGCCCGCTCGGGCGGGGCCTCGCCTTTGCGATCGACTTCGGCGTCGCCGTCCGTCGCGGCTTGCTGCGCCGCAGCCGACTTTGACCCCACTCTGGTGGGGGAAAAGTCGGCTGCGGCGAGAATCGCTTGCCAATCCGATCCTCTAGGGTCAGCGACCCGATGCAGCCCACCATCTCAGAGCTTCCCGGCTCCCGCGTCAAGGTCGAGGTCGAGGTAGCAGCGGCCGACGTCGACCGCGCCGTGCAACGCGCTGCTCGCGCCCTCGCCCGGGAGATGAAAATGCCCGGCTTCCGCAAGGGCAAGGCGCCGCCCTCGCTGGTGATCCAGCGGCTCGGCTACGGCCCGGTCCTCGAGGAGGCGATCCGCGAGGCGCTGCCCGAGTGGTACGAGCGCGCCCTGCTCGGCTCTGGGATCGCGCCGATCGGCGATCCCGGCATCGAGATCGTCTCGACGCCGGAGGCCGAGGGGGAGCCGCTCGGCTTCAAGTTCGAGATCGGCGTGCGGCCGACAGCCAGGCTCGGCGAGTACAAGGGGCTGGAGGTGGGTCGGCCCGAGCCCGAGGCGCCTGGCGAGATCGTCGACCGCGAGCTCGAGCGGATGCAGGGGGGCTTTGCCAGGCTGGAGCCGGTCGAGCGGGTGGCGGCGACCGGCGACGTCCTGCTGATCGACTTCGAGGGCCTTGTCGACGGCAAAGCCTTCGAGGGCGGCACCGCGACCGACTACCTGCTTGAGTTGGGCGGGAACCAGCTGATCGAGGGTTTCGAGGAGCAGCTGGTCGGGACGAACGCGGGGGAGACCCGTCAGGTCGAGGTCAGCTTCCCGGCCGATTACCGGGCCGAGCAGCTGGCCGGCGCCGACGCGGTCTTCAAGGTCGAGGTCAAGGAGGTGCGGGAGAAGGTCCTGCCCGAGCTCGACGACGACTTCGCCAGCGAGGCCTCGGAGTTCGACAGCCTCGAGGAGCTTCGGGCCGACATCGGCGATCGGGTCGCCAAGGTGATGGAGGAGCGAGTCGAGCAGGATTTCCGTCTTGCCGCCGTCGACGCCGCTGCCGACGCCGCGACCGTCGAGCTGCCCGACGATCTCGTCAGCGCCCGCGCCGGCGAGCGCTGGGAGCGGGTCGAGCGTCAGCTTGCGGCGCGGGGCATGAGCCCCGACGCCTACCTGCAGATGCAGGGGAAAACCCGCGAGGAGGTGCTGGAGGAGTCGCGCCCCGACGTCGAGCGGGAGCTGAAGCGCGAGGCGGTGCTGGCAACGATCGCCGAGGCAGAGGGAATCGAGGTCTCCGAGGAGGAGATGGTGGAGGCTCTGGCCCACCCCGCAGAGCACGAGCGCACCACGCCCGAGAAACTGCTGAAGCGCCTGCAGGAGAGCGGTCGCGACGCGATGATCCGCGAGGACATCCGCTTCCGCAAGGCGATCGACCTGGTCGCCGAGGAGGCGAAGCCGATCCCGGTCGAGCAAGCCGAGGCGCGGGAGAAGATCTGGACCCCGGAGAAGGAGCGAGAGGCCGCTGGCGGTCTCTGGACGCCTGGGAGCGACCCCTAGTCGGAAGTCGTATTGCAGGGCTCAACCTTGTTGTCGCCGTGCCGAAAACTTGGTAGAGAATGGCCGTGCCGTCGCTGACAATGCTGATCGAACGCCGCCGCGCCGCCGCCGCCGCGGCCGCCTTGCTCTTTGCGTCGATCTTCGTTGCCCGCGTGACCTTCGGCACCTTGGGCGACGCGTTCAGCTTCCTCTACGTCATCCCGGTGGTCGTGGCGGCGATCGCGTTCGGCAAGCGGGGTGGGCTGACCGCCGGCTTGGTGGCTTTCGGCCTCTCATCGCTGGGTGCGTTGATCGACGACGCCCCAACGACGGTGTTCGGCTACGCCAACAGGGCGCTGGTCTACCTCTTTGTTGGTGGCCTGACGGGTCACTTCGCCACCAGCCTCCGGGCCCTCAAGGCAGAGAGTGCCCGCCACTTCGACCTCTCGCTGGACATGATCAGCACCGCGGACTTTGAGGGCAACTTCACATCCGTCAACCCGGCCTTCGAGCGAATCCTCGGTTACAGCGAGGCCGACATGGTCGGCCACCAGTTCCTCGACTTCGTGCACCCGGACGACCGCAAGCGGACCGAAGAAGAGGCGGCTGCCCTAGCCGAGGGGATCAAGACCGTCCAGTTCCAGAATCGCTACCTCGGCAAGGAGGGCGAGGTCCACTGGCTGGAGTGGACGTCGCTGCCTCTCCCCGAGGAGAAGATCATCTATGGCGTCACGCGCGACATCACCGACCGCAAAGCGCTCGAGGGGGAGCTGGAACGCCTCTCCCACCAGGACTCCCTCACCGGCCTTTTCAACCGCCGCCGGTTCGAGGAAGAGTTGCGGCGCCAGCTTGCCTACACGCGGCGCTACGGCAGCGGTGGGGCGCTGCTGGCGATCGACGTCGACCGCTTCAAGCAGGTCAACGACACACTGGGCCACGCCGCCGGCGACCGGGCGCTGTGCCGGGTGGCTGCGCTGCTGCGCGACAACCTGCGCGGCAGCGACACGATCGCCCGCAACCCGGACCTTCCCGCTCCCTCCGATCCCACCGACCCGAGGGCGACGACGGATCCGGAGGCCGTCCTCGCCAGGTTCGGTGGGGATGAGTTCGTGGTCCTGCTGCCGGAGGTCGACGAGCGCGGTGCGCAGGCCGCCGCCGAGCGGCTTGCGAGGACCGTGCGGGAGTCGACGCTGAGCATCGACGACAGCGAGGTGCAGTTGGAGATCAGCGTCGGCGTGGCGCTGTTCGACGAGTACGGACGGCCGGGCGAAAAGGAGCTGCTGGCCGCCGCCGACCGGGCGATGTACCTGGTCAAGGCCGCTGGCGGCGACGGCGCCACCGTCGCCACGCCGAGCGGCTGAGCGCGAGCCCGCGAGCCCGCCGGGCGGCTTCTATAGAGTGCGCGGCGATGAGCCCTCTGGTTCCGATGGTGGTCGAGCAGACCTCGCGCGGCGAGCGCGCCTTCGACATCTACTCGCGCCTGCTGGGCGAGCGGATCGTCTTCCTCGGCACCCCGGTGACCGAGGAAATCGCCAACCTGATCGTCGCCCAGCTCCTGCACCTGGAGTCCGAGGATCCGGACAAGGACATCAGCCTCTACGTCAACTCGCCCGGCGGCTCCGTCTACGCCGGCCTGGCGATCTACGACACGATGCAGTTCATCAAGCCGGAAGTGCAGACGATCTGCGTCGGCATCGCGATGAGCATGGGGGCGCTGCTGCTGGCCGGCGGCGCCGACGGCAAGCGGATGGCGCTGCCGAACTCGAAGATCCTGATCCACCAGGTCTCCTCCGGCTTCGAAGGCCAGGCGACCGACATCGAGATCCACGCCAAAGAGATCATCGACGTGCGCCGCCGCCTCGACGAGATCCTCGCCAAACACACGAAGCAGCCCTTCGACAAGGTCACCAAGGACACCGAGCGGGACTACTTCATGAGCGCGGAGGAGGCGAAGGAGTACAACATCGTCGACCGCGTCATCGAGCACCACTGAGCATCGGCGTCCGCGCCAGCCTGCTTGCTCTCGGCGTCGCCTTTCTCCTCATTTCATCCGCCCATGCCCGGCCCAGCGGAGGCACGGGGTACCACGACCATGTCTTTCCCATTCAGGGCGCGCACTGGGCACGGGGCGCTATCGGCAGCTTCGGCGCAACCGGCAACGCCCGCACCGTCGGCTGCCACCTCCATTTCGAGATCCGCGCCCACGGCCACCCGATCGACCCCGAGCCCCTCCTCCGTCGCTGGGACCGCCACACAGATTTTTGAGAATTGGCACAAACCGCGCGCCACTCGTGCGAGAACGGCCTGGCAGAATTCCGGTATGCGGCGAAGGGGATTGTCTGCACGGCTGGAGCGCCCCATGGAGCGCGGCGAGGAGCTGATGGAGCTCAACCGCGAGGCGGCCGATCGTCACGCTGCGGCGTTCGCGCGCTTGATGGCGAGGTTCGATCAACACGACAAGGTCTTCGAGCAGCACGAAAAAGCGTTCGAGCAGCACGAAAAAGCGTTCGAGGAGCATGAAAAGGCGTTTGCTCAGCACGAACGCGCGATGGAACAGCATGGGAAAGCGATGGCGAGCCATGAACAGGCGTTCGCGAAGCACGAGGAAGTCATGGAGCGCGTCACCGCCGCCCTCGACCGACACGAGGCGCAGGCGGACGACCTCAAAATCTTCATCCGTGACCAGAATCGCCGCAGCGAGAAGGTCGTGCAGAGGCTGTTGCGTCGCAACGAGGAGTTCAACGCGGAGCAGGCGCGCCGCACCGACGCGATCGTCTCGCGTCTGGAAGAAGTCACCAAGGAACAGAAGGCGCAACGCGAAGCGCTGCTCCGGGTGATCGACCGGCTTCCTCCGCCGGCCGAAGCCGCCTGAGTCCGGTCCCTACTGGCTAGGGTCGTCGAGCGGCAGCTCGTACTCGACCCACTCGCTGCGCTCGGCGCCGGTCCTGTCGTAGAGGCGCTGGGCCGTGAGGTTCGACGGCTGCGTCGCCCACTCGAGGCGGTGGGCGCCGCGTTCGCGCGCCACCGCGGCGCTGGCCTCGATCAGGGCGCGGCCGACTCCCTGGCCGCGGGACCGCTCGGCGACGTAGAGGTCGTTCATCAGCACCGTCTCGGCCGGCGCCAGTGAGGTGAAGTGCCAGTAGAGGCAGGCGTAGCCGGCCAGCTCGCCGTCGCGCCAGGCGCCGAGCAGCACTCCGTCCTCGCTGGGGGCGACGAAGCGGGCGAAGAAGGCCCGGTTGCGCTCCTCGTCTATGTCCTCGACCTCGTAGAAGCGCTGGTAGGCGGCGATCAGGGGCAGCAGCGCCTTCAGCCGGTCGGCGGAAATCGGCTCGACATGGACCTCGGCGGGCATCCAGGCGACGGTAGCGCGCCGGGCGGAGCGGACCGCGACCGGGTCGCCGCGCGCCGCAAGTAGTCGCCCGCAGGAAGGGACTCCGCCCGTCTCGAAGTAAACGACCGAACCGACAGGGCCGGGTTGCAGTCCCCTCTAAGCTGTGGGACGCGACGCCGGTAGGCAACTACCGCCCCGCAAGGAGGGATTCCCGCTGGCACGCCCCACCGACTCCAACGAGCAGCTCCTCTGCAGTTTCTGCGGCAAGTCGCAGCGTCAGGTCAAGAAGCTCATCGCAGGCCCCGGCGTCTACATCTGCGACGAGTGCATCGACCTCTGCAACGAGATCATCGACGAGGAGCTTGCCCCGCAGGGCGGCGGCGTCGAACTCGAGAACCTGCCCAAACCGCGCGAGATCCACGAGGTCCTGCAGGAGTACGTGGTCGGCCAGGAGGCGGCCAAGCGAGCCCTCTCGGTTGCCGTCTACAACCACTACAAGCGGGTCCAGATGTCCTCCGAGGGCGACGACCCCGAAGTCGAGCTGCAGAAGTCGAACATCCTGCTGCTGGGGCCGACCGGCTGCGGCAAGACGCTGCTCGCCCAGACCCTGGCGCGGATCCTCAACGTGCCCTTCGCGATCGCCGACGCCACCGCCCTGACCGAGGCCGGCTACGTCGGCGAGGACGTCGAGAACATCCTCCTGAAGCTGATCCAGGCCGCCGATTACGACGTCAAGAAGGCGGAGACGGGAATCATCTACATCGACGAGATCGACAAGATCGCGCGCAAAGCCGACAACCCGTCGATCACCCGCGACGTCTCCGGCGAAGGCGTGCAGCAGGCGCTCTTGAAGATCCTCGAGGGGACGACCGCATCGGTGCCGCCGCAGGGCGGCCGCAAGCATCCCCACCAGGAGTTCCTGACGATCGACACGACCAACATCCTCTTCGTCTGCGGCGGCTCCTTCGCCGAGCTGCCGAAGGTGATCGAGCGCCGGGTCGGCGACCGCGGCGTAGGCTTCGGCGCCGCGATCTCCTCACGCGAGACCAAGGACATGGGGGAGTGGTTCGAGCAGGTGCTGCCCGAGGACTTGATCGAGTACGGGTTGATCCCGGAGTTCATCGGCCGCCTGCCGGTCGTTGCCGCGATCCACCAGCTCACCCGCGACGACCTGATCACGATCCTGACCGAGCCGAAACACGCTCTGACCCGCCAGTTCCAGCGCTTCTTCGAGTTCGACGACATCGAGCTGGTCTTCGCCGAGGACAGCCTCGAGGCGATCGCCGACAAGGCGCTCGAGCGCGAGACCGGCGCCCGCGGCCTGCGCTCGATCCTCGAGGAGACCCTGCTCGACGTCCAGTTCGAGCTGCCCTCGCGCCGCGACGTCACCAAGTGCGTCGTCACCCGGGAGACGATCGCCCAGGGCCGCAGGCCGACCCTGGTCACCGAGGCAGCGCACCAGGACATCGGCGCGGCGGACGAGGAGCCGGCGGAGGAATCCGCGTAACTACACTCGGCGCTCGATGCCCGACGAGCGCCGCGACGCCCTAGAGAAGCAGACCCGGTACGAACCCACTGAGGTCGAGGCGCGGATCTTCGCCGAGTGGATCGAGGGCGGCTACTTCCACCCCGACGCCGAGGGCATGCCGGAGGAGAACTTCTCGGTGGCGATCCCGCCGCCCAACGTGACCGGCGCCCTCCACATGGGGCACGCCCTCAACGGCTCGATGCAGGATGCGCTCGTCCGGATGAACCGGATGCGCGGACGCAAGGCGCTTTGGATCCTCGGCACCGACCACGCCGGGATCGCGACCCAGGCGGTGGTCGAGAAAGAGCTGCGGGCCGAGGGCAAGTCGCGCCAGGAGCTCGGCCGCGAGGCCTTCGTCGAGCGGGTCTGGGCCTGGAAAGAGGAGTACGGCTCGCGGATCGTCGAGCAGTACAAGCGGATCGGCGCCTCCTGCGACTACGAGCGCGAGCGCTTCACCCTCGACGAGGACTACGTGCGCGCCGTCTACCGGGTCTTCAAGCGGCTCTACGACAAGGGCTACATCTACCGCGACAACTACATGGTCAACTGGGACCCGGGCTCGCACTCGGCGATCTCCGACCTCGAGGTCGAGAACCGCGAGGTCGAGGACACCCTCTACTCGATCGACTACGCGGTCGAGGGTTCCGACCGTGTCCTCACCGTCGCCACCGTCCGCCCGGAGACGATGCTGGCCGACACCGCGGTCGCGGTCAATCCCGACGACGAGCGCTACGCCGACCTGGTCGGCCAGCACGCGATCCTGCCGCTGGTCGGGCGCCGGCTGCCGATCGTCGCCGACGACCACGTCGACCCCGAGTTCGGCACCGGCGCGCTGAAGATCACGCCGGGGCACGATCCGAACGACTTCGAGATCGGCCGCAGGCACGGGCTCGAGGAGATCGGCGCGATCGGCCCCGACGGGCGCATGAGCGAAGAGGCGGGGGAGCGCTTTGCGGGAATGACCGCGGCCGAGGCGCAGTCGGCGGTCGTCGCCGCCCTGCGCGAGGAGGGCCGGCTGCGCGCCGAGGAGCCCTACGTCCACTCGGTCCCCTTCTCGCACCGCTCCGGCGAGCGGATCGAGCCGCTGATCTCGCTGCAGTGGTTCTGCCGCATGGACGAGCTGGCGGCGCCGGCGATCGAGGCGGTCGAGCGCGACCAGGTGCGGATAACGCCGCCGCAGTGGAAGCGCGTCTACCTCGAATGGATGCGGGAGATTCGTCCCTGGTGCATCTCGCGCCAGCTCTGGTGGGGGCACCGGATCCCCGTCTGGTACTGCGAAGCTTGCGAGGAGACGATCGTCGCCGAGCAGGCGCCCGAGCGCTGCGGCGCCTGCGAGGGCCCGCTGCGCCAGGAGGAGGACGTGCTCGACACCTGGTTCAGCTCGGCGATCTGGCCCTTCGCGACCCTGGGCTGGCCCGACGACACGCCGGAGCTGCGCGCCTTCTACCCGACCAGCTTTCTCACCACCGCGCGGGAGATCCTCTTCCTCTGGGTGGCGCGGATGATCATGACCGGCATCGAGTTCCCCGGCGATGTCCCCTTCCGCGACGTCTACGTCCACTCGGTGATCCAGGCGCGCGACGGGCGGCGCATGTCGAAGAGCCTCGGCACCGGCATCGACCCGCTGGAGGAGATCGACCAGCACGGCGCCGACGCCCTGCGCTTCGGCCTGCTGGCGATGTCCTCGACCCAGGACGTGCGCTACTCCGACGCCAAGGTCCAGCAGGGGCGGGACCTGGCCAACAAGCTCTGGAACGCAAGCCGGCTGATCCTCTTGAACGCCGCCGAGGTCGAGCCGGCGCCGCGCCCGCTGCACGCCGAGGACCGCTGGGTCCTCTCGCGGCTGGAGGGGACGATCGCCTCGGTCAGCGCCAAGTTGGAGGAGTACGACTTCGCCCACGCCGCCGCCGCGGCCTACTCGTTCTTCTGGTCCGAGCTCTGCGACTGGTACCTGGAGATCGTCAAGCCGCGCCTCTACGAGGGCGAGGCCGAGGTCTCGGCGACGCTGCTCTGGACGCTGGAGCGGGTGCTGGCGCTGCTGCACCCGATCATGCCCTTCGTCACCGAGGAGATCTGGAGCTACCACCCGGCCCGTCACGGCCATTTGGCGGTGCACTCCTTTCCCGCGGCCGAGGGGTCGCTGCTCGACCCCGAGGCCGAGGCCGAGGTGCAGGAAGGGATCGAGCTGACCCGACGCCTGCGGGCCTGGCGCGATCTGGTCGAGGCGCCGGCGGCAAGCGTCCTGCCGGCTCGGGCCGAGGGAGCCGAGCCGCGCGAGTTCGTCGGCCGCCTCGCCCGCTTCGCCTTCGGCGAGGACGGCGGCGATCCGGTCGCCTCGGTCGGCGCCGTCAAGATCCTCGCCAGCGGCGAGATCGACGCCGAGGCGGTCGCCACCCGCCTCGCGGCACGGCGCGAGGAGCTGAGCTCCGAGGTCGCGCGAGCGGAGGGCAAACTGGCCAACGAGAGCTTCGTCGCCCGGGCGCCCACCGAGGTGGTCGAGGAGGAGCGCGAGAAGCTCGCTCGCTACAGCGCCGAGCTGGAGGAGCTGGCCGAATAGACGCCGAGGCGTACCTCGACTCGCTCGAGCCGATCGGCTGGCGGTTGGGGCTGGAGCGGATGCACAAGCTCTCGACCCTGCTCGGGCTTCCCCAGCACCGCTTCGCCTCGATCCACGTCGTCGGCACCAACGGCAAGTCGTCGGTGACGCGGATGACCGCGGCGCTGCTGCAGGCGCACGGCGTCAGGACCGCGGCCTGTGTCTCGCCTCATTTCGAGCGCTGGTCCGAGCGGGTCTTGATCGAAGGCGAGGAGATCGCCGGCGCCGCCTTCGTGGCCGCGGTCGAGCGCGCCGCCAAGGCCGCCACCGTCGTCAACCGCTCGCTCGAAGAGGGCGAGGCGGTGACCCAGTTCGAGCTGGCGACAGCCGCCTCCTTCGTGGCCCTGGCGGCGGCCGGCGTGGAAGCGGCGGCGATCGAGGCGGGGCTGGGGGGGCGGCTCGACGCGACCAACACGATCCCCTCGCGGGTAACGGTGCTGACCTCGGTCGGGCTCGACCACACGCAGTGGCTGGGTGAGACCGAGGAGGAGATTGCGGCCGAGAAGCTGGCCGTCCTGCGCGACCACTCGACCCTGGTGCTGGGTCGGGTCAGTCCGACGGTTGCCGCCCTGGCCGAGGAGACGGCGCGCGAGCGCGGCGCAGAGCTGATCGTTGCGCCGGAGGATCCCGGCCCCGACGTGGAGCTGCGCCTCGCCGGCCCCTTCCAGCGGCGCAACTTCGCCGTCGCCTGCGCTGCCGCCGAGGCCTTTCTCGAAACGGCGCTCGACCCGGAGGTCGTTGCCACAGCCGCCGCCGACGTCGAGGTCCCGGGTCGGCTCGAACGGGTCGCCGACGAGCCGCCTGCCTTCCTCGACGCCGCGCACAACCCCGACGGCGCCGCCGCGCTCGCCGAGGCGTTGCCCGAAATCGCCGCCGGTCGCCCCGTCGTCGCCTGCCTGGCGATCCTCGGCGACAAGGATGTCGCGGCGATTGCCAGGGCCCTAGCCCCGGCACTTGAGTTTGCCGTCTGCACGGAGCTTCCGGCACGAGGTCTGCATTCGGCCCCTGTCAGGGGCTCAACGCAGACCTCGTCGCCTTCTGCGGGCCGCCCGGCCTTGGAGGCTGCCGAGCTGGCCCGCGCCTGTGAGGAGACCGGCATCGCTGCGGAGGTCGAGCCTGACTTCGAGGCGGCAGTGCGGCGCGCCCGCACGCTTGCCATCGAACTCGGTGGCGTCCTTCTCGTCGCCGGCTCGCACTACGCGCTGGCGCCGGCCCGCGTCGCTCTCGGCAAGTGACCGTATGCGAGGATTCCAACGTGGACCGCAGCGCCGGATCTGAACTGCTCTCGATGATGGCGCTGGTCGCTGCGGTCGTCGCCGCGGTGATCCTGATCTTCTTCGGGTTGGGCTATCTGTTCGGAAGGCTGTTCCTCTAAACGCGAACTGGATTTCGCGGACAGGGTTCGCGCGGCAGGCGGCGAAGTAGACTCACCGTCCCTCGGCGGGCCCTTTCAGTTATGGCACTAGCGATCTTCGGCATCAGCAACGACGGCCTCAACTTGGTCGTTAACCTCCTCGCGCTCATGCTCGTGGTGGTCTGGCTGGCGCTGATCGTCTACACCTACCTCGACGCCAAGCGCCGCATCTCCGACCCGTTCCTGGTCGGCTGCGCGACGCTCGCCTCCTTCATCCCCTACCTCGGCACCGCCGTCTACGCGATCGTGCGCCCGCCCGAGTTCCTCGAGGACGCGCACGAACGCGAGCTGGAGATCAAGGCGGCGGAGCTGCGGGTGCGCCAGCTCGAAGAGCTGACCTGCCAGGGCTGCGGCTACCCGATCGAGAAGTCCTACCTGCGCTGCCCGCAGTGCCAGCGTCGGCTCAAGGACCCTTGCTCGAGCTGCGGCAAGCCGGTCGACCCGCGCTGGTCGCTCTGCCCCCATTGCGAAACGCCGCTGTCGGAGCGCGAGCGGCCGCAGCGTCGCCGCAAAGCCCCACCACGGCGGAAAGCGCCCACCGACGAGGCCAAAGAACCGAAAGAGCCTTCGCAACCGAAACGACCGCAAAGGAGCCCCAGCCGTGAGCCGGACGCTGATCCTCGTCAAGCCTGACGCCTTCGAGCGGGCCCTGACCGGCGAGGTGCTCGCCCGCTTCGAGCGCAAGGGACTGCGGATCGCGGCGCTGAAGACGATGCAGGCCGATGGGGGGGTCGCCAACGAGCACTACGCTGAGCACTCCGAGAAGCCCTTCTTCGGCGAGCTGGTCGAGTTCATCACCGGCGGCACCTTGGTGGCGATGGTGCTGGAGGGCACCGAAGCTGTCGCCGCCGCCCGTCAGACGATCGGCGCGACCAATCCCGTCGAGGCGACGCCCGGCTCGATCCGCGGCGACTTCGCGCTCGAGATGACCTTCAACATGGTCCACGGCTCGGACTCCGACGAGTCGGCCGAGCGCGAGATCGGCATCTGGTTCCCAGAGCTGCCTTGAACGTAGTCCTCGCTTCCGGCTCGCCGCAGCGAAGCGAGATCCTGCGGAAGCTGGGCCTGGAGTTCGAGGTCGTCGTCTCGGGCGTCGAGGAGCTGACCGGGGGAGACCCCGAGGTCGAGGTGCTGGAGAACGCCCGGCGCAAGGCGAGGGCGGTGGAGCCCGACGGGTTGGTCATCGCCTGCGACACCGACGTCGTCCTCGACGGGAAGGCACTGGGGAAGCCCGCCGACGAGACCGAGGCGCGCGAGTACCTGGACCGGCTCTCGGGCCGGGCGCACGAGGTGCTGAGCGGGCTCGCCGTCCTCGCTGGCGGCGAGGAGCGCAGCGGCCTGGAACGGACCACCGTCGTCTTCAAGGAGCTGGACGAAGGCGCGAAGGAGCGTTATGTGGAGTTCGGCGAGTGGCGCGGGCGCTCGGGCGGCTACGCGATCCAGACGCTCGGCTCCACGCTCGTCGCTCGGCTCGAGGGCAGCGTCTCCAACGTGGTCGGCCTGCCGGTCGGCCTCCTGGTCGAGCTGGCGCCCGAGTTGTTCGAGTCGAACTGAGTTCCGAGGCATTTTTGCTGCTTCTGGGATGATTCTCGGAAGCTCCACTCCTTCATGGGCGTATTCAGCTATCTCACCGGACTCGGCGGCCGCGACATGGCCGTCGACCTCGGCACCGCCAACACCCTCGTCTACGTTCGCGGTCGCGGCATCGTGCTCTCCGAGCCCTCCGTGGTCGCGATCGACTCCCGCAACGGGCAGGTCCACGCCGTGGGGGTCGAAGCGAAGCGGATGCTCGGCCGCACGCCGGGGACGATCACCGCGATCCGCCCGCTCAAGGACGGCGTGATTGCCGACTTCGACGTCACCGAGCAGATGCTGCGCCACTTCATCAAGCAGGTTCACTCCAACCGCTTCGCCCATCCGCGCGTGGTCGTCTGCGTGCCCTCGGGGGTGACCGGGGTGGAGAAGCGGGCGGTCGAGGAGGCCTGCCTCTCGGCCGGCGCCCGCAAGGCCTTCCTGATCGAGGAGCCGATGGCGGCGGCGATCGGCGCCGGCCTGCCGGTCGCCGAGCCGACCGGCTCGCTGATCGTCGACGTCGGCGGCGGCACCACCGAGGTGGCGGTGATCTCCCTAGGTGGGATCGTCGTCTCGCAGTCGATCAGGGTCGGCGGCGACGAGCTCGACGAGGCGATCGTCAACCACTGCAAACACCACTACAAACTGGCGATCGGCACCCAGACCGCGGAGGAGGTGAAGCTGGAGGCGGGCTCCGCTTCGCCGCTGCCGGAGGAGGTCGAGGTCGAGATCCGCGGTCGCGACCTCGTCTCCGGCCTGCCGAAGACGATCACGCTCGGCTCGGCGGAGGTGCGCGAGGCGCTCGACGAGACGATCGGCCACATCGTCGACGCGGTCAAGGACACCCTCGACCGCACCCCGCCGGAGCTGGCGGGTGACATCATGGACCGCGGCATAACCCTTGCTGGAGGCGGCGCGCTCCTGCAAGGACTCGAACAGCGCCTCCGCGACGAGTGCCAGATGCCCTGCCAACTGGCAGAGTCGCCGCTTACGTGCGTGGCGGTCGGCTCCGGCATCTCGCTGGAGGAGTTCGAGGCCATCCACCGCGCCAGCAAGATGAACTCGGGGACGGCGCGCTATGCCTAGCCGCCGCCCGCAATCTCGAGACTTGAGGCTGTTCTGTGTATCGCAAGCAAGTACGCCGCCGTAGGGCGGTTCTAACTCTTCTCGTCATTGGCTCGTTCCTGCTGCTGACTGTCACCTACGGGCAGGGCTCCGGTGGCCTGCAGAACGGCATCGGCACGGTCTTCGGGCCCCTGCAGGACGGGGCCGACCGCGCCCTCAAGCCGGCGAGGGACCTCGTCGGCTGGTTCGACGAGACTTTCGAGGCACGCGGAGAGAACGATCGCCTGCGCTCCGAACTGGAGGGGGCGCGGCTGCAGGCGGTTGCGGGCCAGGGGGCGCTGCAGGAGAACGAGCAGTTGCGCAACCTGCTCGAGCTCGACCGCAGCTCGGCGATCGAGTTCTCGACCTTCGAGCCGGTGACGGGGCGGGTGATAGCCCGCTCACCGACCATTTGGCACTCGGCGGTCACGATCGACCTCGGCAGCGGCGACGGTGTCGCGGTCGACGATCCGGTGGTCGGCGGCGGCGCCTTGGTCGGCAGGGTCGCCGCGGTGCAGCCGGGCTCGGCGCAGGTGACGTTGATCACCGACCACACCAGCGCCGTCTCGGCCAAGGTGCTGCCGGGGGGCGCCCAGGGTGTGGTCAGGGCCGACGTCGGCGATCCCGAGGATCTCGTCCTTGACTTCATCGTCTCCGCCAGGAAGATCGGCGCCGGACAGGCGGTCGTCACCGCCGGCTGGCGCGCCAGCGAAATCGCCTCGCTGTACCCGGCGGGGCTGCCGATCGGCGAGGTGACCGAAGCGTCGATCGTCGAGCAGGAGGCCAGCCAGCAGGTCCACCTGCGTCCCTACGCGGACCTCGCCAACCTCGACTTCGTGCAGGTGCTGACCGGAGGCGCGCGCGGGTGATCGTCACTCCCAAGATCTTCATTCGCATCGCCGCGATCGCTCTGCTCGCAGTGCTCCTGCAGCTCTCCTTCTTCTCGCGGGTGACCCTCTTCCACGTCAGCCCCGACATATTGCCGGCGGTCGTCGTCGTTCTCGGCCTGCTGGGCGGCGCGATGACCGGCGCCGTCGCCGGCTTCTCGATCGGCCTGCTCGCCGACGGCCTGCTCGCTGACGATCTCGGCGGCTCTTCGCTGGTACTGCTCGGCGTCGGCTACCTGGCGGGCATCTTCCGCGAGCGCTTCGAGATCCGAAGCGCTCTGGTCCCGCCGTTGCTCTGCATGGGCTTCACGTTCCTCGCCGAGCTCGGCTACGCCGCGGTGCAGCTGATGCTCGGCGTCGACGCCCCGATCAGCCCGCTGATCGTCCGCGACATCCTCCTCAAGAGCATCTTCGCCTTCTTCCTCGGCTGGCCGATCTACCTCGGCGTCAAACGAGCCCTGCGCCCGGCCCTGGTCGAGGAGCCGCGGGTGCGGCGGCGACGAGCGCCAAAGGTCCTGGGGGCGTAGGAGATGTACCTGCGCTCAGACGAACGCGGCCCGGCGATGAGCAACCGGCTGGCGCTGCGGATCGCTGTCTTCGGTGGCGTCGCCCTCGCCCTCTTCGCGGTCCTCTTCTTCCGCCTCTGGACTCTGCAGGTCGTCAACGGCGAGGAGTACCTGGCCGAGGCGAACAACAACCGCACCCGGGAGTACCGCGTGGTCGCGCCCCGAGGGGACATCCTCGACCGCGACGGCGAGGTGCTGGTCGACAACCGCACCAGCCTCGCCCTGCAGCTGAACCCGCGCAAACTGCCGGCCGACGAGGTCGAGCGACGGGCCGAGCTGGCCCGCCTGGCCACGCTGACCAATACCACTCTGCCGAAGGTCCGCAAAACGATCCACGAGGAGCTGCTCCTCGCCCCCAGCGCCCCGGTGACGCTACGCCGCGACGTCGGCCGCTACCTCGTCTACTACCTGCAGGAGAACCAGGACCGCTTCCCGGGGGTCGAGGTGCGGCGGGTGTTCGTCCGCGACTACCCCCACGGAACGTTGGCCGCCCACCTGTTCGGCAACGTCGGCGAGGTGAGCGAAGAACAGCTGAAGGAACGGCGCTACCGCAACCTCGAGCCCGGCGACACCGTGGGCCAGGACGGCGTCGAGTACCAGTACGACGAGGTGCTGCGCGGCCGTGCGGGAGCGACCCGGATCCAGGTCGACTCGCTGGGACGGCCGACGCCGAACGGGCAGCTGAAGGTGGTCGAACCGGCGCCCGGCAACAACCTGCGGCTGACGATCGACACCAGCCTGCAGGAAGCGGGCGAAGCGGCGCTCGGCGGCGCCGGCCTGCGCGGCGCCTACGTGGCGATGGACGTGCGCGACGGCGCCATCCTGGCGATGGGCTCCAACCCGACCTTCGACCCCGCGGTCTTCACCAAGCCGCTGACCCAGAGCCAGGTCGACGAGCTGTACCGCGACCCCGTGCTCTCGCCCCTCACCAACCGGGCGATAGCCGGCGCCTACCCGACCGGCTCGACCTTCAAGCCGATCACCTCCGTCGCCGCCCTGGCGAGCGGCAACGCGACGACCACCGAACCGATCTACGACGACGGCGCCTTCACCCTCGGGGGCATCACCTTCCAGAACGCGGGCGGCGCCGCTTACGGCTCGCTCTCGATGCAGCGGGCGCTCGAAGTCTCCTCCGACGTCTTCTACTACACCCTCGGCGACCGTATGAACGGCAGCCCGGCGCTGCAGGAGTGGTCTCACAATCTGGGGATCGGCCGCGAGACCGGCATTGACCTGCCCGGTGAGCAGCCGGGTCTGTTGCCGACGCCCGCCTGGCGCAACCGGCTCTACCGCGAAGAGCTGACCGAACGACCGTGGTCGGCCGGCGACAACGTCAACCTCGCGGTCGGCCAGGGCGACCTGCAGGCCGACCCGCTGCAGATGGCGGTCGCCTACGCGACGATCGCCAACGGCGGAACCGTGCCGCGGCCCCACGTCGCGATGCAGGTCGAAGACGCCGCCGGCCGGGTGCTGCGGGAAATCGAGCCGCGGCCGGCTCGCAGCGTTGAGATCGACCTGGAGTGGCGGCAAACGATCCTCGCCGGCCTGCACGACGCCGCTCAGTCCGGAAGCGGGACCTCCTACGGCGTCTTCGGCGGTTTCCCAATCCCGGTTGCGGGCAAGACCGGCACCGCGGAGCGCCCCCCGTACGCCGATCAGTCATGGTACGTGGTGCTTGCGCCCTACCCGGACCCAGAGATAGTCGTCGCGGTGACCTTCGAGGAAGGCGGCTTCGGCGCCGACACGGCGGCACCGGCCGCATTGCAGATCCTCTCCGAGCACTTCGAGAAAGAGGCCAAGCCGGTCGAATCCGGGGGGCGATCGAGTAAACGATGTACGCGACCCGCGCCCGCCAAGCCCGCCCCGAGGCCTTCACCGCCCGCCCCAGCATCGCCGAGCGCCTCGGCCTGCCTTACATGGACGGGACGCTGGCCCTGGCCTCTGTCGCCCTGGCGGTTTTCAGCGTCTACGTGCTGAGCGAGGCTACGGTCCGCGACGTCCCCGGCAGCCCCGGCTATTTCGCCGATCGCCAGGCGATCTACGCCGGAATCGGACTGGTTGGCATGTACTTGCTCTCCCGCATCGACTACTCGCGCTTCCGCGAGCTGCGGGTCGGGATCTACACTTTCCTCTGCGTCAGCATCTCGCTCGTCTTCGTCTTCGGATTCGCGGCGCGCGGCTCGCGGCGCGCCTTCGACCTTCCCTTCTTCAGCTTCCAGCCATCGGAGCTGGGCAAGCTCCTGCTCGTTCTGGCGCTTGCCGGCTTCGTCATCGATGGCGCCCGGCGAGGCTCGGCGAGGCAGCGCACGGTGCGCTACCTCTGCCTCGGCCTCGCCCCGGCTGCGCTCGTTTTCCTGCAGCCCGACCTCGGCACCGCCCTGGTGTTCGCGGTCATCACGCTCGCCGTGATGTACGTCGGGGGCGTCCGCTGGACGCACCTGGCGACGATCGGCGCGGCTCTGGTCGCCGTAATCGCGATCGTCCTCGTCGCCGCTCCCACCGTGGGGGCGCCGATCCTGAAGGGCTACCAGGAGGAGAGGCTAACCTCCTTCCTGGACCCCAGCGGGGACCCCAGCGACGCCGGCTACCAGCAGAACCAGGCCAAGATCGCGATCGGCTCCGGTGAAGTGACCGGCCGTGGCGATCGGGCCACCCAGACGCGGCTCGACTTCGTTCCCGAGCGGCACACCGACTTCATCTTCGCGGTGATCGGTGAGCGCTACGGGTTCATGGGAGCCGCACTAGTCCTATCCCTTTACGCCCTGCTGATCTGGCGGGCGCTGCGGATCGTGACGCTCTCGAAGAACTCCTACGGGACCCTGGTGGCAGGCGGCATCGCCGCCATGCTGCTGTTCCAGGTCTTCGTCAACGTGGGGATGAACCTGGGGATCATGCCGATAACCGGCATTCCCCTGCCGTTGCTGAGCTACGGAGGATCCTCCGTGCTCGCTACCTTCCTCGCGATAGGCGTCCTCGAGAGCATCCACGTGCAAGCGCGCCTCGGCCAGCGAGGCAGGTTCGCCTGGTAGTGCCCAGAAGGTGCCCGGGCCACGCGTACCTACCTGAACTGAGCTGAATCAATGAAGAAAACCATCCTGGTGTCCGCCGATCGCGGCGAGACCCGAGTCGCCGTCCTCGAGTCGAAGACCAAAGGCGGCAAACCCAAGGTCGCGGAGCTCTACATCGAGCGCCGCGGACGACGATCCCTCGTCGGCAACATCTACAAGGGCAAGGTCGACAACGTCCTGCCCGGCATGGAGGCCGCCTTCGTCGACATCGGCCTCGAGCGCAACGGCTTCCTGCACGTCGACGAGATCGTGCTGCCGAGCGGCGAGCAGGCGCCGCGGCGGGGTCGCGGCAAAGGCCCCCGCATCGGCGACCTGATCAAGCCCGGGCAGGAGATCATGGTGCAGGTGGTCAAGGACCCGCTGAAGTCGAAGGGCGCGCGGGTCTCGATGAACATCTCGATTGCCGGCCGCTACCTCGTTTACGCACCGCAGGGAAGCGGCGTCGGCGTCAGCCGGCGACTCTCGACCTCCGAGCGCGACCGTCTGCGCAAGATGGTCGACCGCACCTACAAAGGGCCCGGCGGCCTGATCGTCCGCACCGCCGCGCACGGCGCCAAAAAATCGGACTTCGTACGGGAGGTCGGCTACTTGCACCGCCTCTACGAGGTGCTGGAGCGGCGCACCGAGAAGACCAAGGCCCCGGGCCTCGTCTTCCAGGAGGCCGACCTGCCGGTGCGGGTCCTGCGCGACGTCTTCCTGATCGACTTCGAAAAAGCGATCATCGACTCGCCCAAGCAGCTGGAGCGGGTGACCGGCTTCTTCCAGCGCACCGCGCCGGAGCTGGTCGAGAAAGTCGAGGCCTACGAGGACAAGAAGCCGCTGCTGGAGAAATGGGGCGTCGACAAGGAGATCGAGTCGACCCTGGATCGGCGCGTCGACCTGCCTGGCGGCGGCTACCTGATCATCGACTACGCCGAGGCGCTGACCGTGATCGACGTCAACAGCGGCTCCTTCACGGGCCGGGGCAAAGGCGGCCTCGAGGAAACGATCACCAAGGTCAATACCGAGGCCGCGGACGAGGTCGTGCGGCAGCTGCGGCTGCGCGACATCGGCGGCATCATCGTGATCGACTTCATCGACATGGCGCGGGCGAAAAACCGCGACAAAGTCCTGAAAACGTTGCGCAAAGCGCTCGAC
The DNA here is from genome assembly GCA_963703235.1 of uncultured Solirubrobacterales bacterium. GTDB lineage: Bacteria > Actinomycetota > Thermoleophilia > Solirubrobacterales > 70-9 > VRUE01. Next base: position 1,162,200 of record OY969802.1, on the reverse strand, counting down.
GCCGACAAGTCGAAGAGCTACGTGGTCGAGGTCTCGCCGCTGGGCCTGGTCGAGATGACCCGTCAGAACATCACCGACGGCGTCCGCGAGATCCTCACCGCCCCCTGCCCGACCTGCGCCGGCGAGGGCGTCGTCCTCTCGGCCGAGACGGTGGCGCTCGACGGGCTGCGCCACATGCGGGAGATCGCCGCCGGCGAGGGGGAGGCTTATCTGCTGCGGGTCAGCCCCAAGGTCGCGGCGGAGCTGATCGACTCCGACAGCGGCCTCGCCGAGCTGGAGCAGGAAACCGGCAAGCAGTTCCACTTCGAGGGCGGCGATGCGCTGGCGATCGACACCTTCGAGCTGGTCGAGGCCGGCACGCGGGCCGAGATCGAGGAGCGGGCGCTGCCGTTCAAGGTCGGCGAGGAGGTGCTGGTGACGATCGAGGAGCCGCACATGTACAACGCCGACGACGCGGTCGCCCGGATCGACTCCTACATCGTCAGCGTCACCGGCGGCGGGCCGTTCGTCGGCAAGCGCAAGCTGGTGCGGATCGAGCAGGTGGAGCGAGCGGCGGCGGTTGCCTCGCTAGACTCCTCCGGCTCCAACAACGGCAACAAGGACGAATGAGCACGTACGCAGTCATAGAGAGCGGTGGCAAGCAGTACCGGGTCGAGAAGGGCACCTCGCTGCTCGTCGACCGGCTCAGCGCCAAGGAGGGTGACAAGGTCGCCCTCCGCGCCGTGATGTTCCGCGACAAAGAGGTGGTCGCCGAGCCGAAGGAGCTGGAGAAGGTGAAGGTCGAGGCGACCGTCGCCGAGCACCTGCGCGGGCCGAAGATCAAGGTCTTCAAATACAAGCCGAAGAAGGGCTACCGCCGCCGCGCCGGCCACCGCTCCGAGCTGACCAGGCTCGAGGTGACCGAACTGAAACTGGGCGCCCGCAAAGCGGCGGCCAAATCCGACGACAAACCCAAGGCGGCTGCTAAAAAACCCGCTGCGAAGAAACCCGCCGCGAAAAAGGACTCCGACGATGGCTCATAAGAAAGGACTCGGCTCCAGCCGCAACGGCCGCGAATCGAACCCCAACATGCTCGGGGTCAAGGTCTTCGCCGGCCAGAAGGTCTCCGGCGGCGAGATCATCGTGCGCCAGCGCGGCACCCGCTTCTGGCCGGGCGACGGCACCGGGCTCGGGCGGGATCACACGATCTTTGCGACGCGCGAAGGGGTGGTTGAGTTCAAGCCGTCGCGTAAGGGTCGGACGATCTCGGTCCTTCAAGACTAGAAAATGAAGACGGCCCCGAAGGGCCGTCTTCAAACGGGGTTGCCGTCGAACGACGACGCCCTGAACTGACGACAGAAAGTCTAGCGCCCCCGGCGGGAGTCGAACCCGCCAACCCCGTTTCGTCAGTCCAGGGCCCGCGTCCGGCGGCGGGGGCGCGCCACCCGAAGGCGGCACGCCCGAATGTATTGGCGGATTTCGCCGTATTGGCGCCGGCCGCGCAGAAATTACAGTTCCGTCACTGGATTTTTTGAAGCTTGTAGATGTCATGTACGACAAGGCGAAAATATGGGTTGAAGGGGGGGCCGGTGGGAACGGGTGCGTGAGCTTTCGGCGGGAGGCGCATGTGCCTAAGGGCGGGCCTGACGGGGGCGACGGGGGGCACGGCGGGGATGTGGTGCTCGTTTGCGATCCCTCGCGTCGCGACTTGGCTGCTTTGCGCGGCAGCAAGCATTTTCGGGCCGGACGCGGTAAGCACGGGGAAGGGTCGAATCGGCATGGGGCTCGGGGGGAGGAGCTGGAGATCTTGGTGCCCGCCGGGACGCAGGCCGAAGCGGTGGACGGGAGCCGGGTCGACCTGGTCGAGGCTGGGCAGCGGGCTGTGGTCGCGCACGGGGGGCGCGGGGGGCACGGGAACAAGCGCTTCGCGAACTCGACCCGGCAGGCGCCGCGGTTCGCGGAGAAGGGGACCGGGGGCGAGGAGGGCTGGATCGAGGTGCGGCTGAAGCTGCTCGCCGACGCCGGGCTGGTCGGGCTGCCCAACGCCGGCAAGTCCTCGCTGCTGGCGCGACTGACGCACGCCAACCCGAAGGTTGCCGACTATCCCTTCACGACGATCTCACCGGTGCTGGGGACGATCGAATCCGAAGACCGCCAAGCGGTGCTGGCTGACATTCCCGGCCTGATCGAAGGGGCGGCCGAGGGCGCCGGACTGGGCCACGAGTTCCTCGCCCACGTCGAGCGCTGCTCGATGCTGGTCCACCTCGTCGACCTGGCGCCGCTGGAGGGCGAGCCGCTGGCTGACTACGAGGCGGTGAGGGAAGAGCTGGTCGCATATGGGGCGGGACTGGAGCTGCTGCCGGAGTTGATCGTGCTATCGAAGCGGGATCTGATGAAAAGCGAGCAGGTAGGGGAGGTGGTTGCCGAGTGGGAACGCCGCGTCGGGGTCGGGGCGCTCGGCGTGATCGCTGTCTCCTCGGCAACGGGGGAGAAGATCGAGGACCTGCGCCGTCGCATCCTTTCCGAGCTGCCCGCGGAGCCGGGCCGCCAGGCTGGCGTGAAAGCGGCCACCACCGGCGAAGGGGCCGCGGGTCCCGCCGAGTTCGAGGCCGAGCACCGCGTCTACCGGCCGGTCGGCGAGGGCGGCTACTCGGTCGAGCGCGAGGGAGACGGCGCCTTCCGCATCCTCGGTCGCGGCGTCGAGCTGCTCTTCGAGCGTCACGACATCGGCAACGAAGAGGCACTCGCCTACCTGGAGCAGCGACTGAACGAGATCGGCGTCGTCGCCGCCCTCCGCGCCGCCGGCTTCGAGCCCGGCGACGAGGTACGGGTCGGCGAGCACGAGTTCGAGCTGCACCCCTAGTCGAGGTCCTGCTCTTTGCCCGGGTCTCCAACGGCGCCGAGCAGCACGTCCTCGCGGCTGTAGTGGCCGACCGAGTCGAACCAGCGCTTGGCCCGCAGGCCGTCGCGCAGGTCGCAGTCGGCGACGACGAGGCCCTCCTCGCCGTAGAGCGGGCCGGCGATCACCTCGCCCCAGGTGGGCTCGACGATCGCGGCGCCGCCGCGGCCGAAGACCTCGCGGTCCGGCAGCTCGACCGGGAAGTCGTCGGGGAAGGCCTCGCGCGGGATGAACTGCGGGGCGGAGACGACGAAGGCGCCCGACTCGAGCGCGACGTGGCGCATGCTGGCGAGCCAGCCGTCGGAGTCGTCGGCGGTTGGCGCGACCCAGATCTGCGGCCCCGATCGGTACATCGCGTAGCGGGCCAGCGGCATCCGGTTCTCCCAGCAGATCAGCCCGCCGACCTTGCCCAGCGGCGTCTGCGCGGCGAGGAGGTCGTCGCCGGCGCCGATCCCGTGGAAGAGGCGCTCGTGGTGGGTCGGCATCAGCTTGCGGTGCTTCCAGAGGAGCCCCTCGGGGCCGATCAGGATCAGCGTGTTGTAGAGGGATCCGGGCCGCTCCGCCTCGCGCTCGTTGACGCCGATCGCGCAGTGGGCGCCGGTCCTGCGGCAGGCCTCGACCAGCTCGTCCACCAGGGGGCCCGGGACGTCGACCGAGTTCTCCCAGAGTCGTTGCCAGAGCTCGTCGAAGCCGCCGAACGCCGCTGCAGGCGCAGCCCACGCCTGTGAGGGATAGAGCGGGACGAAGGCCTCGGGCAGGACGACCAGCTCGGCGCCGTCGGCGGCGGCGCGCTCGATCAGCTCGACCGCCTTCGCGATCGACGCCTCCGCGTCGAGGATCGCCGGCGTCGCCTGCGCGGCGGCGATCCGCACCATCCTCAGCTCGGTCACCGGGTTGAGGTTAGTAGCGTGCTCCCGCAAGCGTCTTACCAGGAGGTTCTGCTTTGTCGGCTGCGCAGCAAGAGAAGGCGGCTCGCTTTCGCGCTCTGCACGAGGGCGAGGCATTCCTGATCCCCAACCCCTGGGACGCGGGCTCCGCCAAGGTTCTCGCCGGGCTCGGCTTCGAGGCGTTTGCCACGACCAGCTCGGGGCACGCTCTGACCCTGGGGCGGCGGGACGGCAACGTCGCGCTCGACGAGCTGGTCGAGCATGTTGAAGCCATCGACCGGGCGACGGGCCTGCCCGTCTCCGTCGATCTCGAGAACGGCTTCGGCCTCGCTCCGGAGGACGCTGCGAACGCCATCGACCGCGCCGCCGAAGCGGGCGCCGTCGGTGGCTCGATCGAGGACTACGACCCCAGCGGCGAGATCTACGCTTTCGATCACGCGGTCGAGCGGGTGGATGCCGCCTGCGAGGCGGCCGCTGGCTTGGACTTCCCCTTCACGCTGACGGCGCGGGCCGAGAACCACATTCGCGGCAACCCCGATCTCGACGACACGATCGCCCGCCTGCAGGCCTTCGAAAGCGCGGGCGCCGATGTGCTCTACGCGCCGGGTCTGCGCAGCGAAGACGAGATTCGCGCGGTCTGCGATGCGGTGTCCAAGCCGGTCAACGTGCTCGCCCGCCCGGGCCTCTCGATGTCCGAGATCGTCACCGCCGGCGCCCAGCGGATCAGCGTCGGCGGCAGCCTGGCCTGGGTGGCGATCGAAGCGATGGCTGACGCCGCCGAGCAGATGCGCGACGAGGGCGACTTCTCGGGGTTGAAGGTCTCCGGCCGGGCATGGGAGTGGCTCGACGGCTAAAGCGTCGATGTGCGTCGCGGTGCCGGGCGCCGCTCATACACTTGCTCGATGACTCTGGTCGTCAAGCTTGGCTCCTCGATCGTCGCCGCCGACGACGGCGAGCTGCGCGTCGACGTGCTCGACGGGGTCTGCGAGCAGGTGGCCGCGCTGGAGCAAGGCGGCGAGCGGGTGGTGATGGTCACCTCCGGCGCCATTGCCCGCGGTAGGCGCCTGCTCGGCTTGAAGGAGCGGCCACGGGCGATGGACGAGCTCCAAGCCGCATCCGCAGTCGGCCAGGGCGATCTCTTCCGCGCCTACGAGACGCGGTTGAGCGAGCGCGGCACCCGCGCCGCGCAGGTGCTGCTGACCGCCGCCGACATCGCCGCCAGGACCAACTACCTCAACGCCCGCCAGACGCTGCGGCGGCTGATCGAGTGGGGGGTGGTGCCGGTCATCAACGAGAACGACACCACCGCGACCGACGAGATCACCTTCGGCGACAACGACTTCCTCGCCGCCCAGGTGGCGATCCTGCTCGACGCGCGGCTCTTGGTTCTGCTTTCGAACGTAGACGGGGTCTATCGCGGCGATCCGCACAGCGACCCAGAGGCCGAGCGGATCGATGAAGTCCGCGACTTCGAGGAGCTAGCTGGAGTCGAGATCGGGGATCGCACTTCGACTTTCGGCCTGGGGGGTATGCGCAGCAAGGTGGCCGCGGCCGAGATGGCAAGCGAGGCGGGAATCGCGACGACGATCTGCGACGGTACGGAGAGCGGAGCGCTCGTTGGCGCTGCTTCGGGTGAGCCGATCGGGACTCGTTTCGCTGCTCGACCCGGGAAGGCCTCCAGCTTCAAGCTCTGGCTGAAGTACGCGAAGCCGGCAAGGGGTCGGCTAACAGTTGACGATGGTGCCGCCCGCGTTCTGCGCGAGAACGGCTCCAGCCTGTTGCCGGTCGGGATCGTTGCCGTGGACGGCAGCTTTGACGCCGGCGACGCGGTTGAGGTGGCGGCCAACGGCTCGGTGATCGGCAAGGGGATCGCCGACTACTCGGCAAAGGAGCTCTCCCAGGTGCTGGGCTTGAAGAGCACTGAGGTCAGGGAGCTGTTGCCCCATGCGGCTGACGAGGTGATCCACCGGGATCGCTTCGTGCTCGTCTAGCCAGCGCGCGGACAGGACGCCCTCACCCTCCTCAGTACCCTGTGCGGGTGGCGACTACGACGGTCAACATCGCCGGAAGTTGTGAGGCGGCACAGAAGGCGGCGCGAGTGCTGGCGGCCGCCTCGACCAAGGCTAAGGATGCGGCGCTCGAGGCGACTGCCCGGCTGCTGGAGGAGCGGACAGGCGACATCCTCGAGGCGAACGCCGCCGATCTGGTCGATGAGCGCGCTGCCGGGCTGACGCCGGCGTTGCGCGATCGGCTTGCGTTGAGCGAGGAGCGCGTAGCTGCGATGGCCGACGGCGTCAGGGCTGTGGCGGCGCTCGAGGATCCGGTTGGCGAGGAGCTGGAACGGAAAACGCTCGATGGGGGATTCGACCTGCGCAAGGTGCGGGTGCCGCTCGGGGTCGTCGCCGTCGTCTATGAGGCGCGGCCCAACGTGACCGTCGACTGCGCGGCGCTGACGATCAAGAGCGGCAACGCGATCGTGCTGCGGGGGTCCCACTACGCGGAGCGCTCCAACGGGGCGCTGGCGGGGGTCGTGCGCGAGGGCTTGGCGGAGGCGGGTCTGCCCGAGGACGCGGTGTTCCTGCTGGCCGGCGGCGGGCACGAGGAGCTGGCGGAGCTGGCTACCCAGGACGGAACCGTCGACCTGCTGATCCCGCGCGGCGGCGAAGGCCTGAAGGCGGCGCTGAAGGAGGTCGCGACGGTGCCGGTGATCTACGCGGCGGCCGGCAACTGCCATGTCTACGTCCACACCGATGCCGACCTGGAGATGGCGCGGCGGATCGTTCTCAACGCCAAGGTGCAACGACCGGGCGTCTGCAACGCGGCCGAGACGCTGCTGGTCGACGCCGCCGTGGCGGCGGACTTCCTGCCTGCCGCGCTCGCCGACCTGCGCGATGCCGGCGTCGAGCTGGTCGGCAACGAGCGGGCTCGAGCCGGCGCCGCCGGCGTCGAGGTCGGCGCCGCTGTCGACGGGGACTGGAGCCGGGAGTTCCTCGACCTGAAGCTTGCCGTCGCGGTCGTCGACTCGCTGGAGGAGGCGATCGACCACGTCAACAGGCACGGGACCCGTCACTCAGAGGCGATCGTGACCGCTTCCCGGGAAGCCGCCGAGCGCTTCAGTGCCGGAGTCGACGCCGCCGTCGTCTACACCAACGCCTCGACCCGCTTCACCGATGGCTTCGAGTTCGGGATGGGCGCCGAGATCGGCAACTCGACTCAGAAGCTGCACGCGCGCGGTCCGATCGGGTTGCGCGAGCTGACCACCTACAAGTACGTCGTCCGCGGCGACGGCCAGGTGCGTGAGTAGCGCCGCCGCCGGCGACAGCGCCCGCCCCGGCATCGGCGTCCTCGGCTCGGCCTTCAACCCACCGCACCTCGGCCACCTGGCCCTGGCGCAGGAGGCACTCTGGCAGCTCGGCCTCGGCGAAGTCGTCCTGGTGCCGACCGGCGAGGCTCCGCACAAGCGGATCCTCGACGACCCGGGACGGGAGCTGCGCCTGACGATGACCAGGCTGGCTGCGGCTGACGATTCCCGCTTCGCCGTCTCCAGCCTCGAGGTCGATAGGGAGGGCCCGTCCTACACGTATGAGACCTTGGAGCTGCTTGCAGGGGAAAGACCGGATACCGAGCTCGTGTTCGTGATCGGGGCGGACGCCGCGGTCGGGCTCGAGAGCTGGCGCCGGCCGGAGCGGGTCGTCGAGCTGGCGCGGTTGGCGGTGGCGCGGCGGGCGGGCGTCTCCGACGCCGACGTCGGCGCGGCGATGCGCAGCCTCGGCGCCGCGGGGCGCGCGACGATGCTGGAGATGCCGCAGTTCGGCGTCTCCTCCTCGGCGGTGCGCGAGCGGGCGGCTGCGGGCAGGCCGCTGCGCTACCTGACCCCGGAGGCGGTTGCGCGGTTCATCGAGGAGAAGGAGATCTACTCGTGAGCCGCCTGGACTCGGAGGCGCTCGCGCGCCGGTTGGCCGACCTGACCGATGCGAAAGGCGCGACGGAGATCGTCGTCCTCGACATGCGGGAGCTCGCCTCCTACACCGACTTCCTGACGATCTGCACAGCCCGGAACGAGCGCCAGGCAAAGGCGGTCGTCGACGAGGTGAAGTTGCGGCTGAAGCAGGAGAACGATTTGTTCCCCGGTGGGGTGGAGGGGAACGGGGCCGCCGGCTGGATCGTCCTCGACTATCTCGACGCGGTTCTGCACGTCTTCACCGCCGAGGCGCGGCAGCGTTACGGGCTCGAGGAGCTCTGGCACGAGGCGCCGCGGCTGGAGCTGCGGAATGCCGTCCGAACGGCGCTCTAGCGTCCCGCGCATGGGTAGCTTCAAGTGGGCGCTCCTCGGCTACCGCCGCGGCGAAGTCGAGGCGGCGATGGCGGCGCGCGCTGCACGGATCGGGGCCTTGGAGCGCGAGACCGAGGACTCGGTCGAGCGGGTGCGGAACGCGACCGAGGCGATGGCGCGGGCCGAGCAGGAACTGTCGCTGCTGTCGGGGATGGTGATCGAGCGCGAGCGCGAAATCCGCAACTTGGGCGAGCTGCTGCGGGAGGCGAACGAACGTCACGACCGCAGCATCGCCTCGCTCGAGTCGACCGCCGGCCGCCTGGAGGAGATCCAGGCGCAGGCGCGCGGGCAGGCGACCCGGATCCGGATGAAAGCCCTGCGGGAGGCGGTCGAGGTGAGCCGGCGCACGCAGGAGCTGTCCGAGGCGCAGACCGGCGGCTCGAACGGCGCTGCAGCCGAAGCCGGGCAGGGCCCGGAGACGAGCCAGGACGGCCTCTACGAGGGACGGGTGAGGCTGGAGATCGGCCCGCTCGGCGACTTCTCGCAGCTGGTCGGCTTCGAGGACGCGATCGGCCGGCTCGGCGCGTCGCAGATCTCGGTCGAACGCTTCTCCGAGGGCCGCGCCACGCTCTCGATGAACCTCGACGAGCCGATCGAGCTGCTGCGCGAGCTGGAAGAGCGCGCCCCGCTCGAGTTCCGCGTCCGCCGCAGCGCCAGCGACAACCTGATCCTCGATGTGGATGAGGACGAGGGCGGCCAGCGCGCGGCGTAACTTACTGTCTGCGGCGCCTGCGAACATGGGTTGGTGGACGATCCCAACCACAAGGGCAACGTCGCCGAGCTGGCGATCGCGAAGGAGGCAGCGGAGTTCGGGCTGTCGGTCCTCAACCGCTGACCGAGCACGAGCGCTTCGATCTCGTCCTCGGGATCGTCGGTCGCCTGTATCGGGTTCAGTGCAAGTGGGGGGCCTATCGTGGCGACGTGGTCGCTGTTCGCCTCAGCTCCTGCGACCACTCGCCTACACGTGGCTACGTCAAGGGCACCTACGATGAGTCCGAGATCGACTTGGTCGCCGTGCATTGTGGCGAGCTTGATCGCTGCTATCTGCTTCCGGCGCGCCTTGTCGCTGGTCGGAGCAACGTCCAACTGAGACTGAAGCGCCCGAGGAACAACCAACGCGCGGCGCTAAACTGGGCCGCCGATTACGAGTTTCGAGGGGCTGTAGCTCAGCTGGAAGAGCGCTGCCGTGGCACGGCAGAGGCCACGGGTTCGAGTCCCGTCAGCTCCACTACCTTTCTGCCGACGCCCCTGCGTTCTCAGGAAGCGGTCGGGGCCAACAAGTTCATGGCAAGCCGTATGCGCGTTTGGGGCCGCCAGTGGTGGCGTCGCCTCAAATCCCGCCCCCATCTGCCGATGAGTGAGCGATGAGCGCCGCCAACGAGCACGTGTTCGCGCACGGGATGCAGGACACGCGGGAGACCTTTGCGGCCTGGAACGGGCGACCGTGGTCGGTGCTGGGCGCCTGGACGTGGCTCAGTCTCGCCATCGCGCTGGTCCTGCTCGGCGCGGTCTGGTTCGTCGCCGGCCTGCTGACGCCGGACGTGACCCCGATCCACATGCCGGGCCTGACCGAGACCACTTCGCCCGCCGACCTGCTGCCGATCCTCTGGCGCAACTCGCTGGTCCTCGCCCTGCACGGCACCGCCTGCGTCGCCGGCTTCATCGCCGGCGCCTCGATGCCGATCGCGGCCGCCCAGCGCAGCGGCCTCTCGCGCTGGATCCACCTCAAGGCGGCCCAGTTCGCGATCCTCTTCGTCGCCGCCGTCACCCTCTTCTCGCTCAGCACCCAGGCCCTCTATCTCGGCTTCCAGGGATCGACCATCGCTTACCAGCTCGAGATCTCCCACGCGACGTTGATCCTCAGCGTCCTCCCGCACGCGATCCCCGAGCTGACCGCGCTTTTCCTGCCGCTTGCCGCCTGGTTGATCGCCAGCCGCCGCGGCGAGTGGAGCCAGCTGCTCGCCGCGACCTTCATCACCGTCCTGCTCGCGATCCCGGTCCTGATCGTCGCGGCGACGATCGAGGTTTATCTCTGGCCCCGCGTCCTCGAGGCCCTCTCGCCCGTCTTCTGAGCAGTAGCACTAGGTTTTGTCCAACCCTGATGCGAACGGGTGAGCGCAGGGATGCACATAAAGGAGGCGACCGTGTCGAAACGCCACAATCCCACCCAGCGCCATGACAAGCGGATAGAGAACACCGTCACAGACGAGATCCGCATCGATCTGCTGCGGGTCCTCAGCGAGCGATCGGCCACCCCGCGCGAACTGGCGGAGATCCTGGAAGCAGATCCGAGCGACGTCCTGCAGGACGTCATCGAGCTGTGGGCCGAGAGCTGTATCGAGGTCGTCGCGGACGAGGAGGGGAGCGGCGACCCGGCCGAGCGTCGATACCGCCGCGCTCCACCGCTTTTGGTCGAGGACCGGGAAACACGGGAGCTCCCCAGGGACGATCGCGAAAGGCTTTCGGCGATGGTGCTGCAGGCGATCCTCAGCGAGGCGCTCGGAGCGCTGCGGTCCGGGAGCATGGACTCTCGCTCCGACATCCATCTCAGCTGCAAGCCACTCAAGCTCGACGAGCGGGGTTGGCGCGAGCTCACGGCGCTGCTCCTGCGGACGCTGAAGGAAGCGGAAACGATCGAGGAGGAGTGCCGCGAAAGGCTCGGCCTGGCGGGCGAGGAGGGCTTCGAAGCGATGATCGGCCTGCTGGGCTTCGAACGAAGCAAGAGCCGCGCCGCCTGACGACGCTTGATCGGCCTGCGGCTGACCCGGCGCCGTTCATAAGATCGCTGTAGATGGCCGGTTACGACCCGAAGCAGATCGAGCGCCGCTGGCAGCAGGTCTGGGCCGAGGAGGGGACCTGGGAGGTCGCCAACCCGGGCCAACCCGGCTACCAGAAGGACAAGCCCAAGTCCTACGTCCTCGAGATGCTCCCCTACCCCTCCGGCGAGCCCCACGTCGGCCACCTCAAGTGCTACGCCGTGGGCGACGCGATCGCCCACTTCCGCCGCCGCCACGGCTTCGAGGTGATCCACCCGATGGGCTACGACGCCTTCGGCCTGCCGGCCGAGAACAACGCGATCAAGACCGGCGAGCCGCCGCGCGAGGCGACCGAGCGCTCGATCGAGGCCTTCCGCCGCCAGTTCCGCGAGTGGGGGATCTCGATCGACTGGTCGCGCGAGCTCGGCACCCACACGCCCGAGTACTACCGCTGGACCCAGTGGATCTTCTTGCAGATGTTCGAGCGCGGCCTCGCGTATCGCGAGGAAGCTCCGGTGCAGTGGTGCCCCAAAGACGCCACCGTGCTCGCCAACGAGCAGGTCGTCGACGGCCGCTGCGAGCGCTGTGGCACCTCGGTCGAGCAACGCCGCCTGGAGCAGTGGTTCTTCAAGATCACCGATTACGCCGATCGCCTCCTGGCCGACTTCGAGCTGCTCGAGTCCTGGCCTGAGCATGTCCTCACCATGCAGCGCAACTGGATCGGCCGCTCCGAGGGGGCCGAGGTCACTTTCCGCTGCGAGGAGCTCGACCTCGACTTCCCCGTCTTCACCACCCGGCCCGACACCCTTTTCGGCGCCACCTTCTTCGTCCTCGCCCCCGAGCACCCCCAGTTGCAGCGCCTGGTCGCCGGCACCCCAGCGGAGGAGCCGGTGCGCGACTACCTGAACGACGTTGCCCGCGCCTCGGCCGAGGAGCGCGGCGACGAGGACCGGCCCAAGACCGGCGTCCCCTTGGGCCGCAGCGTCATCAACCCCGTCAACGGCGAGGAGATCCCGATGTTCGTCGCCGACTACGTGCTGATGGAGTACGGCACCGGCGCGATCATGGCGGTGCCCGCCCACGACACGCGCGACCACCAGTTCGCCAAGACCTTCGCCTTGCCGATCCGCCGCGTGATCGGGGGCGAGGACCCCGAGACGGCGCGGGACCCCGACGGCCTGCCCTACCCCGGCGATGGGCCGATGACCGGCTCCGGCCGCTTCGACGGCAAAGACAACCGCGAGGCCTATGAGGAGATCGTCGAGTGGTTGGCCTCGGAGGGACGCGGACGGTCGGCGGTCAACTACCGCCTGCGCGACTGGCTAGTCTCGCGCCAGCGCTACTGGGGCGCGCCGATCCCGATCGTCTATTGCGAGCAGTGCGGCGTCGTCCCCGTCCCAGAAGAGCAGCTGCCGGTCGAGCTGCCCGAGATCGAGGACTACGCGCCACAGGGCAAAAGCCCCCTCGCCGCAGCCGAGGAGTGGGTCGCCACGACCTGCCCACGCTGTGGCGGCCCGGCCCGCCGGGAGACCGACACCATGGACACCTTCGTCGACTCCTCCTGGTACTTCATCCGCTACCTCGACCCGCGCAACGACAAAGAGGCCTGGGACAAAGAGGCAGCCGAGCACTGGCTCCCGGTCGACCAATACATCGGCGGCGTCGAGCACGCGATCCTGCACCTGATGTATGCGCGCTTCTTCACCAAGGCGCTCGCAGACCTCGGCCACCTCTCCGTGCAGGAGCCCTTCGCCAATCTCTTCACCCAGGGCATGATCACCCGCGACGGGGCGAAGATGTCGAAGTCGAAGGGCAATACCGTCAGCCCGGCCGAGTACGTCGAGCGCTACGGCGCCGACACCGCCCGCACTTACGTCTGCTTCATGGGTCCGCCCGAGCGCGGCGGCGACTGGTCTGACGAGGGAGTGGAGGGCGTCAACCGCTTCCTCTCGCGACTTTGGCGCCTCTGCGAGGAGGTAGAGGACAAACCGGTCGCCGAGGTCGAGGCCGACAGCGTGGGGGAGGCTCGCGAGCTCCTCGCGAAGGCGCACTGGGCGATCGAGAAGGCAACCCGGGACTTCCAACGCGGCTTTCAGTTCAACACTGCGATCGCCGCGGTGATGGAGCTCCTGAACGAGGCCTACCGGGTGAAGGACGCCCTCTACCCCGATCCGGTTGGCACTGCCGCGGTCCGCTTTGCCACCGCCACCGCCGCCTCGCTGATCTTCCCCTTCGCCCCCCACCTCGGGGCCGAGGTCTGGCAGCGGTTGGGCGGTGGACGGGTCTGGGAGGAGCCCTGGCCGCAGGCCGACCCCAAGCTGCTGAGCGCCGACACGGTGACCCTCGTGGTCCAAGTCAACGGCAAGCTGCGCGACCGGATCGAGGCCGACGTCGACGCGCCGGAGTCCGAGCTGCTCGCGCTCGCCCGCGCCAGCGAGAAGGTTCGGCGCCACCTCGACGGCAAGGAGATCGTCAAGGAGGTCGTCGTTCCGGGCAAGCTGGTGAACTTGGTCGTTCGCTGAGCTTTGCACGAAGCGGCTGCGGTATCTGGTACAAAGCGGCCGCATGCTGGTCCGGCGCCTAGCGGAGGCTCCCGTGGAGGAGTGGCACAAGCTCAGCTACCACGTTCTGATGGACGCGGGAGAGATGGGTGCCCGCAACATGTCCGTGACCTGGCTGCAGATCCCGGCTGGGACCGAGCAGACGTTGCGCTCCGACGAGGGGGCAGAGCAGGTCTACGTCGTTGTCCGGGGCGCCGGCACGATGTCGGTCGCGGGGGACACGCAAGACGTCGGCGAGGGCGACCTGATCCTCGTCCCACCTGCGACCGACCACTCGATCGCCAACGACTCCGGGGAGACGCTGGGGTGCATCTCCGTCCAGTCTCCGCCTGTGGCCGCCGCCGAGCTCTACAGCGATCAGCTGGCAGAGGTCTCTGGCTACGACGACGAAGACTGACCTGAGTCGTTAGAGATTTTTTGCATCCCGCGCGCCACGCGTGCGCCGGGCCTTGGCAGGGTGGCGGCATGCCCGAGTTGAGCCGGTCCCAGGTGTTCGTTTACGGCGCTGTGGCGATCGCGCTGCTGCTGGCCGGGGCGCGGGCGATTCGGGCGGAGGAGGGCAGCGGTGCTGCATCGCCCGCGTTCGTGGGTGGAGCATCCGGGCACGCAGGCGGGGTCAGCATCGAGAGCGGCGGCTCCGACCTCGTCGTCGACGTGGCCGGGGCGGTGCGACGGCCGGGTGTCTACCGGCTGCCGGCGGGCGCGCGGGCGATCGACGCGATCGAGCGGGCCGGTGGCCCGGACGGGAGCGCCCTGCTCGAGGCGATCAACCGGGCGGCGCGGCTGACCGACGGGCAGCAGGTCGTGGTACCGGCGAAGGACGCCACCGGCGCCGTCGCCGCCGGCTCGGGCCTGGCGGCCGAATCCGGGCCGATCGGCCTCGGCAGCGCCACGGTCGAGCAGCTCGACACGATCGACGGGATCGGTCCGGTGACCGCGCAGAAGATCGTCGAATTCCGCGACCGGCACGGCGGCCTCGCCTCGGTCGAGCAGCTCGACGAGGTGAGCGGGATCGGGCCGGCGACGATGGAGTCGCTGCGGGCCCGGCTCCAGCCCTGAGGAAACGCCGTGCAACGCGATCGGCTGCCGGCCACGTTGCTCGTACTCGCCGCTGCCTCGGTGGTCATTCTGGCCCTTGCCCATAGCGTCGAGATCCGCGACCGAGCCGGGGAGGCGTTGGAGCGGGGAATGCCGGCCAGGGAGGCGGAGCTCGCGCGCGGTTTCGTGCTCGGCCAGGACGACGGGATCGATCCGGGCACGGTCGAGGACTTCCGCCGTTCCGGTCTCAGCCACTTGCTGGCGGTCTCGGGCCAGAACGTGGCATTGCTCGCCTTGCTGGCGATGCCCCTGCTGGCGTCGTTCGGCTTGCCGCTGCGGGCGCGGCTCGTCTGGATCCTCGGGCTGATCGTCGTCTACGTCGCGCTGGCCGGCGCCGGCCCGTCGATCCAACGGGCCGGCGTCATGGGGGCACTGAGCGTGTTGGCGACCCTCTCGGGCCGTCGCGCCTCGCGCCTCTACGCGCTGACCGTGGCGGCAATCGCGACCCTCGCGATCGAGCCGCGGATCGCCGCCGACGTCGGCTGGCAGCTCAGCTTCGCCGCCGTGCTGGGGATTCTCCTCCTGGCCGCGCCGCTGCGGCGCACCCTTACGGGGTGGATCGGTCCCGGCGCTGCTCGACGCGCTCTGGCCGAGGGAGCGGCGCTGACGCTCGCCGCCACGCTCGCCACCGCGCCGCTGATCGCCTTCCACTTCGGCGAAGTCTCGACCACGACGTTGCTGGCCAACCTGCTCGCCCTGCCTGCGGTGGCGCCGGCGATGTGGCTGGGAATGCTGACGGCCGCGGGCGGGCAGGTGCCGGGCTTCCCGGTCGAGGCGCTCAACTCGGTCAACGCCCTGTTGTTGGGCTACGTCGCACAGGTGGCGGCCTGGTGCGGCCGGCCGAGCTGGGCGTCCGTGGAGGTGCAGGTCGGAGCCGGCGGTTTGATCTCCTCATACCTTGCCCTCGCCACCGCCGCGGCCGCGGCGGTCCGACTAGCGAGACGCCGTCGCCGACCTCCTTGGCGCCTGCGCCCTGGTCCTGCTTTGGCCGGACTGCTCGTCGGCGCGCTCGCCTGGACCCTCGCCGGCTCGGGCGGCAGCACGGCCGCTTCACCGCCCACGGTTGGATTGCGGGTCTCGATCCTCGACGTCGGACAGGGAGACGCGATTCTGCTGCAGCCGGCCGCCGGGGCCGCCGTCCTGGTCGACACCGGGCCGCCCGGCGCCGACCTAGCGGACAAGCTGCGAGCCGCCGGTGTCGAGCGACTCGGCGCCGCGATCGTCAGCCACGATCAGTCCGATCATGCGGGTGGTCTCGCCGAGCTGCTGCACGAAATGCCGATCGAGGCCTTCCTCTACGCGGTCGCCGGCCGGCGGACCCTTGCCGTGGCGCGGACCGCCGGCGCGGTTCCGCGCCGTCTCGCCGCCGGTGGCGTGCTGCGCTCCGGTCGGATGCGCCTCGAGGTGCTCTGGCCGCCGCCGGAGCTGCTCGGCGGATCGCACCGCGGCGAGGACCCGAACCGGCTCTCGCTGGCCTTGCTGCTGCGCTGGCGCGACTTCTCGATGCTGCTCCCCGGCGACGCGGAGGCCGAGGCGATTCCGCTGGACCCGGGGCCGGTCGACGTGCTCAAGGTCGCCCATCACGGCAGCGAGGACTCCGGGCTCGACGGCCTCCTCGATCGCGTCCGGCCCCGCGTCGCGGTCGTCTCCGTCGGCGATGGCAATCCGTTCGGCCATCCGACGGCAGCCACGATGGCGACGCTCGCCGAGCACCGCATTCGCCGCTTCCGCACCGATCGCGACGGGACGGTGGTGCTCGAGGTGGGTCGCCGCGCGTTCAGCGTGAGCACGGTCGAGTGACGGCCCTTGGACGGATTAACGAATCGATTTTGGGTTTTTCGGTGCCTCTGCCTACATGCCGTGGCCTGTCCGTCGATGGGTCGTATAGGTGGCTCACAAGCGTCCACAGCGCCGCTCCTTGCGCCAGGCGATGCCCAGCGTTTTCGGCGATGGGCTGCCGGAAAGGCTGCGCAGCACCGCGCTTGCCCTGCTTGGGCTCACCGCTGCCGCTGGCCTTGGGCTTGTTGCCTTCGCCCTCCAGCAGAGCTGGCCAATTGCGTCAAGTCTTCCGATCCCTGGTATCTCGTCCGAGTCCGAATCGGTTCAAGATCGCACCATCGCCTCGGAGCCGACCCCGGAGGCGGTTGCCGGGCAGCGCCGCACGTCAACTTCCGCCCGGTCCGCGACCCGGGCCGATCCCCAGAAGTCGACGCCCTCCGACTCGCGACTTGCCAGCACGCACCGGGTGGTCGTATCCCCACCCTCCGCGCCGGCCCCGGATCGGGTCTCTCCCGGCGGCGAGCGGTCGCCCGATGGCGATGCCCCAGAACCTCAGCCGGACAGCTCCGCCGCGGTCACGTCTCCATCGTCACCGCCAGGCCAGGCGCCGGCAGCTGGCTCGTCGCCGCCTGCGACGTCCTCGCTTGGCGCCCCGTCCGGGGACGAGGATGACGACGAGCGGCGTGAGGACGACGATGACGAGGACGAGGGGCGTGACGACGATCGGGATAAGGGGCGTGACGACGATCGGGATGACGAGGACGAGGGGCATGACGACGACGGCCGCGAGCACGAGGGCGACAACGGCGGGGAGAGCGAGGGGCCGAGAAAGGGTCGTGGGCGCTCAGGCGGACGATCGAAGGACAGCGGAACGCAGAGCGCTCCCTCACCCAAGGCCGTGAAGGAGACTCCCAAGTCGGTTGCGCCCACCTATGAGGAGGAGCCCGACGAGGATGAGTTTGAGGAGGACGAGTCCGGAGGCGAGGACGAGCACGGCTACGGTCGCGGTCGTGGCCACGGAGGTTCGCGTCGGGGCAGGTAGGGCATCTGGGAAGGCCGGCCGTGGATTTAAACTCGGCCGATGGCCGAGGAGATGGGCTCGCTATACCTGATCGCCGGAACCGACCAGGCGAAGATCGACGCGACCAGAGCCAGGCTCAGGGCCAGAGCCGAGCGAGACGGCGGCGGCGCCTCGTTGCACGTGTTCGAGCCCAGCGAGGGCCGCGGCACGCCCGACCACGAGGCTCTTCTCAACGCAATCCCGGCGATGTCGCTGACCGAGTCGCGCCGCTACCTGCTGGCCGACGGCGTCGAGCGCTGGCGGGATCGCCAGCTGGAGACGATCGTCGCGGCGATCGCCGAGCTCCCCCCCGACCTCACCGTGGTGCTGATCTCGAGGGCGAAGCCGCCCGCCAAGCTGGCGCGGGCGGTCAAAGCCGCCCAAGGCGAGGTGCACGAGTTCGAAGCGCCGAAGGCGCGGGACATGCCGCGGGCGCTGGTCGACGACGCGAAGCGGCTCGGCTTCACCCTGGAGCCAGCTGCCGCCCGTCTCCTGGTCGAGCGGATGGGTGCCAACCCGCTGCGCCTCCAACGCGAGCTCGAGCGCCTTGCCCTCTGGGCAGGCGCGGACGGGTCGGTCGCCGCGGCCGACCTCGAAGCGATGATCGCCGACACCTCCGAAGCCGCCGTCTGGGCAGTGGCCGACGCGCTGCTGGAGCGAGACCCGGCCAAGGCGCTGCGGATAGGCGAGCGCCTGATCGCACAGGGCGAGAACGTCACGGGTCTGATCTACGGGCTCGCTTCGCGGCTGCGCAACGCCTGCGCCGCGGCGGCGCAGCTGGAGGAGGGGGCGCCGCCGAAGCAGGTCGAGGCGAGCCTCTCGATGCACCCCTACGCCGCGAAGCAGCTGGTCGCCCGGCTCGAGAACACCAGCGTCGACGATCTGCGCGACGCGACGATCGCCCTGGCCGACCTCGAGGTCTGGTGCAGGGGAGGGGCCGACTACGGCGACGAGCTGGCGCTGACGCTGGCCCTGCGCAAGGCGGCAGGCGTCGCGGCCTGACTACTTCGTCGCGGCGGAGGCGACTCTGGCTGCCCTGGACTTCTTGCGCGCCCCGGTGTTCTTGTGCATGGCGCCCTTCTGCACAGCCTTGTCGATCCGCGAGACGAGGGCGCGGTGCTCGGCTTCGATCGCCGCGCCGTCGCCGCCCTCGACGGCGGTCTCGAGGCGGCGGAAGTAGGTCTTCACGGTGCTGGTCAGCAACCGGTTCTCGGTTCGCTCCCGCTCGCTGCGCAGTATCCGCTTCTTCTGTGAGGCTATGTTGGCCATGTTTCGGGCGGCCGACTATACCGAGTGAGATCGAGCTTGGAGACCCCCGAGGCGCCGCAGGAGCCTGCCCAGCGCGGGCGGCTCGCCCGCTCGACCGCTTTCTTCTCGATCGCCACGGCCGCCTCGCGGGTCGCGGGTCTGGGCCGCGAGATCGTCGCCGCCGGCTACTACGGGGTGAGCGGGCCGATGTCTGCCTTCACGATCGCCTTCCAGGTCCCGAACCTGGTTCGCGCTCTTTTTGCCGACGCAGCGCTGCAGCCCGCCTTCGTGCCGATCTTCACCGAGCAGCTGGAGAAGAAGAACTACCGCGAGGCATTCCGGCTCGCCTCGACGCTGCTGCTGCTGGTCACCCTCGTGCTCGGTGCGATCACGGCGCTCTTCGTGCTGGCGGCGCCGCTGCTGATCCCGCTCGTCGCTCCTGGCTTCGAGGGCGCGCTCCTCGACCTCACCGTCACCCTCTCGCAGGTCCTCTTCCCGATCCTCGTCCTGCTTGGGATCAGCGGCGTCGTCGTCGGCATCCTCAACAGCTACGACCGCTTCGGCGCCTTCGCGATCGCGCCGCTGTTCTGGAACCTGACGATCATCCTGCTGCTGGTCGTGCTGGCGCCGATGTTCGAGGAGCAGGACCGCATCTACGCCTACGCGATCGGCATCCTCGCCGGCACTCTGGTTCAGCTGCTGATCCCCGTCTTCGACCTGCGCAACACCCCCTTCAAGTTCGGCTGGAGCTTCGACTGGCGCAACCGCGACCTGCGCCGGGTGCTCCTGCTGATGCTGCCGGTGACCCTCAGCCTCGGCCTGATCAACTTCAACCTGATCGTCAACAGCCTCTTCGGGACCCTGGTCAGCGACCAGGCGCCGGCGGCGATCGACAAGGCGTTCCGGATCTACCAGCTGCCGCAGGGGATCTTCTCGGTCGCGATCGCCACCGTCCTCTTCCCGACCCTGGCCCGCTTCGCCACCCGCGGCGACCACGACAGCCTGCGGGCGACGATGGCGAACGGGATGCGCCAGATCCTCTTCGTCCTGCTGCCGGCGACGGCCGCGGTGCTGGTTCTCTCCGAACCGATGATCCGACTCGTCTACCAGCGCGGCGAGTTCACGCCCGACCAGACCACGCTTGTCGCAACGGCGCTCTTCTGGTTTGCCTTTTCGCTGCCGACCAATGGCCTCTTCCTGCTGCTGACGCGGACCTTCTTCAGCCTCCAGCGGCCCTGGATCCCGACCGCGATCGCCGCCATCAACCTCGCCATCACGGCGCTTGGCGCCCTCGCCCTCTACCACCTCGGCGTCGGCGGGATCGTCGCCGCCACCGCGATCGCCACGGCCGTCACCGTCGTCGCCCAGTGCGTGATTCTGCGCCGCCTTCTCGGTGGCCTCGAGCTCGGCCGGCTTCTCAAGGTGGGCCTACGGATAGCCCTTGCAGCTTCGGTTCTCGCCGCTATCAGCTACGGGATCTGGGAGGTGCTTGACGACGCTCTGGGCCGCAGCTTGCTCGGCCAGATCGCTTCGCTCGGTACCGCCCTAGCGCTTGGGGGTGCTGCCTACGTAGGAGCTGCCCGCCTCCTCCGCATTGAAGAGCTCGACCAGATCCTGCGCCTCGTCCGCCGCGCCTAGATGCTCGATCTGCCGCGCTACCTGCTTGGTGTAGGCGAGATCGCGATCCTGGCCGGCTTCGCCACCCTGGGAGCCTCGACCCTTCGCGCGCGCCTGCTGCCGGACTTCCAAGATGCGCCCGCTCATTTGGCAACCGCCGTGCTCGCTCTCGCCCTCCTGATCTGGGTGGCTGAGCTCCTCGGCACCTTTGGGTTCTTCGAGCCGGGGCCTTATCTGGTCGTGGTTGCGGTGGCCGGGTTTGGGATATGGCTGGGCGTTGGGGGAGGGTGGGGGCATCCGGCCGGGCGCTGGGTTTTTCGCCTTGCGCGTCGCGACTCTCGCCAAGCTGGAGATGCGAAAAACAGGACGCCGCGCCCGGCCGGATACCCCCACCCTCCCCAACACACGTCAGATCCGCCCGGCAAAGGCGGCTACGTAGCGTTGGCGATCGGGCTAGCGATCGCGGCAGTTGCAGTCGTGAAGTTCGGCTTGGACGTGAAGCCAAAGCTGTCGACCGGGATGACCGGGTTTGATAGCACGTGGTACCACGGGCCGTTCGCGGCAGGGTTCTCCCAGAGCGGCGACACGTGGGGCTTGCATCACATCGCGCCGCAGTTCTTAGCTTGGTTCTACCCAGCCAATTCCGAGCTGTTCCATGCCGTCGGCATGCTTAGCTTCGACCGCGACGTACTGTCGCCGCTGTTGAACCTCGGGTGGTTCAGCGGCTGCTTGGTGGCTTGCTGGTGCATCGGCCGTCCCCACGGGGTGGCGCCGTGGTCGGTGGCGCTGGGGGCCGTCGCACTCAGCGTGCCCGCATTCGCCGATCAGGCCGGGGAGGCGCGGAACGACATCGTTGGGACGTTCTTTCTGCTCGCTGCTGTTGCAATCGCGGTGAACGGGTTGCCGACGGCAACTCGGGGTCGCTCCGTTCGCACTCGTGACGGCATGGAGACCGTCAATATGAACGCGCTGATCGTCGCCGGGCTGGCTGCTGGGCTGGCCGCTGGGACCAAGCTCAACTTCCTCCTACCTGCCGCTGTTCTCGTAGTGGGACTCGCGCTCGTTGCGCCGGCTGGTGCTCGTTGGCGTTCGCTCCTCGCAGGCGGCCTCGCGGCGCTGGCCGGGGGCGGCTACTGGTACCTGCGCAATATCGTCCACAGCGGCAACCCGCTGCCCTGGTTCGACGACCTCGGCCCGATCTCGCTGCCGGCGCCCGACCAGCCGCTCGGCGGGCGGGAAGGCCACAGCGTCCTCGGTTACGCGTTCGACGGCGGGGTCTGGTCCAACTGGTTCCTGCCCGGGCTCCACGACGGTCTCTGGGTCGTCTGGCCGCTGGTGCTGGTGCTGGCCCTGGGTGGCCTCGTGCTTTGCCTCGGACGCGGCGCTAGTCCCGTTCTTCGTGTCGTCGCCTTGGCCGGCCTCGCCGCCGCTCTCGCTTGGCTTCTCGCGCCGACCTCCGCCTCCGGTCCGGACGGGATGCCGCGCGGCTTCGAGTCCGGCCTGCGTTACCTGGTGCCGGCCCTCGTCCTCGGCTTGGCGCTGCTGCCGGCCGCGCTGCCTGCCCGGCTTCGAGGGGCCGGCGTGGGGTATCCCTCGAACGGGCGGATACTCAAAGTGCCGCGCTCATCAACGGCGCGGCACTTGTCCGGGCGAGGGATACCCCACGCCGGCCTCGTTGCATTGGCATTGCTTGTCGCGATCGCGATCGGCTATCCCGTCCAACGTCACTACCTGGAGAACCGCTACGCCGAGCCCTCGTTCGCCGCCCCCGGCCTCAACGCCGCCTTCGCCTGGTCCCGCGACATATCGGGCGGCCGTATCGCCACCACCAGCACCCGCCAGTACCCGCTCTTCGGCACCGACCTCTCCAACCACGTCCAGTTCGTCGGCTCCGAGCGGCCCCACGGCGGCTTCACCGCCCCAACCACCTGCCGCGAATGGCGCCAGCTCCTCGACGAAGGCGACTTCGACTACGTAGTCGCCACCCGTGACCGCCTCGAACCCGGCAAGCCCTCGTACCCCCCAACCGCTGGCTGGAGCGAATCCCTCGGTGCCGATCTTGTCCTTCGCACCCCGCCGACTGCCGTCTTTCGCTTGACCGAGCGCTTGAGCCCGGTCGGCTGTCGCTATTTGAGCCAGCGGCGGGCGACGTCAATAACGCCGCGTCCGCCACAGGGCTAGTAACGCCGGGCTTTAGCAGTAGCCGCCGGTCCGTGCAGTTATTAAAGCAAAGCAGCAGTGGCTATAATAAATGCGTGCCGAGGGAGATTGACCCCCAACACCGAGCCGGTCGCTTTGTCCGTCAGGCCGAGGGCTACTCGGCATTTATTCCAAACCCCCTTCCCCCCGACCCTCCGCTTGCCCTGGACGCACCGCTCTTGGGGCTTCTGGAGGACGCCGTTTCGGAGCTTGGGCGGCTGGATGGCGTGGCGAAGGTGATCCCGGATCCCGATTTCTTCGTTGGGATGTGCGTTCGGCGCGAGGCGGTCCTCAGCTCTCAGATCGAGGGCACCCAGAGCACGCTGGAGGATCTTCTGGAAAAGGAGCTCGAGCCCGACACGAGCGATCCGCTCTCCGACGTCCTCGACCTCGTCAACTACGTGCAAGCGATGAATTTCGGGCTCGAGCGGCTCGAGACGCTTCCACTGTCGCTGCGGCTGATCCGCGAAATTCACCGGGAGCTGCTGCGAGGCGGTCGCGGTTCAGCCGCGACTCCTGGCGAGTTCCGGCGAGCCCAGAACTGGATAGGCCCTGCGGGGGCCAGCCTGGCGCAGGCAACCTTCGTTCCGCCGCCGGTTGCGGAGATGAAGGATGCGCTGCACAGCTTCGAGAAGTTCCTACACGACGACGGCCACTATCCGACCTTGATCGAGGTCGGACTGGCTCACGCCCAGTTCGAGACCATCCACCCTTTTCTCGACGGCAACGGACGCGTCGGACGGTTGCTCAATACCTTCCTCTTGGTCCATCGAGGGATGCTCCGCCAGCCGCTGCTCTACCTGAGCCATTTCTTCAAACTGCACCGCACCGAGTACTACGACCGGCTGATGGCAGTTCGCCAGCGAGGCGATTGGGAGGGCTGGATTCGGTTCTTCCTCGGTGGCGTGCTGCAGACCGCGGGGGAAGCAAAGGAGACGGCTGAGCGACTTTTCGAGCTTCGAGAAGCGCATCGCGGCATGATCGTCGAAAACAACCTCGGGCAGAACGGGCTGAAGCTTCTGTCACACCTGTTTCAGCGTCCTCTGGTCAACATCAACAGCGTCGCGTCCCTGATCGAATCGACGTTTCCGACCGCGAGCAGGCTCGTGGCGAGCTTCGAGGGCATGGGCCTGCTGCGTGAGATCACGGGCCGGAAGCGCTCTCGCATGTTCCGCTACGAGCCCTACTTCGCCCTGTTTCAAGACGCACCAGCTGAAGACGGGGCTCGCTCCATCGGCGTGTAGGTAAGACGCTCCTCGCGCGGGTGGTACGGGGTGAGGGGGGCCGAGGACGCCCTCGCCCGCAGCACCCCCCTCACCCCGCACCAGGACCCGCGCGCCGGAACGCCATACTCCGCTCCCCGATGGACCGAATCCGCAACTTCTCGATAATCGCCCACATCGACCACGGCAAGTCGACCCTGGCCGACCGCATCCTCGAGGTCACTGGCGCCGTCGACCCGAAGAAGATGCAGGCTCAGATGCTCGACTCGATGGACCTGGAGCGCGAGCGCGGGATCACGATCAAGGCGCAGGCGGTGCGGGTCGAGTACCGCGCTTCCGACAACCAGACGTACCACCTGCACCTGATCGACACGCCCGGCCACGTCGACTTCTCCTACGAGGTCTCGCGCAGCCTCGCCGCCTGCGAGGGGGCACTGCTGGTCGTCGACGCCGCTCAAGGAGTCGAGGCACAGACCGTCGCCAACACCTACCTGGCGATCGAGAACGGACTGGAGCTGATCCCCGTGATCAACAAGGTCGACCTGCCGGGAGCCGAGCCCGACCGTGTCGCCGGTGAGATCGCCGACCTGCTCGGCGGCGACCCGGAGGAAGCGCTGCGCATCTCGGCCAAGACCGGGGAGGGGGTGGTCGAGGTGCTGGAGGCGATCGTCGCTCGGGTCCCGGCCCCGACCGGCGAGCCGTCGGCACCGCCACGGGCGCTGATCTTCGACTCCGAGTTCGACCAGTACCGTGGCGTCGTCGCCTACGTGCGAATGGTCGACGGCGCCTTTCGCAAGGGGGAGAGGATCGTCGCGATGCAGAACGGCACCGAAGCCGACATCGACGACATCGGCTTCTTCCGACCGGCGATGACCGGCGTGCAGGGGATGGAGGCGGGCGACGTCGGCTACCTGATCACCGGCATCAAGAACGTCGCCAAGCTGCGCGTCGGCGACACCGTGACCGCGCAGGCGACGCCCGCTTCGGGACCGCTGGAGGGCTATCGCGAGGTGCGCCCGATGGTCTTCTGCGGGCTCTTCCCGATCGACACCGACCGCTACGAAGACCTGCGCGACGCGCTCGAGAAGCTGGCGCTCAATGACGCCGCCCTGTCCTGGGAGCCGGAGACCTCCGAGGCGCTCGGGTTCGGTTTCCGCGCCGGTTTCCTCGGCCTGCTCCACATGGAGATCGTGCGCGAGCGGCTGGAGCGCGAGTACGGGCTGGAGCTTCTGGCGACGACGCCCAACGTGCGCTACGAGGTGCACCTGATCGGCGGCGAGGCGGTCGAGGTGAACAGCCCCACTCAGCTGCCCGATCCGGCTTCGATCGAGACGATCGAAGAGCCCTACATCCGCGCCACGATCATCGCCCCGTCGGAGCAGGTCGGGGCGGTGATGGAGCTCTGCCAGGGCCGCCGCGGCACCCACGTCGACATGCACTACCTGAGTCCGCAGCGGGTCCAGATCCGCTACGACCTGCCGCTGGCCGAGATCGTCCTCGACTTCTTCGACCTGCTGAAGTCCTCGACCCGCGGCTACGCCTCGCTCGACTACGAGCCGATCGGCAACCAGGCCTCCGACCTGGTCAAGGTCGACATCCTCCTGGCCGGCGACAAGGTCGATGCGCTCTCGATCGTCGTCCACCGCGACTTCGCTTACGAGCAGGGCAAGCGCCTGGTCGAGCGGCTGCGGAAGACGATCCCGCGCCAGCTCTTCGACGTGCCGGTGCAGGCGGCCGTCGGCTCCCGCATCCTCGCTCGCGAGACGGTCAAGGCCTTGCGCAAGGACGTCACCGCGAAGCTCTACGGCGGCGACGTCACCCGCAAGCAGAAGCTGCTGAAGAAGCAGAAAGCGGGCAAGAAGCGGATGAAGCAGGTGGGGCGGGTCGAGGTTCCTCAGGAGGCGTTCCTGGCGGTCCTCGAGATCGACGAGTAGATAGGGTCCCGCGCCATGGCGATCAAGACCGATGCAATTGGCAAGGAGTGGCCGGCCACGAGCTACGAGGTGGGCAAGGAGAAGATCCGTGAGTACGCGACCGTGGTTGGGCTCGACAACCCGGTCCACTTCGATCGCGAGGCGGCGAAGGCGGCTGGCTACCGCGACGTGGTCGCGCCGCCGATGTTCGCGGTCGTCTACAGCTCACCCGCAGTCGGGCCGGCGATGTTCGACGACGAGGTGGGGATGAACTTCGCGGCGATGGTGCACGGCGGCCAGGAATTCGAGTGGGGCGAGCCGGCCTGCTCGAGCGACGAGATCACGACCAAGGCGAAATGCCTGGACATCTCCGAGAAGGACGGCAAGGGCTTCTACATCTTCGAGACGAATTCGGTCAACCAGAACGGGGACCAGGTCGTGCGCGGAACCTGGACGCTGATCGTGAGGGGGGTCTGAGATGGCGGATTTGAACGCCGGCGAGTCGATTCCGGAGCTGAAGGTCACCCCCGACAAGTACACGCCGCACCGTTACGCGGGCGCCTCGGGGGACTTCAACCCGATCCACATCGATCCCGAGTTCGCCAAGGCGGTCGGCCTGCCGAACACGATCCTCCACGGCCTCTACATGATGGGCCTGGTCGCGCGCTCGGCCACCGAAGCGGCCGGCGGCGACCCGAAAGCGCTCAAGCGCCTCTCCGTCCAGTTCCGCGGCATGGGCGCTCCGGAGACCGAGATCGTCGTTAGCGGGACGGTCAAGTCGGTGGACGGCGACAGGGCGACGATCGACGTCGTCGCTGCGCAGGGCGAGAACCAGACGATTCGCAACGCCGAGGCTGACGTTCAGCTCTAAGCGGGGAGCGGGGGCGGGTGGCCCTCACGCTCAACTTTTTCCGAAGACAGGTGGTGGCTGTCCGCGGGCGTTGGCTCGGAAAAAGTACAAGCCGCTTAGAGGGCCACCCGCCCCCGCTTCTAGACTTCGAGCATGCTCTCAGCGAGACAGGAGCTGATTCTTCGCTTAGTGGTCGATGCGTATCTCGGATCCGGGAAGCCGGTGGCGTCCAAGTCCGTGGCCGAGAAATCTGAGGTCGTGTGGGGCCCCTCCACGGTGCGATCGGAGCTTGCGGCGCTTGAGATGGCTGGGTACCTGACGCATCCGCATACTTCGGCGGGGCGGGTTCCGACTGAGGTCGGGTACCGCTATTACGTCGACCGCCTGATCGAGTTCGGCGTGCCGACGGCGACGGCCGGGGTCGAGCTGGAGCTGTCACGGCTGCGGCGCGAGATAGACGAGGCGATGCGGGAGACCACCACCGCCCTCGCCCAGGTCACCGACCTGATGGCTCTGGCGACGGCGCCGCCGCTGGCCTCCGCCACGATCCACCGGGTCGAGGTGTTGCTGCTGCAACCGACCAGGGTGATGGCGATCGCGATCGCTTCCAGCGGCGCTGTCGCCAAGCGCGTCTTCGACTTCGAGGAGCCGGTCGACCCCGGCCTCGTCGAGTGGGCCTCGAGCTACCTGAACGAGTCGCTGGCCGGGATGGGCGTGGGAGCGCGGATGATCGCCAACCGCCTCGCAGCGCCAGAGCTGGGC
This sequence comes from uncultured Solirubrobacterales bacterium, assembly GCA_963703235.1. GTDB lineage: Bacteria > Actinomycetota > Thermoleophilia > Solirubrobacterales > 70-9 > VRUE01. The sequence continues at coordinate 1,135,036 of OY969802.1, read as the reverse complement.
CCGGCCGAGTCGCGCTTCGTCGCAACGCTTGGGCCGGCCTTCACCGACCTCGAGCAGGAGGCGGGCGAGACCCTCTACATGGAGGGCGCCTCGCGACTGCTCTCCGAAGAGCATCTCGAGGACCTGCCCCGGGCCGATCGGCTGATGACGGCCCTGGAGCGGCGTGCAAGCGTGCTGGGCATGCTGCGCTCAGCGCTCGAGGAGCGCTCGGTCTTCCTCTGGATCGGCGGCGAGAACCCACAGCCGGAGCTGCGCTCGGTCAGCGTCGTCGGCGCCAACTACGGGCTCGCCCACCGCAACCTCGGCTCGGTCGGGGTGGTCGGCCCGTTGCGGATGGACTACGCGAACGCGATCGTCTCCGTCCGCGCTGCCGCCCGCGAGCTGTCGCGCTACTGCGAGTCGGTCTACGGATGACCTGCGCCTGACGAATGCCGGCCGATTACTACGAGACCCTCGGCGTCGCCCGGGACGCCTCGCCGACTGAGGTGAAGCGGGCCTTTCGCCGTCTCGCCCGCGAGCTGCACCCCGACGTCAACGACCACGACCCGGAGGCCGAGGAGAAGTTCAAGGCCGCGGCCGAAGCCTATGAGGTGCTCTCCGACCCTGAGCGGCGGCGTACCTACGACGCCTACGGGCACGAGGGCCTGCGCGGCGGCGCCTTCCCCGAGGGCGCCGGCTTCGGCTCGGTCGAGGAGATCTTCCAGGCCTTCTTCGGCGGTGGCTTCGGCTTCGAGGTCCGGCGCGGGCCGATGCGCGGCCAGGACCTGATCCACAGGCTTGAGATCTCGGCGGTGGACGCGATGCTGGGAGCGAAGGTGAAGATCCCCAGTCACGAGGGGGAGCGGGAGATCGAGCTGCCGGCGGGTACGCAGCACGGCGCCCAGTACGCGCTGCGGGGGCACGGGATGCCCGGCACGAATGGCGGTCCGCCCGGTGACCTGGTCATAGCCGTGCAGGTGGTCGTCCCCACCGCCCTCTCCGAGGAGCAGCGGGAGCTGGCGGCGAAGCTGGGCGAGACCCTTGGGCCTCAGAACCTGCGCACGGCTGGTGGCGGGGAGAGCTTCTTCTCGCGCGTCCGTCGAGCCTTCGGTTGATCCGCCTCGCTGTCCGCTGCTCGCCGGAGCAGGCGGAGGTCGTCCTTTCCGAGCTGGTCGTGCTGGCCCCGAACGGGGTCGAGGAGGAGCGGGGGCCGGGCTATGTCGAGTACGCGATCTACGGGGGTGAGGGGGAGCTGCCGGAGCTGGGCGAGGTCGCGGCGGCCGCCGGGGACGGCCTGGTCGAAGTGGTCGCCAGCGAGGTTCCCGACGACTGGGCCGACCGCTGGCAGGACTTCCACAAGCCACTGCTGATCGGCGGCCGGCTCTGGCTGCGGCCTTCCTGGGAGCCCACGCGGGAGGACGCGATCGATCTCGTCGTCGATCCCGGACAGGCGTTTGGCACCGGCGCCCACCCGACGACCCGCCTCTGCCTGGAGCTGCTGCTGGAGCTGGCAGAGGCGGGGGAGGCAAGCGGGCCGTTGGCGGACCTCGGCACGGGCTCCGGCGTCCTCGCGATCGCCGCCGCCAAGCTCGGCTGGGGGCCGGTCCGCGGCTACGACCACGAGCAGGCGGCGATCGAGGCGGCGACAGCCAATGCCGAGGCCAATGCAGCCACGGCGAAGTTCGAGCGCACCAATCTGCGCGAGGGCCTGCCCGAACTGGCACCGACGGTCGTAGCCAACCTGACCGCTCCGGTCCTCACCGCGATCGCGGGCTCGCTGCAACCGGAGCGGGGGCCGCGCACCCTGGTCTGTTCCGGCTTGCTCCCCGCGGAGCTGGACGCGGTCGCCGCGGTTTTCGCCTCCGCCGGGCTCGGCGAGGTCGAGCGCCGCCGCGAGGGCGACTGGGCCGCCCTGCTGCTCCATCGCGGCTAGGGGATATGTTTCCGCCGGTGCTGGCGGCGATCACTGCATACGGGGTCGGGAAGTTCGTCCACATCCTCGCGGTGGTGCTGGCCTTCGGGCCGACCTACGCGTATCCGGTCTTTGCTGCGGTCGCGCAGCGCGTCGACCCGGGCAGCGTGCCGACGATTCTGCGGGGAATCCTCAAATCGGACCTGATCTTCGTCAACCCGGGGATGATCGTCCTGCTCCTGGCCGGGATCTACACGCAGGCGGAGGGCTCCTGGGACGCGAGCGAATCGTGGCTCAGCGTCGGCTACCTGGCGATCCTGGTCCTGCTCGGCATGTCGCACCTCTTCTTCCGGCCGAACACGAAGCGGGCGCTGGAGGTCGCCGAGCGCGACCTGAAGGACGGCGGCGAGCTGAGCGCCGATTTCGAGGCGGTCTCGAAACGGATCGCCCTCGGCGGCCAGGTCGCCAGCGTGATCGTGATCGTCACGATCTTCTTCATGGTCGTCAAACCCTGACGCCCCTGTCCGCTGCCGGTACCCAGCTGGATCGCTCGCAGCCGATCGCGATGTTCGATTCCGGCGTCGGCGGCCTCACGGTGCTGCACGAGTGCCTCGTCTCGCTGCCCGAGGAGGACTTCGTCTACCTCGGCGACACGGCGATGTTCCCCTATGGGTCGCGCGACGTCGAGGGCCTGCGGGGGCGGATCGGCGCAATCGCGCAGATGCTGCTGGAGCGCGGCGCCAAGCTGTTGGTGATCGCCTGCAACACGGCGACCTCGATCGGGGAGGACGTCGTCCGCGAGGTCGCGGCAGAGTGGGGGGTCGACGTCGTCCCGGTGGTCGAGCCGCAGGCCGAGATCGCCGCGGCGATCACCGGCAACGCGCGGGTGGGGGTGCTGGCGACGCCGAACACGGTCCAGAGCGGCGCCTACCGGCGCGCCCTCGAACGGCAGGGCCGCGCGCTCGAGGTGACCGAGGTCGAGGCGGCGGACCTGGCGCCTTTCATCCAGAACGGGTCCGCGTTCGACGAGGAGACGATGGCGATGGCCCGCGCCTACTGCGTGCCGCTGAAGCGGGCCGAGGTCGACACGCTGATCCTCGGCTGCACGCACTACCCGCTGGTGGCGCCGATGCTGCAGCGCATCCTCGGCCGCGACGTGCGCCTGGTCAGCGGCGGCCACGCCGTCGCCGCGGCCGCCCAGCGCTGCCTGGAGTCGCGCGGCCTGGTCAGCGACGCCGGGATCGAGGGCGAGTACAGCTTCCTCTGCACCGACGAGGTCGACGCCTTCCGCGAGCTCGGCAGCCGTTTCCTGCAGATGCCGCTCGGCGCGATCGAGCGAATCGAGATTCCGGCACTGGCCTGAGGCGAAGAATTTTCAGAATCGGCACCTTGTTGACCCACCCGTGATCTCCGGTCCGGGAGGATCGGCCGATGACGACGATTACATCCGGCAATACCGTATATACTTTTCCTGTGGCCAAGGTGATGATCTCAATGCCCGACGACCTGCTCGAGCGGCTCGACGCCCGGGCGCGAGCCAATCGCGAGACCCGCAGCGGCCTCCTGCGGCGGCTGGCGGAGCACGAGCTGGGGGTCGACGATCGTCGCCGCGCCGAGGTCGAGCGACTTCTGGATCTGGCGACGGCCCCCATGGGCGGCGAGGCGGCGAAGCTGATCCGCGAAGACCGCGAATCTCATTGAGATGCTCTTAGTCGATGCGAGCGTGTGGATCGGGGCGAGGGATCCCGAGGATCGCTTCCATTCCGAGGCGCGGAAGATCGTTCTCGACTTCACTCGGCCGGTGGCCGCATTGGATCTCACCCTCTACGAGATCGCAAATGCGATGGGGGCGAGAAGAGGACAGGCGAAGGAAGCACGTTTCCTGGTGAAGACGCTCGTCGAGCGCTGCGGCACCGATGTCGTCGCGATCGACGCCGACCTGATCGAGTCCGCCCTCGAAGTCTCCGCCGAACATGACCTCACGGCTTACGACGCCGCCTACGTCGCCGCCGCGCGCCGCCACGGCTGGACCCTGGTCAGCGCAGACGTCGCCGACCTCGTCTCCAAGGGCCTGGCCGTGGCGCCGGACGCCGCCGACTACCCTTAGTCCGCTATGAGCGTCCTCGAGCAGGTGCAGGCCGATGTGCGCACGGCGATGAAGGCTGGCGAGCGCGAGCGTGCCGCGGCGCTGCGGATGGTCGTCGACTCGCTGCAGCAGGACGCCAAGCTCGGCAAGGGCGACGAGGTCGCGGTCCTGCAGCGGGAGCGCAAGAAGCGGCTCGAGGCGGCGGAGGCGTATCGCGACGCCGGCCGTACCGAGCAGGCGGGTGCCGAGAGCTTCGAGGCCGAGCTGATCGAGGCCTACCTGCCGCAGCAGCTCTCCGACGAAGAGCTGGCGGCGCTGGTCGAGGCGGCGATCGCCGAGAGCGGCGCCTCCGAGCAGAAGCAGATGGGCCAGGTGATGTCGGCGCTGATGCCGAAGGTCGGCGGCCGCGCCGACGGCAAGCGGGTCAGCGCGGCGGTGCGTGAGAAGCTTGGCTCGTAGGCAGCTGACCCTCGACAACTCCGTCGCCGCCGAGTTGGCGGGCTCCGAGGATGCTGTCCTGCGGGAGCTGCGCGGCCATCTCGGCTGCGAGTTCCACCTGCGCGGCAATGTGCTCACCCTCGACGGTGCCTCCGACGACGTGCAGACCGCCGCCACCGTCGTCGACGAGCTGGTCGACCTGATCGAGCAGGGCCACGAGGTGGCGCCGGGGACGATCGAAGCGGTGACCGGAGCCCTCGACGCCCACGAGAGCCCGGCCGGCATCCTCGAGGACGTCGTTTGGCGCCACCGCAACACCAAGGTGGCGCCGAAGACGCTCAATCAGAAGCGCTACGTCGACTCGATCCGCCGCCACACGATCACCTTCGGGATCGGCCCTGCCGGCACCGGCAAGACCTTCCTCGCGGTGGCGATGGCAGCGCATGCCCTCGCCGAGCGCGAGGTGCAGCGGATAATTCTCACCCGCCCCGCGGTCGAGGCCGGCGAGCGGCTCGGCTTCCTGCCGGGCGACATCCAGGCCAAGGTCGATCCCTACCTGCGGCCGCTCTTCGACGCGCTCTTCGACATGCTCGACCCCGACCGGGTCAACGGCTACTTCGAGCGCGGCGTGATCGAGGTGGCGCCACTGGCCTTCATGCGGGGAAGAACGCTAAATGATTCTTTTGTAATTCTCGACGAGGCGCAGAACACGAGCCCCGAGCAGATGAAGATGTTCCTCACCCGGCTTGGCTTCAACTCGCGGATGGTCGTTACCGGCGACGTCACCCAGATCGACCTGCCGACCGACCAGCGCTCCGGCCTGATCGCTGTGCGCGACATCCTCGAAGAGGTGCAGGACATCTCCTTCGTCCACTTCGGCGGCGAGGACGTGGTCCGCCACAAGCTCGTGCAGCGGATCGTCGCCGCCTACGGCGAACACGCCGAGCGCCGCCGCGACGAGCAACCGCCGGCAGCGGATGGCGCCTGACCTCTCCGACGTGCCGGTCGAGCTGCGCGAGGCGGTGGCGGCGGCGCTGGCGGGGGCGGGGGTCGGCGACGGCCATCTCGGCCTGGAGCTGGTCGAGCCGGCGCGGATCCAGGAGCTGAACCGCGAGTACCGCGGCAGGGACGTCCCCACCGACGTCCTCGCCTTCCCGCTCGACGGCGCCGGTCCGACCGCTGGCCCGCGCGAGCTCGGCGACGTCGCGATCTGCCCCGAGCATTGCGAGGACGTCGTCGAGGCGGCGGTACACGGCGTCCTCCACCTCTGCGGCTACGACCACGAGACCGACGGCGGCGAGATGCTGGCCCTGCAGACGAAGGTGCTGGCGGCGCTGCGATGACCCGGGCCGGCTTCATCGGGCTGGCGGGGCGGCCCAACGTCGGCAAGTCCACCCTGGTCAACGCGATCGTCGGCAACCATGTCGCGATCGTCTCGATGCGGCCGCAGACGACGCGGCGGGCGATTCGCGGTATCGCCACCGACGTCGAGAAGGGATGGCAGCTGGTGCTGGTCGACCTGCCGGGGGTGCAGCGCCCCCGCGACGTCCTCACCGAGCGGATGCAGCACCGGGTCGAGCGGGAGCTGGCCGACTCCGACATCGCCCTGCTGGTCGTCAACGGCGAGGAGGGGATCGGCCCTGGCGACCGCTTCATCGCCCGCGCCCTGCTCGGCGCCAGCTCGCGGGCGCCGACGATCTGCGCCGTCAACAAGGCCGACCGGGTCGGGCCGAACGAGTTGGTGCCGGTGCTCGCCGCTGCCGCCGAGCTGGACGGCGTCGACGAGGTCTTCCCGATCAGCGCCCGCAGCGGCGAGGGCCTGGAGCCGCTGATCGAGCGGCTCGGAGAGCTGGTCCCCGAGGGCCCGTACATGTACCCGCCCGAGGACCGCAGCGACCAGTCGAGCGAGACGATGTTGGCCGAGTTGATCCGCGAGCAGGTCCTGAACCGGACCCGCGACGAGATCCCGCACTCGGTCGAGGTGAACGTGAAGGAGGTCGAGCGGCGCGACGATGCGCTGATCGCGGTGCGGGCCGAGATCTGGGCGGAGAGCGATTCCCAGAAGGGGATTCTGATCGGCAAGGGGGGCGCGAAGGTGGGCGAGATCGGCGCCGCCGCGCGGCGCTCGCTCGAAGCCGAGCTGGGCGCCAAGGTCCATCTCGACCTCCGGGTCAGCGTTCGCCGCCACTGGCGCCGCGACGAGGGCCTGCTCGATCGTCTCGGCATCGAGTAGGTTCCTCCCAATCGGGAGGAGCCGTATGGTCGAGGACCGGCAGTCCAAACGCAGCGTCTATGCCGACCCGTCGCGCAGCTGCGACATCGTGATGAAGGGCGGGATCACCAGCGGAGTGGTCTACCCGCGGGCGGTCACCACGCTTGCGCGGACATTCAGCTTCCGCAACGTCGGCGGCACCTCCGCCGGGGCGATCGCTGCCGCTGCGACCGCGGCGGCCGAGTACGGCCGCGACAAGGAAGGGTTCGAGCGTCTGGACGAGCTGCCCGACTGGATCGGAACGAAAGGAAACCTCCCGGGCCTCTTCCAGGCCCAGCGCTCCACCCGCGCCCTCTTCAGGATCGTCCTGGCGAAGGTCGAGCACGGCGCCTCCCGCGCCTTCGCGGTTGCCCTCTTCGCGGGCCTGCCCGCCCTCGTGCTCGGCGCCCTGCCCGGTATCGCCTTGATCCTTCTTGCCGGCCAGGGCGATGGCGCCCCGATCTGGGCTGCGTACGCCGGCGGCGTCCTGCTGGCCTCTTTCGGAGCCATCCTTGCGCTGCTTGCTTACCTTGCGGTGAAGCTCCTGCGGGCGGTTCCGGACAACGACTACGGACTCTGCTCCGGTTGGACCCAGGCGTACGAGGACGACCGGCGCAAGGGCGGCCCGGCGCCCCTGACGCCCTGGCTGTACGAGGAGCTCAACGAGTACGCAGGCCTGCCGCGCGAGGAGCCGCTCACCTTCGGGCATCTCTGGGCCGGCCCGGGAAAAGCCCCGGCGACCGCGCCACCGCCTCCGGAGGAGCGCCATCTCGAGCTGGCGATGATGACGACCAATCTGACCAACCGTCGCGCCCACCAGCTCCCGTTCAGCGGCAAAGGGTGGTACTTCCGGCCGAGCGAGTTTCGCCGGCTCTTCCCGCGGGAGGTCGTGGATTGGATGGAGAACGCCTCGTCCCGGACGCCCGCTCCCGGCGGGATCCGCCTGGACGACGATCTCCTGTCCTTGCCGGAGCCCCACGACATGCCGGTGATCGTGGCGACTCGGATGAGCCTCTCCTACCCGGTGCTGCTCAGCGCCGTGCCGCTGTGGCGGGTGGACGTGTCGAGCCTCGCCGCGGGCGGGAAATCGCCCCAACCGGAGCCTTGCTGGTTCTCCGACGGGGGCATCTCGAGCAACTTCCCGATCCATTTCTTCGACAAGCTGATCCCACGCCGGCCGACCTTCGCGATCAACCTGCGCCCGTTTCGCCTCGGCGAGACGCCGAACCCGAAAAACCAACGCGAGAACACCTGGATGGTCGCCAGCGAGCAGCAGCAGATCGACGACTGGTGGTACCGATTCTCCGCGCGCCGCTGGCTGCCTTTCAAGGACAAGCGGCTCTTCGAGTTCCTCCTCGGCATCGGCACCACGATGCAGAACCGCGTCGACGAGGCGCAGATGCGGGTTCCCGGCTTCCGCGACCGGATCTCCCACGTCTCGATGACCGAGGCCGAGGGCGGCATGAACCTGAGCATGGAAGAGAAAACGATCGAAGATCTGATCGAGCGCGGGCACTTCGCCGCAGAGCGCCTGAGCGAGGCCTACACGGGCGCCTCCCGGGAGACCACGGTCAGCTGGGAGAGCCATCGCTGGACCCGCCTGCGGTCGACCCTGGCGGTGCTCGAGGACATGCACCGTCGCTTCGCCGCCGGCTACCAGGGAGAGGTCGAACCCCCAGATGCCCCCACCTACGCGCAGATGGTCGGGCGGGGAGATTCCGATCCGCCCGACGACTACCGTTGGGCGAGCGATCTGCAGCGGGCCCTCGCCGAAGGGCAGATCGAGGCGATCGAGGAGGCGGTCGCGAGGGTCACCCCCGAGCTGAGCGTCGAGACGAAAGCCCCCGAGCCGTTGCCGGAAGGACGGATCCAACCGCGAGGCTGAGGACCGGGCGGACTACGATTGCCCGATGTTCGAGCAGGTGCGATTCGACGAGCGCGGCCTGGCCCCGTGCGTGGCGCAGGACTTCGCCAGCGGCGAGGTGCTGACTCTCGCCTACGTCAACGAGGAGGCGCTGCGGTTGAGCGCCGAGACCGGGGAGCTGCATTTCTACAGCCGCTCGCGGCAGGAGATCTGGCGCAAGGGGGAAACCTCGGGCAACGTGCTGCAGCTGCGACAGCTCCGCTACGACTGCGACGGCGACGCGATCGTCGCCCTGGTCGAGCCGACCGGGCCCGCCTGCCACACCGGCGAGCGCAGCTGCTTCTACCGCGAGCTGGGCGGCTCGGCTTCGACCGAGGTCGATGCGCCGGCGGTTGCGGGCGAGCCGGCGCCGGTGCCGCACGAAACGTTGGCGGCGCTGCAGCGCATCCTCCGCAGCCGCGCCGCCGGGCGGCCCGAGGGCAGCTACACGGTGAAGCTGTTCGACGATCCCGGCCTTATCGGCGAGAAGGTCGAGGAGGAGGCCGAGGAGGTGGTGCGAGCCGCGCGCGAGGAGAGCGACGAGCGGGTCGCCGAAGAGGCCGCCGACCTGCTCTACCACCTCAGCGTCCTGCTCGCCTCGCGCGAGGTTCCGCAAGCGGCCGTGATGGAAGTGCTCAATGGCCGTCGTCGCTGAGTCGGAGCTGCGGCTCGAGCCGAGCCTCGAGCGGGCGCGCGAGCTCGCCGGGCAGGGCAACGTGGTGCCGGTGCGGGCGCGCTTCGTCGACGACTGCGAGACGCCCGTCTCGGCCTTCCTCAAGCTGCGGGCGGGCGAGCCGGCTGGGGCGCCCTGCTTCCTGCTCGAGTCGGCCGAGCAGGGCCAGGTCGGCCGCTACTCCTTCGTCGGCATTCGCCCCCGCGAGGTGCTGCGCTGGAGCAACGGGACGCTCTCCGGCGCCAACGGCTCCGGCGCCGTCGACGCGCCGGACCCCTACGCGGCGGTCGCCGAGCACCTGGCCCGCTTCCGGCTGGCTCCCGTCGAGGGCCTGCCCCCGTTCGCCGGCGGCGCCGTCGGCTTCTTCGGCTACGACCTGGTGCGCACCGTCGAGCCGCTCGGCGAGCCGAATCCGGACACCCTCGGCCTGCCCGACATGGCGCTGATGGTGACCGACGTCCTGCTCGCCTTCGACCACCTCCGCCACGAGCTGACAATCATGGCCTGCGCCTTCGCCGACGACGAGGGCGGCGTCGACGCCGCCTACGAGCGCGCTGCGGCGGCGATCGCCGAGGTCCGCGACCGGCTGCGCGGCGCCGTCCCCGTGCAGGAGCGGCCGGCCCTGGCCGAGCCGCCGCGCTTTGTCTCCAACATGGAGCGGGAGGAGTTCGAAGCCGCGGTGGCGCGGATCGTCGAGTACGTCCACGCCGGCGACGCCTTCCAGGTGGTTCCCTCGCAGCGCTTCTCGGCCCCGGCGCCGGTCGAGGCCTTCTCGATCTACCGCGGCCTGCGCGCGGTCAACCCGTCCCCGTACATGTACTTCCTCGAGTTCGGCGACTTCCAGATCGCCGGCGCCTCACCGGAGCCGCTGGTCAAAGTCCACGGCGGCCGGGTCGAGACGCGGCCGATTGCCGGCACCTACCCGCGCGGCGCCAGCGAGGAGGAGGACCGCCGCCTCGCCGAGCGCCTCGTCAACGACGCCAAGGAGCGGGCCGAGCACGTGATGCTGGTCGATCTCGGCCGCAACGACCTCGGCCGGGTCTGCCAGTACGGCAGCGTGAAGGTCGACGAGCTGATGGCGGTCGAGACCTACTCGCACGTCCTCCACATCGTCAGCCAGGTCTCGGGCAAGCTGCGCGAGGGCGTCGGCGCGATGGACGTGCTGCGGGCGGCGCTGCCGGCCGGCACCCTCTCCGGCGCCCCGAAGGTGCGGGCGATGCAGATCATCGACGAGCTGGAGCCGGTCAAGCGCTGCTCCTACGGTGGCGCGATCGGCTACCTCTCCTGGAACGGCGACCTCGACACGGCGATCCACATCCGCACCGTCGTCGCCAAGGACGGTCAGATCCACGTCCAGGCCGGCGGCGGCACCGTCGCCGACGCCAAGCCGGCCTACGAGTACAACGAGTCGGTCAACAAGGCCAAGGCTGTCTTCCGCGCCGTCGAGCTGGCCTGCGAGCAGCCGGACTGGCCCTGACGATGAAGGTCCTCGTCATCGACAACTACGACAGCTTCACCTACAACCTGGTCCAGTACCTGGGCGAGCTCGGGGCCGAGATCGAGGTGGTGCGCAACGACAGGGCCGAGGTCGGCGAGCTGCTCGATCGTGGCGCCGACCGCCTCGTCGTCTCGCCGGGGCCGTGCACCCCGGCCGAGGCCGGGATCTCGACCGAGGCGATCCGCGCCTTCGCCGAGGCCGGCACACCGGTGCTCGGGGTCTGTCTCGGACACCAGTCGCTGGTCGAGGCCTTCGGCGGCCGCACCGTGCAGGGCGAGCCGATCCACGGCAAGGAGGCCGAGATCGAGCACGACGGTCGCGCGATCTACGCCGGCCTACCGAGCCCGCTGGTCGCCGGCCGCTACCACTCGCTGGTCGCCGACCCCGATCTGCCCGCGGAGCTGGAGCTGAGCGCCAGCCTCGGCAACGTCGTGATGGGAGCCCGCCACCGCGAGCTGCCCGCCGAGGGGGTCCAGTTCCACCCCGAGTCCGTCCTCACTCCTCAGGGCAAGCACCTGCTGGCCAACTTCCTAGGCGTGAGCTCGCCTTTTGTCAAACATGTATTGACAAACGACGGACTCGCGGAGGGCTGATGCCGAACGACGTCGTCACGAGGGCAATCGATGCGGTTTGCGCTGGCGACCACCTGACCGCCGACCACGCCGCGGCGGTGCTCGCCGAGATCATGGGGGGACGCTCCAGCGACGTCCAGACCGCTGCCTTCCTGATCGCCCTGCGGGCGAAGGGGGAGACGGTGCCGGAGCTGATTGGGTTGGCGCGGACGATGCGGGCGCTGTCGACGCCGGTCCAGACGCAACGCGAGGACCTCGTCGACACCGCCGGCACCGGCGGCGGGCCGTCGACCTTCAACGTCTCGACCACCGCGGCCCTGGTCGCGGCCGGGGCGGGTTGCGCGGTGGCCAAGCATGGCAACCGCTCCAACACCAGCCGCTGCGGCTCCGCCGACTTGCTGGAGGCGCTCGGCATCGACATCGAGCTGACCCCCGAGCAGGTCGGGCGCTGCATCGACGAGGTCGGCTTCGGCTTTATGTTCGCCCCGCGGCACCACGCGGCGATGGCGCATGTGGTGCCGGCCCGTAAGGAGCTCGGGGTGCGGACGATCTTCAACTTCCTCGGCCCGCTGACCAACCCGGCTGGCGCCCAGCGGCAGCTGCTGGGCGTCTCCGACCGTCACTACCAGGAGACGATCGCCGAGGCCCTGGTAGGCCTGGGCAGCGTGCGAGCGCTGGTTGTTGCCGCCGAGGACGGGGTCGACGAGCTCTCGATCTCGGCCCGCACCCGGGTGATCGAGGTGGCCGACGGCGGCACCGAGGAGTGGTTCGTCGAGCCGGGCGAGTTCGGGCTCGGCGGGGCCGAGCTGGAGGACGTGGCCGGCGGCAGTCCGGCCGAGAACGCGGCCGCCTCGCGGGCCGTCCTGGCCGGGGAGGAGGGCCCGCGCCGCGACCTGGTCCTGCTCAACGCCGCCGCCGCGATCTATGTCGGCGACCTTGCCGAGAGCCTCGGCGAGGGGGTCGAGAAGGCGACCGCGGCGGTGGACGATGGCGCCGCCGCCGAGCTGCTCGAACGGCTGATCGCTACCACCACCGCCCTCGGCAACGACTAGGCTTTGCAGCCTCAGTGGGCATGATCGAGCAGCTCATCGGTGCTGCGCGCGAAGGGGTGGAGGAGCGCCGCAGCCGGACTTCCCAGGCCGAACTCGAGTCGCGGCTTCCGGAGCGCGGCCGCGACCGGCCCTTCGACGAGGCGCTGGTCCGGCCCGGCCTCTCGCTGATCGCCGAGTTCAAGCGGCGCTCACCGAGCGCCGGCGAGATATCGGCGACCGCTACCGTGGCTGCGCAGGTCGGCGCTTATGAGCGCGGCGGCGCCGCGGCCCTCTCGGTGCTGACCGACGAGCGCCATTTCGGCGGCTCGCTCGACGACCTGCAGGCCGCGCGTGCTGGCTGCGACCTGCCGATCCTGCGCAAGGACTTCATCGTCGATCCCTACCAGCTCTACGAGGCGGCGGTCTACGGGGCCGACGCGGTGCTGCTGATCGTCCGCGCGCTCGACGACGAGTTGCTGCGCAGGCTGTACGAGGAGACGCGCAGCCTCGATCTCGATTGCCTGGTCGAGGTCCACGATGCGGGCGAGCTGGAGCGGGCACTCGAGCTCGACGCGGATGTGATCGGGATCAACAATCGCAACCTCGACGAGGGGTTGGTCGACGTCGCCACCACCTACGAGCTGATGCCCGACGTGCCGGCGGGAAAGACCGTCGTCGCCGAGAGCGGCATCTCGGCCCGCGCTGAGCTGGAGGAGCTGGAACGGGTAGGGGTCGACGCGGTCCTGATCGGCGGGGCCCTGATGAGCGCCACCGACCCTGAAGCGCTGGCCCGCGAGCTGACCGGCGCCGACGAGGGGACCAAGGAGCACCACCTGCCGTAGCGCCCCCCGCCGGCATTCTTTAGGAGAACTTAGAAGTGAGGTCCGATCATCGGACCGATGAAGCGTTTCTTCGGTACTTCCTTCGGGTCCGCCCTGCTGGGCGGGGCGGTCGTCGCCCTCTTCGGCCTGCTGGCGATCGGCGCCGGCTGGATCGAGGCCGAGGACGACGGCGGCTCGACCGTCACGGTCACCAGGGCTTTGACGCCGGTCGCCAGCACGGATGGCGAGGCCGAGGCAAACCCGGTCAACCGGATCTATCGCAGCGCCGAGCGCGGGATCGCCTTTATCGAAGCGAGGCAGGGCGAAGATGGAGCCCCGGGCATCGATCCCTTCGGCGAACCCGGCGGCGAAGGCATTGCCAGCGGCTCCGGTTTCCTGATCGACACCGAAGGCCACATCATCACCAACAGCCACGTGGTCGAGGGGGCGGAAGGGGTCGAGGTCACCCTCGGCCCGTCGGAGAGCCGCTACGACGCCGAGGTCGTCGGAACCGATCCGGCCACCGACGTCGCTCTGCTCGACGTCGACGCTCCTGCCGACCAACTTCATCCGCTGGCGCTCGGCGACTCCTCGCAGGTCGAAGTCGGCGAGCCGGTGGTCGCGATCGGCAACCCATTTGGGCTCGAACGCACCGTGACCGCTGGCATCGTCTCCGCCCTGCAGCGGCAGATCCAGGCCCCCAACGGCTTCTCGATCTCGCATGTGATCCAGACCGACGCCGCGATCAACCCCGGCAACTCCGGCGGCCCGCTGATCGACGCTTCGGGCAGCGTGATCGGGATCAACTCCCAGATCCAGACCGGCGGCGGTCAGGGCAACGTCGGCATCGGCTTCGCGGTCCCGATCAACACCGCCCGCGACGTGGTCCGCCAGCTCCAGGACGACGGCGAGGTCGAGCATGCCTACCTGGGGATCAGCGGCGGCAGCATCACTCCCGATTTGGCGGAGGCGCTGAAGCTGCCGGTCGACAGCGGCGTCCTGATCAACGAAGTCGTCGAGGGAGGCCCGGCCGACGAGGCGGGCATCGAGGGCGGCGACTCCTCGGCGACGATCGAAGGCGCCAACATCAGGGTCGGGGGCGACATCGTCGTCGCCGTCGACGGCAGGGACGTCGACGGCATGGAAGAGGTGATCGACGCGGTCGACGCGGCGGCACCGGGCGACGAGATGAGGCTGACCGTGCGCCGCGACGACTCGACCAAGAGCGTGACCGTCACCCTCGGCGTCAGGCCCGCCTCGGTCGAAGACTCGCAGTCGGGACCAGTCGGGCCGCCTGCCAAATAGGTATCGGCGGGCGGGTCCTGTTGCCGGGGTGGGGTGCCCTCCTGGCCCTACGCTCTGCTCCGGGCAGAGGGACGAATCGGCGTCAGGGTCGTGGCCTCGCCCTCCGCAGACTTCGGGCTGGCGGAGGACACCCCACCCCGACACCACCCGCCCGAGATGCCGCTTTAGCCAGACGGATTGATCCGTCCCGTAATCTCAGCTTCATGCGGGTGAAGATCTGTGGGGTCACCAATCTGGACGATGCCGCCGAGGCTGTGCGGCTTGGGGCTTGGGCTATCGGTCTTATCCATTTCGCGGAGAGTCCGCGGGCTATTGAGCCGGGGGAGGCGGTGCGGATTGCTGCTGCCTTTCGGAGGAAGTGCGAGGTTGTTGGGGTGTTCGTCAACCCGGAGCTGGACGAGGTCGCGAAGGCGGTCGAGGATGCTGGGTTGACGATGGTGCAGCTGAACGGGGAAGAGGGGCCGGCCTTTTGCGGGGAGGTGGCGCGGCGGACCGGGGTCAAGGTGATCAAGGCGGTTCACGTCGCATCGGCTGCCGACGTTCACGCGGCGGAGGCGTTGCGGACCGACTTCCACCTCTTCGACCGCAAAGACAAGGGGTTGTGGGGCGGGACCGGCGAGAGCTTCGACTGGGGGCTGCTGCGCGAGCACCGCTCCGCGGTGCCGGCGATCGTCGCCGGCGGCCTGCGCCCGGAGAACGTCGCCGCGGCGATCGCGACGACGCATCCGTTCGCGGTCGACGTCGCCAGCGGCGTCGAGGCGGAGCCGGGCCGCAAGGACCACGCCGCGATGACCGCCTTCTTCGAGGCCGCGCAGAGCGCTAGCGTCCCTTCTTCGTGAGCGTCGTCGAGGAGAGATTCGGCCCCTACGGGGGGCGCTACGTGCCCGAGACGCTGATCGCGGCGCTCGACGAGCTGACCGTGGCATGGACGGAGGCCCGCGAGGACGAGGAGTTCCAGGCGCGCCTCTCCTCGCTGCATCGCGACTTCATCGGCCGGCCGACGCCGCTCTACCTGGCCGAGCGCTTCTCCGAGCGCGCCGGGCGTCGCGTCTACCTGAAGCGCGAGGACCTCGCCCACACCGGCGCCCACAAGATCAACAACGCGGTCGGCCAGGCGCTGCTGGCGCGGCGGATGGGCAAGCAGCGGGTGATCGCCGAGACCGGCGCCGGTCAGCACGGGGTCGCGACCGCGACCGCCTGCGCCCTGCTCGGGATCGAGTGCGTCGTCTACATGGGAACCGAGGACATCCGCCGCCAGGCGCCCAACGTGGAGCGGATGCGCTTGCTGGGGGCGGAGGTGGAGCCGGTCGAGGCCGGCGCCCGCACGCTAAAGGAGGCGGTCAGCGCCGCGATCCGCGACTGGGTCGCAAACGTGGAGACGACCCACTACATCATCGGCTCCGCCGTAGGCCCGGCACCCTTTCCGGCCCTGGTCCGCGACCTGCAGCGGGTGATCGGCGACGAGGCCCGCGTGCAGGCGCTCGACGCCGAGGGCGCCCTGCCGGCGCGGGTGATCGCCTGCGTCGGCGGCGGCTCCAACTCGATCGGCATCTTCACGCCGTTCGTCGACGACGCCGAGGTGGCGTTGGTGGGCGTCGAGGCGGCGGGGGAGGGCTTGGAGAGCGGCCGCCACGGCGCCTCACTGGGGGCCGGGACGACCGGCGTCCTGCACGGCTCGCTCTCCTCGGTGATCGCCGACGAGGAGGGGCAGATCCTCGAGGCGCACTCGGTCTCGGCCGGCCTCGACTATCCCGGCGTCGGCCCAGAGCACGCCCACCTGCGCGATACCGGTCGCGCCACCTACACCGCGGTCACCGACGTGGCTGCCCTAGCCGCCTTCGCCGAGCTGGCCCGCCTGGAGGGGATCATCCCGGCGCTCGAGTCCTCGCACGCGATCGCCTGGCTGCTGGAGAATGGCGGCGGCGACGGTTACGACGTGCTCTGCCTCTCCGGCCGCGGCGACAAGGATTTGGCTGAGGTAGCGGAGCGTACGAGTGGCTGAGGCGACGCTGACCGGCGTCGAGCGGATCGGCGCCGCATTCGATTCCGCTCGTGCCGAGGGCCGGGCGGCGCTGATGCCGTACATGATGGCCGGCTTTCCAGACCAGGGGTCGTCGCTGGCGATCGCCACCGCCTACGCCGATTCCGGCGCCGATCTAATCGAGCTCGGCGTTCCCTTCTCGGACCCCCTTGCCGACGGGCCGACGATCCATGCTGCCGCCACGGCTGCGCTGGCCGCCGGCGCCACGCTCGACTCCGCGCTGGAGGTCTGCTCCTCGGTCTCCGACCGGGTTCCGGTCGTCCTGATGGCCTACGCGAACATGGTCCTGGCCCACGGCGGTGCCGCCGAGTTCGCCCGCCGGGCCGCCGGCGCCGGCGCCGCGGGGGCGATCGTCCCCGACCTGCCGCTCGACGAGGCCGGAGCGATTCGAGACGCCCTCACGGCCGCTGGCCTGGCCCTGGTGCCGCTGCTTGCGCCGACCACCGGCGCCGAGCGGCGCGCCCGCATCTGCGCCGCCGCCACGGGGTTCGTCTACGTCGTCTCCAGCGTCGGCACCACCGGCGAGCGGGAGCGGTTGCCGGCCGGGCTCGCCGACCTCGTCGCCGCGACCAAGGCCGACGCCGAGGTTCCGGTCGCGGTCGGCTTCGGGATCGGCACCCCGGAGCAGGCAGCGCAGGTGGGGGAGATCGCCGATGGCATGATCGTCGGCAGCCGGCTGGTCCGCGCCGCCAACGAGGCGGGCTCGGCAGAGGACGCCGCCGAGGCGGTTGCGTCGTTCCTGCGCGAGGCGCGGGCCGCGCTCGCCGCGTAGGCCGCTGCTTCCTTTAATCTCCCCGCCGCATGGGACTCGTGGTCACCTTCTTCCTCGCGCTCGCCGCGGCGACGATCTCCTACGCCCTCGGACAGGGCGGGCCGATCGCGGGCATGGTCTTCCTCACCGTTCTCTTCATCGGCGCCGCCGCTCGCGTGCTCCGGCAGACGATCGGCCCCAGCGGCTGACCGCTCTTCGCCTGCCCGCGGCGTCCCGCTAAGCGCGCGTCGCGATCACCTGCAGGTACTCGGGTTCGAGCACCAAGGCCCGGTCCCCGGCCGTGTTCGCCTCTGCGGCGAAGGCCAAAAGGTCGGCGGCAAGAGCCTCCTCGCCGTCAGGACTGACGCGCTCGAAGGCGACCTTCGTCGGTCCGAAGTAGGTGCGGAAGAAGTCGAGCCAGTGCTCCGGCGAGCGGAAGGTCTGTCGCGAGCGCTTGCGCTCGACGCGCAGCTCGGCGATGCCGCCGCCGAACAGCTCGCGCAGCCGCTCCTCCGTCCCCCAGGCCAGCGGCGAAGGCACCCCGGGCGGCGGCGGCGCGTGTTTGGCGATGGTCATGAACATCTTGCCGATGCCCCCGTCGGGCACCCAGTTGGCCATCCCGATCCGCCCGCCCGGCTTGCAGACGCGCAGCAGCTCGGCCGCCGCCTTCTCCTGGTCGGCCGGGAACATCGCGCCGAAGATCGACATCACGACGTCGAACTCGCCGTCGCCGAAAGGGAGGTCGATGGCGTCAGCCTCGACGAACTCGACGTCGAGGCGATCGGCGGCGGCGCGCTCGCGACCGCGCTCGAGCAGCGAAGGCACGAAGTCGGCGCCCACCGTATTGCCCCAGGCGCGCCGGCCGGCGGCGATCGCGCCGTTGCCGCTGCCGCAGGCGACGTCGAGGACGCGCTCGTCGGGCACGATCTCGAGCGCTTCGGCGAGCTCCTCGGCGACCATCATCACGATCCCGGCAACCATCGCGAAGTCGCCTTCGGACCAAGTCTTCTGCTGTATCTGTCCGACCGCTTGAAGATCCACTGACTCGCTCATCCTCTTCTCCTTTTCGGTTGCGATCGAAACTACCGCTTCATCCTCTGGCTGGCCAGCTCTAAGCTGCGCTTCATGCGGATCGGCGTACTCACCGGCGGCGGCGACTGCCCCGGGCTCAACGCGGTGATCCGGGCGATCGTCCGCAAGGGGGTCGAGCAATGCGGCCACGAGTTCGTCGGCTACCGCGACGGCTGGCGCGGGCCGCTGGAGCGCGACAGCGGCCAGCTCGGCGTGCCGGAGGTGCGCGGCATCCTGCCGCGCGGGGGAACCATTCTCGGCGCCTCGCGGACCAACCCCTTCAAGGAGGATGGCGGCCCCGAGCGGATCGTCGAGAACCTGGCGGCCGATGGCGTCGACGGCCTGATTGCGATCGGCGGCGAGGACACGCTTGGCGCCGCTGCCCGCCTGCATGCCGAGCACGGCGTGCAGATCGTCGGCGTGCCGAAGACGATCGACAACGACCTCGGCGCCACCGACTA
The DNA here is from genome assembly GCA_963703235.1 of uncultured Solirubrobacterales bacterium. GTDB lineage: Bacteria > Actinomycetota > Thermoleophilia > Solirubrobacterales > 70-9 > VRUE01. Next base: position 1,116,243 of record OY969802.1, on the reverse strand, counting down.
CACTTTCGGCTTCGACACTGCCGTCAACATCGCGATGGAGGCGATCGACCGGCTGCACACGACGGCTGGCAGCCACCACCGTGTCCTGATCGCCGAGGTGATGGGTCGCCACGCCGGCTGGATCGCCTTCCACGCAGGCCTGGCGGGCGGCGCCAACGTGATCCTCATCCCGGAGAAGCCTTTCGACGTCGACGAGGTCTGCGAGTTCGTCGGTCGCCGCTTCGAGAGTCGCTACGCGCCGATCCTCGTAGCCGCCGAGGGGGCGCAGCCGCAGGGCGGGATGCCGACCGCCAGCAGCGAGGAGCTCGACGCCTTCGGCCACGTCAGGCTCGGCGGGATCGCCCACTGGCTGGAGGGGGAGATCGAGCAGCGAACCGGCAAGGAGGCACGTGCCACCGTGCTCGGTCACGTTCAGCGTGGCGGCACGCCGACCGCGTTCGATCGGGTGCTGGCTACCCGCTTCGGGCTGCACGCGATCGACGCTGTCGAGGCCAGCCAGTGGGGGAAGATGACGGCGCTGCGTGGCACCGACATTCAGCTAGTCGACCTCAGTGCGGCAACCGCCGAGCTGAAGACTGTGCCTCCGGCCCTCTACGAAGAGGCTGAGGTCTTCTTTGGGTAGGCAGGGGAGGGGCCGATGTCGGTGTCTCCTCCTCACTCGCAACTCGTCGTTGGAGAGGTTTGCTGCTGGCGCCTCTAGGTTGGCTCTCCTCCCGCGCAAAACGTTCGGAGGAGACACCGACATCGGCCCCTTTCGTACCTTCCGCAAAGGCGGAGCTGTCGTCGCGTGCGGCCTTTTGCTTGCGGCTTCTGGCTGTGGCGCCCCAGAAGGAGTCGCTGAGAATGCGGTCCTGACCGCGTATGTCAGCCAACCCCTCTGTGCGGAAGCGAAGCGGGCTCTGGCGGTTGTCGATGGACGGGCGGGGGACGTGCGGGTGCGGGCTGTCTGTGTGGAGGACGGGGGACAGGGAGGGGGCTCACGGCTGGCCGCGATCGGGGCGGCGGCGCGGCGCGCAAGCGAGGACTCCTCCTCGGTCGCCTACATCGGCACATCAGACCCGGTCGCCGTTCGTTTCTCGGAGCCGATCCTGGAAGAGGCGGGGATCGTCCGCATCTCTGCCAGCTCGGGTAGCAGCGGGGTCGCGCGCTTGCTTCGCGCTCTGCGACGTGCGGACACCTCCGGCAGCTTGCGCGAAACGCTCTTCGACGAACTGGAGTAGCTGTCGCGCGGGAGGGGCGGGGGGTGCCCTCCTCACGTTTTGCGCGGGAGGAGAACGAGCCTGGAGGCGCCAGCAGCAAACCTCCCCAACGACGAGTTGCGAGTGAGGAGGGCACCCCCGCCCCTCCCTACAACAGGTCCGCCAGCGCCTCGTCGATGTCCGTATGGCGAAACTCGTACCCGAGGTCGAGCACACGTCTCGGCATGACTCTTTGGCCACCCCGCAGCACAGCCCCGAACTCGGAGCCGAATTTGAGGTCGAGTATGAGGCCCGGAACCGGCATCACCGCGGGCCGGTTGATGGCGCGGCCGATCGCCTTCGACAGCTCCCGGTTGGTCACCGGATTGGGCGCGGTGGCGTTGATCGTGCCGCGGACCTTCTCGTTGCCGAGCGCCCAGAGCAGGATCCCGATCTCGTCCTCGATGTGGATCCAGGACATGTACTGACGGCCGCCGGCGAGCGGCCCACCGACGCCGAGCTTGAAGGGGGTCAGCAGCTCGGCCAGCAGGCCGTCGTCGGCGTCGAGGACGTGTCCGGTGCGGACGATGACCAGGCGCACACCGCTTCCCTCGACCTCCCGCGCCGCCCTCTCCCACTCCTGCACGACCTCGGAGTCGTATCCCTCACCCGGACCGGAGGACTCGTCGACCATCGCCTCGCCACGGTCGCCGTAGAAGCCGATCGCCGCCTGGTTGACGAGCACCTTCGGCTTGCGTTCGAGGCCCGCGATCGCCCCGACCAGGTTGTGGGTGCCGGTGCGACGGCTCTCCATGATCCGCCGTTTCGCCTCCTCGGTCCAGCGCTGGTCGATCTTCTCGCCGAGCAGGTTGACCACCCCGTCCACACCCTCGAACGCCTCGGCCGGCGGACGTTCGAGATTCGACTGCCAGGCGTGCCAGACGACGCTCGGGTTGGTCCCTCGCGCCCGCTGCGGGTCGCGGGTCAGGCCGACCACCGAGTCGCCCCGGGCGAGCAGCGCGTCGCATAGCGCCGAGCCGATGAAGCCGCTCGCCCCGGTGACCAGGACCTTCACCCCTCAGCCGACCTCCACGGTAGAAAAGGTCCCCGTCTCCTCGCTGAAGCGGGCGATCCCCTCGCGCTTGGCCTCTTCGACCACCGCCTTGGCGACCTGCGGCGCCACCTCGCGGTTGAAGACGCTGGGGATGATGTAGTCCTCGGAAAGATCGTCCTCGGTGACCGTTTCGGCGATCCCGTGGGCCGCCGCCATCTTCATCTCCTCGGTGATGCGGGGCGCGCCGGCGTCGAGGGCGCCGCGGAAGATGCCCGGGAAGCAGAGGACGTTGTTGATCTGGTTCGGGTAGTCGGAGCGGCCGGTGGCCATGATCCGCACGTAGGGGGCGGCGTCCTCCGGCATCACCTCGGGGTTGGGGTTGGCCATCGCGAAGACGATCGCATCGTCGTTCATCTTCCCCAGCGCCTCCGGCGGGATGATCCCCGGGCCCGAGAGGCCGATGAAGAGGTCCATGCCCTCGATCGCGTCGGCCGGCTCGCCGCTCAGCTTGTCGGGGTTCGAGCTCTCCGCGTACCAGCGCTTGATCCCGCTCATCTCTCCCGACTGGTAGTCCTCGCGCTCAGTCGACAGAGCGCCGATCCGGTCGCAGCCGACCACGTGGGTGACGCCGGAGGCGAGCATCATCTTGGTCACCGCTACCCCCGCGGCGCCGAGGCCAACCACGAGCACGCGCAGCTGCTCGATCGGCTTGCCGACGATCTTCAACGCGTTGAACAGCGCCGCCATCGTCACCACCGCGGTGCCGTGCTGGTCGTCGTGGAAGACCGGGATGTCGAGCGACTCCTTCAGCCGCTCCTCGATCTCGAAGCAGCGCGGGGCCGAGATGTCCTCGAGGTTGATGCCGCCGAAGGTCGGCGCGATCAGTTCCACCGTCTTGACGATCTCGTCGGCGTCCTGCGTGTCGAGGCAGATCGGGAAGGCGTCGACCTGGGCGAACTCCTTGAACAGCATCGCCTTGCCCTCCATCACCGGCATCGCCGCCTCCGGGCCGATGTTGCCGAGGCCGAGCACGGCGCTGCCGTCGGAGACGACGGCGACGGTGTTCTTCTTGATCGTGTACTCGAAGGCTTTGGCCCGATCGGCGTGGATGTCCTCGCAGACGCGCGCGACGCCGGGCGTGTAGGCCATCGAGAGGTCGTCGCGCGTCTTCAGCGGGTACTTGTTCTCCATCTCGATCTTGCCGCCGCGGTGCATCTGCAGGGTGCGGTCGACGTAGTCGAGCACCTTGGCGCCGCGGGTCGAGCCGATCGCCCGCAGGATCCGCTCCCAGTGCGGGCGGTCCTGGGCGTCGATCGTGAACTCCCGCACCCGTTTGCCCTCGCTGCCGGCACCCGGTACCAGGTCGACCCCCTGCAGCTGCCCGCCGGCCTCGGCGATCGCCGCGGTCAATTTGCCCAAGGGCTCCTGCCGGGCGTCCAGCTCGACCCGGATCGTGACGCTGTATTGGGCGCTTACGGCCATGGGCCGGCTATCGAATCAGATTCGCCGCTCGCGCTCGCACACGCCTCGGGCCGAGATTCGTATGCTGCCGTTTGCAAACGGACTGGGTTTTAAGGAGGAACGGTGCGAGTCTTAGCGGGAGTGGTGGTCTGCTGCGTGGTGGTGGCCGGCGTCGGCTGCGGCTCCAGCTCGGAGAACGACAGCCAGCAGGAAGCCCGGCAGGCAGCGGCCCGCCAGGCAGGGGCTGCGGCCGAACGACGAGAAGACCGGCGTCTCGCTCGCGAAGCGCGCCGGGCCGCTGCGCGGGAGCAGAGGCAGGCTGCTCGCCGCAAGGCGAGGAGCGAAGCGGCTCGTCGGCGGGCACGGGCAGCGGCCGCCCGGGCCAAGGCAGAAGAACGTGCGCAGGTCGAAGCCGAAGAAGCCGAATCGGAAGCCAGCGAATGCGATCCGAGCTACAGCGGCGCCTGTCTCGACCCATACGCCTCCGACTACGACTGCGAAGGCGGCAGCGGCGACGGACCCGAGTACACCGGTCCGGTGGCGGTGGTCGGGGAAGACCATTACGGTCTCGATTCCGACAGCGACGGCTACGCCTGCGAGTACTGAACCCAACGCTGACGCCGGTCCGCGTCCTTCCCCCTAGTATCGCCACCGCATGGCAGCTGCGGCACTCGTTCTCTATGGCATCACCCTGACGCTCACCTTCGGGGTGCGGATCGCGCTGCAGTGGCGCCGCACCGGGTCGACCGGGGTGCACGGGGTCGCGCCGGGTGCGGAGGCGCTCGAGTGGATCGCCGGCGCCCTCTTCGTGACCGGCCTCGCGGGCGGCGCCGCCGCGCCAGTCCTGGCGCTGCTCGGCGTCGTCGAGCCGATCCCGGCGCTCGACGGCACTGTCGGTCACGCGGTCGGCGTTGCTCTCGCGGTCGCCGGCATCGTCCTCACCTTCCTCGCCCAGCTGGCGATGGGCGATGCCTGGCGGATCGGCGTCGATCCCGAGGAGCGAACGCAGCTCGTCGTCGACGGCCCCTTCGAGCTCGTCCGCAACCCGATCTACAGCGCGATGATTCCGACGGTCCTCGGCCTCGTCCTGATGGTTCCGAGCGTCGTCGCCATCGCTGCCCTGCTCACCCTCGCGATCGGGCTCGAGCTGCAGGTGAGACTGGTCGAGGAGCCTCACCTGCTGCGAACCCATGGCGAGGAATACGCCGGCTACGCTGCCAGAGTCGGCCGCTTCGTCCCCGGCGTCGGGCTGCTGCACGGCGTTCGATAACGCGGGTCCTCCGGCGGCGGTCCTGACCGAGGCGCTTTCGGGCTCCGACTAGCATCTCGCCGGTCATGCGCCGTCACCCCATCCGCCTGCTCAGGTCGTTCGGTCTCGTCGGGGCTGCGGTGTCGGTCTTGACCCTGGCGGGGCTGGGAGAGCCGGGGGCGGCAAGGGGCGCCGATCCGGCCCCGGACGAAGCGGCCTGGCTGTTCGATCCCGACGCGGTCGTCGAGGTAGACCTCGGGGGGCTGTCCGAAGAGGAGATCGATGCGCTCGAAGCGGACCCGGACGAGTACCAGCCGGGGATCTTCGAGCTGCGGGTCGATGGGGTCCCTCAGGGCCCGGCAATGGGCGAGGTCGGCATCCGGCTCAAGGGCAGCGCCGGGTCGTTTCGCCCGCTCTCCGAGAAGGCCGCATTCAAAATCAAGTTCGACGAGTACGTCGACGACCAGACTTTCTTCGGCCTCGAGAAGCTGACCCTCAACAACATGGTCCAGGACCCGTCGATGGTCCACGAGTCCCTGACCTACGAGCTGTTCCACGCTCTCGGGCTGCCCGCTTCGCGGACCGGATATGCGTTCGTCCGCGTCAACGACCTCCTCTACGGCCTCTATCTCAACATCGAGACGCTCGACGAGGTCGCGCTGCCGCGCTGGTTCGAATCGACGGCGCATCTCTACGAGGCCGATGTGCCGGGGGTTGACGTCGGCCCTGGCGGCGCTGGGAATTTCGAGGTCGACGAGGGTGATGACGAGGACCTGACTGACCTCGAAGCCCTGATCGTCGCCGCCAACGGCGACGGGGGCGACTGGTCGGACGGGATGGCCGCCAGCGCCGACCTCGAGCAGATGGTCGGGCAGTGGGCGGTCGAGCGCTACGTCGGCCACCGGGATGGATACGCCGGACCGGAGGAGCCCTCGCACCTCAGGCCCAACAACTACTACCTCCACAGCGACGCGGCCGGCCTCTTCCGGATGCTCCCCTGGGGTACCGACCAGACCTGGATCGAGCGCCTCGAGTTCGGCGAGCCGGCGGGCGGCCTTCTCTTCAATCGCTGCTTCGCCGACGAGAGCTGCGAGGGCCTCTACGTCGAGGCGTTGGAGGAGGTGCACCTGGCCCTGGGCGAGCTGGAGGTCGCTCGGCGCGCCGCCGAACTGCTCGAGCTGGTCCGCCCCTACCGGACCTGGGAAACCGGGCCGCGACTCGAGCACACGCCGGCTGAGATAGCTACGAGCATCGAGGAAACCTGCGCGTTCATCGTCGAGCGGCCGGCGGAGCTGGCCGGATGGCTGGAGGCCGCGGGGAGGGACCCGTCGAGCTTGCCCCTCGAACCGTCGTGCCATACGCCCATCGCCCTAGATGGTTGATTCCACGCCCTCAGGCGACGTAGTCGACCAGGGCGCGGCTCGGACGACCGAGCCTGTGGTTGAGCGCGACGCATGCAGCCAGCGCCAGGAACCGCTGGGCGATGCGAACACGCAGGTTGTGAAGGGTGCGAGCGCCGTGGCGCTCCAGGGTGAGGATGTCCTTGCAGGTCCAGAAGATCGACTCGATCCGCTGGCGGATCGGGGCGAGGTGAAGGACGTTGTCGGGCTCGTCCTTGCGGGCCGGTCTGACGATCGTCGCGTCGAGCTCGCGGGCAGCCGCGGCGAAGGCGCGCCCGGCGTAGCCCTTGTCGCCGAGGACGATCTCCCCGCCGGCCCGCTCGGCGCGCCCCAGCAGCTCGAGCCCGACCTCGCGCTCGTCGCGCTTGGGAGAGGCGAGGGTGAATGCTCTCGGGGTGCCGTCGGGCGCGAAGAGGCCGTGCAGGCGAAAGCCCCAGAAGAATCGAGAATGAGAGCCGCACCAGCCGTAGTCGGCCGCGTCTGCGAGGGCAGAGCGGCGGGTCGTCTCCACGGATCGGGCGCACTCCAGCGGAGTGGAGTCGATGAGCAGCACATCGTCGTGGTAGCCCGGGGATTCAGCGGCAAAGACGCCGGTGAGCCACTCGATCGCCTCGGCCAGGCGGGCCCTGCGCTTGTGGAAGCCGGGCTGCTGGGGCAGCTCGGGGAAGAGATCGCGAAGCCGCTTGCGGGCGACTGCGAGGAAGCGCCGATCGGAGGGGATGCCCATGATCGCCTGGGCGACGCAGAGGGTTGCGATCTCGGCGTCGGTGACTCGGCGACGGGCATTTCCGGGCTTCTCGGGCAGGAGATCGTCTGCCGTGCAATAAACGACGGTGCAGAGAGTGTCGAGGTCGGCGTGCATCGTGGCCTTTCGGTCGACGGTTGCTTCAGCACCGCCGACTTCGGCCTCTCTGCATTGAATCCCTCGATCACGGCTATCGCCGTGGAATCAACCATCTAGAGGCGGGTGCGCGATGGCCAATTGCCACGGAGGCCCCGCCCAGCCCGGTGTTGTGGATCGGCCGTTCGCGCCTGATCGGAAACAGCGTTGCCACCAGCTTCATCCTGCCGGGGCCGGGGCGGGTGAAGCAGCTCGTCACCGTCAAGCTCGGCAAGCACCGAAGGGTGGCGTGTGCCACCCAGCAAGAGGTGGTGACGGTAGGCGTCGTCGAGCTTCGCTGTCAGCTGCCGGCCGGGGTGCGCCAGCAGCTGAGGAACAGCTCCTTGCCACTAATCGTCACGGTCTCGTTCCGGCCGCTCGACGGCGATCCCGAGGCCCGCCGTCGCCGCATCGTCGCCCCTCAGCGGCGGTCATAGAGTTGGCGCCGATGCCCAACGACGCCCCCGAGCTCTTCCTCCTTGACGGCAACTCGCTCGCCTACCGCGCCTTCTTCGCGTTGCCGGAGTCGATCGGGACGAGCGATGGACGTCCCACCAACGCGATCTACGGGCTCGCCTCGATGCTGGTCAAGATCATCGACGAGCACCGGCCCGCGGGCGTCGTCGTCGCCTGGGATGCGGGTATGTCCGGGCGCGAGGTCACCTACGACCTCTACAAGGCCCAGCGCAAACCTCGTCCCGACCTGCTGCGCGAGCAGTGGCCTCACCTGATGCCGCTGGTGGAGGCGTTCGGCTACGCCAACGTCAAGGTCGAGGGCTTCGAGGCCGACGACGTGATCGCCTCGCTGACTCGGCAGGCGCGGGAGGAAGGCGTCCCCGTGATGGTCGTGACGGGGGACCGCGACGCCTACCAGCTGGTTGGGCCCGGCGTGCGGGTGATGAGCACCTCCCGGGGCATCACCGAGACCAAGGTCTACGACGAGGATGCCGTGATCGAGCGCTACGGGGTGCCACCCGAGCTGATCGCCGATCTGATGGGCTTGCGCGGCGACACCTCCGACAACATTCCCGGCGTTCCCGGGATCGGCGAGAAAACGGCGACGCAGCTGTTGCAGCAGTTCGGCTCCCTGGAGGGCGTGCTGGGGAGCGTCGAGGAGATCTCCGGCGCCAAGCGCAAGCAGAACCTGGTCGAGCACGCCGACGACGCCCGCATGTCGAAGCAGCTCGCGACGCTCCAGTACGACATCGACACCGGCGTCGACCTGGCGGCGGCGATGGCCCCGGAGCCCGACCGAGGTGCCCTGCGCGAGTTCATGCGCGAGTTCGAGTTGCGAGCGGTGATGGAGCGGCTCGAAGAGGCGCTGCCCGATGGAGAGGCGGTGCCCGGCCGCAGGGTCGAGACCGAGCTCGAGGTCGAGGCGGTGGAGGGGACGCCGGCGGACCTCGGGGAGGGCGAGGTGGCTCTGGCTATCGCCGGCGAGCGCTGGGCGGCCGCCGGGGACGATCGCATCGTTGCCGGGACCTCGACCCTCGACGAGCTCGCCGCTGCCCTCGACGGGCGATCGCTTGTCGCCCACGACGCCAAGTCGCTGGGTGGCGGCCGGCACGGACTGCTCGCCGCGGCGGCGCGCGAGGGAATCGGGCTGGACCTCGCGCACGACACGATGCTCGCCGCCTACCTGCTGGAGCCGCAGCGGCGCACCTACGAGCTGACCGAGCTTGCCGCCGACGCCGGGATCGGTCTCGCCGAGGACGTCGCAGCGAAGGCGGCGGGGGACGGGGATGGCCAGCTGTCGCTGGGAGAGGAGGGCGGCGAGGCCGGCCTCGACCCGGCCGAGGAAGCGCGCCTGGTCGCCGCCCTGGCCGATGCGCAGCGCCCGAGGCTCGATCAGCTCGAGCTCGTGCCGCTGCTGCGCGAGGTCGAGCTGCCGCTGGTCCACGTCCTCGCGACGATGGAGCGCGAGGGCCTGAAGCTCGACGCGGTGCGGCTGGCCGAGGTCGGCGCCGGCTTCGGCGAGCGCATCGACACCTTGGAAAAAGAGATCTTCGAGCTGGCCGAGGAGGAGTTCACGATCGGCTCGCCGCAGCAGGTCGGCCGTGTCCTCTTCGAGAAGCTCGAATTGACCCGCAAGCGGCGTGGCAAAACCGGGTTCTCGACCGACGCTCGCGTGCTCGCCCAGATCCGCGACGAGCACCCGATCGTCGAGAAGATCGAGTCCTGGCGCGAGCTGACCAAGCTCAAGAACACCTACCTCGACTCGCTGCCGGACCTGATCGACCCGGAGTCCGAACGCGTCCACACCACCTTCAACCAGGCCGCGACGACGACTGGGCGGCTCTCCAGCACCAACCCCAACCTTCAGAACATCCCGATCAGGACCGAGATCGGCCGCCCGGTGCGCGCCTGCTTCGTCGCCGAGAAGGGCGCCCGCCTGCTCTCCGCCGACTACAGCCAGGTCGAGTTGCGCGTCCTCGCCCACGTCGCCGACGAGGGCGTGCTGAAAGAGATCTTCGCGGCGGGCGAAGACGTCCACGCCGCCACCGCCGCCGAGGTCTTCGACATCTCCCGTGAGGAGGTCGACGTCGGCCAGCGCTCGAAGGCGAAGATGGTCAACTTCGGGATCGTCTACGGCCTCACCGGCTTCGGCCTCGCCGACCGGCTCAACATCCCGCGCAAAGAGGGAGAGGAGTTCGTCGCCCGCTACCTGGAGCGCTTCCCGGCGGTGCGCGCCTTCCGCGAGAAGACGATCGAGCGCGCCCAGGAGGAGGGCTTCGTGAAGACGCTGATGGGCCGGCGCCGCTCGATCCCGGAGCTGCGCTCAGGCAATCCCAACACGCGGCGGCTCGGTGAGCGCCTGGCCGTCAACACGGTGATCCAGGGGACGGCCGCCGACATCATCAAGGTGGCAATGGTCCGCTGCGATACGGCGCTGCGCGAGGCCGGGGGGGGAACCCGTCTCGTCCTCCAAATCCACGACGAGCTGCTGTTCGAGGGGCCGCCCGGCGAGATGGACGATGCGATCGAGCTGGTGCGGCGGGAGATGTGCGGCGCCTACCCACTCGATCCCGCGCTCGAGGTGGACGTCGGCGTCGGCGTCGACTGGCTTGAGGCGAAGTGAGCGAGGACCGCGATGGATAAGGGTCTGGCGATCGTGCTGACCGCCGTCGCGGGCGGCCTGATCGCCCTGCAGGCGCCGATCAATGCGGAACTGGGGCGGGCGACCGGGAACTTCGCCGCTGCGCTCGTCTCCTTCGCGATCGGAACCGCCGCGCTCGCCGCGATCGTCGTCCTCAGTGGCAAGGCGGGTGGTCTCGCCAGCACCTTCGACGTCAGCTGGTACTACCTGGTGGGCGGTCTCCTGGGAGCGATCTACGTCACCAACGCTCTGATCGCTGTCTCGGCCATCGGAGCGGGAGGAGTCGCCGCGCTGACCGTCGCCGGCCAGCTCGCGGCCTCGGTCGCGATCGATCGCCTCGGCCTATTCGGCCTCGACGAGGTCCCGCTGACCCCCGAGCGATTGCTCGGGGTCGCCCTGCTGTTCGCGGGCACCCTGCTGGTCGTCCGCTGAGGGCGTCGCCAGGTCGGGCGGTGCGATCCGCAGGTAGTGGCCGAACGACCAGTCGACGAAGCGCTTCGTGCCCAGCAGGCGGATCATCGGTCCGAGCAACCGGGGCGGGATCCTCGGCACGAGTCGCTGGGCGCGCAGCATCCAGCGGAACTTCCACTCGTGACCGTCGTGAAACTCGGCGTAGCAGCGGGCGGCCGCCTCGCGGTCCTGCCGGCCCTCGATGACGCCGCGCAGCTCGCGTCCCAGCACGATCCCGAAGTAGAGCGCCGTCCTGATCCCCTCGGCGGTGAGCGGCAGGCAGTGGCCGGCAGAGTCGCCGGCGAAGAAGACGCCGCCCTCGGTGGCGCGCCGCAGCTCGTGCGGAATCCAATTCCCCTGGTAGCGGACGCGGTCGCGGCCGAGGTCCTCGGCCAGCAGCTCGGTCGTCTCGCGGACGTGGAAGCGCGGGTCGAAGGAGCCGACGCCGATCCGCAGCTCATCGCGGGCGGGGAACGACCAGCCGTAGCCGGCGGGGACGTAGCGGCGGTCGATCCAGACCTCGAGGTCCTCGCTGCTGCCGTCGGGGTGGACCTCGAGCCCGCGCGAGAGCGGTGCGTCGGGCGGCTGGAAGCCGTCGCCGGACGCGAGCATTCGCCGCCAGCCGAGCGCGTCGACGACCAGCGGCGCCGAGAGCACGCCGCGGTCGGTCTCGACGGCGATCGCCCCATCGCCGTTGGCCGGCGCCGCGCGGCCGTTCACCTTGGCGGTCTCGAAGCGGGCGTCGCAGCCGTCCCAGAGCAGCTGGCAGAGGGTCCGGTAGTCGAAGGTCGAGAAGGTCCAGGGCAGGCGGTAGCGCTTGCTGCCGTGCGGAGTGTGGAGCAGCAGCGAGTCGAAGCGCTGCCGCTCGGCCTCGATCAGGCCGGTGCTGCGCAGCCACTCGGTTGGGATGCCGCAAGCCGACGTCTGCCGCTCGCCGATCTCGTAGCGATCGAGCACCATCACGTCGGCGCCGCTGCCGGTTAGCTCTCTTGCCACGGCAAGCCCGGCGAAGCTCGCGCCGCAGATCAGCACGTCGCAGCTGCCGGAGAGCGGACCGCGTTCGTCGCCCCGTTTGGTGGCTCGGATCGGCACGACGTGGAGCGTATCCACTCTGCAATCATCTGCCGCTGTGTCCGTGACCGATACGACCAGTTCGACCGTACCGCCCGGCGACCCCGTCGAGGGCTCGGGCGGCCTGCTGCTCAAAGTCGACGGCAAGATAGTGCCCAACTACGCGGCGACGATGGTCTCCTTCGACGAGGGCGACGTCGTCAAAGGAAAAGTGGTGCGGATCGACAAGGACGAGGTCCTGGTCGACATCGGCTACAAGTCGGAGGGCGTCATTCCCTCCACCGAGCTCTCGATCCGCAAGTCGGTGGATCCCTCCGACGAGGTGGAGCTGGGCGAGGAGCTGGACGCGCTCGTGCTCACCAAAGAGGACGCCGAGGGGCGGCTCGTCCTCTCTAAGAAACGGGCCCGCTTCGAGAAGGCGTGGCGTCGCATCGAGGCCGCCGCCGAGTCCGGCGAACCGGTTGAGGGATTTGTGATCGAGGTAGTCAAGGGCGGCCTCATCCTCGATCTTGGGGTGCGCGGCTTCCTGCCCGCCTCGCTGGTCGACATCCGTCGCGTTCACAACCTCGACGAGTTCCTCGGCCAGACGCTCGAGTGCAAAGTGATCGAGCTGAATCGCAGCCGCAACAACGTCGTCCTCTCGCGCCGTGCCGTGCTCGAGGAAGAGCGCAAGGAGGTGCGCGAGCAGATCCTCGGTCGGCTCGAGCCGGGTCAGGTCGTCGAGGGCACGATCTCCAACATCGTCGACTTCGGCGCTTTCGTCGACCTCGACGGGATCGACGGGCTGGTCCACATCTCAGAGCTTTCTTGGAGCCACGTCAACCATCCCTCCGAGGTGGTCTCGATCGGCGACACGGTGCGGATCAAAGTGCTCGACATCGACCGCGACCGCCAGCGCATCTCGCTGGGTCTGAAGCAGACCCAGGAGGACCCGTGGCAGCGCGTTATCAGCACCTACCGCTCCGGCGACGTGCTGGAGGGCACGGTGACCAAGGTCGTCGCCTTCGGCGCCTTCGTCGAGATCCTGGCCGGGGTCGAGGGGTTGGTCCACATCTCCGAGCTGGCCGACCACCACGTCGAGAACCCGAGCGAGGTGGTCGAGCCCGACGCCAAGCTGAACGTGAAGATCCTCGAGATCGACGAGGAGCGGCGGCGGCTGTCGCTCAGCATCAAGCGGGTCGAGGGCGGGAACATGCCCATGGGGGACTTGGGGGAACAGCTGCAGGGCGCAGACGCAGCAACCGCGGGTCCTGTCGAGGACGAAGGGTCATCGTCCTCGCAAGCTGCGGGCGACGACCCTTCGTCCACGCCACCCGCGGATGATGCGTCGGAGGATGCAGCTGCTGAGCCCGCAACCGATGAGGCTGCTGCCGCCAGCGCCCAAGTTGAGGAGCCCGTCGCCGAGGAGGTGACTGCTCCGACCGATGAGGCTGCTGAGCAGGAGCCCATCGCCGAGGAGCCCGCGGCGGCGGAGGAGGAGACTCCCGCGGAGCCTGTGGCCGATGCGCAGGAGGCCGAGGAGTCCGCGGACGAGGCCGAGTCGGCCGAGGCGGCTTCCGAGTCTTAAGCGTCCAGTGGGCCGGCCGCTGACGATCGGCCTCACGGGCGGCATCGCGGCCGGGAAGACCGAGGCGCTCGCGGCCTTCGAAAGGCTGGGCGCGGCGACGATCTCCAGCGATGCCGTCGTCCACGAGCTGCTCGACTCCGAGCCGTTGCTCGGCCGCCTGATCGAACGCTGGGGCCCGGAGATCGCCACGGAGGAGGGCGTCGACCGCACCCGCATCGGCGAGATCGTCTTCGCCGATCCGTTGGAGCTGAGCTGGCTGGAGGCGCAGATCTACCCGCTGGTCGGGGAGCGGGTCGGCGCCTGGATGGCCGCCCTGCCGGAGGGGACCGAGGTTGCCGCGGTCGAGGTGCCGCTGCTGTTCGAGTCCGAGATGGAGGCGGTCTTCGACACGACGCTCGCGGTCGTGACCTCGGACGCGGTCCGGCGCGCCCGGGCCGAGGCACGCGGTCACGCACTCGTCGGCGAGCGCGAGGCGCGCCAGCTCGGCCAGGAGGAGAAGGCCGCCCGGGCCGAGCACGTGGTCGAGAACGACGGCAGCGTCGAGGATCTCGAGCGGGCTTTGTCCGACCTTCTCGCAAGGCTGCGTGGATGAGGCGGAGGACGCGGCGAGGTAGGCGAGCGACCAGGCGCCGGCGCCTGGTCGGGGGCGGAGCGGTGGTCGCAGCGGGCGTCGCCATGGCCGCCGCGCTCGGTCTCTTCGGCCGCTTCGACGACGTGATCCAGGAGCTGACGCTGCCCCTGCGTCACGAGGACATCATCCGTCAGCAGGCGCAGGAGAAGCAGGTGGACGCTTCGCTGATCGCGGCCGTCATCTACGCCGAGTCGCGCTTCCGCGACCAGACCTCGCACGCCGGCGCCCGCGGCCTGATGCAGATAACCCCGACGACCGCCAACGAGATCGAGCGCTTGAGCGGCGGCACGACCTTCAAGCTCGCGGACCTCGCCGATCCCGACATCAACATCCGTTACGGGACCTTCTACCTGCGCGAGCTGCTCGACCTCTACGACGAAAACGAGGTCGCGGCGCTGGCCGCCTACAACGCGGGGCCGACCCAGGTCGGGGAGTGGGGCGGTTCGGACCTGACCCTCGACGCGATCCCGCTCGGGGAAACCCGCGGTTACGTCGCCGACGTGCTCGACAAGCGGCAGGACTACCGCGACGAGTACGGCGAGGAGCTGGGGTATTGAGCGCCGCGCCGCGCCCGCGTCTTGCCGCCCTGGCGATCGCGGTCGGCCTCGTCCTGGCCGATTCCTCGATCGTCGTCCTGGCGCTGCCGGAGATCTACCGCGAGCTGGACACCGGCGTCGCCGGCGTGACCTGGGTCCTGATCTCGTTCAACCTGGTGTTGGCGCTCGCCGCGGTCCCGGCGGCGCACATGGCGCGGAGGGCGGGCCCCGGCCGCACCGCGGCGATCGGGCTCGCCGTCTTCGCCGGAGCCGGCCTCGCCTGCGGTCTCGCCACCGAGCTGAGCACGCTGATCGCGGCCCGCTGCGTGCAGGCGCTGGGCGGTGCCGCGGCCGTGACCGCCGTCCTCGAGCTGCTGCCGGCCAGCGTCGGCTCCGAGCGCCGGGCGGCGGCGGTCTGGGCCGCCGCCGGAGCGACGGGCGCCGCACTCGGACCCGCGGTCGGCGGCCTGCTGACCGAGCTGGTCTCCTGGCAGTCGATCTTCCTGATCCAGGCGCCGATCGCGATCGCCGCCGGCGTGCCGGTTCTGGCCGTCGCCCGGCACGAGGCCGCAACGGGGGTGATCGCCGCTGAGCTGCGGGAGACCGGCCGCCCGCATCTGCTTGCCAACCTGGCTCTGGCGATGACCTCGGCGGCGATCGCGGCCGCACTCTTCCTGCTGGTGCTGCTGCTGATCGAGGGCTGGCGGCTGACCCCGATCGGCGCCGCGATCGTCGTCTCGGCGATGCCGCTCGCGGCGCTGATCGGCAACCGCCTCGGGCCGGCGGCCGGCAGCGCCCGCGCCCGCGCGGCGGCGGGGGCGATCCTCGTCTCGGGAGGACTCGCCGGGCTGGCGCTGCTGCCCAAGGCCGAGGTTGCGCTGACGCTGCCGCCACAGCTCCTGGTCGGCGTTGGGCTGTCGCTGGTGCTCTCGGCGCTGACCGAAACCGCGCTGGCCGGAAAAGCGCCCCAGGCGATCCACGGCGGTTGGACGATCTCGGCGCGGCACGCCGGCGTCGCGATCGGCCTGGTGGCGCTGACGCCCCTCTTCACCGCCGACATCGCCGAGCAGCGGCGCGACGCGGTCGACGCCGGTACCGCCGTCGTCCTCGACTCGAGCGTCAGGCCGCTGCTGAAGCTGGAGCTCTCGCAGCGGATAACCGACCGGCTCGAAAGCGAGCGGGGGAGGGTGCCGACGCTCGGCCCGGCCTTCGAGCCGCTGCCCGACGATCCCGAGGACCGGGTCGAAGTTCTCCAGCTGCGCTCTGAACTCCAGGACCAGCTCGACCGCGGCGCCACCCATGCCTTCAGTCCCTCCTTCGGCCTCGGCGCCGCGATCGGCCTGCTCGCCCTGATCCCGATCGGCCTCGCCCGCAAGGTGGATTTGTGAACACCGAGGCCAGAGGCCGGTTCCTGGTGATCGCCGCGGTCGTCGCCTCGCTGGCACTTACCGGCGCCTACCTGGCCGCGGGCGG
This sequence comes from uncultured Solirubrobacterales bacterium, assembly GCA_963703235.1. GTDB lineage: Bacteria > Actinomycetota > Thermoleophilia > Solirubrobacterales > 70-9 > VRUE01. Next base: position 1,100,196 of record OY969802.1, on the reverse strand, counting down.
CGCCTCCTACACCCCCGCGCAGACGCAGAACCCCTGCGAGCCGCGGCCTTGGAGCGACCCCGAATCCCTCGAAGAGATCGCCCAGCAGTTCTCCCTATCGGCCCTCGACGGAGCCGCATGCCAGCTGGGCGTCAGCCGCGAGACGCTGGCGCAGGCGCTGGCGACGCCGCAGTCGCGCGAACGGTTCACGCGTCGCTACGAAATCGACGACGCCGAGCTGGCGCGGGCGATCCGGGCGGGACTCCTGCGCGCCGTCGACGACGCCGAACGCGCCGGCGCGCTGAGCCCGCTGGTGGCCGATCCGCTGCGCGCGGGGCTGCGCCAGATCCCGCTCGACCAAGCGATCGAACTGATCAACAACGCCCGCTCCCTGCTCGACAGCGCCCAAAGCTTCCTCGGCCCCGCCCAGGGCCTGCTCGAACAGTTCCTGCCGTAGCCGCCCCGGACGCGGAGCGGAGGAGGCGGCGCCTGACTACTTCTTGAACGTGAAGCGCTGGGACTTGACGTTCCAGCTGACGCCGGTGCAGAGTTCTTCCGGCGTGACGCTGAGGGCGCTGGCCAGCTTGACGATCGTGCCGAGGCGCGGCTCGCGCCCGCCGCGCTCCAGCAGCGAGATCTCAGTCCGGTGCAAATCGCAGCGAAAGCCCAGCTCCTCCTGGGAGATTTTCGCTTTCTGTCGCGCTTTGCGCAGGTTGACTGCGAATCGGTCTCTTGGCTGCATGGCGGGCATTCTCTGCGCCTGTCGACAGAAGCTCTACAGACAACAGGGCGCTCAGAAAACTGCTGTGTTTATATCAGGCCCGTCAACTGCGAGTGGCTCGCCATACCCAGAGCATCGCCAGTGGTTGCAGCGGCAGCCGTGCCCAAAGCGCCCAGCGCGGGATCCGCTCCAGGTCGAGCCCCCGCACCTGCTCCGGATTGACCGCCATGTGGACGTTGGCGGGGAAGACGGCGAGCAGCAGAGCGAGCAGCCACCAGCGGGCGAAGCGGCGGGTGCGTCGCGGAAGTACGGCGGCGCCGCCGGCGATCTCGGCCAGTCCACTGACGATCACCACCTCGCGGTGGGCCGGGAAGGACGGCGGCATCATCGCTTCGTAGCCGCGCGGCACGACGAAGTGCATCGTCCCGGCAAAGGCGAAGAAGCCGGCGAGGGCCTGCTGGGAGCGGGTCATCGGCTCGCAGTCTCCCAGGCCGGCAGGCGAGGCGCCTCAGTGGTCTGTAGGACGACAAAGCGCCCCGGTATGGTCATCCGGTGCCCGAGTTCAAGCTCAACCCGGCCTACACGCCGACCGCCGACCAACCGAAGGCGATCGCCGGACTTGCCGAGGGGTTGGAGGCGGGCGAACGGTTCCAGACCCTGCTCGGCGCGACGGGGACCGGCAAGACGTTCACGATGGCGGCGACGATCGAGGCGGTGCAGCGGCCCTCGCTGGTGATCGCCCATAACAAGACGCTGGCGGCACAGCTCTGCAACGAGTTCCGCGAGTTCTTCCCGGAGAACGCGGTCGAGTACTTCGTCTCCTACTACGACTACTACCAGCCAGAGGCCTACGTCCCGGCGCAGGACCTATATATCGAGAAGGACTCCTCGATCAACGACGAGATCGATCGATTGCGCCATGCGGCGACCGCGGCGCTGTTCGCCCGCCGCGACACGATCATCGTCGCCTCGGTCTCCTGCATCTACGGGATCGGCTCGCCGCAGGTCTACAACGAAAAGATGCAGCTGTTCAAAGTCGGCGCCGAGGTCGAGCGCGACGAGGTGCTGCGCAAGCTGGTCAAGATGCAGTACCAGCGCAACGACTCGACGCTCGGCCGCGGCACCTTCCGGGTTCGCGGCGAGGTGCTGGAGATCATGCCCTCCTACGCCGAGTCGGCCTACCGGATCGCTCTCTTCGGCGATGAGATCGAGGCGGTTCAGCACTTCGACCCGCTGAGCGGCGAGATCCTCGACGAGGTCGACCACGTCTCGGTCTGGCCGGCGTCCCACTACGTGACCAAAGACGAGACGCTGGAGCGGGCGGTCGAGGAGATCCGCGCCGAACTGAACGCGCGCACGGCGGAACTGGAGGGCGAAGGCAAGCAGTTGGAGGCGCACCGGTTGCACCAGCGCACCGCCTACGACCTCGAGATGCTGAAGGAGATCGGCTTCACCTCCGGGATCGAGAACTACTCGCGGATCCTCGACGGCCGGCCGCCAGGCAGCCCGCCGCACACGCTGATCGACTACTTCCCAGACGACTTCGTCGTCTTCGTCGACGAGTCCCACCAGACGATCCCGCAGATCGGCGGCATGTACGAGGGGGATAGGTCGCGGAAGACGACGCTGGTCGACTACGGCTTCCGGCTGCCCTCGGCGATCGACAACCGCCCGCTCAAGTTCGACGAGTTCCTGGCCCGGGTCGAGCGGCTGGTGATGGTCTCGGCGACGCCGGGCCCGTTCGAGCGGGCTGAGTCGAGCCGCGTCGTCGAGCAGATCGTGCGGCCGACGGGAATCATCGATCCCGAGATCGAGGTGCGGGAGACGAAGAACCAGATCGATGACCTGATGAACGAAATCCGCGCCCGCGCCGAGGCCAAAGAGCGCGTCCTCGTCACCACCCTGACTAAGAAGATGGCCGAGGACCTGACCTCCTACCTGCTCGAGTACGGGATCAAGGTCCGCTACCTGCACTCCGAAATCGACACCCTGGAGCGGATCCAGATCGTGCGCGAGCTGCGGCTCGGCGAGTACGACGTGTTGGTCGGGGTCAACCTGCTGCGCGAGGGCCTCGACCTGCCCGAGGTCTCGCTGGTGGCGATCCTCGACGCCGACAAGGAGGGCTTCCTGCGCGGCGAGACCAGCCTCGTGCAGACGATTGGCCGTGCCGCCCGCAACGTCAACGGGCGGGTGCTGATGTACGCCGACAAGGAGACCGATGCGATGCGCGCGGCAATGAGCGAGACCGACCGCCGTCGCGCGATCCAGCTCGCCTACAACGAGGAGCACGGGATCACCCCGGAGACGGTCCGCAAGGGGATCTCCGAGATGGCCGAGTTCCTGGCGATGGAGGATCGGGCGCCGCGCAAGCGCCGCCGCGGCCGCGCCGAGGTCAGCGACCCGGCTGAGCTGGAGCGAACGATCGTCGCCCTCGAGGAGGAGATGCTGGCGGCGGCCGACGACCTTCGCTTCGAGGAGGCGGCGCGGATCCGCGACGAGCTGAAGGAACTGCGCCGCGACCTCGACGGAATGACGGCGGGGACTTAGTCAGGCGAGCAGCTTCGCCGCCTTGGCGCTGTCGGTGAAGAATTCGCCGCGAACCGTGTTGCCGTCACCGTCGTACTTCAACACGTGCACGAACGGCGCCTCGAAGCTGCCGTTGTCGTTGCCGGCCCGCTGCGTGCCGAGCACGACGATGTAGTCGCCGCCGTCGATGAACTCGTTCGGCTCGACGCTGAACGAGGACCAGTAGTTGGGTATCTGGGCGAAGTTGGCGAGGATCGCGTCGCGGCCGCGGGTCTCGCCGCCCAGCGGCAGCTCGTCCGAGGTGACCCAGACGGCGTCCTCGGCGAAGTTTTCCTTCAGCGTTTCAAGGTCGCCCCGGCCAAATGCGTCGTAGGCTTGACGGGCGGTGTCGACGTTCGACATCTCATCCTCCTTGGTCGGACTTGTCCCCGCCCGCTTCTGACGGTACGCCGATCGCCAGCCCCCCGCAAGTGCCCAGCGGAACTCGTCCTCCCTGACGGCGAGGATGACGACGATCGCCATGTTGACGAGGAGTCCGCTAAGGACCCAGCCATCGAACTCGCGACGGTAGCTGAGATCGAGCAGTAGTGCCGTCACCGCCAGGATCAGGCCAACGGGGACCTCACTCGCTGACTTTGTACTTCTTCGTGATATGCGCGAAGAAACGCAAAGTCAGGGATGTTGGGGCCGGTGGAGTTCGGCGCGCCGTTGGCTGAGCAGCCGAGCGAGGCGGTCGGCTACCGCGTTGGGTTCGCGCTTAAGGCGTCTTCCGGTGAGTCGGATCATCTCGATGCCCTCCAGCTTGAGGGTCTCCTGGCGAAGGCGATCTTCCTCGAAGGCGGTATGTCCGCCGTGGTAGTCGTAGGTGTCGAGTTCGACCGCGAAACGCTCGGCCGGCCAGTAGGCATCGAGCTCGTATCCGGCGACGAAGAAGTTCATCGACGGTCGTGGCAGGCTCGCATCACGGACGAGGGCGAGGAAGCGTCGCTCCAGCCCCGACCTCGTGAAGGCGGGGATGCGAAACGGTTCCAGCGCCGTCCGCAGCCGTCTTACCCCGCGAAAGCCGACGCTTCGCACCAGGAGCGCGTCGATAGACACGGGGTCGAGCAGGCCATGGCGCTCGGCGTTATCTAGGGCGCGCCCTAGGAAGGCAGGGTCGCTCGCGGCGAAGTCCAGGAGGGTCCTAGGAACAGCAGTGACCGGGATTCCTTCGAAGGCGCTTCGATCCTCGGCGGTCAGAGCTATGGCGCTGTGGATGCGAATCTCGGGACGGACACGCCGCGGGGACGCTGCGGTGACTTCGATCGGCCGCTGCCAGCGTTTGGTCAAGCCCCATAACCAGGCGGCGGAGCGATGGCTGAGAAGGCCTCCGTCCCCAACCGCGAGCAGTGCCGCCACCGCTTCGCCGTGTCGCGTGACGGCCCGATGGCCCACCGCATAGGCTCCTCTGTGGAGCTTGTGGAGCCGCCCTGCACTCGCTTCACCGTAGATCATGTCCTCCGAGTAACCGAGCATGGTGAGCTGCCGATTGGAGACGACACCATGCTGGCGCGCCGCAAGATCGGCTAGGGCACGGTGACTTCGCTTTTTTCCGTGCATACCGCGGAAAAGGGCGAAGTCAGGGTGGGTTCTCCCCCTAAAGGGGTCGCATTGGTGGGAGTAACGCGCACGTTGCGAACTCCGTAGGTGGGGAACGTCTGTTCGCCTGCGTAGAATCGGGTCGTAGTGGCCGCTTCGGACCGGATCGTCATCTCAGGTGCCCGTGAGCACAACCTCAAGGGCATCGACGTCGAGCTGCCCCGTGACGCGCTGATCGTGATCACCGGACTGTCGGGGTCTGGCAAGTCGAGCCTGGCCTTCGACACGATCTACGCCGAGGGGCAGCGGCGCTACGTGGAGTCGCTGTCGGCCTACGCGCGCCAGTTCCTCGGCTTGATGGAGAAGCCCGACGTCGACTCGATCGAGGGCCTCTCGCCGGCAATCTCGATCGACCAGAAGACGACTTCGCGCAACCCGCGCTCGACGGTCGGCACGGTGACCGAGATCTACGACTACCTGCGGCTGTTCTGGGCGCGGATCGGCGTGCCCCACTGCCCCACCTGCGGCGAGGAGATCACCGGGCAGTCGCAGGAGCAGATCGTCGACCGGCTGATGACCCTCGAGGAGGGGACGAAATTCATGGTGATGGCGCCGGTCGTGCGCGGGCGCAAAGGCGAGTACGGCAAGCTGTTCGAGCAGCTGCGGCTGGAGGGGTACTCGCGGGTCGAGGTGAACGGCGAGCTGCGGCGGCTCGACGAGGAGATCGTTCTCGACAAGAAGTACAAACACGACATCTCGGTCGTCGTCGACCGCCTCGTCATGAAGCCCGACCTGCGCCGCCGGCTCTCCGAGTCGGTCGAGGCCGCCGCCGGCCTCGCCGGGGGCCTGGTCGAAGTCGAGATGGTCGCGGAGAAGGGCGAGGCCATGGTCTTCTCCGAGCAGTTCGCCTGCCTCAGCTGCGGCACCTCGATCCCCGAGCTGGAGCCGCGGATCTTCTCCTTCAACTCCCCGCACGGCGCCTGCGAGCGCTGCCACGGGCTCGGCTTCCAACGCGTGATCGATCCCGAGCTGGTCGTCCCCGACCCGACCCTCTCGCTGAACGAGGGGGCGTTGCAGCCCTGGAACCGCGGCGTCACCGCCTACTGGCGGCGGCTGATCGCGGCGGTGGCGGACGACTACGGGGTCGACGCCGAGGTGCCGTGGTCGAAGCTCAAAAAAAGCGAGAAAGAGGTCTTCCTCCATGGCACCGGCGGCGAGCGCCACCAGGTCACCTACACCAACCGTTTCGGTCGCCGCCGCTCCTACAAGGTCCGTTTCGAGGGGATCGTCAACCAGCTCCAGCGCCGCTACGAGGAGACCGACTCGGAGACCAACCGGGAGCGGATCGAGGGCTACATGGCGGAGCAGCCATGCCCCGAGTGCAAGGGTGCGCGGCTGCGGCCGGAGACCCTCGCGGTCAAGGTCGGCGGGATCAGCATCGCCGAGTACACCGAGATGTCGGCGCGGGCGGCGGCGGCCTGGATCGGGGCGCTGGAGCTGACCGAGACCGAGCGGGCGATCGCGCGGCTGATCGTGCGCGAGATCTCCGAACGGCTCGCCTTCCTCGAGAACGTCGGCATCGGCTACCTCTCGCTCGACCGCTCCGCCCGCTCGCTTTCCGGCGGCGAGGCGCAGCGGATCCGGCTGGCGACGCAGATCGGTTCCAGCTTGGTCGGGGTGATGTACGTGCTCGACGAGCCCTCGATCGGGCTGCACCAGCGCGACAACGAAAAGCTGATCGGGACGCTCGACCGTTTGCGGGACCTCGGCAACACGGTGATCGTCGTCGAGCACGACGAGGGCACGATGCGGGCGGCCGACCATCTCGTCGACCTCGGGCCGGGAGCGGGCGAGCACGGCGGCCACGTGATCGCCGCCGGCACCCCGGCCGAGGTGGCGAAGAACGCGGCCTCGCTGACCGGGCAGTACCTGGCTGGCAAGCGACAGATCGAGGTCCCCGCGGAGCGCCGTGTGCCGCGCGGGGCGCTAGTCGTGCGCGGCGCCCGCGAACACAACCTGAAGGGGATCGACGTGGCGATCCCGCTCGGGGTCTTCTGCTGCGTCACCGGCGTCTCCGGCTCGGGCAAGTCGACGCTGGTCAACGAGACCCTGCACCACGCGGTCGCCAACCGGCTGCACCAGTCGAAGCTGCGCCCCGGCGCCCACGACGGCATCGACGGGCTCAGCCAGATCGACAAGATCATCAACATCGACCAGTCGCCGATCGGCCGCACGCCGCGTTCCAACCCGGCCACCTACACCAAGATCTTCGACCACATCCGCCAGCTCTTCGCCCAGACCCAGGAGGCGCGGGCGCGCGGCTACAAGCCGGGCCGCTTCAGCTTCAACGTCAAGGGCGGCCGCTGCGAGGTCTGCACCGGCGACGGCCAGATCAAGATCGAGATGCACTTCCTGCCCGACGTCTACGTCCCCTGCGAGCAGTGCCACGGCAAGCGCTACAACCGCGAGACGCTCGAGGTCCGCTTCAAGGGCAAGAGCATCGCCGACGTGCTCGAGATGTCGGTCGAGGAGGCTGTCGTCTTCTTCGAGAACGTGCCGAAGATCGCCCGCCGGCTGCGCACCCTGCACGACGTCGGCCTCGACTACATCCGCCTCGGCCAGCCGGCGACGACCCTCTCCGGCGGTGAGGCGCAGCGGGTCAAGCTGGCGACCGAGCTCTCCAAAGTCGCCACCGGGGACACCCTCTACATCCTCGACGAGCCGACCACCGGCCTCCACTTCGCCGACGTCCAGCGTCTGCTCGATGTGCTCGGCCGCCTCGTCGACGCCGGCAACACCGTGGTCGTGATCGAGCACAACCTCGACGTGATCAAGACCGCCGACCGCCTCATCGACCTCGGCCCCGAAGGCGGCGAGGATGGGGGAGAGGTGGTCGCGACCGGCACACCGGAGGAGGTCGCCGCGGTCGAGGCTTCCCACACCGGCCGCTTCCTGGCCGAGCTGCTCGAGCCGGCTGCGCCGGCGAAGCCGAAGCGCAGCAAGCGCCGCGAGCCGGTCGCCGCCTGACGCTGATTGGGCGCGGTTCACGTTAGGCCCCTGGCAGGGGCCTAACGTGAACCGCGCGCCGAGGCGGGCCGCATGAAATGCGGAAATCCGGGTATTGCCCCGAACAGGACAAGCAGGGGGCAAAGGAGGAGCAATGTCCCGCTCAGCGTTGACCCGGATCGCGATTGCGATCGGAGGCCTGCTTGTCGCTGTCGTGGTCCTAGCCGGCTGTGGTGACGACGACGGTGGAGACGGCGGGGGTGGCGGCGCGACCATCGCCTTCCTCTTGCCCGAGAACCAGACGCCACGCTACGAGGCCTCCGATCGACCGCGCTTTGAAGAAAAAGTCGAGGAGATCTGCCCCGATTGCGAAATCCTCTACAGCAACGCCACCGAGGATGCGTCAAAACAGCAGAGCCAGGTCGAAGCGGCGCTGACCCAGGGCGCTGACGTCCTTGTGCTGGACCCAGTTGACGCGGCCTCCGCCGCTGCGAGCGTCGAAAAAGCGCGCCAGCAGGACGTGCCGGTGGTCAGCTACGACCGCTTGATCCTCGGCGCCGACGTCGACGTCTACGTCTCCTTCGACAACGAAAAAGTTGGCGAACTGCAGGGCAAATCACTCAGCGAAAAACTGAAAGAAGACGGTAATCCCAGCGGTCCGGTAGTGATGATCAGCGGCGATCCCGCCGATAGCAACGCAGCGCTGTTCAAGAAAGGCGCTCAAAACGTCTTCGAGTCCGAAGGCGTCGAGATCGCGAAAGAATATGACACCCCCGGCTGGCTGGCGAGCAACGCCCAGAACGAGATGCAGCAGGCGATCACCGGTCTCGGCAAAGACGCCTTCGCCGGCGTCTACGCGGCCAACGACGACCTCGGCGGTGGCGCGATCGCGGCGATGAAATCAGCTGGGATCGACCCGGCCGAACGTCCCACGACCGGCCAGGACGCGACGGTCGCCGGTCTGCAGCGGATCCTCGTCGGCCAGCAGTACATGACGGTGTACAAGGCCTACAGACCCGAGGCTTCCATCAGCGCCGAAATCGCCGTCGACCTGGCCGAAGGCAAAGAAATCCCCCAGGGCAAAGTGACCGATCAGCTCGACAACGAAAAAGAGGAAGTGCCCTCGATCTTGCTGACGCCGGTGGCGGTGACCAAAGACAACATCAAACAGACCGTGATCGCGGACGAAGAAGTCTCGCCCGACGAACTCTGCACCGGCCCGTACGCCCAGGCCTGCAAAGAAGCGGGCATCTCCTAGCGGAGAGAGGCAATGGGCTCGGAGACCCCGCTGCTCGAGCTTGACGGGGTCAGCAAGCGATTCGGTCCGGTCCAGGCGCTGGACCGGGTCGACTTCGCCCTCCAAGCCGGTGAGGTCGTCGGCCTCGTCGGCGACAACGGGGCCGGCAAGTCGACGATGGTGAAGGCGATCGCCGGCATCCACAAGCCGGACGCCGGCAGGTTCCGCTTCGGCGGCGAGGAGGTCTCGATCTCCCGCCCCCAGGACGCGACGGCGCTGGGGATCGCCACCGTCTACCAGGACCTGGCGCTGTGCGACAACCTCGACGTCGTTGCCAACCTCTTCCTCGGTCGGGAGAGGGTCTCGCCGGGGCCGGGACAGGTCTCGCGCCAGCTCGACGAGGCGACGATGGAGCACCGCACGGGCGAGCTGCTCTCCGGTCTCTCGGTGACGATCCCCAGCCTGCGCAGCGAGGTCGGGACCCTCTCCGGCGGGCAGCGGCAACAGGTCGCCGTCGCCCGCTCGTTGCTGGGGGAGCCCAAAGTCGTGTTGCTGGACGAGCCAACCGCCGCGCTCGGGGTGGCGCAGACGGCCCAGGTGCTCGAGCTGATCCGGCAGCTGCGCGAGCGCGGCCACGGCGTGGTGGTGATCAGCCACAACCTCGCCGACGTCTTCGCGGTCGCCGACCGGATCGTCGTCCTGCGCCTCGGCCGCGCCGCCGGCAGCTTCGAGGCCGAAGCGACGACGGAGGAGCACGTCGTCGCGGCGATCACCGGCGTCGGCGAACGCAGCGAAGGGGAGCCGGGCCGAGCTGGCGAGGGCGCGTCGCGCGCCGACGAGGAGGCCTCGCGATGAGTGCCGCGGGAGGCGCCGCGCCCGCTGCGGCCGAGGGGGTGGCCGCCCCCAGCCCCCGGGCCGAAGCGTTGCGCCGCTTCGTCCAGGGCGACCTCGCCTCGCTGCGGGTGGTGCTCGGCCTGGCGCTGATCTGGGCGATCTTCCAGCTCCAGAACGACCGCTTCCTCTCAGCCGAGAACCTGACCAACCTGATGCTGCAGATCACGGCGATCGGCCTGATCTCGATCGGCGTCGTATACGTCCTGCTGCTGGGTGAGATCGACCTCTCGGTCGGCGCGGTCAGCGGTCTCGCCGCTGCGGTGATGGCGGTGCTCAACGTGAAAAATGGCTGGAACCCCTACTTGGCGATCGCCGCCGCGGTCGTCGTCGGGACGACCATCGGCGTGATCCAAGGGGCGCTCTTCAGCCGCTTCGGCGTTCCCTCGTTTGTCGTCACGCTTGCCGGCTTGCTCGCCTGGCAGGGCGCGCTTCTCCAGGTGCTCGGGTCGACCGGCTCGATCAACATCAACGACTCGAAGATCACCGGCCTCGCCAACACCTTCTACTCCGACGCCGTCGGCTGGGTTTTGGCCGCGGTCGTGATCGCCGCTTACGCCGCGATCGTCCTGCTCGGCCACAGGCGGCGCGTCACGGCAGGTCTAGCCGGCGAGGGCCTGGTGTCGCAGGTCGCCAAGGTCGTCCTGGTCGCGGTGGTCGCGATCGTCATCGTCGCCGTCCTCAACTCCGACCGGGGCCTGCCGCTGGCGCTGCTGATCCTGCTCGCCTTCGTCGTCGGCATGGAATACGTCGCCAGGCGGACCACCTTCGGTCGCCACGTCTACGCGGTCGGCGGCAACGTCGAGGCGGCGCGGCGCGCCGGCATCCCGATCGAACGGGTGCGGATCGCCGTGTTCGGGATCGCCGGCACGATGGCGGCGATCGGCGGCATCCTCGCCGCCTCGCGGCTGCTGGCGGTGAACCAGAACTCCGGCGGCAGCGAACTGCTGTTGCTGGCGATCGCCGGCCCGGTGATCGCCGGCACCAGCCTCTTCGGCGGTCGCGGCGCCGTCTGGACCGCCCTCCTGGGCGCGCTGGTGATCGGCTCGATCTCCAACGGGATGGACCTGCTGGCGCTCTCCTCGGCGGTCAAGTTCATGGTCACCGGCGGCGTCCTCCTGATCGCCGTGATCGTCGACGCGATCGCCCGCCAGCAGCGCCAGGCCGTCGGACGAGTATAGACAAAAAGTTGCGGAAATGTGCTACCGTGGCGCACATGGAATCCGTAGGCGTACGCGACCTTCGCCAGAACCTCTCCCGCTATCTCGTCCGGGTCAAGGAGGGGGAGAGTGTCCGAGTAACCGAGCGGGGGCGCGAGGTCGCACGCTTGGTGCCGTCAGGGCCAGCAGATTCGCCGATCGCCCGACTCGTTGCTGAGCGTGGCGCGACCATGCCCACCGCCAATCTGTTGGAGATTGACAGGCAAGGGCCTCCGCGGAGACCGGGAGGGCCGTCGAGTCGCGAGCTGCTCGACGCAGAGCGGGAGGAGCGGCTGTAGTCCGTCGGATTGCCTATCTCGACAGCTCGGCCTATGTGAAGGCCCTGCTTGGCGAGGCTGGGGACGCCGCTCTCTTGACTGAGCTGGCCAATTGGGATGGATACGCGTCAAGTGCTCTCTTAGCGGTCGAGTCGATTCGGGCCTGTGCTCGTCACACGGCCGATGTTGCCCGTGAAGCCCGTCAGTGGCTGGAGGGCATATCGCTGTTGCCCCTCGACGACGCGATCCTCGATCTGGCGACCGAATTGGCGCCTGCGCGTCTGCGGAGCCTCGACGCGCTTCACCTGGCTACCGCTCTCAGCGTTGGCAACGAGATTGGCGTGTTTGTGACCTACGACGCTCGCCTCGGTGATGCGGCCGAGGAACGAGGTCTTCCAGTCGCCCAGCCGGCCTGATTGGCTCAGGGCTCGACCAGCAGCGAGGCGCCGATTGCACCGCCCAGATCGCCCAGCTTTGCGACCCGAATCGCCGGGGGGCGTTCGTCGACGAAGAGGTGCTTGAGCATCTCCCTGCGCAGGTCGTCCATGTAGCGCTCGCCGAAACGCTGGCCGAGGCCGCCGCCGACGATCACCGCCTCGACGTCGAGGACGTTGCAGGCCGATGCCACGCCCGTTCCGAGGGCCTCGATCGCCCGCTCGATCAGCTTCTTTGCCAGGTGGTCGCCGTGATCGAGTGCCCGCTCCCAGATGCCGCTGGTCAGGCGCGGTTTGTCGTGCTTGTGCATCAGCTTGAAGAGGTCGGTCTTCTGGCCATCCTCGTGCTGTCGATGCGCCTCGGCTTCCATCGCGGCGCGGCCGGCGTAGGCCTCCATACAGCCGCGGCGACCGCAGGGGCACTTGGCGCCGCCGCGCTCGATGACCACGTGGCCGATCTCGCCGGCGGCGCCGCGGCCGAGCCACGGCTTGCCGTCGAGGACGATGCCGCCGCCGACGCCGGTTCCCCACCAGACCCCGAGCAGGGAGTCGAACTCCTTGCCGCCCCCGAGCCGGAACTCGCCTTCGACCGCGACCTGAACGTCGTTGCCGATCCGGACCTGCGTGTCGAGCGCGTTCGCCAGCGCCTCGGCGAGTGGGAAGCTGCCGTCCCACCCCGGCAGGTTGCGGGCGTTGGAGACAACCCCGGTCTTGCCGTCGGCGTCACCGGGCGAGCCGACGCCGACACCGGCCAGCTCTCCGGGCTTGGTGCCCGCCGCCGCGGCTGCCTCGCGCAACGCCTTCGCCATCGCTTGGGCGACATCGGCGGGACCGCCCGCGGTCGGGGTCGGCCTCCGCGCCTCGCCCAGCACGGCCCCGTCGGTGCCGACGACAACGGCTTGGATCTTCGTCCCGCCGAGGTCTATACCACCGCGAAGGCCGGCCACATGGCGAGTCTATGCGTGTCGATGGGCCGAAAACAGGACGTTGAGCAACCGGAGTCGGCCCATCGGCCGTGGAGTGGGCATAACGTTGGGGCGATGAGCGACGGTGGGGGGCAAACGGGGTGGCGCCTGTGGTGGGCGAAGCGGCGTTGGTATGAGCGCAACCACCGGCTGCTGCGCCGCTGGCGGATCGCCCGCCACGCCGCTCGCGGCGGCTTCTTCATCCGCCGTCCGGTCGAGGGCGAGGTGCTGGAGGCGCTCGACGAGGGTCGCCTGCGGATCGGCGCCGGGAGCCTGCTCGAGCCCGGTTGCTGGTTGACCCTCGCGCCCGAGGCGCGGATCGAGATCGGCGAGGGCTGCTTCCTCAACCGCAACACGATGCTCGCCGCCTTCGAGTCGATCGAGATCGGCGACCATGTGATGTTCGCCAACGGCTGCTTCGTCGGCGACGCCGACCACCGCTTCGACGATCCCGACACGCCGATCACCTGGCAGGGCTTCACCAGCAAGGGGCCGGTGCGGATCGGGTCCAACTGCTGGTTCGGGGCCAACTGCGTGGTGACGAGTGGCGTGACGATCGGCGAGCGCTGCGTGATCGGCGCCAACTCGGTCGTGACCGAGGACCTGCCGCCGCGGACGATCGCCGCAGGCGCGCCTGCACGCGTGCTGCGGGAGCTCGAGTTCCGTCGCTAATTGCGAGATTCGACCTGGCGGTTCCGTCGCCGCCTGACGTGAAAATGTCACGGAAGCGTTAACCGACGTGCCTATAATCCAGCCGAGGCCGTGACCCCCCAAGGGCATGGACCCCGATGAACTCCGCGACGACCATTCCCGCACGTGCACAATCCCGCGTGGCCGTGCTCCGCGCCAAGGCTGCCTTGCGCGAGGCGCTTGCCGAGGCGCGCGCCGCCGACCGCTCGGTCGGCCTGGTGCCGACGATGGGCTACCTGCACGAGGGTCACCGCTCGCTGCTGCGCGCCGCCCGCGCCGAGTGCGACGTCGTCGTCATCAGCCTCTTCGTCAACCCGACCCAGTTCAGTCCCGGCGAGGACTTCGAGCGTTACCCGCGCGACGAGCGGCGCGACGCCGAGCTCGCCGCCGAAGCAGGGGTCGACCTGATCTGGGCGCCGCCGGTCGAGGAGGTCTACCCGGACGGCTTCGCGACCGAGGTCGAGGTGGGTGGCCTGGCCGAGGTCCTCTGCGGCGACCCGGCCCGGCGTGGGCCGGAGCACTTCCGCGGCGTCGCCACGGTCGTCGCCAAGCTCTTCAACGCGGTGCAGCCCGACGTCGCCTACTTCGGCCAGAAGGACGCCCAACAGGTCGCGGTGATCCGCCGTATGGTCCGCGACCTCGACTTCCCGGTGCGGATCGAGGCGCTGCCGATCGTGCGCGAGCCCGACGGTCTGGCGATGAGCACCCGCAACGCCTACCTGGCGCCGGCGGACCGCGAGCGGGCGACGGCGCTCTCGCGGGCGCTGCGCGCGGTCGAGCAGGAGGCGGGCGCGGGATCGCTTGCCGCCGGGCTCGAGGCAGGGCGACGTGAGCTGGCCGCCGCCGGGATCGAGCCCGAGTACCTGGAGGCTCGCGATCCCGACGAGCTGACGCCGGTCGGCGAGCTGAATGGCCGCCCGGTCCTGGTTGCGGTCGCCGCCCGCGTCGGCGACGCGCGACTGATCGACAACGTGACGATCCGGCCTGACGGCCGGAGCAAAGACTTCGACCCCGGCAACGGCGAGAGAGAGGCCCGAACCTGATGCAGAGGCAAATGCTGAAGTCCAAGATCCACCGGGCGACGGTGACCGATTGCGACGTCGACTACATCGGCAGCATCACGATCGACACCGAGCTGATGGCCAGCGCGGACCTGATCACCAACGAGCAGGTCCACGTCTGGGACATCGACAACGGCGCCCGCTTCGTCACCTACGCGATCGACGGCGAGCCGGGCTCCGGCACGATGCAGGTCAACGGCGCCGCCGCCCACCTGACTCGGCCGGGCCACAAGATCATCGTCGCCTCCTTCGGCGCCTACGACGAGCGCGACCTCGAGTCCTACTCGCCGGTTGTCGTCCACGTCGGTGAGGACAACTCGGTGGTCGCGGTCGACAGCCACCCCGAGGTGCTGCTCTCATGAGCTCCGGTGGACGCTCCCACACGGCGCCGCCGCCGGCGGATCGCCAGCCGGTGGCCCTGCCCCGCCTGGCCGAGATGAAGGCTGCCGGCGAGCCGATCGTGATGGTCACCGCCTACGACTACCCCTCGGCGACGGTCGCCGAGGAGGCTGGTGTCGACATCGTCCTGGTCGGCGACTCGGCGGCGATGGTCGTGCTCGGCTACCCCGGCACCGAGCCGGTCTCGATGGAGGAGATGATCGTGCTCGGCAAGGCCGTTCGCCGCGGTCTGAGGACGCCGCTGATGGTCGGCGACATGCCGATGGGCAGCTACGAGGCCAGCAACGAGCTCGCCGTCCAGAACGCCCAGCGCCTGGTCAAGGAGACCGGCTGCCAGGTCGTCAAGCTGGAGGCGGGAGGGATCGCGGTGGAGCGGGCGCGGGCGATCGTCCGCTCCGGCATCCCGGTGATGGGCCACGTCGGCCTGACGCCGCAGACCGCCACCGCCCTCGGCGGCTACAAAGCCCAGGGCAAGACCGCCCAGGGCGCGATTAAGCTCTGCGAGGACGCGCTGGCGCTGCAGGCGGTCGGTTGCTTCGCGATCGTCTTCGAGGCCGTCCCAGCGGCGATCACGGAAGCGATAGTCGCGAAGCTCGAAGTGCCGACGATCGGGATCGGAGCCGGCCCGGCGACCTCAGGCCAGGTCCTGGTCTTCCACGACCTGCTCGGCATCACCACCGGCCGCATGGCGAAATTCGTCAAGCGCTACGCCGACGTGCACGAGACGATGGTGGGAGCGGTGCGGGAGTACGGCAAAGAGGTCCGCTCCGGCCACTTCCCGGAGCCCGACCACGTCTACGGCGTCGAGCCGGCCGAGCTGGCTGAGTTCCGCAGGTACCTCGACCAGGAGAGCCTCGCCTCGCCAAAAGCCTGGGACTGGGAGCCGCTTCCCTGAGCCCCTCGTAGGAACGGGATCTGGCCCGGAGGTTCGCGGCCGCACCCCGGTTCGTCCGCGGCCCGGCGGCAGAAGCTGATTGCGAAGTCCGGTCCAGCCAGGGGAACCCACTTGGCGCCCGGCATCCAAGCGCTGAGGTCGCCGCTCCAGTGCAGGCCCGGCTCGGCGGCGGCATCGAGAACGGCGCTGCCGTTGAAAGGTTTCGGCGCGGCGATGAAGGCGAACTGCGGGAGCACACCCGGCCCGCTGACGGCGAAGGCGTTTGCCCCGCCGACCAAGGTCGAGGCCCGGCGGAGGATCCACATCCCCTCGCTTCGCTCTTCGCGGGTCGCGGTGAGGTCGAGCCAGGGCCTGCCTCGCTTGCGGGACAGTTCGAACGCGGTAACGGCACCCTTCCGTCGTGAGATCGCCGCGATATGCGTGTCCAGCGGACCGCCAGCCTGGGCGCTGCTGCGGGCCGCGGAGCGGCGCCTGCAGCTTCGCGGTCTGGGCTGGAAGACGAGCCCGACGGTCCTCGACTCGTTCACAACGGTGTAGCCGCCCTCGCCTTTGAACTCGATCCGGCCGCGGAAGATGCCGAGGTCGAGCGGTGAACGTCGGCAGCGCCCGGCGCGCCGCTCCTTGCCTCCGAGGGGGTCGAACCCGACCGAGATCCTGCCGAGGTCGCCGAAGCGCGCCTCGACTCGCTCGGCGCTGACGTCCCCGCGCACGGCGTACATGGCGCTCACTCTCTTGCGTCGCGCTTCCACGACCACCCAGTCGGCGAAGGTGAGGACCGTAACGGCGTATCCGTTGCTTGCCTCGACGAAGAAGACAGCTTCCTGGCTGACGGGTGCCGGCTCGGCAATCGCCGCGGTGGGCGCCCAGGCAAGCGCCGTCGCACAGATCGCGAGTAGTCCCATCGGGAGGGCCGGTCTCACTGGGTCAGAATATTGGACGAGAACGAACCCCAGTGGCAGGCCGGCCGGCGCAATACGATGCCGATGACGTGCCGATCTACGAGTTTGAGTGCGAAGCGTGCGGGAAGCGGTTCGAAGAGCTCGTGCCCGCGGGGAGCGCCGAGGCCCCCTGCCCGGCCTGCGGCTCGGCGGAAAGCCACCGCCTTCTCTCCAGCGTCTCGCCGCCGGCCCGGCAGTCGCGCGGTGCCCGCGTGCGATCCGACGAAGCGAGGCGCCGGGAGCGGGAGGCGGCGCGTTGAGCGCGTCGACCGAGGAGCGCCGGGAAGCGCTCGTAGAGCTCTTCCACGAGGTGCAGGACTGCACCAGGTGTCCGCTGCACGAGACGCGCACCAAGGCCGTCTTCGGGGCCGGCGACGCCGATGCCGAGCTGATGTTCGTCGGCGAGGCGCCGGGGGCCGAAGAGGACCGCCAGGGCCTGCCGTTCGTCGGCCGCGCCGGGCAGCTGCTGAACCAGCTGTTGGAGGAGATCGGGCTCTCGCGCGAGGACGTCTTCATCGCCAACGTGCTGAAGAGCCGGCCGCCCGGCAACCGCGATCCGCAGCCGCTCGAGATCGAGGCCTGTCGCCCCTACCTGTTCGAGCAGATCCGCCTGATCGAGCCGCGCGTGGTCTGCACGCTCGGCAACTTCGCGACCAAGCTGCTGAGCGGCAACCCGGCGGGGATCACCCGCGTGCACGGGACGCCGCAGGTGCACGAGCTGGGCGGCCGCACCGTTTTCCTGCTGCCGCTCTTCCACCCGGCGGCGGCGTTGCGGACGCCGGCGATGAAGGAGACCCTGCGTTCCGACTTCGCTCTGCTGCCGGGTTTGATCTCCGGCCCGCCGCCGGCTGGGCCGGAGCCGGAGGAGCAGATCGAGGAGGCGCCGGTGCCGGGGCCGCCGCAGCCCGCCGACGACCAGCTCGACCTGTTCGGTTGAGCGGCGCCACGGAGACGGCCGAGACCTCCTCGGCGGCCGAGACCGAAGCGCTCGGGGCCCGCATCGCCGCCGGCCTGCGGCCGGGCGATGTGGTCGTGGTCAGCGGCGAGGTGGGGGCGGGGAAGACGACCCTGATCCGCGGCGCCTGCCGGGCGCTCGGGGTCGAGGAGCCGGTCACCTCGCCCACCTTCACGATCGGCCAGCGCTACCGCGGCCGGCACCCGATCTCCCACCTCGACCTCTACCGCCTCGGCGGTCTCGAGGGGGAGGAACCGGCCCTGCTCGGCGACTACCTCGACGCCGACTCGATCGGCTTCGTCGAGTGGCCCGCGGTGGCGGAGCCCGAGCTGGCCGGGCACAAGGTCCTGGAGGTGCGGCTCAGCCATTTGGGCGGCGACAGCCGCAGGGTGGAGTTAGGCGCCGCATCGGGCCGCAAATAGGCGTGTTTTGGATGAATGCTGTGTAGCATCGCCTGCGAAAACCCGGACCGAAGGAGGAAGCGCCGAATGAGAGCAGCGAAGAGGCTGGCGGCCATTGGCCTGGTGGTCGCGCTTTTCGGGAGTGCCACGCCGGCTTCGGCTCAGGGCGCCCCCTTCCGGCATTACGTCGCCTGCGGGCTCTCTCAGAACGCGAAACCGGCGCACGTCTGCCAGAAGCCGCGCAAAAAGGGCGCCTTCTTCCGCAGCAACAACGCCGACGTCTTCTACACGGTCTGCGTCCGCTTCCCGACCGGGAAAAACCTCTGCGCGCCCGGGCAGGAAGCGGTCCAGGGAACGCTCTACGTGAACAAGATCACTTCCAACATTCCGGGCGAGCACAAAGTCACCTGGTTCGTCAAAGGCAAACGGGTCGGGCTCTTCACCTTCCTCGTCCCGGTTTGAGAGTCCGGCGCTGATCGGCTTCGATACCGCGACCGAGGACACTGCCGTCTGCGCTTGGCGCGACGGCGAGGTTCTCTTCGAGTCGCTGCTGGGGCTCTCCGAGCAGGGCAACCCGCTGCACTCGACCGCGCTGCTCGGCGAAGTCGAGCGCGCGGCGGACGCCGCCGGTGGTTGGGAAGCAGTGGATCGCATCGCGGTCGGCCTCGGCCCAGGCTCGTTCACCGGGCTGCGGGTCGCCATCGCCACCGCCCGCGCTCTGGGGCTGAGCCGTGGGCTGCCGGTGAGCGGCGTCTGCACGCTCGACGCGATCGGACTGGCGCTCGCCGAGCCGGCCGGCGGCTCCGCTCGCCTTGCGGCCATCGATGGACGGCGCGGTGAGGTGTTCGCGGCGCTCTACGCCCCCGGCGGCGAGCGGATCTGGGAGCCGCGGGTCTACCCGCCGCAGGAGCTGGCCGAGCGCGCCGGCGCACTCGCCACCCTGCCGCTGGCCGCCGGATCGGGCGCGGTACGATTTCGTCAACAGTTGGCGAGTCGGGGCGTCGGGGTGCCGGACGATTCCGACCCCGTGCACCGGGTAGCCGCTCGGCACATCTGCGCGCTGACGGCGGCCGGGCCGGTCGGCGAGGATTCCGGCTCACTCGTCCCGATCTACCTTCGCCCTCCCGATGCGGAACGATGGCGTGAGCGAGACTCTCTACAGAAACAAGCGTGAGTTGGAGGTCGAGGTAAGGCGGCTCGCTTACAGCGACCTGCCGGTGGTGATCTCGATCGAGCGCCGCTCCTTTCCGGCGCCCTGGTCGCTGGCGATGTTCGTGCTCGAGCTCTCGAAGCCGTCGGGCATCTGCCTCGCCGCGATCGAAGACGAAGAGCTGCTCGGCTACCTGGTCTGCTCCCGTTACGACCGGGTCTGGCACCTGATGAACGTGGCGGTGGCGCCGGAGCGCCGGCGCCGCGGCGTCGCCCGCCGTCTGATCTCGCGGCTGATCGAGGAGGGAGGCGGCAGGTTGCCGTTCACGCTCGAGGTGCGGGTCTCGAACGACGAGGCGATCGCGATGTACGAGAGCCTCGGCTTCCGCTCGGCCGGTGTCCGTCCTCGCTACTACCAGGACAATGGCGAGGACGCCCTGATCATGTGGCTGGACTGAGGCCGGCGCGTGATCCTCGCGATCGAGACCTCCTGTGACGACACCTGCGCGGCGGTGGTCGACGGATCCCGCATCCTCTCCAGCGTCATCTCCTCGCAGGCGGCGGCGCACGAGCAGTTCGGCGGCGTCGTCCCCGAGGTCGCTTCGCGTCACCACCTGGAGCTGACCACGCCGGTCGTCGAGGCGGCGTTGGCCGAGGCGGGCGTTTCGCTCGACCGGATCGAGGCGGTCGCGGTGACCAGCGGTCCCGGCTTGATCGGGGCGCTGCTGGTCGGCCTCAGCAGCGCCAAGGCGATCGCCGCGCCGCGGCGACTGCCGCTGATTCCGGTCGACCACCTGCAGGGCCACGTCGCCGCCAACTTCCTCGAGCCAGAGTCGCTCGACCCGCCCTTCCTCTGTCTGGTCGCGAGCGGGGGCCACACCCTGCTGGCGGCGGTGCGCGACCGGTCCGGTCATAAGGTCCTGGGACAGACGCTCGACGACGCCGCCGGCGAGGCCTTCGACAAGGTCGCGCGGCTGCTCGGGCTCGGTTACCCCGGCGGCCCGGCCCTGCAGCGGCTGGCGCAGGACGGCGACCCGGAGGCCTTCGAGCTGCCGGTCGCGATGAGCCGCGACCCCGGCCTCGACTTCAGCTTCAGCGGCCTGAAGACGGCGCTGGTCTACCTCTGCCGCGATCTCGGTGAGGAGGGAGTCGCGGAGCGGCGGGCCGACCTGGCGGCGAGCTTCCAGGCGGCGGCAGTCGGGCAGCTGACCGCGAAACTGAAGCGGGCGCTGGTGAAGGGCGAGTGGGAGGCGGTCGCGCTGGGCGGCGGTGTCGCCGCCAACGGGCCGTTGCGCGAAGCGGTGGCGGCGCTCTGCCAGGAGCGCGGCGTGCGGCTGAAGCTGGTCCCGCTCTCGCTCTGCACCGACAACGCGGCGATGATCGGCTCCGCCGCACGCTTCGCGAAGGCGCTTCCATACCCTGACTACCTCGCCTACGACGCCTTCCCGACCCGGCGGCCGCCCGTCGCCGCGTGACCGAGGTCGTCGTCTACTCGCGGCCGGGCTGCCATCTCTGCGAGGAGGCGATGGCGGCGATCGTCGCCCTGCACGCCGACGGTTACCGCTTCGAGCTGCGCGAGGTCGACATCGAGAGCGACGAGACGTTGCTGCGGCGGATGCTCGAGCGCATCCCGGTGGTCGAGCTGAACGGCCGGGTGGTCTCGGAGCTGGTCCTCGATCAAGCCGAGCTCAGGGCGCGGCTCGATACTGTGGGGACCGATGACGATCGAGCAGGCGGTGGATGAAGTCGACGTGCCCGAGGGGCTGATCGCCGACGGCGAGCGGCTCTCGCTTGGCGTCGCGGCGCGCCTTTCGCGCTACCTGCAGGTGCTGACCCAGGCGCGCAAGATGGGCCGGGAGACGATCTCCTCGCAGGAACTCTCCGACTACACCCACATCAATCCGACCCAGATTCGCCGCGACCTCTCCGGCTTCGGCAAGTTCGGCAAGCGGGGGGTCGGCTACAACGTCGA
The DNA here is from genome assembly GCA_963703235.1 of uncultured Solirubrobacterales bacterium. Lineage (GTDB taxonomy): Bacteria > Actinomycetota > Thermoleophilia > Solirubrobacterales > 70-9 > VRUE01. The sequence goes on along the minus strand of OY969802.1, from coordinate 1,078,922 downwards.
CTCGCTGGTGGCGGAGATCCGCAAGATCCTCCGCACCTCCGGACAGCACAACATCGCCCTCTTCGGGGCCGGCAACCTGGGGCAGGCGATCGCCAGCTCCGACATCTTCGCCGACCACGGCTTCCAGGTCGTCGCCATGTTCGACATCGATCCGGAGGTGGTGGGAACAGAGGTCGGCAGCCTGCGAGTACGGGACTTCGGCGAGCTGGAGGAGGTCGTCGCCGAACAGGAGATCGTGGTCGGAGTGCTCGCCGTGCCGCCGACCGCGGCGCAGGCCGTTGCCGATCGCCTCGTCGAGGCCGGGGTCAAGATCATCTTCAACTACTCCGAGCAGCTTCTCCAGGTACCGCCGGAGGTGACGGTGCACACCTCCAGCCCCGCGGTCGACCTCCTCTACGCGCTCTACTTCTACCTGACCTGATCCCCTTGCCACTGGACCTCGACCTCGCCAGGGAGAGATTCGAGACCTCCACCGACTTCACGATCGGGCTGGAGGAGGAGTTCGCGATCCTCGACCCGGCCACGCTCGAGCTGGAGCACCGCTTCGAGGACGTCTACGCGGCCTGCCAGCGGGACGAGGTGCTGGCCGAGTCGGCGGCGGGCGAGCTGATCGCCTCGGAGATCGAGATCCGCTCCGGTCGCTCCGAGACCTTCGCGGACGCCGTCGCCGCGCAGCGCGAGCGACGCCATCGCCTCTTCGAGCTGGTCGAGGGAATGGGCCTGGCGCTGGGCGCGATGGGCACGCATCCGTGGGCGAGCTACCTCGACCAGCGGATCATCGACACCCCCCACTACAGCCGCCTTCGCCGCGAACTCGGCTGGGTGGCGCAGCGCAACAACACTTGGAGCCTGCACGTCCACATGGGCGTGCAGGGGGCGGACCGGGCGATCGCGATCTGCGACTGGCTGCGGGAGCTGCTGCCGCTGCTGCTCGCCGTCTCCGCCAACTCGCCCTTCCTCGACCGCCACGACACCGGCCTGCACACCGTGCGCACCGAGGTCTTCACCCGCACCTTCCCGCGCTGCGGGGTGCCGAGCCCGTTCGGCGACTGGGATCGCTACGCGGAGTTCGTCGGCCTGTTGGAGCGGGCCGGCAGCGTCGTCGAGTCGACCCAGCTCTGGTGGAGCGTCCGCCCCCACCACCGGTTCGGCACCGTCGAGGTGCGGATCTGCGACGCGCAGACGCGCGGCGAGGAGTCGTTCGCCCTGGCCGGCCTGATCGCCGCCTGCATCGCCCAGACCGCGCTCGCCTACGACGAGCACGGCTACGACGGAGTCGGGTCGCCGCTGCGCGACCGCGAGATCGAGGAGAACCTGTGGCGGGCAATCCGTCACGGGATGAGCGGCAAGCTGATCGATTTCCGCCGCGGCGTCGAGGTCGAGGCCAGGGAGGCATTGGAGGAATTGCTGGCTTGGACTGCCCCGGCTCGTGCGCAGCTCGGAATCGAGGTCCAGCTGCCAGAGCGAAACGGGGCGCAGCGCGCGCGCGAGGCGCTCGCTGCCGGGGTCGCGATCGAGGGCGTATACCGGGACGCCGTGGGCGAGACGCGGCGTACCTACACCGCCGCCAAGCAAGCCGCCTAGACGCGCTGGGCCTCAAAACGCGGTATCCGCGGCCACATATAGACTCCCGCGCCGCTAAAGCCAGCCGGAGGAACCGAACTTGACTGATTTCTTGACCGATTACGGGGTCGTCGTCGCGCTTGTCTGCGCCGGCGCCGCAGTTCTATACGGACTTCTGATCACCCAGCGCCTGCTCGCGCGACCCGCGGGGAACGACCGCATGCAGGAAATCTCAGGTGCCGTCCAGGAAGGCGCAAGCGCCTACCTGAACCGCCAGTACACGATCATCGGCGCGGTCGCGGTCCCGATCGCGATCGTGCTTCTGCTCCTGCAGAACTGGGAGACCGCGGTCGGCTTCGTGATCGGTGGTGTTTTCTCCGGCGCGGCCGGGTTCATCGGCATGAACCTCTCGGTGCGCGCCAACTCCCGCGTTGCCGAGGCCGCGCGCGGCGGCGTCCCGCCGGCGCTCGACGTCGCCTTCAAGGGCGGCTCCGTCACCGGCCTGCTCGTGGTCGGGCTGGCGCTGCTCGGCGTCGCCGGCTACTACGGCCTTCTCGTCGCCACCGGCAGCACCGACAAGCACGCGGTCGACGCTCTGGTCGGGCTCGGCTTCGGCGGCTCGCTGATCTCGGTCTTCGCCCGGCTCGGCGGCGGCATCTTCACCAAGGCCGCCGACGTCGGCGCCGACCTGGTCGGCAAGGTCGAGGCGGGTATCCCCGAGGACGACCCGCGCAACCCGGCCGTGATCGCCGACAACGTCGGCGACAACGTCGGCGACTGCGCCGGCATGGCCGCCGACCTGTTCGAGACCTACGCGGTCACCTCGGTTGCGGTGATGCTGCTCGGCGTCCTCACCTTCACCGGCGCCGCCGGCGACTACCTGCGTGAGGTGGCGATCTACCCACTGGTCCTGGGCGGCGCCGCGATCCTCGCCTCGATCGCCGGGGCGCTCCTGGTGCGGACCAAAACCGACCACGTCGAGGGAGCGCTCTACCGCGGCCTGATCGTCTCCGGCGTCCTCTCGATCGCCGCCTTCTACCCGATCACCGAGTGGCTGATGAGCGACGCGCTGCAGTTCGGTCTCTCGGCGGGCGCCGACGTGGTCAGCGTCACCGACCTCTGGCTCTGCGCCGTGATCGGCGTCACCGTCACCGCCTTCCTCTTCGTGATCACCGAGTACTACACCTCGACCAAGTACCGGCCGGTGAAGACGATCGCCGACGCCTCGGAGACGGGGCACGCGACCAACATCATCCAGGGGCTGGCGCAGGGCCTCCAATCGACCGCGGCGCCGGCGCTGGTGATCGCGCTGGCGATCCTCGGCGCCAACGAGTTGGCCGGGATCTACGGGATCGGCGTCGCCGTGATGGCGCAGCTCTCGCTCTGCGGCTTCATCGTCGCCCTCGACGCCTTCGGTCCGATCACCGACAACGCCGGCGGGATCGCCGAGATGGCCGATCTGCCCGAGGACGTCCGCAACGTCACCGACCCGCTCGACGCGGTCGGGAACACGACCAAGGCGGTCACCAAGGGTTACGCGATCGGCTCCGCAGCGCTGGCGGCGCTGGTCCTGTTCGCAGCCTTCAAGTTCGAGCTCGAAGACGAGGCTCCCGCCGGGTTCGACCTGGGCAGCCTCTTCAACCTCTCGACCCCCGAGGTGCTGGTCGGGTTGATCATCGGCGGCATGATGGTCTACCTCTTCGCGGCCTTCGCGATCGAGGCGGTCGGCCGTGCCGGCGGGCAGGTGGTCGAGGAGGTGCGCAAACAGTTCCGCGAGCACCCCGGGATCATGGAGGGGACGGAGAAGCCCGAGTACGGGAAAACGGTCGCGATCGTCACCGCGGCGGCGCAGAAAGAGATGATCCTGCCCTCGCTGATCCCGATCGTGATCCCGGTCATCGTCGGTGTGCTCAGTGTCGACGCGCTCGGTGGCCTGCTGATCGGCGTCATCGTCGTCGGCCTCTTCGCGGCGATCGCGATGACCGCGGGCGGCGGCGCCTGGGACAACGCCAAGAAGCTGATCGAGGACGGCGCCCACGGCGGCAAGGGCTCCGAGGCCCACGCAGCCTCGGTCACCGGCGACACCGTCGGCGATCCCTACAAGGACACCGCTGGACCGGCGATCAACCCGATGATCAAGGTCGCCAACATCGTCGCGATCCTGATCATCCCGATCGTTCACTTCTAACAGCGCAGCGGGGAGGGGCGTGGGTGCCCCTCCCGCTTGCTGGGTTTTTCGCCTCGCGGGTTGCGGCCGTCCGATGAAGGTGAAGGGCGAAAAACAGGACGCCGCTTCGCGAGAGGGGCACCCACGCCCCTCCACTCGGGGCGGCTAGAGGCGACCCAGCGTGGACTCGGTCGGATCGCGGCTCGTTTGGCGAGCTGGGCTGAGCTCGGCGGCGCAGCTGGAGTTTCATGCGGTCGCGAGTGAGGTTGCCCATGGCATGCATGCATAACCTCACACGCTTCTAGCTTCTCCTTAGCCGCTGGCTACCACTTCTACCGTGCCGCGCATGTCGGGGTGGATCTCGCAGAAGTAGGGGTAGGTGCCGGGCTCTTTGAAGGTCTCGGATTTGAGCTTGCCTTCCTCCAGGGTGCCGGTGTCGAAGCTGCCGTCGTCCGCGGTTGCGGTGTGTGGGGCCGAGTCGCGGTTTATCCAGGTCACCTTGCCGCCTTCCTCGATCGTCACCGGGTCGGGCTCGTAAGTGAATTCGACGATCTCGACTTTTTCGGCACGAACGGCATCGCCGCTGGGCGCCGGCGCGTTCCCACTCGGTTCCGGTTCGGTCGATTCCGTTTCGGTTGCAGTGGCGCCACCGCCCGCCGGTGCCGTCGTCTCGTCGTCATCGTCGCCGCAGGCCGCAAGGGCCAGCGCCGCGACGACAAGGGCTGAGATCAGAAGGGTTCTCGAGAGACAACTGGGGGTTCGCATGGGATGCCGGTACCCGACTCCCCGTCGTTGACACCAGTCGCTAGGGTCGCCGACCGTGATCGAGGATCTGGTCAACGTCGCTGATTTCGAGCGGGAGGCGGCTGAGAAGCTCGAGCCCGGGGTCCTTGGCTATTTCGCCGGTGGGGCCGGGGACGAGCTGACGCTGGCGGAGAACGTCGGCGCCTGGAAGCACTGGCGGCTGCGGCCGCGGATGCTGGCCGGGCTGAGCGAGTGGGGGACCGGGGCCGAGCTCCTGGGTGCCGAGGTCTCGGTGCCTGTCCTGGTGGCGCCGGTCGCCTATCAGGGGCTGGTGGATCCCGACGGCGAGGTGGCGATGGCGCGGGCCGCCGCCGCCGCCGGCACCGTGATGTGCCTCTCGACGCTCGCCACCCGGCGCCCGGGTGAGGTGGCCGCTGGCGCGCCGCCCGCCCGCCGCTGGTTTCAGCTCTACTGCTTCAAGGACGAGGGCGTCACGCGCGCCCTGACCGAGGAGGCGGTCGCATCGGGTTTCGAGGCCATCGTGGTGACGGTCGACGCGCCACGCGGCGGCAACCGTGAGCGTGACCTGCGCACCGGCTTCAAGATCCCCGAGGGTCTCGGGGTGCCCAGCGTCGAAGCCGCGCTCGGCTCGGGCCGGGCGGTGACGATCGAGGAGACCTTCGGTCTGATGGAACCGGCGCTGAGCTGGCCCTACCTTGAGGACTTCGCTTCCGAGTGCGTGTTGCCGGTGCTCGTCAAGGGCGTGCTGACCGCCGAGGACGCGGCGCTGGCGGTCGAGCACGGCGCAGCCGGCGTCATCGTCTCCAACCACGGCGGCCGCCAGCTCGATCGGGTCCTCGCCACCGCCGACGCGCTGCCCGAGGTGGTCGACGCGGTCGAAGGCCGCGGCCAGGTGCTGGTCGACGGCGGCATCCGCCGCGGTGTCGACGTCGCCATCGCGCTCGCCCTCGGCGCCGATGCGGTCCTGGTCGGCCGGCCCGCGCTCTGGGGCCTTGCGGTCGGCGGCGAGGAGGGCGCGCGCCGGGTGCTGGAGCTGCTGCGCGAGGAGCTCGCCCTGGCGCTCTGCCTCTGCGGCTGCGCCTCGCCCGCGGACCTGAAGCGGACGCACGTGCAGCGGGCCCCGGCGTCGTCCCTATATTCGGCCTAGATGCATCCTTCGACAGGGGCCGGCTAGGTGGCCCGCCGGATACCGAGAGACGAATCGCTGAGCCGCGTTCACGGCGTCGGCGCCCTCTTCGCCGCCGCCTACGGCAACGTCGGCTCCTCGATCTACTACGCCCTCGGCGTCACCGCCGTCTTCGCCCTCGGCTTGACCCCGATCGCCTTCGTCATCTCCGGCTTGATCTTCGCGGCGACGGCTGCCACCTACGCGGAGGCGACCGTGATGTACCCCGAGGCTGGGGGATCGTCGAGCTTCGCCCGCCACGCGTTCAACGAGTTGGTCAGCTTCGTGGCCGCCTGGGGCCAGATGCTCAACTACGTGATCACGGTCGCGATCTCGGCTTACTTCGTGCCGCACTACCTGGCCGTCTTCTGGGAGCCGCTGGGCGAAGCGCCGGGCGACATCATCGGCGGCGCGGTGCTGATCGGCGCCCTCGCCCTGCTCAACATCCGTGGTTCGCAGGAGTCGGCGCGGCTGAACCTGGTCCTCGCCGTCGCCGACCTAGCCACCCAGGTCGTCCTCGTCGGCATCGGCCTGGTTCTGGTCTTCAGCCCCGAGGTCTTGGTCGACAACGTCGACCTCGGCGTGGCGCCGACCTGGAGCGACTTCGCGCTGGGGATCGCGGTCGGGATGATCGCCTACACCGGGATCGAGACGATCTCCAACATGGCCGAGGAGGCACGTGACGCGGCCCGCTCGATCCCGCGCAGTGTCGGTCTCACCGTCGCCGCCGTGCTGGGGCTGTACCTGTTGATCCCGCTGGTCGCCCTCTCGGCGATGCCGGTCACCCAGGATGCCGCCGGCAACTTCTCCACCGCGCTCGGCAGCGAGTTCGCCAACGACCCGATCCTCGGCATCGTCGAGAACCTCGGGTTGGGCCACGGGCTGACCGAAGCGATGCGCTTTTACGTCGGCGTCCTCGCCGCGGTGATCCTCCTGATCGCCACCAACGCCGGCCTGATCGGAGTCTCTCGCCTCACCTACTCGATGGGCCAGCATCGGCAGCTCCCGGAGAGCCTGCGGCAGGTCCACCCTCGCTACCGCACCCCCTACATCGCGATCCTCGTCTTCGCCGCGGTGGCGACGATCACGCTGCTGCCTGGCAAGACCGACTTCCTGGCGACGATGTACTCGTTCGGCGCGATGCTCTCCTTCACGATCGCCCACGTCTCGGTGATCCAGCTGCGCCGCCGCAACTCCGAGGGTGAGCGACCGTGGAAGCCGCCACTCAACTTCCGCGCCTTTGGAACGCTGGTGCCACTGACCGCGGTGCTGGGCGGGCTCGGCACCTTCGCCGCCTGGATCGTCGTGATGGCGCTCAACCCGCGCACGCTCGCCGTCGGCCTGGGCTGGATGGCGTTCGGCATCGCCGTCTACGTGCTCTACAGGCGCAACCAGAAGCTGCCGCTGACCGAGACGGTGAAGGTCGTCACGCCCGAACCGCTCGGGGTCGAGGAGATCGAGTACCGCAGCGTCATGGTCGCCTTCGAGGACGGCGAGCCGTTCTCGGAGGAGATGGTCGCCACCGCCGCCAAGCTCGCCTCCAAACGGCGCCGCGGCATCCACGTCCACTCGATGCTGACGATCCCGACCCACCTGCCGCTGGACGCCGATCTGCGCGAGCGCGAAAGCGAAGCGCAGAGCAAGATCGAGCAGGCGAAGCTGATCGGGGGCCAGCGCGTCACCGGCCACGTCGAGCGGGTTCGGCCGGGCCAGGCCGGTTACTCGATCGCCGACGAGGCGCAGCTGATCGACGCAGCTGCCGTGGTCGTCGGGCTGCGCTACCGCAACGGCGCCCCGCTCTACGACAAGACCCTGCAGACGGTCCTCGGCGAGCGCCCCTGCCGGGTAATCGTCGTCTCCGATCGCAGCGTGCATCAGGGCGCCGATGAGACGCCGGCCCTCGCCTAGAATCGCCGCCATGGCCTCGCCCGAGCGGATCTACCGCGGTTCGGTCCGCGCCTTCTCGCTGGTCCTCGTCGCGCTTGGGCTGGCGATCCTGGTCAGCGCGCTCGCCAACGGCGCCGGTCCGGCGTCGATCGGCGTCCTGATGGGAGTCGCCTTCGTGGTCGTCGGCGGTGGCCGGCTCTGGCTCTCGGCGCGGATGAGCCGGTGAGCGAGCCGAAGGCTCCGCGCTCGCGCCTGGAGCCGCTGCTGGAGCGGGGCCTCGGCGTCCCGGGCCTGTTCGTCGCCGTCTACTCGGCGGTCGGCTTCTCGATTTACTTCGCGCTCGGGGTCGTCGCCGACCGCGGCCTGGGGCTGACGCCGCTGATCTTCCTCGCGGCCGGCCTGCTGTTCGTGCTGGCCACGCTCAGCTACGTCGAGGGAGGGGCGATGTTCCGCGAACGCGGCGGCTCCTCGAGCTTCGCCCGCCACGCCTTCAACGAGCTGATCGCCTTCGTCGCCGGCTGGGCGATCCTGATCGACTACCTGATCGTCGCCGCCCTGGCGGCGATCTCGGTGCCCCATTACCTGGAGCCCGTCGCCTCGGGTCTCTCCAGTCCCGGCTGGGAGGTCGGGGTCGCCGTCGCGGTGATCGTCGGCGCCTGCGTCCTCAACGTGATCAACGCCACGGGTCGGGGGCGGCAGGGCTGGTTGGTCGTCCTCGTCCTCGCCGACATCGCCCTGCAGATCGCCGTGATCGCGGTCGGGGTCATCGCCGTCATGCACCCCGATCGCCTCACCGCGGAGCTCGACCTCTTCACCGACCCCAGCGTCACCGACACCGTCTACGCGGCCGTGGTCGCGATGCTCGCCTATGCCGGCATCGAGGCGGCCTCGGACCTCGCTCCCGACATCGACGTGCGCCGGCGCGACCTGCGACGGATCGTCACCGTGGGCGCGGTGGCGGTGCCGCTCATCTACGCGGGGATGGCGGCGATCGCGCTGATGGCCGTGCCGGTGGTCGCCGGCCCTGACGGGCCCCAGACCGCGCTCGGCGGCGAGTTCGTCGAGGCCCCGATCCTGGGGGTGGTCTCGGCCTACGAGCCGGCCTGGGTCGAGGACGCGATGCGCTGGATCGTCGCCCTGGTCGCCGCTCCGGTCCTGTTCTGGGCCGCGACCACCTCGATGCTCGGCGTCTCGCGCCACATCTACACCCTGGCGATCAACCGCCAGATCCCCAGCTGGCTCGGCAAGCTGAACGCCCGCCACGCGACGCCTCACGTGGCGATCGCGCTCAGCGGCATCATCGCGATCGGCCTCGTCGTTCCCGCCGACGTCAAGCTGCTGGCGGGCATCTACGCCTTCGGAGCGACGCTGGCGATCACGATCGCGCACGTCTCGGTGCTGCGGCTGCGGGTCAGCGAACCCGATCGGCCGCGGCCCTTCCGGGTCCCGCTCAACGTCGAGTGGCGCGGCGCGCGAATACCGGTTCCCGTCCTGCTCGCGGCGGTGCTGACCGGGCTCGCCTTCCTCAGCGTGCTCGCCTTCCACGACACGGCGCGCTGGGTGGGTGGCGCCTGGATGCTGTTCGGCCTCCTCTTCTACGTCGTCTACCGCAAGGGAGTGGAGGGAACCTCGCTGACCCGGCGCGTCTCCGTCACCGAGCGCGCGCTGACCAAGCAGGTGCCCGAGCTCGCCTACCGCAGCATCCTCGTGCCCGTGTTCGGGACCAAGCTCGACGACGACATCGTCGCCACCGCCGGCCGCCTCGCCGCGGCCGAGCGCGAGGAGGGGGATGCAGAGGCCGACGGCGCCCGCCTCGCCCTCGTCCACGTCGTCGAGGTGCCGCTGACCCTGCCGCTCGACGCCAAGCTGCCGCCGCAGCGCGAAGAGGAGATCAGGCGCACGCTGAAGCGCGCCCGCGAGGTGGCGGAGGAGTACGAGGACGTCGCGGTCAGCGCCGAGGCGATCCGCGCCCGCGACGTCGGCGCCGGGATCGTCGAGGCGGCGCGGCGAAGCGAGGCGGAGGCGATCGTGATCGGCGGCGAGCCGCCGACCAAGATCCGCGGCGGCGCCACCCTGGGTGGGGTCGGGGCCGCCAAACCGGCGGAGATCGGCGCCGCCACCGAGTACGTCCTCAAGAAGGCGCCGTGCCAGGTGCTGCTCACCGCCCCGCCCGAAGCGTGACGCCACGCCAGGCAGGGCTAGTATCCGGCCTATGTTCATCCTGATCGTCGGCTGCGGCCGGGTCGGTTCCTCCGTCGCCCGGACGATGCTCAACGAGGGCCACGAAGTCTCGTGTCTCGACGAGGACCCCGAGTCCCACACCAGGCTCGAGGTGGGGCTCGACAAGGGCTGGGAGGACCTCGGGGGAAGGTTCACGGTCGGCACCGGCCTCGAGACCGACGCCTTGCTCGCCGCCGGGATCGAGCGGGCCGACGCCTTCATCGCCTCGACCAACGGCGACAACACGAACATCGTGATCTCGCAGATCGCCCAGCGCCGCTACGAGGTCCCGACCGTGATCGCGCGGATCCTCGACCCGCTGCGGGCCGAGTGGTACCGGCAGCAGGGGCTGAACACCGTCTGTCCGACTCGGGTCGCGATCGACATGCTGGAGGACGCCGTTCGCGAGGGCGCCCAGCGCGACGGCGCCAAGACCGACGAGCCAATCGAAGCCGCGTAGGGCAGGGGCGCGAGCGTGTACATCATCGTCGTCGGAGCGGGGAAGGTGGGTTGGAACCTGGCCCGCGAGCTGCTCGAAAAGAACCACGAGGTGACGGTGATCGAGAGCAACCGGCGCCGCTACCTGACCGTCGAGCAGGAGCTCGAGCACAACGTCGTCTACGGCGACGCCTCCGAGCTGTGGGTGCTGGAGCGGGCCGGGATCCAGCGGGCGGAGATGGTGATCGCGGTTACCGGCGACGACGAGGACAACATGCTGATCTGCCAGGTCGCCCGCGAGAAGTACGACGTCGAGCGGATCATCGCCCGCGTCAACAACCCCCGCAACCGGCCGCACTTCGACCTGCTGGGCGTCAAACCGTCGGTCTCGGCGACCGACCTGATCCTGCGCCTGCTCGAGCACGAGGTGCCGGAGTACGGCCTCGTCCACCTGCTCGACCTGCAGGAGGAGCAGCTGGAGATCATCGAGATGCTGCTCGGCAAGGACTCGCGCGTCAGCGGCGCTCGGGTAGGCGACCTGGCGATGCCGGAAGGCAGCCTGCTGATCTCGGTACTGCGCGAAGGCAAGGGCTTCGTGCCCGGGCCCGACACGGTCCTGCAGCCCGGCGACGAGGTGCTGGCGGTGCTCGACCCGGGGCGCGAGGAGGACATCAAGGAGCTGTTCGGCCCGGCCGCCGGGGGCAACGGGGCGGGCTGACGGATGCCCGACCGCGAGGTCGACTTCCTCCTCGTCGGCGGCGGCATGGCGTCGGCCCACTGCGCGGCCGAGCTGCGGAAGCGCGGGGCGGAGGGGTCGGTCCTGCTGGCCGGTCGCGAGCCCGAGCCGCCCTACGAACGGCCGCCGCTCTCGAAGGAGTACATGCGCGGCGAGGCGGGCCGCGAGGACGCCTACGTCAATCCCGCCGCCTGGTACGAGGAGAACGGGGTCGAGCTGCTGACCGGCGTCAACGTGATGTCGCTCGACCCGGCGGGACGGACGGCGAAGCTGCAGGGCGGGGAGGAGGTCGCCTTCGGCAAGGCGCTGATCGCCACCGGGGCGATGGTCAACATCCTCCGCGTCGAGGGGGCGGAGAACGAGGGCGTCCACTACCTGCGCGCTTTCGGCAACTCCGAGGCGATCCGGGCCGACGCCGAGGCCGTCGAGCACGTGGTCCTGATCGGCGGCAGCTACATCGGCACCGAGGTCGCCGCCTCGCTGACCGCGAAGGGCGTCAAGTGCACGATCGTGATGATGGAGAACGTGGCTCTCTCTCGGACCTTCGGCGAGGACGCCGGTCGCTGGTTCCAGCAGAGGCTCGAAGATCACGGCGTCACCGTCCACGGCGGCGAGGAGCTGGAGGCGTTCGAGGGCGACGGCCGTGTCAAGGCGGTGCTGACCAAGGGCGGCCGGGCGATCGAGTGCGACGCGGTCGTGGTCGGGGCCGGGGTGCGGGCAGACGCGATGCTCGCGCAGCGGGCCGGGCTGGCGGTCGACGATGGCATCCTCTGCGACTCGAAGCTGCAGACCTCGGCCGCGGGCATCTACGCCGCCGGCGACTGCTGCTCTTACGACAGCGTCGTCCACGGCCGGCGGCTGCGGATCGAGCACTGGGACGTGGCGATGCAGCAGGGGATGCACGCGGCCGGCAACATGCTCGGCGAGGATCGCGACTACGACGTCGTCCCCTACTTCTTCAGCGACCTCGCCGACTGGGCCAGCCTCGAGTACGTCGGGCCGGCCTACGAGTGGGACGAGGAGATCTGGCGCGGCAACCGCGCCGCCGACGAGTTCTCCGTCTGGTATCTGAAGGACGGCCGGGTCGCCGGCGCGCTCAGCGTCGAGCGGTCCGAAGACCTGGCCGAGGCCCGCCGCCTGCTCGCCGACGGCGTCGACGTCAGCGGCGCCCGAGATCGGATCGCCGATCCCGACAGCGACCTGGCGTCGATCGAGTAGGCGAACTGCGGAGCAGGGACTCGAACCCCGATTTCACGGACCAGAACCGCGCGAATTGCCAATTATTCGACTCCGCAAGGGCGCACTGTGATCAGAATATCCAGTCGCCGGGAGTGACCGCGTGGCAATCGTGTCCGGTCCTTCTGCGAACATGTGTTCGCAATGGAGGATATCGATTGGACGCACATTCGAGACTTTTACGATGCAGGGCACACATGCAAGGCATGTCATGAGAAGTTCGGGTTTTCGGACTGGGATTGGCATGCTGCGGTCGGACGGGGGGACATCGTGCCTCGTATCGAGGGCCCGATCCGCCGAGCGTCGAAACGCCGGGAGCTCATCGGCCGCCTACGGGCAGAGGGGTTGAGCTACAACGCAATCAGCCGTCGCCTTGGTGTTTCCAAGGCGACGGTGGCCTATCACTCTCGTCGCCTCGGCGTGCCTGCCGATGACCGGTGTGCTCGCCGTTATGACTGGGACGAGATTCAGGTCGCTGTGAATAGCGGGCTGTCCGTACGCGAATGCAGCGAGCGCTTTGGCTTTGCCCCGGCGACCTGGACGAAGGCAGTGAAGCGAGGCGCGGTTGCCCCACGTGCATGGATCACCCCAATCGATGAGCTCCTGGTTGCCGGTCGCCGGCGAAGTCGTGGACACTTGAAGGCGCGACTTCTCAGCGAAGGGTTGAAGGAAAATCGCTGCGAGGCCTGCGGAATTACCGAGTGGCGTGGAAAGCCGTTGAATATGGAGCTTCACCACATCAACGGCGATGGGGCTGACAATCGGCTGGAGAATCTTCAGTTTCTTTGCGGCAACTGTCACTCGCAGACGGGCAACTGGGGTGGGCGCGGTAGCCAGCGAGGATTCCGGCCAAAAGCAGAGAGGCGGCGGCCTGGTTAGCCCGTCTACTCCCTTTGGTAGCTTCGCGCCGATGAGGAGGTGTCTTCTCCACTTGGCGGTGCTCGGGCTGGTGGTGCTTGGGATCGCTGGCTGTGGCGGTGGCGACGACGAGGAAACGACCGCTGCGCCGACGACGACGGCCGAAGCGCCGGCGGCGCTCGGCAAAGAGGAGCTGATCGCCCAGGGCGACGGGATCTGCGCCGAGGTGAACGCGGCGGTGGGAACGGTAGGGGTGACCGAATCCGGCGCGGCTTCCCAGGCGGTGCAGGTGTCCGATCTCTACGCCGGCATGGTCGAGCGGTTGCGGGGCCTCGGCACGCCCAGCGACGACACCGCCGGCTACGACGAATTCCTTGCCGCCGCCGAAGGGCTCGCCCAGGCCGAGAGCGACGTGCAGCTGGCGGCCGAACGGGGCGAAGAAGAAGCGCTGACGGCGGCCGAAACCGAAGCTTCCTCGGCGCTGGCCTCCTTCCAGTCGGCCGCGAGCGCCTACGGCTTCACGCAGTGCAGCGAAGGACCGAGCGCACCGGCGCCGGGCGCCGCCACCGGGGCGGGATCGGCCGAAGAACAGGTGGAAGGCATCGAAGAAGAAGAAATAGCGCCTGAAGCCGAAGAAGAAGTGGCCCCTGAAACCGGCGGCGCCGGCTCGGCCGAAGAAGCAGGCGGCGCCGGCGGCGGCGCCCCGGCGGGCGGTGGCACCGAAGGCGGCGGCGAAACCGGCGGCGGCGGATCCTCCGGCGGCGGCATCGGCCCCGGCTGAGAGGGCCGATAACCGGCGCATCTCGGAGTCCTCGGTCGGCTGGTTCGGGTCACGCACCTGAGTGCGCTCCCCTCACCATCCTTCCCTGCGTCCACCGAGCTGCTTGGTTCTCGACCCTCTCAGGCAGCCGAACTCTCCTGCCAGGCACCGTGGAGACGGGCGTAGGGGCCGTTGGCGTCGATCAGCTCGTCGTGGGTGCCGCTCTCGACGATGCGGCCGCCCTCGAGGACGGCGATCTTGCCGGCGCGGCGGATCGTCGAGAGGCGGTGGGCGATGACGATCGCCGTGCGCCCGGCCAGCAACCTCTCCAGCCCGCGCTCGATCGTCTGCTCGGTCCGCACATCTACGTTCGACGTCGCCTCGTCGAGGATCAGGATCCGCGGCTCGGCCAGCAGCGCCCGGGCGAAGGCGACCAGTTGGCGCTGCCCGGCCGACAGCTGGATGCCGCGCTCGCCGACCTCGGTCTCGATCCCCTCGGGCAGTGAGGCGACGAACCCCGAGGCCCCGACCGCGGCCACCGCCGCTTCGATCTCCTCCTGGGTCGCCTCCGGGCGGCCGAAGGCGATGTTCTCGCGGATGCTGCCAGAGAAGAGATACCCCTCCTGCGGGACGATTCCCAGCTGGCGCCGCAGGCCCTGCTGGCGCAGCTGGCGCAGGTCGTGGCCATCGACCAGGACCCGGCCCCTCTGCGGATCGTAGAAGCGTGCGACCAGCTTCGCCAGGGTCGACTTTCCCGCCCCGGTGGCGCCGACCAGAGCAAGGGTTTGGCCCGGGGGGACGTGCAGGTCGATCTCGCGCAGCGCCCAGCCCTCGCTTCCCTGGTCATTCGGCGTCTCGTTGCGGTAGGAGAACCAGACCCCCTCCATCTCGATCTCGCCACGCAGCGTGCCGGGGTCGATCGCCCCCGGCGCGTCGACCATCTCCGGCTCGGTGTCGAGCAGGTCGAAGACCTTGTCGAGCGCCGCCATGCCCTGCTGGTAGGTGGTGTAGAGCTGGGAGAGCTGCTGGATCGGGTCGAAGAAGACCTGCAGGTAGCCGATGAAGGCGACGATGACGCCGACCTGGATCGCGTTGTCGATGACCTGGGCGCCGCCGTAGAGGACGATCGCCGCGGTGGCGATGGCGGAGAGCAGCTCGACCGCCGGGAAGTAGGAGGCGTTGAGGTAGACGGTTTTCATGTTGGCCTCGCGGTTGGCCTCGTTCAGCTCCGTCATCGCCGCCGTGTGGCGACTCTCCTGGCCGAAGCTGCGGACGATCCGAACCCCGCTCAGCGTCTCCTGCAGGTAGGCCGTGATCGCGGCGATCCGCTCCCGCGTCGCCCGGTAGGCACCATGCGAGACGATCCGGAAAATGACGCTGGCCACGGCGAGCAGTGGGAAAGTGAGGAAGGTGACGAGGGCGAGCTGCAGGTCGAGCAGCAGCAGGATGACGACGACGCCGATCAGGGTGAGGCTGCTGGAGAACAGCGTCACCACGCCGCTGGTGACGAGTTGGTTGAGCGCCTCGATGTCGTTGGTCATGCGGCTGATCAGAACGCCGGGACTGCGCCGGGTGAAGAAGCCGATCGACATCGACTGCAGGTGGGAGAAGACGTGCTCGCGCAGGTCCTGGAGGGCGCGGGTGCCGACCCAACCGACCAGGTAGGTCTGGGCGAAGGTCGCCACCGCGTAGACGATGGCGACGCCGACGAAAGCGACGACGATCAGGGTCAGGGCGCCAGTGTCGCCAGGGACGATCCCGGCGTCGATCGCCTGGCCGGCGAGGTAGGGCGGTGCGAGTGCGGCGCCGGTCGCGGCCAGCATCGCGACGAAGGTGAGCGCCACCCGGCCGCGGTAGGGGCGCAGCAGCCCGGCCATCCAGCGCAGCTTGCGGCCCCGTTGATCCTGCCCGCGGAGCAGTCGCCCGAGCGAGACGAAGAGGAGATAGACGTTGCGCAATCGGCTCACAGTCGCGCCAGCTCCTCGCGCTGCTCGAGGTCCCGTTGCAGGAAGACGGAGTCGGCGAGGCCGTGCTCGGCGATCTCGCGGTAGAAGCCGCAGCCCTCGAGCAGCTCCTGGTGGGAGCCGCGGTCGACGATCCGACCACCGTCGATCACCACGACCTCGTCGGCCAGCGAGACGGTGGAGAGGCGGTGGGCGATGATCAACGTCGTCCGGCCCGCCATCGCTTCGCGCAGGCCCGCCTTGATCGCCGTCTCGGTGCGGGCGTCAACCGAGGAGGTGGCGTCGTCGAGGATCAGGATGCGGGGGTCGGCGAGAAGCGCCCGGGCGATCGCGATCCGTTGGCGCTGGCCGCCGGAGAGGCTCCAGCCGCGCGCCCCGACCTGCGTCTCGTAGCCGTCCGGCAGCTCGCCGATGAACTCGTCTGCCTGGGCGCGCCGCGCCGCCGACTCGATCGCCTCGCGGCCTGCATCCGGCGTCGCGTAGGCGATGTTCTCGGCGACGCTGGCGCTGAAGAGGAAGCTCTCGTCGCCGACGAAGGCGACCTGAGAGCGCAGCGAGCCGAGATCGACGGATCGCACGTCGGCGCCGTCGACCAGCACCGCGCCCTCGCTCGGATCGTAGAGCCGCGCCACCAGCGCCACCAGGCTCGTCTTGCCCGACCCCGAGGGGCCGACCAGAGCCACGGTTTGTCCTGCCTCCACCGCGAGGTCGACACCGCTCAGCGCCGGGCCGGCGCCGTCGTAGCGCAGGGTCACGCCGCGCAGCTCGACCCGACCGGCGCCGGTCGGCAGCGTCGGCGCTCCGGCCGGGCTCTCGATCCGCGGCTCGCGGTCGAGGATCTCAAAGAGCCGGTTGCCGGAGGCGATCGCGCGCTGCGCCATTCCCATCGCCATCCCCAGCATCCGCATCGGCGCCGCCAGCATCGCCAGGTAGGTGTAGAAGGCGGTGAAGTCGCCGAGGCTGAGGTCGCCGGAAATCACCTGGCGGCCGCCGATCAGCAGGACCAGCGCGATGCCCAGCTGTGGCAGCAGCCCGAGCAGGGGCGAGAAGAACGCCTGCAGGCGGGTCGAGTAGATGCTCTGGTCGAAGACGCGGGCGACGGCGCGGCGGAAGCGGTGCAACTGGTGCTCCTCGCGCGCGAAGGCCTTGACGATGCGGACGCCGGAGACGCTCTCCTCGGCCTCTGCGGTCAGCTCGGCGAGGCGCTGCTGCACCTCCTGCATGGCCGGGCGCGAGACGCGGTTGTAGCGCGAGGCGGTGTAGACGACCAGCGGGGCGGGCGCCAGCGCCAGCAGTGCCAGCCAGGGCTCGATCGCGAACATCACGGCGCTGGCGAGCACGATCGTCAACAGGTTCTGGGTGATGAAGATCAGGCCGTAGCCGAGGAAGAAGCGGATCGACTGCAGATCGACCGTGGCGCGCGACATCAGCTGTCCCGTTTGCTGCCCGTCGAAGAAACCGAGCTCGAGCCGCTGCAAATGGGCGTAGAAGCGCTCGCGCAGGTCGAACTCGACGGCCAGTGAGACCCGGCCGGCGACGACCCGTCGCACCATCGTCAGCCCGAGGCGCAGGATTCCCGCTGCGACGATCGCCAATGCCAGCGGCAGCAGGTCGGGCTGTTCGCCGGCCTCGATCGCGTTGACGGCGCGACCGATCAGCCAGGGGATCAGAACCGTCATCCCCATCGCCGCCCAGGCGAAGACGAGCGAGCCCCAGAGTTGGCGGCGATAAGGGCGCAGGAACCCCATCAGGCGGCGAAACGTCCGCATCCAGCCACTATACAAAGTGAAGTAAAGGCCGCCGGGCGGCCCGCAAGCTAGTCGAAGACCGCCGCCTTGGCGCTGGAAACTTTGCCGCCCCTGCAGGGGTGTCCTCCCTGACCGGGGGGCGGCAGAATCTGGAAGTTGGTGACGGCGTGGTAGGGGGTGGTCGCGCCGTTGTTCTCGGCCAGGGTGATGACGAGGCGGTAGAAGCCGGCGGGGAGTTCGTGGTAGTAGATCTCCGGTCGGGTCGCCGGCGAGTAGCTGCCGCTGGAGCCGATCCGCTCGGCGAGCACGCCGTTGGGACCGGCGTGGCGGGGGAAGTCGAACGAGGCGCCGACCAGGCGGCCCCTGCCGACCGGGCTCGCCTCTGCCCGCCGCAGTTTGACCGGGTCGACGCAGTCCGGCACCCGGTTGAGGGAGAAGCGGAGGTGGCCCTCGCCAAGCTGCGGTTCGCCGCCGAAGCTTGCCGGCGCGAGCCGGAAGTCCTCCACCTTCACTTTGACGACGACGGCGCGACTGGTCTGGCGGGCGCCGTTGCGAGGGGAGATGACCTTGACGCTCGGTTCGCCGGCCTCGAGGGGCGGGACGGGAGCGTCGCCGCCCTCGGTGAGGGTGGCCAGCAGGCCGCCAGCGACAGCCGCCGCCAGGACTGCGATGATGGCGATTCCGGGCCGCATCCGGGCCGGAAGATTACGCCCAGCAGCGTCAGTTCACGCCCCGATGAGCCCGGCCACCGAACTCGCATACAGGATCGGCGCCGCTGCGAGGCGCCCCGCGAGCTGGATGCAGCTCTTCAAGTTCGGCCTGGTCGGCTGCTCGGGTTACCTGATCAACCTCGGCGTCTTCTCCCTGCTCATCGATCCGATCGGGCTGCACTACATCGCCGCGGCGATCGGCGCCTTTTGCGTCGCCGTCTCCAACAACTTCCTCTGGAACCGGCACTGGACCTTCGGGCCAGGCGAAGACCACCCGGCCTTCCAGGCGCTGCGCTTCTTCGCGGTCAGCGTCGCCGCGCTGCTCCTCAACCTCGCGGTCCTCGAGGCGCTGGTGGTCGGGACGTCGCTGGCCGATCTGCCGGCGCAGGCGATCGCCGTCGCCGCGGCGATGCCGATCAACTTCGTCGGAAACAAGCTCTGGACGTTCGCGAACTGAGGGAGCGGCGCCGTAGGCGAGCCCCTACCAGTCGCCCTCCAGCCAGCGCTCCAGCTCGGGCAGGCGGCGACGCAGATCGGGAGCGGGCGAGGCCAGCTCTGTGAGCGCAACCTGGATCGCGGCGCCAAGCGACAGTGTCGCCCGCTCGGCGCTCCCTCGCAGGCATCCCTCGAGCCGAGCCAGGGCATCATGGTCGCTGCGCAGGGCGCTCAGGGCCGCCCGGGCCGCGACGGGATCGGTCTCGGCAAAGTCGATCACCGCCTCCAGCCCGGTTCGGACCCTGTCCTCGGGCGATACCTGCGCGGCGGCAGCGATCGCCCGCTTAACAATCTCTTCTTCAACACGCCCTTCTGCCAGCAGGGCGGTTCTCGTACCCTCTCTCATGTTGGGACCTCCTCTTCAGGTCTCGGCCAGGCCCCGGGGTGTCGCAAGCGCCGCCGGGGCCGACTTGTCTCTTGACGGTTCAAGCTAGGCCCACGCCCGGACGGCGAAGGCCGAAATTCCTCCCAATTTCCAACTTTTTGCACTTATTTGACAGTTGCGTGACAGCTGGATTTTCAAATATCGCTTGGAGGTATTTGACTATTTAAAGGCGCAGCATATGCCCCAGCGGCTCAGCGGTCAACGGTCCATGCCAGACTGCGGAACGATGAGCCCCGAGAGGCCGCGGTACGAGCCCGCAGAGGTGGAGCCCGCCCGACAGCGAGCCTGGGCGCAGCGCGGCGCCTTCGAGACGCCGTCCCCCGGCGCCGGGCAGAAAGGCGTCTACGTAAAGCCATCGAGTCCGTTCACCTCGGGGAACCTGCACATGGGGCACGTTCGCGACTACTCGATTGGCGACGCCTACGCGCGCTTCCGCCGCGCCCGCGGCGACGCCGTCCTCTTCGGCTTCGGCTTCGACGCCTTCGGGCTGCCGGCGGAGATGGCGGCGATCGAGCGGGGCGTGCGGCCGGCCGAGTGGGTCGAGCGCTGCGGCGAGCGGATGCTCGGTCAGATGCAGCGCCTCGGCTTCTCCTTCGATTACGACCGCGCCTTCTACAGCTCCGACGAGGCCCAGTACCGCTGGTCGCAGTGGCTCTTCCTGACCTTGCTCGAGGCAGGCCTGATCTACCGCGACGACGCCACGGTCGACTGGTGCGACACCTGCCAGACGACCCTGGCTGCGCTCCAGGTCGAGGACGGGCGCTGCTGGCGCTGCCACAACCCGGTGCGGTTGATCCGCCGCCCGACCTGGTTCCTGCGCATCGCCCCCTACCTGGGGGAGAACGACCGCAATCTCGAGCGCCTCGAGAACTGGGACGAGCTCTCACTGAAGACCCAGCGCTACATCCTCGGTCGCACCGATGGGGTGGAGATCGATCTGCGGGGTCCCGACGGCGGCAGCTTCACGGTTTTCACGCCGCATGCCGATGCGCTTGCCTCTGCCAGCTTCGTCCTGCTTTCTCCCCGTCATCCGCAGATCGAGAGCTGGGCTAGCGCACCCGAGGTCGCCTCGCAGCTGGACGAGCTGCGCTCGGGCGGCTGGGAGCGCAGCGCCCGCGACGTCGCCGCGGTGCCGGTGATCGACACCGGCGCCTCGGCAGCCGATCCGGGTGGGGCCGAGCTGCCCGTCTTCGTCTCGCCGATCGTCGACGCGCGCTTCGGCCCGACCGCGGTGCTCGGCATCCCGGCCGTCGACGAGGCGGACGAGGCGATCGCGGCGCGGGTGCCGCGGGCCGCGGGGCCACCGGCGCAGAGCCTGGCCGCCGCGGCACGCGAGTCGACTCGCTACCGCGCCTCCGACTTCTCGATCTCGCGGCAGCGCTACTGGGGCACGCCGATCCCGGTCGTCCATTGCGAGGAGTGCGGCGCGGTCCCGGTCGGGGTCGAGGAGCTGCCGGTCCGCCTGCCGCGCGACGTCGAGCCGACTGGCGAAGGGAACCCGTTGGCCGAGCGCCCCGACTTCGTCGAGGTCCCATGCCCGCGCTGCTCCGCGGCCGCCCGGCGCGAGACCGACACGCTGGACTGCCATTTCGACGCCCTCTGGCTCTGGGTCCCGGCGGCGGTGCCGCCGCAGGCGCGGGCGACGGAAATGTTCGACCATCCCGACCTCGAGCATTGGCTGCCCTCCGAGCGTCTCGTCGCCGGCAACGACAGCGGCAGCTTCGTCTTCGACCAGCGCGTCGTCACCAAGGCGCTGCGCGACCTCGGGCCGTTCTCCTTCCTGCCGGAGGGCGAGCCGTTCGCCGGCTGCCTCTTCCACGAGATGGTGATCGCCGATGGCCGCAAGATGAGCAAGCACCTGGGCAACGTGGTCGACCCCGACGAGCTGGTCGCCGAGCACGGCGCCGACACTGTGCGCCTCGCGATCCTCTACGCGGCGGGCCCGGCCAAGACGCTGAACTGGAACGACGGCGCCCTGCGCTTCGCCTCCCGCTTCCTCAACAACCTCTGGACCTACACCCACGATCGCATCGCCGCCGCCGCGGAGGCGCCCGAGGACCCCGAGGCCGCCGCCGACACGGCCTTCGTCCGCGAGCGGCTCGGCAAATGGTGCGAGAACGGGATCGAGCGGATCACCGCCGATTTCGAGGAGCTGCAGATGCACAAGGCCGTCCGCAACGTGACCCGGCTGTTGGAGCGGATTCAGGACTACGAGAAGCGAATCGTCAAGCGCCGCGGCAGCCTCAGCCGCGAGGACTTCGAGGCCCTGCTCGGGGCCCTGGCTCTGCTGGCACAGGTCCTGGCGCCCCTTGCCCCGCACGTCGCCGAGCAGTTGTTGATCGCTCTGGGGCGGGAGGACGGTCCCGACTTGGTCGGCCTTTGGCCGGAAATTGACCAAAAAAAATTGAGTGACCGTTCGCCATCTGCTATACACGCACCCTCATGATCGGGCGGATAACCGGAAAACGCCGACGGAGATTCGCGAAGGCCGGTGGCCTGCCATCGCGATGCGGGAGTGACGAGGGGCGATGAGCCTCGCGGCGGACCAGCGCACCCGTTCCTGCGCGACCGAGCTGGTCTGCCACGACTGCGGGCTCCGGCTGCCCCTTCTCGATACGACCTTCAAGTGCCTCGGCTGCGGCCAGGGCCTCGACATCGACTACGACTACGAGCTGGCCGCGGCGCGGCTCGCCGAGCTGCCGACCGCCGAGCGGGCGATCAACATCTGGCGCTTCGAGGAGCTGCTGCCGATCGTCGACGCCCGCGCCCAGGCCCGGGTCGGTAAGAACAGCGGACGCACGCCGCTGATCCACGCCGACCGGCTCGGCGCCGAGCTGGGCCTGCGCAAGCTCTACCTCAAGGACGACAGCACCCAGCGCCCGTCCCTCTCCTACAAGGACCGGGTCGTCTCGATGGCCGTCGCCCGCCTGCTGGAGCTGGGCAAGGAGGAGATGGGCTGCGTCTCGACCGGCAACGTCGGCACCGCGGTCGCCTCGCTGGCGTCCAAGGCCGGCGCCGCCGCCTACGTCTTCTACCCGAGCAACCTCGAGCGCGGCAAGGCGCGCGCCTGCCGGGCGCTCGGCGCCGCCGTGATCCAGCTCGACGGCAACTACGACCAGGCGAACCGGGCCTGCCGCGAGCTGGCGCTGGCCAGCGGCATCCAGTTCGCCAACATCACCCTGCGCCCGTTCTACGCCGAGGGGGCGAAGACGGTGGCCTACGAGGTCGTCGAGCAGCTCGACTGGACCTCGCCCGACCACTTTGTGATCCCGGCCGCCGGCGGCACCCTCTCCTCGCGCGTCCACAAGGGACTGGGGGAGATGGAGAAGGTCGGGATGGCCGAGACCGCCGCGACCAAGATCCACATCGCCCAGCCGCAGGGCTGCGGTCCGATCGCCACCGCGGTCCTCGACGGCAGCGGCGAGATCGAGGCGCAGACGCCGCACACCGCCGCCCACTCGCTGGCGATCGGCGCGCCCGGCGACGGCCCGCTGGTCGTCGACGCGGTGATGTCGCGCGGCGGCTCCGCGGCCACGGCCACCGACCCGGAGATATTCGAGGCACTCGACCTGCTCGGCGCCACCGAGGGCATCCTCACCGAGCCTGCGGGCGGCACGACGATCGCCGCCACGATGAAGCTCGCCAACGAGGGCGTGCTCGGCCCGGACGACACCGTCGTCGCGGTGATCAGCGGCAACGGCTACAAGACGCTCGACGAGCACCCGGACAAGCCCTGGCCGGAGATGGTCGCTTGCGAAGTAGCGGCGATGGAGGAGACGCTGGCGGAATTCCGCCACAGCGGCGCCGGCGCTCCGACGCCTCACTGAGCCCGCTCAGCCGAGCACCTGGACGATCGGCCCTCAATCCTCGGACGCGGGCAGTTCGGCGGCGAGGCGAGCGAGGTCGCCGATCTCGATGTGCAGGGCGGTAGCGAGCTCCCTCACCGCGTCCCAGGTCGGATTCTGCCTGCCGTTCTCTATCCGAGAGACGGAGGTCCAGTGGATTCCGGCCGCGGCCGCGAGATCTTCGATGCTCAGCTCGCGCGAGCGGCGAACGTGGCGAATTGCAGCTCCAAGTTGGGCAGAAGTCGGTTGCGGCACGGAGGCGGACAAGCCTCCCGCGACCACCCCTCCTGCGCCATAGCATATACGCTAGGGTTCTCAGTTACGACCTACCAGTTGGGCCAAGGGGACCGGTTGAGCGCGAGAATCGAAGAAGCTCCGTTGAAGGCGATCGTGAGGCACGACGGACGGCTCGACGTGCTCTGCTGCCTGATCGATGGGGCGCCGCTGGCGGTCCCGCAGCTGAGCGCGATGACGGGCCTGCCCACAAAAGCGGTGTCGCACTTCGTCGACCTGCTCTGTTCGTTCGACCTCGTCGAGAAGGTCGGCAGCGCGGGCGGCCAGGAGCCCCTGTACACGATCGCCCTGGATGGGCACCCGGACTGGGTCCGCGCGGCTATCGAGGGACACCGCTGCTGCGACTGAACGCTCGGCTCGGCGTGGGTGAAGCCGCCATGCCGGAGGAGGGACTCGAACCCCCGACACGCGGATTATGATTCCGCTGCTCTAACCAGCTGAGCTACTCCGGCGGGAGGACGGATGCTATCGGTGCGAGCTTCGAGGCCTGCAGGTCGGGACGGCGGCGAATAGCCTTGTCCGGGATGACGACCGAAGCGCTGGATAGGGCGGTCAGCACCGTGATCCGCGAGTGCCTCGGCCTGCAGCCGGGCGAAGAAGTGCTGGTCGTCTGCAACCCGCCGACGGAAGAGCTCGGCGCCCTCTTGCGCATCAATGCCCAGGGCGAGGGCGGCGAAGCGACCCTGGCGGTCATCTCGGAGCGCGAATCGCATGCCGCCGAGCCCCCCGAGGCGGTGGCCGCCGCGATGCTCGCCGCCGACATCGTCGTGGCGCCGACCATCCAGTCGATCTCCCACACCGAAGCGCGGAAGGCCGCCAGCGAGGCGGGCGTCCGGGTAGCCTCGATGCCCGGCGTCACCGAGGAAATGCTGGCACGGGTGATGGGCGCCGAGATGAAATTGCTGAGGAAGCGGGGCACCCTGCTCAGTCGCATCCTCGGCGCCGGTGCCGAGGCGAGGATGACCTGCCCGCACGGCAGCGACCTGCGGCTCGGCCTGACCGGGCGGACGGCGATCGTCGACGCCGGCGTCCTCAGCAAACGAGGAGCCTTCGGGAACATCCCCTGCGGCGAGGCCTTCATCGCCCCGCTCGAGGGCACGTCCGAGGGGACCCTTGTCGTCGACGGCTCGATCGCCGGGATCGGAAAGCTCGACACCCCGGTCGAGCTCAGCGTCAGCGACGGCCATCTGACCGACGCCAGCGGCGCCGAGGGCGAGCGCTTGATGGAGCTCCTGACCGAGCACGGAGCCGACGGGACCAACGTGGCCGAGCTTGGGATCGGGACCAACGAAGAGGCGATCGTCACCGGCAACATCCTCGAGGACGAGAAGATCCTCGGCTCCGCCCACGTCGCCTTCGGGGCCTCGGCGGCGATCGGCGGCACCGTCCAGGTGCCGGTCCACCTCGACTGCGTGGTGCTGGAGCCGACGGTCGAAGTCGACGGCACGACCATCGTCGAGGCCGGCGAGCTGGCCGTCTAGACGGTGGCCGCGCTGCTGCTCGCCGTCCCCAACGTCTCCGAGGGCCGCGACGAGGCCCGAATTGCTGCGCTGGAGCGCGCTCTCGCCGCGGGCGTCTCCCTGCTCGATCGCCATTCCGACGCGGACCACAACCGCACCGTCTTCACCCTGGCCGGCAGCGCCGCTGCGCTCCCCGAAGCGCTGGCGCGTGGGGCGGCCGCCGCGATCGAGTCGATCGACATGGATCGGCACGAAGGCGTTCACCCGGCCGTCGGCGCGCTCGACGTCTGCCCGCTCGTCTGGCTCGCGCCCGAGCAGCGCGACGCCGCCGAAGCCGCCGCCGCGGCGGCGGCCGATGCGATTGCGGTGCTCGGCGTGCCGGTGTTCTTCTACGGCGCCATGGCGACCGCCCCTGACCACCTCGAGCGGGCCTACTTCCGCAACGGCGGCCTGGCCGAGCTGTGGCTGCGGATGGAGGCGGGAGAGCTTCGCCCCGATCGCGGGCCGGAGCTGCCCCATCGCAGCGCAGGAGCCGCCCTCGTCACCGCCCGCCCGCCGCTCGGCGCCTTCAACGTCGAGCTCGACAGCGGCGATCTCGAGACCGCCCAGGCGGTTGCCGCCGGCCTGCGCGAGTCCGGCGGGGGGCTTGCGGGCGTGCGCGCGATCGGCCTGTCGCTGGCCAGCGGTCGCACCCAGATATCGACCAACGTCCACGACCCGGTCGGGGTCTCGCTGGGGGAGGTGGTCGAGCGGATCCGCGCCCTGGCCGCGCCACTCGGCGCCCACCCTGTCGAAGCGGAGCTGATCGGCTTGATCCCGGCAGCGGCGCTGGGCGGCTACCCGCAGGACGTTCCGCTTCGCGACTTCGACCCGGCGCAGCAGACGATCGAGCGGCGCCTCGACGCTCTCGCATGAGGCTCGCGGTCGGCTAGATTGCGCTGATGGCCCAGACCAGGAAGAAGCGACGCCGCAAGCATCGCGGCACCCAGGGCGGTCGCATCGACAGCAACCGGCGCGCGGCGCGACCGCGCAGCCGCGAGGAGGCCAAAGCCCGCGCCCGCGCCGGCCGCAAGCGGCCCGCCACCGGCGTCGACGCGCCACCGACCTGGCGCAGCGCGGTCACCCGCGGCGTCGTCGCGGCCGCGATCTTCACCGTCCTGCTGGTGCTGCTCTTCCAGCGCCCGCTCGGCTCCGCCCTCGCGCTCGGCGGCTTCATGCTCGTCTTCTACATCCCCGCCGGCTACTACATCGACACGATGATGTGGCGCCGGCGCGAGCGCGCCCGGATCCGCGCCGGGGAGGAGAAGTGACGCTCGATGTGCAGATGCTCACCGTCGGGCCGGTCGCCGAGAACTGCTTCGTGCTGCGCCGCGAAGGCTCCGGCAGCGGCCTGATCGTAGATCCCGGCGAAGAGCCGGACAGGATCCTGAAGACAGTCGAGGAGATGGGGGTGAGGGTCGAGGCGATCCTCCTCACCCACTGCCACTTCGACCACATCGGCGCCGTCGCGCCGGTGGCGACGATCACCGGCGCGCCGGTCTACTGCCCGACGCTGGAAACGCCGGTCCTCGCCGACATCATGGCCTTTGTGCCCTTCGCCGGCTTCGGTCCCTTCGAGAGCTACGACGCCGACGAGACGGTCGAGGGGGGCGAGACGCTGGAGCTCGCCAGCCTGACCGTCGACGTGATCGCCACTCCGGGCCACAGCCCCGGCCACGTCACCTACTCGGTGCGCGGCGAGGAGGCGATCTTCTCCGGCGACGTGCTCTTCCAGGGCTCGGTCGGACGCGTCGACCTGCCGGGGGGCGACGGCCCGACGCTGCTGCGCTCGATCGCGACCCTGCTCGATTCGCTGCCCCCCGAGACGGGCGTCTACCCCGGCCACATGGGTGTGACCACCCTCGGCGCCGAGCGGGTCACCAACCCGTTCCTCGCCGAGCTGGCGCGCTAGCCGCCGCCGTGGCCAAGGGCTCTTACCAGGCACCGCGGGGGACCTTCGACGTGCTCCCCGCGGAAGCCCGCGCCCGCCGCCGGGTCGAACGGGTCGCGGCGACGATCCTCAGCCGGGCCGGCTACGAGCCGATCGCGACGCCCGCGTTCGAGGACACCGATCTCTTCGAACGCGGGGTCGGCCGCTCCACCGACGTCGTCCGCAAGGAGATGTTCACCTTCGAGGACAAGGGCGGGCGCAGCGTCACCCTGCGGCCGGAGGGGACCGCGCCGATCTGCCGCGCCTACCTCGAGCACGGGATGCACAAGCTGGCGCAGCCGGTCAAGCTCCACTACCGCGGCCCCTTCTTCCGCCACGAGCGCCCGCAGGCCGGGCGCTACCGGCAGTTCCACCAGATCGGCCTGGAGACGATCGGCACCGACTCGCCGCTGGCGGACGCCGAGGCGATCATGCTCCTCGCCGACCTGCTCACCGAGCTCGGCGTGCCAGGGGTGGAGCTGCGGCTCGCCAGCCTCGGCTCGTTGGAATCGCGCCGTGACTACCTCGAGGAGCTGAAGGCATACCTGCGCTTGCAGGAGGACGAGCTGCCGAAGGGGGTGCGCGAGCGGATCGAGATCAACCCGCTGCGCGCCTTCGATTCCGACGACGAGGGGACGCAGGCGGTGATGGCGAACGCGCCGACGATCGTCGAGCGCCTCGACGGGGAGGACGCCAAGCACTTCGCCGAAGTGCGCTCGTTGCTCGAGGCCGCCGGCGTCCCGTACACGATCGACCCGACCCTGGTCCGCGGTCTCGACTACTACACGCGGACGATCTTCTCCTTCGTCTGCGACGAGCTGGGGGCGCAGTCCGAGGTGGGCGGCGGCGGCCGTTACGACGGCCTGATCGAGCAGCTCGGCGGCCCGCCGACGCCGGCTGTCGGCTGGGCGGCCGGGATCGAGCGGATCCTGCTCGCCGCGGGCGACGACGGCGCGCCGAGGGTCCACGACGCCTTCCTCGCCGCCGCCGACGACGATCAGCGACAGCGCGCGCTGGCCCTGGCGATCGAGCTGCGCCACGCCGGTTTGTCCGCCGAGGTCGACCTGGCCGGGCGCGGCCTCAAGGGGCAGCTCAAGCACGCGAACCGGATCGGCGCCCGCCACGTGCTGATCCTCGAAGCCGACGGCTCCCTGCAGATGCGGGACATGGAGACCGGCGACCAGCATCCGGTCGCTCCGGGCAAGGTCCTGGACGAGCTCGCGAAGTAGGGGCCCGGTGAAAGACTGCCCACGCCGATGAGCTCGCCGCTGCCCCCGATCCGTCCCAACGCCTTCCGCGACACCTGGTGCGGACAGGTGCTGGATGATCGCGTCGATACCGAGACGCGGGTGGCCGGCTGGGTGCACCGCCGGCGCGACCACGGCGGCCTGATCTTCATCGACCTGCGCGACCGGACCGGGATCGTCCAGCTCGTCTTCCACCCCGATTCCTCCGGCGAGGCCTTCGAGCTGGGCCACCGGCTGCGCGCCGAGGACGTGCTGAGCGTGATCGGCACCGTCGTGCGCCGCTCCGAGGACACGGTCAACCCCGAGCTGCCGACGGGGGAGTTCGAGCTGCGGGTGAGCGGCGCCGAGCTGCTGGCCGACGCGGAGACGCCGCCCTTCCAGATCGAGGGCTTCTCGGGCGAGGTCGGGGAGGACGCCCGTCTTCGCCACCGCTACCTCGACCTGCGCCGCGAGCCGATGCGCGAGGCCCTCGCCCTGCGCCACCGGGTCACCGCGGCGATGCGCGAGTTCCTCGACGGCGAGGGCTTCCTCGACGTCGAGACGCCGGTCCTGACCCGCTCGACGCCGGAGGGCGCCCGCGACTTCCTCGTCCCCAGCCGGCTCCAGCGCGGCTCCTTCTACGCCCTGCCGCAGTCGCCGCAGCTGTTCAAGCAGCTGCTGATGGTGGCCGGCTTCGAGCGCTACTACCAGGTCGCCCGCTGCTTCCGCGACGAGGACCTGCGCGCCGACCGCCAGCCGGACTTCACCCAGCTCGACATCGAGATGTCCTTCGTCGGCGTCGAGGATGTGATCGAGGTCAACGAGCGGCTGCTGTCCCACGTCTTCGAGCGCGCCGGCGGGCCGACGCTGCAGCTGCCCCTCGAGCGCCTCCCCTACGACGAGGCGATGGATCGCTTCGGCACCGACCGGCCGGACCTGCGTTTCGGTCTCGAGCTGGTCGACCTCTCCGACGCCCTGCGCGAGACCGAGTTCAAGGTCTTCAGCGGCGCGATCGCCTCCGGTGGGGCCGTGCGGGGTCTCAACGCCGGCCGGCGCGAGCTGCCCCGCTCGGAGCTCGACGGCCTCATCTCGCGCGCCCAGGAGCTGGGAGCCAAGGGCCTCGTCTGGGCGTTCCGCGAGGGCGAGGGCTGGCGCTCGCCGACCGCCAAGTTCCTCTCCGAGAAGGAGCTGCGCGACCTCAACGCGCAGCTCGATGCCGAGGATGGCGACCTTTTGCTGCTGGTCGCCGACCAGCGCCGGGTTGGCGACGCGGTGCTCGGTCAGCTGCGGGTCGAGCTGGCGGAGCGCTTCGAACTGATCCCCGCGGGTGAGGAGCGGCTGGTTTGGATCGTCGAGTGGCCGCTGATGGAGTGGAACGAGGGGGAGGGGCGCTGGGACCCGCTGCACCATCCCTTCACGGCGCCGGCCGGCGAGTTCGATCCAACCCACCCCGGCCAGGCGCGGGCGCTCGCCTACGACCTGGTCTGGAACGGGCAGGAGATGGGCGGCGGCTCGATCCGTATCCACCGGGCCGACGTCCAGCAGGCAGTTTTCGCTGCGCTTGGCATCGACGCCGCCGAGGCCGAGGCCCGCTTCGGCTTCCTGCTGGAGGCGCTGCGCTACGGCGCCCCGCCGCACGGCGGCATCGCCTACGGGCTCGACCGCATCGTCCAGCGCCTCGCCGGCGCCGACTCGATCCGCGACGTGATCGCCTTCCCCAAGACCGCCTCCGGCGCCGACGCCCTGACCGGCGCCCCGGCCCCGGTGGAGGAGATGCAGCTGAAGGAGCTGGGCATCGCCCTGCACAAACCCGGCCTCGCCGGTCACTAGCCCAGGCGTCAAGATTCGGTCGATGAGCCTGATCGATCGCCTGCGCCGCGCCTTCAGCCCCGGACCGGGCACCACCCCGGTGCACGTCGACGACCCCAGCTTCGACAACTGGGAGGTCGTGCGCGACTTCGCCGACGTCAGGACCGCGCGGGCCTGGTACCAGGCGCTGACCGAGGCCGGGATCGAGGGTGTCCTGACGGCCGACTGGCCGCTCGACCGCTATGGCCACGGCGACATTGCCCTGCGCGTGAAACCGCATGACTGGAGCGAGGCCGAGCTGCTGCTCTCCAACCTCGATGCCGAATTGGACTGAGGCCAGCTTTGAGGTTCCCAGGGCGCCGCCGCCTTGGGGTCGCCACGGCGGCGTTGCGGTGGTACGGTTGGCACAAGGCTCGAGCCCGTGCGCGAGCCGTCCCCACGTTTGACCCAACACAAACGGCTCGGGGGCCGATCTCTCTCGGTCTCGTGGGATCGCGAGGAGGCGCCCGCCCTTCACTTCAAGGGATCAAAGCCAGGGGCGGCAACGCCGGGTTGGAGCCTTTTTCGTGGCGCAGTTTTGACGTTCAGCGCGCCACGCGTGCGTCCGGCCCCGTCACGCTCGCCGTATGGCCGGCGAGAACGCCAACCAGCCCGCAGGGAACGAGGTCTGCGTTGAGCCCCTGACAGGGGCAAAACGTGAACCGCGCGAGAAAGATGTTGGGATGGCTCGTGCCGACCGGTTGCTGGCGCGGCTCGCCGAGCGCCAGCACGGGGTGGTCGCGCGGCGGCAGCTGCTCAGGGCGGGACTCGGACGCCGGGCGATCGGGAGCCGGGTCGAACGAGGATCACTCACGCCAATCCATCGCGGTGTCTATGCCGTTGGGCACGCGAGGCTCAGCGCCGAAGGGCGGTGGATGGCCGCCGTACTCGCCTTGGGTCCGGGGGCGCAGCTGAGCCACCGCTCCGCGGCGCGGCTGTGGCGGTTGATTCCACCTCGGCGATCGCCGGCGGAGGTCACCCGACCGCGCAATTGCAGGCCGCAAGTGGGGATCGTGGCCCACCGCTCGCAAGTGCCGGAGGACGAGCAGACGGTCGTGAACGGAATTCCTGTCACGACGGTGCCGCGGACGATCCTCGATCTTGCCGCGGTGGCGACCAAGCGACAAGTGGAGCGGGCCTTCAACGAGGTAGAAGTGCAGCAGCTGACGGACCGGCTGTCGATCCCCGCTCTGCTCGACCGGTACCCCGGTCGGCAGGGGACGGCGGTGCTGCGGGCAATACTCGGCGACGAGGCGGCGCTGAGCGGCAAAACCGTGAACGACTTCGAGGAGCGGTTCGCGCAGTTCGTCGACGCCCATCGACTTCCCCGACCTCGTTTAAACGCCGACCTCGCTGCTGGCGGTCGGTTCTTCAACGTCGACTGCGTCTGGGACGCGGCGAAACTGGTCGTTGAGCTGGACGGGCGCGCGACGCACGGGACGAGGCGGGCCTTCGAGGCCGATCGCGAACGCGACCGTCTCCTCGTCGCCGATGGCTGGCGGGTGGTGCGGATCACCTGGCGTCAGCTCGATGCCGAAGCTGGTGTTGCGGCTGACCTAAGACGACTCCTCGAGCGATGAGATGCGCATTGTTCCCCGAAGGGACCGAGTGCAGACCTCGTTGGTTGGCTGCCACAACGGGGCCGAATGCAGTCCTCGTCCGTGGCCGCGCCTCTACCCTGTGGCAATGAGTCGGGACGTCTTCGAGCACTTCCTGCGGGATGAGACGCGGCGTGGGCCCGTGCCCAGGGACGCCTTTACCGGCGCAGCGGGTGGGGCGGCGTGTGGGGACCTCTCGCGCATCTCGCTCGTCCTCGAGGAAGGGCGGATTGCGGCTGTGACCTTCGACGCCGAGGGGTGTGGGGCGACCCGGGCGGCTACGGCGGCGGTGGCGGAGCTGATCGACGGGGGGGAGGTCCTTGCTGCGGCTCGGATCGGGATAGAGGAGGTCGATGAGGCGATCGGGGG
Organism: uncultured Solirubrobacterales bacterium; assembly: GCA_963703235.1. Taxonomy (GTDB): domain Bacteria; phylum Actinomycetota; class Thermoleophilia; order Solirubrobacterales; family 70-9; genus VRUE01. The sequence goes on along the minus strand of OY969802.1, from coordinate 1,047,216 downwards.
GTTGACGCCCGCCAAGCGGCATGCGGCGCAGCTGGCCGCCGATGCGCTGCACCGGGCGCTGGCGAGCGCTGCGGCGTCGAATCGCCATCTGGTGCCAGCGGGCGACCGAGACGAGGGCCGCGAGCGGGTTCTGGTGGCGATGTCGGGCGGCGTCGACAGCGCCGTCGCGGCGCTGCTGGAGCGCGAGCGGGGCGCCGAGGTGCTCGGTGTGACGCTGAAGCTCTGGGCCGATCCCGAGACCGACGGCGCCAAGGCATGCTGCTCGCCGGAGGCGGTCCTCGGCGCCAGGGCCGTGGCCCACTCGATCGACCTGCCGCACCTGACGCTCGATCTGGAGGAGGAATTCCGCCGTCGCGTCGTCGGCGCCTTTCTCTCCGGCTACGGGTCCGGGGCCACGCCCAATCCCTGCATCGTCTGCAACGGCGAGGTGCGGATCGCGGCGATGATCGACCTGGCCGAGCGGCTCGGGGCGGATTACCTCGTCACCGGCCACTACGCGCGCATCGTCTCCGACGGCGACGGCCCCCTGCTCGCCGCGGCGGCTGACGAGGCAAAGGACCAGAGCTACATGTTGGCGGCGCTGCCGCCGCAGCTGCTCGACCGCCTTCGCTTTCCGCTGACCGAGCTGACCAAGCCGCAGGTGCGCGAGATCGCGGCCCGCCACGGGCTCGCGGTCGCGCGCAAGCCGGAGAGCCAGGACCTCTGCTTCCTCGCCGGCCAGGGCAAGGCCAGGTTCCTGCGCCGGCACGGTGGCCTGCGGGATCGCGAGGGGGAGGTGCTCGACCGTCGCGGCCGTCCGGTTGGCCACCATCGCGGCCATCACAACTTCACCGTCGGCCAGCGGCGCGGCATCGGCGTCTCCGCCGAGGAGCCGCTCTACGTACTCGCCACCGACGCCGGCGCCAACACCGTCACCGTCGGCACCCGCGCCGACCTGGCGGCGACGTCGATCAGGGTCCGCGACGCTGTCCTCCACCGCGACGCTGCCAGCGTCGACGCCGTCAAGCTGCGCTACCACTCGCGGCTCGTACCTGCCGCGGTCTCAACGGCGGCACCGGGTCGTCATGCCGAGCTCGAGCTCGAGCTGGCGGAGGCCTTCGACGCTGCCTCTCCGGGGCAGACGGCGGTCCTGCTGTCCGGAGAGGCGATCGTCGGACACGGCACGATCTCCGTCTAGACCGTCTTGGCCGCTTCGCGCGCTTCTTTTCGTTCTTCACGGCGAAGATGAGCGACGGCTTTCACGCAACGCGAGAAGGCCGTGCCTTTCTCGCCTTTGACGTGCTCCTTGCTTTCGTTCTTGCAGACCCGCCCCGGAGGCATGTGGGGGTTATTGGCCGCTTTCCTCAGCGCCCTCACGCAGCGGCTGAACTCGGTCCCCTGCTCGCCTTTGACGTGTTTCTTGCTTTTGCCCTGACAGCGTTTTCCATGCGCCCTCGCGTGCGGCGGTGGGGGCGGCGGCGCCGGTTTGTAGTCCGGCGGACTGGGGTTGTAGTCCGGAACGGCGCTCGCGGTCGCGGGGATTGCCGCCAGCGCGAATGCCCCGGTCAGAATTGCGATCCTCGCCTGGAGCTTCATCGTGCCTCCTTCGAAGTGTCCATTGGGTGTCTGCCCTCGCGGACGGACGCCCACGGAGTTGGCTTTCTCGCCGGCTGGAACGAGCCCCGAGCGCGCCCGTCAGGCCGAATGTCGGCCGATCTGGCCGGGTATTGGATTGGGGTGATGTCGCAGGCAGCCGGGTAGCGGAGCTGCCCAGCGCATACGGCTCGATCGCCTCGAGCTAGTCCGTTCCGTGGCCTTTCGACCCTGAGTTTCCTTTGCTCGATTTAGGCGTCTCGGGGGTGGTGGCCGGCGGGGATGGAGGGGCGGCTGACGCGTTTTCGCTTTTCGGGGATTGCGACGGTTTTGCGCCTGGAGGCGCTTTGTCGGCTGCCGCGCCGCCACCCGGTGGCGAGCTCGCCTGCGGCGGTTTGTGTGCGCCAGCCGTTTCCTGGCCTTGGCTTGCGGCTGGGGGCGTGGTCTGGGCTGGCTTGCCGCCCTCCTTGGGCTCTCCGCGCGCGGAGTTGCCTTGCGACCCGCCGCGCGCCGGCTCTCCCTGCGACTGGCCGGCAGGCGTTGAGGGACGGAATGATTGCCCCTTTCCCGCCTGCTTCGCTTTGCCCGCTGCTCCGGAGGCCTCATCGGTGGCGGCGGTCGATTTGGCGTCTTTGCCACCTTGAGATTGTGAGCTCGGATTCGCGCTCTTCCCCGCGGCTTGGGAGTCCGCCGCAGCCGCCGGATCGGCCACTGCCTCGTTCGCAGGCGATCGCGGCTCGGGTGCGCTCCTTGCCTCCTTGCTGCTGCCGTCACCGAGCGGCAGGTCGACGACACCACTGCGGTCGGCGGCGGAGACTCCCACTGCGGCGACGACGGCGATCGTCGCGGCGGACTTGGCGATCGTCGCGGCGGCGACCGTTTTGCCAACGCCGACACCGACCGTGCCGGCGAGCCCTCCGCCGATTGCAGCGGCGCCAGCACCGGACGCCGCTCCTGCCGCAGGGGCCGCGCTGGCAGTGCCGAGAGTGCTCGCTTGTCCCTCGGCGAAGGCCTGCAGCAGTCCCGCCGAGAACGCCACCGGGAGTGGCGCGATCGCGGCGAACTCGCCGCGGCGCTCGGCAATGTCGTCGCGGAAGGCGCGGCAGCTCGCGCAGCCACGCAGGTGGGCGCGCAGGTTGCGGCGGCGGGTGACTCGTCCGTCCGCGTCGGACAGCGCTCTCATCACCACTTCGCAGCGCATCTCACGCCCCTCGTCCATCTGCCGCAGGCTCAGTCGCGCCTCGTAGAGCGTTTGCCGCACCACCGCCGCCGAAGTCCCGAAGGCGGCGGCGATCTCGTCGAAGTCGAGGCCGGCGAGCTCCCGCATCACCAGCGCCGAGCGCTGCCGCTCCGGCAGCTCCTCGAGATCGGCGAACAGCTGCCGCAGCCGCTCGCGCGCTGCCGTCGACTCGGCGATCCCCCAGCTCGCCGCCTCCCGCTCGGCATCCAGCTCGATACCGTCGCGGCGCTTGCGCAGCGTTTCGATCGCCTCGTTGCGGGCTACCCGGTACAGCCAGGGCTTCAGCTTGATCTCCCGCTGCTCGCCGGGCAGCGCCTGCAACGCCTTGACCATCGTGTTCTGCATCGCGTCCTGGGCGTCCTGTGGGTTCCCCACCGTCGCCAGGCAGTATCGGTAGAGATCCTGGTGGTAGCGACGGAAGATCGTCTCGAAGGCGGCCTTTTCCCCGGCCGCCGCGCACCGCGCCAGGCGCTCGTCGTTCATCTCCTCGCCACCGAGGCGTGCGAACCCATCCGGTCAAGATTAGGGCCAGTTGCATCTAGCGCTTCAACGGGCCAGGGCCGCAGCCGTCAGCGCTTGTCTCCGAGTCTGTCTTAGGCTCCCTTGCTGATGAAGGCGAAGGAGATTCGCGACACCTACCTCTCGTTCTTCGCGGAGCGCGGGCACACGATCGTTCCCTCGGCTTCGCTGGTCCCCTCTGTTCACGATCCTTCGGTGCTCCTGACCACGGCCGGGATGCAACCGTTCAAGCCCTGCTTCCTCGGCCGCGAGGAGCCGCCCTCGCGGCGCCTCGCCGACGTGCAGAAATGCTTCCGCACCACCGACGTCGAGGAGGTCGGCAAAACGGCCCGCCACCTCACCTTCTTCGAGATGCTCGGCAACTGGAGCTTCGGCGACTACTTCAAGCAGGAGTCGATCGCCTGGGGGTGGGAGCTCTCAACTCAGGGTTTCGGCATGGACCCCAAGCGGATCTGGGCGACCGTCTTCGGCGGCGACGAGGATCTGGGCCTCGGGCCCGACGAGGAGGCGATCGAGATCTGGAAGGCGCAGGGGATGCCGGAGGAGCGGATCGTCCTCCTCGGTCGCGCCGACAACTTCTGGCAGGCGGGCCCCTCCGGCCCGTGCGGTCCCTGCTCGGAGCTCTACCTCGACCGCGGCGAGGACTTCGGAGCGGCGGGCGAGCGACCCGGCGACGACACCGACCGCTTCCTCGAGTTCTGGAACCACGTCTTCATGACCTACAACCTTGGGGAGGACGGCTCGCTGGCCGAGCTGCCGATGCGCAACATCGACACCGGTATGGGCCTTGACCGGATGGCGGCGATCCTCCAGGACGTGCCCTCGGTCTTCGAGACCGATCTGCTGCGGCCGCTGGTGGAGCTGGCCGAGGAGCTGTCGGGCCGCGGCTACGACGAGGGCGGGGCCGTGACCCGGGCAATGCGGATCGTCGCCGACCACTCGCGGGGCGCCGCCTTCCTGATCGCCGACGGTGTCGTTCCCTCCAACGAAGACCGCGGCTACATCCTGCGGCGAATCATGCGGCGGGCGATCCAGCAGGGCCGCACCCTCGGCCTTGAAGCGCCGTGGCTCGGCCGCTTTGCGGAGCGGACGATCGAGGCGATGGGCGACGCCTATCCGGAGTTGGCAGCCGAGCGGGAGACGATCGCGCGCTGGGTCGGCGACGAGGAGGAGAGCTTCGGCCGCACGTTGGAGCGGGGGACGGAGCTGCTGGAGCGGTTGGTGGCGGAGGCGGAGGAGGCCGGCACTTCCTGGGTCGACGCGGCCGACACCTTCAAGCTGCACGACACCTACGGCTTTCCCTACGACCTGACCAAGGAGCTGCTCGCCGAGCAGGGCCTCTCGGTCGACGACGGTGGCTTCGAGGAGCTGATGGGGGAGCAGCGCCAGCGCGCCCGGGTAGGCGCCGCCACCGCCCACGGCGCCGAGGACCGGCACGAGAAGGTGCTCACCTTCGCGGCACAGGCGCCGCCCGCTCGCTTCGTCGGCTACGAGACGCTGCGCGCGACGACCGGGATCGCCGCGGTCGCCGCCGAGGACGGCAAGGCGTTGGTCAAGCTCGAGGAGAGCCCCTTCTACGCCGAGGGCGGCGGCCAGGTCGCCGATGTCGGCGTCCTGCGCTGGGACGGGGGCGAGGCGCGGGTCGTCGACGTCTACCGGGTGGGAGAGGACCAGGCGCTCGAGGTCGAGCCGGGCGCCGGGGTTGAGGCCGGTTCCGCGGTCGAGGCGCTGGTCGACCACGAGCCGCGGCACGCGACGATGCGCAACCACACGGCCACCCACCTGTTGCACGCGGCGCTGCGCGAGCGGCTCGGGGATCACGTCCGCCAGGCGGGCTCCGCCGTGCGTCCCGACAAGCTGCGTTTTGACTTCACCCACGGTCAGGCGCTCGGCGCCGAGGACCTGCGCGCTATTGAGGATCGCGTCAACGAGTGGGTCAAGGCAAGTCGTCCCGTGCGCTGGCTGGAGATGGAGCGCGGCGAGGCGGAGCGACTCGGCGCGATGGCGCTGTTCGGAGAGAAATACGGCGAGTGGGTGCGGGTGGTCGAGGTCGACGGGGTCTCGCGCGAGCTTTGCGGCGGCACCCACGTCGCCAACACGGCCGAGGTCGGCATCTTCAAAATCTCCTCCGAGGGCTCGAGCGCGGCCAACGTGCGCCGGATCGAGGCGCTGACCGGCCCGGCGGCGATCGACTGGTTCCGCGAGCGCGAGGAGCGTCTGCAGGAGGTTGGCGAGCTGCTCGGCTCGCCGCAGGACCCGCTCACCGGCGCCCGCCGCGCCGCCGAGCGCCTGCGCGAGGCGGGGGAGGGGGCGAAGCAGGCCGAGAAGGAGCAGCTCGCGGAGGAGGCGAAGCGGCTCTTCGAGACGGCCGAGGAGTTCTTTGGGGTCAAGGTGGTCGCGGCGGAGGCGTCGCCAAGCGATCAGAGCCAACTGCTCGATCTGGCCAACCGAGTTCAGTCGAAGCTCGCCGGTGAGTCCGCCGTGATCGTTGGCGGGAGAGGAAGCGGCAAGACGGCGCTTATCGCCTTGATCACCAAGAACGCTGTGTCGCGGGGGCTCTCGGCGGCAGAGGTGATTCGCGAGGTTGCGCCGATCGTCGGTGGCGGCGGTGGGGGCCGCGACGAGATGGCGCAGGCGGGTGGCAAGGACCCCGAGAGGCTCGACGAGGCGTTGGAGGCGGCGCGGCAGGCGATAGAGAAAGCGCTCGCCTAAGTGCGCGTCCTCGCCCTCGACCACGGCACCGCCCGGATCGGCTGCGCGATCTCGGACCCGAGCGGGACGCTGGCGACGCCGTTGCCGACGATCGAGCCGCCGGAGCCGCGCTCGGTCGCCGAGCTGGTCGCCAGTTACGAGGTCGAGCGGGTCGTCGTCGGCCTGCCGCTCCACCTCAGCGGTGAGGAGGGGGCCCAGGTCGAACTCGTGCGCACCTTCTGCGGCGAACTCGAAGCCGTTCTCGACGTCCCGGTCGAGACCTACGACGAGCGCCTGACCACGCGAATGGCGGAGGCGAGCCGGCGCGAAGGGGCGACCGCGCCCCCGGACTCGCTCGCCGCGGCGCACCTGTTGCAGGCATATCTCGCAGGGCGGGCGGCGATCGAAGGCTCCGGGGACGATGACTGACGACTGGCTGCGCGGCGATCCGTTCACCGATTCCGACGACTCGGCCGCGGCCGAGCGCGAGCGGCGGCGTCACGAGCGGGAGCAGCGCCGGCGCGAACGCGAGGAGAAGAGCGCCGCGCAGGAGGCGGTCGCCTCGCCCCCTCCGTCGCCACCGCCACCTCCGCAGACTCCCGAAGAGCACTTTTGGGACGAGGAGCCGGCTGCCGCGCCGCCGCCGGCATCCCAGGGTTCGGACGGCGAGCGGGACCGTAGCTGGATGGTCGTGGCGATCGTCGTCGTCGTGGTCCTTGCCGGGGCCGCGGCAGCCACGATTGCCGCCTACCGCTATCTCGACAACGACCCCCCACCGCCAGTCCCCTTGAAGACGATCACGCTGACCGTTCCCGAGGGGTATTCCCGCGCGCAGACGGCGGAGCTGGCCAGGGAAGCCGGGCTGCGGGGCGACTACGAGAAGGCCAGCAAAGGCCATGAGGGATTCCTCTTCCCCGACACGTTCGAGCTGGAGAAGCGGGCGCCCGTCACCAGCCTGGTCCAGCTGCAGCTGCAGGACTTCAAACAGCGCACCGCGGCGCTCGACATGAGCTACGCCCGCTCGAAGAACCTCACCCTGCACGACGTCGTCACGATCGCCTCGATGGTCGAGGAGGAGGCGCAGCTGGAGAGCGAGCGCAGATTGATCGCGGCGGTCGTCTACAACCGCCTGCGCGAAGGGATCCCGCTCGGGATCGATGCCACGGTTCGCTTCGCCACCGGCAACTACGAGCAGCCGCTGACCGAATTGGAGCTCGCCACCGACTCGCCCTACAACACCCGTCTCAACGCCGGCCTGCCGCCGGGGCCGATCTCCAGCCCCGGCCTCGCCTCGATCGAAGCGGCTGCCCGCCCGGCGCAGGTCGACTATCTCTATTACGTCGTCGAGCCGGGTACCTGCGGCAAGCACGCCTTCTCCTCGACCGACGCCGAGTTCCAGGCCGACGTCGCCCGCTACAACGAAGCCCGCGAAGCGGCCGGCGGCGAATCGCCCGACAGCTGCGGATGAAGAAGCTCGCCGTGCTCGGCCACCCGGTTGCCCACTCGCGCTCGCCGGCGATGCACAACGCGGCGCTGGCGGAGCTGGACCTGGCCGGCGAGTGGAGCTACGAGGCGATCGACGTCGCGCCCGGCGAGTTCGAGCAGAGGGTGCGGGCGATGGTCACAGGCGAATGCGTTGGCGCCAACCTGACCATCCCGCACAAGGAGGCGGCGCTGGCGCTGGTCGACGACCTCTCCGAGACGGCGCGGGAGATCGGCGCCGCCAATACGCTCAGCTTTGCCGACGGATCGATCCGCGCCGACAACACCGACGCGGGGGGCTTCCTCGCAGCTCTGGAAGAGCAGGTGGGGGAGAGGCGGGCGCTTGTTCTGGGAGCCGGCGGCGCCGCCCGGGCGGTCGTCTGGGCCCTGCTGCGAGAGGGCGCCGGGGTGAGCGTCTGGAACCGCACCGAACTGCGCTCGCAGAACCTCTGCCAGGAGCTCGGAGGCGAACCGGTGACGGCTCCGGATCAACGTGGGTACGGGCTTGTCGTCAACACGACTGCGGTTGGGCTGGGGGGGAGGATCCGTTCGCCGTACTGCCGCTGAGCGCCGACGGTTTCGGGCCCGGGCAGACGGTCGTCGACATGGTCTACGGCGCCGAGCCGAGCCGTCTGCTCACCGCCGCCGAGGCTTCTGGAGCGATGACGGTCGACGGCATCGAGATCCTGGTGCGCCAAGGTGCCCTCTCGTTCGAGATCTCGGACTGGCCTCGAGGCGCCGCTGGACACGATGCGGGTCGCAGCACGCTCCGTGGGCAGCAATTGATGAGTTGACCACACCCTGGTGTGGTCAACTCATCACGCGGCCCTCGCGCCGATAGCCTTGCGCGCATGAGCACCCGCTTCCGCTTCACCACCGCAGGCGAGTCGCACGGCCCCGGGCTGGTCGCGATCGTCGAGGGGCTGCCCGCCGGACTCATGCTCGACCGCGAGGTGCTCGACCGCGACATGGCGCGCCGCCAGCTCGGCCACGGCCGCGGCGGCCGGATGAAGATCGAGACCGACTCGGTCGAGATCCGCTCCGGCGTCCGCCACGGGCGCACCCTCGGTAGCCCGGTCGCGGTGCTGGTCGCCAATCGCGACTACGCCAACTGGGAGGAGCGGATGAACCCCTGGCCGGTGGAGGGCTTCGAACCGGATGAGGTGCACCTGCCGCGACCCGGCCACGCCGACCTGGTCGGCGCCCAGAAGTACGGCCACGGCGACATCCGCAACGTCCTTGAGCGGGCCAGCGCCCGTGAGACGGCGGCGCGAGTAGCGGCGGGCTCGCTCGCCCGCGGCCTTCTCACGACGCTCGGCGTAAGCGTCCACAGCCACGTCATCCAGATCGCCTCGGTCAAGGCGCCGGAGCGGCCCGACCTCGGCCCCGAGGACTTCGCCGGCGTCGACGACGATCCGGTCCGCTGCCTCGACTCCGAGGCGAGCGCCGCGATGGTGGAGGAGATCAATCGCCTGCGCAAGGCGAACGAGAGCCTCGGCGGCAGCTTCGAGGTGCGTGCCTTCGGCCTCGTGCCGGGGCTCGGCTCCCACATCTCCTGGGAAGAGCGGCTCGACGGACAGCTGGCCGGCGCGGTCGCCTCGATCCAGTCGGTGAAGGGGGTGGCGATCGGCGAAGCCTGGGACGTCGCCGGCCGGCCCGGCTCCGAGGCGCACGACGAGATCTTCTGGTCGCAAGAGCGCGGCTACCACCGCGAGACCAACCATGCCGGCGGTCTCGAGGGCGGGATGACCAACGGCCAGCCGCTCTCGGTGCGGGCGGCGATCAAGCCGATCTCGACCCTGACCAAGCCGTTGCGCTCGGTCGACACCGAGAGCAAGGAGCCGGCGCAGGCGCTGCGCGAGCGCACCGACTCGACCGTGGTCCCGGCTGCCGCCGTCGTCGCCGAGGCGATGGTCTGCCTGGCCCTTGCCCGCTGCTACCGCGAGAAGTTCGGCGGCGACCACATCGACGACGTGCTGGCCGCGGTCGAGGCCTACAAGAAGAGAATCGACTTCCGCGGGTGAGGCAGTGAGCCGGCCGGCGATCGTCTTCATCGGCTTCATGGGGGCGGGCAAGAGCGCCGCCCTCGACATCGCGCAGCTGTCCGGTCTGGAGACGACCGAGATCGACGAGCTGATGGAACGCGAGCTGGGGATGCCGATCGCCGAGGCCTTCGAGCGCGACGGCGAGGAGGCCTTCCGGGCGCGCGAGGCGGAGGTGGTCGGCGAATTCCTCGAGCGGGCGGACGGCGGCGCGATCGCCCTCGGCGGCGGCAGCGTCCTCTCCGAGCGCGTCCGCGAGGCGCTCGATCGTCACGTCGTCGTCTGGCTGCAGGTCGACGCCGAGGAGGCCTGGCGGCGAATCGAGGGCAGCGACCGGCCGCTGGCCCGCAGCGCCGGGGACGTGGCGCGGCTGCTGGCGACGCGCCAACCGCTCTATGAAGAGCTCGCCGACGCGATCCTGCCGCAGGGCGACCCGGGCCTGGTCGCCAGGGCGCTGCCGTCGATACGGGCGCTGATCGACCTGCCGGCGGGCACCAGGCTGCTCTGGGCCACGAGCGCCTCCGGCGAGTACCCGGTGCTGGTCGGTCCGGGGCTGCTCGGCGCTGGCCCCTGGCCGCTCGAGGGCCGGCGCTTCTGCGTCACCGATACCGCGGTGGGCGGCTTGTACGCCGACCGCTTGACGCCACTCGAGGCCACGATCGAGGTCGAGCCGGGCGAGGCGGCGAAGACGATGTCCGAGGCCGAGCGGGTGCTGCGCGAGCTGGCCCGCGCCGGGATGACCCGCGAGGACCACCTCCTCGCCCTCGGCGGCGGCGTCGTCGGCGATCTAACGGGCTTCTGCGCTCACACCTACCAGCGCGGCGTCCCGGTCATCCAGGTGCCGACCTCGCTGGTCGCCCAGGTCGACTCCGCCTACGGCGGTAAGACCGGCGTCGACCTGCCCGAGGGCAAGAACTACGTCGGCGCCTACCACCTGCCGGCAGCGGCGATCGCCGACACCTCGACCCTGGCGAGCCTGCCCGCCGAGGAGCTGGCCGCCGGCTTCGTCGAGGCGCTGAAGACCGGCCTGCTCGCGGGGGGCTCGCTCTGGGAGAGAGTGCGCTCGATCGAGGCGCTCGACGCCACCGCCTTCGGCGAGGTCGTCTTCGAGTGCGCCCGCTACAAGTGCGAGGTCGTCGCCGCCGACGAGCGCGACGCCGGCCTGCGTGCGGTCCTCAACCTCGGCCACACGGTCGGCCACGCGATCGAGGCGGCGAGCGGCTACGGCCGCTACCGCCACGGCGAGGCGGTCGGGCTGGGGCTGCTGGCGGCGCTGCGGCTCTCCGAGGCGCCGGATCTGCGCGACGAGGTGGAGGCGGTCCTGCGCCGCCTGGGCCTGCCGGCCGCTCTCGACCCCGCGATCGAGATCGACGCGATCCTCGATGCCGTGCAGCGCGACAAGAAGCGCACCTCACAGGGGGTCGGTTTCGTGCTGATCTCCGAGCCCGGTCAGCCGCGGGTGGGGCAGCTGGTCGAGCCGGACAGGGTGCGCGCCGCCGTGGCCGAGCTCGTCCCCGCGGAGGGCGCGGTCCGATGACCAGCTCGCACAACCGCGTCGCCGTCCTGCACGGGGTCAACTTCGACGTGCTCGAGCGGCGCGACCCCGAGATGTACGGGGGCCTCTCGCTAGCCGAGCTGCAGACGAAGATCCAGGGGTGGGCGCGCGAGCTGGGCCTGGAAACGATCTTCTTCCAGACCAACGGGGAGGGCGAATTCGTCGAGTACCTGCACCGCGCTCCGGAGATGGCCGATGCGGTCGTGATCAACGCCGGCGCCTGGACTCACTACAGCCGGGCGATCGCCGACGCCTTGCAGCTGACCGGCCTGCCGGCGGTCGAGGTCCACCTCTCCGACGTCGAGGCGCGCGAGGACTGGCGCAAGGTCTCGGTCTTCGACGGGCTGGTGCTGGAGAAGGTCTCGGGCAAGGGGCCCGACGGCTACCGCGAGGCGCTGGCCACGCTCGCCGGGCGGCTCGGGGTTGCCGGCAAGTCATGAAGGGCCGCGGCGACCGTCTCGCCGCTGGGCTCGGCAAGCGCGAGCTGGACCTGATGCTGGTCACCGAGCTGGTCAACGTCAGCTACCTGACCGGCTTCATCGGCACCAACGGCGCCTGCATCTGCGGCCCCGACACCCGCCTCTTCCTCACCGACTTCCGCTACACCGAGCGGGCCGAGGCGGAGGTCGAGGGCTGGGAAATCGTGACGATCGTCGACGACTGGCTCGGCGGGATCGGCGAGCGCCTCCGCGGCAGGATCGGCTTCGAGGACGACCACGTCTCGGTGCGGCTGCTGGAGAAGCTGAAGGGGAAACTCGGCGACGGCGCCGAGCTGGTCGCGGCGGGCGGCGCGGTCGAGAGCCTGCGCCGGGTCAAGGACGCCGAGGAGCTGGAGGCGATCGCCGCCGCGGCCGAGCTGGCCGACGAGGTCTGGCGCTGGAGCCTCGAACGGGGCCTGGTCGGGCGCAGCGAGCGCGAGGTGGCGCGGGCCGCCGAGGCACGGATCCGCGAGCTGGGCGGCGACCCCTCCTTCCCGGCGATCGTCGCCGCGGGGCCGAACGGAGCGCTGCCGCACGCCGAGCCGGGCGAGCGCGAGATCGGGGGCGGCGAGCTGGTCGTCTTCGACATGGGGGCCAAGCTCGACGGCTACTGCTCGGACGGCACCCGCACCTTCGCCACCGGCGACCCCGGCGAGCGGGCCCGCGAGGTCTACCAGACGGTTCGCGAGGCGCAGGCCGCGGCGCTGGACGCGGTCCGCGCCGGGGTCGGGGGCGAAGAGCTGGACGGGGTCGCCCGCGAGCGGATCGAGGCGGCTGGCCACAAAGAGCACTTCGGCCACGGGCTCGGCCACGGCGTCGGGCTCGAGGTGCACGAGGCTCCCCGCGTCTCACCCCGTTCCCACGACATCTTGGGGGCGGGGGAGGTGGTGACGATCGAGCCCGGCATCTACCTGCCGGGCGAGCTGGGGGTGCGGATCGAGGACCTGGTCGTCGTCACCGAGGAGGGCTGCCGCAATCTCAGCGGCCTGCCCAAGGACCTGCAGCTCGTCGCCTGAGCGCGCCTGCGATGTAGACAAAAAGCTGAGGCAGGAGGCGTTCTGCAGCCTCAAGTCGGGGTTGCCGAACGCCGAAGGAGTCGCTGGTCGCGATCCGCGAAGACGCGCGACGGGAGCGGCTGATCGACATGGAGCTGCGGCTGCGTCGCTACCGCTTCGCCTGCTTCGCGATCCTCGCCGCCGGCCTCGCCCTGTTCAGCGGCGACCTCGGCTGGTGGTGGGTGGCGCCGCTCGCGTTTGGCCTCGCTGGCTTCGCGATTGCCGATCGGTTCATGCGCAACAGCACCCATCCCGCGATCCGGGTCGCCGCCGCCTGGGGCATGCTGCTGCTGCTGGCCGACGCGGTCGTGATCACCGGCGGCGCCGAGATCCTCACCGCGGCCGCCGTCTGACGATCCTCAGCGAGTGAGGTCGACGCCGGCCTGCAGCCGCCCCGCGAAGGCGGCGATCAGCTCCACGGTGGCCTCGACGTCGCCGAGGTCGACCATCTCGACCGGCGAGTGCATGTAGCGCAAGGGGATCGAGACGAGCCCGGTGGGGATGCCGGAGCGGGAGATTCTGGATCGCGTCGGCGTCGGTGCTGGTGCTGCGGCCGCTGGCGGCGATCGTGTGCTCGATGCCGGCCTCCTCGGCAGTCTCGACCAGCAGCTCGAAGACCTTCGGCGAGAGGGTCGAGCCGCGCCCGATCGCGGGGCCCGAGCCGAGCGGGTGCTCGCCAATCTGCTTCGCCTCGACGCCGGGCGCGTCGGTGGCGTGGGTGACGTCGACCGCCAGCGCGAGGTCGGGGCGCACCTCGAAGGCCGAGGTCCGCGCGCCGAACAGCCCGATCTCCTCTTGGACCGCGGCGATCGCCGCGAAGCTGCCGCTCAGCGAGCCGCGCTCGTGGCAGCGCCGCAGCGCCTCCAGCGCCACGTAGGCGCCGAGCCGGTTGTCCATCGCGCGCGAGATCAGCCGGTCGCCGGCGAGGCGGACGGGCTCGGCGGCGATCGTCACCGGGTCGCCGATCCGGACCAGGGCGGCGGCCTCGTCGCGGTCGGCGGCGCCGACGTCAATGTGGAGGCCCTTCAGCTCGACCACCTTCTTGCGCTGGTCGGGCTCCAGCAGGTGGATCGGCTTGCGCCCGACGACGCCCGGCACGATGCTGTCGCGAGTGCGCACGGCGACCCGCTGGCCGACCAGGATCTGCGGGTCCCAGCCGCCGATCGTGGAGAAGTAGAGAAAGCCCTTCTCGTCGATGTGGGTGACGACGAGGCCGATCTCGTCGATGTGCCCGACCACGGCCAGCAGCGGCTCGCCATCGCCGACTCGGGCGATCGAGGAGCCGAGCCCGTCGGCGGAGAGGGCGGCGAAGGAGGCCTCCTCGCGCCAGGCGCTGGCGGCAGGCTCCTCATGGCCGGAGGGGGCGGCGACGCGGAGGAGCTTGTCGAGTAGTTGGGGGATCTCGGCCATCGGCGGAGGCAGCAGTATGCCGACTCGAATAGACGAGCCGCTTTAAGTTTTCGCGTAGCCTGCCGCCGGTGATCGAGAAGCCGAGAACGATGGTCGTCACCGGGGCCTCCAGCGGCATCGGCGAGGCGACCGCGCGGCGGCTCGCGCGCGAGCCCGGAACCGAGCTGGTCCTCGTCGCGCGGCGGGAGGAGCGGCTCAGCGCCCTCGCCGAGTCGCTGCCGTGCCGGGCGACCCACCTCGCCGTCGACCTGACCGAGGCCGACGCCCCGGCCCGGGTGCGCGCGCATCTGGAGCAGCAGCGCGGTGGCCGCCTGACCTTGCTCGTCAACAACGCCGGCGGCGCCTGGCGCGGCAGCTTCGCCGAGGGCGGCTACGCCAACGCCCGCCGCCACATGGAGCTCAACTTCGACGCCGTCCTGCGGCTGACCGAGGAGCTGCTGCCGCTGTTGCGCGCGGCGACGCCGAGCGCGATCGTCAACGTGGCGAGCACGGCGGGGCGGGTCTCGCGGGCGCGGACCGGCGCCTACTCGGCCAGCAAGTTCGCCCTGGTCGGCTGGAACGACTCGCTCTACGTCGAGGAGCGCCCGCACGGCGTCCACGTCGGCATGGTCCTGCCCGGGTTCGTCGCCACCGAGGGGTTCCCGGCGACGGAGCTGCGGCAGCGGGCCCTGACCCGCTGGATCGTCTCCAAGCCCGAGAAGGTCGCCGAGGCGATCGTCGAGGCCGGCCTGCGCGGCAAGGCGGAGCGCTACGTGCCGCGCCCCTACGCGCTGGCGGCGATCGTCCGCATCCTCGCGCCCGGCCTCGTCCGCCGCGTCCTCGCCGGCGGCACCGCCGCCAGCCTGACGACGACCACCGCCGCCGAAGCGGGTGACTGAAAGGGGGTGTGGCGACTTTCCCGTCCTATAGGGCCGGAAAGTCGCCACACCCAGCGCCTGCCTCAGCTGAAGCGGGATCGGCTCATCCGGCATTCGCGGAAGCCGAGGGAGAAGCTGACGTTGTTGGCGGCGTTGCCGCTTCGTTCCGCCTTGATCGATTCGTGGGTCGCTTCGAGCTCCTTGCCTTCTTTGTAGAGCTTTCCGGTCTTGGCCAGCCGCGTCTTCACGATCCGTAGGAACTTGAACCACTTCTGCAGCTTCTCCTCCTGGGCGGTCGGCCGCGGCACCTCGACGAGCTGGCCGATCGTGACGCCGAACCGTTTCGAGGCGCGGATCAGCTGATTGCCAGCGACCCGGAGCCGGTCCTGGTTGATGTTGTCGCGAGCGCCTTTGAGGATTTTTTCCGCCGCCTCGCGATCGCGTTTGCAGATCGGCTCGACCGCGGCGACATATTCCTCTTCGGTCGGCGGTTCGCCGATGCCGAAGGCGGGCGCGGCGACGGCAAGCATCGCGACGACCAACGCAAATGTCCCCAGCTTCACTCTCATCTCCCCCTGGTAACCCAAGCCTAGTGGCTAGGATTCGCCGCCGTGATCTCTACCAACCAGTTCAAGAACGGCAGCCACATCGAGATCGACGGGGCCGTCTTCAAGATCATCGAGTTCCAGCACGTCAAGCCGGGCAAGGGCGGCGCCTTCGTGCGGACCAAGCTGCGCAAGATCGACGACGGGTCGGTGCAGGACAAGACGTTCCGGGCGGGGGAGAAGTTCCGGCCGGTCCACACCGAGTCGCGCAAGATGCAGTACCTCTACGACTCCGGCGAGGCGGCGGTCTTCATGGACAGCCGCGACTACGAGCAGATCGAGATCCCGGGCGAGGTCGTCGGCGAGACGATGCGGTGGGTGCTGCCCAACGACGAGGTCGACGTCCTCTTCGTCGACGAGCAGCCGAGCGACGTGCAGGTGCCGAGCGCGGTCGAGATGAAGGTGACGCAGACCGACCCGGGCGTGAAAGGCGACACCGCCTCCGGCGGCGGCAACAAGCCGGCGACGCTGGAGTCCGGGGTAACGGTCCAGGTGCCGCTCTTCATCGAGGAGGGCGAGAGCGTCCGCGTCGACACCCGCAGCGGCGAGTACATCTCGCGCGCCTAGGAGCCCGACGACGCGGGACAGCCGGCCGAGGCGCGAGAATAGGCGTCGATGCGCCGATCCGACCAGCGCCGCGACGCCGTCTTCGCCTGCTACCAGCGCGAGGTCACCGGACGCCCGCTCTCCGAGCTGGTCGCCGACGCGAGGCCGTTCACCCGCGAGCTGGCCGAAGGCGCCGAAGCGCACCGGGAGGAGCTGGACGCGATCGTCGGCCGCCATTCCAAGGGCTGGGAGCTGGAGCGGATCGCGCCGCTGGAGCGCTGCCTGATGCGGGTGGCGCTGTACGAGATGGAGCACAGCGAGGACGTCCCGGACGAGGTCGCGATCGACGAGGCGATCGAGATCGCCAAGCGGTACTGCGGCGCCGAGGCACCCGGCTTCGTCAACGGCATCCTCGGCGCCGCCGTGCGCGAGCGGGAGGCGGCCCGGTGAGCAGCGCCCGGCTGCGCGAGATCTCGGCCCGGCTCAACGCGATCGCCGCCGAGCTGGAGGGCGAGGAGGCGAGCGACGAGCGGGCTGCGGAGCTGGCGCGCGAGGCGGCCGAGCTCTCCGCCGAGGCGGTCGAGGAGGCCAACCGGCGGATCCGCGAGTCGCAGGGCTCCGATCAGCGGTGAGCGGTCCGCGGCGCTGATGTACCCCGAGGACCTGCGCTCGCTGGTCGACGCGGAGCTGGAGCGGCTGCGCTTTCCCGCGCCGACCGGCACGGGCGGGCTCGAGGAGGCGATGCGCTACTCGCTGCTCGCCGGCGGCAAGCGAGTGCGGCCGGTGCTGGCGCTGGCGACGGCCCGCGCCCGTGGCGCCGAGCCGCAGGGCTACCTGCCGGCGGCGCTGGCGATCGAGCTGATCCACACCTACTCGCTGATCCACGACGACCTGCCGGCGATGGACGACGACGACCTGCGCCGTGGGATGCCGACCGCGCACGTCAAGTTCGGCGAGGACGTCGCGATACTCGCCGGCGACGGGCTCTTCGCCGAGGCGATCCATCTCTTCTGCACGCAGCCCGGCGACCCGGCGCGCGTCCTCGCCGCGCTGGGCGAGCTGACCGCGGCGACCGGGGTCAACGGGATGGTCGGCGGCCAGTACGCCGACGTCGCCGCCGAGGCCGGCGACGCGGAGGCGCTGCGGGCGCTGCACGAGCTGAAGACTGGCCGTCTGATCGCCGCCTCGGTTGGCATCGTCCTCACGCTCGAGGGAATGGCGGAACCTGAGACAATCCCCTATCGCAGGTTCGCTGGCGAGCTCGGCGTCCTCTTTCAGATCGTCGACGACATCCTCGACGTGACGGGAAGCGACGAGCAACTCGGCAAGCCCCATGGAAGCGACGAGCGACATGGCAAACTCACCTACGTCAGCCTCTTCGGGCTCGAGCGGGCGCGAGAGCTGGCGGCGGAGTCGCACGCCAGGGCGGTCGAGGCGCTGGCGGAGGCCGACGGCGAGACGGGCGACCTGAAGGGCGTCGCCGACTACATCTTCACCAGGAACGAATGAGCGAGAAGCCGCAATCCGACAGCCAGGACGGGACCTCATTGCTGGAGGGGATCGACACGCCGGTCGACCTCCACGAGCTCGACGACGAGCAGCTGCGGCAGGTGGCGCAGGAGATCCGCACAGAGGTGATCGACACGATCGGCGAGATAGGCGGCCACTTCGGCGCCAACCTCGGCACCTGCGAGCTGGCGGTCGCCCTGCACAGCTTGATGGACTCGCCCCGCGACAAGATCCTCTGGGACGTCGGTCACCAGGCCTACCCGCACAAGATCCTCACCGGCCGCCGTGAGCAGCTCTCGTCGATCCGCCAGTACGGCGGCCTCGCCCCCTTCTGCTCGATCGCCGAGTCCGAGCACGACATCATGGGCGCCGGGCACGCCTCGACCTCGATCGGCTACGCGGTCGGGCTGAAGGAGGCGATGCGGAAGGGGATCGGCGAGGACGGCCGCGTCGCCGCGGTGATCGGGGACGGGGCCCTCACCGGCGGTGTCGCTTACGAGGCGATGCAGGCCGCGGGCGGCCTGCAGACCCCGATCGTGATCGTCCTCAACGACAACGGGATGTCGATCTCGCCCAACGTCGGCGCCCTCTCGCGCTACTTCAACCGGGTGCGACTCAACCGCCGCCTCTGGCACGCCCGCGAGGAGGTCGAGGACCGGCTGACCAAGCTGCCGCTCGGGCTCGGCAAGCGGATTGAGCGGCTAGGGCCGGAGATCAAGTCGGCGATCAAGGCCTACTGGGCGCCCGGCCTCTTCTTCGAGGAGCTGGACCTCGCCTACATGGGGGTGATCGACGGCCACGACGTCGGCGCCCTGCGCGAGGCCCTGCGCGAGGCATTCGCCGCCGACCGGCCGGTCGTCGTCCACATCCACACCGTCAAGGGCAAGGGCTTCGCCCCGGCCGAGGAGGGCGGGCTGGAGGGGATGGAGAAGTGGCACGCCGCGAAGCCGAACTCGATCGTCAACGGAGCGCCGGCGCCGAAGCCGGTTCCGGTCAAGGAATCGGACTCGCCCGATGCGATCGCTCCCGAGCGACTGGAGAAGCCCCCCGCAGCCGGCTCGCCGCCCCAGTACACGCAGGTCTTCGCCGACGCGATCGTGGCCGAGGCCGAACAGGACGAGCGGGTGGTCGGGATCACGGCGGCGATGGCGGGGGGGACCGGCCTGCAAAAGCTCGCCGACGAGGCGCCCGAGCAGTACTACGACGTCGGCATAGCCGAGCAGAACGCGGTGCTACTTGCCTCCGGCCTGGCCCTGCAGGGGGCGAAGCCGGTCTGTGCGATCTACTCGACCTTCCTCCAGCGCGCCTACGACCAGCTCGTCCACGACGTCTGCCTGCAGCAGCTCGACGTCACCTTCGCGATGGACCGCGCCGGCCTCGTCGGCGACGACGGACCCACCCACCACGGCGCCTTCGACGTCTCCTACTTCCGGGCGCTGCCCAACGTCGTCGTGATGGCGCCGCGCGACGAGGCGATGCTGGTCCACATGCTGCGCACGGCGCTAGCCCACGAGGGCCCGGCCGCGCTTCGCTATCCGCGCGGCGCGGCCGAGGGGGTCGAGCTGCCGGCCGAGCCGGCCGAGGTACCGATCGGCAGCGGCGAGCTGCTGGCCAGCGGCGAGCGGGTCGCTCTGCTCGGCTACGGCTACGGCGTCGCGGTGGCGCTGCAGGCCGCGGAGGTCCTCGCCGCCCACGACCTGCGACCGACCGTCGCCGACGCCCGCTTCGCCAAGCCGCTCGACACCGAGCTGCTGGAGCGGCTGGCCCTCGGCCACGACCTGATCGTGACGATCGAGGAGAACGTGCTGCCGGGGGGTTTCGGCTCGGGAGTGCTGGAGCACCTCGAGGATGCCTTCGGCGAGCGGCCGGCGGAGCGGGCGCGGGTGATGCGAGTCGGCCTGCCGGACCGCTACGTCACCCACGGCAAGCCGGCGCTGCTGCGCGAGGAGGTCGGCCTGACCGGAGAGTCGGTGGCCGAGCGAGTGCTGGCGGCGCTCCACTCGGGCGAGCCGGCGCTGCGCTGAGCCTCCCCCAAATTTACGCTTGCACCAAAGCGCTCAATCGGTTAGCCTCCGCGGCGGCCTTCTTGGTGATAACGGAACCGGCCCGCTTCGCGGACGTTTCTGGGGTTACTACAGGGAGAGGAGGCTCGTGTATCTCCGGATATGCAGGGTCCGCTGGGCAGGCGGACCGCTGCCCGGAGGTTGCTTCGCGCCTTTCGGGACGGCGCATCCGACATTTGCCCCACCCGAGTGGGGTCGAAGTCGGAAGCGCCGTTACGAAGAGACCTTGAAGCGCATGCCGGCCCGCTCGAAGCGGTCGAGGCGCGCCGTGCCGAGCGCGGCGGCGGGGGTGAGGCAGCCGGTCTGTGCCGGCGTGGCGCCGTCCTCGGCGAGCAGCAGGCCGGTCTCGCCGAACATCCGCGAGGTCGTCAGGTAGCCGGGATGGCCGTCGGCGTCGACGTCGACACGGATGTAGTGGCCACTGGTCGTGCGGGCGTCGACGGCAACCTGCCAGGACCAGTCCTCGAGGCGCTCGCCGGCCGGCCCGAAGCCTGAATCCGGGAAGAGGCGGCGCATTGCGCGGGCGGCGCGCAGGCGGACCGAGGGCCGCGCCCGGGCGAGAGCGCCGAAGCCGGCCTGGGTCGCGCCCAGCATGCCAGCGGCGGCGTAGCGCAGCGGCAGGGTGGCGGCGCTGCCGGGGATGGAGACCCCCTCGCGGTAGCGGAAGGGGACCGGCTCGGCGTCGCGGTCGGCGGCGACGAGCGCCATGGTGCGATGGATCACCGCCGGGTTGATGAAGGCGGCCGGGGTCATCGGGGCGATCGCGTCGCCGTTGGCGCTGGAGCGGGGGGCGAGCGAGATCGGGCTGCGATTTCGCACTGCCGCAGCCAGCGAGAGGTCGACGATCAACGCCGCCGGGTCGGTGACCCGCTCGGAGTCCTCGCCGGCGGTTGCCTCGGCCAAGCTCTGCATGGTCCCGCCGGAGATCAGGTCTGAGAGGCCGAGCCGACCCTTGGGCTGCTGGGTTGCCACGACGACGTCGGCCTCCGCAAGCTCCTCGCCCCAGCGCTCGCGTGCCGTCTCGGCCGCAAGCAGCACCGCCAGGTCGGGCGGCAGCGCCTCGAAGCCGCTCACCTGCACGACCTTCACCCCGGCGGCCGTGGCGCGCTCGTGGAAGGCGTCGATCGTGCGCCGCACGAAGGGGATCTCACCGGTCAGGTCGGCGTAGTGGGCGCCGTTGGCGACGCAGGCCTCGATCACCGGCGTGCCGTGGAGCGTGTAGGGGCCGACCAAGTCGAGCACGACGCGCGCCCGCGAGGCCATTGCCGCCAGCGAGGCCGGATCGCCGACGTCGGCGACGAGCGTCTCCGGGGCGCTGACGCCGATCTCGCCGAGGATGCGCCCGAGCTTGGCCGGGTCGCGTCCGGCGACCGCCCAGCGGGCGCCGGTTTCGCCCTCGTGCTGCGCGAGGTAGGCGGCGACGTTGCGGCCGGCGATCCCGCTGGCGCCGAAGACGACGACCGAGAAGTCGCGATCGCTGGACTGGGGGGAGGCCTCCATCTCGGTTGCAGGCTATAGGGCGCGGTGCAGTCCCGAACGCCGTGATTAGGCGCTTGTGAGCTGGGTACCTGCGGATAACGGGGTCGAAGGGGGGCGGCCTGACTTTGACGTCGCCTGAAAGGAAGGCGAAATGGCGCAGACGAAAACGAGAAGGAACTCCAGTTCGAGCAAACGGTCGAACGGTCGCTCGCCCGGTCCCACCAAATCCGGTGGGAGCTCGCAGCGGTCGAAATCCAGCACGAGCAAAAAATCCAACGCCGGCAAATCGAGTTCGAGCAAATCCAAATCGAGCAAATCCAGCGCGAGCTCGGGCGGGCCGATGAGCAGCGCTGCGAGCACCGCCAAACGCAAAGCTCAGGAGTCGGGCTCGGCTGTCGCGGGCGTCGCGAAGAAAGCGAAAGGGCCGATGAGCAAAGCCAAAGGTCCGGCTGTCGCGGGCGCGGCAGCGGCTGCGGGTCTAGCGGCGGGCGCGGCGCTGGCGCGAAACGGCTCACGCAAGCGGATGAGCATGCCGAAGGTCGGCGTCTCGAAGCCGAAGGTCGCCAAGGCGCTTGTCAAGACGGCGAAGGAGATCGGCAAGGCGGGCTTCAAGGCTGGCGAGCTGAGCGCGGAGGTTCGCCGGGCCCGCGAGCAAATGACGAGTCAGAAGTAGCGACTCGCGCGAACAAGGAAAGAAATGGCACGGAGCAATGGAAGCGACTCCAAGAGTCGCAAGCGTTCGAAAAACGAGTTCCCCGACTACTCGGTCTCCGATCCCGGTGAGATCTCCGAGGGCCCAGACGTCCTCGTTGACGCGCCGGTCGTCAAGGTCGACGAGATCGACCTCGAAGTCGACGACCTTCACGCCCAGGTCGCCGTCCTTGCGCAGGTGCGCAAGCTGGTGAACATCAGCGTCGGCGCCGACGTACGGCTGGGCGAGGTCGAGCTGAAGATCGAGGGCGTCGAAGCGCAGGCGCTGCTGAAGGCTCGCCTGGACAACGTCACGGCGATCCTGGAGCGGGTGCTGACGACGCTCGATCGCAACCCGGAGCTGCTGCGGAGCGTCGGGCGCAGCATCGAGCAGGTCGGCGGCGGGACCGGGAAGCTTCTCGACGAGAGCGGCGATGCGGTGGAGAACGTCGGCGAGGGCGCCGAGGGAGGCCTCAAAGGCCTCGGTCAGGGCGTTGGTCAGGGCGCCGGCCAGCTGGGCCAAGGTGCCAAACAAGGGCTTTCGGGTGTCGGCCAGGGCGCCGCCCGCGGGGTCGAAGGGGTCGGCAAAGGAGCGCAGCAGGCAGGCGGCAAAATCGCCCAGGGGGGCGGCCAACGGGGAGGGAGCGACTAGATGGCACGCCAGGCAACCAAGAAAAGCTCCAAACGGCGGACCAGCAACGGCCGCAGCGCCTCGCAGAAACCCGAGAAGTACCGCTTCGCGCAGAACGTCGACGGCGACGAAACGGTCGCCGAGCGCGAATACCGGACCTACGCCAGCATGGACCCGGAGGAG
The DNA here is from genome assembly GCA_963703235.1 of uncultured Solirubrobacterales bacterium. GTDB lineage: Bacteria > Actinomycetota > Thermoleophilia > Solirubrobacterales > 70-9 > VRUE01. The sequence continues at coordinate 1,024,608 of OY969802.1, read as the reverse complement.
CTGACGGCCGACGCCGACGTGTTGCTCGACGTGCCGGTAGTCAAGATCGACTCGCTCCACCTCAAGCTTTCGCAGCTGGAAGCGCACGTCGCTCTGAAAGCCGAAGTCTTCAACTTGGTCAAGCTGAACGTCGGTGTCGACGTCCAGCTCGGCAAGGTGGAGCTCGATCTCCAAGGAGTCGAGGCGCAGGCGCTGGTCAAAGTCCGCCTCGACCACGTCGCGGCGGTAGTCGATCGCGTGATGACGACCGTGGATCGCAATCCCGACCTGCTGGAGAGCATCGGCCAGGCCATCGAGGACATCGGTGGAGGTGCGGCAGACGCGCTTGGCGAGTCCGGCGAGGCAGTGGAGGACGTCGGCGCCGGGGCGGGGGGAGCCGTTGAAGACGTGGGCCAAGGCGCCGGTCAGGCGGTCGGGCAGATCGGCGAAGGCGCGGGCGAAGCGGTGGGCCAGATCGGAGAAGGCGCCGGCCAGGCGGTCGGCGATTCCGGCGAAGGTGTCGGCCAAGCGGTCGGCGGGCTTGGCGATACGGCCGGCGGGCTCGTCGGGCAGGCCGGACAGGCGGCCGGCGGGGCGGGCCAGGCCGTGGGCGGCCTAGCCGAACAGGGCGGTCAGGCGCTTGGCGGTCTAACCGGAGGCGGTGGCCAGCAGGAAGGCGGTCAGCAGGAAGGCGGCGAAGAACAACAGCAGGAAGCACAGGCTCAGGGAGAAGCTCCCGGCGAAGGCCTCGACGCCGGCGCCCTGAGCGGCGGCCAGGTGGCGAAAGTCGCCGCGAAAACGGTCGCCAAAGAGATCGGCTCGGCGGCGTCGGACGAGGCGAAAGACATCGGCCTAGCCGCGACCCGGAAGGTGAAAGAGCTTGGGGAGCGACGCCGCGAGCGTCGTGCGCTCAAGCACAACGCCACCCCCGCCGCGGCCAAGATCGCCGACGAGCTCGGCGTCGATCTCGACGACGTCGAAGGCTCCGGCGCCGAAGGCCGGATCACCGTGCGCGACGTCCGCGACAGCTCGTGACCGACAAGAGCGACAGCGGCAAGGGCGATCCCGACCTGTTCGAGATCCCCGAGATCGAGATCGGCGCCGACGTCAAGGCCAAGCGGCTCCGCTTCGACAGTGTCCCCGAGACCGACGTGCAGCTCCACGGCGACGAACGCTCATTCTCGAGGAGCGACCGCGAGAACCTCCCGGATGAGGTCGAGCCCGGCGTCGAGTACGGCAACATCCGCGTGCGCTGGCTAGCTGCTGCGTACCTCGACGTCCATCCTGACAACTAGGCCCCCTTCGAGCCCGTCTGGACCCTCAATGAAATATGCCATAGGCTTTTTGCGTGGCCGTCAAGCTTCACCGCTGCTCCGCGACCTGGGCGAAGATGAATGCCCACCCGTGCTGGCGCGTGCAGAAGGCGCTCGACGAGCAGGGGATCGAGTACGAGGTCGTGAAGGGCCCGCTTCGCCCCGGCAAGCGCGACGAGCTGGAGCGGATCTCCGGCCAGCGCAAGTTTCCGACGATCGAGTTCGAGGATGGCAGCATCTACCGGGACGAATCGAAGGACATGGCCGAGCGCATCAGCGCCGGCGAGCTCTTCAAAGACAGCGGCCCAGCGGCGACTTCGGCCTAGGAGCCCACGCTACGACGTTCGCGCTGCTGGAGTGCGGTTGCGCAGCCACATCGCCAGACCAGCGAGCAGGTAGGCGATCGCCGCCGCGAGGAGGATGAACTTGCAGGTGGCGAAGATCGTCGCCAGCACGGGAAACGCGGTGCCGGCGCCGTCGAGGGTCAGCAGCAGGCAGGTGTTCTCGAAGGCGTCGAACGCGGCGACGAGAGCGCCGAAGTAGACGACGACCCCGCCGATCGCAGCCAGGCGGCGCCAGCCTCGTTCCCTTGCTAGATCGCGAACGGCGGCCAGCGCGAGGGTGAGGAAGGCTCCGTAGGCGAGCAGGAAGCCGAAGTCGATCCACAACGACTCGCGCGCGGCGTCCTGGCCGTCCTCTCCCCATTCAGCGAGGATCTCGTCGGCCCGATCCTGCCCGCCCGTCAGCTCGAAGGGGACTATCCCGGGACCGCCGGTGTCCTGCATCCGCTCATCGGCGGGCGACATCGCAAGAAGCAGGGCAACCGTCGCGATTCCCGCTGCGATCAAGCCCCGTCGGCGCGTCATGGCGGCGACCCTATCGCGCGGCGTTCCCACAACAGAAAACGCCCCGCCGGGGAGGCGAGGCGTTTCTGGGGTTACTACAGGGAGGAGAGATATGTATCTCTATATATGTGGATCTGTGGGAGGTAGGTGGGCCCTTGATGTGCCGCGGCGACGCATCGATGGGAGTCGAAGCGCCATATGGGCGGCGCGGAGCCCAGCCAGGAAGTTTTGTGTCAGTCCCTCATCGTCCTCTCGTGCGAATCCTTGAACAGCGTACGAACGTATGTGCGATTTGTGTGTGAGGCGAGTCACAGAGACCCTCGTGGAGGCGCTTTCCGGACCCGCTGGGCGATTCTTCTACCCAATACTAATGAGTAGATAAACATCAGGCAAGTTTTTCTCAGGCGTCGCTCTGGACGGCGGGTACCGTTGCAGCCGTGGCGAAGGCGCGAATCGACGCTGTTTTGGCCGAGCGCGGGCTGTTTCCCTCGCGTTCGGCGGCTGCCGGCGCGGTCCGGGCCGGCGAGGTGCGGGTCGGCGAGGACGGCCCGGTCGCCCTGCGTCCGAGCCAGCTGGTCGAGCCCGACGCCGAGCTGCTGGTCGACGCGGGGCCGCGCTTCGTCTCGCGCGGAGGGATCAAGCTCGACAACGCGCTGGAGGCGTTGGAAATCGGCCTGGCCGGCCGCGGCTGCCTCGACGTCGGCGTCTCGACGGGCGGTTTCACCGACTGCCTCCTGCAGCGCGGCGCCGCCCGGGTTGCTGCGGTCGACGTCGCCTACGGGCAGATCGACCTGCGACTGCGCGAGGATCCGCGCGTGACCGTTCTCGAGCGACTCAACGCCCGCGAGCTCGTTCCCTCCGACCTGCCCTTCCGGCCCACCCTCGCAACCGTCGACGTCTCATTTATCTCGCTGACCAAGGTGCTGCCGGCAGTAGTGGGCTGTCTGGCGCCGGGGGGCGAACTGTTGGCGATGGTCAAGCCGCAGTTCGAGCTCGGGCGCGAGCGGGTGCGCAAGGGCGTCGTCCGCGACGCCGCCGACCGCCGCGAGGCGATCCTCACTGTGGCTCGCGCCGTCCACGATCTCGGCGTGCCGGTTCGCGGTTTCGCCTCCTCGGAGCTGCCGGGGCCGAAGGGGAACCGCGAGACCTTCGTCTGGTGCGGCGGCGCGGGCGAGGAAGTGGGCGACCTCGAGGCCGCGGTCGCCGAGGTGGAGCCGTGATCGGCCGGGTCGCGGCGCTGATTAGCCACTCGCACCCGCCTTTTCCGTCGGAGGCCGTGCGGGTGGTTGCGAAGGTCGCGGCCGAGGCAGGTTGGCGGCTGGTGGCCAGCCGTGAGGAGACGGCCAAGCACGGCGATGCCGTGCCTGGGATCGAAGCCCACGATTCTCTGCCCCGCCAGGTCGATCTCTGCGTCGTGCTCGGCGGCGATGGTTCGATCCTCTATGCGCTGCGCCACTTCGCTCGCAGCGGCGTCCCTGTCTTCGGGGTCAACTTCGGCACCGTCGGCTTCCTGGCCGCGGTCGAGCGCGACGGCGCGGAGGAGGGGCTCCGCCGCGCCTTTGCCGGCGAAACGGAGGCGATCGACCTGCCCGGCCTCGAGGTCGAGGTCAACGGCCAGTCCCGGGTCGCCCTCAACGACGTCGGCTTCATTCGCCGTCCCCACGACCGCGTCGCCGAGCTCAGCTACAAGATCGCCGACGAGGAGGTCGGCCACGTGCGCTGCGACGGCCTCGTCGCCGCGACCCCCGTCGGCTCCACCGGCTACAACCTCGCCAACAACGGGCCGATCCTCGCCTGGGGAGTCGAGGGCTACGTCGTCAGCTACATCGCGCCGCACTCGCTCACCGCGCGTGCTCTCGTCGTCGCCCCGGGCGACGTCCTCCACGTCGGCAACGCGACCGGCCGCGAGCCGGTCGACGTCGCCGTGGACGGCGAACCGGCCGGGATTCTTGCTTCGGGGGAGGCGCTTGGCGTGTCTTTCGCCGACAAGGTCGGCTGCCTCGCCCAGCTCTCGGGGACCAGCTTCTACCACCGCATCCGAGAGAAGTTCGGGCATCTCGCAGTCTGAGCCGCGCGCCCCTCGCCCGCCGGGGCGTTCGGTCCGCCAGCGTTGCTAGTAAGGGGCTCGTGCTGCGTGAGCTGCGGATCGAGAACCTGCTCCTGATCGAGAGAGCTGAGCTGCGGCTGGGCGAGGGGTTGAACGCGATCACCGGCGAGACCGGCGCCGGCAAGACCGTCCTCGCCCACTCTCTCGACTTGCTGATGGGCGGCAAAGCGCGACCGCAGGTCGTCCGGCCCGGCGCCGCCGAGGCCTGGGTCGAGGGGGTCTTCGACCTGCCGGCGGGACTGCTCGGCGACCCGGAGCTTTGCGAGCTGGCGGAGCGGCTGCCCGAGGGCACGGAAGAGATCGCGCTGGGGCGACGGGTGTCCGCCTCGGGCCGGACCTCGGCTTTCGTGGCCGGCCGCGCCGCCTCGGTCGCCGACCTGAAGGCGCTGGGGGGCAGGCTGCTCGCCTTCTACGGCCAGCACGAGCACCGCAAGCTGACGATCGCCTCCGCCCAGATGGAGGTGCTGGACGGCTTCGCCGGTCCCAAGCATTTGGCGCTGCGCGACGGCTACCGCGACGCGCACCGCGAGTGCCTTCGGCTGGTGGCCGAGCTGGCCGAGCTGCGCGAGCGCGACGGCTCCCGGGAGCGCGACCTCGACCTCTACCGCTTCGAGCTGGCGGAGATCGAGGAGGTCGCGCCGGAGCGGGCCGAGGCCGCGGAGCTGGCCGCCGAGCGTGAGCGCCTCCGCCATGCGGAGGGCCTGCGCGAGGCTGCGGTGGGTGCCCACGCGGGCACCGCCGGCGCCGAGGAGGACGGCGGCGGCGCGGCCGCCGCCCTGGCTCAGGCCGAGGCGACGCTGCACGGCGTCGCCGGGGTCGACGCCGACCTCGACGCGATCGGCGAACGGCTTGGCGCGGTCGCGGTCGAGCTCGGCGACGTCGCCAGCGAGCTGCGCTCCTACCTGGACCGGGTCGAGGCCGATCCGGCGCGGTTGGCCGCGATCGAGGAGCGGCTCGACGCGATCGAGCGGTTGCAGCGTAAGCACGGCGGCAGCGTCGAGTCCGTCCTCGCCCACGCCGAGCGCTGCCGGGCCGAGGTCGAGCGGCTCGAGGGCGCCGAGGAGCGCGGCGCCCAGGCGGAGGCGGCCTTGGCCGAGGCCGAAGCGACCCGCCGAAAGTTGGGCGGGCGCTTGAGCAAGGGCCGCGCCGCCGCCGGGGCGGGTTTGAGCGAGCGCGTCGCCGTCGAGCTGGAGGGGCTGGCGATGCCGGGGGCGACGCTGAAGGTCGTGCTCGAGCCGCACCGCGACGGCTTCGGCCCCGGCGGTGCCGAGACGGTGGAGCTACGGCTGGCGCCGAACCCGGGACTGGAGGCGGCGCCGCTGCGCGACGCCGCCTCCGGCGGCGAGCTCTCGCGGGTGATGCTGGCGCTGACCGGTCTCGCCGGCGGCGCCGACACCGCGACCCTCGTCTTCGACGAGATCGACGCCGGGATCGGCGGCAACACGGCGCGGGTGGTGGGCGAGCGACTGCGGGCGCTGGGGGACGGGCGCCAGGTCCTCTGCATCACCCACCTGCCGCAGGTCGCCTCGCTCGCGCCGACCCACTTCCGGATCGAGAAGGACCTCGGCGCGGCGACCGCGACGGCGACCGTGCAGCGCCTCGACGGCGACGGTGTCGTCGACGAGATTCGCCGCATGCTCGGCGGCGAGCGCTCCGACGAGGCGGCCACTCGCCACGCTCGCGAGCTGCTGGCCGCGGCCTGAGGCAGCGGTTAACCTGCACCGGTGGCTACCGTCACCCGCCGTCGTCTGCCTGCGCTGCTGTCGCGCCGCAACGGCGCGTCCGGCGGGGGAGTCATCGAGGGCACGGCCCGGCTCGGCCGTCGCACCAAGGAGCTGGTCAAGCGCATCGGTCCCGGCGACATTGCCGTCGTCGACCACCGCAACATCGACCGGATCGCGGCAGAGGAGCTGATCGCCACCGGCGTGCGCGCCGTCCTCAACGCCTCTGAGTCGACCGACGGCCGCTACCCGAACGCGGGGCCGCTGCTGCTCGCCCGCGCCGGCGTGATGCTGATCGACCTCGAGGCGGATCCCTTCGAGCTGCTGCGCGACGGCGAAGCGGTGACGATCGCCGCCGGCGCCGTCAGCGCCGGCGGCAGGGAGGTCATGCGGGGCGAGGTACTCGGCGTCGCGGAGCTGGAGCGGCGCTTCGAGGCCCAGCGCGAGCGCGTCGACGAGGCGCTTGCGGCGTTTGCGGAGAACACCGTCGCCCACGTCCGCCAGGAGACCGACCTGCTCGCGGGCGGGATCGAGTTCCCGCCGACCCGGACCTCCTTCCGCGACCGCCACGTGCTGATCGTCGTCCGCGGCGACCGCCACCGCCGCGACCTGAAGGCGCTCCGCGCCTACATCCGCGACGTGCGCCCGATCGTCGTCGCCGTCGACGGCGGCGCCGACGGGGCATTGGAGGCGGGGCTGAAGCCCGACCTGATCCTTGGCGACATGGACTCGGCTGGGGACGAAGCGCTGCGCTGCGGGGCGGAGCTGATCGTCCACGCCTACCCGGACGGACGTGCTCCCGGCCGCGACCGTCTGCTGGCGATGGGGCTGGAGCACACGCTCGTCCCGGCCGCGGGCACCAGCGAGGACGTGGCGATGCTGATGGCCTACGAGAAGGGGGCCGACCTGATCGTCGCCGTCGGCGCCCACTTCAACCTGATCGAGTTCCTCGATCGCAAGCGTGCCGGCATGTCGTCGACCTTCCTCACCCGGCTGCGAATCGGCGACCGGCTGGTCGACGCCAAGGGGGTGAGCCGCCTCTACAACCCGGGCTCTGGCCTGGGCCCGGTCGCGCCCTTCCTCGCCGCCTTCGCGATCCTGCTGGCGATCCTCGTGATCGCCTCGCCGGCGCTCGGCGACCTGGTCGACCTGATCTGGCTCAAGCTGAAGATCTGGCTCGGGCTATAGGGCCTGACGGGTAGCCTTCGGCCGCTGATGGGTTACAGCGCCCGCTACCACGCGACTTCGCTGATCGCCGTCTTCCTGGCGTTGGCGATCGGGATCGTGATCGGCGCCACCCTCGGCGGCGACACGATCGACGACACCCGCCGCAACCTCGAGCGCAGCCTCACCGGCAACCTCGAGGACGCTCGCGAGCGGGCCGACGAGCTGAGCGGCGAACTGGCGCAGGCCGACGAGTTCGGCAGCCGCGTCTACCCGGTGCTGGTGCGCAACCAGCTGCGCGGACAGCGGATCGCGGTGCTCGCACTCGGTGGCCTGCCCGGCGACGTCTCCGACGCGATCGAGGAGGCCCTCGCCCCGAGCGGGGGGCGCCTGGTCGGGATCGGGGTGGTTCGCGAGCCGGTCGACCTGCAGGCGCTCGCCGGCGACCTCGAAAAGACGCGCTTCGCCGACATCGCCGGCAACTCCGACGCCCAGACCGCCTTTGGAGTCGGCATCGGCAGGCAGCTGGTGCTGAGCGGGACCCTGCTGGAGCGGGTCCGCAGCCGCCTCTTCTCCCGCGCCAGCGGCAACTTCGGCGGCCTCGACGCGGTGATCGTCGTCCGCGATCAGCCCCAGGACATGGGGCCGGTGCAGCGGACGGCAGCGGGGCGGCTGGAGTCGGGGCTGGTCGAGGGCATCGCGGCGACGCGGGCGCCGGCGGTGGGGGTCGAGAGCACCAACGCCGATCCGTCCTCCGTCTCCTTCTTCCAGGGCAACGACATCGCCAGCGTCGACGACGTCGACCTCGTCGCCGGCCAGGTGGCGGCGGTCTTCGCACTGCTCGGCGCCGAGGGCAGCTTCGGCGTCAAGGGCAGCGCCGACAGCCTGCTGCCGGACCTGCTCGCCCCGCGCCAGCCGTGACCTGGATCGGCTTCCCGGTCGCCGTCGCGCTGGCGCTGCTGGTCGTCCCTGCCGGGGTGCGCGGGCTCCGCGACGCCGGCCTGGTGCGCGAGAACTACCGCGGCGCCGCGCTCGCCTTCCCGCTCGGGGCGGTGCTGGCGACGGCGGCGCTGGTCGCCCTCGCCCCGCTCGCCTTCCTCGACGACCGCGGCGACCTCGACCTGCTCGATCCCGAGCTGCGCCGTTGGCTGCCCTACCTGCTCGGCGTCGCCTTCCTCGGCTTCCTCGACGACTCGCTGGGACGGGGCGAGGCAGCGGAGGCGCCGCGCGGCTGGCGCGGCCACGCCCGGGCGCTGCGCGAGGGGCGGCTTTCGACCGGGGCGATCAAGGCGATCGGCGCCCTCGCCCTCGCCGCCTACGTCGTCTCCGGCCGCGGCCTGGAGGCCGAGCGCTACCTGGCCGACGTGGCGCTGCTGATCCTCGCCACCAACGCCTTCAACCTGCTCGACCTGCGCCCGGGGCGGGCCGAGAAGGGCCTGACGCTGCTCGGCGCCGGCCTCTGCCTCGGCGCCTGGACGCTGGCGCCGCTGGAGCTGCTGGGGATCTTCGCCGGGCCGGTCCTGGTCGGCGCCTGGTTCACGCTGCGCGAGCGGGCGATGCTCGGCGACACCGGCTCCAACCTGGTCGGCGCGATCGCCGGCGTCTGGCTGCTGACGACGCTGGGGGGGACGGGGCGGCTGATCGCCCTCGCGGCGGTTGCGGCGCTGACCCTCTACGGCGAGATGCGCTCGATCTCGAAGGCGGTCGAGTCGGTTCCGCCCTTGCGCTGGTTAGACTCGCTCGGCAGAGCATGAGTCGGCCCAAACCAGGAGACACTCGCTTCATCTTCGTCACTGGCGGGGTGGTCTCGGCTCTCGGCAAGGGGATCGCCGCCGCCTCGATCGGCCGCCTCCTCGTCTCCCGCGGCTACCGCGTCCAGCTGCAGAAGTTCGACCCCTACGTCAACGTCGACCCCGGGACGATGAGCCCCTTCCAGCACGGCGAGGTCTTCGTCACCGAGGACGGCGCCGAGACCGACCTCGACCTTGGCCACTACGAGCGCTTCACCGACGAGAACACGACTCGCGCCTCCAACGTCACCGCCGGCGCCGTCTACAACACGGTGATCAACCGCGAGCGCCGCGGCGACTACCTCGGCGCGACCGTGCAGGTGATCCCGCACATCACCGACGAGATCAAGAACCGGATCCTGATCGTCGCCGAGTCGCAGTCGGTCGACTTCGTCCTCACCGAGATCGGCGGCACCGTAGGCGACATCGAGTCGCTGCCGTTCCTCGAGTCGATCCGCCAGCTCTATACCGACCTCGGCCCGAAGCGCTGCATGTTCGTCCACCTGACGCTGGTCCCGTACGTGGGGCACGCCGGCGAACTGAAGACGAAGCCGACCCAGCACTCGGTCAACGAGCTGCGCCGGATCGGGGTCCAGCCGCACGCCCTCGTCTGCCGCTCCGAGGGGCGCCTCGACCGCGACATCCGCAGCAAGATCGCCCTCTTCGCCAGCCTCCCGACCGACGCGGTCATCTCCGCCCACGACGTCGACAACATCTACAAGGTGCCGCTCGTCTTCCGCGCCGAGGGGGTCGACGACCTGGTGCTCGACCACTTCGGGATGGAGGCGCCGCCGCCCGACCTGGCCGAGTGGGAGGCGATGGTGCGCCGCGCCGACGCCGCCGAGGGCAAGGTGCGGATCGCGCTGGTCGGCAAGTACGTGCAGCTGGCGGACGCCTACAAGTCGGTGATCGAGGCGCTCGAGCACGGCGGTTTCCACCACGGCGTCGAGGTCGAGGTGGAGCTGGTCGACTCCGAGGACTTCGAGCCGGAGCGGCTGGAGGGCGTTGACGGGATCCTGATCCCCGGCGGCTTCGGCGAGCGCGGCATCGAGGGCAAGGTGACAGCGGCGCGGATCGCCCGCGAACGTTCGATCCCCTACCTCGGCATCTGCCTCGGCATGCAGATCGCCGTGGTCGAGTTCGCCCGCTCGGTGGCGGGGATGGACGGGGCCAACTCGGCCGAGTTCGACCCCGAGACGCCGTTCCCGGTGGTCGACCTGCTGCCCGAGCAGAAGGAGGTCTCCGAGATGGGGGGGACGATGCGGCTCGGCGCCGACCCGGTGAAGTTGCATGCGGGGACGCGGGCCCGCGAGATCTTCGGCGAGGCGGTCATCTACAAGCGCCACCGCCACCGCTACGAGGTCAACATCCAGCTGCGCCGCCGACTCGAAGACGAGGGGCTGGTCTGCGGCGGCACCTCGCCGGACGAGCGCCTGGTCGAGATGGTCGAGCTGCCCGACCACCCGTTCTTCGTCGCCTCTCAGTTCCACCCCGAGTTCAACTCGCGGCCGAACCGGCCCGAGCCGCTATTCCGTGAGTTCGTCGGCGCCGCCGTGCGCCAGGCGGGGGCGCAGCCGGCGGAGGGGGCCGAGTCGCCCGCCCCCGAGGCGCACGAGCGCCACGACGACGCCGTCCGCCACTCGGGCTGACGACCCCGACTCAGCGCTCGCTCTAGCCTGTTCGGCCGTGGCCGATTTCGGGGTGAGAGAGACGTTCGTCCGGCTCTGCGAGATCCGCAGCCCGACCGGTGAGGAGCGCGAGGTCGCCGACACGATCCTGGCCGAGCTGCGGGCGCTGGGGCTGGAGGCGAGCGAGGACGACGCGGCGGGGCCCGCGCGGGCCGGCGCCGGCAACATCCTCGCCCGCCTGCCGGGTCGCTCGGACCGGTGGGTCATGTTCTGCGCCCACATCGACACCGTGCCCCACGAGGGCTTGGTCGAGGTCGTCGAGGACGAAGGCGTCTACCGCAGCGGCGGCAAGACGATCCTCGGCGCCGACAACAAGGCGGCGGTCGCGGTCTTCATGGAGCTGGTCGCGCGGCACGCGGAGGAGCCGCCGCCGGTCGGGATCGAGCTGCTGCTGACGGTTGCCGAGGAGCAGGGCCTGCGCGGGGCGAAGGTCTTCGACCCCAGCGGCCTGCGGTCGGAGTGCGGCTTCGTCCTCGACCACGCCAGCGCGATCGGTGAGGTGATCGTCACCTCACCCACCCAGCAGCAGATCGTCGCTGACTTCTCGGGTGTCGAGGCGCACGCCGGCATCAGGCCGGAGGACGGCAGCAACGCGATCGCCGCCGCCGCCTCGGCAATCGCGCGGATGGAACTGGGCCGGCTCGACGAGTCGACGACCGCCAACGTCGGCAAGATCGCCGGTGGCACCTCCGGCAACGTCGTCCCGGGGCACTGCCGGATCGTCGCCGAGGCGCGCAGTCTCGACACGGATCGGGCGGCGGCGGTCGCGGCGGAGCTGACCGAGGCTTGCGCCTGGGGTGCCAGCGAGCACGGCTGCGACGTCGACGTGCGAGTCGAGGAGTTGTTCCGGGGCTACGAGCTGGCCTCCGGCTCGCCGTCGCTGGAGCTGGCCGAGGCCGGGTTGCGCCGCGCCGGCATCGAACCGCGCCGCACCGCGACCGGCGGCGGCAGCGACGCCAACGCCCTGATCGCGGCCGGCTTCGACTGCGTCCTGCTCGCCAACGGGACCGAGGCCAACCACACGCCGCAGGAGAGCGTCTCCGCTCGCAGCCTCGAGACGATGCTCGAGGTCTGCGAGGCGATCGTCGCCGAGGCCGGCGCAGCGGAAGGGTGAGCGAGCGGCTGAAGCTGCGGCGGGGGACGGTCGTCGGCGAGGACCCGCTGACGGTGGAGGTCGACGGCGAGCGGCGTCCCGCCTGGGCGGACACGATCCTGCTCGGCGAGATGCGCGAGGGCGACGAGATCGTCGTCAACGTCGAGGCGCTCGACCTCGGGCTCGGCTCCGGTGGCTTCGACGTCGTCCACGTCAACCTGACCCGCGGGCTGCAGGGCGGCGGCGCCGCCGAGGGCGCCGAGCACGTGATGAAGCTCAACTACAGCTCGCTCCAGCACCCGATCGAGCCGGTCGAGCTTCCGGTGGTCGAAATGTCGGATATAGACCCACAACGACCAGCGGAGGGGAGGGCTAGGGTCCTCACCGTGGTCGTTCTGCCGCTGCACGGTCATCTGGCGCCCGCGGCCTGGGCGGCGGCACGAGCGGCGCCCGGCTCGAAGGTCGGCTACGTGCAGACCGGCGGCGGCGCGCTGCCCGGGTCGCTGTCGCGCGATGTCGCCGCGCTGCGCGAGCGGGGCCTGCTCTGCGGGCACGTAACGGCGGCGCCCGCGTACGGGGGCGAGCACGAGGCGCTCTCCGTCGCCGGCGCCCTCGACGCCGCCCTCCACAGGCTCGACTGGGACGTGGCGCTCGTCGGCCCGGGTCCCGGCATCATCGGCTCCGAGACCCGGCTCGGCCACGGCGGCATGGCGGCGCTCGACAACGCCCACGCGGCGCTCGCCCTCGGTCTGTCGACGCTGCTCTCACCACGCCTGTCCGCTGCCGACCCGCGCCAGCGCCACCGCGGGGTCAGCCACCACACGCTGACCGTGATGCGGATGTTGCTCGGTCCGGTGGAGGTTGTGGTGCCGTCTGGCAACCCGGTCGTGACCGCCCAGCTGGCGGACGCCGCGGCTTGGCGCCACCGCCTCCGCGAGGCCCCCGCCGACCTGGCGGGCTACGCGTCCTCCGGGCTACCGGCCAGAAGCATGGGGCGCGATCTCAACGAGGACCCACTCTTCTTCGCCGCGCCGCTCGCCGCGGGCGCCGCCTTGCGCGGCAAGGGATGAGCGCCGGGCGGGCGAACCGTCCGCCATGGCCGTCGCCACCACCGAGCCTCCTCGGCTCGCCACCGATCCCCGCTTCGAGGACCTGGTCCTCGACTTCCTCTCCTTCCTGGAGTTGGAGCGGGGGCTCTCGCGCAACACCCTGAACGCCTACCGGACCGACCTGCTGCAGTACGGCGGCTTCCTCGCCGCGCACGACCTCGACGCGCTCGCCGCGCGCCCGGCTGACATTGGCGACTTCCTCGCCGACCTGGCGACGGGCAACGGTCGCCCGGCCTGCTCGGCGGCGACCGTGCACCGCAAGACCGCCTGCCTGCGCTCCTTCTACAAGTACCTGCGACGCGACGAGCTGATCGGCGACGACCCGACCGCGGCCCTGAGCGCCCCCCGCCGCGCCAAGAAACTGCCGCACGTCCTCAACTACGCCGAGGTGCAGAAGCTGCTGGCGGCGCCCCGCGGCGACGAGCCGACGACGCTGCGCGACCGGGCCCTGCTCGAGGTGATGTACGCGTGCGGGCTGCGCGCCTCGGAGACGATCGGCCTCGAGCTGGGCGACCTCGACATGCACGAGGGCTTCCTGCGGGCGCGCGGCAAGGGCTCGAAGGAGCGGATCGTCCCGCTCGGGCGCAAGGCGATCGCGGCGATCTCCGCCTACCTGCGGGGCGGCCGGCCGAAGCTGGTCGGCGAGCGTCACGAGGCGAAGCTGTTCGTCAACTTCCGCGGCGGCCCGCTCAGCCGCCAGGGTCTCTACAAGATCGTCCAGCGCAACGCGCGCACTGCCGGGCTCGACGGGCGGATGAGCCCGCACACCCTGCGCCACAGCTTCGCCACCCATCTGCTGGCCGGGGGTTGCGACCTGCGCGCGGTGCAGGAGATGCTCGGCCACGCCGACATCGCGACGACCCAGATGTACACCCACCTCTCCGGCGAGCGCCTCAAGGACGTCTACTTCAAGGCGCACCCCCGCGCCGTCGACGGCTGACTGCCTTCGATTGAAGCTTTTACCGCCTATAGCCGGCAAAAAGCTTCAATCGATTGATAGAACCGGGCGCATGCCCGAGCTGCCCGAGGTCGAGACCGTCTGCCGTCAGCTCGAGCCCGAGATCGAAGGGCAGCGAATCGAGCGGCTGGAGGTCTACGACGCGCGCTGGTGCCGCCCGGTCTCACCCGGCGAGCTGGAAGCGGCCGTGTCCGGGCGGACGATCGAGGGGCTGGGGCGGCGCGGCAAGTACCTGCTGCTGGGGCTGGACCGCGAGCAGACGCTGGTCATGCACCTGAGGATGACCGGCAACCTGATCTTGGTCGAGGACGGGGACGCGCTCGACCCCTCCGAGGGCCGGCGTCTCTACGAGGGCGAGCGCTCGACCTCCGAGCGTCACCTGCGCGCCCGCTTCGTCCTCGACGACGGGCGCGAGCTCTGGTTCACCGATCCGCGCCGCTTCGGCGAGGCGTTCCCGATCGACAACGCGGGCCTGGAGGAGCGCTTCGAGCGGCTCGGGGTCGAGCCCCTCTCCGACGAGTTCACCCCAGAAGTGCTGGGTAAGATCGCCGCCGGGCGGACGGCGCCGTTGAAGTCGTTCCTGCTCGACCAGGCGGGGATCGCCGGGATCGGCAACATCTACGCCGACGAGGCGCTCTTCCGGGCGCGGCTGCACCCGCTGTCTCCCGCGGGATCGATGAAGCCCGAGCACTGCGAGGCGCTGCGCGACGCCGTGGTGGCGGCGCTGGAAGCGGGGATCGACGGCGGCGGCGCCTCGATCGACGACTACCGCGACGGCCGCGGCGAGCGCGGCGCGATGCAGGAAGAGTTCCTGGTCCACACCCGCGCCGGGGAGCCGTGTCCGCGCGGCGACGGCACGATCGAGCGGATCGTCGTCGTCGGTCGCTCGACCTACTTCTGCCCCGCCTGCCAGGTGCGACTGCGACGGCGGCCGCGCCGCAGTCGCCGTCCGGCCCGCCGGTCAACTTAGGAGGATGGCCGGAACCACGCTGAAGACGGAGGCGGTCGTCCTGCGCAGCATCCGCTACGGCGAGGCGGACCGCATCCTCCACCTCTACTCGGCGAAGCGGGGGCGGATCGGGGCGATCGCGAAGGGGGTGCGACGCCCGCGCTCGCGCTTCGGCGGCAGGCTCGAGCCGTTCTTCCGGCTCGACATGGTCCTGCACGAAGGACGCGGCGAGCTGCTGACGGTGACCGGGGTCAGCACGGTCGACGGCTATCCGCGCCTGCGCTCTTCTGCGGCCGCTCTCAGCGCCGGCGCCCGTGCCTGCGACGCCGTCCTGCGTCTGCTCGACTCGGCCGAGCCGAACCCGCCCGCCTACAACCTGCTCTGCCGCTACCTGGCGCTGCTCGACGACCCAACGACGAAAGGGGCAGGGGGTCTGGAGACTGCTCTCTCCTTCCGCCTCAAGCTGGCGCTGGCGGCCGGTTTCTCGCCGGAGCTGGCCTCCTGCGCGCGCTGCGGCGAGGCGGAGCACCTGGTCGGCTTCTCCGGGGCGGCCGGCGGGGTGGTCTGCGCCGGTTGCGAGGCGGGTGCATTCCCGCTTTCAGAGGAAGCCCATCGCTTCATGGTGGAAGCGATCGGCAGCCCCCTGCTCGAGGCGCCCACCGCCGGCGAGGGAGCGCTGCGCCAGGTCGAGAGGGCTATTACCGAGACCCTGGAGCACCATGCGCACGTTCAACTTCGCTCCGCCGCTTAGTCGCCTGCGGATCGGCGCAAGCTCGCCCTTATGATCGAACCGTGCCTGCCACTGCCGCGTTCGAGGATCGTGTTCGAGCCTGGGAGGACGCGTTCCTTTCGGATCGCGCGACGCCGTCCTATCCGGCCAAACGCCGGGTCGAGGAGCCGGACAGCCCGCTCCGCACTCCGTTCCAGCGCGACCGCGACCGGATCGTCCACTCGAAGGCGTTCCGCCGCCTCAAGCACAAGACGCAGGTCTTCATCGCGCCGGAAGGGGACCACTACCGGACGCGGCTGACCCACACGCTCGAGGCCTGCGGCATTGCCCGCACCGTCGCCCGGGCGCTGGACCTGAACGAGGACCTGACCGAGGCGATCGGGCTCGGCCACGACCTCGGTCACCCGCCCTTCGGTCACACTGGCGAGGACGCGCTCGACGTGGCGCTGCGCGAGAGCTGCGGGTCGGGCTTCAAGCACAACGTCCACTCGCTGCGGGTGGTCGACGTGCTCGAGCGGGAGGGCCAGGGCTTGAACCTGACCGAGCAGGTGCGCGACGGCATTCTCAACCACACCGGCTCTGACCGACCGGCGACGCTGGAGGGGCGGATCGTAAAGCTGGTCGACCGTGTCGCCTACATCAACCACGACATCGACGACGCCCTGCGGGCCGGGATCCTGCGCGGCGAGGACCTGCCGGCGGCCGAGATCGAGCTGCTGGGGCCGACCGGCTCGGCGCGGATCGACACCCTGGTGCGCGACATCGTCGTCCGCTCGGCCGAGGTCGGCGACATCGCGCAGAGCGAGGAGGTGGGCGGGGCGATGCTGCGCCTGCGCAAGTTCATGTTCGACCGTGTCTACCTAGGCGAAGCGGCGCGGCGCGAGCACGAGCGGGCGCAACGTGCTCTGGGCGGCCTCTTCGCCCACTACATGGAGCACCCGGAGGAGGTGCCGGAGAGCGAGCCGGGGGCGAGCCAGTGCCAACGGGTTGCCGACTACGTCGCCGGCATGACCGACCGCTTCTGCATCGCCCGCTTCGCGGAGCTGACCGTGCCCGAGGCGGCACGATTCTGAACCCACGCCTATCGGCGATGATTGCCGTATGGCGTTGATCTCGGACGAGAGCCTGGAGCGGGTCAAGCAGGCGGCGGACATCGTCGAGGTGATCTCCGCCCATACCGACCTGCGGCGTCAGGGTGCGCGCTGGGTCGGCCTCTGTCCTTTCCACGAGGAGCGGACGCCGTCCTTCTCCGTCGATCCGCAGGAAAAGCTCTATCACTGCTTCGGTTGCGGGGTGGGCGGCGACACGATCAAGTTCGTCGAAGAGAAGGAGGGGCTCGGCTTCGCGGAGGCTGTGGAGCTGTTGGCCGAGCGCTACGGAGTCGAGGTCGAGCGGGAGCGCGAGGACCCGCGGGCGGAGGCGCGGCGCCAGCAACGGCGACGGCTCGGGGAGCTGCTCGACCGCACGGCGTCCTTCTACGCCAGCTATATCTGGGAGTCAGAGGAGGCGAGGAAGGCGCGCGACTACCTCGCCGGGCGCGGGCTGGGGGAGGAGGTGCTGAGGGGGTTCGGCGTCGGCTACGCGCCGAGCGCCTGGGACAAGGTGCTGGTGCGGGGTCAACGGGCCGGGTTCACGGTCGCCGAGCTGCGCTCGGTTGGGCTGGTCCAGAAGGGCCGGGGGGGAGGCGAGTACGACCGCTTCCGCTCGCGGATCATCTTCCCGATTCGCGACCGCCGCGGCCGCACCCTTGGTTATGGCGGGAGGGCGATGCGCTCCGACCAGGGGGCCAAGTACGTCAACACCGCCGAGACGGACTTCTTCCACAAGAGCCACATGCTCTACGGGATCGACCTGGCGAAGGAGGCGATCGCCAAGGCGGGGCGGGCGGTGGTGGTCGAGGGTTACACCGACGTGCTGGCGCTGCACCAGGCCGGTGTGCGGGAGGCGATCGGGGTGATGGGGACCGCGATCACCGAGGAGCAGGTGGCGGCGCTCTCGGGGATGGTCGAGGAGGTGGTGCTGGCGCTCGACGCCGACGCCGCCGGCCAGGAGGCGATGCTGCGGGCGCAGCGGGTGGCGGCGGGGAGGAGCATGCGGCTGCGGGTGGCGGCGATGCCGGCCGGCGAGGACCCGGCCGAGATGATGGCGGCAGAGGGCGGCGCCGAGCGCTTCCAGGCGCTGATCGAGGGGGCGGTGGACCTGCCGGCCTTTCAAGTAGGGCTGGTGTTGGAGCGAACCGACACGTCCTCGCCCGCCGAGCGCGACCGCGCGCTGGAGATGGAGATCGCCCCGATCCTCGCCGGGCTCGGGGAAGGGGCCACTCAAGACGATCTGGTTCGGCAGGTCGCGGAGAGATTCGACATGGATCCCGCGACGGTGAAGGGCAGGGTGGTCGCTGCCCGTCCGCCCAGCGGCGGCTCCGCGCGACCGGCTGCTCGCGGAAACGGCGAAGCGGAGTCGGTAGCGCGCCCCCAGGCCGCCGCACTGACTTCACGCGAACGGCGCGAGCGGGCCCTGTTGGCGATGTGCATCGCGCGGCCCGAGGAGGGCCGCGAGTATCTGGGACGCCTCGAAGATGGCCACCTCTCGGCGAGCGGCATCCGCGCCGCCGTCTGGCTACGCGACCACATCGACGATCCGGCCTCCGATCTTCCCCGCGACGACGACGAGCTGGCCGGTCTCATTTCCGAGCTCATCATCCTCGCCCACGACGAACCGGCTTCGCCAGAAGCGATGGAGCTCAACTACCTCCTCTTGGAGCAGCGTCGCCTGGAGACCGAGATCGCCGCCGCCGGCGAGCGCCAGGACTACGAGCAGCGCGCCGCCCTCAGCCGTGAGCGGGCCGCCCTCGTCGAGCGCATCGCCCACGCCGAGCGCGTGGGGTAGTCGGCAGGCATTCTTCGACGCTGAGGTCGAGGGCGGGTTCGCTAGGCTCCCGGTGGAGTTGACGCGGTTTCCGGAAGCACCAAAACGATCAACTCAATTCGATCATTCCGGGGTAGCTCAATTGGTAGATGCGCTCGGCTGTTAACCGAGAGGTTGTGGGTTCGAGTCCCACCCCCGGAGCTTTGTTGTGTCTCGGGACATCGGAGACAGATGTCGCGGGACATCGTAGACACCTCAACTTCCTCCGATCGGCTGGTAGTCGCGGCTCGTGTCGAGGGTGAGTTGTCGGATCGGCTCGCCTGTGTCGGCGGCGAGGACCCGGATGTCGCGGTCGGCGATGAGGAGCGTGACCGCCCGGCCCTTGTGGGCCCTGCCGATGCCAATGTGGTGCAGCCTGCTGTCGTGGCGCAGGGTGACCGTGCCACCGGCATCGACCCTGTCCTGGCGGACTCTGAAGTGGGCGTCGGCTGAGGGCGCGCCGGGCGGTCGGGCCTTAATCCGAGCGCCGTAGACCTGTAGGGGCGTGCGCCCGCCGAGCGCCCTGTGGGGCCTTCTGGCGTTGTAGTAGCGGGTGAAGCAGTCGAGCTGTCGCTGCAGGTCGGCAAGCGTGGGAGCGGGGGCCTGCCTGGCCAGGTAGCGCTTGAGCGTCTGGTGCAGGCGCTCGACCTTGCCGCAGGTCTGCGGGTGGTAGGGACGCGAGTTCTTGGCGGCGATCCCCAGGCGCTCGAGCTCGGCTTGCAAGAGGACCTTGCCGCCGCGCGGGGTGGCGGTGAAGACGGCGCCGTTGTCGCAGAGCAGGCTGGCAGGAGCGCCGTGCAGAGCCACAGCCATGCGGAAGACGTCCACCACATCGGCGGCCTTGACGGTCGGGTAGGCCCGCGCGGCCAAGAACAGGCGGGAGTGGTCGTCGAGCATGTTGAGGATCTCGGCGTGCCCGGTGCCGGCGAGGCGCCAGTGGGTGACGTCGGCCTGCCACATCTGGTTGGGCAGCTCTGCTTCGAAGCGGATCAGCGAGCTGCGTGGGCGCTTTTGGGGCTGAGGGACGACGAGGCCCTCCCGTTTGAGGACACGCCAGATCGTCGAGACCGAGGGCACGCGATCCAAGCGCTCGGTCAGGTGGCAGGCGATCGTCGCCGCGCCGCAGTCATGGCCTTCTGCCTCCAGCTGCCCGCGCAGGGCGACGATCGCCTCGACCACTGCGGCGGGCGTCCGGCTGGGAGAGCTGCGCGGCGCCCTGGAGCGCCGCTCCAGGGCGCCGTAGCCACCTGCTCTGTAGCGGGCCAAGAGCTTGTAGATCCAGCTGCGATGCACTCCGTGGGCCGCCGCCAGCTCGCTGACCGAGCGGCCCTCCAACAGATGCGCCTCCACCAGATACCGCGCCTTGTCCACAGGAGAGCTCCCCTCATTCGGTGTCTCCTATGTCCTGACACAGGTGTCGCCTATCTACTGAAACCAGACACCACCCCCGGAGCTTCTCAGGCGTAGGCGGGGCGGCGGGCCAGGTCCTCCACCAGCTCGGCGCCGCGCGCCGCCCCGTCGTGCTCGGTAACCCAACTCGCCAACTCGCCTGCGCGACGCGCGAAAGAGGGCTCGCCAAGGATGCGCCGCGCGGCCCAGCGCAGCGGCGCCGGACGGCAGAGGCGCCAGGGCAGCGAGAGGCCGGCCTTCGCCCAGCTGACCCGCATCGCCGTCTCGCTCATGTCGCCGATGAAGGGGCTGATCAGCACCGGCGTGCCGGCGGCGAGCGCCCGCGCAATGGTCCCGTGGCCGCCGTGTGAGACCACCAAAGAGGCTGCGGGCATCAGCTGGCTGTAGCTGAGCCAGTCGACCAGGATGGCGTTTCCCGGCACCTCGATCGGCTCCTGCGGCACTACCCGGTTGGTCGTCGCCACGACCCGCACCGGCTCTTCGGCCAGCGCCTCGAGCGTCGTGCGCACCAGATGGTTGCGCGAGTCGTGCGCGGTGCTCGGCGCCACCAGCACCAGCGGCTCGTCTCCCGGCGGCAGCCCGATGTCCGGGTGGGGGATCTCGAAGGTCATCGGCCCCGTCACCTCGACTCCCGCCGGCCAGCGGCGTGGGTACTCGAGCTGCGGAAAGGTCCCGACCAGCGCCAAGTCGGCGCTTATCCCGCCGTGGAAACGCTCGGTCGGCGGCAGTCCCAGGCGCGCCCGCTGCCGGTTGAGGTCGTTGCGGCCCTGCTCGAGACCGACGTTGAGCGCCCGTTGCCCGGCTCGCCAAACGCCACGCCCGAGCGGGGTCCGAGGCGGCTGCAGCCCGACCGCGAAGAACGGCAAGCCGGGCGCAACCACGGGATAGATGTGGGGGACCAGCGTCGCCCTCGGGATCCCGGCGACCTCCGCCGCGAGCGTGGGCGCCAGCGTCAGGATGTCGCTGACGACGACCTGCGGCCGCATCTCCTCCAGCAGCGGCAGCAGCGCCCGCGCCGCCTCGGCCGCGTGGCTGCCCTCCGGCGAGTCGGGGTCCGGGGGAGGGAACATCCGGTATTCCTCCGCCGCGGCGAAGCCCAGCCCCGCGCCCTCCACGGCTCCGCGGCGCTCCTCCCAGGTCTCGATCGTGACCTCGTGGCCGCGTCCGGCCAGAGCCCGTCCCAGCGCGATCGCCGGGAATACGTGTCCCGGATCACCGAAGGCGGCGACCAAGAAGCGCATCTAGGGAGTGTCGAGCCCCTCGCCCGGACGCGTAAAGACGATCTCCGGCACGTGGCAGTTGGGCGACGTGTGGAGGAGGAAGCGGACGGCCTCGCCGATGTCCTGCGGCCGGATCATCTCCTCGGCGGGCACCTCGCCCTTCGCGAACTCGGTCATCGGCGTGTCGACGAAGCCCGGCGCCAGGGCGGTGCACTGGATCCCGGCGTTGCCGACCTCGCGGTGGGTCGATTGGGTGAAGTTGATCACCGCGCCCTTGGTCGCCGCGTATACGGAGAGCCAGCCCTGACCGCTTTTCCCCGCGATCGAAGCCGTGTTGACGATCAGCGCCTTGCCGTGCTCGGCGCCCGCCTCGCGCAGCATCGGCAGGCCCTCGCGGGTGCCGATGACCAGGGCGCGGAGGTTGACCGCGAGCTGCATGTCGAGGTATTTGGTCTTGATCTCCTCCATCGGCGCCCCGATCCCGACGCCGGCGTTGTTGACCAGCGCGTCGAGCCGCCCGTAGGCGTCGCGGTGCTTGGCGAAGATGCCGACGACGTCGATCTCGTCGGTCATGTTGGCGGCCACGTTCAGGACCTCGAACCCATCCGCGCGCAGGCCCTCGGCGGCCTCCTCCAGCTTCTCGGGGCGGCGCGCCGATACGGTCAGCGCGTACCCCTCTTCGCCCAGCGTGCGGGCGATCGCCAGTCCGATGCCGCTCGATGCCCCCGTGATCAGTGCAGCTCGCTCCGCCATCTGCTCTCCTCGCGCTCGTCTTCCCTCGGCGGCGGACCCTATACGGCGTCACGATCGCGACGCCCACAGGGCGCGGATGCCGCGCGGGCGCGGCGAATAACATCCCTGCCTGGATGCCCGTGCGCCGAGCCACAAGCGTTTTCGCCTGCCTGCTCGCGGGCATCGCGGCTCTCGCTGGCTGTGGCGACGACGGGGGGTCAGCCGCCTCGTCTTCCGAAGGCACGGCGGAAAGCCGGCCGGCGCCGCCGGCGGGTGCATTTCCGCCCGCGGCGGGCAAGACGCTGACCGAGGTCGTCAAAACCGCCGACGCGCCGGCGCCGCTGGTCGTCTCGCCGGCGGGGATGGTCTTCTACCGCGGCGAGAACCGCTACGCGTTCGGCGTCTTCGAGCCCGATCGCACGCCGGTCTCGGATGCCGAAGTTGCCCTATACATCGCCCGGGTGCCGGCGACGAAAGATGCGGGCGGCGGCGGTGACGGCGGTTCCAAGGGCTCGGTCGCAAGAGCACGCCGGGAAGCGCTCGAAGCACCGGCGATGGGGCCTTTCCCGGCGGCGATCGAAAGCATCGGAACCGAGTCCGCCTTCCGCGCCCAGACCACCGCCAACGACCCCGACGCGCCGGCGACCGTCTACGTGACCGAGCTGGACTTCCCCACCGACGGCGAGTGGCGGATTGCCGCCCTGGTCAAGGAAGGCGACGAAATGACCGGCACGCTGCTGCCGAGCGCCGTGGTCGGCGAATTCGCCCGCATCCCGCGGGTGGGGGAGAAGGCGCCGCCGATCCACACCCCAACTGCCGAGGACGTCGGTGGGGACCTCTCCCAGGTCACCACCCGGATCCCCCCGGACACCCAGAACCAGGTCGATTTCGCGGAGGTTCTGGGAAAGGAGCCGGTCGTCCTCTTGTTTGCGACCCCCCAGTTCTGCCAGAGTCGGGTCTGCGGGCCGGTTGTCGACGTGGCTGAGCAGGTAAAAGAGACGGGCGACGACGAGGCGGCATTCATCCACATGGAGATCTTCAACGACAACGACCCGAACAAGGGCGTCAGGCAGCAAGTGAGGGCTTTCCGGCTGCCGAGCGAGCCGTGGCTGTTCGTGATCGACCGCCAGGGCACGATCCGGACCGCGCTGGAGGGCCCCTTTGGCCCCGAGCAACTGACGCGCGCCGTCGAGGAAGTGACCGGCCGATGAACGAGCAGGCCGCTCCCGACTCCGAGCTCCTCAAGTCCTTCGCCGAGGAGGCGAAGCGACGCTGCGACGTGATCGCGGCCGGACTGGCCACCGAGACCGAAGACTTCGAGACCCTGCGCGCCGAAGCCCACGCCCTGCGGGGCACCGCCGGCGCCGTCGGCCTTCGCCGCCTCGCCGAGCTGGCCGGCCTGATGGAATCCGACCTCGCCGAAGCCAAGGACACCGGCGTCCTCCGCGGCGGCCGCTCCCACCAGATCGCCGACGCCGCCAAGGCCCTCTCCGACGGCGCCGCAGCCGCCGCCGAAGGCAAAGAGGAGCCCCCCGACGTTGGCCGCTCCCTCGCCCAGCTCTTCAGCGCCTGACGACCCCTCAAGCTTCCCCAATCGCGCTACGCTCGCGTCCGAGGGGCGGTAGCTCAGTTGGTTAGAGCAGCGGACTCATAATCCGTCGGTCGAAGGTTCGAGTCCTTCCCGCCCCATTTTCTACGGTCCGCCGATTGCTGACTTGACACCGGCGCTAATCAGCGTGTCGATGATCCGCTGCGTGCGCTCGTGCTTCCAAAGTTGAGGGGCATGCTCCCGGAGATTCTCCCAGAGCCGTTTCTGCGCTTTTTCGTCGGTGAACTCCAGGGTTTTGCAAGAGGGCAAGCTGCTCGCTTACCCATAGTTTGGTGGCTTCATCCAAGTCGGATTCTTCCTCGAGTGCGTTTTGCAACTCCGCCCATGATTCGACGCTAGCAATTAGCTCGGCGGCGGCCACAGGTAGCGTCGATGGACGTGGCGGTGCGATTTGATCGCACCTTTTGCGCTCTCTGAGCGATGCTCCCGGTAGCTCTGGCTGGGCAGCTATGCAGCCGCGCCGGTGTGGCGCTGAGCGTGCGCGTAGAGCGTCTCGGGCGCGATGTCAGCTTTGTTGGGCCAGACGATCGTGCCGGCATCCGGATCGGCCGTGAGCTGGCGGAAGTACTCGGGGTCGCGCAACGGCTCGAAGATGCCACCGTAATCGAGCAGGTAGGAGAGGTCGACATCGGCGCTCGTTGAATCCTCAAAGCGCACGTGGACGGCATGGCCCTCCGTGGGCGTCGCTTCGACCAGCATTGGCGTGCTTCTCATGGTCTTAATGGTAGAGGGCTCACCCCAGGGGATCAATCGCGCGTGGCGGCTTGTGCTCGCGAGCCAAATTCCAGTTCTGCCACAGCTCCTTTTGATGCTCTTTCGCCCATTCGGTCACCAATTTCTGGGCGCGACGGGGCAGCCCTCCCGCGATCAACTCGATGTCGCCGATGTCGAACGAGGCCTCGTCGTCGCCGTAGGTGGCGTGGAAGTGCGGCCGGCCCTCATGCTGGGGCTCGTCGAAGTACATCCAGATCACGATCCCGTAGAAGCTGCTGATCCTCGGCATGGCGTTGAGCCTCGCAGGGCGGCCGGATGAGAGGACAGACAATGAGCTGCTCCCTAGCGCGGAAAACTTGGTCCCGAAATTGGTCCCCGACTCCACCGAACTCAGACGAACTCCCTAGACACGATTCGCTCTATCGAGCCAGATTCGGCTCTATGGACGGCTTCCGGCTCGACTCATAATCCGTCGGTCGAAGGTTCGACGGCGGGGTCGTCAGAGGAGGCGACTACGATTCTCTTGGATATGCCGACGAGTGCCGAGAATCTGATCGCGGAGGCTGGACGTCGACTTTCCGCGGCCGCACCCGATGCCCGGGTGATCTTGTTCGGCTCTCACGCCCGAGGTGAAGCCGGCCCTGACAGCGATCTCGACTTGCTCGTGATCGAGCCGGAGATTGAGAGCAGGCGCAAGGAGTTCGTGCGCCTTCGCGAAGAGCTGCGAGGGCTTGAAGCGGCAATCGATCTCGTTGTTGTGAGTGCCCAGCATGTTGAAGAATGGGGTCACTTCGAAGGCACGATGCTGAACGAGGCGCTGACCGGAGGGCGGGTTCTTGCCGAAGCGTGATGCCGCCGAGTTGGCAGAGCGCCTCGCACACAAGGCGCAGGCGGATGCAACGGCCGCACGCAAGTTTGCTGCGGACCCAGAGATCGCCGACGACATCATTGGCTTTCACGCGCAGCAGGCGGTCGAGAAGTGGCTGAAGGCTGTGATGGCGGCCCGCCGGCTGCGCCAGACGCGAATCCATGACCTTGACCGATTAGGAGCGCTGCTCGAGGAAGACGGTGCCGAGCTGCCTCTGCCTCGCGGTCGGCTCGATGAGTTGACGATCTTTGCCGTTCCCTGCGCTACGAGGATCTCCTCGACGGGGAGCCACTCGACCGTGAAGCGACGATGGCACGGGTCAACGAAGTCGGAGATTGGGCGAATGCTCAGCTCACGGCGCTGGGCGCCTGACTCGTCGTCGAATCTCGGAGGCTAGTCCAAAAACTTCCAGCGATCTGTTCCAATAATCTCGATGATCTGCTTTCGCATTCGCTTTCGGCTTGGTGCGCGGGTAACGATTGCTTCCTCGGCAGACCATCTGGTCATCGGTGATCCAGTGGAAGGCAAGGAGATCAGGCTCAAGCCGCGAGGCGAGGACACCCAACTCAAGGATGCGACAGACCTCGTGCTTCTCGGTCGGCCATTTGATACGGAGGCTGAAGCGGAAGAGGCTGCGCAGCGCTGGAAAGGGATTCTCCAAAAGGCCTTTTCCCGGGTAAACATTGGGGCTGACTTCGGAGGGAGAGCGCCAACGAGCGCGCTTACGACGCACGGACTGAAATGGCTGGAAGGGGATACCGGCCAGCGCGTTCTGAACGATGTGCATGGAATTTCTGTCTTTGAGTGCGAACCGCCAGCCCGGTTCGCAAGGATCGACGTCGGCGGTATCAGTGTCGGAAGGAATACGGATCGACTGCTCGCTGCCCTAGCAGCGGCCCTTGAGCGTGGCCTGGTGATGGGAGCTAAAGAAGGATTGGCCTACGACTTGTATAGCGCGTCGTTCTCAGAGTCCTCGGCCGACGCCCGTTTCGCCATGCTGATGATGGCGGTCGAGACCCTAATTCAGCCTGAACCGCGACCGGATGCCATTCGTAACCACGTGGATTGTCTCATCGCCGAGACTCGGGAATCTGATCTTCCGTCGAAAGAAATCAATTCAATCATCGGCACCCTGTGTTGGGTACGGGAAGAATCGATTGGCCAAGCTGGCCGCAAGCTGGCGAACCGCTTGGGCGACCGGCGATATTTGAATGAACTACCCGACGATTTCTTTACGAGCTGTTACACACTTCGCAGCCGCCTCTTCCATGGGCATTTCCCAAGGCCGACGAGGGAGGAAGTCAACAGCCGGGCGGCGCCTCTCGAGCAGTTCGTTGGCGACCTCCTCAGCCTGGAGTTGCTCGATCTGCCCTAGGCAGGGGTCGAAGGGTTCACTTGGTCCCGAAATTGGTCCCCGACTCCACCGAACTCAGACGAACTCCTTGGACGTGATTCGCTCTATCGGGCCAGATTCGGCTCCATGGACAGCTTCCGGCGCGACTCATAATCCGTCGGTCGCAGGTTCGAGTCCTGCCCGCCCCATAGGGAAGAGGGAGATGGGCGCTCAGGCGGTGACGATCTCGTCACCGTTGGGGAAGAAGATTGCGACCGGCCGATGCTCTGCCATTGCTTCAGCAAGGATCGAGTCGAAGCCCTCCTGGTCAGCGGCGATGAAAGTGGTTCCCTCGGGATAGCGGTCAGGATCGAGCACGGCCTCGACCAGTCGCTCGTTTGCGACTTCTCCGGCTCGGGTAAATTTGCTGCGCTCCAGCTTTTCCATGAAGCGATCGCTTTTCAGTGGTTGATCAATAGTGGCGTGCTTCTCGTCGCCTTGATGGTAGAGGGCTCATCGCCCCCATTTCGCGCCGGAGGCTTTGAAAGCCTCTGTCTGTGGTCCCGACAGAGCGAGAGATCTCCATTGATGTGGAGCTAGGTATCCGCATCCGGTATCGGCGCAGCGCCCCTCCGCCGCAACGCCGATGTGGTCGATGAGCACCACGAGCACGAGTACACGCGGGCTGGTGGAAAGCAGGCGCCGGCCATTCTGGAGTTCAGCTCCTCCAACGAGGCGATGGCGGCGGCAATCAGGAAAGCCAAGACGGAGGCTCCGGAGATCGTGAGACAATGGCGGGAGTCATGAGTCACGACGCCAATATCGATCCCGCGACCGAGAGGGTTCTCGCCGGCATCGAAGATGAAGGCATGGCCGCTCGCTACCCCAATCGAGCGCACTTCATCTCGGCCGACAATCCCCATCAAGGGGAGATGGCGACCCGTGCGTTGTTCGACGGCGATCCCGTCGTGATCGTCTACGCCGATGGACACGAGCTTCTCGTTCAGCCTGAGCAAGCGCATGGCTTCGCGCGCTGGTCGCGCGCTGTTGCGGCGCTCCTGCTTCGCTTCAAGCGACTTGACCAGGGGACCTTGCAGCTGCCGCCTCGCGCTCATATCGAGGCGCGCGACTCGGGCGGCCATCCAATCGCCGCGTAGTTCGCCGAAGCGGAGGGAGAACGTTTCTCAGCACGCCGTCGCCGAGAAGGACGACGAGCTGGCCTGGTCTGAAAGGGTCGCCGAAAACTTGGTCCCGAAATTGGTCCCCGACTCCACCGAACTCAGCCGAACTCCTTGGACGTGATTCGCTCTATCGGGCCAGATTCGGCTCCATGGACAGCTTCCGGCGCGACTCATAATCCGTCGGTCGCAGGTTCGAGTCCTGCCCGCCCCATAGAAGTGCCGCGACGGCAAGTTCAAGACCCTGGACTGGGCCCGGGGTGCCGCCGAGTCGGCGGCACCCCGGAGACAGAGCTCCTACTTACCTACGGTGAGCTTCACTTTGGCGCCCGGAGCCAGGACTTTGCCGGGTTGCGGGTTCTGGCGGACCACCTTGCCCGGTTTTCCTTTGCGGTATTTGACGGCGCCGACTTTGCAGTCGGCACGGCGGATGGCTTTCTTGGCTGGTTTCAGCCCTTTGCCCTTGAGCTTGGGGACGACGCAGCCCTCGTAGGTGAATCGATCGTTCCTGACCGTCGGGCTGGTGCCGGCCAGAGTGGTCACGGTGACGTC
Organism: uncultured Solirubrobacterales bacterium; assembly: GCA_963703235.1. Lineage (GTDB taxonomy): Bacteria > Actinomycetota > Thermoleophilia > Solirubrobacterales > 70-9 > VRUE01. The sequence goes on along the minus strand of OY969802.1, from coordinate 996,642 downwards.
GACCGAACCGCCTTTTTGCTTCGCGGGGCGATGGCGGTTATCTGAGTTTCCGAATCGACCGTGAAGCCGGTCGCCGCGGTGGCGCCGAACTTGACGGCGCTTGCCGCGGTCAGGTCCGTGCCGGTGATCGTCACTTTGGTGCCGCCGGTGACCGGACCGCGCCTGGGGGCGATCGAGGTGATCGCGGGGGCCGGCTGGACTTCGGCGTTGAGCAGGATCTCTTTGCCCGCAACCGTGCCGCTTGGGGCTACGGTCGCCGCGTCGAAGGGCGGCGGGAAGATGAAGCCGAAGCTCGCGCCCGGCACTTCGGCGACCCCGATTTTGTCGCCGTTGTTGGTCGGGTCGACTCCGATCAGGTCGCCGGCGCGGATCGGCAGGTTGGCCGTGAAGGTCTGGACTCCGAGGCCCGACGGCGTCGCCGGGTTGCTGGCGCCGACCGCGGTGTACGCCCCCGAGCCGTTCGGCCGCAGGACCCGCAGGTAGAAGGGGCCCCCTTCGGCGTTCTGTACGCGCCAGCGCACGATCGTGCCGGTCACCGGCGAGACCAGGTTGGCGCCTTTCTCCGGCAGCGCGGTGTTGAACTGGGTCTGCACCTGTCCGAATTCGGTGGCGACAGAGCCCGGCGGCAGAACGCTCCCGACGGTGATCGTCGCGGCTTGCGCGACCGTGCACGCCAGTAGCGCCCAGGCGCTCGTCGCGGCGATTGCCAGAACGGCAAATCGGCCCAGCGCGCCCTGTCTCACGGCCACAGTGGCCGTGTCGCCGCCTTCGTGTCGCTGTCGACACCTCATCAAGTTGCCTCCTTGGTCGACCCGGCTCTGCGGTCTCCGGGGATGGTTTGAATGCTCAAACCGCCGCCCAACCAATTGTTGCGGCGCGGCGCAAGGCTCATCTCTATGCTTGCCGGACTGTGGGAGACGGGACTCGTGAGGCTCGGATGGACACTGTGACCGAGGCCGAGCAGCTGAGCCAGGAGGGGTTTGCAGCTTTCGCCGGGCGAGCGGGCGAGAGCGACCCGGTGGTGATGTTAAACCTGCTCGCCTTCCGTCCCGAGGGTGGCCGCGAGCGGTACGAGGAATACGGAGCCGCTGTCGCGCCTCTGCTCGAGAAAGCGGGGGGTCGGATCGTCTTCCTCGGTCAGCCTGCCTCTGTGCTGCTGGGCGAGGACTCGTGGGACCTCGTCGTCCTGGTCGAGTATCCCAGCCGGCAGGCCTTCCTCGACATGATCGGCTCCGCCGAGTACCAGGCGATCGGGCATCTGCGCACCGAGGCTCTACTCAAGGGCGAGTTGCACCCGATGGAACCCACCGAGGCTTAGCCGGCCGCTGGGGCATCGCGCTCACCGCCGGGCTCAGCGTTCTCGCACCTCGTCGAGAACGACCCGGCCGCCGACTTCGGCCCAGCCCTCAACCGTGGGCTGGGCCAGCAGAACCGATCCGTGGCCTTGGTGAACCGCGATCGGGCGGCCGAGTTGAGCGCAGAGCGTCAAAGCCGCCGACCCGGTGGCCTCGTCCTCGACGATGCCCGCGCCAGGCACGAACGAGCGGGCGCGAATCGTTCCCGCGGCCCCGTCGATCCAGGCCCAGGCGTAGACGTCCTCGGCGCTGCTGGGACCGCCAAGCGCGCGCACCTCGGCGGGGCTGGCCAGCTGCCGGTAATCGAACCGCGGCGACCACTCGGGCCGGGCGGCGATCCAGGTGACCCCGTCGGCGAACCGAACCGCCACCTCGCCCGCCGGTGGCTGCAGTGTCGCCACGGGCTCTCCGAGTTGCGCCAGCAGCCAGGCCGTGCCGACGGTCGGATGGCCCGCGAATGGCAGCTCCACAGCCGGGGTGTGGATGCGGATCCGACCCGCCTCGCGGTCCTCGACGAAGACCGTCTCGCTGAAGCCGAGCTCGGCCGCCATGCGCTGCCGGTCGTCCTCCGCTACCGCCGAGCCTTCGAGGACGACTCCGAGCGCGTTGCCCCATTCGCGGTCCTCGTTGACGAAGACGCGGAGGACGTGGAGCTCGGGCACGCTCCGATCTTAGGAGCGACGGAGTGGTCGTCGTCGCGCTCGGATGCGAAGATCGGGTAAGCGTGGTGTCAGGTGACGAGACGAGAGGAGCGGTTGTGTCCGAAGACGGTCTGAAGCGAAGCTGGGTGCGGGCGATTGCAGTCGTGCTGGCGATCGGGGTCGCAGGTATCGCCTGGGTCGGTTGCGGGGACAGCGACAACGATACGAGCGAGGCGCAGGATCGCATCGAACAGGGCCTCGACGAAGCCAAGCAGGGCCTCGAAAAAGGCGCGAACCAGGCAAAGCAGGGGCTTGAAGAAGGAGCCGAACAGGCAGAGGAAGGCGTCGAAAGCGGCAAGGGCGAAGTGAGCAAGGGCGTCCAACAGGCCGAAGAAGAAGCGAGCAAGCGCAAGGCTGAAGCGGAAGGCAAGGTCGACGACGCCACCAAGGAAGCCGAAGAGGGAATCGAAAAGGCCGAAGAAGAAGTGGACCGGTACTCGCCCTAGACAGGCGTGCTGACGGCGGTGTCGGGGCCGACCGGCGCCGCCTCCTCGGCCAGATCCTGGCCGAGGGCCTCGACCACGCGCGGGTCGAACTGGCTGCCGGAGCAACGCCGCAGCTCGGCCAGGGTCTCGCTCGGGCTCAGAGCCGGACGGTAGGGCCGCTGGGCGGTCAAGGCCGCAAAGGCCACCGCGACGGCGATGATGCGGGCCCCAAGAGGTATCGCCTCGCCGGCGAGCCCGTCCGGGTAGCCGCTGCCGTCGTAGCGCTCGGCGCTGGAGCGGACCAAGCCTGCCACCGAGGCCAGCCCCGGCGCCGCGGCGATGATCCGCTCGCCCTCGGCGGTATGGCTGTGGACCATCGCGGTCTCGGCCTCGCTGAGGGGCGCTTCCTTCTCGAGTACCGCTTCTGGCACGGCAAGCAGGCCGACGTCCTGCAGCTCGGCCGCCAGCGCGACGTCGTCGATCTCCGCGATTCCCATGTCGAGGCGCCTTGCCAGTGAGATCGCCCGGTAGGCGACGGTGCGCAGGTGATCGCGCAGCTCGGGCCGGCGCGCGCTGAGGGCCGCCATCAGCACGGCGTGCGCTTGACGCCGGGCGGAGCGATGCTGCCGCTGGCGGTGCGCCTCCAATCGCTGCCCGGCGAGCTGAAAGGCGACTTCGGCGTCCGCCGCCTCGTCGGGAATCGCGACCTCGCCGTAGGAGCGGCCGATCGCCGGATCGGCGTCCTGATCGCGCAGCGAATCGGTGACAGCCAGGATCACCTCGCCGCGCCGGCGCTCGTCGTACGGCACGAGCGCAGCCAGGCGAGCCGTTCCGAAGCGGTACGCAACTCCTCCCAGCGGCAGGGTCGCCTCGACCAGGTTCCGCGCCGAGTGCCGCAGCAGCTCATCGCCGGCCGCGTAGCCAAGGCGATCGCCGTAGGTCTGCAGGCCCTCCAGCTCAAGCAAGACCAGCACCCGACGCTCGCCGGGCCTGGCGGTCATCGCCTCTATGTCGGCGTCGAGCTGGCGGCGATTGGGGAGGCCCGTGACGCGGTCGTTGAGAGCCTCGTGCGCCTGTTCCTCCAGCGCCTGCGATTGCCGGCGGTTGGTTTCCAGCATCCGCGCGAAGACAGTGACGATCAGGCCCAGAGTCAGCCAGAAGATGACGTCGGTGACGCGCTGATTGAGATGGTTGTAGATAAGAAGGACGATGCCCAGCAGCGCGAAGACGAGCGGCCCGATCACCGAGCGCCAGCCGCTCGGCCCGACGACGGCATCCCAAATTCGCCAGCCAAGGCTCGACATGATTTTCTGATCGGCACCGATCGCCCGATTTGCAAGAGCTGCGGACGATTGGTCGAAATGTTGGCGGATTTCTCGCAAAGCCACCGCGTACCCTCAATTCGTGGGAAACAAATCCGAGCCAGACGAATTCGAAGCCCTGGTCGCCGATGCGATCGACGCCCTTCCCGAGGACTTCCAGAAGCTGCTGGAGAAGGTGCCGGTCGTCGTCTCCGATCGTGGGATCGAGGATCGCGCTTACGGCCAGTACTTCGGCGACGGGGTCGCGCGAGAAGGGTACGAGGACCGGATCGTCATCTACCGCGACACGCTCGAGCGCGACTTCGGCCACGATCGCGAGCTGCTGGGGCGGCAGGTGGAGCGAACCCTGCGCCATGAGCTGGCGCACCATCTCGGCTGGGACGAGCGGGGAGTCGGCGGCCTCGGCCTCTAAGGTGCGCTGACTCCAAGTTCTCCCGACACTTCCCGGGAGGTCGATAGCCCTTCAAGCGAGACAGCCCCCGACCCAGCTGGGTCGGGGGCTGTCCGCGCTGCGACTCAGGCTCCTGGCTTCACGCCAATGAAGTTCAGAAAGGGAGTCGCATGACCAAGGATGACGTGCTGTTCGGCTATCGCCAAGCCCTCTTCGCCGAGGCCGCCCGCACAAGCGTCGCGCAGGCCTGCCGGCGCTTCGGGGTGCACCGCTCGACCTACTACGCCTGGAAGCGAGCGGTCGACCGCCACGGTCTGGAGATGCTGCGGCCCAGGGAGCGGCGGGCGCCGCGGATGCCCAACCAGCTCTCGAAGATGGTCGAGGAGCGGATCGTCGCCTTCTCGCTGGGCCATCCTGGGCTGGGGCCAAAGCGTGTCGCTTCAGAGCTCGCCCGTCCCCGCTGGGGCGGCATCGTCGTCTCCCCCAACGGGGTCTGGAAGGTGCTTTCCCGCCACGGCCTCAACACCCGCGCCAAACGACTGGGGTTGATCGCCGGCTACGCCGCTCCCTATGAGCCGCCGCGGGATCCCGGCCCAGAGCGCCACATCGACGTCTCCCGCCCCGGCGAGCTGGTCGGGATCGACTGCTTCTACGTCGGCCGCCTGCAGGGCACCCAGGGATCGATCTGGCAGCTCACCGCGATCGACGTCGCCTCCTCCTATGCATGGGCGGAGCTGGTGGTCTGCAAGGAAGGAAAGCCCGCTAACCCCAGCGCCAAGCAGACCTCCAAGCTCGCCCGGCGAGTCGCCAAGGACCTGCGCGAGGCCGGTTGGCACTTGGAGCGCTTCCTCTCCGACAACGGCAACGAGTTCAAGGGCGAGTTCTCAGAGACCGTTGCCCGGCTGAAGGCGCGGCACACCCGAATTCGCGCCGGTCGCCCGCAGACCAACGGCAACGTCGAGGCGCTTCACCGCACGATCCTCGACGAGTGCTGGCGACCTTCCTTTGCCCGCTACCTCCACCCTGCGCTCTCCAGCCTCAGACGCGACCTTGAGGAGTACCTGCGCTTCTACAACTTCGAGCGCATCCACCACGGCCGGCTGACAGCCGGCCAGATCCCGGCGGACATCGTCTACGGTGCCCGCAAGATGGAGGTCAGATGAGCCGTGGGTGTCGGCACATCTTGGAGTCAGTGCACTCTAAGGGCCTGTCCTAGCGCACAACGCAGTCGCGAGCCAGCGTCGTCGTCACCGTCTTCCCGTTGGCGAAGGTGAAGCTGCCGCGGACGAAGTTGAAGAGCGCGCCGGGGAACCCGGCTGGCGCTGCACAGCGGGCGCTGATGAAGCTGCGGGGCTCGCCTCGATGGCGGTAGCGGCGGCCGAAGGAAAGCGAGAAGTCGGTGACGTAGCCGAGATCCGCCGCGAGCTTGGGGATCCGGGTCGAGAGAACCGTGCCGAAAGTGCCCCTGGAAGGGTGGTGGATGTGGAGGATCAGCACGAAAGTCACTTTGACCGGAGTCGAGCCGTAGATGTGAAGGGCGATTGCAGGGCGACCCCGGGCGCGGGTGTTGAAGGCGAGCAGCCTGCCCTCGACCGGGAACTTGAGGTCCGGGAAGTCGACTTTCGCGCCGAAGCCGCCCTTTCCGACCAGTGCTTTACGGCAGCGGGAGAGCGCCTCGCTGGAAGAAGTCGACTCGAGTCGGCCGGGCAAGCAGACCGGCAGGCCCCGCGCCGAGAGCTTCCCGTGCCGATCGACAGCGAAGGACATGCTGCGAAGCGGCGGCGGCCGTTCGCCGTCGGCGGTCCTCAGGGTGCCGCTGATGTCGACGGTGACGGGAGCCTCGCGATCGCGGGGCAGCGCATGGGGGGCAAAGCGACCGTCGAAGGTGACGATGATGTTGCCGACGCGTTCGGACTCGCCGTGGGCGACTCCGGCGAGCAGCAGCGTCGCCCCGCAGACAATGGTTATGAGCGCCAGCCGCTTCATTGGACCCCTCGGCAAGTGTATTCGGGCACGCTGGGGGTTCCCGAGGAGCTTCGGTTAAGGCGTGGCGCCGGGCTAGAGTCCGGCCATGGTCGACGGCCCGCGCTTGATCGAGCTCTCCGAGGGAGATCGATTCGCCGGCTACCGGATCGAGCGACTGCTCGGCCGGGGTGGGATGGGGGTCCTCTACCTGGCCATGGAGCCGGGGCTCGAGCGCCACGTTGCGCTGAAGCTGATCGCCCCTGAGGCGGCGGCCGATGAGGTCTTCGCCCGCCGCTTCGCCGAGGAGTCGAGGATCGCCGCCTCGATCGAGCACCCGAACGTGGTGCCGATCTACGCCGCCGGCGAGGAGGACGGGGTCCCCTTCATTGCGATGCGCTATGTCTCCGGTTTCGATCTCGGCAAGCGGATCGCCCGCGAAGGCCGGCTGAACCCCGCCCTTGCCGCGGCCCTGATCGCCCAGGTGGGCAACGGGCTCGACGCGATCCACGCCGCCGGCCTCGTCCATCGCGACGTCAAGCCCGCCAACGTCCTGCTCGCCGGTGTCGGTGGCGAGGATCACGCCTACATCACCGACTTCGGCGTCGCCCGCAACGTCGCCACCGAGTCGGGCCTGACCCAGACCGGGCGTTTCGTCGGCACCCTCGACTACGTTGCCCCGGAGCAGATCTCGGGCGGCGAGATCGACGCGCGGGTCGACGTCTACGCGCTCGGCTGCCTGCTCTTCAAGTTGCTGACCGGCGAGGTTCCCTTTCCGAAGGACGGCGAGGCCGCCCGCCTCTACGCCCACCTCAACGACCCGCCGCCGGCGCCTTCGCTGTACGTGCCGGAGGTGTCGATGGCGCTCGACGACGTCGTCATCAGGGCGATGTCGAAGGAGCCGGGAGACCGTTACCCCTCCGCCGGCGATCTGGGCCGGGCCGCCGTGGCGGCGTTGAGCGGCGAGCGGCCGACGCTGCCGGAGCGCACCGTGGCGACGGGCGCCGCGGCGATCGGGGAGTCGCAGGGCCAGGACGCCGAGACGGAGACGGCCCGGCTTCCCGGCCCGAAGCCGTCGTTGCCCTTTCCCGCGCGGCTCGCCGGCCGCCGCCGTCTCGCCATTCTGGCCGGACTGGCGGCGATCGTTGCCGTTGTCCTCGCTGTCGTGGCGTTCGGTGGGGGTGGCGACTCCGAGCCGCCGGCGGCGGCCGGCGGCGGTTCGCAGGCGAGCAAGCAGGATGCGCGGGGCGATGGGACCCGGTCTGAGCCCAAGCCCGAATCGCTGACCAGGTCGGAGCTGATCGCCAAAGCGGACGCGATCTGCGAGGAGAGCCGGCGCCGCTACCTGGAAGTTCGCGATCTCGAAAGCGAGTACTCGGCGGACGTCCCCTATGCGGAAGCCCTCGTCCGGTTCGCGAGAGAGCGCGTCCGGGGATTGAGCGGACTGAAGCCGCCCCCGCGGCTCGCCGAGGTCTACGGGGAATACGTCGAGGCGCAGAAAAGGGTCTACGCGACCGACCGGCAGGCGCTCGCAGCCGCACGAGATGGCGACGTGTCCGGGATCGACGCTGCGCGCGACCGGCGCGACGCCGAGGACCCGCTGCGCGAAAGGCTCGCGCGGGAGATCGGGTTCGCCGTCTGCAGCGCGAGCAGGGGCTAGGCGAATCGCCGACCGCGCCGAGATCGAGGCTTGGGTTGCCGCCTACGAGCGGGCCTGGCGGACGGCGGGCGTCGAGCCGCTCCAGGAGCTCTTCACCGAAGACGCGACCTACCGAATGTCGCCGTATGCGGAGATCGTCCGCGGCCAGGCCGCGATCGGCGAGCTATGGGAGCGCGAGCGCGAGGATGCCGAGGAGCCGTTCGAGATGAACCACGAGATCGTCGCCGTCGACGGCGATACCGGCGTCGTCCGCGTCGAGGTGCACTACGGCGAGCTGCGACCCGCCGAGTACCTCGACCTCTGGATCGTCAAGCTCGACGCCGACGGCCGCTGCCACGCGTTCGAGGAGTGGCCGTACTGGCCAGGTCAGCCAATCGCCCCCGAGGGAGGGCGCAGATGAAGTCGAACACCGTCTACAGGACCTTCAACACCGGCGAGCGTCGCGAGCTGATCCGGATCACCGAGGACGTGCAGGCGGCGGTCGACGAGGCCGGGATCGCCGAGGGCATGGTGCTGGTATCGGCGATGCACATCACCGCCGGCGTTTGGATCAACGACGACGAGCCGGGGCTGCACGAGGACACCCTCGAGTGGCTCGACAAGATCGCACCGCCGAGCTGGAAGCCGTCGGTCAACGAGGTGGCCGAGGAACTGCTGCCCGAGGGCGGCGACTACCGTCACCACCGCGGCGGCGAGGACAACGGCGACGCCCACTTCAAGAACCTGCTCGTGCACCACCAGGCGATCGTGCCGATTACCGACGGCCGCCTCGACCTCGGCCCCTGGCAGCAGGTCTTCTACTGCGAGTTCGACGGCCGCCGCCCGAAGCGGCTGGTGATCAAGGCGATCGGCGAGTAGAGTCTTCCGCCAAGCGGCGTAGGTCCGCTAAACCCTCGCTCGGCTTGCCGCCGACGATGTCGCGGAAGGCGTTCTTGAAGCGCTCGGTGCGGCGGTCGGGCGGGAAGCGCCCCTCCGCCTTCTCCTGCTTCGCCGGGCGCCGCTCCCCGTAGCGGCGGCGAGCCCAGGGCGAGCCGGGCTTGCCGAGCCGGGCGGCGCCGTAGAGCGCGACCGGGAAGACGAAGAAGCCGATCGTCCCGTGCAGCAGCCGCTGCTTGGCGAAGCAGACGGTGACCGTGCCGAAGACGACCAGAGCGGTGACGGCGCTGCCGATCGTCTGGTCGAGCGAGCCGGTCTCGAAGGTGAAGGGGCTGAAGCCGAGCAGGATCAAGCCCATCGTCGCGGCGGCGATCGTCGTGGCGTCGATCGAGACCCGTCCCTCCTCCGCCCAGTAGACGTCGTCCAGGTACACCCAGAGCGCGAACTCGTCGATCGTCAGCCCGGCGCCGACGCCGAAAGCGAAAGCGCAGATCTCGGCGTAGGGGCTGTCGCCGAGGACGGAGAAGCCGACGGCGCCGGCGATCATCATCGTCACAATTCCGAAGACGAGATGGTGCAGGTGGACGCCGCTCTCGCTGACGACGCTGCCGGGCCACCAGGACACCCGCGGGCTGCGCATCAGCCGCGTGCTCATGCGGATGAACGCGAATGAGAGGAGGAAGCCCGCCAGCACCAGGAAGAGCCCCTGCTTTTCTTCGGCCAGGATTCTGGTCGTTCCAGAAGTCGGCGAGTATCGAAGCGGTGCTCATGAGCTTGGCGGAGCCGAGTGTAGCCGCGGGCTGGCGCCGTCCTTCTCGACGATCAGGTCGAGCGTCAGCAGCACGACGGCGACCGCGAATATCGGGGTGAGGAGGATGTTGGAGGCGGTGTCGGTAAGCCAGGCGGCGAGGACCGAGTCGCCGAAGAGGTCGTAGACGAGGTGCGTGGCGGCGCCGCCGACGGCGTCGCTGGCGATCTCGATCGGCACCAGCGCCGCCAGCACATACCAGAAGCGGCCGCGGACGAGGCGGACGCTGCGGGCGAGGGCGGCGCGGACGCCGCGGTGCTCGATCTCGACCACCGGCGCCGCCGGGCTGAGATAGACGAAGGCAAGGATCCCGGGGACGACGAGGGCCACGAAGCCGATTGCCACGAGGACGCCGAAGACCAAGTCGACGACGATCAGGGTGCGGTAGTCGACCATGCGAGCGACTTCGCGCAGCGACGGCGGCTCGCCGCCGTGGGGGTGGGTGAGCGCGATGGCGACCGCCCCCGTGTAGAAGATCTCCCCGAGCAGCCCGGTCATCGTCAACAGCAGCAGCGCCAGGGCGGCGCCGAAGACCTTGATGCCGCCGTCGAGGTCGAAGGAGGTCGCCTCGACGTGGACCGGAATCGCGTGGACGAGGCCGAGCGGGACGAAGACGGCGACCGCCAGCGGCAGCAGCACCCGCGCCCAGGCCAGGTAAGTGCGGCCGATCCGACCGTAGAGCCCGACAAGCCGCCGACGGGCCGAAAACGGCACTCCGGCTTCCGTTTTCGTCCCGTCGGCCAAAAGGTCAGCGGGGGCGACGGCCCGACGGGCGCCGGCCGCGGGCCTCGAGCTTCGACTGGGACGACTGTGAGGCGGGCACCCGCTTCAGGTCGCGCAGGTCCGGCATCAGCATTTCCTCGGCGCACTGGCGATGCCAGTGATGGTGTTCGGTCCCGCCCAGGCGCAGCACGTACTGGACGACGGTGTGCTCGCTGCCGATCGCGATGTCGCCGTGACAGCCCGGACAGCGGTAGAGCTTCTGGCCGAAGCTGCGGATCAGCCAGACCTCGTTGCCTTCCTCGTCGCGTCCGCGCAGGCTCCAGCGTTTGCTGGGCTGCCCGGCGCTCTCGCTCATCGTTTCGAGAGCCAGGCGAAGCCGGCTGCCATCGCCAGGTTGGCGACGCCGGCAAGGCGGAGTCCGAGCTTGGCGCCGGGGCGGCTGACGGCGGGCGACCCGGCCCAGAGGGCATCGGTCGCGATCTCGGTCCCACGCAGCCAGGCCAGCGCCCACCAGTCCTCGCGCTCTCCGCGAGTGGCAGCCAGCGCGTGGGCGGCGGCGAAGGTGAGCCAGATCGGCCCGCAGCGGCGGAACAGGTGTGCCGCGTCGGGCGAAGGCTCGTCGTGGCCCAGCACCCGCAGCGTCGCCTCCGGCGCGGCGATCGCCGCCGAGCCGAGGACGAGGTCGAAGGCGACCATGTTGCGATTGGTGAGGCGGAGGGCCTGCTCGAGGGTCATATCGCGCTGCATACAACCAGATCGGAAGGGAAAGCACCGGGCCCGGCGAAATGGACCGCCGTGACCAAGACCGCAACCAAATCCCCCCAGCTCAAGAGCCTTTCCGAGTACATCCAGGAGCGTTTCGACGAGTTCTCGCGCTCCCAGAAAGACGTCGCCCGCTACATCGTCGACCACCTCGACGAGGCGGCCTTCCTCACCGCCGAGGAGCTGGCCCGGAGAGCGAGCACCTCGTCATCGACGGTGGTGCGCTTCTCCCAGGCCCTCGGCTTCGAGGGCTACCCGGAGCTGCAGCAGTCCGCGATCGAGGAGTACCGCACCGCCGCGGTGGCCGGCAGCGGGCCCGCCGGCGGCAGCGCCCTCTTCTCCTTCGACCACTCCGAGCTGGAGGGGTCGCTCAGCGCCGACCACGCGAACTTGGAGGAAACGGCGCGCAACCTGACCCGCGAGCAGGTCGACGGCGCCGTCGCGGCGCTGGCCGAAGCGCAGCGCGTGGTGATCGTCGGCGTCGACCAGATGGCCTTCTTCGCCAGCTACCTGCGCCACATCCTCAGCCTGCTCGACATCCGCGCCGAGATCGTCGCCAGCACCGGCGGCGAGTCGTTGCAGCGGCTGGGCCGGATCGACGAGGAGACGCTGGTCATCGTCCTCTCCTCCGGCCGCGCCCACCCGCTGTTGCTGCGGGCGATGAAACTGGCCCTGCACCGCCGCGCGAGGACCCTGGCAATCTCCGACGCCTCCCTCTCCGAGGTCGGAGAGCACGCCGAGCAGACTCTGTACTACTCGTCGAACAGCCCCTCCTTCGCCCGCTCCAACACCGCGCTGATGGCGCTCGTTCAAGGCCTCGCCCACGGGTTGTACGCCAGGGACGAAGCTGCCCACAAAGACCGCATCCGGGCTTACAAACTGAAGTAGCTGCAGCGCACGGCAGGTGCCGGTACCACCTGTTCACTCGCAACTCGTCGATGGAGAGGTTGCTGCTGTCGCCGCAAGCAGCTCCACTCCTCCCGCGCAAAACGTTCACAGGCGGCACCGGCACCTGCCGCCCCGAAGCCCCTTGTTTGCACGTCGGGGGTACCGCCTGAGGACGGGAGCTGGTGCCACCCCCGAACGTTTTGCGCGGGAGGAGAGCCAACCTAGAGGCGACAGCACTAAGGCCCTCCGTCGACGAGTTGCGAGTGAGGGGGTGGTGCCAGCTCCCGGGCCCTGACGGGATCGCCGCCACGTAAGATGGCGTCGATGACCGAGCGAGCGACTTGGCGCGTGAAGACCGGGCTGGCCGAGATGTTGAAAGGCGGCGTGATCATGGACGTGGTCACGCCGGAGCAGGCACGGATCGCCGAGGAGGCGGGGGCCTGTGCGGTGATGGCGCTGGAGCGGGTTCCGGCGGATATTCGCCGCGACGGAGGTGTCGCTCGCATGTCCGACCCGGCGATGATCAAGGGGATCCAGGAGGCGGTGACGATCCCGGTGATGGCGAAGGCGCGGATCGGGCACTTCGCCGAGGCGCAGGTGCTGCAGGCGCTCGAGGTCGACTACGTCGACGAGTCGGAGGTGCTGACCCCAGCCGACGAGCGCAACCACATCGACAAGCTCGCCTTCGAGGTGCCCTTCGTCTGCGGCGCCACCAACCTCGGCGAGGCGTTGCGGCGGATCGGCGAGGGGGCGGCGATGATCCGCTCCAAGGGCGAGGCGGGGACCGGCAACGTGGTCGAGGCCGTCCGCCACATGCGCGAGATCGTCGGCGGCATCAAGCGGCTGGCGCAGCTCGGACCCGAGGAGCTGGCCGGTGCCGCCAAGGAACACCGGGCGCCGCTGGAAGTGGTCCGCGAGGTGGCCGAGAAGGGCCGTCTGCCGGTGCCGATGTTCTGCGCCGGCGGCATCGCGACCCCGGCCGACGCGGCGCTGATGATGCAGCTCGGCGCCGAGGGCAACTTCGTCGGCTCCGGCATCTTCAAGAGCGCCGACCCCGAGCGACGGGCCAAGGCGATCGTCGAGGCGACGACGCACTTCGAAGACCCGGAGCGGGTGGCAGCGGCTTCGGTCGGGCTCGGCGAGGCGATGGCCGGCCTCGAGATCGCCGACCTGGCGGCCGCCGACGCGCTGCTGCAGGACCGCGGTGCCTGATCTGGTCATTGGCGTCCTGGCGATCCAGGGCGGGTTCGAAGCGCACCTCGAGAAGCTGCGCGAGCTGGGCGCCGACGCGAGGGAGGTGCGGGTGCCGGAGGATTCTGCGCGGGCTCGACGGCCTCGTCATCCCCGGCGGCGAGAGCACGACGATCCTCAAGGGGATCGAGTCGGCGGGCTTGGCGGAGGCGATCGAGGCTCATCGCCGGGGCGGCGGCACCGTCTTCGGCACCTGCGCCGGCCTGATCGTCTGCGACGACGCCCACCTCGGCCTGCTCGACGCGACCGCGCGGCGCAACGCCTTCGGCCGCCAGCTGCAGAGCTTCGAGACCGACCTCGAGGTCGAGGGCATCGGCGACGAGCCGCTGCGGGCCGTCTTCATCCGCGCCCCTTGGGTCGAGCGCTGCGGGCCCGAGGTGGACGTGCTGGCCAGCTACGACGGGCACCCGGTGGCGGTGCGCGGAGGCAACGTCCTCGCCTGCGCCTTCCATCCCGAGCTGACCGACGACTCGCGTCTGCACGCGTTGTTCATGGCAATGACGACCGGTGCGCGGGAGCGCGCCCACGAGGAGGCGGGGACGTGAGAGATCCGAGGGTCGAAGGCCTGGCGAAGATCCTGGTCGGCTACTCGACCGAGGTCAAGCAGGGGGAGGTCGTCTCGATCGACGGCGAGAGCGCGGCCGAGCCGCTGCTGCTGGCGGTCTACGAGGAAGTCCTGAAGGCCGGCGCGCACCCGATCCTCAACGTCTCCATCGACGGCCAGGCCGTCACCTTCTACAAGCACGCCTCGGACGCCCAGCTCGACTGGATCTCGCCGGTCTCCGAATGGCTGCTCGACAACGTCGACGTCCGCATCGCGGTCGGCGCCAGCACCAACACGCGCGAGCTCTCGGCGGTGCCGCCGGAGCGCCAGACCCGGCGCCAGGCCGCCACGGGCGAGCTGCTCGGACGGGCGATGGAGCGCAGCGCCAGGGGCGAGTTCCGCTGGTGCTACACGCTCTTCCCGACCAACGCCTACGCGGCCGAGGCGGAGATGAGCCTGGGCGACTACGAGGACTTCTACTACGGCGCCTGCCTCGCTACCGACGGCGATCCGCTGACGGCTTGGGAGCGGACCTCGGCAGAGTGCAAGCGGCTGGCGGAGTGGATCGAGGGGCACGAGGAGGTGCGGGTGACGGCGCCGGGCACCGACGTCAAGCTCGGCATCGCCGGCCGCAAGTTCATCCCCTGCGACGGCCGCCACAACATGCCCGACGGCGAGTTCTTCACCGGCCCGGTCGAGGACTCGGTCGAGGGCGAGGTCAGCTTCCACCTGCCGGCGACGATCGGCGGTCGCGAGGTCGCCGGGGTGCGGCTGCGCTTCGAGGCGGGCAGGGTCGTCGACGCCAGCGCCGAGCGCGGCGAGGAGTTCCTGGTTGAGCTGCTCGACACCGACGACGGCGCGCGGCGCCTCGGCGAGCTTGGGATCGGCACCAACTACGCGATCGACCGCGGCACCCGCGAGGTGCTGCTCGACGAGAAGCTCGGCGGCACCGTCCACATGGCGGTCGGCCGCAGCTACCCCGAGTCCGGCGGGGTCAACGAGTCGGCCGTCCACACCGACCTCGTCTGCGACCTCCGCCTCGGCGGCAAGATCGAAGTCGACGGCACGGTGATGCAGGAAGACGGCAAGTTCATCGTCTGACCGGCTCCGCTCGGTGCGGTCTGCGTTGAGCCCCTGTGAGGGGCCAAACGCAGACTTCGTCACCGGTTGGGCAACGGGGACCCGGCCAGGAGGAAGAACCAGGCGACGAAGACCGCGCAGGCGAGCAGCACCGAGCCCATCAGCACCGCCTCGACCACCGTGGTGGTGCCGACCGGAGCGGTGCTGTCGCGCATGCTCTTGAGCCAGGTGGGGCGCATCGGCGTCAGGCGGTTGGTGCCGGTGACGCGCACGTAGAGGCCGTTGAGGCGGCCGATCAGCCAGGCGTCGAAGACGATCGTGACCAGGATGCCGACCGCGACGATGGCGTAGGGCCCCTGGCTCGGGAACTGGGTGTCGGCGACCTTGGAGCCGATGTAGATCCAGCCGAGCGGGATCGCCGTCCACAGCGCCAGCGCGGCCACCAGCATGATCAGGAAGACGACGCTTGCCGCCAGCGCCCGGACGACGCTCGTCTCGTGCAGATGTGGAGCCGTCTCTGGACGCATCCCCTCGCTCCATAGAATGGCAAACGATGTCCGGTCACTCGAAGTGGGCTTCGATCAAACACAAGAAGGGCGCCGCTGACGCCAAACGCGGCAAGCTCTTCACCAAGCTGGCGCGCGCGATCGCCGTCGCCGCCCGCGACGGCGGCGCCGACCCCGACGGCAACCCGACCCTCGCGGTGGCGATCCAGAAGGCTCGGGACGCCTCGATGCCGAAGGACAACATCCAGCGGGCGATCGACCGGGGCGCCGGCGTCGGCGTCGACGCGGCGGCGATCGAGCAGGTCGTCTTCGAGGGCTACGGCCCGGGCGGCGCAGCGATCCTGGTCGACGCCCTGACCGACAACCGAAACCGCGCCAGCGCCGAGATCCGCCACGCCTTCAGCAAGCACAACGGCAACCTCGGCGAGCCGGGCTCGGTGGCCTGGATCTTCGAGAAGCGCGGCGTCGTCGCCATCGACGCCGCCCGCTACGGCGAGGACGACCTGATCGTCGCGATCGACGCCGGCGCCGAAGACGTGCGCGACGAAGGCGATGCCCTGCGCGTCCTCTGCGAGCCGACCGACCTCAGCGCGGTCCGCGAGGTGCTGGAGGCGGCCGGGGTGGAGGTGCAGTCGGCCGAGGTGGCGATCGAGCCGAAGAGCACGGTCGAGGTCAAGGGGAACGAGGCCAAGTCCCTGCTCAACCTGATCGAGGCGCTGGAAGAGCAGGACGACGTCAACGAGGTCCATGCCAACTTCGACATTCCCGCCGAGGTGCTGGAAAAGCTCGCCGCGGCGTAGCTCCCCCGACGGGAGGCATCCGAGGGCCGGTCCAGAATCAATCCCCATGCAAGTCGTGATGGGGATCGACCCCGGTGCCGCCAACCTCGGCTTCGGCATCGTTCGGGTCGAGGGCAACCACATGGTCGCGCTCGACGGCGGCGTCGTCGAGACCTCGGCCGAGATGCCGATGGAGCGCCGGCTGGAGCGGATCCACGGCTCGCTGGCAGAGCTGATCGCCTGGCACGAGCCGGAGGCGATGGCGATCGAGGATGTCTACTTCGGCAAGAACGTGCAGACCGCGATGGCGGTTGGGCGGGCGAGCGGGGTGGCGATGCTGGCCTCCGCCCAGGGCGGGATTCCCTGCTTCGCTTACACGCCGCAGGCGATCAAGATGGCCGTTTGCGGCTCCGGCGGCGCCGGCAAGAAGCAGGTGCAGCGCATGGTCGGGACCCTGCTCGGGCTGCCCGAGCCACCGACGCCCGATCATGCCGCCGATGCGCTTGCCGTGGCGATCTGCCACGGCGGCGGCGCCGGCCGCCGCGAGGCGATCGCGGTGGCCGAAGCCGGCGCGCCGGTGCGCGAGCGGGTGGCGGGATGATCGCCGCGGTGCGCGGCGAGGTGATGGTGCGCCGGCCCGACCATGTCGTGATCGACGCCGGCGGCGTCGGCTACCGGCTGACGGTCTCGGCGGAAACCCTGAAGGCGGTGCCGGCAACCGGCCGCGAGGCCTTCCTGCATACGGAGCTGGTCTCGCGCGAGGACTCGCTCGCCCTCTTCGGCTTCGCCTCCGAGGAGGAGCGCGACCTGTTCGGCCAGCTGATCTCGGTCAGCGGGGTCGGCCCCAAAGTCGCGATCGCGGTGCTCTCCGGCGGACCTGCGCGCGAGCTGCTGCGGGCGATCGCCGCCGGCGACGCCAAACGCTTCCAGGCGGCGCCGGGGATCGGCAAACGGACGGCGGAGCGGATCATCGTCGAGCTGCGCGAGAAGGTGACCGGGGCGCTCGAGGAAGAGATTGCGACGGCCGTCGTCGAGGGTGGCGACGCGAGGGCGCTGGCCCGCGACGGCCTCGTCAACCTCGGCTACGCGCCGCTCGAGGCGGAGCAGCTGCTCGACGGGATCGACAGCGGCGACGCCGAGGAGCTGATCGCGACGGCGCTGCGCCGGGCTGGGACGAGTCGAGCCGCGTGAGCGAGAAGCGGATACGGACTCCCGGCATCGACGAGGAGCCGGTGCCGGTCGACGCCGAGGTGCGGGTGCACGACGCTCGCGCCGACGTGCCCGACGAGGAGCTGGACCGCTCGCTGCGGCCGCCCCGGTTGAGCGACTTCATCAACCAGGAGCAGGTCACCGAGCAGCTCTCGATCTTTATCGAGGCCGCGCAGCAGCGCGGCGAGCCGCTCGATCACGTCCTGCTCGCCGGCCCACCCGGCCTTGGCAAGACCTCGCTCGCCCACATCGTCGCCGCCGAGATGGGGGTGCCGCTGGTCCAGACCGCCGGCCCGGCGCTGGAGCGCAAGGCCGACGTCGCCTCCTTCCTCACCGCGCTGGAGCCGGGCAGCGTCTTCTTCGTCGACGAGATCCATCGCCTCGGCCGAGCGGTCGAGGAGACGCTCTACCCGGCGATGGAGGACGGCGAGCTGCCCGTCGTGCTCGGCCAGGGGGCGGGGGCGCGCACGGTGACCCTGCCGCTGCCGCCGTTCACCCTGGTCGGCGCCACGACCAGGGCCGGCCTGCTGACGACGCCGCTGCGCGACCGCTTCGGCGTCTCCCATCGCCTCGAGCACTACAGCCCCGAACACCTGGCCGAGATCATCGAGCGCTCGGCGGGCATCCTCGGGGTCGAGATCGACGTCGCCGGGGCGCGCGCGATCGCCGAGCGCTCGCGTGGCACCCCACGGGTCGCAAACCGGCTCCTGAAGCGGGTTAGGGACTTCGCCCAGGTCAAGGGCCGGGGTCCGGTGAACGCCGAGGTGGCGGCAGCGGGGCTGGCGATGCTCGAGGTCGACGCCGGCGGCCTCGACCGCAGCGACCGCAACCTGCTGGAGACCGTCGCCGTCAAGTTCGGCGGCGGGCCCGTCGGTCTCTCGACCCTGGCGGTCGCCGTCGGCGAGGAGCAGGACACGATCGAGGACGTTCTCGAGCCCTACCTGCTGCAGGAGGGACTCCTCAAGCGCACCCCTCGGGGCCGCGTCCTCACGGCCCGGGCGTACGAGCACCTCGGGATCAAGGCCCCCGAGCAAGCGCGCAGTCTGTTTTGAGCAGACTCTCAGTAGCCTGTGGAGCATGCCGTTCTTCATCTGTCCCAACTGCGGCAACAGGGAGCTGAGCGCCGACCGGACGGCCGGCTTCAGCGCGCGCCCGAAAGGCTGCTCGAAGTGCGGATTCGGCTTCGTCTTCGAGCTGCTCGACGACTACTACCCGGCCCCCAACGCCGCTTTCTTCGTCTGCGACCAGCAGGCACGGGTGATCGACGCCGGCCGCGGCAGCTTCGAGCTCACCGGCCTCACCGACGAGGACGTGATCGGCCGTCCGGTGCGTGAGGTGCTCGGCCTGCGCTGGCTGCAGCAGAGCGACGGGGTGGAGGCCGCGGGCGCCAACGGCGACTCCGATCCGATTGCCACATCGCTCGAGTGGGGCGTGCGCTCGCTCGGCAAGAAGGTCTCGGTCAACGCCGAGGGCGACCTCCCCGCCGAGGCGGTCGCCGACGTCTTTCCCGCCTACGACGACGACGGCGGGCTGCTGATCGTCCTGACGCCGGAGGGGTAGGGGATGGCACGGCGGCGCGGCAACCTCTTCGTGCTGTTGTTCGTCCTCGGCCTGATCGTCGTCTCCGGTCTGGTCGTCGCCAAAAAGGAGACCCGTCTCGGCCTCGATCTCAAGGGCGGGGTCGAACTGATCTACCAGGGCACCCCGACCGGCCAGGTGACGGAGGTGCGCGGCGAGGACATCGAGCGCTCGATCGACATCATCCGCGAGCGGATCGACAAGCTCGGCGTCTCCGAGCCCGAGGTGTCCCGCCTCGGCACGACGGAGATATCGGTCAGCCTCCCCGACGTCACCAACGCCCAGCGCGCGATCGATCAGGTCGGCACTACCGCCCAGCTCTACTTCTACGACTGGGAACCGAACCTGATCGGCCGCGAGAAGGCGATCGGCGGCAATCCGGGCCGCGAACCGCCGGCGGAACCGCTCGCGGGAGCGAACCAGGAATGGACCGCGGCGGGCCGCAGCACGGCGAAACGCGAAAACCAGCAGCTGATCATCTCCGGCGCCTTTCCGAACGCCTACGCGGCAGTGAAACTGGCCTCCGAACAGAAACCGGAACCGGACTGCAGCGACTGCTCGAGCAACCTGCCGCGTTACTACCTCTTCTCGGGCGAGAGCACCAAAAAGCTGCTCGCCGGACCTGAGATCGCCCGCAAAGACCTCTTCGTCACCGCGACCGGCAAAAAACGGGCCGTCAAGGAGGACTGCGACGACAAAAGCGAAGAATGCCCGGTCGTCCTCATCGTGCCGCCGGGCACGGTGGTCGTCTCCGAGCTGCCCTCCGACCAGGAAGGCTCGATCATCGAGGACGCCGAACCGGGTTGGTACGCGCTGCGAGACAGGCCGGCGCTCTCGGGAACCGACATCACCGATCCGAAGCAGGAATTCGACGAACTCAAACAGCCGAACGTCGCCTTCCAGTTCACCGACGATGGGCGCGAGGCCTTCCAGGAGGTGACGCGGCGAATCGCCCTGCGCGGGCAGGCCAGGGCGTTCGGCCAGGCGTCCGGCGAAGTGGCCGAAGAACTCTCAGGGCGCTTCGCCGTCGTCCTCGACAACGAAGTCAAAACGCGGCCGCTGATCAACTTCGCCGAGAACCCGGACGGGATCGACGGTCGCAACGGGGCACAGATCTCGGGCGGCTTCAACAGCATCACCGACGCCCAGGACCTGGCGACGATCCTCCAGATCGGCGCCCTGCCGATCAACCTGAAGCTGATCAGCCAGACCGAGGTCTCGGCGACCCTCGGCGAACAGGCGCTCGACCAGGGCCTCAAAGCGGGCCTGATCGGGCTGGCGCTGGTGATCCTCTTCCTGATCCTCTACTACCGGATGCTGGGCGTGGTGGCGACGATCGGGCTGGCCGTCTACGCGGTCGTCTTCTTTGCCCTGATCAAGCTGATCCCGATCACGATGACCCTGCCGGGGATCGCCGGCCTGATCCTGACGATCGGCGTCGCGGCGGACTCCAACATCGTCATCTTCGAGCGGATCAAGGAGGAGGTGCGCGCCGGGCGCAGCCTCTCCGCGTCAATCGCGGTCGGCTACCGAAAAGGGATCGCGACGATCATCGACGCCAACGTCATCACCCTGCTGACCGCCTTCATCCTCTTCGTGCTGGCGACCGCCGGCGTCAAAGGGTTCGCCTTCACCCTCGGCGTCGGCACGATCGTCTCGCTGTTCACCGCCGTCGTCTTCACCCAGGCCCTGCTCGGGGTCAGCGGCCGCCGTTTGCTCGGCTCGCCGCGGCTGATGGGGGCCGGCGACTCACGGGTCCGCTGGCACTTCAACTTCATCGGCGCCAGCCGCTGGTTCTTCTCCCTTTCCGGCGCGATCCTCGTCGTTGGCGCTCTCTCGCTGGCCACCAACCAGCTCAACTTCGGAATCGACTTCGAGTCCGGAACGCGGCTCAACTTCGCCCCCGAGCGCAGCGCTTCCGTCGAGAACGTTCGCACCGCGCTGGAGGGCGAGGGGCTGGGGGACGCCGAGATCCAGGAAACCGAGAACGATCGCTTCGGAACCGGCTTCCAAATCCAGACCGAGGAGCTGCAGCCGGGCGGGGTGAGCGAGGTCAAAGCCGCGATCGGCTCGGAGTTCGGGATCCAGCCCGGCAGCTTCGAAAACACCAGCGTTGGGCCGACCTTCGGCGAACAGATCGCCCGCAGCGCGATTCTGGCGATCATCTTCTCGCTGCTGCTGATCTCGGCCTACGTCGCTTTCCGCTTCGAAGCGAAGTACGCGGTGCCGGTCCTGATCGCGGTTGCCCACGACGTCCTGATCACCGCAGGCGTCTACTCGCTCGTCGGCAAAGAAGTGTCGAGCGGAACCGTGGCGGCCTTCCTCACCATTCTCGGCTACTCGTTGTACGACACGGTGATCGTCTTCGACCGCATCCGCGAGAACGTGCCGCGGATGCCGCGGGCCGCTTTCTCGCAGATCGTCAACCGCTCGATGAGCGAGGTTCTGACCCGGTCGCTGATCACCGGCCTCTCCTCCGTCTTCCTCGTCACCGTGCTGCTGATCTTCGGCGGCGCCACCCTGCAGGACTTCGCCTTCGCGATGATGGTCGGCATCTTCTCCGGAACCTACTCGTCGATCTTCATCGCATCGCCGGTGCTGAACGCCTGGAAGGAACGAGAGCCAGGCTTCATGCGGCGGCGGGAGCGGGTCGCCAGCGCCGACGGCAGCGTGCCGGCCTTTGTCGACGAAGGGGAGCTGGCGAGGACCGACGACGACGCGGTCGCCAAGGTGGAGCCCGAAGAGGACGAGGTTGCCGCTCAGCAGGACACGAGGCCGGTCCCCGGTGCCGTCGCGACCGCCGAGCCGCCGGCGAGCGGGGACGGCAGCAATCCTTCGACCAACGGGGAACCGCCCGCCGTGGACCCGGCCGCCAGCGAGCGCCGCGAGCGCAACAAACGCCGCCGCGAACGGCGCCAGCAACGCCGCAAGCACGGGAGGAATCGATAGAGATGGAGGGTTGCGCCTAAATGGCACTGGTCGTCTGGTTCACGATGGGGCTGGCCCTCTGGCATTTCACGATCTTCCTGCCGGACCGTTTCTGGCAGGGGATCATCGGCGCCCTGCTCGGCTCGACGATCGGCGCCGTCCTCTTCGGCGCCATCGCCCAGGCCGCCAGCGGCAAAGGCCTCGGCGACACCGACCTGGCGACGGCGCTGCTGGCGGTTCCCGGCGTCGCGATCGGCCTCGCCGTCGTCTGGGCGATCGGCGCACGCCAGGAAGAACAACAGGCCTGAGCGGACGAGCCGTGAGTTAGCTACCCATAGGGTGCTCAACTCACGGCTCGTCCGATCGGGCGGCTTGGGAAGTGCCATTTTCCGAGGCTGGCTGACGAGGAATCCGTCCCGGGTGCCGCCTAGCCTGGCTGCGTGCCGGATTCCGCCCACGCCTACCGCTCCGAGCCCTACTCGTACCGCGAGGTGCGGGCGCTCGTGGCTGAGCTGGGACTGAGCGAGCCGGTTGCCGTAACCCTCGTCCGCCGCGGCTACGGGAGCCCCGAGGCAGCTCGTGCCTTCCTTGCCGCCGACGAGACGCACGCGGCGTCCGCGTTCGCCTCGATGAGCCAGATCGTCGAGCAGGTCCTGACGACCGTGCGCGTCGGCAGCCGCATCGCCGTCCACGGCGACTTCGACGTCGACGGCGTCTGCGCCACCGCGATCCTGGTCGGCGCTCTGCGCGAGCTCGGCGGCGAGTGCGACTGGTTGATCCCGGACCGGATCGCCGACGGCTACGGGTTGACGGCGGCCAACGTCGAGCGGCTGGCGGCCCGCGGGACGTCGCTGCTGATCACCGTCGATTGCGGCGTGACCGCGGTCGAGGAGGTGGCGCTGGCGCGCTCGCTGGGGATGGAGATCGTCGTCACCGACCATCATCAGCCCGGCAGCGAGCTGCCCGACTGCCCGCTTCTGCACCCGAGGCTGGACGGCTACCCGTTCGAACACCTCTGCGGAACCGGGGTAGCTTGGAAGCTCGCCTTGGCCCTGCGAGCGGAGGCGGGTCACAGCGACGACCCCGACGCCGACCTCGACCTGGTCGCGCTGGCCACGGTCGCCGACGTCGTCCCGTTGGTGGGCGAGAACCGAGCCCTCGTGCGCCGTGGACTGGAGGAGGGTCGCCGGGCCCGCCGCCCCGGTCTCCGCGCCCTGCTCGAGGCGGCCCGCTGCGAGCCGACCGCACTCGACGAGAGCGATCTCTCGTTCCGGCTGGCGCCGCGGATCAACGCCGCCGGGCGGCTCTACCGCGCGGACGCCGGCGTCGAGCTGTTCCTGACCGCCGATGAGAGCCGCGCTGCCGCGATCGCGGCCGAGCTGAACCGGGCCAACGGCGAGCGGCGGGCGACCGAGCGCGAGGTCGACGCCGCCGCCGAGGCGGCCCGCCGCGAGCTGCCCGATCGTTTGCGCGACGGCGCCGGTCTCGTGCTCGCCGGCGAGGGTTGGCACCCCGGCGTGATCGGCATCGTCGCCTCGCGCCTGGTCGAGCGCCACTACCGCCCAGCAGTGGTCGTCTCGCTCGAGAGCGACGGCTCCGGCCGCGGCTCCGGCCGCAGCATCCCCGGCTTCGATCTGTTAGCGGCGCTCGAGGCCTGCTCCGAGCACCTGGAGCGCTTCGGCGGCCACCGCGCCGCCGCCGGCCTGCAGCTGCGGCCGGGCCAGCTCGACGCCTTCCGCGAGGCCTTTGCGGCCCACGCCGAGACGGTGCTCGGTCCGGAGCCGCCGATCCGAACCGAGCGGATCGACGCCTTCGTCGGCGGCGCCGGCCTCGGCCTCGGCCTGGCCGAGGAGCTCGAGCGCCTGGCCCCCTTCGGGATGGGCAATCCGGGTGTACGGCTGCTCACCCCCTCGGCCCGGATCCGCGACGTGAGAGCGATGGGGGAAGGGAAGCACTGCCGGTTCAGCCTTCTCAGCGGTGGCCACAAGGCGCTCGGGGTCGCTTTCGGCCGCTCGGAGATCGGAGCCGCCACGCGCGAAGAGCCGGTCGATGTCGCGCTGCGGCTGGACGTCAACCGCTGGAACGGCTCGGTCGAGCCCCAGGTCGTGCTGCGCGAGCTGTATCCCGTGCAGCAGGTCTGCAGCTGCCCCGGCGAAGAGTGGTGGGGTCGCTTCGAGCGCGAGTTGCGGCTGCCGCTCGAGCCCTCCTCCGGTCCCGATTCGGAAGCGCCCCGCGGCCGCGAGATCCTGCGCGGCCAGGGCTCCGCCGCCGCCTCGATCGCCGAGCTTCTCTCCAGTGGCGCCGAGGTCCTGGCGGTCTGCGCCGACGCTCCGCGCCGCGCCGCGTTGGCGGGCCTGGCCCGTTTCGCCGACCGCTCCGAGGGGGTTGCCTGCGACCGCTGCGGCGGCGCCGTGGTCGACGACCTGCGGACGCCCGCGGTTACCGACTACCTGGCGCTGGAGCGCGCTCCCAGCCTCGCCCGCGAGTTTTCCCATCTCGTCCTCGTCGACCCGCCGCCTTCGGCACACCACGAGCGCTTGCTCACCTGCCCGGTCGACGGCTGGGAGGAGGGGGAGGGACACCCCGGGTATCTGCACGAGGCTTGGGAGGAAGCCGAGGTGACGGCGGCGCTGGCGGCGCTGGAGGAGCAGCTCGCGCGGCGGCCGATCCTGATCGCGGCCTTCCGCGACCTGCGCGACGCGGGCGAGGCGAGCGGCGAGAGACTGCAGGCGGCGCTGCGGGGGAGCGGGTCGCACCCGCGGGGCCCCGAGGTGGCGGCTCGCTGCTTTCGGATCCTCGACGAGCTCGGGCTGGTGCAGGGAGCCCCGGACGGCGGTAGCGGCACGGTCGGGGTCGTATCCTCAGGGGAAACCGATCTGGAGCGCTCGGCGGCATTCCGCGCCTATGGCGCCCGTCATCAGGAGGCCCTGCAATACCTCGAACGACGCAACAGGACGTAGCGCAGCACGAGCTCCTCGGCGACCTCTTCGCCGTCGTGGAGGAGTTCGACTCGCCCGAGATCGACCGGGAGGCGGTTGCACACGCCTTCGACTTCGCCTGTGATCGCCACGCCGACCAGCTGCGCCGCTCCGGCGACGAGTTCATCACCCACCCGGTCGGCGTCGCCCAGATCTGCGCCGGAATGCGGCTCGACACCGAGACGCTCTGCGCCGCCCTCCTGCACGACACCGTCGAGGACACCAGCGCCAGTCTGGAGGAGATCCGCGAGGAGTTCGGCGAGGAGATCGCCAAGCTCGTCGACGGCGTCACCAAGCTGACCGAGATCACCTTCGAGAGCCGCGACGAGCGCCAGGCCGAGAACTACCGCAAGATGATGGTGGCGATGGCCACCGACGTCAGGGTGATCCTGATCAAGCTGGCCGACCGTCTCCACAACATGCGCACGCTCGGCGCGCTGCCGAAGCAGAAGCAGACGGCGAAGTCGCGCGAGACGCTGGAGATCTACGCGCCGCTTGCCCACCGGCTCGGGATCCACGCGATCAAATGGGAGCTGGAGGACCTCGCCTTTGCGACCCTGCACCCGCGCAAGTACAAGGAGATCAAACAGCTGGTCGCCCAGCAGCGCGACGAGCGCGAGGTCTACGTCAGCCAGGCGGGCGAGTTCCTCGCGGCGGAGCTGAAGCAGGTCGGCATCGAGTCCGAGATCTCAGGCCGCGCCAAGCACTTCTACTCGATCTACACGAAGATGACCAAGAAAGGGCGCGAGTTCAACGAGATCTTCGACCTGACCGCGATGCGGGTGATCGTCGGCTCGGTCAAGGACTGCTACGGCGCGATCGGGATCATCCACTCGCTCTGGAAGCCGCTGCCCGGCCGCTTCAAGGACTTCGTCGCGATGCCGAAGGCCAACATGTACCAGGCGCTGCACACGACGGTGATCGGGCCCGAAGGCAAACCGCTGGAGATCCAGATCCGCACCGCCGACATGCACAAGCTGGCCGAGTACGGGATCGCCGCCCACGTCGCCTACAAAGAGGGCGGCAGCGGCGACCCGCAGCGGGAGAAGATGACCTGGCTGCGGCAGCTGGTCGAGGCCGAGGGCGAGCAGGGCCCGGCCGAGTTCCTCGAGTCGCTCAAGGTCGACCTGTTCGAGGACGAGGTCTTCGTCTTCACCCCGAAGGGCGAGGTGAAGAACCTCTCCGCCGGCTCGACGCCGCTGGACTTCGCCTACGCCGTCCACACCGATGTCGGCCACCGCTGCGTCGGCGCCAAGGTCAACGGCTCGATCGTGCCGCTGCACTACCAGCTGCGCTCGGGCGACATCGTCGAGGTGCTGACGGCGAAACAGAAGCGTGGGCCCTCGCGCGACTGGCTGAAGCTGGTGCGGACCAGCCGCGCCCGCAACAAGATCCGTGCCTTTTTCAAAGAGGAGCGGCGCGAGGACGCCGAGCGCAACGGCCGCGAGGCGCTGGAGGAGGCGCTGCGCAAGCGCGGCCTGCCGATGCAGAAGCTGGCGATGTCGCCGCTGCTGGCGGACGTGATCCGCGAGATGGGCTTCCGCAAGGCGACCGACTTCTACATCGCCCTCGGCCAGGGCAAGATCGCGACCAAGGCGGTCGCGAACAAGTTGATGCAGCGGCTGAAAGCCGGCGAGGCGGTCGAGGAGGAGCCGCTCGGCCTGCCCGGCGAGGCACGCGAGGACAAGGCGCGGCGGACCAAGGACGCCGCCGACTACGGGATCAGCGTCAAGGGGGCCGAGAACGTCGTCGTGCGGCTGGCCAAGTGCTGCCGGCCGGTGCCGGGCGACGAGATCGCCGGCTACGTCTCGCTCGGCCGCGGCATCACGATCCACCGCACCGACTGCAAGAACCTGAAGGCGCTGAAGAAAGCACCGGAACGGTTCGTCGACGTCAGCTGGGGCGGCGAGAACGAGTCGACTTTCCGGGTCGAGCTGCAGATCGACGCCTACGACCGCACCCGCCTGCTCGAGGATCTCTCGCGGACCTTCGCGGAGGTTGGCATCAACATCGTCGGCGCCAGCTGCATGACCAAGCACCCGATGGTGAAGAACCGCTTCGTCGTCGAGGTCGGCGACACCGAGCAGCTCAAGCAGTGCATCTCCCGCCTGCGCAACGTCGAGTCGGTCTTCGACGCCTACCGGATCACGCCGACGGTCTGAGGTCCGATAGGCGGCGCCTGGCAGCGTCCTCGGTCGCTCGCGTGCAGAGCACGCCACGCTCCCTGCGTCCTTGCCAGACTTGCCTCTCGAACCTCAGGCAACAATCGTCAGGGCGCCGGGCTCGATCGCGAGCTGAATCCGAGTGCGCTCGCCTATGTAGTCGCCGTCGACCTGGACCGGGAAGGGACGGGTCGTCCCGTCCCGGGTCTGCGAGGCCGAGCTGACCGTCGCCTCGGTCACTCCCTCGATCTGGTCGATCCGCCGATGGCGGGCGGCGGGGCGCTTTTCGCTGAACAGACGCGGGATCAGGGTCGGCATGTCGCGCAGCGCGGCACGCTGCAGCACGCCCACTGACAGGGCGCCGTCGTCGAAGGCGATGCCCTCGCAGACGCGGATAGGTCGCCGGCCGAAGAAGGTGAGCGGATCGGAGTTCTGGGTCAGCGCGGTCACGCCCTCGGCCGTGGTGCCGTTCGCCTCGACCCGCAGCTTGACCGGGTTGACCATGTAGCTGCGGTAGAAGGCGGAGATCGCTGCCCAGGTGTAGTAGTAGGGGCCGGTGGTGGCCTTCAGCCTGGGATGGGCGTCGACCCGCCTGACCACGGTGGCGTCGATGCCGGCCCCGCAGGAGAAGACGAAGTGGCGGTCGTCGACCACGCCGAGGTCGATCCGCCGCGGCGCCCACTCGTCGGCCAGCGCCAGCAGGTGCTCGGTGGCGTCGACGACGTCGTTGGGGATGCCGAGCGTGCGGCAGACGACATTGGTCGAGCCGCCGGGCAGGACCGAGACCGGCACGTCGGTGCCGGCGAGGCCGTTGGCGACCTCGTTCAGGGTGCCGTCGCCGCCGAAGGCGACGACGACGTCGTAGCCGTGATCGCGTACCTCACGGCCGATCTCGGTCGCGTGGTTCTGCGCCTCGGTGGAGACGGTCTCGACCTCGTAGCGCCCCTGCAGCGCGTAGACCACCAGGTTCTTCAACCGGTCGGAGACGGTCGTCGCGTAGGGGTTGACGATGATCAGCATCCGCTTCTTGGCGCCCCGCCTACCCGGTCGCCTCATAGCGGATCACCTCCCCGTCGTCGACTTGGCGTACGCGGCCCTCGTTGACGAGCAGGTCGGCGTGGCCGATCACCTCGGAGAGGGTGAGGAAGGCCTGGGTGACGGCGACGTTGCCCCAGATCGCCTGGGCGATCTCGTAACCGCTGCGGGGCTGCTCGGCGATCAGCTCGAAGATCTTCTCCTTGCGGCGCTCGTGCTTGACGAGGCGGTCGTCGATCAGCGCCACGTGGTCGACAATCGGCTCGCCGTGGCCGGAGAGGACGATCTCAGCCGGCAGCTCGCGGGTCTTCTTCATCGACTCGATGTAGGTGACGAGCGCCTGGGTGCGCTCGCTGGAGCCGTCGAGCGGGCGCGCGATCAGCGGGTTGGAGGAGATGTGGGCGATCAGGTGGTCGGCGGCAATCAGGATCCGCCGCTCGACGTCCCAGAAGACGGTGTCGGAGGGGCTGTGACCGGGGCGGTGCAGCGCCTGCAGAGTGCGGTCGCCGAAGACGATCTCCTCGCCGTCGGCGAGCGGTCGGGTCACCTCGGCACGCGATCCCCAGCCGCGGAAGCTGCGCGAGACGCTCTGCAGGGCGAAGGCGACCTCGGAGGGGATGCCGTTGCGCAGCATCAGCTCGACCGCGAACTCGTCCTCGCGGTCGGCGTCCTCGCGGAAGTTCGCCAACCGCTCGGCGGCGAGGTCGAGCGCCGCCACCTCGGCGCCGGAGTGCTCGACGACGATCTCGACCAGGCCCAGGTGGTCGATGTGCTGGTGGGTGACGATGACGAGCTCGATGTCGTCGATCGAGTGACCGCGCTGTGCGAGCTGGCCCTGCAGCTCGTCGAGCGCCTTGCCCGAGTTGGGGCCGGTGTCGATCAGGGTCAGCGGCTCGTCCTCCAGCAGGTAGCAGTTGACCCGGCCTACCGCGAAGGGGGTGGGGATGCGGAGGCAGTGGATGCCGGCCAGTGCGGCCTGCTCCAAAGCCCCCTCTGGGGTGAGTGTCACGCCCGGATTAACCCCAGGATCTCATCGCGTTTCTCTTCCATGTGCTCGCGGGACACCAGCGACTCGAGGTTGAGGCGCAGAAGCGGCTCCGTGTTGGAGGGGCGCACGTTGAAGTGCCAGTCGGGGTAATCGACCGAGACGCCGTCGAGCCGGGTTATCTCGCCGTCGCTGCAGCGGGCCGCGATCTCCTCCAGCTTCGCCTCCGGATCGTCGACCTCCGAGTTGATCTCGCCGGAGATGAAGTAGCGGGAGCGGAACTCGGCCATCAGCTCGACCAGCGGCCGGCCGTCGAGCGAGAGCAGCTCCAGCATCAGCAGGGCGGGGATCGTGCCCGAGTCCGCGCACCAGAAGTCGCGGAAGTAGTAGTGACCGGAGACCTCGCCGCCGAAAATCGCGCTCGTCTCCCTCATCCGTTCCTTGAAGAAGGCGTGGCCGACCCTGGAGAGGCCGGACCGCCCGCCCGCGACGGCGACCGCGTCGGGGACGGCGCGGCTGGAGCGCGGGTCGTAGAGGATCGTCGCGCCGGGGTTCTTGGCGAGGGCGGCGCGAGCGAGCAGCGCGCAGACGAAGTCGCCGTCGCAGAAGACGCCGTCGCCGTCGATGAAGAAGCAGCGATCGGCGTCGCCGTCCCAGGCGATGCCGAGGTCGGCGCCGCTGGCCCGCACCCGCTCGATTATCAGGCGGCGGTTCTCCTCCAGCAGCGGGTTCGGTTCGTGGTCGGGGAACTCGCCGTCGGGCTCGAAGTACATCTCATCCAGCTCCAGCCCGAGCCGCCGCAGGATCGGTCCCACCATCGGCCCCGCCATCCCGTTGCCGCCGTCGACGACGACTTTCATCGGCTCGACCCGGCCCGAGTCGACGAACGAGAGCGCGTGCTCGCGGTACTCGTCCCAGACGGCGACCTCCTCGAAGGAGCCGCCGCCCGGCGCCGGCCCGAGCCCGGCTTCGATCTCGCGGCGAACGTCGCCGATGCCGGCTTCGCCGGAGAGCGCCAGCGCCCCCTCGCGCACGAGCTTGACGCCGGTGTAGGCCTTCGGGTTGTGCGAGGCGGTGACCATCGCGCCGCCGTCCAGCTGCCGCGAGCCGACCAGGTGATAGAGCATCTCGGTCGCGACCATGCCTGCGTCGAGCACGGTCACGCCTTCGAAGATCAGGCCGTCGCGCAGCTCGGCGGCCATCGTCGGCGCGGTCAGGCGCATGTCGCGCCCGAGTCCGACCCGCAGCTCGCTCGGCTGCTTGCCGCGCAGTCGCGCCAGCACCCGCGCGAAGGCACGGCCGATCGCCAGCGCCGTCGTCTCGTCCATCTCGGTGCCGTACAGGCCACGGATGTCGTAGGCCTTGAAGATTTCCGGCGGCGCCAGGACGGGCTGCTCAGTCAAAGCTGCCCCGCAGTGCCTCGTAGCTCTGCTCCAGCGTCTGCGGCATCACCTTGGTGTCGGCGATCACCGGCATGAAGTTGGTGTCGCCGCCCCAGCGGGGGACGACATGGAGGTGGATGTGGTGCTCGTAGCCGGCGCCGGCTACCCGCCCCTGGTTGAAGCCGACGTTGAAGCCGTGCGGGTCGTAGACGTCCTCGAGCCGCCCCATCGCCCGTTGCGCCAGCGCCATCATCTCGGCCACCGTCTCGGCGGGCAGGTCCTGGATCCTGCCGAGGTGCTCGTAGGGCGCCACCATCAGGTGCCCGTTGGTGTAGGGGAAGAGGTTGAGGATCACGAAGCAGCGCTCGCCGCGGTGGACAATCAGGTTCGCCTCGTCGTCCCCCGCCGCCGGCTTGGCGCAGAAGATGCACTCCTCCTCGATGTCCTTGGACGCGTCCTTCACGTAGCTGAGGCGCCACGGCGCCCAGATGCGGAAATTTGCCACTGTCCGGGCATCCTATGAGAGCCAAGCCGCCCCGGACGCGAAGCGGAGGAGGCGGCGCCCGATCAGAGCCAGCCGCGATTGCGGAAGTAGCCGACCATGCCGACCAGCATCGCGACCATCGCGCCGAGCAGGATCCAGAAGGCGGTCGTGTCCCCCTCGCCCGGGACGTGGACGTTGGCGCCCCAGATGCTGGCGATCAGGGTCAGCGGCAGGACGATGACGCTGATCGAGGTGAGGACGCGGAGGATGTCGTTGACCCGGTGCGAGATCACCGACTCGTTGGTCTCGGCCAGCGCCTCGACCACCTCCTTGTAGTTCTCCAGCATGTCCCAGATCCGCTCGTGGGCGTCGACGATGTCGTCGAAGTAGATCTCGAGGTCGAGGTCGGTCGCCAGGTAACGCTGCTTCACTTTCTCGAGGTCGCGCAGGACCGGCCGCTGCGGGCGGATCACCTTGCGGAAGTTGATGATCTCCTGCTTGACGTTGGAGATGTCGCGCACGACCTCCTCCGAGCGCCCCTCGAAGATGTCGTCCTCGAGCGCGTCGAGCTTGTTGCCGATCTTGCGCAGCATCGGGAAGCAGTAGTCGAAGCTGTCGTCGACGAGGCGGTAGAGGAGGTAGCCGGAGCCGCGCGAGAAGAGCTGCTCGCGCAGCTCCTCCTTGGCGCGGCAGCGCTCGAACAGGTACTCGACCGGCTGCAGCGGCTGGTTGGGGATGGTGACCACGTAGCCGGGACCGACGAAGAGGTCGAGCTCGCCGGTGCCGAGGCGGCCGGCCGCCGGATCGAAGACCGGGAAATGGAGGACGATGAAGAGGTAGTCGTCGTAGACGTCGATCTTCGGCCGCTGGTTGTGAGAGAGGACGTCCTCGAGGTCGAGCGCATGGAAGTCGAAGTGCGTTTCCAGCCACTCCCGCTCCATCGCGCCGGGGCGCTCGATGTTGACCCAGCGCAGGCCAGCGGCGTCGATCTGCTCGACGTTTGGCCCCCGCGGCTCAGCCTGGGGCGCCGCGACGAGTGCGTCGCGTCGGGCAGCCCGTCGCAGCCGTGGTTTCGGAAGGTTCGGCATCGTTCTGGCTCACAGGCTCGTCGGGCATGGGCAGCGATGGTACCCTTCCTGCCACACATAAGCGCCACATCTAGAGGGGTGGAGGGACTGGCCCAGCGAAGCCCCGGCAACCATCTCGGACCACCGGTTCGAGGAGAGGTGCCAAGTCCAGCAGGTCGTTGACCTGGAAGATGTGGGGGATGTCCGATCGGACCTCGCCCCACACAAGGCGAGGTTTTTTTCTAGGCAAAGGAAAAGGAAGATCGGATGTCAATCGAAAGCCTGAAGTGCAAGGAGTGCGGGGCGGCCTACGAGCTGGACGCGCGCTTCGCCTGCGAGAACTGCTTCGGACCGCTGGAAGTGGCCTACGACCACTCCTCGCTCGACGCCGCGACCGCCAAGCGCCGCATCCAGGCGGGTTCGCAGGGGATCTGGCGCTACGCCGACTTCCTCCCCTTTGTCGGCCGCCCGGGCGACCCGCTCGAGCCGGGCTTGACCCCGCTGCTGCGGGCCGACCGGCTCGCCGAGCGGCTCGGTCTCGAGGCCGAGGTCTGGGTCAAGAACGACGCCGCCAACCCGACCCACTCCTTCAAGGACCGGGTCGTCGCGGTGGCGGTCGCCAAGGCCCGCGAGCTGGGCTTCGAGACCGTCGCCTGCGCCTCGACCGGCAACCTCGCCAACGCCGTCGCCGCCCACGCCGCCGCCGCCGGGCTGGAGTCCTACGTCTTCGTCCCCGCCAACCTCGAGGAGCAGAAGCTGCTGGCGACCGGCGTCTACGGCACCAACCTGGTCGGGGTGCGCGGCAACTACGACGACGTCAACCGGCTCTGCACGCAGCTGGCCGAAACGCACCC
The DNA here is from genome assembly GCA_963703235.1 of uncultured Solirubrobacterales bacterium. Lineage (GTDB taxonomy): Bacteria > Actinomycetota > Thermoleophilia > Solirubrobacterales > 70-9 > VRUE01. Next base: position 963,947 of record OY969802.1, on the reverse strand, counting down.
TTGGGCCTTCGTCAACGTCAACCTGCGGCCCTACTACGCGGAGGGTTCCAAGACCCTCGCCTACGAGACGGCCGAGCAGCTCGGCTGGGAGCTGCCGGACCGGGTCGTCTGCCCGATCGCCTCCGGGTCGTTGTTCACCAAGCTCGGCCGCGGCTTCCAGGAGTGGCTCGACCTGGGCCTGCTGAGCGGTGAGCAGCCGGTCTTCAACGGCGCCCAGGCGCAGGGGTGCAGCCCGGTCGCTACCGCCTTCGCCGAAGGTTGGGACGTCTGCAAGCCGCAGCGGCCCGACACGATCGCCAAGAGCCTCGCGATCGGCGACCCGGCCGACGGGCCGTACGCGGTCGAGCACGCACGGCGCACGAACGGCGCGATCGATTCGGTCGATGACGAGGAGATCAAGGCCGGTATCCGGCTGCTGGCCGAGACGACCGGGATCTTCACCGAGACCGCCGGCGGCGTCACGATCGGCGTCCTCGCGAAGCTGGCGAAGCGGGGCGACATCGAGCCGGGCGAGCGGGTGGTCGTCTACATCACCGGCGAGGGGCTGAAGACCCTCGACGCCACTCGCGATAGCTTCCAGATGCACGAGATCGACCCCGATCTCGACAGCTTCCAGTCAGAGTTCGAGCAGCCGCAGGAGGTAGCAATCTGATGGCAGTGACCGTGAAGATCCCGACCCAGCTTCGCGCTGCGACCGGGGGGGAGGCCGAGGTCGAGGTATCGGGCTCGACCGTAGGCGAGGTCCTCGACGCCGTCTTCGACGCGCACGGCGACCTGCGCGAGCGGATCACCCAGGATGGCGACCTGCGCCGCTTCGTCAACGTCTACGTCAGCGGCGAGGACATCCGCTTCCAGGACGGCCTCGAGACCCAGATCAACGAGGGCGACGAGGTGACGATCTTGCCGGCAGTAGCAGGCGGCTGACGGCCTGTGGCACGGCGCATTTCGGCGTCCTCGGTCGGCCGCCGGCGGGTCACGCACGAAAGTGCGCTCCCCTTGTCGGCCTCCCTGCGTCCTTGAACTGCTTGGCCACAGACCGTCAGCGGGTCGATGAATAAGCCACCAGTTGTCATCTTGTGTGGAGGTCGTGGAACTCGGCTGAGGGAGAGGACGGAGACGGTGCCGAAGGCGCTGGTCGAGATCGGCGGCCGGCCGATCCTCTGGCACGTGATCGGGATCTACGCGGCCCAGGGCTTCGAGCGATTCCTGCTCGCCACCGGTTACCTGGGTGAGGCGGTGGAGGAGTTCGTCGCCGCCGAGGCTTGGCCCGGCGGGATTGAGGTCGAGTGCGTGGCGACCGGACTCGACACGCCGACCGGCGGCCGCATCGCGTGCCTGGCCGAGCGCCTGAGCGGCGAGACCTTCTGCGCCACCTACGCCGACGGGGTGGCCGACGTCGACCTCGACGCGCTGCTCGGCTTCCACCGACGGCATGGCGCGATCGCGACGATGACCGTCGCCAGGCCTCACCTGCAGTGGGGGGTCGCCGAGCTCGACGGCGACGGCCGGGTCGAGGGCTTCGTCGAGAAGCCGCGCAGCGAGCACTGGATCAACGGCGGCTTCTTCTGCCTCGAGCCCGGCGTATTCGGCTACCTGGACGAGGACAGCGTGCTCGAGCGCGAGCCGCTGGCGGCCCTGGCCAGCGGTGGGGAGCTGCGCGCCTACCGTCATGAGAGTTTCTGGGACTGCATGGATACCTACAAGGACGCCGTCGTCCTCAACGACCTCTGGGCCTCGGGCGATGCGCCCTGGACCGTGTGGGATGCCGCGGCAGCTGGGGCGCGGCGATGAGCCGGTCGCTCGTCACCGGGGCGCACGGATTCGTCGCATCGCACCTGGCGCTGGCGCTGCTGGAGCGCGACGAGGCGGTGCGCGTCCTCGACCGGCCAGCGCCGCGGGAGGCTGACGTCGGCGGCGAACGCCCCTCCGGGCTCGACCTGCTCGGAATTCGCGACGAGGTGGAGTTGGCGGAGGGCGATCTGCGCGACATCGACGCCGTCGACGCTGCAGTTGCCGGCTGCGACTCGGTCTTCCACCTCGCCGCCCAGACGATCGTCGGCGTCGCCCACGAATCGCCGCTCGACACCTTCGAGGTCAACGTGCGCGGCGCCTGGCACGTCTTCGAGGCCTGCCGCGAGCACGACGTCGAGCGGGTCGTCTTCGCCTCCTCCGACAAGGCCTACGGCGCCAGCCCGGAGCTGCCCTACCGCGAGGACTTCCCGCTGCGTGCCGCCTATCCCTACGACGCCAGCAAGGCGGCGGCCGACATCCTCGCGCGCAGTTACGCGACCGCGTACCGGGTGCCGATCGCCGTCACCCGCTTCGCCAACGTCTACGGCGGCGGCGACCTCAACTTCTCCCGCCTGATCCCCGAGACCGTCGTCGCCGTCCTCGAGGGCCGGGCGCCGGTCATACGCTCCGACGGCAGCCCCGAGCGGGACTTCCTTTACGTTGACGATGCGGTGTCCGCCTACTTGGCGATTGCAGGCGCGCTCGACGACGGCGCCGCCGGCGAGGCCTTCAACGCCGGCGGCGAGCGACCCCACTCGGTGCGCGAGGTCGTTGAGCTGATCGCCGCCGATGCCGAGATCGTGCCGGACTTCCAGGGCACGGGCAGCCCGGACGGCGAGATCGACCGCCAGTTCGTCGACTCGACCAAGCTGCGCGAGCTGACCGGCTGGCGCCCGCAGGTCGATCTGGCCGACGGTCTTGGCGACACGCTGGATTGGTATCGCGAGCACCCGGAGGCGCGACCGAGTAAGAGTAATACCAGTGCTACTCTTACCTCATGAAGATCACCAGCAAAGGACAGGTCACGATCCCGAAGAGACTCCGCGAGGAATTCGGCCTCCTGCCTGGGAGTGAGGTCGAATTCGTGCCGGCGGAGGGCGAGATCCGCGTTCGTAAGGCGGTTGGCGGCCGCAAACGAGGCGAGGAAGTCATCGCTCACCTCCGCGAGGCCGGGAAGAACTACACGATGACGACGGACGAAGTGATGAGGCTCACCCGGGGAGAGGACTGGGGCAAGGGGGCTTAGATAGGCGTGCCAGCAACGCTTATCGACTCCAACGTCCTGATCGACATCCTGGTGGGGGACCCTCACTGGGGGCCATGGTCCGATGAGGCACTCGTCGAGGCGCTGGAGGACGGGGCTGTCTTTGTCAACCAGATCGTCTTCGCAGAGGTCTCGCCAGGTTTTCCAACGGCCGAGGAATGTGAATGGTCCCTGGAGGTACAGGGAATTGAGCGCGTCCCCTTGCCGTGGCCGGCCGCATTTCTGGCAGGCAGAGCGTTTGTTGCCTATCGGCTTCGTGGGGGCCCGAAGCGCTCGCCTCTCCCAGACTTTCTGATTGGGGCGCACGCAGCTGTCGAAAATCTGCGCCTGTTGACTCGCGACCCTGCGCGCTACCGCACTTACTTCCCCACCGTCGAGCTGATCGCACCCGAATAGCCGCCGCGTCGCGGCTAGGCTGAAGCCATGTGCGGGCGCTTCACGGTCACGGCCAAGGACACGAAGACGATCGCCGACCGCTTCCAGGTCGAGCTGGAACGCTCGCTGGAGCGGAACTCGTCTGGGCAGGCGCCGGCGCCGACCAAGGAGCGGGTCAAGAAAGCGGAATCGAGCCTGGGGCGGTTCAACGTCGCGCCGTCGCAGGAGGTGTTGACGATCCGCTCCTCGCCTGACCCCGAGGAGGCGGCGCAGGGCGAGCGTGAGGCACGGTTGATGCGCTGGGGCCTGGTGCCGCGCTGGGCGAAGGACCTCAAGGTCGGCTACCGGATGATCAACGCCAAAGCCGAGAATCTCAGCTCGAGCCGGGCCTACGCGCCGTTGGTCGGCAAGTTCCGCCACCGCTGCCTGATCGTCGCCGACGGCTTCTACGAGTGGATGGTGGCGGAGGACCCAAAGCAGCCCCGCCAACCCTGGCGCTTCACCGTCGACGGCGGCGAGCCCTTCGCCTTCGCTGGCCTCTGCACCCGCAAGGAGTGGGAGGACGAGGAGGACCGCGGCTTCGAGGACGGCTGGCTCTACAGCTGCACGATCGTCACCACCACGCCCAACGACGTGGTCGCCAAGGTCCACGACCGGATGCCGGCGATCCTGCCGAGCGCTGAGGCGGAGGCCGCCTGGCTGAACCCGGAGCTGGAGGCCGAGGATGCAATTGCGATGTGCGGGCCGCTGCCCGCCTCGCGGATGGAGGGGGCGCCGGCCAACCCGAAGCTGAACAAGGTCGGCAAAGGGATGGGGGAAGGCCCGGAGCTGCTGGTCGCTCCCAGTTAGCCCAGCGAGCCGGCGGTGCGCACGGTGGCGCTGCCGACTGCGTTCTCCACAGCGCAGGAAACGCTCCCCGATGGAGCCCGCGTGGTCTTCCAGAAGGAGGCGAAGCCGAGAGTCACGGGCTCCTCAGGGCGTCCCTCGGGCAGCCCCCACTGCCATCCCATCGATGCGGTCCGGTGCTTCTCCCAGGTGCCGACGACGCCCCGCAGGTCGGTATAGGCGTCGAAGGCGTCGCCGAGTTCGAGCGATGCGTATTCGCCGCCGCTGATGTGGAACTTGAGGCCGGCGCGATCGGGGACTTCCTGCTTGGTGAGGCTCTCTTCGCTGGTCGAGCGGGGAAAGGCGCCACGGTTGTCGCCGGTGCGCGCAAGCTCCGCGCCGTCGCCCCGCATCGTGCAGCCCACGCGGCCCTGGCCGACCGCCGCGCCGGCGTCGATCCGCAGCACGGCCGCGAGGCGGAAGATGCGTTCGCCGTTGATGTTCGCTTCGGTCACGCGCAGCCCGGCGTCTTCCAGCTTCATCGAGCCGCCGCCGGGGATCCGCGCCGGCCTCGAGTCGGGCAGCGCCCCGCGCGCCGCCCACTCGACCTCCACCCAGGCTCCGCCGCTCTCGTCGGTGGAGAGCAGCCATGCCGCCAGCGTCGCGACAAGTCCTACGGCGACGACGGCGAGCGCTCCTCTCGGCGGACGCGTGTCGGTACCCGGCTCCACGGGGCGGTATTAGACACGACCAAGGGGAGCCGCGACGAATTGGCACGAAGGCTTCTCCAAATCGGCGCATCCACGTCTTGAGCCGTCACAACCGGCTCGGCACGATCACACCATGAGACCCAAACGACTTTCGAAGAAAAAATGGAAGGGTCGGATGCTGCCGTCGTCCAATGCGCCGGACTGGCAACCCCTGCTTGATCTGGCCCCGGACCACGTCGGGGACTTCATGTGGATGTTCGCGGTCGAGCTCGAGGATGGACGCCGCCTCGATGCATACAAGCACTGGTGGACCAGACGCTACCTCCACCTCACGGACAACGGCCGCGTCTTCGTCTATGCCAGCTCGTCCACTACCACCAATTCTTGGAACGCGCCCGACAGGATTCGAACCTGTGGCCTATCGCTCCGGAGGCGATCGCTCTATCCAGCTGAGCTACGGGCGCGTTCTTGGGAGCTTAGTTCGTTGCAGGCATCCGAACATGGGGCGAACACATGTTCCGTTAGATTGCAGACATAAGCTTTCGCAAATGCCAAGGCCAGGAAGCGGGAATGAGGGGGAGGCGATCGTTCTGGCTGCGCTGGTCCGGCGTGGGTACAGCGTTCTGATTCCGTTTGGGGAGGGACATCCATACGACCTAGCCATTTGGGCGGGCGACTCGACGTTTGTCCGCGTGCAGTGCAAGACCGCCTGGCCGGTTGGCGGTTGTCTCGTCTTCAACTGCCGCTCGACCGATCATGGTCGAGGACCGCAGTCCTACCGCGGTTTGGCCGATATCTTCGGCGTCTACTTTCCGCCGCAACAGGCTGTGTACCTCGTTCCTCTCGATGGCGTGGCCAACTTCGAGGGCAGGCTCAGGCTCGAGCCGACCCGGAACAACCAGAAACGAGGCATCCGCTTCGCCGCAGACTTCGAGATAGATCGCTGGTCGCTCGATTCGCTGCGCGAGATTGCAGTGAGTCAGGCGCCCCAGAAAGAGCCGCTCGCAAGCGTCGCGTAGGCTCGCGGCCATGGAACTCTCGGTCGCCTTTCTCGGCACGGGCGGGGCTGTGCCCTCGGCGCGGCGCTCGACCGCGAGCCTGCTCGTCGCCCGCGGCGGCGAACGGCTGCTGTTCGACTGCGGCGAGGGGACGCAGCGGCAGATGCAGCGCTCGCTGGGGCTGGTCCAGGTCGACGAGGTTTACCTCACTCACTTCCACGCCGACCACATCCTCGGTCTGCCCGGCCTGCTGAAAACCTACGACCTGACCGAGCGCGAACGGCCGCTGACCATCTACGGCCCGCGCGGGCTGGTCGACCTCTTCAAGACCCTGCACCGGATCGTCGGCCGGCTCGACTTCAAGCTCGACCTGGTCGAGCTCGAGCCCGGCGACTCGATGGCGCTCGACGGGGCCGACCTGCGCGCCTTCGCGGTTGAGCACAGCGTGCGGTCGCTGGGCTACGCCCTGGTCGAGGAGGAGCGCCCAGGCCGCTTCGACCCGGAGGCGGCGATGCGGCTGGGCGTACAGGAAGGGCCCGCGTTCGCGGCCCTGCAACGGGGCGAGCCGGTGGCGGGGACGATGGGGTCGGTTCACCCTCAGGACGTGATGGGGCCCGCGCGCCCCGGCCGTAGTCTGGCGATCACCGGCGACACCGCCCCCTGCCGCGCCACGGTCGAGGCGGCACGCGGCGCCGAGCTGCTCGTCCACGACGCCAGCTTCGCCGAGGAGGAGGCGCAGCGTGCCGCCGATACCGGCCACTCGACCGTCGGCCAAGCAGCGGCCGTGGCCCGCGAGGCCGAGGTGAAGATGCTGGCGCTCGTCCACATCTCCTCCCGCTACCACGTTGGCAAGGTGCTGGAGGAGGCGCAGGAGGTCTTCGAACCGACCATCGCCCCGCGCGACTTCGACCAGATCGACATTCCCTTTCCGGAGAGGGGCGCACCGAAGCTCGTCCAGAACGGCGCCCGCGAGCGGGACGAGTCAGGTGGTTGAGCAGCGGGCCAGGCCCCGAGAAAGCCCGCTACTGGTAGCAGGCTTTCTTGTAGGCGTGGTTCAGCTCCGTGTCCATCGACCCCAGGTTCACGATCCTGCGTAGCTCGCTTAACGCACCTCTCATTGCAGCCATCGCTTGCGGCTGACCCAGTGCGACTTCGATCAGGTGGTGGAGCCTGCCGACCATATAGAACGTCGGGTGGGTTCGGAACCTGCTCGTTTCCCCGTTGATCTCGAGCTGCAAGGCGTTCGTGCAGAACCCGTCGATCACGGCCTCCTCCGGAGCATTGAGGCGGTTGGATTGGCGGACCGCCTTGTACGTCCCCTCCGCGAGGGCAGCCGCCTTGAGGTTTCTCGTCAGTCGTTTGAATTCAGAGCTCGGCGGAATGCGCTGAGGCTGACCCTGCTGGGTGTCGGGTTTGCTCGCCTCGGGCTGGGTCTGCGCCTGGCTTATCTGCGTCGAACTCACGTCGCCGGCATCCGAGTCGCCGCAGCCGGATGCCGCAAACATGGCCAATGCAACTACCGCCAGCAAGGCGGCTGAAAACCGGCTCCCGTTCCCCATTCGGCCCATCTTACATTGCTTGAGGGAAGTCGATTATTTAAGTGAAAAGACGGCCACGCTACTGGTAGCAGGCTTTCTTGTAGTCATGGTTCAGCTCCGCGTCGAGCGCCGCGAGGCCAACGACCTTCCGCAGCTCCTCCATGGAACCGGTGACGAGGGCCTGGTTCGGGTTGCGCCCGCCCCCTGATTCCGGGGTGGTCAAGTTGAAATTGGCCAGGCTCCTGATCCTGCCAACTATGTATTCGTCTATGTCGAGCTTCGCCTCTTCGCCATTTATCTCCAACTGCCAAGCCGTCTCGCAGAAGGCGTCGATCACGGAATTCTCCTCCGGATTGAGGCTGTTGGATCGGCGGATCGCCTTATAGGTGCCACCGGTAATGGCCGCAGACTTGAGGCTGCTCAGAACCCGCTTGAACTGGGGGCTCGGCGGGATCCTCCGGGCCGGCTTCGGGCGCGTTTCGGGTTCGCTTGGCTGCGGCTTGGTTTTGCTTGCGTTCGTCTGGGTCTGGCTTGCCTGGGTCGACTGCTTTTCGTCCTCATTCGTGTCGCCGCACCCCGGAGCTGCAAATGCAATCGCTGCCGCCAACCCGAGTGCGACGATTGAAAGTGCGCCTCCCTTTCCCATAGCGGCGACCATTCTTACATACTTAAAGAAACTCGATTAGTCATAGAGATACCTGAAGTGAGAGCGGCGAGCTCAGCTGCCGTCCCTCCGCGGTGCTACTCTGCGGCCGTCCTTTAACCCGGTCCCGCGAGGCCAGGAAGGAGCAACCTAGTGAGCGAGAAGGTCGTGCTCGAGCGCGACGATTTGAGGCGGACGCTGCGGCGGATCGCCCACGAGATCGCCGAGAAGAACCCGGTTCCCGACAGCTTGGCGATCGTCGGCATCCACACGCGCGGCGCCCTGCTCGCCCGCCGCCTCCATGCCCTGCTGGGCGAGATGACGGAGAGCGAGCTGCCGATCGGCGACCTCGACATCTCCTTCTACCGCGACGACGTCGGCGCCAAGGGCCCGGCTTCGCAGCCGGTCGTCCACGCCTCCCACGTCGACTTCGACCTCAGCGACCGCACGGTCGTCTTGGTCGACGACGTCCTCTTCACCGGCCGCACCGTCCGCGCCGCGATCGAGGCGCTCTTCGACTACGGCCGTCCGCAGCGCGTCCAGCTGGCGGTCCTCTGCGATCGCGGCCACCGCGAGCTGCCGATCCGCCCCGATTACGTCGGCAAGAACCTGCCGACCGCACGCGGCGAGCGGGTCAACGTGCGCCTGCAAGAGCTGGACGAGGTCGACGAGGTGACGATCTCCGAGCCGCGGGCAGCGGAGGCGATCGCGTGAGGCACCTGCTGGGAATCGACCAGCTCTCCCGCGAGGAGATCGAGGCGATCCTCGAGCGCGCCGAGAGCTTTGCCGAGGTCGGCCGGCGCGACATCAAGAAGGTGCCGACGCTGCGTGGCCGCACCGTCGTCAGCCTTTTCTACGAGGCGAGCACACGCACGTCCTCCTCCTTCGAGCTGGCGGCCAAGCGGCTCTCCGCCGACCTCATCTCGATCAAGGCCGGCGGTTCCGCGGTCGACAAGGGCGAGTCGCTGAAGGACACGGTGGCGACCCTCTCCGCGTACGACCCCGCCGCGATCGTCATCCGCCACCCCTACGCGGGCGCCGCCCAGATGGTCGCCGGCTGGGCCGAGGCCGCGGTCATAAACGCCGGCGACGGCAAGCACGAGCACCCGAGCCAGGCGCTGCTCGACCTCTTCACCCTGCGGCGTCGGCTCGGCTCGCTGGAGGGGGCGCGGATCTGGATCGTCGGCGACGTCCTCCACAGCAGGGTCGCCCGCTCCAACCTTGCCGCCTTCCAGACGATGGGGGCGAAGGTGACCGTTTGCGGCCCACCGACGTTGATCCCGCGTGGGATCGAGGCGCTCGGCTGCGAGGTGTCGCACTCGCTCGACGGCCTCGACGAGGCCGATGTCGTCTACGCGCTGCGGATGCAGAAAGAGCGGATGAGCGAGAGTTTCGTCCCCTCGTTGCGCGAGTACGCCGCCCACTTCCAGATCGACACCCGCCGCCTCGGCGCGCGCCAGCTGCTGATGCACCCGGGTCCGGTCAACCGCGGCGTCGAGCTCTCCGGGGACGCGGTCGACTCGCCGCAGTCGCTGATCGTCCAGCAGGTCGCCGCCGGGTTGATCGTGCGGATGGCGATCCTCTACGAGCTGCTGGCCGCCCGCGGCCGTCCGGCTCCGGCCGAGGGCGAGGGCGCCGAGCAACCGACCCCGATAGGTCAACCCGCGTGAGTCTCGCCGCGGCGCTCGACATGCGCTCCGGCGAGGGCGCCGAGCTGATCCTGCGCGGGGCGCAGGTGCTCGACCCGGTCGCCGGGATAGACGGCGCCCACGACGTCGTCATCCGCGATGGCCACATCGCCGAGCTGACGCCCCCGGCGCCGCCGAAGTCGCCGATGCGGAGGAGGTCGATGCCGCCGGCCTGCATGCCTTCCCCGCGTTCTTCGATCCTCACGTCCACCTGCGCACGCCGGGGCACGAGCACAAGGAGGACATCGAGACCGGCGCCCGCGCCGCCGCGGCCGGTGGCTACTGCGGCGTCTTGGCGATGGCCAACACCGATCCGTCGGTCTCGACGCCCGCGGACGTCGAGGCCCTGCGCGAGGCGGCGCGCGAGCAGGCCAGCGTTCCGGTCGGCTTCCTCGCCACCGTCACCCGCGGCATGGAAGGAGAGGAGCTGACCGAGATGGCGGCACTGCGCGAGGCCGGCGCGATTGGCTTCAGCGACGACGGCCTGCCCCTGCGGAGCGCCCGCGTCCTGCGCCGGGCGCTCCAGTACCAGCACCTCTGCGGCGGCACGATCGCGCTGCACGAGGAGGACCCGGAGCTTTCGGGGGTCGGGGTCATGCACGAGGGTCCAGTCTCGGCCGCGCTCGGTCTCACCGGCATCCCATCCGTCTCGGAGTCGACGATGATCGCCCGAGACGCCGCCCTTGCCGCTTACGAGGACGGCAGATCCACGTCCAGCACCTCTCCGCTGCCGAGTCGGTCGAGGTGGTTCGCAACGCCAAGGCGACCGGCGTGGCGATCAGCTGTGAGGCCAGCCCGCACCACCTCTGCCTCACCGACGAGGAAGTCCGCAGCCTCGACCCCCAGCGCTTCAAGATGAACCCGCCGCTGCGCACCGAGGCCGACCGCCAGGCGCTGATCGAGGGGCTGCGCGACGGCACGATCGACTGCATCGCCACCGACCACGCCCCGCACGCGGCGGAGGAAAAGGAGGTGCCGTTCGAGCAGGCGGCGATGGGGGTGACCGGGCTGGAGACGGCGTTCGCGGCGATCCACACCGACCTCGTCGTGCCCGGAGTGCTCGACCTCGGCCTCGTCGTCGAGCGGATGTCGGGCGGCGCCGCGCCGTTCGGGTTGGAGCGGCCCAGCCTCGCCCCGGGCAGCGAGGCCAACGTCGCCCTCTGCGACCTCGGCGCCCGCTGGACCGTCGGCGAGGAGGGCTACGAGAGCCGCTCGGACAACTCCTGGTGCGCCGGGCGAGAGCTGACCGGACGGGTGCTGATGACCGTCGCCGGCGGTCAGGTCGCCTACCGGCTGCGCAGCTTCAGCCTGGGGGTAGCGCAATGACCGAGTGTGTCGCCTTTTCCGTCATATACCCCGAAAAGGCGACACAGGGGGCGGTGCGGTGAGCGCCGGCTACCTGCTGCTCGAGGACGGGGCCCGTTTCGACGGCGAGCTCTGCGCCCATCCCGAGCCGGTCACCGGCGAGGTCGTCTTCAACACCGCGATGACCGGCTATCAGGAGTCGGTCACCGATCCCTCCTACGCGGGGCAGATCGTGGTTTTCACCTATCCCTTGATCGGCAACTACGGCGTCTCCGCCGAGGCGATGGAGTCCGACCGCGTCCACACCCGCGGCGTCGTCATGCGCGACGCCAAGAACGGCGAGGACGTCGCCAGCGCCGAGGGCGGTTGGCTCGACTGGCTCGGCGACTGCGGCACGCCCGGGATCTCGGGTGTCGACACCAGGGCGGTGGTCCGTCACATCCGCGACCGCGGCGCGATGCGCGGCGGCATCTTCGCCGCTGGGGCGCCGGAGGCCGAGGCGCGCGAACGGGTCGCCGCCGAGCCCCCGATGGCGGGCGCCGACCTGGCGCGCACGGTGACGCCGCCGGAGCCGGTCCGTTTTGACGGCGACGGCCCGCACGTGGTCGGGATCGACACCGGCGTCAAGCTCAACATCGTCCGCCAGCTGCGCGAGCGCGGCTGCCGGGTCACGCTGCTGCCCTGCACGACGAGCGCCGAGAGGGTGCTGGCCGAGGACCCCGACGTCGTCTTCCTCGCCAACGGCCCCGGCGATCCGGGTGCCCTCGACTACGTCGTCGACACCGTCCGCGAGCTGGTCGGCGTCAAGCCGCTGTTCGGGATCTGCCTCGGCCACCAGCTGCTCTGCCGCGCCGTCGGCCTGGAGACCTTCAAGCTGCCCTTCGGCCACCGCGGCGCCAACCACCCGGTCAAGGAGCTGGCCAGCGGCCGCATCGAGATCACCTCGCAGAACCACGGCTTCGCCGTCCGCGGCCCCGGCGGAGAGCCGCGGATCGAGGCCGACGAGCCGGTGCGCTGGGAGACCGACTTCGGCGTCGCCGAGCTTTCCCACCTCAACCTCTACGACCGCACCGTCGAGGGGCTGGTCCTGCGCGACGTCGCCGCGGCGACCGTCCAGTACCACCCCGAGGCCGGGCCGGGGCCGCACGACGCCCGCCACCTCTTCGACGACTTCCTGGCGCTGGCGCATGCCTAAGCGCACCGACATAGAGAAGATCCTGCTGATCGGCTCGGGGCCGATCGTGATCGGACAGGCCGCCGAGTTCGACTACTCCGGCGTGCAGGCCTGCAAGGTGCTGCTCGAGGAGGGCTTCGAGGTCGTGCTGGTCAACTCCAACCCGGCGACGATCATGACCGACCCCGAATTCGCGACCGCGACCTACGTCGAGCCGCTGCTGCCCGGCCCGGTCGCCAGGATCATCGAGAAGGAGCGCCCCGACGCGCTGCTGCCGACCCTGGGCGGGCAGACGGCGCTGAACGTGGCGATGGCGCTGCACGAGGACGGCACCCTGGAGCGCTTCGGCGTCGAGCTGATCGGCGCCGACGAGCACGCGATCCGCCGCGCCGAGGACCGCGAGGAGTTCCGCCGCACGATGGAGGACGCGGGGCTGCGGATCCCCTGGTCGCTGACCGTCGGCAGCCTGGCCGAGGTCGACGCGGCGCTCGCCGACGGGCGCATCGCTCTGCCGGCGATCGTCCGGCCCGCCTACACGCTCGGCGGTCAGGGCGGCGGCGTGGGGGAGAGCGAGACCGAGTTGCGCCAGGTCGTCTCCGAGGGTCTCGCGGCCAGCCCGATCAACCAGGTGCTGGTAGAGGAGTCGGTGCTCGGCTGGGGCGAGTTCGAGCTGGAGGTGATGCGCGACCGCAACGACAACGTCGTCATCGTCTGCTCGATCGAGAACATGGACCCGATGGGCGTCCACACGGGCGACTCGGTCACCGTCGCCCCCGCCCAGACGCTCACCGACCGGCTCTACCAGGAGCTGCGCGACCAGGCGATCCGGGTGATCCGGGCGGTCGGGGTCGAGACCGGCGGCTCCAACATCCAGTTCGCGGTCGACCCCGAGAGCGGCGACATCGCCGTGATCGAGATGAACCCGCGCGTCTCGCGCTCCTCGGCGCTGGCCTCGAAGGCGACCGGCTTCCCGATCGCCAAGATGGCCGCCAAGCTGGCGGTTGGCTACGCCCTGGAGGAGATCGACAACGACATCACCCGCGCCACGCCGGCCTCCTTCGAGCCGACCATCGACTACGTCGTCACCAAGGTGCCGCGCTTCGCCTTCGAGAAGTTCCCCGGCGCCACCGGCCGGCTCTCGACCCACATGCAGAGCGTCGGCGAGGTGATGGCGATCGGCCGCACCTTCCGCGAGTCCTTCGCCAAGGCCCTGCGCTCGCGCGAGCTCGACTCGCCGGCCGAGCCGCCGGCCGGCGAAGGGGAGCTGCTGGAGGCGATCGCGGCGCCGAGCGCCGAGCGCTTCGACCTCGTCCTCGAGGCGTTCCGCCGCGACATCGGGATTGAGGCGGTGCACGAGCGCTGCCGCGTCGACCGCTGGTTCCTGCGCGAGCTGCAGGCGCTGGCCAACCAGGGCGACGGCACCGAGGGGCTCGTCCGCACCTACAAGTCGGTCGACACCTGCGCCGCCGAGTTCGAGGCGGCGACGCCCTACTACTACTCGGCGCACGAGCGGCCCAGCGGCGCCGCTTCGGAGGTGCGCCGCGGCGAGCGGCCCTCGGTGGTGATCCTCGGCGCCGGGCCGAACCGGATCGGTCAGGGGATCGAGTTCGACTACTGCTGCGTGCACGCGGCGATGACCGTGCGCGAGTCGGGCCGCGACGCGGTGATGGTCAACTGCAACCCGGAGACCGTCTCGACCGACTACGACACTTCCGACCGGCTCTACTTCGAGCCGCTGACGATCGAGGACGTGCTCGCCGTCTGCGAGCAGGAGCGGCCGGAGGGCGTAATCGTCCAGTTCGGCGGCCAGACGCCGCTGAAGCTGGCAGGCGCACTCGAGCAGGCCGGTGTGTCGCTGCTCGGCAACCGCCCCGGCGGCGCCTCGCCGGTCGCCGCGATCGACCGCGCCGAGGACCGCGGCCGCTTCGGCGCCCTGCTGCAGGGGCTTGGCGTCAAGCACCCGCCCTACGCGACCGCGAACTCGGCCGAGGAGGCGGCGATGATCGCCGAGCAAGTCGGCTTCCCGCTGCTGGTGCGGCCCTCCTACGTGCTCGGCGGCCGAGCGATGGAGATCTGCTACTCGAGCGAGAACCTGGCGGCCTACCTGGAGGCGAACGCGAAGGCCGACCCGGAGCACCCGCTCTTCCTCGATCACTTCCTCGAGGGGGCGATCGAGGTCGACGTCGACGCCCTCGCCGACGGCGAGTCGGTCCACGTCGCCGGCATCATGCAGCACGTCGAGGAAGCGGGGGTCCACTCCGGCGACTCGGCCTGCGTGCTGCCGCCGATGAGCCTCGGCGAGGAGATGCTCGACGAGATCCGGGCGACGACCGAGCGGATCGCCCTCGAGCTGGGCGTGGTCGGCCTGATCAACGTCCAGTACGCGGTCGCGGGCGGCGAGCTGTACGTGATCGAGGCCAACCCGCGCGCCTCGCGCACGGTCCCCTTCGTCTCCAAGGCAACCGGGACGGCGCTGGCCAAAGTCGCGACCAGGCTGCTGCTGGGCGAGAGCCTGGCCGACCAGGACCTGGGCCGGGCGCCGGACGGGCACGTCAGCGTCAAGGAGGCGGTGCTGCCGTTTGCGCGCTTCGCCGGCGTCGACTCGGTGCTGGGACCGGAGATGAAGAGCACCGGCGAGGTGATGGGGATCGCCGCCGACTTCCCGACCGCTTTCGCCAAGGCGCAGGCGGCAGCGGGAGTGAAGCTGCCGCTGGAGGGCTCGGTCTTCATCACCGTCACCGACACCGACAAGCCAGCGGCGACGCAGCTGGCGGCGCGCTTCCACGACCTCGGCTTCGAGGTGATCGCGACCGGCGGCACCGCCCAGTCGATCTCGGCGATGGGGGTGCCGGTGACGCGGATCAACAAGCTGGGGGAGGGGTCGCCGCACGTCGTCGACCTGATCCGGGAGAAGCGCTGCGACCTGGTGATCAACACCCCGACCGGCTCCGGCGCCCGCGCCGACGGTCAGGCGATCCGAACAGCCGCGGTCCGCCACGGGATTCCCTGCGTGACGACGATGACCGGCGCCACGGCGGCGGCGCGGGCAATCGCGGCCCAGAAGGAGGGCGACGCGCCGGTGCTTTCGCTGCAGGAGATCCATGGAAGGGCTGGCGCCACCTCCGCTGCCACGGATGCCTGAGGGGCCGCGGCAGGCGGCGCCCTTCGGGCGGCGGCTCTGTGAGGCCGTGGAGGCCCACGACTCGGGCGGCTACCGGGTCTTCTCGCTGCTCGACGATGAGGGTCCGGCACCGGAGCCCGGCCAGTTCTACATGCTCGCCACCGAGCGCGGCTGGGAGGGGAACGGCGGCCGTCCTTTTCTACCGCGGGCGCTCTCCGTAGCCGACGCCGAGCCGCTGACTTCGTCTTTTTCCGCGGATAGCGCGGGTAACGACAAAGTCAGCGGGGTACGGCTCGATTTCCTGCTCGAGGGCATCGGCCCCGGCACCGATCGCCTCTGCGAGATCGAGGTGGGGGAGGGGGTCTGGGTCAACGGCCCGCTCGGCAACAGCTTCTCGGCGCCAAGCGAGCTCTCTTCCGGTGCAGCCGGCGCAATCCTCGTAGGGGGCGGAATTGGCATCGCACCTCTGGCGCTGCTCCGGCGGAAGTTCACCAGCCGCAACGTGCCCGTCCGGGTGCTGTTGGGGTTCCGGGACGAGCAGCACAGCGGCGGCCTCGACGACCTCTTCGCCTGCTGCGAGGTCGGTCTTGCCAGCGAGGACGGCCACGCCGGCCACCGCGGCTACGTCACCGACCTGCTGGCGTCGATGCTGGCGGGCGACGACGCCGCCAGCGCCGCCGTCTACGCCTGCGGGCCGCCGCCGATGCTGGACGCGGTCGCGGTGCTCTGCACTGAGCGCGGCGTGCCCTGCGAGCTGGCGATGGAGTCGCCGATGGCCTGTGGCTACGGGGCCTGCTTCGGCTGTGCCGTGCCGAAACCCGGCGGCGGCTACATCCGCCTCTGCGTGGATGGCCCGGTGGTGCGCGGTGGTTGAGCTCTGCGGCATCGAGCTGGACCACCGGGTCCTCAATGCCTCCGGCACCTTTGACGCGATCGCGGCGCGGCGGGTCTACGGCGACGCGCTGCTCGAAGACTTCCCCTTCTCCGCCTTCGTCTCGAAGACGATCACCCCCGAGCCGCGGGCCGGCAACGAGCCGCAGCGGATCTGGGAGACGCCGGCGGGGATGATCAACTCGATCGGGCTGCCGAACAAGGGCCTGGACGGGTTCCTCGCCGAGGACCTGCCGCAACTGGCGGAGCTGCCCGTGCCGCTGATCGTCTCGGCGATGGGAACGAGCCGGGAGGAGTTCGCCCGCCTGGTCGAGGCGGTCGCCGGGCGGGACGAGATCGCCGCGATCGAGCTCAACGTCTCCTGCCCCAACGTGCACTCGGGGCTGATCGTCGGCGAGCAGCCGGACGAGACGGCGGCGCTGCTGGAGGCGCTGCGGCCGCTGACCCCGAAACCGCTGATCGTGAAGCTGACTCCGAACGTGGCCGACCCGGCGGCGGTTGCCGTCGCCGCCGAGGAGGGCGGCGCCGACGCGGTCTCGCTGATCAACACGCTGAAGGCCAGCGCGATCGATCCGGCGACCGGACGGGCCGGTATCGCGGCGGGCCACGGCGGTCTCTCCGGGCCGGCGGTGCGGCCGATCGCCATCGCGCAGGTGCGAGCCGTCGCCGCCGCGATTCGCTTGCCGATCGTCGGCATGGGGGGTATCTGCAGCGGCGCCGATGCGGCGGAAATGATCGCCGCTGGGGCGACGCTGGTGGCTGTCGGGACGGAGAGCTTCCGCGATCCTCGGGCCGGGAACCGGATCGCGGCGGAGCTCGCCGAGCGGTACGCGGCCATGTCCTAGGCTCAACCTCCACTCGAGGTGCAGGTGAATTTGGTCCGAAAAGACGGAAAAGTCCTTGCACCCCCACGAGCCGCGGCTATACTCGCCGCCCAATGCCCGCCCCAGTCAAGACCTCCGGCGCGACCCCAGAGAGGTCGCTGGACCAGCGGATGGACGCGCTGAAGCGGGCAAACGACATCCGCACCTCCCGCGCCAAGCTGAAGAAGGACCTGAAAGCGGGCAAGGCCAGCATCCACGCATTGCTGCTCGACCCCCCCGAGTACGTGATGACCGCCAAGGTCTTTGACATGCTCCTGGCGGTGCCGAAGTACGGCAGGGTGAAGACCAATCGCATCCTCAACCAGTGCCGGATCTCGCCCTCGAAGACGATCGGCGGGCTCTCCGAGCGGCAGCGCGCAGAGCTCGTCTCCCAGCTCCGCCGGTAGAGGCCGCTGCAACCGGCGCATCCAGCGACCGAAAGGAGCGGTGCGAGCGCGCAGCGCGAGTTCCTCGGTCGCTCGCGTGCAGAGCACGCCACGCTCCCTGCGTCCGGCCGATCTGCTTGGTTTTCGCGGCCTCTACATGTCCAAAGTCTTTGTCATCACTGGCCCATCGGGTGTCGGGAAGGGAACTCTGATCTCGACTCTGCTGGCGCGCGTTCCCGGCCTTGAGCTATCGGTCTCGGCGACCACGCGGGAGCCGCGCGGGGACGAGGTCGACGGGAGGGATTACCACTTCCTCTCGCCGGAGGAGTTCGACCGGCGGGTCGCGGCCGAGGATTTCCTCGAGTTCGCCACCTACAGCGGCAACCGCTACGGAACGCTGCGCTCTGAGGTCGCCAAGCGGCTCGAGCAAGGCCACTCGGTCCTGCTCGAGATCGAGGTCCAGGGGGCGAGTCAGGTCCGTGCCGCGATGCGCGAGTCGGTCCAGGTGTTCATCGCTCCGCCCGACCCCGCCGTGCTGCGCCAACGACTCGAGTCGCGAGGCGCCGATTCGCCCGCGGCCATCGACGCCAGGCTGAAGGTGGCGGAGGTGGAGCTTGCCGCCCAGGGCGACTTCGATCACAGGATCGTCAACGACGACTTGGAGCGGGCGGCCGCTGAGTTGGAGGAGATCGTGCGCGCCGAGCTCGGGATACCTCTAGACTCCCGAGCCGAATGATCAAGCCACGCGTGGACAAGCTCCTCGAGCACGCCGACTCGCACTACGCCGCGGTCGTCGTCGCGGCGAAGCGAGCGCGTCAGATAAACAGCTACTTCCACAACCTCAGCGAGGGCGGCTTCGGCGAGTATCCGCCGCCGATGGTCGAGACCCGCGGCGAGCGCAACTACCTCTCAATGGCGCTCGAGGAGCTTGCCGAGGGCAAGCTCAAATACGAGTACCGCGCCTAGAACCGCTTCCTCAGGAGGAGAGATGGCCAGAATCCTGCTCGGCGTAAGCGGCGGGATCGCCGCTTACAAGGCGCTCGAGCTCGCCCGCCTCGCGACCGTCGCCGGCCACGGCGTCCGCGTCCTGATGACCGAGACCGCCGGCCGCTTCGTCGGCGCCGCCTCCTTCGAGGGCATCGTCGGGGCGCCGGTACTCACCTCCGAGTTCGAGCGCGACCCGTTGCGCGGCGCCTTCCCGGGCGACCCGCGCCCCGAGCACGACCCGATCGGCCACCTCGAGCTCGCCGCCAACTGCGACGCCTACCTGGTCGTCCCGGCATCGGCCAACACGCTCGCCAGGCTGGCCGCCGGGATGGCCGACTCGATGCTGACCACCTCCTTCCTCGCCTGCGCCGCCCCGCGCCTCGTCGCGCCGGCGATGAACGACCGCATGTACGCCGACGCGGCGACCCAGGCCAACCTCTCGACGCTGCGCGAGCGCGGCGTCGAGACGATCGAGCCGGAGGAGGGGGCGCTCGCTTCGCGCGGCGAGCATGGAATGGGTCGCCTTCCCGATCCGGCGCGCCTGCTCGCCCGCGTCGAAGCGGTGCTGCCCAGCGGCGAGCGCCCCTGGGACGGTTTGCGCGTTCTGGTCACCGCCGGCGGTACCCGCGAGCCGATCGACCCGGTGCGTTTCCTCGGCAACCGCTCCAGCGGCCGCATGGGACTGGCCCTGGCGGCATCGGCGGCGCGGCGCGGCGCCGATGTCACCCTGATCGCCGCCAACGTCGCCCTGCCCGAGCCGGCCGGCGTCCGCCGCATCGACGTCGAGACCGCCGCTGAGCTGGCCGAGGCCGCCCGCGCCGAGTTTCCGGCCAGCCACGTCCTCCTGATGGCGGCCGCCCCCGCCGACTTCCGCGCCGCCGAAGTCGCAGCGGACAAGCTGAAGCGCCAGGACGGCCTCGACCTCCACCTGGAGCCGACCGAGGACATCCTCGCCGGCCTTGCCGCCGCCCGCAACGAAGGACAGACCGTCGTCGGCTTCGCGGCCGAACACGGCGACGGTGTCGAGCGAGCCCGCGAGAAGCTCCAGCGCAAGGGCGCCGACCTGATCGTCCTCAACGACGTCTCCGATCCCGGCATCGGCTTCGAGAGTGGCGAGAACGCGGTAACCCTGGTCGACGGCTCCGGAGATAAGCCGGTCCCGCGCAGCTCGAAGGACAGCATCGCCGACTCGATCCTGGACCGGGTAGACCAGCTGCGCGGAAAAGCCGGTTTCAGCGTTCGCTGACCGCAAGCCTCAGCGGGCTATACTCAGCCCAAGCTTTATCGTCCCTAGCAGTATCGAGAAGTGGGCCTGGCCCACTTTTTTTTCGGCCAGAACCAGGCATGGAAGATCTCAAGGAGAGCATTCAGCAGCAACTCGTCGAGCTCGACTCCGAGCTCGACCTGGTCGCGCTCGAGCAGCCGGGAGTCGAATCGCTGCGCCTCTTCATCGATCACCCCGGCGGTGTCGACCTGGCGCTTTGCGAACGGGTGACCAAGCACCTCACCGAGCTGCGCACCGAGTACTCGCTCGAGGTCTCTTCCCCAGGCCCCAAGCATCGCCGCGCCAGTCCAACTTCCGACCCGACCGAGGAGAAGCCGTGAGCAAGGAGATCGTCGAAGCAATCAAGGCGCTCGAGCAGGAGAAGGGGATCTCCGCCGACAAGCTGATGGACGCGCTGGCCGACGCACTGCTCTCCGCCTACAAAAAGACGCCGGGTGCGGCTAAATACGCCCGCGTCGACCTCGACCACGAAACCGGCGACTTCCGCGTCTTCGAACTGATCCTGCCGCCGGAGCTGGAGGAGAAGCTGCTGGCCGAGGCGACCGCGGCTCAGGAAGAGGAAGAGCGCGAGATCGACCCCGAGACGGGCGAGCTGAAAGAGCTCGAGGAGCCCGAGCTCGACCCGGAGACGCTGGCTCCGTACGAGGACCAGATCTCCTCGCGTGACGTCACCCCCGAAGACTTCGGCCGGATCGCCGCCCAGACGGCGAAGCAGGTGATCCTGCAGCGGATCCGCGAGGCGGAACGGATGATGATGTTCGAGGAGTACCAGGACCGGGTCGGCGAGCTGATCACCGGGATCATCCAGCAGTCCGACAAGCGCTACACGCTGGTCCAGCTGCGCGAGCGGGTCGAGGCGCTGCTGCCGAAGTCCGAGCAGGTCTACAACGAGCGCTACGACCACGGCATGCGGGTCAAGGCCGTGATCACCGACGTCTCCGACTCGACCAAAGGCCCGGCGATCGTAGTCTCGCGGCGCAGCCCGGAGCTGATCAAGAGCCTGTTCGAGATGGAGGTCCCCGAGATCGCCGACAAGCTGGTCGAGATCGTCGGCGTCGCCCGCGAGCCCGGCTACCGCTCGAAGATCGCGGTCGTCTCGCACGCCGACGGCGTCGACCCGGTCGGCGCCTGCGTCGGCCCCCGCGGCTCGCGGGTGCGGATGGTCGTCTCGGAGCTGCGTGGCGAGAAGATCGACATCATCCCGCACAACGACGAGCCGGCCCGCTTCGTCGCCAAGGCGCTCTCGCCGGCGCGGGTGCGCGAGGTAATCGTCGACGACGAGGGGCGCCAGGCAACGGTGATCGTCCCCGACGACCAGCTTTCGCTGGCGATCGGCCGCGACGGCCAGAACGCCCGCCTTGCCGCACGTCTGACCGGCTGGCGCGTGGACATCAAGTCGGAGACGGAGTTCGCCTCCGAGGAAGAGGAGGTGGAGTACGAGGGGGAAGAGCCGTCCGACGGCCACTGCATGGCCGTGCTCGCCAACGGCCGCCGCTGTCCCAACGCCGCGATCGCTGACTCCTCCTACTGCGGACTGCCCCAGCACCAGGCGCTGGGCCGCTTCGAGACCAACCAGATCGCCGTCCTCGCCCCGCTTGAGGAGGCCGAGATCGCGATCCTCGCCGACTCCGCCGCCGACGAAGGCCAGGTCGCCGAGATCGTCGAGCGGGCCGAAAGCCAGTTCGAAGAGCCGGTCGCCGAGCCGGAGGAAGAGACCGTTGCGGAAGTCGACGCCGAGGAGCCCGAGACTGTGGCCGAGGAGGCTGAGCAGGCTTAGTGGCCAAGAAGCGCGTTCACGAGATCGCCAAGGCGAAAGGCGTCACCAGCAAAGAGCTGCTGGCGGCGCTGAAAGCCGCTGGCGTCGAAGCGAAAGCGGCCGCGTCGAGCGTCGAGGAAAGCGACGCGCTGAAGGCGCTTTCCGCCGCGGGCGGCGACGGCGATGGGGTTGCGGCCACCGCGACGGCGACGAAACCGAAGACCGAGGCCAAGCCGGCTGCCAAGCCGAAGGTCACCGAGCCGAAGCCGGCCGCCGCTCCAAAAAGCGAGCCTGCGCCCGCCAAGCCAGCGGCCAAACCGGCTGCGAAAAAAGCATCGGGGGCGACCAAGAAACGCCGCGTTGTGATCGACTCGCAGGCGGCGCGGCGCGACCAGATGGGCGGGCCGCCGCCGCAGCGGCCTCCGCGCCGTCGCGGCGGACGCCGCCGTCGGCCGCTGCTGGAGGAGCCGCCGCCCAAAAGCGACGAGGCGCCCGCGGAGCCGGAGGCGACCAAGGTCCAGTCGGGCGCCACCGTGCGCGAGGTGGCTGAGCTGCTCGGTCTCGGCAGCGCCGAGGTGATCAAGAAGCTGATGATGATGGGGGAGATGGCGACCCTGACCCAGACCCTCACCGACGACTCGGTGCGGGCGATCGCCGAGGAGTACGACCGCAAGGTCGAGATCGTCACCGCCGCCGAGGAGGAGCCCGAGGCGCCGGAGTTCGAAGACGCCGAGGAGAGCCTCGAGCCGCGGCCGCCGGTGGTCACCGTGATGGGCCACGTCGACCACGGCAAGACCTCGCTGCTGGACGCGATCCGCGAGACCGAGGTCGCCGCCGGCGAGGCGGGCGGGATCACCCAGCACATCGGCGCTTACCAGGTCCACCACGAGGAGAAGACGATCACCTTCCTCGACACGCCCGGCCACGCCGCCTTCACCGCGATGCGGGCGCGCGGCGCCAGGGTCACCGACGTCGCCGTCGTCGTCGTCGCCGCCGACGACGGGGTGATGCCGCAGACCAAGGAGGCGATCGACCACGCCCGCGCCGCCGACGTGCCGATCCTGATCGCCGTCAACAAGATCGACAAGGAGGGCGCGCAACCCGACCGCGTCCGCAACGAGCTTTCCGCCGACGGCCTCACGCCGGAGGACTGGGGTGGAGAGACGGTCTACTGCGACGTCTCGGCGAAGACACGCGAGGGCCTCGACAACCTGCTCGACATGATCCTGCTCGTCACCGAGCTGGAGGAGCTCGGCGCCAACCCCGACGCGCCCGCCTCCGGCACCGTGATCGAGTCCCAGCTCGACCCCGGTCGCGGCCCCGTCGTCAGCATCCTCGTCCAGCGCGGAACGCTGAAGGTCGGCGACGCGCTGGTCGCCGGCCCGCAGTGGGGCAAGGTGCGTGCGATGAGCGACTTCACCGGCGACCGCGTCGAGCAGGCCGGGCCAGGGATGCCGGTGGAGGTGCTCGGGTTCGATGGCGTCTGCGAGGCCGGCGAGCACGTGCGCGCGGTCGAGAACGACCGCCGTGCCCGCCAGCTTGCGGGCGAGCGCGCCAACCGCCTCAAGACCGAGGCCCTGGCCCGCCGCCAGGCCCGCAAGGTCAGCCTCGAGGAGGTCTTCTCGCGGGCCCAGGAAGGCGACATCAAGGAGCTCAACATCGTCCTCAAGGCGGACGTCGCCGGTTCGCTGGAGGCGCTCCAGGACGAGCTGGCCAAAGTCCCGCAGGAGCAGGTCGGGATCAACGTCATCCACTCCCAGACCGGCGGCATCAACGAGTCCGACGTGATGCTGGCCTCGGCCTCCGACGCGATCGTGATCGGCTTCAACGTCAGGCCCCTGGCCGACGCCCGCAAAGCCGCCGACCGCGAGGGCGTCGACGTCCGCACCTACTCGGTCATCTACAAAATCACCGAAGACCTCCGCAACGCGATGGAGGGCATGCTGGAGGCGGTCGAGGTCGAGGAGACGCTCGGCGAGGCCGAGATCAAACAGACCTTCAAGGCCTCCAAGGTCGGCCGCATCGCCGGCTGCATCGTCAGCGAGGGCAAAGTCAGTCGCGACGCCAGCGTCCGCCTGGTCCGCGAGGGGACGGTGATCTGGGACGGCAGGCTCGGCTCCTTGCGACGCTTCAAAGACGACGTGCAGGAGGTCGAGGAGGGACAGGAGTGCGGAGTCGTCCTCGAGGGCTACGCCGACGTCAAGGAGGGCGACGTGTTGGAGTTCTTCCGCACCAAGCAGGTCGAGCAGACGCTGGAGTAGGATGCCCTCGCCTCGCATGCGCCGCATCAACGAGGTGCTTCGCGAGGTGGTCGGCGCCGCCATCGCCACCGATCTGAGCGATCCTCGGATCGGTTTCGTCACCGTGACCTCGGTTGAAACCAGCCCAGACCTGCGCACCGCCAAGGTGCACGTCAGCGTGCTCGGCGACGAGGAGGCGCGCGAGGCGACGCTCACCGGCCTGCGCGCCTCGCACGGAGTGATCCAGGCCAAGATCGCGGCCGAGACGCGGATGAAGCGGACGCCGACCGTCTCCTTTCACTACGACCCGACGGTCGAGCAGGGGATGCGGATCTCGCAGCTCCTGGAAGAGGAGGAGGAGTGAGCGAGACGACCGACATCGGCGCCTCGGCGATCGAGCGGGTCGCGGCCGAGATCCGCGACAACGAGCGCTTCCTCCTGACCGCCCACGAGGGGCCCGACGGCGACGCCCTCGGCTCGCTGCTCGGCATGCACCACCTGCTGATCCAGCTCGGCAAGGACTCGGTGATGTTCCTCACCGCGAAGGAGTTCCCGCTGCCGATCGAGTACCGCTTCCTGCCGCTGGAGGAGGTCTTCCACGAGCCGCCGGCGGACATGAGCGACCGCGTCGTCGTCTTCCTCGACTGCGGCAACATCGACCGCATGCCGGTCGACTTCCTCGCCGACGGGAACAACCTGCGGCTCAACATCGACCACCACCACGACAACACCCTCTTCGGCGACGTCAACCTGGTCGACGTCGAAGCCTCCTGCACGGCGGAGATCGTCTACGAGCTGGCGATCCTGCTCGGGGTCGAGATAACGCCCGAGATGGCCTCGGCGCTCTACGTGGGCCTCGTCACCGACACCGGCAAGTTCATGTACGAGAACACCAACGCGCGTACGCACCGGATTGCCGCCGAGCTGATCGAAGCGGGAGTGCCGGTGGACGAGACCTACCGCCGCCTCTACGAGCACGTGCCGACCGAGAAGCTGCGCCTGCTCTCGCGGGCGCTCGACGGGATCCAGCGCCACTGCGACGGCGCTCTCGTCCTCGCCTACATCACCGCCGCCGATTACGCCGCCAGCGGCGCCGGGGAGGAGATGACCGAGGGGATCATCGACCACCTGCGATCGGTCGAGGGGGCGAGGGTGGCGGCGCTGATCCGCGACCTCGGCGACCGCGGCCGCGCCGCCCGCAAGGTCAGCCTGCGCTCCAGCAGCGGTGACGTCGACGTCTCGGCGATCGCCCGCCTGCACGGCGGCGGCGGCCACAAGCGGGCGGCCGGCTTCTCGACCGACCTCGAGCTCGAGCAGCTGGTCGAGTTCCTCTGCGGCGAGGTCAAGGTCGAGCTCGGCTCTTAGGATGGCCGGCGAGGTCCCGTCGTCGGTGCTGCTCTGCGACAAGCCGGCCGGGATAACCTCGCACGACATGGTCCTCCAGGTGCGACGCGAGCGCGGCTGCAAGGCGGGGCACGCCGGCACCCTCGATCCCTTTGCGACCGGGTTGCTGCTGGTCCTGCTCGGGCGGGCGACCCGGCTGCAGCGTTTCCTCACCGAGTTGCCGAAGACCTACCGGGCGACGGCCCGTCTCGGCTGGCGTTCCAGCACCGGCGACCCCGAAGGCGACCTGAGCGAGACCGGCAAGGTCCCCGCATCCCTGCAACTGCCAACCGGTCGGGTCCGCCAGCGGGTGCCGATGACCTCGGCCGTGCGGGTCGGCGGCGAGCGCCTCTACCGCAAGGCGCACCGCGGCGAGGAGGTTGAGACGCCCATGCGCGAGGTCGAGGTCTACCGTGCCGAGCTGCTCGGCCACGAGGGGGAGAGCGCCGAGTACGAGATCGAGTGCTCCACCGGCACCTACGTCCGCACCCTGATCGAGACACTGCAGGACGCCTACTGCGCGCGGCTGCGGCGCACGGCGATCGGGCCCTTTCGGGTGGTGGACGCCGGCGAGGAGATTCCGCTCGAGCGGGCCGCCGAACTGGTCCCGGCGGCGGCGGAGGCGCTGCGATGAGCATCGCGGTGACGAGCCTGCCCGACGCCGAGCCGCGCCCGCGTCAGGTGGCGATCGGCACCTTCGACGGCGTCCACCGCGGCCACCAGGCGGTGATCGAGGGGGCCGACACGGTCCTCACCTTCGATCCCCACCCGCTGGAGATCCTGCACCCGGCGGCGCTGCCGAAGCTGATCACGCCGTTCGGGGTCAAGCGCGACGTGATCGAGGGCCTCGGCGTGCGCGAGCTGGTCGTCATCCCCTTCGACCGCGAGTTCGCCTCGGTCAGCGCCGAGGGCTTCATCGAGGGCGTCCTGATCGAGCGGCTCGGGGCCGAACGCGTCTCGGTCGGCGAGAACTTCCGCTTCGGCGCCAAAGCCAAGGGCGACCCGGCGATGCTGACCGCGCGCCCGGAGTTCGAGACCCGGGTGGTGCCGCTGGTCGAGGTCGACGGCGAGACCGTCTCCTCGACCCGGATCCGGGCCCTGGTCGCCGCCGGCGACATGGAGGGTGCCCGGCACTGCCTCGGCGCCCCGTTCATGGTCGAGGGAACGGTCGTGCAGGGCGACCAGCGCGGTCGCGAGCTGGGCTTCCCGACCGCCAACATCGTCCCCGACGACCGCCTCGCGATTCCCGGTCACGGCGTCTACGCCGCCTTCGCCAACGGCGTTCCGGCCGCCGTCAACGTCGGCGTGCGGCCGACCTTCGACAGCGGCCGCGGCGTCCTGATCGAGACCTACCTGATCGACCACGAGCAGGACCTCTACGGCAGCACCCTGCGGGTCGCGTTCGTCGAACGCCTGCGCGGTGAGAAGCGCTTCCCAGGCGTAGAGGAGCTGATCGCGCAGATGAAGATCGACGTGGAAGACGCGAAGAACGTCTGCGCGGCCTTCGAACAGCCCTGACCCCGACACGTCCGAGGGGAGGAGGGAGCTGATGTCCTCCTCACTCGCAACTCGTCGATGGAGAGGTTGGAAGCTGTCGCCGCTAGCAACGTTCTCCTCCCGCGCAAAACGTGAGGAGGACACCAGCTCCCTCCAGCTCATGGTCGCCTCGTGCCAGGGATGGTGGGTGGCCCTGCTCACGTTTTGCGCGGGAGGAGAGTCCACCTTGCGGCGCCAGCAGTTTGCCTCTCCATCGACGAGTTGCGAGTGTGCAGGGCTACCCACCATCCCTGGCTCAGTGGGTCGAAGAGTCTGTGCTAGCTTCAGCGCCGCAATGAGTCTGACCAAGGAGAAGAAGGGCGAGCTGATCGGCAAGTACGGGCGGGCCGACGGCGACACCGGCTCGGCCGAGGTGCAGGTGGCGCTGCTGACCGAGCGGATCAACGAGCTGACCGAGCACCTGCGGACGCACGCCAAAGACCATCACTCGCGCCGCGGCCTGCTGATGCTGGTCGGCAAGCGCCGTCGCATGCTGCGCTACCTGGAGCGCACCGACCTCGAGCGTTACCGCGCCCTCGTCGCAGAGCTCGGCCTGCGTAGATGATCGCGGTCGGGGAGCGTGCCCCCGACTTCACCCTCCGCAACCAGGACGGCGAGAAGGTCTCGCTGTCCGACTTCCGCGGGCGCAGGCTCCTGCTCGTCTTCTATCCACAGGACTTCAGCCCGGTCTGCTCGGACCAGCTCTCGGTCTACCAGGAGGTGAAGCCGGAGCTCGCCGCCAAGGGAGTGGAGGTGGTCGGGATCAGCGTCGACCACGCCTGGGCCCACGGGGCGTTCCAGGAGAAGCTCGGCATCGACACGACGCTGCTCGCCGACTTCGAGCCGAAGGGCGAGGTCGCCCGCGCCTACGGCGTCTACATCGAGAAGGTCGGCCACGCCAATCGCTCGCTCGTGCTCGTCGACGCGAAGGGCACGGTGGAGTGGGTGCACGAGTCGCCGACCCCGCTGGAGATCCCCGGCGCCAACTTGATCTTCGACGCGCTGGCGTCGGCCGAGGCCTGAACGCCGAGCTGACCAGCGCCGCGGTGCCGCCGCCCGGCTCCGACGACCACGTGCGGGGCGAGGGGGAGCCGACGATCGTCTACGCCGACCTCGGCTGTCCCCACTGCGCTGCCGCCTGGGTGGAGATCCGCGCTCGCCCGGGGCGGCTCGTCTTCCGCCACTTTCCGGTCGCCAGCAAGCACCCGCGCTCGCCGGCGCTTCACGCGGCTGCCGAGGCCGCCGGCGCCCAGGGCCGCTTCTTCGAGATGGTCGACTCGCTCTACGCCGATCGCGGCAGGGTCGACGATCCGCACCTCTGGGAGCGCGTCGAGCGCCTCGGTCTCGAACTCGAGCGCTTCGAGGCGGACCGCCGTTCCGAGCGGGTGGCGGCGCTGGTGCGGCGCGACTTCGAGTCGGGAATCCGCGCCGGCGTCACCAGCACCCCGGCCACCTTTCCCGTACGAGCCGTGAGTTAACTACCCATAGGGTGCTCAACTCCCGGCTCGTCCCGACCCCATGTAGTCTCTCGGGGGAAAGAGAACGAGAGTTCTGAATGCAAATGGCCGCCATCCGGGCGGCCGGAGGTAGGACAACTAAATGAGCATGTTTGACGTTACCCGCGTCTCGGCGGATGTCGGCGATGGCCAGATCTCCTTCGAGACCGGAAAACTCGCGAAGCAGGCGGGTGGCGCGGTCGTGGTCCAGGCCGGCGACACGATGGTGCTCTGCACCGCAACCGTCGGCAACCTTCGTGACGTGGACTTCCTGCCGCTCACCGTCGACGTCGAGGAGCGGATGTACGCCGCGGGCAAGATCCCGGGCTCGTTCTTCCGTCGCGAGGGGCGCTCGGGCGAGAAGGCGACGCTCACCGCCCGCATGATCGACCGGCCGATCCGGCCGCTGTTCCCGAAGGGCTGGCACTACGAGACCCAGCTCGTCGCGATCCCGATGTCGGTGGACCAAGTCCACCCCTACGACATCCTCGCGATGAACGGCGCCTCGGCGGCGCTGGCGATCTCACCCGTCCCCGTCGCCGCCCACGTCGGCGCGGTGCGGATCGGCAAGCTCGACGGCGACTTCGTCGTCAATCCCTCCGAGGAGGACCTTCCCGAGCTCGACCTCGACCTGATCGTCGCCGGCACCGACGAGGCGATCCTGATGGTCGAGGCCGGCGCCAGCGGCGTCACCGAGCAGGAGATCCTCGACGCGCTCGACATCGCCCACGCCGAGATCAAGAAGCTGGTCGCGGCGATGGAGGAGCTGCAGCAGAAGGCCGGCAAGGAGAAGATCGAGGTCGAGGCTCCCTCGATCGACGAGGGTCTGATCGGCGATATCCGCTCCTCCCACGGCCAGGCCCTGATCGACGCGATCGCCACCGAGGGCAAGCTCGAGCGCTACGAGGCGATCGACAAGGTCAAGGACGAGGTGGTCGCCAAGCACGCCCCCGAGTCCGACGACGGAGAAACCGACGAGAAGCGCGTCGCCGAGGTCAAGGCCGCCTTCGGCTCAATCGAGAAGGACACCATCCGCAAGGCGATCGCCGTCGACAAGAAGCGCCCCGACGGCCGCGCCGCGGACGAGATCCGGCCGATCGAGTGCGAGGTCGACATCTCCCCGCGCGTGCACGGCTCGGCGCTCTTCACCCGCGGCGAGACGCAGATCCTCTCCAACGCCGCGCTGGGGACGACCCGGATGGACATGCGGATCGACACCCTCGGCCTGGAGACGTCGAAGAAATTCTGGCACCACTACAACTTCCCGCCCTTCTCGGTCGGGGAGGCCGGCTTCATGCGCGGCCCGAAGCGGCGCGACATCGGCCACGGCGCGCTCGCCGAGCGGGCCCTGGTTGCGACGATCCCCGACGAGGAGGCGTTCCCCTACGTGATCCGGGTCGTCTCGGAGACGCTGGAGTCCAACGGCTCCTCCTCGATGGGCTCGGTCTGCGCCTCTTCGATGGCCCTGCAGGCCGCTGGCGTCCCGGTCACCGCACCGGTCGCCGGCGTCGCCATGGGCCTGATCAAGGAGGGCGACGACTACATCGTCCTCACCGACATCGCCGGCGTCGAGGACCACCTCGGCGACATGGACTTCAAGGTCGCCGGCACCGCGGACGGGATCACCGCCCTGCAGATGGACATCAAGATCACCGGCGTCACCTTCGAGATCCTCACCGACGCGCTCGAGCAGGCCAACAAGGGCCGCCAGTTCATCCTCGGCAAGATGGCCGAGGCGATCGACGGCCCGCGCGAGACGCTCTCCAAGCACGCACCGCGGATCGAGGCGATCAAGATCGACCAGGAGAAGATCGGCGCCGTGATCGGCAAAGGTGGCGAAACCATTCGCGCCCTCTGCGAGGAGTTCGAAGCCGAAATCGACGTCGAGGACGACGGCACGATCCGGATCTACGCCCCGACCGGCGAACTGGTCGAGGCCTGTGTGGCCCGGATCGAGTCGATGACCAAGGAGGCCGAGATCGGCGATCGCTACAACGCCGCCAAGGTCGTCAAGACGACCACCTTCGGCGCCTTCGTCGAGCTGGTCAAGGGCACCGACGGCCTGCTCCACATCTCCAACGTCAAGCCGGGCGAGCGGGTCGACTCGGTCGACGACGTGCTCAGCTCCGGCGACACGATCGACGTCACCGTGGTCGAGGTCGACCGCGAGCGCGGCCGGATCGGCCTGCGCCTCTCCGACGACCCCTCGGTGGCCGGCAAATCGCCCGAGGAGCTGGCCAGCGTCGGCTCCGGCGACGGCGGCCGGTCGAGCCGCAACGGCGGCGACCGGGGCCGCGAGGGCGGTCGTGGCGGCGGCGGTCGCCGGCGCGAGCGCGAGCGGCGCAGCTAGGCATTGAGCGCAGCGCAGGCCACTGAGTTGGACTCGGGCGTCCGGGTCGTGACCGAGGAGGTTCCCTCGGTCCGATCCGTGGCGCTGGGGCTCTGGGTCCGCACCGGATCGCGCAATGAGACGCCCGCCCAGGCGGGCGTCTCGCACTTCCTCGAGCACCTGTTGTTCAAGGGGACCGAGCGCTTCTCGGCGATCGAGATCTCCGAGCGCCTCGATGGCCTCGGCGCCTCGGTCAACGCCGCCACCGGCAAGGAGACGACCCACCTGCACGCCCGCTTCCTCGACGAGCACACCGAGGAGGTCTTCGACCTGCTGGCCGAGATGCTGCTGGCGCCGACCTACCCGGAAGTCGACTCCGAGCGCGAGGTCGTGCTGGAGGAGATCGCGATGTACGAGGACGAGCCGCAGGACCGCGTCCACGACGTCCTCGCCGACGCCGTCTTCGGCGGCCATCCGTTGGGGCGGCGGGTGCTGGGCGAGGCCGAGGTGATCGCCTCGATCCCGATCCCCGAGATCGACGCCTACCACCAGCAGCGCTACACCGGCGCCAACATCGTCGTCGGCGCCGCCGGTCATCTCGAGCACGAGCGGATCGTGGCGCTGGCCGAACGCTTGGTCTCGCCGTCCCCGGGCGGCGACGGCGCCGCCCGGGCCGAGCTGAACGCCGCCGCGCGGCTCAGCTTCTACCCGAAGGACACCGAGCAGTACCACATCTGCTTCGGGGCGCCGGGCATCGTTCGTGAGGACGAGCGCCGCTACGGGCTGGCCGTCCTCGACTCGATCTTCGGCGGCTCGACCTCCTCGCGGCTCTTCCGCGAGGTGCGCGAGAAGCGCGGCCTCGCCTACTCGGTCGGCTCCTACAACGAGCAGTACACCGACTCCGGCCTGGTCGCCACCTACGTCGGCACCCGCGAGGACAACGTCGAGGAGGCCTGCGCGGTGATCGGCGCTGAGCTGGAGCGCCTGCGCACCGAGCCGGTCTCCGACGAGGAGCTGTCGCGGGCCAAGGAGAACGTCAAGGGTCGCCTGGTGCTCTCCTCCGAGTCGACCGCGGCGCGGATGACCCGGATCTCGCGGGCGACGCTGTTCGGGCTGCCGATCGAGAGCCTCGACACGATGTTGGCGAAGGTCGACGCGGTCAGCGTCGAGGAGCTGAGCGAGCTGGCCGGCGAGCTTTACGGGCCCGAGCGCCTCTCGGCCGCCTGCGTCGGCCGCGACGAGGCCTGCTTCCGCAAGGCACTGGCGCCTGTGAGCCAAGAGTTGGCCGTCGCATGATCGGCGTGGTCGTCGCTGGGGGGGCGGGGCGGATGGGGGAGACCGTCTGCGAGGCGGTCGAGGGTGCCGACGGGATGGAGCTAGCGGCGAAGGCCGACCCGGCACTCGGCGTCGAGCTGCCTGCGACGCTCGGCGACGCCGACGTCGTCGTCGACTTCAGCACCCCCGACACCGCGCTGGACAACATCCGCGTCTGCCTCGCGGCCGGCGTCCACGTCGTCGTCGGCACCACCGGCTTCGACCTCGACGCCGCCCGCGAGCTGGCCGAGGGCTCCGAGGCCAACTGCTTCGTCGCGCCCAACTTCGCGATCGGCGCCGTGCTGCTGATGCAGGCGGCGCAGCTCGCCGCCCGCCACATGCCGGAGTGCGAGATCGTCGAGCTGCACCACGACCGCAAGCTCGACGCCCCTTCGGGCACCGCAAAGCGCACCGCCGAGCTGATCCGCGAGGCCGGCGGCAACGTCCACGAGCCGATCCACTCGGTGCGCCTACCGGGCCTGGTCGCGCACCAGGAGGCGATCTTCGGCGGCGAGGGGCAGACCCTCTCACTGCGCCACGACTCGATCGACCGCCGCTCCTTCATGCCCGGCGTGCTGCTGGCGGTGCGCAAGGTCGCCGACCTGCCCGACCGCTTCACGGTCGGCCTCGAGAAGCTGCTGTAGGTACGCTGCCGCCGATGACCGAGATCCGCGGGATTCTGACTGCGATGGCGACGCCCTTCGACAAGGAGGGTGGAGTCGACGAGCAAGCGGCCCGACGATTGGCGCGGCATCTGATCGAGCACGGCTCTCACGGGGTGGTCGTCGCCGGTTCCACCGGCGAGGCGGCGACCCTCGACGACGGGGAGCACATCTCGCTGCTGCGGGCCGTGGTCGACGAGATCGGGGGTGAGGCGACCGTCGTCTGCGGGACCGGGACCAACGACACCCGCCACTCGGTCGAGCTGACCAAGGCGGCCGCCGAGGCCGGCGCCAAGGCGGCGCTGATCGTGACGCCGTACTACAACAAGCCGAACAAGGCGGGCCTGAGGGCGCACTTCGAGGCGATCGCAGAGGCGGTCCCGAGGCTGCCGTTGATCGCCTACAACATCCCTTCAAGGGTGGTCGTCAACGTGCCGCCGGCCGATCTCGCCGAGCTGGCCGAGATCGAGAGCGTCGTCGCAGTCAAGCAGGCGAACGACGACGAGCTGGGGTCGATCGAAGGGCTCGACGTCTTGGCGGGCAACGACGACGTCTTCCTGCGGACGCTCGAGCTGGGACTGGCCGGGGGCATCCTCGTCGCTTCGCACGTGGTCGGCGACCAGATGAGAGAGATGTGGGACGCGGCTCAGGAGGGCGACCTGGAGCGGGCCCGCGAGATCGACGCCGGGCTGCGGCCCCTCTACGAGGCGCTGGCGGTGACGACGAACCCGATGCCGATCAAGGCGGCGCTGGAGATAGCGGGACTGATCCCCACCGGAACCCTGCGCCTGCCGATGGTGTCGGTCGACGCCTCGCAGCGCGAGACGATCCGCGCGGCCTTGGAAGCCGTCGGCGCCCCGGCCGGGGCTTAGTCGTATGAGCGGCAAGTTGCGAGTCCTCCCGCTCGGCGGGCTGGGGGAGATCGGCAAGAACATGACGGTGATCGAGTACGGCGGCCGCATCGTCGTCATCGACACCGGGCTGATGTTTCCGACCGCGGAGATGCTCGGTATCGACCTCGTCCTGCCCGACTTCTCCTACCTGCGCGACCGCGCCGCGGACATCGAGGCGATCGTCCTCACCCACGGACACGAGGACCACGTCGGCGCCCTGCCCTACGTGCTGCGCGAAATCGGCATGCCGCCGGTCATCTACGGTGGCCTGCTGACGGTCGGCATGGTCCGCTCCAAGCTCGACGAGCACAAGATGAAGGACGCGCCGCTGCAGGAGCTGCCGGCCGGAGAGAAGGTCCAGGCCGGGCCCTTCGAGCTGGAGCTGGTCCATCTCTCGCACTCGATCCCCGACGCCCGTGGCGTCATCGTAGGCACCGAGCTCGGCAAGGTGCTGATGACCGGCGACTACAAGTTCGACCAGACTCCGGTCGACGGTCGCCCCGCCGACGTCTCGCGGCTGGCGGAGCTCGGCCGCGAAGGGCTGCTGCTGCTCTGCGGCGACTCGACCAACGCCGACCGCCCGGGGATCGCGCCGTCGGAGTCGAGCGTCGGGCCGGCCCTGCTGGAGACGTTCGCGGCCTGCAAGGGGCGGATCGTCGTCACCTCCTTCGCCTCCAACATCCACCGCGTCCAGCAGGTGATCGACGCCGCCATCGAGCTCGACCGCCGCGTCGCCCTGGTCGGGCGCTCGATGCGGAAGAACTTCAACATCGCATCCAACCTGGGGATTGCCGAGGCGCCCTCGGGCCTCTTCATCCAGCCGCGCGAGATCGAGGACTTCCCCGACGAGAAGGTGGTCGTGATCTCGACCGGCAGCCAGGGCGAGCCGCTCTCGGCGCTGCGGCGGATGGCCAACAACGACCACCGCGACGTCGAGCTGCACTCGGGCGACACGGTCGTCTTCTCGGCGACGCCGGTGCCGGGCAACGAGCGGGCAGTCAACGAAACGGTCGACCGCATCTACGAGATCGGCGCCTCGGTGGTGACGGCGAAAGACGCGCCGATCCACGCCTCCGGTCATGGCTGGCAGGAGGAGCTGAAGCTGATGATCAACCTGACCCGGCCGCGCTACGTCCTCCCGGTCCACGGCGACCACAAGCGACTGCGCCTGCACGCGGAGCTGGCCCACTCGGTCGGGATCGATCCCGACTGCGTTTTTCAGGGCCGCAACGGGCTGCCACTGGAACTCGACGAGAACGGGGCCCGCTTCGGCGAGGACGTCCACGCCGGGGTCATCTTCGTCGACGGCGTCAACGTCGGCGAGCCGGACGACGTCGCCCTTCGCGATCGGCGCGAGATCTCCGCCGACGGCATCTTCATCGTCGTCGCGACGATCTCCTCCGACGATCGCAGCGTCGTCGCCGACCCCGAGGTGATCTTCCGCGGCGTCGCCTTCCTCGAGGAGGCGGGGGAGCTGGTCGAGGAGCTGCAGGACGTGGTCGAGGACTCGCTGGAGGAGGCGGCGGAGGCCGGCCGGCGCGAGGTCCACTTGATCCAGGAAGACCTGCACGACGCGATCGCGCAGCTCGTCTACGAGAAGCTGCGGCGGCGGCCGATGATTCTTCCGGTCGTCGTCGAGGTCTGACCCGAACCTCTCCGGCGGACGGGTCCTGTCACCGGGATGGGGACGGCCTCGGCGGCCCTACGCGCTGCTCCGCTACAGGGACGGAACCACTGTCTAGGGCTGGGATTTAGCGCTCCGCAGCCTTCGGGCTCGGCGAGTCCGCCCCCATCCCGGTGCCACCCGCCCGAGGAGCGGTTTTAGCCAGCGGCACGCTGACGCGGAAAAGGGCGCCGCCGAGCTCCGAGTCACTGACTTCAGCTTTGCCGCCGTGAGAAGCGGCTACGGCTTTGACTATGGCTAGGCCGAGGCCGCTGCCGCCGCCTACTGCGGTGTCGGCAGGGCCGTCGCCCCTTACGAAGCGGTCGAAGATCTGGGTGCGGAGATCGGGCGGGATGCCGGGGCCGTCGTCGCTGACTTCGACGACCGCTTGGTCGCCCGAGGGGCGCAGGCGCAGCTCGATCGTCGCGCCCGGCGGCGTGTGGCGGACGGCGTTGTCGAGCAGGTTGAGGACCATCCGGTGCAGCTCGTCGGGGTTGCCGTCGATGGGCAGCGGGCGGTCGTTCTCGATTCGCAGCTGCCGTTCGCCGACGGTCGGGGCGATCTCGGCCGCGGCGTTGCCGGCGATCTCAGCCAGGTCGCAGCGGGTGCGGGCGGCGATCCGGCCGGCGTCGGCGCGGGCGAGCAGCAGCAGGTCGCCGACGAGCCGGGTCATCCGGTTCGAGGAGCGCAGCGCCGAGTCGACCATCGCCCGTTCGTCCTCCGCGTCCGGGCCGCGTTCGAGCGCGCCCTGCAGCAGCTCCAGGTTGGCGACGATGCTGGTCAGCGGCGTGCGCAGCTCGTGCGAGGCGTCGGCGACGAACTCGCGCTGGCGACGCAGCGCCGCTTCGCGGTCGGCTCGGGCGGCGTCGAGCGAGCGCAGCATCTGCTCCAGGGTCCTAGTCAGCTCGCCGACCTCGTCGTCGACGCGGGGCTCGGGCATGTGGCCTGAGGGGTCGCCGGTGGCGGCGATCTTCCGCGCGGTGGCGGTCAGGCTCGAGATCGGCCGCATCGCCCGGCCGGCGATCGCCGCCCCGGCCAAGCTGGCGAGCAGGGTGCCGCCGAGCACGCCGGCGGCGATGAAGAGCCACAGCCGCTCGATCGTCGCGTCGAGGTGGTCGACCCGGCGGGCGTACTGGACGAAGCCGGTGAGACTGCCGCTGCCGCCGGCGATCCGCGTCGTCGCCACCCGCATGCCGTTGACGTTGGCGACCCCCTCCTGGGGACCGCCGAGGTTGGCGGCGTCGGTGCTCTGGGTCAGCAGGGTTCCGGTGGCGTCGAAGACGCGCACGGTGGCGTCGTTGGAGAGAGCGAAGTCGTCGAGCCCAGGCCCTTGGATCAGGTAGGAGCCGGTGGGGGTATTGACGATCCTCAGTTCGGCCGCCAGGGTCTGGGCGGCGCCGTCGACCTCGCGGTTGAAGTCGCTGCGGATTCGCTGGCTGGCGACCTCGCCGATCGCCGCGGCGAAGACCATCAGGATCACCAGGGTGAGCCCGGCGGAGGTTGCGGCGAGCCGCCAGCGCAGTGGCCAGTTGGCGGGGCTGAACCGGATGCGGGGGCGAGGGGACAGAGTTAATCCCTCAGCACGTAGCCGGCGCCGCGTTTGGTGTGCAGCAGCCGCGTCTCACCGCCCGCCTCGAGCTTGCGGCGCAGATTGGAGATGAAGACGTCGATCGTGTTGGTCGCCGCCATCGGGTCGTAGCCCCAAACCTCGTCGAGCAGCCGCTCGCGGGAGACGACGAGGCGCTCGTTGCGCATCAGGTGCTCGAGCAGCTCGAACTCGCGATTGGTCAGCTCGATCTCCCGCTCGCCGCGGCGCACCTCGCGGCTATCGGGGTTGAGGCTGAGGTCGGCGACCTGCAGCGAGGCGCTGCCTCGCGGCGGCCGCCGCCGCAGGAGCGCCCGGATCCGGGCCAGCAGCTCCTGGCGCTCAAAGGGCTTGACGAGGTAGTCATCGGCGCCGCTGTCGAGGCCGTCGACCCGGTCCTCGGTCTCCGCCCGCGCAGTCAGCATCAGGATCGGCACGTCCCCCGCGGCTCGCAGCCGTCGGCAGACCTCGATCCCGTCCATGCGCGGCAGGCCGAGGTCGAGCACGACCAGGTCCGGTGTGAAGCCGGTGGCAACGTCAAGTGCCTCGATGCCGTCGGCGGCTGTGCGGACGTCGTAGCCCTCGGTCCGCAACGAGCGCCGCAGCACCTCGGCGATCGCCTCGTCATCCTCGACGACGAGCACCCGTCCCCCGGCCGCTTCGCTCTCGCTTGCCAGCATCGCATCGATGTTAGCCCCGAAATCTCACCGCTCGGCGCAGTTTTAGTGCGAATTTAGGGGCCGTTTTACGTAGTCCGCCTCTTGTCAAGCTGTAGTCAGTCTGTAGAATACCGCTAGACAAATAAAGGAAGGGGCTGACGATGGCGGAGAAATGGATCAAGGCTT
The DNA here is from genome assembly GCA_963703235.1 of uncultured Solirubrobacterales bacterium. Taxonomy (GTDB): domain Bacteria; phylum Actinomycetota; class Thermoleophilia; order Solirubrobacterales; family 70-9; genus VRUE01. The sequence goes on along the minus strand of OY969802.1, from coordinate 926,401 downwards.
TGGGCATGGGGGCGAGGGAGCGGCAGCTTCGCGACGACTGGCTCAACGAGCGCGACGGCTTGTTCCGTCATGCGCTCACCTTCAGCAGGAGGCCGGGGTTCGGCAAGGGCGACGAAGTCGTGCTCTACGCCGCCGGAAAAGGCCTCATCTTCGGAATCGGCAAGGTCGTCAGCTTCCCCTTCCTGGACGATGCCGATGAATCGGCGTGGCCGTGGAGGGTGAACATAGAACTTGACGCCTCCCGAACCCGGGAATTCCTCCACGAAGGAGAGCCCTTGGAGGCCCTGAGCGTCGATGAGCGCGATCTACGAAAGGTCATCAAGCGCCGCAGCCACCTACGGCTTTCCGGTGCGGAGTTTCAGGCGGCGGTAAAGACTCTCGGCTCTAGGAGTGGATAGTCCCGCGGTAGAAGGCGTGTCGCTTGGGTGAGGATCGAGGCGAATTTAGCGCGGAAGGCGCGTCTTTCATGACCCTTGCCGTCTTGGCCGCTTGGCATGATCGCCAAGCCCTTGAGCTCTGCCGCCGCAGTCCATCTTCACGCCCACAGCGAGTACTCGCTGCTGGACGGCGCCTGCAAGATCGAGGCAATGGCGGCGCGGGCGGCGGAGCTGGGGCAGCCGGCGCTGGGGCTGACCGACCACGGCGTCATGAACGGCGCCGTCGACCTCTACAAGGCATGTGGCAAGCACGGGATCAAGCCGATCGTCGGCCTCGAGGCCTACCTCGTCGACGACGTCGCCGCGATCAAGGAGAAGCCGAAGTACGAGCGCAACCACCTGACGCTGTTGGCCGAGAACGACGCCGGTTTCGCCAACCTCGTCCAGCTCACCTCGGCCGGCTTCCTCGAAGGCTTCTCGCGCGGCAAGGCCAACGTCGACATGGAGCTGCTCGCCAAGCACGCCGAGGGCGTGATCGTCCTCACCGGCTGCCTGCAGTCGCGCTTCTGTCGCCGCCTGGTCGAAGAGCGCGCCGACGACGCCCGCGCCCACCTCGACGACCTGATCCAGGCCTTCGGCCCCGAGCAGGTCTATTTCGAGGTGCAGAAGAACGGGATCGACGAGCAGGACAGGGCCAACCAGGGCATCGTCCGCTTCGCCCGCGAGCTGAACCGGCCCCTGGTCGGCACCGCCGACGTCCACTACCTGCGCCGCGAGGACTTCGACAACCACGCGGCGCTGCTCTGCGTGCAGACCAAGTCGACCCTGGAGGCGCCGAAGCTCAGCTTCGACACCAACGAGTTCTTCCTCAAGAGCAACGAGGAGATGGCCGAGTCGTTCGCCGAGTGGCCCGAGGCGGTGGCGAGCACGGTGGAGATAGCCGAGCGCTGCGCGATCGAGATCGAGCTGGGCAAGCTGCTGCTGCCGCGCTACCCGACCCCTGACGGCTCCGAGCCGGAGGCGATGCTGCGGCGGATCGCCGGCGAGGGCCTGCGGGCGCGCTACGGCGACCCGCCGCCGGCCGAGGCGCTCGAGCGGCTCGAGTTCGAGCTCGGGGTGATCGAGGAGATGGGCTTCTCCTCCTACTTCCTGATCGTCTGGGACTTCATCCGCTTCGCCAAGGAGAACGGGATCGCCGTGGGCCCTGGCCGCGGCTCGGCCGCCGGCTCGATCGTCTCCTACAGCCTCAGCATCACCGACCTCGACCCGCTCGCCAACGACCTCCTCTTCGAGCGCTTCCTCAACCCCGGGCGCAAATCGATGCCGGACATCGACATCGACTTCTCGGTGCGCGGCCGCGAGCGGGTGATCCGCTACGTCGGCGAGAAATACGGCCGCGAGTCGGTCGCCCAGATCGTCACCTTCGGCAAGATGGCGCCGCGCGCCGCGACCCGCGACGCCGCACGGGTGCTCGGCTACGACTACGGCACCGGCGACCGGCTCGCCAAGCAGATTCCGGAGCCGATCCTCGGCCGCAACCCCTCCTTCGAGGAATGCCTGAAGCCGGGGCAGGAACTGAAACAGACCTACGACGCCGAGCCCGACGCGAAGAAGATCCTCGACGTCGCCCAGGGCCTGGAGGGGATCATCCGCAACAACTCGATCCACGCCGCCGCGGTGGTGATCGCCGACCGGCCCCTGCAGGAGATCGTGCCCCTGCAGCTGGCCGAGGATCGCGGCGCCGGCGCGAGCAACGGCAACGGAAACGGCGGCGCCAAGGGGGAGCGCCAGTACAAGGTCGTGACCCAGTACTCGATGGGGCCGATCGAGGAGATCGGGCTGCTGAAGATGGACTTCCTCGGACTGCGCAACCTCGACGTGATCGAGGACGCGGTTGAGATCGTGCGCCGCTCGCGCGGGGTCGAGTTGGACATGGGCTCGATCCCGATGGACGACGCCAAGACCTTCGAGATGCTCTCCCGCGGCGACGGCACCGGCGTCTTCCAGCTCGAGTCCGAGGGCATGCGCGAGGCGATGAAGAAGGTGCAGCCGACCGAGTTCGACGACCTCGTCGCCCTCGTATCCCTCTACCGGCCGGGCGCGATGCGCTACATCCCCGACTACGCCAAGGGAAAGCGTAACCCGGCCTCGGTCACCTATCCCGACGAGCGCTTGCGGCCGATCGCCGAGCCGACCTACGGCTGCGTCCTCTACCAGGAGCAGTTGATGGAGATCGCCAAGCGGATGGCCGGCTTCAGCCCGGCCGAGGCCGACGACCTGCGCAAGGCGATCGGCAAGAAGAAGCGCGACCTGATGGCGACGATGAAGGCCAAATTCCTCGAGGGGATGGAGGCCTCGGGAACGGCGGCCAAGGTGGCGAAGGACATGTGGTCGCTGATGGAGGCGGCGGCCGACTACTCCTTCAACAAGTCGCACGCCGCCTGCTACGCGCTGATCGCCTACCGCACCGCCTACCTCAAGGCCAACTACCCGGCCGAGTACATGGCGGCGGTGATCTCCTCGGTGATGAACACCAAAGACAAGGTGCCCTTCTTCGTTAACCGCTGCGAGGAGATGGGGATCGAGGTGCTGCCGCCCGACGTCAACTCCTCCGGCCACGACTTCGTCGTCTCCGAGAAAGCGATCCGCTTCGGCCTCGACGCGGTCAAGAACGTTGGCCACGCCGCGGTCGAGGCGATCCTGCGCGCCCGCGAGGAGGCGCCAATCGACTCGCTCTGGGACTTCTGCGAGCGGGTCGACGCCCGCGCCGTCAACAAACGAGCGATCGAATGCCTGATCAAGTGCGGCGCGCTCGACTCGACCGGGGCCACTCGCAAAGGGATGCTGGAGACGCTGCCGGCGGCGCAGGGGGCGGGGCAGAAAGCCCAGGAGGACGCCCAGCTCGGCCAGGGCTCGATCTTCGACTTCGGCGACGGCGTCGAGAGCGGGGGAGGGGGGACCTCCCAGCACCGGCCGCCGCTCCCGGCCGACGAGTTCGACCGCCGCGAGCTGCTGGCGATGGAGAAGGAGACGCTCGGGACCTACCTCTCCTCGCATCCGCTCTCGGAGGTGCGCGACGCCCTCCGCGCTCGCGTCGACTGCACGTTGGCCGAGCTGAGCAACAAGCCGGACGGCGCCTGGGTCACGGTCGGCGGGATCGTCGCCGAGTGCAAGAAGATCCGCACAAAGAGCGGCAACCAGATGATGTTCGCCACCCTCGACGACGTCGAAGGGCAGGTCGAGATGCTCGTCTTCAAGGCCGACGAGGCCAAGAGCGCGGCCGTGATCGTCCCCGACGCGGTCGTCCTCGTCCGCGGCCGCATCGACCACAAGGAGCGCGGCGAGACGAAGCTGGTCGTGCAGGAGGCCGAGCGCTTCGAGCCCGACGGCGAGGAAATCGCCCGCGCCAGCGCCGCGGCGAGCGCCCCGGCCGGACCGCTGAAGCTGAAGACCGATGCGGCGACGCTCGAAAGCCCGGGCTTCTTCGACGACCTCAAGGCAGTGCTGGAGCACCATCGCGGGGAGGCGCCGGTGTACCTGGCGATCGTCGACGGCGAAGGGAGCACGCGCGAAATGCGGTTGGGCGACGAGTTCCGTGTCCGCCACTGCAACGGGCTGCTGGCGGAGCTGGAGCCGGTCCTCGGCGCCACCGCCATGGCTGCCTGAACCCTCTCTAGACTCTGTTCATGCCGGCTACGCGCGAGAGGACGGGTGAGTGCCGTCAGTGTCGCTCCTTCTGCGACAAGATGATCGAGCCGCGCGGCTGCGTCGAGCTCGGCTGCCGCTTCCTCTATAGCTATATCGACACGCTCACCGGCGTCCAGTACGTCGGCTGCATGCAGGAAGTCTTTGGCGCCAAGGTCGAGCTGGACGCGGTGCGCCAGCCCGGCGGGTTCGGCGGCGTCAAGATGACCGGCCACCCGTTCCCACACTGCCCGTTCTCGGTCGAGCGGGCCTACGAGGGTCTGGGGGAGGGGCACGAGTGCGTCAACCGCCGCTTCTTCGACGCGTCCGACGGCGGCCCCGAGGGCCTGCGCGCCTTCGACCTGCGCGACGTCGACGCCCCGCTCGCCTAAGGGCGACATCGTTCCATGTAGTATTCCGATCCATGACTGAGACTTCGGCAGTGGCAGATGCGGCAGAGGAGCTCGTGGCAGAGGCGACCGGCAACGAGGGCGCCGGGCCGGAGGGGCCCAGGTTCACGCTCGAGCTGAACCAGGACCAGAAGGACATCCGCGAGTGGGTGCACGGCTTCGCCGAGGGCGTTGTCCGTCCTGCCGCCGCGGAGTGGGACGAGCGCGAGGAGACCCCCTGGCCGGTGATTCAGGAGGCGGCCAAGATCGGCCTCTACAGCTTCGAAGCGCTCGGCCAGTTCTTCGCCGACGAGACCGGCCTGACGCTGCCCCTCGCCAACGAGGAGCTGTTCTGGGGCGACGCCGGCATCGGCATGGCGATCATGGGTACCTCGCTCGCGGTCGCCGCGATCTTCGGGCAGGGGACCCCGGAGCAGATGGGCGAGTGGATCCCGCAGTGCTTCGGGGATGCTGACGATCCCAAGGTGGGCGCTTTTTGCGCCTCGGAGCCCGACGCCGGCTCCGACGTCTCGGCGATCCGCACCACGGCCAAGTACGACGAGGCAACCGACGAGTGGATACTCAACGGCCAGAAGGCCTGGGCGACCAACGGCGGTATCGCCGACGTCCACGTGGTGATCGCCTCGGTCGATCGCGAGCTGCGCTCGCGCGGCCACGCCGCCTTCGTCATCCCGCCCGGTACGAAGGGCTGCGAGCAGGGCGCCAAGGTGAAGAAGCACGGCCTGCGCGCCTCCCACACCGCCGATGTCCACCTCGACGACTGCCGCGTCCCGGGCTCCTGCCTGCTCGGCGGCAAAGAGAAGCTCGACGAAAGGCTCGCCCGCGTTCGCGAGGGCAAGCGCTCCAAATCGCAGGCGGCGATGCAGACCTTCGAGGCGAGCCGGCCGACGGTCGGCGCGCAGGCGGTGGGGATCGCCCGCGCCGCTTACGAGTACTCCCTCGAGTACGCCAAAGAGCGGCAGCAGTTCGGCCGCCCGATCATCGACAACCAGGCGATCGCCTTCGCCCTGGCCGACATGAAGATGGAGATCGACGCGGCCCGGCTACTGGTCTGGCGCGCCGCCTGGATGGGCCGCAGCGGCCAGGGCTTCGAAAACGCCGAGGGCTCGATGTCGAAGCTGAAGGCCGGCGAGGTCGCGGTCTGGGCCACGGAGCGCGCAATCCAGATCCTCGGCGGCAACGGCTACACCCGTGAGTTCCCGGTCGAGCGGATGCACCGCGACGCCAAGATCTACACGATCTTCGAGGGCACCTCCGAGATCCAGCGCCTGGTCATCTCACGCGCGATCTCCGGCATGCAGATCAGGTAGCCCCTACGAGTTTGACGGCGGGAGGAACGGGGGCCGCGCAAGCGGTCCCCGTCGCCGTTGCGTCGATTGTGTCGCCCGTCACCCGCGAGAAGGAAGCCCGGTCGTCCTCCGGGCGAATTGCTGTCGCACGCGCTTTGCGCTTAGCGACGATGTCCGAGCGCGGCTGCCGCCGCGCAGAAGACAGATTGCATATCGCGGCCTTCGGCCACATTCGCCCGGAGGACGACCGGGCTTGCTTTCACACGAACCACAGGCCTTCAACGTGACGGACATTCAGCCATGGCCAGTTTGAGGGTGTGGCGCAATCCATATCACGCTTGACGACCGGCAGAGCTAACCGGCCAAGCAAATAGTCTTCTCGCATGCCGTTCCACGCAAAGATCTACTGGGGAGGGATGTCAACCTATCTGTTCAACTTGAGCGAGGGGGACGTCGAAAGGCGCATCGTAAGGGCGTGGGCACAAGGCAAGGCCATCGTTGTACGTGGACGACAGTACAACCGCGGAGAATGGATGGCGAGCATCTACGAGTACGGTAAGGTCGGCCAATCGGGGGAAGATTTCACTAAATGGTTCAGGATCGAGGGAAATGGCCGCGATGCAACGGACGATTTCATTGTCGAGCCGTATGGGAGTGGGAAGCCCACGTCAATGCTTGGCAGAGCGGTGAATCCGGGTTCCCGGGAACCAGAGCTTGCAACCCCGCAGTCGGCAGTTGTTGATGTTGCTGATCCGTCACCGCGGCAGGAGGCAGTCGACCCCCGCAACGTCATGGTGGTCCACGGCCGAGACCTTGGCCTCCGCGATGACATGTTCAGTTTCTTGCGTGCTTTAGGCCTAGCACCGCTTGAGTGGTCTCAGCTAGTTTCATTAGCAAAGGAGGGAACTCCTTATGTGGGGCGAGTCCTGGAGCGTGCCTTCGAGGTTGCCCAAGCGGCCATCGTCCTTTTCTCTCCGGACGATGAAGTGCGACTGACCGAGCGTTTAAGAGAGCCAAATGAATCACAAGACCTCGGACTTCAAGCTCGACCCAATGTCTTCTTTGAGGCCGGCTTAGCCTTCGGCTCTTTTCCCGACAAATCGGTCCTTGTCGAGTTTGGACACCTGCGGACGGCGAGCGACTTAGCAGGCCGGCACGTCCTTCGATTCGATGGCAGCCCCGAGAAACGCCATGAGCTTGCTGAGCGGCTTACTGCGGCGGGATGCCCCGTGGACCGGACCGGTACGGACTGGTTACGAGTTGGTGAGTTTCGAACCGCTGTTAACGAGTGATTTCGCGATCGCCCAATAAGAGGCGGTGTGCCTGGAAGTTGCCGCCTCTGAAGACGGACGCTGTGTACGGGGGCGGCGATTCGCTCTCCCGGGAATGTGGCCGAAGGCCGCGACATGCAATCTGTCTTCTGCGCGGCGGAGCCGCGCTCGGACATCGTCGCTGATATGGACGCCCATTTGTCAAGCCCCCAACCACCAAAGGCCCGCTGACGCGGGCCTTCTCCTTGGCCCAGGAGGCGGCGGTCGGCCTGGTGCGCGACGCGCGGTCAGGCTGATATGCGCGGGTTGGCTACCGCAGGACCGGGTTTCGTCTCAGCGCCCGCTGTCTAAGATCGAGCGTCGCCGCAGGAATGGCTGCTCATAGCGACATCGCGGATGCGCTGCGCGAAGGGCCGGACCCGCCGCCTCCTGGACCAAGCGGTGCTTGGTGGTTTCAGTCGGCTGTCGCTACCGCCCAGCAGAAGCCGCTCAGCTCACGCGCCACGGCGACCGCGCAGAGGGTACGCCGCTTGCCGCGCTCTGAGTCGAGCCGCACCCAGCTGCGGTGAAGGCGCTGCTGCGCCTTCCATGAGATCGCGCAGATCGCCTGGGGCTGGCCCTCTTGGCGGCGGCGCAACCCCGTGCCTTTGCGCGGCGCCCGGCGGTAGTGCCAGGCCGCCTCGACCAAGAGACGCCGGGCATGGCGGGAGCCCGACTTGGTGATCGCACCCTGCCTGCGCTTCTCCCCGCTTGAGTTCTCCGAAGGCACCAGGCCGAGGTAGCTCATCAGCTGAGCGGGGCGCTCGAAGCGCTCGAAGTCGCCGACCTCCGCGCAGAGGCCGAGCGCCGAGAGGGTGTCGATGCCGCGCAGACAACGCAGGTGGGCAACCTGCTGCTCCCAGGGTGAGCCCTCGACCAGGGCGGCCATCTGGGACTCGAGGCTCTCCCGGCGCACCAGCAGGGCGTCGATCGCCCCGATCCCGTCGAGTAGGACCGACTGTGCCACGGGCTCTGGGAGCTCGACCCTCCCCAGCCAGTCGAGGTGGCGCTGGGTCCAGTTGTTGCCCTCGAAGCGCAGGTCGTGGCGCAGCAAGAGCTTGCCAACGCGGTGGCGGGCGCGCATCGGGTCGCCGCGGACGTCCTCGCGGGCGCGGACCAGGTCGCGCATCGCCTCCTCAGCCGGGGTCGGCACCCGCACAGGGTGCAGACCGCCGATCATCAACAGCCGCGCCAGCCGCTCGGCGTCACGGCGGTCGGTCTTGACCCGGTCCTGCGCGGGGCGCTCGATCTTGCCCGGCGCGGCCACCGTGCACTCGATGCCCCTCGCCGCCAGCGCCCGTGCCAAGCCGAAGCCGGTCGGTCCGGCCTCATAGGCAACGCGGACCGGGGCCGGCAAGGCGGCGCAGAACTCCGCCACCTGCTCGGTCTGCCCACCCATGCGCTGCACTGCCAACTCACCTGACTGCGAGTCGGCGATCGCCGCGACGACCTTCGCCGCGTGAACATCGAGACCCACCCACGTCCTAACCTGCGCCATGTCGGCACCCCCATGATTGCGGTCCTCGCCGAGGCCATTCCTCGGCGACAAACCCGCGCATCTCATGCGCGGGTGCCGACCTTTACGCCGGGTTCGGATCGAGCCGGCGCTCAGGTGGGCCGGCCATAGGGTCTAAGCGCGAAGCGCGTGCGACATCAATTCCCGGGAGAGCGGATCGCCGTCTCTTACGCTTGGCGCTGCTTCAGGCCCGCTTTGCGCAGGCGCTTCGCAGCCAGGACTTCCTTGCGGTCAGCGCCTTTCTTGTTCGGCCCGGGCGTCTCCAGCATCGCCGGCAGGCCCTCGAAGCGGGGCTCGGAGAGGAAGGCGGCTAGGCCTTTCTTGCCCATCTCTCCTTTGCCGACATTGGCGTGGCGGTCGCGGCAGGAGCCGAGGGGCGCGGCGGCGTCGTTGACGTGGAGGCAGCGGAGGCGGTCGAGGCCGACCTTCTCGTCGGCTTCGTCGACTATCTCGGCAAGGGAGGCCGGGTCGGTCACGTCGTAGCCCTGGACGAAGAGGTGGCAGGAGTCGAGGCAGAGGCCGAGGCGGTCGCCGGCGCCGGCCAGCTCGATCAGCTCCGCGGTCTCGTCGAAGTCGCGGCCCAGCAGGCCTTTGTGCCCGGCGGTCTGCTCGAGCAGCAGCGGGCAGCTCTCGCTGTCCTTGAGGGCGGCGGCGATGACCTTGGCCGCTCGCTTCATCGACGGCCCGTGCGGCTCGCCTTTCTGGGCGCCCGGATGGAGGACGACACCGGCGGCGCCGATGCCGTCGCCGGTACGCAGCGCGTGGGTCAGCGAGGCGAGCGACTTCTTCCGCATCTCAGCGTCTTTGGTTGCGCAGTTGATCAGGTAGACGGCGTGGATCGCGACCGCTTCGACCGGCGAGGCGGCCATCGCCTCGCGGAAGGCGGCGAAGTCGTCGGGCGTGAAGCGGGTCGGCCGCCACATCCGCGGGCTCTGGTTGAAGATCTGGATCGACTCGCAGCCGAGCTCGGTGCCGCGCTCGATCGCTTTCGCCAGTCCGCCCGAGGTGGAAACATGCGCGCCGATCAGCATCGTGTCCGCCGACTCTCCTATCCGACTGAGGTTCGCTCCCTCGCCGACCGGTGTCCTTCACATCGGCGGCGCGAGGACGGCACTCTACAACTGGCTTGTCGCGCGCCGTCGCGGGGGAGAGCTGGTGCTGCGGATCGAGGACACCGACCGCGAGCGCTCGACCCGGGAGAACGTCGAGCAGATCCTCGACGCCCTGCGTTGGCTGGAGCTGGATTGGGACGAGGGGCCGATCTCACAGGCCTCGCGCGCCGACCGCCACGAGGCGGCGCTGCAGCGACTGCTCGAATCCGGCGCCGCCTACCGCGACACGGCGACGGCGAAGGACGTCGAGGCCTGGAAGGCCGAGCACGGCGCCGACCGCGGCTACCGCGGCGAGCCCAGCGAGGAGCCCGGGGCGGCGATCCGGCTGCGCGTTCCCGACCAGGGGGAGACGGTGGTCGAGGACCTGATCCGCGGACCGGTTCGCTTCCCCAACCGCAGCTACGACGATTTCGTGATCGCCCGCGGCGACGGCTCGGTCCTCTACAACTTCGCGGTCGCGGTCGACGACGCGGAAATGGGGATCGCCGAGGTGGTCCGCGGCGACGACCATCTCTCCAATACGCCGAAGCAGCTGCTGGTGCTGCGGGCGCTCGGGCACGAGCCGCCCCGCTACGCCCACCTGCCGCTGCTGCACGGCCCCGACGGGCGCAAGCTCTCCAAGCGCCACGGGGCGGCCTCGGTGCAGGAGCTGCGCGAGGCCGGCTACCTGCCCGCGGCGCTGCGCAACTACCTCGCCCTGCTGGGCTGGGGAGCCGACGACGACGCGACCCTGATCCCGACCGAGGAGCTGATCGAGCGGTTTCGGGTCGAGGACGTCGGCCGAGCCGCGGCGATCTTCGACGAGAAGAAGCTGCGCTGGATGAACGGGCGCTACATGCGCGAGCTGCCGCTCGAGGAGTACACGGAGGCGGTGGCGCGCCATCTCGACCGCCCCGCCGACGAGCGCTTGCGGACCGCTTGCGAGATCGCTCAGGAGAAAGCGCAGACGCTGACCGAGGTCTGGCCCCTGGTCCGCTTCCTCTTCGAGCCGCCGGTCGAGGACGAGAAGGCCTGGCGCAAGGTGATGGTGGACGGCGCCCTTTCGGCGCTGGAGAGCGCGCGTGCCGCCCTCGGCTCCAGCGAGGCCTTCGACAGCGAAGCGGTCGAGGCGGCGCTGGAGCCGCTGCCGGAGCGGCTGGGCGTCAAGCCGGGCAAGGTCTACCAACCGATCCGCGTCGCGATCAGCGGCGGCACCGTCTCGCCGGGCATCTTCGAGTCGCTGGCCGCGTTGGGGCGCGAGGAATCGCTGCGACGGATCGACGCGGCGATCGAGCGGCTTCGCCCCTGAGGGGACAACCGGCAGCCCGGTGGGCTGCCGCAGTGGACAACGAAACGGCAATTGCACCCAACTAATGAGGAGGGTGAGGCTAAACCGTGCGTCCTTTGGTGCCGATGAGCTGGGCGGAGTCAGTCATCCATGTCTACGAAGCCAGATACCAACGGAAAGGTGCGCAAGGCCGATGTCCAGCCAAGCAGGGCCGGCGCGCCCGCACCGGGCGCCCGCCTCGCCTCGGCCTTCGAGGCCGTCGAGAAGTTCCCCGCCCTGATCGAGTCCCGCGCCCGCGTGATGAAGGCCGCGACGGCCGAGACCTCGCAGATCGGCGAGCTGGTCGAGGCGGTCGAGGCCGACGTCGCCTTGACGATCTCAGTCCTTCGCTTCGCCAACCGCGCCAGCAGTAGCGGCGGGATCGGCGGCATCCCCGCCGCGATCGAAACCCTGAAGCCCTCCGGCGTCCTCGCCATCGCCGGAACCTCTCCCGTCTTCGACTTCTTCGAGCCCAACGGCGGTTGGGAGATGCGGCCCGAGCAGGTTCGCGTCCACGCCCTCGCCACCCAGCAGGCCGCCGAGCGGATCGGACGGGCGATCGGCTGGACCGAGCGCGACGAGCTGGTCGTCGCGGCACTCCTGCACGACATCGGGCGGCTCGTCGTCTCCAAGCTCCACCCCGGCCGCCGCACCTACTTCGATGCCGCTTCACGCACCCCCGAGCAACGGATCCGCGAAGAACGCGACCAGCTCGGCATCGACCACGCCCTGGTCGGCGGCGTCCTGGCGCGGCGCTGGAACGTGCCGCAGCGGATCGCCGTCGCGATCGAGCGCCATCACGCCGAGGACGCGGACGGCCTGGCGGCGGTCGTCGCCACCGCCGACATGGTCGCCCACTACGCGCAGGGCGAGGCGGTGACCCCGGAGCGACTGCGGGCGATGTCGCAGCGCTGCGGCCTCGGCCCCGAGCAGCTGCGCGAACTGCTCTACGAGCTTCCCTACCCGCGCGACGAGGGCCGCCGGGTCACCGAGCCGTGCCCGCTCTCGGCCCGCGAGCTGGACGTCCTGCGCTTCCTCTCCGAGGGCCTGGTCTACAAGCAGATCGCCGGCGAGATGCAGCTCTCGGTCTCGACCATCCGCACCCACCTGCACAACGTCTACGGCAAGATCGGCGCCGTGGATCGGGCGCAGGCAGTACTTACCGCTCGGGACCGCGGCTGGATTTAGCGCTCCGACGGGCGGAGCGCTTACTCGATTAGCGACTCACGAAGCGCTATGGCCACAGCATGCGTCCGATTGCGGGCGCCTAAGCGGGCAAGTGCGTTTCGGGTGTGGGTCTTGACCGTTTCCTCGCTGAGGTCCAGCTCTTTCGCCGCGGCGGTCGTCGAGCCGCCGTTGGCCAGCAGCTGCAGGATCTCGCGCTGACGCCGGGTCAGCTTGCCGCGGCTTCCGCGCGCCGGCACCGCCGGGTCGACGAAGCGCTCCTGGGCGAGAGCCGCCCAGGCCGCCTTCAGCAGATCCTCGGCGGCCGCGGTGCGGGCGACGTAGGCGGTTGCACCGGCTTGCAGCGCACCCGTCGCGATGTGGCGCTCGGGGCGCTCGCCGTGGGCGACGATGCCGAGGCTTGGCGCGGTACGGCGCAACAACCGAATCGTCTCGTTGCCGTCCAAGGCGCCGTCCGCGTCGGCCGGAGCCCGGCGCAGGTCGACGATCGCGACGTCGACACTGCCGACGTCGCGGATCAGCTCGAGTGCCTCGTCGCGGCTTTCGCTCTCTTGGACCTCGAAGCTGCCGGCGAGGGTCTCTCGCACCCCGACGCGCACCAGCGGGTGCTCGTCGATCACGAGGCACTGTGGTCGAACCGAGCCCAAGAACCGATCCTACCCAGCGAGTCCGCGGCGTGCGGTAGAAAGGCTGCGTGATCTCGATCACTTCGAAGTCTCGTTACGCGGTGGTGGCGATGGCGGAGCTGGCGCGCTCCGGCGATCGCCCGGTGCCGATCAAGGAGCTGGCCGAGCGGCGGGGGATCCCCGAGCAGTTCCTCGAGCAGCTCTTCTCCACCCTTCGCCGGGGGGGCCTGCTGACCAGCCACCGCGGCATGAAAGGCGGCTACACGCTGTCCCGCTCCGCCGAGGAGATCACCGTGCTGGAGGTGGTCCAGACCCTCGACGGCAAAGTCGGCCAGGAGGCCGACGAGGCCGGCGGCATCTGGGCCGAGGGGGTCACCGCCCTGCGCAAGGTCTTCGGCCAGACCACGATCGCCGCCGTCGCCCGCCGCGAGCTCGAGGAGGCCGACTCCGGGATGTACTTCATCTGATGAGGATCGGGGCCGAGGCTTCGGCGGTCGTTGGGAACACGCCGCTGGTGGCGCTGCGGCGGCTCGGCGAAGGGCTCGGGGCGGACGTCTGCGCGAAGCTGGAGTACTTCAACCCGGGCGGCTCGGTCAAGGACCGGATCGGGGTGGCGATGATCGACGCCGCCGAGGAGGAGGGGCTGGTCGAGCGGGGGCGGTCGGTGATCGTCGAGCCGACCAGCGGCAACACCGGGATCGCGCTGGCGATGGTTTGCGCGGCGCGAGGCTACGAGCTGATCCTCACCCTGCCGGAGGGGATGAGCCGCGAGCGAGCGAAGCTGCTGCGGGCCTACGGGGCCGAGGTGCGGGAGACCCCGTCGCTGGGCGGGATGGGCGAGGCGGTTGCGCTGGCCGAGGAGATCTGCGAGCAGCGCAAGGGCTTCATGCCGCAACAGTTCTCCAACCCCGCCAATCCCGAGATCCACCGGCTCACGACCGCGGAGGAGATCTGGCGCGACACCGATGGGGAGGTCGGCGCCTTCGTCGCCGGAGTTGGCACGGGGGGGACGATCACCGGCGTCGGCCAGATGCTGCGCGAGCGCAACCCGGAGGCACTGGTGGTGGCGGTCGAGCCGGCAACCTCGCCGGTTCTCTCCGGCGGCGCGCCGGGCCCGCACAAGATCCAGGGCATCGGTGCCGGCTTCGTGCCCGAGGCGCTCGACCGCTCGGTGATCGACGAGACGATCGCGATCGGCGACGAGGACGCGCTGGAGACCGCCCGGCTCGCCGCCCAGCGGGAGGGGGTCCTCGCCGGGATCTCGGCCGGGGCCAACATCAAGGCGGCGCTGGAGGTGGCGGCACGCCCCGAGCTGGCCGGGAAGCGCGTCGTAACGGTGGTCTGCGATTCGGGCGAGCGCTACATGTCCCTACCCTTCTTCGCACCATGAACGCATTGCGCCGTATCTCCTGCGAGGTGAAGGACGACGTCAAGGCGGCGCGCGAGCGAGATCCGGCCGCACAGGGCGTCTCGACCCTGGAGATCCTCGTCAGCTGGGCCGGCGTGCAGGCGCTGCTGGCGCACAGGGTCGCCCACGTCCTGCACGGCGCCGGCGTGCCGCTGCTGCCGGGCGCGATCGCCTATCTGACCCGTTCCATCACCGGGGTCGAGATCCACCCCGCGGCGAAGATCGGGCCCGAGCTCTTCATCGACCACGGCTCCGGCGTGGTGATCGGCGAGACCGCCGAAATCGGCAGGCGGGTGACGCTCTACCAGGGGGTGACCTTGGGCGGGACCGGCTTCCAGCGCGGCAAGCGGCACCCGACGCTCGGCGACAACGTCACCGTCGGCTCCGGCGCCAAGCTGCTCGGTCCGATCTCGGTCGGCGACGGGGCGAAGATCGGCGCCAATACGGTCGTGGTCGAGGACGTGCCGCCGAGCTCGACCGTGGTCGGCAACCCCGGCCACCCGGTGAAGGTGGAAGGGCGTCGGGTCGAGGGTCCCGACGCCGACTGGATCCACCTGCCGGACCCGATCGCCGAGGCGATCAAGTCGCTCTCGGAGCGGATCTCCAAGGTCGAGGAGCGGCTGGCCGAGCTGGACGGCGGCGAGGCCGAAGGGGACGACGAGAACGGCGGACTGCGTCCGCGCAGCGGGCGCTCCTCGGCCGGCGGATGAGCGTCCAGGTGTGGCGGGTTATCCGTCTATTTGACGGATAACCCGCCACAGGCTGGCCAACCGGCTCCGTCTCTATGCTCGGCTGCGATGCTGCAAGCCGAGTCGGAGATGTCCGAGCACGCTTCCGAGCGCCCGCAGGGCGCCCCGACCGAACCCGGCGCCGACCGCGCCGAGCGGCTCCTGGCGAACCTCAACGAGCCGCAGCAGGAGGCCGTGCGCCACGGCGAGGGGCCGCTGCTGGTGTTGGCCGGGGCGGGCTCCGGCAAGACCCGGGTTCTGACCCACCGCATCGCCTACCTGCTGGCGACCGGGGCGGCGCGGCCGGGGGAGATCCTGGCGATCACCTTCACCAACAAAGCCGCCGCCGAGATGCGGGAGCGGGTCGAGGAGCTGGTCGGCCGCTCGGCGCGGGCGATGTGGGTGACGACCTTCCACTCGGCCTGCGCGCGGATGCTGCGCGTCGACGCCGAGCGGCTCGGCTACTCGCGCGGTTTCACGATCTACGACGAGTCGGACTCGTTGCGGATGCTGAAACGCTGCATGGAGGAGCTCCACGTCGACCCCAAGCGCTATCCGCCGCGGGCGATCCGCTCGCAGATCTCCGGCGCCAAGAACCAGCTGGTCGACGCCGGCGCCTACGCCGAAAAGCAGGGCAGCGTCTTCGAGGAAACCGTGGCCGAGGCCTACGCGCTCTACGAAAAGCGGATGCTCGCGGCCAACGCGGTCGACTTCGACGACCTCCTGGTCCGCACGGTCAACGCGCTGGAGCTGTTCGAGGAGGTGCGCGAGCGCTGGCGCCGCACCTTCCGCCACGTCCTCGTCGACGAGTACCAGGACACCAACCACGCCCAGTACCGGCTGCTGCAGCTGCTCACCTCCGAGCACGGCAACCTGATGGTGGTCGGCGACGAGGACCAGTCGATCTACGGCTTCCGCCACGCCGACATCCGCAACATCCTCGACTTCGAGCGGGACTTCCCCGAGGCGGAGGTGGTCAAGCTCGAGCAGAACTACCGCTCGACCCAGACCATCCTCTCGGCCGCCAACGCGGTCGTCGAGCGCAACCGCGAACGGCGGCCGAAGCAGCTCTGGACCGAGATCGCCGGCGGCGAGCCGCTGCAGCTCTCCGAGCTCTCCGACGAGCACGAGGAGGCGCGCTGGGTCGCGGCGGAGATCGAGCGGCTGGGCGAGGAGGAGGGCGTGCGGCGCGAGGAGGTCGCCGTCTTCTACCGGACCAACGCGATGAGCCGGGTGCTGGAGGACACGCTGGTCCGCTTCGAGCTGCCCTACCAGGTGATCGGCGGCACCAAGTTCTACGAGCGGGCGGAGGTCAAGGACGCCGTCGCCTACCTCAGCCTGCTCGTCAACCCCGCCGATCAGGTCTCCTTCGCGCGGATCGTCAACTCGCCCCGGCGCGGGATCGGCAACACCAGCCAGGGCCGCCTCGCCGCCCACGCCAACACGACCGGACTGCCGATCTGGGAGGTCGCCGCTCAGGCCGAGGAGGTGCCGGGTCTCGGCGCGGCGGCGATCAAGGCCGTCTCCCGCTTCTACGAGACGCTGGAGGGCCTGCGGGCGCGCGCCGACTCGGCCCCGGTGGCGCAGCTGATGGAGGCGACCCTGCACGAGACCGGCTACCTGGAGGCGCTGGCGGCGGAGCGCACGGTCGAGGCCGAGGGCCGGATCGAGAACCTCGAGGAGCTGATCGGCGTCGCCGCCGAGTTCGACGTCAACCGCGAGCTGGAGGGCGACGCGGAGGTGCCGCCGCTGGAGGAGTTCCTGCAGCAGATCTCCCTCTACACCGAGCAGGACGGGTTGAGCGAGGAGTCGCTGATCACCCTGATGACCCTGCACAACGCCAAGGGCCTCGAGTACGACACGGTCTTCATCGTCGGCTGCGAGGACGGCGCCTTCCCCCACATGCGGGCACTTGAAGAGGGGGGTGAAGAGGAGGAGCGCCGCCTCTGCTACGTCGGCATCACCCGCGCCCGCCAGCGCCTCTACATGACTTGGACCCGCGAGCGGCGCCTGTTCGGCCGCGCCGAGCATAACCTTCCCTCCCGCTTCGTCGACGAGCTGCCGGCCGAGCTGACCGAGCGGCATTCCAATGCCCCCGCCGCGACCGCTACGTCATGGGACGCCGGCGGGCCGGGCGAGGCCGCGGCGCCGATCGACCCCGGTCCGGCGCTGGCGCTGCGCATCGGCGACGACGTCGTCCACGCCAGCTTCGGCGACGGCGTGGTCACCGCGGTCGAGCCGGGCGGCGTCGTGGTCGTCCGCTTCGCCGGCGACGGCTCGGAGCGCAAGCTGATGGCCGACTACGCGCCGATCCGCAAACGGTGAGGCCTGTGGCGGCACGGACGATCGACGGCAAGGCGGTGGCGGCTGAGGTGCGGGCTAGGGTCGCGGCCGAGGTGGCGGAGTTCCAAGCCGAGTCGGATCGGGTCCCGGGGCTGGCGACGGTGATCGTCGGCGACGACCCGGCTTCGAAGATCTACGTGGAGATGAAGCACAAGGCCTGCCAGGAAGCAGGGATGAACTCTGTCCATCATGGCCTCGCCGAGGAGACGAGCGAGGCGGAGCTCCTCGGGCTGGTCGGGGCTCTGAACGAAGACGCCGACGTCGACGGGATCCTCGTTCAGCTCCCGCTGCCGAAGCAGATCGACCCGGACCGGGTCATCGCGGCTATCGACACCGGCAAGGACGTCGACGGCCTGAGTCCCACCAGCGCCGGCCTGCTGGCGCACGGGACCCCCGGCTTCGTTCCCTGCACTCCGGCCGGGGTGATGGAGCTGCTCCGCCACGAGAGGGTCGAGCTGGAGGGGGTGGAGGCGGTCGTGGTCGGGCGCTCGAAGCTGGTCGGCGTCCCGGTCGCGCGGCTGCTGCTGAGCGCCAATGCGACGGTGACCGTCTGCCACTCGCGCACCCGAGACCTGGCTGCGGTTTGCCGCCGCGCCGACGTGCTCGTGGCGGCGGTCGGCGCCCCGCGCCTGCTCGGCGCCGAGGCGGTCAAGCCGGGCGCGGTCGTGATCGACGTCGGCGTGAACCGGACCGACGACGGCCTCTGCGGCGACGTCGACTTCGAGGCGGTGGCGGAGGTCGCGGCGGCGATCACGCCGGTCCCGGGCGGGGTCGGTCCGATGACGATCGCGATGCTGCTAGCGAATACGCTGGCTGCCGCCCGAAGCCGGGTGTAGGGTCGGATCGACCCCTAGCCCATGGAGGGATGTGTAGATGGAAGCTGACAAGCTGAGCACGGGGGAGAAGCTCTCGGCGGTCTCCGCCCTGCTCCTCTTCGTATTCATGTTCTTCGACTGGTTCGGCGTCGAGGTCTCCGGCGTGCCCGGCTTCGGCGGCGACGTCAGCGGCGCCGGCGGCAGCGCTTGGGACGCCCTCGACGTGATCCCGATCTTCCTCATGCTGGCGATCGTCGCCGCGATCGGCGTTGCCTTGATCCGTCTCACCGACGCCGATCTGGAGCTCCCTGTCTCGCTCAACGCGATCGTCGCGGCACTCGGCGGCCTTGCCGTGCTGCTGATCCTCTACCGGATCATCGACCAGCCAGGGGGCGGCAGCGACTTCAGCGGCGTCGAGATCGACGTGACGCTGAAGCTCGGCATCTTCCTCGCCTTCGCCGCCGCGGTCGGCATCGCCTACGGCGGCTACCGGGCGATGCAGGAAGAAGGGATGACCTTCGGCGACGTCGGCGACCGCCTTTCCGGCGGCGGCGATCAACCTCCCGCTGGCGGAACCCCGCCGCCCCCACCGCCTCCCGCCGGGCAGCAACCACCACCTCCGCCGCCTCCCCCTTCGCAGAGCCCACCGCCACCGCCACCGCCTCCAGGGAACTGAGGCAACCAGCGGGCTTCTACGCAGCGAGAAGCCCGCTGGCAATTCTCTTCGAGAAGGCCGCGATGGTCATCATCGGGTTGACCTGGACCGCGGTCGGGAAGAGCGAGGCGTCCGCGACGTAGAGCCCCTCGATGCCGTTGACCGCGCCATCGGGGCCGCAGACCCCCTCGCGCGGGTCGGCGGCGATCCTCGCGGTTCCCATCGGGTGGAAAGCCTCGAGCCGCAGCTCCGATGGCTTGAACGCGGTCGCCTCGAAGTTGGCAACGTCGCCCGGCCGCAGCACCGGCGCCCGACCGATGTTTGGGTAGACCTCGGTCGCGCCGGCGGCGAAGTGGATCTCGGCGGCGCGGGCGATGCCAAAGGTGAGGCGCCGCGTGTCCTCCTCGTTGAGCCGGTAGTTGGCCCGCAGTGAGCCGTCGCGGGCGATTCCCACCTTGCCCACGGACTCGTCGCCGAGCTGGACGCCGATCGAGGCGACGTTGCCGAAGCGCAGCATCGCCTCCTGGTGCTCGCGTCCTGAGCCAAGCAGCCAGGCGCCGCCGAAGGGAAGCGGCGTGAAGGTCGCCTCGAGCAGCACCCGCTGCTCGGACTCCCACTCGTCGACGTAGTAGCTCTGCATCACCCCGTCCCAGCCGCGCACCTCCTCCTCGTAACGGGCGCCGACCCAGCAGGCGGGGTGGATGTGGAGGTTGCGGCCGACCTGGTCGCCGCCGAGACCGGAGCGCAGCAGCAGTTCCGGCGTGCCGAAGGCGCCGCCGGCGACGATCGTCGCCAGGCGGGCGCGAACCGTGTAGGGGCGGCCGTGGCCGTTGCGCTCGGGGTGCGGCGCGACGACGCAGCGGACACCGACGGCGCGGCCGCCCTCGACCAGGACCCGGCGCGCTTCGACGCCGGCCCGCAGGCGGGCCCCCGCCGCCACCGCGCGCGGCAGGTAGCTGACGTGCATACCGCGCTTGGCGTCGATCTTGCAGCCGTAGGGACAGGAGCTGCACTGGACGCAGTTGCCGGCGTTGCGGGAGATCGGACCGCCGCTGACGCCCAGCGCGGTCGCGCCCTCCATCGCCAGCTGCCCGTTGCGCCCCATCCGCTCTGGGTCGAGCGGCGTCACTCGCAGGAACTCCTCGGCCTCGGCGAAGTAAGGGGCGAGGTCGCCCGCCCAGCCGATGCCGTAGCGATCGCGCCAGTGCGACAGCACCTGCTCGGGAGCGCGGAAGCAGGTGCCGGAGTTGATCACGGTCGTGCCGCCGACGGTCCGCGCCACCGGCACCGGGATCGGCGGGTTGCCCTCGGCGATCGTCAGACCGCCGTCGCGGTAGAGCGAGGCGATCGCCTCCAGCGGATCGCTTGGATAGCTGTCGCGGTCGTAGGCCTCGCCCGCCTCCAACACGATCACGTCGAGGCCGGCCTCGGCCAGCGCCGCCGCGGCCACTGCGCCGCCGGCACCGGAGCCGACGATGACGACGTCGCATTCCTCGCCCTCGCCGGCGGGCTCGGTGTCGCCAAGCGATCCGGAGGGCTCGGGCCGCGCCCCGTCGGCGACGCGGCAGCTCGTCTCCAGGCCGAGCCGTCCCTCGACCCGGGGGTCGACCGCGTAGCCGAGCGTGGTGAAGGTCTTCGCCATCAGCAGCAGCTCGTGGTAGAGGCTTAAGCGCGAGCGCTCCATCCGGTTGAGGAAGTCTTCGCGGGCTCCCAGGTCGAGCCGGCTGAAGCGCCAGGGGAAAGGCAACCACTCGAAGACGCGCAGAGCCAGCCGCACCCGCGTCAGCACGCGCGGCGAGAGCGAGGTCAGGAGGCCGGCGACCGGTCCGGAGACGTCGACCTCTCGCTCGGCGGCCGGCAAGCCGCCGACGGCCGGGGCCATCGCTTCACAGACTGCCGACAGCGTCCGGTGCTCGGCGGCCGACAACCCCGGCGGGCGCCTTCAGCCAGGCGCGGGCGTGCGTTCGACCCGTCCCGCCAGCGACCAGAGCCAGAGCGCCGCCAGTGCCAGGAAGCCGTCGACCAGGAAGTTGAGCAGGTAGATGAAGACGTCCTGGTCGAAGAGGTAGAAGCCGAGCGAGCCCAGCGAGGAGGCCGTCTTGCCGACCGCCAGCACCAGCAGCAGCGGCCGGTAGCGGACGACGTCGGCCTGGGCGACCACGCAGATGCCGGTGATCACGACCATGTAGGCGAAGGCCAGCGCCAGCCAGAGCTGCTCCTCCCCGTGCGGGGCGCGGGCGAAGTCGCCGAGCGAGTCGCCGAGGTCGGAGATCGTGTCGAGGACGCCGTTGGGGACGGCGATGAAGAGGATGCCGACGACGGCGAAGCTGACTGCGAGCAGGCGCAGGTTGAGGACTACGAAGCGCTCTGCCTTCTCCCCGCGCATTGTGCGGGGACAATAACTGGCCAGGCAGCCAAACGGATTGGTGCGCGGGTCCGCCACGACGGCCCTAGCGGTCGCCCACCTAGAATCGTCGCCGTGATCGAGCGGGAGCAGGTTCTTCACGTCGCCAGGCTGGCGCGGCTGCGCCTGTCCGACGCAGAGGTGGAGAGGATGGCGGGCGAGCTGTCCGGGATCCTCGACCACGTCGACCGCATCGGCGAGCTCGAGCTGGACGACGTCGAGCCGACCTCCCACGTGGTCGAGCTGGAGAATGTGCTGCGGCCCGACGAGCCGCGGCCGAGCTGGCCCAAGGATGCCGTGCTGGGGCAGGCACCCGATCCAGCCGAGGGCGCCTTCCGGGTCCCATCGCCGCAGGCCGAGTGATGGGCGAGCTGCTGGAGCTGAGCGTCGCGCAGGCCGTGGCGCGGATCGGTGCGGGGGACCTTTCTCGCCAGGAGTACTTCGACGCCTGGCGCGAGGCGGGCGCCGGCGACGAGCTGAACGCCTACCTCTGGCGCGCCGAGGACCCCGGCGTCGAGCGGGACGGGCCGCTGGCGGGCATCCCGGTCGCGGTCAAGGACCTCTTCTGCACCGAGGGCGTCGCCACCACCGCCGGCTCGCGCATCCTCGAGGGCCATCGGCCGCTCTACACCGCGACCGCGGTGCGCAAGCTGGCCGAGGCGGGGGCGGAGGTGCTGGGCAAGACCAACATGGACGAGTTCGCGATGGGGTCCTCGAACGAGAACTCGGCTTACGGCCCGGTCCTCAATCCCTGGGACCGCGAGCGCGTTCCGGGCGGCTCCTCGGGCGGCTCGGCGGCCGTGGTCGGCGGCGGGCTGGCGCCCTGCGCGATCGGCACCGACACCGGCGGCTCGATTCGGCAGCCGGCGGCGCTCTGCGGGATCGTTGGCCTCAAGCCGACCTACGGGGCGATCTCGCGCTACGGGATGATCGCCTTCGCCTCCTCGCTGGACCAGTGCGGGCCGCTGACCCGGGATGTGACCGACGCAGCGCTGCTGCTAGCCGCGATGCAGGGCAGGGACCCCTGCGACTCGACCTCGGTTGGGATCGAGGGCGGGGTGGAGGCGCCGCGGCGCGAGGACCTCGACGGCCTGCGCTTCGCCGTCCCCGCCGAGCTGGCGCACGACGCGATCGAGCCGGGCGTGCGCGAGGTCTTCGAGGCGACGCTGAAGCGGATCGAGGAGCTGGGCGGCGAGATCGCCGAGGTGCCGCTGCCGCACGCCGAGCACGGCATCTCCGCCTACTACGTGATCGCCCCCGCCGAGGCCTCCTCGAACCTGGCCCGCTACGACGGCGTCCGCTACGGGATGCGGACCGGCGAGGCCGGGGACCTGATCGAGATGTACGAGACGACCCGCGCCGAGGGCTTCGGCGAGGAGGTCAAGCGGCGGATCATGCTCGGCACCTACGCGCTCTCCTCCGGTTATTACGAGGCGTACTACGGCCGGGCGCAGAAGGTGCGGACCAAGATCGCCGCGGACTACGCTGCCGCCTTCGCCGCTTTCGACTTCGTGGTGACGCCGACCTCGCCCTCGGTCGCCTTCCGCCTCGGCGAGAAGACCGACGACCCGCTGGCGATGTACATGAACGACTTCTTCACGGTGCCGATGAGCCTCGCCGGCATTCCGGCGATCTCGATTCCGGCCGGACTGGCGACGCCGGCCGGTGGCGGCCGGGAGCTGCCGGTCGGCTTCCAGATCGCCGCGCCGGCCTTCGCCGAGCAGCGGCTGCTCGACGCCGCCTACGCTCTCGAGCAGGCGATCGGCTTCGAGGCGCGACCCGAGGACGGCGCCGGTGGCTGAGCTGGAGGCGGTGATCGGGCTGGAGATCCACGTCCAGCTCTCGACCCGGACGAAGATGTTCTGCGGCTGCGAGCTGTCCTTCGGCGACGAGCCGAACATCCACACCTGCCCGGTCTGCCTCGCCCATCCCGGGGTGTTGCCGGTGCCCAACGAAGAGGCGATCCGCTGCGCGCTGAAGATCGCCGCCGCGCTGGAGTGCGAGGTGGCGCCGCGCTCGATCTTCCACCGCAAGAACTACTTCTATCCCGACAACCCGAAGGCGTACCAGATCAGCCAGTACGACCTGCCGCTCGCGGTCAACGGCCGGCTCGGCGAGATCCGCATCCACCGCGCCCACCTCGAGGAGGACGCGGCGAAGACGATCCACCTGGGCGAGTCGGGGCGGATCCACGGCTCCGGCGCCTCGCTGGTCGACTTCAACCGCGGCGGCACGCCGCTGGTAGAGATCGTCACCGAGCCCGACCTGCGCAGCGCCGCCGAGGCCGCCGCCTGGGCGCGCCTGCTGCGCACGACGGTCCGCCAGCTCGACGTCTCCGACGTCAACATGGAGGAGGGCAGCCTGCGGGTCGACGCCAACGTCTCGGTCCGCCCTGCCGGCAGCGAGCAGCTCGGCACCAAGACGGAGCTGAAGAACATGAACAGCTTCCGCTTCCTCGAACGCGGGATCGAAGCGGAGCTGGCGCGCCAGCGCGAGCTGATCGGCGCGGGGGGGACGGTGGTGCAGGAGACGTTGCACTTCCACCCCGAGGACGGCTCGCTGACGCCGCTGCGCTCGAAGGAGGAGGCGCACGACTACCGCTACTTCCCCGAGCCCGACCTGGTGCCGCTGGCGCCGACCGAGGCGATGCTGCGCGAGGCGCGCGAGTCGCTGCCGGAGCTGCCGGAGGCGCGCCTGCGCCGCTACAGCGAGGAGCTGGGCGTGGCCGAGGACGTGGCCACGGTGCTGGTAGCCGACCCAGAGACCGCTGACTACTTCGAGCGCGTCGCGGAGATCGCCGCGAGCGTCGAGGCGCGCGTCGTCGCCAACTGGGTGACCGGCGAGCTGGCCGCGGCGCTGCGCCAGGCCGGGGGGGAGGGGGCCGCCGAGTCGAAGGTCGAGCCGCCGGCATTGGCAGCCCTGGTCTCGATGGTGCAGACCAAAAAGATCTCTCACGGCAGCGGCAAGACCGTCCTGGCGGCGCTGGTCGCCGAGGGCGGCGACCCGGCGGCGATCGTCGAGCGCGAGGGCCTGGCCCAGATCTCCGACAGCGGCGAGCTGGAGTCGATCGTCGCCGCCGCGGTCGAGGCCAACCCCGAGGCGGCCGAGCAGGTCCGCACCGGCAACCAGAAGGCGATCGGCGCCATCGTCGGCGCCGTGATGAAGGAGACCAAGGGCCGCGCCGACGGCGGCGAGGTCAATCGTCTGATCCGGGCGAAGCTGGGCATCTGACAGTCAGGGGGGCGAGTTTCGGGTCCCCGCCTCTTTCGTCGGTGTGGAACAAACCACAGCGGTGGTCCTCCTGGCCTATGCGGGTGTGCTGCGAGCGTTGATTGCGCTCGCATCGAAGCTCGCGGACCGCTAGGAGACCACCAATAAGAAACGGCCCCGGGAAAGCCCCCGGGGCCGTTCAGTTTGTGGACCACCACAGCGCCCGAAACTTTAGCGCTGCACCGGGCCGATTGCCAGGAGGCCGCCGAGAAAGTGATTTCCGAGGGGATTGTGTACTTGACGCAGGGCTAGCGCCGGGCGCGAGCCTAGACTCCAAGCGATGCGGGCGCCACGCGCGATCTGGCGGTTCCTCAGTCATCCAGTGCTGTCGATCTTGGGCAACATCACGCTCCTGGTTGCCGCCATCCCGATTGGCATCGCTGTGCTGACTGCCGTCGTAGGTTGGATTCTCGACCAGCCAACTCTCTTCCTGGTCGCGATTGGCCTGGCGGCGCTCGGCATTGCCTTGGTGGTGTTCGTCGCTGTGCGCCAGCGCCCCGGAGGGTCTTCGACCCCTTCAGCGGTTCGGGCGCAGTCCGATGAGACGCGCCTTCGACCCCCTGCCTTCATTGTCACGGAGGGCGAGATCGCATTTGCCTACGAAGAGACCCTTCACATGGCGAAGATCCTGCGCGCAGAGCCGCCGCACACCGCGGTTGACAGCGCGGCCGTCAAGACGATGCTGCCCGATTGGCGGGCGAAGGTGACTGCCTTCATCGCCGCGGTCCTCGGCTCCGCCCAGAGGGCCGCGTTCAAGGGCTCAGCTACGAGCGGAGATGACATTGAGCGCCTTGAAGCCGAGGGCCGGTTTCTCTGCTCTCTCGCCATCAAGCTTTCTCCGGACGCGATTCGTGTCAGTGAGGCGGAGGTTCTTACCGCCAGCGCGCAGCGCCGCGACAACCAAGCGGCCAGTCTTTTTTCCTACGGGACCGTCGGCGGGCCGGAGACCCCACCGCCCCCCGATTTGGCAGAGCAACTTAACTCCCTGATGCGCGAGGGAATCGACCTCGTAGGTGAGCTGTCGGTGCCGGTCGAGCCAACGAAAGCCAAAGGGGGATGGAAACTGGAGGGCGGCGATGCTCCAGGCGAATGGTGGGACAAAGCGGATGCCTTCACTCAGAGCATCAGGGAACTGCTAATCGAACGGCACCCCGCGCTCCTTACTGATTTCCGGGATGGCTTCAACGGCTATCTGAAGCAAGAGCGCGAGACTCAGAAGGCGCGCAATGCAGACCCCTCCGAGAGCAAGCGCTCAACCGCCGCGAAGATGCTTGACCTCGCGAACTTCGAACGCAGCGGCCCCAAGAGAGTGGTTGAAGCCAGCCTTGAGGGTCTCGCCGCAGCCAGGCATCGAATCGGTGCCACCGTGCCTCAGTCTATCTAGTTCTTACAGGGCGTCCGATGCCCTAGATACTATTTAGAGGATGGTTTTCGGCTCTCTAGCGCGGTTTTCTTTGCAGTCTCGCGGACTTTTTTCGGGAACAATTTCTTCATCGTCTCCTCGTCAGTCAGCTCTCGCGCTTTCTTCTTCCTGCGGGGCATGGCTATGAACCTTCCTGATCTGATCGAGCAGTTCCGCTCTGAGGACAAGTGCCGGGAATATCTTGAAGACCTGCGCTGGCCGAATGGGGTCCGGTGTCCGCGCTGTGGGGACAAATCGGTCTCGAGGATCGAGAAGCGCAGCCAGTGGGAGTGCAACGGGACTTCATGCCGCTACCAATTCTCCGTCACGGCGGGGACGGTCTTCCATGACTCCCATCTACCCCTATGGAAATGGTTCCTCGGGATCTATCTTGTCGGGGAGTCCAAGAAGGGGATCAGCGCCAAGCAGCTTCAGCGCACCCTCGGCGTCTCCTACAAGACGGCCTGGTATCTCGGCCACCGCATTCGCTCGGCAATGGAGGAGGATCAGCCGGTCCCGCTGCGGGGCATCGTCGAGATCGACGAGACCTGGATCGGCGGAGTCAAGAAAGCGCGCAAGGGAGAGTCCAACCGCTCCAACAAGTCGATGGTTCTCGGCGCCGTTCAGCGCGACGGCGATCTGCGCCTGGAGGTCCGCGAGGGCCCTGGCCGGGAGTCCAAAACCTCCTACCGCGGCTTCGTCAAGGACTCCGTCCACGACCGCGCCGAGATGATCTTCACGGACTCCGATTCCAGTTGGGGCGAAATGACCGACTGGAACACCAAGCACCGCAAAGTCGACCACAGCAAGGAAGAGTGGGTGCGAGGCATCGTCCATACGAACACCATCGAGGGCGTGTGGAGCCTGCTCAAGCGCTCCGTGATCGGGACCTACCACCAGCTCTCGGCCAAGCACCTGCCGGCCTACTTGGACGAGATGGCCTTCCGCTTCAACAACCGCGACAACCCGTTCCTCTTCCGAGACACGCTGCTGAGGATGATCGAGGGCGAGACGCTGCCCTATGCGGAGTTGGTCGAAGGCTCCTGAACTGAGTTAGGCGAGACGGTTCCACGCCCAAGTTCATCGCGGACAACGTAGAGCGCAGTCAAAATGGTCTGTAGCCGTTCGTCAAACTCCGTTGCGTCTGCATCGCCGGGAGTCTGAGGTAGAGGGTCGTGTGCAATCGCCTCGGTGAGTAGCGGCGTCGCGTTCGCGACAAAGTCCACGAAGATTTCGCGTGCTGGCCCGTCGTGCAACAGAACTGGAGGCTGTTGAAGTTCCCCAAGCGCTCGCTCCCCTGTTGCGATGTGGGCGCCTATTCGATCAGCTAGATCGGGCTCCCCCTCGCGAACCAAGATGACGCCCCGCTCCTGAAGCTGGCCATACAGGCTCGGAGCACCAAGCTGTAAGAGGACCGGATACTCAAGTTCTTCGCCCGAGTGCCCGAGGCGTAGCTTGATTCGAACTCTGCGAGTGCGCTGCGGTGGAAGGCTCCAGTGAATGTCGTGCCACGAGTCGGCTCGCTGATGACTGCCGAGGGGGTGGCGGCGGAACTCTTCCCACTCCCCACCGGGCTCTTCCTTCCCAAGCTCGTCGCACCGGCCCAGCTTGATGCCGCTGGGGATCAGCAGATTAAGCCATGCCCCCTTGACCTCAACCCAGCGCTCTAAATTGGTTATTTCGACCTCAAGAATGCAAATGTGCTCCTCACCGGCAGGGACGGAGAGGGTCATGTTGCGACGACCATTGAGTCGAAAGACCACCTCCACCCGAGGCGACCCGACTAGTGGCAAGCGGTGAAGTCCGGGTATGAACGGCGCTAGGGGGGCGAGTACTGAAGCGCAGAAAGCCAGGGCACCAAAAAGCAACGCCAAGGCGATATTCCCATCAACCCCCGCAGCTACAGCGCCACCGGCTGGCAACGCGGCCCAGGCCGCTCCATAGCCGATCCTTGCTCCCACCGTCCGGAGTCTATTTCGGCGCAGGGCGAACCGCGACTGCTCCAAGCCTCTCCTCCTATATGCCGCTTTCGATGATTTCGATGAAACGCAGGGCCGCAGCCGTGGGGCAGACCAGACCAGCGCCGACCTGAAGCAGGCCGACGCCGGTCAAGTCCACGACCGCACGCTCGACAGCGTCGTGCCGCGTGAAGTCGTGCGGCTGAGCATTGAGCGTGCGGGCTAGGTCGAGGATCGTCAGGTAGTCGCGGCCAAGGGCCAGGACGAAGGTGAGGACTACCGCCTGATCGCGGACATCCTGGGCGTGCTGGGAGCGCTTTGGGCGCTCCGGAATACGATTTCCGTGCATCGGAAGGCCTGTCCTTTCGGTGCCAGGCCCCGGGGCGCTACCACGTCGCCGGGGCCGCTTTGCGATTGCGGCCCGGACGGTAGGGGCGAGTTCAGGCGGATTCTTGCCCTGTGTGAAGGTGACACTCGTGATTTCCGACACTTTGTGACACGTTGTTACAAAGTGCTACCTTGGGTTCATGGCCTGGAACGTCGTCATCGCTGGGGGTGGGTTCGGCGGCGCGATGGCGGCGCGGGAGCTGGAGCGGATCATGCCGCGGCAGTCGGCGCGGCTGACCCTGGTCAACGACGTCAACTTCCTTCTCTACACGCCGTTCCTGCCGGAGGCCGCGGCGGGGACGCTGGAGCCGCGGCACGTGGTGACGCCGCTGCGGGAGATGCTGCAGCGGACCTACCTGCGGTTGGGGACGATCGTCGGCCACGACCCCGGCGCCCGCACGGTCGAGCTGCGGACCCGGGAGGGCGAGGTCGAGCGGCTTCCCTACGACCAGCTGCTGCTGGCGCTCGGCTCGGTCTCACGGGTGCTGCCGGTGCCCGGCCTTTCCGAGCACGCGATCGGGTTCAAAACCCTCGCCGACGCGATCTGGCTGCGCAACCACGTGGTCGAGACGCTGGAGGCGGCGAACGCGGCCGAGGACCCGGCCCGCCGCGACGAGCTGCTCACCTACGTCTTCGTCGGCGGTGGCTACGCCGGGCTCGAGGCGCTGGCCGAGCTGCAGGACTTCGCCGCCGACGCGATGGAGAGCTACCCGCGCGCCCGCCTTCACGGGATGCGCTGGGTGCTGGTCGAGGCCGCCGACCGGGTCCTTCCGGAGATCGACGCCGGCCTCGCCGAGTACGCGCTGCGCGAGCTGCGCGGCCGCGGCATCGACATCCGCCTCGGCACGACGCTGGAGGAGGTCAGCGCCGACCGCGCCCGCCTCTCGACCGGTGAGGTGTTGCCGACCCGCACTGTCGTCTGGACCGCCGGCGTCGCCCCGCACCCCAGCCTGCGGCAGCTGAACCTGCCCCTCGACCAACGCGGCCGGGTGTCGGTCGACGAGCATCTGCGGGTGCGCGGCATGGACGCCGTCTGGGCGATCGGCGACTGCGCCGCGGCCCCCGACCCAGGCGGGGGCTTCTACCCGCCGACCGCCCAGCACGCGGTGCGCCAGGGCCCCGTCGCCGCCCGCAACATCGCCGCCGAGCTCGGCGTCGGCAGGGCGGAGGCGTTCCGCTACCGCGGCAGCGCCGCCTTCGTCAACCTCGGCCGCTACAAGGCGGTGGGGCGGATCGGCAGCCGCACCTTCCGCGGCTTCCCGGCCTGGTGGCTGGCGCGGACCTACCACATGAGCCAGATCCCCGGCGTCGCTCGCAAGGCCCGCGCGGTGATCGACTGGACCGCCAGCCTGCCCTTCCGCCGCGACCTCTCGGAGCTGGGGTCGATCGGGCACCCGCGGCCGCTGGACGCGACAATGGAGACGTGGGATTCGAGTACCTCGTCATCGCCTTCTTCTTCGGCCTCGCCACGGCGATAATCGGCCGCGGCAAGGGCAGCTCCTTCTGGCTTTGGCTGCTGATCGGAACCGTCCTGCCGCCGCTCGGCCTGATCGCGGTGATCCTCTACCGCTCCGAGAAGCACGAACCCGAACGGCAGTGTCCGACCTGCGGCAAGGAGGTCAAGCTCTACGTCCAGGTCTGCCCCCGCTGCGGCGCCGACCTCTACCTGCCCGACCCCGCCAAGGTCAGGCACCCCGGGGTGGGGTAGGGGTGCGCTGAGCTTCGAGCGCGGGTTTGAGCTCGGCGGTGTCCCAGCGACCGATTGCCTCGATGACCCTGCCGTCGCGGAGCTTGAAGCGCCCGATTCCGTCCCAGGCGTGCTGCTCGCCGTTCACGGTCGCCTCCATCGCGTACTCGACGAAAACGACGTCATCGCGCGCCGCCCAGTTGCGCGCCTCGAGGGAGATGTCCGGCATCAGGGCCTTGATTCCCCGGACGTAGTCGGGCTCCTCGTCGCCCCTGATCGGTCGTTCCATCCCGGAGTGATGGATCGTCGCCTCGGGGTGGACCATCTCGAACTGTTCGAGCCGATCCGCGTCGAAGCTGGGCCAGATTTCCTCGTAGACCTGCATGAAGCGCTCGAGGTCCGTCATTGTCGCTCCTTCTCTTCGTCGGTCCAGGTTGGCGGCTGAGCTTAGGTGCGCTCCGCCGCCCTGTCTGGCGGAAATCCGCCACGGTCATCTCCAGGAGCTGGGATGTCGGAAAATCGCTAGAACGAGCCTCTCGGTCGTGGCACGATGTTGGCGTGATCGAGGATTTCGAGGCCTGCTACCGCTTCATGCGCAGCCGCGACTCGCGCTACGACGGCTTCTTCTTCGTCGGTGTGACCTCGACCGGGATCTACTGCCGTCCGAGCTGTCCGGCACGCCTCCCCAGGCGCCGCAACGTTCGCCTCTTTCGCAGCGCGGCGGCCGCGCAGGAGGCCGGCTTGCGCGCCTGCAAGCGCTGCGACCCCGACGCTGCGCCTGGATCGCCGGCGTGGAACCGCCGCGCCGACGTCGCCGGGCGCGCCTTCCGCCTAATCGCTGACGGAGCGGTCGACCGCAGCGGCGTACCCGGCCTGGCGAGCCAGCTCGGCTACAGCGAGCGCCAGCTGCAGCGGATCTCTGATGGCCGAGGTTGGGGCTGGCCCAATCGCGCTCGCCCGCGCCCAACGCGCCCAGTCGGCACGGCTCCTGATCGAGTCCACCGAGCTTCCCCTTGCAGCGGTGGCGCTGGGGGCAGGCTTTGGCAGCGTGCGCCAGTTCAACGAGACGATCCGAGCTGTCTATGCACGCACGCCGAGCGAGCTGCGCCGACGGGCGCGCCGACGCGCCGGCAACGGCTCCTCCGGCGCGATCGAGCTGAAGCTCGCCTTCAGGCGGCCCTTCGACGCGGAGTCCCTGATCCGGTTTCTCGGCTTCCGAGCCGTGCCGGGCGTGGAGGAGCTCGACGGGATTGTTTACCGACGAGCGCTGGCGCTCGAGCACGGCGGTGGGGTTGCCGAGCTTTGCGCCGAGCCGGACGCTGTCCGCTGTCGTCTCTGGCTCGACGACCTGCGTGACCTGACGGCGGCGGTCGCGCGTTGCCGTCGTCTCCTCGACCTCGACGCGGATCCGCTCCCGGTCTCGGCACAGCTGGGGGAGGATCCGGTGCTCGGCCGCCTCGTCAGATCGCAGCCGGGGCTGCGTCTGCCGGGATCCGTCGACGGCTTCGAGCTTGCGGTGCGCGCCGTGATCGGCCAGCAGGTCTCGGTCGCAGCGGCCAGAACCGTCGCCGCGCGGTTGGTCGAGCGCTTCGGAGAGCCCCTGGCGAACCCGGTTGCCGGAGTGACCCACCGCTTTCCCAGCAGCTCCCGCCTAGCCGCGGCCGACCCGGCGAGCTTGCCGATGCCGAGAGCCAGGGGCCGGGCCCTGCGCGAGCTGGCGCGACTGGTCGAGCGTGGCGAGCTGGACCTTGGAGCTGGAGCCGACCGGAAGGCCACGGAGGCGGCGTTGCTGTCGGTGCCGGGCGTCGGGCCGTGGACCGTCTCGTATGTGGCGATGCGCGCCCTCTCCGACCCAGATGCCTATCCCCGCGGAGATGTCGGTCTGCAGCAGGCCTTGCGGCGGCTCGGCCACGCCGATGAAGGACCGACGGACGGGATCGCGGAGGCCTGGCGCCCGTGGCGCTCATATGCGGTGATGCACCTCTGGCACAGCCTCGAGGGCTAGCGCAGCCAGGTGCGGAAGATCGCGTTGGCGAAACCGAGGCCGTAGCGGACGACCGCCGGCTTCTTCGAGTGGCCATGGAGGCGCCGCTCGACGGTGACCGGGATCTCCTTTGCGGGGACGCCGCGCTTGATCGCCTCGATCATGAACTCGGAGGTGTGGAACTGCTCCTGGCGGAGGACGAGCTGCGGCAGCGCGGTGGCGCGGACGGCACGGTAGCCGTTCGAGCAATCGGTGACGTGGGTGCGGGTGATCGTGGAGACGAGGCGGTTGAAGAAGACGATGCCGAGCTCGCGGGCGACGTGGTTGTGGTCCGCCTCGCCAAGCACGCGGGAGCCGTGGGCGACGTCGACCTCGCCGTCGAGGACGGGCTTGACCAGCCGCTCCATCTCGGAGGGCAGATGCTGCCCGTCGGCGTCCAGGGTGACGACCACCTCTGCGCCCGAGCCGACCATCAGCCGGTAGCCGGTTCGCAGCGCCGCGCCGCCGCCGCGGTTGATCACGTGGCGGGCGACGATCGCACCGTGCTCGGCGGCGACGTCGCCGGTGCCGTCGCGGGAGCCGTCGTCGACGACCAGCACCGCCGTCTCCACGCCGCAGACCGCGGCCGGCATCCGGTCCAGCACGTGGCCGATGTTCTCCGCCTCGTCGTAGGCGGGGACGACGATCGCGACCTTGTCGCGGAAGCGCTCCGGCAGCTTCGCCTGGCGGAACTCCTCCCAGGCGAGGCCCTCCAGCACCGCGGAGAGCTGGCGCGAGTTGCGCGCCGCCTGCGAGAGCGCCCGCAGGATCAGCCCGAAGAGGACGAAGATCGCGAAGACGGCGAGGCCGAGGATGCGGCCGCCGTTGCCCTGCTCGAAGGAGAAGGCGGAGAGCAGCGCGTCGGTGAGTTCGGTTCCGGAGACGATCGCCAGCCCGAGCCCGGCCGTCAGCAGGATCAGCACGTCGGCGTTGCGCAGGCTGCGCCGGCGCAGGATTGCGAAGGCGACGATCGCGGCGGCGGCCAGCAGGCCGACGGCGCGGAGCGCGGTCAGCTCGGCTGGGAGGATTGCTGCCTGGGGGACCATCGGGGGCTGGAGGATATGGCCGCACCCACCCGTGCCAGGGCAACGCCGGCAAGCGGAAAGATCAGCGTCATCAGCACCTCGTTGCGGCGTGGGGCCGCCAGCGAGGCGGCGCCGACGGCGGTGACGAGGACGATCGGGGTCGCCATCGCGACCAGCTCCCACCAGCGTCGGCGTACGCCGAGGACGGCGAGGCCGGCCAGGCCGAGGAGGACGATCAGCGCCTGGACGGCTCGACCGGCCGCGCTGCTCATCGCTTCGCCGATGCCGCCGCTCCACATCCGCCACACCTTGCGCACGGTCATCGCCGCGTAGCCGAGCGGGTCTTCTCCGAAGTAGTCGTAGAGGTTCTCTTTGCCGGCCTTGCCCAGCGCCTCGTCGCGCGGCAGATCCGGGTAGCGCTCGGCGACCCGATCGAAGAGCGGCGCCGGGTCGATCCGGTCGAGCGCCTCCGAGCCCGGCTCCAGGTCCAGTCCCCTGTAGCGCTCGACGAGGAGCGCCTTGACCCGCTGGTACTCGCCGTCGGCAGGGAGGTAGGTGCCGACGTAGAGCGCCTTGCTGCCGCCGGTCGAGATCGGCACGAGGCGGTCGAGCACGATGGCGTTGCGCACGGTCCAGGGGACGACGGGCAACAGCAGCCCCGCGGCGAACAGCGCACCAGCTGCCAGCCCTGGCCGCCAGCCGCGCTGGTGGACGACTCGGATTGCGCCCAGTACGACGAACGCGATCCCCACCAGCAGGTACTCCGGCCGGATCATCGCCGTGGCTCCGAGCAGCAGCCCCGGGACCAGCCATCTCGCGCGCGGGATTGTTGGCGCTGGATCTATTGCCCAGAGGAACGCGAGGATTGCCGCGGGCAAGGTGAAGATCGCCGGCGACTCGCTGAACAGAGCCCCCGTCGAGTGGATGAACGGCGGGTAGACGGCGACGCCGAGGGCGGCGATCAGCCCTGCCGGGCGGCAGTTGAGTCTTCGTCCGAGGAGATAGACGACGACGATCGCGGCGAGGCCGAACAGCAGCTCGACGATCCGCGCCGTCCCTTCTCGGGCGCCGCCGGTCGCGTAGAAGGAGGCGGAGTAGATCAGTGGCGCTCCCGGCGACCAGTCGCTGGAGTCGCGGAAGTCGGCTCCGCCGTAGCTCCCTTCCTCGTAGAGCGCCTTGGAGAGGGCGTAGTAGGCGCGCGAGTCGTCGCCCGGCGTCGCCAGCGGCTCGACCACCCGGTAGGCGCGCAGGCCGAAGCCGATGGCAAGGATCGCCGCCAGCAGGATCAGCGTCTTGCGTCCGTGGCGCTCGGGCAGCGAGCGCGCCCAGCTGCTCAGGGTTGCCATCGTCGCGCCAGGCTATCCGCGCACGCCGTCACTCCCACGCCGGCGAGGGCGGCGACGACCGGGATCGTCACCAGCACCCGCCGCGGCGAGGCGACGAGCAGGGCGACGATCGCGGTGACCGCGACCAGGAGGACGCCGAGCAGCAGCGCCTCGCGCGGGCGGCGCCGGGCCAGCACGACGAGGCCGAGCAGGCCGAAGCCGATCAGCGCCAGGTGCAGCGCCTCCCAGCCAGGGCGCTCCATCACCTGCCGCGGCCCGTGCGACCAGGCGCGCCAAATCTTCGCCGCGACGAATCCGGCATAGTCGAGCGGCTGCTCACCGAGGTCGTCCCAGAGCCGTTCGCGCCCCATCCGCCCCAGCGCCTCGTCGGTATCCATGCCCGGATAGCGCTGCGCGGCCAGCGCGGCGAGGATCTGCTCGAGACGCAGTCGCCGCAGCACCTCCTCGGTGAGTTCGTCTTTACCCGCGGTATTCGCGGGAAAAGACGAACTCAGCTGGTGGGTCAGCCCCGGGTGGCGCTCGAGTACCTCTTTCCCGACCCGTTCCGGATCGCCTCCCGACGGCATATAGGACCCCGCAAACAGCACCTGCCCGCCGCCGGTCGACACTGGCACGAGCCGATCCAGAACGATCGCGTTGCGCACGGTCCACGGCGCGACGACCAGCGCCACGCCCCCGAGAAGCACCGCCGCATTGACGGCCCCGCCACGCCAAGCCTCGCGATTCCAGGCCAGAACCACGACCGCTAGCACCAGCGAGATGCCCAGGTACTCCGGCCGGAACAGGGCCAGCGCTCCGAGCAAGATGCCAGGGACTAACCACCTGGCGGGCGGGCGGTTCTGGTTTCCACCGGCCCAGAGCATGGCCAGGACGGCTCCGGAGAGCAGCGTTGCCGCCAGCGGCTCTCCCATCAGCATGCCCTGGTACTCCAGGAACGCCGGGTAGATCGCGACCGCGCCAGCTCCGATCAAGCCGGCCACGGGCCCCGAGAGGCGGCGCCCGATCAGGTAAGCGAAGAGGATCGCGAGGGCCCCGATCAGGGCCAAGGCCAAGCGTGCGAAGCGCTCATGCTCGCCACCGGTCACCTCGTAGACGCCTGCCACTAGCAGCGGCAGGCCCGGGGAGTAGTTGCTGGCCGGCTGCGTTGCGTTCTTGCCCAGATCGAAGCCGTCGCCCTCCGAAAGCCGCTCGGCGACCTTGGCGTAGGCGACCGCGTCGTAGACCGGAGCCCGGCTCTCCCAGGCGTAGTCCGCGCGCAATCCCAACCCGAGCAAGAGGGTCGCGATCAGGGCGGCGAGCCCGATTCGCCCACCGTTGCGCGCCGCCAGCCGGGTCATCGGCCGGATGCTATGTCGCCTCCGTCCGTTACCCTGCCGCGACCTATGCGCGTTCTCATTCTTGGGGGCGACGGCTACCTGGGCTGGCCGACCGCTCTGCGGTTCTCGGCCCGCGGGTACGAGGTCGCCGTGGTCGACAACTTCTCGCGCCGCCGCTGGCACCGCGAACAGGGCACCGGCTCGCTGACCCCGATCCGCGAGCTGGACGAGCGGATCGACGCCTGGCACGAGGTCTCCGGCGAGCGGGTCCGCAGCTACATCGGCGCCGTCGAGGACGGCGACTTCCTCGACGAGGTCGTAGCCGAGACTCGGCCCGAAGCCGTCGTCCACTACGGCGAGCAGCCTTCGGCGCCCTACTCGATGATGTCGCGCGAGCGGGCGGTCGAGACCCAGCACACGAACGTGATCGGCAACCTCAACCTGCTCTTCTCGATGCGCGACCACGTCCCCGAGTGCCACCTGGTCAAGCTGGGGACGATGGGCGAGTACGGCCAGCCCAACATCGACATCGAGGAGGGCTACATCGAGATCGAGCACAAGGGGCGCAAGGACACCCTGCCCTTCCCGAAGCTGCCCGGCTCGCTCTACCACTGCTCCAAGGTCCACGACTCGACCAACATCCACTTCGCCTGCCGCACCTGGGGCCTGCGGGCGACCGACCTCAACCAGGGCGTCGTCTACGGGGTCGAGACCGAGGAGACCGCCCGCGACGAGCGGCTGATCACCCGCTTCGACTACGACGAGATCTTCGGCACCGTGCTCAACCGCTTCTGCCTGCAGGCGGTGATCGGCCACCCGCTCACCGTCTACGGCAGCGGTGGCCAGACGCGCGGCTTCCTCAACATCCGCGACACCCTGCAGTGCGTCGAGCTGGCGGTCGAGAACCCCGCCGATGCGGGCGAGTTCCGGGTCTTCAACCAGTTCACCGAGCAGTTCTCGGTGCTGGAGCTGGCCGAGCTGGTCAAGGCGGCCGCCGAGCACCTCGGCTACACGGTCGAGATCCAGCACTGCGACAACCCGCGGGTGGAGAAGGAAGAGCACTACTACAACGCGATCCACACCAAGCTGCTCGACCTCGGCCTGGAGCCGACGCTGCTCGGCGAGGAGCTGGTGGAGTCGATGATCCACGCGATCGAGCGCTACAAATCTCACGCGATCGAGGGCTCGATCGATCCCCACACGCGCTGGAACCCGGCCAAAAGTCCTGCTGGCCGGGCGTAGGCCCGCTGGTACCATCGCGGGTCCGATGAGAGCCGCTGACGCATTGATGGAAAGCCTCAAGGCCGAGGGTGTCGAGCACATCTTCGGCATCCCCGGCGGGGCCAACCTGCCCACCTACGACGCCCTCGTCGACGCCGGGCTGCGCCACATCCAGGTCCGCCACGAGCAGGGCGGCGGCCATGCCGCCGAGGGCTACGCCAAGGCTTCGGGCAAAGTCGGCGTCGCCTTTGCCACCTCCGGCCCCGGCGCGACGAACCTCGTCACCGCGATCGCCGACGCGATGATGGACTCGGTGCCGACCGTGTTCGTCACCGGCCAGGTGCGAACCGAGCTGATCGGCACCGACGGCTTCCAGGAGGCCGACATCCTCGGCGCGACGCTGCCCTTCGTCAAGCACTCCTTCCAGGCCACCGACCCGCGCGAGATCCCCGAGTACGTCCACGAGGCCTTCCACGTCGCCTCGACCGGCCGGCCGGGGCCGGTGCTGGTCGACGTTCCGCAGGACCTCTCGCGGGCCGACATCGACTACGCGCCGCGCACCGAGCCGGTCGAGCTGGCCGGCTACCGGCCGATGAGCGGCGGCAACATCAAGCAGGTGCGGATCGCCGCCAAAGCGCTGGCCAACGCTAAGCGGCCGATCCTCTACACCGGCGGCGGCGTCGTCAACGCCAACGCGGCCGAGGAGCTGCGCGAGCTGGCGGCCTCCGATCGCCTCCCGGTCACCTCGACCCTGATGGGCCTCGGCGCGATCCCGGCCTCGCACGAGAACTGGCTCGGGATGCTCGGTATGCACGGCACCGTCACCGCCAACTGGGCGATGGACAACGCCGACCTGATCGTCGCCATCGGCGCCCGCTTCGACGACCGCATCACCGGCAAACTCGCCGAGTTCGCCCCGAACGCGAAAGTGATCCATCTCGACGTCGACCCGGCCGAGATCTCCAAGAACGTTGGCGCCCACATCCCGATCGTCGGCGACGCGAAGCTGGTCCTGCCGGAGCTGACCCGCGAGTACCGGGCGCTGCAGACCGATTCCTCACGCCTCGACGCCTGGTGGAAGCAGCTGCGTGCCTGGCAGGAGGAGCACCCGCTGCGCTACGAGCCGGGCGTCGACGGCGAGATCAAGCCGCAGTTCATGGTCGAGGCGATGCACCGGGCGACGCAGGGCGACGCGATCGTCACCTCCGACGTCGGCCAGCACCAGATGTGGGCGGCGCAGTACTACGGCTTCGAGAAGCCGCGGCGCTGGATCAACTCCGGCGGCCTCGGGACGATGGGCTTCGGGCTGCCGGCGGCGGTCGGCGCCAAGGTCGCCTGCCCCGACGAGCACGTCGTCTGCCTCGCCGGCGACGGCAGCCTGATCATGACCTGCCAGGAGTTCGCTACGTGCGTCAGCGAAGAGATCCCGGTCAAGGTCTTCCTGATGAACAACGGTTTCATGGGGATGGTCCGCCAGTGGCAGGAGCTGTTCTGGGACCGCCGCTACAGCTCGGTCGAGATGGGCGCCAGCCCGGACTGGGTGAAGCTGGCCGAGGCCTTCGGCGCGACCGGGCTGCGCTGCGAGAACGCCGCCGACCTCGAGGAGACGATGGTCAAGGCGCTGGAGACCGACGGCCCCGTCCTGCTCGACGTCCGCGTCGCCCAGGAGGAGAACTGCTACCCGATGATCCCGCCGGGGCAGGCTGCGAGGGACATGGTCGAGGCACCGGAGGCGGTGAGCTGATGGAGGCCGGAACCCCGCAGCTGGTCAAACTCGAGGACCTGCACGTCCCCGGGCAGCTGAGCGGGCGCAAGCACATCCTCTCGATCCTGGTCGAGAACAAGCCGGGCGTGCTGGCCCGCATCGCCGGTCTCTTCTCCCGCCGCGGCTTCAACATCGACACGCTCGCGGTTGGGCCCACCGACGACCCCAGCATCTCGCGGATCACGCTGACCCTGGACGGCGCCATCCACCCGATCGACCAGGTGACCAAGCAGCTGCACAAGCTGGTCAACGTGCTGAAGATCCGCGACATGGAGCCGGAGGAGACGGTGGCCCGCGAGATGGCGATGTTCAAAGTCTCCGCCGCGGTCGAGAACCGGGCCGAGGTGATCCAGTTCGCGGAGATCTTCCGCGCCAAGATCATCGACGTCGCCCGCCGCACGATGACGATCGAGGTGACCGGCTCGGCCGACAAGATCGAGGCCTTCGAGCGGATGATTCGTCCCCACGGGCTGATCGAAATGGTGAGGACTGGCGAGATCGCCATTGCTCGCGGCGGCGACTAGCGAGCTGCTCGCAGGGCTCCGCGACGGCGCGGAGCGGGCCGCGAAGCGCGGCCAGCGGACCCTTGTCAGCGTAACTACGCCGGTCGATTGGATCGATCCCTGTGCTGTGGTTTTCGCCTCGCGGTTGGCCTCCGATCGCTGGTTCTGCTGGGAGCAGCCCGATCGCGGCTTTGCCTTGGCGGCACTGGGAATCGCACACGAGGTGACTTCGCGGGGGCCGAGGCGCTTCGAGGAGGTGGCAAGCGAGTGCTCGCGGCTGCGAGAGGGCGCGATAGTCGACGAGCCCACCGGCTTGCCGGCGGGCGCCGGAGCGGTCTGGACAGGTGGCTTCGCCTTCGATCCCGAGGGCGCCACGGCGCCGCAGTGGTCCTCGTTCGCACCGGCCTCGATGGCACTGCCGGAGCTCTCGCTCTGTCGCCAGGATGAGAGTGCCTTTCTCACCGTCAACCTCGTCTTGGGGCCCGGCGACGAAGTCGATCGCGCGCTGGAGCGGATCGGCGCTCGCCTGGCCGGACTGCGCGACGAGCCGCTGCCCTTGCTCGACCCCCATCTGACCGAGCGGCCCGAGATCCGCAGCGTCCACCCGCCCGGCGAGTTCGAGCGAGCCGTCGCTGCGGCGACCAAGCGGATTGAGGAAGGCGAGCTGAGCAAGGTCGTCCTGGCGCGGGAGGTCACAGTCAAGGCCGCCGCGGCGCACGACCCGGCGGCGATCTTCGGCGGCCTGCGGGAGCAGTTCCCGTCCTGCTTCTGCTTCTGCTGCGGCACGCCGGAGGCCGCCTTCCTCGGCGCCAGCCCGGAGCTGCTGGTGCGCCGTTCCGGCGCCGGCGCCTCGACCGTAGCCCTGGCGGGCTCGACCCGCCGCAGCTCCGACCCGGCCGTCGACGACCACCTCGGCGAGCAGTTGCTGCGCAGCGACAAGAACCGGCGCGAGCAGCGAATCGTCGCCGAGCGAATTGTCCGCACCCTGAGGCCGCACGCGGTTTGGGTCGAGACCGCGCCTGAGCCGGACCTGATCAAGGTCGCCAACATCCAGCATCTGGCGACGCCGGTGATCGCCCAGCTGGCCGAATCGCACTCGGCGGTCGAGCTGGCTGGCCTCCTGCACCCGACGCCGGCGGTCGGCGGCGAGCCCTGGGCGGTCGCCGCGACCGCAATCGACGAGCTGGAGCGGATGGACCGCGGCTGGTACGCGGGCCCGGTCGGCTGGATGGACGCGACCGAGGACGGCGAGCTCTGCGTCGCCCTCCGCAGCGCCCTCCTCCGCGACCGCGACGCCCACCTCTACGCCGGCGTCGGCGTCGTAGCCGGCTCCGACCCCGAAGCCGAGCTGGCCGAGACCGAGGTCAAGCTCGAAGCGCTGCTGCCGCTGCTGGTCGACTGAGGCGAATCGCCCGCGCCTCAACGATAAGTCAGAATCCCCCTGACCATGTGGCGGGGCTTTGTGCTAGGCGGGATGATGATTGCGCTTGCGGCATGTGCCGCCGGCACGGCCTGTGCCGCAGCTCCGGACGGCCCGCGGCTGGCGGTAGTCAAATGGGACCTCTTCCTAGGACGGTTCGAGCTTGAAACCGTAGACCCCACCGGCGCCCAACCACTGCGCCTTGCGGGCGGCGGCGAACGCAAGCGGCCGTTGCCGGAGATCTTCGAGGCGCCCACCTGGTCCCCGGACGGGTCGAAGATCGCCTTCGTAGGTGTGGCGCGCAGCCTCGAAGCCGGCCTGCGGGGAGATCGGCTCTACCTGGTCGGGGCGGATGGACGCGGCCTGAAGCCCCTGCTCGGCACGCATGGCTCAATTTCACCGGTTTTCGCTCCCGACGGGAACTCGATTGCCTTCATGCGCCTCCGGCGCAGGGGGGCGAGCATCTGGCTCGCCGACCTCGCGGGAGGCGCCCCGAGGCGCATCACTCCGGCACGCAGGGGTCTCTACATGGTTCCCGGCTCCTTCTCGCCCGATGGCAGCACTTTGCTCGCGACTCGTTTCGTCGGGCGACGTCGGGAAGAGATAGTCGCGGTGCGTCTGGGCACGGGTGAAATCGAGACGGTTCTCCGTCGTGCTGCGGAACCGGTCTACTCGCCGGACGGGATGAGGTTCGCTTTGCTTCGTTGGCGACCCCTGAGGCGTCGCGATGGCACGCGCACCGTGTCGAGCGACCTCTTCACGGTCAGGGCTGACGGCTCGGGCTTGCGGCGGCTCACCAGAACCCGCTACCAGGACGAGGCCTATCCCAGCTGGGACCCGTCCGGAGAGCGGCTTGCATTTGTCCGCTATCTCCCGGAAACCGTTAAAAGCGAACTCGTCGAAATCGGCATTGGGGCCTCGGTGATGCAAATGAACGCCGATGGCACCTGCCCGCGGGAGATCCTCGAACCCTCAATTATCGCCCTCTACGGCGTCGCCTGGCAGCCCGGCCCCGGTCGCGAGCTGGGGCGAATCAACTGCTAGGCGACTTTGCGAGAGATCAGAATGCCCCGCGTGATTCGACTGGTATTGGGTTTAGCTGTTGCCTTGACGCTGGTATTACCGGCCACCGCGGCCGCGGTGGCCTTCGAAGAAGGACCGCGGCTTTCCTACGTACGGGAAGGGGAGCCACTGCAAGGCGAAGAACTGCTGACGGCCGATCTGCTCGGCGAACGGGCCTCTCGGCTGGTCCGCTTTTCCGATGGCGGAGCGCTGATGGCGACCTCGTGGTCTGGCGACGGGACGCAGCTCGCTGTCGGAACCGCCGACTCCCTCGCCGGCTTGACGTTCCCGCGTCGGCCGGGGATCTTCACGCTGCCGGCTGGCGGTGGGCCGCGAAGCTGGATCCAGGGCACCGAGCGTGGGTTCGAGCCCGTCTTCAGTCCGGACGGCGCGACCATCGCTCTCGCGCGGGCGCGCTATGGGGAGCGACAGGGCAGGCCACCCTACTTCAGTGTCTCCACGTGGGTAGTCGTTTCCAGCGGTGGGCGTCCGCGGCAGCTGACCCCGTGGCGGGACGGCCTCGTCGCCCTTCCCTCGTCCTTCTCCCCCGACGGCAGACGCCTGGTGGTCGACCGCCAGACGCCAGGCGAATCGCCCCAGATCGTCTCTCTCCCCGTCGCCGGTGGTCGCGCCTCGCTCCTTGTCCGAAACGGCCTCGAAGCGGCCTACTCGCCCGACGGGACCGCGATCGCCTTCGTGCGCCTGCGACCGACCGGGCGGTTCCTGCGCCGTCCGCGCTTCCCAGTGTTCGGAAGCGACGTATATGTGGCTGGATTGGAGGGCTCGCGGATCGAGCGGCAGTTGACTTTCACTCCGAAGAGGCGGGAGACCGGTCCGAGTTGGGACCCGTCTGGGGAGCGGCTCGTCTTCACGCAGCTGCCGGCCAAGCTCACTTTCGAGGCGCAAAGTGGGATCGGCAGCTCGATCATCGAGATCAACGCCGACGGAAGCTGCCGGCACAGGTTGCTGTTCACTTACGGGCTCTCCTACCGGGAGGCAGCCTGGCAACCGGGCCCCGGTCGCGAGGCGGGAAGGATCCAGTGTTAGCGAAGCGGATCGTCGTCGCGGTCGCCGGTGTCGCATCGGTCATCGCTGTGGTTACCGGCCTCGCGGGTGCCGCGGTACCCGAAGGGGCCCGCCTTGCGTTCGTGAGGATGAGTCACGACCCCACCAGGTACGAGCTGGCCACCGTCGATCCGTCCGGGAAGGCTTATCGGCGGGTGCTGCCACTGCCGCTGCCGAAAGGCCGGCGCTACGTGGGCTTCGACTCCCTTGCCTGGTCACCCGACGGTGACATGCTCGCCTTCCGGGCGGCGTCGAAACGTCCTTCGCCTATATCCATCGTTTCCGCTGACGGCAGCGAACTCCGCCAGGTACCGGGGACTCGCGGCGGCTTCCTGCCCCTCTTCTCTCCAGACGGACGCACTCTCGCCTTCACTCGATTCCGGCGCGAACCTCTGCCCCGCCAAGGGCATGAAGGCAGAAGGCGCCTGACCCACCTCGAATATGAGAGCACGTCCGTCTGGACCATCGATCTGCCCACCGGGGAGCGACGCCAGCTCACCCCATGGCGAGACGGCCTGGACCACATCGCCTCTTCGTATTCGCCGGACGGCTCGACCCTGCTGCTGACGCGCATCGACGAAAGGCGGACCGATGAACCCGAAGTAGTCTCGCTGCCGGCGGCAGGTGGGCGCCCGAAGCTGCTCATCGGCGAGGGGTGGCTGCCGGTCTATTCGCCGGATGGCTCGAAGATCGCGCTCCTCCGCCAGCACTTGCATCGGGTCAAGAGAGAAAGAACGGCGATAGGGGCTGTGTGGCGGTTAGAGGACGACCATGAGCTCTATCTCATCGATGCCGACGGCTCCGACCTGCGACGGCTGACGCACACTCCCCGTGCGGACGAGCTCTTCGCCAGCTGGGATCCGTCTGGCGAACGTCTTGCCTTTGTTCGGCTGCACCCAGGCAACTCAGAACAGGCTACTGCCGGCTTCGGCGACTCGATCATGCAGATCAACGCCGACGGGAGCTGCGAGAGCGAGATCCTCTCGGTTCCGCACGCGGCTCTCTACGGACCGGTCTGGCAGCCAGGCCCTGGGCGCGAGGCAAGCCGGATCGACTGCTAGGAAATCGCGGCCGCGACGCGGTTGGCGAGCCGGCGGTGGAGGTCGACGTTGGCTTGGCGATCGACAGGGACCTCAATCAGGCCGGTGCCGACCGCGAGGGCGTCGGCCAGCTCGTCCAGGGAGGCTAGGCGTCGATGCGGCAGGTCGAACAGGGCGGCGGCCCTGGCCACGTCGACGCCGCGCGCCGTTCCCAGTAGCGCCTCGAACTCGTCGCCGTTGAGGGTTTTCTCCTGGGGGAGGAAGTGGAAGATGCCGCCGCCGTCGTTGTCGATGACGACGATCCGCACCGGGGTCGAGACCTCGCGCAGGGCGGCGAGTCCGCCGATGTCGTGGAGGAGGCCGAGGTCGCCGGTGACGATCGTCGTCGGGCGGCCGCTGGCGTGGGCCGCGCCTATTCCCGAGGAGATCAGACCGTCGATGCCGTTGGCGCCGCGGTTGCAGAGGAAGAGGACATCGGCCTCGCCAGCGGGCAGGAACGCCTCTTGGTCGCGGATCGGCATGCTCGAGGCGGTGTAGACCAGATCGCCGTCCTCGTGTGCCGCGCCGAGCGCTGACTGCAGGGCCGGCTCGGTTGGAGCGTCGATCTCTCCCAGCTCCGCCTCGATCGCCTCGCGTGCCGCGTGCTCGGCCTCCATCCACATCGCCGGCGGCGGTCGGTCCTCGCCCAGGCGCGCGGCCCAGCCGGCCGCCAGCTCGGTCGGGTCGGCACGAAGGAGAGCCGCGGCGCGGCGGCTTGGCTCGTTCCAGCCTGCCAGCGGGTCGACGACGATCTGGTCGGCGTCCGACTCCGAGAGCCAGGAACGGAGCGGCTTGCTGGTCGGCAT
Organism: uncultured Solirubrobacterales bacterium; assembly: GCA_963703235.1. GTDB lineage: Bacteria > Actinomycetota > Thermoleophilia > Solirubrobacterales > 70-9 > VRUE01. The sequence continues at coordinate 881,898 of OY969802.1, read as the reverse complement.
CTCGCCGAAACGGAGAACCAGGTCGGGTGCGGCGTTGGTGCGGAACCGCTCGTCGCGCAGCAGCAGGTCGTAGGCGGTGACGATGTGGGAGCGATCGTGGGGCCCGCAGCGCAGCTGCGAGGTCGGCTCGGCGAGGATCGGGTAGCCGGCTGCCCGGGCCAGGTGCGCAAGCGGTTCGCGCAGCTCCGGGTCGAGTTGTCGACCGGCGACGATCACCCCGATCTCGGCCTCGGCGATGTGCTTTGCGATCTCGTCGAGCAGGAACTGAGAGGGCTCCATGTCGATCGGCGTCACCGCGGTCAGCGGTCGCTCGCCGCGGCCCTGCAGAGCCAACGGATCGGTCGCGGTCACCGCCCCGTCGACGGGAACTGGGGCCAGCGGTTCGCGCCAAGCGAGGTTGAGGTGCACGGGGCCCGGTCGCGGCTCGCCGCGTGCCGCGGCAAAGGCCCGGCAGGCGGTGGAGCGGTAGTGGAGCAGGCCGTCGTCGTCGGCCTCGTGCGTCCCCACCTCGCAGAACCAGCGCACCGAGGATCCGTAGAGCTTCAGTTGGTCGATCGTTTGGCCGGCGCCGATCCCGCGCAGCTCCGGCGGTCGGTCGGCGGTCAGCGCGATCAGGGCGACGGCCGAGTGGTCGGCCTCGCAGATCGCCGGGTGCAGGTTCGCGGCTGCCGTCCCCGAGGTGCAGAGGATCGCCACCGGAGCGCCGCTCGCCTGGGCGGCACCGAGCGCGAAGAAGCCGGCCGAGCGCTCGTCGACGATCACGGTTACGTCGATCTCCGGCTGCCGCCACAGCGCCACCGCGAGCGGGGTCGAGCGCGAGCCGGGGGAGAGGACCGCGTGTCGCACCCCGCAGCGGGCCAGCTCCTCGACGAAGGCCGAGGCGAGGGCGGTATTGGAGTTGGTGGGATCCACGTGTGGCGGCTTTTACGTCCTATAGGGGGTAAAAGCCGCCACGCAGGCTAGAGACGGTGAGCCTGCAGCGCCTCCTCGTCGATCTCGACGCCGAGGCCTGGTCCTGGAGGGGGGTGCAGCATGTCGCCTCGCAGTTCGGGGCCTTTCGCGGCGATGGTCGACGCGAAGAGCCGCTGGGTCGCCAGACCGTGCGCCAGGCCGGTCCCTGGTCTGACGCCGGCTTCGCTCAGCGTCTCCGCCACATGGGCCGCCACCGCTATCCCCACCGGCCCGTCGAGCGCGCTGGTCAGGTAGGCCGGAAGCACCTCGGCAATCGAGATCGCCTCCTCCGGCCCGCCGACCTTGGAGAGCTTGATGCCGGTCATCGCGCAGGCGCCCGCCTCTGCGGCCCGCTCGGCATCCGCTCGGCTCTCGACGCTCTCGTCGGCGGCGATCGGGATCAGGGTGGATGCAGCCAGCTCGGCGGCCTCTTCGATCGTCGTCACCGGCTGCTCCGCCAGCTCGATGTCGAAGGGCTCCAGCTCCGTCAGCCGCCGCTTCGCGGTCTCGACGTCCCAGCGGCCGTTGACGTCCACCCGGATGCTCGCCTTGTCGCCGATCGACTCCCGCACCGCCCGCACCTGACCGACGTCGTCGCCGACGCCCAGCTTCAGCTTGAAGGAGGAGAAGCCGTCTGCCGCCCACTCTTCCGCTTCGGCGGCAACGGCGGCAGGCTCGCCGGCGACGAGGGTCGCGTTGCAGCGGACAGGCGCGACGGTCGCATCGGCGGCTTCGCCGTGCTCTGCGACAGCCCGCCTGCCGCGCAGGTCGAGCAGCGCGGTCAACGCCGCGCATCGCGCCGGCGGTGAAAGCCCCACCGCATCGCTTCTCAACGTCGCCTCGTCGAACGTCTCGCGCTCGCCGAGTCGCCGCAGCTCCTCGACCACCTGCGCCAGGGTCGCGCCTCCGCGCAGCGCCAGCGGCACCGCTTCGCCGAGCCCGACCAGGCCTTCCGCGGAGCGCAGTCGCAACAGCGCCATCTCACGCTGATCCAGTCGTCCCCGCGCCGTTACGTACGGCTTGCGAAACGGCAGCGCGTAGGTGACGACCTCGACCGATGCGATCCGCATCGCCAGAGCATCGCACTCACGACCCACCGATGAAACTGCATTTGTACGTGTTATGGACGTGCAAATGCAGTTTCGTTGCTACGCCGCGAGCAGCAGGCCCGCCGAGACGAGCAGGCTGAAGGCGCCGAGCAGAGCGCCGGTCTGGGCCAGGGCCGCGTTCAGCGAGGGACCGTCGCTGCGGCTGCTCATCGTCCGCAGCGGTGGGATCGCCAGCGGCAGCGAGGCGAGGCCGATCAGCGGCAGTGGGCTCGTGTCGGCGCCGATCAGGGTTATCGGCAGTAGCGCGTAGGCGGCGAGGATCAGGAATCGGTAGAGGCCGACAGCGCCGCGCCTGCCGGTCCGTACCGCGAGGGTCATCTTGCCGGCGCGGCGGTCGGTCTCGATGTCGCGGACGTTGTTGACGACGAGGATCGCGGTGGCGAGGAAGCCGACCGAGATCGACAGCCCCAGTGGCAGCGCCTGCAGTTCCTCCACCTGGACGTAGTAGGAGCCGTTGACCGCGACCAGGCCGAAGAAGAGAAAGACGAAGAGCTCGCCCAGGCCCTCATAGCCGTAGGGGCGGGGGCCGCCGGTGTAGAGAACGCCGGCGGCGATCGAGATGATGCCGATCAAGAGGATCACGATGCCCGCCACCAACGTCAGGTAGACGCCGCAGGCGACGGCGATCCCGAAGGCAATCCAGGTCGCGACCAGCACTCGACGCGGCGCCACCAGGCCGGCGGAGGTGACCCGCACCGGCCCCAACCGGTCGGCCGTGTCGGCGCCCCGCTTGGCGTCCGAGTAGTCGTTGGCGAGGTTGGTTCCGATCTGGATGAAGATCGAGCCGACCAAGGCCGCCACGAAGGCGCCGACGCGCGGCAGCTCGCCGACCCATTCCACCGCGGCCGCAGTACCAACCAGCACCGGCGCGATCGCCGCCGGCAGGGTCCGCGGACGCGCCGCCATCAGCCAGATCCTCATGGTCGTTTCGGGAACTTGGAGAAGTCCGGCGTGCGCTTGTCCTTGAACGCCTCGCGGCCCTCGCGAGCCTCCTCGCTGCCGTAGAAGAGCAGGTTGGCGTCGTGGGCCAGCTGCTGGATCCCCGCGTAGCCGTCCTCGTGCGCGTTGAAGCTGGCCTTGACGAGACGCAGGGCGAAGGGCGAGAGCGCGAGCATCTCCCGGCACCAGGCGACCGTCTCCCGCTCGAGCTGCTCCAGCGGGACGACCGCGTTGACCAGGCCCATCTGCAGAGCCTGCTCGGCGTCGTACTGGCGGCACAGCAGCCAGAACTCCTTCGCCTTCTTGGTCCCGACGAGATCGCGCAGCAGCGAGGCGCCGAAGCCGCCGTCCCAGGAGCCGACCCGCGGCCCGGTCTGCCCGAAAGTCGCGTTGTCGGCGGCGATCGTCAGGTCGCAGCAGACGTGCAGGACATGGCCGCCGCCGACCGCGTAGCCGGCCACCATCGCCACCACCGGCTTCGGCAGCCGCCGCATCTGCACCTGCAGGTCGGTGACGTGGAAGCGGCCGAGCGAGGTTCCCTCGGCGACGTAGCCGCTGTCGCCGCGAACCGTCTGGTCGCCGCCCGAGCAGAAGGCCTTCTCTCCCTCCCCGGTGAGGACGATCACGCCGACCTCGGTGTCCTCGCGGGCCAGCTCCAGCGCGGCGGAGATCTCGATCAGCGTCTGCGGCCGGAAGGCGTTGCGGACCTCGGGCCGGTCGATCGTGATCTTGGCGATCCCGTCGGCCTTCTCGTAGCGGATGTCGCCGTACTCGGCGGCGGCCTCCCACTCGATCGGCGTGTACAGAGCCTCTTCGGGCGGGGCGTCGCGGTGGCGTTGCGGCATATCGGCAACGATATCCCGGCTCCGATGAAGCTCGACGACTGGCTCGACCAGAGATCGCAGACCTGCCCCGACCGGATCGCGCTGGTCGCCGACGGCTCCGAGGTGACCTATGCCGAGCTGGAGGCGGAGGCGACCTGGGTCGCACGCCGGCTCGAGGCGCACGGCGTGCGGCGCGGCTCGGTCGCGGCGTTGACGATGGAGCCGCGCCGCGAGCAGGTGGTGCTGATGCACGCGCTGATGAAGGTCGGCTCGGTGCTGCTGCCGCTCAGCCCACGGCTGGCCGCCGCCGAGCGCGCCGCGGTGATCGCCGCCGAGGAGCCGACCGTCGACCTCAGCGACCCCGGTGAGCTGACCCAGACCGAGGCCGACCTGCCGCTGCTCGGCGAGCACGACATGGACGCTCCTTGCTGCCGCGTCCTCACCAGCGGCAGCAGCGGCACGCCGCGGCCGGTCGAGCTGACCTACGGCAACTTCCTCTGGAACGCGGTCGGCTCGGCCTTCAACCTCGGCGTCGACCCGCAGGACCGCTGGCTCTGCTGCCTGCCGCTCAGCCACATCTCCGGGCTGGGGATCTTCATGCGCTCGGTCATCTACGGCACCACCGCAGTCCTCCACGACGGCTTCGACGTCGACCGCGTCGCCGCTGCCCTCGAAGACGACGAGATCTCGGTCGTCTCGCTGGTGACGACGATGCTGACCCGCTTGCTCGAGGCCGGCGCCGATCTCTCCGGTCCACGGGCGATCCTGGTCGGTGGCGGGCCCGTCCCCAAGGAGCCGCTGGAAGAGGCGATCGGGCGCGGCGCCACAGTGGTCCAGACCTACGGCCTGACCGAGGCCTGCTCGCAGGTGACGACGTTGGCTCCGACCGACGCCCAGCGCAAGCTCGGCTCGGCCGGCCGGCCGCTGCTGACCACCCACCTGAGGATCCAGGACGGCGAGATCCTCGTCCAGGGCCCGACCGTGGCGCCGAGCCGGATCGACGCCGACGGCTGGCTCCACACCGGCGACCTCGGCCGCATCGACGAGGAAGGCTTCCTCTACGTCGAGGACCGGATCGACGACATGATCGTCAGCGGCGGCGAGAACGTGGTCCCGGCAGAAGTCGAGCAGGTGCTGCTGCGCCACCCCGAGGTCGCCGACGCCGCGGTCGTCGGCCGCGAGGACCCCGAGTGGCAGCAGGCGGTGACCGCGGTGGTCGTGCTGGTCGATGGCTCGGAGACGACCCCGGACGAGCTGCGCCGCCACTGCGCCGAGGAGCTGGCCGGCTTCAAGGTGCCGAAGCGGGTCGAGCTGGCGGCGGCGCTGCCGCGGACGCCCTCGGGAAAGCTCCTGCGGCGCGCCCTCCGTTAGCCTGCCCGCCATGAAGACCGACGACATCTATTACGACAAGGACGCCGATCTCTCGAAGCTGCAGGGGAAGACCGTCGCCATCCTCGGCTACGGCTCCCAGGGCCACGCTCACGCCCTCAACCTGAAGGACTCCGGCGCCGACGTCGTCGTCGGCCTGCGCCCCGATTCCTCCAGCCGCGCCAAGGCCGAGGAGGCCGGGCTGGAGGTGCTCGACATCGCCGACGCCGCCAGCCGCGGCGACGTCGTCATGGTCCTGCTGCCCGACGAGAAACAGGCGGAGGTGTGGGAGGCGGAGATCGCCGACGGGATCGCCCCCGGCAACCTGCTCCTCTTCGCCCACGGCTTCTCGATCCACTTCGAGCAGATCCAGCCGCCGCCCGGGGTCGACGTCGGCATGGTCGCGCCGAAGGGCCCCGGCCACCTGGTCCGCCGCCAGTACGAGGAAGGCACCGGCGTGCCCTGCCTGATGGCCGTCCACCAGGACGCCGGCGGCAGCGCCCACGACCTCGTTCTCGCCTACGCCGCCGGCATCGGCGGCGGCCGCGCCGCGATCATCGAGACCAGCTTCAAGGACGAGTGCGAGACCGACCTCTTCGGCGAGCAGGCGGTTCTCTGCGGCGGCGCCTCGGAGCTGGTCCGGGCCGGCTTCGAGACCCTGGTCGAGGCCGGCTACGACCCGCGCCTCGCCTACTTCGAGTGTCTGCACGAGCTGAAGCTGATCGCCGACCTGATGTACGAGAAGGGGATCCAGGGGATGCGCTACTCGATCTCCAACACCGCCGAGTACGGCGACATGACCCGCGGCAAGCGCGTGATCGGCGAGGAGTCGCGGGCGGCGATGAAGCAGATCCTCGGCGAGATTCAGTCGGGTGAGTTCGCCAAGGAGTGGATCGCCGAGAACCGCGCCGGCGGCGAGAACCTCTCGCGGATGCGCGAGGAGGGGGCTGGGCATCAGGTCGAGGAGGTCGGCGGTGACCTGCGCAAGATGATGCCCTGGATCGACACCGAGTTCTGAGCAGCAGGCGCGGGGCGGGTGGCGGTGTCCCTCCGCGGGAATTGATGTCGCACGCGCTTCGCGCTTAGCGACGGTGTTGGAGCGCGGCTATGCCGCGCGATAAACAGATTGCATATCGCCGCCTTCGGCGACATTCCCGCGGAGGGACACCGCTACCCGCCTCTCGGCCAGTTCCTCATTCATCTCGAGCTGAACAGCGAGCTTGCCCGCGAAGGGCCTGTCGCTCTCCAGCTGAAGCCACGGGCTGGGCAGCTTCACTTGCTCGGGGAGCAGAGTCGCACCCGGAGCACAGTTGCTTCTCGCTGGTGCCAGATCCGTGTGGGAGAGGGGTCCGGCAGTCCTCACCGGGGACGATCAGGCCCCAGGCGGGCCGTCGCCGCCGAACCGAGACTCCTCGCCAGGCGGCAGCTTGCCGTCCCGCCCGACGTAGCCGTCCTTGCCGCCGACGACGACGTAGACGGCGTCCTCGGAATCGCTGAGGTTGCGGATCTTGCGGACCGTGGGGGCGTCGACCCAGGCGAGGCCACCCGGGCCGAGCTCGTGGCTGGAGCCGTCGCCGAACTCGATCGCGATGCGGCCGCTGTGGAGGAAGTAGAGCTCCTCCTGCTCCTCGTGCAGGTGGCGGCCGGTCTCGTAGCCCGGTGGGATCACGATCGCGTTGGCGCCGAAGGCGGTCACCCCGAGCCCCTTGCGGATCTTGCGGAAGCCGTAGCCCTCGCCGAGGTCGTCGAGGTTGGCGACGGCGTAACCGTCGCCCCTCGCGATGCCGGTTTCCCCGGTCTCGTTCATGAGTTTTCGCCCTCCGCCTGGCCACCTGCGGGAAGGATGCGGGCCTTTTCAGCCTCGAACTCCTGCTCCGAGATCGCGCCGGACTCGTGCAGATCGCGAAGCTTGGAAAGACGATCCAGGTCAGCGTCGCCTCCCAAACCGCCCACGTATGCGGGCAGCGCGACCGGTTGACCCTCCCACATCTTGTTCAGTTCGTACTGGGTGAACACCAGCCCGCCGAGCCCCAGGGTGAAGATCCACACCAGGGCGGCAAGCCATCCGTTGAGGATGTCGAGCTGGCCGGTTGCTCGGTGGCCGGCCTGGATCCTGCGCATCGTCGTGACGACCGTCCAGATGGTCGGGATGTAGAAGAGGAAGCCTCCAAGGACGTAGGCGGCAGTGGATAACCCAGGGTTGTCGCCCAGCCCCGCTACTCGCTTGGCCCGACCGAGGTCTCGCAGCTCGCGGTTTATGTAGTACCACCAGAAGATCGTGTAGATCCCAAAGGTGATGATGCTCAACCCCAGCACCCCCCAGGGGTTGCGGATCTTCGCCCGAAAATCGCTGCCCGCAAGGAAGACGTCGGTCGCCAATTTCTCCTCCTGGTTGCCTGAACGATCCAGCAACACAGAGCGCACTGTGCTGCTGGGCGCGACCCTACTAGTCGGAGCCGAGGAGAGTCCACCCGCGACGGTCAATAACCTTGGCCGCTCGATGACCGCGACGACTGAAACAGCCCAGATCCCCGCCGACCTCAAGCCGGCCGACGGCCGCTTCGGCTGCGGGCCCTCCAAGGTGCGGCCGGAGGCGCTGGCCAAGCTCGCCGAACGGGCCGACCTGATGGGGACCTCGCACCGGCAGGCGGCGGTCCGCGATCTGGTCGGGCGCGTCCGCGATGGTCTCGCCGCGCTGTTCTCACTGCCCGATGGCTACGAGGTGGCGCTCGGCAACGGCGGCGCGACCGCCTTCTGGGAGGCCGCCGCCGCCTGGCTGGTCCGGGAGCGGGCGCTGCACCTCACCTACGGCGAGTTCTCGGGGAAGTTCGCCAAGGCGACGGCTGCCGCGCCGTTCCTCGCCGAACCGCTCCTGGTCGAGGCCGAGCCCGGCGACGCGCCGGAGCCGGCCGCCGATCCGGCCGCCGACGTAATCGCCTGGGCCCACAACGAGACCTCGACCGGGGTGATGGTGGAGGTGCGACGGCCGAGCGAGGCCGGCGCCGCGCTGGTCCTGATCGACGGCACCTCCGGCGCCGCCGGCCTGCCACTCGACGCCGCCGAGGCCGATGCCTACTACTTCGCCCCGCAGAAGGGGTTCGGCGCCGACGGAGGGCTCTGGCTGGCGCTGCTCAGCCCGGCCGCGGTGGCGAGGACCGAGGAGCTGGACGGGGCACCGGGACGCTGGCAGCCGGCCTTCCTCTCGCTGCCGACGGCGATCGAGAGCTCGCGCAAGAACCAGACCTACAACACGCCGGCCCTGGCGACCCTGCTGCTGCTCGCGGATCAGATCGAGTGGATGCTCGCTGCCGGCGGTCTCGAGTGGTGCGTAGCGCGCACCGGCGCCTCCTCGGGCCACCTGTATGGGTGGGCTGAGCGCAGCGACGCCGCGACACCGTTCGTCGCCGATCCCGCCAAGCGCTCGCTCGTCGTCGGCACTATCGATTTCGACGCCGCCGTCGACGCCGCCGCGCTTGCCGCAACGCTGCGCGCCAACGGCATCGTCGACGTCGAGCCCTACCGCAAGCTGGGCCGCAACCAGCTGCGGATCGGGATGTTCCCGGCCGTCGAGCCGGCTGACGTCGAAGCGCTGACCGCCTGCATCGACTGGGTGCTGGAGAACGCGCCGGAGGTGAGGCCGTGAAGGTCCTGGTCAAGGAGAAGATCGCCGACTCGGGGGTCGAGCTGCTGCGCCAGAACTTCGACGTCGACCTCGGCCTCGAGATGTCCGACGAGGAGCTGATGCAAGCGATCGGTGAGTACGACGCGATCCTGGTCCGCTCGGCGACCCAGGTCACGCCGGAGCTGCTCGAGCGGGCGGAGCGGTTGAAGGTGATCGGCCGCGCCGGCACCGGGGTCGACAACGTCGACATCCCGGCCGCGACCCGGCGCGGCATCGTCGTCGCCAACGCGCCCGAATCGAACTCCGTCGCTGCCGCCGAGCACACGGTGGCGTTGATGCTGGCGCTCTGCCGCAACGTCCCGCAGGCGCAGGCGACCCTGGTCGGTGGCGCCTGGGAGCGCTCCCGCTTCAAAGGCGCCGAGCTCTACGGCAAGACGCTGGGGGTGATCGGCTTCGGCCGGATCGGCCAGCTGGTCGCCAAGCGGGCGCAGAGCTTCGACATGGACGTGCTCGCCTTCGACAAGTTCGTCTCCGCTGAGCGCTTCCGCGAGCTCGGCGTCGAGGGGGTGACCGAGCTGGACGACCTGCTCGGCCGCGCCGACGTCGTCACCCTGCACGTGCCGAAGACGCCGGAGACGATCGGCCTGATCGACGCCGGGTCCCTTGCGGCGATGGCGGATGGGGCGCGCTTGGTGAATTGCGCCCGCGGCGAGCTGGTCGACCTCGACGCTGTGCTGGCCGCGCTCGAGTCGGGCAAGCTGGCCGGCGCCGCGCTCGACGTCTTTCCCTCCGAGCCCTTCACCGACCATCCGATCTTCGCCCGTGGGGACGTCGTCGTCACCCCGCACCTGGGGGCCTCGACCGCCGAGGCGCAGGATCGCGCCGGGGTCGTGACCGCCGAGCAGGTAACCGCGGCGCTGACCGGTGGCGTCGTCACCAACGCGGTCAACATCGCCGCGGTCCGCCCCGAGGAGATGGAGGCGCTGGCGCCGTTCGTGCCGCTCTGCGAAAAGCTCGGCCGCCTCGCGCAGGGGCTCGGCGTCGGCTCGGTCGACCGCGTCACCGCCGAGTTCCGCGGCCGCATCGCCTCGCACGACACCCGCCTGCTCGGCATCGCGGTCCTGGTCGGCATCCTCTCCGGCCACACCGAGGAGCCGGTCAACCTCGTCAACGCGCCACAGATGGCCGAGGAGCGGGGCATCGAGCTGACCGAGACCAAGGACACCGGCTCCGAGGACTTCACCGAGCTGATCGCGGTGCGGCTCGGCAGCGACGCCGACGCCGTCGAGGTGGCGGGGACCGGAGTCGGGCCGCGCAACGAGCCCTACCTCGTCTCGGTTTGGGGCGAGAGCTTCTACCTTCCCTTTGCCGATCACCTGACCGTTTTCCGCTACGCCGACCAACCCGGGATGATCGGCAGGGTCGGGACGATGTTCGGCGAGCAGGGGGTGAACATCGTCTCCGCGGCGGTCGGCGCCGAGGAGGACGGCGACCGCGCGGTGATGGCGCTGACGACCGACGCGCCCGTGCGCGAGGAGACGATCGAGAAGATCCTCCAGCTCGACGGCTTCTCCGTCGGCCGCTCGGTCGACCTCTGAGCAAACAGTAGGGTTGCCTTCATGCGCGCGGTGGTGCTGACCGGGACGGGAGGGCCTGAGGTGCTCCAGGTGCAGGAGCGCCCAGACCCGCCCGTGGGCCCCGGCGAGGTCCGGATCGCCGTCAAAGCCGCAGGGATCAACTTCGCCGACACGATGGCCCGGGTCGGCCTCTATCCGGACGCGCCGAAGACGCCCTGCGTGTTGGGCTACGAGGTGGCCGGAGAGGTCGAGTCGGTGGGGGAGGGTGTGACCTCGCACTCGGTCGGCGACCGCGTCGTCGCCGGTACCCGTTTCGGCGGTCAGGCGGAGCTGGTCGCGGTTCCGGCGGACCAGGCTCTGCCGCTGCCCGACCGGCTCAGCTTCGAGCAAGGCGCCGCCTTCCCGGTCAACTACGGCACCGCCTACGCGGCGCTGGTGATCATGGGCAGCCTGCGCGCAGGCGACCGGGTGCTGATCCACGCCGCCGCCGGCGGCGTCGGCATCTCGGCGACCCAGATCGCCCGCAACGCCGGTGCCGAGGTCTTCGGAACTGCCTCGGCCTCCAAGCACGAGGCGATCCGCGCCCAGGGCGTCGCCCACGCGATCGACTATCGCAGCCAGGACTTCGAGCAGGAGGTGATGCGGCTCACCGGCGGCGAGGGCGTCGACCTCGTTGTCGACGCGCTCGGCCCGACCTCCTTCCGCAAGGACTACCGCCTGCTGCGGCCCGGCGGGCGCCTGGTGATGTACGGGCTCTCGGAGGCGTCCAAGGACGGGAAGCGGGATCTGCCAGCGACGCTCAAGGCCCTGGCGAAGATGCCGCTGGCAACGTCGCCGTGGTGGAAGAGCCTGGCGACGATGAACGAGAACAAAGGCGTCTTCGGGCTCAACATGCTCAAGTGGTGGGACCGAGAGGGCAACCTCGACCGGGTCACCGAGCCGCTGATGGCAGACCTCGAGCAGGGACGCCTCGACCCGGTTGTCGCCGCCTCCTTTCCCTTCGAGCGGGCCGGCGAGGCGCACGAGTTCATCGGTGCACGCCGCAACGTCGGCAAGGTGGTGCTGTTCCCTTAAGTGGAAGCCTCGACCCAGCTCGTGGCGGGGACAGACTGGCGATGAAGAAAGCGATCCTCACTTTGCTTGCGATCCTGGTGCTGCAGGCGCCGTCGCTCGCCCCTGCCCAGTCCTCGTCGTTCACCGTGCTGCTCGCCGGCGGCTCCGCTTCGAACGTGATCCACATCTGGCTCACCCCGGACGGCCGCAGCTACGTGATCGACTCGATCGTCCCGCTCGAGGTCGGCGGCACGATCTGCGGCAACCCGGAAGGGAACCCGAACGAGCTGATCTGCCCGGCCCCGGCGATCGCCGGCTTTGAAATCAACGCCGACGGCGGCGACGACAGGATCGCGGTCGCCAAGGACATCTCGATCCCGGTCACGATGCGGGGCGGCTCCGGACGCGACGTCCTGATCGGCGGCGCCGGACCGGACAAGCTGATCGGCGGCATCGGCGACGACCGCCTGACCGGTTGGCGCGGCGACGATCTGCTGGCCGGCGGCCCCGGCGACGACGTCCACTTCGGCGGCCCCGGCAACGACGTGATCCTCAGCGGTCCCGGCGACGACGTCGTCCGCGAGGGCCGCGGCGACGACGTCGTGCGACGGGCGCCTGGCGGGCCGCCAGTTCCTTGAGGCCCCATCCCAGTAGGGGTTCCACTTAACTTTTTCTGAAGACAGTTGTCGGCTGTCCGCTGGCGTCTCCGCAGAAAAAGTACAAAGACGTTCCACCCCTACTGGGATGGGGCCTGAACGGGCTCGCGCCGACCGACCAGGCGTCCGCCCACAAAGAGCAGGGCAATTACGAAGCCGACCAGGGAGAGCGCTGCGTCGAGTCGGAAGGCGGCCTGGATGCCGTCGATGAAGGTTTCCTGCGAGGAGAAGACGGTCGTGGTCAGGCCGAGGCCGATCGAGCCGCCGGCGATCTGGAACATGTAGACGATCCCGCCCGCGAGGCTGGTCTGGGATTCGTCGACGGAGGTGACCCCGGCCGTGGTCGCGGTCGGGTAGAAGCTGCCGATCCCGATCCCGAGCACGACCATGCCGGCGATCAGGGACGTGTAGCCGGAGCCCTCGTCGGCCAACGAGAAGAGGAAAGGGGCGATCGCGATGCAGGCCGAGCCGATCGAGACGAGCAGCTTGGCGCCGAGGCGGTTGTAGAGAGGGCCGGCGACGAAGGAGACGAGCGCGAAGACGGCCAGGAAGGGCAGCATTCCGACTCCGGCCTCGAGCGGCGTGTAATCGAGATGCTTCTGCATGAACTGCGGCAGGTAGAGCAGGGCGGCGAAGAAAGTGGCGGACATGAAGAGGATCGCCAGGCAGGAGGCGCGGAAGCTCTCGTTGCGGATCACCTCACGTGGGACCAGGGCGCTCGTCCCGGCGCGCCGCTCGATCGGCAGGAAGGAGGCGAGCAGGACGACGGTGAGCGCCAGCAGCCCGATCGTCTTCGGGTCTCCCCAGCCCCAGTCGTCGACCTGGTCCAGCGCGACCAGCAGCGAGACGAGCCCGATCGAGAGGGCGGCGACCCCCGCGTAGTCGATTCGCCGCTCGCCCGCTTCGGGCTCTTTGACCTTCACCAGGGAGTAGGTGATGAGGACCGCGAGGGCGGAGACGGGGACGTTGAGGAAGAAGATCCAGCGCCAGCTCAACAGGTCGGTGAGGACGCCGCCGATCAGCGGGCCGAGCGCGTTGCCGAGCCCGGCGGCGCCGATGACGATGCCGCCGGCGAGGCCCGCCTTCTCTTCGGGCAGGATCTCGTAGGTCATGCCGAGGATCGCCGGCCACATCAAGGCGCCGCCGATCGCCATCAGCACGCGGCTGACGATCAGCCAGGTCTCCGACGGCGCCGCCCCGCCCAGCGCCGACATCGAGGCGAAGATCGCGGTGCCGACGAAGAAGGCCCGGCGCCGGCCGAACATGTCGGCGAGGCGGCCGCCGGTGACGATCAGCACCCCGAAGGTGAGCGCGTAGGCGTTGATCACCCACTGGATCGTGTTGATGTTGGTATCGAAGTCCTGCTCCATCGTCGGCAGGGCGACGTTGATTGCCGAGAAGTCGTTGGCGATGACGACGACGCTGATGCCCATCGCCAGCAGGGCCAGCCAAGTGCTGCGGGAGATCGCGGTGGATCCGGACTCCATGGCGCGCAGCTTATGCAGGCGCATCGGCGTGCGCTAACCTGCGAAGGCGAATGACGTACCGGCCCGACAGCCTGGCGCTTCTCCTTCTCCTCCCCCTTCGGGGGGAATAGCGCTGGGCGGCGCGAGAGCCGCGAGAGACAAGGTCATTCGGTTCAATTGGAGAAGGAGGTAAGTCCCGTGACTTCAGCATCAGACGACGCGAACTGCGTCCACATCTTCGACACGACCCTGCGCGACGGCGAGCAGTCGCCGGGCATCTCGCTCAACACGGCCGAGAAGGTCGAGATCGCGCAGCAGCTGGCGCGGCTCGGGGTCGACACGATCGAGGCCGGCTTCCCGATCACCTCGCCGGGCGACTTCGAGGCGGTCGAGGCGATCTCGCGCAGCGTCGAGGGGCCGGCGATCTGCGGCCTCGCCCGCACCCACAAGGCCGACATCGATGCCGCCTGGGGGGCGATCCGCGACTCGCAGCGACCCCGCATCCATACCTTCATCTCGACCTCCGACATCCATATCGAACACCAGCTGCAGACCGATCGAGAGGACGTCAAGGGGCAGGCTCGCGCCGCCGTGGCGCTGGCCAAGTCCTACTGCGAGGACGTCGAGTTCTCGCCGATGGACGCTACCCGCGCCGACGTCGAGTTCACCGCCGAGGTCTGCGCGATCGCCGTCGAGGAGGGCGCGACCGTCGTCAACATCCCCGATACGGTCGGCTACACGACCCCCGAGGAGTACGCGGAGTACTTTCGCCGCCTCTACGAGCTGGTTCCGGCGCTGCGCGACGTCGAGACCTCCGTTCACTGCCACGACGACCTCGGGCTGGCCGTCGCCAACTCCTACGCGGGGGTGCTGGCCGGCGCCCGCCAGGTCGAGTGCGCCGTCAACGGGATCGGCGAGCGGGCCGGCAACTGCTCGCTGGAGGAGATCGTGATGCTGGTCCGAACTCGCGAGGACGCCCACGGCCTCACCGTCGGCGTCAACAGCCGCGAGCTGGCGCGGACCAGCCGCATGGTTTCCCGTCTCACCGGCTACCCCGTGCAGCCGAACAAGGCCGTGGTCGGTCGCAACGCCTTCGCCCATGAGTCCGGCATCCACCAGGACGGGGTGCTGAAGGAGCGCACCACCTACGAGATCATGGACGCAACCGAAGTCGGGCTGGAGTCGAACTCGATCGTGCTCGGCAAGCACTCCGGCCGCCACGCCCTGCGCGACGCCCTCGAGCAGCTTGGCTTCCAGGTCGAGGGCAACGCGCTGAACGCCGCCTTCAAGCGCTTCAAGGAGATCGCCGACCGCAAGAAGCAGGTGACCGCGCTGGACCTGGAGGCGATCGTCTCCGACGAGATGCGCGAGCGCGAGGACGCCCACGAGCTGGCCTGGTTCGAGGTCGAGGCCGGCTCGCGGCGCGAGCCGCTGGCCCGGGTCGCGGTGAAGCTGCCCTCGGGCGAGGAGGCCGTGGCGGAGTCGAGCGGCGACGGCCCGGTCGACGCGATCTTCCACGCGATCCAGAAGGCGACTGGAACCGAGTGCGAGCTGCGCCAGTACACGGTCGAGGCGGTGACTGGGGGGGAGGACGCCCTCGGCCAGGTGACCGTGATGCTGCGAACGGCCGGCCGCCTCGCCACCGGCCAGGGCGTCGCCACCGACATCCTCGAGGCCTCCGCCCGCGCCTACGTCCGCGCCCTCTCCAACGCCCTCGAGGGCGCGGCAATCCGCGAGGCCGAGGCGGCGACCGCCGGGGCCGCAGTCGAACGCACTCCCGGTCCCTGACACACGGGCGCGCGCCCGCCGACGCACAGAATTCACCTTCAGCGCACCACACGCGCGTCCGTCCCCGCCAACCTCAGGGCCATGCCGGACGAAACTGCATTTGCGCTCGCTATGCGAGCAAAACAGCAGTCTCGTGGTGCTGACCTGGCCATTGCCGAACTCGCGGACCGCCAACATGGTGTGGTCAGCCGGGGTCAGCTGATCGGGCTTGGACTTAGCTCGGCCGCCGTCGGCCGCCGCCTGCAAGCAGGTCGATTGCACCGCCTGCATCGGAGCATCTACGCCGTTGGTCGCCGAAACGTGTCACGGGAGGGGCGATGGATGGCGGCCGTACTGACCGGAGGCGATGGAGCTGTGCTCAGCCATCGCGCTGCGGCGATGCTCTGGGGCATCCAGGGCACGGCTCGTGGCACGGTCGAGATCACAACTCCATGCGCCAGCCGTTCCCGGGGCTGGGTCCGGAGGCACCGCGGCGAGCTGCGTCCCGACGAAGTGACGGTCCGGCGACGAATCCCCGTGACCACGACGTCTCGCACCATCCTCGATCTCGCTGCTGCAATCCGTCCGGAAGCGCTCGAGCTCGCGCTGCGTGAGGCGGAAGTTCAGCGCCTTCGGCTGCGTCCTCCGTTGGAGGAGCTGCTGGCACGCCATCCTCGAAGACGAGGTGTCGGCGAGCTCAAGACTTGCCTGCGACGCCTCGGCCACCTTCCGTCCGGTCGAACCCGGAGCCGCATGGAGGACCGCTTCCTTCCGTTCGTTGCCGAATTTGACCTGCCGCACCCTGAGCTGAACGTCCTGCTCGATCTGGGCGATCGCCTGATCGAAGCTGACTGCCTCTGGCGCGAGCAACGACTGATCGTCGAGCTCGACGGCCACGAGGTGCACGGGACCCGAGCTGCGTTCGAGAGCGACCGCAAGCGCGACCGCGACCTGCGCGTGGCCGGCTGGAGCGTCGTGCGGGTGACCTGGCGGCAGCTGGAAGACGAAGGTGCAGCCCTCGCACACGATCTTCGGGGGCTGTTGCGGGTGCCGACGGAGTCATCGCCGTATCAGTCAGAAGGTGCCGTACGTGATAACGTACAGACGTAATGGCAGTTGCGCTCGGGAAGAAGAATGGCGCCGGGGACGTCGGTGTCGCCACGATCGGGCCCCGCGTTCGCGCCCTGCGCGACGCGATGGGCCTCTCGCTGCGCGACCTGGCCGAGTACAGCGGCGTCAGCGCGCCGATGCTCTCGCAGGTCGAGCGGGGCGAGACCAGCCCGACGCTGGCCGTCGCCGCCAAGATCGCCGCCGGCCTCGACCTGACCCTTTCGCAGTTGCTGCGGCTCGACGAGGGCGAGCACGTCTTCGTCAGCAAGGCCAGGGAGAGACGGCGCTCGACCCGCGGCGGCCACCAGTTCGAGGAGCTGACGCCGCCGCTGCCCGGCCAGCGCGCCGACATATCGCTGCATACCCTGAGGACGGGGGCGGCGACGGGGGGACCGGGGGACCCGCCGATCCATGAGCCCGGTAGCCGCGAGACCGCTGTGGTCCTGAGCGGTGTGCTGGCGCTGGTTGTCGACGGTAGCCGCCACGAGTTGCGCTGCGGCGACAGCGTCACCTTCGACGCCGACCTGCCCCACCATTTCGAGAACGAAGGCGAGGAGCCGGCCCGGTTCCTGGCCGTTATCGCCGCCGGCCTGAGGAGGAGCTAGTCGCCATGGCAAAGACGATGTTCGACAAGATCTGGGATGCCCACGAGGTCTCCGACGGCCTCATCTACATCGACCTTCACCTCGTTCACGAGGTCACCTCGCCGCAAGCCTTCGACGGGCTGCGGCTTGCCGGCCGTGAGGTGCGGCGCCCGGATCGGACCCTGGCGACCGCCGACCACAACGTGCCGACCGACGGCACCAAGGCGGCGCGGCTGATCGCCGACCAGCTCTCGCGGGTGCAGGTGGAGACGCTGGAGCGCAACTGCGAGGAGTTCGGGATTCCCATCTACTCGCTCGGCTCCGAGCGGCAGGGCATCGTCCACGTGATCGGCCCCGAGCTGGGGGTGACCCAGCCCGGCATGACGATCGTCTGCGGCGACAGCCACACCTCGACCCATGGCGCCTTCGGCGCGCTTGCTTTCGGCATCGGCACCTCCGAGGTCGAGCACGTGCTGGCGACCCAGTGCATGGTCCAGAAGCGGCCGAAGACGATGCGGATTCTCTACCGGGGCGAACTCGGCCCGGGCGTGACGCCGAAGGACCTGATCCTGGCGACGATCGGCCGCCTCGGCACCGGCGGCATGGTCGGCCACGCGGTCGAGTACGCGGGGCCGGCGATCGAGTCGCTCTCGATGCCGGGCCGGATGACGGTTTGCAACATGACGATCGAGGGCGGCGGCCGCGCCGGCATGATCGCCCCCGACGAGACCACCTTCGAGTGGGTGCGGGGCCGGGCCGCCGCGCCAGCCGACTTCGACGCCGCAGTCGAGCGCTGGCGCCAGCTGCCGACCGACGACGATGCCGCCTTCGACACCGAGGTCGAGATCGACGCTGCCGAGATCTCGCCGATGGTCACCTGGGGGACCAACCCGGGCATGGTCGTCGAGGTGACCGACTCGGTCCCCGACCCGGCGGCGATGGAGTCGCCGGCGGACCGCGAGTCGGCGGAAAGGGCGCTCACCTACATGGCGCTCGAGCCCGGTACGCCAATGACCGAGGTGCGTCCCGAGCGCGTCTTCATCGGCTCCTGCACCAACTCGCGGGTCGAGGATCTGCGCGAGGCGGCGGCGATCGTCGACGGCCGCAGGGTCGCCGGCTCGGTGCGGGCGATGGTCGTCCCCGGCTCCCAGCAGGTCAAGGCGCAGGCCGAAGAGGAGGGGCTGCACGACGTCTTCCGCGCCGCCGGCTTCGAATGGCGCGAGGCGGGCTGCTCGATGTGCCTGGGGATGAACCCCGACATCCTGATGGAGGGGGAGCGCTGCGCCTCGACCTCGAACCGCAACTTCGAGGGCCGCCAGGGCAAGGGCGGCAGGACGCATCTGGTCAGCCCGAGGATGGCCGCCGCGGCGGCAATCGAGGGCCATTTCGTCGACATCAGGGATTGGAGCTGAAGATGCGACCGATCGACGTGATCGAGGGCAAGGTCTCGGTGCTGGACCGGGCCGACGTCGACACCGACCAGATCATTCCCAAGCAGTTCCTGAAGCGGGTCGAGCGGACCGGCTTCGGCGAGTTCCTCTTCTACGACTGGCTGCGCGACGGCGAGATCGAGCTGGACCCGAACCCAATCCTCCTCGCCGGCCGCAACTTCGGCTGCGGCTCCTCGCGCGAGCACGCCCCCTGGGCGCTGGAGGATTTTGGCTTCGAGGCGATAATCGCCCCCTCCTTCGCCGACATCTTCTATGGCAACTGCACCAAGATCGGGCTGCTGCCGGTGGTCCTCGACGAGGAGCACTGCCGGGCCGTCGCCGAGGCGGGCGAGGCGCGGATCGACGTCGACGACCAGACCGTCACCTGCGCCGCCGGCGTCTTCCGCTTCGCGATCGAGCCGGACGTCAAGCACCGCCTGCTGAACGGCCTCGACGACATCGGCATCACGCTGGAGAACGACGCCGCAATCGACGAGTTCGAGGCCGCGGACGCCGCGCGGGGCCCGGTGACGACGTCGCTGTGAACGGGCCCGACCCGGCACGCACGATCAACACCGGCCCCCGCGAGTGGGACGCCGATACCTACGACGAGGTTTCGGATCCTCAGTTCGAGTGGGGCACTGAGGTGCTCGGCCGGCTCGAGCTGAACGGCGAGGAGGTAGTCCTCGACGCGGGCTGCGGCTCGGGGCGGGTCAGCGCCGAGCTGGCTAAGCGCCTGCGGGGCGGCCGGCTCATCGCCGTCGACGGCTCGGCGGCGATGATCGCCAAGGCGAAAGAGCGACTGGGCGAGGACGTGACCTACCTGGTCGCCGATCTCTCCGAGCTCGAGCTGGAGGAGCCGGTAGACCTGATCTTCTCGACTGCGACCTTCCACTGGATCGCCGACCACGACCGCCTCTTCCGGCACCTGCACGCGGCGCTGCGGCCCGGCGGCCGGCTGGTCGCTCAGTGCGGGGGGCAGGGCAACGTTGCCGAGTACGCGGGGGCGATCGCCAGGGCGGCGGCGCAGCCGCGCTTCGCCCGCCACTTCGAGGGGCTGGCGGCGATGTGGAACTTCGCCGCCCCCGAAGAGACCGAACGGCGGCTGTTCGACGCCGGCTTCGAGGACGTGCGCTGCTGGCTGCAGCCGAAGCCGGTGACGCCGGAGCGGCCGCTCGAGTTCATCACGACGGTCACCCTCGGGCCGCACCTGGCACAACTTCCGGAGGAGCTGCGGCGCCCCTTCGCCGAGGCGGTTCTGGGGGAGGCCGGCGAGCCGCTGACCCTCGACTACGTCCGGCTCAACATCGAAGCCCGCCGCTGATCCCAGACGTGCCGTGTTTTAAAGGCCCCTATGGGTATCTAAGAAGCGGCACGTCTAGAGTCCCGGCTTCGTGAGCGAGGCCCCGCGCATAGTCCTGCTGCCTGGCGACGGGATCGGGCCGGAGATCGTTGCCGCGGCGCGGCGAGTGCTGGAGGCGCTGGGCGAGTTCGAGTTCGACGAGCGGATCGTCGGAGGAGCCTCGATCGACGCCCACGGCACGGCGCTGACCGGCGAGGTGCTGGAGACCTGCCGCGCCGCCGACGCGGTGCTGCTGGGAGCCGTCGGCGGGCCGAAATGGGACACCACCGATCCCGACGCGCCGCGCCCCGAGCAGGGCCTGCTCGGCCTGCGCAAGGGGATGGGGCTCTACGCCAACCTGCGACCGGTGCGGCCTAGCAAGGCTCTGGTCGCCTCCAGCCCGCTGCGCGAAGAGCGAATCGCCGGCACCGACCTGCTGGTCGTGCGCGAGCTGACCGGTGGCATCTACTTCGGCGACAGCGGTCGCGACGGCGACTCCGCCCACGACACCTGCGAGTACTCGGTGGCGGAGATCGAGCGGATCGCCCACACGGCCTTCGAAGCGGCCCAGCGGCGCGCCGCCGGCAGCGCCCGCAAGCCGTGCGTTACCTCAGTCGACAAGGCCAACGTGCTCGAGACCTCGCGGCTATGGCGGGAGGTGGTGAGCCGCGTCGCCGCCGACTATCCCGAGGTGAAGCTCGACCACCTGCTGGTCGACAACGCGGCGATGCAGCTCGTCTCCCGCCCCGCCGACTTCGACACGATCCTCACCGAGAACTTGTTCGGAGACATCCTCAGCGACGAGTCGGCGATGCTGACCGGCTCGCTGGGGATGCTGCCCTCGGCCAGTCTCGGCGCCGAGGGCGCCCC
Source organism: uncultured Solirubrobacterales bacterium (assembly GCA_963703235.1). Taxonomy (GTDB): domain Bacteria; phylum Actinomycetota; class Thermoleophilia; order Solirubrobacterales; family 70-9; genus VRUE01. Next base: position 861,230 of record OY969802.1, on the reverse strand, counting down.
CGGCCTGTTCGAGCCGGTCCACGGCTCCGCGCCCGACATCGCCGGGAAGGGGATCGCCAATCCCCTCGCGACCTTCCTCAGCACGGCGATGATGCTGCGCCACGGCCTCAGCCGGCCCCGCGACGCCACCTGCATCGAGACCGCCGTAGACACGGTGCTGGAACGTGGTCTGCGCACGCCGGACCTCGCGGCAGCTGGTGAGGAGCCCGTCGGCACCGCAGAGATGACCGACGCTGTCCTGGCTGAGCTTTCGTAGGAGCCCATCCCGGTAGGGGGTGGAACGTCTTGTACTTTTCCCGCGGCGAGGCCGGCGGACAGCCAGCACCTGTTTTCGGAAAAAGTTAAGTGGAACCCCCTACCGGGATGGGCTCCATCGGGCATACTTTCCCGGGATGGAGACGGCGGAGCTGATCTGGCAGAACGGCGAGTTCGTGGCTTGGGACGAGGCCAAGACGCACGTGCTCAGCCATGGGCTGCACTACGGCAGCGGCGTCTTCGAGGGCATCCGCTGCTACGAGACCGAGCGCGGGCCCGCGGTCTTCCGCCACCGCGACCACCTCGAGCGGCTGGCCAAATCGGCCCAGCTCTATTACATGGAGCTGCCCTACTCGGTCGAGCAGATCGCCGAGGCGACGCGGGAGCTGATCCGTCGCAACGACCTCGGTTCCTGCTATATCCGTCCGCTCGCCTACCGCGGCTACGGCAGCCTCGGCCTCTACGCAACCGACGCGCCGGTCGACCTCGTCATCGCCGCCTTCCCCTGGGGGGTCTACCTGGGCGAGGAGGGGCAGAAGCACGGGATCCGGGCCAAGGTCTCGAGCTGGCGCCGGATCGGGCCGGGCGGCCTGATCCCGCACGCCAAGGCCTCGGGTCAGTACCTCAACTCGATCCTCGCCAAGCATGAGTCGCAGAACGCCGGCTACGAAGAGGCGTTGCTGCTGGACGAGCGCGGCTTCGTCTGCGAGGGCTCGGGCGAGAACATCTTCCTGGTCCGCGACGGCGAGATCGTCACGCCTCCCCACGTGGCCTCGATCCTCGACGGGATCAACCGCAAGTCGGTGATCCAGATCGCCCGCGACCTCGGCTACACGGTGGTCGAGCGCGACGTCGCCCGCTCCGAGCTGTACCTGGCCGAGGAGGTCTTCCTGACCGGGACGGCGGCGGAGCTGGTGCCGGTGCGCGAGATCGACGACCACACGATCGGCGAGCCGGGCGAGATAACCCGCCACCTGCAGGCGAAGTTCGAGGACGCGCTGTACGGTCGCGCCGAGGAGTACCTGGAGTGGCTCGACTTCGTCGAGGTCGGGGCGAGCGCGGACGAACCGAGTAAGGTGAGCTGATGATGTCCAGCGGTTTCGAGGCGTTCGGGCGAATTACGGCAGCCGCCTAGCGGCTGGCGCGGCGTTGCCGCGCAGGCGGGCCCGCAGGCCCACGTCCCGACCCCCTCGCAGTTCGAAAGGCATCGGATGGAACAGGTGAAGCTCTACGACACGACCTTGCGCGACGGCATGGGCGGCCCCGGCATGTCGCTCTCGGTCGGCGAGAAGCTGAAGGTCGTGCGGGTCCTCGACCAGCTCGGCGTCCGGTTCGTCGAGGCCGGCTTTCCCAGCTCCAACCCAAAGGAAGCGGAGCTGTTCGACCGCCTCTCCGAGCTGGAGCTGGAGAACGCGACGATCGCCGCTTTCGGGATGACCAGGCGCGGCGGCGTTGCGGCCGCCGAAGACCCGGCGCTGGCGATCCTGGTCGACTCCGTCGCTCCCGTGGTCTGTCTGGTTGGAAAGAGCTGGAGGTTGCACCTGGAGAAGGTCATACGCGTCCCCGAGGAGGAGAACCTGGCGATGATCCGCGACTCGATCGCCTTCTGTCGCGGCGGCGGCAAGCGGCCGATCTTCGACGCCGAGCATTTCTTCGACGGCTACCGCGACGACCCCGGCTACGCGCTGGAATGTGTCCGCGCCGCCGCGGAAGCCGGCGCCGAGAACGTCACCCTCTGCGACACCAACGGCGGCAGCCTGCCAGGGTTCGTCGGCGAGGCGACCGCAGCCGTGGTCGAGGCCCTCGGCGGCGGGGTCGAGGTCGGCATCCACACCCACAACGACGCCGAGTGCGCGGTCGCCAACTCGCTGGCCGCGGTCGAAGCCGGCGCCCGCCTCGTCCAGGGGACCGTCAACGGCTACGGCGAGCGCTGCGGCAACGCCAACCTGGCCTCGATCCTGCCCGCCCTGCAGTTGAAGATGGGCTTCGAGGTGGTGGCGCCGGAGCAGCTGGCGTCGCTGACCCAGACAAGCCACTACCTGGACGAGCTCTGCAACATGGCGCCGGACCCCGACCGCGCCTACGTCGGCCGCAACGCCTTCGCCCACAAGGCGGGCATGCACGCCGCTGGCGTCGAGGCCGACGCCAGCACCTTCGAGCACCTCGACCCGGCGGCCGTCGGCAACCAGCGACAAATCCTCGCCTCCGAGCTGGCCGGCAAAGCGACGATCCGGACCCAGGCCTCGCAGGCCGGCCTCGACCTCGACGAGGCGACGGCGGTGCGAGCAGTCGAGCGGCTGAAGCAGCGCGAGCACCGCGGCTACCACTACGAGGCGGCGCCAGCATCCTTCGAGCTGCTGCTGCGGCGCGAGGCGGGCAGCTACCAGCCGCTGTTCGAGCTGGAGAGCTTCAAGGTGCTGGTCGAGAAGCGCGCCGACGGGGCGGTCGAGACCGAGGCGACGATCAAGGTGCGGGTCGACGGCCAGCGCTACGTCCGCGTCGCCGAGGGCAACGGCCCGGTCAACGCGCTCGACAAGGCGCTGCGGGGCGCGATCGCCGACCGCTATCCCCACCTCGCCGACATCGAGCTGACCAACTACAAGGTTCGCATCCTCGACGAGAGCCACGGCACCGGCGCGATCACCCGGGTTCTACTCGACTCGGCCGACAGCGAGCGGGAGTGGGGGACGATCGGCGTCTCGGAGAACATCATCGAGGCTTCCTGGGAGGCCCTGGTCGACTCGCTCGAGTACGCCTTTCAGCCGCAGGGAGACGGCGGCGCGAAGTAGGCTGGCCGCCGAGATGGCCGGCCCACCCGACACCGAGCCGATCCCCCTCGCGAAGCCGGAGATCGGTACGCGCGAGGAGGAGCTGGCGCTGCAGGTGCTGCGCTCGGGCCGGCTCTCGCTGGGGCCGATGGGCGAGCGCTTCGAGCGCGCCTTCGCCGCCTGGCTCGGGGTCGAGGACGCGGTCGCGGTCTCCAGTGGCACCACCGCCCTGCACCTCGGCGTGAGGGTCCTCGGCTGGGGCCCTGGCGACGAGGTCCTGACCAGCCCCTTCAGCTTCGTCGCCTCGGCCAACTGCCTCCTCTACGAGGGGGCGGTGCCGGTCTTCTGCGACGTCGACCCGGAGACCCTCGACCTCGACCCGGCTGCGGTCGAGGCGGCGGTCGGCGAGCGCAGCGCCGGCATCCTGCCGGTCCACATCTTCGGCTACCCGGCGGCGATGTCCGAGCTGGAGGCGATCGCCGAGCGCCGCGGGCTCGGCATCCTCGAGGATGCCTGCGAGGCGCTGGGAGCGGTCGACGCCGACGGTCGCCGGGTCGGCGCCCGCGGCAACCTCGCCACCTTTGCCTTCTACGCCAACAAGCAGATGACGACGGGGGAGGGGGGGATGATCGTCCCGTCCGGGCCCGAGGTCGCGGCGCGGCTGCGCTCGGAGCGCAACCAGGGCCGCGCCCCCGACATGGGCTGGCTCGACCACGCTGGCCTTGGCTTCAACTACCGGCTCTCCGACGTTGCTGCTGCGCTCGGCGTCGCCCAGCTGGAGAAGCTCGACGCGATGCTGGCGCGGCGCCAGGCCGTCGCCGATCTCTACGCGGAGGCGCTGGCCGGGATCGAGGGGCTGCGGGCGCCCAGCGCCGGCCGCGATCGCGAGCGGCGCAGCTGGTTCGTCTACGTCGTGGAACTGCCCGAGGGCGCCGACCGCGACGCCGTCATCGCCGGACTGGCGGAGCGCGGCGTCGCCACCAAGGCCTACCTGCCCTGCATTCACCTCTTCCCGCACCTGCGCGAGCTTGGCTACCGCGAGGGCCAGTTCCCGGTCGCCGAAGCGGCCTCGGCCCGCTCGCTGGCGCTGCCTTTCTTCCCGGCGATGAGCGAGGCCCAGGTGGCACGCGTCTGCCAGGAGCTGGCCACCGCCCTCGGCCAGCCGGTCGGGCAGGGATAATCGCCCGCTCCATGTCGCGCTTTCGCAAAGACCCGGACCCCCGTTTCTGGCGGCTCAACCGCTCGCTCGAGTTCGATTGGCGCCTCGCCCCCTACGACATCGACCAGTCGCAGGCCCACGCGCGGGCGCTGTGCGAGATCGGCGTGTTGAGCAACGAGGAGCTGGAGCAGCTCTGCGCCGGGCTCGACCGCGTCCGCGAGCGGATCGGCCAGCACGGGTTCGAGTTCGAGGAGTCCGACGAGGACATCCACATGGCGGTCGAGCGGCTGCTCGGCGAGGAGATCGGGCCGCTGGCGGGCAAGCTCCACACCGGCCGCTCCCGCAACGACCAGGTCGCGACCGACGTGGCGATGGTCGTGCAGGCGCACTCGCTGCGGGCGATCGAGCTGGCCGGGGCGACGATGGCGCGGCTGCTGGAGCTGGCCGAGCGCCACCGCGACTGGCCGATGCCCGGCTACACCCACCTGCAGCGAGCCCAGCCGGTCTACCTCGGCCACCACCTGCTCGCCTACTTCTGGATGCTGGCCCGCGACGTCCTGCGCTTCCAGTTCGCCCTCGACAGCGCCAGCGTGATGCCGCTCGGGTCGGGCGCGCTGGCCGGCGTCAACTGGGACCTCGACCGCCGCGCGGTGGCGGACGACCTCGGCTTCGAGCACGTCAGCCACAACTCGATCGACGGCGCCTCCAACCGCGACTTCGTCCTCGACTACCTGGCCGCCGCGGCGACCTGCTCGATGCACCTCTCGCGGCTCGGCTCGGAGATCGTCCTCTGGTCCAGCAGCGAGTTCGGCTTCTGCCAGCTCGACGAGTCCTTTTCCTCGGGCTCGTCGATCATGCCGCAGAAGGTCAACCCGGACTCGGCTGAGCTGCTGCGGGCCAAGAGCCCGCGGGTGGCTTCTAATTACCTGGCGCTGCTGGGGACGATGCACGCGCTGCATCTCACCTACGGCAAGGACATGCAGGAGGACAAGGAGCCGCTGTTCGACTCGATCGACACGATCGAGCTCTGCCTCGACGCGACCGAGGGGATGCTGGCTGGCATCGCCTTCGACCGCGAGCGACTGGAGGAGGCGTCGGGCGACGAGATGCTGGCGGCGACCGAGATTGCGGACCTGCTGGTCGGCAAGGGTGTGCCGTTTCGCGAGGCGCACGGGATAGTCGGTGGCCTGGTCCGCGACGCGATCGAGGGGGGGAAGCAGCTCTCCGAGCTGACGCCGGATGAGCTGCGGCAGCGCTCCGAGCACCTCGACGACTCCTTCTACGCGGTGCTGCGGCGCGAGAGCTGGCTGGAGTCGAAGCGGATCGAGGGCGGCACCGGCTCGCAGGCGCTGAGCGAGCAGATCGGACTGGCGCGGGAGACGCTGGCGGCGGTGACGGCCCGCGTCGCCGAAGAGCGATCCTGAGCGCGGTGCCGGCGCTAACGGGAGACCGCCTCGACGTCGCCTTCTTCGCGCGCTCGGTCCATGCCGTCGCCCGCGACCTGGTCGGCTGCCAGCTCTTCTACGCGGGCCGCGGCGGCACGATCGTCGAGGTCGAGAGCTACGAGCGCGACGACCCCGCCTGCCACGCCTACGTCGGCCTCACCCCGCGCACCGAGACCCTGTTCGGTCCGCCCGGGCGTGCCTACGTCTACCTCTCCTACGGAATCCATTCGCTCCTCAACGCGGTCGCCGAACCCGAGGGCGATGCGGCGGCGGTGCTGATCAGGGCGCTGGAGCCGACGCACGGGCTGGAGGCGATGCGCGAGCGGAGGGGGGAGCGACCGGACACCGACCTCTGCTCGGGCCCGGGCAAGCTGACCGAAGCTCTCGGCATCGGCCTCGACGCCAACGGCGCCGACCTCGCTGCTGAGCCCTTCGAGCTGCGCGACCGCGAAACGGGCTGGGATGGAGATATCGTCGCCGGACCCCGCGTCGGCATCGCCAAAGCGGTCGAGCGCCCCTGGCGCTTCAGCCTCGCCGGCAGCCCCTTCGTCTCGCGGCCGCGACCCGCCTAACCAGGCGCCGCGGCGCCGCCGGAGCTGATGCCGCCACCGGATTCGGGCGCGGCTTCTTCGGGCGCCGGCGCTTCCGGCGCCGATTCGGATTCCGCTTCCGGTTCGGCCTGCGGCGCCGATTCGAGGCCTTCGGGTTCCGGTTCCGCTTCGTACGGTTCCGACGATTCCGGGACCGAGTAGCCGTCGCTCGAATCGCCCAAGTCCTCCTCGCTCTCCCGTTCGGCCGCCTTCGTCGCCTGGATCTCCTCCCAGGCCGCGATGACACCGGCCCAGATCAGCGCCGGGAAGGTGCCGCCGTCGACCGGGCCGCCCGAGAACTCGGTCGTCATCGGCGTCACCGAGTCGGCGTAGCCGACCCAGACGCAGGAGGTGACTTCGTCGGTGGCGCCGCAGAACCAGGCGTCGCCGTTGTCGTCGGTGGTGCCGGTCTTGCCCCACTGGCTTTCGTCGCCGATGTCGGCTCGCACACCGGTGCCGCTGGTGATCACCGAGCGCAGGATGCCCTTCGCTTCTTCGACGACGCCGGCGTCGAGCACCTGGGTGTGGATCGAGTCGTTGTCGCCGCCCTTGATCAGCTCCCCGTCCTGGTCGGTCACTTCGGTGTAGGCAACCGGGCTGTCGCCGGGGCTCGGGGCCAGGGTGCCGCTGACCCGGTCGCCGTCGTTGGCCAGGGTCGAGAAGGCGTAAGTCCACTCGAGCGGGGTCACGCCTTCGTCGAGGCCGCCGAGCACCATCGCCGGGTTGGTGGAGAGGTGCGTCTGCACGCCCAGCTTGTGCGCGGTGCCGGCGATCGCCCGCGTGCCGCCCTCGATGCTTTCGAGCCCGACTTGGGCGTAGACGGAGTTGTCGGAATAGGTCGTCGCGGTCGCCAGCGAGGCCGAGCCGAGGTAGCTGTCGCCGTAGTTCTTGACCGGGAAGAGTTCGTTGTCCTTCTTGCCGAAGGTGAAGACCTGGGGCGCCGATTCGTAGACGGTTTCAGGCGAGATGCCCTGTTCGAGCGCCGTCGCCAGGATAATCGGCTTGATCGAGGAGCCAGGCTGGCGGTGGCCCAGGGTCGCCAGGTTGAAGGGCGCCTCCTCGAAGTCGGGTCCGGCGACCATCGCCTTGATGCCGGCGTTGCGGTTGTCGATCACGACCAGGGCCGAGGTCGGTCCCAGTTCTCCCAGGTAGCTGCCGACGACTTCTTCGGCCGCCGCCTGCAGCTCGAGGTCGAGCGTGGTCTTCACCTGCAGCCCGCCGAAGAAGGTTCTGGCGGCTCCGTAGCGTTCGACCAGCTGCTGGCGCAGCCAGGCGGTGAAGTAGGGCGCCTCGGAGTCGAGCCGCGGCGGCTCGATGTCGTCCGGCGCCGGCAGCGCCTGCTTGGTCCCTTCTTCGAACTGTTCCTGCGTGATGTAGTCCTGTTCGTACATCTTTTCCAGCACCAGGTTGCGGCGCGCCAGGGCGTTTTCGGGGAAGAACTTCGGGTCGTATGCCGAGGGGGAGGAGATGACTCCCGCCAGCAGCGCCGCCTCCCAGGGCTCGAGCACAGCGGCGCAGGGGTCGAGTTCGGTGCCGCAGTCCGGATGCGCTCTGCCGAAGAAGGTGCGGGCGGCGGCCTCGATTCCGTAGGCGCCCTCGCCGAAGTAGATCGTGTTGAGGTACTCGGTGAGGATCTTGTCCTTGCTCCAGCGGTGCTCGAGGCGGTAGGCCAGCACCGCCTCGCGGAACTTCTGGAAGACGGTGCGGCTGGCCTGGGCCGCGAGGGCGTCCTTGACGAACTGCTCGGTGATCGTCGAGGCGCCCTGGGCGGCGCTGCGGCTCATGATGTCTTTGAAGAGCGCCCGGCCGATCCCCTGGAAGTCGACCCCGTCGTGCTCGTAGAAGCGCGAGTCCTCGATCGCGACCACGGCGTTCTTGACGTTGGGGGAGATCTGCCCCGACTCGAGCAGGATCTTGTTCTGGTTGCTGGTCAGGGTGCCGATCGGCTCGCCCGAGGCGTCGATGACCTCGCTGTTCCTCGACGCCTGGTAACGGGCGAAGTCGTAGATCTCGGGCAGGTCGCGAGAGACGGCGACGACCATCCCGAAGACCATCGAGACCACGGCAAGCACGCCCAGGCCCAGCAGGACGAAGAGGATGCGCAATTTCTTCAGGCGCGGCTTGGAGCGTTTGCCCGCCAAGAGGAGGCGGCAGTCTAGCATTGCGCCGGTGACGGACTTGGCGCGCAACGCGGTCGAGGTGCTGCCCGAGGGGAGGCTGACGGAGCAGCTCGCCGCGGACCGGCCGCTGCGGGTCAAGCTGGGAATCGACCCGACCACCGCCGACATCCACCTCGGCCACACCGTCGTGCTGGAGAAGCTGCGCGAGTTCCAGGCGGCCGGCCATACCGTCGTGCTGATCATCGGCGACTTCACCGCACGGGTGGGGGACCCCAGCGGCCGCTCCGCACAGCGGCCGGTGCCCAGCCCGGATGAGATCGCCGCCAACGCTGCGACCTACCAAGAGCAGGCCTTCAAGGTGCTCGACCGCGAGCGGACCGAGGTTCGCTTCAACAGCGAGTGGCTGCGGATGGAGCCGGAGGCGCTGCTCGGGTTGCTGTCCCAGACCACGGTCGCGCGCCTGCTCGAGCGTGACGACTTCCAGAGGCGGATGACGGCGAGCGCGCCGATCGCCGCCGTCGAGCTGCTCTACCCGCTGCTGCAGGGCTACGACTCCGTCGCCGTCGAAGCCGACGTCGAGCTGGGGGGGACCGACCAGAAGTTCAACCTCCTCTTTGGCCGCGACATCCAGTCGGCCTACGGCCAGCCGCCGCAGTCGATCCTGACGATGCCGATCCTGGTCGGGACCGACGGCGCCCAGAAGATGAGCAAGTCGCTCGACAACTACGTCGGCGTCACCGACGTGCCGGAGGAGATGTTCGGGCGCCTGATGCGGATTCCCGACGAGGCGATGCCGGAGTACTTCCGGCTGCTGCTCGGCGAGGACGTTCCCGCCGGGCCGCCGAACGAAGCCAAGCGGCAGCTGGCGCGACGCATCGTCGAGCGCTTCCACGACGCCGGCGCCGCGACCGCCGCCGAGGAGCACTTCGACCGCCTCTTCGTCCGCCACGAGGCGCCGGACGAGGTCGAGGAGATCGAGTTGATGCTGGACGAGCTCCAGTCGGTGCCGGTCCATGGCGACCTCAAGTCGGAGAACATCCTCCTCCACCTGCCGGGCGTGATCTCCAGCGTCTTCGAGATCAGCTCCAGCGAGGCACGCCGCCTGCTGAAGCAGGGCGGTGTGAAGCTGGACGGAGAGCCGGTCCCTCCCGACACGCTCGACCTGGACCTTGCCGCCTTGGACGGCAAGGTCCTCCAGGTCGGCAAGCGGCGCTTCCGCCGCCTGCGCGCCCCCGCCTGAGGGGCTGCCCAGGCTGTGCCTGGAGGCCCCTAGGCAAACGACCGTCGCAGCGCTATACTCCTTCGTCCCTCTGGGGCTGGCGTGAGCCTGCTCCATGCGCAAAGGGCGGCGAGTCCCGCCGCAGAGGCGCAGCGGTCTTTGAAAACTGAGCAGCGTGCACCCCGCGGACATTCGTGTCCGTGGGTGTTTGAGCCCGATCCGCTCGGCTCGTCAGCGTGCCGAGCGGTCTGATTTACCCGTCATGCCGGTCACCGAGTTTGTGTACCCGGTGGCCAGCCAGCATGACAATCTCTGTGTGAAGTACCTTCACGGAGAGTTTGATCCTGGCTCAGGACGAACGCTGGCGGCGTGCTTAACACATGCAAGTGGTGCGACGAACCAGGGCTTGCCCTGGGGCCAAGCCGCGAACGGGTGAGTAACACGTGAGTAACCTGCCCCGATGACCGGGACAACCCGAGGAAACTCGGGCTAATACCGGATGTGGCGCACAGGCGTAAGCCTGTTCGCTAAAGGAAGCTTCGGCCTCCGCATTGGGAGGGGCTCGCGGCCCATTAGCTTGTTGGTGGGGTCAAGGCCTACCAAGGCGACGATGGGTAGCTGGTCTGAGAGGACGATCAGCCACACTGGGACTGAGACACGGCCCAGACTCCTACGGGAGGCAGCAGTGGGGAATCTTGCGCAATGCGCGAAAGCGTGACGCAGCAACGCCGCGTGGGGGAAGACGGCCTTCGGGTTGTAAACCCCTTTCAGGAGGGACGAAGGTTCGCCGGTGAATAGCCGAGCGGATTGACGGTACCTCCAGAAGAAGCTCCGGCTAACTACGTGCCAGCAGCCGCGGTAATACGTAGGGGGCAAGCGTTGTCCGGAATCATTGGGCGTAAAGCGCGCGTAGGCGGCCCTGTAAGTCCGTTGTGAAAGTCAAAGGCTCAACCTTTGAATGCCGATGGATACTGCAGGGCTAGAGTCCGGAAGAGGCGAGTGGAATTCCTGGTGTAGCGGTGGAATGCGCAGATATCAGGAGGAACACCAATAGCGAAGGCAGCTCGCTGGGACGGTACTGACGCTAAGGCGCGAAAGCGTGGGGAGCGAACAGGATTAGATACCCTGGTAGTCCACGCCGTAAACGATGGGCACTAGGTGTGGGAGGTGTCGACTCCTCCCGTGCCGTCGCTAACGCAATAAGTGCCCCGCCTGGGGAGTACGGCCGCAAGGCTAAAACTCAAAGGAATTGACGGGGGCCCGCACAAGCAGCGGAGCATGTGGTTTAATTCGACGCAACGCGAAGAACCTTACCTGGGCTTGACATGTAGGTGACCGCCATGGAAACATGGCTTTCCTTCGGGACACCTTCACAGGTGGTGCATGGCTGTCGTCAGCTCGTGTCGTGAGATGTTGGGTTAAGTCCCGCAACGAGCGCAACCCCCGTTCCATGTTGCCAGCATTAAGTTGGGGACTCATGGGAGACTGCCGGTGACAAACCGGAGGAAGGTGGGGATGACGTCAAGTCATCATGCCCCTTATGTCCAGGGCTACACACGTGCTACATTGGCGCATACAAAGGGTTGCAATACCGTGAGGTGGAGCGAATCCCAGAAAGTGCGTCTCGGTTCGGATTGGAGGCTGAAACTCGCCTCCATGAAGGTGGAGTTGCTAGTAATCGCAGATCAGCAATGCTGCGGTGAATACGTTCCCGGGCCTTGTACACACCGCCCGTCACACCACGAAAGCAGGTAACACCCGAAGCCGGTGGCCTAACCTTTTGGAGGGAGCCGTCGAAGGTGGGACTTGTGATTGGGGTGAAGTCGTAACAAGGTAGCCGTAGCGGAAGCTGCGGCTGGATCACCTCCTTTCTAGGGAGATTTCTCTAGAACGTCGACCGGGCTCCCCAGTGGCATTTGTCGCTGGGAACGCTGCTCAGTTTTGAGAGACCGCCTGCGGAAGGACTCCGCAGCGTGTGCCTCGGTGGACCTTGAAAACTGCACAAAGCTATATGGGTAAATTTAATTATGAGACTCGCACGCTTCGGCGTACGGGTCGCTCACCGTCAAGATAGTAAGGGCTTACGGTGGATGCCTTGGCACCAGGAGTCGATGAAGGACGTGGACGGCTGCGATAAGCCGCGGTAAGGCGCTGAACAGCCTTTGACCCGCGGATTTCCGAATGGGGAAACCCGGCGCCGGTAATGCGGCGTCATCCGGTGGTGAATTCATAGCCATCGGAAGGCAACCGGGGGAACTGAAACATCTAAGTACCCCGAGGAACGAAAATCAACCGAGACTCCCTTAGTAGTGGCGAGCGAAAGGGGATCAGCCCAAACCTGACAGGTGTAAGCGGGCACGCGTTGCCTGTCGGGGGTTGTAGGGCGTCATGTCCGAGCCGTGCCTGGCTCGGCGGCAGTTACAAAGTCAGGTGTTAGTCGAAGCGAGTGGAACCTCGCACCACAGAGGGCAATCGTCCCGTAGACGAAAACGCACTGACCTGCCGATTGATGTCCCTGAGTAGGACCGCACCCGTGAAACGCGGTCCGAAACTGGGGGGACCACCCTCCAAGGCTAAGTACTACCTGGTGACCGATAGTGAACTAGTACCGTGAGGGAAAGGTGAAAAGCACCCCTGAAGGGGAGTGAAATAGTACCTGAAACCGCAAGCCTACAAGTGGTCGGAGCACCTTCGGGTGTGACGGCGTGCTTTTTGCATCACGAGCCGGCGAGTTACGCGTTAGTGGCAAGGTTAAGCGATGAGCGGAGCCGCAGCGAAAGCGAGTCTGAACAGGGCGACATAGTCACTGGCGGTAGACCCGAAACTGGGCGAGCTATCCATGGGCAGGCTGAAGCGGGGGTAAGACCTCGTGGAGGGCCGAACCGACCTAGGTTGAAAACTGGGCGGATGACCTGTGGATTGGAGTGAAAGGCTAATCAAGCCCAGAGATATCTGGTTCTCTCCGAAATATATTTAGGTATAGCCTCGAGTGATTGCGTTTCGGCCGTAGAGCACTGTTTGGATTAGGGGCCCTACCAGGTTACCGACTTCAGGCAAACTCCGAAGACCGTTACGGTTAGCTCGGGAGTCAGTGTGCGGGGGATAAACTTCGTACGCAAAAGGGGAACAACCCAGACCATCAGCTAAGGACCCTAAGTACTAGCTAAGTGGTGAACGATGTCCGAGTGCAGAGACAACCAAGAGGTTGGCTTAGAAGCAGCCACCCTTGAAAGAGTGCGTAACAGCTCACTGGTCAAGTGTTCGGGCGCGGAGAATTCAACGGGGCTCAAGCTAGTCTCCGAAGCTATGGGTGTGCAGGCCTGCGGGCTCTGTACGCGGTAGGAGAGCGTTCCAGTTGCGTGAAGCGGATGCGTAAGCCTCCGTGGAGTGGCTGGAAGTGAGAATGCCGGCATGAGTAACGATAGAGGGGTGAGACTCCCCTCCACCGATTGTCCAAGGTTTCCTGAGTAAAGTTCGTCTGCTCAGGGTTAGTCGGGACCTAAGGCGAGGCCGAAAGGCGTAGCCGATGGCCAACAGGTTGATATTCCTGTACCACGTCGAATCCGTTATGACCGATGGGGGGACGGGGAAGGGTAAGGGAACCCAGGCGATGGTCGTCCTGGGGCAAGCACGTAGCCAGTCGCTGTAGGGAAATCCGCAGCGGCGTTTTGACGCGAGGTGCGATGCCAGCTGGCTTGACCGCCGGCCAGTCCCCGATCCCATGCCTCCGAGAAAATCCTCTAGGCAGGACTCGCGTGCCCGTACCGATAACCGACACAGGTGGACAAGTAGAGAATACTGAGGTGAGCGAGCTAACTCTCGTTAAGGAACTCGGCAAAATCGTCCCGTAACTTCGGGAGAAGGGACGCCCCGGTAGGGTGAACTCCGTACGGAGGGAGCCCGAGGGGGCCGCAGTGAATTGGTCCAACCGACTGTTTACCAAAAACACAGGCCTCTGCTAAGTCGCAAGACGACGTATAGGGGCTGACGCCTGCCCGGTGCCGGAAGGTTACGCGGACTTGTTAGCGCTTCGGCGCGAAGCAATGAAGCTAAGCCCCGGTAAACGGCGGCCGTAACTATAACGGTCCTAAGGTAATTGGCACACTTCTGTGTGCTTTCGTTGCCCTCTGTTGCAGTAATGTGACAGTTAGCATTCGGCTATATGCTGGAAAACCCGAGTATCCGCCGGTACTCGCCCTAGACTTGAAGTCATGGTCGTGGGCAGTGACAATCCGAGCGGTGCGGAAAATCAGCAGGAAAGGCTGATCAGGACTGGCTGGGTAATTGGCTTTGTAGACGGAGAGGGGTGCTTCTCTATCGGTTTCGTCCGACAACCTAATCGGAAGAGCCGGAAAGGCTACAAGACCGGATATCAGGTGGCCCACAGTTTTGTAGTGGTTCAGGGTGCAAAAAGCATTGCCGCCTTGAACGATCTGCAGAGCTTCTTTGGAGTTGGTGCCGTCAGCATCAATAGGCGGCATGACAACCACAAGGAGCATTTGCATCGCTACATCGTGGGTGGACGGGATGACCTACTTCAGGTGATCATTCCGTTTTTCGAGGCAAACCCGCTTCGCACGTCGAAGCGGGAAGATTTCGAGAAGTTCGCGAGGTGCGTTGAGATCTGCCGCGAAGGCAGGCACTTGACCACCGATGGGCTGATCGAGATCGCAGAGGTCACGGAAACCATGAACCATCGAAAGTCCAGACAGGATCTGATTGGAATCCTCAGAGGCCATACGCCGAACGCCCTGGACACAGGGCGATGAGATGGTCCCAGCTGCATGGCGACATGCAGGGACAGCACTTCCAAGGAAGGGTGCAGTCCGCTTAGGGTGTTTAGCATTACTCTAAGTAAGGTATCTAAGCGAAATTCCTTGTCGGGTAAGTTCCGACCTGCACGAATGGCGCAACGAGTTGGACGCTGTCTCAACGAGAGGCTCGGTGAAATTAAAGTCTCGGTGAAGATGCCGAGTACCCGCAGAAAGACGGAAAGACCCCGTGAACCTTTACTGCAACTTGATATTGGAGTCTGGGGTATCTCGCTCAGGATAGGTGGGAGACTGTGAACCAGTGGCTTTGGCCACCGGGGAGTCACCCTTGAGATACCACCCTTGGTGCTCTGGGCTTCTAACACCATGCCGTGATCCGGGTGGTGAACAGTGTCAGGTGGGCAGTTTGACTGGGGCGGTCGCCTCCTAAAATGTAACGGAGGCGCCCAAAGGTTCCCTCAGCACGGTTGGAAATCGTGCGTAGAGTGTAAAGGCAATAAGGGAGCTTGACTGCGAGACCGACGGGTCGAGCAGGAACGAAAGTTGGGCTTAGTGATCCGGCGGTTGCAAGTGGAAGCGCCGTCGCTCAACGGATAAAAGGTACTCCGGGGATAACAGGCTTATCGTTTCCAAGAGTCCACATCGACGAAACGGTTTGGCACCTCGATGTCGGCTCGTCGCATCCTGGGGCTGGAGTAGGTCCCAAGGGTTGGGCTGTTCGCCCATTAAAGCGGTACGCGAGCTGGGTTCAGAACGTCGTGAGACAGTTCGGTCCCTATCTTCTGTGGGCGTTGGAGAGTTGAGAGGAGTCATCCCTAGTACGAGAGGACCGGGATGAACGTGCCGCTGGTGTATCTGTTGTCCTGCCAAGGGCATCGCAGGTTAGCTACGCACGGAACGGATAACCGCTGAAGGCATCTAAGCGGGAAGCCGTCCTCGAGATGAGCTCTCCCATCCCCTTGAGGGAGTAAGACCCCTGGTAGACCACCAGGTCGATAGGCCGGCGGTGCAAGCGCAGCGATGCGCTCAGCCGACCGGTACTAATGGGTCGAGGGCTTGACGGATATTTTTACCCATTGCTTTGTGCGGTTTTCAAGCTCCACCGGGGCGGTCTCGCAAATTTCCGGTGGCGCATAGCGAGGGGGAGACACCTCTTCCCATTCCGAACAGAGCAGTTAAGCCCCTCAGCGCCGATGGTACTTGGAGGGCAACCTCCTGGGAGAGTAGGTCGCCGCCGGTTCTTCTTACCTGGGCCGCCCCCGACGGGGGCGGCCCTTTTTGTGCTCTCTCCGTCCCCTACGGCTGCGTGGCGAAGCGGGCGATGGCAGAGTTCCAGGCACCGGTGCTGCGGGATCGGCCACTGCGGTGGCGCGCCTCGCAGGGGAGGGGCCGCTGCTCGACCTCCTCGAGGCCGTACTCGCCGAGGGTGGCGAAGTCGATTGCCAGGTCGACTGCATCTGCAACGCGGGAGCTGTGGGTCTTTCTCGAATCGAACATGGGTTCGACTCTACGGACGCTTCCGGACGGCATCGGATTTCTGCAATCGGGCTTGCATGCGGTCTCTGGAATTGCCGCGATTTGCAGGCTTTTCTTTGGCGGCGAAGGCGAGTACGAGGCTCGCGGTGAGGATCGGCTTCTCGACGTTGGGCGAGTGGCCGGCGTCGGCGATCAGCTTCGTGACCGCGCCCGGCATCGCTGCCTTGTAGCTGTCGAGAGCGGCCTCCGGATCGTCGATTATCTGCTCCTCGGCACCCATCATCACCAGCAGCGGCTTGCCGGTTCCGGCGACTCGCTCGGCCAAGGTCTCGTCGGCCGTGTAGTCGTCGAAGTCGGCCGGTGAGTCGTCGAATGAGCTGAAGGTCATCCGGTTGACATCCTCGACGAATGCGTCGGGAACGTCGTAGCCTGGGGCGAAGGCGACCTCGAGCCCCTTGCGAACCGCGAAGTCGGGCTTGGTGCGCCAGAAGGCCTCGCCGACGACAGGGGCAAAGCCGAGGCTGGCGACGAAGCCCAAATCGCCCTCGTCATGGGTGGAGGACCGCGTGTCGATGATGACGACGCGCTCGACGAGCTGCGGCGACTGGTCAGCCAGGGCCACCGCGACGCCGCCGCCCAGCGAGTGCCCGACGACCTCCGCTTCACGCACGCCCAGGCGCCCGAGCGCCTGGGCGACGAGGTCGGCCTGATTCTCGATCGTGTAGCCGGACTCCGGCTTCTCCGAGCCGCCGTGGCCGAGCAGATCGACTGCGACCACGCGGTGTCCGCGCGCCAGCCGCGGCATCATCTGGTCCCACCAGTCGATCGCGCAGCTGAAGCAATGCAGCAGAACGATCGGCGAGCCGCTGCGGGGACCGCGGTCGACGACCTGCAGGTCGCCCCCGGGGAGCTCGAGGATCTTTCCGCCGGGAACCGTCACCTCGGCGCCCTTCGTTTCCTTGCCGGTGACGAGGGCGTTGAGGCCGAGCAGGATCGCCAGCGCGACAACGATCCCGATCCCGATCTTCCAGCTTCTGCCCATTGCGGCGATACCCTAGCCGCAACATGGAGAAGTTCGTCATCGAAGGCGGCGCACCCCTCTCCGGGGAGGTCACAGCCGCCGGCAACAAGAACGCCGCGCTGCCGATCCTCGCGGCCTGTCTGCTGACCGAGGAGGAGCTGCTGCTGCACCGGGTGCCGCGGATCCGCGACACCGAGGCGCAGATCGCGCTGCTGGAGCGGCTCGGGGTCGAGGCGGCCTGGATCGGCGACAACAGCCTGCGGCTCTGCGCCGCCGGTGTCTCCGCGGTTGAGGTCGACGAGGAGCTGTCGGAGAAGATCCGCGCCTCGTTCCTGCTCGCCGGCCCGCTGCTGGCCCGCTTCGGCGAGGCGCGGATGCCGCCACCGGGCGGCGACTTCATCGGCCGGCGGCGGCTCGACGCCCACCTCGACGCATTCATCGAGCTCGGCGCCAGGGTCGAAGGCGACCGCTGGATCGAGCTGAGCGCACCGCCCGGCGGGCTCTCTTCTTGCCCGATCTTCATGGACGAGCCCTCGGTGATGGGCACCGAGAACGCGCTGATGGCGGCGGCGCTGACCGAGGGGCCGACGACGATCTCCAACGCCGCCTGCGAGCCGCATGTCCAGGACCTGGCCCGGCTGCTGACCGGCATGGGGGCCACCATCGAGGGGATCGGCTCCAACGTGATTACCGTGCATGGCCGCGACCGGCTCGGCGGCGCCGAGCACACCGTCTCGCCCGATCACATCGAGGTGGGCAGCTTCATGGCGCTCGCGGCCGCCACCGGCGGCGAGCTGCGAATTCGCGGCACCGAGGCCGCCGACCTGTTGATGGTGCGGCGCCAGTTCCGCCGCCTCGGGTTGGAGTCGACGGTCGAGGATGGCGACGTGCTGGTGCCGCCAGAGCAGCGGCTGCGGATCAAGGCCGACGTCGGCGACGCGATCCCGAAGATCGAGGATGGCCCTTGGCCCGCCTTCCCAGCCGACCTGACTTCGATCGCCCTCGCCCTCGCCACGCAGGCGGACGGCGAGATCCTGATCTTCGAGAAGATGTTCGAGAACCGCCTCTTCTTCGTCGACAAGCTGGTCGCGATGGGCGCTCGGATCACGCTGTGCGACCCCCACCGGGCGATCGTCAGCGGTCCGAGCCGTCTTCACGGCGAACGCGTCGAGAGCCCCGACATCCGCGCCGGCATGGCGATGCTCATCGCCGCCCTCGCCGCCGACGGCGTCTCGGAGATCGGCAACATCCGCCAGATCGACCGCGGCTACGAGGCGATCGACGAGCGCCTGCGCACGCTCGGCGCGCGGATTGAACGGGTTTCGTCAAAGGTCCCTGCGTAACGGAGCGACGGCTCCACCTTCCGTAAGGTCCGGCGGATGATTCACCCGATACCGCCCGGAACCCGCGACGTGCTGCCCGACGAGATGCGCGAGCTGCGCAAGCTCCACACGGCGATGCTCGCCGTGTTCGAGAGCCGCGGCTACGGCCAGGTTGCGACGCCGGCGATCGAGTACGACGAGGTGCTGGGCCGTGGCGACGGGCGCACCTCGGCGTCGGCCTACCGCTTCTTCGACGAGCGCGGCGACCTGCTGACGCTGCGCTCGGACATGACGATCCCGATCGCGCGGCTGGTCGCCTCGCGCTACGCCGACGCCGAGGTGCCGCTGCGCCTCTGCTACCTCGCCAACGCCTACCGAGCCGTGCGGCCGCAACGCGGCCAGATGCGCGAGTTCGCCCAGGCGGGGGTGGAGCTGATCGGCGCCGCCGCGCCCGAGGGCACCGCGGAGATCGTCGAGGTGCTGGAGGCGACCCTCGACGCGGCCGCACTCGATCGCGCCGTGATCGGGCTCGGCGATGCCGACCTCTACCGCCAGCTGCTGACCGAGCTCGGCGTCGAGGGCGAGGCGCGCGACTCGGTGCTGGGGCGACTGGCGACGCACGATCTGGTCGGGCTCGAGCTGGAGCTCGCCCAGGCTGGGATCGGCGACCGGGAGGTCGCCACCTGCGTGACGCTCTCGCAGCTGCGCGGGGGGCGCGAGGTGCTGGAGGAGGCGCGGTCGTTGGGCGGTGCCGCCGTCGAGCGCGCCACGGCGCGGCTGGGCGAGACGTTCGAAGCGCTGGAACGGCGCGGCGCGGCCGATCGGGTTCGGATCGACCTCGGCCTACTGCGCGACCTCGGCTACTACAGCGGCGCCATCCTCGAGGTCTACGACCCCGCCCTGGGCCACATCCTCGGCGGCGGCGGCCGCTACGACCGGTTGCTGAAGCGCTTCGGCCCCGACCTGCCGGCGGCCGGGTTCGCCCTCTACCTGGAGCGCGTCCACGTCGCCCAGATGGAGGAGGAGTCGAGGAGGGCGGAGAGGTGAGCGTCGAGGTCGCGGGCACCGCGAGCGCCAAGGCGGAGGGACCGCTGAAGCTGGCGGTGCCGCGTGGGGCCCTGCTCGGGGAAACGCTCGACACTCTCGACGCGGCCGGGATCGAGACCGCCGCCGTGCGGGGCGAGTCCCGCTCGCTGATCTTCGCCGGCAAGGAGATCGTGCTGGTGACGATGCGCCCCTCCGACGTCCCCACCTACGTCGAGGCGGGCGCCGCCGACGTCGGCATCACCGGCAAGGACGTGCTGCTGGAGCAATCCGACCGCATGGTCTACGAGCTGCTCGACCTCGGCTTCGGGCGCTGCCGCATGGTCCTCGCCGGACGCGAGGGCGACGAGCGCCTCGGCGAGTCGCAGCGCCGGCTGGGGATGATGCGGATCGCGACCAAGTACCCGCGAGTAGCCGAACGCCACTTCGAGGGGACGGGGCGGCAGGTCGAGGTGATCGAGGTCAAGGGCTCGGTCGAGCTGGCGCCGCTGATCGGCCTCGCCGACGGCATCGTCGACCTGGTCGCCAGCGGTCGCACGCTGGCCGAGAACGGGCTCGAGGTGCGAGAGGAGATCGTCGAGTGCACCGCCCGCTTCGTCGCCAACCGCGTCGCCCACAAGCTGCGGGCGAGAGAGGTCGACGAGCTGACCGCGAAGCTGAGATCGGCGACAGGGCAATGAGGACTCGGCGCTTCGAGTGGGAGGGGGCCGAGCCGACGGCTGCCAAGCTCCGCTTCTGGGGCGGGTCGACCGCAAGCGGCCCGGACGTGAGCGAGATCAAGGAGAAGGTGCTCCGAGGAGGCGACGCGGCGGTCTTGGAGCTGACCCGGCAGCTTGACGCTCCTGAGAACCCGCCTTCTTCGCTGCGGGTCGACGCCGCATCCGCGAGGGTCGCACTCGAAGAGCTCGACGCGGGTGTGCGCGATTCGCTGGAACTGGCCGCCGCCAACGTGCGCACCGTTGCCGAGGCGCAGATCGATTCCGAAACGAAGGCAATCGACTTGCCCCAGGGTCAGGCCGTCACGCTGCGCGAGATCCCGGTCGCCACAGCGGGGCTTTACGCGCCGGGGGGTCGTGCCGCTTACCCGTCGAGCGTGCTGATGTGCGCGATCCCGGCGCGGGCCGCGGGGGTCGAAAGGGTGGCGCTCGCATCGCCGCCAAGCTCGGACGGCCGGCTCAATCCGCTGGTCCTCGCGGTGGCCGAGTTGTGCGGAATCGATGAGATCTACTCGATGGGAGGCGCCCAGGCGATCTTCGCGCTCGCCTACGGCACGGAGACGGTCACGGCGGTCGACGTGATTGCGGGTCCGGGCAACGCTTGGGTGCAGGAGGCCAAGCGAGCCGTCTTCGGCTCGGTCGGAATCGACTCCTACGCCGGCCCGTCGGAGCTGATGCTGGTCGCCGGCCACGACACCGACCCGGAGTGGGCGGCGCTGGATCTCTACGCGCAGGCCGAGCATGGCGCCGGCGGGGCCCTCGTTGCCGTGGCGGTCGAGGAGGCTGTGCTGGACCGCATCGGGGCTGCCACGGAACGCGCGGCAAGAGAGCACGATGGCGACCCGCAAGCCGAGCTCGCGCTGGTCCAGGTTCCCGACCTCAGCGACGCGATCGACCTCGCCAACGCCTTCGCCCCCGAGCACCTGGAGCTCCTGGAGGAGGATGCCGCACAACTCGCCGGAGAGGTGACGACCGCTGGCTGCGTCTTTGCCGGCCGCTACGGCGCCACCGCCTTCGGCGACTACGTCGCCGGCTCCAACCACGTCCTCCCGACCGGTGGCGCCGGTCGCTACGCCGGTCCGCTCGGCCCCGGGGTCTTTCGCCGCAAGATCTCCACCGTGCAGGTACCGCCCGAGGCCGCAGCGAAGCTAGCTCCCCATGTAGACGTCCTCGCCAAGGTGGAGGGTTTCCCCGTCCACGGCGAGTCGGCGATGATTAGAGCCAAGCAGGACGCCTGACGATGACCAGAGCAGCCGAAAAGGAGCGCAGCACCGCCGAGACCCGGATCCAGCTGGCGCTGGACCTGGACGGTGGCGAGGCCAGCGCCGCGACCGGGGTCGGCTTCCTCGACCACATGCTCGACCTGCTCGCCCGCCACGGGCGCCTCGGCCTGCGCGTCGAGGCCAGCGGCGACCTCGAGACCGGCGCTCACCACACCGTCGAGGACGTCGGCATCGTGCTCGGGCAGGCGCTCGACGAGGCGCTCGGCGACCGGGCCGGGATCCGGCGCTACGGCTCGGCCCTGGTGCCGATGGACGAGTCGCTGGCCGAGTGCGCGATCGACATCTCCGGCCGGCCCCTGTGCGTGTTCGAGGCAGACCTGCCGGCGACCTCGATCGCCGGCTTCGACACCGAGCTGGCCGAGGAGTTCTTCCGCGCCGTCGCCAACTCGGCGAAACTGACCCTGCACGTCTCGGTCCGCTACGGCGCTAACGCCCACCACATGATCGAGGCCTGCTTCAAGGCCTTCGCCCGCGCGCTGCGCGTCGCCGTCTCGGTAGACCCCGACGAGAGCGGCGTGCCGTCGACCAAGGGGACGTTGAGCGAATGACGACGCGGATCGCGATCCTGGACTACGGCATGGGCAACCTGCGCTCGGTCGAGAAGGCGCTCGAGCACGTCGGCGCCGTCGCGACGATCACGAGCGAGGCGGCGACCGTGCGCGACGCAGACGGCGTCGTCCTGCCCGGCGTCGGCGCCTTCCCGAAGGCGATGGAGCGGGTGCGGGAGCTGGGTCTCGACGAGCTGATCGCCGAGCGGCTCGCCGCTGGCGTGCCGATCCTCGGCATCTGCCTCGGCCTGCAGCTGCTCTTCGACTCGACCACGGAGCTGGGCGGCGCCGCGGGCCTCGGCCTGTTGCCGGGCGAGGTCGCCGAGCTCGACGCCGACGGGCTCAAGGTTCCGCACATCGGCTGGTCGCCGGTCCGCTGGGAGCGGGACTCGAAGCTGACCGAGGGGATCGAGACCGAGACGCCCTTCTACTTCGTCCACTCCTTCGCGCCGGCGCCCGAGGCGAGCGACCTGCTCGGCAGCGCCGCCTACGGCGCCCGCTTCGCCTGCGCCGGCGAGCGCGACAACGTCTACGGCGTCCAGTTCCACCCCGAGAAGTCGAGCAGCGCCGGCCTGCGCCTGCTCTCCAACTTCGCCGGGGTCTGCGCCGCAGTCCCCGCCTAGCGCCGCCGTGATCCTCTACCCGGCGATCGACATCCGCGGCGGCCACGCCGTGCGGTTGACGCAGGGCGATTACGAGCGGGAGACGACTTACGACGCCGACCCGGTCGACGCGGCGCTGCGCTGGGCCGGGGAAGGGGCCGACTTTCTGCACGTGGTCGACCTCGACGCGGCGAAGGCCGGCGAGCCGCGGAACCTCGATGCCGTGCGGCGGATCGCGGAGGCGGTCTCCTGCCCGATCCAGGTGGGCGGCGGATTGCGCAATACCGAGTCGGTTCGGGCCGTGCTCGACGCCGGCGCCGAGCGGGTGGTGATCGGTACGGCCGCGTTGCGAGACCCGGAGTTCCTCGACGCGATGCTGGAGGCGCATGGAGAGCGCGTGGTGGTTTCGGTGGATGCCCGCGACGGCCGCGTCGCCCTCCAGGGTTGGACTGAAGCAGGTAAGGAGGGGGTGGTCGAAACGGTGGCGGCACTCGGAGAGCGCGGCGTAGCTCGCTTCCTCTGCACCGCGATCGAGGTGGACGGGACGATGGAGGGTCCGGCGCTGCAACAGCTCGGCGAGATCGCCGCGGCGACCGAGGCCAAGGTGATCGCCTCGGGCGGAGTCGGGGACCTCGGCGACCTCGAAATCCTGGCCGGCCTGGCCGCGCCCAACGTAGAGGGCGCCATCGTCGGCCGCGCCCTCTACGAGCGCCGCTTCACCGTCGCCGAGGGCATCGCGGCACTCCGCCCCCGCTGACTTTGTCTTTTCCCGCGAATAGGGCGGGAAAAGACAAAGTCACGGGGGCTAGGCTGCACTGACTCCAAGATGTGCCGACACCCACGGCTCATCTGACCTCCATCTTGCGGGCACCGTAGACGATGTCCGCCGGGATCTGGCCGGCTGTCAGCCGGCCGTGGTGGATGCGCTCGAAGTTGTAGAAGCGCAGGTACTCCTCAAGGTCGCGTCTGAGGCTGGAGAGCGCAGGGTGGAGGTAGCGGGCAAAGGAAGGTCGCCAGCACTCGTCGAGGATCGTGCGGTGAAGCGCCTCGACGTTGCCGTTGGTCTGCGGGCGACCGGCGCGAATTCGGGTGTGCCGCGCCTTCAGCCGGGCAACGGTCTCTGAGAACTCGCCCTTGAACTCGTTGCCGTTGTCGGAGAGGAAGCGCTCCAAGTGCCAACCGGCCTCGCGCAGGTCCTTGGCGACTCGCCGGGCGAGCTTGGAGGTCTGCTTGGCGCTGGGGTTAGCGGGCTTTCCTTCCTTGCAGACCACCAGCTCCGCCCATGCATAGGAGGAGGCGACGTCGATCGCGGTGAGCTGCCAGATCGATCCCTGGGTGCCCTGCAGGCGGCCGACGTAGAAGCAGTCGATCCCGACCAGCTCGCCGGGGCGGGAGACGTCGATGTGGCGCTCTGGGCCGGGATCCCGCGGCGGCTCATAGGGAGCGGCGTAGCCGGCGATCAACCCCAGTCGTTTGGCGCGGGTGTTGAGGCCGTGGCGGGAAAGCACCTTCCAGACCCCGTTGGGGGAGACGACGATGCCGCCCCAGCGGGGACGGGCGAGCTCTGAAGCGACACGCTTTGGCCCCAGCCCAGGATGGCCCAGCGAGAAGGCGACGATCCGCTCCTCGACCATCTTCGAGAGCTGGTTGGGCATCCGCGGCGCCCGCCGCTCCCTGGGCCGCAGCATCTCCAGACCGTGGCGGTCGACCGCTCGCTTCCAGGCGTAGTAGGTCGAGCGGTGCACCCCGAAGCGCCGGCAGGCCTGCGCGACGCTTGTGCGGGCGGCCTCGGCGAAGAGGGCTTGGCGATAGCCGAACAGCACGTCATCCTTGGTCATGCGACTCCCTTTCTGAACTTCATTGGCGTGAAGCCAGGAGCCTGAGTCGCAGCGCGGACAGCCCCCGACCCAGCTGGGTCGGGGGCTGTCTCGCTTGAAGGGCTATCGACCTCCCGGGAAGTGTCGGGAGAACTTGGAGTCAGCGCAGGCTAGGCTTTGGGAATGGTCCTCAAGCGTGTCATCCCCTGCCTCGACGTCGACGCTGGGCGCGTCGTCAAGGGGACCAACTTCGTCGGGCTGCGCGACGCGGGCGACCCGGTCGAGCTGGCCGAGCGTTACGACGCAGAGGGGGCGGATGAGCTGGTCTTCCTCGATATCACCGCCTCGCACGAACGGCGCGAGACGATCGTCGAGCTGGCGCGGCGCACTGCCGACAACGTCTTCATCCCCTTCACGATCGGCGGCGGCATCCGCTCGGTGACGGACGCGCAGGCGGTCCTCGATGCCGGCGCCGACAAGGTCTCGGTCAACTCGGCGGCGCTCGACCGTCCCGAGCTGCTGGGCGAGCTGGCCGACCATTTCGGGGCGCAGTGTGTAGTGATCGCGATCGACGCCAAGCGGGACGGCGAGATCTGGGGCGTCTACGTGCACGGCGGACGCAAGCCGGTCGAGGGCCGCGATGCGGTGTCCTGGGCGAAGGAGGCGGTCGAACGGGGGGCGGGGGAGGTGCTGCTGACCAGCATGGACCGCGACGGCACCAACGACGGCTACGACATCGAGCTGACCCGGGCGGTCGCCGACGCCGTCTCGGTGCCGGTGATCGCCTCCGGCGGCGCCGGCACGCTCGACCACCTCAGCGAGGCGATCGACGCCGGCCACGCCGACGCGGTCCTCTGCGCCTCGATCTTCCACTACGGCGCCTACAGGGTTCGCGACGCGAAGCGTCATCTGGCGGACTCCGGCATCCCGGTGCGGGCGTAGGCTCCGGGACATGCCCGCGGTGCCGATCGACAACCTGGGCGAGGCGCTGCACGCTGCCTACCCCGAGCTGGCCGCGGTACGCGAGGTCGCCGGGGGGAAGCCCGTTTACCTGGTCGGTGGCGCCGTCCGCGACCTGCTGCTGGGCCAGGGGCGCACGGACATCGACCTGGTGGTCGAGGGCGATGCGGCTGCACTGGCCGAGCGCCTCGGCGCCGAGACGGTTGAGCACGAGCGCTTCGCCACCGCCAAGGCGCGCCTCGACGGTCACGAGGTCGACATCGCGGCCGCCCGGACCGAGACCTATGCGCACCCGGGCGCCTTGCCCGAGGTGGAGCCGACGACGGGCATCGCTGCGGACCTCGCTCGCCGCGACTTCACGATCAACGCGATGGCGATTCCCCTGCGCCGCGATCCGGAGTTGATCGACCCTCACCGGGGACACGAGGATCTCGAAGCCGGCCTGCTGCGGGTCCTCCATCCGGGTTCCTTCGATGACGACCCGATCCGGGCGATCCGGGCCGCCCGCTACGCCGCCCGCTTCGGCTTCGAGCTCGAGCCTGAGACGGCGGCGCTGCTGCACCAGGCCGACCTGAGCACGGTGTCGGTCGACCGCCAGGTCGCGGAGCTGCTGCGGTTGGCGGGCGAGGTGGAGGCGGTGCGCGGATTCGGCCTTCTCGCCGAATGGGGCCTGGTCGAACCGCCTGAGAACGGACTGGAGCTTGCCGGCCGGGTCGCGGGGCTGCTCTCGGAGCCGCCGTGGTCGGAGATCGCCCATCGCGACCGCGCGGTGCTCGCCGCGGTGCTCGGCCCGTGGGGTGGGGCCGAGCAGGTGGCCGCAGCGCATCCGGGGCGACCGTCGGAGGCAGTCGAGCTGGCCCGCCGGCTCGACCCCGTCGAGCTCGTCCTCGCGCGTGCACTCGGCGCCGAGTGGCTGGACCGCTACCTAACCGAGTGGCGCTCGGTCCGGCTCGAGATCGACGGAGAGGACCTGATCGCTGCCGGCGTCTCGCAGGGGCCGGCGCTGGGACGGGGGCTGGCGGAGGCGCTGCGCCGCAAGCTCGACGGCGAGATCGACGGGCGCGACCAGGAGCTGGAAGCGGCGCTGGCGGCAGCGAGGGAGGCGGACGCCTGATGGAGTGGCGCAGGGCCGGAAACGTCGAGTGGCTCGAGGCACATCTGCCCGGCGCGCGGGTCGCGTTCTCAACCCGCTCGGCCGGCTCGGTGAAAGAGAGCCTCTCGCCGCTTGCGGCCGCGCTCGGGCTCGCACCCGACCGAATCGCGACGGCGCGCCAGGTCCACGGCACCGAGCTTGCCTTCCACGACAAGGCGCTCCGCAGCGTGCCGGAGGCGGACGGCCACGTCACCGCCGAGCCCGGCCTGCCCCTGCTCGTCTACGCCGCCGACTGCCTGCCGGTGGCGCTGGCGGGCCCGGCCGGCGTGGCGATGCTGCACTGTGGCTGGCGCGGCCTCGCCGGCGGCATCGTCGCCAACGGCGTAGAAGCGGTCGGCGCCACCGACGCCGCAATCGGGCCCGGCATTGGCTCCTGCTGTTACGAGGTGGGGGAGGAGACCCTCGCGTCCTTCGCCGACCTCGGCGATGGAGTCGCCGCCGGACCAATGCTCGATCTGCCCGAGGTCGCCCGCCGCCTGTTGCGCAAGGCCGGTGTCGAGCGGATCGAGAGCGCCGGCCTTTGCACCAGCTGCGAGCCCGAGCGCTTCTTTTCCCATCGCCGCGAAGCCAAGCACGCCGGGCGCCAGGCTGGCGTCGTCTGGCTGGAGACGGGAGGGGCCTGAGCGATGCCCGGCCTGATCCACGGCCTCGACGCCGCCAAGATCGCCGCCAAGATGGAGCGGGCGCGGGAAGCTGTCGGCGAGGAAGTGGAGATCCTCGCGGCGACCAAGTACGTGCCGCTGGAGGAGATGGGCGCGCTGGCCGAGGCCGGTGTCCGGCTGGTCGGCGAGAACCGCCAGCAGGACCTTGCCGCCAAGTACGAGCGCTGGGGCGATGTCTTCGAATGGGACTTCATCGGCAACCTGCAGAGCCGCAAGGTCAAGCAGCTGCTGCCGCTCTGCCGGCTGATCCACTCGGTCGCCTCCGACTCGGCGCTCGCGCAGCTCGGGCGGCACGGCGATTCCGAGACCGAGATCCTGGTCGAGGTCAACGTCGCCGGCGAGACGGGGAAGGCCGGCGTCGATCCGGCCCAGCTGGGCGACTTCATCGCCCGCTGCCCGGTCCGCGTCGTCGGCCTGATGACGATGCCCCCCTTCAGCACCGATCCCGAGGCCTCGCGCCCCCACTTCGCTCGCCTTGCCGGACTAGCTGCTGAACACAATCTGAGGCAACTGTCGATGGGCACTTCCCAGGACTGGCGTGTAGCGGTTCAGGAGGGAGCAACCATCATCCGCCTGGGAACCACCCTCTATGTGTGACGGATCCTCCGGCGGGTGGCGCGGGGTCTGGGGTTCTCGCCCGCAGCCTGCGAGGACGAGGACCCCTGCCCCGCGACAGGACCCGCCGGCCGATCCCGCCCATATAGGGGATAATCCCTGGAGGATTCCGCTGCAAAGAGCCGAAACACGCACGCATGGCACTACGCGACAGCTGGCATAGAGCGCTGGTCTACTTCGGGTTGGCGGAAGAGCACGACCACGGTCCTGAGTACGACGATGACTTCGGCCCCGAAGACGAGGAGATCGAGGCGCGCCGCGAATCGGGGCAGGTGAGGCGACTGCCGAGCTCGCGGCGGGGCCGCCGCGACGAGATCGACGACATCTTCGCCGACGACGAGCCGATCTCCGCCTCCCGCACCCGCGTCCTGCGGCCGGTCGGCGAGGACTCCGACGTCAAAGTCCACCTCGTCA
Organism: uncultured Solirubrobacterales bacterium; assembly: GCA_963703235.1. GTDB lineage: Bacteria > Actinomycetota > Thermoleophilia > Solirubrobacterales > 70-9 > VRUE01. Next base: position 833,269 of record OY969802.1, on the reverse strand, counting down.
TCCCGCGCAACTTCAACGATGCCCAGCAGGTCGCCGACCAGTTCAAGCGCTCGGTGCCGGTGATCCTCAACCTGCAGACGACCGACCACGAGCTCTCGAAGCGGATGATCGACTTCTGCTCCGGGCTCACCTACGCGCTCGAGGGTGGCATGCAGCGGATCGCCGAGAAGATTTTCCTGCTTACGCCGCGGAACGTCGAGGTCTCGGCGGAGGAGAAGGCTCGGTTGCTTGACAAAGGGTTCTTCAACCAGTCGTAGCTCCCCCTGCGGCCGCGGCTAGTCTCCGCGAGATGATCGTTGGCTTCTGTGGGTCCGGGAACATGGCTGCGGCCCTGGCCAGCGGTTGGGCCGGGCACTGGGGGCGGATGCTGTTCTCCGACGCCGATGCCGGCAAGGCTCGCAAGCTGGCCGGAGAGCTCGGTGGTGAGGCCGTTGGCTCTAACGCGGAGTTGGCGGAGCGGGCGGATGTGGTGGTTCTCGCCGTCAAGCCGGACGTCCTTCGGCAGGCAGCCGGGGAACTGGGCGACGCGGGATCCGTCATCTCGATCTTGGGGGCGACGCCTCTGGAGAAAGTCGAAGCCGCATTTCCCGAGGCCGAAGTCGGACGAGTCATGCCCAACCTCGCGGTGGAGGTGGGTGGAGGCGTTCTATGCGTTACCGGGGAGTTCAGCGCCGAGGTTCGGGAGAAGCTGGACCTCCTCGGCTGCGTGATCGAGTTGCCGGACTCGCAATTCGACGTAGCCACTGCGTTGATGGGCTGCTCCCCGGCGTATTTCGCCCTTGTGGCCGAGGCGCTCCTCGAGGCCGGCGTCGACGCCGGCCTCGAGGAGAAGCTGGCCGAGAAAATGGTGATCGAGGCCGCCGCGGGCACTGGATCGCTGATGCGTACTCGACGCCCAGCCGATCTCCGGGTCGCTGTCACTTCACCGGGCGGCAGCACGGAAGCGGGCTTGGAGGCGCTCGAGCGAGAAGGGGCGAAAGAGGCGTTCGAGGCCGCGGTGCGGGCCTCGCTGGAGAGGATGCGGAGATGAGCGCGCTGGTGACGCTCTTTGCCGTGACCCGCGACAACGTCGCCGACTACGTCAGCGCCCTCTTCCTTGTCTACATCGTCCTCATCTTCCTCAACATCCTCAGCACCTGGATCCCGCGCATGCCCTACCACCCGTGGCTGCGTGCGGTGCTCGACTTCATCGGCGAGACGACCAACCCCTACCTCAACATCTTTCGCCGCTTCATTCCGCCGATCGGCGGCGGCGGCTTCGCGATCGACCTCAGCCCGATCGTGGGCGTGATCGTCCTCGTCATCCTGCAGGGCATCGTCGTCGCCCTGATCGCCGGGTGAGCCGGGGCAGCGACCGACCCTGGCGCCTGGCCGGCGCCCTCTGCGGACTCGTCGTCGTGCTCGACCAGGCCGCCAAGGCGGCGGTGGAGTCCAACCTCGTCCCCGGCGAAACGATCGATGTTCTCGGTCTCCTCAGCCTCACCCTCGCCCATAACCGGGGGGTCGCCTTCGGCCTCGCCGACGGTGGCGGCGCAGCGCTCGTCGCGCTCACCGTCCTTGCCCTGCTCTTCGTCGGCGCCCTCTTCGCCAGCAACCCGGCACGGCCCTGGATGTGGGTCGCTATCGGCCTCCTGGCCGGCGGCGCCCTCGGCAATCTCGCCGACCGGGTGCGGGCCGGTGAGGTCACCGACTTCATCGACGTCCTCTCCTGGCCGCCCTTCAACCTCGCCGACGTCGCGATCACGCTCGGCGTCGCCGCGATGGCACTGAGCTATTTGCGCGAGCGGCCCGAGGGATGAGCGAGCTGCACGTCGTCCACCTCGACGAGGCGCTGGCTGTCGTCGACAAGCCGGCCGGCCTCGTCGTCCACCCGGCGCCGTCGCACCAGGGGCCGACGTTGGTCGACGAGCTGGGCGAGATCCTCGGCGGCGGCGCCGATCCCGAGCGCCCCGGGATCGTCCACCGGCTCGACAAGGAGACCAGCGGCCTGCTCGTCGTCGCCCGCTCCGACGAGGCCCACGCCGCTCTGCAGGCGGCGGTGAGGCGGCGCCAGGTCGAACGGGTGTACCTGGCCCTCGCCCGGGGGCGCCTCGCCTCGCGCACGGGGACGATCGACGCGCCGATCGGCCGGGCGGCGAAGCAGCGCCACCGGATGGCCGTCTCCGGCGCCGCCTCGCGCCAGGCCCGCACCCACTTCGAGGTGCTCGACCTGCTCGCCGCCGAGACCTACCTGGAGGCGAAGCTGGAGACCGGCCGCACCCACCAGATCCGCGCCCACTTCGCCGCGATCGGGCACCCGCTCGTCGGCGACGCCACCTACGGCGGCGCTCGCAAGTACGGGCTGGAGAGGCAGTTCCTGCACGCGCACCGGCTCGCCTTCGCCCACCCGCTCGGCGGCGAGGCTCTCAGCTTCGAGTCGGAGCTGCCCGCCGACCTCGCCGCGGCGCTGGAGTCGGCCCGAGCGGCCTAGCCAAGCGCTCCGCACTACAATCGACCAGTTCGAATTCTACCCCTGTCGACTCGCCCCGGATCCTGACCGGCCCCAGCGGCCGGGTCCCGGCTAGGGCGGCAGGGCCTCACCAAATAGACCAAGGAGACGTTTAGAAATGCCAGAGGCAGGCCTCAAAGAGCTGCTGGAGGCCGGAGTCCACTTCGGCCATCAGACGCGCCGCTGGAACCCGAACATGCGCCGCTACATCTTCGGCGAGCTGGACGGGATCCACATCATCGACTTGATTCAGACCGAGGCGCTGCTGGAGAACGCCCGCCGCTTCGCCGGCGAGCTGGCCAGCGGCGGCGGCACGGTGTTGTTCGTCGGCACCAAGAAGCAGGCACGGGGGCCGGTCAAGGAGTGGGCCGACCGCTGCAAGATGCCCTACGTCAGCCAGCGCTGGCTCGGCGGCCTGCTGACCAACTTCAACACGATCTCCGCCCGGATCTCGCGCCTGCACGAGCTGACCGGCTGGCAGGAGGAGGGGAAACTGGCCCTGCTGCCGACCAAGGAGCGGATGGGCATGCAGGCCGAGCTGGCAAAGCTCGAGTACAACCTCGGCGGGGTCAGGGACATGGACCGGCTTCCCGACGCGGTCTTCGTCACCGACCTGAAAACCGAGGAGATCGCGGTGCGCGAGGCGGAGCGGCTGCGGATCCCGATCATCGGCCTGGTCGACACCAACTGCGACCCGACTCAGATCGACTACGTGATCCCCGGCAACGACGACGCGATCCGCTCCTGCCAGCTGGTGATCGGCACGATCGGCAGCGCGATCGAGGAGGGAGCGGGCACCTGGCGGGTCCAGGAGGAGCGGCGCCTCGCCGAGGAGATGGAACGGCGCAAAAAAGAGGAAGAAGAGCGGAAGAAGCGCGAGGAGGAAGAGAAGGCGCGGAAGGAGGCCGAGGAAGCGGCTGCGAAAGCTGCGGAGGCAGCAGCAGCAGCAGCAGCTCAGGTCCAGCCGCCCCGGCCCGCGGGTCCTGTCGCGGGGCAGGGGTCTCCCGCGCACGCGCAGGAGACCCCAGACCCCACGCCACCCGCGGGAGGGACGTCTGAGGCTAAGGCCCAGACTCCGGCGTCCCCAGCTGCAGGCGAAGCCGCTAAGCAGGCTCCTGTCGCGCCGGAGCAGGAGGGCTCTCAATGAGCATCTCTGCCGCTGACGTAAAAGCTCTTAGGGACCGGACGGGTGCTGCGATGATGGATTGCAAAGCGGCTCTCGGTGAGGCTGAGGGGGATGTTGATCGCGCCATTGAGATCCTCAGGGTGAAGGGGCAGGCCTCGGCTGCGAAGCGGGAAGGGCGGGGGACCAGCGAGGGTGTCGTCGCCTCCTACATCCACGCCAACGACAAGGTCGGGGCGATGGTCGAAGTGCAGTGCGAGACCGACTTCGTCGCCCGCAACGAGGACTTCAAGGCCTTCGCCTACGAGGTCGCGCTGCACGTCGCGGCCAGCGCGCCGCAGTACGTCTCGTCCGAGGAGATCCCGGCCGAGGAGCGCGAGGCCGAGAAACGCGTCTTCGAGGAGAAGGCGCGCGAGGACGGCAAACCGGACAACGTGGTCGAGAAGATCGTCGAGGGCCAGCTGGCGAAGTGGGCGAAGGAAGTCGCGCTGCTCGATCAGGCCCACGTCAACGCCGAGAAACACGACTCGAAATCGATCGAGGAGCTGCGCCAGGAGCTGGCGGCGAAGACGGGGGAGAACGTGCAAATAGCTCGCTTCGCGTATTTTCGCGTCGGCGAGTGAGCGATTCCGAGCCCAAATTCAGCCGCATCCTGCTCAAGCTCTCCGGCGAGGCGCTGATGGGAGAGCGCGACCACGGCACCGACGCGGCCGAGGTGCAGCGGATCGCGGCCCAGGTCGCCGGTGTCCGCGAGCGCGGGGTGGAGATCGCGGTCGTGGTCGGCGCCGGCAACATCTACCGCGGCCTGCAGGGAGCGGCGGCCGGCATGGATCGCGCCACCGGCGACTACATGGGGATGCTGGCGACCGTGCTCAACGCGCTCACCCTGCAGGACGCGCTGGAGAAGATCGGCGAGCACACCAGGGTGATGTCGGCGATCGACGTCAAGGAGGTCGCCGAGCCCTACATCCGCCGCCGCGCCATGCGCCACCTGGAGAAGGGTCGCGTCGTCATCTTCGCCGCCGGCACCGGCAACCCGTTCTTCACCACCGACACGGCGGCGGCTCTGCGCGCGCTGGAGATCCACGCCGGGGCGATCCTGATGGCGAAGAACGGCGTCGAGGGCGTCTACGACGCCGACCCGGCGATCCACCCCGAGGCCGAGTTCATCCCGACGATCGGCCACCGCGAGGCGATCGAGCGCGGCCTCAAGGTTATGGACTCGACCGCCCTCTCGCTCTGCATGGACAACGACCTGCCGATTTACGTCTTCAACATGGGGGACGAGGGCAACATAGATAGGATCGTCCGCGGCGAGAGGGTGGGCACGCTGGTCTCCAGCGAGGCCGCCGAGTGACGGGAAGAAGAGGAGCCCGGTGGAGCTGATCGACGAGCTGCTGGCAGACGCTAAGGACCGGATGCAGAAGTCGGTCGAGTCGAGCCGTGGCGAGCTGGCGACGGTACGGACCGGGCGTGCTTCGCCGCACCTGCTCGACCGGATCACGGTCGACTACTACGGCTCGCCGACGCCGCTGAAGCAGCTGGCCAACGTGGCGACCTCCGACGCGCGGCTGCTCACCGTCAGCCCTTTCGACAAGGGCTCGATCGGGGCGATCGAGAAAGCGATCCAGGAGTCCGACGTGGGGCTGACGCCGAGCAACGACGGCAGCGTGATCCGCCTGCAGGTGCCGGAGCTGACCGAGGAGCGCCGGCGCGAGATGGTCAAGGTCGTCCACGGGGTCGCCGAGGAGGGCCGCGTGGCGGTGCGCAACATCCGCCGCGACACGATGCACGACCTGCGCGACCTGAAGAAAGAGGGGGAAGCCGGCGAGGACGACGAGCGCCGAGCCGAGAGTGCCCTGCAGAAGCACACCGACGAGGCGATCGCCGAGATCGACGAGTTGCTGAAGGGCAAGGAAGCAGAGATCCTCGAGGTGTGAGCGCCTCCGCGCGGTACGTAGCGATCATCACCGACGGCAACGGGCGCTGGGCCCAGCAGCGGGGCCTGCCGGTCGTCGAGGGGCACCGGGCCGGAGCCGACACCGTCAAGGCGCGGCTGCGCGACGCCGCCGAGCTGGGGATCGAGGAGCTGACCGTCTTCTCCTTCTCGACCGAGAACTGGACGCGGCCGGCGGAGGAGGTGGAGGGGCTGATGCGGATGTTCGGCGAGCGGATCGACGCCGAGACGCCGGAGCTGCGCGACGAAGGCGTGCGGATGCGCTTCGTCGGGCGCCGCGAGGGAGTCGATGCCGACCTGGTCGAGCGGATGAGCTGGGCCGAAGCGGAGACGGCGGCCAATGAGCGCATCGTCCTCTTCGTCGCCTTCAACTACGGCGGCCGAGCGGAGATCGTCGATGCGGCGCGAAGCTTCGAGGGGAGCTCCGAAGAGGAGTTCCGCCACTCTCTTTACGCGCCCGAGATGCACGACCCAGACCTGCTGATTCGAACCAGCGGCGAGCGCCGGCTCTCCAACTACCTGCTCTGGCAGTGCGCCTACTCGGAGCTGGTCTTCCGCGACGAGCTCTGGCCCGACTTCGGCCGCGAGGCGTTCGAGAACTCCCTGCGCGAGTTCGAGGCGAGGCAGCGGCGCTTCGGAGCGAGGAGCTAGCGATGGAGTCGGGGGGTGAGAGGCCGGGCAAGGAGGGCCGAGGGGGGGAGCGGCCGGAGCAGGAGCAGCGCCGGGGGATCGACTTCGAGCGGGCTGTCGACCTCTTCGAGGGGCTCGAGGACGAGGACGTCGAGCGGGAGCCGCGGCCGTCGCAGCCATCGGCCCGCCGTCGTGCCCTGCGCGGCGAGACGGCGCGGCGGATCCTCTTCGCGATCCCCTGGATCCTCTTCGCGATCGCGATCAGCGTCGCCGGCGGCCTTCCCTTCACGCTCGCGATGGTCGCCATCGGCCTCGTCTGCCTGCGCGAGTACTTCGTGATGACGGCGCCGTTCCGGCCGATCCAGATCGCCGCCTACCTCGCCCTGGCGGCGATGGTCCTCGCCGCCCACTTCGGTACCGCCTTCAACGTCCTCCTGGTCGGCACCGCCGCCTTCCCGCTGCTCTTCTTCTTCGGCGCCGACCGCCAGCACCGCGAAGGGGTGACGGCCTCGATGGGGATCACCGTGCTGGGCACGATCTGGATCGGTCTGCCGCTGGTCCACGCGGTGCTGCTGCGGGACCTGCCCGACCATGGCGCGGCGCTGCTGATCGACGTCCTGATCGGCACCTTTGCCACCGATACCGGCGCCTACGCAACCGGCCGCATGTTCGGCTCGCACCGGATCGCCCCCAGTCTCTCGCCGAACAAGACCATCGAGGGCCTTGTCGGCGGCTTCCTGATCGGCACGATGGCCTTCTGGTTCGCCGGCCTTTACCAGGACTGGCTCTCGGGTGTCGACGCGCTGATCATCGGCGCCGCCGTCGCCGCGATCGGCCCGGTCGGCGATCTCTTCGCCTCGCTCGTCAAGCGCGACCTCGGCCGCAAGGACACCGGCAGGGTCTTCGGCCCCCACGGCGGGCTGCTCGACCGCCTCGACGCCGTCCTCTTCACGATCGTCGTCGGCTACTACCTCTCGGTCCAGTTCGTCTACTGACGACGAAACTGCAATTGCACGTCCTATACACGTGCAATTGCAGTTTGGTGGCGGGTAACGGCCGTGCCGTCCCTATGCTCTGTGCTCGATGAAGAGGCTGGTGATACTCGGGGCTACCGGCTCGATCGGGACCCAGGCGCTGCAGATCGTCGCCGGCTCCGAGGAGCTCCAGGTCGTCGGCATCGCCGCCGGATCGAGCTGGGAGGCGCTGCTGGAGCAGGCGCGGCAGCATGGCGTGCCGACGGTGGCGCTCGCCGAAGCCGAGGCGGCCGAGCGGGCTCGCTCGGCCTGGGACGGGCGCGTGCTCGCCGGCGAGGAGGGTGTGCGCGAGCTGATCGCCACCGGCGGGGCCGATCTCGTCCTCAACGGGATGGTCGGTGCGGCCGGCCTGGGCCCGACCGTGGTCGCGCTCAGCGAGGGAATCGACGTCGCCCTCGCCAACAAGGAGAGCCTGGTCGTCGGCGGCGAGCTGACGATGGCGCTCGCCGAGGCGACCGGGGCGCGGCTGCTGCCGGTCGACTCCGAGCACTCGGCCCTGTTTCAACTCGTCGGCGCCGAGCAGCCGGGCACGGTCGAGCGGCTGGTGTTGACGGCGTCGGGCGGGCCTTTCCGCGGCCGCACCGACCTCGGCGAGGTCAGCGTCGACGACGCGCTTGCCCACCCGACCTGGCGGATGGGCGGCCGGATCACGATCGACTCGGCGACGCTGATGAACAAGGGGTTCGAGGCGATCGAGGCGCATCACCTCTTCGGCGTGCCCTACGAGCGAATCGAGGTCGTCGTTCACCCGCAGTCGATCGTCCACTCGCTGATCGACCTCAACGACGGCGCCACGCTGGCCCATCTCGGCTACCCGGACATGCGGGTGCCGATCTCCTACGCCCTGCACTTCCCGCAGCGAGCCGACGTCGAGGTGCCACGGCTTGACCTCGCCGCGGTCGGCGAGCTGACCTTCGAGCAGCCCGACCTGGAGACGTTCGCCTGCCTCCGCCTCGCGCTCGAGGCGGGCAGGGCGGGGGGGACGGCGCCGTGCGTTCTCAACGCCGCCGACGAGGTCGCGGTCGGCGCCTTCCTCGACGGGCGGATCGGCTTCCCGGCGATCCCGGCCGCGATCGCGGCGGTGCTGGAGGAGATGCCGGCCGAAGAAGTCACCCACTTCGAGCAGCTGTTCGCGGCAGACACCGAAGCCCGGCGCCGCACCGAAGAGCACGTCGGGGAGTTGGCCAGGGTATGAGCTGGGTGCTGATCGTCCTCGGCTTCTCGCTGCTGGTGATCCTGCACGAGGCCGGCCACTTCTTCGCCGCCAAGGCGACCGGGATGCGGGTTGAGCGTTTCTTCCTCTTCTTCCCGCCGAAGCTGGTCTCGATCAAACGGGGCGAGACCGAGTACGGGATCGGGGCGATCCCGGCGGGGGGCTTCGTGAAGATCAGCGGCATGAACCCCGACGAGGAGCTGCCGCCCGAGGCCCAGGGCCGCGGCTACTACGACCAGCCGGTCTGGAAGCGGATCGTCGTGATCGGCGCCGGGCCCGCGGTCAACATCGTTTTGGCCTTCGCGATCCTCTTCGCGCTCGCCTTTGGCGCGAGCGACGCCACTCAAAAGGTCGGAGAAATCGTGCCAGGCACGCCTGCCGCGGCGGTCCTGAAACCGGGAGATGAAATCGTCGCCGTCGACGGCCACAGATATCGCGGCGACAGCCTCGCGGGGCGCCGTGAAAAATTCGTCGAGCAGATCTCGTCCCACCGCTGCGCGGGCAGGCAGGTCGAGGGCTGCAGGGCCGCAAAGCCGGCCTTGCTGATCGTTCGCCGCGACGGCGAGCCGATGACGCTCGCGGTGCGGCCCGAATACGACCCGGCGGTCGAGCGGACCAGGATCGGCTTCGCCTACGGCACCGAGCCGGCCGACCTCGGCCCCGGCGGGGCCGCCCAGCGCGCAGCCGACGGTGTATGGCTCGTCACCAGCAAGACGGTCACCGTCTTCGCCAGGCTCTTCGAAGAGGAGCAGCGCAAGCAGGTCTCCGGGGTCGTCGGCGTCAGCGCCACCGCCGACAAGGTGATCGACGAGCTCGGCACCCGCGAAGCGCTGATCCTTCTCGCCGTCGTCAGCCTCTCGCTGGGCCTGATCAACCTCTTCCCCTTCCTGCCCCTCGACGGCGGCCACATCTTCTGGAGCCTGGTCGAGAAGGTGCGCGGATCGCCGGTCCCCTTCTCGGTGATGGAGCGCGCCGGCGTAATCGGCTTCGTGCTGGTGATCATGCTCTTCTTCATCGGCCTCTCGAACGACATCGGCCGCTTGACCGGCGAGGGCTTCGAGGTCCGCTAGGGCGACGAGGCGTTACGCCTCATCGCGGTTTTTTCCCTTTCCCTTTGGCGACCCGGAAGCTGCTTTTCGCCGGGGTGGAATCGACCGACCCGTTTGCCGCGGCGCGGATCTGCACGGTGTGAGCGCCGAAGGCAAGCGTCTTCGCCGTGAACGGCGAAGAGCAGGGCCGGAAGGCGCCGCGGTCGGCCTTGCAGCCGAAGCTCGATCCCGCCACGTTCGAGCGGAAGCGGAAGGTCGGCGTGCGATCCCTGGTCACGGCGCCGGGCTTGGTGGTCAGGATCGTCTGCGGAGACGCCCCGAGCGCAATGGAGGCCAGCTCAGGTAGCGGTGGTGGCAGGATGGGCGGCGGTTCGAACGCGGGCACTGCGACGTCCCAGCTGTAATCGGCGGGGCTTTCATCGAGATTGCCGATCGCGTCCCTGGCCCGCACCTGGAAGCTGTGCGGGCCGTTCTCCAGGCCGAAGTAGGTGACCCCGGCCGATTCGCAGCCGACGAAGGCGCCGCCGTCCAGCTTGCATTCGAAGCTCGACCCCGGCTCGTCCGATTCGTAGCCGAAGGAGGCGTTCGGGCTGGTGCTTGGGTTCGGCGGTTTGGCGACGATCGTCGTCTGCGGCGGCGTTTTGTCGTTGAGCGAATTTTTGACCTCCCAGGAATAGGAGTCGGCAGCCCCCTGGTTGCCGGCTTTGTCGCTGGCCCGAACCTCGAACGTGTATTCGCCGTCGGCGACGTTCGTGTAGGTCTTTCCCGTCGCCAGGCAGCTGCTGAAGTTGGGGGATTGTGCAAGCGGCACCAGGCTGCATTCGAAGCTCGAGCCGCCCTCATTCGCGCCGTAGGTGAATTTGACGCTGTCGCCGGGGCTTGGGTCAGGTGGTTGGGTTTTGATTTCCGCGGTCGGCGCGGTCGTGTCGATGGTCCATTCGTGGACGTCGCGGGCGCCCGTCCCATTTGCGTTTTCGGCGCGAACCCGAAAGCTGTGTTTGCCCTGGGCTAGCGGGCCCGGATAGTCGGTGCTGGCCGCCCCGCAGGGCTGATAGGCGGCCGCATCGAGCTTGCAGATAAAGCTCGCGCCGGCAGGGGTCGAGTGGTACGTGAAGGAGGCGCTGGTGCTTTTGGTCAGGTTCGCGGGGCCTGAGTCGATCGTCGCGGTGGGGAGCTGCGACGGCGTGCAGGTCGCTCCCTCCTCGACGGTCGACGCGTTGCTGCGCGGGTGGGGCGCCTGGAGGGTGAAGTCTTCTTCGGAGTCGTCGGTGTCGTCGGCAGCGTCGAGCTGATTGGAGCAACTGCCGCCGCTGACGGTGCGCCGCAGGGCGGAGCCGGGGGCGACACCGCCGGGCAGCGCGGGTGAGCCGGGCGGCGGGCTGATGCTGCCGCTGAAGCTCCCCCAGGAGACGCAGTCGACGGATACGAAACAGACCGCGCCGCCGGTGGAAGGGACGTTCAGCGCCGCGTGCGTACGGTCCGGCGCCGGACCGCTTTCGAAGGTCGCCGCGTAACCGTCGTCGGCGACTAGAACGGTTCGCTGGCTTTCGCCTTTAGCGACCCCGCCCGAGAAGGTGAAGGTCGTGACCGTGGATCCGGTCGGTCCATAGACCGCTATCTGGTGGCCGTTGAGGTTGGTCTGGCCAGGGCTGTACATCTGCAGCGTCACGTAGCTGTCGTTTGCGGCGCCCGGGTAGACCTCGCGGACAGACATCAGATGGAAGTCAGCTCGGCTTGGCGCAGCGGTCAGCAGCAAGCCGGCGACCGCGACGAGGAGCGGCAGGACGAGCGTCCACCGCCTGCCCCCGCCGGGCGCCATTGCCGTGGCGCCGGTTCGGGTACCCATTCGTTCATGGTAGCCGACGCCCGTCTGGCTGACAGCGGTCGGCCACACAGCTGTCCCGATACGCTTGGTTCGTGGCCTCGAAGCGGCAGATCTTCGTCGGCGGCGTGCCGATCGGCGGCGGGGCCCCGGTCGCGGTGCAGACGATGACCAAGACCGAGACCGCCAACCTGGCGGCGACGATGGAGCAGATCCGCAAGGTCGCAGACGCCGGCGCGGACCTGGTCCGGGTGGCGGTGCCGCGCGACGACGACGCCGAGGCGCTGCGGACGATCGTCAAAGAATCGCCGATCCCGGTGATCGCCGACATCCACTTCAACCACACGCTGGCGCTGAAGGCGATCGACGCCGGCGCCCACTGCATCCGGCTCAACCCCGGCAACATCGGTGGCCGCGAGAAAGTCGCCGAGGTGGCCGAGCGGGCGATCGCCGCGGGCGTGCCGATGCGGATCGGCGTCAACTCCGGCTCGCTGCCCAAGCACCTGCACGAGCTCGAGCGCGAGGCGCCGGTCGAGGCCCTGGTCGCCGCGGCGGTCGAGTTCGTCGAGCTGATGGAGAGCCTGCGCTTCGAGGACTTCAAGGTCTCGATCAAGTCGACCAACGTCCCCAACACGATCGCCGCCAACCGGATGCTGGCCGAGAAGATTCCGTATCCGCTGCACCTGGGGATCACCGAGGCGGGGACCAAGTGGTCGGGCTCGCTCAAATCCGCGGTCGGGCTCGGCACCCTGCTCGCCGACGGGGTCGGCGACACGATTCGGATCAGCCTCTCGACCTTCCACGCCGAGGAAGAGGTCAAGGTCGCCTGGGAGATCCTCAAGGCATTGCAGCTGCGTGAGCGCGGGCCGGTCCTGATCGCCTGTCCGACCTGTGGGCGCCTCCAGTTCGACATGGACTCGGTCGTCGCCGAGATCGAGCAGCGCCTGGAGGCCTACGCGGAGCCGATCGAGGTAGCCGTGCTCGGCTGCGCCGTGAACGGGATCGGCGAGGCCAGCCACGCCGACTTCGGCATCACCGGCGCCAAGAACGAGGGCTTGATCTTCGCCCACGGCAAGCCGCTGCGGAAGGTGCCGCAGGCGAGCCTGGTCGACGCCCTCTTCGAGGAGATCGACAAGTCGCTGGACCGCGGCAAGGTCGAGGTCGACGAGGCCAAATCCGCCGAGGGCGGGGCTTGGCTGGCGAAGATCGAGGAGGAAAACGCCGGTGACCTGACGCCGGAGCGGATCGCGCAGATGGAGCACGAAGCGGCCGAAAAGGGCGAGTCGGACCGCGTGCTGCTCGACGAGGAGGCTTCGCCGACGGCGGGGAGGCGATTCACGCGGGCCTAGCCGCCCGGGGGCCGGATAGGTTTCCCCCGTGACTCGACTCAGCCAGACGTTCTTGCCCACGCTGAAGGACCCGCCCAGTGACGCGGAGGCTGTCTCTCACAAGCTCATGGTTCGGGCCGGGTTGATCCGGCAGTTGGGGGCGGGGCTTTGGACTTATCTCCCTGCCGGCTGGAAGGTCCACCGCAAGGTGGAAGCGGTCATTCGGGAGGAGATGGAAGGGATCGGGTGTCAGGAGATGCTGATGCCGGTGCTGCAGCCCGCTGAGCCGTGGGAGAAGACCGGGCGCTACGGGATCGACGAGCTGTTCAAGCTCGAAGACCGCAAGGGGGCGCCGATGGTGCTGGCGATGACGCACGAGGAGTGCGTCACCTACCACGTCGCCCGCGAGGTCCGCTCCTACCGCGACCTGCCCCTGATGATGTTTCAGATCCAGACCAAGGAGCGCGACGAGCCGCGGCCGCGCGCCGGCGTGCTGCGCACGCGTGAGTTCACGATGAAGGACGCCTACTCCTTCGATCGCGACGAGGACGGGTTGGCGCGTTCGTATGAAGCGCAGAGCGAGGCCTACGCCCGGATCTTCGACCGCTGCGACCTGCGCTGGCACCGGGTCGAGTCCGACGTCGGAATGATGGGCGGCTCCGGGGCGCACGAGTACATGGCTCCGTGCCCGGCCGGCGAGAACGAGGTGGCGCTGGCGCCCGGCTACGCGGCCAACGTCGAGATCGCCTCGGCACAGCCGCAACCCGTGGAGCTGCCGCCGTCGTTGGAGGAGCCAGAGGGGGTCTCGACGCCCGGCCTGACCACGGTCGAGGAGGTCTCGGGCGCGCTCGGCGTTCCCACCGGGGCGCTGATCAAAGCGATGCCGGTCGTCGTCGAGGGGCGGGGGACGGTCCTGGTGCTCGTCCGCGGCGACCACCGCCTCAACGAGATCAAGCTGCGCAACGCGCTCGGCGCCGACTTTCGCCCGGCTGGGGCCGAGGAGATCGAGGCGGAGCTGGGACCGGTCGGCTTCGTCGGCCCGGTCGGCGCCGGCCTGCCGCTGCTGAAGGACGCCGCGATCCAGGGCGAGTCCTTCGTCACCGGCGCCAACCGGCCCGATGCCCACCTGCGCGGGGTCCAGCCCGGGCGCGACTTCGAGTTCGAGGAGGTCGACGTGCGCACGGTCGAGGCCGGCGACACGGCGCCCGGCGGCGGCGCGATCGTGATCGAGCCGGCGATCGAGATCGGCAACATCTTCAAGCTCGGCACTCGCTACTCGGAGCCGCTCGGCGCCACCTACCTCGACGAGGACGGCAGCGAACGGCCGATCGTCATGGGCAGCTACGGGATCGGCCCGGCCCGCGTGGTCGCCGCCGCGATCGAGCAGGACGCCGACGAGCGCGGGATCGTCTGGCCGCGCCCGCTGGCTCCCTGGCAGGTGCACCTGGTCTCGCTCGCCAAGGCGGGCGAGGCGGAGCGCGAGGCGGCCGACCGCCTCTACGAGCAGCTGCGAGAGGCCGGCGCCGACGTCCTCTACGACGACCGCGACGCAGGGCCGGGGGAGAAGCTGACCGACGCCGAGCTGCTCGGCTGTCCGCTGCGGGTCGTCGTCGGCCGCCGCGGGCTCGCGCGGGGAGTCGTCGAGGCGAGCGAGCGCACCTCGGGCGCCGAGCACGAGCTGCCGGTCGAGGATGCGGCCGAGCGGGCGCTGGCGATCCTCCGCGGCGCCGATGGCTGATACGGCGCCTTTCGGGCGCGGCCGGATCCGCCGCCTCTTCGGGCTTGACCGCAGCGGTCCGCCACCGCAGCAGACCCGCGAGGGCGAGCCGCTCAACCCCTGGACGCTGCCCAACTTGGTCAGCTACCTGCGCCTCGCCGGGCTGCCGGTCTTTCTCTACCTGGCCTTCGAGTCCGGCGACGGGAGGGACACCGCCGCGGCTGCGATCTTCTGGCTGATCGCCGCCGGCGACTACGTCGACGGCTTCATCGCCCGCGTCACCGGCCAGTACAGCCGGCTCGGTGCCCTGCTCGATCCCCTGATCGACCGCCTCACGATCCTCTCCGGCGCCGTCGTCTGCTGGCACTTCGAGCTGCTGCCCCGCTGGGCGCTGGCCCTGCTCGTCGCTCGCGAGCTGGCGATGCTGGTCCTCGCCCAGTACGGGCTGCGACACGGAGTCCGGCTCACGGTCAACTGGCCGGGGCGGATCTCGGTCTTCCCGATCATGGGCGGGATCTTCTTCGCCCTCGTCTTCGACGGCTGGGTGCCGGCGGCGCTGCTGATCGGCGGCGTCGCTCTGGCGATCCTCGCCACCGCTCTCTACGCCCGCACCGGCCTGCGCGAAGTTCGAGCCGCCCGCGCGGCGCAAGGTCCCACCCACTTTCGATAAACCTTCAACCTGCAGTTGAACCTTTGGCCCGCGCACCTATAATCGCCGCAGCGGCCAACGGAGGCAAAGGCCTCCCCGATCGAGGAGTGAGATGGAGGACACCTTTCCCGATCTCGGCTCTCTCAGCGACGAAGAGCTGAAAGAGCTGATCGACAAGCTCACCGAGGAGGAGAACGAGATCTCCTACAGGCGCCGGGTCCTGCACGGCAAGATCGACATCCTGCGCGCCGAGCTGGTCACCCGTCTGCGCCACAAGCGCGAAAGCGGCGACTCGCTGATCTCGGGCGACGACGTCGCGCAGCTGACCGACATCCTCGCCGGCAAGGCGCAGCAGCAGCCACCCGAGGACGAGCCGGCGGCCTGAGGAGGAGCGTGCGATGGCCGCCCACTGTCCGGACTGCGGGTTCGTCAACCCCGAGGGAGCCAACTACTGCCAGAAGTGCGGCGCCTACCTCGGCGGCCCCTCCGAGGGCGGCGAGGAGCCGACGACGATGACCTACACAGTCGACGACACCGGCGAGATGCAGCCGATCGACATCGACCAGGTCGTCGAGCGCGAGGGTGCGGCGCTGGTGATCCGCGCCGGTGGCGGCCGCGCGGGGGAGAGCTTCACGATCGCCGAGGACCGGATCAGCATTGGCCGCAGCCCCGACGCCGGCGTCTTCCTCGACGACGTCACCGTCTCCCGCAACCACGCGCTGCTGGTGCGCCGCCGCGACGGCCTCTACATCGACGACCTCGGCTCGCTCAACGGCACCTACGTCAACCGCCGCCGGATCGAGTCGCACCTGCTCGCCGACGGCGACGAGATCCAGGTCGGCAAGTACAAGCTGAGCTACCTGGAGAAGTAGGGGCAGCGATGGCCGTCTCCGAGCAGCAGCACCGCCAGCGGGACTCGCGCCCGCGCAAGGCGCTGACGATCGGCGCCGTCTGCAAGATCCTGCAGGGCGAGTTCGACGACATCTCGATCTCCAAGATCCGCTACCTCGAGGACCAGAAGCTGTTGAGCCCGCGACGCACGCCCGGCGGCTACCGCCTCTACAGCCAGTCCGACGTCGAGCGGCTGCGGACGATCCTGCGCCTGCAACGCGACGAGTTCCTGCCGCTGCGGGTGATCCGGCAGGAGCTGGCGGCCGGCGGCGACCTCGACTTCTCCGGCAGCGGCGGCGACCGTCGCCCGGCGGCGGGGGCGGTGCGGCGGGCGATCCTCGTCAACACCTCCAACGCCTACCTCGACCTCGACGAGCTGATCGAGGAGACCGGCGCCCGCGCCGAGCTGATCGCCGAGCTGGAGAACTTCGGCATCGTCGAGCCGGCGAAGCGCGACGGCAGGACCGTCTACGACGAGACCGATCGCGAGATCGTCCGCGCCGCCAACGAGCTGTCCAGGGTCGGCGTCGGGGCGCGCAACCTGCGCGTCTTCCGCTCCTCCGCCGACCGCGAGTCGCAGTTGCTGGAAGCGCTGCTCGGCCCGTCGCTGCGCTCGCGCAACCCGGAGCGCCGCAAGGAGGCGCTGGAGAGCCTGGAGAGCCTGGCGGCGACGGTCAGCCACCTCAAGCACCTGCTGCTGGTGCGCGACCTGCGCCGCCTCGCCGGAGACTGAGGGCGCAGCCCTCGATGCCCCGGGTCACCCGCAGCCGCACCGTCGGTGCGCCGCCCAACGAGGTCTGGGACCTCGTCTCCGACCCCTACAGCCTGCCGCGCTGGTGGCCGCGCACGACGCGGGTCGAGAACGTCGACCGCAAGCCGGGCGGGCGCCGCAGCCAGTGGACGATGGTGCTGGAGACCGCCGAGGGCCGCGGCGTGCGGGCCGACTACCGCTGCCTCAGCGCCGCCGAGGGCGAGCGCTACGTTTGGGAGCAGCAGCTGGAGGGGACGCCCTTCGAACGCCACCTGCGCAGCTCGAAGGTCGAGATCGGGCTGCGAGCGGCCGGCGGGGGGACCGAGGTCTCGCTCTCCTCGAACCAGACCCTGCGCGGGCTGTCCCGCCTCGGCTCGACGATGATGCGCGGCGGCCAGGGCAAGATCCTCGAGCAGGCGCTCGACGGAATCGAAGCGGCGCTTGGAGCGTCGCGATGAGGGCCGGGATCGGCTGGTGATCCAACCGCGACGAGACTCGAAGTGGTGGGGCTGGGGCGATCCGGCAATTGCGCCGGAGCTGGATGCCGAGGCGCGAGCGGCTCTGGGGGAGTGGATCGGCGAGCTGATCCCGTCGCCGCGCAGCGCGGATCTGGACGGCTTCGAGCTGCCCGATCTCGCGCCGCTCCCCGCCTCACTGGTCGAGGCCGTGGGAGCGGATGGCGTCTTCATCTCGACCGAGGACAGGCTGCGTCACGCAACCGGCTGCGGTTATGCCGACCTGGTGCGGGTGCGCAGCGGCCAGCTCGAGGCGGCGCCGGACGCAGTATTGGTGCCAGCCGACGCCGAGGCGGTACGGCGCGTACTCGAGCTCTGCGCCGCGGAAGGGATCGCTGTCGTCCCCTACGGCGGTGGCACCAGCGTCGTCGGCGGCGTCGAGCCGCTGCGCGGGTCCCACTTGCGCCTGGTCAGCCTCGACCTCTCGCGCCTGCGTGGGGTCGAGGTCGACGACCGCTCGCTCACCGCGCGGCTCGGTGCGGGCCTGCGCGGGCCCGAGGCGGAGGCGGCGCTCGCCGAGCGTGGCATCACCCTCGGCCACTTCCCGCAGTCGTTCGAGTACGCGACGATCGGCGGCTTCGCCGCCACCCGCTCGGCCGGGCAGTCCTCGAATGGCTACGGGCGCTTCGACGACGTGGTCGGCGCCGTGCGGCTGCTGGCGCCGGTGGGCGAATTGCGAACTCTGGAGACGCCGCACACCGCCGCCGGGCCCTCGCTGCGTGAGCTGGTCGTCGGCTCCGAGGGAATCCTCGGCGTGATCCCCGAGGTGACGGTGCGGGTCCGACCGGCGCCGGCGGTTCGGCGCTACGAGGGTTGGATCGCCGAGAGCTTCGAGGCGGGCGCCGAGATCGTGCGGACGCTGGCGCAGGGCCCGGGGCTGCCCGACGTGATCCGCGTCTCCGACGAGGAGGAGACGCGGGCCTCGCTGGCGCTCTCCGGCCCGCGCGGAATCGCCGGGGCGCTGTTCGGACGCTACCTCGGGCTGCGCCGCCGCAGCGAGGGCTGCCTGATCGTGGTCGGGATCGAGGGGGACGAGGAGTCCGTTGCCCGCCGCCGGGCCCTGGCCGTCCGGGAGCTGCGAAGGGGCGGAGCCGCCTACCTCGGCCAGGCGGCCGGGCGCTCGTGGGAGCACGGCCGCTTCCAGGGCCCGTACCTGCGCGACACGCTGATGGATGCCGGCGCGATCGTCGAGACGCTGGAGACCTCGCACACCTGGGCCCGGCTGGAGGAGTTGCGAGCGGCCGTCGGCGGCGCGATCCGCGACTCGCTTGCCGCCCAGGGCACGCCCGGGCTGGTCCTCTGCCACCTCTCCCACGCCTACGCCGACGGCGCCTCCCTCTACTGCACCTTCATCGCCCGCTCCCGGCACGGGGAGGAGCTGGAGCAGTGGCGGGCGGTGAAGCGCGCCGCCTCGGAGGCGATCGTCGCCAGCGGCGCCACGATCACCCACCACCACGCCGTCGGCCGCGACCACGCCCCCTACATGGAGGCCGAGGTCGGCCCGCTTGGCATCGACGCCCTGCGCGCGGTCAAGGAGCGACTCGACCCGACAGGGATCATGAACCCAGGGAAGCTGCTTCCTTCGGGTTAGCTTCCTTCGGCGCCGGCTTGGACCAAGGGGCCGACTATTTCGCCGCTCAGCACAGTCTCGCCGGTGTAGCGGGGCAGGCGCTGCTGACCTTTGGCGGCGGCGACCTCGGCCTTGTAGGCCGCGTTGGCGGTGTGCGAAACCTGGATTTGTTTGAACGAGCCGCTGGCCACGAGCGCCAGCAGTTCGGTCGGCAGCGGGAAGCGCGCCGCGAGCTTGCCGTTCTCGCCGACGTCGACGGCGCCGATCCGCAGCGCCAGTTTCGGCGAGCGGTAGAGCCAGATCGCGTAGTTCTCGCCGCTCGCGCTCGGCTCGAGGCCTTCGGCCAGGACCTGCAGAACCACCTGTTTGCCCAGCCTCCCGAACAGCGCCTGGCCTTCCGCATCGCTGCCCCCGACCGGCTCCAGCGCCGCCTGGGTGATTTTGCCATCAGCGGTATCGAGCGCCCCGTCCTGCAGCGCCGCCGAGCTGGCGTCGTCCGAACTCGAATCGTCGCCGCCGATGTCAATCGCGCCGGTGGCAAAGAGGACGATCAGCAGCACGACCAAGGCGCCGCCGAGCAGCTCCCAGAGCCGCCGCCCCCGAGGGAGAACCGGCCGACGCCTTGCCACGGCCGGGGCAGAGGCAGCTTCACGCGGCGGGCGAAGGGGCTCTCGACGTGGAACAGAAGGCGTTTCTGCCGGGGGTGGCGTGGGGCTGGGCTCCTCGCCCGCAGCCTGCGAGGACGAGGAGTCCTGCCCCACGACAGGACCCGCGGCCGAACCCCCTTCGTCCAAGGCACTGAGCGCCCCCTTCACCTTGCTGCGCACCTCTTCCACGCTCAACCCCATCAGGGCGGCGATGTCGCCGTAGCCCTCCTCGCGCTGCGCGAGCAGTCGCAGCAGCGCCCTCTGGTCGTCGCTCAGCGGCACGGGCGCTGAACCCTACGCGATGCGCCTTGAAGCGACGTGCCGCAGCTTAGGTACCCATATGGCCCTCTAAGCTGCACTGACTCCAAGATGTGCCGACACCCACGGCTCATCTGACCTCCATCTTGCGGGCACCGTAGACGATGTCCGCCGGGATCTGGCCGGCTGTCAGCCGGCCGTGGTGGATGCGCTCGAAGTTGTAGAAGCGCAGGTACTCCTCAAGGTCGCGTCTGAGGCTGGAGAGCGCAGGGTGGAGGTAGCGGGCAAAGGAAGGTCGCCAGCACTCGTCGAGGATCGTGCGGTGAAGCGCCTCGACGTTGCCGTTGGTCTGCGGGCGACCGGCGCGAATTCGGGTGTGCCGCGCCTTCAGCCGGGCAACGGTCTCTGAGAACTCGCCCTTGAACTCGTTGCCGTTGTCGGAGAGGAAGCGCTCCAAGTGCCAACCGGCCTCGCGCAGGTCCTTGGCGACTCGCCGGGCGAGCTTGGAGGTCTGCTTGGCGCTGGGGTTAGCGGGCTTTCCTTCCTTGCAGACCACCAGCTCCGCCCATGCATAGGAGGAGGCGACGTCGATCGCGGTGAGCTGCCAGATCGATCCCTGGGTGCCCTGCAGGCGGCCGACGTAGAAGCAGTCGATCCCGACCAGCTCGCCGGGGCGGGAGACGTCGATGTGGCGCTCTGGGCCGGGATCCCGCGGCGGCTCATAGGGAGCGGCGTAGCCGGCGATCAACCCCAGTCGTTTGGCGCGGGTGTTGAGGCCGTGGCGGGAAAGCACCTTCCAGACCCCGTTGGGGGAGACGACGATGCCGCCCCAGCGGGGACGGGCGAGCTCTGAAGCGACACGCTTTGGCCCCAGCCCAGGATGGCCCAGCGAGAAGGCGACGATCCGCTCCTCGACCATCTTCGAGAGCTGGTTGGGCATCCGCGGCGCCCGCCGCTCCCTGGGCCGCAGCATCTCCAGACCGTGGCGGTCGACCGCTCGCTTCCAGGCGTAGTAGGTCGAGCGGTGCACCCCGAAGCGCCGGCAGGCCTGCGCGACGCTTGTGCGGGCGGCCTCGGCGAAGAGGGCTTGGCGATAGCCGAACAGCACGTCATCCTTGGTCATGCGACTCCCTTTCTGAACTTCATTGGCGTGAAGCCAGGAGCCTGAGTCGCAGCGCGGACAGCCCCCGACCCAGCTGGGTCGGGGGCTGTCTCGCTTGAAGGGCTATCGACCTCCCGGGAAGTGTCGGGAGAACTTGGAGTCAGCGCACTCTAAGCTGCGGCACGTCCGGATAAGGTGCGCAGCCGTGGCCGACGATCCGCGCGGGCTCATCTCCCACTTCGACGCCATGGTCGGGACCGAGTGGTTGGACGACGATCCGGCCTGCGCCCGAGCGCGGGTGCAGATGCGCAACGAGCTGCGCCAGCCGGTGGGTCTGATGCACGGCGGCGTGATGTCGACCCTGATCGAGAGCGTCTGCTCGCGCGCGACGGCGCTTGCCGTGCTGGGCGACGGCATGGCCGCGATGGGCCAGTCGATCTCGGTCAGCTTCATCCGCCCGATCACCGAGGGGCATGCCGAGGTCCAAGCCCGCGTCCGCCACCGCGGCCGCACGACGTGGGTTTGGGAGGCGGAAGTCAGGGACGCAGACGACCGACTTTGCGCGCTTGCGCAAATGACTATCGCCGTTAGGCCGTTGCCAGACCAAGCCTGACTAGGACGCAGGGAGCGTGGCGTGCTCTGCACGCGAGCGACCGAGGACGCCGTCAGGCGCCGGTATGGCAGCGGCCTAACCGCCGAAGCGGTTCGTTATGGGAAGGCGCCGGTCGCGGCCGAAGGCCTTCGGCGTGATGCGGATGCCGGGGGCCGCCTGGCGGCGCTTGTACTCGGAGCGGTCGACCATGCGGACGACGTCGTCAACGACCTCCGCCGGCAAGCCGGCGGCGATCATCTCCTCGCGTCCCTGGTCGCGCTCGATGTAGGACTCGAGGATGCGGTCGAGCAGGTCATAGGGAGGGAGAGAGTCGGAGTCGCGCTGGTCGGGCCGCAGCTCCGCCGACGGTGCTCGCTCCAGCACCGAGGCGGGAACGAGCTCGCGCCCGGCGCTGGCGTTGCGGTGGCGGACCAGGTCGTAGACGAGGGTCTTCGGCACGTCCTTGATCGCCGCGAAGCCGCCCGCCATGTCGCCGTAGAGGGTGGCGTAGCCGACTGACATCTCGCTCTTGTTGCCGGTCGTCAGGACCAGCCAGCCGTGCTTGTTGGAGAGAGCCATCATCAGGTTGCCGCGGATCCGGGCCTGGATGTTCTCCGCCGCGAGGTCCGGCTCCGAGGGGCGGGCCGGATCGCGGGGGAGGGGCTCGAGACCGCCGCCGTCCACGGTCGCGAAGGGCTCGGCCAGCGCCTGGTCGTAGGCCGCCATCGCTTCCCCGATCGGGATCTCGATCGCCCTGGCGCCGAGGTTGGTGGCGATCTCCCGCGCGTCGGCCTGGGTGTCGTCGCTGGAGTGGGGGGAGGGCATCACCACGCAGCTGACGTTCTCCGGCCCCAGTGCATCCACCGCCAGCAGCGCCACCAGCGCCGAGTCGATCCCCCCCGAGAGGGCGAGGCCGACGTGGCGGAAGCCGTTCTTGCGCACGTAGTCGCGCAGCCCCAGCACCAGCGCGGCGTAGACCTCGGCCAGGTCGGACAGCGGCTCGACGAGTGGGCCGAGGCCGGCGCCGGGCACATCGCAGACCAGCAGCTCCTCCTCGAACTGGGCGGCGCGGGCGACGACCCTGCCGTTCGGGTCGACGACGAAGCTGTGGCCGTCGAAGACCAGTTCGTCCTGGCCGCCGACCAGGTTGCAGAAAGCGATGTGGGTGCCGTAGGCACGGGCCCGCTCGGCGAACATCGCCTCGCGCTCGCCCCCCTTGCCGCGGTGATAAGGGGAGCCGGAGGGATTGGCGATCAGCCTCGCCCCTTCCGCGGCCTCGCTCGACGCGGGCGGCCCCTCGGCCCAGAGGTCCTCGCAGACGGTCAGCCCGACCCGGGTCCCGGCGACCAAGACGGTCGCCGGCTCATCGCCCGGCAGGAAGTAGCGCTGCTCGTCGAAGACGGCGTAGTTGGGCAGGCGGTTCTTGCGGTAGACGGCCTTCACCTCGCCCCGCGAGAGGACGGCGAGCGAGTTGTGCGCGTAGCGGCGGTCGCCGCCGCCGGCCGCCGGCTCGGCGAAGCCGACCAGCGCCGTCATCTCGCCGACTCCCTGTGCCAGCTCCTGCACCGCCGCCCGGTTGGCCTCGACGAAGTGGCGCTTCAGGTAGAGGTCCTCGGCCGGGTAACCGGGAATGCAGAGCTCGGGGAAGATCGCCAGCTCGGCGCCCTCGGCCTCCGCGCGGCGGATCCACTCGGCGACCTTCGCCGCGTTGCCCGCGACGTCTCCGACCGTCGGGTCGATCTGGGCGAGCGCTATTCGCACTACTGGACTGGAACAGCGCCGTTGCCGGCCTCTACCCGCGCTTTGCGCGCCGTGCCCGCGGCCGACTCGGGCGCCGTCTCAACCGCTTCCCGGACCGCGCCTTCGAGGTCGAGCGCGAAGCTGTCGAGGTCGGCCATCGCGTCGTAGTCGCCGACCAGGCCGAAGTCGACCTGTCCGTCGTAGGACATGATCCCGACGCAGAGCGCCTGGCGGCGGGCCAGCGGCACCATCGGGAAGATCGACTCCATCTTGCGCCCCAGCACGTAGAGGGGGAACTGGGGACCGGGCACGTTGGTGACGACGAGGTTGAAGAAGCGCTGGGCAGGCTGCAGGCGGGCGGCCTGGGAGGCGATCGTCGGCGGCGCGAAGTCGGTCAGCCGGGTGAGGATTTCGGCGCCGACCGCCTGGCCAGAGCCCTTCAGGTCGCCCATCGTCTCGCTCGCCAGCCGCAGCCGCTCGACCGGGTCCTCGCACCAGACGGGCAGCGGCGCCATCATCGCCGCGATCCGGTTGCCGAGCGCGCCGCGCTCCTCCTCGGCCCGGACGCTGACCGGCACCATCGCCCGCAGCTCCAGGTCCTCGGTGTCGTGGCCGCGGGCGCGCAGGTAGTTGCCGAGGGCGCCGGTCACGACCGAGAGGACGACGTCGTTGACGGTGCCGCCGTGCGCGTCCTTGACCCGCTTGAAGTCGTCGAGGTCGGCGCGGACGAAGGCGAGGCGGCGGTGGGAGCCGATCTCGACGTTGAACGGGGTCCGCGGCGCCGAGAGGCCGGTCTCGATCAGCTCGCCGGTGGCGCCGAGGCCGCGCAGCACCCGGCGCGGGCCCCGCACCGCGGCGCGGACGCCGCGGGCGATCTCACGCGGGCTGGTGGCGCGCTCGCGCAGGGCGTCGCGCAGCAGCTCCAGGTCGGTCGGTTCAGGTCGCGGCGCCCACTTGGGGGGGCGGACCGGCGGGTTCGCAGGCTCCTCCTCGACGTCGAAGAGGACGGTGGTTATGTCAACTCCGGAGACGCCGTCGACGAGAGCGTGGTGGCTCTTGCCGACGATCGCGAAACGATCGCCCTCGAAGCCCTCGACCAGCCACAGCTCCCAGAGCGGCTTGCTGCGGTCGAGCTGCTGGGAGAAGATCCGCGAGGCCAGGTTGCGCAGCTGCTCCTCGGAGCCCGGCGCCGGCAGCGCCGTGCGGCGCACGTGGTAGTCGAGGTTGAGGTAAGGGTCGTCGACCCAGACCGGCCGGCCCTGCCCGAAGGGGACGAAGCGGAGCTTCTGACGGAAGCGCGGCACCAGGTGCAGGCGCGACTCGATGTGGTCGCGGAACTCCTCATGGCTGGGAGGCGAGCCCTCGAAGAGGATCGTCGAGGCGACGTGCATGTGCGCGCCGGCTCGCTCCAGATGCAGGAACGAGGTGTCGAGTCCGGTCAGGCGATCCGCGCTCACCGGCCAATCTTCGCATAGGAGTCAGGCTGCGAAGCCGAGCTGCAGCTGGTCGTCCGCGTCGTCGTCCGCCGCTGCGTCCTCAGCCTCGCCCTCCTGTTCGCCCTGCTCGAAGGAGGCGACGCGGACGCCGAGCAGGCGGACCGGCCGCGGCGGCGCGTAGGCGCGCAGAAGCTCCAGCGCGATCGGCGTCACGATCGCCGGGTCGTTGGTCGCCTCCTCGACCGTCTGCGACCGGGTCGCGTTGGTCCAGTCGTCGAGCCGCACCTTGATCCCGATCGTGCGCCCCTCCAGGCCGCGGGCGCGGAGGCGGCGGCAGAGCTCCTCGGAGAGAGAGGCCAGCGAGGCGGCCATCTCGGTCTCGTCGGCGACGTCGACGTCGAAGGTCGTCTCCGCCGACTGCGACTTGGTCGCGTGCACGACGGCGATCGGCGTCTCGTCTTCGAAGCGGGCCCGGGTCGCCAGCCAGCGGCCGCTGCGCGGGCCGAACTCGCGCTCCAGCCGCGCGGGGTCCTGGGCGCGCAGCTCGGCCAGCGTGCGGACGCCGAGCCGCTCCAGCTTCGCCACCGATTTCGGCCCGATGCCGGGGATCAGCCCAGGCGACTCGCCGGCGAAGCGCTCCAGTGCCTCATCGCGCGAGAGGACGACGAGGCCGCCCGGCTTGCCCAGCTCGCTGACGATCTTCGCCAGCAGCCGGTTCTCGGAGATCCCGATCGAGCAGCCGAGGCCGGCCTCCGCGCGGATCTCGGTCGCGATCCGCCGCATCGTCGTCTTCGGCGAGAAGAGGCCGGTCAGGTCGACGTAGGCCTCGTCGAGCCCGACCACCTCGACCGTCTCCGCGTTGCGCCGCAGGATCGCCATCACCTGCCCGGAGGCCTCGCGGTAGGCGGCGAAATCGGGCTGCAGGTAGACCGCGTCGGGCAGCCGTCGCCGTGCCACCGCAGCCGGCATAGCCGAGTGGATCCCGGCCAGCCTCCGCGCCTCGTAGCTGGCCGTGGTGACCACCGCCCGCGGCCCCGACCCGCAGACGACGACCGGCTCCCCCTTCAGCTCCGGCCGGCGCCGCAGCTCGACCGACGCGTAGAAAGCGTCCATGTCAAGGTGGGCGATTGTGCGCCGATTCGCCATAAGTCGATCGTAGGACTCGCGAGGGACGGGAACGCTCCGGCGCCGTTACGATCTGCGAATGGCCGAGGTGACGCACTTGCAAGTAGATGAACTCGATGCCATCGAAGGAGTTCTTGAGGGCATCACCTTCTATAAAGCCGCGGCCGGGTTGGGCGTCAGCTCCTTCGGCATCTCGATCATCGAGATGGCGCCGGGCGCCGACGAATATCCCGAGCACGACCACTCCGCGGAGGGGATCGGCGGCCAGATGTTCGCCAAACGCCCCGGGCAGCTCGGCCAGGAGGAGGTCTACGTCGCGCTGAAGGGCTCCGGCACCGTCGAGGCCGACGGCGAGCGGTACCCGCTCGACCAGGACCACGTCGTCCGCCTCGGCCCCGAGGTCAAGCGCAAGGTGACTCCGGGGCCCGACGGTCTCCGTCTCCTCGCCCTCGGCGCGGTGCCCGGCGAGGCCTACGACGCCGGCGCCAGGCTGTAGCTACCGGCGCGTCAGTCGACGATCGGCGCCGCCGCCGCCTCCGCGACACCGGCCTCGGCCATCTCGCGGCAGGCTCGATCGATGCGCTGCGTGTCGAGGTAGGCGTGGAAGTAGGTCACCTTGCCCCAACGCACTCGAATCCAGTGCGCCCCCTCGTTGGCGTAGGGGACGCCGACCTGCGGCGTCAGGTTCGCCGTCCACTGCGCGGCGATCCAGATGTCCCAGGGCCAGCCCCTGGCGAGGACGCGGTGGACCTCGAAGTCGTGGCCGGGATAGAGCCGGCCTAGCCGTTCGAACCAGCGCAGCACGGCATCGCGTGAGCGCCGCTCGCCGCCGAGCGGGTGGTCGCCGGGGAAGAGGTGCTGGACGTCGGCGCTCATCTGCGCCGTCGCGGCGGCCCACTCGCCACGCGAGAGCTGCTCGAACGTCTCCTCGATGCGCCGCCTCGCTATGAGGTTGATCCCGATCATCCCGCGCTCCCGCGACCCGGTGGCTCGCGCCGCATCCTAGACTTGCTGCTGTGGCGTCGGCCGAGGCGAAGAACCTGGAGGCGATCTCGAAGGCGATCGACCAGCACAACGGCAACTGCCCGTTCCCGGCGGCCGAGGTGCGGATGAACCCCTTCGAGGTCGAGCGGCTGGGCTGGGGAGAGATCCGCGGCCTTCCGGTCGTTCCCGACGCCGAGATCGGCACGGGGCGCTTCCGCATCGTCTGCTCACGCGAGCTGGACGACGCAGGGGTCGTCGAGGCGGTCGAGGCGGTCGGCCAGGAAGTGGAGACCGTCGCTCCAATCCACAACTGAGCTTCTGAACGCAGGAGGCCTGGCCTCAGACCTCGCTCCAGAAATCGAAACCGATTTCGCTGAGCAAGCGCTGGGCCTCGATGTTGAGTTGGGTCAGCTCGCCGGTCCAGATCAGGACGCCCATCGCGATCAGAATTGCGCCGCCGGTGGCGACTATCGCCTGGTAGTGGCGTTTGACGACGGCGAAGGCCGTCGTCATGCGGGAGAAGGCGATCGCCGTCAGCAGGAAGGGAATCGCCAGGCCGGCCGAGTAGACGGCGAGGAGTAAGGCGCCGCGGCCGGGCGAGTCGGTCAGCGAGGCGGCGGTGAGGATGGCCCCCAGCGTGGGGCCGATGCAGGGGGTCCAGGCGATCGCGAAGGCAGCACCGGCGACGACCGGGCCGCCCTTGCCGGCTCGCTCCAGCAGGGCATCGACGTGCCACTCGCGGTTGAGGCGGGCAACGAAGAGCGAGGCGACGAAGAGGACGCCCATGGCGACCATCAGGACCGCAGCGACCTTTTCCAGCAGCTGCTCGTGGTCGTGCAGGAGCGACCCGAGGCCGGTCGCGGTGAGCCCATAGACGACGAAGACCAGCGAAAAGCTGAAGACGAACAGGAGGCTGGGGGGGAGGACGCGACGCCAGCCGGCAGCCTCCAGCTCCTTCGGCGAGACGCCGCTGACCGCCGAGAGGTAGCCGGGCACGAGCGGCAGCACGCAGGGGGAGAGGAAGGAGGCGACCCCCGCGGCAAGCGCGGCGAAGATCCCCACCCCGGCGGCGGGATCGGTGCTGATCTCGGCGACGATCACAGCCCTTCAGGCTACTCGGGGTTAAGGGGCCGCCGGAGCTTGCATTGGCCCCGGGGGCAGGGGAGACTGGCGCGCATGGACATCAACGCGCTGATCCTCAACTGCACCCTGAAGAAGTCGCCCGAGCCCTCCAACACGCAGGGCCTGATCGACATCGTCACCGGCCACTTCGACGAGCTCGGCGTCGGCCATGAGACGCTGCGGCCGGTCGACTTCGAGATCCCCTTCGGCGTCGTCTCCGACATGGGGGAGGGGGACGAGTGGCCCCGGATCCTCGAGAAGGTGCTTGCCGCCGACATCCTCGTCATCGGCATGTCGATCTGGTTCGGGGTCCGTAACAGCGTCAGCCAGATGGTGATCGAGCGCCTCGATGGCACTTACAACACGACCAACGAGGTCGGTCAGTACCCGCTCTACAACAAGGTCGGCGGCGTAATCGTCACCGGCAACGAGGACGGCGCCCACGCCTGCGCCGAGACGACCCTCTTCAACCTCACCCACCTCGGCTGCGCGATCCCGCCCAACGCCGACACCTACTGGGTCGGCGACGCCGGCCCCGGCCCCTCCTTCTTGGAGGCGGGCGGCAAGGACCACCCCTACACGCAGAAGACGGCGAAGTGGATGGCCCACAACGTCACCCACCTGGCCCGGATCCTGAAGCAGAACCCGATCCCGCCGGAGGGCAACACCGTCCCCGGCTGGCAGCCGGACGAGTGCCGCGGCCACGACGACCGGATGCCGGCCGGACACGTCGGCTGAGGCGCTCCGCAGCCCGCTACCGGGCGCCGACCCGGTAAATTCCTGGCTAGCCAGCCAAACGCCGCCGGCACGCGGCGCGACGACAGGAGCAGACTTTGAGCAACCGCACGTTCGTGATCGGGGTCGGGATGACCAAGTTCGAGAAGCCCGGGACCAAGGAGGGCGACTACCCGGACTGGGCCAAGGAGGCGGGGGAGAAGGCGCTCGCCGACGCCGGCATCGCCTACGAGGACGTCGAGCAGGCCTTCGCCGGCTACTGCTACGGCGACTCGACCTACGGCCAGCGGGCGCTCTACCAGCTGGGGCTGACCGGGATCCCGGTCGTCAACGTCAACAACAACTGCTCGACCGGCTCCTCGGCGCTGTTCCTGGCCCGCCAGGCGGTCAAGGGCGGCATTGCCGAGTGCGCGATGGCGATCGGCTTCGAGAAAATGGAGAAGGGCTCGCTCGGGGTCAAGTACACCGACCGCACCAACGCCCTCGACAAGCACGCGATGCGGATGTTCGAGATCCGCGACCCCGAGCAGTCGCCGCCGGCGCCGCAGATGTTCGGCAACGCCGGCCGCGACCACATGGAGAAGTACGGCTCGACCCCCGACCACTACGCCTGGATCGGCTGGAAGAACCACAAGCACTCGGTCAACAACCCCTACGCCCAGTTCCAGGACGTTTATAGCCTCGAGGAGATCAAGTCGGCGAGGATGATCCACGACCCGCTGACCAAGCTGCAGTGCTCGCCGACCTCCGATGGCTCGGCCTGCGCGATCGTCGCCTCGGAGCGCTACGTGGACGAGCACGGGCTCTGGGAGCAGGCGGTCGAGATCGCCGGCCAGGCGATGATCACCGACCTCAGCTCGACCTTCGCCGAGGACACCGACTGCATGAAGATCGTCGGCTCCGACATGTCGAAGACGGCGGCCGAGAAGGCCTACGCGGAAGCGGAAGTGAGCGCCGAGGAAGTCGACGTCTGCGAGCTGCACGACTGCTTCAGCGCCAACGAGCTGATCACCTACGAAGCGCTCGGCTTCGCCGCCGAGGGCGAGGGCCACAAGCTGGTCGACGAGGAAGCCACCACCTACGGCGGCAAGGTCGTCGTCAACCCCTCCGGCGGGTTGATCTCCAAGGGCCACCCGCTGGGCGCGACCGGGCTGGCGCAGTGCTCGGAGCTGACCTGGCAGCTGCGCGGCCAGGCCGACAAGCGCCAGGTCGATGGCGCCAAGCTGGCCCTGCAGCACAACATCGGCCTCGGCGGCGCCGCCGTGGTCACCGTCTACAAGCCGGCGGCCTAGGAGCCGTCGAGGAGGAGGACACATGGCGAAGGAGCGATGCGCACTCAGCGGCAAGGTGGTGGCGATCACCGGCGGCGCCCGGGGGATCGGCAAGGCGACGGCGACCGCGCTGGTCCGCAAAGGGTGTCGCGTCGCGATCGGCGACCTCGACCTGCCGCTGGCCGAACGGACGGCGGCGGAGCTGGGTGGCGGCACGATCGCCGTCGCCCTCGACGTCACCGACCGCGGCTCCTTCGCCGCCTTCCTCGACGAGGCGGAGCGCCAGCTCGGCCCGCTCGACGTGGTGGTCAACAACGCCGGGATCATGCCGGTGACGCCCTTCGCCGAGGAGTCGGTCGACTCGATCCGCCGCCAGCTCGACATCAACATCTTCGGCGTGATCACCGGCATGCAGCTAGCGATCGAGCGGATGCGGCCACGCAACTCCGGCCACATCGTCAACCTCGCCTCGCAGGCTGGCAAAGGCGGCTTCCCCGGGATCGCCACCTACTCGGGCACCAAGCACGCCGTAGTCGGGATCAGCGAGGCGGTGCGAGCGGAGCTGCGCGACACCGGCATCGAGATCGCCTGCGTGATGCCCACCGTGGTCAACACCGAGCTCACCTCGGGCGTCGGCCAGAAGATGATCAAAGCGGTCGAGGCGGAGGACGTCGCCAACGAGATCGTCGATGCGCTGGAAGTGCCGCGCTTCGACGTCTGGGTGCCGCGCGCCAACGGCGCCCTCTTCAAGGTCGTCGCCCTGCTCCCGCGCCCGGCCCGCGAGGCGCTCGGTCGCTTGCTGAAGGTCGACAAGCTGATGACCGAGGTCGACCACGGCGCCCGCAGGGCCTACGAGGAGCGCGCCGCCCACAGCGAGCCGGCGGTTGAGGGCGAGGCGGAAGCGGCGCCGGCCCGGCAGAAGGCCGCCTGACTTGGGACGGATCTATGACGCGACGTGGGGGAGGGCATTCGCCGCCCTCTACGACCGCTTCCTGGAGGCGACCGAGGAGGCGGGCCTGCGCGAGATGCGGCGCGAGCTGCTGAGCGAGGCGAGCGGCCGCACGATCGACATCGGCTCCGGCACGGGTGCCAACCTCGATCTCTATCCGGAGCAGGTGACCGAGCTGACGATGGCCGAGCCCGATCCGCACATGGCGCGCCAGCTGAGGCAGAAGCTGGCGAGATCGAGCCACGACGTCGAATTCGTCGAAGCGGGCGCGGAACGCCTGCCCTGCGAGGACTCCAGCTTCGACACCGCCGTCTTCACCCTCGTCCTCTGCACGGTTCCCGATCCCAGGGCGGCTCTCGCCGAGGTGGCGCGGATACTCAAACCGGGCGGCCGCATGCTCTTCTTGGAGCACGTCCGGGCAGAGGACCCGAAGCTGGCCCGCTGGCAGGACCGGCTCGAAAAGCCCTGGCGCTTCATCGGCGACGGCTGCCACTGCAACCGCGACACCGTCGCCACGATCGAGGCCTCGCCGCTGCAGCTCGAGGACCTGGACCGCGACGAGCTGCCGAAGTCGCCGCCGCTCACGCGGCCGCTGGCGCACGGCAGCGCCGTGCTGTCCGCCTAGAACTGCCGTCCAGAGGGGGTTCCTTGTGCATACCGGAGCGTTTACGCTCGCTCCGTGGTGCAAAACATCTGACAATTCGTGATCTGGCCCACCATTTCGGCGGGCTGATCCATGGGAGGCAAGATGAACAGAACGATGCCGATGTTCGCAACCTTCGCGGTGAGCGCATTCTGCCTGCTGCTAACGCCGGCGCTTGCGGTCGCCGGGACGATCGAAGGGACCGTGACCGATAGCGTCACCGCAGAACCCCTCGAAGGCGTCAACGTGTGCGCCTACAAATGGCCCGCTGAAGCCTGCGTAGCCACCAACGCCAGCGGGGAATACAGCCTCGAAGGCCTCGAATCCGGCTCCTACAAGGTCGAATTCAACGGCATCGAATCCGGCCTGAACTACATCACCGAGTACTACAACAACAAAGCGACCTTTGAAAAAGCCGAACCCGTGAACGTGCTCGGGGAATCCGTCGCCAGCGGCATCGACGCCGCGCTCGCGGAAGGCGGTCAGATCACCGGCACCGTCAGCGACGAAGCGACCTCCGAACCGATCGACGGCGTCACCGTCTGCGGGTTCGTCATCAGCACCGACATCGAATCCTGCGACAGCACGAACACGGCGGGGGAATACGCCGTGATCGGCCTGCCGACGAACTCCTTCTACAAAGTCGAATTCGACGGCGAACCGGAATACAAACTCGAGTACTACAACAACAAATTCTCAGCGATCAAAGCCACTTCCGTTGCGGTGGTGGCCGGCGCGATCACCAGCGGAATCAACGCTGCGTTGGCGCCCTGAAGACCATCTGAACCGAGCGTGGGGGGTGGGCAGCGTGCTCGCCCCCCGACGCCTCCCGAGATGATGTCTCGGGCGGGAACTTTAACCTCCCCGCCTTGAACGGACGAATTACGTACCGGCATGTCTATTACACTGCCGCCCCTCAACGCAAATCGACACCCGGGGGCGCTGCTCGACACGCTGGGCAGCCCATCAGCAGAAAGGCAGGGGCATGTCCAGGACGAAGGCAGCATTCGCAGCAATCGTGGTGGGGGCTTTCTGCCTGCTGCTGACGCCGGCCCTTGCGGCCGCCGGGACGATCGAAGGAACGGTGACCGACAGCGCCACCGCAGGGCCGCTCAAAGGGATCAGGGTGTGCGGATACGGGCCGACCAAAACCTGCGACAAAACGGGCGCCAGCGGCAAGTACAGCCTCGGGGGCCTCGAATCCGGCTCCTACAAGGTCGGGTTCAACGGCGTCGTCAAACGCGACCGCAACTACATCCCCGAGTACTACAACGATAAATCCACTTTCGAGAAAGCCGAACCCGTGAACGTGCTCGGGGAATCCGTGGCGAGCGGCATCGACGCCGCGCTGGCCAAAGGCGGCCAGATCACCGGCACCGTCAGCGACGAAGCGACCTCCGAACCGATCGTCGGGATCACCGTCTGTGGATTCGTGATCGGCACCGAGATCCTCTCCTGCGATAACACGAACCTGGCCGGCGAATACGCCGTGCTCGGTCTGCCGACGAACTCCGCCTACACGGTCGAATTCTCCACCGAATCCGGGCTCTACGAGACCGAGTACTACGACGACGAGGAATCCTGGATCGAAGCCAACAAGATCGCGGTGGAGGCCGGCGAGGAAACCGCCGGGATCGACGCCGAGCTGACGGCCCTCGCCGGCGGCGAGATGCACGGCACCGTCACCGACGAGGGGACCTCAGAACCGATCGAGGACGCCAGCGTCTGCGCCTTCGTGATCGCCACCGACATCCACGCTTGCGACGAGACGGATGCGGCCGGCGAATACGCCGTGACCGGGCTGCCGACGCACTCCGCCTACACGGTCGAATTCTCCGGGTCCGGCTACGAGACCGAGTACTACGACGACAACGAATCCTGGATCGAAGCCAGCAAGATCGCGGTGGAGGCCGGCGAGGTCGTCGCCGGGATCGACGCCGAGCTGGTGGCTGTCCCCGGCCAGCAGGCCGCGCAGGTCGAGCCATCGAGCAGCTCGTCCTCATCGTCCGGAGATCCAGCGATTGCACCGGAGAACTCGCCGACGGCCGGTCAACCGGGCTCGATCTCCAAGCGGCGCGCCTGCCAGAAGCGCAAGCGAGCGCGGATCGCCAAACGCGGAGGCGGGAAGCTTCGCTGCTCGAGCAAGAAGGCGAACCGCCGTTGACGGAGCGGCCATCCGCGGCCAACGCACGATAATGATGGTTATGTGAACTCATCATCGGATTGATGCGTGACCTGCGCCGCCTCTAACATCGACTGCTGTGCAGATGCCCCTGCCCCGGCCCAATATGAGCGCAGAGGAGCTTCGGCGCGATTTCCGCGCCAGCGACCCCGCCGATCGTATTCGCCAAGGACTCCGGCTGAGCCGATTCGGAAGCCGGCTCCAGAACGCCATGGCGTCCTCGCGGGCGACGTCACCAGCGCGCAAGTGACCGGGCGCGCACTCGATTCCGATCACGAGGGACATCTGCGAGCCCTTACTGGCGGCGGTGTCGAGTTCGTCGTGATCGGCGGTATTGCCGTCATGGCGCACGGTTTCGTGCGAGCGACGGCTGATACCGACATAATCGCAAACCCCGAGAGGCCCAACCTCGAGCGTCTCGCGGCCGTCCTCAAGGATCTGGACGCAGTACTGCCTGGTGCTGACCCGATTGCCGGAGATCCGGCGAGCGCCAAATCGCTCTCTTTTGGCGGGAATCCACGATTTGAGACGAAACTCGGACGACTTCATATCGTCCAGAGCCCCGCTGGTGCGCCCAACTACGCGAAGCTTGCTGCGGGGGCCGAGGAGGTGCAGCTCGACGACCTGCGCCTTCGGATCTGCAGCTACGCAGATCTAGTCGCGATGAAGGAGGCAACGGCCCGCGATCAAGACCGCCTGGACCTCGTTGCGCTCCGCGAGGCGCGCGACGAAGCTGGCTGACGCGCCGCCTCGCCTCCGTTAGCTGGCGTCGTCGATGGCCGATTCGAGATCGCCTGCGGAGCTGGGCGTTCCCAGTGGCTCCAAGCCGTCCGTAGCGGGGCCCTCGATCGCGAACGACGGCGTGCCGCCAAAGCCGAGCCGCTCGGCTTCGGCGCTTTCGGCGGCGACGCGGTCGATTGTGCGCGGGCTCTGCCGTGCCGTGTTCCACCGCTCGATGTCCGGGACGCCGGCGCCGCGGGCGACCTCGGTCAGGAAGTCGTCGCTGACGTAGCCGGAGCGCTCGAAGCCCTGGTTGCGGTAGAAGAGCTCGACGAAGTCCCAGCCGCGGCCCTGTTCGCCGGCGGCGATCGCCGCGGCGGCGGCGTCGACCGATTCCTCGCCGAGGATCGTGAAGTTGCGGAACTCGATCTTTGCTTCGCCGCCGCGGACCTGGGACTCGATCACCTGCGGCACGACGTCTTCGGCGAAGCCCCTGCAGGCCGGGCACTGGAGGTCGCCGAACTCGACCAGCGTGACCCTTGCCGAGGGCTCGCCGAGGACAAGCCCTCGCTGCGGGATCCCGGCGAGATCGGCTCGCACCGTCGCCACGTCCTCGAGGCTGGTGTCGCCTCCGTCGGTCTGGCTCTGGCCGATCACGACCAGCACAGCGACGACGACGATGGCCAGGAAAGCGGTCGCGCTCGCGAGCTTCGCCAGCCGCTGGCGGCGCTCTGCCTCGCTCACGGCGGCGTTCCGACGTAGCGCAACATCCTCGCCGTGGCGACCGCGAACAGCACCACCATCAGGATGGCGCTGACGATGCACCACTGGCAGATCGCGTCGATAACGAACAGCTCCAGATAGGTCAGGTAGACGGTGTAGCCGAGGCCGACCAGGCCCAGCCCGAAGCCGGCCATGCGCGCAAGGTCGCCTCGCAGCAGGGCCGTCACCAGCAACAGGGCGTAGCCGAAGACGCCGATCAGCGCGACGCTGATCCCCGCCAGCTCCGAGTGCGTGCTGGCGGCCACCGTCTCGCAACCGCCGCTGCCGGCCAGGCAGGCCGGCGCGCCGCCGTCGGCCTCGGCGATAGCGATGTAGGCGGCGACGCCGACGCCGAAGGCCGCGAGGAATGCAGCGATCCTCTGCAGCACGCCCTCGGCCGGAACGCTCACACGGCGAGACGCTACGCGCCGGCTCTGTGCCCCGGCTAAATCCGACAACGCTCGCTCATTGCCGCTTCCAGCCGCCGCCGAAGAGACGGCTGAGCCGGCCGCCGCGGTTGGGACGGAACTTGGGATGCCCCTTCTCGGGCGGGCCGAGCCGCTGCGCCTGTGCGGCGTCGATCGCCAGCACCACCGCGCGCTCGGCCGTGCGCGCCACCTCGGGCGCGTCGGCGAAGCGCAGCCCGCCCTCCTTGGCCTCGAAGACGATGCCGTCGAAGATGTGCTCGCGGTAGTTGTCGAGGACAGCCTCGACGTGCCCCACCTCGACGCCGTCGGCGCTGTAAACGGGCGTCCCCGGCGCGACCGCCGAGTAATGGACCGCCTGACCCTCGTCCACCATCGCCCGAAAGGCTATCGGCATGACCGGCCCGGTCAGAGGCTGGCGCAGTCAAGGCGCTCGGCGACCTCGCCCTCGGCGCAGAAGGCGGCGATCGCGCGCGAGAGCCTGCCACCCTGCCAGGCGAGCGGCGACTCTCCCTCCGCCTCGCCGGTCAATCGTGCTCGCGGCAGCCGCTCCGCGTACTGCTCGGCGACCCGGCGCGGATGCCCGGGGTCGGCCTCGTCGTGGCTGGCGACGACCAGCGCCGGGAGGTCGAGTGCCTCCAGCTCCTCCATCGCGCCGAACGGGCACGAGCGCGGCACCTGGTGCAGCGCCGCGACGATCCCCTCGGGGTGGCGGTGCAGCAGCATCCGCTCGCGGGTGATCCGCAGGACCGTCTCCCGCCAGGCCGGGTCGAGTTCCCGCTGGCGATCGACGTAGGCGACGAACCCGTCGACGCCGCCCCCATCGAGCGCCGCCGCGAGGCCGTCCCAGTAGGCGAGCGCGGCGTCGGAGATCTCACCGGCGTAGACCGGTCCGATCGCGACCAGGCCGGCGACGCGCTCGGGCCGGCGCAGCGCATAGGCAACGGCGGCATGGGCCCCCATCGAGTGCCCAGCGAGCACGAACGGCTCCTCCCCTACCGTCGTCGCCACGACCGATTCCAGGTCGGCGACCAGCTCCGGGTATCCATAACCCTGGCCCGCCGGCGCCGGGTCCGACTCGCCGTGCCCGCGGGCATCGTAGGAGACGACCAGGTGCCCGGCCCGCTCCAGCGCCCGTGAGCCGTGGACGACGTAGCGCCGGGTTGCCGTGATCCCGTGGCAGAGAACGACCGCTGGGCCCTCCCCCGCCGCCTCGCCGCGGAGCGTCAGCCCCCTGCCCGCCGTGAACGGCACGGCCGCGGCGGCGGGCATCAGCCCTCGAGCGCCGCCACAGCCCGCTCGAGGTCCCCGACCCGCTGGAAGCTGCTGCCGGTCCGCGAGACGTGCCTGTAGCGGACGACTCCCTCGCGGTCGACGACGAAAATCGACCGCATCACATAGCGCCCGCCCGGAGCCGCCTCGTTCAGCCCCGCCAGCTTCGCGAACGGCCCTACCCACCCGGTGACGCCGTAGCTCTTGCTCACGGCAAGGTCCTCGTCGGCGAGCAGGGGCACGTTGAGGTTCTGCTCCTGCGCCCAGCGCTCGTGCGAGTCGACCGACTGCGGCGAGATGCCCAGCACCGCGGCGTCGAGCCGGTCGAGCCGGTCCCCGTTGTCGCGGTAGGAGCAGAACTGCGCGGTGCAGACGCGCGTGGCGTCGCCGGGATAGAAGGCGAGGACGACGTTCCTGCCGCGCAGGTCCGCGAGCCGGTAGCTCCTGCCGCCCGTCCCGGGCAGCTCGAAATCGGGCGCCTCGTCGCCTACCTCGACCTTGGCCATGCGTTGCTCCTATGTCAAGCCGCCACCGCAATTTGCGGCGCCAGCGAGTCTCTCTGAGTATCGACGTTGGTCATGGATCTCTCCCCTTCGGAATCGAGCAAAAGCCTCCAGACCCGGCGGGCCAGGTGGCGCTTGAGGCAGCGCAGAGCCTCCATTCTGGACTTGCCCTCGGCCTGCTTTTTGGCGAGGAACTTGCGTGCCGGGGGGTGAACCCTGCCCTGGGTAACCGCGATGCGGTGAAGGGCGCAGTTGAGCTGGCGGTTGCCGCCGCGGTCGAGCCGGTGGCGAACGCGCTTGCCCGAGGAGGCGGGAATCGGGGCGACACCGGCCAAGCGGGCGAACTTGGCATCGGTGGCAAGGCGCTTGGCCCCGGCGGTCTCGGCGAGGAGCTTGGCTGCGGTCAGGACGCCGCAGCCCTCCAGCGCGAGCAGCTCCGGTGCCGTGCCTTTGACCAAGGCACCGATCTCTCGCTCGAGCTCCTTTGCCCGGCGGGTGCGACGGCGGATCTCGATCGCCAGCTCGCGGGCTATCGCCACCCTCGTGCTCTGCTCGGCGCGGGCGAGCCGCCGGGAGAGCCGATCGAGCCAGACGATCCGGTCAAGAGCGCCGGTTGGGACCTCCAGCTCCGGCCAGAGGTCGTGCAGGTGCCAGCGCAATCGACACTGGTCTTCAGAACGGGCTTTGACGAGATCCTCGCGGTGGCCGAGGAGGAGCTTCAGCCGCAGGGCGTCCTCATCGAGATGGGCACTCGGCAGGGTCTCTGGGCCCTCCCGCAGGGCGGCTCTGGCTACTGCCAGGGCGTCGATTGGGTCGGACTTGCCCGCGGCCCGTTCGCCACGGCGGCTTTGGCCCATCAGCTTCGGAGGGACGCGAACCACGCGCTCGCCCGAGGCGACCAGGAAGCGCTCCAAGGCGCCGGAGACGTGGCGGCAGTCCTCGATCGCCCAGATTCGTTCCTCGTCGAGCTCGCGCCCCCAGCCGAGCAGTTGGCGAAAGCCGGGCCCCCTGGCCGAGGCAGTCAGCTCGCCGGCAAACTCGCCGGTTCCCGCAAATACGGCGCCGCAGGTGTGGGTCCGCTTGTGGGTGTCCGTTCCGATCACGATCATCTGGCCTGTCCCTTCGATTGGTCGTTGCCTTCGGACGGACCTCCGGCTGACGAACCTCACTCGGGGCGGTTGCCACGCTCCTATCAAGTCAAGCCGGGGATCCTCGGGCGGCGGCGGGCGACACAACGCATGAAAGTCAGACCTCCAGGTCGACAGCCAGCCTAGGAGTCAGCTCGCCGCCTTCCCGAGAACCAACCGACCGGGTCGGACGCTGCCGCCGGCCTTGGGCCGACGATGACAGTGAGGCCAGCCTAGAGGCTCTCAGCCTTCTTCGATCTCGATCTGCTCGATCAGGACCGTCTGTTTCGGCTGTTCGGCGGGGGTGCCGAGTTTGCCGATCCGGTCGACCACGTCCATGCCCTCGCTGACCTTGCCGACCAGCGCGTATTCGGGCGGTAGGCCGGCGTCGGCGTTGAGGACGACGAAGAACTGGCTGCCCGAGCGCCCGGGTGGCTCGGCCGAGCTCTTGGCCATCGC
The DNA here is from genome assembly GCA_963703235.1 of uncultured Solirubrobacterales bacterium. Classification (GTDB taxonomy): domain Bacteria; phylum Actinomycetota; class Thermoleophilia; order Solirubrobacterales; family 70-9; genus VRUE01. The sequence goes on along the minus strand of OY969802.1, from coordinate 794,478 downwards.
CACAACGCCTTTGGTGTAGGCGAGGTTGGCGGGCGGTTTCTCGTCGACGCTGTAGCCGGGGCCACCGGTGCCGTCGCCGAGCGGGTCGCCGCCCTGGATCACGAAGCCGGGCGCGACGCGGTGGAAAGTGAGGCCGTCGTAGAAGCCTTTTTCGGAGAGGAAGACGAAGGAGTTGACGGTCTTGGGGGCGCGCTGGGTGTCGAGTTCGATCTCGAAGTCGCCGCAGCTCGTCTCGACCACCGCGGTCAGGGTTTCGCCTTTCTGCACGGTCTGCTCGGGCGCGCCGAAGCTGACGTTCTTCGCTTTCGGCGCTTCGACCTGCTCGCAGCCGCCGGCGCTCGTCGACGCCGACGAGGAGGCCGAATCGTCATCGTCGCCGCTGCGGCCGATCAGGATCGCCGCGACGATCGCCACCGCGAGCAGGGCAAAGACTCCCAGCACGATCAATCTGCGGTCCGACGACTCTCCCACGGCGGCGAAGCCTAAAGGAGACCGCGAAAAGACGATCAGGGACTAACCTCAGGCACGTTCATGAGGCGCTTTGCGGGCCGCGCGATCAACCAGGTCATCGTCCGGGCACCGTGGCTGTGGCCGCTGCTGAGGGGCCCTGCCAGGCGCTTCTTCTCGCGGCGCGCCGAGGGCTGGGACAGACGCACCGGAGCCGGCGGCAGCGAGCACCTGATGCCGCTGGCGGCCGCGGTGCTGCACGTGGGCCGGGCGCCGGAACGGATCCTCGACGTCGGCTGCGGGACCGGCGCGGGCACGCTCTTCCTCGCCCGCGAGTTCCCCCAGGCCCGCGTGCGCGGCATCGACATCTCCGCGGAGATGGTGCGAGCCGCGGTGGCGAAGGTCGGGCTCGACCCCGAGGGCCGGATCGCCTTCAAGCTCGGCGACGCCGCCGCCCTCCCCTACCCCGACGACTCCTTCGACCTCGTCGCCCAGCTCAACATGCCGCCCTTCTTCACCGAGCTGGCGCGGGTGCTGCGTCCCGGCGGCCACGTCGTCGTCGCCTCCAGCTGGGGCGTCGACACCCCCTTCTACACGCGCCCCCGCCTGTTGACCTGGAAGTTCCTCCAGCACGGAATCGAGCCGGTCGAGATCGGCACGGCCGGGGCGGGCAGCTTCTGGGTCGGTCGACTCACCGGCGAGTGAGCGACCCCGAATAGGCTGCCGCGCGATGCCGATCGAGGGAATGCCGCTGCTCCTGCTGGTCAACCCGTCCTCCGCGCACGGCCGCGCCCTGAGGCTGCTGCCCGAGGTCGAGGCGGCGCTGGACGCTCGCCGCATCCCCTTCCGAGTGGCGCGGACCCGGGACCTCGACGACGCCGTCGGCCGGGCGCTGCTCGCCTCCGAGGCGGGCGAGGTGCCGGTCGTCCTCAGCGGCGACGGCACGATCGGCGCCGTCGGCGGCGCCCTGGCCGGGTCGGAGACGCCGCTCGGCATCGTCCCGGCCGGGCGCGGCAACGACCTCGCCCGTATCCTCGGCATCCCCGCAGAGCCAGCCGCGGCGGTGGCCAACCTGGCCAGCGGCCACCTGCGCCGCATCGACGTCGGCGAGGCCAACGGCAAGCGCTTCCTCGGCATCGCCAGCACCGGCTTCGACGCCGAGGCCAACCGGCTCGCGAACGAGACGAAGCTGCTGCGCGGCAACCTCGTCTACGCCTACGCCGGCATCCGCACCCTGCTCGGCTGGAAGCCCGCCCGCTTCACGATCCAGGTCGGCGAGGAGCACCTGCGCCTCAGCGGCTACTCGGTCAGCGCCGCCAACAACCGCGCCTACGGCGGCGGCATGATGCTGGCCCCCGACGCGGACCTGGCCGACGGCGAGTTCGACGTCGTCACGGTCGGCGCCGTCGGCAAGCTGCGCTTCCTGGCTAACCTGCCGAAGGTGTTCAAGGGCGTCCACGTCGAGGAGGACGAGGTCCAGGTCTTCCGCACGCCGCGACTCGAGCTGAGCGCCAGCCGCCCCTTCGCCGTCTACGCCGACGGCGAGCACCTCACCGACCTGCCCGCCTCGCTGCGGATCCTGCCGCGGGCCCTGAGCGTGATCGCGCCGCCGCGGGACGGGGAGTGAGCACCGCCTCCAACGGGGCGCTCTTCGGCGCCAAGCGCCTCCTCGCCAGGGCGGCCGGGGCCGCCAGCCGGGCCAGCGGCAGGGGCGGCGGCACGACCCTGCCGGGCAGGCTGCTGCTGCGCCTCGCCCCCGACGCCATCGCCCGCCTCGGAGCCCAGCTGGACGGAGCGGTGACCCTGGTCAGCGCGACCAACGGCAAGACCACGACCAGCGGCATGCTCGCCTCCGTCCTCGCCGCCGCTGGCCGACAGCCGATCCACAACCGCGCCGGCTCCAACATGACCTGGGGGATCGCGACGGCGCTGCTCGAGCAGCGCGGCGGCGAGGGCCTGTTCGAGGTCGACGAGGCCTGGCTGCCGCAGGTCGCCGAGCAGCTCGACCCCTCGCTGATCGTGCTCGGCAACCTCTTCCGCGACCAGCTCGACCGCTACGGCGAGATCGAGGCGCTCGCCGACGAGTGGTCGCGGACGGTCGCCGCGCGGGCCGGCCGCACCCGCTTCGCGCTCAACGCCGATGACCCGCTGGTCGCCGATCTGGGACGCGATAGAGAGGGACAGCTGCGCGACGGCGTCCTCTACTTCGGGGTCGAGGACGCCTCGCAGGCGCTGCCCGAGCTGCAGCACGCCTTCGACGCCAAGCACTGCCGCCGCTGCGGCCAGCCCTACGCCTACGCGCGGGCCTTCGTCGGCCACCTCGGCCACTACTCGTGCCCGGCCTGCGGGGCGGAGCGACCGGCGCCCGAGGTGGCGGCGACCCGGATCGAGCTGCGCGGCATGCGGGGCTCCGCGGTCACGGTGAGCACGCCCGGCGGAGAGCTGGAGCTGGAGCTGCCGCTGCCCGGCCTCTACAACGTCTACAACGCCCTCGCCGCCGTCGCCGCCAGCCTGCAGCTGGGCGTCGAGCCGGCGCGGATCGCGGCGGCGCTGAGCTCCGCCCGCGGCGCCTTCGGCCGGGTCGAGACCGTCCCCGTCGACGGCGTCGCGGTCTCGATCCTGCTGATCAAGAACCCGGCCGGGGCCAACGAGATCCTGCGCACGCTGAAGCTCGAGGACGGCGAGGGTGGCCTCGACCTCTGGATCGGCCTCAACGACCGCATCGCCGACGGCCGCGACGTCTCCTGGGTCTGGGACGCCGACTTCGAGCTGCTGGCCGGCGCCGTGCGGCACGTCACCTGCGCCGGCACCCGGGCGCCGGAGCTGGCGCTGCGGCTGAAGTACGCCGGCTGGCCCGAGGAGGCGCTCGCTGTCGAGCCGGGGATCGAGGCGTCGCTGGACCGGGCGGTCGCCGCGGCGCCCGGCCGCCTCTTCGCCCTGCCCACCTACACCGCCCTGCTGGAGCTGCACAAGCTGCTCTCCGCGCGCGGGCTGGCCGAGGAGTTCTGGCGATGACGACGATCTGGCACGACCTCGAGTGCGGGAGCTACTCGGCTGACCTCGCGCTGTGGGAGGAGCTGGCGGACGAGGCGGGTAGTCCGATCCTGGACCTTGGTTGCGGGACCGGGCGGGTCGCGCTGAACCTCGCGCGGCGGGGACATCGAGTGCTTGGTCTCGACCTCGAGGCCGATTTCGTCGCGGCTCTGAGCGAGCGCGGCGAGGGGCTGCCGGTCGAAGCCGAGGTGGGCGATGCCAGGGAGTTCGAGCTCGGGGTGCAGTTCGGCCTGGTGCTGGTCCCGATGCAGCTGATCCAGCTCCTCGACGGCGCTGAGGAGCGCGCCAGCTGCCTGCGCTGCGTCGTCGCCCACCTGCGGCCGGGGGCCATCGCGGCGCTGGCGATCGTCGAGGACACCGCCATCGCGGATCGCCTCCCATCGACTCCGCTTCCCGATGCGTGCGAGATAGACGGCTGGGTCTACTCGAGCCTGCCGCTCGACGCCGTCGTCGACTCGGGGGCGATCCGGGTCCGGCGCCTGCGGCAGACGGTCTCTCCCGCCGGCGAGCTGAACGAGGAGACGGACGAGGTCCATCTGCGGGTCCTCGGTGCGGCCGAGCTGGAGGACGAGGCGGCGCGAGCGGGCCTGCGGTCGGCGGGGCGCCACGAGCTCCCGGCGACGCTCGATCACGTCGGTTCGACCGTCGTCCTGCTGGCAAAGGAGGCTCGCTGATGGAGCTCCGCGTCCTCGCTCTCTACCCGGAGCAGATGAACATCTACGCCGACCGCGGCAACATCCTCTTCCTGCAGCGACGCTGCGAGTGGCGCGGGATCGGCTTCGCCCATGCGACGGCGGGCCCGGGCGAGAGCGTCGACCCCGCCGCGCACGATCTCCTCTACCTCGGCGGCGGCCAGGATCGCGACCAGCGCGCGGTCGCCGCCGACATGGTCGCCAGCAAGCGCGACGCGCTCGCCGCCGCGGTCGACGACGGCGCCGTCCTGCTCGCTGTCTGCGGCGGCTACCAGCTGCTCGGCCACAGCTACCAGCTCGGCGAGGAGCGCTTACCCGGGCTCGGCCTGGCCGACCTGGAGACGGTGCGCGAGCCGGGCGAGCGGCTGATCGGCAACGTCGCGATCGAGGCCGACCTCGGCGAGGGCCCGCGGACGATCGCCGGCTTCGAGAACCACGGCGGCCGCACCTACCTGGGCGAGGGCGCCCAGCCGCTCGGCCGGGTCCTACGCGGCTTCGGCAACAACGGCGGCGACGGCTTCGAGGGGGTGTGCTGGGGCAACATGATCGGGACCTACCTGCACGGCCCGCTCCTGCCCAAGAACGCCTGGCTGGCGGACCGCCTGATCGCCCTGGGGCTGGAGCGGCGCTACGGGGCGCTGCCCGACCTCGAGCCGCTCGACGACAGGCTCGAGCTGGCGGCGCAGGAGTGCGCGCGCGCCGTCGCCCTGCGCAACTGAGTGCCAGGCAACCTGTTCGGGTAACCGATGGCCATGGCGCGCAGTCCCCGGGGTGGATTCGCGGTCGCGGCGCTGCTCGCCGCGCAGCTGGCGCTGGCCGTCTTCGCGCCACCGACCGCCGCCGCGCCGACCTGCGCCGAAGGACCGGAAACGACCGGCAACACGATCGTCGGCACCCCCTGCCCCGACACGATCCGCGCCCCGCGCGGCGTCACCACGGTCAGGGGCGAAGGCGGCGACGACACCCTCTACGGCCAGCGCGGCAACGACACGCTCCTCGGCGGGGAAGGCGGCGATCGCCTCTACGGCGGGGTCGGCGACGACGAACTGCGCGGAGGCGCGGGCGACGACCGCCTCTCCGGCGGCTTCGGCGCCGATTCCCTCGACGGCGAGGGGGGCGACGACTTCGCTCGCGGCGACGCGACGATCGACGCGATCGCCGACAGCGGCGCGGCCGCCGACACCGACACGCTCAGCTACGCCACCGGTGCGACGCCGGGGTTCTTCGACCGGCCTGGCGTCTCGGACTACGGTGGGTTCCCGGCCGAGAGGGAGGGCCGCGGCGCCTACGTCAACCTCCAGAGCGGCCTCGGCGACAACGGCCTCGCCCCCTCCGGCGGCGGCGTCGACGAAGGGCTCGGCGGAACCAGCTTCGAGACCGTGATCGGCAGCGCCTTCCCCGACTTCATCGTCGGCACGGCCGACGCGGAGACGTTCTACGGCGGCGGCGGCGCCGACGTGATCCTCGGCGAAGGCGGCGCCGACGTCGCCCACGGGGGCGCCGACGGCGACAGCTGCGACGCCGCTGCGACCTTCGAGTGCGAGAGCGACGAAGAGGAGGTCGTGCTGCGCGACCCCGGTGCGATCTCGGTCGGGCTGATGGCCGTGCAATCCGGAGAGAGCCCGGCGCTGTACCTGACCGGGAGCGACGAGGATGACGCAGTCACCGCCACCTACGCCGCGAACACGGTCACCTTCTCGCTCGGCTCCGGATCGGACGGCGGCTTCGACACCGGCCCCAGCGCGGACGGCGGTTGCGGCACCCCGGCCGGCGGCCAGGTGGTCTGCCCCGCCCCTCTCGCTCCCGACTCGATCGTGCTCGCCGGCCTGGAGGGAGACGACACCCTCGCCGTCTCCGGTTTCGGCTCGGGCTTCACCGAAGCCACCTCGATCGTCCTCCTGGGCGGAGCCGGCGAAGACCAGCTGACCGGCGCGCCGACCGAAGACGCGCTCGTCGACGGCGACGGCGCCGACGTCGTCGATGCCGGCGGCCGCGACGACGCGGTGCCCAACAACGGCGGCGACGACCAGCTCCACGCCGGCAGCGGCGAGGACCTCTTCATCTCCAACGCGGTCTGCGACGGCGACCTCCTCGACGGCGGGCCGGACCGCGACAACGCCAACTGGGCGAACTTCAACGCGGCGGTCGCAATCGACATGGGCGCCCAGCGGGCCGGCCTGGTCGGGCCGGGCGGTCAGCCGCAGTGCTCGAGCGCTTCGCTGCTGAGCGCCCTGGAAGCGATCGAGGACACCGAGGGGACCAGCCTCGGCGACGTCATGCTCGGCGACGCGGGGAACAACCAGCTGCTGGGCCGGCCAGGCGAGGACGTCTACTCGGCCCTGGCGGGCGACGACGTCATCCTCGCCAACTCGGGCGATTCCGACGCCTCGATCGAGTGCGGCGAGGGCTTCGACACGGCGCTGATCGACTTTTCCGGCCAGGACCCGGCGCCGATCGCCTGCGAGGACGTCGAGGAACGCGCCCCCAACAGCTTCCGCCCGCCGAACACGCCGCCCGACCCCAGCCCCGAACAGCCGCCCGGCGGGGAAGCGGGGTTCTCGTCCTCGATCCCACCCAGGCCACCGCGACGACCCAGCGGGGACAGGAGACCGCCCGCAACCCGGCTCCTCCACCGACCGGCCCGACTGCTGCTCGCCGCCCGCCCCCGCCGCCGGGTCGCATTTGCCTTCTCGGCCGGCGAGCCGGGCGCCAGCTTCCGCTGTCGGCTCGACCGCCGTCCCTTCCGACCCTGCCGCTCGCCGCGCGCCTATCTGGTCGCGCCGGGCTGGCACGCGTTCCGGGTCTTCGCGATCGACCGGGCCGGCAACCGCGACCGCTCGCCAGCGTCGTTCGACTTCCAGGTCCGTCGCCGCTAGCGGCCGCTGGAGCCGAAGCCGCCGCCGCCGCGCAGCGACTCGGTGAGGTCGTCGACCTCCACCGGTTCGGGCGTGGCGATCGGCGCGATCGCAAGCTGGGCGATCCGGTCGCCCGGCTCGACCCGGAAGGTCTCGGCGGGGTCGGTGTTGAGCAGCAGCACCCGCAGTTCGCCGCGGTAGCCGGAGTCGATCAGCCCCGGGCTGTTGACCAGGGCGATGCCGTGGTCCCGTGCCAGCCCGGAGCGCGGCAGCACCAGGCCGGCGTGCCCGGCCGGGATCTCGACCGCGACTCCGGTGCCGATGCTCCATCTCTCCCCCGGCCCCAGGTGGCCCGGCTCGCAGGCGTAGAGGTCGAGGCCGGCGTCGCCCTCGTGGGCGCGACTGGGCAGCCGTGCCTCCTCCTTCAGCCTCGCGACCCGCAGCTCCACGGCGGCGAAGCCTAAGCGACGGCGAGGTCGTCGAAGCGGTGCAGCTCCGAGACCGGGACCTTGGCGCTGACCAGAACGCCGTCCTCGCGCTCGGTCCGCTCCAGCTCGCCCGCCAGCTCGTGCAGCTCGTGCAGGCGCGCGCCCTCGCTGTAGGGGACGAGCAGCTCGACCTCGGCCAGGGTGTCCTCGAAGGCCGTCTCGATCCGCGCGCGGAGGCTCTCCTTTCCCTCGCCCTCCAGAGCGGAGACGAGGGCGGCGTCCGGGTGGCGGAGCAGTGCCTCGCCGCGCTCCTCCTCGTCAAGCAGGTCGGCCTTGTTGAGCACCAGCAGGCGCGGCTTGCCGCCGGCCCCGATCTCGTCCAGCACGGCGTCGACCGCCCGCATGTCGGCCAGCCGGCGCTGCTCCGGCGCCGCGGCGTCGACCACGTGCAGGATCAGGTCGGCCAGCACGGTCTCCTCCAGGGTCGCCTTGAAGGCCTCGACCAGCTGGTGCGGCAGCTTCTCGATGAAGCCGACCGTGTCGGTGAGCAGGTAGTCGCGACCGGAGAGCTCGAAGCTGCGGGTGGTCGGGTCGAGGGTGTGGAAGAGACGGTCGCCGACGCCGACCTCGGCGCCGGTGAGGGCGTTGAGCAGGGTCGACTTGCCGGCGTTGGTGTAGCCGGCGAGGGCGACGCGCGGCAGCGAGGAGCGCTCGCGACGGGCCCGCATCGTGCCGCGGTTGCGCTCCAGCCGTTGCAGCCGCCGCCGCAGCGCCGCGATCCGGTCGCGGGCGAGGCGACGGTCGGTCTCGATCTGGGTCTCACCCGGCCCCCTGGTGCCGATGCCGCCGTCGATGCGGCCGGCGCCGAGGCGCTCGAGGTGGGTCCAGAGCCCCCGCATGCGCGCCATGTTGTATTCGAGCTGCGCCAGCTCGACCTGGAGCTTGCCCTCGGCCGAGTGGGCATGGTCGGCGAAGATGTCGAGGATCACCGCGGTGCGGTCGATCACCGGCACGCCGAGGGTCGCCTCCAGATTGCGCTCCTGACGCGGCGCCAGCTCGTCGTCGCAGGCGACCACGTTGGCGCCGGAGCGCTCGATCTCGGCCTTCAGCTCGGCCAGCTTGCCGCGGCCGAAGTAGCGGTCGGGATCGGGCGCCGAGCGCTGCTGCAGCATCTCCCCCGCCGTCGCCACGCCGGCCGTCCGCAGCAGCTCCTTCAACTCCGCCAGCGGCTCCCCCTCCTCCTCGCCGTCGGCGATTCCGATCGCCAGCGCCCGCTGGCGGGCGCGCCGGTTGGAGACACCGGCGCCGTTGGCGCTGTAGTGCGTCTCGTTGCTGCGCCCGTTTCTGGATTGATCCACTCAGAGCGATTGTAGGGCGGTTGGGCCGCCTGGCCAGTGTCCTGGATAGGCTTCCCGGCCATGAAGGTCTTCGTAACCGGGGGAACGGGATTCATCGGCGGCGAGATCGCGCGCCAGCTGCGCGATCGCGGCGAGGAGGTCGTCTGCCTGGCTCGCAGCCCCGAGAAGGCCGAGAGACTGACGGCCCTGGGCTGCCAGCTCGTCTCCGGCGACCTCAGCGACGAGACGGCGATCCGCAGCGGCATCGAGGGCTGCGACGCCGTCATCCACGCCGCGGCAATGTACGAGGTCGGCATTCCCGCCTCCAAGCGACCGGCGATGTGGGAGGCCAACGTCGCCGGCACCGAGCGGGTGATGAGCACCGCGCTGGAGGCAAAGGTGCCGAAGATCGTCTACGTCTCGACCGTCGGCGCCTTCGGCAACACCCACCGTCGCGTCGTCGATGAGTCCTACGAGCACCCTGGCAAGGAATTCACCTCCTACTACGAGGAGACCAAGCTGGAGGCGCACCGGGTGGTCAAGCGGATGATCTCCGAGCGGGACCTGCCGGCGATCGTCGTCCAGCCCGGCGGCGTCTACGGCCCCGGCGATACCTCGCAGGTCGCCGACCTGCTGGAGCAGTTCCTCGCCGGCAAGCTGCCGCTGCTTCCCTTCCCCGAGCTGGGGATCTGCCTCACCCACGTCGAGGACATCGCCGCCGGCGTCCTGCTCGCTCTCGACAAGGGCAAGCTCGGCGAGACCTACGTGCTGAGCGGCCCGGTGACGACGATGCGCGACGCGGTCGAGGTCGTCGCCGGGATCTCCGGCCGCAAGGCGCCCAAGCGGGCGCTGCCGGTGCCGGTGATGAAGGCGATGATCCCGATCGGCCCCCTGGTCGGCAAGCTGATGGGCCAGCCGCCCAACCTGCGCGAGCTGATCTCCTCGGGCGACAAGGTCACCTTCTGGGCCAGTCACGAGAAGGCAAGCCGCGAGCTGGGCTACGCGCCGCGCGGCATGGAGGAGGGCCTGCGCCAGACGCTGGAAGCCGACGAGCGCTTCCCCTCCCCCGCGGCCGCCTGAGCGACCTCGGCGATGCGGGTCATCGACGTAGAGCACCTCGGACGCCCGCACGTGATCGGCTGCTGGCAGGTCGGCGACGCCCTGGTCGACCCCGGGCCGGAGTCCTCCGTCGAGACCCTTGTCGAGGCGCTCGGGGAGGAGCGGCCGCGGGCGATCCTGCTCACCCACATCCACCTCGACCACGCCGCCGCGACCGGTGCGCTGGTGCGGCGCTGGCCCGACCTCGAGGTCTACGCCCACGAGCGCGGCGCCCGGCACCTCGTCGATCCATCCCGCCTGGTGGCCAGCGCCGAGCGCCTCTACGGCGACGCGATGGACCGCCTCTGGGGTGAGATCGTGCCGGTCCCGGAGGCCAACGTGACGGCGCTGTCCGGCGGCGAGCAGGTGCTCGGGATGCGGGTCGCCTACACGCCGGGCCACGCATCGCACCACGTCTGCTACCTGCACGAGGAGACGGGGACCGCCTTCGTCGGCGACGTCGCCGCCGTCCTGGTCCCGGACACGAACCTGGTCGTCCCCCCTCTGCCGCCGCCCGACATCGACGTCGAGACCTGGGAGGAGTCGATCGCCACCGTCGAAGGCTGGCAGCCGCAGCGCCTCGCCCTCACCCACTTCGGCCAGGTCGACGAGCCGGGCCCCCATCTGGCGACCGTCCGTGAGCGCCTGCGTGAGGAGGCGCAACTCGCCCGCGAGCTGCCCGAGGACGAGTACGAGCGCCGCCACCGCGAGCTGGTCGCCGAGCGGGCGGCCAGCCCGGAGGCCGCAGCCGAGCTGATCCAGTGCGTGCCGCCCCAATACCAGTGGCGCGGCCTGGATCGCTACTGGCGCAAGCGAGAGGAAGTCGCCTGAAGCCTCGGCCGGGGCCAAGCGTTAGGCTGCCCGCACGCGCGGGTACGGGCCCAAGATCCAACCTTTAGGAGGCAGAGTTGAGACCACTCACCAGTCGAGCCGTTGCGTCTGTTCTAGCGGCCATCCTGGCCGCGGCACTGCTGGCCGCTTGCGGCGACGAGGATGAGGACGCACAGACCCTGACCTTCACGGTTACGGAACAGGGCAAAGGATCGAAAATCACCGGCCCGCAGAGCGCCGAGACGGGCGTGGCGGAAATCACCCTGCAGAACGACAACCGCAAACGCGAAGCGGACCTTCAGCTGCTGCGAGTGGAGGGCGACCACTCGCCTGAGGAAGTGGTCGAAGGCCTCGAAAAAGCGATGAAAGGACAGCCGTTCCCCGCCTGGTTCTTTGGCGGAGGCGGGGTCGGCATCATGGGCCCCGGCGAGAGCAGCACCGTGACCCAGGTGTTCGAGCCCGGCACCTACTACGCGGTCGACACCGAAGGGAGCCTGCCCAGTCCGAAATCGCTTGCGGCGATCGAGGTGAGTGGGGATGCCTCCGACGAGGAGGTCGAAGCCGACGCGACTGTCTCGGCATTCGAGTACGGGTTCAAAGCCGACGGGCTCAGCAGCGGGAAAACGGAGATCGCCTTCGAGAACAGCGGCGCTGAGCCCCACCATCTGCTGATCTCTGAAATCACCGGCGGCAAAACGGCGGACGACGTCGAGCAGTCCTTCAAATCCGAAAAAGGACCGCCGCCGCTGAGCGAAAAAAACAGCCAGTCGACGGCTGTGATCGAAGGTGGCGAAACCCAGCTCGTCACGCTCGACCTGAAACCCGGCCGCTACGCCATGTACTGCTTCATCACCGATCGCGAGGGCGGTCCGCCCCACGCCTTGAAAGGGATGGTCGACGAAGTCGAGGTCGAGTAGGGCGAACGCGCGGGGGCGCCTGGCTAGGCCAGGTGCTCCCGCATCCGCTCGACCGCCTCGCCGATGCGGTCGTCGGGGGCGGTGAGGGCGATGCGGAAGAAGCCCTCGCCGCTCGGCCCGTACATCGAGCCGGGCGAGACGACGACGGCGGCCTCCTCCAGCACCAGCTCGGCGAAGGAGGTCGAGGTGTGGCCCTCGGGGACCGGCGCCCAGACGTAGATCGTCCCCTTCGGGGCGCTGACCTCGACGCCGATCTCTCGCAGCGCGGAGACGACCAGGTCGCGGCGGCGGACGTAGGTTTCGTTCATCCGCTCCAGCGGCCCGTCGGGGCCCTTCAGGGCGGCGACACCGGCCATCTGCACCGCCTCGAAGAGGCCGGAGTCGACGTTGGTCTTCAGCCGCCAGTAGGTCTGCACCGCCTCGGCGTTGCCGAGGATCGCCGCACAGCGCCAGCCGGTCATGTTGTAGCCCTTGGAGAGCGAGAAGACCTCGACGCCGACCTCCTTGGCGCCGGGGGTGGCGAGGAAGCTTGGCGCGACGTAGCCGTCGTAGGTCGTCTCCGAGTAGGCGTTGTCGTGGACGACCAGGATCTCGTGCTCGCGGGCGAAGGAGACGACCAGCTCGAAGAACCCGTCCGGCACGGTGGCGCCGGTCGGGTTGTTCGGGTAGTTGACGAACATCAGGCGGGCCTTGGCGGCGACGTCGGCCGGGACTGCGCTCAGGTCCGGCGCGAAGCCCAGCTCCGGCACCAGCGGCAGCAGCTCGGCCGTCGCCCCGGCCAGGATCGGACCGCCGGTGTAGACCGGGTAGCCGGGATCGGAGGCGAGGGCGACCCCGCCAGTGTCCAGGAAGGCGAAGCAGAGATTGTAGATGCACTCCTTGGCGCCGATCGCCGGGATCACCTCGTTCTCGGGATCGATCTCGACCCCGAAGCGGCGGTCGTAGAACTCGCCGAACGCTTGTCGGAACTCCTCCCGGCCGCGGTTGGTCGGGTACTGGTGGTTGGCCGGGTCGGCGACCGCGTCCTGCATCGCCGCGACGACGTGCGGGTAGGTCGGCTGGTCGGGATCGCCGATGCCGAGGCTGATCACATCGATGCCGGCGGCCCGCTTCTCGGCGATCGTCCGCTCCAGCTCCTGGAACTTGTAGGGGGGCATCGCCTCCAGGCGCTTGGAGGGGGCGCCGATCCCCGGCTTGGCGGTCGTCTCTGCCACGGGCGCGGAAATCTAGACGACGCGATCAGCGGCTGCGGCGCCCGTCAGCCCAGATCGGCGAGCGCTTGTACAAGCTCCGGTGAGAGCTGCCCGGAGCAGACCGGCTCCGCCCAGCCGGAGAGGGTCACGTCGAGCTCCTCGGATATCTCGACCCCAAGCTCACCGCCGTCCAGCTCGACCGTGATCGGACTCGAGGCACCGCGCAGGAAGGCGGTGACCGCGGCGCCGCTGGCGCCCGTCCCGGAGGAGAGCGTCTCCCCCACGCCGCGCTCGAAGATCCGGGCCCGCACGCGGCTGCCGTCGATCCTCAGGAAGGAGACGTTGGTGCGGTTGGGGAAGAGCTCGTGGCCTTCGATGCCGGGCCCGACCGCCGCTAGGTCGAGCTGCTCGAGGCCGTCCTCGACGAGGATCGCGCATTGCGGGTTGCCGATCGAGACGTGCTGAAAAGCCCACTCGTGTCCGTCAGAGGTCAGCGTGCCGGTTCCGTCAGGCCCCCCCGAGGGGAAGTCCTTTGACTCCGTCGATGCCCTTCCCATCGCCACCGAGCAGGTTCGCTCCGAGGTGATGGTCGGCACGATCGGGCCGGCCGCGGTTCGGATCGAGAAGGTGTCCGCCTCGGTCCAGCGGTGCCGGCGCAGGTAGAGGATCGCCTCGCGTACCCCGTTCCCGGAGAGCTCGGCCTCGGAGCCGTCCGGGTTGAAGATCCGCAGCTTGGCGACGAACTCGGGGTCGTCGCTGCGCGAGAGCAGCAGAACGCCGTCGGAGCCGATCCCGAAGTGCGGGTCGCATAGCCGCCGAATCCTGGACGCGTTCAGCTCCCAGGGGAGCTCCTCCGCCTCGACGATCAGGTAGTCGTTGCCCAGCGCTTGCCACTTCTCGAATCTCATCGGGTCGAGACCCTAATGGGCCGCGCCACATGCGGCCTTGCTATATGCGACCGATCATCGAATTCGCCACTTCCTCGTTGGAGAGACCCGTGCGATCGATCCAGTGCAGGCCGGGGATCTTGCGCATCCAGGTGAGCTGGCGGCGGGCGTAGTTGCGGGAGCGTTTCTTCATCAGCTCGACGTCGCCGGCCAACAGCTCGTCGAAGCCGAGCGCCTTGCGGGCGGTGCGCGACGGGCCGAGGGCTTCGGCCCGTCGTACCTCCTCCGCCGCCCCGCCGGCGACGATCTCCTCGGTGCGCGAGTCGATCCGCTCGTAGAGCTGGACGCGGTCCATGTCGAGCCCGAAGATCGTCGTCGGGTGGCGCGTCGCGGGCGACCAGAGCTCGGAGTCCTCCGCCCCGGGCGGCATCTTTTCGAGCGACAGCTCCGCCACCGCCGCCCGCAGGTAGAGGCCGGTCCCCCCCACGACGATCGGCTGCCGCCCCGCAGCAAGCGCCGCGTCGATCTCGGCATGAGCCAGCCGCATGTAGTCGCCGACTGAAAACGGCTGGGTAACTGGCACGAACCCAACCAGCCGATGCTCCAGCTTCCCTTGCTCTTCAGCGGTCGCGACGCCAGTCAGAACGCCAAGGCCCTCATACACCTGCAGCGCATCGCAGGAGATGGCCACCGGATCTTCACCACGCTTCCGCAGCTCTTCAGCAAGCGCGATCGCCACCCCGGTCTTGCCGATCCCGGTGGGCCCGAATATCCCGACTACGCTCAAAGGGGAATCGGCTGCGCCGCCACTCCACCCAAAGTCGTCGAAGTCGCGGATTCGATCTCGACGTCGACCAGCTCGCCGGGCGCAGCGATCCCGTCGAAGTTGACGGTCTTGTTGTGGCGGGTCCGTCCTCGTAGTCGCGCCGGGTCGGTGCGGCTCGGGCCCTCGACCAGCACCTCCATCTCGCGGCCGACGAAGCGCTGCGCACGCTCGGCGGCCCGCCGTTGCACCAGCTCCACCAGCCGCTCCATCCGCTCGCGCTTGACCGGCTGGGGGACCTGCTCCTCCATCGTCGCCGCCTCGGTTTCGCGGCGGGGGGAGAAGACGAAGGTGAAGGCGCTGTCGTAGCCGACCTCGCCGACCACCTCCAGGGTCTGCTCGAAGTCGGCCTCGGTCTCGCCGGGGAAGCCGACGATGACGTCGGTAGTGATCGCGCAGTCGGGGACGTGCTCGCGGATCAGCGCGACGCGGTCCATGTAGCGCTGTCGGTCGTAGGTGCGACGCATCCGTTTGAGGACGGCGCTCGAGCCCGACTGCAGGGGCAGGTGGATGTGCTCGCAGAGCGCCGGCAGCTCGGCGTGGGCACGGATCACGTCCTCCTTCATGTCCTTCGGGTGCGGGCTGGTGTAGCGGATGCGATCGATGCCTTCGACGGCGTCGATCCGCGCCAGCAAGCCCGAGAAGCCAATCTTGGAATCGCGCGGCAGGTCGCGGCCGTAGCTGTTGACGTTCTGGCCGAGGAGGGTCACCTCGCGCACCCCGTCGGCCGCCAGCGCCTCGGCCTCGGCGACCAGCTCGGCCGGGTTGCGGCTGACCTCACGACCCCGGGTCGAAGGGACGATGCAGTAGGCGCACTTACAGTTGCAGCCCTGCGAGATCTGCAGCCAGCCCTGGAACTCGCGCTGGCGCCTCGCCGGCAGGTGCCCGGAGAAGTCCTCGAACTCGAAGTAGCCCTGGGCGCTGATCGAGTCCGAGTTGAGGAACTCGGCGAGCTTGTGGATTTGACCGGGGCCGAAGGCGACGTCGACGAAGGGGAAGCGCTCGAAGACCTCCTCCTTGACCGACTGCGCCCAGCAGCCGCCAACGCCGACGACTCGCCCCGGGTCTTCGGACTTGAGCCGCTTCGCCTCGCCCAGATGGGCGACGAAGCGGTTGTCGGCGGACTCGCGGATCGAGCAGGTGTTGAAGAGGATCAGATCGGCCTCGGAGCGACTCTCGGCCTCCTCATAGCCGATCGACTCGAGCATCCCCTGCATCCGCTCGGAGTCGTGCACGTTCATCTGGCAACCGAACGTGGTGACGTGGTACCTGGGCATGGCCCAGAAACTCTAGTGGCCCGCGGCGAGGCGGCCTACTGCTCTGCCTCAGCCGCTTCGTTCTCGATGGCTTCCGCTTCCTCGCTTGCCTCGTGCAGGGCGGCCTCCTCGTGCTTCTCCTCATCCTTGGCGTGGAGGACGGAGAAGGTGGTGGCGCCACCGACCAGGACGGCAAACCAGATGAAGACCAGCGGGGCGGCCCGTCCCGGGAACTTGTCGACTTTCAGGGCGGCGAAGGTGAAGCCCACCGCCGAGACGGCGAGGACGATTCCGCAGGCGTAGAAGAGCGTTTCGTTGTCCATGCGGCGCGGAATCGTATCCGCTGCGTGCCTTAGGCGGCTTTGGCCTCGGCGACGGGCGCGTCCTCGCTACTGACGGCCGGCGCATCTTCTGGGGCAGGAGCGGCGTTGCTCTCCGCGCCGATCCCGAGCGCGGCGCGAATCTTCGTCTCCAGCTCGGCCGCGATCTCCGGGTTGTCGAGGAGGAACTGCTTGGCGTTGTTGCGTCCCTGACCGAGCCGGGTCTTGCCGTAGGAGAAGAAGGAGCCCGATTTCTGGACCAGGTCGTGCTCGATCCCGAAGTCGAGCAGGCCGCCCTCGCGCGAGATGCCGACGCCGTACTCGATGTCGAATTCGGCCTGGCGGAAGGGTGAGGCGACCTTGTTCTTGACGATCTTGACCCGGACCCGGTTGCCGACCGCCTCGGTCCCCTCTTTGAGGGTCTCGATGCGGCGGATGTCGAGCCGCTGCGAGGCGTAGAACTTCAGCGCCCGGCCACCCGGCTGGGTCTCCGGCGAACCGAACTGGACGCCGACCTTTTCGCGGATCTGGTTGGTGAAGATGCAGACGGTGTTGGTCCGGTTCAGATTGCCGGCCAGTTTGCGCATCGCCTGCGACATCAGGCGCGCCTGGAGACCGACCGTCTGGTCGCCGATCTGGCCGTCCAGCTCGGCTTTCGGCGTCAGCGCCGCGACCGAGTCGATCGCGACGACGTCGATCGCGGCGGAGGCGATCAGGCGGTCGGCGATCTGCAGCGCCTGCTCGCCGTAGTCGGGCTGGGAGACCAGCAGCTCGTCGGTGTCGACGCCGATCCTGCGCGCGTAGCTCGGGTCGATCGCGTGCTCGGTGTCGATGAAGGCGCAGATCCCGCCGCGGCTCTGCGCCTCGGCGATGATGTGGTAGAGCAGCGTCGTCTTCCCCGAGGACTCCGGGCCGAAGATCTCGACGATGCGGCCGCGCGGCACGCCGCCGATCCCCAGCGCCAGATCGAGCGAGAGGGCGCCGGTCGGGATCGCCGGGATCTTGATCGTGGCGTCGGCGCCGAGCCGCATCAGGGCCCCCTGGCCGAAGTCCCGCTCGATCTGGGTCACCGCCGCCGCCAGGGCCGCGTCCTTCGCCTTCGCCTCCTTGGCCGAGGCGTCCTTCAGAGCCACTTTCTTGTCTGCCATCTCTTCCACCTCACTGCCGCCCGCCTGCGGGCAGCTCGACTTGCGCCAGCGGGGTGTACTGCGCACCCCGCGGCTGGAGTTCAGAACGGTAGAGAACGATTCGGATGCCATCGAAGGGCTGCAAGAGGTCCTGCGGAAGCGCTTTCGGGGGCTCTGAGACAGGCGCCGGACGCTTCGAGCCGCGCTCAGCTCGCCGCACTCTGGCAAGGGTTACATGCGGCCAGAACGGCCGCTTCTCCGGCTTATAGAGACGGGCCTCGACCAGCTTCTCCTGCAGTCCGGTCTGCAGCTCGACGGTCGCCGGCGATTCGGCCGGCAGCGCGTAGAGCCGCGCCCGCCCGCGTTCCGGCCGCTGTACCGGCTGTCCCAGCTCGACCCTCGGGGCGGGCCCGCCACTTGCCTCGACGATCTCAGCCAGGCGCGGGATCTCCTTCTCCGCCAGGTAGCCAAGGAAGGCAAGGGTGATGTGGAGCGACTCCGGCGCGACCGGCCGCAGCGCCGCATCGCTGAGCGCCTGCTTCCCCCAGGCGGCGAGCCCCTCTCGCACCCAGTTCGGCAGGTCGAGCGCGACAAACAGTCTCGCCCGCGGGCTCTTCAGCCTCTCCTTCATCATGGCGGCGACGCTACGGGGTCGCGGCGCACGAGACAACACGCAAATGGAAAATGTCTGCGCCCTACTCGTTACAGAGGTGGCTCGTCGTCACTGAGCAGGATGCGCAGCATGTGCATGGCCACCAGGGCGGAGCGCTCGCGGATGTCTTCGCGGCCGCCCGGGATGACCGGGTCGCGGGCGATAGCGGTGCCGTCGGCGAGGCGGGCGTCGAAGCAGACATAGCCAACCGGCTTCTCCTCGCTGCCGCCGTCGGGGCCGGCAATGCCGGTGATCGAGACGGCGACATCGGCGTCGAACCGCTCCAGGGCGCCGCGCGACATCGCCTCCGCGACCTGGGACGAGACCGCGCCGTGCACCTCGATTAACCCTGGATCGACGCCCAGCAGCTCCGCCTTAGCCTCATTGGAGTAGGCGACGACGCCGCCGGCGAAGTAGGCCGAGGCGCCGGGCAGATCGGTTATCCGCGCCGCCAGCAGCCCGCCCGAACACGACTCGGCCAGGCCCAGCCTCCGCCCTTGCAGATGGCGAGCCAGCTGGGCGTCGATCGTCTCCCCCTCGAGGCTGAAAAGGTGGCGGGCGTGGCGATCGGCGAGGCCCGTCCGCACCGCCTCCGCGACCGTGCCGGCCTCGGCCCGGTAGCGGACGTCTATCTCGATCTCGCCGCGCCGCAGGCAGGTCGTGATCTCAACCTCGCCCAGGTCCGTCCCCTCCGCCTCGATCTCGCGCAGGCTCTTGGCGATCTCCGACTCCGGGATGCCGAACATCCGCAGCGTGTAGCCGTGCAGTGGCGTCGCCCGCGCCAGGACCGCCTGTACGGGTCGCGACTCGATCGCCGGTTGCCACATCGGCCGCAGCTCGCGAGGGGGCCCGGGCAGGACGATCACGACCCGCCCGTCGACGGGAACGACGAGTCCCGGCGCGGTGCCGACCGGATCGAGCGGGATCGCGCCTTTCGGGACCAGCGCCTGCTTGCGGTTGGCCACCCGCAGCGCCTCGGGGTCGAAGTCGAAGCGGCGCGCGAAGTTGCGCAGGATCGCCGCGATCTTCTCCTCCATTTCCTCGTGGAGGAAGAGGTCCACGCCGGCGAAGCGGGCGACGACCTCGGCCGTGAGGTCGTCGGCGGTCGGCCCGAGACCGCCGGAGGTGACGATCAGGTCCATCCCCTCGCCGGCGAGGAAGCGCAGCGCCGCCTCGAGGTCGTCCGGGCGGTCGGCGACGACCAGGATGTGGGCGACCTCGACGCCCAGCTCGGCGAGCTGTTCGGAGAGCCACGGCCCGTTGCGGTCGGCGATCCGTCCGGTCAGCACCTCGGTGCCGGTGACGACGATCCCGGCGCGCACTGGTGAGCCATTCATTCGCAGTCGGGCCTTTCGCCTTCTTCCAGGGTGCTCAGGCCACCGTCGGAGTCGATCGCGTAACCGACCGGGCTGGAGCTCGGGGGGACGTCGGCCTTCCTGCCGTCGATCGTCATCTCGACCGAGCCGTTGCCGAGGGCGACTTCGAAGCGGGTGGAGCGGTAGGGGCCGGCGTCGACCCCTACTTCCAGGATCTGACCGTCGATCAACGCGTCTTCGCCCGCGTTCAGCAGGCAGACCCACACTTCGCCGGTCGCCGCCAGCGTCACCTCGACCTCCGGTTTCGGGAGCGGCGCGGTGGCTCGGCTTGAGGACCTGCGCTCCCCCGACCCTTCGCTCGCGCTCGGCTCAGGAGCGGAAGAATCGTCTCCGCCCACCAGCCCGATCGCCACGACGAGGGCGACGAGGACAAGGATGACCGCGGCCGCCAGCACTCCGCCGGAGATCCGCGGCCGTTCGCTACGACCGCTCGCCGGCACCGGCTCGACCCGCTTCGGCGTCCGCTCGCCCCCTGGTGCGGCCGTGCTGCGTTTGTACTCGTCGGCGAGGCGCTCGCCGTCGAGCCCAAGGTAGATCGCATAGGTGCGAATGAAGCCGCGGGTGTAGGCGCCGCCGGGGAGCGCGTCCCACTCCTCGTTCTCCATCGCCTGCAGGTAGCGGATGCGGATCTTGATCGCGGCCTCGACCTCCACCAAGTCGATCTTGCGACGGCCCCGCGCCTCGCGCAGGGTGGCTCCGATTCCGGTCTCCACCCCGACATTGTCTCCGTTCCGGCCGCCGCGGCGCGAAAAATTCCGGTTAGCCGGCGTCCTCGACCTCGACCGCCACCGGCGCGGGCTCCGAATCGACGCCGAGAACACGTGGCAGGTCGGCCTCGGTGATCAACACCTGTCGGGGCTTCGAGCCCTCGTAGCCGGAGATCACCCCGCGCCGCTCGAGCATGTCGATCAGACGACCGGCGCGGGTGTAGCCGACCCGCAGGCGGCGTTGGATCATCGAGACGGAAGCGGTTTCGGTCTGCACCACCGTGCGGATCGCCTCGGCGAGCAAGTCGTCGCTGTCGGGGTCGTAGTCGCCCTCGGCTTCGACCCCCTTCTCCTCGTGCACCTCGAGCAGCTCGGCCTCGAATTCCGGCTCTCCCTGCTTTGCCCAGTGCTCGGTGATGCGGGAGATCTCCTCCTCGGTCACGAAGGCACCCTGGATCCGCGCCAGCTTCGAGGTCCCGGCGCCGCGGAACAGCATGTCGCCCTGGCCGAGCAGGGCCTCCGCCCCACCCTGGTCGAGGATGACCCGCGAGTCGGTCTGCGAGGAGACCGCAAAGGCGATGCGGGCCGGGATGTTGACCTTGATCGTGCCGGTGATGATGTCGGTCGAGGGGCGCTGCGTCGCCAGCACCAGGTGGATGCCGGTCGCCCGCGACTTCTGCGCGAGGCGGATGATCGAGTCCTCGACCTCGGCCGGCGAGACCATCATCAGGTCCGCGAGCTCGTCGATCACGCAGAGGATGTGCGGCAGCGGCGCCTCGCCCGTCTTCGCCCGAGCCCGGTTTAGCTCGGCCAGGTTGCGGCAACGGGCCTCGCCCATGATCCCGTAGCGGCTCTCCATCTCGCCGATCAGGTTGGCGAGGACGTTGGCCGCGAGCCGCGGCGAGGTGACGACCGGGGTCAGCAGGTGCGGCACGTGCTCGTAGTGGTTCAGCTCGACTTGCTTGGGGTCGACCAGGACCAGGCGCACGTCGTTGGGCGAGGCGTGCATCAGGATCGAGGAGAGAATCGCGTTGACGCAGCCGGACTTGCCCGAGCCGGTCGTGCCCGCAACCAGCACGTGCGGCATCTTCGCCAGGTCGGTCCAGACGGCGTTGCCGTCGATGCCCTTGCCGAGCCAGGCGACCAGCGGCGAGGTCTTCTCGGGGCGGCCGGCGTAGATGTCGCCGAGGCGGACCAGGCGCCGGCGCGTGTTCGGCACCTCGACCCCGACCGCCTGCTTGCCGGGGATCGGCGCGAGGATGCGGATGTCGGTCGAGGCCAGCGCGTAGGCGAGGTCATTGGAGAGCTCGGTCACTTTCTTCACCTTGGTTCCCGGCGCCAGCCGCAGCTCGAAGCGGGACACGTGCGGGCCGCTGACGATGCCGACGATCTTCGCCTCGACCCCGAAGTGGCCGAGCGTCTCGACCAGCTTGCGGCCGATCGCCTCGTGGTCGCGGGGGTCCGGCCCCTTGTCGCCTTTGCCCTTTTCCAACGCCTTGGCGGACGGCGGGCGGTAGGCGATCTGCTCCGATTCGGTCACGCCGCGCTTGTTGCCCATCGGGGTCAGTGGAACAGGCACCACCTCGACCTCACCGGGCTCCGGACCCTCCGGCGGCGACTCGATCTCCTCCAGCTGCGCCTCGAAGTCCTGCGTCACCGGCTCGTCCTCTTCCGGCGCCGGGTCCTCGGCGATCGCCACCGTCGGCTCGAGCTCGTCGTCCTCGGGGTAGGTGCTCATCACGTCGGTCGGGTTGGCCTGGGTCTCGAAGGCGTAGGTCTTGTCGCGGTCCTTTTCCTCGCGGCGGGCTTCGCGGTGGCGTATCGCGGTCTGGGTCACGTCACGCCCACCGACGAAGATGTGGCGCACGCCACGCCCGATTCCGCGGAAGACGGTCGAGATCGAGGTGCCGGTGACGAGCATCGCGCCCACCGCCAGCATCAGCACGGTCGCGATCCGCGCCCCGACGTTGCCGACGAGGTAGCTGAGCCCGGTCTCGACGCCGTAGCCGACCTTGCCGCCGTCCCAGCCGAAGAAGAGGACGAAGGTGAGGTAGACGCCAGCGGCGATCAGGAACAGCCCGATCACGTCGAGGTGGCGCTGCTGCAGCCCCTCGGGCAGATGCGGCCGCCGCACCCGCGGCTTCGCTTTCGGCTTTCGTTTCGAGCCTCGCGCGGCGGAGCCTCGCTTCTTGCGCACGAACATGCGACCCGCTTCGACGCCGGCCACCCCTCCCCTGCTCCGGCAAGACCTAGGCGAGGGCGGTGGCGATGATGCCGAGCATCGTCGTGAAGAGCGTGATGAAGCCACCCAGCATCGTGATCGTCAGCAGGTTCATCGATCTCTGCATTGCGGTCATCTGACCCTGGACCGAGTCGAAGCGGGAGTTCATTTCCCCACGAATCGCCTCGAATTCCGACTTCGTCTCCGACCGGATGGCGCGGAATTCCGTACGCATCTCATGGTTCAGCTCGTCGACCCGGTGGTCGACGCGACCGACCTTCTCGTCGATTCGATCCGCCTTCCCATTCAGGTCGTCCAGTCGCCCGTCGCTCCAGGTCATCTCCATTACCTCCATG
Organism: uncultured Solirubrobacterales bacterium; assembly: GCA_963703235.1. Classification (GTDB taxonomy): domain Bacteria; phylum Actinomycetota; class Thermoleophilia; order Solirubrobacterales; family 70-9; genus VRUE01. The sequence continues at coordinate 771,901 of OY969802.1, read as the reverse complement.
CTGACACGCTAACCGGGTGCCGATCACGCGTGGCGCGATGAATGCAAAAAGTTTCGCACGAATTCCGGACGGAGGGCTTGCTCAGCCGGCGCAAACCCAGGCGCTGCCGCCGGAGTCGGCCCAGATTTCGGCGGCGATCCGGTCCTGTTCGGCCTTGGGGGCTTCGTGGGGGGCGCCCTTGCCCCCGTAGGCCTCCCAGGTCGAGGGGAGGATCTGGTAGGCGCCGCCGGCCCCGCTGGAGGGGTTGAGGGCGCCGTAGTCGCCGCCCGACTCGCACATCACGATGTAGGTGGGGATCGAGTAGGGCCCGCCCAGCCAGCGGCCGACCGTTTCTTCGGCGGCGGCGCGGCTCGCCGCTTCGGCGGCTTCGATGTCGGCGACCCACTCGCCGATCCGCGACTTCAGCGTCGCCAGCGCGTCGGCCCGGACCTGCGCCAGCGACTCCGCACGAGCGGCCGCCGCTTCGGCGTCACTCCGCACAGCGGCGATTTCGGAGCGGGCGGCGGCAAGGCGCTCGTTGTAGGCGTCGACTCTCCGCTTCAGCGCCTCGACCCGTCGCAGTCCGCCACGCACCGCGTCCCGGACCTCCTCGACCCGCCCGGCCAGCTGGCTGTCGGAGTCCTCGATCCGCTCCAGGTACTCGCTGCGCACGGCGAGCTCGTCGAAGTCGCCGGAGGCGAGAATCACCGAAGCGGTGCTAGGGACGCCGCTGCGGTAGATCGCAACCAGGCGCTGGGCCAGCGCCCGGCGGGCGCGGCGCAGTCGCCACCTCTCCTCCCGCAGCCGCCGTTCGGCGGTCTCGACCCGTCCAGCCAGCACGGCGGCGCGCTCCTGGCCGGTCGCCAGCAGCGCGCTCAACCGCCGCTCGCGGGCAGCCGCCGCAGCCGCCTCTCCTTCGGCGGCCAGCAGCTCTCCCTGCGCCGCTCTGATCTCCCCGCCCAGGGCCGCCGCCTCGCCACGAGCGCGGTCCAGCTTCGCCTGGAGCGCGTCGATCTCGGCGCCCAAGGCGGGCGCGACCGCGAGCAGCACCAGGCCAAGCAGGGCGATTGCAGGCAATTTCCGCACGAAGCGGACGAGGGTAGCGGCTCCTACCCCTCTGGAACGTGCCTGCTGGCCAGATACAAGGCGACGCCCACGAGGACCGCCGCGATGCCGGTGCCGATGCGGATCTGGCGCCGGTAGCGCCGGCGCAGGTAGGCGATGCCGAATCGCAACGCCGCCCTTCCCAGTCGTTCGTTCACCGACTCAACCCCCCTCCCCGCGCTGCCTGATCCGGTGCGCCATCCGCGACTGCAGCGACCACAGCTCGATGAAGCCGGGCGAGGCGGCCTGCGAGAAGAGGCCGCCCGACTCGGCGAAGGAGGCGAGGTCGGCGTCGTAGACGGCGTTCGGCGAGGAACGGGTTACGACACGCACGCTCCCTTTGTAGAGCTTGAGCCCGATCGTGCCCGTCACCTGCGCGTTGACGGCGTCCATGTAGGCGTCGAGGTCGGAACGCAGCGGCTCCCACCAGAGCCCGGCGTAGACCAGGTAGGCCCACTTGTCGTCGAGGCCGGGCTTGAGCTGGTTTTGGTGGATCGTCCCGACCAGCTTCTCCAGCTCGGCGTGGGCGGTGAGCAGGATCGCCGCCGCCGGCGCCTCGTAGATGTCGCGCACCTTGAGCCCGACGATCCGGTCCTCGATGTGGTCGACGATGCCGACCCCGTGGCGGCAGCCGATCTCGGCCGCGCGTTCGAGCAGCTCGACCAGGCCGAGCCGCTCGCCGTTCAGGGCAACGGGTACACCCGCTTCGAACTCGATACTGACCGTCTCCGCCTCGTCCGGCGCCAGCTCGGGCCGGGTGACGAGCTGGAAGACGTCGTCCTCGGGCGCGTGGCCGAGGTCCTCGATCCAGCGGCCCTCCGAGGAGCGGCCCCAGAGGTTGTCGTCGATCGAGTAGGGCGGCGCCTCGGTCCCGCCCTTGACCGGGATCCCGTGCTCGCGGGCGTAGGCGATCTCCTCCTCGCGGCCCATCTGCCAGGAGCGCACCGGCGCGATCGTCTTCAGCTCCGGCGCCAGCGTCGCCACCGTCGCCTCGATCCGCACCTGGTCGTTGCCCTTGCCGGTGCAGCCGTGGGCGATCGTGTCGCAGCCGCTGGCCCGCGCCTGCTCGACCGCCAGCTCGGCGATCAACGGCCGCCCCAGCGCGGTGAAGAGCGGGTAGCCGCCGCCGTAGAGGGCATTGGCCTTGATCGCGGGCAGGACGAACTCCTGCGCGAAGCGCTCGCGCGCGTCGACCACGTGGCACTCCAGCGCGCCGAGCCGCTTCGCCTTGTCCTCGATCGCGGCGTAGTCCTCGCCGGGCTGACCGAGGTTGACCGTGAGGCAGACCACCTCCGCCTCGTAGCGATCCTGGATCCACTTCAGCATCACGCTGGTGTCGAGACCGCCCGAGTAGAGCAGCAGGACCCGCTGCACCGCGGCGGGGTCGGCCTCGTAGCTGGCCGTGCGCTGCTGCTCGGGCGCCTCAGCCATCAGGGCGCTTCGATCCCGCCGCTTTCGTCTTCTTCGGTCGTGGTCGTCGTCTCCGTGGTGCTCGTCGGAGACGACGTCTCGCTGGTCGTGGTCGGCTCGGTCTCGGTCGTCTCATCCGTCGTCGCCGACTCGGTGGTGTCGTCGGTGGCGGTCGTCGGCAGCGTCGTCACCTCCGACGGGGCCGAGGTCGTATCCCCGTCGCCATCGCCTCCGGCGATCACGAAGATCGCGACCACGAGGCCGACTATCACCGCGACGAGACCGGCGACGAGCAGCCGCATGTTCCCGTGCGGGCGCTCCCCGGGGTCACCGGGCTGGCCCATGACGCGGGTCCGGTCGTCGTGCACGGTCTACTCCTCCTCGGGCCCGAGGATCGCCTCGAGGATCTCGCCGGCGTCCTCGATCTCGAAGCCGTTTCTCAGCCGCTCCTCGATTTCGCCGCGGCTCGCCCCGGAGATCGCCATCTGCGTGGCCAGCAGGCGCGCCCCGGCGGAGGTCGAGCGACGCGGAGCCTGTGACTCCCCGGCCTCAGGTGCCGCCTGCACCGGCCGCAGGCGTCTTTCGCCGGCGTCTGTCGGGGCGGCCTCGCGGTCGCCATCGGTGCTGGAGTCGCCGATCCCCTCCGGATCGAGCTCGTCGGCCAGCTCGCGCAGGCGCTCGGCGACGACGCGGTCCGCTCGCTGGCGCGCCTCCTCGACATGGTGCCGCGCCTGCTCCTCGGCGTCGTCGATCACCGCCGAGGCCGCCTTCTCCGCAGCCTCGACGATTGCCGCCAAGCGCTCGGCGGCGTCAGAGGCGGAGTTCAAACGCCGCCCGTCCCTGGGGAGCTTCTCGGAGCTCATCGAGGCGCACAGCTTAGGAGCGATTCGCCGATCAGCGCAACCGCACGATCGATCTGGGCCGAATCGACCGTCAGCGGCGGCAGCAGGCGCAGCGTCCGCGGCTCCGGCACGTTGACGATCAAACCACGCTGCAGCAGGTCGGCGCCGACCGTCGCCGCGTCGATCCCCTCGCCGAGCCCGGCCCCGACCATCAGGCCGCGACCGCGCACATCGGCGACGCCGTCGAGGGCCAGCAGCCCTTCCCGCAGCCGCGCCCCCAGCTCGCGCACCCGGCGCAGCAGCGCCGCGTCGTCGACCAGGTCGAGCACGGCCAGGGCCGCGGCGGAGACGACAGCGCCGCCGGCGAAGGTCGAACCGTGGTCGCCGGCCTCGAGCACCTCCCCCACCTCGGGCGTCGCGATGCAGGCCCCGACCGGCAACCCTCCGCCCAGCGCCTTAGCGCTGGTCAGCACGTCGGGCCGCACCGGCGTCTGCTCGTAGGCCCAAAGCGAACCGGTCCGGCCGACGCCGGTCTGGATCTCGTCGAGGATCAGCAGCGCTCCGACCTCGTCGCAGGCCTGCCGTGCCGCCAGCAGAGCGTCCTCGCTGACCGGGTGGATGCCCGCCTCGCCCTGGATCGGCTCGATCAGCACCGCCGCGGTGCTCTCGTGGACCGCGTCGCGCAGGGCACCGGCGTCGTCGAAGGGCGCCGAGCGGAAACCCGGGAGCATCGGCCCTATCGCCTCGTTCCGCGCCAGGTTCGGCGTCGCCGCCAGCGCTCCGTAGGTGCGGCCGTGGAAGTCGCGCTCGAAGCTGACGATCTCCGGCGCCTCGACCCCGCGCCGATGGGCGTGCTTGCGGGCGATCTTGATCGCGCACTCGTTCGCCTCCGTACCGGAGTTGGAGAGGAAGACGCGACCGCCGAGGCTCGACTCCGAGAGCCGCTCGGCCAGCCGCACCATCGGCTCGGTGTAGAAGATGTTGGAGACGTGCATCAGGCGGCCGGCCTGCTCGCGCACCGCCTCGACCACGTCCGGGTGGCAATGGCCGACCGAGCAGACCGAGATCCCGGCGAGGAAGTCGAGGTACTCCCTGCCCTCGGCGTCCCACAGCAGCGCCCCTTCCCCGCGCACGAACTCGACCGGCGCCCGGCGGTAGGTCTGCATCAGGTAGCGCTCCTCCAGCGCCTGCAGGTCGGTCAGCTCCATCACTGAGATTCGCGCTCCGCGCTCACGGAGTCACCATCGTCCCGATACCGGCGTTGGTGAACAGCTCCAGCAGCAGGCTGTGCGGCTTGCGGCCGTCGATGATGTGGGCCGAGTGGGCGCCGCCGTGGACGGCGTCGACACAGGCCTGCAGCTTTGGCCGCATCCCCCCCTCGATCCCGTCCAATTTCCCTTCGACCTCGAGCACCGCGGCGTGGGTTATCAGCGAGTCGTGGTCGTCGGAATCCGCCAGCCAGCCCTCGACGTCGGTGAGGAAGATCGCCTTGTGGGCGCCAAGGGCGGCGGCGACCTTGCCCGCCGCCTCGTCGGCGTTGACGTTGTAGGGGCGGCCCTCGGCGTCGGCGGCGGAGGAGGCGATCACCGGGATGTAGTCCTCGGCGATGTGGTTGAGCACGTCGACGTCGACGTGCTCGACGGTGCCGACGAAGCCGACCTCCTCGGCGTTCGCGACCGGGGCCACCTCGAACAGCGAGCCGTCCTGGCCGGAGAGTCCGACCGCGGGCTGTCCGTGCGAGTTGAGCCGCTGCACGATGTCGGAGTTGAGCTTGCCGAGCAGGACCATCCGCGCCACCTCGACCGTCTCCGGATCGGAGACCCGCAGGCCCTCGTGGAAGCGAACCTCGAGCCCGAGCCGCTCCATGTACTGGGTGATCTCGGGCCCACCTCCGTGCACGATCACTGGGTTCAGCCCGACGTACTTGAGCAGGACGACGTCGGTCGCGAAGTTCTCGCGCAGCTGCTCGTCGCGCATCGCGGCGCCGCCGTACTTGATGACGACGGTACGTCCGTGGAACTCCTTGATGTAGGGGAGCGCCTCCAGAAGCGTGTCGATGCTGGTGTTCGCGCTCATCGTCTCCTCAGGTGGTGTACTCGGCGTTGATGCGAACGTACTCGTAACCGAGGTCCGAGAACCAGACGTGGGCGGCGTGGTCGCCGCGTCCCAGGCGCAGGCCGACCTCGGCCTCGGCGCCGTCGCCGCCCAGCTCGGTGGCGTCGATCGAGTCGGCGCCGATCTCCTCCAGGTCCTCACCGGCCAGCGCCATCCCGGCCGCCTGCGCGATCCGGCCCCAGTTCGGGTCGCGCCCGAACAGAGCGGTCTTGACCAGTGGCGAGTTGGCGATCGCCCGCGCCACGCGCTCGGCCTCGGCGGCCGAGGCGGCGCCCTCGACCCGCACACAGCCGACCCGGGTGGCGCCCTCCCCGTCGGCGACGATCTCGATCGCCAGCTGCAGCAGCACGGCGTCGAGCAGCCCCTCCGGCAGCGCCGCGCCTGCGGTACCCGTCGCCTGCAGGAGGACGGTGTCGTTGGTGCTCATCTGGCCATCGACCGTGATCCGCTCGAAGGAGCCGGCGACAGCCGCGCGCAGCGCCGCCTCCGGATCCTCGACGACGGCGTCGGTCTGGATGAAGCAGAGCATCGTCGCGAAGCCCGGCTGGATCATGCCGCCGCCCTTCGCCTGCGCGGAGAGCGTGACCCCGTCGACCTGCAGCGTGCAGCTCTTGGCCCAGCGATCGGTGGTCAGGATCGCGTCGGAGAAGGCCCCGGCGCCGTCGGGCGAAAGCACCTGGGCCGCCGAGCCGATCCCCGCCAGCACGGCGTCGATCGGCAGCGGCACGCCGATCACGCCGGTCTCGGCGACGGCGATAGTGGCCGGGTCGAGGCCCAGCTCCTCCGCGGCCTTCTCGCACATCGCCCAGGCGTCGGCGAAGCCCTGCTCGCCGGTCTCGGCGTTGGCGTTGCCGGCATTGACGACCGCAGCGCGGACGCCGCCCGCGTCGACGCGCTTGCGGCAGACGCGAACCGGCGCCGCGGCCGAGGCGTTCGGAGTCAGCAGCAACGCCGAGGAGACCTCAGGCTCGTCGCAGACGAGCAGGCCGACGTCGGTCTTCCCCCCGCCCTTGAGGCCGCAGTGGGCGGCGCCGGCGCGGAAGCCGGGCGCCAGCTGCGCCGCGTCCAGCTCCTCGACGCCGGCCGGCGCCTCGACCCAGCGCGAGCGGAAGAACCCGCTGCGCGTGACTTCGCCCTTGCCCGCGCTATCCGCGGGAAAGTGCAAACTCACCGCAACCCCTCGGTCTCGTCGAGCCCCAGCATCAGGTTGAGGCACTGGATCGCCTGGCTCGAGGCGCCCTTCCAGAGATTGTCGAGCGCCGAGAAGGCGAGCACCCGGCCGCGCTCCTCGACCGTCACGTAGACGTGGCACTCGTTCGAGTCGCGCACGTCGCGCAGCCCGGGCGGGGCGTCGACGAGATGCACGAACGGCTCCTCCGCGTAGCGCTCGGCGTAGAGCGACTGCGCCTCCTGCTTGGAGATCGGCTCGGTCGTCTGCGCGTAGCAGCTGGTCAGCTCACCCTGGTCGAGCGGCAGCAGGTGCGGGACGAAGGTGACCGGCGCGGCGCTGCCGAGCGCCGCCAGCTCCTGCTCGATCTCGGGCCGGTGGCGGTGGCCCTCGGTCTTGTAGGGGAAGGCGTTCTCGTCCATCGTCACGTAGTGCATCGCGTCGCCGCCGCCGCGGCCGGCCCCGGAGACGCCCTGCTTGGCGTCGATGACGACGTCGGCGAGCAGCCCCCGTTCGGCCAGCGGCGCCAGCGCCAACACGCTCGCGGTCGGGTAGCAGCCCGGCACCGCGACAAGCTCGGCCCCGCGCAGCGTCTCGCGGTACACCTCGGTCAGCCCGTAGACGGCGCCCTCGAGCAGCTCGGGAGCGCCGTGCTCGCCGTACCAGCGCTGGTAGGTCGGCAGGTCGCGCAGGCGGAAGTCGGCGGAGAGGTCGGCGACGACGACGCCGAGCCCCCGCAGGGCGGCGACGGTCGGCGCCGAGGCGCCGTGCGGGTAGGCGACGATCGCCGCGTCGACGTCCTCGAGCGAGTCGAGGTCGAGCTCGGTCAACTCCAGCGGCACCCGGTAGCGCGGGTAGAGCCGGTCGAGCCGGGTGCCGGCGTCGCTGCGCGAGGTGACCGCGACCAGCTGCAGCCGGGGATGCCGCCAGACGAGCTGGGCAGCGAGCGCGCCGGTGAAGCCGGAGGCGCCGGCGACGAGGACGCGGGCGGCGGGATCGCCGTCGAGCGGCTGTTTGCGCGCGTCACTCACGGAGCGACCCTCCGATCGCGTCCAGCTCCTTGGCGATCCTCTCGCGCAGGCCGGCCACCTCCTCGTCGGTCAGGGTCCGGTCCGGGGCCCCGAACTCGAGCCGCAGGGCGAGGCTCTTGCGCCCCTCGCCGACCTGCTCGCCCTCGTAGAGGTCGAAGACCTCAGCCGCGCGCAGCAGCTCGCCACCACCGGCCAGAACGGCCTCGCGCACCCGTGCGGCGGAGACGTCGACGGGCACGACGACGGCGAGGTCCTGCCGCACCGCCGGGTAGGTGGTGACGTCCTCGAAGGTCTCCTCGCCGGCCGAGGCGGCGTCGACCAGCGCCGCCAGCCCGACTTCGAAGCCCGACGCGGCCTCGAGGTCCCACTCGCGACAGACCAGTGGGTGCAGCTCGCCGACCCAGCCGGCGGCCTCGCCGCCAACCATGACCTGGGCGGCGCGGCCGGGATGCAGGAACGGCTCGGCCGCCTGCTCGAACTCCAGCGCGACGCCGAGCCCCGCCGCGAGCCCCTCGAGCACACCCTTCAGGGCGAAGAAGTCAGCCGTGCCCCCCCCGCCCCGCCACGACTGCGGCGTAAGCGGGCCCACCGCGAGGCAGGCAAGCCAGTGCGGCTCGACGAACGGCGCCGCCCGCTCGCCCGGGAAGCCCCCGGCAAGGGGATCGATGGGCCTTAAAGCGGACAAAGAGGACGCTTTGAGGCCCGTCGGCGGGCTGTCGAGGTAGACGCGGCCGGACTCGAACAACGCGACGCGCTCGGCGCCGTGGGCGAGGTTGCGCTGGGCGGCGTCGAGCAACGAGCCGAGCACGGTCGTGCGCATGACCGACTGATCCTCCGAGAGTGGATTCGCGATCGCCACCGGCACGGCGCGCGGATCGCCGTCGGGGATCCGCAGCCGCGCCGGCTCGCCCGGATCGGTGAAGCTCCAGCCGACGATCTCGTCGAAGCCGAGGTCCCGCATTGCGTCCTCGGCGCGGCGGCGCAGCCACTGTTCGCGGCTGCGCCCGCCGGCCTGCCCGACGGCCGGCAGGGTCGAGGGCAGGTGCTCGTCGAGGCCGTGCACGCGCGCGACCTCCTCGATCAGGTCGACCTCGCGGGTGACGTCGTAGTGGCGGTCGGGCGGGACCTCGACGACGAGGTCTTCGCCCTCGGCCTCGACCCCGAAACCGAGGCGCTCCAGGTAGGCGACCTGGAGCGCCTGCTCGATTCGCATCCCCAGCAGGCCCTCGACCCGGCTCCCGCGCAGGCGCAGCTTCGGCGGCGGCGGGATCTCGGCGGCGACGTCGATCGTCCCCGGCACCAGCTTGGCGCCGCACAGCTCGACCATCAGCCGCGAGGCGATCCGCTGCGCCCGCAGGCAGAGCTCCGGGTGCAGCTGCTTCTCGAAGCGGGCCGAGGCCTCGGAGCGCAGGCCGAGGATGCGCGAGGTGCGGAGGATGTTGGTCCCGTTCCAGTTCGCCACCTCGAGCAGGACCCGGGTCGTGCCCTCGGAGACCTCGGAGACCTGGCCGCCCATGATTCCGGCGATCCCGGAGGGGCCGCGGCTATCGCAGATCACGACCGTCTCGGAGTCGAAGGTGCGCTCGACGTCGTCGAGGGTCTTCATCCGCTCGCCCTCCACGGCAGTTCGCACGATCAGCTCCCCATCGGGCACCTTGTCGAGGTCGAAGGCGTGCAGCGGCTGCGCGGTCAACAGCATCGTGTAGTTGGTGATGTCGACGACGTTGTTGATCGGACGCTGGCCGGCAGCGGTCAGCCGCGCTTGCAGCCAGGTCGGCGAGGGACCGATCACGACGCCCGTGAACACCCGAACCGTGAAGCGGGGGCACAGCTCCGGGACCTCGACCTCGACCGCCGCGTAGTCGCCGACCTCTCCCGTGCCATCGGCTGGGGCATCCTCCTCCCACGGCTCCGGCCCCAGCGGCGCGGCGCCGATCGCGTGGACCTCGCGCGCCACCCCGTAGACGCCGAAGCAGTCGACCCGGTTCGGCGTCACCTCCAGCTCGAGGACCGCCTCGACGACCGGCAACACCTCCGCCAGCGGCGTCCCGGGTCTGGCGCCGTCCTCCTCGAGGACGAGGATGCCAGCCGCCTCCTCGGCGATCTCCAGCTCGGCGGCGGAGAGGATCATCCCCGACGACCGCACCCCCCGCAGCTTCGCTTCGCCGAGCACGCTGCCGTCCGGCATCGTCGCGCCCGGCAGCGCCACCGGCACGGTCTGCCCGGCGGCGACGTTGGGTGCGCCGCAGACGATCGTCCGCGCCTCGCCGTCGCCGGTGTCGACCGCGCAGACGCTGAGCCGGTCGGCGTTCGGGTGCGACTCGCAGCTGAGGACCTTGCCGACGACGAACCCGTCGGTCGCCGACGGTCCCAGCGTGGCGACCCGCTCGACCTCGGTCCCGGTCATCGCCAGCCGCTCGGCCAGCTCCTCGGACCCGATCCCGGGGTCGCAGTGCTCGCGCAGCCATGAGTAAGGCACCCTCACGAGAACTGCTCCAGCATCCGCACGTCGTTGTCGAAGAAACGGCGCAGGTCGGGGACGCCGTGGCGCAGCATCGCGATCCGCTCGACCCCCATCCCGAAAGCGAAGCCCTGCACGCGCTCGGCGTCGTAGCCGTACTGCTCGACGAAGCCGAGCACGTTGGGGTCGACCATGCCGGCGCCGCCCACCTCGATCCAACCGATCCCCTTGCAGAGGTTGCAGCGCTCGCCGCCCGCCAGTTCGCCGCTGCCCCCGCACTGAAAGCAGGAGACGTCGAACTCGACGCTGGGCTCGGTGAAGGGGAAGAAGTGGGGCCGCATCCGCGCCTCCCTGCCCTCCCCGAAGATCGAGCGCAGCATCTCTTCCAGCGTGCCCTGCAGGTCGGCGAGCGTGATCCCCTCGCCGATCGCAAGGCCCTCGACCTGGTGGAACATCGGCGTGTGGGTGGCGTCGGAGTCGCGCCGGTAGACCTTGCCGGGCATGATCGCGAAGATCGGCGGCGGCTGGGCCTCCATCGCCCGTGGCTGGACCGGCGAGGTGTGAGTGCGCAGCAGGACGTCCGGGTGCGACTGCACGTAGAAGGTGTCCTGGAGCATCCGCGCCGGGTGGCCCGGCGGGTGGTTGAGCGCGGTGAAGTTGTAGTAGTCGTGCTCGATCTCCGGCCCCTCGACCACCCGGTAGCCGAGCCCGACCATCACGTCCTCGATCTGGCGCGTCGTGCGGGTGATCAGGTGGAGGTGCCCGGCGGGATGCGGCGGCGCGCCCGGCAGGGTCACGTCGACGCGGTCGCCGCCGAGGCTCGTCTCCAGCTCGGCTGCGTCGAGCTCCGCCGCGCGCCGCTCGAGCAGCGCTTCCAGCTGGCCCCGAACGCGGTTGCCGCTGCTGCCGACCGCCCCTCGTTCCTCCTGCGGCAGCTCGGCGATGCCGCGCAGGATCGCCGTCAGCTCGGCTTTGCGGCCGAGGTGGCGGACTCTCAGCTCCTCCAGCTCGGCGGTGCCGGCCGCAGCCTCGATCGCCGCGGCCGCTTCCACGCCGATCTCCTCGATCCGCTCAAGCATCTGCAGCCGCCTTTCGCATGGCGGGCGACGATAGCCGCTCGCAGCCGATCGCAGCCGCGGCGGCGACGTTGAGCGACTCGGCCGCGCCGGCGCGCAGCGGGATCGAGACCTGACGGTCGCACTCGCCCAGCACCTCGTCGGGCAGGCCGCCCCGCTCGGCGCCCAGGCAGATGGTTTGCGCGCCCTCGATCGTCTCCAGCCCGGCCCCGCCGTGGGCGACCAGCGCCACCCGCGGTCGCGGCGTCGCCCCCACCCTCGCCCGCACCAGCGGCTGACCGAAGATCGACCCCATGCTCGCCCGCACCGCCTTCGGCGAAAACGGGTCGGCGCAATCCGGACCGAGAGCGACGCTGCCGCCGACCAGGGCGTGCACAGTGCGGACGATCGCGCCGACGTTGCCGGGGTCGGAGACGGCGTGCAAATAGACGCACGGCGGCTGCGGCTCGTCGTCCCAGCGCTGCGGCCAGACGGCGATCGCCCGGGTCCCGGAGCCGAGGACCGAGGCGCCGGCCAGCAGCTCCGGCTCGACCTCCTCGCCGTCGAGCCCGCTGCCGGCGGCGACCAGGACGAACCGCGGCTCGGCGCCGGCCGCCAGACCGGCCGCGACCAGGTCCTCGCCCTCCGTTACGAAGAGCCCCTCGCGCTCGCGGTGCTTGCGCTCGTGCAGCTTGCGCACGAGCTTCAGCTTCTCGTTGTGGGGGCTGGCGATCATCGTTGGTCGTTTCTTCTCGTTTCGTCTTTCTCCTCGAATGTCCGGGTCGACCCGGACAAATAAAAAGCGGGCCGTAAGACGGCCCGCCCGGGAAAGTGGAATGTGGCTGCGACTAGGCGGCCGCACCCTCCCGGGCCAGCTCCACGAATCGGCGAAAGGCATCGCGATCGTTGACCGCGATGTCGGCAAGCATCTTGCGGTTGACCTCGACCCCCGCTTTGTCGAGGCCGTGGATCAGCTCCGAGTAGCTCATGCCCTCGAGCCGCGCGGCGGCGTTGATGCGGGTGATCCAGAGGCGGCGGAACTCGCGCTTGCGGTTGCGCCGGTCCCGGTACGCGTACATGCCGGAGCGCTGCACCTGCTCTTTGGCGAAGCGGTAGGAGGAATGCTTGCGGCCGTAGTAGCCCTTCGCTTCCTTCAGCACCTTGCGGCGCTTCTTGCGCGCGTGGACGGAGCGCTTGACCCGGCTCACTTCCCGCCTCCGAGCAGGGTCCTGACCCGCTTCGTGTCGGCCGGCGAGATCTCCACCGGCCGCGCCATCTTCCGCTTCCGCTTCGGCGACTTTTTCTCGAGGATGTGGCTCGAGTTGGCGCGCCGACCGCGCAGCTTGCCCTTGGCGGTCTTGCGGAAGCGCTTCTTGGCGCCGGAATGGGTCTTCATCTTCGGCATCGGGACGCGTATTGAAGCAGACGCGAGGCTGCGCTCGCGGAGGCGCCTGGCCAAGCAGGTAGCCTGCCGCGCGATGCGGATCGTCTACGTGATCGGGACCCGCCCGAACTTCGTCAAGACCGCCCCCGTGATCGCGGCGCTTCGCGAGCGGCTGCCCGACGGCCGCCACACGGTCGTCCACACCGGTCAGCACTACGACCGGCTGATGTCCGACGTCTTCCTCGAGGAGCTGGGCGTGCCACCTCCCGACCACATGCTCGAGGTCGGCTCCGGCACCCACGCCGTGCAGACGGCGCGGACGATGGAGCGGCTGGAGCCGGTGCTGGTCGAGGAGCAGCCGGACCTCTTGATGGTTCCCGGCGACGTCAACTCGACCCTGGCGGCGACGCTGACCGCGGCCAAGATGCAGATCCCGGTCGGCCACATCGAGTCGGGCCTGCGCAGCTTCGACCGCACGATGCCGGAGGAGGTCAACCGGATCATCGCCGACGAGTTCGGCGAGTACCTCTTCCTGCACAGCGACGAGGCGATCGAGAACCTGCGCGCCGAGGGGATCGCCGAGGAGCGGATGCACTTCGTCGGCAACACGATGATCGACACCCTGGTCGCGCTCGAAGAGCGGTTCCGGGCGGCCGGCGCCGCCGCCAAGGTGGGTGTCGAGCCGGGCGCCTACGTCCTCGTCACGCTGCACCGCCCCGCCCTCGTCGACGGCGAGCTGCTGGCGGAGACCGTCCACCGCCTGGCGGCGCTGGCGAAGGAGATGCCGGTCGTCTTCCCGGTCCACCCGCGGACCCGCAAGATGATGGAGGCAATCGAGTCCGACCATCCCGGCCTGCTGCTCTGCGAGCCGTTCGGCTACATCGACTTCCTCTCCCTGATCGCCGACGCGGGAGCCGTCCTCACCGACTCCGGCGGCATCCAGGAGGAGACGACCTACCTCGGCATCCCTTGCTTCACGCTGCGCGACAACACCGAGCGCCCGGTGACGATCCGCGCCGGCACCAACACCCTGCTAGGCCTCGACCCCGCGGCGATCGCCGGCATCCCGGCAGCCTTGGCCGAGCGTCCTGCGAAGCGGCTTGAGCCTCCCCCTCTCTGGGACGGCCGAGCGGCGGAGCGAATCGCCGACGTACTGACGTGAGGCCTGCCCCGGCAGGGGATGGAACGTCTTGTACTTTTTCCGAGCCGCGATCCTCGGACGACCGCGACCTGTCTTCGGGAAAAGTTAAGTGGAATCCCCTGCCGGGGCAGGCCCCGGGTCCGCCTCGTCCTTCTTCGCCTCCGCCACCGCCTCTTTGCTCGGCGCCAACATCATGCTCATGTTGCGCCCCTCCTGCAGCGGCTCGGACTCGATCGTCGCCAGCCCGTCGAGGTCCTCGAACAACCGCTGCAGCAGCGCCCGACCACGCTCCGGGTGGGCCTGCTCGCGGCCGCGGAACATGATCGTGATCTTGACCTTGTTCTGGTGGCGCAGGAAGCGCTCGACGTGCCCCTTCTTGGTTTCGTAGTCGTGGTCGGCGATCTTCGGCCGCAGCTTGATCTCGCGCACGTTGACCTGCTGCTGGTGCTTGCGGGCGGCCTTCTGCTTCTGCTCCTGCTCGTACTTGTACTTCGAGTAGTCGAGCAGGCGGGTCACGGGCGGCTTCGAGTTGGGGGCGACCTCGACCAGGTCGAGGTCCGCGTCCTGGGCGCGTTTGAGGGCGTCGGCGGTGTCGAGGATGCCGAGCTGCTCGCCGTCGGCGCCGATCAGGCGCACTTTGGGGACGCGAATCCGCTCGTTGATCCGCGTCGTGTCGCGCTCCGGCGGTCGCCGGTCGAACCTGCGAGGGACCGGCACTATCGAGAGGAGAGGTGGAGCTTCAAGAGGATCGGGGAGACGGAGGCGGCCACGGGACGCTCAGCGGCGCTGACTTTTTGGCATGCCTGCGAACAAGTTGCCGGAGTATAGAGGCAGAACCCGCGACGCAGGGCACCGCTCAGCCGTCATCGCCCGCCTGCGCCTCTGCGGAATGAACGCGCTCGGCGAAGGCCTCCAGCGGCATTGTGCCCAGCTCCTCGCCGCCACGGGAACGCACAGCGACCTCGCCGCTCTCTTCCTCACGGTCGCCCACCACCAGCATGTAGGGAAGGCCGCCCATCTCCGCCTCGCGGATCTTCTTGCCGACCGACTCGGAGCGGCGGTCGACCTCGACCCGGACGCCCAGCTCGCGCAGCTCGGCGCCGACCTTCTCGCAATGCTCGAGGTGGCGGTCGGAGATCGGCAGGACGATCGCCTGGACCGGCGCCAGCCAAACCGGGAAGCGGCCTCCGTAGTGCTCGATCAGGATCCCGGCGAAGCGCTCCATCGAGCCCAGCAGGGCGCGGTGGATCATCACCGGTCGGCGCTGCGCGTCCTCGGCGTCGGTGTATGTGAGGTTGAAGCGCTCCGGCATGAAGAAGTCGACCTGGCAGGTGCCGCACTGCCAGGAGCGGCCCAGCGCGTCGGTGATGTGGAAGTCGATCTTCGGCCCGTAGAAGGCGCCGTCGCCCGGGTTCAGCGTGTACTCGCGGCCTTGGCTCTCGAGTGCCTGCCGCAGCGCCTCTTCGGCCAGCTCCCACTGCTCGTCGGTGCCGATCGACTTCTCCGGCCGGGTCGAGAGCTCGATGTGGACGTCGTCGAAGCCGAAGCGGGCGTAGAGCTCGTCGATCGCCTCGCAGACGCCGGCCACCTCGTCGACGACCTGCTCCTCCGTGCAGTAGATGTGGGCGTCGTCCTGGGTGAAGGCCCGCACCCGCAGCAGGCCGTGCAAGACGCCCTCGCGCTCGGCGCGGGAGACCTGGCCGAACTCGGCCAGACGCAGCGGCAGCTCGCGGTAGGAGTGGCGGTCGGCGGCGTAGACGAGGCAGGCGCCAGGGCAGTTCATCGGCCGCAGCGCGTACTGGCGCTCGCGCGACTCGGTGAAATACATGTTCTCGCGGTAGTTGTCCCAGTGGCCGGAGCGGTGCCAGAGGTCGACGTCCATCACGTGCGGCGTCTTGATCTCCTGGTACTCGCGCTTGCGCAGCTGTTGGTGCACCTCGGCGTCGATCAGGCGCAGCAGAGTCGTGCCGTGGGCGAGCCAGAAGGGCATTCCGGGTGCCTCCTCGCGCAGCATGAAGAGCCCGAGCTGGGGGCCGAGCCGGCGGTGATCGCGGGCCTTCGCCTGCTCGATCGTCTCCAGGTGCTGCTCGAGGTCCTTCTTGGCGAGGAAGGCCGTGCCGTAGACCCGGGTCAGCATCTGGCGGGTCTCGTCGCCGCGCCAGTAGGCGCCCGCCAGCGCGGTCAGCTTGATCGCCACGATCCGTCCCGTCGAGGGCCCGTGCGGTCCGCGGCAGAGGTCCTCGAAGGGCCCGTTGCGGTAGAGGGAGACGGTCTCCACCCCTTCGTCGCGAACCAGGTCCTCGATCAGCTCGATCTTGTAGTCCTGGCCCTGGTCGCGGAACAGCTCGATCGCCTCCTCGGGCGGCAGGTCGCGCCGCTCGAAGCGCTCGTCGGCATCGATGTGCTCGCGCATCGCGGCTTCTATCCGCTCCAGATCCTCCTCGGTGACCTTGACGTCGGCCGGGAACTCGAAGTCGTAGTAAAAGCCCTGCTCGATCGGCGGGCCGATCGTCACCTTGGTGCCGGGATAGAGCTCCAGCACCGCCTCCGCCATCACGTGGGCGGCGTCGTGGCGGATCAGCTCCAGCGCCTCGGGGTCGCGCTCGGTCAGGATCGCGATCTGGGCCCCATCGGGGAGAGGTGCATCGAGGTCGCGCAGCTCGCCGCCGACGCGGATCGCCAACGCCGCCTTCGCCAGTCCGGGACCGATCGCGGCCGCGGCATCGGCGCCGGTGGCGCCTTCGGGCAGCTCCAGGCTGGCGCCGTCGGGCAGCGTGGCGGAGATTCTCGTCGTCGCCTCCATGCGAGCCCCATGCTACGCGGGCAGGCACAGGCGCGCCGGCGCTCGCTTCATTGAAGCCTTTTACCGGCTATGGGCGGTAAAAGGCTTCAATCGTCCCCAGCTCTGGCCTGGCGTTCGGCGATCAGCGGGCAGGAGTCCGAACCGGGTGCGTCGCGTCGCCGCTCCCAGAGCAGGTAGGGAGCGGCGACGCGACGCAGCTCGAAACCCGGAAAGGGTGGGCGCTCGGCGGAAACAGCGGTCACCACGAAACGGACGCCGCGGGGCAGTGCGTCGCTCGCCTCGCTCTCGGCCTCGATGCAGACGCGGCCGCCCCGCAGCTCCCAAGCGATGTAGCGGGCGCCCTGTTCCTCGTTCAGCAGCTGGTCCGGGACGAGCACAAGGGTGGAATCGTCGACGATCAGCGGGCGCAGCCCGGTCAGGGCCGGCGAGTAGGAGGTCGGGCCAACCGGCGCGTTGGCGAAGGCGAGCAACGAGCAGGCGCCCGCAGCGAGTATGTAGGCGGCGACGAGCCAGGCCAGGGCGGTCCCGGGGAAACGTCCTGTGGCGCTTTTCCCGTCCATTTCACGGGAAAAGCGCCACGCCCCCTCGTCATTGCCCAATGCGACTCGGAGGATGGCTAGGGACGCCAGCGGCGCCGCCACCCCGAGGGCCTTGGCGGAGGTGTAGGGGGTGCCACCCACGCGGGTCGCGGCATAAACGCCGGCCGCGGCCAGCAGACCGGCGAGGATCGCCGACTCGCGGCGGCGCCAGCAGATCGCCAACCCGTAGAGCAGCAGCGCCGCCGCAAAGACGGCGCCCAGGTAGTAGACGAGCGCCGGCACGGCCCCGTCGCCCGGCGCCACCCGGAAATCGCCCGACGGCCAGATTCCCAGCGCCTCGAAGAGCGAGAGCTGGCCGAACAGGTTGCCGAGGCCGGGGCCGGTCGGGTCGAACGTCTCGAAGCGTTGGAAGTCGATCATCCGGCCTAGCTCCGGGAGCACTCCCACTCCGAAAACAACGAGAGCCAGGATTAAGGAGCGCCGGGCCGCGGGTCCTGTCACGGGGGAAGGGGGGGCGCTGTGGGCGGGGGCGTCCTCGACCCCCCCTTCCCCCATGCCACCCGCGGCAGGTGCGCTCTTGGCCCAGGCCAGCTCGGTGACTGCCCAGAGGGCGGCCGTACCAGCCAGCCAGATGAGGCCTGGAAAGCTGTAGACGTAGACCGAACCGATCGCGATGAGAGCAGCAGGGATGAAGCGCAGGGGAAGCTCGCGCCAGGTGGGATTACGGAATGCCTCTCTCAGCGCGAGGACGAAGGAAAGAACAAGCAGGGCCTGGATCGTCTCCTTGAAGGCGCCCTGGGCGAAGTAGGAGGCGACCAGGTACGGGAGGCCGACCAGCAGGGCGGCGATCGTGCGCCGCAGCGGCGGACGATCCGCGAAGGCCGCCAGGGCGGTAAGCGGCGCCAGGATCGCGACGGCGACGGTGAGGCCGCTGAAGCCCTGGACGAGGCCGATCCCGAGCCCCGTGTTCAGGGCGACGACGACGGCATGCGGCCCGAGCGGATAGCCCTGGTTGAGCAACTGCGAGTCGACGCCGTCGGCGAGGCGGGCGGTCGCCAGCAGGTGCTGGGACATGTCGGGGTTGAAGCCGGTGCCGAGGATGCCGAAGTGGCCTTCGACCAGGAACGGAAGCGACGCCGCGGCGGCGGCCACCAGCGCCACCGGCAGGCCGGTCCGCAGCGCCTCCCCCCCGCCTTCGATGCGCCCCCACAGGAAAGCCACCGCCGCCACGGTTAGGACCAGCGCGAGGGCGGCGGGGATCGCTCCGTCTCCCGGCAGCCGCGCCGTCGCCCAGCAGACCGCGCAGAGCAGTGCCAGCCCAACGGCCGCCGAAAGCCAGGACCAGCGCCGCACGCCGCACAGCGCAAGTGCCGCCTGCCCGATCGCCAAGGAGGCCCCACACGTCGCCAGGGCGGCTGCATACGTCCCGATCACGAGGCGGCGAGCCTAAACGGCAACCGGGAAGTGGGCGCTACTGGGCTCGAACCAGTGACCTCCAGCTTGTCGAGCTGGCGCTCTCCCAACTGAGCTAAGCGCCCCGGGACCTGAATCTAGCAGCGAGCGACAGCGCGAACGTCGGCCCTCAAGTCCGGACCTGCAAGAGCCGATGCAAGCACTGCAACTTTCCGACATACACGGTGTTTATCTATCTACAGTCGCCCACCGCGACGCCGAGACTTCACAAGACTTGAGGACCGACGAGCCAGCGACACCGATCTGACTGGTGGTACGTCCTTCGGAAACAAGGGGCCCCTCTCGGGGCCCTTTTCCGTTCTCGACCTGCCGCCCCATGCCAGAGGCGCCTACCGGAATCGAACCGGTGTTAACGGCTTTGCAGGCCGCTGCGTAGCCACTCCGCCAAGGCGCCGACGAGAGAAGCGTAGCTAGGAGAGGCGGGTGCGGCGGAGGAGCTCGGCGGCGAGGGTGACCGCCGCGGCGACTAAGCCGGCGGCGAGTATCGGTTTCCAGAGGCTCTGCTCGAAGGCCGACCCGTCGAAGTAGCCGAGCAGGGCGATATAGGTCGCCCAGAGGCCCGCGGCTACGGCGTCGATCGCCAGGAAGCGGCGCCAGGGCATTTCCAGCGCCCCCGGCCGAGAAGGTGGTTGCCGTGCGGCCGCCGGGAACGAAACGGGCGACGACGATGATCATGCCGCCGCGCAGACGCAGCTGACGACGGGCCCACTCCACTCTTTCCCGGGACTTGGTAGAGGAGAAGAAGCGACGCTCGGCGCGACGGCCGAGCGTGGCGCCGAGCCCGTAAGAGACATTGTCGCCGAGCAGACTGCCGACCGCGCCGGCGCAGATGACCAGCAGCAGGCTGAGGTCGCCGTCGGCAGCGAGGACGCCGGCGGCGTCGCCAGCACGCGGCAACGAACCTCGTCCGTCCTCAGCCGGTCGAGGGCAGCGTGACCGGCGTCGACGGTGGCGCGCCCTTCTGCAACAGCGTCGCCAGGTAGATGACGATCGGCGTCGGGCCCTCGTTGGCCGCTTGGTGGATGACCGAGGGCTGCTCGACGATCCACTCTCCGGCGCGGATGCTTCCCGTCTGACCCGCCTTGATTCTGCGGACTATCTGTGGCTGCTGGTCGGACTCTCCCCGCCGGATGACGACCGACCCACGCCGGACCGTATAGCGCAGCACGCCCGACTGGACGCGGGCGACCTGCGTTCCCAGGTGATGGTGGAGGGCGAGCTTGGCGCCGGGCTCGACGACGACCCTGCTCAGGACCAGGGTCCGGCCGGGAGCGCCCTGCACCCGGTCCGTCTGCGCGAGGGCGTTGCGGATCGCCGTCGGCGCCGCCGCGGTCTTGCCAAAGGCGACGGGGAGCAGCGCGCCGAGCACGAAGCCGACGACCAGCGCAGCGGCGATCGGGGAGCGGCGTCGAAGGGCGGCGGTCACGCTGGGCGAGGCTAGGATCCACGCCGGACGGCGTGAATCGACGCCACTCAGGCCGGCGCCGAGACGACGAGGCGCAACGCTCCCTCGTACTCGGTCAGCTTGCGCAGATCGCCGTGCTCGGCATCCCACTCGCCGGACGACAGCGAGGCAGCGAGGCGCTCGACGATCCGGTCCTCGACGCCCGCCGGCAGCAACGCCCACATCGACTGAGCGGCGCGGACCGCCGGGTTGAGCAGATACTCCGGGCGCCGCCAGAAAGCCTCGAAGAACCCGTCGGTGCAGTCGCCGGGGGTGGGGATGCGCTCGATCCGCGTCCGGCCCCCAAGCGCCGCCGCCACCGTGTCGAGCGACGGGAACCGCGGCCGCTCGATCGCCAGGCCCTCGGCCAGGTGCTCCTGCTGCCAGCCGGGCAAGGCGTCCAGCTCGAAGGTGAAGACGACGACCGGCCCGCGGGCGACCCGGCGCAGCTCGGCGAGCCCCGCCTCCGGCGGCTCCCAGTGGTGGATCGTCACGCAGGCCATCGCCGCGTCGACGGCGTCGTCGTCGAACGGAAGAGCCTCGGCGCGGGCGTCGATCGCCGGCGCGGCGCCGGGAGGCCGCTGCGCACGCATGGTCGCGCTCGGCTCTACGGCCAGGACCCAGCGATCGGTTGGCTCGTAGGAGCCCGACCCGGCCCCGACGTTGAGAACGGTCCTGGCATCGCCCAGGGCGGCGTGGACTCGGGCTGCTATCCGCGGATCGGCCCGGCGGCGATGCGCGTAGGTCCGCCCGTGCTGCTCGTAGTCGACGCGTGGGCCTCCCACACGTTGACCCTAGCGAGCCCCTCAGGAAGCCCCGTCGGCAAGCGACTGCGGCCCGCTACCGAATGCGCAGCGACGCCGTTGCGCTGCTGGCGTCGCCGATCGCGACGAGCCGGGAAGAGCCGTCAGGCAGGCCCGGCGGGACATCCGGCCCCATTGACGAGCTGTGGGGCTTCGCAAGCACCTCTGCTACCCGCAGAACCCCCCTTCCCTCAGACCTCAATGCCCTCGGTAGGGGCACCGTCGGGATATGCCTCCTCGCGAATGCCGGCCCGACTTGCGGCGGTGGCCCTGCGACCGGCAGCAGGGACCAGACGCGTCGCCGCGCCGAGGCCGATCGGGGGCGTGTTGTTGTAGACGCACTCGTAGCCGCCCGCGGAGACTAGGTAGGTCTCGTGCCAGATACCGACCTCACCGCTCGACCCGATCCGTTTGTTGAAGGCGACCCAAGCTGGCCAGTGGGCGGCATCGCGACTGCGGGCGTAGGCCTCCAGGTGCTCAAAGGAGCGCCAGTACTGGACGACCATCGGTCGCCGCGGACTACCGATGTAGAGGTTGGCCCCGAGCAATCCCGCTTCAGGAGTCCGTTTGAGCTCGCGCAGCATCCGCGGCATCGCGAAGAAGACGGGCAGCCACTTCGAGACCCTCCGGAAGCGATTGATCCGCATGCCGATCAGGAAGACGACGAAATCGCCCTCGATCTCCGCCGTCATGCGCCTGTCGATGACCGGTGCCATGGAGATGTCTTTCCCCGTCGGGGTACCTGAGCAGCGATACGAGCGAAAGCGGATGAAGGGATTCGAACCCTCGACCTTCTGCATGGCAAGCAGACGCTCTAGCCAGCTGAGCTACATCCGCACGAGGCGGGATTCTACCCACCGCGACTTTTGACCGGCTTCGGTGTCTGAGTCGGGGCAAAGCGTACCGGCGTGTTCTCAGACAACAGACAGGGGGTTCTGGCGGCGTGATCGGACGAGATGACACATGGAGAGGACTTGGACCAGCGCTTTTGCTCTGCGTTGTGGCCATCCTCGCCAGTCTGCCGGGGCATGCCATCGCCAAGCCCGCCCCGCTCGACCGCAGCTTCGGAACCAATGGAGTCGCTGTGGCCGCCCTGGACTTCGGGTTGCCCAAATTCTTCTACGCCGTCGACGTCCACGCGGCGCTGGGACCCGATGGTCGCACCGTCGTGTCGGGTGGCGACGGCATGTCGGGCGGTCAAACGCTGTTGGCCTACCGGCCGAATGGTCGAATCGACAGAAGCTTCGCCACCGAAGGCTTTCTTCGCCTGAAAAAAGTCGAGGGTGCGCCATTCTTCTCGCTTGCCGGTCTGGCGGTGGATCCGCAGGGACGCATCGTCGTAGCCGGCTCTGCAGAGTCGCCACGCAAGGCGGCAATCCTGCGATTCCTGCCCGACGGCACGCCGGATCCGAGCTTCGGAGACGGCGACGGCGTCGCCATGACCGACTTCGGGGTACGGCCATCGGGAGCGACGCCGGCGGTTACCTTGAGGGTTACCGGCATGGTTGTGGACGAGTTGGGGCGGATCGTCGTTTCGGGATCGGCCGTACGTGAAACCACGGGGGCATGCGTGTTCGAAAGTGGCTTCGTCGGTCGCTTAACCATCGAGGGTGAGGTCGACCTCACGTTTGGCGCAAGCGGTGCGGTCGTCTACGATCAGTCCAGCATCCACTCGGCCGAGGGCCTCGTGCTCGACACCGGCGGGGCGCCGCTTTTCTTCGGCCAGGCCACTGCCTGTCGCGGGAACATCGAATACGACCCTACCCGGGTCACTCGGCTGGACACCAGCGGCGGCCCCAATCCGCGCTTTGGGCGCTCGGGACGAGCTGAGATCAATCCCGCTGCCTTGGCGATCGCGCCCGACGGCGCCGGTCGAATCGTCGTGCTGCTCGGCCAGAGGCTGCTCCGCCTGACGGCTTCCGGCCAACTCGACCGGAGCTTCGGGCGCAAGGGGGTGGCCACCATCCCCCTAGCCGAACGCAGTCGAGCGCAAGCTCTCGCGATAACGCCAAGTGACGGAATGGTCGTCACCGGCACGCAGGTGCACCGCCGGCCAGGCTCGAGTGAGTCGGCCACTCGGCGGCGAGTGATCATCGCCCGCCTCGGACCGCGGGGCGCTGTCGACGAGCGCCTCGGCGTTGTCAAGACGCGCCTTGGCCGGCGTTCGGACGCCGTCGGGCGCCAGGTTCTGCTCGACGACGAAGATCACGTGATCGTCGCCGGCATGGTGCGGAGCTTCCGGCTCTCGACGGGCCAGGGCCTTGCCCTCTTCCGATATGACCTAACCCGCTAGCCGGTTAGCTGCTACCAAATAATGGGTAGCAACGGAGCGCGTCCGGCGCCCCCCCGTCGGGATAACCCAGTGCAGGAAGGATGTCCCATGAACCGCAGTCGCCTCCTCCCGCTCGCCCTCGCCGCATTGCTAACCGCCCTGCTCTCGGCTGGGCCGGCATCCGCTTGGGCGCCGGCTGGACAAGCCACGGTCCATCCCGGTGTCCAGGTCTTCACCGAAGGTGCCCAGTGCACCGCCAACTTCGTCTTCCAGGAAGGGACCAGCGTCTACCTCGGCCAGGCGGCCCACTGCTCGGGGACCGGTGGGGCGACCGAAACGGACGGCTGCACGAGTGGCTCGCTGCCGCTCGGGACGCCGGTCGAGATCGCCGGCGCCAGCAGACCCGGCACCCTCGCCTACAACTCCTGGCTGACGATGCAGGCCAGAGGCGAGACCAACCCGGACGTCTGCGCCTACAACGACTTCGCCTTGATCCGGATCGACCCGGCCGACGTGCCCAAGGTGAACCCCTCGATCCCGAGCTTCGGCGGCCCGACCGGTGTCGGTGCGGCGGGCGGGCTCGGCTCGACCGTCTACTCCTACGGCAACTCCTCGCTGCGCGCCGGGATTACCCAGCTGAGTCCGAAGCAGGGCGTCGTGATCCAGAACGAAGGCAACGGCTGGAGCCACGTCGTCGCCACCCTGACGCCAGGCGTGCCGGGCGACTCCGGCAGCGGCTTCCTCAACGGCTCGGGCAAAGCGATCGGCGTGCTCAGCACGCTGCAGCTGGCGCCGCTGCCGGCGACCAACGGCGTCGGCGACCTCGACAAGGAGCTCGCCTACCTGCGCGCCAACACGGAACACACCGGAATGCAGCTGGTGCTGGGGACCGAGGCTTTCAAACCGAACCCGATCGGCGCCATCCTCGGTGGCTAGGAAGGGAGCTCCGCGAGCAGGTCGCGGAGGTCGAGCGGTTCGGTGACCATCGTCACCCCCTCGCCCTCCGCGGGGCGGGGCCAGCGCTCGCGCGGGCGGTCCCAGTAGAGCTCGATGCCGTTGCCGTCGGGGTCGCTGAGGTAGAGCGCCTCGCTGACGCCGTGGTCGGAGGCGCCGCTGAGCCCGACGCCGGCGTCGGAGAGGCGCCGCAGGGCACCGGCGAGCGCGCGCCGGGTCGGGTAGCGGATCGCGACGTGGAAGAGGCCGGTGCTGTCCGCGGGCGGTGGCGAGCCGCCGCGCGAGTGCCAGGTGTTGAGGCCGATGTGGTGGTGGTAGCCGCCGGCGGAGACGAAGGCGGCGTCGTCGCCGATCCGCTGCTGCAGCTCGAAGCCGAGGACGCCGCAGTAGAAGCCGAGCGAGCGGTCGAGGTCGGCGACTTTGAGGTGGACGTGGCCGATCTCGACGCCGGGATCGATCGGGTCAGCCATCGAGCACCTCGTTGACGAGCCGGTCCGCCTCGGCGTTCTCGGCCCGGCGCACGTGCCGGATCGACCAGCTCTCGAAGTCGCCCAGGGCCCGCTTCACCTCGGCGTGCAGCTCGCGCAGGTTGGCGTCCTTGACCTTGTACTCGCCCTTCACCTGACGCACGACCAGCTCCGAGTCGCCGACCAGCTCCAGCTCGCTCGCCCCCAGCGCGGCCGCCCGCTCGATCCCGAGCAGCAGCGCCCGATACTCGGCGACGTTGTTGGTCGCCTTGCCGATCCGCTCGCCGCGCTCCTCCAACACCTCGCCGTTGGCATTCCGCACGACTGCCCCGATCGCCGCCGGCCCGGGATTGCCGCGGGCGCCGCCGTCGACGTTGACGATCAGCTTCTCCACGCGATCAGGCAACCGGCTCGCCGTCGGCCGCCCGCTCGGCCCGCTTGGCGCCCAGCGCCAGCCGGCCACCCTCCCCCGCGCTCGCGTTCCACTGTCGCGCCGAGCCGTCGAGCTGCTCGAGCTCGTCGCCGCGGTCGAGCTGGAAGACCGCCCGCAACTCGTCCCCCAGGTCCACCCCCCACTGGTACCAGCAGAGCTCCCAGGCGACGGTGACGCGCACCTCGCTCGGCGATCCGGCGGCGGCCCCGATCGAGACGAAGGGCGCCCCCAGCGTCCGCATTAGGCCGCTCACCGTCCGCGCCGCCTCACTGGCGTTGAAGCGCGCCACCGCCCGCTCCAGCCGACCGCGCGGCGACTCCGCCCGCTGCGGCTCGGGGCGGCGGCCGACGTTGGCGCCCGGAGCGGCCGGATCGACCCAGCCGAGCCGCTCGGCGCGGACGCGGCAGAGTTCGCAGACGAGCCGCGGTCCGTCCTTCGGGCTCATGTAGGAGCGGGTGCGCTCCCCGGCCAGAATCGTGCGAGAGCAGACCGCACAGGTCTCGTCTGGGCTCACATCGCCAACTTAGACCATTGCGTGGCGTGCGTGGCCAAGCAGGTCAAGGACGCAGGGAGCGTGGCGTGCTCTGCACGCGAGCGACCGAGGACGCCGAGATGCGCCGGCCACGTGCGTCACGCAGCCGCTGCAATCAGCCGGTCCGCCAGCTGTGCCGGGACGGGGTCGTAGCGCTCGAACTCCATCGTGAAGTCGGCGCGGCCGCCGCTGATCGAGCGCAGGTCCGGCGCGTACTCGAGCACCTCGGCCATCGGCACCTCGGCCTTGACCTCGGTCGCCGCGCCCTTCGGTTCCATCCCCAGCGGGTGCCCGCGGCGCGAGTTAAGGTCGCCGATCACGTCGCCGACGACCTCCTCCGGGCAGCTGACAGTGAGACGCACGATCGGCTCCAACAGCACCGGGTCGGCTTCCTCCATCGCCTCGCGGAAGGCCATCGAGCCGGCCATCTTGAAGGCCATCTCGGAGGAATCGACGTCGTGGTGCTTGCCGTCGACCAGCTTCACCCGCACGTCCTTGACCGGGTAGCCGGCGACGGTCCCGTGCAGCATCGCCTCGGCGATCCCCTTCTCGACGGCGGGGATGAAGCTGCCGGGGATCGCCGCCCCCTTGATCCGGTTGACGAACTCGAGCCCGGCGCCGTGCTCGGCCGGCTCGATCTCGATCCGGCAATCGGCGAACTGCCCGCGCCCGCCCGACTGCTTCTTGTAGCGGTGGTGGGCGCTGGCCGGCTTGCGGATCGTCTCCTGATAGGGGACCCGCGGCGGGTGCAGCTCGATCTCGGCCCCGAAGCGGCGCTTCATCCGCTCGACGATCACCTCGACGTGAACCTGGGTCAGACCGGCGAGGATCTGCTCGCCGGTCTGGGCGTCGCGGTGGACGTCGAGGGTCGGGTCCTCCTCGCTCAGCCGCCGCACCGCGGCCGCCGCCTTCTCCTCGTCGCCCTTCGACTTCGGCTCGTAGGCGAAGGCCATCACCGGCGAGGGCAGATCGAGCGCCGCGAAGGCGATCTCCTCCTGCCCGGCGCAGAGCACGTCGCCGGCCTGGGTCTGCTTCAGCTTGGCGATCGCGCCGATCTCGCCGGCGCCGAGCTCCGCCGTCGAGGCCAGCTCCTTGCCGAGCGGCTGGCCGAGCTGCCCGATCCGCTCCTTCTCGCCCCGGGTCACGTTGAGGACCTGCGAGTCGGAGCGCAGGGTGCCGCGATAGACCCGCAGGAGGTTGATCCGACCGGCGTAGGGATCGGCGAGCGTCTTGAAGACGTAGGCGACGAGCGGGCCGTCCTCGTCGGGCTCGATCTCGACCGGCTCGCCGCCGGGGCCGCGCGCCTCCACCGCCCCGCGCATCGCGGGCGAGGGCAGGTCCTCGACCAACGCCTCGAGCAGGCGGTCGGCGCCGAGGTTGGCTGTCGCCACGCCGCAGGTGACGGGGAAGATCCGGCCTTCGGTCACCCCCTGCTTCAACACCCGCACGATCTCCTCGTGGTCGATCTCCACGCCATCGAGGTAGCGCTCCATCAGCTCGTCGGAGTTCTCCGCCACCTCGTCCATCAGCTTCTCCCGGTACTCCTCCGCCTGCGCCTGCAGCTCCGCCGGGATCTCGACCTTCACGGCCGCCCCTGGTCCCGTCCCCTCGTAGACGAAGGCCTCCATGTCGATTAGGTCGACGACGCCGCGGACCTCGTGGGCGGCGCCGATCGGGATCTCGGTGGCGACGACGTGCGCTCCGAAGGCGCCCTTCAGCGCCTCGAGCACGGCGAAGAAGTCGGCGCGCTCGCGGTCGAGCATGTTGACGAAGACGAGCCGGGCCAGCCCCTCGGCGTCGGCCCGCTGCCAGAGGCGCTCGGTCTGCACCTCGACCCCGTTGACGCCGTTGACGACGAGCACCGCCGAGTCGGCTACCCGCAGCGCCGCGACGGCATCGGCGACGAAGCTGGGCTCGCCCGGCGTGTCGATCAGGTTGATCTCGCGCCCGTCGTGCTCGAAGGCGGCGACCGAGGCGCCGATCGACATCTCCCGCTCGTGCTCGTCGGGCTCGTGGTCGGAGGTGGTCGTCCCGTCGCCGACGCTGCCGAGCCGGCGCCTCGCCCCCGCCTCGAACAGCATCGCCTCGTGCAGGCTCGTCTTGCCGCAGCCGCGGTGCCCGATCAGCGCGACGTTGCGAATCCGGTCTGCGGCCTTGTGAGGCACGCAACGAGATTAGACCGCCGTCAGACCTCCTGTAAAGCGGATTTCAACCGCATCACTGCCTTGGTGTGCAGCTGCGAGACGCGCGACTCGGTGACGCCGAGGACCTCGCCGATCTCGCGCAGGGTGAGGTTCTCGTAGTAGTAGAGCGCGATCACCAGCTGCTCCCGCTCGGGCAGCCCGGAGATCCCCTCGGTGAGGCGGTCCTTGACCTCGCTGCTGGCAAGCGATTCCTGCGGGTCGTCGGCGCGAGGGTCGGAGATCGTGTCGAGCAGCGAGACGCTGTCGCCGGAGGAGTCGGAGATCGTCCACAGCTCGTCCAGCGCGTAGACGGAGGAGTTGGCGATCTCGAGCAGCGAGGTCTGCAGTTCCTCCTCGCTGAGTCCGAGCTTCTTCGCCAGCTCGGCCTCGGTCGGCGCCCGCTGCAGCTCGTGCTCGAGCTTGGACTGCGCCGTCTCGATTTCGCGTGCCCGGGAACGGACCGAGCGCGGCACCCAGTCGAGCGAGCGCAGCTCGTCGATGATCGCGCCGCGGATCCGGGTCATCGCGAAGGTCTCGAACTTGATCCCCCGCTCGGGCTCGAAGCGCTCGATCGCGCCGATCAGGCCCATCAGGCCGTAGGAGATCAGGTCGGCGTCGTCGACGTGCGAGGGAAGGCCGGCGCCGAGCCGGCCGGCGACGAACTTGACCATCGGCGAGTAGGCCACGACCAGCCGCTCCCGCGCCGATGCGTCGCCCTCCCCCTTGTAGCGGCGCCACAGATCCCGCAGCTCCACCTCTTTAACGCCGGTTTCCATGGAATTTGCTCGATTCTATGGTCGCGGGCCGGTCATTTGGGCGTCGCGCGCGCAGCGCGGTCGGCGTCATGCACGCGGGTGAGTCGCTGCATAGACGTCGCGCAGGCGAGCCGCATCGACCCGAGTGTAGACCTGCGTGGTCGAGATCGAGGCGTGGCCGAGCAACTCCTGGATCGTGCGCAGGTCGGCGCCGCCTTCGAGCAGGTGGGTGGCGAAGCTGTGCCGCAGCGAGTGCGGCGAGACGCCGGCGCCCAGCGCCGCCTCGCGGATCCACAGCGCCAGGCGGCGGGTGATGTCGGAGCTGGAGAGGCGGCGGCCGCTCTTGGAGAGGAACAGGGCCGGCTCGCGCCGCTCCGCCGCCAGCGCCGGGCGGCCGCGCTCGGCGTAGCGACGCAGCGCCCGCTGCGCCGGCTCGCCGATCGGCAACAGGCGCTCCTTGGAGCCCTTGCCCAGCACGCGCACCCGCTCGCTCTCGAAGTCGACCGCGTCGAGGTCGAGGTTGACGATCTCCTCGCAGCGCAGGCCGCAGGAGTAGGCGAGCTCGAGCATCGCCCGGTCGCGCAACTCAAGCGGCGTCCGGGCCGGTATCCGCTCCAGCAGCGAACGCACCTGCTCGGCGCTGAGCAGCCGCGGCAGCTTGTCCTCGCCCTTGGGGCTGGCGACGAGGTCGGCCGGGTTCTGTGCGACCCGCTCGGTGCGGACGAGGAAGTCGAAGAGACCGCGAATCGCCGCCAGCTTGCGCGCCACGGTAGCCGCCGCCGCGCCCCCGGCCGAGAGCCCAGCCGCGTAGCGCCGCACGTCACGATGGCGGACGTCGCCGGGCCCAAGGCCCCGGCCGTTGGCCCACTCCACGAACTGACCCAAATCGACGCCGTAGGCCTTTCGCGTCCGCTCCGCCATGCTCCTTGCCCGCAGATCGCGGTCGTACCCGACAACGGCCTCATTCCAGTTCACGGATTGGAATTCGGCGTTTTCTGTAATCACCCTGCGAGCGGCGCGAGAACCAAGCAGATCAAGGACGCAGGGAGCGTGGCGTGCTCTGCACGCGAGCGACCGAGGACGCCGATATGCGCCGGTTCTCGCGCCGCTCGCTAGCCGATGTAGATGGGGGTTCCGACTTCCACCAGGTCGTACAGCTCTTCGACATCCGGAATCGACATCCGCACACAGCCGTGCGAGGCGGCGGAGCCAAGCGACCAGGTGTCTTCGGTGCCGTGGATGCCGGCCCCTTCGAAGATCCCCATCCAGCGCGCCTTCAGCGGATTCGACGGGCCCGGTGGGATGTCTTGGCCCGCCAGCGAGCCGGCCCAGGACGATTCGGGCACGTGCCAAGTCGGTTCGACCTCCTTGCTTTCGATTGCGTAGAGGCCTTCGGGCGTTTCCAGCCCTTCCTGACCGACGGCGACGGTGTAGGTCTTGGCCAGCTTCAGGTCCTTCCAGAACCGCAGCGTGTAGGTGGCGCGCTCGAGCGTGAGATAGGTCGGGTACTCGGCGGCGACCTCTTCGCCCGTCACTGCGGGCTTGACGGAGTGGGTGCGGGCGGCGATCGTGTGATCGGCATTCGCATTCAGCACCGCCGAGTTCAGCTGCTCGGTCAGCAGGTTGTCGCGGAGCTTGCGCCCGTACTCGGCGGGAGCGATTTCCAGCGATGCGCCGGAGGCGGCCACGGTGGCGTCCTGGGGCTCACGGTCGACCTCTTCCGCGACCCGCCGCACAAACCGGTTGACCGCCGGCTGCGAGTAGGTGACATCGGCCGGCACGGCCTCCTCGACATCGCCGCCGGTGACGTAGCGGACGACCCGTGAGGGAAGGCCGCCGTCGCGACTGAGGTCGAGCGCGTCCTGCACGGCGGCATCGAGATCGGCATGGACCTTCAGCTTCCGCCCCGGCAAGCGCCAGCTCTCGCCGTCGTAGCCGACGCGAAGCGAGTGGCGAAGGGGCGCCAGCAGCTGCCTGCGCACCGCGCGTTCGGCCTGCTCGGCGTCCATGCCGCCGACGTCGACGCCGGCGATCGTCACCCCCTCGGCAATCGTGTCGCTCTGGGAGCTGTCGTAGGCGTAGGCGCCCACCGCCCCGAGGAGAAGCAGGGCCAGCGCGGTGGCGATCGCGATTTTCGTCTTTCTGCCCATGACTCCCTTTTCCCCGAATGAACCTTCGGGCATTCCTCGGATGGAACTGCCGAAAAGTTTAGGCACACCGATCATTCGCTCGGACCGGCTCGCTCCCTGCAAAGGCGGATGCGACCGCCCCCAGCCGCGCGGGATATCGTTCGCCGCGTGCGCGCCAAGGACGAGGTCCGCAGAGAGATCTGGAAGGCGATGGACCGCGAGGGCGTCTCACGCTTCCCCGGCGCCGAGGGCCGCATCCCCAACTTCGCCGGCGCCAAACTGGCCGCCGAGAAGCTGGCCGGCAGCCGCGCCTGGAAGCGCGCCCGAGCGATCAAGGCCAACCCGGATTCCCCGCAGACCCATGCTCGCCGCCTCGCCCTGGAGGAAGGCAGGACGTTGATCATGGCGGTGCCGCGCCTGCGCGACCCGCACCCCTTCCGCGTGCTGGAGCCGAAGCGCCTCTCGAAGGCAGCCAAGCAAGAGGCGGCGACGATCAAGGGAGCGCTCAAGCACGGTCGCGTCGTCGCCGTCGACGAGCTGCCGGAGATCGACTTCGTCCTCTGCGGCTCCGTCGCCGTCAACCTCAGCGGCGCCCGGATCGGCAAGGGTGGCGGCTACTCGGACCTCGAGTACGGGGTGCTGATCGACGCCGGCAAGATCGACGACCACACCACGGTCGCCACCACGGTCCACCCGATCCAGATCGTGCGGCGCCATCTGATGGTCACTTCGCACGACCTGCCGGTCGACCTGATCGCGACGCCGCGCGCGGTGATCGAGGTCGAGCGCCAGTACGAGCGCCCGCGCGGCATCCTCTGGGACCACCTGCAGCCACCGCAAATCCGCGAGATCCCAATTCTGGAAAGGATGGGGTATGCCTGAACTGACGACGACCGAGCCCCAGGTCTTCCCCGCAGCCGACTACGGGAACCCGGATCCCGATTGGCTGCGGATCGACTGGCGCCAGCACCTGCACCGCGTCGAGCTGCCCGGCGCCGAGGTCAACTACGCGGAGATCGGCGAAGGAGAGCCGATCCTCTTCGTCCACGGGCTCGGCGGCTGCTGGCGCAACTGGCTGGAGAACCTCCCTTACTTCGGCCGCAGCCACCGCGCTATCGCGCTCGACCTGCCCGGCTTCGGCCACAGCCCGATGCCCTCCTGGACGATCGACATGCCGGCCTACGGTCGCCTCATCCACGACTTCTGCGAGAAGCTGGGGATCGAACGGGTGGCGGCGATCGTCGGCAACTCGATGGGCGGCTTCGTCTCGACCGAGGCGGTGATCGAAGAGCCCTCGCGCTTCGACCGGCTGGTCCTCGTCTCGGCCGCCGGGATCAGCTTCGCCGAGGCCGAGGGCCGGCGGCTCGAAGCGATGGTCAGCACCTTCGAAGCAGCCGTCCCCTTCCTCTCCGGCGCCCGCGAGTTCTGGCTGTCGCGTCCCCGCACGCGCAACCTCGCCTTCGGCCGGGTCTTCCGCTATCCCAACGGGGTGCGACCGGAGCTGCTGGCGGAGCAGATGGAGCCAGGCATCAGGGCCCCCGGCTTCCCCGACGCGATCCGGGCGATCGGCGGCTACGACACCCGCCATCGCCTGGGCGAGATCGAGGTCCCGACCATGGTCGTCTGGGGCCTCAGCGACCACATCGTCCCGGTCGAGGCGGCGATCGGCTACCACCGCCTGATCGACGGCTCGCGGCTGGAGATCTTCGAGCGCACCGGCCACGTGCCGCAAATGGAGCGGCCGGCGCGGTTCAATGCGCTGGTCGACGAGTTTTTGGGCGAGTAGCCGGCTGCGTCAGCCAGTTACCGCGCCAGCGGATGCGGAGCTGACGGTCGCCGCGTACTTGGCCATCACGCCGCTGCGGTAGGCCGGCTCGGGCGACTCGTACTCGGCGACCCGCCTGGCGATCTCCTCGTCGGCGAGGTCGACGTCGAGGCGGCGGGCATCGACGTCGAAGGCGATCTGGTCGCCCTCGCGGATCGCGGCGATCGGGCCGCCCTTGACCGCCTCGGGGGCGACGTGGCCTGCCATCAGGCCGCGGGTGGCGCCCGAGAAGCGGCCGTCGGTGAGCAGCGCCACGTCCTCGCCGAGGCCCTCGCCGACGATCGCCGCGGTCACCTGCAGCATCTCCCGCATCCCGGGCCCGCCCGCCGGCCCCTCGTTGCGGATCACGACGATGTCGCCCGGCCGGATCTGCTGCGCCTTGACCGCCCGGAAGCACTCCTCCTCGGACTCGAAGACGCGAGCCGGGCCGACCTGCTTGGTGCGCTCGGTGCCGGCGAGCTTGACCACCGCCCCTTCCGGGGCGATGTTGCCGTGCAGGATCGCCAGGCCGCCTTCGGTCTTGAGCGGATCGGCGAGCGAGCGCACGACTTCCTGGCCCTCCTGCTCGGCGGCCATCGCGGCCTCCTCGCCGATCGTGCGACCGCTGACGGTGATCGCGTCGGCGTGCAGGGCGCCCGCCTGGGCGAGGCGCTGCATGATCAACGGCACGCCGCCAGCGCGGTAGAGGTCGGTGGCGACGAAGCGCCCGCCCGGCTTCAGGTCGGCCAGCAGCGGCGTCTGGCGCGAGATCCGCTCGAAGTCCTCGATGTCCAGCTCGACGCCGGCCTCGCGGGCGACCGCGAGCAGGTGCAGGACGACGTTGGTCGACCCGCCGGAGGCGCAGGCGCAGGCGATCGCGTTCTCCAACGACTCGCGGGTGATCACCCGGCTTGGCCTCAGGTCCTCGGCGAGCACCTTCATGACCATCTCGCCGACCTTCTCGGCAACCGTTCCCTTCTCGTCGTCTTCGGCGGGAACCATCGCCGAGCCGCTGGGGCTGATCCCCAGCGCCTCGAAGGCGCAGGCCATCGTGTTGGCGGTGAACTGGCCGCCGCAGGCGCCGGCCCCCGGGCTGGCGACCCCCTCCAGCTCGCGCAGTTCCTCGTCGCTCATGTCGCCGGCGGCGTGGGCGCCGATCGCCTCGAAGACGTCGAGGATCGTCACGTCGCGGTCGTGCCAGCGGCCGGGCGCGATCGAGCCGCCGTAGAGCATCAGCGAGGGGACGTCGAGCCGGGCCAGCGCCATCACGCAACCGGGGATCGTCTTATCGCAGGCCGAGAGGGCGACGATCGCATCGAACTGGTAGCCGCGCGCGGTCAGCTCGATCGAGTCGGCGATCACCTCGCGGCTGACCAGCGAGGTCTTCATCCCCTCGGTGCCCATCGTGATCCCGTCGGAGATCGCGATCGTGTTGAACTCCATCGGCGTGCCTCCGGCGGCACGCACCCCCTCTTTGATGTGCTCGGCGAGACCGCGCAGGTGGTAGTTGCAGGGCATCGCCTCGATCCAAGTGTTGGCGATCCCGATCGTCGGCCGGCTGAGGGCATCGTCGTCGAAGCCGATCCCCTTCATGTAGGCACGCGCGGCGGCCCGATCGGGACCGTCGAAGACGACGCTGGAGCGCGGGCGGGGCAGCTTGGTCGCGGCGGCGCCGTTGGAGCTCATGACTGGAATCTAATCGTCGTCGCCCGCAGGGGCGCGGTCGGCCAGGTCCAAGGCGTCGACCGGGCCGGCGCCTTTCCCGATCTCCCCGATGCCGGCGGCAATCGCCGCCGAGGCGACCTCGCGAGCGCCCCGCGCGGCCTGCAGCGTGCTCATGCCGTGCGCCAGGTATGCCGCCAGCGCCGACGAGTGGGTGCAGCCCGAGCCATGCGAAGAGCCCTCCGGGTGGCGCTCGCCCTCGATTGCGACCGCCTCGACGCCGTCGAAGAAGAAGTCGACGACCTGCTCGCTGTGACCGCCGGTGACGACGACGGAACGTGGGCCGAGCGCCAGAACCTCGCGGGCCAGGTCCTCCTGCGACTCGCCCTCCTCCCCCCCGGTCAGAGCCCGCGCCTCGGGGATGTTTGGCGTGACCACGGTGGCCAGCGGCAGCAGCCGCTCGATCAACGCCTGGCGAGCCTCGTCGTCGAGCAGGACGGCGCCGCTCTCGGCGACCATCACCGGGTCGACCACGACCGGCGCCTCGCCGACCAGCGCCAGCGCCTCGACCACGGCCTCGACCGTTTCCGCCGTGCCGAGCATCCCGATCTTGACCGCGTCGACGCCGATGTCCTCGGCGACCGCCCGCACCTGGGCGACGATCATCTCCGCCGAGATCGACTCGACCCCGCTGACCCCGACCGTGTTCTGGGCCGTGATCGCCGTGATCGCCGTCATCCCGTGCACGCCGCAGCGGGCGAACGCCTTCAGATCGGCCTGGATGCCGGCGCCGCCACCGGAGTCCGAGCCGGCGATCGAGAGGACTGCGGGAGGTCTGAAAGCGTCCACGCCGGCAGCCTAGATGTCCGCGGGCGGTCGAAGGGTGGTTCGCGAGTAGACGCCCAGCATCGAACAGGTGACGTAACCCGCGGTCTCGAGGTCGGCGAGCGCCGCCGCCGCTTCGCCGCCGGAGAGGTCGAGCGCTGCGGCGACCCCGTCGCAGGTCTCGGCGCCGCGCTCGACCGCCTCGAGCACCGCCTGCGGCAGCGGCGCCAGGGCAGGGCCGGTGCGCTCGATCCGCCGCGCACCCGGGCCGAGCATCGCGTCGAGCACGTCCTGGGCATCGCGCACGAGGCAGGCGCCGCCGGCGAGCAGGTTGTGCGGTCCAGCCGAGAGGCGAGACCCGACCGGGCCAGGGACGGCGCCGAGGTCGCGGCCCAGATCGGCGGCAAGATCGGCCGTGATCAGCGAGCCGGAGCGTTCGGCGGCCTCGACGACTACCGTCATCCCGGCCAGCGCCGCCATGATCCGGTTGCGCGCGGGGAAGCACCAGCGCCAAGCGCCGGTCCCCGGCGGCAGCTCCGAGAGGACGAGACCGCTTTCGCCGATCCGGCGCCACAGCGAACGGTGCGCGGCGGGATAGACGAGGTCGGGGCCACAGCCGAGCACGGCCACTGTGCGGCCCGCTTCCAGGGCGCCGCGGTGGGCGCAGGAGTCGATCCCGAAGGCGAGGCCGCTGACCACGAGCAAGCCGGCCGTCGCCAGTTCGCGACTGAGGCCGCGGGCGATCTCACGGCCGTAACTGCTGGCACGCCGTGCTCCGACGACGGTCACCGCCCCACTCGGCAGCAACTCGGTCAGCAGCACAGGATCGCCGCGGCCGATCAGGGCCCAGGGCGCGTCGGCGGCATCGCCCAGACCCGCCGGGAAGAGCTCGTGGTGGCGGCAGCAGGCCCAGCACCCGGCGGCTTTCAGGCCCTCTTGGAGGCGACGCTCGGAGACTGCCTCGACCTGCGCCAGCACCTGCTCGGCGACGTTCGGCGCAGCGACCGCAGCGAGGTCCTCGTTGGAGAGGCGCAGCAGTTCGGGCGAGCGTGACCCCGGCGCCCCGGTGGCGATCTTCTCGATGTAGGGGGCGAGGTGGGCCAGCAGGCGCGAACGCCGCAGGCAATCGGGGCAGGCACGCGGTGCGGCGCCGCTAGCCATGGTCCCGCCTCCTCAACTGCAGTGCCTGGGCGATCTGGTCGCGCTCGATCGTGCTCGCCCGGGCCAGATCGGCAACCGTGCGAGCCAGCCTCAGCACGCGGTCGTGGGCGCGCCCGCTGAGGCGGCGGCGCGAGTACGACTCGGCCAGCAGCGCCGCCGCCCCGTCGCTGAGCAGGCACTCACGTGCCTCGGCGGGGGTCATCTCGGCGTTGCAGCGTCCTATCCCGAGCCGCTCTTCCTGCAGTTCCCGCACCGCCGCAACCCGCTCGCGGATGGCAGCCGAAGGCTCGCCCGGCGCTCCGGCGATCTCCTCGGCGCCGGGTTGGCGAATCGCGGTCAGAATGTCGATGCGGTCGGCCAACGCCCCGCTCAGGCGCCCCTGGTAGCGGCGCACGTCGAGCGGCGCACAGGTGCAGTCCGGATCGGCCTCCCCCCTTCCGCATGGACACGGGTTGGCGGCGGCGATCAGCATGAAGCGGCAAGGCAGGCGGCTGCTAGCGCCGGCACGGGAGATCGAGATCCAGCCGGTCTCGATCGGGGCTCGCAACGCCTCCAGGGTGTCGCGCCGAAACTCGCAGAGCTCGTCGAGGAAGAGCACGCCGCGATGCGCCAGCGTGGCCTCGCCAGCGCGCGGCGGGTTGCCACCGCCCACCAGACCGGCGGGACTGATCGTGTGGTGAGGAGAGCGGAAGGGCCGCCCGCCGCCGAGGCGGGTCTCGAGCCGCCCGCAGGCGCTGGCGATCCGCGCCGCCTCCAGCGCCTCCGCCGCTGCCAGCGGCGGCAGAATCGAGGGGAACCGGCTCGCAGCAAGGGACTTGCCGGCCCCGGGAGGCCCCACCACCAGCAGGCTGTGCCCGCCCGCTGCTGCCACCTCGAGCGCGTAGCGCAGATGGGGCTGGCCGCGCAGGTCGGCGAGGTCGGGCCCGCCCTCCTCGGGAAGGAGGGGAAGCGAGAGCGGCTGCGGCCGCGCCGGCGCCAGCTCGCCCGACGCGAGCGCGACGACTTCCGCCAGACCGGCCAACGGGACCACTTCGATCTCGGCGGCCAATGCAGCCTCGGGACCGTTCTCGGCCGGCACGACGATTGCCTCCGCCCCGTGCTCCCGCGCCGCCTCGGCGATCGCCAGTACGCCGGGAACGGGACGGACCGTCCCGTCGAGCGCCAGCTCGCCGACCATAGCCAGGCGGGGCAACGCGTCCCAGCGCAACTGTCCGGAGGCGACCAGCAGCGCGACCGCAATTGGCAAGTCGAGGCCCGGCCCGGCCTTGCGCAGGCTGGCCGGCGCCAGGTTGGCGACGATCCGTTGCAGCGGAAACTCGAAGCCACAGTTGGCAAGGGCGGAGCGCACCCGCTCGCGTGCCTCCCTGACGGCGGCGTCGGGGAGACCGACGACCGAGAAGGCCGGCAGGCCGCGGTGCACGTCGACCTCGACCCGGACGGGTCGGGCGGCGATGCCGTCGAGGGTGAAGGTCCGCGCCGTTGCGAGCATGGCCCCACGCTCGCGGGTCGCGGCGCACGGGTGGCGCGCCAGATGGAAATTGTCCGAGCCAACTATGTGACCGAAGGCGAACGGACTCGGGATGCCCTACCTTCGCCGCCGATGACCGCAGTCCGCCAGCGCATCGGCAGGGCGGCCGAGGACTTCGTCGCGGCGAGGCTCGGCGCGGCGGGCTGGGAAATCGTCGAGCGCAATGCCCGCACTCGCTACGGCGAGCTCGACATCGTCGCCCGCGACGGCTCGACGCTCGTCTTCGTCGAGGTCAAGGCTGGGCGCGAGAACTCCCGCTTCGGCCCCGAGCGCCCCGTCCACGCAA
The DNA here is from genome assembly GCA_963703235.1 of uncultured Solirubrobacterales bacterium. Taxonomy (GTDB): domain Bacteria; phylum Actinomycetota; class Thermoleophilia; order Solirubrobacterales; family 70-9; genus VRUE01. The sequence continues at coordinate 734,158 of OY969802.1, read as the reverse complement.
TCGACTTCCGCAAGCAGCAACGCATCCGCCGCCTGGCGACGGCCTGGATGACCGGGCACCGCCGCCTGCCCCGCTACGACGAGATCCGCTTCGATGCGGTCGGAGTCACCTACGACCGAGCCGGTCGCGTTGTCGACGTCGAGCACCTGCGCGCAGCATTTTGAGCTCGCCTGACCAAGCAGATCAAGGACGCAGGGAGCGTGGCGTGCTCTGCACGCGAGCGACCGAGGACGCCGAGATGCGCCGGTCAGGCGAGCTCAAGTTGCGAGTAGGCGACCGAGTCGAACGAGCGGCGGTGCAGGGGCGAGATCCCAAGGCGCTCGATCGCGGCGCGGTGCTCGGGGGTCGAGTAGCCGACGTGCTCGTCGAAGCCCCAGCCTTCGTGGACGCGGGCCGCGCCGTGCATGTAGCGGTCGCGGCTGACCTTGGCGACGACCGACGCGGCGGCGATCGCGGCGCTTGTCCCGTCCCCTTCGACGAGGGCCCGGTGCGGCACTCGGCACTCGCGCAGCGAGAAGCCGTCGACGAGGCAGATCGCCTCCTCGCTCGGCGCCAGGCTCTCCAGCGCGTTCGCCAGCGCTTCGAGGTTGGTCACGTGTAGGCCGCGGTCGTCGATCCCCCTGACGCAACGCACCGCCACGCTGACCCGCGTCGCCGCCCGCAGCACCGCCGGATAGAGCTCCTCGCGACGTTCGGGCTTCATCTGCTTGGAGTCGTGCAACCCCGCCAGGGCGCGGCGGTCGGCGTGGGAGAGCGTCTCGTAGTCGATCAGGACAGCGGCCGCGACCAGTGGGCCCGCCAGGCACCCCCGCCCCGCCTCGTCCGCTCCGGCGACCAGGCGACTGCCGAGGCCGCGGTCGAAGGCGAAAAGGCGACGCGAGCGCGCCAGCCGGCGCCGGTGCGCTTTAGAAGATCCCGACCCGGTCGGGCGGCCAGTAGGTGGCGAAGGCCTTGCCGATGATCCACTTGCGGGGGACGGGGCCCCAGAAACGGCTGTCTTGGCTCGCCCCACGGTTGTCGCCCATCATGAAGTAATGGTCGGGCGGGATGACGATCGGTTTCGGCAAATTGCAGGCGCCGCCACCCGCCCCGCACGGCATCGTGTAGGGCTCATCCGTCTTCTCGACCCCGTTGACCACCGGGTGGCCGTTGCGGACGCTCAGGGTGTCGCCCGGCCCGGCGACGATCCGCTTGATGAAGTTCTGGTCCGAGCGGACGGGGGTCGGCCTTGCGCAGGCTTGTTCGGGACTGGGCGGAGCCCCGCATTCGCCGCCGCCGTCCGCTCCGGAGGGAGGATGGAAGACGACGATGTCGCCGATGCCGGGATCGGAGAAGTGGTAGAGGAAGCGATTTACCAAGACCCGCTGGCCAACGTCGAGCGTCGGCTCCATCGACTGCGAAGGGATCTGGTAGGGCTTGATCAGCCAGGCCTGAATCCCCAGCGCCAGCCCGAGCGCAAGGGCGACGATGACGACCAGCTCGACGAAGCCGCCGATCGCACTGTGCGGCTTGGGAATTCGAGGTCTCAGGCTTTGCCCTCGCCAGAGTCGCCGGAGTCCTCGGCCCCAGCCTCCGGCTCGGCCTCTGCCTCGGACTGCTCAGCTTCGGCCACAGGCTCAGGCTGCTCTACCTCGGTCTCAGCCGGCGGCGGCTCCTCGGCTGCGGCAGTCTCTGCCGCGGGCTGATCGTCCTGGGGCTGATCCGCAGACGTCTCGTCCGCGGTCTCAGACGTCTGTGCCTCTGCCTCGTCGGCGGTTACCCCCTCGGCGTCGACCGGCTCTGGCTCGGCCGCCGCCGCCGGAGCCGAGATCAGCTCGTCATCGATCCCCCAGCGCCGCTCGGCGACACGAGCGGCCTTGCCGATCCGGCCGCGCAGGTAGTAGAGCTTGGCCCGGCGCACGTCGCCGCGCGCCGCGATCTCCAGTTTCTCGATCTTCGGCGAGTGCAGGGGAAAGGTCCGCTCGACGCCGACGCCGAAGGACTGCTTGCGGACCGTGAAGGTCTCTCGCGCGCCCGAGCCCTGGCGCTTCAGCACGATTCCCTCGAAGACCTGAGTGCGGCGCCGGCTTCCCTCGACCACCTGGAAGTGAACGCGCACGCGGTCGCCAGGCGCGAAGGACGGAAGTCCCTGCCGCTGCTGGCGCTGCTCGATGCTGTCGATTACGCTGCTCATTGGCGAGAAAAAACCGCCGGAGCCGATAGTTGGCGCCGCGCGGTGGCGGAATCGTACCTACTTGGAGTCCCGCTCGAACTGTTCGGCCCGAGCCTGGCTCTGCTCGACCCGCCAGCGACGAACCCGGTCGTGGTCGCCGGAGAGCAGCACATCCGGCACCCCCCAGCCCCGGTAGGTCGGCGGGCGGGTGTAGTGCGGATACTCCGGCGCCCCCTCCAGCAGCGGGCTGAAGGACTCCTCGACGGCGCTGTGCTCGTGCCCCAACGCCCCCGGCAGCTTCCGCATCACGACGTCGGCCAGGACCATCGCCGGCAGCTCGCCGCCCGCCAGCACGTAACGCCCGATCGAGACCTCGTCGTCGGCCAGGTGCTCGTGCACCCGCTCGTCGAACCCCTCGTAACGCCCGCAGAGCAGGGCCAGGTGAGGCTCCTGCGTCAACTCGTCGGCCAGCTCGTCGTCGAGCAGCCGCCCGGTCGGCGAGAGCAACACGACCCGCGGCTTCTCGTCATTCGAGTAGGCAGCCCGCAAGGCCGCATCGACCACGTCGACCCGCAGCACCATCCCGGCCCCGCCCCCATAAGGCGCATCGTCGACCTGCCCCGCCCCAAGTGGCGTCGTCTCCCGATAGTTGAACAGCCTCAGCTCGTTGCCCTCGCCCAGCGCGTTCTGCACCGACCGCTGCGACTGAAACCAGTCGAACGCCTCGGGGAAGAGGGAGAAGATGTCGAGCCTCATAACGCCATTCTGGTCTGACGGCAGAGGATCTGCGCGCCTCGAAATAGGCTCAGTCGAGGATGTCGACGATCACGCGTCTGTCGAGCCGTACGGCTGCTGCCTTCGCCACGGTCCGGATCGCGTTGGCCACCCGGCCGCCCTTGCCGATCACGCGCCCGAGGTCCCCCTCGGCGACGCTGATCTCGTAGACGAGCGTGCCGTCCTCTTCCAGCTCCTCGACGACCACGGCGCCGGGGTCCTCGACCAGCGCCTTGACGAGGAACTCGAGCAGCTCCGTCACCGGCTGGCCACCCGCTAGCTTCCGGAGGCGGCGATGCCCTTGACGCGCAGCAGGTTGGCGACCGTCTCCGAGGGCTGAGCGCCGTGCTCGAGCCAGTGGCGGGCGCGCTCCTCGTCGAGCTCGATCGTCGAGGGCTCGGTCTGCGGGTTGTACCGACCGATCGTCTCGATCGTCCGCCCGTCGCGGGGCGAGCGTTTGTCGGCGACGACGATGCGCCAGATCGGGTTCTTCTTCGAACCGACCCTTCTCAGTCTTATTCGCACGGCCATGAGCAGCGCGGGAGGTTACAGGACTAACCCGGCATGCCCGGACGCGAAGCCGAGGACATGCCGGTCGATCGTCAGCGCCTGCGTATCTTCGGGCGCGGAGCGCCCCCGCCCATTTGAGCCAATTGCTGAGCGCTGGGCATCTGGCCGGCGACCATCTGGCGCATCAGCTTGCGCATCTGGTCGAACTGCTTGACCAGCTGGTTCACCTGCTGCACCTTGGTCCCGGAGCCGTCCGCGATCCGTTTGCGCCGCGAGCCCTTGATCATCGCCGGGTTCGTCCGCTCCAGCGGCGTCATCGAGAGAATGATCGCCTCGACCCGGTCCAGCTCCCCCTCGTCGACCTCGGCGTTCTTCAGCTCCTTCATCGCGCCCATCCCCGGCAGCATCCCGATCAGGCCGCTGAGCGGGCCCATCTTGCGCACCTGTTTCATCTGCTGCAGGAAGTCCTCGAGCGTGAAGCGGTCGCTTTCGAGTTTGCGCTGCAGGTCCTCGGCCTGACTCTCGTCGACCTGCTGCTCGGCTTTCTCGATCAGGCTGAGGACGTCGCCCATGCCGAGGATGCGCGACGCCATCCGGTCGGGATGGAAGAGCTCGAAGGCCTCCAGCTTCTCGCCGGTCGAGGCGAAGAGGATCGGCTTGCCGGTGACGGCCTTGACCGAGAGGGCGGCGCCGCCGCGGGCATCGCCGTCGAGCTTGGTCATCACGACGCCGTCGAACTCGGCCGCCTCGCTGAACGATTCGGCGACCCCGACCGCGTCCTGCCCGGTCATCGCGTCGACCACCAGCAGCACGTCGTGGGGCTTGGTCCGCTTGCGGATCCTGGCCAGCTCCGCCATCAGGTCCTCGTCGACGTGGAGGCGCCCGGCGGTGTCGACGATCAGCGCGTCGCGGCCGTCCTCGCGAGCCCGATCGACCGCCCAGGCGGCGATCTCAACCGGGTCGCGGTCGGTTCCCTGCTCGTAGACATGGGCGCCGGCGCGCTTGCCGACCGTGACCAGTTGGTCGACCGCCGCCGGCCGGTAGACGTCGCAGGCGGCCAGGGCGACGTCCTTGCCCGACTCGCCGAGGTGGCGGGCGAGCTTCGCGCAGGCGGTCGTCTTGCCGGACCCCTGCAGGCCGGCCATCAGGATCACGGTCGGGCCGCTGGAGGCGAAGGCGAGGTCGCGCCCGGCACCCCCCATCAGCGCCGTCAGCTCCTCGTTGACGATCTTCACCACCTGCTGCCCCGGGTCGAGGCTCTCGAGCACGTCGGAGCCGAGGCAGCGCTCCTTCAAGGTCTTGGTGAAGCTTTTGACGACCTTGAAGTTGACGTCGGCCTCGAGCAGGGCGAGGCGGATCTCCCGCATCGCCGCGTCGACGTCGGCCTCGCTCAGCCTGCCGCGCGAGCGGACCTCGGAGAGCGTCGCCTGCAGGCGGTCTGAGAGCTGGTCGAACATCCGCCAGCGGAGCTTAGGGCAGTGAGTTTGTCGTAAGCCGCGCTATGCACGGATAAAGACGAAGTCAGCGGGGGCTGGGTTAGTCGGCCAGCAGGGCTTGTGCGAAGTCGTCGGGGTCGAAGGGGCGCAGGTCCTGCAGCTTCTCGCCGGCGCCGATCAGCTTCACCGGGATCTCCAGCTCGTTGGCGATCGCCAGCACGATGCCGCCCTTGGCGGTGCCGTCGAGCTTGGTCAGGACGACGCCGTCGACGTCGACCGCTTCGGCGAAGACCTTCGCCTGCCGCAACCCGTTCTGGCCGGTGGTCGCGTCGATCGAGATCAGCGTCTCGTGCGGGGCGTCGGGCATCTGCTTGCCGATCACCCGCCGCACCTTCGCCAGCTCGTCCATCAGGTTGCCCTGGGTGTGGAGCCGCCCCGCGGTGTCGACGATGACCACATCGGCCCCGCGAGCGCGGGCGGCAGCGATCGCGTCGAAGGCGACTGCGCCTGGGTCTCCGCCCTCCTCGGAGCGGATCAGTTCGGCCCCCGCACGCTCGGCCCACTCGGCCAGCTGCTCGGCGGCCGCCGCCCGGTAGGTGTCGGCGGCGGCGAGCACGACCAAGAGGCCGAGCTCCTGCGAGAGGTGCCAGGCGATCTTGCCGATCGTCGTCGTCTTGCCGGTGCCGTTGACGCCGACCATCAGCAGCACCGCCGGCTCGCCACTGAGGTCGATCGGCGCCCGTCCGTTGGAGGCGACCTCGGCGAGGATCTCGATCAGGCGGGCGCGCACGGCCTCGCCGTCGGCCGACACCGCGCCCGAGTCGACCTCCTGCTCGAGCCGCTCGACCACCTCGACGGTCGTCGGCGCCCCGACGTCGGCGAGGATCAGCGCCTCCTCCAGCCGCTCCCAGGTCTCCTCGTCGATCCGATCGAAGAGGCTGGAGGAGATCTCCTCGGCCAGCGCCTGGCGGCTTTTCGAGAGGCTCTCGCGCAGGCGGGCAAAGACGCCGCGGCGCTCGTTCTCGTCCTCAAGCTGCGGCGCCGGCAGCGCCGCCCGCGTACCGAGGTCGAAGATCTCCTGCCAGGAGGTCGCCATCGCGGCAGTATCGCCGTCGGCTCGCCGTTAGGCGGCTTCGGCGCCGGCGTCGTGGCCCGCTTCGACTGCGGCCTTCTCGCCGAGCAGGCCGGCGGCGGCGTCCGTCTCTTCACCCGGCCCGGTACCGGGCCGGGTCCCTGGCGCGGCGACACCGGCGAACGGGGGCGGTACCGGCGATGCGGCGCTCTCCTCCCGCTCGGGCGCCTCGACCCCCTCCTCCCCCTCTCCGGCTTCGCGCGGCAGGCGACGGGAGACGACTTTGGTGACGCCGTCGCCGCCCATGGTGACGCCGTAGAGCACGTCGGCCGCGTCCATCGTCCGTTTCTGGTGGGTGACGATGACGAACTGGGCTCGATCCGAGAAGCGCCGGATCAGCTGCAGGAAGCGGTCGATGTTGGCGTCGTCGAGCGCCGCCTCGACCTCGTCGAGGATGTAGAAGGGGCAGGGACGGGCGAGGAAGACGGCGAAGACGAAGGCGATCGCGACCAGCGACTTCTCGCCACCGGAGAGCAGCGAGAGCTTGCGCGTCGACTTGCCGGCCGGGGTGACCTCGATCTCGACCCCGAGCTCCTCGCGCTCCTCTTCCTCCTCGTACTCCTCCCCCGTCTCGGCTTCGGGCGGCTGCTGCCCCTCCTCCGCCTCGGCGCTCGGCACCGAGCGCAGGCTGACCCGCCGCAGGCGTCCCCGCCCGCCGGGGAAGAGGTGCTCGACCATCTCCTCGAAGTTCTTCGCGGTCGCCTCGAAGGTCTGCTCGAAGGCGCGCTCGATCTCGCGGTCGACGTCGCGGATCAGCGCCTCCAGCTCGCGCATCCCCCGCTCGGTGTCCTCGCGCTGGGCCTGCAGCGACTCGACGTGCTCGCGCGCCTCCTCGTATTCCTGCTCGGCGAGCGGGTTGACCGGGCCGATCTGGGCACGGCGGCGGTCCAACCGCTGCAGCTTCCGCTCGACGTCGGTCCTCTCCTCGTCGCTGAGCGGCTGCTCGGCCGGCCCAACCTCCTCGCCCAGCCGCTCGGCGATCGTCGCCAACTCCTTGGCCGCCTCGGCACGACGGTCGCCGAGGTGCGCTGCCTCGACCTCCGCTTCCGTCAACTTGTCCGATGCGGACTTCATCTCCACCTGCAGCTCCGACTCCTGCTGGGAGCAGGCGCGCATCTCCTCGGCGATCGCGTCGCCGTCGCCCTGCTCGCCGACGACCTTGGCTTCGATCCGCTCGACCCGGCCGCGGATGGCGGCCTCGGCTGCCGCGACCGCGGCTGCCGCCGAGCGCACGTCGTCGAGCAGCTCCTCGCCGGCGGCGACGCGCTTGCGCAGCGCCTCGCGATGGCGCTCGCCAAGCAGGCCCTCGGCCCGACGGGCGTGCCGGGCCGCCCGCTCGGCGCCACTCTGGACCGCACCCAGCGCCGCCTCGCGCTCGGCCTCCGCCAACTCGTCCGAGCGAGCTCTCGCCAGGCCCTCCGCCGCGCCAGTCAGGCCGGCGTCGATCTCGGCCAGCTCCCCCTCCAGCTTGCGTGCCCGCTCCGCCGGCGCTCCGCCGGTGGCGCCGACGTCGAGCGTCAATGGGCCGAATTCCGCCCGCAGTCCCTCCAGGGCCGAGGCAAGCTGCGTCTCTCGATCGCCGAGACTCGCGGCCCGAACCGCGATCCGCTGCTGCTCGCCGCGCAGCTTGGTCAAGAGGCCCCAGGCTTGGGTGCGCTCGCGGTCGCGTGCCGCGAAGCGCTCCTCGGCTGCCCGCCGCCGCTCGCTCACCTCGGACAGGCGCTCCTCCAGCTCGGCCCGCGCCGCTCGTGCCGCCGCCGCCGCCTTTTCCGCGGCCTGGGCCCGGTCGGCGCCGAAGCGCAGCTCCTCGGCGACCAGGCGGCCGCGCAGCTCCAGCTCCTCGCGCTCGATCCGCGCTCCGATCTCGGCTGCCTGCGCCTGCCGCTTCAACGGCCGCAGCCGCGCCCGCGCCTCGCGCTCGACGTCGAGCGCCCGGTCGAGGTTGTCGCCCGCGGCGCGCAGCTTCAGCTCGGCCCGGCGGCGGCGCTTGCGGTGCTTGCCGAGCCCCGCCGCCTCCTCGATCAGCAGGCGGCGCTCGCGCGGCTTGGAGTGGACGATCGACTCGACTCGACCCTGGCTGATCACCGAGTGCATCTCACGGCCGAGGTTCGTGTCGGAGAGCACCTCGACGACGTCGACGAGGCGACAGCGGGCGCCGTTCAGCCGGTAGCCGGCGTCGCCGCCGCGGTCGAGCCGTCGCAGGATCGAGATCTCCGAGAGCTCGGTCGCCGCCCGGCCCTCGCCGTTGTCGATCGTCACCTCGACCTCCGCGGCGCGGCGCTGGCCGATGCCCTTGCCACCGGCCGAGATCACATCCTGCATCGAGGCGCCGCGGATCGCGCCCGGGCTCTGCTCGCCGAGTGCCCAGAGGACGGCGTCGGTGATGTTCGACTTGCCGGAGCCGTTCGGCCCGACGATCACGCTGACGCCCGGAGAGAACTCCAGCTTCGTCCGCTCGGGGAACGACTTGAACCCCTTCATCTCGATCGATTTCAGATACATCTCGTCCCGGCTAAAGGCTCGCGTTTGAGTCGGACGCGACGTGGCATCTAGCTCCCGAGCCGCTGCAGTGCCTGCTCGGCCGCCATCTGCTCCGCCGCCTTCTTGCTGCGACCCGCGCCCCTCCCGACCGGCTCGGCGTCGACGATCGCCGCCACCTCGAAGGTCCGCCTGTGGGCGGGCCCCGATTCGGCAACGACCTCGTAGCTTACGTGCGCCTTGCGCTGGGCGAGCAGCTCCTGCAAAGCCGACTTGGCGTCGACGCGGGCCTCGGACGCGTGCTCGATCCGCGCCGCGAAGGCGGCGGCGACCGCCGGGGCCGTGCGCTCGAAGCCGAAGGCGACGAAGCAGGCGCCGATCAACGCCTCGGTCGCCTCGGGTAGCGGCCGCGAGCCCGCCAGCAGCGCCTCGGCTGGGATCGCTTCCTCGACTTCGGGCTCTGCCCCTTCGAGCATCTCGGGGACCCCCAGCTCGCGACCGACCTCGGCACAGGAGACACCGCTGACGGCGTGGTTGTGGATCTTGGTCAAGCCGCCGGCGTCGATCTCTCCGAAGCGCTCGTAGAGGTCGGCGGCGACGGCGAGGGCGAGAACGCTGTCGCCCAGATAGGCGAGGCGACCGTAGGACTCCGACTCCTCGGCCCAGGAGGAGTGTGTGAGAGCCCGGCGCCGCAGCTCCCCGGGCAGCTCCGCGACGAGCTCCGCGAGAGCCGCAACGCTCACGCCGGAGCGCGCTCCAAGACGAAGGAGACGGCGTCGCCGACCGTCTCGATCCGCGCCGCCTCCTGCTCGGAGACGGAGATGCCGTAGCGGTCCTCAAGCTCCATCACCAGCTCGTAGAGGTCGAGCGAGTCGGCGTCGAGATCGTCCTTGAAGCGGGTCCCCTCGCCGATCGAGGCGGCGTCGACTTCCAGCTCCTCGGCGAGGTGGTCGCGAACCAGGCTGAGCACTTCGTCGCGGGTCATCGCTGCCTGCATCTTCCCATCATCGACCGACGCCATCCCCCCGCTCGTTGGCCAACGATCCTCGCGTTGCGGCGCCCTGGCGCAGGAGGGCGGCGGTTCGCCCGATCGCGTCGACCTCCACGCAGCGAGCCGCGAGCCGGACCGCGTTGGCGATCCCCTCCGCCCCGGCGCTGCCGTGGCCGACCACGGCGATGCCGCGCAGGCCGAGCAGGATCGCGCCACCGGTGGAGTCCGGCCGCAGCTCGCGGCGCAGGCTGCCGAGGGCCGGACGCATCAGCAGGCCGCCGAGGGCGCTGAACGGGTTGGAGCGGGCGGTGTCGCCGATGGCGCTCGCGACGGTACGAGCGGTTCCCTCCATCAGCTTCAGCGCCACGTTGCCGGTAAAGCCGTCGGTGACGGCGACGTCGACGGCGGCAGCGGGCAGGTCGCGCCCCTCGACGTTGCCGGCGAACTCGATCCCCGCGGCGGCCGCCAGCAGCGCGTGGGCGGCGACGACCTCCTCGCGCCCCTTCCCGGACTCCTCGCCGACCGAGAGCAATCCGACCCGCGGCCGATCGACACCGAGCACCGCCTCGCTGAAGGCGGCGCCGAGGAAGGCGAACTGGACCAGGTGCTGGGCCCGGACCTCGACGTTGGCGCCAACGTCGAGGAAGAGCACCGGCTTGCCGGGGACCGGCAGCTGCACGGCCAGGGCCGGTCGCTGCACGCCCTGCAGGCGGCGCAGGCCGAAGGTCGCGGCCGCCATCGTCGCCCCGGTCGAGCCGTGACTGACCATCGCCTCTGCCCGTCCCCCGGCGACGTCCCGCGCCGCCCGCACCACCGAGGCCTCCTTCTTGGCGCGAACCGCAGCGACCGGCTCCTCCTCGTTGGAGACCCACTCGGCGCTCGGGATGACCTCGATCCCGGCGACGCCGTCGAGCCCCAGCTCATCGGACGGACCGAAGACCCGCAGGCGGATGCCGTCCGCGGCGGCGAGCCTGGCGCCCTCGGCGAGGACGTCGAAGCCCCGCTCGGCGCCGAAACCGTCGAGGGCGACGGTCACACCGCGCCCGCCGGGCATCACTCCTGGCTGTCGGAGGGGGCGCTCGGGGTGGTGTCGGCCATCGTGTGGCTGACGACCTCGCGGCCGGCGTAGGTACCGCACGTCGGGCAGACCCGATGCGGCAGGCGCGGGCTGTGGCAGCGCGGGCAGCTGTTCAGCCGCGCCTTGCCGGCCTTGTGCTGCGCCCGCCGCTTGTCGCGCCTGGCGCTGGAAGTTCGCTTCTTGGGGACGGCCATCGGTCGCGGAATGGTAGCTAGTCGAGCTTCAGCTCGTTGAGCTTGGCCCAGCGAGGGTCGCCGGCGGCCTCGTGTTCGTGCACTTTCGGATCGGCATCGTTCAGGGATTCGCCGCAGACCGGGCACAGGCCGGCACAGTCGGCGCGGCAGAGAATCCGGGGCGGCAGGGCGAGGACGGCGGCATCGTGAGCCCAGCGGCCGAGGTCGAGGTCATCGTCGACGACGTAAGGGCTGCGGAGCTCCTCGTCGTCGGTGTTCGACTGGTCGACCTCGCGGGCGTCGACCTCGGTCGCGATGACCGCCGGCTCCAGGCAGCGCATGCAAGGCCCCTCGACGCGCAGCGGGAAGCGCAGGCGGAAGGCGTAGGCATTGGTCGGCCGGGAGACGTCGAGCCTGGCCTCGACCGAGTCGCTCGCCGGGGCATAGGTCTGTCCGCCCAGCTCGAGCGGATCGAGGTGGACGCCAAGGTCAAGTCGCGCTCCCTCGCCATGCGACAGCGAGAGACGGCCCAGATCGATGATCGTGATGACGGGCAAACTCGCCATGGGCGTTCCTCCGCTCGGCCGGGACTTACGATGGCTCCGACGAGGTTACGAGATGGGTCACTTCGACTGGACACCGGACGAGTATCTGGAGCGGATCCGCGCCAAGGTTCCGCGCTACGACGAGCTGCAAGAGCAGGCTGTCGCGGCAATCCCCTTCCCGCCGGAGCGAGTGCTGGAGCTGGGGATGGGGACCGGCGAGACGACCAGGCGGCTGATCGAGGCCCACCCCGAGGCCTGGGTCGTCGGCCTCGACTCCAGCCCCGACATGGTCTTCCGCGCCCGCCAGACCTACGACGACGTCCAGCTCGCCCGCATGGAGGACCCGCTCCCGGACGGCCCCTGGGACCTCGTCATCTCGGTCCTCTCCGTCAACGACCTGACCGGCGAGCAGAAGCAAAGGCTCGTCCGCCGAGTAAAAGACCACTCCCGCTCCCTGGTGATCGGCGATGTCTTCGAGCCAGGCCAGCTCGACGATTTAGTCAATTGGTCCGGCGGCGAGATCACGTGGCAAGTCGACGATCTCGCCGTCCTCCGCGCCACCTACTGAAGCTGGGAGTAATCGCGCCGTCTATTAGAGAGGGTCGGGTGGCAGTCCGGCGCGCGGCGGTCTCTTTTTCGCACAGACCCCTCGGCGAGAGAGGCAACGCGCAAGGCGAAAAAGGCAGCGCGCCGGAGGGCCACCCGACCCTCCCCAACCGACAACGCGAGAGCTACTCCTGCTGGTCCAGCTCAGCGACCGGCTGCTGTTCCTCGTCCCGCCCAGCCAATCGATCGCGACCGCGTTGCACGGCCGCAAGGAACTTCTGCAGGTTGACCTCGAGCGTGTTGAGGATCTCGTCGGCGTAGTCCTCGGCGCCGAGCCGGATCTCGCGCTCGCGGGTGCGGGCGTCCTCGACGATCTCGTCCGCCGCCCGCTCGGCCTGCTTGGTGACCTCCTCGTCGGAGATCAGCCTGGCCTGCTGCTCGCGGGCCTCGCGCACGATCCGCTCCGCCTCGCGTTTGGCCTCGGCCAGCATCTCCTGGCGCTCCTTGACGATCCAGCGAGCCTGCTTGATCTCCTCAGGGATCGTCGCCCGCATCTGGTCGAGGAGGTCGTAGATCTCCTCGCGGTCCACCCGCACCTGGTCCGTGAGCGGCACGGGCCGGGCGTTGTGGACCACGTCGTCGAGCTTGTCTATTAGAACCAGGACGTCCATCAGCAGTGCGTAAGCCTATGTGTCAGGGGCATCTTCGGTGAAGAACCGTTTATTTCCTCGGCTTTTTGCAAGCTCGCGCCCAAGTGGCGCGCAGGCTGTGGAAGCCTACCGCTCGCCCAGGCGGTCCGCCATCGCGGCCGCGACGGGCCCCGGCACCAGGTCCGAGACGTCGCCGCCGAAGGTCGCCATTTCCTTCACCCCGGTCGAGGAGAGGAAGCTGTAGTGGGGCGAGGAGATCATGTAGATGCTCTCGATTCCCGGGTCGAGCTTGCGGTTCAACTGCGCCATCTCGAACTCGTACTCGAAGTCGGAGATCGCCCGCAGCCCCTTGACAATCGACTTGGCACCGAGTTCGCGCGCGAACTCGACCAGCAGGTTGGAGAAGATCTGAACCTCGACGTTGGGCAGGCTCGCCGTCGCCTCGTCGATCAATGCCTTCCGCTCCTCCGCCGTGAACAGGGTCTTCTCCTTGCGGATCGGGTTGTTGACGACACCGACGACGACCCGCTCGAACACGGCCGAAGTGCGGGTGATGATGTCGAGGTGGCCGTTGGTGACCGGGTCGTAGCTGCCCGGGCAGACGACGGTGCCGTTGCGCTCGGCCATCAGCCCCGCTCCGTCGCAGCGTAGAAGGAGACGTCGGTGCCGCCGTAGCGGCGCTGCCGCAAGCGCCGCAGCGACTCGATTCGCAGGGGACGCCGGGCGCCGCTCTCGACGATCGCCCGGCCCCCACCGGCGAGAAGGGACGGTAGATGTGTGTCCAGTTCCTGCCCCACGCGGTCGACGAGTTTATAGGGGGCATCGACGAAGACGAGGTCGAAGCGCGGCGCGTCCGCGTCTCCGGCACGGGCGGCGAGCCAGCGCATCGCGTCGGCTCGGACCAGCTCCGCTCGTTCGGCGAGCCCCAGTTGCTCGACGTTGCCGAGCGCCGGTCGGGTGTCGCGGTCGACCAGCATCGCCCCGGCAGCCCCGCGTGAGAGCGCCTCGATCGCCAGCGCCCCGGTGCCGCAGTAGAGGTCGAGCACGCGGTCGCCAGCGACATCGCCGAGCGCAGAGAAGATCGCCTCGCGGACGCGGTCCGACGTCGGTCGCACCTTCCAGCCGCGCGGGGCGACGAGCTGTCGCCCCTTCAGCTCCCCCGCGATCACCCGCACGCCCAGCACCTCGACGTGCCGCAGCTTAGATACCCATAGTGTCCTCTTAGCTGCGGCACGTGCTCAGAGTGGTATCGGGTCGGCGGCGCCGGCGCCGAAGCGGCGGCGCGCGACCTCCAGCAGCGGGCCCAGCTCGGGGACGTCGAGCGAGCCGTGGCGGTGCAGCAGCGCCAGCACCTCGTCGCGGGCGGCGACCAGGGTCGGCGTTTCCTCCGGCAGCTCGGCGATGCCGAAGCGGGGCAGGCCGTGCTGGCGCGTGCCCAGGACCTCGCCCTCGCCGCGCAGGCTGAGATCGACCTCGGCCAGCTTGAAGCCGTCGCTCTCGCGCTCGATCGCCTTCAGTCGGCGGCGCGCCATCCCCCCGACCTCTTCGGGGAAGAGCAGGCAGTGCGAGCGGTGCTCGCCGCGGCCGACCCGGCCCCGCAGCTGGTGCAGCTGCGAGACGCCGTAGCGCTCGGCCCCCTCGATCACCATCACGGTCGCGTTGGCGACGTCGACCCCGACCTCGATCACGGTGGTGGCGACGAGGACGTCGAGGGCGCCGGAGGCGAACGCCTCCATCGCCTCGGCCTTGCGAACCGAGGGCATCTGACCGTGGATGACGCCGATCGCGAAGCCGCTCAGCTCGCTGGCCGCCAGCCGCTCGGCCTCCACCTCCGCCGCCTTGCCCTGCATTTTCTCCGACTCCTCGACCAGCGGGCAGACGACGTAGGCCTGGCGGCCCGCCCGCAGCTGCTCGCGGATGAACTCGTAGGCGGCGGCGCGCTCGCCGGCCTCGACCAGCCGCGTCTCGATCGGCTGCCGCCCGGCGGGCAGCTCGCGCAGCGCAGTCGTGTCGAGGTCGCCATAGGCGGTCAGGGAAAGCGTGCGCGGGATCGGCGTTGCGGTCATGTGGAGGACGTGCGGCGCCATCCCCTCCACCCTCTTCGCATCGAGCGCCCGCCGCTGCTCGACGCCGAAGCGGTGCTGCTCGTCGACGACGCAGACGCCGAGGCGGGCGAAGCCGACCTTGGGGTCGATCAGGGCGTGGGTGCCCAAGATGAGTCCCAGCTCGCCACTGGCGAGCTGGTTCAGCGCTTGTTGGCGGACCGAAGCAGGGGTCGCGCTGGTCAGGAGGGCGAACGGCGTCGCCTCCGTTGCCAGCAGCCTGCCCAGGGTGATGGCGTGCTGCTCGGCCAGGGTCTCGGTCGGCGCCATCAGCACCGCCTGGAAGCCGGCTTCCAGCGCCCGCAGCATCGCGTACAGCGCCACCACGGTCTTGCCGGAGCCGACCTCGCCCATCAGCAGCCGCTGCATCGGCTGCCCTGACGTCAGGTCCGCGTCGATCTCCTCGAAGGCGGTCCGCTGGTCCCGCGTCGGCTCGAACGGCAGCGAGGCGATCCAGCGCTCGACCAGCTCCCCCGGCGTCCCGAGCTGCGGCCCGGGCCGCGCCGCCCGCTGCGTGCGCTTGCGGGTGGTGAGGATCGCCTGGTAAAGGAACAGCTCTTCGAAGGCCAGCCGCTGCCGCGCCTGCTCGACGTCCCCATCGCTCTCAGGGAAGTGCACCGCCTCGATCGCATCGGCGATCCCCGCCAGTCCTCGCCGCACCCGCAGCTCCGCCGGCAGCGGCTCGGGCATGTTGCCGGCCCAGCAGATCGCCTGCTCGACCCATTGGCGGATTCGCTGGGCTTTGAGTTGTTCGGTTGCTGGATGCACGGGGACCAGGCGAGCAGAAGGAGGGCGGGGGTGTCCGGCCGGGCGCTGGATTTTTCGCCCGGGGAGGTCGTCTCTCTCGGGGGAGGGATCGGGCGAAAAATGGGACGCCGCGCCCGGCCGGACACCCCCGCCCTCCCCCTCCGCAGCCGGTGCCAGCTCGTATTCGGAAACTCGGAAGCCGCGTTTGTCTTTTGAACCCGTGAGCAGCAGTTGGGTGCCAGGGGTCAGCTTCTGTGCCACCCACGGTTGGTTGAACCACGTAGCCCTGATCGATCCGGAGTCGTCGCCGACTTTGACGGAGAGGATCGAGAGACCGCGCCGGCGGAACTGGCTCGGCTTGGAGCCGAGCACCTCCACTCGAACGGTTGCCTTCTCACCCAGCTGCAGAGTCTCCACAGGGACCACCGTGCGGTCGCGGTGGCTGTGGGGGAAGCGGAGCAAGAGGTCGCCGACAGTTGCGATGCCGGACTCTGCAGCAGCCTCGGCCAGCTTCGGTCCGACGCCCGAGAGGGCCTCGATCGAGACGTCGAGGACGCTGGGTCGTGGCCAGTGGACGGGCGCCTCGCGCAGCTGCGTCCCGGTCAGCTCCGAGTCACCGGCGAAGGACCGCACTATTGGGCCGCGAGCAGCCACCACCAGCTCGGCTGGCCGCCCTCGTGGGTCTCGAGCTCGACCCCGTCGGGGACGTGTGGGTCGATCTCGTTCAGCGGGATCGGTGCCTCCTCCCCCGCCACCACGGTGACGATCTCGGCGCCCTCCGCCAGGCTCTCGATCGTCGCCGCCAGGGTCGAGCCGGCGCCCCCCCAGGCGACGATCTCCTCGCCGACGAAGCCGACCGCGTCGCCCTGGCGGAAGCGGCCCTGGGCGTCGTCACGAGCGGCCGGCGCCACGCCGCCGGTGGCGATTTCGCCGAGAGCAGCCGAGAGGCGCTCGGCGTTCTCGTCGGCCGTCGCGCTCGGGCTCAGCTCGATCAGAGCCAGCAGGCTGGCCTGCTGCGAGGTCGCTCGCACGACCCGCGCCGGCTTCTCGGACAGCTCGCAGGCTCGCTCGGCGGCCATGATCACGTTCGAGGAGCTGGGCAGAACCACGACCTCTTCGGTCGGCACCTCGTGGATCCCCGCCAGCAGCTCGTAGGTCGAGGGGTTGAGGGTCTCGCCGCCGTCGACGACGTGGGCGCCGAGCTCGCCGAACAGCCGCTCCAGGCCCGCGCCGGCGGCGACCGCCAGCGCCCCCGAGCGCCCGGTCGCGAGGCGGGCGCTGCGCTCGGCGATCTGCTCACGCATGTCGGCGACGTCGAGGTTGGTGACCTCGCCGGTCCCGTCGAACAGGCCGACGGCCGTCTCTGGATCGTCGGTATGCACGTGGACCTTCAGCGTCACCTCGTCGCCGACGACGAGCACCGAGTCGCCGAGGCCCTCCAGGCGCGGCAGGAACTCGCGCGAGCTCAAGCCGGCGCCGGAGACGATGAAGTTGGTGCAGTAGCGGTAACGGCTGTCCTCGTGATGGGGACGGCTGAGCCGCGGCGCCTCCTGGTGGGAGATCTCCGGCAGTCCGTCGCGCTCGCCGCGCAGCCCGGCGACGACACCGGCCAGAATCAGCACCAGCCCGTAGCCGCCGGCATCGACGACGCCGGACTCGCGCAGGACTTCCAGCTGCTCCGGCGTCCGCTCGACCGCCCTCTGGCCGTCGGCCACGGCCCTCTCGAGGATCTCGGCGAGCACCGCGTCCTGCCGCTCGTCGCTGACGCCACGGTCGAGCCGCTGCTCGTCGGTCTCGAGCCGCGAGAGCTGACGGGCGATCGAGTGGGCCATCTCCCTGAAGACCGTCAGCATCGTTCCCTCGGCCGGATCGCGAACCGAGTCGTACGCAGCGTCGGCGGCGCTGGCGAAGGCGGAGGCGACGAGCACCGGGTCGATCAGCTCTCCCGGCCTGCTCGCCAGCTCCTCGGCGGCGCCGCGGACGATCTGGCTGAGGATCACCCCCGAGTTGCCGCGGGCGCCCATCAGCGCCGCCCGGGCCAGCGCCTGCACCAGCTGCGTGCGGCCGATCTCGTCGACCTCGAGGCCGTCGAGGTGGTCCAGCTCCTCCATCACGGCCCGCATCGTCATCGCCATGTTGTCGCCGGTGTCGCCATCGGCAACCGGGAACACGTTGAGGTCGTTGACCTCCTGCCGCCGCTCCTCCAGGTGGGCGTAAGCGGCGGTAATGACGCGCCGGAAGCGCGCTATAGACGGGTCGGGCATCGTCAAGAGAATCTAGTCACCGGCACAGACAAGGGACGGGGAGTTACTTCCCGCAAGAGCCCGCAATGCGGGGAAGGGATGGCAACTCCCTCCCCGTGAATTGATGTCGCACGCGCTTCGCGCTTGGCGACTGTGTTGGAGCGCGGCTTCGCCGCGCAGATGACAGATTGCATTTCGCCGCTTCGCGACATTCCCGGGGAGGGAGTTGCCATCCCTCCTACGCGTCACGGTCTCCTGAACTCGTGGCAACTCATCCGACTCGCGAAAGCTGTGTGACTCAGCGCGCTCGCGACGTTGCAAACGGCCCACGGAATGGAAGCTTGCGTTGGCTGCCAGCGCTGGGTAGAGGGAGCCGGTTGTCCTCCGAGCGAATGTGGCCGTAGGCCGCGACATGCAATCTGATGTTTGTGCGGCGTTAGCCGCGCACGAGATCCGTCGCTAAGCCCGCAGGGCGTGCGACATCAATTCGCTCGGAGGACAACCGGCTCCCTCTACCGAGTGCTACGCGGCCTTGGTGACCTTGTTCGCCTTCAGGCACCGCGTGCAGACGTAAGCGCGCAGCTTGCGCCCGTTCTCCTGGATCCGCACCTTCTGCAGGTTCGGATCGAAGCGCCGCCTGGTGGCGACCATCGAGTGGCTGCGGGAATTGCCGAACGCCGGCCCCTTGCCACAGCTATGACAGACCTTGGCCATCGGGTCGTGCATGGTAGCCTCAAATGAGGTTAGCTAAGTGGACTAATACTTGGAGATCGCCAAGTGCTCGAGTGGAAGGGGGAGAGAAATGGCGGCTGAGGACTTAGAGCAGGTGAACATGCACGAGGCGAAGACCCATCTCTCGAAGCTGGTCGAGCGTGCCGAAGGCGGCGAGGAGATCGTGATCAGCCGTGCCGGCAAGCCGGCGGCGAAGCTGGTGCCCATTCCGAAGCTGGGCCGCCGCAAACTTGGCGGCTGGGAGGGGAAGGTCTGGATCTCATCCGACTTCTATGAGTTCGACAAAGAGATAGAAAAAATGTTCGAGGAAAGCGAGATATTCCCAAGCGGGGACGACCTTTGGAAGGGCGATTGAGGCTGCTGCTGGACACCAACGCGCTGTTCTGGGCGCTGACGAGCCCCGATCGGCTCTCGGCAGAGGCGACTGCCACGATCGGCGCCGAAGAGAACGATGTCTTCGTAAGCGTCGTCAGCCCCTGGGAGTTGTCGATCAAGAAGTCCTACGGCAAGCTCCGAGACCCCGACGACCTAGAGGCCCAGCTGGTGGCAAAACGCTTCAGGCTCCTACCGATCTCGATACCTCACACGCGCGCAATAGCGACCCTGCCCCATCACCATCGAGATCCCTTTGACCGAATGCTCGTCGCCCAAGCCCAGATCGAGGGCCTGACGATCGTTACCTCGGACCGCCAGATAACGCGCTATCAGGTCGCGGCTATTCGAGCTCTCTAACCTAGCCGCCGCTGCAGCAAGGCCATCCGCGCCACGGTCAGGGCGGCGTTGCGGCCCTGGTCGCGCTTGCCGCCGCCGGCCCGGGCCAGCGCCTGCTCCATCGTGTCGCAGGTGATGACGCCGAAGGAACAGGGGACGCCTGTCTCCAGCTGCACGTCCTGGATGCCGCGGGCGGCCTCGGCGCAGACGAAGTCGTAATGGTCGGTCTCGCCGCGGATCACCACCCCGAGGCAGGCGACGCCGGCGAACTCGCCGCTACGGGCGTGCAGCTTCGCCGCGAAGGGCAGCTCGTAGGCGCCGGGCACCGAGGCGTGCCTGACCGAGGCGGCCGGGACGCCGGCCAACTCGAACCCTTCCTCGGCGCCCTTCAGCAGCCGCTGCGCCAGGTCCTCGTAGAAGCGGCCGACGCAGACCGCGAAGCGCAGCGAGGAGAGGATCGCCCGCTCGCCGTCGTCGAACGTCTCCAGGAACGCCCCGTCTTCCTCAGCCACCCTCGGCCTCCGCGTCCCGCTCCTCCTCCTCGTGGATCATCTCCTCGTCGAGGGCGAGCCCCTGGTGGTGGAGGACGTGGCCGAGCTTGTCGCGCTTGGCCCGCAGGTAGGCCTCGTTGTGGGCGTTGGGGACGGCCTCGATCGGCACCTGCTCCGAGACCGAGAGGCCGTAGCCCTCGAGGCCGTGGATCTTCTTCGGGTTGTTGGTGAGGATGCGGATGCTCGTGAGGCCGAGGTCGACCAGGATCTGGGCGCCGATCCCGTAGTCGCGCAGGTCGGCGGGCAGACCGAGCTTGAGGTTGGCTTCGACGGTGTCCGCCCCCTGCTCCTGCAGCTTGTAGGCGCGCAGCTTGTTGAGCAGGCCGATCCCGCGGCCCTCCTGCGAGAGGTAGAGGAGGACGCCCTGCCCCTCCTGCTCGATCATCGCCAGCGCCGAGGCGAGCTGTTCGCCGCAGTCGCAGCGCATGCTGTGGAAGACGTCGCCGGTCAGGCACTCGCTGTGGACGCGGACGAGCACGTCCTCGGCGCCGTCGACCTCGCCCTTGACCATCGCCACGTGGTGTTTGTCGTCGACCAGGGAGCGGTAGCCGACCGCGGTGAACTCGCCGAAGGCGGTCGGCAGGGCGGTGTCGACGACCCGCTCGACCAGCTTCTCGGTGCGGCGCCGGTAGGCGATCAGGTCGGCGACGGTGATCATCTTCAGGCCGTGCCGCTCGCAGTAGGGGACCAGGTCGGGCACCCGAGCCATCGTCCCGTCCTCGTTCATCACCTCGCAAATCACCCCGGCCGGGTTGAGTCCGGCGAGCCGGGCCAGGTCGACGGCGGCCTCGGTCTGCCCGGTCCGCTCCAGCACGCCGCCCGGTTTGGCCTTGAGTGGGAAGACGTGGCCGGGCTGGACCAGGTCGCGCGGGCTGGCGCCGGGGTCGACGGCGACCTGGATCGTGCGGGCGCGATCGGCGGCGGAGATCCCCGTCGTCACCCCGTCGCGGGCCTCGATCGCAACCGTGAAGGCGGTCTGCAACGGCGTCTCGTTCTTGGCCGCCATCAGGTCGAGGCCGAGCTCGTCGCAGCGCTCCGGCGTCAGCGCCAGGCAGATCAGCCCGCGCGCCTCCTTGGCCATGAAGTTGATCGCCTCCGGGGTCGCGAACTGGGCGGCCATCGTCAGGTCGCCCTCGTTCTCGCGGTCCTCGTCGTCGCAGACGACGACGATGCGACCCTGGCGGATCTCCTCGATCGCCTCCTCGATCGAGGCAAAGGGACTCGCGTCCGCCTCGATCGCCACGCTCTCTTTCTTCTGGGAATCCGTCATCTGGCTCACGCCTGCTCCTTTCCGGCCAATGGTCCCACGATCCGCTCGACGTACTTGGCAATCACGTCACACTCGACGTTCAGCTTGCGCCCGGGCTCGGCATCGCCGAGGTTGGTCCGCGCCAACGTCTCCGGGATCAGCGAGACCTCGATCCAGTAGTCGCCGAGCGCGGCGACGGTGAGGCTGACGCCGCTAAGGGCGATCGAGCCCTTGTCGATCGCGTAACGGGTCAGCTTGGGCCCGAGGTTGAGGCGCAGCCGCTTGGCGAAGCCGTCCTCCTCGACCGATGCGACCTCGCCGACGCCGTCGACGTGGCCCTGGACGATGTGCCCGCCGAGCCGGTCCGAGGCCTTCACCGCCAGCTCGAGGTTGACGCGGCCGCCAGCCTCCAGGCCGCCGAGCGCGGTGACGTCCAGCGTCTGGTTCATCGCCTCGGCTTCGAGCCCCCCGGCGTCGGCGTCGGCCGCGGTCAGGCAGACGCCGTCGACCGCGACCGAGTCGCCCGCCTCGATCTGCGGCCCGAGCTCGGTCGCGATCCGCAGCCGCGCCCCGTCGGCGCCAGCCTCGACTGACTCCACCGTGCCCACATCCTGGATCAGTCCGGTGAACAAGTCACCACTCCTTGAAGCGGGTCGTGACCAGCGTGTCCTCGGCGTTCGGATCGACGGAGGCGAGCCGCTTCTCTGTGCCGAGCAGGATCGGGGCGACGAAGATGCGGGATTCGTCGACCTGTTCGGCATCGGCGAAGGCGGCAGCGAGGGTCGCCCCGCCCTCGAGCAAGAGACTCGTGATGTTGCGGCGACCCAGCTCGAACAGCGCGGCCTCGACGTCGTCGGCGACGAGGGTCTCGGCGCCCGCTTCGCGCAGGGCGATCAGGTGGGACGAGTCGGCCTGCGGCGAGACGACCAGCAGCAACGGCGACTCGTCGAGCGTCGCCAGGAGCTGTGAGCCAAGCGGTAGTCGCGCCTGCGAGTCGAAGACGACGCGGAGGGGCTGACGGGTTGCGTCCAAACCGCGGGCCGTGAGCAACGGATCGTCGGCCAGAACGGTGCCGATGCCGACGGCGATGGCATCCGCTTCCGCTCGCCAGCGATGGACAAGATCTCTGCTCTCCTCCCCCGAGATCCAGGGCGAGTCCCCCTCGGGCGTGATCGTCTGACCGTCGAGCGACATCGCCAGCTTCAGGATCACCAGGGGCAGGCCGATGCGGGCGTGCTTGCGGAAGGACTGGTTGAGCAGCCGCGCCGCGGTCGCCTCCTCGCCGGCCGCGAACTCGACCTCGACGCCGCCGTCGCGGAGGATCCCCGGCCCGCGGCCGGAGGCCTTCTCGGAGGGGTCGTCGGAGCCGATCACGACGCGGCCGATCCGGGCCTCGAGGATCGCCTCCGTGCAGGGCGGCTGGCGCCCCTGGTGAGCGCAGGGCTCCAGGCTCACGTACATCGTCGCCCCGGCCGGGTCCTTGCCGCGCCGGCGGCAGTCCTCCAGCGCCGCCCGCTCGGCGTGCAGATCGCCCAGCTCGGCGTGGAACCCCTCGCCGATCGTCTCGTCGTCCCGCACGATCACAGCTCCCACCAGCGGATTCGGGCTGACCCGCCCCTGCCCGCCCTCGGCCAGCTCCAGAGCGCGCCTCAGGTGCGCTCGTTCCATGCCTGTCAGCTGGGAGTTCATACGACCGATTGACTCGTCAATCAACATCATTCTACTGCCGCGCCGACGGAGCCTACGGATACCCTGATCGCCCACGTGAAGCTGATCGTCCAGATCCCGTGCCTGAACGAGGCCCAGACCCTGTCGGCGACGATCGCCGACCTGCCGCGCCGGATCGAGGGGATCGACGAGATCGAGCTGCTGGTGGTCGACGACGGCTCGACCGACGAGACGGTCGAGGTGGCGCGCCGCAGCGGCGTCGAGCACATCGTCCGTCTGACCAACAACAAGGGCCTGGCGGCAGCCTTCCAGGCCGGCCTCGACGCCAGCCTCAAGCTGGGTGCGGACGTCGTCGTCAACACCGACGCCGACAACCAGTACCGCGGCGCCGACGTGGCGAGGCTGGTGGCGCCGATCCTCGCCGGCGAGGCCGACATCGTCGTCGGCGACCGCCATGTGGCCGGCATCGAGCACTTCTCAGGTTCGAAGAAAGCCCTGCAGCGGGTCGGCAGCTGGGTCGTGCGCAAGCTCTCCGGCACCGCGATCTCCGACACCACCTCCGGCTTCCGCGCCTACAACCGCGAGGCGGCGCTGGGCCTGCTCGTCGTCGACAACTTCACCTACACGCTGGAGAGCCTGATCCAGGCGGGAAAGATGCTGGTCGCCGTCGAGGAGACCGAGATCGGGGTCAACCCGCAGACCCGCGAGTCGAGGCTGTTCCGCACGACCGGCGCCTACGTCCGCCGCAACGCGCTCTCGATCCTCCGCATCTACGTCCGCTACGAGCCGCTGCGGGTGTTCGCCTCGGCGGGACTCCTCGTCGCCCTGCTGGCGCTCGCCGCCTGGATGCCCTTCCTGCTCGACTGGATCCTCAACGGCGACAGCAGCGGTCACGTCCAGTCGCTGATCCTCGGCGCCGTCCTCTTCATCGCCGCCCTGCAGCTGCTGGCGCTGGGCGTGATCGGCGACCTGCTCGCCGGCCAACGGGTGATGACCCAGCGCGTCTTCGAGCGGGTGCGGCGGGTCGAGCTGGCACTCGGCGTCGAGCCCTCGCACTACGAGCGCGGCGCGCCGGACCGCTGATGGGGCTGCGAGAGAGGCTGCCCGGCGCCCGGGGCCCGGCGGCCGGGGGCAGCTCGGCGACGGCCGAGTACGGCAGGACCGCGAGCTTCCTCGCGATCGGGGTCGGCCTCACCGGCGTCATCACCTACGTCTACTTCTTCATCGCCTCCCACGTCCTCTCCAAGCCCGACTACGGCGAGATCACCGTCGTCTGGTCGGCCGTCTTCATCACCGTCTCGACCCTCTATCGCCCGGTCGACCAGCTGCTCTCCCGCCACATCTCCGAGCGCCTGGAGCGGGGCGAACCGGTCCGCGAGCCGACCCTGGTCGCAACCAAGATCCAGCTCGGGCTCGCCGCGGCCTTCGCCGTCCTCACCCTCGCCCTGCGCGGGCCGATCGAAGACGGCCTGCTGAGCGGCAACGAAACGCTCTACTGGGTCTTCCTGCTGGCGGTCCTCTTCTACGCCGCCAGCTACTTCGCCCGCGGCTACCTGGCCGGGCACCGCCGCTTCGGCCTCTTCGCGGCGATGATCCTCTCCGAGTCGGTCTTCCGGACGCTGTTCGCCGTCCTAGTCGCGGTCGGCCTCCTGAGCGGCCAGTCGGCCGTCGCGATCGGAATCGTCGCCGCCCCCTCTTTGAGCTTGCTTGTGGTGCCCGCTGCGTTCGCACGACGTGCGCGACGCAATTCCGATCCTCGCGCGGGTGGCGTGGGTGGAGGGGGGCCGAGGACGCCCTCGCCCGCAGCGCCCCCCTCCACCCGCGACAGGACCCGCGCGCCGGAGCGCGACGATGACGAGTTCACGCTGGCTCACGGAACCGGCTTCGCCGCCGCGGTGCTGCTGATCATGCTCGGCGAGCAGGTCTTCCTCAATGCCGGGCCGTTGATCGTGCGCGGGCTCGAGGGCGCCGCGGCGGCCGGCTTCATCTTCAACGTGCTGATGATCGCGCGGGCGCCGCTGCAGCTCTTCCAGGCGGTCTCGACCAGCATCCTCCCCCACCTGACCAGCCTGCACGCGAGCGAGGAGCGGGGCAGCGAGGGGGAGTTCCAGCGCTCGGTGCGGATGGTGCTGCTGGCGATCGCCGGCTTCACCGCGGTCGTCGCGCTGGTGGTCCTGGCCGCCGGCCCGCAGCTGATGCAGCTCGCCTTCAGCGACAAGTTCAGCTACGACCGCGCCGGGCTGCTGCTGGTGACCGCCGGCATGGGGCTCTACCTGAGCTCGGTCACCGTCAACCAGGCCTGCCTCGCCCAGGGACAGGTGCGGCGCGCATCCGCGCGCTGGGTCGCCTGCGCCGCCTTCTTCGTCGCCTGGTGCTTCCTGGCCCCGATCGGGGACGAGTTCCGCCGCGTCGAGATCGGCTTCGCGGTCGCCGCCCTGCTCCTGCTGGGGCTGCTGTTCGCGATCTACCGGCGCCCGCGCGAGCGCCTCGAAGACGTTCCCCAGGCCGGCTCGACCGAGGAGCTGGAGACCCAGCTCGCGGCAGCCGACGAGGGCGCGTAGGCTCGGGCGATGGGCGGGCACGACGCGGAGCTGATCCTCGTCGCCGGTGCCCTGCTGGCGGCCGGCATCGTCGGCGCCCTGCTCGCGGATCGGATCCGCATCCCCGGCCTGCTGCTCTTCCTCGGGCTCGGCATGTTGGCCGGCTCCGAGGGGATCGGCGGGATCGAGTTCGACGACGCCGAGCTGGCGCGAACGCTGGGCACCATCGCCCTGATCCTGATCCTCTTCGAGGGCGGACTGAGCGCCGGCTGGCAGGAGATCCGCCCGGTCCTCGGCACGGCGGCGTCGCTGGCGACCGTGGGGACCGTCGTCACCGCCGTCATCGCCGGGCTGGCTGCCACCCTCATCTTCGACCTCGGAACCCTGGAAGGGATGCTGATCGGGGCCGCGATCGCCGCCACCGACTCGGCGGCGATCTTCGCCGTCCTGCGCCGCTCCACCCTGGAGAAGCGACTGGCCCGCTCGCTGGAGGGAGAGTCCGGGATGAACGACCCGGTCGCCCTCCTGCTCGTGATCGGCTTCATCGAATGGATCCAGGAGCCCGGCTTCGGGCTCGCCAACATGGCAGGTCTGCTGGTGCTCAAACTGGCGATCGGCGGCGCGATCGGGGTCGTCGTCGGACAGGCGGCGGTGGCGGGACTGAGCCGGGTGCGACTGCCGACCGACGGCATCTACCCCGTCGCGACGATCGCCATCGCCGGGCTCTCCTTCGGGCTGGCCGAGGTCGCCTACGGATCGGGGTTCCTTGCGGTCTATCTGACCGGGCTTGCGCTCGGCTCGAGGCGGATCCCAGCCCAGCGCACCGTCGTCGCCTTCCACGAGGGCGTCGGCTGGGTGGCGCAGATCGGCCTCTTCATCCTGCTCGGCCTGCTGATCTTCCCCAGCACGCTCGACGAGGTCGCGCTCGAGGGGCTGGCGCTGTCCGCGGTGCTGATCCTGCTGGCCCGGCCGGTCGCGGCCTTCGCCGCGACCCTTTTCTCGCCGCTCAACCTGCGCGAGCGCACGATGCTCGGCTGGGCCGGGCTACGCGGGGCGACGCCGATCTGGCTCGCCACCTTCCCGGTGGTGGCCGGTGTCGGCGCCGGTGACCAGCTCTTCGCGGTGGTCTTCTTCGTCGTCGTCACCTCGACCCTGATCCAGGGTGCCAGCTTCGAGCCGCTCGCCCAGCGGCTCGGCCTGACCACCGACGAGCCTGCGCTGCCTCGGCGGCTGCTGGAGTCGGGCCGGATCCGCCGCATGGGCGGCGACGTCATCGCCTACCGGCTGCGCCCCGGTGCCGCCGCCGCCGGACACCTGGTGCGCGAACTGGGACTGCCGCGCGAAGCCCTGATCAACGTGATCGTGCGCGACGGCAGGGCGCTGCCGCCGCGCGGGTCGTCCGAGGTCCGCGAGGGAGACGAGCTGCACATCCTCGTCCGCGGCGAGGTGCGCAGCGAGGTCGAGGAGCTGACCAAGCGCTGGCACGAGGGCCCGATCGGCGAGGCGCCCCCACCGCTGCGGCCGCCGCGCGCCGCGTCGCAAGTCTTCTCGGTCGGACCGGCCAGCGCCGTCGACGATCCCTCCGCACCGCGCAACGTCGACGAGATACCGGTGGTGGCGGTGGTCCGCAGCCGCCGCGACCGCCAGAGCGCCCTCGTCGCCCTCGCCGACGGCCGCTACGCCGTGACGACCGAAGGCATCGTCGCGATCGGCGGCCGGCAGGCGCTGGCGCGATGGTGCGAGCGGCGGGCCGAGCGCAGCGGCGCCGAGGACCCGGCGGATAGAGCCTGGTGGCAGGAGGTCATCGGAGCGCTGATCGCAAGGGGCTAGCTAGCGCCAGCCGCCGCGGCGATCTCGGTGTAGGCCGCGGCAGGATCGTCGGCGCTGAAGATGGCCGAGCCGGCGACGAAGAGCGAGGCGCCGGCTGCCGCGATCGGGCCCGCCGTGGTCGCGTCGATGCCGCCGTCGACCTCGATCGTCGCCTCGCCGGCCAGCGACGCCAGGCGCGAGACCTTGTCCGGAGATCCCGGGATGAACGCCTGCCCACCCCAGCCCGGGTTGACCGTCATGCAAAGCACGATGTCCGCGTAGCCGCGCAGCTCGGCGACCGCCTCGACCGGCGTGCCGGGGTTGATTGCCACCCCCGCCAGGCAGCCCAGCTCGCGAATTGCGCCGAGGGTCCGATTCGTGTGCGGCGTCGCCTCCTCGTGGATCGTGATCGAGTCGGCGCCGGCTGCGGCGAAAGCATCGATTTGACGCTCGGGCGCCTCGATCATCAGGTGGACGTCGAGGACGCCGCCGGCCGCGTGGACGCGGTCGGCGATCGAGGACGCGACCAGCGACCCGATCGTGATCGGCGGCACGAAGTGCCCGTCCATCACGTCGAAGTGGATCACCCGCGCCCCCGCCGCCATCACCTCGTCGACCTGCGAGCCGAGGCACGAGAAGTCGGCCGAGAGGACCGAGGGGGCGACCCGCGGCTCGGCCAGCAGTGCGGTCATCTGCTCGCTCACAGCTGGCAACCTAGCCGATGCACTCGCGGCGAAAGCCGCGCGAGCTTACGAACGCAGTGGCGGCCTTAAGCTAGCTGTATCGCGTATCGATACGCGATACAGCGATACGGCGACGCGAAATGAGACTATTTCCCTGTGGCTGCTTCTTCGAACACGCTCACGGCGCAGCCGTCGAGCCGTTCAATCGGTGAGTTGACGAGGGCGGCCTTTGGTCGCGAGTTGTCCATGGCCGCAGCGCTTGAGTTGGTCGAAGCCATCCCTGTCGATCCATCCGAACGTCCAGCAGTAGATGAGCTAGCGAGTTCGCTCTGGATTGGAAGCGTTGGCTATGAGCACTACCGGTCAGTTGAAGACTTCGCGCGGCTCTTGGCTGACTCAGGAGTCGAGCGGTTGGTCGATGTGCGCGAGTTGCCAATCTCTCGTCGCCGGGGATTCGCCAAGTCGGCGCTGGCCGCCGCTCTAGCGGAAGAGGCGATTGAGTACGTCCACCTTCGAAGCATGGGCAACCCGAAGGAATTTCGCGACCTGTACAAGTCCGGCAAGGTTGCCGAGGGGCGCGCTGGCTATGAGCAGCTTCTTGCCCATGAGCGGACCGAGGAGCTGCGAGAACTAGCAGCAACGATCCAAGAGAAGAGATCGGCCCTTATGTGCGTTGAGGCGGAAGAAGACGTCTGTCACCGCCAGGTCATCTTCGAGGCCCTACGCGATCAGGTTGGACTGGACCTAGACATCGCTCAAATCGTCTAGCGAGAGCTGGTCCGATCGGGGTGGCCACCACACGCCGAGGATCAGAAAGCCATCGAGGTGCTGGTGCTGGTTACCGACGATGAACGCGGTGTCTCTATCGGGCCTGCACATCTGATCGAACCACTTGGTACAGATCAGGTCGCGCCAATTCTCCTGCTCTCGGACGCTGCGATAAAGCGCGACGATCTCCCAATCCACAATCGACTGCCGATGCCCAGGGCAATCGTCAGCCGTGCACAAGTAGCGATATAGGAATCGAAAGGGAATCTGCTCCAGCGCTTTCCGCTGAAGCTGAAGGTCCGCCGAACCGAGAAGAGACCCCTGCGCCGCCCAATCCTCGGCCTGTCTGCCCTTCTCGGGATCTGGCTCAGCGTCCTCGATTATGAGTTCCAGAACCTCTCTCGGCCGAAACATCTGAAGGGACGTTCCATTCTCTTTCTGAGCTTTCCTGACGGCGCACATGGACTCGCCGATCGCGGGCTCAACGACTGGTCGCCGTGCCGCCCATTCATGCTCCGAACTCAATACCGGACCGACGACCTCAATCGATTCCGCGTCGACCCGCCATGACTCGGGTCGGCGATCGTCGCGCGGCCTTTGGACCCTGGCTCGGATCGGCTCGTACTTCCGAAACTTCTGCGCATCTTCGAGCGTCCTAAACGGAACCGGATAGAGCCGAATCCACTCGCTCGTCTTCATATCCAGTCCGGCGATGCAGGAGACCTCGCCATAGCGACGACTCAGCGCCGGGTATGCCTTGACCAGCGGCAGAAACTCGATCTCGTGTGGCTCGGAGGATGCGATCAGAGGATGCTAGGCGCAACATCGGCGTCGTCTCCGAGGCAGATCAGAAGCAGAGCTGAGCCGCATCGCGGTCGTAACGCTTTAGCGCGACCACTTCTCTTTCGCAGCAGCAGCCGTACGCGACTAGCCCGGCTTGGATTCCATTCCCAAAGCTACTCGGAGCGCGTTCTGGACCGGATTGGGCAGCGCCGCGTGGGGATCGAGGTACCCGTCATGCCACACGGCGTACTCCGGCGCCTGTCTAATGACCTCGCCACCAGCAAGGCATCACTGGGGTCCTCGATGTCGGTTACAAGATTTGCGAACACCGTTCCAACATGCCACCGATTGTGACCTGGACCGAGCCGCCAGAGGCGCGATCAGATGTCTTAAGCCGCCCCACCGCGGAGCGATGCAACGGCTTCATCCAGCGCCCGCCCTACACGGGACCCTCGCCGGGAGATCCCCAGCTCCTGCATCATCTCCCGCTGCAGCTCCTCTCCAGTGCGCAACAAACCATCCGACTCGATCCAGCGGGCCATCGCGACCAAGTCGGCGAGGCGCCAATCGGTGATCGACGGGCCCCCCGATGCAAATTCCGGGCGAGGGCCACGACTATGCACTCCGGCCGGTGAGGCCCCCGGCGCTCCGGCCGGCCGATGCGGCCCCGACCCAGAATCAACTGGCGGTTCCGGGTCATCTTCGCCGGCCTGCCCATCGAACCGGGCCGCCACTTCTTCGACTAAGCGACGACCGGCTTCCGAAGGGTCCCTGAACCAATCCTGACTCCAGGTCGAAACGCAGTGCCAGCCAAGCCGTTCCAGTTGCTCTGGCCGCAGCCTGTCGCGGTCGCGCACCGAGGGCCGGCTGGCGTAGGGGCTGCCGTCCACATCGATGGCGACAGCCGGCATCTCGGTTTTGGGATCGAGCACCGCTACGTCAATGCGATCGGAGCCCGACCCATAACCAGTGACCGTACGGTGCCCGGACGCCTCCAGGGCACCACCAATCGCATCGTGCAGAGCTCCCAACTCGGCCCGCGCCGGATCTGAGCCTTCGATCGCCCCGCCACCTGCGGCGTAGAAAAGAAAGGACCGAAGCAGCTGTACGCCCGCCGCCCTCGACCTCGATGGATCGATTTCCTCTGGCCGGAACGACGAGACGACCGTCATCCTCCGCTTCGCCCGAGTGACCGCGACGTTGAGCCGGCGCTCGCCGCCGGCGTTGTTCAACGGTCCGAACCGATGCGGCAGGTCGCCGTCCGGGGTCCTGCCGTAACCAACGGCAAGGATGATCGCGTCGCGCTCGTCCCCTTGCACTCGCTCCAGGTTCTTGACGAAGAACCGCTCCTCGAGACCTTCGTCGAAGAAGTCTTCGAGATCGGGGTGGTTGGGCAGCACCGCGACCAGTCCAGCCTCGATCGCGTCCGCGTGCTTGATCCCGAGCGCGATCACCCCGAGGCTCTCCTCCGGTCGCGTCCGCGCGTGCTCGATGATCAGCTCGACGACTCGCCTCACCTCCGCATCGGGACTGACGCGTGCCTCGTCCTCGGCCGGCAGCTGATCGACAAGGACGTGGTCGATCACGTCTCCGTCGACCGCCCCCGGGAACGTGGTCAACGAACCGTCGTAGATCTCTTGATTGGAGAACCCGATGAGGCGCTCGTCCCGGCTGCGATAGTGCCAGCGCAGCATCTCCGTATCGAACAGCGTCATCAGCACGTCGAGGACGGACTCGTAGTCACCGATCTGGGACGGTTCTTCGTCATCTTCGTCACCGCCTTCGCTTCGCGCGCTCGCATCGAAGAACGTGGTGGGCGGGAGCTGGCACTCGTCGCCGGCAACCACCAACTGATGTCCGCGAATCATCGAGCTGAGGGCATCGACGGGCCGAACCTGACTTGCCTCGTCGAAGACGACGAGGTCGAAGTGGGCGCGCTCCGAAGGGATCAGTTGCGACACCATCAATGGGCTCATCACCCAGCACGGTCGAAGCGCCGTGACCACGTTCGGCGCTTGCGCGAAAAGGCTGCGCACCGGTAGGTGGCCGCGTTTGCGTTTGGCTTGAGCGCGGACCAACTGAGCCTCCTCCGGGAAGCGGTCCTGAGCGCTTATCGCGGCTTCGGCGGCGATCCGCCGAACCCTCTGAGCCGTCAGCTCGACGTGCCCACGATCCTCCTCCCTGAACGCGGCGACGATCTGATCATGCCGCTCGCCGCGAAAGGCGGCAAATGCTGCGGCGTTCTCCGGCAGCATCGCCAGATGGTCGACGAGTGAACGCCACCAGAGGCGGTGGAGCTCCTGCTCGGCGGCGGTCAACAGGCTCTGCTCGGCTTCGAGCTCGTCGAGCAGGCCAGCGAGACCAGCCTCGACGAACTTCGCGCGCGCGATCTCGATCGCCGGCAGGGAGCCGAGGGTGGCGTAGTCGGCCTGCAGGGCGGACACGTCGTCTCGCAGCTCGGACAAGGGCCCCGCAGCGAGATCGCGACCGGCGATCTCGCTCAGCTTCGCAAGCGTTTCAGCCACCGCAGTTGTCGACTCCGCAAGGGCAGGCAGGCCCTCCGGGATCGACGGCTCCGCATCCCCGGCGCGGACCTGCATCCAGCGATGCCGAAGCTCAGCGCACTCGACGAGCTCGGCATAGAGCTCACCCGGACCGGGCTCGACGCCCTCGCCCAGGCGATCCCGGACAAGGGCCGCCGCCTCGCGGTACTCGCTCGACCCGATGCTGGCCCAGATCCGCGCGAGAGCGGAGCCCTGCATTGGCTTCAGGACCCCAGCGATCCGGTCGAGGTCGTCGAGCAAGATCGACGGCTCGAATGTCCTCCTCCGCGCCTCGAACGCTTGCCAGAAAGCGATCGACTCGGCAGCTTCGGGCACGTTTTTCGGCTCCCGGAGCCCGCTCGATCGCGCCGCCGAGGCGAGGTCGTCCTCGAAGGTCGCCAGGAGCGACGCGAGGCCGTCCACCAGCGCCCTCGCCACCTCGACCTCCTGCGCCATCTTCACGTTCGCCGCCGCCCAGGGTGACTCTTTGGCGCGCAGCGAAAGGCCGTCGAGAGCGATGATGTCGCGCAGGGCGTCCGCCAGCCCGGCGAGGCCGGCCGCGTCCAGAGCCTCGAGGTCTTGCCCGCGCAACCTCGCGCTGACCGTCGGCTCTCCCCGCTCGAAGACCTCGCTCTGGGCGGTGAAGATCGATATGCCCCATGGGTCATTCCGCTTGTGAAGCGCGCTCGTGTGCTGGCGGAGGTTCTCCCGTGCTCGTACAAGCTGGCCGTTGTCGGCCTCCTGCTCGAGGCGGCCGGCGTGGCGCGCGGCTTCCAGCGATACCCCGAGTTGAGCCGCCAGCCACTTGCGCGACTCGGCGCCCCGGTGCAGATCCAGTACCAGGTTGCCTAGGCCCGCCCTATCGAGCCGCTTGGTGACCGCTTCGATCGCGGCCCTCTTCTCGGCGACGAAGAGGATGCGCTTCCCACTGCCGATGGCGCTGCAGATCAGGTTGGCGATCGTCTGACTCTTCCCCGTGCCGGGCGGCCCTTTCAGAACCAGGTTCTGACCGCTCAGCGCCCGAGCGATTGCGAGACTCTGACTGGAGTCCGAGTCCAGCACGTTGAACTCCTGCCCTGGATCGAGGTCGTCGACGTGTGTCAGGGTGGCGGTCGCCGTCTCGCTCCGCTTCGCGACCACCGCCTGGCGCGCGTCGTCGTCGCCGGCCAGAGCGGAGGCGACGTCGTGGGCTGCCAGGGCATCGACGGAGGCCTCCAAATCTCGGACCATCGGTAGCTTCGCGTACCAGAAGTTCGCGAGCACGAACCGTTCCGCTATCGCCCAGCCCTCGACGCCGGCGCATTTGCGGCTCAGCCAGTTGAAAGCCAGGCGCAGCTCCTCCGGCGTGTCGATCGTGCCGTCCATCTCGGTGTGGTCGAAGAGCTCCTGTTCGTCGATCTCGAGGTTGAACTCCACCCGCAGCAAGTGCAGAAGGGTCGGGTTTACCTCGAGATCCCCCGCAAGGCTCAGCTCGAAGTCCTGCTGGCTGGCACCGCGAGCGCGGATGTCGATCGGAACCAACAGCACGGGAGCAGCCGGCGGACGGCTCGCTCGGTCGCTCCTCCAGGTGGCCACGCCGCACGCCAGGAAGAGGGTTCGAACTCCACGCTCCTCCTCATAGGAACGCGCGGTGCGAGCGATCGACCTCATCCTGCGAACCGCGTCTTCGAAGGGGGTGAGCTTTGCCAGCGGGCTCTCGGGTCGCAGGGACCGCGGCACGAGCTTCGAGAGGGCCAGTCGCTTGCCAGCGACGAGCTGCATTAGAACGTCGCGCTCCGCCTTGTCGAAGCTCAACGTCCCGGTCTGCAGATCGCGCATATAGAGGAGCCGATTACGCGCCGTTAGATCGATCAAATCCGTCTTCCACTCCTCGACCGCGCGCTTGATCGTCTCCCGCCTTCCGGCGGGAACGTCCTCTATGGATCGAGAGGCATCGGCAGGCTGCGGTCCCTTGTCACCAGATGGGGGCCGTCGCGACAAGTCGTCGATCGCACTCGAGACTTCCTGTGGCTCCTCCCCCTCCTCAACCCTGACCACGTTCAGCGCCGCCAAGTCGAGCCGCAGCACGACGCCGAAGCCGAGCTCGGAGTCAGAACCACCGAGTTCCGCCTTCGCCGTAACGTCGCCCTTGGCGCGGGTCAGCTCGGCGATCGGAGCGGCGACAATTGCAGCGAGCTCGCGCGGCAGATGGCCAACCTGCTGCGCGTCGACCATGACTTTGACCGCGTTCCTGTCGTACGGATTGGCCGGATCCGGGACAAGGGCTGCGCGATGCCAGCGAATCGGCTCGCTTGCACCCTCCGCCACTCCCGCGACCCGCCGCAGCGTGTCACGGTAGAAGCTCTCCCCAACGACTTCGACGCAATCCTCACCGCTAACGTCAATCGACATCGACGGATTTCTACAGATTCGCGCGAACGAACGGAGTCTTTAGAGATACGAGCTTGGCGGACGGGCTCCTCAGATCGGCCTCAGCATCGAGTCGCCGCAGATCTGACAGGTCATGTCCTCGGTCGTGCTCATCCGCGCGATCGTCTGGTGTTCGCCGCAGTTCGGGCACTGCGAGACCAGCTCGAAGCGGCGCAGACAGTACACGCAGCGGAAACGGCCCGGCAGCTGCGTCGGGCGCAGCCAGGGCTCGTCGCAGCCGGGGCACTTGGCACGTTGCAGCATCGCCCTATCGCCCGCCCAGGTCGCTCATCGCTCCCCATCATCCCTTCTCAGGCGGCAGATGAAGAAGCCGGTGGTGCTGTCGCGGTCGGGGCGCAGCTGCAGGCAGCGCGAATCGTGCGGGGAGGCGAGATCCGGAGCGAGGGAGCCGAGGTCGTCGGCGGAGAGCCGCGGCGCCTCGCCCGCTGCCGCCGTGGCGAGCAGGGCCGCGACCTGCTCCTCGCCCTCGCGGCGCGAGATCGTGCAGGTCGCGTAGACGAGGGTCCCGCCCGGGCGCAGAGCTGCCGCCGCGCTCTCCAGGATGCGGCGCTGGAGCTCCGCGAGCCGCTCGACCGTGCGCGGCGACTTGCGCCAGCGCGCATCCGGCCGCGAGGCGAGCGCGCCGAGATCCGAACAGGGGGCGTCGACGAGGACGCGGTCGAGCCCCGGCGCCATCGGCGCCTGCGCGGCGTCGAGCTCGGCCACGGTGACGCTGCGCAGGCCGAGCCGGCGCGCCTGCGCCGCCACTTCGGCGGCCCTCGCCGGGTCCGGCTCGACCGAGATCGTCTCGCCGCGGTCGCCCATCCGCGCCGCGATCTGACCGGTCTTGATGCCCGGGCCGGCGCAGAGGTCGAGGACGTGCTCGCCCGGCTGGGGGTCGAGCACCTCGACCACCGCGGCCGAGCCGCGGCTCTGCGGGGTCAGCCGGCCCGCCTCGACCAGCTCGGGGACCGCGCCGCCGGTCCGGCCGGCGACGACGATCGCCTCCGGCGCGGCGAGCGGCCAGGGCGCCTTAGGCGCTCGCGCCTCGACCCCTGCATCTCTCAACCTCGCCAGCACCGTCTCGCGGTCGTCGCGCAAGGTGTTGACCCGGAACCCGACCTCGGCCGGCTCGTTGCAGGCGGCCAGCAGCGAGCGAGCGGCATCGGCGCCGAGGTCCTGGAACCACATTCGCGTCAGCCAGAGCGGCGCCGAGTGGGCGACGGCGGCCCGCTCTGGGGTCGAATCGTCGCCGAGCAGGTCGGCGACCAGAGCCTCCCGTTCGCGCGCGGCGCGGCGCAGCACCGCGTTGACCAGCCCGCCGGCGTGGCCCGCGCCGGCGCCCTTGACCAGCTCGACGGCCTGGTCGACGGCGGCGTGGTCCGGCGTCGCGTCGGCAAACAGCAGCTCGAAGAGGCCGAGGCGGAGCGCGGCCAGCACGGGTGGGTCGAGCAGCCGCAGCGAGCGCTCGGCGAGCCCTTCGATCGCGGCATCGGCAGTGCCGCGCCGCTGCACGGCGCCGTAGGCGAGGCGCTGCGCCTGGGCGCGCTCCCGTCCCTCCAGCCCCAGCTCGTCGGCCGCCGCCCGGAAGGCGCGCTCGGTGTGGGCCTCCTCCTCCTCGAACGTCGCCCGGATCGTCGCGAAGGCGAGGGCGCGGGCGGGCGCGACGCGACCGCCCGAGCTCACAGCGCGGGAACCGGGTGGCCGCGCAGGTAGGCGTCGGCCGCCATCGGCCTGCCCCCGGGCGGCTGCACGACCTCGAGCCGCAGTGCGCCGCGGGCGCAGCCGAGCAGCAGCGCCCCCCACTCGGCTCGGACCTCGCCGGTCCTGACGGCGACGTCGACGGCACGCGCCCGCCGCACCCCGAGCCGTTCGTCGCCACCGCCCACCTCCAGGTAGGCGCCGATGTGCGGCGTCAGCGCCCGCACGGTTCGGGCCAGCTCGGTCGCGGGCCGGCTCGGGTCGAGGCGGCGCTCGGCCGGGTCGACCTTCTCGGCGTAGGTTGCGCCCGCCTCGTCCTGCTCGTCGAACTCGAGCTCACCCGCATCCTCGCGGTCGAGCGCCCCGACCAGCAGCTCTCCGCCCAGCGCCGCCAGCTTCTCCGAGAGGCTCGCGAAGTCGTCCTCCAGGCCGATCGGCAACTCCTCGCCGAGGGCGACCGGGCCGGAGTCGAGGCCGGCGGTGAGCCGCATCACGCAGACGCCGGTGCGCTCGTCGCCGGCCATGATCGCCCGCTCGATCGGAGCTGCGCCGCGCCAGCGCGGCAGCAGCGAAGGATGGACGTTGAGGAGCGGCAGCTCGGAGAGCAGCGGCTCGCGGATCAACTGGCCGAAGGCGCAGACGGCGGCGGCCTCCGGGCGGGTGCTGCGGATTTGCTCCAGGACCGCCGGGTCGTTGACGTCCCCCGCCTGCAGAAGCTCGATGCCGAGTTCCCGCGCCGCCTCCGCCGCGGGCGGGGAGCCGCTGTGCCGGCCCCGCCCCTTGGGCCGGTCGGGTGGCGTCACGACCAGTTGCGGCCGGTGGCGCGAGCCAGCCAGGCGACGGAGGACCGCCGCGGCGAAGTCCGAGGTGCCGAGGTAGACGGTTCTCACGCGTCGGTGCGAGGCTCGCGGTGCTCCTCGTCGGCCCCCTCTTCGAGATCGGACGGCGGTGCGTAGATGCTCCCTTCGCGCAGGGCTCGCAGCGCGCCCTTGCGCTGCTCGCGCGGGGCGCGATCGAGAATCAGGACGCCGTCGAGATGGTCGAGCTCGTGCTGGAGGACGCGCGCCTCGAGCCCCGAGGCCTCGATCGTCACCCCCTCGCCCTCGATGTCACGGCCACCGAAGCGGGCGTGAAGCGGGCGCTCGACGTCCATCGACACTCCGGGCAGGCTGAGGCAGCCCTCCTCGGCAACCACCGCGTCGTCGGAGAGCCACTCGACGTTCGGGTTGACCAGCGCCGTCGGCTCGGAGTCGGGGCCGGCCTGGAAGACGAGGACACGGCGCAGGATCCCGACCTGGGTCGCGGCCAACCCGACCCCCATCCCGTCGCGCATGATCCCGATCATCCGCTCGACCTCCGCCCGCAGCTGCGGCCCGAACTCGGAGACCGGCGAGGCAACGCTCTTGAGCACCGGATCGCCGAACTTGACCACCTGCGCCAGCGCCGCTTCGCGGCGCTCCTGCAGCCTCGCTTCGAGCGCCTCGCGCTCGCTCTGCTCGGCCCCAACGGACCCCTCGTCGCTCATTGGATCGATTGTATGGATCGGGTCAGCGCGGGCGGCGGGCTGGCGAGCTGCGCCGCTCAGCTCACCGAGCGGCGTCGACGACTGCGCAGCCATGCCTCCGCGCCCGCCCCCGCGAAGATCGCCACCGGCACGCTCAGGGTGAGCATCGCCAGAGCGCCGTACCCCTTCAGGTCCAAAGTCGCAGCAACCCAGGCTAGAAGCACCAGGATCAACATAGACAAAAGCCTTCGCTCCCACATGGCGCTCATCTTACGCACCAGCGTCCCCGAACAGCAAGAAGACCAAGGCGATCAAGGCACCGAAGAACATGCCTTCACGCCAGCCGTCGACTTCCGATTCGATTCCCAATGCTCCTCCAATTCGCACGGCAGCCTCCATGAGAACCCCACCGATCACAGCCACGGTGCTGATATCGGCCAACGCGATATCGCCATCTCCTAGACCGGCGAGAACAGCTGCAGCGACAAGTAAAGATCCCACCGTGCATAAAGGCTGTGCGGGCCGGAAGTCTCCCCCCAGTCGCCGGCTTGTCGGCCCCGCAAGCGTCAAGAAGGCCCTATTGCGGGTCCACGTCGACCGCCGTCGCGACACCGCGCAGGGAGCGGTCGGCGGCGAGGCGCTCGACCGCGGTGCGGACCGCGGCGACGGTCGCCTCGCGCTCGTCGGTCTTGATCAGGAGGCGGCGACGATGGCGGTTGCGGACGCGGAACATCGGCGCCGGGCCGAGCAGTTCGGTGCCGGCGGGGAGGAACGCGCCCAACAGGCCGGCGAGCTTCGACGCCGCCTCGTCGAGGCGCGGCTCGGCCTCGGAGCGCAGCACGATCCGGACCAGGCTGGAGAAGGGCGGGTAGCGGAGCAGGCGGCGGCGCTCTATCTCCGTGGCGAGGAACCCGGCGGCGTCGTGGTGGGCGGCACGAAGGATGCTCGGCGCTTGCGGCGCCAGCGTCTGCACGATCGTCTTCCCCCCGCCTCGCCGCGGCCGCTGCGACCGGCCAGCTGGGTGACCATCGCAAAGGTCCGCTCGGCGGCGCGGAAGTCGGGGAAGCGCAGGGTCGCGTCGGCGTCGACGATCGCACTCAGCGTTACCTCCGGGAAGTCGTGGCCCTTGGCGACCATCTGGGTGCCGACGAGGACACCCGTCTCGGCCTCGCCGAAGCCGGCGAGGATGCGGGCGTGGGCACCGCGGCCGGTGGCGACGTCGGAGTCGAGCCGGAAGACCGGCATCGGGTCGAGCCGCTCGGCCAACAGGGACTCGACCTGCTCGCTGCCGACCCCGCCCTGCGAGAGCGTCGTCGAGCGGCACTCCGGGCAGGCGCCGGGCAGCGGCTCGGCGTGGGCGCAGTGGTGGCAGACGAGGCGGCTCGCGTGGCGATGGACGATCAGCGATACGTCGCAGTCCGGGCAGCCCCAGTGGTGCCCGCAGGAGCGGCAGGTGAGCCAGGGGGCGAAACCGCGGCGGTTGACCATCACGATCGCCTTGGCGCCGCTGTGGCGCACCTCGCCGAGCGCCTCCCAGGTGGCGGGATGCAGCGGCCCTGCCCGACGATCGCCGTCGCGCATGTCGACGACCTCGACCGGCGGCATACGGCGCCCGTCGACGCGCCGCGGCAGCTCGACGTGCGGCAGCTCCAGCCAGGACTCCGGCCGCGGCGTCGCGGTGCCGGCGACCAGGACCGCGCCCGCTTCGGTGGCGCGCCGCCTGGCTACCGTGCGGGCGTCGTAACAGGGGTCCCCCTCCTGCTTGTAGGAGGGATCGTGCTCCTCGTCGATCGCGATCAGACCGAGGTCGCGGACCGGCGCGAAGACGGCCGATCGGGGCCCGACGCAGACGCTCGCCTCGCCGTCGCGCAGGCGCCGCCACTCGTCGTAGCGCTCGCCGGGCGAGAGGG
Organism: uncultured Solirubrobacterales bacterium; assembly: GCA_963703235.1. Lineage (GTDB taxonomy): Bacteria > Actinomycetota > Thermoleophilia > Solirubrobacterales > 70-9 > VRUE01. Next base: position 695,040 of record OY969802.1, on the reverse strand, counting down.
CGGAGTGCAGCACCGCGACGCGGTCGCCCAGGCGCGCCCGGAAGCGCGCCACCGCCTGCGGCGCCAGGCCGATCTCCGGCACGAGGACGATCGCGCCGCGGCCCCTGGCCAGGGCCGCCTCGACCGCGGCCAGGTAGACCTCGGTCTTGCCGGAGCCGGTGACGCCGTACAGGAGCAGGCTGCGCGGCGCACCCGCCCCGCCGTCGAGAGCGGCGACGATCTCGCCGACAGCGCCCTGTTGCTCCTCCAGCAACCGCGGACGGCCTCGCGCGGCGCCCACCTCGGCGTGACCGGGCCGGCGCTGCAGCCGCGAGCTGCGGGTCGCGATCAGCCCTCGCTGCTCGAGCCGGCGCAGGACCTGGCGGTCCGCCCCGACCGCCGCTGCCAGCTCGGCGGCGGACATCTCACCCGCTCCCAGCGCCTCCAGCACGGCGCGCTGGCGCGCCCCGAGGCGACCGCCAGTGGCCAACGCCTCCTCGCCGGCGGCGGAGATCTCCGCCCGCAGCTCGGTCCGCGTCCGCACCCGCTGTCCGCCGGCGCCGGTCCCCGGCGGCAGCACCAGCTGCAGCCCGCGGGCCGGGGTCGAGCAGTACTCGCGGCCGACCCAGAGACCGAGCCCGACCAGCTCGGACGGGGCGCCGGCCTCGAGCGCCTCCAGCGGCTCGGCCAGCCGCTCCGGCGGCAGCTCCGACTTCTCGGCCAGCTCGACGACCACCCCCAGCGCTCGCCGGTTCCCGAACGGGACCCGCACGACGCTGCCCACTCCGAGGTCCTCCATCGCCTCCGGCAAGCGGTAGTCGAACGGCCCGCGCAGAGCGCGGGCGGTGGTCAGCGGCTCGACCTTGGCGATCACCGGGCCACGGTATGGCGGCGGACGGACGGCGGGATATCCTCCCCGCGATGGGCCTCAACCTCAGCCCCGGCGAGCGCGTGATCTTCGAGGGCCACCCCTCGTGGCGCGCGATCCTCGGCTTCTACCTGAAGGGAGTCCTGGTCGCGGCGCTTGCCGGTGTCGTCGCCAAGCTCTTCGACGCGAGCGGCGGCACGGTCTTCCTCGTCGTCCTCGTCGTAATTGGGCTGACGGTGCTGATCGGCTTCGTCAAACGCGTTGCCACCACCTACACGATCACCGACCGCCGCCTCAACATCAAGCGCGGGATCGTCTCCCGCGAGGTCCAGGAGACGCGGCTGGAGCGGGTCCAGAACGTCAACTACAGTCAGTCCGTCTACCAGCGGCTGATGCAGATCGGCGACGTCGACTTCGACACCGCCGCCACCGACGACTACAACTTCGTCTTCGCCGGCGTCGCCGACCCCGAGGACGTCGTCCACAGCGTCGATCAGGCGACCGGGGCCGCCTCGGCCGGCGCCCACGGCCTGGGCGAGGCGCAGCCGCCGGGCTAAGCCGGGGTCGCCGCTACCGACCCGGCAGCGTCGCGGAGAGCGTCAGCCCGGTCGGTGCGCTCCCAGGTGAAGTCCTCGTCGTCCCTGCCGAAGTGCCCGTACGAGGCGGTCTTCTGGAAGATCGGCCGGTGCAAGTCGAGGTAGCTGCGGAAGGCGCCTGGCCGCAGGTCGAACTCGGTCTCGACCAGGTGCGAGATCTGGGCGTCGGGAAGCACGCCGGTGCCGAAGGTCTCGACCATCAGCGAGACCGGGTGCGCGACCCCGATCGCGTAGGCGACCTGGACCTCGCAGCGCTGCGCCAGCCCCGCCGCGACGACGTTCTTGGCCACGTAGCGGGCCGCGTAGGCGGCCGAGCGGTCGACCTTGGAGGGGTCCTTGCCGGAGAAGGCGCCGCCGCCGTGGCGGGCCATGCCCCCGTAGGTGTCGACGATGATCTTGCGACCGGTGAGGCCGGCGTCGCCGACCGGGCCGCCGATCACGAACTTGCCGGTCGGGTTGACGAGGAAGCTCTCGCGCAGCGCCTCCTCCTCGTACATCCCGGGAACCTCGGCCCCGAGCACGGGCAGCACGACGCTCTCCCAGAGGTCGCCCTTGATCTGCTGCTGCGAGTCGACCTCGGCCGCGTGCTGGGTCGAGATCAGGAGCTTTTCGACCTTGACCGGGCGGCCGTCCGCGTAGCGGACCGAGACCTGCGTCTTGCCATCGGGCCCGAGGTAGCCGAGGCTGCCGTCCTTGCGAACCGCCGCCAGCCGCTCTGCGAGCCGGTGCGCGATGTGGATCGGCATCGGCATCAGCGCCTCGGTCTCGTCGGTCGCGTAGCCGAACATCATTCCCTGGTCGCCGGCGCCGGCGACGTCGAGCTCGTCGTCGTCACCCGGGTCGACACGGGTCTCCAGCGCCTGGTCGACGCCCTGGGCGATGTCGGGCGACTGCTCGTCGAGCGAGACGATGACCGAGATGTGGTCGCAGTTGTAGCCGTAGTCGCCGTGGTCGTAGCCGATCTTGCGGATCGTCTCGCGGACGATCTCGGGAACGTTGAGGTGAACGTCGGTCGAGATCTCACCCGAGACGACCGCCATGCCGGTGTTGACCAGGGACTCGCAGGCGACGCGGCCCTCTGGGTCCCCCGTCATCACGGCGTCGAGGACGGCGTCGGAGATCTGGTCGCAGACCTTGTCGGGGTGGCCCTCGGTCACCGACTCCGACGTGAACAGGTACTCCCCTTCTGCTAGAGACATGGACAAATCCTATCTGCGCAAACCGGCCAGCGCCTTCAGCGGTCCCGCTTGCGCGGGACGTAGTCGATGACGAGGGGGACGCCCTCGAGGGCGTAGGTCTCGCGCAGCCGGTTCTCCAGGTGGTAGGCCCAGTCGCGGACGATCAGGCGCCGGTCGTTGACCTGGATCGCGATCCGCGGCGGGCTCTCCTCGACCTGCGCCGCGTAGTAGAGGCGCAGGCGCCGGCCGCGCCGCGAGGGCGGCGGCGTCTTGGCGACGGCGTCGTTGACGAAGCGGTTCAGCTCCGGGGTCGGAATCCGCTCCGCGGCCCGGTCGGCCAGCTCCAGCGCCTTCGGCAGCAGCTTCGGCACGTTGCGGCCGCGCAGCGCCGAGCAGGTGATGACAGCCGGCCGCAGGCGCAGCTTGCGCTCGACCCGGGCCCGGGCGTCGTCGACGTCGGTGCCGGTCACGTCCCACTTGTTCAGCGCCAGCAGCGTCGCGCAGCCGGCCCGCATCGCCAGCTCGGCGACCCGCAGGTCTTCCGCGGTGACGCCCTCGGAGGCGTCGCAGACGACGATCGCCACGTCGGCTCGCTCGACCGCTAGCTCGGTGCGCAGCTGCGCGTAGTGGTCGACGCTGCCGGCGACCTTGGCGCGCCGGCGCAGGCCGGCGGTGTCGACCAGGCGCACCTGCCGGCCCTCGACCTCCAGGTCGGTGTCGATCGCATCGCGGGTCGTGCCGGCCCGCTCGGAGACGATCGTCCGCTCGTCCTGCAGGAAGGCGTTGACGAGCGAGGACTTGCCGACGTTGGGGCGGCCGATCACGGCGACGCTGGCCCGCTCGGAGCCCTCTGGCTGCGGCGGGCGGTCGCCGAGCGACTCGACCACCCGGTCGAGCAGGTCGCCGCTGCCGAGCCCGTGCGTGGCGGAGACGGCGAGCGGGTCGCCGAGGCCGAGCTGGTGGAACTCCGCCGTCAGGTGCTCGTCGCCGGGACGGTCGACTTTGTTGACGACGACCACGACCGGGGCCTCGGCGCCTCGCAGCGTGCCCGCCAGCTCCAGGTCGCCGGCCCGCACCCCGGCGCGGGCGTCGACGACCAGCAGGATCGCGTCGGCCTCGGCGATCCCGATCCGGGCCTGTCGCCGCACGTCCTCGGCCAGCTCGTCGGGATCGGCGAGGTCGATGCCGCCGGTGTCGAGCAGCTCGAAGGCGACGCCATTCCACTCGCAGGGCACCCGCTTGCGGTCGCGGGTCACCCCCGCCTCGGCGTGGGTGACGGCCTCGCGGCCGCCGGCGAGCCGGTTGACCAGGGTGCTCTTGCCGACGTTGGGGAAGCCGACGACGGCGACGGTTGGCAGGTGGCTCACGCCAGGCCCCGCGCGTGGGCCAGCTCGACGACCCGGCCCACCACTTCGTCGATGCCGAGGCCGGTGGTGTCGATCTCGACCGCATCGGGCGCGGCGCGCAAGGCGCTGTGCTCGCGCGTCTCGTCGCGCTTGTCGCGCTGCCGCTGCGCTGCCTGCACTGCCGCTTCGTCCTCACCCGTCTGAGCCGCACGCCGCCGCGCCCGCTCCTCGGCTGCGGCGGTGAGAAAGACCTTCAGTGGGGCATCGGGGCTGACGACGGTGCCGATGTCGCGGCCCTCGGCGACGTAGCGCCCGGCAGCGATCAGTTGCTGCTGCTGCGCGACCATCGCCTCGCGCACGCCGGGGTGCACGGAGACGTGCGAGGACGCCTCGGTGACCTTGGGTGTGCGGATCGCGGCGCCGACCTCGCGGCCGTCGAGCTCGACCCGGTCGCCGTCGAGCCCGATCCGCAGCGACTTGGCGAGCGCCGCCATCGCCTCGCCGTCCTCCAGGTCGACATCCCGCTCCAGCCCGGCCAGCGCCACGCAGCGGTACATCGCCCCCGAGTCGAGGTAGGTGAAGCCGAGCGCCGCCGCTACCGCGCGGGCGACCGTCGACTTGCCGGCCCCAGCGGGCCCGTCGATCGCGATAACCATGGCCGGCAGGCTATGGCTCAGCGTGCGAGCGAGGCGAGGTCGGCCTGAAAACCGGGGTAGCTAACGGCGGCAGCGTCCATGCCCGCCACCGCCACGCCCTCGCGCGAGGCGAGGCCGGCTACTGCGCCGAGCATCGCGATCCGGTGGTCGCCGTGGGAGTCGACCGTGCCGCCGCGCAGTCCACCGGTCCCCTCGATCCGCATCCCGTCCTCGCTCGTCTCGACCTCGGCACCGAGCGCGGTCAGCGCCGCGGCGACGGTTGCGATGCGATCGCTCTCCTTGCGCCGCAGCTCGACGGCGTCGCGGATCGTCGTCGCGCCCTCGGCAAAGCAGGCGGCGAGCGCGACCAGCGGCAGCTCGTCGATCGCCAGCGGGATCTCAGCGCCGCCGACCTCGGTGCCGTGCAGTTCTGACGTGCGCGCCCGGATCCCGCCGCTCGGCTCGCCCCCCCGCTCGCCTTCGGCCTCGACCTCCAGCTCGGCGCCCATTCGGGCCAAGATCGAGAGCAAGCCGGTGCGGGTCGGGTTGAGGCCGACGCCGAGCAGGTCGACCTCACTGCCGGGGACGAGCAGAGCCGCGACGAGGAAGAAGGCGGCCGAGGAGAAGTCGGCCGGCACGACGATCCGGCCCGGTTCGAGCCGAGCGGCGGGCCGCACCGAGACAACGCCATCGTTGCGCTCGATCTCGGCCCCAGCCGCGGCCAGCATCCGCTCGCTGTGATCGCGGGTCGGCAGCGGCTCGGCGATCTGGGTCTCACCCTCGGCGAGCAAGCCGGCAAAGAGGAGACAGGACTTGACCTGGGCGCTGGCGACCGGCACCTCGTAGGAGATGCCGTGCAGCGGCGCCCCCTCGACCGTCACCGGCGTAAAGCGGTTCTCGCGGCAACTCACGTGCGCGCCCATCAGGGCCAACGGCTCGGCGATGCGGTCGACCGGGCGGCGCCGAATCGAGTCGTCGCCGTCGAGCGTCCAGCGTCCGGTCTCCTGCCCTGCCAGCCAGCCGGGCAGCAGGCGTAGAAGCGTTCCCGCGTTGCCAACGTCGATGGAAAAAGGGCCGACGTTTCCGGGTTCGGTCGCGACCGCGCCGGCGCCGCGCAGGCCAACGCCCCGAATTCGCAGGCCTCGATCGATCACGCCGGGGCCAATGCGCTCGACCGTTGCCCCCAGTTCCTGCACCGCAGTCAGGGTCGAGCGAGTGTCGGCCGAGTCGAGGTAGCCCTCGATCGCCGTCTCCCCCTCCCCCATCGCGGCGATCAGCGCCGCCCGGTGGGAGACCGACTTGTCCGGCGGCGGCCGCAGCGAGCCGCGCAGCGGGCCGGAGGGGTCGAAGCGGGTCGTCACCGGAGCTAGGCGCCCTCGCCCAGCGCGGTCGCCGAGTGGCCCAGCTCGGTCACCAGAGCCACCGCCCGCTCGGCCTGCTCCTCGCCGGCAACCCAGAGCGAGATCGCCCCCGACTGCATGTCGGCCGCCGGGTGCAGCGCCATGTCCTCGATGTTGACGCCGGCCTCGCCCAGCGCCAGCGCCAGCTCGGCGACGATTCCCGGCCGGTTGGGGACGACGACGCGCACCTCGCGCAGCGGTCCGGCCCCCGCCTCGGTCTCGAGCAAACGGCCCCGGTCGGCGCCCGCGGCGGCATGCCAGTCCGTGACGGCATCCGGTTCGCCCGCGCCGATCAGCTCCTTCGCATCGTTCAACCGCGCGACGGCGTCGTCGATGGCGTCGGCGATCGCCTCCCTGTTGCCACTGAAGATGTCGCCCCAGATCGACGGGTTCGAGCCGGCCACGCGAGTCGCGTCGCGGAAGCTCGGTCCGACCTCCGGCATCCGCTGCGAGTCGCGGGTCAGCTCGGCAGCGGCCTGGGCGGCGAGCACGTTGGCGAGCACGTGCGGGAGGTGGCTTACCGTCGCCATCAGGCGGTCGTGGGCCCCGGGGTCGATCGCCTGCGGGCGGGCGCCGAGGTCGGAGACGAGGCGCTGCAGGCGGTCGTAGAGGATGCCGCTGGAGCGCTCTGTCGGCGTCAGGTACCAGCGGGCGCCCTCGAAGAGGTCGGCGCGGGCGTTCTGCACGCCGGCGGTCTCGGCGCCGGCGAGGGGGTGGCCGCCGATGAAGCGCTCGTCGCCGCCCAGCGCGGCGACGAGCTGGCGCTTGGTCGAGCCGGCGTCGGTGACGACCGTCTCGGGGCCGCTCGCCTCCAGCGCCGCGGCGACCAGCTCCGGCAGGGCCGATACCGGCGAGGCGCAGAAGACGACGTCCGCCCCGGCGCAGGCCTCGCCGACCGAGTCCGCCGGGCGGTCGACCGCTCCGAGCTCGACCGCCCGCTCCAGCGTCGCCCGCCGCGGTCCCCAGCCGACGACCTCGCAGCCGAGCCGCTGCCGCGCCGCGAGCCCGATCGAGCCGCCGATCAGGCCGACGCCGAGGACGGCTGCCCTCATGCGCCGCGCCGCGCCCGCACTGCCGCCGCCAGCCGCTCCAGCACGGAGACGGTCTCCTCCCAGTCGATGCAGGGGTCGGTGATCGATTGCCCGTAGGTGAGCGATTCGACGTCGCCGGGGCCGAGCTCCTGGCGGCCCTCGACCAGGAAGGACTCCAGCATGACGCCGACGATCGCCGCGTTGCCGGCGGCGATCTGGTCGCCGATCTGGCCCGCGGCGGCGATCTGCTGCTCGGGGTCCTTGGCGCTGTTGTCGTGGGAGGCGTCGATCACCACCCGCTCCGCCAGGCCGGCCGCCTTCAGCATCTCCAGCGCCGCCGCGATGCCTTTGGCGTCGCAGTTCGGCGCCCCCCTGCCGCCGCGCAGGATCACGTGCCCGTCCGGGTTTCCCGCGGTGTGGTGGATCGCCGGCCGGCCGGCGTCGTCAATGCCGGCGAAGGCGTGCGAGACGGCGGCGGCGCGGACCGCGTCGACCGCGACCTGGACGTCGCCGTCGGTGCGGTTCTTGAAGCCGATCGGCATCGAGAGGCCGGAGCCGAGCTGGCGGTGGATCTGGCTCTCGGTCGTACGGGCGCCGATCGCCCCCCAGCCGACCGTGTCGGCGATGTACTGCGGCGTGATCGGGTCGAGGAACTCGCAGCCGATCGGCAAGCCGAGGTCGAGCACCTGCAGCAACAGCGTGCGGGCCATCCGCAGGCCGGCGTTGACGTCGCAGGAGCCGTCGAGGTAGGGGTCGTTGATCAGGCCCTTCCAGCCCGTCGTCGTCCGCGGCTTCTCGAAGTAGACCCGCATCGCGACCAGCAGGTCGTCGTGCAGCTCTTTCGCCTGTTCGGCCAGGCGGCCGGCGTACTCGAGCGCTGCCTCGGGGTCGTGCACGCTGCACGGCCCGACCACGACCAGCAGCCGGTCGTCGCTGAGGTCGAGCACGTTGCCGACTTCGCCCCTGCCGCGCACCACCGCCGCCTCCCGCTCCTCGCCGAGCGGCAGGTCGCCGAGCAGCGCCTCGGGCGAGACCAGCTCCACGATCCGCTCGATCCGCTGGTCGCGGACCGGGTCCCGCGTTCGCTGCATTCCGATCATCATCTTGCCGCCGCCTTTCTCCACATCGAAGACCTTACTTTCCAAGCGGGCTTCGCCATGCGAGCGCGGGCGATGGGAAGCGCGCAAACCACCTGCACCGGCGCCCGGCCGAACGCTCTATGGATGCGGCACGATGCCGCCAGGCCGGACGCCTAGCTAAATCGCCAGTAATACGAGATGCGCACAGGGGCAACCGCGGCGCGCCTTGCGCACATGCTGCTAGCGGTGTCGCCTGTTCGCTTCATCGGTCGAAGACTTTGTAGCAGGTGTGGCGCGATCGAGCGGGGCCGCTCAGAGCGGGGTCGACTCGCCGCTTTGAATCTCAGGCCAACGGCGGTAGAGCGCCTTCGCCTGGTCGAGGACGAGCTGGGCAGCCTCGTCCAAGCGCCGGCCCCGCCCGTCGCCGGCGCCGGCGGTTCCCTTTGGCGCGGGCGGTTCGTAACCGCTCTGACGCAGCAGGCGTTTGATCTTGGCGCGGATCTTGGCCTCGGTCGCATCGCGGTCGGCCCAGTCGATGCTGAGGTCGGTGCGGATCGTCTCCACCAGGTCGTGCGCGATCGCGGCCAGCTTGGGGTCGGCCTTGACCTCCTCGACGCCACCGGCGAGCGCGTCGTAGAAGGCCGCCTCCTCTTCGCTGAGGCCCAACCGCTGGTGGCGACCACGTGCGTCTCGCAGCCGCCGTGCTATCTCGACCAGGTCTTCGACAACCTCGGCGCTGGCAAGCTGCTGCTGTTCATAACGCCGAAGGACGGTCTCTATCTGCTCGCGGAAGAGTCGAGCCTGCATCCGGTTCGCACCTGCCCGCCTTCGGATCTCGTCGTCGAGGAGCTTCTCCAGCAACCGAACCTGCACGTTCCGGTGCTCGCCCTTCGTCGCAAGCGAATCGAGAAAATCGTCCGAGAGCACCGAGATCTCCGGCCGGTCCTTGTCGGTCATCCCGAAGACGTCGAGGACCTCGCCGGCCGCGAGAGCCTCGGAGAAGAACTGGCGCATGGCCTGCTCCGCTGCCGGGCTCGTCCGCGCTTCGGGGACGGCAATCGTCCGCACGGCGGCAGCCAGCCTGGCGAAGAAGGCGACGTCGTCGCGCATCTCGATCGCCGCATCCTGCGTTCGCGCCAGCGCGTACCAGCGAGTCAGCGCCGCCTCGGCATCGAGGAATTCGTGCATCTTGCGGTCGCTCTCGAGGATCAGGTTGTAGACATCGAAGAAGAGCGGCCCGGGCTTCGGCGTGCGCTGCAGCTCGCCCGGCCGGAAGCCGATCGGGTGCAGCATCGCGGCGAGCATCTCGTATTTTTCGCCCAGGCCAGCGACCGCCTGCGCGACGAGGATCGTCGGCTCATCCATCTCGGTCTCGTCGTAAGCCCCGAGCGACGCGCGCAGGTCCTCGCCGATGCCGATGTAGTCGACGATCAGCCCGCCTGGCTTGCCGCTCAAGACCCGGTTGACCCGCGCGATCGCCTGCAACAGCCCGTGGTCGCGCATCGGCTTGTCGACGTAGAGGGTGTGCAGAACAGGAGCATCGAACCCAGTCAGCCACATGTTCTTGACGACGACCACCCGGAGGGGGTCTTCGGGATCCTTGAACCGTCTGGCGAGCTTCTTCAGCTCCGCTTTGGAGCGGCGGAAGCGGGAGATGGCGGGGGGTTCGGTGGCCTGCGCCGAGATCACGCAGTCGACCGCCTCTTTCCCGAGTCGCGAGCCCAAGAGGTCGGTCAGCTCGGCGGCGATCCGGCGTGAGAAGGCGACCACGATCGCCTTTCCGGGCTGAGCCTCGTAGCGCATTCGGTGATGCTCGGCGACGTCGTCGGCGAGCCGCCGCATCCGCTCGGGGGAGCCGACGACCGGCTCCAGCTTCGCCCATGCCGTAACCAGCCTGCTGGCCGCTTCCTCCTCCTCGTCTTCGAGCACCTGCTCGACCCGCTGCAACTCATCCGGATCGTCGATCTCGACGGGAATCTGGCGGGATTCGTAGTAGATCGGAACCGTCGCCTCGTCCTCCTGCGCCTGGCGCATCCGGTAGACAGAGACGTAGTCGCCGAAGACCAGGCGAGTCGAGCGATCCGCCTGCTCGACGGGGGTTCCGGTAAAGCCGATGCGGACGGCGTTCGGCAGGGCAAGCGCGATGTTCTCAGCGAACTTCGCGTACTGGGAACGATGTGCCTCGTCGGCCATCACGATGATGTTCTCTCGCTGGGAGAGGACGGGCATCGCCGCGGCGCCAGGAGGAGGAGCGAACTTCTGGATCGTCGTGAAGACGATGCCCCCTGCTGGCACGCGGAGCAGCCGATGAAGGCTGCTGGGGCCGCCGGTGATCTCCTCGGCCTGGCGACAGGCCGAGGACAGCTGGGTAGCCGAGAACGTTTCGGCGAGTTGACTGTCCAGGTCGTTGCGATCGGTGACGGCGACGATCGTCGGATTTGCGAAACGAGGATCGCGGCGTAGCTTGTTGGCGAAAAAGACCATGGTGTAGCTCTTGCCCGCACCCTGCGTGTGCCAGACGATGCCACCGCGCCGATCGCCTCCCATCGCCTGCGCTGCCGAGGCAACCGCCGCGTGGACGGCATCCACCTGGTGGTATTTGGCCAGCACCTTCCACGTCTTCGCACCATCGGTCTCGAAGAAGACGAAGTCGCGAATCAGCTCCAGGAACGGAGCCGGCGCAAACGCCCCGTCGATCATCAGCTCGAGCTGAGGGCGCTTGCGCTCGGAGTCCTCCGAGGACATCGTCTTCCACTCACCGAAGTGCTCGGCCGGCGTGGTGATGGTGCCGACGCGAGCCTGCAGGTAATCGGAGACACCGACGATCTCCACGTATCGGTAGAGCGGCGAGATCGTCTGGACGTAGTGCTGCACCTGGTTGACCGCGCGCTCGGCCATGGCCTTGCCGCCGGGGACCTTGAGCTCGATCTGGCCGAGTGGCAACCCGTTCACGTAAAGCAGGATGTCCGGGCGGCGGTTCTTCCCACCCACGATCACGGTGAGCTGGTTTACCGCGACGAATTCGTTCCTGCTCGGGTCGTCGAAATCGACCAGCTTCGCGTGATCGTTTCGCTCGACCCCGTCGCTGTCGACGTAGGCGACCGGGACTCCCGAAAGCAGCAGATTGTGAAAGTCACGATGGTCCTCGACGACGGCCGGCGAGGCGGAGGTGAGGACAATCTCGCAGGCCCGCTGCACCGACTCCGCGGGCAGCTGCGGATTGACCCGTTCGATCGCCCTCCGCAAGCGACCGAGCAGCACCACGTCCGACCACCGGGAGCGTTCCGCCGCTGGGCCTTCGGCCGCAAGCTCGCTGCCGTGGACGTGTTCCCATCCTGCGTTGCGAAGTCGTTCCAGCGCCGGCTGCTCGACGAGCGAGTCCTCGCTGACCGGAGACCCTGCCATCGAGTCAGCCGACAGCGGCAACCGCGCCGATCGCCTCATCCGGGTCGGCCGTATCGGGAACGCGAATCTCGCCGGAGATGAGTTTGGGAAGGAGGGCGCCACGGAGCTCCGTGAACCCGTCGATCTGGGCCGCAAGTGAGAGCATCCGGTCGATCATGGGCCGTGCAAAGCCCTCGTACTCTTGGACTTTCTCCGGGGGTGGTATTACCACCTGGATACCGAGGATCTGCTTACGGTTCACCGCCGGAAAGATCGTTCCCGACTCCTCTTTCCTCCAGCGCGGCTCCAGGCTTCTAACAAGGAGCTCCGTGAACGCAGGGTACTCCGAGTGGATGCCCGCCACCCCACGGCCGAGGCAGACCTCGGAGCGCGAAACGTTGACGGCGCCAACGGGCGCTCGCACCGTCATCAGCGTCGCACCAGGCGACGCACGTCTGGTCGGCGAACACGTCCAAGTGCCAATCCTCGGATAGCGTTCACCGAACGCACTCATTCCTTGGACCAGAGGGATTCCATTGCCCGAGTCGTTCGAGTAGGAATCGCCCGGAGGCGATTGGCCCATCGTAACGGTCGCGAGATCCGACAACACACCGACCGACCAGCCACGCGGAATGGAGCCGATGGCGCTTTCCTCGAACTCGTCAGCCCAAAGGAAATCGAGAAACCAGGCCCCGAACATAGTGACCGCTGCCGCTTGGAGCAGATCCGTGATCCTGAGGTTGCTGTCGATTTTGTCGTCCAGGGCGTTCAGCACCCACGCGATGCGTCGTTGCTCCTCTTGCTCGGGAAGCGAAAGCTCCACCTTCCGCAGGTCGCCCGCCTTCAGATAAGGCAGAGCCGAACCGGTGGCGAGCGAGGGTAGTCCCAACGCCTGCAGCAAGTAGTACAGGAATTGCGGATTGACCAATTCGGGGTTCGGAATTGCACCCATCAGGTTGTTGTCGATGAGAGTTTCCTGAGTCAGGATCCTGAACCGATTCGCCTTGAGTGCCTCGCCGATCTTCGCGAAAACGATCGTGGGCGGGTGGAAAGGCTTCGCCTTGAGGACGACTAGGTCGTCCTCATCGACCCAGTTCGCCGCCCCACTGATGAAGCGTGCGTTTCCAGCACGCGACATGTCGCTCACCTTGATGAATGGAAACCTGCCCTCCCGTCTGCCCTGCAGGTCGGTTTTGAACGCAGATCCCGCGCGGAAAGAGCAAAGGTTGCCCAACAGCTCCGGCCTCCATGAAGGGCCCGCCTCAGAGCTCATATCCCAGCGACTCGAGAGCGGCCTTCATGTTCGTGGTCACACGTGCGTCGTTCGCAAGCTCCTCCGCCAGCCGGTCGACAAGCAATGCCATCCGCTCCTCGAATGCGATCTCGTCCTCCTCGGCCTCGGGCGCGCCGACGTAACGGCCTGGCGAAAGCGTGAAGTCGGCGGCCTCGACCTCCTCCAGTGCGGCGCTTCTGCAGAACCCCGGCTCGTCGACGTACTCGCGATCGATGGTTCCCCGCCAGGCGTGGTAGACGTCGACGACACGCTCGATCTCCGCGCCGCTCAGATCGATCTGGGTGCGGCTGATCTTGTTGCCCATCTGGCGGGCATCGACGAACAGCAGCTCGCCACTGCGGTCGCGCTCGCCGCTGGAAGCCTTGTCGCGGTCGAGGAACCAGAGGCAGACCGGGATCCCCGTCGTGTAGAAGAGCTGCCCTGGGAGCGCCACGATGCAATCGACCACGTCCGCTCGAACTAGTTCCTCACGAATCTTGTCCTCTCCCCCGCTCGCCGTCGTCAACGATCCGTTGGCCATCACGAAGCCGGCGCGCCCGTTGGGCGCGAGGTGGAAGAGGAAATGCTGAATCCAGCCGTAATTGGCGTTGCCCACAGGCGGCGTACCGTGTGCCCAGCGGGCGTCGTCGAGAACCGCCGGGGTAGACCATTCCTTCTGGTTGAAGGGCGGGTTCGCCATCACGAAGTCGGCCCTCAAGCTCGGGAAGGCGTCGTCCAGGAGGGAGCCGCCCTCGGTGTAGCTGACCTCGCCGGAGAGACCGTGGATCGCCAGGTTCATCTGGCCTATCCGCCAGGTCGCCTGGTTGCGCTCCTGCCCGTGGATCGCAATCTGGTCCGGCCTGCCGCCGTGTGCATCGACGAACTTCGCCGACTGCACGAAGAGGCCGCAGGAGCCGCAGGCTGGGTCGAGGATTCGCCCCTCGTATGGCTCGAGCATCTCCACCAGCAGGCGGGCGACCGGCGCGGGCGTGAAGAACTCACCGCCACGATGGCCCTCGGCGCGGGCGAACTCCTTGATGAAGTACTCGTAGGTCCGGCCGAGAATGTCGCGCGCCCGCTCGGCATCGGTGCCGAAACCGATCTTGGCGATCGTCTCCACGAGCGAACCCATCAGCTCGGCGGACAGTGGCGCCCGAGCGTAGATGCGAGGCAAGACGTTCCGAAGCCGCGGATTCTCCTGCTCGATCGCGTCGAGCGCGTCGTCGAGGCGCTTGCCTATGTCGGGCTGGGACGCCGCCGCGAGCAACTCCGACCAGCGTGCCTGTCCGGGCACCCAGAAGACGTTCGCCCGCGTGTACTCGTCGCGGTCCTCGAGGACTTCGGTTCGATCCGTCTCGCTCTCCAGGTAGCCGTCGCTCCCGGGATCCGCCAGCTCTGTCTCCAGCTCCTTCCTCCTCGCACCGAAGGAATCGGAGATGTATTTGAGGAAGATCAGGCCGAGTACGAGGTGCTTGTACTCGGCGGACTCGACGCTCCCGCGCAGCTTGTTCGCCGCCTCGAACAACGCGGTGGCATTGGGGGTGTCATTGCTCGACACGGGCGCAACCGTATCCCCAGATGAGGACGGGCGGGCTGCCCCCTCAATCGACGAACTCGCCGACCGCCGCCAGGAAGCGGTCGTTCTCGGCCGGGGTGCCGTAGCTGACGCGGATGTGGCCGGGGCTGCCGAGGGGGGTGCCGGGCCGGACCGCAATCGAGTGCTCGGCGAGGCCGGCGACGAGCGCCTTCTCGTCGGCGTCGCCGAGGTCGATCCAGGAGAAGTTGGCCTGGGTCTCGGCGGTCGCCAGATCCAGCTCGTGCAGGCCCTCCTCGACCCGCACCCGCTCGACCAACGTCTGCTCGACGCGGCGCTCGACGTCGTCCTGGTGCAGGATCGCCTCCGCCGCCGCCGCCTGGGCGAGGGCGTTGACGCTGAACGGCTGGCGCACGGCGTCGACCGCGGCACGGAACTTGGCCGAGCCGATCGCGAAGCCGACCCGCAGGCCGGCCAGGCCGTAGACCTTGCTGAAGGTCCGCAGCACGACCAGGTTGGGGAAGCCGGCGAGCAGGTCGATCGTCGCGTCGGGGTCGTCATCGGTCTGGAACTCGACGTAGGCCTCGTCGAGGGCGATGGTCACGTGCTCGGGAAGGCGCTCGCAGAAGGCGGCGATGCGCGCCGCCGGTAAGTGGGTGCCGGTCGGGTTATTGGGGTTGCAGACGATGACGAGCTGGGTGGCGGCCGTCACCTCGGTCGCCATCGCGTCGAGGTCGTGGACCTCGCCGGCGGCGAGCGGGACGCGGACCTCGCGGGCGCCGGTCAGCGCCGCCAGATACGGGTATATCGAGAACGACGGCCAGGCGTAGACGATCTCGGCCCCCGGCTCGCAGAGCGCCTCGGCCGCGGCGAGCAGGATCTCGCAGGAGCCGTTGCCGACCGCGACCCGTCCCGGCTCGGTCTCGTAGCGCTCGGCGATCCGGCGCCGCAGCAGCGTCGCGTCCGGGTCGGGGTAGCGGTTCATCGCGGCGGCGGCGCTGCGGATCGTGTCGACGACCTTGGGGTGCGGCCCGAAGGGCGACTCGTTGGATGCGAGCTGGGCGATCCCCCCGGCGGCGATCGCCTCGGGCGCCTTGCCGGTCGGGACGCCGGCCTGGTAGCCCGGGATGCGGGCCAGCTTCTCCGCGAAGGTGACGGTCATGCGCTCATTGTGGACGAGGCCGTTACTGAGCGGCGTGCAGGTCCGAGCGCAGTTCCTGGGTCGCCCCCAGGTAGGCGTGCGCAGGCAGGTGGCCGAGCGGCGCGTAGTAGTGGACCATCGCCCGGATCACCCGTGGCATCGCCCCCGGCACGGGGATCTCCTGGCAACAGAGCAGCGGCACCGCGTCGAGGCCGGCGCCGCGGGCCGCCACCGCCGGGAACTCGGCGTCGAGGTCCACGGTTGTGGTGAAGAGACAGCTGACCAGCGCCTCCGGCTCGAGCGCGTTGCGCCCGAGCAGCTCCTGCATCAGCTCCGCCGTCGCCTCGACGATCGCCTCAGCTTCGTTCGCCTCCGCCTGCACGGCGCCCCGCACCGCAAAGAGTCTCTGCTGAGTCCCGTCTGCGCTCACGTCCTGCATCTTCCCAAAGGGACGAGCCGTTGGTTGAACACCCTATGCGTCCTCAACTCACGGCTCGTCCGGTCGCGCGCAGGGTTGCGATCTCCTCGTCGGTCAGGCGGCGGGCGTCGCCCTCGGCCAGGGCGCCCAGCTCGATCGGGCCGAAGCGGATGCGTTGCAGCGTCACCACGACGTTGTCCACCGCCTCGGCCATGCGGCGGACCTGGCGGTTGCGGCCCTCGCGCAGGACTATCTCGATCTCACGCTTGCCGAGTCGCCGCACCTCAGCCGGGGCGGTCGGGCCGTCCTCGAGCTCGACGCCGCTCGCCAGCCGCCGCAGGTCAGCATCCGACGGCGGTCGCCGCAACTCGACTCGATAGGCCTTCGGCACTTCGTAGCGGGGGTGGGTGAGGCGGTTGGCCAGCTCACCGTCGTTCGTCAGCAACAGCAGTCCGGTGGAGTCGGCGTCGAGGCGGCCGACCGGGTAGAGGCGGGCCCGCGAGGGCACCAGCTCGACCACCGCGGTGCGCTCGCCCGGCTCGCGCGCGGTCGAGACGACGCCGGCCGGCTTGTTGACCGCCCAGACCTCGCGCGGCTCCGGCGCGACGGCGCCACCGTCTATCCGCACGTCGACACCCTCCCCCACGTCGCGGGCGGGGTCGGTGACGACCTCACCGCCCACGGTCACCCGACCCGCCGCGATCAGCTTCTCCGCAGCTCGCCGCGAAGCGACGCCGCCGTGGGCGAGGTACTTGGCGAGCCGCACCTAGGGCTCGGCGCGCTGTTCGCCGGCCTTGAGCAGGCGCTCGCGCAGCTCGCGCTCGTCCTCGGGGCTCGGATCGAAGCGCGAGGGGTCGGGCAGTCGGTCGAGGCCGGAGAGCCCGAACAGCCGCTCGAACAGCTCCGTCGTCTTGAACAGCGCCGCGCCGAACTGCGAGCGACCCGACTCCTCGATCAGGCCGCGCTCGGTCAGCGTCTGCGCCGCCGACTCCGAGGAGACGCCGCGGATGCGCGCCACCTCCGGCCGCGAGACCGGCTGCAGGTAGGCGACGATCGCCAGCGTCTCCGCCTGCGCCTGGGTCAGCGGCGGCGTCCGCGGCTTCGCCAACAGTCGCCGGGCGGCGGCCTCGCTGGCCGGATCGCTCGCCAGCGCGAAGCCGCCGGCAACCTCGCGCAGGACGACGCCGCGCTTGCCCTCGACGAGGTCTTCGCGCAGCAGGTCGAGTGCCTCGGTCACCTGTCCTTCGGTCGCCTCCGCCGCCTCCGCCAGGTCGGTGACGGCAACCGGCTGCGGCGAGAGGAAGAGCAGCGCCTCGATCGTGCGGGCGAGGTCGCTCATCCCTGCCCTCCGGCGCGCTGGATCTCGATCGGCCCCAGCGGCTCGCCCTGCTTCCAGGTCACCTCGCCTTTCCTGTACAGCTCCAGCAGCGCGAACAGGGTCACCGCCTGGGTCAGCCGGTCCTCGCCGCCAAACTGCTCGTCGAAGTCGATGCTGGAGCGGCCGGCGAGGGCGTCGCGGAGGGCTCGCAGCCGCTTCTCCAGCGAGACGGTGGGACGGATGTGGCCGATGTCGAGCGGTGGCGGCACGACCAGCAGATCGCCCAGGGCGGCGGCGAGCTTCTCTGGGTCGTAGACGGCGGTGGCGGCGTCGAGCGCGACCTTGCGCAACTGCGGCGGCAGCGGCGCCGAGCGGTAGAGGTAGCCACGCGCCGCCTCGAAGCGCTCGTTCAGCACCGCCGCCGCGTCGCGGTAGCGGCGGTACTCGAGCAGCCGCGCCAGCAGCTCCTCGACCGCCTCCTCCGGCGCCAGCTCCTCGCCGTCCTCCTCGGCGCCGGGCAGCAGCAGGCGCGACTTCAGCTCCAGCAGCGCCGCGATCAGGACCAGGAACTCGGTCGCCACCTCCAGCTCCAGCTCGCCCTCGCGCTCGAGGTGCTCGACGTAGGCGACCACGACGTCGCCCAGCTGCACCTCCAGCAGGTCGACCTCCTCGCGCAGCAGCACCGCCAGCAAGAGGTCGAACGGCCCGGCGAAGACGTCGAGCTCGAGGTCGAGGTCGGCGACGCTCATCGGCTCAAGTTAACGCGGCGCGCCGATGCCCATGCGCTCGCGTACGTCGGCGAGCGTCGGCGCGGCGATCGCACGCGCCTTCTCGGCACCGGCGGCAAGGGCAGCCTCGAGCGCCGCCCGGTCGGGGCGCAGCTCGGCGTAGCGCTCGCGGACCGGCGCCAGCAGCTCGACGACGCCCTCGGCGACCGCGTGCTTGAAGTCGCCGTAGCCGGCATCGCCGAACTCGCCCTCGATCTGCGTCGGGTCGACGCCGCGGGCGGCGGCGAGGACTTCGACCAGGTTGGTCACGCCGGGCTTGTCCTCGCGGCGCACCACCTCCCGCCCCGAGTCGGTGACGGCGCTGCCGAGCTTCTTGCGAATCGCGTCGGGCTCGTCGAGGACGTAGACCGTCCCCGCCTCGGTGGTGCCGGTGGTCGACATCTTCCGCTCTGGCTCCTGCAGATCCATGATCCGGGCACCCACCTCGGGGATGCGGTGCTCGGGCACGACCAGCGTCTCGCCGAAGCGCTCGTTGAAGCGGCGGGCGATCTCCCGCATCAGCTCGACATGCTGGCGCTGGTCGTCGCCGACCGGCACCTCGGTCCCCCGGTAGGCGAGCACGTCGGCGGCCATCAGCACGGGGTAGAAGAAGAGCGCGGCGGAGACGAGTTCGCGCTGTTTCGCCGACTTCTCCTTGAACTGGTGCATGCGGTTGAGATCGCCGTGGGAAGTGACCGCCGAGAGCAGCCAGGTCAGCTCGGTGTGCTCGCGGACGTCGGACTGGCGGAAGAGGACGCAGCGCTCCGGGTCGAGGCCGGCGGCGAGCAGGATCGCGGTCGTGTCGTAGAGGCGCTCGCGCAGCTCGGCCGGGTCGTAGGCGACCGAGATCGCGTGCAGGTCGACGATGCAGAAGATCGCCGGCTCGCCGCGCTCCTGGCCCTCGGGGTACTGGCGGATCGCCCCGATGTAGTTGCCGAGGTGCTTGCGGCCGGTCGGCTGGATTCCCGAAAAGACGATGGGAGCACTCACAGGATGGAGCCTATTCAGGGGCCAGGGATGGGGTGCCTCTCGCCGTTGCGCTGTCAGCTTCAGAGCCGTGGCCGCACTCGCCAGCCGTGGCCGAGCCACGGCTGGGCATGGCCGCAACCCGGCGGCGCGGGTTCTCGATTCCCACGCCGGCAACGAGGCCGCCGGCGATCATCAGCAGGCCGGCGATCAGGACTCCGAGATGGAAGGCGGAGGTCGAGGCGTCTGCCGCGGCGGCACGCACCCGATCCGCTTCGACGGGACGAAGCGCCCCGGTCGAGGGCACGGCCAGCGGCTGCTTCTTTGCCTCTGAGACGGCGCTCTCGGCCGCCGGCCCCAGCGGGCGCTGGCCGAGATTGTCGTCGAGGGTCGCGCCGAAGCTGGCCGAGATCACCGCGCCGAGCACGGCGATCGCCAGCAGGCCGGCCACCCGCGAGATGCCGTTGTTGACCCCCGAGGCGATGCCGACGTGGCGCTCCTCGACCGAGTCAAGGACGGTCGCGGTCAGCGGCGCCACGGTCGCCGCCAGACCGAGGCCGAAGACGACGATCGCCGGCAGCACCTCGGCGAGGTAGTCGGGCGAGGCGTCGACCCGCAGGAGGAGGAGAAGCCCGACCCCGCCGACGATCGGGCCGGCGCACATCGGCGCCCGGGGGCCGACGCCGGAGGCGATCCTGCCGAAGCGCGGCGAGAGCACGAAGAGGATCAAGGAGATCGGCGTCGTCGCCAGGCCCGCCTCGATCGGCGAGTAGCCGGCGACCTGCTGGAGAAAGAGGGTGACGAAGAAGAGGCCGCCGATCAGCCCCGCGTAGGCGGTCAGCGTGGTCAGGTTGGCGACGCGGAAGTTGCGGATCCGGAACAGGCCTAGGTCGAGCATCGGGTGGCGGGCCCGGGCCTCGTGCAGGACGAAAAGCGCGAAGGAGGCGACCCCGGCGACCATCGGCACCCAGACCAGCGGATCGCCCCAGCCGTGGCTCGGCTGTTCGATCAGCGCGAACACCGGGCCGCCCAGCCCCGCCGCCGAGAGCCCGATTCCAGTCCAGTCGATGCCGCGGAACGCCTCCGCGTCGCGGCTCTCGCGCACCGCGTGCAGGGTCAGCGCCACCGTGACCGCGATCAGCGGGATGTTGACCCAGAAGATCGCCCGCCAGGAGAGCGCCTCGATCAGGGCCCCACCCCCGGCGGGGCCGAAGACGGTGGCGATCCCGGTCCAGGCGGTCCAGGTCCCGACCGCCTTGCCGCGCGCCGCACCCTCGAAGCTGGCGGCGACGATCGCCAGCGAGCCCGGGACCAGCAGCGCTCCGGCGATCCCCTGCAGGGCGCGAGCGCCGATCAGGAACTCGACCGACGGCGCCAGCGCGCAGAGGATCGAGGTGGCACCGAAGGCGACCAGTCCGAAGACGAACATCCGCCGTCGCCCGAACTGGTCGCCGAGCGAACCGCCGACCAGGAGCAGCGAGACCATGGTCAGCATGTAGGCCTCGACCACCCACTGCTGGCCGGCGAGCCCGGCGTCGAGATCCTCGGCGACGGCCGGCAGCGCCACGTTGACCACGGTCGAGTCGAGAAAGACAATCGTCGAGCCGAGAATCGTCGCGACCAGGGTCAGGCGCTGCTGCCGGGACATCGAGTCAGTTTAGGTCGGCTCGCGCAGCTGCTGCGCGGGGGTGAAGAAGTTGCGGTAGGCCAGCGTCGTCGCGACAAGAGCTGCGATCGAGACGCTGCCGAGCAGCGCGTAGAGGAGGATCAGCTGCAGGCGCACGGCGTCGGTCGGTTCCGCCCCGGCCAGCAGCATCCCGACCATCGTCCCCGGGAAGAAGATCAGGCCGGTCGTCTTGGTCGAGTCGATCAGCGCGATCGTGCCCGAGCGCAGGGCGCGACGGACGATCGGCGCCGCCGCTTCGCCGGCGGTCGCCCCCAGTGCCAGCGTCGCTTCGATCCGCGCCCGCGAGTCGGCGACCTCGTCGCCGAGCCGGTTCAACGCCACGGCGGCGGCGGTCATCGCGTTGCCGATCACCATGCCGCCAACCGGTACGAGGTTGCGCGCGGTCGGCTCGAAGATGCCGAGGGCGATCACCAGCCCAAGCGTGGTCGCCCCGGCCGCGGTGAGGGCGATCAGCAACGGCCAGAAGGCGCCGGGCACGCGCCGGGCGCGGCTGCGAGCGGTGAAGGCGCCGAAGAGGACCATCACCGCCAGCAGCGCCAGCACCAGCCAGATCGTGTCGGCGTCGAAGATCAGCTCGATCGCGTAGCCGATCGCGGTCAGCTGGACGAAGGAGCGAAAGGCCGCGACGACGATGTCGCTCTCCAGTTCGGCCCGGCGCCAGCGGGAGATCGCCGCCGCCAGGGCGACCAGGGCGAGCGCGGCGGCGACCTCGCCGAGCGAGACGTCGATCCCGTTCACGCCAACGCCTCCTCGAGCGAGCCACAGGCAACGACCCGTCCGGCCTCCAGTCGCAGCGCCCGCTCGGCCAGGCGACGCGCCTGCTCGGGATCGTGGCTGACGACGACCAGCGAGATATTCAGCTCACGGCGCAGCTGTGCCAGCGTCGCCTCGACTTCGTCGCGGGCGGCTTGGTCCAGCGCCGAGGTTGGCTCGTCAAGGAGGAGGACGCGGGGCTGCTGCGCGAGCGCCCGCGCCAGCATGGTCCGCTGCTGCTCGCCAACCGAGAGCTTGGCGACGTCGCGCCCGGCGAACTCGCTACCGAGGCCGGCGAGCAGCAGGCAGCGCTCGGCGTCGAGCTCGACCCCGGCCAGCTCGGCTGCGTAGCTCAGGTTCGACTCGACCGTACCGTCGAGCAGCGCAGGCAGTTGCGGCACCAGCGAGACCTCGCGTCGCAGCTCCAGCGGGTCGTACGCGGACAACTGCCGGCCGCGATAGGAGATACCGCCACGCTCTGGGTCGGCGAGCCGGTTCAGCAGGCGCAGCAGGGTCGACTTGCCGCTGCCTGACGGACCGACGACCGCGGTGGCGCCGGCCGCGATCTCGGCACCAATCGAGTCGAGGACGCGCCGATCGCCGCGGCTGAAGCTGACCTCACGGAGCTCGAACAACACGGCGGCCATGATCCCGCACGGCACGCAAGAAGCCTCCCGTCGCCGCGCAGGAACGGCGCCCGCACGTGGGCGGCTGCCAGAATCCGGGTAGGTGATTTGCTGATGGCGAGAGCGATCTGGAGTGGGACGATCAGCTTCGGGCTCCTCAACGTGCCCGTCAAGCTCTACAGCGCGGTGGCGCGCCGCGGCATCTCGCTGCGCGAGATCCGCGAGTCCGACGGCGCCCGCATCCGCCACCGGCGCGTCGCCGAAGGGACCGACGAGGAGGTCCCCTACGAAGAGATCGTCAAGGCCTTCGAGCTCGCACCGGACCGCTACGTGCCCCTGACCAAGGACGAGATGGCGGCGCTGGCGCCGGAGAAGACCCGCGCGATCGAGGTCAAGGACTTCGTCGACCTCGAGGAGATCGACCCGATCTACTTCGACAGCCCCTACTACCTGGGGCCGGCCGAGGGCGCCGAGAAAGCGTATTCGCTGCTCGCCCAGGCGATGGAGCAGTCGGGCAAGGTGGCGATCGCCCGCTTCGTCTTCCGCAACAAGGAGCACCTGGCGGCGCTCCGTCCCAGCGACGGCGTCCTCACCCTGACCACGATGCGCTTCGCCGACGAGGTCGTGCCCCCGTCCGAGCTCGAGGACGTGCTGCCCTCCGACAAGCCCAAGGTCGGCAGGAAAGAGGTCGAGATGGCCGAGCAGCTGATCGCCTCGCTGACCAGCGAGTTCGAGCCGGGGGCCTACCGCGACGAGTACCGCGAGGAGCTGCTGGCGCTGGTCGAACGCAAAGCCGAGGGCAAGGACGTGCTGACCGCGCCGACGCCGGAGGAGCCGGAGCCGACCGCCGCCCCCGATCTGATGAGCGCGCTCGAGGAGAGCATCGCCGCGGTCAGGGGTAAAGGCGACGGCAAGGCGCCCAAAGCCGCCAAGAAGCGCAAAGCACCGAAACGCGCCCCGGCGAAACGCTCCAGCCGCTCCAAAGCGAAGTCCTCGAAGTAGCCCGTGGGCTCGGACCGCCGGGTCGAGGTCGACGGTCGTGAGCTGAAGCTCACCAACCTCGACAAGGTCCTCTACCCGCAGGCCGGCTTCAGCAAGGGCGAGGTCGTCGACTACTACGCCAAGGTCGCGCCGGCGCTCGTCCCCCACTTGCAGGGCCGGCCGCTGACCCTGCGCCGCTTCCCGGAAGGCGTCGACGACACCGGTGCCGCCTTCTTCGAGAAGCGCTGCCCCAAGCACCGGCCCGAGTGGGTGAAGACGGCGCCGGTGCCGGTGGAGGGCGACACGATCGACTTCTGCCTCTGCGAAGACCTGCCGACCCTGGTCTGGATGGCGCAGCTGGCGGCGATCGAGCTGCACCCCTCGCTCTCGCTGGCGAAAGACCTGGAGCGGCCCACCGTCCTCGTCTTCGATCTCGACCCGGGCCCGCCGGCCGACGTTCTCGACTGCTGCCGGGTGGCGCTGCGGCTGCGCGACCTGTTCGGCCACTTCGAGGTCGAGTGCTTCCCGAAGACCTCCGGCTCCAAGGGGCTGCAGGTCTACGTCCCGCTCAACACCGCGGCCAGCTACGAGGAGACCAAACCGCTCGCCAAAGCGATCGCCCAGCTGCTCGAAAAGCAGACCCCCGACCAGGTCGTCTCGAAGATGAAGAAGGCCGACCGCAAAGGCAAGGTCTTCGTCGACTGGTCCCAAAACCACTCACGCAAAACGACGATCGCCGTCTACTCGCTGCGCGCCCGCGAACGGCCGACGGTCTCCACGCCGATGACCTGGGAGGAGGTCGAAGGCGCTCTGGACCGCGACGACCGCGAGTGCCTGGTCTTCGAGGCGGGCGAGGTCCTGGAGCGGGTCGAGCGCCACGGCGACCTCTTCGTCCCGGTGCTGGAGCTGCAGCAGAAGCTGCCCGAGCTCTAGAGCGGCTGGCGGACGACCGGCTTGCGGGTCGCCTTGACCTCGTCGAGGCGGCGAACCGGGGTCGTGTAGGGCGCCTGCCTGGCGACCTCGGGGTCGCGCTCGGCCTCGGCGAGGATCTCCTCGATCGCCTCGGCGAAGGCGTCGAGGGTCTCCTTGGCCTCGGTCTCGGTCGGCTCGACCATCAGCGCCTCCTCGACCAGGAGCGGGAAGTAGACGGTCGGCGGGTGGAAGCCGAAGTCGAGCAGGCGCTTGGCTAGATCGAGCGTGGCGATCCCCAGCTCCTGCTTCATCGGCTTGCCGGAGAGGACGAACTCGTGCATGCAGTGGCGGTCGAAGGCGACCGGCAGGTGCTTGCCGGCGCGGCCCTGGGCCAGGCGCGCCATCAGGTAATTGGCGTTGAGGACCGCCGTCTCCGAGGCCTCGGCGAGGCCGTCGGCGCCGAGGCTGAGGATGTAGGCGTAGGAGCGGACGAAGACGCCGAAGTTGCCCTGGAAGCCGCGCAGGCGGCCGATCGACTTGGGCCGTTCGAGGTCGAGGTCGTAGAAGGGGGCGCTGCCGTTGTCGCCCCTCCGCTTGACGACCTGCGGCCGCGGCAGGAAGGGCTCGATCCGCTCCGAGACGGCGATCGGCCCCGCCCCCGGGCCGCCACCGCCGTGCGGCTGGCTGAATGACTTGTGCAGGTTGACGTGGACGATGTCGAAGCCCATGTCGCCGGGCCTCGTCTGCCCCATCACCGCGTTGAGGTTGGCGCCGTCGTAGTAGAGGGTGCCGCCGGCCGAGTGGATCAGGGCGGCAATCTCGGCGATGTTCTCGTCGAAGAGGCCGAGCGTGTTGGGGTTGGTCAGCATCAGACAGGCGACGTCGTCGGAGACCTTGGCCCGCAGATCGTCCATCTCCACCCCGCCGCGCTCGTTGGTCGCGACCTTGACCGCCTCGTAGCCGGCCATCGTCACCGAGGCCGGGTTGGTGCCATGGGCGGTGTCGGGCGCCAGCACCTTGGTCCGCGTTTCGCCGCGGTCGGCGTGGAAGGCGCGGGTCAGGAGCAGGCCGGCCAGCTCGCCGTGCGAGCCGGCCGAAGGCTGCAGGCTGACGTGCGGCAGGCCGCAGATCTCGGCCAGCGACTCCTGCAGCAGCCACATCAGCTCCAGAGCGCCCTGGGAGCGCTTCGGGTCCTGGGCGGGGTGCAGGCGGGCGTGGCCGGGCAGCGCCGCCACCCGCTCGTTGAGCCGCGGGTTGTGCTTCATCGTGCAGGAGCCGAGCGGGTAGAAGCCGCTGTCGAGGTCGAAGTTGCGGCGCGAGAGGCGGTTGTAGTGGCGGACGATCTCCGGCTCGGAGACCTCGGGCAGGCGCGGCGGCTCGGAGCGCAGCAGCTTCGGCGGGATCAGCTCCTGCAGCGGCGGCTCCGGGACACCGGCGTCGGACAGCACCGCGGCGCGGCGCCCCGGCTTCGACTTCTCGACGATCGTCTGAGCGCGTTCGCGCTGCATCGGGGTCTCGCTCATCGCCATCAGCCGATCTCCTGGGTCTTTGGCGCTTTTCCCGCGATATGGACGGGAAAGGCGCCATCCTCGGCCATGACGGCGGCCTCGAGGGCCTCGGCGAGCGCGTCGATCTGCTCGCGGCTGCGTCGCTCGGTGATCGCGATCAGCAGGCCGTCCTCGTGCTCCGGGTAGTCCCGCCCAAGCGGGTAGCCGGCAGCGATCCCGCGCTCGGCACAGCGCTCCAGCACCCGCTCGACCGGGGCCTCGAGGCGAACGGCGAACTCGCGCACGACCGGCGCCTCGTGCAGCAGCTCGACCCCGGGCGTCGACGCCAACCGCTCGCGCGCGTAGGCCGTGCGGCGGACCAACAGCTCGCCCAGCTCGCGGAAGCCCTCGCGACCGAGCCAGGCGAGGTGGATCGTCGCCGCCAGCGCGTTGAGGGCCTGCGCCGTGCAGATGTTGTGGGTCGCCTTCTCGCGGCGGATGTGCTGCTCGCGCGTCTGCAGCGCCAGGACGAAGCCGCGGCGACCGTCGACGTCGTCGGTTTCGCCGGCGATCCGCCCCGGCATCTTGCGGATCAGCGCCTCGGCGCCGCAGAAGAAGCCGAAAGAGGGACCGCCGAAGTCGAGCCGGTTGCCGAGCGGCTGACCCTCGCCGAGGGCGACATCGGCGCCGCACTCGCCGGGCGGCCGCAGGACGCCGAGGGTCATCGGGTCGACGGCGACGATCAACAGGGCGCCGTGCTCCTTGGTGGCGGCACCGAGCGCCTCGACGTCCTCGACCGCGCCGAGGAAGTTCGGGCTCTGCAGAAAGACGGCCGCCGTCTCGCCGTCGACGGTGGCCGCCAGCGCCGCCGCGTCGGTCGCGCCCTCCTCCAGGCCGACCTCCTCGATCGTCGCTCCGTAGCCCTCCGAGTAGGTGGCGAGCGTCTCGCGGCTGTGCGGGTGCAGGCCGCGCGAGACGACGAAGCGATCGCGGCCCGTCACCCCCATCGCCAGGTAGCCGGCGGAGGCGACCGAGGAGGGGCCCTCGTAGAGCCCGGCAGTGGAGACCGGCAGCCCGGTCAGCTCCGACATCATGGTCTGGAACTCGAACATCGCCTGCAACCCGCCCTGCGGAGATCTCCGGCTGGTAGGGGGTGTAGGGGGTGAGGAACTCGGAGCGCTGCACGATCGCGTCGACGATCGCCGGCACGTAGTGGTCGTACATTCCCGCTCCGAGGAAGCAGACCTCCCGCTCGGCGTCGGCGTTGGCCTCTGCCAGCTCCGCCAGCCGCTCGTAGACGTCCGCCTCGCTCATCCCCGCCGGCAACGCCAGCGGCCGGTTCAGCCGCAGCGGCTCCGGGACCTGCTCGAACAGCTCGGCGACCGAGTCGACGCCGATCGTCGCCAGCATCTCCGCCCTGTCGGCGGCCGTCGCTGAGGTGTAGCGGCTCACGCAGCTAAGGCTACGTGAGCGGAGCGGGGCCGCCTCAGCCGTTTTCCAGCAGCTTGCGGTATTCGGCGGCGTCGTGCAGGGCCTCCGCCTCGCTTGCCCGGGTCAACCTCACCCTGATCAACCAGCCCGCGCCATACGGATCCTCGTTGATCTTCTCCGGCGTGTCGGCCAGCGCGTCGTTGACCTCGACGACCTCCCCGGAAAGCGGCGCGATCACGTCGGAGACCGCCTTCACCGACTCGACCTCGGCATAGGAGGAGTCTTTGTCGACCGTCGCGCCGACCTCCGGCGGGTCGTAGAAGACGACCTCGCCGAGACTGTCCTGGGCGTACCAGGTGATCCCGAAAACGGCATGATCCTCGCCCTCCAGCCGGGCCCAGTCGTGCTGGTCGTGGTAGAGCAGGTCGTCGGGATAGTTCGCCTCGGCCACGTCATCTCTCCTTCTCATAGAGGGGCTTGGAAGCTACCCGGGCGGCGCGGCGCTTGCCTCGCACGTCGATCTCGACCCCGGTCCCGGGATCGGCCAAATCGGAACGCAGGTAGGCCATCCCGATCCCGACCTCGAGCGACGGCGAGAAGCTGCCGCTGGTGACGACGCCGACCTCCTCGTCTTCGGCCAGGACCGGGTTGCCCTGGCGGGGGATGCCGGCCCCCTCGATCCGGAAGGGAGCCAGCTTCTCGACGGTGCCCTCGGCGCGGGCACGGGCGACGGCCCCGGCGCCGACGAAGCCGGTCTCCTCCACGCAGCACCAGCCGAGCCCGGCTTCGATCGGGTTGCGGTCGGGGCTGAGGTCGTTGCCGTGCAGGGGGAAGCAGACCTCGAGCCGCAGGGTGTCGCGGGCGCCGAGGCCGCAGGGGACGACGCCGGCGTCGAGCAGCTCGGCCCAGATCGGCGACGCCACCTCGGGGCCGATCAGCAGCTCGACGCCGTCCTCGCCGGTGTAGCCGGTGCCGCAGGCCAACGCCGGTCGGTCGCCGATCCGCGCCGTCGCGACCCGCATCCGCGCTGGCAACTCGACGCCCAGCGTGCGGGCGACGACGCCGCGCGCGTTCGGCCCCTGCACCGCCAGCATCGCGTAGCGGTCGGCGACGTCGCGGACGAGCACGTCGAAGCCGCGACTGCAGCGGCCGAGCCAGGCCAGGTCGCTCTCGTGGTTGGCGGAGTTGGTGACGAGCAGGTAGCGATCGCCGCCGAGCCGGTAGGCGAAGAGGTCGTCGAGAACG
This sequence comes from uncultured Solirubrobacterales bacterium, assembly GCA_963703235.1. GTDB lineage: Bacteria > Actinomycetota > Thermoleophilia > Solirubrobacterales > 70-9 > VRUE01. The sequence goes on along the minus strand of OY969802.1, from coordinate 667,005 downwards.
CCCCCATCCTCGTTGCAGAGGCAGGAGTACTGGGCACCGCCAAGCTCGATCGCGGCAACGTCGTTGGAGAGCACCCGCTGCAGGAAGGCAAGCGCACCCGGCCCCTCCACCTCGACCTCGCCCATATGCGAGACATCGAACATCCCCGCATGTGTCCGCACCGCCGAGTGCTCCTCCCGAATCCCCTCGTAGAGCACCGGCATCTCCCACCCGGCAAAGGGCACAACCTTGGCGCCCAGCTCGACATGGCGCTCGTAGAGAGGGGTGCGCTTAAGACCTCGTACTGGCGCGGCGTCGTTCACGGCGGCAGCGTATTGAAAGGCACAGCTCAGACAGGGAGGCCCGTTGTGTCTCCGAACGTTTTGCGCGGGAGGAGAGCCAACCAAGAGGCGACAGCCGCCACCTCTCCATCGACGAGTTGCGAGTGAGGAGGCACAACGGGCCTCCCCGAGTGATCTATTCCTTCAAGAAACCGGGAACGTCGATGTCGTCGTCGGACACCCGCAGTTTGCGAATGTCGGTGTCCTCGGCCGAGATCCGCGGCCGGCTCTCGTAACGGCGGCGCACCCGCTGCGGCGAGCGGGCCAGCAGCTCGAAGCCCTCGAAGCCGGTCGCGATCACGGTGACGCGGACCTCGTCGCGCATCGACTGGTCGACGACCGAGCCGAAGATGATGTTGGCGTTCTCGTCGGCTTCGGCCTGGACCAGCTGGGCCGCCTCGTTGACCTCGAACAGGCCGAGGTCCTCCGGGCCGGTGATGTTGAGCAGCATCCCGGTCGCCCCCTTGATCGACTCCTCGATCAGCGGCGAGGTGACGGCCGCCTTGGCGGCGTCGACCGCGCGCGACTCGCCCGAGGCGGCGCCGACGCCCATCAGGGCCGAGCCGGCGTCGCGCATGATCGTCCGCACGTCGGCGAAGTCGAGGTTGATCAGGCCCGGGATCGTGATCAGGTCGGTGATGCCCTGCACGCCCTGACGCAGGATGTCGTCGGCCTGGCGGAACGCCTCCAGCACGCTGGTGCGCCGCTCCACCGCCTGCAGCAGCTTCTCGTTCGGGACGATGATCAGGGTGTCGACGTTGTTGCGCAGCTTCTCGATTCCCTCGAGCGCCTGCTGCATCCGCCGCTTGCCCTCGAACTCGAAGGGCTTGGTGACAGCGCCGACGGTCAGGGCGCCGATCTCTTCCTTGGCGATCTCGGCGATGACCGGCGCCGAACCGGTGCCGGTGCCACCGCCCTCGCCGGCGGTGACGAAGACCATGTCGGCGCCCTTCAGCGCCTCCTTGATCTCGTCGCGGCTCTCCGCCGCGGCGCCCGCCCCGACCTCGGGGTTGCCGCCGGCGCCGAGGCCGCGGGTCAGCTCCTGTCCGATCGAGAGCTTGATGTCGGCGTCGCACGCCTGCAGCGCCTGCGCATCCGTGTTGACGGCTACGAACTCGACGCCGCGGATGCCAGCGTCGACCATGCGGCTGACCGCGTTGGTACCGCCGCCGCCTGCGCCGACGACCTTGATCACCGCCAGGTAAGTCGATTCCATCTCCCGATTTTCTCCAGCTCGCCGCCCTCTGCGAGGGCTGGCGTTTGAGTTGAGCCTTTATTCCGTCCGAGGCTTCAGCGAGGCTTAAGGGTTGACAGCCTTCGTTGAAGCACGGAAATTGCGCTCAACGTAGGGCATTCGCGGCCCTCTGTCAAACGCCCGGGAGCCATCGTGCAAGCGAATTGTCTCAAGTCTTACTTGAGACTTTGGCCATTCTAACCCTGTGGTCGAGGGTTCATGGAACGGGCGGAAGCGTATGCCCAGAGCCGCCTACGGAGGGCCGGCGAGGCGCGTGCAGGTCGACATAATCGAGCGCGGTGATCGAGGGGTCGGCGAGAACCGCCGCGGCCGCTTGCCACTTTTCCGCGGCCCGCGAAGCGTCGCCGAAGCGAAGTTCGATCCCCGAGCGCAGCTCGACGTCCACCCCGCTTTCACCGTAATAGCTGCTTTCGAGATAGGGCCGCAGCGCCGGCGGCGCCGCTCCGAGAACTTGTGCCTGTTCCAGCAGCGGACCGCCAAGGTGCGGCTTCGCGGGGGCGGCCGCGAGCGGGAGGCGGGGCAGCTGGACCTCCTCGGGCAGCGTCAGCCAGGCCAGGATCTGGCCATCGGGACCGACCGCGACCGCTTCTGCGCCGCTGCCGATCGTCGCCGTCGCCTGCGGGAGCACCACGTGCGGCTCCGCTTTGGACTGGGGCAGCACGAAGAGGTAGACGAGCGCCGCCACAAGCGCAGCCGCCAGCACGGCCACCGGCCACCCCAACCAGCCTGGCCGAGCCGGCAGACTCAGCGCCCCGACCTCGAGGCGCCGGGCTCCCGCGGTGCGCCGTTCGCTCACAGCCCCCACCCCTGCGGCCAGCTGACGTCGCCCAACACCTGCACCTCCGGCTCCAGCGCGACCCCGAACCGCTCGTGGACGCGACGCCGGCCCTCCGCCATCAGCGCCAGCACGTCCGCGGTGGTCGCCGCCCCGGCGTTCTCGACGAAGTTCGCGTGCTTGGGCGAGAAGCGGGCGCCCCCCACCTGCAACCCGCGGCAATCGGCCGCCTCCAGCAGCTGGCCCGCGGTGCGCCCGTCGACTCCCGCGCCTTCGGGGTTCTTGAAGGTGGAGCCGAAGGTCTTGATCCCCGAGGGCTGCGCCTCGTGGCGCTTCTCCCGCATTGCCGCCATCGTCGCCTTGATCTCGTCCGGGACGCCAGCGGTCAGCGAGAAGGAAGCGCGCGCAACTACCTCGTGCGTGCCGAGGTTCGAGCTGCGGTAGGCAAATTCGAGCTGCTCCGGGGAGCGGCGATCGCGCCCGGCCGGCGTGCAGACCTCGACCCACTCCAAGACGCGGGCGAGCTGGCCGCCGTAGGCGTTGGCGTTCATCTTCACCGCGCCGCCGACGGTGCCGGGGATGTTGACCCCGAACTCGAGCCCGGACAGCCCCCACCCCGCCGCCTTGGCCGCCGCCGAAGGCAGACGGGCGCCGCCGCCGCAGAGCAGCCGCTCGCCGTCGCGCTCCACGGTCGCCAGCTCCCCGTCGAGCTTGAGGACGAGACCACGGAAGCCGTCGTCGGCGACGAGCAGGTTGGATCCCGAGCCGACGACGCCAATCGCCAGACCCTCGGCGCCTGCCCAGGCGAGCAAATCGACAAGGGGCTCTTCGCCGGCCGGTCGCGCGTACCAGTCGGCGGCGCCGCCGGTCCGGATCGTGGTCAACCGCGCCAATGGGTAGTCGCGTGCGAGCCCAGCCGGCTGCGTCATCGCGGCACCCCCTCTACGGCCAGCTCTTCGGCGAGCTTGAAGACGTCGCCGGCGCCGATCGTCACCAGCACGTCCCCGGGCCTCAGCGCCGGTTCCAGCGCGGCCTGGGCCGCCTCGAGGCTCGGCGCCCAGCGGACCCTCCTGCCGCCGAGCCGATCTGCAGCTGCGCGAGCCACGTCGAGGCCGCTGACGCCGGCCAGCTCCCCCACCGGCTCCTCGCGGGCCGGGTAGACGTCGAGCACCGTCACCTCGTCGGCGAGCGCCAGGGCGCCGCCGAAGCCCTCGGCGAAGGCCTTCGTCCGCGAGTAGAGATGCGGCTGGAAGACCGCGATCAGGCGCCTTGGCTCCAGCTCGCGCAGCGCCGAGAGAGCCGCGCGCACCTCGGTCGGGTGGTGCGCGTAGTCGTCATATATGCGGACACCGTCGCGCTCGCCCTTCAACTCGAGGCGGCGGTGGACACCGGGAAAGTCCGCGAGCGCGGCCGCGGCAGCGTCGACGTCGTAGCCGGCAAGCTCGACGGCGGCGAGCGCCGCGCGGGCGTTGAGGACGTTGTGGCGACCGGGCACCGCCAGCGACAGCTCGGCCGGACCGGGCCCGCCAGCGTCGAACTCGACGCCAGATTCACGTTTGGCCCCTGTCAGGGGCTCAATGCGAGTCTCGTTCCCTGCGGGCAGCGCGACCCCGTCGGCGTTCGCCGCGAACCGGGCAAAGGCCGACCGCAGCTCGGCGAGCGAGCCCCAGCGCGAGTGGTGGTCCATCTCGACGTTGGTGACGACGGCGATCTCCGGGCGCAGCTCGAGGAAGCTGGCGTCGCTCTCGTCGGCCTCGGCGACAACCCACTCGCCCTTTCCCCAACCGGCGTTTGCGGTGCCGCCGCCCGGCCCGAGTCCGGGCCCCTCGCCGCCGACGAAGAAGGCCGGGTCGGCGCCGAGCTCCCGCAGCGCCCAGGTCAGCATCGCCGTGGTGGTCGTCTTGCCGTGGGTGCCGGCGACGGCGATCAGCCGCTTCTCGCCGCAGAGCTGGGCCAGCAGCTCGCCCCGGTGCAGGACCAGCAGGCCCCGCTCGCGGGCCAGGGTCAGCTCGGGGTTGGCGGCGTCGATCGCGGTCGAGACCACTACCTCCGCCTCGTCCGGCAGGTTGGCGGCGTCGTGGCCGACCGCCGGCTCGAGGCCGGCAGCACGCAGGCGCTCCATGTAAGAGGACTCGGCACGGTCGCTGCCACTCACCTTCGCGCCCAGCTCGCTGCAGACCAGGGCCAGGCCGCTCATCCCGGCGCCGCCGATCCCGACGAAGTGCAGCCGCCGCGAGGCCCAATCCACTCTCAACGTGACCGCCCAACCTTCCGGTGCGCTTTATGGCCGTATATCGAACAAAAGGACCAGCGGAAGCTCATAGCGCCGCCTCCAACACCTCGTCGGCGATGCGGCGGGCGGCGTCGGGCTTGGCCAGGGCGGCCGAGGCGGTGGCCATCGTCTTCAGTCGTAGCTCGTCGCCGAGCAGGCCGCCGATCTCGGCAGCGAGGCGGTCTCCGTCCAGCTCGCCGTCCGCGATCGCGATCGCCGCCCCGGCCTCGACCATCCAGGCGGCATTCGCCGCCTGGTGGTCGGCAGCCGCGTGCGGGTAGGGCACCAGGACCGCCGGCCGCTCGGTCGCCGTCACCTCGAAGATCGAGCCGCCGGAGCGGCCGAGCACCAGGTCGCAGGCGGCGAGGCAGTCGCCGAGGTCGGGCTCGTAGGCGAGCAGCGTGTAGCGCTGGTTATGGGGAGCCGCCGCGAGGCGCTCCTCGAGCTGCTCGAAGTCGCGCCGGCCACTGACGTGCACCACATCGAAGTCACGGCCGCTGCGCTCGGCAAAGGCCGCTATCGCGCACTCGTTGATCGAGCGGGCGCCCTGGCTGCCGCCCATGACGAGGAGGCAACGGGCAGCCGGCGCGACGCCGAAGCGCGCCCTGGCGGCGTCGCGGTCGCCGCCGAGCACCGCCGCCGGCACCGGCCGTCCGGTGACCAGGTAGCGCTCGCCGCCCCGTCCCGCGATCGGAAAGGCCAGGCAGACGCGACGCGCCCGCGCCGCCAGCAAGCGGTTGGCGAGGCCGAGGTGGCTGTCGGCCTCGGTCAGCACCAGCGGCGTGCGGTTGAGCACCGCGGCCAGTCCGGCCGGCCCGGCGACGTAACCGCCGCCGCCGAGGACGACATCGGCGCCACGGCTCTTAATTATCCGTCGGGCCGCTGCAGTCGCGCCGATGGCCTCGACCCCGGCGCGCGCCGCCCGCAGCGGGTTGCGGCGGTCGATCCCCCGCACCCGCAGGAAGTCGATCTCGTAGCCAGCCGCGGGCACCAGCTCCGCCTCGATTCGCTCCCGCGTGCCGAGAAAGGAGACCTCGGCGCCGCTAGCCCGAAGCTCGGCGGCGACCGCCATGGCCGGTACGACGTGGCCGGCCGTGCCCCCGGCTGCCACCACTACTCTCGGGACTCCTGGCCCGTGCACGACTCGATCGGCTCCTTCCACGTGCGGGCGAACGCCCACCCTCGACGAGGCGCAGTTTGCCAGCGCGGGCGGTCCCCCCGCGGGCGACGTTGAGGATCAGCCCCACCGCGAACAGCGAGGTGAGGAGGCTGCTGTTGCCGTAGGAGACGAAGGGCAACGGCACCCCCGTCAGCGGCGCCATGCCCATCACGGCGAAGAGGTTGACGGTGGCCTGGACGAGGATCAGCGAGGTGAGACCGACGACGAGCAGCTTCCCGTACGCGTCCTTCGCTTTCTTTGCGATCTGCAGGCCGGCGTAGCCGAAGAGCGAGAAGAGGCCGACGACGCCGACGATCCCGATCAGGCCCAGCTCCTCGCCGATCACCGCCGAGATCATGTCGGTGTGCGCCTCGGGCAGGTAGAAGGCCTTCTGGACGCCGTTGCCGATCCCGACCCCGAACAGCCCGCCGGAGCCGAGCGCGATCTTCGCCTGCGCAGCCTGGAAGCCGGCGCCGGCGGCGTCGGCGCCGGGATTGAGGAATGCCGTGAGCCGGGCCATCCGGTAGGGCTCGATCGCGGTCATCAGCAGGGCGAAGAAGCCCAGCGCGAGCCCGATCAGCGCCAGGTCGCGCAAGCGGGCGCCGGCGGCGACCAGGGTCGCGGCGACGGCGAAGGCGATGACCAGCGTCGTGCCGAGGTCGGGCTCGGCGACGATCAGCAGCGCGGCGACGCCGACGACGAGCAGGAAGGGCATCATCCCTTCCAGCGAGCGCACCCGTTTCGGCTTGCGCGCCAGCATGTCGGCGCCGTAGAGGATCAGCGCCACCTTGGCCAGCTCCGAGGGCTGGATCTGCAGGAAGCCGGAGCCGAGCCAGCGGCTCGACCCGTTGACGTTGGTGCCGACGGCGAGCACCGCCAGGAGGAGGAAGAAGGAGATGGCGAGGATCGCCGGCGTCAGCCGCCGCACCGCCTGCAGGCCGTGGCGAGCGACCACGTGCATGACCAGCAGGCCGAGCGCGCCGAACATCGCCGTGCGCTGCAGGTAGAAGGCGCTGTCGGAGAGGCCGCCGTTGCTCAGCACCCGAGTCGTCGAGCTGGCCGAGAAGACCATCACCGCCCCGAAGGCGAGCAGGCAGAGGGTCGCGGTCAACAGCAGGTTGTACTCGGCGGGAAGATTTGCGGTGCGGGAGCGCTTCCGCTTCGCCTTCTTGCGGGACGAGAGACCCGGCAGGCGCAGGGCGATGGCGCGGGCGCTCACCGCAACCCCGCGACGATCTCGCGGAAGCGCTCGCCCCGCCGTTCGTAGTTCTCGAAGGCGTCGAAGCTGGCGCAGGCCGGCGAGAGCAGGACGACCTCGCCCGGCTGAGCCGCCGCGGCGCTGCGCCGCACCGCGTCCTCGAGGCCCTCGCAGCGGTGCAGCTCGACCCCGGCCTCCACGACCGGGGCCAGCTCAGTGGCGAGCCGGCCAGCGGAGGCACCGATCAGGTAGCAGGCGGCGCAGGTCTCGCGCACCGGGTCGGCGAGCGGGACGAATGGCTCGTCCTTCTCGCTGCCGCCGAGGATCGCGTGCACGCCACCGTCGAAGGCACGCAGGCCGACCGCAGCGGCGGCGACGTTGGTCGCCTTGGAGTCGTTGACGAAGCGGACGCCATCGATCTCGGCGACCTGCTCGAGCCTATGGTCGACGCCGGCGAAGCTGCGCAGTCCCTCACCTACCGCCTCGCGGTCCAGCCCCATCGAGAGCGCGGCGGCGGCCGCGGCCATCGCGTTGGCGACGTTGTGCTCGCCGAACAGGCCCAGGTCCTCGACCGCAAGCAGCGGCTGGCCGTCGTAGAAGAGCGTCCCCTCCGAGACGGAGACCTCGCAGTCCGGGGCGGCGCCGTGGCAGAAGGCGACGCGCCGGGCGCAGCCGCCGAGGTCGACGCCGGCCAGAGCCGGCTCGTCGGCGTTGTAGACGGCGACGTCGTCGTTGCCCTGGTTGGCGAAGACGCGCAGCTTTGCCGCCAGGTAGGCCTCGAGGTCGGCGTGGCGGTCGAGGTGGTCGGGAGCGAGGTTGAGGAAGACGGCGCACTCTGGGGCGAAGGCCTCGCTGTCCTCGAGCTGGAAGCTGGAGGCCTCGCAGACGACGGTCGCGTCGGCCTCCACCTCACCGGCCAGCGAGGAGAGCGGCGTGCCGACGTTGCCGGCGACGGCTACCGGCTCGCCGGCCGTCCGGTACAGGTGCCCGAGCAGCTCCACCGTCGTCGTCTTGCCGTTGGTGCCCGTCACAGCCAGGAAGCGGTTGGGGATCGCCCGCCAGGCCAGCTCCAGCTCGCCGACCACGTCGATGCCGCGCTCCAAGGCGGCGGCGATCACCGGCGCCTCCCGGGGCACGCCCGGGCTCTTGACGACGGTCCGCGTGCCATCCAGAAGAGCCAATCCATCCGTATCCAGGACGACTTCGACGTTGGCCCCCGCAAGACCTGCCGCCTCCGTCGGATGCCCGGAATCGACCCCGCGAACGACCTCTCCCCGCCCGGTCAGCAACCGCGCCACAGCCTGCCCCGACCGCGCCAGCCCCACGATCAGGTAAGGACCCTCGGGCAACTCTGGGCGAGGCTTCCTGGGCGGCGGCGCACTCATCTCGGAGATAGCTTCGCCGTTCCGCCAATCGACCCTGTGTAGGGCTTCCTCCGGTGGGTGGCGCGGGTGAAGGGGGGTCGAGGACGCCCCCGCCCGCAGCGCCCCCCTTCACCCGCGACAGGACCCGCCGGCCGGAGCTCTACCGGCCGATCGACTGCTGGTACAAGGTGAACCCGATCCCCGAGCAGACGGCGGCGATGATCCAGAAGCGGAGCATGATCTTGGTCTCCGACCAGGCCATCATCTCGAAGTGGTGGTGCAGGGGCGCCATCAGCAGGACCCGGCGGCGGAACGTCTTGAAGGAGAAGACCTGGACGGCGACGGAGAGGGCCTCGATCACGAAGATGCCGCCGATGATGATCAGCAGCACCTCGGTCTGCGTCATCACCGCCAGGGCGCCGATCGCGCCGCCGAGGCCGAGCGAGCCGGTGTCCCCCATGAAGATCGAGGCCGGGAAGGCGTTGAACCAGAGAAAGCCGACGCAGGCGCCGACCAGGCAGGCGGAGAGCAGCGCCAGATTCTGCTGGTCGTTGGTGACGAAGCAGATCGCGGTGAAGGCGAGCAGGACGATCGCGCAGCAGCCAGCGGCGAGGCCGTCGAGCCCGTCGGTGAGGTTGACCCCGTTGGAGGTGCCGGCGATGACGAGGAAGACGAGGACGAAGTAGAGGACCGGGCCGAGGTCGAGGCTGGCGTCGCCGATGCGGAAGAAGAGGGTCGGCTCGAGCCCCACCTCGTGCCGCGCCACCCACCAGAGCCCGAGCGCCAGGAAGAGCTGGAAGAGCAGCTTCCAGCGAGCCGAGAGGCCGAGTGAGCGGCGTTTGACGATCTTGGTGAAGTCGTCGGCGAAGCCGAGCGCGGCGCAGCCGAGCGCGACCCCGAAGACGGCGAGGCTCTGGGCGTCGCGATCCGAGAGGACGAGAAAGGGCACGCAGATCGCGACGAAGACGATCAGACCGCCCATCGTCGGCGTGCCGGCCTTGGCGTGGTGCTCCTGCGGCCCGTCCTCGCGGATGTGCTGGCCAAACTCCTTCACCCGCAGGTACTCGATGAACTTGGGGCCGAGGAAGATGCAGATCAGCATCGCCGCCATGCCGGCGATCAGGACCTCACCCATCGAGCAGGCTCCCCAGGGTCTCGGCCACCGCCTCCAGCCCGGCCGAGCGAGAGCCCTTGACGAGGACCGCGTCGCCCGGCTCCAGCTGCGCCGCCAGCAGCTCGGCCGCCTCCTCGGGGGTAGCGACCAGCTCGTCCGGGCCGTAGTCGCGAGCCGGCTCGCCGACCCCGACGACGAGGTCGACGCCGTGCCCGCGGGCATGCTCGCCCACCTCGCGGTGGTAGTCCGGCGCTCCCGCTCCCAGCTCCGCCATCTCGCCGAGCACGGCGACCCGGCGGCCGCTGTCGAGGGACCCGAGATGATCGAGCGCCGCTCGCATCGAGACCGGGTTGGCGTTGTAGCAGTCGTTCACGAGGACGATTCCGTCGCCCAGCTCCAGGCGCTCGCCCCGGAAGCGGGAGAAGCCAATGTTCGCAGCGCGATCGGCCATCTCGGCGAGCGGCGCCTCCAGGGCGACGCCGATCGCGATCGCCGTCAGGGCGTTGGTCAGGTTGTGGCTCTCCGCGAACGGGAAGTGGAAGAGCTGGCGCCCCGCCGGAGTCGAGATCAGCGCTTCCGTGACGCCCTCCTCGAGCCGGTGCTCGACTGCCTCGACGTCGCCGCCGGGCCCAAAGCGCAGCAGGCGCGGCGCCTGCCCCAGGTGGGGCTCCAGCTCGCCGCCGTCGACCGGGACGACGGCGGCGCCGTCCGCGGGCAACGCCGCCAGGATCTCGGCCTTCGCCGCCGCGATCGCCTCGACCGAGCCCAGCAGCTCGACGTGGACCGGGCCGACGTTGGTGATCGCCGCCACCTCCGGCTCGGCGATCGAGGCCAGCTTGGCGATCTGGCCAGGCCCCCGCATCGCCATCTCCAGCACCAGGACGTCGGTGCTGGCCGGCGCTTCGAGCACGGTCAGTGGCAACCCGATCTCGGTGTTGAGGTTCTCGCGGTTGGCATGGACCCGCCCCGGCAGCAGCGCCCGCGCGATGTCCTTGACCGAGGTCTTGCCGACCGACCCGGTGACGCCGATGGTCCTGGCCCCCAGCTGGCGCCGCCAGACCCGAGCGAGCGCCTGCAGAGCGGCGAGGGGATCGGCGACGGCAAAGACCCAGGCACCACCATCGGTGAGCTTGCGGTTACCCGTCGATAACGCGGGTAACCGCAAGCTCGGCGAGCCTACGACCGCGCCCCACGCGCCCGCCTCGACTGCGGCGCCCGCGAACTTGCTGCCATCTACCCGCTCGCCGCGCAGGCCGAAGAAGAGATCGCCCGACCGTGCCTCGGTCGAGTCGATGATCGCGCGCTCGGGCGCGCTCGGGAGGCCCTCGGCGACGACCTCCGCACTCATCGCCGCCGCGATCTGCTCCGGGGTCAGGTTCACCGCTGCTCCGCTGCCGCCGAGTGGCTCGTCCCCAGCAACCGGCGCAGCTCGCTCCGTGCCACTTCCCGGTCGTCGAAGGGGATCTTGCGGCCGTCCTCGAACTCCTGGCCCTGCTCGTGTCCCTTGCCGGCGATCACGACCGTGTCGCCCGGCCGCGCCCTCCTCAGCGCCAACTCGATCGCCGCCCTGCGATCCGGCTCGACCTCCACCCCGCTCCGGTCCTCGATGCCGGCGAGGATCTCCTCGACGATCGCCCCGGGCTCCTCGGAGCGGGGGTTGTCGGAGGTGACGATCGCCAGGTCCGAGAGCTGCGAGCCGGCCCGGCCCATCAGCGGGCGCTTGCCGCGGTCGCGGTCGCCGCCGGCGCCGAAGACCGAGATCAGGCGGCCGCCGGCCATCCGGCGTGCGGCGCGCAGCACGTTCTTCAGCGAGTCGGGGGTGTGGGCGTAGTCGACGAGGACGGCGAAGGGCTGTCCCTCGTCGAGCGGCTCGAAGCGGCCCGCCGGCGCGAGGGCCGCGGCGAGGCCGGCGGCGGCAGTCTCCGGGTCGACGCCGAGCTCCGTCGCCGCGGCAAAGGCGCCCAGCGCGTTGGCAACGTTGAAGTCGCCCGGCAACCCCGTTCGCACCCGCACCCCTCCGCCGACGGGCCGATTCCGTCCACTATTTGGACGCTTCAGGCCCGTCGGCGGGAAGACAACCGTGAACTCGGAGCCGCCGGCGCCTACGGAGACGTCGCGGGCGACGAAGTCCGCATTGCCGCCCTCGGCCGAGAAGGAGAGGCACTCGAATTCGCCGGCGAGGCGGCGGCCGTAGGGGTCGTCGACGTTGACGACCGCCGTCCCGGGCCCCATTCCGAAGAGCAGCCGCTTCGATTGGAAGTACTCCTCCATGTCGGCGTGGAAGTCGAGGTGGTCCTGGGTGAGGTTGGTGAAGAGGGCAACGTCGAAGTGGATCGCGTCGGCGCGGTGCAGGGCCAGCGCGTGCGAGGAGACCTCCATTGCGCAGACGAAGTCGCCGGCGTCGAGCATCCGCCGGAAGGTCGCCTGCAGGTCGATCGCCTCCGGCGTCGTCCGCTCGACCTCCTCCTCGACCCCGCCGACGACCTGCTTCACGGTCCCGAGCAGGCCACACTGGATCCCGGCCGCCTCGAGGATCTCGCGGACGAGGAAAGCGGTCGTCGTCTTGCCGTTGGTCCCGGTCACCCCGACCACCTTCAACTTGACCGTCGGATCGCCCCAGAAACGCGCCGCCATCGGCGCCATCGCCGCCCGGGCATCGGCCACAACCACCTGCGGCACCGCCAGGTCCAGCTCCCGCTCGACCACCAGCGCCGCCGCCCCCGCCTCGACCGCGGCAGCGGCGAACCCGTGCCCATCGGCCTTCTCCCCGGGAATGCAGAAGAACAGCGCGCCGTCCCCCACCCTGCGGCTGTCGTAGGCAAGATCGCCGACCTCAACGGAGCCATCACCGACGATGCGGGCTCCATCAGCTGCGCCGACGAGCGCTTCCAGTCTCACGGCGGCGATTGTAAGCCGGGGGTCGGGTGGCCCTCCCGTGAAGCGGCGTCCTGTTTTTCGCCCCACAAGCTTTCTCGAACGGTCGCAGCGTCCGAGGCGAAAAACCCAGCAAGCGGGGGGGCCACCCGACCCCCGGCCCACTACCCCGGCGGCACACCGAGATATGGAAGCGCGAACTCGGCGATCTCGCCGAAGGCGGGGGCGGCGACCGAGCCGCCGTAGATGTCGCCCTGCGGCTGGTCGACTATCACCGCGACGAGGAGGCGGGGATCCTGGGCCGGTGCGAAGCCGATGAACGAGGCGACGTACTTGGTCTCCGAGTAGGTGCCGTTTTCGGCCACCTCGGCCGTCCCGGTCTTTCCGGCCAGGGTGTAGCCGGGAACGCTCACCTCCGAGGCGGTGCCGCCGGGAGCGAGAACGCCCTCCAGCATCGTCCGCACCTCGGCGGCGACACTGGGGCCGATCACGCGGTGACCGCGTGGCGTGGCGACCGTCTCGCCGTCGACCTCCTCGACCAGCTGTGGCGTCCGCAGAGTGCCCCCATTGGCGATCGCCGCGTACCCCATCATCATCTGCATCGGGGTCACCGAGAGGCCCTGGCCGAGCGGCAGGTTGCCCATCGTCGAACCGGAGTAGTCCTCCAGCTCCGGCACGAGCCCCTGCTCCTCGGCCGGGAACTGGACGCCGGTCGGTGCTCCGAAGCCGAAGCGGGAAATCCAGCGGCTGAATCGCTCGCTGCCCAGCTGCAGGCCGACCGTCACCGCGCCCACGTTGGAGGAGTGAGCGAGGATTTCCGCCACCGACATCGTCGCGGTCCCGCGAGCGTGGGACTCCTCGATCGTGCGGTCGGCGACCTGGATCGTCGGCGCCAGCGTGAAGGCGCTGCCAGGGGTCACCATTTTCTCCTCCAGCGCGGCCGCCACGGTGAAGGCCTTGAAGGTCGAGCCCGGCTCGTAGGTGAACCCGGTGGCCCGGTTCAGCAGGTCCTCGGGCTCGGCGCTGGAAAGCTGGCTCAGGTCGACCGGCGGCCAGTTGGCCATCGCCAGCACGTCGGAGTCGCGTGGGTCCATGACGATCGCCGTCGCCCCCTGCGGCGCGTACGCTTCGCCGACTTCCGCTAGCGCCCCCTCCGCCGCTTTCTGGATCGCCGGGTCGAGCGTGAGGCGGATGTCCTCCCCGTCGCTGGCCGCGGTGACGGTGTCCATCCGGATTGGCTCGCCAAGCGCGTCCTTGACTATGCGGCGCTCGCCATCGGTGCCGTGCAGGGCAGAGTCCTCGCCGGCCTCGAGCCCAGTCAGGCCCTGATTTTCGTCGCCCACCGCACCGAGGACCTGCGCCGCCAGCTCTCCCTGCGGATAGGTGCGCCTGCTGTCGGGCAGCTGCCCGATGCCGGCAAGCTCCAGCCGGGCGATCCGCGCCGCGGTCGGCACGTCGACCTTGTGGGCGACATATGAGAAGCCGGAGTCCTCGCTGAGGCTCTGGAGGATCTCGCCGGGGTCCTCCTCGAGCACGCGAGCCAGCTCCTTCGCCGCCTGCGGCGGGTTCTTCACCTGGTAGGGCGTCGCGTAGACGGTGGCCGCGTCTTCGGAGACGGCAAGGGGGTTCCCGTAGCGATCGAGCAGGCTGCCGCGCAGCCCTGGCACCTCGATCTCCTCGGTCTGCTGGTAGGCAGCTTCCGACGCGAGCTGGGCGCCCTGGACCCCCTGCAGCCAGACGGCGCGGGCGGCGATGACGAGGAAACAGAGAAGGAAGCCGGCGAAGAGAAGCCCGATCCTTCGCTCGATCGTCTTCACACGGCGCCCTTAGTAGGCCGTCCCGGCCGCAGCAAGCCGCTGTGCCGCCGTGGTCACGTCATCCGAGCCGGCCTCGACGTAGCCGACGTCGTCGATCGCCACCGCGCTGAGGCCGAGTGATGCTGCGTCGTGGCGGATCCTGGCGGCGCCCGACTTCTTCGCGGCGAGCCCGCCCAGGACCGAGTTCTCCTGGTCGAGCGCCTGGATGTTCTGGTCGACCTGCCCCGCCGTGGCGGCGAGGCTGAGCGTGATCACGTTGAGGGCGACGATCCCGGCCAGCAGCACACCGAGCAGCCCAATCCAGGCACGGCCCTGGGTCAGCCGCACGATCAGGCCGGAGTCCGGCAGCTTGCGGACGGCGGCGGCCGTCCCGACCGCGATCGGGACCAGTTGCCCGCCGGTGCGGCGAGCGGGCGAGCGCCGCAGCGGCGCCGGCTTGCGGGCGGGAGCGGCGACGGCCATCAGACCTTGCCTCCGGGGACGCCGTTCGCGGCGATCTTCACCGCGGCCCGCAGGTGGGCCGACTTCGAGCGCGGGTTGGCGGCGACCTCCTCGGGCTGGGGAGCGACGGCGCGCCGGGTCAGCAGCTCCGCCTCGGGCTCGCGGCCGCAGACGCAGACCGGAAGCTCCGGCGGGCAGACGCAGCCGCGAGCGCGCTCGGCGAGGAACTGCTTGACGCGGCGGTCCTCCAGCGAGTGAAAGGAGATGCCGGCGAAGCGACCCCCCACCGGCAGCATTCCCCAGGCCATCGGCAGCGCGTCGTCGAGCGAGTCCAGCTCGCCGTTGACGGCGATGCGGACGGCCTGGAAGGTCCGCTTGGCGGGGTGGCCGCCGCCAAAACGGGCCGACGTCGGCATTCCCGCCTTGACCGCGGCGACCAGCTCGGAGGTGGTGCGCAGGGGGCGACGGCGCACGATCTCGCGGGCGATGCCGCCGGCGTAGCGCTCCTCGCCGAAGCGGCGCAGGGCCTGGGCGATCCGCGACTCCGGCCACTCGTTGAGCAGGTCGGCGGCGGTGAGCTGCTGGCGCGTGTCCATCCGCATGTCGAGCGGCGCGTCGTAGGAATAGGAGAAGCCCCGCTCGCCGGCGTCGACCTGCATCGAGGACATCCCGAGATCCATGTAGACCATGTCTGGGCGGATGCCTTCGCCGCGCAGGGTGCGAAGCCCTGCCGCGTAGTCGACGGAGAGAAGGCGGGTGCGGCAGGGAGCTTCGGCGGCAAAGGCCTCGAAACGGGCCTCCGCGGCGGGATCGCGGTCGATGCCGATCAGCATCCCCTCCGGCCCCAGCTCGGTGGCGATCTGCCGAGCGTGACCGCCGCCCCCGAAGGTGCAGTCGATCGCCGTCTGGCCCGGCCGGGGCGCCAGCAGCGCGGTCAGCTCGGGTGCGAGAACGGGCTCGTGCTCGGGTGGCATATAGGCAAGGGTTGCGGTTTCGGCGAAGGCGAGGGCTCGCATCTCACGCAGGTGCTCCGCTCGCGGCCAGGCCCTCGGCGATTTCAGGCGCCGTCGCGTCCAGCTCTTCCTCCTGCTTGGCCCAGGCCTCGGCGTTCCAGATCTCCAGGTACTCGCCGGCGCCGATCACCACGCACAGCCCGCTGAGGGCGGCGTGCTCGATCAGGGGCTTGGGGACCCTGATGCGCCCGGCCGAGTCGAGCTTCTCGTCGAAGGAGCCGCCGTGAAAGCGGCGGCGCAACTGGCGCGCATCGCCGCCGAAGGGGCTGTGCGGGGCGAGGAAGCGATCGGAGAGCTGCTCGAACTCCTCGGTCGTGTGCACCCAGACGCAGGGGTCGAAGCCCTTGGAGAGAACAACGCCATCGGAGAGCGCGGCTCGGAACCGGGACGGAACGGTGAGGCGGTCCTTGGAGTCGAGGCTGTGCTCGTAGAGACCCCGAAATGCCATCCCCTGGGTTCCTTTCTGCGGCCTGAAGAGAGTTAGGACCGGAGTGATGAGGTGGGAGGAACCTCACCACCCCGGTCCTTTGGGCTTCAACTCGTCGGCCACAATAGCCCACTCTCTCCCACTTTGCAACACAACCCCTCCCCACCCCCAAAAAGCGCAAGGCGCGTTGCACTCGACGGATGGCCCCTGCCGTTGCCAAATGCGAAAGGGGGCGACCGGCGGCTCGCAGAGCCGCCGGTCGCCCCCTTAGGCGTTCAGGATTTCCGTTGGATCAGCTCGCGGCCGAGAGCCCGACCTGCACGTCGCCGCTGGAGTTGCGCCCGACCGCGTCCTTGCGGCCGTCGCCGTTGACGTCGGCGAGGTCGAAGGAGTAGGCGGTCGACCAGGAGCTCCAGCTGCCGGGGGGGCCGAAGGCGCTGCCCGTGGAGAGCCCGACCCGGACGTCGCCGGAGCTCGTGTGCCTGCCGGCCGCGTCGGCTTTGCCGTCGCCGTCGACGTCGTCGAACTGCAGCGTGTAGTTGCCCGACCAGTAGCCGCGGTGGGCGCCGGTGAAGGCCGAGCTGCCGTTTGAGACCCCGACCCGCAGCTCGCCGGTGGAGGGGTTCCTACCGGCGACGTCCTCGTCGCCGTCGCCGTCGGTGTCGTCGAAGTGCATCGTGTAGGCGCTGCCCCAGGTCGCCCAGGTGGTGGAGGCGGAGAAGCCAGAGCCGGTCGAGAGGCCGGCCCTGAGGTCTCCGGTGGTGGGGTGGCGGCCGACCGTGTCGTATTTGCCGTCGCCGTTGGGGTCGGCGAGTTCGAACGAGTATTCGCTGCCCCAGGTGGTCCATTTGGTCGGGGTGGCGAATGCCGAGCCGGTCGAGAGGCCGACCTGCCTTTCGGCGGAGGAGTTGCGTCCCACCGCGTCGGCTTTGCCGTCGCCGTTTACGTCGGCTAGCGCGAAGGTGTAGGCGGTCGAGAAGGTGCTCCATTTGGTCGAGGTGGCGAAGCCCGAGCCGGTCGAGAGACCGACCTGCACGTCGCCGGAGGAGTTGCGCCCGACGATGTCCTCTTTGCCGTCGCCGTTGACGTCGGCGAACTGGATCGTGTAGGCGGTCGACCAGGTGCTCCATTTGCTCGAGGTGGAGAATTTGCCCGGTGCCGGCGGCGCCGCCAGGGACCCGGACAGGGTGTTGGAGGACCAAGAGCCGCCAGCCTCATACCAGCTGTGGCCGAGGCCGCCGCTCGGGCTACGGTAGAGGACGTCGACCGTGCCGTCGGGCTGCGCCACCGCGTGCGGGGCCGCGCCCGGTTCCATCGTCCCCGAGACGGTGTTGGCGCTCCAGGAGCCGCCTTGGGTCCAGGCGTGGCCGACGCCGTCGCCGACGGTTTTCCAGAAGACGTCGATCGTGCCGTTGGTCTGAGCCACCGGATAGGGCTCCGAGGTCAGCCCCGAGGTCAGCACGTTGCCGTTCCAAGAGCCGCCGGGCTCATACCAGTCGTGGCCGAGTTCGCCGCTCCAGTTGCGGAAGAAGACGTCGATCGTGCCGTCGGGCTGGGCGACCGGGTGCGGGTCGCCGTTGAGCGATCCGGCCAGGGTGTTGGCGTGCCAGCCGGTCCCGTCGATCCAGGCGTGGCCGAGCCCGTTGTCGGGCTTGCGCCAGAAGACGTCGATCGTGCCGTTTTCCTGCACGACCGGGTGCGGAACCGAGGCGGAGTGCAGAGAGGTCCCCGAGATCGGCTGCTCGCTCCAGGAGCCGCCCTGCGTCCAGCTGTGACCGAGAGCACCGCTGGAGGTGCGGTAGAAGACGTCGACGGTGCCGCTTTCCTGTGCCACGGGATATGGATCGGAGGCCACCGAGCCAGACAGCGTGTTGGAGGACCAGGAGCCGCCCGGTTGGTACCAGTTGTGGCCGAGTCCGCCGCTCGGGGTCTTGTAGAAGACGTCGATCGTGCCGTCGGGCTGCGCCGCCGGGTGCGGCTCGGAGGCGAGCGTTCCCGACAGCGTCTCGGCGTGCCAGCCGGCAGAGTCGAGCCAGGCATGGCCGAGGCCGTCGGCCGACGTTCGCCAGAAGACGTCGATGGCCCCGCCCGGCTGCACGACCGGGTGCGGGACCGAGGAGGCGTGCAACGCGGTCCCCGAGATCGGCTGCTCGCCCCAGGAGCCGCCCTGCGTCCAGGAGTGGCCAAGCGCTCCGCTCGGCGTCCGGTAGAAGGCGTCGATAGTGCCGTTCGACTGTCCGACGACGTGCGGACCGAGGACGTTGTCGTCCTCCCCCTGGATCATCGGCGACGGTGGCGTCCACGGCGGCGCGCCGGTCTGAGCCTGGTAGGCGTGCCAGGACGGCCGGAAGCGGCCGTCTTCGGCCCGCAGCCCGGCGTGCTGCGCCCAGGCGGAGCCGTTGGTGTCGCGGTAGAAGTACCAGTACAGCGAGCTGACGTTCCACGTTGCGCTGTTGCTCTCGATCATGTCGAAGCTGTCGGTCAGCAGGCTCGCCTGCTGGGTCTCGCTGACACCGAGTTCGAACGGCTCGGCGGCCCAGCCCAGCTCGGTGATCGCGATCTGCTTGCCGCTGCTGAAGAAGTCGTTCAGGGCCGTACGGCCTTCCTGGATCTTCTCTTTGACCTTTTCGACCCGCGTTTTGCCTGGCGAGTCGAGGAACGCGTACGGGTGCAGGGAGAGCTGGTTGAAATAAGAGCCGGTTTCAGCGACGTTGTCGGCTTTTTCGAGGAATTTCCTGACCCCCATCAAGCCCGAGCTTTCTTCCCCCGCGGAGAACAGGCCGGCGAAGAGAACGTCGACCGCGTTGGCGCTTTTTTCGAGCTGGGCGCTCCATACCGCCTGTGCCGCGGATTTCAGGAACCTTGCGTAGTTTTCCGGCTGAACGGTCGAGCCTCCGGGGTTGTTCGCCGCGAAGTTGGGCTCGTTCCAGATCTCCCAAGCCTGTACGGGCTCGTAGTACGACTTACCTTCCCAGAAGCTGCCGTTGTGTCCGTAGCGATGGACGACTTCTTTCGTCCACTGGGCCCAGGCGCCGTATTCGCCTTCGGTCGGGAACTGCTGGGAGCCGTTGGAGTTTCCGTAGAGGAAGGGAAGGATGGTGACGCCACGCTGTCCGGCGAGCTCGAAGGCTTTGTCGTACGGACTCCACCCCTGCGAGTTTTTCGTACCCCAATTGATCTGCAGGCGAAAGACACTCGCACCGGAGTGCTGGATCGCATCCCAGTCGCCGGCGTTCTGCTCGTAGCCCTGGCCGCTGTAGGCGAGCCCCAGCGTGACGGCAGAAGCGTTCGTCGCGCTGGCGCAGAAAAACGCGATGCTGGCCAGGAGAGCGCCGACGATGGTGAATGCCTTCTGTGGCCTGTGGACTAATGCTTTCATCTCAATTCGCTCCCCTGTCATTTTTCCCCCGTCATTTTTTGATTGCTACGGATTACAGCTGTTGAATTTGTCGCTGCCGTCGAGAACGCAGCTATCGGTCCCGGCGCCGCCCCCGCCCACCTCTGCCGTTTCGTCTTTGGCTTCGAGGCGGTCGCCGCCGTCCCGGCCCCAGAGCTCGTCTTTGCCCAGGCGGCCGAGGAGGTTGTTCCCGAGCGAATCGCCGTAGAGCAGGTCGTTGCCGCTGCTTCCCTCGAGGTCGTCGATGTTCGCCAACGTCCCTTTGGTCCCGCTGCTGCAGGCGGGACCACCCGAGTAGATGTCACCCGCGGTACCAGCTTCGAGGTCGGCGACGACGGTGCCGGTGGGCAGCTTCGCCCATGAGGAGCTGTTGACGGCGGTGCCGTCGCCGGCCCCGCTTTCGGCGCCCTGGAGCGTGTCCCCGTTGCAGTTGCTAGCGGAAAGCAGCAGGTCGTTGCCGTTGCCGCCCTGGAGGCTGTCTTTCCCCTCGTTGTTGATCAGCGCGTCGTCGTAGCCGTAGGCGTAGAGGGTGTCTTCGCCGCTGCCCGGCCCGTCGACGAGCATGTCCTCGGTGAAGCCGGTGGCGAAGAGCTCGTCGTTCCCTTCGCCGCCCAGCAGCACCGGCGAGGTGGCCTCCCAGAACTGTTCGGTGATGCCGAGTGTGAGTTTGTCGTTGCCGCCGATGCCGGCCACGTTGATCGCGTCGGTCGGTTTGGGCAGGGCGCAGTCGACTTTCGTCGCTTCGTAGGTGCAGTTGGCCGACTGCGCGTTGCCGCTGGTGTCGAACTGCGCCGATCCCGCCTGGGCGGTGAAGACGACGTGCCCGACCGAGGAGACGAAACCGAAGCTGATCGAAACGTCGTCTTTGCCGGTGCTCCCCACCAGGTACAGCTGCACCCAGTTCAGGCTCGCGGGAGCGCTCGTCACCATGTAGCCAACGCTGATCTTGCTGCGGTCGCGTTGGTTGACGCTTTCGGCAGAGCCACTGCATTCGTTGGCGGTCTCGACGACGCAGTTGTTGGTGCCGCCCTGGCCGAAGGCGGTGTCGTTGCCACCGTCCCCATTGATGAAGTCGCCATCCGCCCCGCCGTAGAGCTGGTCGTCGCCTTCGTTGCCGTAGATGACGTCGGCGCCACCGCCGCCGTCGATCCGGTTGGCGGCCGACGAGCCGACGATCACGTCGGCGAAGGGCGAGCCGATCACGTTCTCGAAGCCGCCGTTGACGTCGTCGCTGCCACCGCCATAGCGGGCGTCGTTGTTGCAGGCCTCCAGCGGCCCTTCGGGCCCAGCGCAGACTTCGACGCCGTCCAAGCGCACGTAGACGCCGCGGTCCTCGCTGTCGCTGTCGGCCGGGAAGTTCGCCACGGAGATGGAACCGTGGAAGCCCGGGGTGACCGCTGTGGCGAAGCTCAGCGTGTCGGTGCCGCTTTCGCCGGTGTCCGAGAGCGCGTCGATCGTGCCGTCGCCACGGATCAGGTCGCTTTCCTGGTTGCCGTTGAGCCTGTCGGTGCCGAGACCGCCGCTGAGCAGGTCGTTGCCGGTGCCGCCGGCGATGCCGGCGCTGCCATCGGCCGGCAGCTCGTCGCCGACGCCGCCGAGGAGCTGGTCGTTGCCGCCGTTGCCCTTGAGCACGTCGTTGCCGCGCTGGCCGAAGATCTTGTCGTTACCCGAACCGCCGATCAGTTCCTGGCTGCCGTCGCCGCCGTAACAGGTTTTTCCTTCTTTGGTTTTCGGATCGCAGCTCACTTCCTGGAGGCTGGCCGTCGCGAGCGAGTCGTCCGAGCTTGGCGGAGAAAGCTCTTCGTAGACGACGCCCGCCGTGCCCGGTTCCGGAAGCTCGCCGTAGATGACGTCGTCGTCGCCTCCGCCTTCGACCACCTCCACGTTCGGGTTGACGTAGATCAAGTCATCGCCTTCGCCGCCGATGACTTGGCGGGCGCGCGGCGAGGTCACGACCAGCACGTCCCGGCAGGCGCTCCCACGCACAGTCGTCCCGTCGGCGCTAGTGGTGGGGGTCCCCACGCAGGGAGACGCCGCAAAGGCGCCGCCGATCGGCATGCTGCCCAGGACCGCGAGCAGGCCAAGCAAACCGAGGGCCCCCAGCCCACCGGTCAGCCTCGTATGCCGCCTGAACCACACCTGACGATTTGGCGCCGCCCTGCGGCCAACCCCACCTTGACTGGACATCTGTTGTCCCCCCTAGTAGCCCGGGCTACCCCGCCCGAACGTTGCGGTGTTGCATCTGTACCACAGTGTTTCTGCGATGTACACCTAACTTTTAGTGAGAGCGGTGAGGCTTAACGTAAGCTACGAAAACCAAATAAGGCCCCATCCAGTACAGACGAGTGTCTGCCAAAATGTAACAGTGGTGAGTAAGCACCCACTGGTGCAAAATGACTACTCGATCAGGTAGTTTGAGTTTGTTATCGGGTGAAGCTGAATAGTGAATGTGCGTTGGCGATGAGCCCGGCGGCGATCATCAGCAGGACCGACGGGACCAGAACGAGGGCGACGACGAGCTGGATCTTCGGGGCGGCGCGTGCGGCGCGCTCCTCGACCGCGCGGCGCTGGTCGCGGCGCAGGGCGGTCGCCTGCCGGCGAAGCTGGTCCGCGAGCGGCGAGCCGAAGCGGCGCGAGCGCTCGATCGCGGCGCACAGCGACGCGATCTCACTGCCGGGCACCCGACCTCGCAGCGAGTGCAGGGTCTCGGCCAGCGACCGACCGCAGCTCAGCTCGGCGACGGTCATCCGCAGCTCGGCCGCGAGCGGTCCTGCCCCGCTCCGCGCGATCTCGTCGAAGCCGGCCGCGGGCGAACGGCCGGAGGTGACACTGACCGCAAGCAGGTCGAGGGCGTCCGGCAGGGCGGCGACGAGGCGGCGATGGCGGCGGCGCGCCTCGCGCTCCAGCAACGCATCGGGCATCGCGAAGCCGGCGGCGGGCAGACCGATCGCGACGAGCAGCGAGAGCCGGCCCGGCGCCGCCGGAGCGGCGAGAACCGCGGCGAGGCCTCCGAGCGCCGCGCCGGCGAGCTTCGCGACCACATGCGCCCGTCCCGGAATCCCGGGCAGACCAGGCAGGATGCCGAGCGCTCGCGCGCCGCCCGTGGCCGCCTCGCGGACCGCTGCGCAGGCGAAGAGGGCCGCGATCGCGGCGAGGACCGCGGCGAGGCTCACTCGACCACCTTCGAGAGACGCCGGATCGCGACGAAGCCGGCCAACTGCAGGCCGGCGGCGAGGGCGAGCATCGCCACCGCGACCGGCGTCCCCAGCAGCTTTGCGAGAAAACCCGGCCGCACCAGCTCGGCGAAGAGGGCGCCGCCGGTCGGCATCGCGACGACCAGCAGGCCGGTGAAGCGAGCCTGCGCGGTGGCCGACCTGGCGTCTTCGGCGGCCCGGTCGCGCTCGGCCGCTCCCTCGGCGAAGCGACGCAGGAGGCCGGCCAGATCGCCGCCGGCAAGACGCTGGCTCAGCAGCGCCGCCGCGAAGGCGTCGACACGCGAGGAGCGCATCCGTCGCCGCCAGCCTTCGAGCGCACCCACCGTCGGCGTGCCGAGCTCGAGCTCCGCGCCCAGTCTGGCCAGCTCCACCGCAGCCGGGCCATCGAGCGACGTGGCCGCCGCCGTCAGCGAGGCGCGCAGCGACCGTCCGGCGGCCAAGGAGTCGGCGACCGCAGCGGCAATCTCCGGCAGGGCGCGCTCGACCGCGGAGCGATAGCGCCTGCGTCGGCGCGCGACCGCCGAGGCGGCAAGCGAAGGGCCGGCGATCGCCAGCGGCAGCGCGACCGCGACTCCGCCCAACAGCCATCCGGCCAGCAGGGCCGCGGCCGCCCCGACCGCCGCGAGGCGGCGCCGCTCCAGCGTCGATGGTGCATAGCCCTCGCGCCCGGCCCTGCGCAGCGGCTCCAACGCCAGCCGCAACCACCGAGCCGCGGCCGGGCTCGCCAGCAGCGCCTCGCGGGCGGCAAGCGCCGTCAGGCCTCCGGCCAGCGCGCCGATCAACGCGAGCAGGGGCCCACCTTCGCGATCTCGGCAACCCGCCGGGAGCCGTCGGCGCAGCGCTCCAGGTGGACTACGAGATCCAGCCCCCGCTGCACCTGCTCGGCGATCGTTTGGTGCGGCAGGCCCACCCCCGCCATCAGAGCCAGCGTCTCCAGCCTGCGCAGGGCGTCCGTCGGCGAGTTCGCGTGAACCGTCGAGAGCGCTCCGGCGTGCCCGGTGTTGAGCGCGGTCAGCAGGTCGAGCGCCTCGGCGCCGCGAACCTCTCCGATCACGATCCGGTCCGGGCGCATTCGCAGCGCGTTCCGAAGCAGATCCCGAATCGCCACCTCTCCCCTGCCCTCGACACTGGCCGGCCGGCTCTCCAGCCGCACCACGTGACGCTGCTGCAGGCGCAGCTCGGCCGCGTCCTCGATCGTCACCACCCGCTCGCCGGCCGCGATGAAGCTGGAGAGCGCATTGAGCAGCGTCGTCTTGCCGGACCCGGTGCCACCGCTGACGAGGATGCTGCGTCGCTCGGAGACGGCGCGTTCGAGCAACGCCAGCTGCGGCTCGTCGAGGGTGCGAAGCTCGACCAGCTCGCGCGGTCCGGGACGGTGGGCGCCGAAGCGGCGGATCGAGAGCGCCGGGCCGTCGATCGCCAGCGGTGGGATCACCACGTTGACTCGCGAGCCGTCGGCGAGGCGCGCGTCCACCATCGGGCTCAGCTCGTCGACCCGCCGGCCGAGCGGAGCCAGGATGCGCTCGATCGCGTTGCGCAGCTCCTCCTCGTCGGCAAAGGCGATGTCGGTGGGCTCGATCCGACCGCCCCGCTCGACGTAGACGCGATCGGGGCCGTTGACCATCACCTCCTCGACCGCCGGATCGGCGAGCAGGTCCTCGAGCCGCCCCAGGCCCACCGTGTCGCGGAGGATGCGGGCGACGACCGCCTCGCGCTCCGCGGCCGCCAGCGGCGCCGCCTCGCAGCCGACCAGCTCGCGCACCTCCTCGTCGGGCTCGCCGCCGGGGAGCTCTCCGATAGCGGCGCCAGCCCTGCGGCGCTCGATCAGCCGCTCCCGCAGCGAGTGAGCGAGGGCCTCCAGGTGTCGTTGCCTTGCCTCCACCTCAGGCCCCCGGCAGCACGGTGACCTTGCGGGCAAAGCTTTCGGCCGCGATCAGGAGCAGTGCCTGGCGCTTCGTCAGCCCCAGGGTGGCGGCCGCAGCGCCGCCCGTTCCTTCGACTTCCGGGCGCAACGCCAGCAACGGCACGCCGGCTGCCGCCACGTAGGTGCGTCCCGGCCCCGGCCCGCTGGGTTCGCTCGTCACCACCACGTCGACCCTTGCGCCCGCAGGCGCCGGGCCGGCGGCAAGCAGCGCCCCGGCGCCGCTGACCGTGATCTCGACCGGGCGGCGGTCCCGAGCCAGGGTCCGGGTGCCGTTGCCGCCGGAACGTGGCGCGCTCAACTGCGTCGCCTGCAGGTAGGAGCCGGCGGGTAGGGCGGTCGTGGCGACGAGCCCCAAGGCTTCGGCCGGGTCGATCAGCGCGTCCGGCGGGGCGAATCGCTCGGGCACGCGGCGAACCGCCAGCGCATCCGCGACCTGCGCCGGCCCGATCGGCCTCCCGGTAGGGAGCTTTCCCCCTACTACGACCACGGGCCGCAACGGGCCGTAGACGCGGGCGACGCTGGAGCCGTACCCGTCGGCGATCGCCGCCGCCGCGGCCGCCGCAAGCAGTGCGAGCAGGAGGAAGGCAAGGGCCCGGCCGCGCCGGCTCATGCGGCTGGCTCGTCCCGCACGCGCGCCAGCGGCAGCTCCAGCACCGCGAGCGAGCCCTGCTCCGAGCGCCGCAGGGCGAAGCGGCCGCCGTGGACGTCGGCGACGCGGCGCACGACCGCCAGGCCGTGACCGCGCCGTTGCCGGCCCGCCAATCGCGCGATCACCTCGGCCGGCGCTCCCCGCCGCGCGGCCGCGCGCGCCGCGCGGCCCGAGTCGGCCACGATCACCCGCAGGCGATCTCCCCGCAGGCGTCCTTCGACCACCACCGACGGGCCGCCGTGCTCGATCGCGTTGACGATCAGGTTGTCCAGCGCCTGAGCGACCCCGAGTGGCTCCGCCTCGATCAGGGTCTCTCCCGCGCGCCAGCGCAGCGACAACGTGCCGCCGGCGAGGCTCGCTCGCGAGCGCCAGCGGGCGACCGCCGACTCGAGCAGCGGTCGGGCTGGGATCGTCTCCCTCGTCCCAGCGCGGGAGTCGCCGCCGCCGTTGATCTCGCGATCCAGTCGCTCCAGCGCCACCGCCGCCTGCTGGACCGAGCCCTCGACGACGTGGTGGGCGGTCCGCTCGCCGCAGGCCAGGGCAATGGCCTGCAGCGGTCGCCGCAGCTCGTGCAGGGCCTCGTTGAGGGCGCTGCGGCGGCGCCCGGCGCGCCAGCCGCGGGCGGTGATCGCGGCGGCGATCGAGGCCGCGATCGGCCAGCCGGCGACGGTCTCGGGCAGCCCGCTCATCCGTCCAGCAACCGGTAGCCGACGCCCCAGCAGTTGACGACGTAGCGGCCTTTCTCGGGGTCCATTTTGCGGCGCAGCCGGCTCGCGTGCGAGTCGAGGGTCCGCGTCTTGGCCGGCGTCCGGTAGCCCCAGACCTCGCCGAGCAGCTCGCGCTTGGAGAAGACGCGGTGCGGGTCGGAGGCGAGCACTCGCAGCAGCGAGAATTCCTTGTTGGCGAGCTTCAGCTCGCGCCGCCCGACCCAGGCCTGGCGTCGCGCCGGGTCGACGACGACGTCGCCCACCCGACAGGGCCCGTCGCGCCCGGAGCCACCGCGGCGCAGCACAACACCGATCCGCGCCCGCAGCTCTCGGTAGGAGTACGGCTTCGTCAGGTAGTCGTCGGCGCCGAACTCGAGTCCCCGCACCCGGTCGTCCTCTCCACCGCGCCCGCTGAGGACGATCACCGGCAGCCGCGGGTTGAACCGCGATGCGATCCCGTCGGCTTCGCGGATCTCCCGCAGGACGTCGAGCCCCGACGCGTCGGGCAGCGACAGGTCGAGGACCATCAGGTCCGGCTGCTTGTAACGGCAGAGGCGCAGCGCGTCGGAGGCGCTGGGCGCGGGCAGGACGCCGAAGCGATCGGCGACCAGATGGTCGCAAAGAAGCTCCAGCGTCGTCGTGTCGTCCTCGCAGACGACGACGCTGGCGATCTCTTTCCTCTGGGGCAGCATCCCCCACTAAGGGCCCAGAGACAGAAACTCTCCCCCCTCGGGCTCGCACTTTCCTGCAACGAGCGACGCCGAGGCGGCCGCGACCGGCAGCTCGAGGACGGCGACGGCGCGCCGCTCGACGGCAAAGCGCCGAGGCGGTACGCCGCATCGAACGGCCAGCGGCTGGCCTTCCGCGTCGAGGAAGACGAGGTCGAGCGCGAAGCGCATGCCGAAGGTATGGACGCTGTTGCAGCGCGGAATCAGCAGGCCTGTGCCGGCGCGCTCGGGAACCAGCAGGGCGAGACCGAGCAGTCGAGCTCGAAGCCCAACCGCAACCCGGACACGGCGTTCCAGCACGGTCGCGACCGGCAGCCGGCGCAGGCGGCGAGCGAGCGGTGCGGATGGCATGGGGATGGAAGGCTCAGCCGCCTCGAGCTCTCCCCCTTCGCCCAGTGCAAACGCTCATTCAACGATCGGCGCTCGTTTGCGCCGGGCTACGATGACAGGCATGATCCAGCACCTGCCCCCGCTGGGCTTGCGGGAGTGGGATGGGCTTCAACTCGAATGAACAAGAAGACGACCCGCAGAGGGAACTACGAGTCTGGCTCCGACTACGTGCTCGAGTACGGCGAGCTCCGCTTTGCCTTCAACGAAGAGGACTTCGGGCAGCGTGTCGAGCAGGCCGCGGCCAAGCTGGGCTTCGTCCAGCAGGGCCTCAGCCGCGAGGAGCTCGACGACCTGCTCGACCTTGCCGTCAACGGCGAGATCGCCGAGCCCAGCTCCCGCCTCGGCGAGCACATCAACGCCAACTGGGAAGACCTGGTCGGCCCCGCCAACCGCAGCCTCGTCCACTGGCTGCGCCGCCTCGTCTTCCGCGGCGCCTGGCTCGACCAGCGGGTCATGGAGGGTGAGCTGGACGTCGTCTTCGACGAGCGCACCCAGACCTTCGGCTACGTCCAGCCCGAGCGCAGCAACGAGCTGATCGAGCTCTCCCGCGAGCCCTCCTGGCGCCGCATCGCCTACCGCGGCTGACTCAGGCCCGCTAGCCGGAGCGCTCTACCGCGGCCACGACTGTGAGCGAGCCGGCGCCCGACTGCGATGCCGTTAGGGCGGTGTCGAGCAGGGCGCGGGCGCCGTCGGCGTCGCCGTAGCTCTCGACGAAGCGGCTGAGGGAGTCGATCATGACGATGACGTTCTCGCCGCCCTCGGCGCGGCGGATCGCCTGGGCGATCGCGTCGTCGGCGTGGTTGGCCTTGCCGGCGGCGACGATCTCGGCCTGGGGCGCGTCGCGGCGCCAGTCGGCGAGCTCCTCGGGACTGGGGTCGATCAGCAGGACAAGCGGGTCCGGGCCCTTGGAAGCATCCGAAAGCTGGGCGGCGACTTCTCGCAGCAGCGCCGTGCAGGTCTCCCGGCTCTCGGCGTAGACGATCGACTGGCGCCCCGCGGCGGCCGGCAACAACAGGTCGTGGACGCGCAGGCCCTTGCCGCGCCGGCCCCAACGGCGGCGGCGTCTCCTGCGCTTCGGGCGCTCGCCGGTGGGCCCGGCAGCTTCAGCGGGCCCACTGGGCGGCGCCGGCGGCGGCGCCGGCGCCGGTTCGGCTTCGCGACCCCTTGCTTGCTGCTGGCGACCGCCACCCTCGCGTTGCTCCGGGCGGCGACGGCCACCACGCCCCTCCTCGGGGCGGCGGCGCTGGCGACCCCCCTCGGCAGGCTTCTCCTGGCGCGGTTTCTGCTGACGAGGCTTCTCTTGCTGCTGCTCCCGGCGCGGCCGCTCCTCGCGAGCGCGGCGGGGACGGCCGGACCCCGAGCGGCGTGCCCCGCCGGACGCGGAGCCACCGCCGTCTCCCCCATCGGCGAGCTTCTCGATCAGCTCGGCGCGCCCCAGCATCCGGTAGCGCTCGATGCCAGCCTTCGCGGCCAGCACGTGCAGCTCGGCGAGATGCTTGGACTCCAGCTCGGTCTTGGTCATCGCAGCGGCAGGCTATTCAACCGGTCGCCGCGAGGCGCTTCCGCGTCAGCTCGCCCAGCCATTCGCCGAACTCGGGCCGGCCTTGCCAGTCGCTGCGGAACTTCTCGGCGCCGGCGTCGGTCAGCGGGTGATTCAGCATCTGCCGCAGCACCTTGGCCGGAGTCGTCGCGATCTCGCAGCCGATCCGCGCCGCCGCCACGATGTGCTCGGGGTGGCGAATCGAAGCGGCGATGATCTCCGAGGTCATGCCGCCGGCCCGCAGCGAGTCGGCGATCTCCTCCAGCACGACCGTCGAGTCGACCGAGATGTCGTCGAGCCGGCCCATGAAGCAGGAGACGTAGGTGGCGCCGGCCGAAGCGGCCAGCAGCGCCTGGGTCGGCGAGAAGACGAGCGTCATGTTGACCGGAGTCCCTTCGCCGGTCAGGATGCTGGCGACCTCGAGGCCCTGCTCGCAGAACGGGACCTTGACGACGATGTGCTCGTGCAGCTCGCGCAGCGCCCGGCCCTCGTCGAGCATGCCCTGGACGTCTAGGGAGACGACCTCGGCCGAGGTCGGGCCGCCGACCAGGTCGCAGATCCGCTTGATGCTCTGGCCGGGATCGCCGTCCTCCTTGGCGAGCAGCGAGGGGTTGGTGGTGGCGCCGGAGAGCACGCCCCAGGCGGCGATCTCTTCGACCTCGGCGACGTTTCCGGTATCGATGAAAAGTCTCATGACCCCAGGTTAGTGAACCGCGAGGCGCGGACCCCATCGGCGTGCGCGCTCGGCACATCGACCACACCCCAGTGGGGTCGATAGACCAACCGCAACCGCCTATGCCGCAGCCGGATCGACGCCCGCCTGCGCGGCCGCGGCCGGCCAGGCCTCGGCCTCGCGCTTGACCTGCCGCCGCGACCAGCCCAGCTCGCCCCCCATTGCCTCGGCGAGCGGCCGCACGGCGTCGGCGCTGCGCAGCTGGGGCGCCGCCAGGATCCCCAGCCGGGTGCGCCGCAGCAGCACGTCGGCGACGCTGCGGGCCTGCTCCAGCCGGGCCGCGATCGCCGCCTCTGCAACCAGGTCGGGGCGGCCGGGAACGATCCGCCGCGCCATCTTCGGGTCCTTCCAGGCAAGGTCGAGCACGGCCCGGGTCGCATGCCCGTAGCGGAACGCGAGCTGGGAGATCGACTCCTCCCCCACCCCGTCCGGCCCTTCCAGGTCCTCGCGCCGGGCCTCCATCCCGAGCGGGATCTCGGCGGTGTGGCAGGGCGCCTCGCGGCCCTCGCGCTCGACCAGCCGGTCGACGGTCTGCTTCGCCATCCGCCGCCAGGTGGTCAGCTTGCCGCCGGTGATCGTCAGCATCCCCGACGACGTCTCGTACAGCTCCGCTTTGCGCGAGATGTCGACCGACTTCTTCGGGTCGCCGGTGGAGATCAACGGCCGCACCCCGGCGTAGGCGCCAACCAGGTCCGAGCGCCCCAGCGAGGTGCCGAAGAAGGCGTTGACCGCGTCGAGCAGGTACTCGACGTCGTCGCCGCCCGGATGCGGGTGGTCGATGTCGCCGTCGAAGTCGTTGTCGGTGGTGCCGACCAGGGTGCGGCCGTACCAGGGCAGGGCGAAGATCGCCCGCCCCGCGCCGGCCGGGACGACGCAGGCGGCGGAGCCGGTCGAGAGGTCGGCCCGGTCCAGCAGCAGGTGGGTGCCGCGGCTGGGCGCGATCCGCGGCACGTCCTCCTCCTCGACCACCTCGGAGCGGATGCGGTCGGCCCAGACGCCGGTGGCGTTGACGACGTTGTCGGCCTGCACCTCGAAGCGCTCCCCCGACTCGGCCTCGACGAAGGCCAGGCCCGAGGCGCGGCCGTTGCTGGTCAGCAGCTCGGTGACCTCGGCGCCGTTCAGCGTCACCGCCCCGAAGCGGTGGGCCTCGCCGAGCACGGTCAGGACCAGGCGCACGTCGTCGGTCTGGCAGTCGTAGAAGAGGTAGGCGTCCTTGGGATCGCGCGGTGCCAGCGCCGGCACCAGCTCCAGCAGCTCCTCGCGGTCGACCGTGCGGTGGCGGTCCGGCGACCAGTAGAAGTCCTCGTCCTCTTCCTTGGCGGAGCGCATCTCGCGACGGCTGCGACCGACCCGCGTCGTCGCCATCACGTCGTACATGTTGAGCCCGATGCCGATGCGGCGATCGCGCTTCGCCTCGGCGAAGCCGGGGACGAGGAACGGGGTCGGGTAGACCAGGTGCGGCGCCAGCTGCACCATCAGCTGCCGCTCCAGCAGCGCCTCGCGAACCAGGCCGAGGTCGAAGTTCTGCAGGTAGCGGAGGCCGCCGTGGACCATCTTCGAGGAGCGGCTGGAGGTGCCGGAGGCGTAGTCGTTGCGCTCCAGCAGCGCCACCGAGTAGCCACGCGAAGCGGCGTCGAGGGCGACGCCGGCGCCGGTGACGCCGCCGCCGATCACGACCACCTCGAAGCGCTGCCCCGCGATCGCCTCCAGCGCTGCGGCCCGGGACAGCATCAGGCGAGAAAGACGGTCGTCTGCTCGACGGGGGGCCGTTGCGGCGGCTGCTTCTCCTGGCGCGGGCGGCCGAGATGGAGAAGGCCGACGAAGCGCTCGTCGTCGGGGAGGCCGACCGCTGCCCGGCCCTCCGCGGTGCGGAGGACGCCCGGCGTGCGCCAATAACCGGCCAGGCCGCGCCCGTGCGCCGCCAGCAGGACGATGTAGGAGGCGACGGCGGTCGCGTGCAGGTCCTCCTCGTCCTGGACGGGATCGCCGCCAAGCGCGCAGGAGACGACGATCAGGGTCGGGGCGCGGTCCAGCTTCGTCGCGCCCTCAGGGCCCGCCGCCTCCTTCAGTCGCGCCAGCGCCTCCGGTCCGACGACCCGGAAGCGCCAGGGCGCGGTCAGGTTGTGGTTCGGCGCCCAACGCGCCAGCTCCAGCAGCTCCTCGATCTCCTCGCGGGTCAGCGGCTCGGGGCCAAAGGCCTTGTGCGTGCGACGCGTCCGGATCGCGGTCTCAAGGTCCACCGGTGCAACATAGCCCCGTCCCGCGCACCAAGTCCGGCACCCATGTGACGGAAGAGAAATTTCTCTGTGAAATAGCTGCAAAGTGGCTTGAAATGGGGGAATTGGCGGCTAGTGTCGCCGCCAGCGGAGGGTGACCTCTTCAGGTGTCGAGAACCGTTTGACAACTGGTTGTTCGGTTAACCCCGGATAGGGTTCGAGTCCCTCTCCCTCCGCTGAATTCGCTGAGAGTGCGAGGGACGGGCCGAGGTGCAACCGTCACGCGGCCTGCGGAGTAGTTACCCGCTTCACGACCCGCCCTTGCGTCTCCGCGAAAACTCAGCTCGAAGCGAGACACTCTTGGTAGTCTTCGAGGACCGGTTGTCAGGCGGTTGCCGTCACCTAACGGCATCACCCGGATTCGGCCCGCCCTGCGGGCCGTTTCTTTTCCGGGAGTGGTTCCCAGAACCGGTGAACGGACGTTGAGGCGACTCGGCCTACCAGCCGAAGCGCCGGCCCAGGAAGAGGACGCCGCCGAGGGCTAGGCCGCCGGTGCCGAGGCCGATCCCGAGGGGGGCCCAGGGCTTCGGCGGCGGGTTGTCGCTTGCTTCGAACGGGGGCATGGCGGAGGTCGATTCCGGTTCGGCGCCCTCCGGGACGGTCGCACCCGGGGTTCCGGGCAGCGGCCCGGTGCCGCCGGTCGCGGGCGGGATCGAGGGTGCCGCTCCGCCCGGCGGGGCGGCGCCGCTTTCCGCACCCGGCGTTTCGGGCAGGGTCGGGGGCGGGATGCTTTCGGTCGAGGGCGGGGCGACGGTGCCCGAGCCGCCCGAGACCCCGCCGGTGCTCTTCTTCGGCTTCGGCTCGCGCGCGACGGTGGGAACGGGGAACGGCTCTCCGGCCACGGCCGCCAGGGCCTGGCCGGTGACCCAGATTGGGGTCTGGTCGCTCTCCGCCGAGTAGGTGTAGTGGCCGTCCTTGGCGCGGCGGGCGGCGAGGTAGTCGAGGGAGCTGTCGCCACCCTCGCGGATCGTGGCCGGATCGGCTCCTACGGCGAGCATCCCCTGCACCGCCCAGGCGGTTGACTGAGCGTTGACCGCGCCGTTGCCGCCGGTGACGAAACCCCCGTTGGAGCGCTGATGGCGGCGCAGATAGGTGAGCGCATCGACCGCCGGCTTCGTGTGGGGCATCGCCTGCATGACCGCGGCGGTCCCGTCGGCGGTGCTGACCGATCCCGGGATGTCGCCCCAGCCGCCGTCGCCGTTCTGCACCTTGGCGAGCCATGAGACGGTGCCGTCGAGGCTGCCGGTGGCGTCGCTGGCGCGGAGCGCCATCACCGCGAAGGCAGTCGAGCCCGGCCAGCCTTCGTAGGAGCCGTTGGAGCGCCGCCGCTTCAGAAGCGCCTCGACCAGGTTGCGCCCACCGAAGGAACGCGGCTCGAGGCCAGCGCCCTCGAGGGCGAGGATCGTGCGCGCGAAGTCGCCGCTGCTGGTCAGCGACTCGACGTTGCCGCGCAGGAAGTCCACGGGCGTGCGCCCCCCCTTCGCGACGTCGAGCGGGTTGTGGCCGGCAGCCTCCAGCCCCAGCATCACCCAGGCGGTCGTCTCCGGGCTCGAATCGCGGTCGGTCGAGGGCCCCCAACCCCCGTCGCCGTTCTGGACCGATTTCAGCCAGCTGACCGTGACCCCGGTATCCGCCGCCTGCGCCTGCGCGGACAGGACCGTCGGAGCCAACAGGGCCACCAGGAACAGCGAGGCGACGGCGGGCACTCGCCACTCGAACCGCTCGCGGAAGCGGACCAGCATCCGCACCATCGCCGGACCGGCGACCAGGGCGAAGGCGACGTTGCCGATCGCGTGGGCGAGATCGAAGGGGATCGCGCGCGACTCGAGCGCCAGGAACCGCTGCAGCGAAAGCTCGCCTCCGTAGGTCGCCATCAGGGAGAAGTTCAGCAGAGCGCCGTAAGCGATGCCGGCAAACCCGCAGACGGCCGCCAGCACGAAGCGGTTCGGCTGCCACCGCGTCAGCCCCAGCGCGGCGCCGAGCAGGCCGCACATTCCCCAGCCGGCCATCTGCCAGGGGGTCCAGGGGCCCTGGCCGAACCAGAGGTTGGAGACGAGCGCGGTGAGGGCGCCGACGGCGAAGCCGGGCGCCGGGCCGAGCGCGTAGCCGGCGAAGACGACGATGTCGGTGGTGGGCTTGACGTTCGGGAAGGCGGCGAAGGCGATGCGGCCGGCGATCGCCAGGGCGGCGAGCGCGGCGACCAGGGCGACGACCTGTGCGCTCGGGCGCGTGCGCTCGTACCAGGCGAAGCCGCCGAGCAGGACGGCGCCGAGGATCAGGAAGCTGGCAAGCGCCCAGCTCATCCGCGCTCGGCCTCCAGCGCGGCAGCGCCCTGCTCCGGGGTGACGATCCCCGGCAGATCGAGGATCCGCGCGACCTCGGTGGCGAAGTACCAGCCGCCCGAGAGGATCTCGGCAGCCGACCCGTCGGCGATCGCCACCCCTTCGCCGAGCAGGACGACGCGCTCGGCGAAGGCGGCGGCGAACTCGACGTCGTGGGTGGCGACGACGACACCGGCGCCGCGATCCGCAAGCCCTTCAATCAACTCGACTAGATCCTGCTTGCGGCTCCGGTCCATGCCGCGCGTTGGCTCGTCAAGAGCCACAAGCCCCGGCAGCTCGTCGCCCTCCATGCGCCCCGCCAACGCGATCGCCAGCGCTAGCCGCTGCCGCTCGCCACCCGAAAGGTCGCGCGGATCGGCGTCCACAGCGTGCTCAAGCCCCACCACCTGCAGCGCCGCCCGTCCCTGCTCCCCTGGCAGTTCGTCGCCGACCCGCTCCCGCACCAGATAATCACTGGGGTTCTGGCCAAGCAAGGCAACGCCGTCGGGTATCTGCACCTTGCCTCGCACCGAGTCGACGAGGCCGGCAACGGTTCGCAGCAAGGTGCTCTTGCCTGCCCCATTTCGCCCCATCAGTGCGATGCGCTCCCCTCGCTCGACTCTCAGGTCTATCCCTCTGAGGACATCTCGCGCTGTCTCCCCCGCGTCCAGCTCCACCCACAGATCGCGGACATCGATAGCCATGGTGTCGGGGGAGGGTCGGGGGTCCCGACCGCGCGCGGCGTCCTGTTTTTCGCGCTGCCCCCTTGGCGAGAGACTTTCCCTTAGAGGCGAAAAACCCAGCGCGCGGTCGGGACCCCCGACCCTCCCCCCCTCGATGGCTTCGGATGACACCAGGATCCGGCGGGCGTCGCGAACGCCAGTTGGAAGCGGTTCGATTCCGGCCAGGGAAAACAGCCGGGCGCCGGGAGTCTCCAGGGCGGTGTCGGTGTCCTGTGCCCAAGCGAGGAAGTCGGCCGGCGCGCCGTCGAAGGCGATCGCACCTGAATCCATCGCGACGACCCGGTCGGCTGCGGCCAAACAGCGCTCCAAGCGATGCTCCGCCAAGAGGATCGTGACCCCCCACTCCTCGTTGAGGCGACGCAGGAGCCAGATCAGCTCGTCGCCCGCTACAGGGTCCAGTTGGGAGGTGGGCTCGTCGAGCAGGACCAGGCGCGGGCGGGTCACGAGAGCTGCGGCGAGCGCCACCCGCTGCAGCTCCCCACCCGACAGCGTGTCGACGGTGCGGTCAAGCAGGTGCGGGATCGCCAGGGCGAGCGCTACCTCCTCCACCGCCCGCGCCCGCGACGCGCCGGGTTCGCCGCGCATCTCCAGCGGCAGTGCGATCTCGGCAGCAACCGTGGTGGAGACGACCTGGGTCTCGGGATCCTGGGCGACGTAGCCGACCACGGCCGCCAGCTCGCCGGGGCCGGCGCTCAGCGCATCGATGCCGGCGACGCTGACGCTGCCGTCGATCTCACCGCCGTGGAAGTGCGGAACGAGGCCGCAGGCAGCACGCAGAAGGGTCGACTTGCCGCAGGCCGAGCGGCCGGCCAGCAAGGTCAGCTCCCCGGCCGTGAGGGTGAGGGAGACGTCGCGCAAAGCGAAACTCACATTGGGCCCCCCTGAGGGGCTCAATGCAGGTTTCGTGCTGCGGTCGGCGTTCGGGTAGCGATAGGAGAGAGCCTCTATGCAGAGTGCGGGCGACGCGGTGGCGGCATGGGTTGCGAGGTCAGACACCTGCCGCCTCCGAGCCGCGAATCGCGGGCGCTGGGGTCCGCCGCGGGCGCCGGCGGCGGGCAAGCGGGCCGAGCCCGGCCAGGACCACGAGGGCACAGACGACGAGGGTCGAGGCGGAGACACCGACCTGCACGGTGGGATAGGCGCTGAAGTCGTCCGCCCCCAGCAGCTTGGCGCCGATCGCGGCCGTCAGCAGCGCGGTGCCAATCCCGTAGAAGCGGGCATCGAAGCGCGAGCGCTGTCGGCAGTCGGCACAGCCAGCGCAGTCCGCGCGCGGCGCACCGAGGCCATAGCCGCGCAGCTCGAGGGTCGCAGCGACGTCGACCGCGCGATCGAGCGAGCCGGCCAGGAGGCGACGGGCCAGAGCGGCGCGCCCGAGCGGCGCCGCGGCGGGGCCACGC
This sequence comes from uncultured Solirubrobacterales bacterium, assembly GCA_963703235.1. Taxonomy (GTDB): domain Bacteria; phylum Actinomycetota; class Thermoleophilia; order Solirubrobacterales; family 70-9; genus VRUE01. The sequence goes on along the minus strand of OY969802.1, from coordinate 630,956 downwards.
AGGCGACCGGCGTCGCGCAGGCGGCCGGCGTCGGCGGCGGCCACAGGGACCAAGCGGGAGATCAGGGTGGCGGTCAGCGCCGAGCGGCCGGCGATCGGCCGCAGCGCCCGCAGCACCCGGTCGGGGTCGACGCAGGCCGAGTAGACGGCGAAGGCGATCATCACGACCACGGCCCGCAGGCCGAAGACGCAGCCGTCGGCGATCGCCTCGGCGGTGACGTTGACCTGGCCGAAGAGCGGCCACTCGCCGAGCCGCGCCAGGACGGTCTCGCCACGACTGACGACGAGCGCGTTGACGACGACGATCGGGACCGCGATCGCCAGCCCCAGCTTCACCGCCGCCCGCACCGCCCGTCCGGCGCCCGCCAGGCGGCCGGCGAGGGCGGCGGCGACCCCGGCGGCGGCGAGAACCAGCGGGTTCGAGTAGAGAAAGGCGACGACGGTGAGCGAGCCGAGGTAAGCGACGGCGGCGCCGGGCGAAGCCGCCTGCAGGGGCCCCGTGCGAGGTGTGTATGCGAAGGGCGATCTCATCGCGCGATTGGGATCGGCAGCGCCGTCTCGTCACCATTCTCGCTCGCGACCGCGTAGCGGTCGCGCAGGTCCGCGGCATCCAACAGCTCGGCGGCCGCGCGCACGCCCGACTCGGTCGCCCCGCTGACGACCCACACCGGCGGCGTGTCGAAGCGGCGCGTCGCGGCGACCAGGCCCGCGTCGGGGCCCAGGTCCCGCGCCAGCTCGCCGGCTTCGTCGAGCCCGACCAGCTCGAAGCGCCCGCCCCGCGGTACGAAGTCGGCGAAGACACCGCTCACTTTCGGTCCGTCCTCGATCTGCGCCGCCGTCCGGTCGCTGCGCAGCCGCACCCAGGGCCCGACCAGGACCCGGATCGCGTCCCCGGCCCCAGCCGCGGACAGGTTCGCGCCGGTGTCCTGCAGCCGGCGCCGCACCGCCTCGCAGGCCGCGCCGCCGCCGCGGCACTCGACCGCGACCGGGTGCTCCTCGCCGCCATAACCGCCGACGAACGGCTGCGGCCAGGACCCGACCACCGCCGGCACCCGCAGCGCCGCCGACCAGTCCCGGTAGTCCCACCAGATCGCCTCGCCGCCGTGCAGCGGGTAGTCGGCGGCGCCGACCGCCGACTCGACTCCGTTGACGTAGAAGAGCCAGTCCCAGGAGCGACCGTCGGTCCGCTCCGCCTCCAGCCCGTCGATCGACTGCACGAAGCCGCCGCCGTAGCGGGTCGAGATATCGGCGCCGCCTTCGAGCACCCGCATCACCGTGTCCGACTCGGAGACCGGCTCGCCCTCGACGAAGGCGAGCCGCTCGGCGCCGTAGTCCCGGGTCACGGTCAGCGAGACCTCGCCGACCCCCTCCCCGGGGCCGAGGCCGCAGCCGGCAGCCGCGAGCGCTGCGCCGAGCAGCGCGATCGCGACCGCCGTGCCGCGGCTACGGCTCACGGGATCAGCCTTTGGGGCATTTCCCGCCGACGCAAACGCTCTCCCGGTTCGAAGGGATGTCCTTGCCGTGGCGGGCGATCAGCCGCTTGGGTTTCTCCAGCACAACCGTCGTGCGTCCGTCGGCGCCGGTCGATCCGTCCGCTCCGCTCACCGTCACCCCGGCAGCCGGCTTCTTCTTGCCCTTCTCGTCGTAGGCGAAGACGCGGACCGTGAACTCATGGCCGGCCATGACCCGGTCCGGCGCCACCAGCACCAGCTCGTCCGGGTAGGGGAACGGCGCCAGCGCCCACAGCACCTCGTCGCCGGAACGCAGCTTCACCGCTTCGCCGCCCAGTTCCGGGTTGACGTGGTTGACCTTCAGGAACCAGGAGAGCTTCGAGGTCCCTTCCGAGCCGCCGATCCCACACAGGCCGAGGCCGAAATCGAAAGCGTCGGTGAGCAGGAGCGGCTGCAGCGAGGGCGTCGACTTTGCCGCCTTGCCGAGCAGTCCCAGCGCCGTCGCGCCTTTGATCGTCACCGCTTTGCCGCTGCCGCCGGTGCCTTTGCCGAAGCAGGTCGCTTTCGGGCTGGTCGGGACCGAGGTCGTGCCGGCCTGCAGCGTCTGTTCGCTCAACACCTTGCCGCCGCTCCCCACCACCCGCAGATCGGCCGGGACCCCTTTGGCCACCGCGACAGCGGCGGTCGAGAGAGCGAGAACGAAGGCCAGCGCGCACGCGGCGACCAGCCGGAATGGAATGAATCTTGGCATTGAAGCCACCCTTTCCTCGAGGGTTGTCATGGCTGGCCGGGGACAGGTCTCCTGGCTTCCGGGATAGTCGGCCGCACCTTCCCGGGAGCTCTGTGTCGCCCCCAGTGGTTGACGCAAAACGCACGCCCGCGGCTTCCTTGGCCCGGTCACAGTGGCGGGACCGCGCCGGCTTCGCACCGGACTTCCCTTGACCACCGACCGTATTTACGCGGACGAGTCTATCCGGCGACGAGGAAACCGTGATGCCGACAGAAATCTCGCGCCGGGATCGCCGAAGCGCGGCACCGCCCAGGCCCTATTCGGGACAGGGATGGGCGAACAGCCTCGCCAGCTCCGGACGCGCCTCTGCGGGACGATCCAGCGCCTTCGTGAAGGCTCGCCAGTCGGCATCACCCAGGACGAAGTGCGTGCGGTCGGCCAAGAGCCTCGCCACCCGCTCACGACCGCTCTCGACAAGGGACTCGGTCAAGGATTCCTCATGCAAGAAGCCTGCGCCCCCGAAAGCACCTCGTCGGCGGCAATCCGCAATTGGACCCAAGTCGTCTGGGCGGTCGCTCATGTGGGCAAAATGTACACACGTCAATGTCGACGCGGTCGTAGGTCGGAGAGCGAGATGCCTTCTTCCCGCATTGCCAGACAGGCACCTAAGGCAACCCCTGCTGCCGCCAGCAGAGCGAGGAAGATCGGGAATTGGACCGCTCCTTCGAAGGTGATAGTTCTTTCGACGTTGAAGATAGGCGGCTCGACGATTCGGAAGAGGATCAGCAGCATCGAGACGAGGCCGAGGACTGCGACCAGCGCGTTGACCGCGACGGGAGGCTTGCGAACAGCGTTGGTAAGGCGTAGCGCCGCCACGGCGAGCGTGGCGAGAACCGTGATTACGAGAACGATCGGAATGTAGTCAAGCGCTTCCCAAGCGTTTTTCCCCGGCCCGCCCGCTTGAATGTAAAAAAGTAGGTTGGAAGTGTTGATGGCTTTGACACCGAACCAGTGGAAGAACATGAAGACGAAAAGGAGGATCGCCGAAATGCCCGCGATCCTCTCGCCGTTGTTAAGTCTGCCTAGACCCACCCGCCACCTCCCTTTCTCGGCTGCGAACTCTTACTCTGGCCAGCGGCGCCTGGGCGGATCCGCGCTTGAGTCTAGCAGTATGAGTTGATCGAGATCTCGTTGGAAGCTGACCGTCTTGAAGACACCGAGGATAATTCCTCGACACTCTTCGGGTTCTGGTCGTTCTTGGCTGAGGATCAGCATTGACCACCGACCGAATGTGTGGAGCAAGTCTATCCGGACGAGGCGCGCTTTGGCTGCTCAGAAGAAGGCGCCCCGATCGAACTCATGGCGCGCCAGCACCTGGCCACTGCGGTCAAACGCCGTGACCAGCCGCGGCTCCCGATCGGCGGGGAAGAACACGTCGAAGAATCGTAAGCCCCTCAACCAAGGGAAACGCTTGCGGAGATGTCGAGGCGCGAGGCTTGGGTGGATGGTCAGAGAGTCTCCGCTAGTCATCGCCACAACCAGCGTCGCGACCCGCTTGCTCGCGATACCGCTCAGATCGCTCTCGGGGTAACTGTCGATTTCGCTTCCCGCATTGGCCCTGAAGACGAAGGATGGCCGCAGTGGAAGGGGAACGACACTGAAGTAACCGACGCCGCTGTAGTCGCCAGGTGCCCCGATTGAAAAGTGAATTTCCAGGCTACGAGGCATTCGAGCGCTTGGCGACGAGAGACTCGCCTTGATCCGCCAGGGAACCCCATACAAGCTGCTGCCGTGAGCCACCACGACCCCCCTTGGCTCTCCACACGCGCAAGCCGAGCTCCGCCCGGCATCCAAATCGTCGCAGTCACTGCGGCTATGGCGAATACATGAGCACACCGCACGTCAACGGCCGCCTCGAGTACGCAGCTGCCCTTTGTCTCGGTGCCCAAGCAGCCGTAGGTCGGAGAGCGACACACCTTCCTCCTGCATGGCCCGGCGACCGCCGTAGACGATCCCGCATGCGGCAGCTAGCGCGAGGAAGATGCCAGCCTGCAAGGTGGCCTCGAACGTGAAGCCTTCGAATTCGCCCCCCAAGTCAGGAGGAAAAACGATCCGAATCAGAATTAGACACGCCGCGAGCGCGCCGAGAACGCAGACCACCGCGCCCGGCGACACTGGTGGCTCCCAGTCTTGGCCGATCAGCCGCCGAACCGCCGCCCCAGCGGTGACCGCGATCACCAGCGCCAATAAGATTGGCGTCACCTCTAGCGTCTGCCAGGCGTTGCCGCCGTCCTCGAATAAACGGAGCTCGAAGAGCAGGTTCGGCTTCTCAGTCGTTCCGAGGCCATACCAACGGAAGAACATTAAGACCAAGAGCAGGATCGCCGACCCGCCCGAGATCCTCTCACCGTTGCTGAGTCTGTCTATGTGCATCTGCAACTCTCCTTCTAGGAACTGAACGGCCTCTCCGACGATACACCGGCACCTGACATCAACTAACGGTGCTTCAAGCTAAGGGGCCGTAATCACCTTTGCGCATCGCTTCTCTGGCGGCGTAACGGCGAGCTGTTCCATTCCTTGCATGCCTGACCGCAGTAGGGCGAAACGCCGATCTCGACCGTCAGAGTTCATCCGATGCGAAACTCCGCGGCTACCTCGCGAACCCCGCTCCCTCCAATACCTACAGTCTTGGCAATCCGATATCGACCGCTTTCCATTCCCGCCAGTAGCTGAAGAGACTGACAGCCGCCCGCCGCTCCGGGGCCAATGATAAAGCCCACCTGCGGGAATCCTACTGGTGAAACAGGATCGACAACCCACCTGGAGCCATCGTAACGTTCCAGACGATACTTCAAGCCGAAGATTACCGAACTGGTCCCGAAGTTCTCCAGCCGCCACGTCAGAGTTGCCGGAGTGGACAATGATGACGCCGAAAGGGCAAGCCGGAGATCCAAACGAGGGGGAACAACTCGAAAATAGGATTGGTAGCGATCACTTCGCATCCCATTCCGACGAAATTGGATACTGAGGCGGTAGAACCCCACCGTCGGGGGGACACGAAATCGGCCAACGGCGATCATTCCACTCTTGTCGCCTAACAGCCGGGTCAGTTTCTGCCGTTTCTCGGCGACGGTCCGGATAGATGCACCGCCCCGTCGAACTACTGTCAGGGAGCTTTCCGCCACCCACCCCCTGTAGGAAATACGGCGTGGAGAATCGCCCGTACCGTCAGCAAGGAGAAATTGCACAGCCGCTACGTGATCGAGAATCGCGCTCCTGCCGAAATCCAACTGAAGCCCATCGGGTCCAAACGGAAGCCGGTTAGTAGGAACGTTGCTGGCCGGCCGCATCCGCTCCAACGGAGCATGGTAGTCAACAACCGTTCGCTCCTTACATTCGGTCACCTCAAGCGAAAAGCGCTCCATGCTAGAGGCTCGACCCGGAAGGGCGATCAAGCTGGTAGAGGCCAGAAAGGCAAGCAAGCCAACAAGCGCAGCTACTTTTTCTGCCTCGCTCCACGTCAATTCCCATGATATCGACCCCGCTTATCTCTTCACAATGTGAACCCGGCCAAGCCTCGCCAAAACGCTGAAATAATAGCGCCCCAGGATGTCATTTAGGCGACCGCGGCCAGCGCTTCTCTGGAGGGGAAACGCTACTGTCATAAAGCGCTATCTCGAAGTGGGCTTGAGACAAGTTTCCTTAACCAGACCGCGTCGATCCAACCTGGACCTCTCGTGTTTATCGCCAGGGCCGGAATTTGAGTTCGCGGAGGACGAGGTACCGCAGCCGATGGTGATGGGCACGACCACGCCCAACAGACCACAAAGGAGGTTGCGAACTCTCATGAGGTTCGATCCTGCCTCCTAGTCACCGATGATTATGGTCAGATCACACTCCAACCCCAAGCAGGATCGCGCTGAGCAGCATCACGACCAACAGAGCGCTCATCGCTTTCCGCAAAGCCTTACTCAATCGGTCATCGAAGCTCAGGCGGCAAGGGTCGCTCAGTCGGCCAGCGCTGCTCGGGCGGGTCGGTGCTCGAGTCGAAGATGACGAGTTCGTCCAGGCTTCGCTCAAGGGTGATTTTTTTGGAGGCAACCAGGAGGTTGAGGAAGCAGATGCCCTTGCCATCTTCCGGAGTGCGGCGGAGTTCGATGTAGACGCGATCGTCCTCGTACTCGATGATCGGCTCTTCGAGCAGCGGCAGGTCAGGGCTGCAGCCCTCGATCACGGCGCTAATACGAATCCAGTTGGAGCCGACTGGAGGTGCGAGTCCCCACTTGACCGCACGCTCGGATCCGTCTTCATCGCCCCCACTGCACCCAGCTCCGAGCAGGATCGCGCCCACGAGCACCGCGATCGCCAAAGTGCCGATCGCCTTTCTGATCCGGAAAGCCATCGGTCTCACCCGCCGAGCTTCAGTTGAAGCGGCTCCATGCCATGATGATGAAGGATCCCAGGGACCCGGTTCGCAGGCATATTGGGAGGATGCAGCAGGGGCGCCACAAGCGTTTCTTCGAAGGAGCCTTGAGGCCGTCCAGCCGACACCAGGCCGATCGACGCACCGGTTCGTCGGTTCCACACCGGCGAACCGCTGTCTCCCTCCACCGGGCGCCTGCCCTCGGGGAACCTGACCCAGTACCCAGCGACGCCAAAGGGTGCTTCGCCATCGCTGCCACGGTGGTTAGCGAGCAGATGACTTGCGTTGACGGCTATGCCGCAACTTGGTTCGCCCCACCCAAGAATGGGCCCTATGGGCATGAAGTAATTGCCCGGCGGCAAGCTGCCGTCCATGCTTGGTCCAGTCTGGGTACGCATGTCTGGACGGATTTTGACCGTCACCCTTCATCTGCCGCACCTCTAAATACTGCACCGCGAAGACGGGGTCTCGGCGACTCGATGTCCGGTCAAACCGAACACTACTACCCTCCTCACACAAATCTGCCCGTTCATGACATCCCCTCCGAATCGAAAGTTGGCATGCAAGCGAGCCTTATGCGCTTGGCTGGGGGTGATAAGGCGTCCCTTCACGCGGATCGTGCTCAGAGCTAGACGTCCATGTACTCGTCGAGCAATCTGTACATCGAGCCTTCTCACGTCCTGCCGCATGAAATAGAAGAGACCCGTTCGGCGATCAGAACCGCTGCTCAGTGAGATACGGGCTGCCAGCCTCCAATAGGCCGGCGGGACCGCCATGCCACAGTATGCTTCTTCTTGCTTGACCAATGCGCCCTCTTCACTGGGAGGCTCGTCTTTGTCGGCCGTCGTCCCCCAACAATTAGTGCCATGAGAGCGGCCAAACAACCAGACGCCCCATGACGTGCCTTCATACTTACCTCCAGCCGCCTTCAATGAGTACGCGGGAATCACGCGCCCTAAACCTTTAGAGAGACTAGTCTCGCTTCGGTTCGAGCCATCAGACTCGGCCGTAAACATAATCCATACTCCTAGGGCCACGGTGGCAACAATTCCCGCCAAAAGACCGGCCTTAGGCCAACCAGAGGAAGAGTGCTTCTTGAGGCGAGTACGTCGCTGTTGAAGAAAGGAAAGCAAAAGGAGCGCAGTCGCAGCGGTAAGCGTAAGTATCAAACCCCAGCTCACGCGGTCAACCCAGACTCCGTCTGCACCGATGTAGGCGTCGCGGATGTCGTATATGGCATAGACGCTAACCCCGATGCAAAGAAGAGCGACTAGCTGAGTGATGATAAGCATCAGTCGTCGCAAGGAAACGGTCCACCGCCATGTGGCAGAGGCCGCGACGCCAGCGCCCGCAAGGGTGAGGACGCCGCCGGTGTCCGTCCCGGAGTAGCCAGATGGATCGCCGATCCATGGTCCCAGAGAGCCTACTGCGAGAGCGGCACAGCAAGTGTAGGAGCAGATGTCGAGCTGACGCTGAGTCATTCCTACGCTGCGCAGTACTCCTGCGCCCTTACCTCCCCTGAATAAGTCTTTCCCTTGCCCCGGATGTTGGCAAGAACTTGATGATACTTAATGACCTGATACTCCTGTCCTGGCTCGCAGACGAAGGTGCCTTTGATAGTCCACTCGTTCTGACAAGGATCGGTGCCACGGCACGCTTCCCCCGCCTTTTGCTGGTTAAGAAAACGTGGCGTATCGATTTCCTCAAACTTCCCCTTGAGGGGGTCGCCTGGTATACGTCGCTCATACTTGATATAGCCACCGGCCCTCGAAACCCCGAACCCACGGTTACATTGAAAGTCCAGCCGCACTCCCATCCGTCCGCGTTTAGGGGACCACATCCTGATATGGAGTTTGCAGACGCATACACCAATCCTCATAATACAGACGTTTCCGTGGGGCTTGCGTCCGTCAAGATCGAATAGGTTCACTGGATCACCCATCGCATACTCATAGGCATTTGCCGAGCCACCCTGAACAGGATCGATTGACATGAACCGTCCCATCGCTGGCACATAGCTCCGGACCCCCATCTGGATCACTCCAGATGGAAGCTCCGTTCGTCGCTGCTTACCGCCCAGCCATCCGTACTTCGGCACGGAGCCCTGTTTCGGATTGCCGAACTCGTCCGACTCAAAAGTCGTCAACAGGCCGGTTGCTTCTTGGTCCAGGCTGGCGGTCGCAACGATGTCGCCGTGCAGATTGGTGAGCTGCAAGCTCGTGCCGGTGCCGCTGTCCTGAATCGCGGCGAGTTCGCCACCGATCCCGATGATGTTTCGTGACCAACCTGAGCCGTGATCGATCCAGACCGGTGCGTCCGAACTGCCGGCATAGTGGTAGACTTCAGTACCCGTTTGCGAGCCGGTCTGACTGCGCCGGCGCTGGCGCAAACCAGCGTCCAGTTCGTAGGTGTTCGTGATCCCGTCCTGCGTCTGGCTTTGGACCAGATCGTTGCTGAAGTAGCTGCTCGCCAGCGCACCGCCGCCTGAATACGCGCTCGGCAGGCTCGTGATTCGTCCGAAGTTGTCGTAGCTGACGAGTTCGTCCAGGTCGCGCTCGAAGGTGATTTTTTTGGAGGCAACCAGGAGGTTGAGGAAGCAGCCGCCCAGGTCGTCTTCCGGGGTGTGGCGGAGTTCGATGTAGACGCGATCGTCCTCGTACTCGATGATCGGCGCTTCGAGCAGCGGCTGGTCATAGATGCAGGCCTCGATCACGGCGCTGACACGAATCCAGTTGGGGCCAACCGGAGGTGCGAGTCCCCACTCGACCGCACGGTCGGAGCCGCTGTCATCGCCCCCACCGCATCCAACCCCAAGCAGGATCGCGCTGAGCAGCATCACGACCAACAGAGCGCTCATCGCTTTCCGCAAAGCCTTACTCAATTGGCCATCGACGCTCAGGCGGCAAGGGTCGCTCAGTCGGCCAGCGCTGCTCGGGCGGATCGGTGCTCGAGTCGAAGATGACGAGTTCGTCCAGGTTTCGCTCCAGGGTGATCGTCTTGTGGAGGGTCAAAAGCCCGAGGAAGCAGATGCCCTTGTCGTCCTCCGGGGTGTGGCGGAGTTCGATGTAGACGCGATCGTCCTCGTACTCGATGATCGGCTCTTCGAGCAGCGGCTGGTCATGGATGCAGGCCTCGATCACGGCGCTAATACGAATCCAGTTGGGGCCGACCGGAGGTGCGAGTCCCCACTTGACCGCGCGCTCAGATCCGCTGTCATCGCCCGCACCGCATCCAACCCCGAGCAGGATCGCGCTGAGCAGCATCACGACCAACAGAGCACCCATCGCTTTCCGCAAAGCCTTACTCAATCGGTCATCGAAGCTCAGGCGGCAAGGGTCGCTCAGTCGGCCAGCGCTGCTCGGGCGGATCGGTGCTCGAGTCGAAGATGACGAGTTCGTCCAGGCTTCGCTCGAAGGTGATTTTTTTGGAGGCAACCAGGAGGTTGAGGAAGCAGCCGCCCAGGTCGTCTTCCGGGGTGTGGCGGAGTTCGATGTAGACGCGATCGTCCTCGTACTCGATGATCGGCGCTTCGAGCAGCGGCTGGTCATAGATGCAGGCCTCGATCACGGCGCTGACACGAATCCAGTTGGGGCCAACCGGAGGTGCGAGTCCCCACTCGACCGCACGCTCGGATCCGTTCTCATCGCTCCCGCCGCACCCAGCTCCGAGCAGGGTCGCGCCCACGAGCACCGCGATCGCCAATGCGCCGATCGCCTTTCTAATCCCGAAAGCCATCGGTCTCACCCGCCGAGCTTCAGTCGAAGCGGTGCCATGCCATGATGATGAAGGATTCCCGGAACCCGATTCGCTGCCATATTGGGAGGATGCAACAGCGGCGCCACGAGAGTTTCTTCGAAGGAACCTAGAGGTCGTCCGAAAGATACCAGGCCAATCGATGCACCAGTGCGCCGGTTCCACACCGGCGAACCGCTGTCTCCTTTCACCGGGCGCCTGTCCTCGGGGAACCTGACCCAGTACCCAGCGAGGCCAAATGCCGCGCTGCCACCGGTGACACGGTGGTTAAGCGAGCGCGCGACGATCCTGCCACAGGAAACGTTCTTCGATATAGCCCCGGAATAACAGACGACGTTGCCCTTTCTGGCCCGCCCTGCCGGCTCCGTGGGCAGCGCGTGGCCGTCCCATCCCCATATCGCCAGAGGCACGATGCCACCTTGCTTGATCCGAATCGCCGTGCCGTCGGTGCGCACGCCTTCGGGACGATCGACCCACTGGAAGGCGCTGCGCGCAACCCTGCCGACTTCGCTCTTCCCCGCGTCCGCGAACGGGAAGTCATGGTCTCCGTCGTACTTGTTGCGCCACACTTCCTCTTCGAGTTTGACGGCGCAATGACCGGCGGTGAGGAGGAACAGCCGCACGATTTCGCCGCCGTTGGACCTCGGAAGCCTATCTTCGGCTCCAAATCCCGCGGTGCAGGGTTCCCCCGTGGGAATTCCTTCGAAAAAATAAAGGTCGCTGTTGATGTAGTCGCCGGCCCGCATCCTGCCATCGTTGCGGTAGCGACCGCCCAGCAGCGCTCCGCCGCCCGCCTCGTACTCGGCCGCGACCGGCGCGTTGGCGCCCAGCATCTGGTCCAGGATGCTTTCGACCTGGGCGACGTTCGGCGTGCCGACGCGGGTGGCTTTCCCGGCTTCGTCGTCCTCGACGCTGACGACCAGGTTCGCGAGGGTGGGGTTCGATTCGATCGCGCCTAATACTGACTCCGCGGTCGCCCGCACTGAGAGGTAGGAGGCAGTTGGCGTGGTCGGGTAGACCTGCAGCCTCGCCCACGCCTCCAGCGACAACGACGTTTTCAGGCTTTCTAGCTCTTCTTCTTGATCATCGATGAAGCCGATGTGCATGACCCCGCCGGCAGGATGATCCATGTAATACCCAGCGTAACTGCCCGGGCTGGTCGCTTCGACCCAATGGTCGATCTTTTCCGCGTTGACATTGTAGAACCATTCCCGGTAATCCAACTCGGCCACGTCCGCCGGCCGCAGCGGCACCCCCCAACGCTCCCACGACGCCCGGGCCACTTCTCCTAGGGGCGTGCTGGGTTCGTGCCAGGCTTTGATCAGGTCGAAGATCCTTTCGTTCAGCTCGGTCTCGTTCGCGACGGGGAATACGACCTCCAGGCCGTAGTCTTCGCGGAACTGCGCGATTTCATGGAACCGCGGCGGAACCGGTGCGCCCGGTGCCGGTGGTGGAAGGGGCTCTGGGATGTCGACCCAGAACCGCTCGCTGGTGCTGTGTTCGAGGCTGTCGGTCGCGATCACCTCTACGTTGAGATGCCCGGGCGCGTGTAAATCGGTGCTGGTCACCCAAGGGTTCTCCTCTTCTTTGCACTCGATCCCTTCGATCTCGGGTTTCTGGGAGCAGGTCTTCTCATCGACCACGGTGGTGCCATTGACCAGCACCATGAGCGAGGCGATTCCCTCTTCGGATTTGGCCGTGACTTCGAGTTCGTGGTCGCCTGGCCATAAGGCCCCGGCCTCTTCGCGGTTGTCGTAGAGCGTTCCAGCGAGTTTGAGCTCTGGCGGTTGTTCGGTGTTCCACCACTTGAGGACCGAGCCGTCTTCGCCGATGTCGTAGGTGAGGTGCGGGGCGTCTTCGGGGTCGACGATGGTGCGGCGCGGCGGTCCGTCCTGGTATTCGAAATAGGTCGTTTTGGCCGCCGCACCTTCGTTGCTGACTTTCACCGATTGGACACGGTTGTCGCTGAGGTATTTGATCTCCGCCCAGGTGCCATTCGGCAGCGTGACTTTGCTGAGCCGCCCGGCGGCGTCTTTCTCGTAGATGGTCTCGCCCTCCGGTCCGTCGTGAGAGACGAGGAAGTCGCCTTCGTGCTCGTAGCTGTGTTCGCCGGCTGCGTTTCCAGCAACGGTCGTGACAAAGCCGCCAGAGACCTCGACTTCGACCTTGGCATCGCCGTCGCTTAGATCGAGCTGGGCAACCTGGGCGGGCGCGTAGTTGGCGCTCAGCCACTGCTGGACGCGGTGGTTGTAGGGGTCAGTGATCCAGAGGCGGCCTTCGCGGTCTGAGCCGATCCCCATCGGGTAATCGAGGTTGAACTGGCCCGGCCCCGATCCGTAGGAGCCGAACTGGGCGACGTAGGCGCCAGTCAGATCGAAGCGCTGGACGCGGTGGTTGTTCTGATCGCCGACCCAGACGTTGCCTTTGTTGTCGATCTCGATTGCGTCGGGCCGGTTGAACTGGCCATTGCCCGAGCCGACCGAGCCTACGTTGCTTTTGAATTCGCCTTCTGGGTCGAAGATCGAGATGCGGTTTTTCTGCCAGTCGGCGACCCAGACCTTGCCGTCGGGGGCGACGTCGAGGCCGGTCGGTTCGTAGAGCTGGCCGGAGTCGAGGACTTTGAGGAATTTGCCTTCCTCGTCGAACTTTTGGACCCGGCCATTCAGGGTGTCGGCGACCCAGACGTTGCCTTTGGCGTCGGCTGCCACCTCTTCGGGGCGGTTGAGCTGCCCGTCGCCCGATCCCGAGGCGCCGAACTTGGAGAGGAATTCGCCAGCCGTGTCGAGCTTCTGGATGCGGTGGTTGTTGGAGTCGGCGACGAGGATGTTGCCGTCGCGGTCGACGGCGATCGAGGAGGGCCGGTTGAACTGGCCGTTGCCGGAACCCAGCGAGCCGTATTTGGCGATGAATTTGCCCGTGGCGTCGAACTTCTGGATGCGGTTGTTGGACTTGTCGGCGACCCAGAGGTTGCCGTGGAGGTCGACGGCAACGTCTGCCGGCGATTTGAACTGGCCGTCGCCAGAGCCGTTTGCTCCGAATGAGGAGGCGTAGGTCGGTTTCGGGATCGGCACGCGCCAGCGCTGGATGCGGTGGTTGCCCGTGTCGGCAACCCAGAGGCTGCCCTTGGAGTCGGTGGCGATCCCCAGCGGGTAGGCAAAGCTGAATTTGCCCTCGCCCGAGCCGTAGGAGCCGAACTGGGCGACGTATTCGGCGCCCTGGTTGAACTGCTGGACGCGGTGGTTGTTCTGGTCGCCGACCCAGACGTTGCCGTGGGCGTCGATCTCGACCTCGTCGGGCCGGTTGAAGGCGCCGTTGCCGCTCCCCTGCACGCCGAATTGGAAGGCGAATTCGCCGGCTTCGCTGAAGACGGAGATGCGGTGGTTCTGCCAGTCGGCGACCCAGACCTTGCCGTCGGGGGCAACGTCGAGGCCGGTCGGCTTGCCGAGCTGACCGAGGCCGGAGCCTTTGGAGCTGACGATTTTCAGGAACTGGCCGCTTTCGCTGTACTTTTGCAGGCGGCCGTTGAAGGTGTCCGCGACCCAGACGTTGCCTTTGGAGTCGACGGCAATGCCTTCGGGGAGGAAGAATTCACCCCCACCACCGCCGCCGGCAGGTCCCAGCTCCAAGAGGAACTGCCCGTTTGAGTTGAACTTCTGGACGCGGAAATTGCCTCTGTCGACAACCCAGATGTTTCCTTTGCCGTCGATGGCGATCGCGGCCGGATCGACGAACTGACCGCTGCCGGAGCCGGGCGAGCCGAACTTGGAGACGAACTGGCCTTTGGCGTCGAACTTCTGGATGCGGTTGTTGGCGCGATCGGCGACGTAGATGTTGCCGGCGGAGTCGACGGCGACGTCCGCTGGCGATTTGAGCTGCCCGTCGCCTGAGCCGTTGGAGCCGAAGGTAGAGGCATAGAGCGGCGAGGTGACGAGCTGGGGTTGGGGGATCTGCAGTTCCGATGGGTCAGCGGCGAAGGTCGAGGGGTCGATCACCTCGATCTCGGCCAGATCGCCGCCTTCGTAGGAGTAGTCGACCTTGGCGGCGCCTTCGGTCAGGAGCGCCTCGGTCTGCCCGGTTTCGTCGAAGTGAACCGAGGTCGCCGACTCTCCGGTCTCGTCGGTGAGGTCGTAGCCGCCGGGCGTCTTCTCCAGCGTCGCCTGCAGGGTGGGGTCGAATTTCTCCGCGCCCGCTTCGATCGGCAGCGCGACCTCCTCCTCCAGGGCACCGCTCGCATCGATCATCTCTGCCTCGTCGGGCGCCGGGCTGCCACCGGTATCGACCGGCTCCAGGTCGGGAGTCTCGGCGAGCGTCCAGCCATCCCCCCACTCCGTGTTCCCGGAGTCGGGCAGCATCGAGTTGTAGTAGCGCTCGACTTTCAGGTCGACCATGGCGGTCCCGTCCACCTCGATGTCCTGCTCGCGGTAGACGAGGTTGCCGTTCATCACGTTGACGGCGAGTTCGGGCCGGTCGGGATGCTCTTCTTCGGCTTCGTTGCCGGTCCCGTCGGGAAGCGGAAAGTAGTGCATCGCGTACTCGTCCTTCATCCCGGTCGCCGGGAAGTATTCGAATTCGATGTCGCGGGTTTTCTCGTTGCCAGCGAAATCGATCGCTTTGACCAGCAGTTTGTGAGTGCCGGCGGTCTGCAGGGCGCCGAGGCGAAGCGTGTAGGTGCCTTCCTTCGAGCAGCTGGTGGCCGGGCAAGACGGCGTCGGTTCCCATGGGACCGTCTTTTTGACGCCGTCGAGCCAGACCTCGATGTCTTTGACGCCCGAGCGCTTTTTCTTTTCGGGATCGCTGTCGAGTCCGATGTCGGTGGCTTTGATCGTCAGGTTGTAGACGGGCAGGCGCAGCGTCTCGACGTCTTCGTCGCCTTTGACTTCGCCTTCGTCCTCCTCGGTGACGGTCGCGAGCTGACCGCTCAAGTCGACCGCCGGATTGCTGCGGTCGACCATCGTCGTGAAGACTCCGCCTTCGGTGATCTTGCCGAGCGGGTCTTCGACGATGACATTCCCTTTGCGGATGCCCTCGCCGAAGCTGGCGGCCGTCGGGGTGAACTGGGAGTTGCGGTTAGCGGGGCAGGGTTTGGCGCGCAGGCCGGTGCAGCCACCGACCGTGTCATCCCCGATGATCCCTTTGCCGTCATTTAGGAGCTTGACCCGACGCACGCCGAGTCCGGCATCGCTCGTCGAGACCGTGATCGAGAGCTGCGGCGAGTCGGTGAACCAGCCACTGGGAATCCCGCTGATCGGGCCGATCGAGGGGTACTCCCCATCGTCCATCCACACGTAGGCGCCGCCCGCGTAAAGGTCTCGCGGGCAGGGAATTGGTTCGGTCGTATAGGCGCCGGTGCCGAGGCCGATGTAGACCTCCTGGGCAGTTTTTTCGCGCCAGTCTTTCGGTGGGTCGAGAATCGCGTAGCCCTGATTGACCGCGTCGTTGACGTTGATGTCGATCCAGCCGTAACCCGGGCTCCAGGTCGGGCTCCAGAGGCCGGCAAAATCGTGGGGCTGCGGCCACGTGGTTATGTTGCATCCCATCTGAAATCGCCAGAAGGGACTGATGCCGGCGGTAAGCAGATAGGTCGTGGAGCCGGGCGCTCGGTAGCCCCACTGGCCGTAGTGGTAGGGCCACTGTTTTTCTGAGGTCGCGTAGGCCGTGATGAAGAGTCCGCGTTCGGAGCCGCCGACTTTCGCGGCTTCGTGAAGTGGCCAGGTTCCCGGCCAGAAACGCCCCCAGTTGCTGCTGCTGAAACCCCAGGTACCGTCGCTGAGGGCAGCGAGGCTGCCACCGTTGTGCCAGCTGACCGATCCGTTCCAGGAATCCGAGATGGCCGGATCCACGAGCAGGGGATACATCACGTCCATGCTTCGGTGCTCGATCGTGAGCAGCAGCGTGCTGCCTGCCACCTGCATGGCGACCGGCAGGTCGGTTCCCTGGGCATCGAGAGCGCTCGGGGCGGGAATGACGGCGATCGAGCTGCCGTCGCGGCTCACTTCGGCGCCGCCGTGCCCATCGGGGCGAAGCCCTGCCCCCGCCGGCAGGGTCACCTCGAATCGAAGCTGCTCGGGGCTCTCTTGGCTGCGAAGGTTCGCGAACAGCTCCAGGCCGCTCGAGAGAGGGACGGCGAGAAGGTCCATGTCGCGATCAGGCACCGGATAGAGCAGGTCCTTCGTGCCGAACGGCCGCGCCTCTCCTCCCTTCGGAATGACCGCCTCGACAGCCAGGCCGCTCTCCCCGACGGCCATCGGCTCGGCGGCTTCATCGGGCAGCTCGACATCGATGACTGGGTTTGCCGGCTCATAGCCGTCCTCGGTTGCAATCAGCTCGAGGTCGATCTTGCGCAGGTCGCCCTGCTCGTTGGGCGCTCTGACCGGCATCGTGCCGTCCATGAGCAGCGTGTGCCCATCAACGTCGATCAATGCCCCGGACGATCCCAGAGCCCGCTCGAGCTGCACGTCGGTGAGCGCCCTGGCGGGGTCTTGATCGATTCGCGCCAGCTGCTCGCCGAACTCCGATCGCAGGAGCTCGACGGCATCTTCGGCTGAGAGGTCGATGTAGGCGAAGCGAGATTCCTCGCGTTCACGCTTGGCCTGCGGGGACTCGAGGAGACGTGCTTCTTCGGCTTCTCGCTCCTCGGCCTCGACGATCGCCCCCGAGATATCGGTGGCCGTAGGGGCGGTCTCGGCTTGCGACTCTGAGAGAAGCGGTACTTGGGGATCGCCAGGAGGCGATTCGGCAAGGACCGGGGCAGCAGAGATGGTCAGCAAAAGGGTCGTAAACGCAGCTAAATAGCGCGCACGACCGGCACCCCCTGTAGACGAACCCATGTGATCTCCCCTGCTTTTAGCTATCGAAAACACAAGACGGCTGCCCAGTAACACTCGACAAACCCCTCTCCCGCCTCTGCTCATTTCGCTTGGCCTTCCGACAAAGAGAAAGCAATCGCTCTCTCTAGGTATCGCTAAAGAACTAATTCGATACAGCGGCCGGCAGCCTACCCGGAAGAGACATCCATTTGACGGCCTTTGCAGAAAAACCCACTATTTAGCAACGATGCTGATTGAGCAAATGTGCTTTTGTTAACCATCTGTTTCGGCATCAGATGGCGGTTTGCGGGCGAATTCCTGCTAACCGCTTTGCGCGAATACCGCACACCATCCCCTTTCATCGCCCGCCCCAAGCGCCAAGCACCGGAAGCCCATACGCGTCTTGCGGCTTTTGCCGAGGAATACGCCCGGCGCGAGGCGGATCTGGAAAAGGCAGCGGAGCAGCTACGCGGTGCCCGCGACAATGCGATCCGGGAGGCGTATCGGGACGGCCTCCCGATGGCCGACATAGCTCGCGTGCTGGAGATGAGCCATCAGCGGGTTTCGCAGATCGTCCGCAGCTAAGTCAGTACAACTTGATCGCTGTGTTCTAGCGCACCAATACCCTTGAGTATTTTCAGTGCGGTTCGTAGGGTCGCCATCGCGTATGACCACGACTGCATCCTCGAACGGCGTGGACTGGGAGGCGCTCGCGCGCCGCGAAACGCACCACAGACGCGTAGCGATCCTCGAGATCCTCGCGCTCGATGGAGGGCGAACGCTCTCGGTGAACGAGATCGCACACGAGCTGCAATTCACGACCTCCGACGCTTATTACCACGTCTCACGGCTTGAGCCAGGCGGCCTGCTTCGACTTGCATTCACCATGCAGGTGCGAGGCTGCATCGAGCACTTCTATTGCTTGGCCGGTCACACCGCCGACGATCTGTTCGAGCGGCTAGACCTACCCAAGGGAGCGAATAGGCATTGATGACGCGTGCCGACCGGGACCGGGTCGCAGCGCCCTCTCATGCTGTGCCCGGTCCCGGTTGCTTCTGGGCGGACTAACCCGACTTCACAATGGAAAGCATCGGAAGCGCCTTGGTGGCCTTGATGACCTTCATCCAGCCTCACCCCCTCTCCTGACTCGATGCCGGGGCGCCCAGCGCACCGGCGACTGAGCCCTCCGTAGGGCGTAGACCGAACCGGGGCCTAGCCCGAGGAGGGGCGGCGCCCGTCGCGTCGCGGCGGCAAGGCTACTTCAATACTCAAGATTTTTCGAGCGTTCTGCGGAGACCTTCTAACCGATTGGCAAAAACCGCTTTGGCTGGTTAGTCTCGGGCGGCCTCGCTTTGGAAGGAAAACCTGAGTAAACAGTCGGAGATGGAGATGTCTCGCAAGGGCAACGCAAGAAAGGGCTCGATGGCCGCTGCGGCGAAGCAACCGAAAACGCGGAAGACCCGGAAGACGGGGGCGAAGCTGCAAGGAACCGACTTCCTCGACCCACGGCTCTCCAAGGCCCTTGCACACCCGCTCCGAGTCAACATTCTCGCGATAGCGAGCTGGCGGATCATCAGCCCTTCGGAATACGCTCGGGAGACGGGAGAAAAGCTCAGCAAGGTCTCCTACCACTTCAAGCGACTAGTCGAGTTCGGAGCCTTGGAGCTTGTGGAGACGATGCCGGTTCGGGGGTCCGTCAAGCACATGTACCGAGGCACGAGGCGGGCGATCTTCGTGGGAACGGGCTGGGAGGAGCTGCCAAAATCAGTCCAGGATGGCGTTGCAGGCGCCGCACTGCAGGACTTCACCAAAGTTGCTGTTCGCTCCATCGAGAACGGCGCCTTCAGCGAGCGTGACGATAGTCATCTGACCTGGGAGCCGGTCCTCTACGACGAGCTGGCTTTCAAGGCTATGGTCAAAATCCTCGAGACGACCCGACAACGGCTCTTGGCCCTGCAGAAAGAAGCGGAGCCACGACTCTCCAAGACCGGACAGGAGGGCTTCTTGGTAGCGGTCGCGCTCGCTGGCTTTGAGATGTCCGGCGGATGATCTGGCAGTGATCTCACCGCAATCCCCGTAGTGGATGTTCGTCCAATCCGCTTGGGTCGTTTGCTTCCTCGGTCGTAAGCTCGCGCGACATCGGAAAACCAATCTGTTTCTTTTGGGGGTTGATCATGGGGCAGGGGATCTGGCGGCAATCGCCGGCACTGGTGGTGGCGGTGGTTGCGTTATTTGTGGCGCTGGGGGGAAGCGTCTATGCGGCTAAGCAGGCGAAGCTGAACGGGAAGGCGATTCGTGCCAAGTCGCTGCCGGGGAACCGGTTGAAGATGCGGTCGGTGCCGGCCAATCGGTTGAAGCCGGGGGTCTTGAAGGCGGCGCAGATCTCGGGGCCGCTGACCGGGTACGACATCAACGAGCTGACCCTGGGCATGGTGCCGAGCGCGGCGCATGCCGAACATGCCGACACGGCGCAGAGTGCTACCGACGCCCAGACCGCGCTCAACGCCGTCAACGCGATCGACGCCCAGACGGTCAACGGCCACAGCGCCGGCTGTAAGCCCGGAACACAGCTCTTCGCCGGCGCCTGCTGGCAGAGCTCGCCGAGCGTCGCGGCGGCGACAGCGCCGCTGGCCGCGTCCGATTGTGCGACCCAGGGCGGCACACTGCCGGGCGCATTGGCCCTGGCAGCGTTTGCCAAACAGCCAGGGGTCAACTTGCACGAAGACGACGAGTGGTCGAGCAGCTTCGTAACCCTCTCCGGGAAAAACACGTTCGCCATAGCGACGGTGGCGAATACGGGCGACCTAGAATCCGGTTTCTTCGACGGGACACCTGCCTCCGAAACCCGCCACTACCGCTGCGTCATCCCCCTCGTCACCTGAGCAGACGACCCGAGGCCAGGAGCACCGGCCTCTATGCTCCAGATCCGATGAGACGGCGCTCGCACAGAACGCGCCTGGCGAGCGCGCTCGTCGTTCTGGCCTGCCTCGCGGCCTTGCTCGCCGTACCCGCCGCCGCCTCCTCCTCCGCCTCGGTCCGCCTCCACCCCGCCGCCTCCGCGGCCGTCGGCGAAGCAGCGCGGGTGGCTCGGTACTGGACCCCGCAGCGGATGCGCAACACGGCGCCGCTCGACGCGCCGCGCGCCGAGAATCCCTTCGCCCTCGCCAGCTTCGCTCCGGTCACCACCCCGACCACGCCGCCCTTCGTCGTCAACGGGCGGCTCTTCGTCATACAAGGGGGCAAACAGGGCTACTGCTCGGCGACCGCGATCGACAGCCCCACTCGCCGCCTGGTCCTGACCGCCGCCCACTGCCTGCACTCGGGCCCGCTCTTCGCTGGCCGTGCCGGCGTCTGGTCGCGCTACGTCGAGTTCGTGCCCGCCTTCACCAACGGAACCGCCCCCTTCGGGGCCTTCGCCGCGCGGCGCAACGCGATCTACGTGCCGCGGCAGTGGGTCAAGCTCGGCAATCCCAACTTCGACCTCGGCGCTGTCCTCACCTCAGCCAACGCCGAAGGCCTCAACGTCGCCGACGCGGTTGGCGGCGGGGCGACGATCGTCGCCGACGCCAGCCGTCGGCAGCAGTTCCAGACCTTCGGCTATCCGGGCAAATCGACCGCGATGCAGGGATGCGAATCTCCGTACGTCGGCGACGACCCGCTGACCTACCGGATTCCGGGCCCGCCGACGCTGGCGATCCGCTGCCACTGGGCGCCGGGCGCCAGCGGCGGCGGTTGGCTGATCGAAGAAGGCAAATCGATCAACGGCGTCACCAGCTACGGCAAGCGCCGCGACCGCGTCCATACCTTCAGCCCCTACTTCAGCGCCAGCAACGTCGGGCGCCTCACCGCCGGGATGTAGGCGCTGCCGGCGCCTCAGGCGCCGAGCAGCTCGCGGTAGAAGCGGTAGTCGCGCCGGTCGGGCCTCAGGTTGGCGGCCAGCGCGAGGTGATGGCGGGCGCGCTCGGTCTGGCCGGTCTTGGCCAGCGCCCGGCCGAGGCAGAAGTGGGCGTAATCGTTGACCTGGTGGGTGTCGACGACCGCCTCGAACTCGGCCGCTGCGGCGGCGAAGCGGCCGCAGCGGAAGTAGGCCCGCCCCAACGCCTCCCGCACCGAGGACTTCTCGGGCGCCCGCCGGGCCGCCGCCTCCAGCGGCGGCGTTGCCTGCTCGAAGTCGGCCTCCTCGAGCAGCTCGATCCCGCGCCGGTAGAGCGCGAAGGTGGAGTCCCGATCCGAAGCCGAGGTCATCGACTCAGTGTAGGCGGCCGCCCCGACCGGGGCGACCGCATGCCGCCCTCAGCCCGCCTTGCTGATCGAGAGCATCGGCAGGACGCAATGTGCCTGGTCGATCTTCAACTCGCTCACCCCCACTCGGTTTCGTCGGTCGCTGACAGTCAATGCTTGCTCGAAGATTGACTAGTCATTTGGTTCCAAGTGATTGGATAGCACAGAAATCTTTTGTCTGCAAAACTCTTCCGCGTTCACTTGGCAGGAGTGGTCCCAAAACAGTGGATCGGGAAAGGAAGCGGCAGTGGCGAAACGCAAGAAGGTCACGAGGGGGGCGGAGATACTCGACCCCCGCCTGGCGAAGGCTTTGGCAAACAGCCAGCGGGTTGAAATCCTCGCGGTGCTGAGCCATCGGCAGATAAGCCCGGCGCGTTACGCGCGCGAGTACGACTGCAAGCTTCCCAGCGTCGCCTATCACTTCAAGGTCCTGGAGGAATACGAGTGCATCGAACTCGTCGAAACCGTGCAACGGCGAGGCGCGCTCGAGCACATCTACCGCTGCGCGAAACAGCCCCTGCTCGGCGACGGCGACTGGAAGCTGCTGCCGCTCTCGATCCGCGGCGGCATCAGCGGCGCGATCCTGCGGACCCTGGTGGAGCGGGCCCGCCTCGCGATCGAGGACGGCACCTTCGACCGTCGCGAGGACCGCCACTTCACCTGGACCCCGCTCGCCCTCGATGGGAAGGGGTGGAACGAAGTGACATCGCTGTTCGCCGCGACTCTGGCAAAAGTGGAGAAAATCGAAACCAAAGCCAGCGGCCGGATGGCGAAGAGCGGCGAGGAGCCGATACCGGTGACGGTGGCGCTGGCCAGCTTCGAGTCGCCGTCCGAAGCGCCCGCGTAACGAGCCCTCTTGTTTAGAACTCTATTTTTGTTTAGCGATTATTACGATAATCGGTTTTATATGCCTATTTCGCGCGAAGTTATCGATAATTCGCGTTGAGGTGGATCCCCGATTGAAGAGAGCGCTTTCCCAGGCTCTGAGGGTGGAAATCCTCGAGCGAATCGCCACCAACCCCGCCAGCCCCAGAGAGATCTCCGAGGCAACCGACGAGCCCCTCGGCAGGATCGCCTACCACGTCTCGGTGCTGCGCCGCACGGGCTGCGTACGGCCGGTCGACCCCGCGAGCGCCGAGACCAACGATTGTGTCTACGAGCTGGCGACCCTGCTGCCCTCGCCGCCACGCATTCCCCTCTCCGACTCGACCCGCGGCCACGCCTTCGCCTCGGTCCTGCGCCGTATCGTCGAGCACGGCAGCGCGGCCTTGAGAGCCGGCGTCCTCGGCAGGCACTCGCACCACCAGGCCAGCTGCGAATCGCTGCTGCTCGACCAGCAGGGCTGGCGCGAGACGCAGGCGATCCTCGAGGAGACGGCAGAGCGAATCGACCAAACCAAGGTCGCGGCCGCGACCCGGCTGGCACGGAGCGGCGAGCCCGGGACCCCGACGACGGTCGCCCTGGCCGCCTTCGAGTCGGCCCCGGAGGGCGAGCAAACCACCTGAAACGCCCGCCTTCAGATACCCGGTCGAAACATTGGATGTACCGGAGGTAGCACGGTCAAAGACCTGATGCTATAGTCGGCGAAAATTGAATGGTCGAGCACCACGCGACTGCTTTTCTTCGCGCACCAATAACTTAATCGGCTAAAGGGCCGGCGTTGTAAGCCGGAGATCCGGGTTCGAGCCCCGGTTGGTGCATCCGTAAACGACAAGAGTCGTCGCGAGCCATGCACAACCTTTTCGACTATTTCGATGACACTGCGGGAGAGGACGGGGACGAAGGGCTCTGGGCCCTGAGGGCCCCCTTCCGGCCCCGCGACGGGTTCGACGTCCTGCTCGTCCCGCGCGTCCCCGAGTGGCAGGACGACGCCGAGTCCCGCAAGGCGCTGGAGCAGCTGGAGAGCGAGCCCTGGGTCGACGCGGTGCAGAGCAGCGGCAAGGACGTCTGGATGCGGCTCGGCGACCAGTGGTTCGAGGAGAAGGGCGCCGCGCTCGAAGCCGAGCACGAGGAGGAGAAGCCGCACGCCGACATCGCCGGCGGCCAGAGCTTCGCGCTGAACTTCTGGGACGCCAACTCCACCAAGGCGCTCCACATCGGCCACCTGCGCAACCTGGCGCTCGGCAACGCGCTCGGCGCCGCCCTCGGCGAGGCCGGCGGCCAGGTCGAGCGACGCAGCATCATCTGCGACGTCGGCCGCAGCATGGGCGAGGCGATGGCCGGCGTCCTGCGCAGCGGCCGCAGCCTGCACTCCGAGAACGGCGAGAAGACCGACCACTTCGTCGGCTACTGCTACGCCGACTACGTCAAGGCCGGCGCCTCGACCAACGGACTCAGCTCCGACCACCCGGCGGACTCGCTGACCCGCGAGGTCGACGTCCAGAACGACAGCGCCGACGAGCTCCTGCTGCGGGTCCTCAACGGGGACCAAACGGCGCTGGAGCTGTGGTCGCAGACGCGGGCCTGGGTGATTTCCGGTCAGCGCAAGACCCTGGCCCGGCTCGGCATCGCCTTCGACCGCGTCTTCTTCGAGTCCGACTTCCTACCGGAGGTGAACGAACTGGCCGAGCTGGGGCTGCAGGAGGGCACCCTCGAACGACGGGCCGACGGCACGATCGTCTACATCACCGGCCGCGAGGAGCTGGAGGAGATGCCGCTGGTCCGCTCCGACGGCGTCCCGACCCAGCACATGCGCGCCCTCGCCTACTGGATGGCGGCGCCCGGCCTCGAAGTCGACGGCCTCACCTCGATCCAGGTCTGCGGCCTGGAGTGGGTCGCGCACGTCACCTGCCGGCGGCAGCTGATGGCGGAGCTGGTCCACACCGAGGAAGGGAACGGCTTCCACCCCTACCACGACATCTTCCACGGGATGGTCGCCAAAGAACAGGAAGCGATCAAATCGAGCAAGAAGGACGCGCTGCTGATCGACCACCTGATCGAATGGATCGACGAGCAGATGGAGGCCGACCCCGAGCGGACGGCGCTGCGCAACCTGCACCCCACCCCGGAACGGATCCCGGCCCAGATCGCGCTCGGCTACTTCCTCCTGCACCCGGCGACCAAGAAGGTCAACTTCGAACCGGAGAAACTGCTGCGGGACGGCAAGAGCCTCGGCTGGGACATGCTGCGGGCCCGCGTGCGCAACGGCGACGGCGCCGCGGCGACGAACGGCGACCCCAGCGAGGACCCCGACTACCGCTTCGCCGTCGTCCACTCGGAGATGTACCGGCGCCACCTGTACCTGGTGACGCGCCGGCTCAACCCGATCCCGCTGGCGCGCTACGCCTCCCACCTCTCGCGTTGGTACCTGGAGCAGGACCGCTCGCCGCAGGTCGGCCGCGTGGTCGCCTCAGTCCTCGACGAGAGCACCCGCGGCCTCGGCCTGGAGGGAGTCCGATGAGGACCCTGCTGGTCGACAACCACGACTCCTACACCTACAACGTCTTCCACCTGCTGGCGGGCGTCGCCGGCGAGCAGCCGATCGTGGTCGACAACGACGCCGTCTCCTGGCGGGCGCTGTCGCGCTGGGACTTCGACGCGATCGTCCTCTCCCCCGGCCCCGGCAGCCCCGACCGCTGGCACGACTTCTGCGTCTGCAACGACATCCTCCGTTACAGCGAGATCCCGGTGCTCGGCATCTGCCTCGGCCACCAGGGCCTCGGGCACCTGCTGAACGGCAAGGTCAGCAGCGCGCCGGAGGTGATGCACGGACGCCTCAGTCAGATCCACCACGAGGGCAACGGCCTCTTCGACGGGATCCCGCAGGGCTTCCCGGTGGTCCGCTACCACTCGCTGGCAATCACCGACATGGGCCCGGACGGGCACGTCACCGCCTGGACCGACGACGGCGTCGTGATGGGGATCGAACACACAAGGCGGCCGCTGTGGGGCGTCCAGTTCCACCCCGAGTCGATCGAGACCGAGTACGGCGCGGCGCTGGTCGAGAACTTCTACGCCCTCGCCCGCCGGCAGAAGACGCCGCGTTGGCGCGGCGCCAAACGGCCGCGGAGCGTGCCACAGCGGACGCAGGCGCGGCGTGCCGTCGCCAGCGGCACCGAGCTGCGGATCCGCACGATCCCCGGCGAGCCCTCGACCGAGCTGGTCTTCGAGCGGCTCTTCGGCGAGGCCGAGCACGCCTTCTGGCTCGACAGCGCCGACGCCCCCACCCGGCTCGCCCAGCGCTCCTTCCTGGGGACGAGCGCCGGCCCCGAGCGCTGCGTGCTCGAGTACGACGTCGAGGCCGGCAGGATCGACGCCCACCGCGCCGAGGGGACGAGCAGCGAGCGCGGGACCATCTTCGACGTCCTCGACCGCGAAATCTCCAAGCACGCGATCGAGGCGCCGGTCGGGCTGCCGCCCGGCCTGCTCGGCGGCTTCGTCGGCTACCTCGGCTACGAGCTGAAGGCCGACTGCGGCTCGCCGAACGTGCACAAATCGGACGTACCCGACGCAGTGATGATGCTCGCGAACCGCCTCGTCGCCGTCGATCACGTGGGTCACCGGACGCACCTGATCGCGCTCTGCCGCGGCGACGAGGCGGGGGCCGAGCAATGGCTGGACGAGGCCGAGGCTGTCGTGCAGGAGGCACTCGGCGGCCCGACCGCCTCCGCCCGTCCGGTCGTCTCCTCGGGGGAGGACCACGTCAGCTTCCGCTGCGGACGCGGCCGCCGCCGGTACCTGGCCGACATCGCCCGCTGCCAGGCGGAAATGGCCGCCGGCGAGTCCTACGAGGTCTGCCTCACCGACCAGATCTCGACCGACGCCAGCCCGGACCCGTTCGAGCTGTACCGGCACCTGCGCCGCAGCAACCCCTCCCCCTTCGCCGCCTACCTGAAGCTGGGCGAGGTGGCGATCGTCAGCTCCTCGCCGGAGCGCTTCCTCTCGGTCGACCGCGAGCGCACGGTCGAGGCGCGCCCGATCAAGGGCACCACCTCGCGCTCCGCCGACCCGGCGCAGGACGCCGCCCTGAAAGCGGAGCTGACCTCCGACGAAAAGACCTACGCCGAGCACCTGATGATCGTCGACCTGCTGCGCAACGACCTCGGCCGCGTCTGCGACGTCGGCAGCGTCCACGTCCCCGAGCTGATGATCGTCGAGGACTACGCGACCGTGCACCAGCTGATCTCGACGATCCAGGGCAGGCTGGACGAGAACCGCAGCGCGGTCGACTGCGTGCGCGCCTGCTTCCCGGGCGGCTCGATGACCGGCGCGCCGAAGCAGCGCACGATGGAGATCATCGACGACATCGAGGACGTCGCCCGCGGCGTCTACTCGGGCGCGATCGGCTACTTCGGGGTCGACGGCAGCATGGACCTCAACATCGTCATCCGCACGATCGTGATGCGGCCGGGCCTGACCACGATCGGCGCCGGCGGCGCGATCGTGATGCAGTCCGACCCCGAGGAGGAGTTCGACGAGATCCTGCTGAAGGCGCGGGCGCCGATGGCGGCGATCGCCAGGGTCGCCACCGGCAGCGAGGACCCGGAGGCATGGAGCGTCGAGCTGGAGCCCTCCGCGGCGGTCGCGGCGGTCGCGGAGGCAGCATGAGCGAGACCGCAGGGGTCCACCCCCCGCCGACGGGCCGAAAACGCGACTCCGACTCTCGTTTTAGGCCCATCGGCGGAGAAGTCGAGGTTCGGGAGGCAATCGGTGACGACATCGCGGCGGCGGCGGCCGGGATCGGCGCGCTGCTGCAGGAGCTGGGCGGCGAAGGACCGTCGGCCGCGGAGCTGGAAACGGCGACGCGGGTGCTGGTCGAGAACCCCGAGCTGGGGGCGCTTCTCGTCGCCGAGGCCGATGGCGAGATCGTCGGCGTCCTGGCGGCGAGCTGGCAGCACGCAGTCCACGTGCCGGGTCGCTACGGGGTCGTCCAGGATCTCTGGGTGAGCCTCGAGTGGCGCAGCCGGGCGATCGGCCGCGATCTGCTCGATGCGCTTGCCACGCTCGCCCGCGAGCGGGGGGTCGCGCGGCTCGAGGTCGGCCTGCCGCAGGACAGCTTCGCGGCGATCGAGGCGACCAGGGCCTTCTACCTGGCCAACGACTTCGCGCCCCTCGGACCGAGGATGCGGCGCCTGCTCTCATGACCGAGCTGTTGATGGTGGAGCAGCGGCCCGGCCGCGGCGACGCCGCGCACTGGATCGTGGAAGGCGGTCGCCGGCGCCCCGGCATGGACGACAACCGCCGCATCGCCGCCGTGCGCAGCGGCCTCGTCTGCCACGGAAACGTGCGCCCTGAGCCCGCCGACGCCGACGACGAGCAGCTCGAGCGAACCCTGAGCGAGCTGCACGAGCCCGACTACCTCGACACGCTGCGGGAGGTCGACTCCGAGGAGCCGGTCGTGTTGCCGGAGCTGGCGGCGCCCGGGCTGGAGCCCGACATCCCGGTCTGCAGCGGGCTCGTCGCCGCCGCGCACGAGGGGGTGCGAACCGCGATCACCGCCGCGCAGCGGCTGGCCGACGGCGCCCAGTTCACCTACGCGCTCTGCCGCCCGCCCGGCCACCACGCCGGGCCGCAGTGGTGCGCCGGCTACTGCTACCTCAACACCGCGGCGGCCGCGGCCTGGACCCTCAGCGAGGCCGGCCTCAAGCCGATCGGCATCCTCGACCTCGACCTCCACTACCCCAACGGCACCTCGGCGATCGTCGCCTCGATGACCGAGGCGAGGCTGCACTCGCTGCACGCCTGGCCGGTGACCAACGTCGCCGACCTGACGGTGACCCCGCGCACCCCGCGCGAACACGTGGTCGAGTTCGAGGGCAGCCCCGGCGCCGCCGTCTACCTCGACGCGGTCGAGGCCTCGATCGAGGTGCTGGCGGCGAGCTCCGCCGCACTGGTCGTCTCGCTCGGCTACGACACCGTCCGTGGCGACCCGCACGGAAGCTGGGACTTCGCGCCGCCGATCTTCGCCAAGATCGGCCGCCTGCTGGCCGCGGCGCGGTTGCCGGTCTGCGTCATCCAAGAGGGCGGCTACGCCCTCTCCACCCTCGCCGCCTGCAGCTACGCCTTCGCCGCCGGCCTGCTCGACGGCCAAACGGAGGCGCCGGTATGAGCGAGAACGGCCTCGACCCCTTCCGCCGTCGCCTCGACCGGCTCGACGACCAGATCGCCCACCTGCTGGGCGAGCGCTTCGAGGTCTGCCGGGAGATCGCCCGCTACAAGCACGCCGAGGGAATCCCGATGATGCAGCCCGACCGGGTCGCCGAGGTGCGGGCGCGCTACCTGGCCCGCGGCGCCGAGGTCGAGCTGCCGGCCGACTTCACCGGCGATCTCTTCGATCTGCTGATCGCCGCCACCTGCAAGGAGGAGGACAAACTGATCGAGCAGGCGGCAAGGGGGGAATGACGATGGCGCAGCCCGCAAGCAACGGCGCCGGCAACGGCAGCGGCGAGCCGGACCGGATCGCCGTGGCGCGGCCGGGGCTGCCGCCGGGGCCGCGGATGCCCGGTCCCCTGCAGGCGCTCGGCTGGGCGCGGCGCCCCTACCCCTTCATGAAGCGCTGCCAGGAGCGCTACGGCGACATCTTCACGATGCGCATCCTCCACTCCGGCACCTGGGTCTTCCTCTGCGACCCGGCCGACGTCAAACGCGTCTTCACCGCCGGCGCCGACAGCCTCGGCATGGCCCTCGCCAACCCGCTGCTGCTGCCGGTGCTGGGGCCGCGCTCGGTGATGCTGCTGGAAGAGCCCGACCACATGTACCGGCGGCGGCTGATGCTGCCCCCGTTCCACGGCCAGCGGATGGAGGGGGACGGCGAGATGATGGCCACCGTCGTGCGCGAGGAGGTGCGGCGCTGGCCCGTCGGCGAGCCGTTCGAGCTGTGGCCGCGGATGCAGGCGATCACCCAGGAGGTGATCATGCGCACCGTCTTCGGCCCCGACGAGCCGGATCGGCTGCAGCCGATCCGCACCGTGCTGACGCGGCTGACCGAGGCGCTCAACGACCCGCGCCGGCTCAGCCTGGGAGCAGCGTTCGGGCCGAAGTGGATCGCCCGCGACCGCGGCTTCCGCGCAGCGATGGCGCCGGTCGAGGAGGCGGTGCTGGCCGAGGTCGACCGTCGGCGGCGTGCGGGCGAGCGGGCACGCAAAGACATCGTCTCGCTGCTGATCGACGCCCGCTACGAGGACGGCTCGCCGCTGAGCGAGAAGGACCTGCGCGACGAACTGCTGACCCTGCTGACCGACGGGCCGACCTCCTCCTCGCTGGCCTGGGCCTTCGAGCGGCTGCTGCGCCACCCGGAAAAACTGGCGCGGCTGCAGGCCGAGATCGACGCCGGCGAGAGCGACGAGTACATGGACGCCGTGATCAAGGAGACGCTGCGCCTCTGCCCGCCGGTGCCGGTGGTGGTGCGGCGCCTGCTGGCACCGATGCAGCTGGGCGGCTACCTGCTGCCGGCGGGGACCGTCGTCGCCCCCTGCGTCTACCTGATCCACCGCAACGAGGAGATCTACCCGCACCCGCGCAGCTTCCTGCCCGAGCGCTTCCTGGGACAGGCGCCGGGCACCTACACCTGGATCCCCTTCGGCGGCAGCACCCGCCGCTGCCTGGCGGCAAGCTACGCCGAGCTGGAGATGAAGCGGGTCCTGCGCACGGTCCTCGGCGAGGTCGACCTGCGTCCCGTCGAGAGCGACTCCGAGCACGCCCGCCGCAGCGCCATCTCCTTCAGCCCCGACAAGCGCGGCCGCGTCGTCGCCGAACCGCGAACCCCCGCCCCGGAGCCATGGCAGCGGCAACCGATCTACTCATAGTCGGCGCCGGCGCCAAGGCCGCGGGCATCGCGACCAAGGTCCACGCGATCAACAACCTCGGGCTGGGTCCGATCTCGTTGCGGATCGTCGAGGGGACCGAGGTCGCCGCCTCCTGGAAGGGCCGCAACGGCATGACCTCCGGCGAGGAGCCGCTGGCGGTGACCCCGATCAAGGACGTCGGCTTCCCCTACCAGAGCTTCAGGGAGTTCGGCGAGGCGGGCGACGCAATCGACGAAGCGGTCATGCAGTTCTCCTGGCAGCGCTACATGGTCGCCAGGCGCCGCTACGCCCGCTGGATCGACGCCGGCTCGCCCTCGGTGCGTCATCGCGACTACGGCGAGTATCTGACCTGGGTCCTCTCGAGGGCGACCGAGGGAGTCGAGCACGTCTCCGGCCGCGTCACCGAAGTCTCGCTCGGCGACGACGGCGAGCGCTGGCTGGTCGACGTCGTCGAAAAAGGAGGCACCTCGCGGTATCACGCCGGGTCACTGGTTTTGACCGGGCCCGGGATCCACCGCTCCTTCGCCCACGAGCCCAGCATCGCCGGCCGCGTCTTTCACTGTGACAGCAAGCGCAGCGAGTTCGCGAGCCTGCCCGAGGAGGGCTGCGACGTCGGCGTCGTCGGCGGCGGCGAGAGCGCGCTCAGCTGCGTGATGTTCCTGCGTGGATTCCGGCCCCGGGCCCGTTGCACGATCTACACCCCGATGCTGCCGTTGAGCCGCGGCGAGAGCTTCCTCGAGAACCGCGTCTTCTCCAATCCCGACACGATCGAATGGGAGTCGCTCGACCAGCAGACCCGCCGCGACTTCGTCAAGCACAGCGACCGCGGCGTCTTCGACCCCCCGAGCCTGGCCGCCATCGCCTACGACGATCGGGTCGGCTTCGTCACCGGCCGGGTGCAGGACGTCGAGGCCGCTGCGGGGGGCGAGCGAGTGCGCCTGGAGTACGAGTCCCCCGAAGGCACCGTCGCCCACGAGCACGACTACGTGGTCAACTGCACCGGCTTCGACCTCCTCGCCCAGCTGCGCACCCTGTTTCCGGAGGACGTGCGAGCGACGATCGAGGAGCGGGTGGGGAAGCTCTGGGACGCGCCGGCCGGAACGGAGGTGCCCATCGGCCGCTTCCTCGAGCTGAAGCGGATGCATCCGCGCCTCCAGATCCCCGGCCTCGCCGGCCTCAGCCAGGGGCCCGGCTTCGCCAACCTCGGCGCCCTCGGACTGCTCTCCAACCGCGTCCTGCAGCCGTTTCGGCTGGGTCCGCAGCAGCAGAGCGAAGCGACGCCGGCGTCGCGTTCGGAAGGTCCGATTTCCCTGCATTAACGAGGGTCCCACATTGCTTGACAACCTTTTACTGATCGAATAGGGTCGCCGCACCGTGTCGCAGAGCCTGAAAAACGGTCCGGCGCTGGGACGGGCAGGGAGTCGTATCGCGGTCCTCCTCCTGCTCGCCGCCGGGCTCGCCCTGCTGGTCTCCTCCTGTGGCGGCAGCGACGACTCGTCCTCCGGCGACTATCAGCTGAACGGCACCGGCTATCCCAACGGCGACCTCTCCAACACCCGTCAGGTCGGCGGCCCGATCAAAACCACCAACGTCAGCCAGCTCGAAGAAGCCTGGACCCTGCCGCTGAAAGGCGAAGGCGCCTTCGGCAGCTACGCCGCCTCGCCGGTGATGAGCAAAGGCGTGGTCTACTCGCAGGACCTGGCCTCGAACGTACAGGCGATCGACCAGGAGAGCGGCGAAGTGATCTGGACGAAATCCTACGAACTGGCCAGCCTCGGCCCCAACGGCGTCGCCGTCGCCGACGGACGCGTCTACGGATCCACCCCCACCGCGGCATTCGCGCTCGACCAGAAAACCGGCAAAGAGCTGTGGTCGGTCACCCTCACCCGCAACGAAAAAGAGGGAATCGACATGGCGCCCGGCTACAACGACGGCACCGTCTACGTGTCGACCGTGCCGACCAACGCCGGCTCGCTCTACGCCGGCGAAGGCGTCGGCATCCTCTGGGCGCTCGACGCGAAAAGCGGCAAAAAACTGTGGAAGTGGAACACCGTCCCCAACGACCTCTGGGGCAATCCGAAAGTCAACTCGGGTGGCGGCCTCTGGTACACGCCGGCCTTCGACGACAAAGGCTTCGTCTACTTCGGCGTCGGCAACCCGGCCCCGTTCCCGGGAACGGGGAAATTCCCCTACGGATCGAGCCGGCCGGGTCCGAACCTCTACACCAACTCGATCGTCAAGCTGAACGGCAAAACCGGCAAGATGGAGTGGTACTTCCAGCTCAACCCGCACGACATCTACGACTGGGACCTGCAGGGTCCCCCGATCCTGGTCGAGTCGAAAGGCAAGGAAGTCGTTCTGGCCGCGGGCAAGGTCGGCTGGGTGATCGCCCTCGACGCCAAGAGCGGCAAGCTGCTCTGGAAGAAACCGGTCGGCACCCACAACGGCCACGACGAAGACGGCCTCTACGCGATGCGCGGCGAATACGACAGGATCAAAAAAGGCACCGTCTTCCCGGGCGTGCTGGGCGGCGTGATCGCGCCGATGGCAACCGACGGCACCACCGTCTTCGCTCCGGTCGTGAACGCCCCCGCCGAAGCGATCTCGGGCTCGGAAACGGGCGAAGGTGGCACCGTCGCCCCGAGCGGTGAAATCGTCGCCCTCGACGTGGCCACCGGCCAGATCCAGTGGAAGCACAAATTCCCGACTACGCCGGCCTACGGGTCGACGACGGTCGTCAACGACCTCGTCTTCACCACCACCTTCGATGGCAAAGTCCACGGCTTCGACACCTCCTCCGGTCGCGAAGCCTGGCAGGCGATCCTGCCGGCCGGCACCAACGCCGGCGTGATGGCCGAGGGCGACACCCTGCTCGCCGCCGCCGGCCTCGCGGTCGCCGAAGGCCAGACGCCGCAGCTGGTCGCCTACCGCCTCGGCGGCGAGTAACGCCCCGAGCAGCGCCGCGTTGGCCGCCGCTACCCGCTCGCGGCGAGCCAGCGGCGCTCCTTGGAGCGCATCACCGGCGTCGCCAGGAGGCTGCCGAGGCGTCGCTGCGCGCTGCGCAGCCGCGAATCGTGGCCGGACGGCAGCAGCTTGGCGAGCTGGCGGTACTCGCGCGAGACCTGGCTGGTGCGGAAGACGGCGGCGATCGTGGTGAGCAGGTCGGCGGGCTCGGAGACGGTGGACCTCGCCAGCTCCTCGCCCTCGGCGACGATCCGCAGCTCGGCCGGGTAGCTGCGGGCGGGCGGTGGGCTCATCGGGGCGGCGAGGGCGGCGCCGATCGACCCGGCCAGCTCGGCCCGGACCTCCTCGACGTCGCGCGAGCGTGCGCGTGCCCGTCCCTGCCCCTCCTTGGCGGCGATCAGGCGCGCGCTGCCGAGCTCCCCCTCCCCCAGCTCCTCGAGCATCCAGCGATCGCCAGCGACAGCCAGCACCGGAATCCCCTCGGCCGCGAGCCCCTGCGCGTAGACCCGAACCTCGCTGAGCGACTCGCCGTCGAGCAGGACCTCCATCTCCCAGATGAAGGTGTGCGAGCAGAAGGCGCGCGGGTTCGGCGTGCTGGCGTGGTGGCCGATCATGACGACGGCGTCGAGCGGGCCCCCGTTGGCCTTCGTCAGCGACGGCTCGGCCTCGGTCAGCGCCAGGTCGGCGATCGGCCGCACCTCGACCCCCGCGGGCATCCGCTCGCGTTCGATGTTGGTCCCGACCATGTGCCAGTCGCCGACCGTTATGCGCTCGACCCCGCCCGCCCGCAGCGCCTCGACCGCGACCAGCACCTCGTCGGTCATCAGCCTGCGCCCGCGCACGTAGGCGGCGGGATGCGACGGCAGGCAATCGCCGTAGCCGTCGATCCCGGCGATCCCCTCCATGTCGGCCGCGATAAGGACGTTCACAGGCGGGGAGCGTAGAGGACCGAGGGCGAGACGCTATGGCTTCGGCTCGAGCTCGGGTTTGCCGTTGAGGAAGTCGAGCTGGATCGCCGCCAGCTGGGCTTGCGAAGCATTTCCGTTCCAGGTCGCACAGGCGAGCTCGACCACGATGGGCGGCGAAATCCTCGAAAAGTCGACTCCCACCTGCACGGAAACCGAGGCTCGGTCAGCTTCCCCGGCTTCGTCGATCCTGACGACGGTTTCGTCCAGAATCACGAACTCCTCCCCATCCTGCCTGCGCAGCTGCACATGCGCGTTCTGCGAGTCCCCGTCGGCATTGTCAAGCGCGACCTTGCCGATGATGAAGTACCGGGTATTGGTGAGGGTCAGGCTCAAGACCTTTGCCAGGTCGAATCCTTCCAGCGGCAGGCCCGCTTTGTCCGCCTCAGAGAACGCCGTCACAGCACACATGCTCTACCTCCCTAAAATAGTTGATCTCTTTCTCAACAATAAAGAATTAGACCAAGCCAGGGCCATCGAGGACTCGCAAGCACCCCTGGACATCTAGCATCCAGGGGCCATGGTGCTCTTCGGCCAACAGCACGTCGACCGCTACCGCGCCACCGACGGCGAGGAGGGCCACGACTGGCTGGAGGGAAGCCGGGTGTTGCTGCTGACGACGACAGGTCGCAAATCGGGCGAGCCACGGACCACGCCGCTGATCTACGCACCGCATGGCGACAGCTACATGGTCGTGGCCTCGAAAGGCGGCTCCGATGCACCGCCCGCCTGGTACCTGAACCTCTCCGAGCAACCCGAGGTCGAGGTGCAAGTGAAGGGCGACCTCTTCAAGGCGCGCGCCCGCACCGCAACCGCCGAAGAGAAGCCGGAGATGTGGCAAACGATGGTCGCCGAGTGGCCCCACTACGACGCCTACCAGCAGAACACGTCCCGCGAGATCCCGATCGTAATGCTGGAACGCATCTGAACCGCCTGCCCGGCGACGTCAAGCTCAGCGATATACCGCTACGGGGATTCGAACCCCGGTTTCCGGACTTAGAATTGGCTCTAGCAAGCCGTTTGCGGCCGATCTAGTTTTGCTCAGTCCAAGGAGTTCGGCAGAGTTCAATCCAGATTGGTGGAATTGGGGACAAATTTGGGGACAAAGTTTTCGGCCCAGATGGTCTCACGCGCTACGGTTCTCACATGGCTGCATCGGTCGACTTCACGATCTCCTTCGATAGCCCCGACGAGGAGGGCTGGATCGTCGCACGCGTCTTGGAGGTCCCCGGCGCAATGAGCCAGGGGCGGACCCGCAAGGAAGCGCGGGAGAACGCCCTCGATGCGCTGCGCACGGTGCTGACGCCCGACGAGGAACTCGTGGGCAAGACGCCTGAGTCAGACCGCGAGCATCTGCGGTTTACTGCCGCTGCGTGAAGCGCAGGGATCTCGAACGCCATTTGAAAGCCCATGGCTGCCGCGAGATCGGCGGCTCGAAGCACGCGAAGTGCGCGGCCCACAAGGGCAGGCATCGGCACTACCCCGGCACAGGGAGATCGGGCCGGGTTTGGTCCGCGCAATCTGTCATCAGTTGGGGGCTCCACCTCCGCCTAATCCAAGGTGATCGGAAACTGCAAGCGACATCTGTTCAGATCTTGTCCGTCGTCTAGATCAAGCTTGGGTCATGTCTCTGCTTCTGCTGCTTAACAACCAGCCCCGGGACCCCCGCCACCTCGAGCTAATCGCTCTAGCTCGCCAGCTATGTGGGGAAGACAAATCGGAACTAGCTGTCGTAGCAGCACAGACCGCCTGTGAGGTGTATGCAGAGGTTGCTGTAAGAGAGATGCTCCAAGAACGTGAACTGGGAGAGTTCGAGGAGGTCATCCCGGAGCTTCTGGCTGGGTACAGCCTGATGGATCGGCGAGGCCAGCGTGTCTTTCATGCCCTAACCGGCGAGAGCATCCAGCGCTCCGCGTTCTGGCCTGGCTACAAGACGCACGTCGAGCTGAGAAACCGCGTGGTTCATCGCGGAGAGCAAGTCACGGGAGATCAGGCAACCGATTCAGTTAGGGCCGCGGAAGCCTTCCACGAGTACATCGCAACCGTCTGGGAAGCCGCAGCGAGCCGCACCAGCGCGGGCCGACACCCCGGAGTTCCATAGTGCGCGAGCCAGCAACTTCCTTGGGTGGCTCGGCCTTGGGGTCGTCGGCGTAACTCCCCGGCTGCTGATAAGTACCGCTACGGGGATTCGAACCCCGGTTTCCGGACTGAGAATCCGGCGTCCTAGTCCCCTAGACGATAGCGGCGCGGAGCGGCATTTTAGCGGGTGGGGGCGGCGTCTTGAGGGCTGGGGTCGGCGGCCGGCTGGAGGGCGCCAGGCGTTAGATTGCCTGGTCCCGCGGCTGTGGCGGAACTGGTAGACGCGCACGGTTCAGGTCCGTGTGGAGGAAACTCCGTGGAGGTTCGACTCCTCTCAGCCGCATCATCGCCTGCCCCGAGGGCGTTGGAGGCCGGGAGGCATTCAGGCCGGCTGCTTGGCGCGGCTGCCCTCGCTTGCACGCTCGGCCGTCGCGGCAATCTCCTCGACGAGCTCCGGCCATAGCTGGCGGGGCAGGTCGTGACCCATGCCGTCGAAGATGCGCAGGCGGGAGTCGCGGATCGCGCGGGCGGTGGCGCGGCCGGCGCGGGCACGGATCAGCGGGTCGCTGCCGCCATGCAGGATCGTCGCGGGTAGGCGCAGCCTTTCGAGCGCCGGCGTGCGGTCGCCGGAGGCGGTGATCGCGTGCAGCTGGCGCGCCACCCCGGAGCGGCTATGGGAGCGGTCATAGGAGGAGCCGGCCAGCTCGCGGAAGCGGGGCTCGTCCATCGGGTAGGCGGGCGAGCCGATGATGCGGAAGACCTTGACCGTGTGCTCGATCGTCTCCTCGCGGCCTGCACCCGGGCGGGCGACGAGCGTGCCGAACGCCTTCCAGGTCGGCAGCCCGAGCCAGCGGTTGCCCGTGGTCGACATGATCGAGACCAGAGAGCGCACGCGCTGCCGATACTGGATCGCCGTGGTCTGAGCGATCATCCCGCCCATCGAGGCGCCAACCACGTGCGCGGAGTCGATCCCGAGGTGGTCCATCAGCCCGACCGTGTCGGCAGCCATGTCGCGCAGGAGGTAGGGCGCGGTGCGGCGCCGGCCCAGCAGCATGTCGGTCCGCTTTGGCAGACCCGCCCCCTCGATCTTGGTCGAGCGGCCGATGTCGCGGTTGTCGAAGCGGACGACGCGGAAGCCGCGCTCCGCCAGCATCGCGCAGAGCTCCTCGTCCCAGCCGAGCATCTGCGTCGCCAGGCCCATCACCAGCAGCAGCGGCTCGCCGCTGGGATCGCCTGCCTCCTGGTAGGCGATCTCGATCCCGTTGACGGGCGCCAGCCGCTCCTCGCTGAGGGCGCTCATCCGCACAGCTTAGTCAGCGGCTGGCCAGCGCCAGGCCCGAGGTCAGAGCGGCCAACGGCTAAGTTGCGTCGGGTGCGCACTGCAATCGTCTCCGACCTGCACCTGGGGAGCGCATTCGGCGAGGACCTGCTGCGCGATGCCGGAATCCGCCAGGCGCTGCTGGAAGAGATTGGTGGCGCCGACCGACTCGTCCTCCTCGGCGACGCGCTCGAGCTGCGCGAACTGCCGTTGCCGGCGGTGCTGCAGCGTGTGCGCCCGTTCGCGCAGGAGCTGGGCGAGGCGATGGCCGGCCGTGAGATCGTCCTCGTTCCCGGCAACCACGACCACCGGCTGGCCGAGCCGCTGTTGGAAGCGCAGGCGCTTGCCGGCCAACCCCTCGGCCTGGAGCAGCGGGCCGAGCCGAGCGGCGAGGCGGCCGAGCAACTCGCGAGCTGGCTCGGGGAAGCGGCCCTGTCGATCGCCTACCCCGGCCTGTGGCTGCGCCCCGACCTCTACGCGACCCATGGCCATTACATGGACTGCCACATGACCCTGCCGCGGCTGGAGTGCCTTGCCGCCGCCACCTCGATGCGCGCCCTCGGCCCCCTCCCCGAGCGCACCGGTCCCGACGACTACGAGCGGGTGCTGCGGCCGATCTACGGGCTCGGCTACTCGCTCGCCCAGACCGGTATGGCGCGGCGGGCGACGCGGCCCTCCGAACGCGCCTGGCGAACCATCGCCGGCAGCAACGGGAGTCGCGGCCGCGCCAGTCGTGCCGCCCTCCGCGCTGCCATCGCGGCGGGCATCCCGGCGTCGGTCTGGAGCATCAACCGCCTGCTCCGCGCCGGCTTCGACCCCGACCTCTCGGCCACCGCCATCACCCGCAGCGGCATCGCCGCCGCGACCGAGCTGTCGCGGCGGTTGGAGGTCGAGGCCTCCCACACGATCGTCGGCCACACCCACCGCGGCGGCCCCGGCGAGGACGAGGGCGAGTGGCCCTTGCCCGGCGGCGGCAGCCTCCACAACACGGGCAGCTGGGTCTTCGCCTCCGCCTTCCACCGCCCCGGAACGCCGCCCGGTCCCTACTGGCCGGGGACGGTCACCTGGGTCGAGGACAGCGGGCCGCCGCGCCGGGTCCGCCTCCTGCTCGAGCGCGGCCGCAACGAGCTACGCGCGGTCACGCGGCAACTCGCCTCCGCCGACTAGCTTCATCGCAGCTTTTTATTTCTTCTGGGGAGGAAAAAGCTGCGATGAACCCTGGGAGGCCCGCCTTTTACTCCTGCAGCCACTCGGCGACGATCCGGCCGATCTCCTCGCCGGCGTCCTCTTGGAGGAAGTGCCCGGCGTCCTCGATCGGCCGTGGCGGCGGGAAGTTCAGCTGCGAGGAGACCCGCTCGCCGACCGAGAACGGCAGCACCGGATCGGAGTCGGCCCAGAGGACGAGGGCCGGTCGCTCGTCGTCGCGCAGCGCGTCGGCGACGCGTTTGCCCTCGGCGGCACCGGGGGCGTCGGGCTCCGTCGGCAGGATCAACGGGAAGGCACGGGTTCCCGCCTTCGACTCGGGGGTTGGATACGGCGCCTCGTAGGCGGCAATCGCCTCGTCGCCGGGATCGTGCTTGCAGCCGCCGCGGACGAGGAAGCCGACCGGCACGTCGGCGTTCTCGCGGACGTACTCGCGGAATTTGAGCCAGGTCTCGCTCATCCGCTGGTGCCCGGTGAACGGCCCGGTCTCCATGATCACCAGCCGAGCGAAGCGATCGGGGTGCTCGACCGCCAGCCGCAGCCCGATCGGCCCGCCCCAGTCGTGGACGACCGCGGTCGCGTCGCGCACGTCGAGCTCCTCAAGCAGCGCCGCCATCAGCTCGACGTGGCGGTCGTAGGTGTACCAACCGAGGTCGGTGGGCTTGTCGGAGCGGCCGAAGCCGGCGTAGTCGGGGGCGATGCAGCGGTAGCCGGCGTCGCGCACCGGCGGGATTACCTTGCGCCAGAGAAACGACCAGGTCGGCTCGCCGTGGAAGAAGACGACGGGCGCGCCCTCCCCCTCGTCGAGGTAGGCGAGCCGCAGTCCGTCGATCTCGCGGTAGCTCGATTCGAACGGAAAGTCCGGCAGGCCCTGCAGCCTCTCGTCCGGCGTTCTGAAGACCTCGGCGCTCATCTCTCTCCCCTCACACGACCGTTGGCGCGACGAGTCTATTCACCCCGCCGACGGGCCTGAAACAGGTCGTAATTCGTCCGCTTTCGGCCTATCGACGGAGTGTGCTCAGGGAAGTCGGTGCAGGAAGGCGCCGATCGCCGGGCCGAAGTAGGGCGAGTGGAGGCGGGTCGGGCGGCCGGCGTAGCTGTAGCTGGTGACGCCGTTGAGGTACTGGCCGTCGAGGAGCCAGGCGCCGCCGCTGGCGCCGGCGGCCATGTCACAGGAGGCCGGCATCGTCGGCGGGCCGCCGAAGCTGTTGGTGAGGGGATCGGCGCCGAGGCCATGGGCCTGGCAGCTGCGCAGCTCTTCGCCGCGCAGGGCGGCGGCCGGGTAGCCGAGGATCTGGAAGGTGGAGAAGCGCGACTTCGACGTCGCGTAGCCACGGGCGCCGACGACGTCGGTGAGATAGCCGAGCCGGTTCGGCCTCACCCGCAGCGCAGCCAGATCGAAGTCGGGGTTTTCGACTCGACGCCATTGTGGCATCGCGTAGACGGCCTGCACCTCGAAGGTCCCGAAGGGCCGCTTGCCGTGGTCGTAGGCGGGCACAAAAACGATGCGGCGACCTGCGTGTTGGTGTTCGACCACGCAGTGGCCGGCGGTGAGGACGATCGAGCGACTCGGCGTGTTGAGCGCCGTCCCCGAGCAGGAGTAGACCCCCTCGCCGGGCGAGAGGGCGAGGATCTTGCCGTTGGTCCGCGTCCCGTCAGCCAGCGCGTCGGCGACGCGGAGGCTGCTGGCCGAGGCGGTCGGAGTCCGGAGGAATCGAGGCAGCGGTAGCCGGCCCGCGACCTCGATCGGCGCCGCCGAGCTAGGTGGGTCGACCCGGAGCTCATGGACAACGGGCGGGTCGGCCAGGGCCGTTGCCGGGAGAAGCGCCGCAGCCACAAGCACGACGATAAGCGCGAGCCGCGCCAGAAGTTCGGTAGCGCGCCTCATCGCGGCGAAATGGTTGCATAAGGCCGCCGCTATGAGCAGAATCGCTCCATGGTCTTCAGCGCAGGAAACACCTGTACTGCGCCGAAGTTCCTACTCGCCATCTCCATGCCTCGCACACGAAAGGGTTGCTATGAACGATGAGAGCTTGATCAGCGGCTGGTGGGTCTTTGCCGGCGTGCTGCTGCTGGTCGCCGGTGTGCTCAACATCATCTACGGGATCGCCGCGATCGGCGACTCGAAGTTCTTCTCCGAAAACGTCGAGTTCATCCTCAGCGGGCTCAACACCTGGGGCTGGATCCTGCTGATCGTTGGAGTGCTCGAGTTGGTCGCCGCCTTCTCGCTCTTCTCCGGCGGCGAATTCGGGCGCTGGTTTGGGATCTTCGTCGCCTCGCTCAACGCGATCGCCGCCCTGCTCTCGATCCCGGCCTACCCGTTCTGGTCGCTGGCGGTCTTCGCCCTGGCGATCATCATCATCTACAAGCTGGCCGAGGGACCGGAGGGGACCCGCGCCGTCTAGCTACGATCAGCCGCTCAGCGGCGGCTGCGACAACTGCTGTGACCGAAGGCCCCGGGTTCCCGGGGCCTTCGGCGTTCCGGGCTCCTCGGCAGAGGACGCCAGCGGCTCGGATTCGTCAAGCGTCGACCACGGCGCAGAGGCGGCTTCGCGCTCCTCGTAGAGGACGTCGACGCCGGCCAAGCGGTCCTGCCAACCGCGCCGCCGCTGGTCGAAGAGGATGCCGAGGAAGCCGAGGCCGAACGGGATCGCCGCCAGGGCCAGCCCGAACAGGCGTCGTATCGATCGTCGCGGCGGCAGGCCGCGTCCTTCGACGCCGAGCCTGATCCCAAAGAAGCGCATGCCCGGCGTCTGCCCCGCCAGCGACCAGAAGCCGACCAGGTAGGCGGCTCCGAGCAGGAGCCAGGCGCTGCCGCCCAACGCCAGGGCGAGGCCGGAGACGTTGCTTCCGCCGCCGGAGAGGAAGGAGCCGATCAGGGCCACGATCGCGGCCAGGCCGGAGAAGGCGAGGTTGACGATCAGTATGTCGAGACCGAAAGCGAGGGCTCGGGTCAGCGCCCCCGCGCGGTCGGTCGGCTCGACGCGTCGCGGCCGGAAGAAGATCCGGCGCGCGATCCGCTCCACCACTCCGTCCAGACGCCGGGTCGAGTTGGCGATCGTGTGGCCGATGTCCTCGATGAAGCCGACGCTCTGGGCGCTGATCGCGGCGCGCAGCTCGGGTGC
Organism: uncultured Solirubrobacterales bacterium; assembly: GCA_963703235.1. GTDB lineage: Bacteria > Actinomycetota > Thermoleophilia > Solirubrobacterales > 70-9 > VRUE01. Next base: position 589,115 of record OY969802.1, on the reverse strand, counting down.
CTCGGCGATCCGCTCGACCAGCCGCTGCGCCTCCTCGCTGGCCAGCAACCGCCGCCAGACCTCGTCGACCATCTCGCTGTCGAGCGCATCGATCAGGGCGCGCTTGACGCTCTCGCTCTCGAGCGCCCCGTTGACCGCCTCCTCGACCAGCGGGCCCTGCAGCACACGGACCAGGGCGCGTTCGACGGCCTCGCTTTCGGCCGCCGCCACCATCGCCTCCTCGGCGGCGGACTGCACAGCGCGCTCGACGCCCGTCGCCTTGCCGACCGTGCGCGCCCCGCGCACCCCGGCGCCGAGCAACCGCACCGAGAGCGGCAGCGGCTTGCCGGCGGGGCCTTCGCCGCCCGGTCGGTCCTGCGAAGCGGGGCCGTCAGCCATCGCCGGCGAGTATACGTTCGAGCAAACGGTCGACGAAAGCGGCCTGCACCGGGTTGATCCGGCGCCGTGCCTCAGTCGGGTCGAACCACTCGGCTCGATCGACCTCGGGGAACTCGCGCTCGACCCCGGAGCGCGGCGGCCACTGCATCGAGAAGGTGCTGCTCTGCAGCTCGGCCGGATCGAACTCGGCCGCGGCGGCCCAGGCCGTGACCACCTTGCCGCCCTTCTGCTTCACCTCGCCGAGCTCGATCAGCGCGTCGACGTCGAGAGACGGCGCCGTCGGCCCCAGCTCCTCCGCCAGCTCGCGCAGCGCACACGCTCGTGCCTCTTCCCCGTCCCCGTACTCCCCCTTTGGGATCGACCAAGCGCCAAGGTCTTTCTTCGCCCAGTACGGTCCGCCGGGATGAACCAGCAACAGCTCCGGCTCGGCACCGGCGACCCGGTAGAGCAGGATCCCGGCGCTGGTTTTCAACTGACGCGGGCGGTCAGCTGGACGATGGGAATCGTGCGATTCGCCTGTGCCGCTTCTCGGCGGTACGCTGCGTAGGGAGCGAAGACTCGGTCGGCGAGTGTCCAGAGCCTCTCGCGCTCGGCCTCGTCGTCGACCACCGTCGCCCGCATGGGAATGCCGCCGAAGATGACGTCGGGATCGGCCTGGAGATTGTGAAACCACGCCGGGTGCTTTGCGAAGCCGAGCTTCGAGGCAACGATCGTCACCCGGTCCCCATCGTGGAAGTAGATGACCACGTTGCGTCGCACCACGCCGCTCTTCGCCCCCTGGGTTTCGAGCAAGGCGGTGGGCATGACGAGGCCCATGCCGAGGCGCCCCCGGGTTGCCCGCATCAGATAGGGGTCGACCCTCCAGACGACGTGGACCGACATGAACCTCCCCAGGGGAGTGCTGGCCAGCGCCGCGTAGGCGCGGCTGAACGAGCTGCGCGGGCGGTTGGGGTCGACGTGCTTGAGCTGAGCAGGCATGAGGGATTCGCCTCAACCGGACGGTATTTCAACCACTCAAACCCTGGTGCACGCCTCGCCAGCGCGCTATTAGAGATTTCCTAATACCTGCGGTCGTATTAGGAGCCAGCTAATACGAGGACGCTCACGGCCGCGGCGATAACGACGCTCGTGAAGGTCCCGATCAAGAAGTACTCGGTGATCTCGTCGACCTTGGGCTGCCCGGTCTCCTCGGGCCAGTCTGCGCCGCTGGATCGATCTACGGCGCGGATCTCGCGAAAGCGCAGCAGACCCTTGGCGGCGATCACGAACCCGGCGCCGGCGATGCCACCTGAAACCACTGCGGCGGCGACGATGAGTCGCTCCATCGGCCCAAGCACTCGACCGCCGCGCATGGTGCCCTCCCCCTCCGGCAGCGAAGCCTCGGTGGCCGCAAGGGTGAAGCGGACGATGCGATTGCCAGTCGCGAGCAGGAAGAGAGCGGCTCCGACACCGAGGACGAACTGATCCACCGAGATGTCGCGGGCAAAGCCGAAGTCCAGGTTCGAATACCAGAGTGCCACGTCGCCGCCGACGGGATCGGCCGAACCGCTCAACGCGACGAGAACGGCGATTACGCCGACCACAAGCGCCAGCGCGTACTCGGGCTTGGCGTGCTTCGGGGGGATGAGGTCGTAGACCGACCAGAGCGAGAGAACGACCAGTGCAGTGGTGCCCGCGAGGAGCACGGCAGAAGCCTCCATACCGCTCAACGCGGCCACGACCATCACGGCGACAGTTCCGGATGCTGCCGCAGCGGCGGCATGTGTCCTCTCAACCCGACCAGGAGACCAGCGCACCAAGTCGCCGACGCCAAGACCGAGCATCCCGAGGGCGAGGAAGATCACCTGTACCGCTCCTCAAGCCTGCGCTGCGCAGCCAGGATCGCGAAAGCGCCGCTGCGCGCAAGGCTCTGCGAGATCGCACCCTGGGTCGCTTTCTCCTCGGAAGCGATCTGAGACTGCGACCACCCCCGCAGCAGTCCGTACAGCCGATTCCGGCTCGGTTGCTTCATCCGATCGACCATTGCGTCGCGGCAGAGGAGAAACGCATTCAGCGCTGCCTCCTCCCCCTCCCAGCGCCGCGAGGACGAACGGTAGGCAACGAAAGCGGTGCGGGCAAATGACGTGTGCGGCGCCTCTGCCAGCCACCTGCTGGATTCGATCGCATCCCGCGCTGCCCACCATCCAGGCCCGTCCTGTGAAAGGGGACGGCCCCTCGAGAAGACCTTCACCGACCCAACCCCAAGCCCGTAGCGCGAGTCGACCCCCACAGTGCGCAGCAGCTCCAACCGAACGATGATGCTGGCGCGAACCGCAGCCGCAACGTCGTCGAAGCAGGCCTGAAACTCGTCGCCGAGGGTCGGTTCGAGCGGGACCCGGGGGCTCAGAGCGTCATTCATCCGCCCAAGTGCCTTCTCGAGCCGTTTCTGCAGCATGCCCCGATCCCTGGCTTGCCGCGACGCCACCATGTCCCCGATCAGCGTGAAGACCGAGCTTTCCATGTATTAGAAAATAGCTAATAAGCAGGTGGCTATTAGGTTTTCCCTAATCATGCAACTTCGACTGCATGCTCTTGGACCAGCCCGGGCAGCGCCCTTGCGAAGGTGAGCCACCTGCCGCCTTCAGGCGCAGTTGCGATGAGTCGGGGAGACAGGATTTGAACCTGCGACCGCTCGGCCCCCAGCCGAGTGCGCTACCAGACTGCGCCACTCCCCGTGGCTGCTCCGCATTTTGACGCATCGGGCAAACTTGTCAGCGGCCGCTCTGAAAGGCTTCATCCGCGCGGCGGTAGCTCAACGGTAGAGCCTCGCCCTTCCAAGGCGATGATGCGGGTTCAATTCCCGTCCGCCGCTTTCGTGGCTACAGGTGCGGCGTGCCGGTGCCGATGCCGGAGGCGATGCCGATTGGGACCGAGAAAGCTCGCCTGCTCGCCCTGCTGGCGGTGATCGTTGCCGGCCTTGCGATCGCCTTCAGCGTCGTCCCCGATCGCGGAGGCGAGGGCGCAGGCACCGCCGGCGGTGCCGACTCGAGTGGCGCCGCTGGGACCCCACCCGCACCGCTGGTCGACTGGCCGGTCTTCGGCCGGGTGCCCGAGCGCATCCACTACCTGCCGGCGAAGCGGCGCGCCCTCGACCCGCCGTTGCGAGAAGCGTGGTCGATCGACACCCACGGGCTTATCGAGTTCCCGCCCGCGGTCGCCGGCGGCGTCGCCTACGTCGTCAACAAGTTCGGCAACCTGCAGGCGGTCCGGCTGCGCGATCACGAGGTCCTCTGGCGGCGGATGCGCGACCCGCGCAACGCCGGCAAGCCGACCGACGTCACCGCGCCCGTCTACTACGAAGGCCGCGTCTACGTCGCCTTCCTCGACGGCGAGCTGGTCGCCTTCGATGCGACGAGCGGCAGGCCCGCCTGGAGGCGCAATCTCCACTCCCACCTCGAATCCTCGCCGATGGCGGCGCACGGGACGCTCTACATCGGCACCGACAAGACCGACGTCGTCGCCCTGCGTGCCTCCGACGGCGAGGTGCTCTGGCGCTTCAACTCGCCGGGGGCGATCAAAGCCAGCCCCAGCTACCACGACGGCCGCGTCTACGTCGCCGACTACCAGAGCGCGATGTTCTGTCTCGACGCGAGCAGCGGCAAGCTGCTCTGGCGCACCAATACCTCGAAGGTGCGGCCGTTCGGCCAGGGCGGCTTCTACTCCTCCCCCGCGCTCGCCTTCGGCCGCGTCTTCGCCGCCCGCGACGACGGCACCGTCTACGCCTTCGACCAGGAGAGCGGCAGGGTCGACTGGTTCTTCCGCACTGGCGACTACGTCTACGGCTCGCCGGCGGTCGCCCAGGTGCCCGGCACCCCGCCGACCGTCTACATCGGCTCCTACGACGAGCACCTCTATGCGCTGAACGCGCTCTCCGGCAAGCAGGAGTGGCGCTTCGAGGTCGGCGGCCCGGTCCCGGGCACGGCGGCGGTGATCGGCCACACGGTCTACACCTCGAGCTTCAAGACCCGTAAGGCGCTCGGCATCGACATCCACACCCACCGCAAGACCTTCGAGCTGCGCGAGGCCGGCTACACGCCGATGGTCTCCGACGGGCGCCGCCTCTACCTGATCGGCTATTTCGAGCTGATCGGGCTGAAGCCGAAGCGCTGAGCGATTCGCCTTGTGTGACCGACCGCACGCGAATTCGGTCAACATAAGTGGTCAAGTAGATGAAGACCATGGCGATCAGCTCACGTGCGGCGCTACCCCCGGGGCCCAGGCTCCCGGCGGCGGCCCAGTTCGCCGGGTTCTGGCTGCGCCCGCTCGCCTTCCTCGAGCGCTGCCGTGAGCGCTACGGCAAGCGCTTCACGATTCGCCTGCCCGCGACGCCGCCGTTCGTGATGCTGTCCGACCCGGACGAGCTGAAGGCGGTCTTCACGGCGCCGCCGGACGTCCTGCGGCCCGGCGAGGGAGCGCGCGTCCTCGAACCCCTGGTCGGCACCAACTCGGTCCTCCTGCTCGACGAGGGGGCGCACATGGAGCAGCGCAAGCTGATGCTGCCGGCCTTCCACGGCGAGCGGATGGAGCGGCTGACCGGCCTGATGGAGGAGGTGGCGGCGGAAGAGGTCGCGGCGCTGCCTCGCGGCGTCCCCGTCGAGCTGCACCCACGCATGCAGGAGCTGATGCTGAAGATCATCCTGCGCGCCGTCTTCGGGCTCGAGCCGGGAGCGCGCTTCGATGCGCTGCGCCGGCGGCTGCAGGAGATGCTGGCCTTCGGCGACCGCCCGATCAGCCTGGTGCCGCCGAAGGCCGACACCCTCACGGCCAAGGTCGCGGAACGGGTCGGCCCCTTCGCCCGTTTCGTCCGCATCCAGCAGGAGGTCGACGCGATGCTCTTCGAGCTGATCGCCGAGCGGCGGGCCGCCGAAGGCGACGGCGACGACGTGCTGGCGATGCTGGTGGCGGCGCGGCACGAGGACGGCTCGCCGATGGGCGAGCAGGAGATCCGCGACGAGCTGCTCACCCTGCTGATCGCCGGGCACGAGACGACCGCGACCTCGCTTGCCTGGGCCTTCGAGCGCCTGCTCCGCGAGCCGGCCGTGCTGGCGCGCCTGGTCGAGGAGGTCGACGGCGGCGAGGACGCCTACGTGACGGCGACCATCCAGGAGACGCTGCGGGCGCGCCCCGTCCTGCCCAACGTCGCGCCGCGGTTGGTCGCGAAGCCGATCGAGGTCGGCGGCTGGACCTATCCGCCCGGCTGCAGCCTGGTCGCCAACGGCTACCTGATCCACCACGATCCCGAGATCTACCCCGACCCTTACGTCTTCCGGCCCGAACGCTTCCTCGACCAGGGGCCCGGCACCTACACCTGGATCCCCTTCGGCGGCGGCCGCCGCCGCTGCCTTGGCGCCAGCTTCGCGATGCTGGAGATGAAAGTGGTCATGCGGGCGCTGCTCGGCTCCTGCTCGCTGGCCCCGGCCGGCGACGGCGCCGAGCCACCGCAGCGGCGCAACATCACCGTCCGCCCGAGCCTCGGCGCCCGCGCGGCCCTCGCCGATCGCGCCCGGGTTCCCGCCGCCGCCTAGCGCGCCGCGGCCAGGGTCGCGGCGATCAGCGAGCGCGTCTGCGCCGGGTCGATCACGTCGTCGAGCTCGAACAGCGCCGCCGCGTTGAGCGCCCGTGCGTTGTCCTCGGCCGCGGCGGTCAGGTCGCGTACCCGCTGCTCACGCTCGTCGGGGTCGGCGATCTCATCCAGCTCCTTGCGCAGCGCCAGCCGCACCGCTCCCTCCAGCCCCATCGGTCCCAGATGCGCGCCGGGCCAGGCCACCGTCAGCAGCGGCTCGTGCAGGCTGCCGCCGGTCATCGCCTGCGCGCCCAGCCCGTAGCCGCGCCGCAGGACCACCGCGACCAGCGGCACGCTCAGCGCCGCCCCGGCGTTGAGCAGCTCGCCGGCGCGCCGCACCAACCCGGTCCGCTCGGCGTCGACGCCGACCATGAAGCCGGGCGTGTCGACCAGCGAGACGAGCGGCAGCCCGAAGGCGTCGCAGAGCCGCATCAACCGCGCCGCCTTCTCGGAGGCGTCGCTGGTGATCGCCCCCGCCATGTGGCGGGTGTCGTTGGCGACGATGCCGAGCGGGTGGCCCTCGATGCGGGCCAGCGCCGTCACCATCTCCGGCGCGAAGCGCTCGCGCAGGAAGGTCGCCGAGCCCTCGTCGGCGAGGGTCTCGACGATCGGCGCGACCGCGTAAGCGCGCCGCTCGCGCTCCGGCACCAGCTCCCGCAGGTGCGCCTGGTCGGGTTCGGGACCCGGCGGCGTCGAGCCCTGGAAGTAGGCGAGCAGCCGCTTCGTCACCGCCACCGCCTCCTCCTCGTCGGCCACCGCGACGTCGACGACGCCGTTGCCCGTCTGCATCTCCAGCGGCCCGACCTCGTCGGGCGCAACCGTGCCGAGGCCGCCGCCCTCGATCATCGCCGGGCCGCCCATGCCGAGCGAGACGTTCTCGGTGGCGACGATCAGGTCCGAGCAGCCGGCGATCACGGCGTTGCCGGCGAAGCAGCGCCCGGCGACGACCGCGATCCGCGGCACCAGACCAGCAAGCCGCGCCCAGAGGGCGAAGGCCCGCGTGTCGAGCGCCGAGACGACCGGGTAGTCGGTGTCGCCGGGACGGCCGCCGCCACCCTCGGCGAAGAAGACGGTCGGCAGCCGCATCCGCTCGATCAGCTCGAACAACCGGTCCTTCTTGCGGTGGCCCAGCGCCCCCTGGGTCCCGGCCAGGACCGTGTAGTCGTAGGAGAGGACCGCGCAGGCGGCGCCCTCGCCGAAGAGGTCGCCGTTGACGCGGGCGGTGCCGCCGATCAGGCCGTCTGCCGGCGTGCGCCGGATCAGGTCCTCGACCTCGCGCCGCCCGCGCTGCGCGGCGATCGCGAAGCGCCCGTACTCGACGAAGCTCCCGGCGTCGACCAGGTCGGCGACGTTCTCCCGCGCCGTCCGCCCGCCCGCCTGGTGACGCCGCTGCACGGCCTCAAGGCGTGCCTCGTCCTCGGTCAGCGCCCGCCGCTCGCGCAGCTCCCGCAGGTCCTCGCGCTCGGCTTCTGGCTCGCTGGACAAGTGGCTGATCTTTTCAGAGCGGTCAGGCGGTCGCCGGCGAAGCTGGTAGATAACCGCCGATGAGCTCGGAGCCGGATGGGACGCTCTCCGACTGGAGAGAGCTAGCGACGCAGCACAGGTGGGACACGCTGCTGCTCGGTAACGGCATGAGCATCAATATCTGGGAGCCGTTCGGTTATGGGAGGCTTTTCGACCATGCCAGGTCCACGGGCCTATCGGCCCAGGATCGCAAGCTCTTCGCACCGACGCCGAACTTCGAGCGGGTTCTCGCCGATCTTCTCACCGCGATCCGGGTGAACGACGCTGTCGGCCTCGACATCAAGCCCCTGTTCGAGCGCTACCGGAACATCCAGCGAGTCCTGGGACAAGCCGTGCGGGAGGTTCACCTGAAGCAGACCCAGATCCCCCACTCGACGCGCGAGGCGATCGCCGCGGTGATGGGCGAATTCCAGTGGGTTTTCACGACGAGCTACGACCTGCTCGTCTACTGGGCGATGGCGACGAATGGCTTCGCGCCCTTCATGGACCACTTTCGCTACCGAGGTCGCTGTGAGTTCGACCCAACGAGGGCTAGGGTGGAGACCAGGAAGATCCCCGTCTACTTCCTTCACGGAGCGCTTCATCTGGTCGTGGGCGGCACCGGCGCCACCTGGAAGCTCACGAAGACCGACCTCGACACCGTCTTGGGGCAATTCGGGAAGCCGATCAAAGGCGACGCCAAAGCGCGAGCGCTCCTCGTCACCGAGGGTTCCGCCAGGGACAAGCTGGGGGCCATCGAAGACAACGTTTACCTCTCACACGCTCTCGGTCGTCTCCGCCAGCGGAACCTGCCGGTGGTCGTATTCGGCAGCGGTCTGAGCAAGCACGACGCTCATCTGGCAGAGGCTCTGAACAGAAACCCGGACCGCCCAGTGGCTGTCTCGATGCTGCCAGGCTCTCGAAAGGAACTCTTGGCCAAGCATGTGGACATCTACGGCCGCCTCGACGCTAAGCCACTGCTCTTCTATGACGCGACGACGCACCCCCTTGGCGACCCCTCCCTAGCGGTCGCAGGAGCCTCCGGCAGGCAAGGCTAGGCCGCCGCCTTCCTCCGCGTCGGAACGGTCGTCGCCTCAACCACCTTGCCGGTCGGGTTCAGGACCTGGATCTCGCCCCCGCCCTCCTGGAGGACGAGCTTGCGCGCCGTCTCAATGGCATCTGCTTTGGTAGCGCCGTGAGCGGTCGCGCGGCGGTGACCCTCCTTGACGATGTCCCAACCGCGGCCCGTCGCCTTCCTCTTTACATAGCGCGTATTCGTCATCCGGGTCTCCTCGTCGACGCTTTGTGCACCGGACCCTACGTTAGCCAGCGGCGGATCTCGGCCGCCCAAGCCAAATGAGCCGGCGCGTCAGCGGGGGAGCCGGGATTCGAACCCGGATTCACGGTTTTGGAGACCGTGCGCATAGCCGTTAACTCACTCCCCCGGAGTGGAAGGCAATGCTAGCCGGGCATCGGGGCGCGCCGCCTGCGGCCCCGGCGGGTTGCCAGAGCCGATGCGGGCGGAGGGACTCGAACCCCCAAGCTCTTTCGAGCACCGGCACCTAAAGCCGGCGCGTATGCCAATTCCGCCACGCCCGCGCGAGCGCTTAACGCGCGGCCAATGCCGCGTCGTCGCTCCTAGATTCTATGATCGACGCGATGGCGGTAGGAGAGGTGAGGCCCGGCTACGAGCTCTGGCACCCCAACCGGGAAAAGCCGGAGGTGATCACGACCAAGTTCGTGGTCGTCCTGTTGATGCTGGCGACGGCCGGACTCGCGGCACTGATCGCGATCGGCGGCTGGACGCTGCTCAGCGGCGGCGGCGCCATGGGCGCCGTCTGCCTGATCTACGCCGCGCTCTACCTGCTCTTCGCTTTCCAGACCTATCGCTGGAGTCGCGGCGCCCTGCCGGTGGCCGCCGCGCTGTCGATGATCCTGGCGATCTTCTGCGCCGTCGGCGCCAACAGCTGGTTCGCCCGCGACAAGCCCGATTTCGAGGACGCCTTGATTCCGGTGCCGATCGTCGGCCTGCTCGTCGTGATCATGCTGCTGCTGCAGATCCTCCTCATCGCCGCCGCCTTCTATGGCTTCAGCCAGGACTGGCACGTCGAGGAGGAGCGCCCAATCGGCTCCGGCGAGGACTACGGCGCCGGCGCCCCGCCCGAGAACGGCGCCGCGCAGCCGGCCTGAAGCCAGGGCCTACGCCTTTCGAGATGCCGGAGGTGGGACTCGAACCCACAATCCCTTTCGGGCGATTGATTTTGAATCAATTGCGTATGCCAAATTCCGCCACTCCGGCTCAGCACGAAAGATAGAGGGGCAGGACTAGACTCCCGCGGCAGGGATGAGGATCCACCACCTCAACTGCGGCTCGTTCTGCCCTCATGGGAGGCGGCTCGTCAACGGCGAGGGCGGGCTCCTGGAGAGGGCGCACATCGTCTGCCACTGCCTGGCGATCGAGGCCGGCGACGGGCTGGTCCTGGTCGACACCGGCTTCGGGACGGAGGATGCGCGTAACCCCGGCCAGCTGGGCGGCGCCTTCCGCCTGCTGATGCGACCGCAGCCCAAGGTCGAGACGACCGCCATCGAACAGCTGCAGACGCTCGGCTTCGGCGCCGCCGACGTTCGCCACATCGTCACCACCCATCTCGACCTCGACCACGCCGGCGGCCTGCCCGACTTCCCGCAGGCCGAGGTCCACGTCCTCTCGGCCGAGCTGGACGCGGCGCTGAACCCCTCTCTCAACGACCGGCTGCGCTACGTCGGCGGCGCCCACTGGAAGCACGATCCGCGCTGGGTCCGACACAGCGGCGACGGCGGCGAGCGCTGGTTCGGCTTCGAGGGCATCCGCATCCTCCCCGGCATCGACGCCGAGGTGCTGCTGATCCCGCTGCTCGGCCACTCCGCGGGGCACACGGGAGTCGCGGTTCGCAAGGGCGAGGGCTGGCTGCTGCATTGCGGCGACGCCTACTTCCACCACGGCGAGATCGCGACCCCGCCCAGCTGCCCGCCGATGCTGCGCTTCTTCCAGAACCTGACCGCCAGCGACAACAAGCTCCGCAAGCGCAACCAAGAGCGGCTGCGCGAGCTTGCCGGCGCCCACGGCGATCAGGTCACCCTCGTCAGCGGCCACGACCCGCGCCAGCTGGAGCTGGCGCAGGCCGCCGATCGCGCCGCAGCCGCCGCCGGGTGAGCGGGTCGCCAGAGAAGCTCTGGGAGCCGCCGACCGAGCTGGTCGAGCGGGCGCGGATGACCGAGTACATGCGCTGGCTGCAGGCCGAGCGTGGCCTGCGCTTCGACGGCTACCCCGAGCTGTGGCGCTGGTCGGTCGAGGACCTGGAGGGCTTCTGGTCCTCGATCTGGGAGTTCTTCGACGTGCAGGCGGACGGCGCCCACGAGCGGGTGCTGGGCAGCCGCGAGATGCCCGGCGCCGAGTGGTTCGCCGGTGCCAGCCTCAACTACGCCGAGCACGTCTTCGCCGGCAAGGACGGGGGCGAAACGGCGATCCTCCACGCCTCCGAGCTGCGCGAGCTGGAGGAGCTGAGCTGGGGGGAGCTGCGGGCGCAGGTGGCCGCAGTGGCGACCGGTCTGCGCGAGCTCGGCGTCGAGCGCGGCGACCGCGTCGTCGCCTACCTGCCCAACCTGCCGGAGGCGATCGTCGCCTTCCTCGCCACCGCCTCGATCGGCGCCGTCTGGTCGAGCTGCTCGCCCGACTTCGGCCCGGCCAGCGTGATCGACCGCTTCGCCCAGATCGGGCCGAAGGTGCTCTTCGCGGTCGACGGCTACCGCTACGGCGGCAAGGACTTCGACCGCCGCGACGTCGTCGCCGAGCTGCAGGCGGCGATGCCGTCCCTGCGGCGGACCGTCGTCCTCCCCTACCTCGATCCCCAGCCCGACCTCTCGCCGCTGCGCGACGCGAGCCGCTGGGACGAGCTGCTCGCCGACGGCGCCGGCGCCGAGCTGAGCTTCGAACGCGTCCCCTTCGACCACCCGCTCTGGGTCCTCTACTCCTCCGGCACCACCGGCCTGCCGAAGGCGATCGTCCAGGGCCAGGGCGGGATCCTGCTCGAGCACCTGAAGAAGCTCCACCTCCACGTCGACGCCCATCCCGGCGACCGCCTCTTCTGGTTTACGACGACCGGCTGGATGATGTGGAACTTCCTCGTCTCCGGGCTGCTGACTCGCGCCGCGATCGTCCTCTACGACGGTAGCCCCGGCCACCCCGGCATGGACGTCCTCTGGGACCTGGCCGCACGCGCCGGGGTCACCATGTTCGGCACCAGCGCCTCCTACATCGCCGCCTGCGTCAAGGCCGGAACCGAGCCCGCTGCCGGCCGCGACCTGAGCCGCCTCAAGGCGGTCGGCTCGACCGGCTCCCCCCTCGCCCCCGAGGGCTTCGACTGGATCTACGACCAGCTCGGCACCGACACCTGGCTCTTCTCGACCAGCGGCGGCACCGACCTCTGCACCGCCTTCGTCGGCGGCACGCCGCTGCTGCCCGTCTACCGCGGCGAGCTGCAGGCGCGAGCGCTGGGGGCGGCGGTCGAGGCCTGGGACGAAGAGGGCAACGCGGCGATCGACGAGGTCGGCGAGCTGGTCGTCACCGAGCCGATGCCCTCGATGCCGGTCTTCTTCTGGGGCGATCCCGACGGCAGCCGCTACCGAGCCAGCTACTTTGAGCACTATCCCGGCGTCTGGCGCCACGGGGACTGGATCGAGATCACCTCGCGCGGCACCGCGGTCATCTACGGCCGCTCCGACTCGACCATCAACCGCTCCGGCGTTCGCATGGGGACGAGCGAGATCTACCGCGCCGTGCTCGGCGTCGACGCAATCCTCGACGCGCTGGTGGTCGACGTCCCCCGCCCCGGCACCGAGGGCTGGATGCCGCTCTTCGTCGTCCTCCGCGAGGGCGCCGAGCTGGACGACGACCTGCGCCGCGAGATCGCCCGCCGCGTCCGCAGCCAGTGCTCGCCCCGCCACGTCCCCGACGAGGTCTTCGCGATCGCCGAGGTGCCGCGCACGCTGAGCGGCAAGGTGCTCGAGGTGCCGGTGAAGCGGATCCTGACCGGGACGCCGGCCGAGCAGGCCGCGAGCCGCGACTCGCTTGCCAACCCGGCGGCGCTCGACTGGTTCGTCGACCTCGCCGGCGCGCTCGAGAAGTGACCGAGCTTCCCCACGTCGACGGCGTCACGCACCGCCGGGTGCTGGCGCGCGGTCTCGAGTTCCACCTGGCCGAAGCGGGCGGTGGCGAGGACGTCGTCCTCTGCCTGCACGGCTGGCCGCAGCACTGGTACCTGTGGCGGCAGGTGCTGCCGGCGTTGGCGGACCGCCATCGGGTGCTGGCGCTCGACCTGCGCGGCTACGGCTGGTCCGAGGCCCCGCCGCGCGGCTACGAGAAGGAGAACATGGCGACCGACGTCCTCGCCGTCCTCGACGAGCTGGGACTGGAGCGGGTGAAGCTGATCGGCCACGACTGGGGCGGCTGGATCGGGTTCCTGCTCTGCCTGCGGGCGCCGCAGCGGTTCGACCGCTTCCTCGCCCTCGGCGTGGCGCCGCCGTGGCCCAACTTTCGAGCGAGCCTCCTCCACGCCTGGCGCTTCGCCTACATGCCGGTGGTCGGGGCGCCGGCGGTCGGCTCCGCGCTGCACCGCCGCGGCAACTTCCTGCCCCGCGTGCTGATCTCCGGCTCCAGCAGCCGCGACCCCTGGGACGAGACGACCCTGCGCGCCTTCGCCGCGCCCTTCGAAGAGCCCGAACGCGCCCGCGCCGCGGTTCAGACCTACCGCAGCTTCAGCCTGCGCGAGATGGGGCCGATCCTGCGCGGTCGCTACGCGGACCGGCGCCTCACCGTTCCCACCCTGCTGATCAACGGCGCCGAGGACCCCGCCATACGCCCGACGATGGTGGACGGCTACGAGGCGCACACGGACCAGATGGAGGTCGAGCTGATCGAGGGCTGCGGCCACTTCGTCGTCGACGAGAAACCCGAGCTGGTGATCGACCGAGCCCGCGCCTTCTTCAGCGCTGACCGCTGACTTTGCATTTACCCGCGATATAGCCGGGTAACTGCAAAGTCAGCGAGCGTCAGGCCGGCGTGATCGGGTTGCGCCGCTCGGCGAAGGAGCGGTCCTTGCTCGCCAGCAGCGCGAGGCGTCGGATCAGCTCGTCGCGCAGGTCCTCGGGCTGGACGACGGCGTCGACGACCAGCTCCGAGGCGAGGTGGAGGATGTCGATGTCGGCGGCGTATTCCTCGCGCTTGCGCTCCACGAACGCCTCCCGCTCCGCCTCGTCCTCGATCGCCTGGATCTGGTTGTAGAAGACGGCGTTGATCGCCGCCTGCGGGCCCATCACCGCGATCGAGGCGCTGGGCAGGGCGATACAGCAGTCGGGCTCGAAGGCCGGGCCGGCCATCGCGTAGAGGCCAGCGCCGTAGGCCTTGCGGACGATCACCGAGAGCTTCGGCACGGTCGCTTCGGAGACGGCGCTGATCATCTTCGCCCCGTGGCGAATGATCCCCTGGCGCTCGACCGCGGTGCCGATCATGAATCCCGGCACGTCGGCGAGGAAGAGCAGCGGCACGTTGAAGGCGTTGCAGGTCTGGATGAAGCGCGCCGCCTTGTCGGCCGAGTCGACGAAGAGCACACCGCCCTTCTGGCGCGGCTGGTTGGCGACGACGCCGACGACGCGCCCTTCGAGCCGCCCGTAGCCGACGATCAGCTCCTTCGCCCAGCGCTTGTGCACTTCGAGGAAGGAGCCGCCGTCGAGCAGGACGTCGAGCACCTCGCGCATGTCGAAGGGCTGGTTCTCGTCGGCGGGGACGATCTCGGCGATCGAGGCGTCGGAGGACGGCGCTGCGGGGTCGATCGCCGGCGGTCCCTTCCGCCAGTTGCCCGGCATGAAGGACAGGTAGCGCTTGGCGAGGTCGATCGCCTCCTCGTCGCTCTTGACCAGGAAGTGGCCGCAGCCGGAGACGCCGGTGTGCATCTTCGCCCCGCCCATCTCCTCCAGGGTCACCTTCTCGCCGATCACCATCTCGGCCATCCGCGGCGAACCCAGGTACATCGAGGCGTTGCCCTCGCGCATGATCACCACGTCGCAGAAGGCCGGGATGTAGGCGCCGCCGGCGGCGCTCGGCCCGAACAGCAGGCAGACCTGCGGCACCTGGCCGGAGAGGCGCACCTCGTTGTGGAAGATGCGGCCGGCGCCGCGTCTGCCGGGGAACATCTGGACCTGGTCGGTGATCCGCGCCCCCGCCGAGTCGACCAGGTAGACCATCGGCACCTGCAACGACAGCGCCCGTTCCTGGATGCGGAGGATCTTCTCGACCGTCTTCGGCCCCCAGGAGCCGGCCTTGACGGTCGGGTCGTTGGCCATCAGAGCGACTCGGCGCTCGGCGATCCTCGCCAATCCCGTGACGACGCCGTCGGCGCCCAGTCCCTCCTGGTCCCAGTTGGCCAGCAGCGCCTCCTCGGCGAAGGAGCCGGGGTCGACCAGCCGCTCGACCCGCTCGCGCACCGGCAGCTTGCCCTGCTCGGCGGTCTTCTCGTGGTGGCGCTGGGGACCACCGGCGAGGGCGGCCTCGAGGGCGGGTCGGATATCGGTCACGGCGACGGTGAGCCTAGACGCTCTAGCCGGAGACGGCGCCGAGCCGGCGCCCCATCTCTTCGGCCAACGCGTTGAGGCCGCTGAGCGGCCGGATCATCACCATCATCTCCGTGATCCGGCCGTCCTCGCCGAAGCGCAGCACGTCGACGCCGTTCAGCTCGCGGTCGCCGACTCGCGCCTCGAAGATCAGAACCGCGGTATCGCCGGTCTCGACCTGGTCGACGTAGCGGAAGTCCTCGAAGACCTCGACGACCGTGCCGAGGATGACGCCGAGCGCCTCCAGCCCGCTGTAGGGCTTGAAGACAACCGGGCTGCGGAAGACCGCGTCCGGGGAGAACAGCGCCTCGGCTTGTGAGAAGTCCTTGGCTTCGGCGGCTTTCCGGAACCCGTCGCTCTTCATCTCCGCCTGACCATACAGAGCTGCTGACGCGCCGCCACCTTCAGTTCCGTCCAGTCCCGGCCCAGTCCACTGGCCCGGCGCGCAGCACGTGGGCGCCGAGCGGGCGGCCGAGCACGTCCTGGGCGGTGCGCGAGGCCTCGATCAGGCGAGGCAAGTCGATGCCGGTCCCGACCCCCATCTCGTGCAGCATCGAGACCACGTCCTCGGTCGAGACGTTGCCGGTCGACCCGGGCGGCACCGGGCAGCCGCCGAGCTCGCCGAAGCTCGACTCGAACGACTCGATGCCCTCCCCCAGCGCCGCCAGCACGTTGGCCAGCCCCTGGCCACGGGTATTGTGGAAGTGCGCGGTCAGCTCCGCTGCGGGTAGGCGCTCGCGGGCGGCGGCGAAGAACTCGCTCACCTGGCGCGGGTTGGCCATCCCGGTCGTGTCGCCGAAACCGACCTCCTCGCAACCGGCGGCCGCCAGTCGCTCGGCGATCGCGAAGACGCGCTCGGGTGGCACCTCCCCCTCGTAGGGGCAGCCGAAGGAGACCGAGATGACGCCCTCGCAGCGCAGGCCGGCCTCGCGCGCGGTTGCGAGCGTGCGCTCCAGCCCGGCCAGCGACTCCTCGATCGAGCGGTTGACGTTTTCGCGGTTGTGCGTCTCCGAGGCGGAGAGGAAGACGCTGATCTCGTCGAAGCGGTCGCGCAGCGTCAGCGCCCGCTCCAGCCCCCGCTCGTTCGGGATCAGGACCGAAAAGGCGACGCCGTCGCGCCGCTGCACGCCGCGCAGCACCTCCTCGGCGTCGGAGAGCTGCGGGATCACGTCCGGCCGGACGAAGGAGGTGATCTCCATCCGCTCCAGCCCGCTCGCTGAGAGCATGTCGATCAGCCGCACCTTGTCGGCGGTCGCGATCGTCTCCGGCTCGTTCTGGAAGCCGTCGCGGGGCCCGACCTCGCGGATTCGCACGCTCTTCGGCATCGCGGCCATCAGGGCAAGCTTAGGTATCAGCCAAGCTGGCCGACGTCGATGACTCGCCGCTCGTGGGTGCCGACGCCGATCGTACGATCGCCCTCGCTCACCTCGACCTCGAAGCGCAGCTTGCGGTCGTCGATCGCCTCGCGGAGCGTCGCCCGCACCCAGCAGGTCGCGCCCTCGGCGGCCGCCGCGACGTGCTTGACGCAGACTTCGAAGCCGACGGTGGCTCGACCGTCGGGCAGATGCTCGTACGCGAGCGCCGCAGCGCAGCCCTCCATCATCGCGATCATGCCCGGGGTCGAGAGCACGCTGGTGCCGATCGTGCCGCCGACGTTGGTGACGAGCCGCTTCTCGACGGTGAACTCGTCGCTGCGCTCGATCCCGGGTGCGAGGCCGGACCCGGCCATCAGACCATGCCCAGGCCGCCGCTTACGCCCAGCGTCTCGCCGGTCACGTAGGTGGCGTCGTCGGAGGCGAGGAAGGCGACCGCGGCGGCCACCTCGTCGGGCCGGCCGAGGCGCTTCATCTGCGTGCCCTCTTTCATGTTCTCGATCACCCTCTCGCCGATCTCGCCGAACTCCCTGGCGCCCATCAGCAGCGGAGTCTCGATCGGGCCGGGGGCGATCGAGTTGGCGGTGATCCCGTAGCGGGCGTTCTCGCGGGCGATCGCCTTCATGAAGGCGACGACCGCCCCCTTGGTCGCCGAGTAGACGGCCGAGCCCTTGGAGCCGACCCGCCCGGCCTCGGAGGAGATGGTGACGATGCGGCCGTAGCCCGCCTCCTGCATCGAGGGCAGCGCCGCGTGGGTGCAGTTGAGGACGCCGACCAGGTTGATCGCGATCAGCCGCTGCCACTGCTCCGGCGTCGTGTAGGTGAAGAAGCCGAATTCGTCGGTGCCGGCGTTGTTGACGAGGATGTCCGGCGTCCCGATCGCATCGACTGCGGCGCGGGCCGACTCCAGCTCGGTCACGTCGAGCTCGATCGCATGGCCGCTGATCTCGCCGGCGACCCGCTCGGCGCCCTCGACGTCGATGTCGCCGACCCAGACCTCGGCCCCCTCGGCGGCCAGCCGCGCCGTGATCGCGGCGCCGATGCCGCTGGCGCCGCCGGTCACGAGCGCTTTTCTTCCCTCCAGCCTCACTGCGGCGGCAGCATAGACTGGCGCGGCCTGTGAGCGAACCGATCCCGATCGTCGGCGGCACCGGCGCCCTCGGCGCCGGCCTCGCCCTGCGCTGGGCCAAGGCGGGACTGCCGATTGCGATCGGCTCCCGCTCGGCCGAGCGCGCCGAGGAGGCGGCGGCGCGGATTCGCGACGCGGTGCCGGGGGCCGAGGTCGAGGGACTGCTCAACGAGGAGGCGGCCAAGCGCGGCGAGGTCGTCTTCCTCACCGTCCCCTTCCGCGCCCAGTCGGAGAACCTCAACAACCTGCGCGGCGCGCTCGAACCGGGCCAGATCCTGGTCGACTGCACCGTCCCCCTCGCCGCCGCGTTCGGCGGCAAGGCGACGCGCTCGCTCGGCGTCTGGCAGGGCTCGGCGGCCCAGCAGGCGCAGGAGATGGTGCCCGACGGGGTCACGGTCGTCGCCGCCCTGCACACGATCGCCGCCCCGACCCTCGCCGACCTCGACGCCGAGCTGGGCGAGGACGTCCTCGTCTGCGGCGACCGCAAGGCCGACAAGGCCCGGGTCGCGCGGCTGATCGAGCTGATCGGAGGCCTGCGCGCCGTCAACGCCGGCGCCCTGGAGACGGCGCGGATCGTCGAGCAGCTGACCCCCCTGCTGATCTCGGTCAACACTCGTTACAAGGCCCACGCCGGGATCCACTTGACGGGACTGCCCGAGGGCGACCATTGGGCATGAAGGTCGCGCTGCTCGCCGGCGGCACCGGCGGCGCCAAACTCGCGGCCGGGATGCAGGAGGAGATCGGCGCCGACCTCGCGGTGATCGCCAACACCGCCGACGACCTCGAGGTTCTCGGCGTCCACGTCTCGCCCGACCCCGACCTCGTCACCTACTGGCTCAGCGGCGAAATCGACGCCGAGCGCGGCTGGGGGATCCGCGACGACGGCTTCACCGTCTTCGAGCGGCTCGCCAGGCTGGGGGCGCCGGACTGGTTCGGCCTCTCCGACCGCGACCTCGCGACCTGCCTCTACCGCCGTCAGTTCCTCGAGGAGGGCGGTCGACAGACCGACGCCCAGGCGCAGATCGCCGCCGCGCTCGGGGTCGCGGCGCGGGTGCTGCCGATGTGCGAGGCACCGGTGCGGACCAAGGTGCTGACCGACGCCGGCCGGCGCGACCTGCAGGAGTACCTCGTCCTCGATCGCGGTGAGCCCGCGGTCGAAGGCATCGAGCTGGAGGGGATCGCCGAGGCGGAGCCGACGCCCGAGGCCCTCGCCGCCCTGCGCGACGCCGACGCGATCGTCGTCGGCCCCTCGAACCCGGTGATCAGCATCGGGCCGATCCTCGCCGTGCCGGGCATGCGCGAGGCGATCGCCGACTGCAGCGCACCCGTCGTCGCGGTCAGCCCCTACGTCGCCGGCGAGGTGGTGAAAGGCCCAACGGAGCGCTTCATGGCGGCGGTCGGTCGCCCCTCGACCGCGGCCGGGGTTGCCTCGCTCTACGCCGGACTGATCGACGCGATGGTCGTCGATCGGGACGATCCCGACCCGCCGCCGGAGGAGATCCCGAGCCTGGCCGCACCGACGCTGATGGACAGCGCCGCGGCACGGGCGCGGCTGGCCCGGATCGTCCTGGACTATGCCGCTAGCCTCGCCCCGAGTTGAGAGCGACCGCCGTACTTCCCGTCAAGCGCTTCGCCGCCGCCAAGCGGCGGCTGGCCACCGGCATCGACGACGAGCGTCGAAGGGCCCTGGTCAGGGCGATGCTGGAAGACGTGCTTGGGGCGATCGGGCAGGCCCGCGCGGTGGAGCGGACGGTTCTCGTCAGCGGCGACCCGATCGCCCAGGAAATCGCGGCGGGGGCGGTCGCGACCGTCGACGTCGTGCCGGATCCGGCCGACGAGGGCCACGTGGTCGCCGCGCTGGCCGGGATCGCCCGCGCCGAAATGGACGGCGCCCGCTGCGTCGTCCTCCTGCCCGGCGACTGCCCCCTGCTCGACCCGCGCGAGCTGGACCGGCTGCTCACCGGCGTGCCGGGTCAATACGTGGCAATCGTGCCCGATCGCCATGGCACCGGGACCAACGCCCTCGTCCTCTCGCCGCCGGATGCGATCCGGCCCTCCTTCGGCGAGGGCAGCCGCGACCGTCACGTCGCCGCGGCCCGCGAGGCGGGAATCCCCTTCGCGGTCGAGGGGCTGCCCTCGCTCGGGCTCGATCTCGATACCCCGGCGGACATCGTCGCGCTGACCCGCGAGCTGGAGAAGAGCCCCGGCCGCGCCAGGCGGACGGCGAAGGCGCTGGGGTTGTGAGCGTGCCGGCCGAGCTGCGGGTCCTCCCCGTCGCCGGCCTGCCCGAGTTCGCCGAGGGCATGGCTGTCGGCGCCGAGATCGCCGCCCGCGCCGAGGTCGCCGACGGCGACGTCGTCGTCGTCTCGCAGAAGATCGTCTCGAAGGCGGAGGGCCGGGTGCGCCGGCTCTCCTCGGCGATCCCCGGCGGCGAGGCTCGCCGGCTTGCCGCCGCACTCGGCAAGGAGCCGGCGCTGGTCGAGCTGATCCTGGCCGAAAGCCGCGAGGTGCTCCGCGCCGAGCACGGCGTGCTGATCGTCGAGACCAAGCACGGCCTGGTCTGCGCCAACGCCGGCATCGACAGCTCCAACCTGCCCGAACCCGGCACCGTCTCGCTGCTGCCCGAGGACCCGGACGCCTCAGCGCGACGGATCCGGGCGGAGATCGAGGCCGCCACCGGCAAGACCGTGGCCACGATCGTCTCCGACAGCTTCGGCCGCGCCTGGCGGCTTGGCCAGGCGGAGGTGGCGATCGGCTGCGCCGGCCTGGCGCCGCTCGACGACTGGCGAGGTCGCGCCGACGCCGAGGGACGCGAGCTGGAGGCGACCCTGATCGCGGTCGCCGACCAGGCCGCTGGCGCCGCTGACCTCGTCCGCGACAAGGCGAGTCGCGTACCGGTTGCAATCGTGCGCGGGCTCGGCCGTTACGTCAACGCCGACGACGGCCCTGGCGCCGCCGCCCTGCGCCGCCCCCGCGACGAAGACCTCTTTCGTTGAGGCGACCCGGCGGGGTCTAGTCCTTCCTCATCGCCTGGCGGACCTTGTCGGCGACTCTCTCGACGCCCTCCTTGGCCCTGCCGGTTGCCTGGTCGAGCTTGCCCTCGCGCTTCATCTCGTCATCACCCGTCAGGTCGCCGGCCGCCTCCTTCACGCGCCCTTTGGCGTCGTCCTTGTTGCGCACCTCGTCGCCCATCTCACCGCTCCCTTCTCGCAGTTCCGGTTCCCCTCTCCGCTACCCGCAATCGGCCCTAGCCATGCAAGCTGAGGTCGAGCACGGCAGCGCCGCGCAGGCGCCCACTGCGGATCGAGTCGAGCGCCTCGTTGGCGGCACTCAGGGGGTACAGCTCGACCTCCGTCCGGACCGGTACCCGAGGCGCCAGCCGCAGAAACTCATCCCCGTCCTCGCGGGTCAGGTTCGACACCGAGCCGAGCGTGCGCTCGCCCCAGAGGGCTTCGTACCGAAAGCGCGGAATGTCGCTCATGTGGATACCGGCGCTGACGATGCGAGCTCCCTTGGCGCTCGCTTCCAGTGCCGCCGGCATCAGCGCTCCGACCGGCGCGAAGACGATCGCCCCGTCCAGCTCCTCCGGCGGGCGCTCGGTCGAAGACCCAGCCCAGGCCGCACCGAGACTGCGCGCGAACTCCTGCCCCTCGGCATCGCCCTCGCGGGTGAAGACGAATACGCGCCGGCCTTCGTGGACGGCGACCTGGCAGAGGATATGGGCCGAAGCGCCGAAGCCGTAGAAGCCGATCCGCTCGGCCTCGCCGACGAGGCGCAGGGCGCGGAAGCCGATCAGACCGGCGCACAGCAGCGGCGCCGCATGCCGGTCCGAGTAGCCAGTGGGGATCGGAAAGCAGAAGCGCTCGTCGGCGACGGTCAGCTCGGCGTAGCCGCCATCGCGGTCGTAGCCGGTGAAGCGAGCGCGATCGCAGAGGTTCTCGCGGCCGCTTGTGCAGTAGCGGCACTCGCCGCAGGTCCAGCCCAGCCAGGGCACCCCAACCCGAGCGCCGAGCTCGAAGCGCTCCGCCCCCTCTCCCACCTCGATGACCGTGCCGACGATCTGGTGGCCCGGCACCAGCGGCAGCTTCGGCTGGTTCAGCTCGCCGTCGACGATGTGCAGGTCGGTGCGGCAGACGCCGCAGGCCGAGATCGAGATCAGCACCTCGCCGCGGCGGGGACTGGGATCGGGCAGCTCGGCGGGCCGCAACGGCTCGCGCTGACGCTCCATGACCATCGCCCGCATCGCCGTGCTACCGCCGGGGTCCGGGCAAGCTCAATCGCCGCTTCCACTACCCGCAGGCAGATTGGCACGCCACTGGCCAAGGCCAATGGTCATCACGCCTCGCAGCCACTCGCGGAACCTTGCCACCGCCACGTCAGCGTCCTCCAGGTAATTGACCTGAAACAACTCGTCGGCGATCGATTCCTGCCGGGTGAGCTTCCGATCCTTCCGCCCCATTTCAGAGCCAATCTGATATTGGGCATGAAAGGCGCCTGCCGCGATCAGGCCCCTGAACTCGCGGCCAATGCCATGGAAGACGACAACGAGGTCATCCCAGGTGTCGGCCTCCCGATCGTTAATACGGAGCCTCAGCCAGGCTGAGTACGTTCGCAGGTTCGCGAAGTAGTGAAACTCGTGGGCTAGGTCAACCGCCTCCCTGAAATACCAGTTCGATTTCTTCTCCCCCGGAGGAGCATGCTCGACGCGGGTACCGAATTCCGGCCGGTACTCGGAAATCTCTCGGTCGATCAGCTGCTTGATCGAACGCAACTCGCCGAGCCCGACCTCCTGCAGCCTCTCGGCGGTCTTCTTCACTTGCTGAAGCTCCTCCGTCTCCCGCTCCGAGGCACCTATCAGGAGGTCACGGCTCGCTGCATGCACGACCTGCTCGAGGCCCTCGATCTCCCGAACAGCCTGATCACCGATTCCAAGTGCCTGCACTATGGCATCGCGCTCGAGCAGGCCAAACAAGTGGGACAGGTAGCGCAACTCACCCAGGTCCGCCGCCTCCAAACTGTCGATGTAGTGGGTCTTTCGATCACGGTCGATGGTCAGCGGAAACCAACCTGCACGCAGAAAGATCAAAGTCGCCAGAGCGCGCGCGACTCGCCCGTTCCCATCCTGGAACGGATGTACCTGAGTGAAACGGTGGTGGAGCCAAGCCGCCTCGATCTCTGGAGTCACTGCCTGCCTTTCATGCTCGAGGTGCAACTCCACCAGCCTCTCCATTTCAGAGGCCACCTGCTCTGGTGGGCAGTACTCATGGATGGTGCCATCCGGTCGACGTGGGTTATTCGGCAGTTTCTTCCAGTCCCCATGAAGCAGCGACATGCTCACCGGGTTGCCGAACTGGTCGAGGGCCTCGACGTGGGTTTGCGACCGAGTCAGCGTCGCGTGCAACTCTTTTATGTAGCCGACCGAAAGCTCTCGATCATGCTTTATGAAATCGAAGAGCCCCTCGATCGTCTCGCGCTGATCGCCGATGATTCTCGCTACGAGCTCCGGCTCTTTGTCAGTGCTGGCCCGATCGATGAGCGATGAATCGATGCCCCGCTCAATGAGAAGCTCGGTCGTACCTCTATCCAAGTCGTAGACACGCTCGATCACGCCGGTCTCTATCGCCCACGACCGCGCAAGCTTCTCTCGAAACGTTCGCATCCCGTCGAGATCCTCGAGCTTGGAGCGCTTCTCCTTCCAAAGCTCGTCGAGTGACCGGAGCTCCTGCAGTTCCAGGCGGTCCTGATCCTCCGAGAGTTCAGCTATCGGTTCCCAACCCATTGGCCTGATCGTGACATTTACTGCCGACAGCTACTGGTACGTCTCGACGATCTCGTACAGCGTCGTGCGCTGAGCAGGGGTGCGGCCGGCGGCACGAGCCGCCCCGATCAGCTGCTCGGGCTCCAGCCGGACGCCGTGCTGGGAACCGGCCATGCGCGAGATGTTCTCCTCCATCAGCGTGCCGCCGAGATCGTTGACCCCCCAGCGCAGCGCCTCGGTCGCCGCCTCCAGCCCCATCTTCACCCAGCTCGCCTGCAGGTTGGGAATCGTCTTCCCCAGCGCCAGGCGGAAGGCAGCGGTGTGCTTGAGGTTCTCCGCGGCGGAGATCTCCTCGACCCCGTGGGTGCGGCCAAGCAGCGTGTTGAAGGGGATGAAGCTGAGCGGGACGAACTCGGTGATGCCGCCGGTCCGCTCCTGCAGGGCGCGGACGACACGCATGTGCCGAGCCAGCTCGCGCGGCTCCTCGATGTGGCCGAACATGACCGTCGAGGTCGAGCGCAGGCCCGCCCGGTGCGAGGCTTCGACGATCTCGACCCAGCGCTCGACCGGCAGCTTGTTGGGCGAGATCCGCTGCCGGACGCCGTCGTCGAGCACCTCCGCCGCCGTCCCCGGGGTCGAGCCGAGCCCGCACTCGAGCAGGTACTCGAAGACCTCGTCGGGCTGCTTGTCGGAGCGCTCACACATGTAGTGGACCTCCATCGGCGAGTAGGCGTGGAGGTGCAGCTGCGGCGCCACCTCCTTGGCCAGCCGCAGCCACCTGCCGTACTCCTCCAGCGTCAGGTCGGGATGGATGCCCCCCTGCATGCAGATCTCGGTGGCGCCGAACTCGACCGCTTCTCGCACCCGCTGCGCGAAGTCCTCCTCGCTGACTTCGTATGCGTCGGGCGAGCGGCGGCCCTGGCCGAAGCCGCAGAAGGCGCAGCCGACGACGCAGACGTTGGTGAAGTTGATGTTGCGGTTGACGACGAAGGTGACCCGCTCGCCGGCCAGCTCCGCCCGCAGCTCGTCGGCGGCCA
This sequence comes from uncultured Solirubrobacterales bacterium, assembly GCA_963703235.1. Lineage (GTDB taxonomy): Bacteria > Actinomycetota > Thermoleophilia > Solirubrobacterales > 70-9 > VRUE01. Next base: position 564,691 of record OY969802.1, on the reverse strand, counting down.
CCCGCATCTCCTCGATCGCCCCCGGCCGGGTCTCAGCGAACAGCGCCGTAAGCTCATCCTCGCTCAGCTCCGCCCCCTCGCGCCCTTTGGCAGTCGCCAGGGAAGTCAACCCGGGATCGATCCGCTCCTCCCGCCGCCGCCCGGACCCACGCCTCGGAATGAAGCTCCAGTACTTGAGCTTGACGACGTCCAGGACCCCCTGCTCCATCCACTCACCGTCCATGTATTGCGGATAAACGCAAAGTCGCTCGGTCAACGCATACCCCTTCGGCGCCAGCTCCTTCCGCACCTGATGCGGGCTGGGGAATGGCTCCTCGGGCGAAATGTGGTCCCCATTCGCCGACAGACCACCCAGATCGGTCGCCCCCGCCTCGACCAACTCGGGCCAGGACTCGGACAGGTTCGGCGGCACCTGCACCCCCACGTCCGGCATCAGCCGCCTGCACTCTCGAATCAGCCGCTTGATGTCATCAACGCTGACCGGCGTCGCCCAGTCGGGGAGGGGCGGGTCGCCCTCTGAACGTTTTGCGCGGGAGGAGAGCAACCCTTGCGGCGACAGCTCGCCACCTCCCCTCCGACGAGTTGCGAGTGAAGAGGGCGACCCGCCGCTCCCCCACCGAGCGCGCGCGGCTTCATCCGCGATATCGGCGACCTCCCGGCCGTAGTAGCGAGGGTGCGGAACGAAGTTCTGGAGGATGACCTCTTGCAGGTGCCCGTAGCGCTCATGGAGCTGGGCTAGCGCTGCGAGGGAGGCGATGCGCTCGTCCTCCGTCTCGCCGATACCAACGAGAATCCCGCTCGTGAACGGGATACGAAGCTCTCCAGCTGCCTCGATCGTCGCCAAACGCTTCTGCGGGTGCTTGGTCGGCGAGCCGGCGTGGACCGTCTCCATCAGTCGCTCGGATATGGACTCGAGCATGAGCCCTTGAGAGGCCGTGACCTCACGCAGGCGGCCCAGATCCCTCTTGCCCAGCACGCCGATGTTGGTGTGGGGCAGGATGCCGCGCTCGAGCGCGCGCTCGCAGGCCCAGACCACATAAGACGTGAAATCCTCGTGGCCCCAGGCGGTGAGGCTCGCCGCCACCTGCGGGTTGACCTCCGGACGCTCTCCCGTAAGCACCAAGAGCTCCTTGGCGTTGCGGCGCTCGGCCTCGTCGAGCCGTCGCTCGACCTCCTCGGGGGAGTGGATGTGGGCCCGCCGGGTCGCGAAGGCGCAGTACTTGCAGTAGCACTGGCAGGTACGCGAGAGCGAGAGCGTGTAATTCCGCGAGAAGGTGACCCGGCGCACGACGCCCACGCTACCGGGACGGGCCTACGGCCGCCGAGCCCGCGATGGGCTCGGCGGTTCCAGGCGAAAGGTGTTAGCTGGCGGTGCCGGGATTGCCGGCGGATGCGCCCGGCTTCGGCGTCGCGGCGCCGGTCTTCCTGACCGGCTCCGGCGGCTCGGTCGGGGCGGGGCCGCCTGCCTCGAGCACGAACTTGAAGACCGCGGCTGCAAGCAGCGAGCCGAGGATCGGGCCGAGCAGGTAGGGCCAGACCGAGCCCCACTCGTTGGCGACCAGGGCGGGGCCGAACCAGCGGGCCGGGTTGAAGGCGCCGCCGGTCAACGGGCCGCCGACCATGACGAGGAAGCCAAGCGTGGTGCCGATCGCCAGCGGCGCCCACTCCTTGAAGCTCTTTTTCGAGAAGACGGCGGCGAGGATCACCAGCACCAGGCAGAAGGTGCCGATCCCCTCGACGATCATCCCCTGAAAGTTACCGCCGAGCAGGCTGGTGACCTGGGTGGCCGCGTAGTTGGTGGCGCGACCCTCGTCGAGCAGCAGACCCTTGGCCAGCAGCGCGCCGAGCACGGCGCCGGAGAGCTGGGCGAGGATGTAGATCAACGCGTCGACCGGCGCGATCCGTTTGATCGCCGCCGCCGCCAGGGTCACGGCCGGGTTGAAGTGACCGCCGCTGACGACGCCGAACATGACGATCAAGCCGAACAGCAGGAAGGCGTGGACGAGGCCGACGACGGCGAAGTCGGTGCCGAACTGCGGCTGGTTGCCCGTCGAGACGTACAGCACAACAACGCTGACGACAAAGAACACAAGCAAGAAAGTGCCGATCAGCTCGGCGAGATATGCCGCAAGTCCTCGTTCCTGCACTGGTTACGCCTCCTCTGGTCCCGTAAGCCCTGTCGGATTCGGGGCGGGAGTGTATCCGGAACGGCCGAGCGAATAGCTTTCCCCAAAGAATGAGACGGGTTGCTGCGTTGCTGGCGGCCGCCCTGCTGCTGACCGGCGCCGCCGGTTGCAGCGGGGACGGCGCTGAACCGGGCGCGCCGGAAGGCGTGAGCCTGGTGCTCGACTTTTTGCCCAACGCCGTCCACTCCGGCATCTACGCAGCCGAGCGGCCGGGCTTCTACGGCGACGCCGGCATCGACCTGACGATCCGCCAACCGGGCGACTCGACCGATGCGCCGAAGCTGCTGGAGGCTGGGCGCACGGACTTCGCGATCCTCGACATTCACGACCTCGGGATCGCCCGCGAGCGCGGCCTCGACGTCGTCGGCGCGATGCCGATCGTGCAGCGCCCGCTCGCCGCGGTGATCGCCGCCGGCGGCGGCGGCGACCCAGTCCTCCGCCCTCGCGACCTCGAGGGCCGCACCGTCGGCGTCACCGGCCTGCCCTCCGACGAAGCGGTTGTCGACTCCGAGCTGAGCGCCGACGGCGGCAACCCGGCCCTGGCGAAGCGAGTGACGATCGGCTTCAACGCCGTCGCCTCGCTCGCCGCCGGCAAGGTCGACGCCGCGACCGGCTTCTGGAACGCCGAGGCGGTGGCGCTGCAGCGCCGCGGCGTCCCGGTCCGCGTCTTCAAGGTAGACCGCTACGGCGCCCCGCCCTACCCGGAGCTGATCCTGACCGCCTCACGGGAGACGATCGACAAGAACCCCGAGCTGGTCGACGCGATGGTCGAGGCGACGACCCGCGGCTACGAGCTGGCAACCGACGAACCCGAGGTGGCCCTCGATGCCCTGCTCGCCGCCGTACCGGGTCTAGATCGCGCCGACCAGGCGGCCCAGCTGCGCGCCCTCGGCGACGACCTCCGCCCCGCCTCCTTCGATCCCGCGGTCCTCCGTGCCTGGGCTGCCTGGGACCTGAAGCACGGGCTGCTGGAGCGGCCGCTGGACGTTGAGGATGCCTTTCGGTTGAGCCCGTAGCGGGGAAGGGGGCCGGGTGCCCCCTCTCTCGGAACGGGTCAGAACGAGCAGGTCGCCAGATACGCTGCAACTGTGAGCTTGGCCGAGGACTTCCAGCAGGTCGTTGATTCGCTGCCGCCGGATTGGACGGATCTCGAGGTGGATCTGCGAATCGACGATGAGAGTCAGTACATCGACGCGGCCGTTGCGTTGAGCCAGGTCAACGCGCAGCCTTACTCGGAGGCTGATTGGCACTGGCGGTTGCTGGTTGCCCACAGCTTCGGGCATGCCGCCGCAGCGGAGAGCGTCACGGGGGTGCTGGAAAAGCTCGACCGGGAAGGCGTGCGCGGCGAGATGCAGGTTCGCGAGGTGCGCGAGGGACGGGCCGAGATCGTGCAGATGTGGGGGCGGCCGCAGAGCGTGCGCGAAGAGTTCCGCCAGCGCCGCTCGCTCTAGTGGCCCGGGTCGTCGCCCTCGCCACCGATCTGCTGCTGGGCAGCAAGGTCGAGGCGATGCTGAGGGCTGCTGGCCACGAAGTCACCCTCTCCCCCGCGCTGACGGAAGCGCCGCTCGACGAGGCCGATCTTCTGGTTGCCGACCTGGACACGGAGAACCCGGAAGCCCTGGTTGGCCTCGGCGTTCCCGTCCTCGGCTACTACTCGCACGTCGACGTCGAGACCCGCGAGGCGGCCGAGGCGGCCGGCGTCGACCTCGTCGTCCCCCGCTCGCGCATGGCGCGCGAACTGCCCCAGCTGGCCGAGCGGCTGCTCAATCCGTAGGCGGCCGCAGGTCCGGTCCCGGGATCGGCGTCCCGTGCGGATCGTGGCTCGGCTCGCCGAGCTTGGCGGCGATCAGCAGCTCCAGGTCCTCGGATATGTAGTGCTCGAGCACCTCGGCCTCGGCGTGGACGCGGTCGTCGGGCATTCCCAGCGCCTCCGAGAGATAGGCCTCGATCAGCCGGTGGTGGCGGATCACCTCGAGCGCGACCTTCTCCCCGGCCGGCGTCAGCGTCACCCCCTTGTAGGGAGTGTGCTCGACCAGGCCCATCTCGTCGAGCCGTTTCAGCATCGCCGTCGCAGTCGCCGGCGTGACGCCGAGCCGCTGCGCGACCTCGCCGTTGAGGACCGGCCCCTGGCGCTGCTGCGACAGTGCGTAGATCGCCTTCGCGTAGTCCTCGATCGCCTCCGTGTTCGCCGCTCGCCGGGCGCGGCTGCCTCCGCTGGCCATCAGATGACTGACTCCAATTGGCGTGCCCGCGGGGGCGCGACTGACCAAGCCGGGCGGTGCACGCGGCCGCAGCGCGTAGCGGCGCTACGCGCGAGGACGTGGGTGCCGATCCAGCGCCGCGTCAGGCGCGTCATCCGTGGGTGCGGGAATTGGACGCCAGTCATCGTTCTAGACCGACACCAGCAGGCCGGTCAGGTACAGAGCGACGATGCCGGCGATCAGGCCGGCGACCGAGAGCGGGTGCAGCAGGCGCCCGTCGCCGTCGCGCATCGCCGGCGCCAGCTGCACGATCACGCGGGCGATGGCGCCGACCCCGACGCCGAAGAGCAGCGCCGCGAGGCTGGGATCGAAGGCGGCGGCGCCGATCCAGGCGCCGAGGATCGCCGGCGCGCCGGCGATCAGCCCCAGCCCCGCCAGGTATCCCAGCCCGGGCGCGGCGGCGACGCCGTCCTCGCGCAAGGGAGCGACGATCGCCAGGCCCTCGGTCGTGTTGTGGATCGCGAAGCCGACGACGAGGAAGGCGCCGAGCGCCAGCGCCCCGGTCGCGTAGGCGGAGCCGATCGCCAGGCCCTCGCCGAGGTTGTGGAGGCCGATCCCAATCGCCACCAGCAGGCCGAGGTAGAGCCCGCCCTGCCCGATGGCGCTCCTCGACGCCTCGCTGCGCCGGCTCAGGTGGGCGTCGACGGCGGCCAGCAGCAGGTAGGCGATCAGCGCCCCGGCGAAGACCAGAGCGGAGCCGCCGAAGGCGGCCGGCGCCTCGCCGGCGATCTCCAGCCCCTCAAGCGCGGCGTCGATGCCGAGGAAGGCGAGCAGGCCGACGGTGAAGGCGATCAGGGTGGCGATCCAGCGCTCGCCGACCCGGCGCACGAAGGGCAGCCACAGCATCCCGAGGCTGACCGGGATCACGCCGACGTAGATCCCCAGCAGCGCCATCAGGCCGTAGAAGCTGAGGTCGGCCTCCGGGGTCTCGGTGGCGACCGGGATCGCCGCGTCGATCGTCCCGCCCGAGGAGGTGAGGACGAAGATCTCGTAGGCCTCGCCCTCGATCCACGGGTACTGGATCCGCAGCGTGGTCGAGCCCAGGCGCCCGATCTCGAGCCCGTCGGTGGCGGTGAAGGGCGCGTAGGCGTCGTTGATCGCGACCTGGGCGATTGCGACCGGGTCGGGCCCGTCGTTGCGCAGGGTCAGCTCGATCTCCCCCGGCCGCAGCACCGTGCGCTCGACCGCGACCTCCTCGACCGGCGGCCCGGTCCGCTCGCCGAGGCCCGGCCCGCCCAGCAACGCGAAGGCGCCGATCGCGGCCGCGATCAGGGCGAGGGGGATCAGGCCCAGCGCCCACGCTGGCAGGCCGCCGCCCGGCGCCCGCTCGGCCCTGGCCGCCGCCTCCATCAGGCCCGCCCCCCGTTGCCGCCCCAGGGCAGCTTGCAGTAGGCCGCGGCAGCCGCCGCCGGCGTTAGCGCCGACGGGTCGCCGACCCGGAAGAACCCGGTCCAGCCCAGCTCGGCGAACTCGCTGACGTGGGCGTGGAACATGTAGTCGCCGTCGAAGGGGAACTTCAGCTCCAGGATCGCCCGCTGTCCCTGGCCCTGGATCACGGTGTCGGTCAGCTCGTTGGGCTCCAGCGAGGTCCCGGTCGGGTAGTGCTGGAAGAAGTTGGCGTGGACGTGGAACGAGTTGAGCGGGTCGAACTCGAGCACGTTGACCAGGTAGATGCGGACCGGGTCGTCGCGCCGCACCCTGACCGGCTCGTTGACGTAGTGGAAGCCGATCGAGTTGACCGCGTAGACCTCGTTGGAGAGGTCGAAGTTAGTGTCGAAGCCGTTCATCACCATCACCATCTCGTCGGCTTCGGGGCGGCCCTTCTTCGGGTCGATCACGAAGGCGCCGTAAAGGCCGCGGGAGATGTGCGCGGCCAGCGGCGCGACGTGGCAGTGGTAGAGGTGGAGACCGAAGGGCTCGGCCTCGAATTCGTAGGTGAAGGCTTCGCCGGGCTCGATCTGGCCGGCGCCGAGCCCTTCGCCGATCCCGGGCACGCCGTCCATCAGCGACGGGTGGATGCCGTGGAAGTGCATCGTGTGGGGGTGTTCGGAGCCGTTGACGAAGCGGATCCGCAAGCGCTCGCCCTCGCGGGCGCGCAGGGTCGGCCCGGGCACGCGGCCGTTGTAGGTCCAGGCTTCGTACTTGACCCCGGGCGCGACTTCGATCTCCTTGTCGTGGGCGACGATCTCCCACTCGCGGACTACGCGACCGCTGGCCAGCCGCCGCGTCTTGCCGTAGTCGAAGTCCCGCAGCAGCTCGGTCGGGTTGAAGCCATTGCGGCGGTGGTTGACGCTGCGCCCGGGCGCAAAGGTCGCGTGAGCGAAGGCGTCGTGACCGTGCTGGTCGGGCGAGGCGCCGTTTCCGTTTGCCTTCGCCGGCGCCGCCCCATCGCCGATCCCACCCCGGGAGACGAGGCTGTTGAGCCCGGCGGCCGCGGGCACGGTCGCCGCCACCCCGAGGAGCTTGCGTCTGCTGATCCGGTTGTCGCTCATGCGTAGGACACGTCGGTGCGGAGATTTTGACACATCTAAATTAGATTTAGGCGACTCTAAATCATCCGGCGGCGGCGCGCTCTTAGAATCGGAGCAATGGCCGACGCGACCGCAATCGAGCTCGACGCCCAGTACCGGCAGCTGCGCGAGGAGTGCGGGTTGCTCGACCGCTCCGAGCGCGGCAAGCTGCTGATCCGCGGCGCCGAGGCGGCCGAGTACCTGCAGGGACAGCTCACCAACGACGTCGAGGGCCTCGCCCCCGGCGAAGGCTGCTACGCGGCGTTGCTCGACCGCAAGGGGCACATACAGGCCGACATGCGAGTGCTGCGGCTGGCGCCGGACGAGATCTGGATCGACACCGAGGCGGGGGCGACGGAGGCGGCCCGGCGCCACCTCGAGACCTACAAGATCGGCCGCGAGGTCGAGATCGCCGACAGCGGCGAGCTGGGGCTCTTCTCTCTGATCGGGCCGCAGAGCGCCGCTGTCGCCGGCACCGCGGCGCTGCCCGAGCACGCCGCCCGAGAGGCTCGGGTCGGCGGGACCGACTGCATCGTCATCGGTACTGCGATCGGGCTCGACTTGATCGCCGGGACGCCGGATTCCGGGTCCGGAGACCCCGCCGGCGACGCCTCGCGGCTGCGCGAGGCGCTCTGCGAAGCCGGCGCCGTCGAGGTCGGCCCGGAGGCGGCGGAGATCCTGCGGGTCGAAGCCGGGACGCCCCGCTTCGGCGCCGAGATGAGCAGCGAGACGATGCCGGCCGAGGCGGGGATCGTCGAGGCGGCGGTCGACTTCGGGAAGGGCTGCTACATCGGCCAGGAGCCGGTCGCCCGCCTCCACTACAAGGGGCGGCCCAACCGACACCTGCGCGGGCTGGAGCTGAGCGCACCCGCCGCAGCGGGAACCCCCCTGAAGCTGGGCGAGAAGGAGGTCGGCCGGGTCGGCAGCGCCTGCGTCTCCCCCGCCCACGGGCCGATCGCGCTGGCAATCGTCCGCCGCGAGGCCGAGCCGGGCGCCGAGCTGGCCGTAGGTGAAGATGGCGTTACGGCTCGGGTCGTCGACCTGCCGTTCGGCTAGATTCCGCCCGGATGGGACGGGGACGTTCGATTGCGTCGGGGCGCGTTTGTCGCCTCCAGGGCAACTGATGCGCCCGGCGCTGCTCTGTGCGCTGGTCATCTCGGCGCTGCTGGCAGCCGGCTGCGGCGTCGAGGAGCACGCCAACGAACCGCGACCGCAACCGTCAACCCGGGTCAGCGTCACGGTCAGCGAGGACGAGGTCAACGTCCAGCCGGCGCGGATCGCGATCGGCCCCGAACCCTCGCAGCAGATCCCCCAGAACGTCGACGCCGGGCAGCCGCGCATCCGCAGCAACGCCCCGGTCGAGGTCGTCCTCGTCGCCGCCAACCTGACCGACGTCGACTCCCGCCTCGAGGTCCGCGGCGCCGGCACGGACGCCGCCTCGCAACCGTTGATCGCCAACGGCGCCATCACCCTGCAGGCACAACTGCCGACCGGCGTCTACTCGGTGCGAGCAGCCGACATCCCCGGCGCCAAACCCGGCCGGCTCGTCGTCGGCCCGTTCCGGACTTCCTCCGAGAACGACCTGCTTTTGCCATAGACGAAGTCTGCGTTGAGCCCCTGACAGGGGCCGAATGCAGGTTTCGTCCCAACCAGGCCGCTCCCGTCCGACACGGGATTCATCCTGGCTCCCGCCCCAATCGGGGTGACAAGCCAACGAGGTGCACCGCGCCCTCGCCGATTCGACACCGGATCTGCGTAAGGCGGGGAAGGCGCTTCAAGGAGGTAGTTCAGATGATTGCTGTACTGGCGATCCTTGCGATCGCATTGATCGGTATTGGCTTGCTTCTCTTGCGAGCGCGCGAGTCGAATGCCCGCTTGACCGAGGCAAGTCGCCGCTCGGAAGAAGAGGCAGCCGAGGCAAAGCAGGAACGTGACAGCCTGCGCGAGTTCGGTCAAACCTTGAAAGAGGTCGAATCCGCATTTGCGCAGTACAAGAACCGCGAGGACGCGCGCGACGCCAAGGTGAGCGAGGCGCTCGCCGGGATCAAGGAGAAGAGTGACCGCGTTGTGGAGCGGGTCGACGGCCTCGTCGGCCGCTGGGCAAACCCCAAGCAGCGCGGCCAGCTAAGCGAGGAGTGGCTGGTGGCCGCACTTCGCCAGATGGGCCTCCGCGACAGCGTCCACTTCGAAACCCAGAAGCGGGTCGAGATCGACGCCGCCCGCGGTCAGAAGGAAGGCGTCATCGATGTCTACCTAATGCTGCCCAACGCGCAGGGAGTGGCGCTCGATGCGAAGTTCCCCTGGGTCCGCATGCTGGGCGAGGTGCTGGATGAGGGAAGCAACGACGCTCGCGAGTTCGCCCTGCGCAAGCTGCGGGACTCGCTGCGGTCGCACATCAAGGATGTTGGCGGCCGCGAATACCGCGGCACCCGCGATATCTCGGTCCGCCACGTGCTGGTGGTCGTCCCCGACTGGCAGACGCTCGAGCTCGTGCGCGGGGCAGATCCGAAGATCGTCGAATACGCCACCGAGCACGGAGTGGGCCTGCTTCCTGCCGACGGCCTCTACGAGATGGCGAACGCCCTCGCCGAGGTGCACCGGGAGGAGGGCTGGGGGGAGAAGATCGGTGAGCTGTTCACTCCCCAGCACGCAGACCGGATGTTCGAAGCCTGCATCGACCTCCTCAACCGCATGGCAAATGTCGCTAAGAGATACAACAGCCTCGGCGAATCGCTGGATCACGTCGTCGCCGCCTTCGGCCCCAACGGGCTGATCGGGCGCGATGTCCTCGACCCGGCGGCAAGGGCAGCCGAGAAGGTGCCCCAGGAGCTCAAAGCCGAAATCCGCAAGCTCGAACCGGGGAAGGCAGAGAAGCACGCCTCTCGCCTCGAGGACAAGCGCGGCGACGGAGAGGCCGAAGCCGCATAGAGGTCGCGGCCTGAGGCGCGAGGGCGGGCGGCTCTCATCTAGGATTGCCGCCCGCCCGTAAAACGACCACGGAGGACTCGGTTTGGCCGTCGACAGCAGCGCAGTCTCGAAGTTGGACGTGGAGCCCGGCACGCTGCCGGAGACGATGGCCGCCTGGGTGATCCGCCAGGAGCGCGAGGGGGAGCCGACCGAGGCCTTCCAACTGGAGCAGATCGAGGTGCCCGAGCCCGGCGCCTTCGAGGTGATCGTGCGGGTGATGGCGGCTGGCGTCAACTTCAACAACGTCTGGGCGGCGCTCGGCAAGCCGGTCTCGGTCTTCGGCTACGGCGACCATCCCGAGTACGGCCACCACATCGGCGGCTCCGACGCCTCCGGGATTGTCTGGAAGGTCGGCGAGGGCGTCACCCGCTGGAAGCCCGGCGACGAGGTCGTCGTCCACTGCAACCAGGCCTCCTACGAGGACGTCGAGGTGCACGGGCTCGACCCGCTCGCCGCGCCGAGCCAGAAGATCTGGGGCTACGAGACGACCTGGGGCTCCTTCGCCCAGTTCACCAAGGTGCAGGCGCAGCAGCTCCTCCCCCGCCCCCAGAACCTCTCCTGGGTCGACTCCTCCGCTTACGGCCTCACCTACTTCACCGCCTACCGGATGCTGATCGACCAGTGCAAGCTGCAGCCGGGGCACAACGTGCTGATCTGGGGCGCGGCCGGCGGCCTCGGCGTCTTCGCCGTCCAGCTCTGCAAAGCCGCCGGCGCGAACGCCGTCGGCGTCGTCTCCTCCGACGAGAAGGGGGAGCTGGTCAAGCAGCTCGGCGCCGTCGACTACGTCAACCGCAAGGAGTTCGGCGAGATGATGCGGACCCCCGAGAACCTCGCCGATCCCGCCGCCGACAAGGAGCGTTTCAAGGCCTCGCGCGGCTTTGCCAAGCGGGTCAAGGAGATCCTCGGCGACGCCCCCGACGTCGTTTTCGAGCACGTCGGCCAGGCGACCTTCCCGACCTCGGTCTTCGTCGTCAAGCCGTTCGGCAAAGTCGTCATCTGCGGCGCCACCTCGGGCTTCCAGCTCGACTTCGACGTCCGCTACCTGTGGATGCGCCAGAAGCAGATCATCGGCTCGCACTTCGCCAACGCCTACGAGTGCATGCGGGCGAACCAGCTGATGGCCGAGGGCAAGGTGCGACCGGTGCTGTGGAAGACGATGGGCTTCGAGGGCGTCCCCGAGGCGCACCAGCTGCTGCACGAAAACAAGCACCTCGGCAAGATCTCGATCCTGGTCGGGGCCGAGTCCGAGGACGAGGGCAAGAACGAGGACGGCGCCGGCGCGATCCGGGCCGAGGTGGGAGCGTAGAGATGGCTGAGGTTTGCACGCTGAACTGGCACGTCGCCCCCTTCCGGGCCGACCGCTGGCTCGACCTCTGGCAGCCGGCGGCGGCGCGGATGCCCGCCTTCGGCGCCAAGAGCTGGTCGCTGACCCGCTCGATCGACGACCCGCTGGCCTTCCAGCAGACCTCGGTCTGGGAGAGCCGCGCCGACTTCGAGCGCTACTGGTTCTCGGAGGAGATAGAGAAGGCGCGGGCGGCCGTCATCGACCTGCACGACCTGCCGATCCTCCCCGCTTGGCACACCCTCGTTGTCGCCGAGTCCTAGGCGGTCGATTCCACGGCTTACCCCGCACATCCCCGGACGGGATGGGCGGGATGGCGGGTGCGCCCCTGCAGGAATTTGACACCCCAGCGCTGCGCGCTGGGGTGAATCTGGTGCGCGGCTTCGCCGCGCAGAAGCCGGATTGCATTTCCGCCGCTTCGCGACATTCCCGCAGAGGCGCACCCGCCATCCCGTCAAACCCGCTCGAGCTTCGAGGTCCCACTTAAAGCGCCCAGCTCGGCCCCAAGGTCTCATGAGCTTTAAAGCTCTGGGATCGGTTGCGTAGCCGGAGTCGAGCCGGCGATCGCGTAGCGAGGGAGGCTGGCCGTCCCGCGGGCGAATGTCGCGAAGCGGCGGAAATGCAATCCGATATCCGCGCGGCCGATAGGCCGCGCTCCTCATTCCACCACGCGCAAAGCGCGTGGTGGTCAATTCGCCCGCGGGACGGCCAGCCTCCCTCGCCCGGGGATCGTGGAATCGACCAGCTTGGAGAGGGGCTAAGCCCGCTCCAGGGGCGCCATCGTCAGGCCGGCCGAGTTGAGCTGTTCCCAGTAGTGCTCGGCGGTCTCGCGCGGTCCCGACCAGACGATCGCCTGGCCGCTGCTGTGGATCTGCTCGGCGATTTCGTGGCCCTGCTCGAGGCTGACACCCGGCAGCACCCGGGCCAGCGTCCCGGCGACATGGTCGAAGGTGTTGTGGTCGTCGTTGCAGACGATCACCCGCCACTCCCCACCCAAATCGGAGCCGGGACCGGCCTGGCGCGGCATCTCCACGGTCGTCGACATCGCCCGCATTATGCGCGAATGAGATGAAATGGTCAGAGCGCGCTCAGAAGGGGCTCGGAACTCGGAGCACTACGTCGTCGACGCTGCCGACAGCACCCTTCGCGTTGCCGACTGCCCCGATCGAGAAGCCGGAGCCCCGACCCTGCAGCTCGCCGGCGGCGGGATCGAGCACGTCGGCGACCTGGCGGTTGCCGACGAAGGCAACGACGCGGCATTTGCCTTTGTCCGGGCCGCTGGTGACGTTGAATGCGCGCAGCCGCAGCTCGTTCGCCTGGTCGGTCCCCTTGATGGCGCTGACGCCCTGCTCGATGTGCAGGTACTCGACTTCGCCGTCACTGAGGACCCTGCGAATCTGAGCCTTGCGCTGGAGGGGAAAGACGGCCAGCTGGTAGCCGGCGCCGGCTTCGCCGGTCCGCAGGTTGACGGCGAGGAAGGCCTTGCGCTTAACCGCTTTCGGGGTCGAGCCGAAGAGCCGCAGCGTCGCCGCGATCTCGAGGTCGCGGCCGACTACCGGCGTCCTGTAGGCGCACTCGCTGGTTGCTTTGCCGATCGTGATCCGGAAGGCGTTGGGCGAGCCGCCGCGGCCGCAGCGATCGCCGGAGAGCTTGCCGATCTGCCCGCGCTGGGCGTCGGTCTCCATGCTGTTGCGGTAGAGCCCGATCAGCGCGGCCCCGGCGGTACCGGCAAAGGCAGCGAGGGCCGCCGCGGTCGCGACCAAGAGCAGAGCTGTCGTTCGACTTCTCATAGATTCCGCGCTTCGCAGCCTAAACACGGATCCGGGCGAAAGATGCGTGCTGTGACGGATGAACGCCGTCTTTCTCCCGCTGCCAAATATCATTCGTCATATATGAGCGACCACCGCCTTCCCGAGCGCGACCGCCCCTGGGTGATGCGGACCTATGCGGGCCACTCCGACGCCCGCCGCTCCAACGAGCTCTACCGCCGCAATCTGGAAAAGGGGCAGACCGGCCTCTCGGTCGCCTTCGACCTCCCCACCCAGACCGGCTACGACCCCGACCACGTCCTCGCCCGCGGCGAGGTCGGCAAGGTCGGCGTCTCGATCGCCCACAAGGGCGACATGCACCAGCTGCTCGACGGGATCCCGCTGGACGAGATGAACACCTCGATGACGATCAACGCAACCGCCGCCTGGCTGCTCGGCCTCTACGTGACGGTGGCCGAGGAGAACGGGGTCGAGCGAGCCAAGCTGAAGGGCACGACCCAGAACGACATCATCAAGGAGTACCTCTCGCGCGGCACCTACGCCTTCCCGCCCGAGCCCTCGATGCGGCTGATCGCCGACATGGTCGCCTTCACCGTCAACGAGGTGCCGAGCTGGAACCCGACCAACATCTGCAGCTACCACCTGCAGGAGGCGGGCGCGACCCCGGTCCAGGAGATCGCCTACGCGCTCTCCACCGGGATCGCCGTGCTCGACGAGGTGAAGGCGCGCGGCCAGGTCGCCGAGGCGGACTTCGCCAAGGTCTTCGGCCGCATCTCCTTCTTCGTCAACGCCGGCATCCGCCTGATCGAGGAGATCGCCAAGCTGCGGGCGATGGGCCGGCTCTGGAACGAGATCGGCCGCCAGCGCTACGGGGTGACGGACGAGAAGATGCTGCGCTTCCGCTACGGGGTGCAGGTCAACAGCCTCGGCCTGACCGAGGCGCAGCCGGAGAACAACATCCAGCGGATCGTGCTTGAGGCGCTGGCCGTGACCCTCAGCCGCGACGCCCGCGCCCGCGCGATCCAGCTGCCGGCATGGAACGAGGCGATGGGCCTGCCCCGCCCCTGGGACCAGCAGTGGAGCCTGCGGATCCAGCAGGTGCTGGCCAACGAGACCGACCTGCTCGAGTACCCCGACGTCTTCGAGGGATCGAAGGTGATGGACGGCCTGGTCGAGGAGCTGAGCGAGGGCGCCAGGGTCGAGATGGCGGTGGTCGAGGAGCACGGCGGCGCCGTCGCCGCCGTCCCCTACATGAAGGCGCGCCTGGTCGAGTCGCACCGCGAGCGGGTGGCGCGGATCGAGAGCGGCGAGCAGAAGGTGATCGGCCAGAACAGCTTCACCGAGAGCGAGGACTCGCCGCTGACCGCCGGCGCCGACGGCGGCATCCTCACCCCCGACCCCGAGGTCGAGCGCGAGCGGATCGAGGCGCTGGCGGCCTGGAAGGCCGAACGCGACGAGGGTGCCGTGAAGTCGGCGCTCGAGGAGCTGGGCCGGATCGCCGCCGACGAGAGCGCCAACGTGATGCCGGCGACGATCGCCGCCGCCAAGGCCGGCGCCACCACGGGCGAGTGGGCCGAAGTGCTGCGCGACTCGTTTGGCGCCTACCGCGCCCCGACCGGCGTCGACGGCGCCGCGCCGCCCGCCGATCGCGAGCAGCTGACGGCGATCCGCAAGCGCGTCGACGAGGTCTCCGAGCGGATCGGGCACCGGATCAAGATCCTGGTCGGCAAGCCCGGACTCGACGGCCACTCCAACGGCGCCGAGCAGGTGGCGCTGCGAGCCCGCGACTCCGGCATGGAGGTGATCTACCAGGGGATCCGCCTCACCCCCGAGGAGATCGCCGAGTCGGCACTGCAGGAGGACGTCGACGTGGTCGGCCTCTCGATTCTCTCCGGCTCCCACCTGGAGCTGATCCCGGAGGTCGTGCGGCGCCTGCGCGAGGAGGGCGTCGACGTGCCGGTCGTCGTCGGCGGGATCATCCCGGCAGCCGACGCCGAGCGCCTGCGCGCGGCCGGCGTCGACGGCGTCTACACGCCGAAGGACTTCGACGTCAACCGGATCATGGGCGAGATCGTCGAGCTGGTCTCGCAGCGGGCCGCGGCGGCCGCTGCTACTGCCTGAAACGCGCCAGCTGGCAGCGAGCGGGCCGGCGCGCGACAATAGGGCGGTCATGTCCGACCTGAACGGGGACCGCTCCGCCTGGCTGCGCTGCTACCGCTGCTGGTCGGAGAACCTCGAGATCCAGATCCACTACGACGCCATCCGCCGGGTCGACCCCGAGACCGGCATGCTCGCCGAAGGGATCGACGAGGTGCAGGAATCGGTCGTCCAGTGCCTCGCCTGCATGCACGATCAGCCGCACCTGATCTTCCAGGACGACCGCGTGGTCCCGATCGAGGACCGCTGGGAGCGAATGGTCGCCGGCACCCCCTGGGTCGCCTCCTGCACGGTCACCGTCGATCAGGACCGGGTCGAGAGCTGCGCCGGGCCCGAAGCGGCGGAGCTGCTGGCCTACGGCGCCTTCGGCGAGGCGGGGGTACGCGAGTTCTTCGCCCACGTCCGCTTCCACAAGCACGACGAGGAGCGGATCGTCGTCCACATGCTGGTCGAGCTCTACGCCCGCTCGGCCGAGGAGGCAACCGAGGTGCTCGAAGCCGCGGCCCACGGGCCGCTGGAGATCACCTCGCTGGCGGAGGAGTCGCGCCCGCCGGCGCACGCCTCCGACGAGGCGCACTGAGCCACGCCGCCGATCTGGCGCGACTGAGGATGCGCCGCAGGCCTGACGATACTTACGCCCGTGAAGAGGTTGTCCAGGTTCAAACGGGGCTTCGTCTCGACCCTCGTTCTCGACGTCGTCGCGCGCGGCATGAACGCGCTGACGCTGATCCTGTTGCTGCGGGCCCTCTCGGTCGAGGACTTCGCCTTCATCGTGCTGCTACTCAACGTCGGCCGCTTTCTCGGCAGCGCCGCGACCGGCGGGGTCCGCCTCCGCTACACGCGCCTGGAGGCCGAGCGGATCTCGCGGGGCCACGAGGCGCCGACGGCGTTCCACTCCACCCTGCTGAGCGGCTCAGGACTGATCGTCGCCGCCGGCATCCTCGGCCTGGCGGGCGCGACCGCGCTGGGGATCGGCGACGACACGGGCGAACGCCTCGCCTACATCGCCCTCGGTACCGCCTTCACGCTGGGAAGCGCCGGGGTCGAACTGGCCTCGTTCCACCACCAGGCGCGGCTCTCGTTCCTGCGTGCCGGCCTGATCCAGGTGACGCGGGCCACCGCGATGCTGGCGGTCGCCGCGATGGCGACGGCCGGGCTGCTGGAGTCGGGCGCAGCGGTCGCGCTCTGGCTGTCGATCGGCGTCGGCCTGGTCGCCGCGGTCGTCGCCGGGCCACCGGCCATCGCGACCCGGCGCGCGAAGCACGGCAAGGAGGGCCGCTTCGGCTTCGGGCGCGAGACCGGGGCGCTGACGCTCTACTCGCTGGCGTCGGCCGGCTGGGAGTACCTCGGCCTCTTCCTCGTCGCCGCCATGCTCGACGACGTCGCGGTCGCCGCCTACGGCGCGGCTCTTCGCTACGTCTCGATCGTGATCGGCCCCGTCCCGGCGATGGTCTCGGTGCTGCGGGTGCGGACGGCGCAGAGCGACCTGATCGACTCCGACGAGGCCCAGATCGCGATGATGAAGCGCTGGGCCAAGCAGACGGGGCCGCCGACCGCCGCCATTCTCGGGCTCGCGGCGATCGCGGCGATCTGGGTGATCCCGTGGCTCGACGGGGGCAAGTATCCGGACTCGGTGCCGATATTCCAGGTGCTGATGATCGTCGCATTCGCGCAGCTGGTCACCCTGCCGAACTCGAGCCTGCTGATCACCCAGGAGCGCTACACCGCGCTCGCCTGGGTCAACACGGCGGCGGTTGCGGTCAACGTCGTCCTCGGCGTAATCGCCGCGGAGCTGTTCGGCGTCGTCGGCATCGCCGCCGCCGTGGCCGTGGTCACGATCGGCCAAGTCTCCGCCGTCAGCTATCTCGCGGCAAATCCCCCGCCTGGCAATCCCGGCCCGGACCGGGACGCCCAGGTCGAGCCCGGCGCGGCGGCGCTCGCCGGGGACCCACCGCCGCGAGCGGGAAATTGAGGCGCACATGGGCAGGCTGAGGCGTTTTCGCGAAGTCGGCCTGGCCGCCGCGCTGCGCGCCGCGGGGCGGCGAACGGGGCAACGAGCCCGTGGGACATTGCTGGGCTGGCGCCACGCTCGCCGTCCGCTCGAGGTGAGCGCCGCCGAGCTTCGCGAAGCGCTCGGTGGCCTGACGCTGGAGGAGGCTCTTCGCGGCCCGGCGCTGGCGGCGCTGCCGAGCGCGGCCGAGTTCGAGCGCTCTCTCTCCAGCCTCGACGATGTCGAGCGCCGCAAGCTGCTCGAGCGCGCCGATGCCGTCGCCGCCCACCGCTTTGACCTGCTCGGCTCCGGCCCGGTCGACCTGGGTCGGGAGATCGAGTGGAGCCGCGACTTCAAGTCGGGGCGGCGCTGGCCGCTGCGCCATCACCTGCTGCTGGAGTCGCGCTCCCTCGACAACTCCGACGTCAAGGTCCCCTGGGAGCTGTCGCGGTTCCAGCACCTGCCGCTGCTCGCCGCCGCCTTCCAGCTCAGCGGCGAACGCCGTTATCTGAACGAGATGGGTGCGCAGCTGAAGAGTTGGATCGCCTCCAACCCGGTCGAGATCGGGGTCAACTGGCTCTGCACGATGGACGTCGCGATCCGCGCCGCAAACTGGGTCGCGGCGCTGGCGATCTGCGCCCCGGAGCTGGCGCAGGAGCCCTGGGCGGAAAGCGTGACGGCGAGCCTGCTCCTGCACGGGCGCTTCATCCGCGGTCACCTCGAGACCGCCGAGGCGCGAACCAACCACTACCTCTCCAACGTCGTCGGACTGCTGGTCGTCGCCTCGCTCTTCGCACGCGGGCGCGAGGGCGACGAGTGGGCAGGCTGGGCGGTCGGCGAGCTGATCGCCGAGATGGGGCATCAGGTGCGCAGCGACGGCTGCGACCACGAGGCTTCGATCCCCTACCACCGGCTCGTCACCGAGCTGTTCGTCTGCGGCACCCAGGCCGGGGAGTCGCTCCGCCCGCGCGGCTTCCCGGTGTACTACCGAGAGCGGCTCGACCGGATGCTCGATTTCGTCGCCGCCTACACCCGGCCCGACGGCCTTGCGCCGCAGATCGGCGACAACGACGACGGGCGCTTCCTTCCGCTCGGCGACTACGGGGCCGACTTCCGCTCCCACCTCCATCTCTTCCGGCAGGCCGCGCGCCCCTACCGGCCCGCCACCGACTCTGCGGCCTTTGCGGCGGGCGGGTACTACGTCATGCGCCACGGCGACCTCTACGTGCTGGTGCGCTGCGGCGACACCGGCATCTACGGGATCGGCGGCCACGCCCACAACGACCAGCTCTCCTTCGAGCTCAGCTGCGGCGAGGTGCCGCTGATCGAGGACCCCGGCGTCGGCACCTACTACGAGGACAGAGAGGAGCGGCTGCGGTTCCGCTCGACCGCCTTTCACGCGACGCTGCGCATCGACGGGGCGGAGCAGAACGAGCTGCCGCCCTGGCCGCGCTTCCCGCTCGGCAACGGCAGCCGGGCCGAAGCGACCGCATGGGAGACCGAGCCCGAACGGACCGCATTCGCCGGTCGTCATCACGGCTTCGAGCGCCTGCCCGACCCGGCGCTCCACGAGCGGCGTCTGGAGCTCGACGGCGAGAAGCGGCAACTGACGATCGTCGACACCGTCACCGCCGCCGGCGAGCACCGGCTCGACTGGACCTTCCCGCTGGGACGCTGCGACGAGGTCAGCGCGAGCGGCGAGACGGCCATGGCCCGGTTCGGCCCGTTGCGCCTCACGGTCCTCGCCGAGGGCGCCGAGCTGCGAGTGGAGGACGGCAGCTACTCCCGCGCCTACGGCGTGACCGAACCGCGGCCATTCCTCGCTGCGCGCAGCCACAGCATGCCCGCTCGCCACACGACGACGTTTCGGCTTCGGGTCGAGTAGTGCACGGGCGGCCCGGCGCCTCCCATCGCCGCCCGCAGCGATTCAAACATCCGTCCAGTCAACTTGACGCGCGGTCAACCAAGTCCGCGCTGGACCCGACCCCGGCAACATGCAACGTGCCGGCCTCAGTCGACTCCTCGTCCTCCTCGTCGTCTCTGTTTTCGCGCTGTGCGGCGGCGCGGCAGCGACCGCCGGGGCCGAGACCGGCGCCGCCCACGGCAAGCAGGTCCGCGGCGCCGACCGCGGCGACCGAGTGGCCACCCGCGCAGTGCAACGGCGCCAGGCGCGTCAGGCGAAGCGGCGGCAGCGGGTCCTGCGCGCCAAGCGGCGGCGCCTGGCGGCACTGCGGCGCAAGCGCCGTCACGCGGTCGAGAACCAGATCGCGCTGACGGGCAGGAGGAAGACCGCGGCCAGCTCCGGCCTCCTCTTTCGCGGCGACTTCGAGTCCGGCTTCGACGGCTGGCATGTGCAGTCGATCTCCTCGCGGGCAAACCTCTTCTCGACCGGCGCCTTCCAGGGCGGCGGCGCGGCCCGCTTCGAGGTGCAGGACGGAGACGTCGAGCCGGAGACCGGCTCGGAGCGCTCCGAGGTATCGGGCCCGACCTTCGACGAGGGCCAGGATCTCTACTTCCGCAACGCCTTCCGCGTCCCCGGCTCCTCGACTTACGACGGCCCCTGGCAGATCATCCAGCAGCTGCACGAGGAGGACTGGGACGGCTCGCCCGGCATCGCGGTCTTCCTCGAGTCCGACGGCTCACTGAGGCTCGGCCGCGGCGACGGCGACGCCACCTACTGGGACAGCGGTGCGCTCCAAAGGGACCGCTGGTACGACCTGGTCTACCGCGTCTACCTCTCGCAGGACTCCGGAGCCGGCTTCGTCGAAGTCTGGCTCGACGGAGCCCAGCAGACCCTGGAGAACGGCCAAACGCGGGCCTACGGCGAAACCATCCAAACCCCGCAGACCTATCTCAAGGCCGGCATCTACCGCAGCCGCTCCAGCACCGGCACCAGCGTGGTCGAGCACGACCAGCTCCTCGTCGGAACCAGCCTCGCCACGGTGACCGGCTGAGTACCTTTCCCAGATCAGGCGATCGACCCCACTCCTCTTAGGCCTGCTGGCGCTGACGCTGGCGCTGCCGGCCCAGCCTGCGGTGAGCGGCCAAGTCCTCTTCAGCGAAAGCTTCGAGCGCGAATCCGAGGGGTGGCACTTGCAGTCCCTGCCCGGTCGCGCCCGGCCCTCGTTCACCCCCTTCGAGGGCACCGTCGCCGCGCGTTTCGAAGTCCGCAACGGTGACGTCGAGCCCGACACCGGCTCCGAGCGCTCCGAGGTCTCCGGCCCGACCCTCCACCGCGGCCAGGATCTCTACATCCGCGACGCGATTCGGGTGCCGTCGGGGAACGCGTACCGGGTGCCGTGGCAAATCGTGCAGCAGCTGCACGAGGAGGACTGGAGTGGGTCGCCGGGCATCGCCGTCTTCCTCGAAAACAACCGCTCGCTGAAGCTGGGCGCCGGCGACAGCTCACCGATGTTCTGGCACGGGCCCAGGCTGCAGCCCAACCGCTGGTACGAACTGGTCTACCGCGTGCGCCTCTCGCGCAACCCCCAGGTCGGCTTCGTCGAAGTCTGGCTCGACGGGGTCCAGCGGGTCTTGGCAAACAGCCGTCTCCGGATGTACGGGCGGACGATCCAGGCCCCTCGGGCCTACATCAAGGCCGGCATCTATCGAGGGCGGTCGAGCGTGGGCACCAGCGTCGTCGAACACGACGCGATCGCGATCGGCACCAGCCTCGCCGCGGTCAGGGCCGGCTGAGCGCCGAGTCAATCGGCGGCAATTGGGGGTTCCTCCCCGCCTGCACCCGGGTAGTGAACTCGACGAATGTTTGAGTAGCGCCTACACTCATTGCGGTCCGTTCTGCGGACTGCACCCCAGTCGAAGGGTCGAAGGGCGGAGTTGCCACATGCGGGACTTGGTGACCAAACTCAGGGATTCGGGCCGTCTCCTCCTCGGCCTTGCGGCCCTTGCGCTGGCGACGCTGCTGGGGGCGCTGGTCCTGGCGCCGACGATCCTCGACACCCGCGGCGCCGCGCCGGCGGCGCGGGGAGTCGACGAGGAGCGTCGCGCGGATCACCGCCGCGGCCTCGCCGGCGGGCGCGTCGCCCCGGGCGAGCACCGTGCTCGCATCGCGCAGCAGGCGTCGGTTGGACGCACGGTTCGAGCCCCTGAAGTACCGGCGCCTCCTAACTCGGATCCAGGCAGCAGCGGACAGCTGGTCGCAGCGGTGACGCCAAGCGCAAAGGCGGAGCCGCCGATTCCGCCGGCGTCCGATCCTCCGCCAGCATCCGATCCTCCGCCGGCGCCAGCGCCGCAACCGGATCCGCCCGCGCCGCCCACGAACCCCGACCCGGCGCCTTCGCCCGAGCCGAGCCCCCCGCCCGAGCCCGAGCCCACCCCCGAGCCGCCGCCTGCGCCGCCCGACGACGGCCGGGTCCTCTTCAAAGCGACCTTCGACTCGACCGGGTTCAGCGGCTGGTACGTCCAGTCGCTGCCAGGACGCGTCACCACCACCGCCAACGACCCATTCGAAGGGAGCCGTTCGGTCCGCTTCGAAGTCCGCGACGGCGACGTCGAGCCCGACACCGGCTCGGAGCGCTCCGAGGTCTCCGGGCCCACGTTCAACGAGGGCGAAGACCTCTTCATCCGCGACGCGATCCGCTTCCCCAGCACCAACACCTACTCGGCGCCCTGGCAGATCGTCCAGCAGCTGCACGAGGAGGACTGGGGCGGCTCGCCCGGCATCGCCGTCTTCCTCGACAACAAACCGTCGCTGAAACTCGGCGCCGGGGACCCCCCTCCGACCTACTGGCAGAGCGCCATCCTGGAACCGGACCGCTGGTACGACCTGATCTACCGCGTCAACCTCTCCCAGGACCCGAGCAAAGGCTTCGTCGAAGTCTGGCTCGACGGGGTTCAGCAGACCCTCGCCAACGGCGAGACGCGGATGTACGGGCGGACGATCCAGGCGCCGCAGACCTACATCAAGGCCGGCATCTACCGCTCCAAATCGACGACCGGGACCAGCATCGTCGAACACGACACGATCGTGATCGGCACCAGCCTTGCCGCCGTAGTCAACGGCTGAGCGCCGCCAGCACACCATGGACATACGTCCAACGCGGACCTGTGAGGGCTTGCGGGCGGGCCGATCGGAGACGACCAGTTCTCCCCATGAGGAACCTGGTCCATGTCTCCGCGACCCTGGCCCTGCTGCTGGCGCTCCTCGGGGGCGCTCCGGCCGGCGCCGACGGCGCTGTGAAGATCGTCGCCCCGACGAGCGTGGAGGCGCCGCAGAACGCCCCTGTCGCGGTTCGCACCGGCGACGCTGTCGAGAGGGTCGCCTTCTACGTGGACGGCAAGCGCCGCTGGGTCGACGAGTCGCCAAGCTGGCAGTTCGGCCCCAGCGGCTACCTGAGCACGGCGGGACTCGCGAGCGGTAGCCACGCGCTCGTCGTCAAGGCGACGCACGAGAGCGGCCGGGTCGTCCGCGCCAAGCGCCTGATCCGGGTCTCGCGCCGGTCGGCGACGAAGGAACGGGGACGCAAGCGCGACAAGCCGGCACCCTCCCCCGAACCGGCGCCCGTGCCCGAGCCGACTCCGGAGCCCGAGCCCGCCCCCGAGCCGGAGCCGACGCCCACCCCCGAGCCACAGGCGACCCCGGTCCCCGAGCCGACGCCCGAGCCCGCCCCGGAGCAGGCCCCTGCCCCCGAGCCAGCGCCAGCGCCCGCTCCGACCGGCAAAGTCCTTTTCCGCGGCGATTTCGACGGCGGCTTCAACGGCTGGTACGTCCAGTCCCTCCTCTCCCGCGCGACGCTGTTCTCGAGCGGCGCCTTCGAGGGCGCCCAGGCGGCGCGCTTCGAAGTCCGCGACGGCGACGTCGAGCCCGACACCGGCTCGGAGCGCTCCGAGGTCTCCGGCCCGACCTTCGACGAGGGCCAGGATCTCTACATCCGCAACGCGATCCGCGTCCCCAGCACCAACACCTACTCGGCGCCCTGGCAGATCGTCCAGCAGCTGCACGAGGAGAACTGGCCCGGCTCGCCCGGCATCGCCGTCTTCCTCGACAACAACCGCGCGCTGAAGCTGGGCGCCGGCGACAGCTCGCCGATGTACTGGAAGGGCGCCGCCCTGCAGACCGGCCGCTGGTACGACCTGGTCTACCGCGTCTACCTCTCCCAGGACTCGAGCAAGGGCTTCGTCGAAGTCTGGCTCGACGGGGTTCAGCAGACGCTGCTGAACGGGCAGAAACGGATGTACGGCGAAACGATCCAGGTCGCCCAGACCTACATCAAGGCCGGCATCTACCGCTCCAAGTCGAGCACCGGCACCAGCGTCGTCGAACACGACGGGATCGTGGTCGGCACCAGCCTTGCCGCGGTCGCCGCGGCAGGCTGAAGCGGACATCTGTACAAAATCGCCCCTCGCACCGCTACAGAAGGGCGATTCATGTGTCTCAGCTAATGGTCGGACATCCGTCCGACCCCTGGTCCCCCACAACCCTATGCAAGCGTCGTTGCCGACATCGTGAATTGTGTCGATGTTGTCGAATTGTTGATCGCTATGGAGATTTCCCCGCTTTCTCTCTATTTTCTAGGCTTGTACAACCGAGCGTCAGTCGCTGCGCCGCTTTGGAGCACGGCGTCCGCGTCACGACGTAAGCCGTCCTCTTCCCAGAGTCCGACCATCGAAAGACTCGGCATATGGAGCGAGACCCCCCTCCCCCCTGCGATGTCAACCGAATCGTCCTGACCGGACCCAAAACCATGGAGAGCTCAACCGTCACCCAGTCCACTGCCGACCGCCCGGTGGAGCTGGCGACCGCCGCCAACCAGGACGCCCGCGAACGGGCTCGCCGCAGGGGATCGGTGCTGGCGAGGATGCTGGCGATGGGTGACATGCTGGCGGCACTGATCGCTGCCGCGATCGTCCTCCTGGTCCTGGGACAGGCCTCCCCCCGGCCGCGAGCTTCGCCTACCTGCTGTTCGCCGGCGCGATCTGGCCCGCGATGGCCTTCAGCATCGGCCTCTACCGCAGCGATCAGCTGACCGCCTGGGCATCGGCGATCTCCGAGCTGCCGCGGGCCTTCGTCGCGGTAATGCTGATCACCTGGCCCCTGTTCGGCTTCGCCGCCCTGGTCGGGCTGCACGAGGTCGTGCCCCTCACCTTCCTCACTGTGGCCGGAACTGCCGCCTTCGCCGCGGTCGCCAGGACCACCGTGCGGGCCGGGCTCCATCGCACCCCGGAGCTGCGCCAGCGCACCCTGGTCCTCGGCTCGGGCGTGGTCGCCGGGCAGGTCGTGAAGAAGCTCGAGAACAACGAGCAGTTCGGCCTCGTCGCGGTGGGAATGGTCGACGACGAGGTGCATGACGTCGGCACTCCCGAACTGCCCTGGCTGGGCAGGTTCAGCGACCTCGACGCGATCATCGCCGAACAGCAGATCGACCGCGTCATCATCGCCTTCTCGCGCGCCAGCCACGAGCAGCTGCTGGAGTCGATCCGGGCCTGCCGCGACGCCGGCGTGGCGATCGATGTCGTCCCGCGCCTCTTCGAGTTCCTCGACGGCGTCCGGGCGCTCGACCAGGTCGGCGGGCTGCCGGTGCTGTCGATCGGCGCCGCCCACCTGTCCTCCGCCTCGATGGC
This sequence comes from uncultured Solirubrobacterales bacterium, assembly GCA_963703235.1. GTDB lineage: Bacteria > Actinomycetota > Thermoleophilia > Solirubrobacterales > 70-9 > VRUE01. The sequence continues at coordinate 539,928 of OY969802.1, read as the reverse complement.
CGCCAAGCGTGCCCTCGACGTGGTCGGGTCCTTCGTTGCGCTAACGCTGCTGTCGCCGCTGCTGATCGCGATCGCAATCGCGATCAAGCTCGAGTCCCGCGGCCCGGTCTTCTTCCGGCAGCCACGAGCGGGGCGCCAACGCTCCAGCTTCAAGCTGATCAAGTTCAGGTCGATGTACACCGACGCCGACAAGCGCAAGGCCGAGGTGGAGTCCCTCAACGAAGCCGGCGACGGGGTGATGTTCAAGATCCGCGAGGACCCGCGGGTGACCAAGGTCGGGCGTTTCATCCGCCGCTACTCGCTGGACGAGCTGCCGCAGCTGTTCAACGTGCTGAAGGGCGAGATGAGCCTGGTCGGGCCGCGGCCGCTGATCTTCCCCGAGACCGACGCGCTCGACGAGCACTGGCACCTGCGGCGGCTGGAGCTGCGCCCCGGCCTGACCGGCCCCTGGCAGATCTACGGCCGCTCGCAGAGCCCCTTTCAGGAGATGGTCCGCTTCGACTACCAGTACGTCGCCGGCTGGTCCCTGGCCCGCGACATCGAGATCCTTTTCGCCACCCTGCCAGCGGTCCTCTCGGGCAGGGGCGCCTACTGAGCGCAACGGCCGTCGCACGCCCGTCCGCAGCCTCCGATTACCCCCGACCCGCCAGCTATCATGATCCGATCCTCAAGCAAGTCGCCGAACGGGAAAAACGATCTCGTTGGATACAACGGCGGCGGCAGGCAGGCACGCACCCCCACCGGACAAGTGGCTAACTCTCCCACCCCGCCATCGGCAAGAATCCCCATGCGAGGCGGGGACCACGAGCGGCCCGCCTTCGGGCGCGCGCTGACGATCGCCCGGCGCAACCTGCTCCTGCTCGCGATCTGCATCGTCACGGTGCCCGCCGTGGCGCTCGTCTACTCGCTCCTGCAGACGCCGCAGTACACGGCTTCGGCCTCGCTGCTGTTCGGGTCGACCAGCCTCGACCAGCGGCTGCAGAGCAGCTCGTTCACCGAGGAAGTCGACCCCGAACGCCTCGCCGAGACCAACCTCAAACTCGTCTCGCTGCAGCGGATCTCGGTGCTCACGGCCGAGGCGCTCGACATACCCGGGCTGACGGCAAGCGAGGTCAGCGACAAGGTCGAGGTCACTCCGCAGGGCGATTCCGACCTGGTCTCGGTCGAAGCGACCGACGAGAGCCCGGAGTTCGCGGCCGAGCTGGCCAACACCTTCGCCCGCCAGTACATCTCCTTCCGCCGCAACTCCGACCGAGCGAAAGTCATCCGCGCCCAGGCCTTGATCGACGCCCAGCTCGAAGACCTGACGCCGGCGGTGCGTGCCTCCGAGGTCGGCTCGGACCTAGAACAGCGCAAACGCCAGCTCGAGGTGCTGGGCGCGCTGCAAACCGGCAACGCGGAGCTGGTGCAGCCGGCGCTGCCGCCGGAGTCGCCCTCGTCACCGAAGACCGTGCGCAACGTCGCGCTCGGCTTCCTGCTCGGGATCTTCCTCGGCATCGGCCTGGCCCTGCTGCGCGAAGAGCTCGACCGGCGGGTGCGGGACATCGACGACGTCGAGGACGTCTTCGGCCTCCCCGTCCTCGGCACGATCCCGCAGAGCCGCGCGATCCCGGAGCTCGGGCCGGGGGCGGAGCTGACGCCGACCGGGATGGAGGGCGAGGCCTTCCGCATGCTGCGCGCGAACCTGCGCTACTTCAACGTGGATCGCGAGATCTCGACGATCCTGATCACCTCCGCCGCCCCGCAGGACGGCAAGACGACGATCTCCTGGAACATCGCCCTGGCCGACGCCCGGGCCGGCGAACGCGTCCTCCTGATCGAGGCGGACCTGAGGCGGCCGACGATGCTTTCCAACCGCGGCATCCCGATCTCCGACGACGGGCTCAGCCTGGCTCTGGCGGGCGCCAGCAGCCCCGAGCAGGCGATCCAGAGCGTTCACGGCGTGGACGTGTTGCCGGCTGGCCCGCTGCCGCCGAACCCGGCCGAGCTGATCGAGTCGAGGCGGATGGCCGAGCTGCTCGCCTGGGCCGAGAAGGAGTACGACCGGGTGATCGTCGACACGCCGCCGGCGGCGGTCGTCGCCGATGCGCTGGCGCTCTTCAGCCGGGTCGATGGCGTCGTCGTGGTGACCCGCCTGCTGAAGAGCCCGCGGGTGGCGGCAGGGAACCTGCGCGATCAGCTGGTCAACACCGGCGCTCCGGTCTTGGGACTGGTCGTCAACGGCGTGGCGCCGCCGCCGGAGAGCAGCTACTACCGCTCGCAGGACCCGGTTGGCACCTTCCCCGGCGACGCGGCCGGGAGCGAGGGCCCGGGCACGAACGCCGGCTCCCCCGCGCCAGCACCCACCGGCAAATCGCCGGAGTCCTCCAGCTGAGGCACGGACATGGGCCAGGCTGAGCCTCCCCGCGGCGCGCGCCTGCGCCTGCTGGGCTGCCCGGTGGACGCGGTGAACATGGACGAAGCGGTGGCCCGCTGCGAGGAGGCGATCGCTTCGGGCAGCTATCTACAGCAGGTGAGCGTCAACGCGCTGAAGTTCGTGACGATGGCCGACGATCCGGAGCTGCGCGAGATGGTCCGCGACAGCGGCCTGATCACGGCCGACGGACAGAGCGTCGTCTGGGCCGCGCGCCTGCTCGGCGTGCGCCTGCCCGAACGCGTCGCCGGCATCGACCTGATGGAGCGACTCCTGGCGGCGGCCGACCGCAACGGCTACCGGGTCTTCGTGCTCGGCGCCAAGCGCGAGGTGCTCGACAGGGCGCTGGAGCGTTTGCAAGAGCGCTACCCACGCCTGACGGTCGCCGGGACCCGCGACGGCTACTTCGACGACTCCCAGATCGGCGAGGTCTGCGGGGAGATCCGCGCCGCGCGCCCGGACATCCTCTTCGTCGCCATGCCCTCCCCGCGCAAGGAGCATTTTCTCGGCGAGCGGGGCGAAGCCCTCGGGGTTGCCTTCGGGATGGGCGTCGGCGGCTCGATCGACGTGATCGCAGGCCTCACCAGGCGGGCCCCCCGGGCTATGCAGCGACTTGGGCTGGAGTGGCTCTACCGGCTGCTGCAGGAACCGCGCCGGCTTGCCTCGCGCTACGTCCGCACCAACACCCGCTTCGCCTGGATGGTCCTCCGCGCCCTGCTCACTCGGCGTGGGAGTGCGGCCGACGCCGGAGTGCCTTCCGGGCCAGCGGCCTGAGCGGCGAGAAGAGCGCCAACCGTCCGGGCCGGCTGAGCTTGGCGCGAAAGCGCCAGGCGACGTCGCGGTCGTCGACCATGACGCGCGGGATCGACATCCGCGTCGCCTGCAGCTGCTGGCCGAAGGGGAGCGAGAAGGCGAAGGAGTAGCCGGCGTCGGTGGCGGCGCGGGCGACCCGCTCGTCCCAGACTCCGAACGGGTAGGCGAGCAGCTCGCAACGGCCGAGCCGCTCGGCGATCAGGCGCCGCGAGTCGAGCAGCTCCTGCCGCAGCGCTTCGTCGGAGAGGGTCGTGAGGCGGGCGTGGGTCAGCGTGTGGCTGCCGATCTCCCAGCCCGCCTCGATCAGCTCCTCCGCCATCGCCCAGTCGATCGAGCGCATCAGCCCGGGACGGCGCGCCGCCTCGCCGGCGACCTCGGGCCAGTCGAGCGGGGCGCCGCTCTCCAGGTGACGGGGCAACACGAAGACGATCCCGACATAGCCGCGCTCCGACATCCGCGGCATCGCCGTGGTGACGGTGTCGGCGAAGCCGTCGTCGAAGGTGAGGAAGGCACGCCGGCCGGGCGGGGGCTCGCCGGCCGCGAGCCGCTCCAGGTCCGCCCTGCCACCGCTGCGGAAGCCCTTGCTGACAAGGGCGTCGAGCTGGCGCTCGAAGGTCTGCGGCTTCAGCGACAGGTAGGGCGGGCCGTCCTCGGTCACCGAGTGGTAGCTGAGGAAGACGTCGCTTCGCGACCTGCCGCGCAGAGGGCTGCTCACGACAGGGCTCCCGAGCGGCTCATCGCAGGAGCTCCCGGTACAGGGTGTCGAGCCGGCCGTAGACCTCGACCTCGTTCAGCGACCGAGCGCGCTGCGCGGCTGCGCAGCCGAGGCGGCGCCGCTCCTCGGGATCCCCCAGCAACCGTCGCACGGCGCTCGTCAGCGCCACCGGATCGCCGGGGGGCACGACCAGCGCCTCGACGTCGTCGTCGACCACCTCCGGCACGCCGCCGACCCCGGTCGCGACGATGGCCCGGCCCCAGGCCATCGCCTCGAGCAGGGCAACCGGCAGGCCCTCCGAGAGCGAGGGCAGGACGAAGACCGCGCAGTGGGCGAGCTGGACGCCCTTGGCCTCCTCGTCGAGCCAGCCGATCCAGCTTACGTTCGCCTGCGCGGCGATCGTCGCCGCGGCCGCGGCCGGTGGCTCGCCCGGCCCGGCGAGGACGAAAGGAACCTGCGGGAACTCGGGCGCGACGGAGGCGACCGCCTCGACGTAGTCGTCGCCGCCCTTGACCGGGTTGGCGAAGCCACCCAGGTAGAGCACCCTGCCCTCCCCCTCGACCGAGCCGTCGGCAGGTCGCCCCGCAGGCGCCGGCGGCGCGGCGTTGGGGACGACGAGAATGCCGGCTGCGCCGAAACCGCGTTCGATTGCCCCCGCGGTCTCAGCGGAGACGGCCAGCACCAGGGTCGCCGCCCGCAGCGCCGCACCCAGCAGATGGCGCCGGACCGGCCCGAGACGGGCGGCGAAGGCCTCGATGTCGCCGCGGCCGGCGTGGATGTGCAGCAGCACCGGCCGTCTCAGCGCACGCCCGAGGAAGACGTAAACGGCCTTGCGGTAGAGGCTGCCCCGGGCCGCGGTGTGGATGTGGATCAGCCGCGGCCCGCGCCGCAGGGACCAGCGGATCAGGTGGCCGATTCCCCCCAGGAAGGCGAGTATCCGCGTCAGTGGCCGGGCGCCGCGGTAGGTGACGATCGTCTCCAGGTCGTAACGCTGCGCCAGGTCCGAGGCGAGCAGCCCTCTCAGCACCGCCGCCATGCCGCCGCCTCGCGACGGCTCCGGCCCGAGCTGTGCGACGGATATGCGCCTAGGGGGAGTTCCGATCGGTTCCATCTGCACCGGCTGGCCCAGCTGCGGCGCAATGATAGTGTCGCCGCCGATGAGCCGGCGCCAACCGGGCCGAATTCGCCGGGCTTTTCGCGAGATCTCGGCCGGCTACTCCGCCGTCGCCGGCCGCACCCTGGACTTCGAACCGCAGCCGCTCGGGCGGCACATCGACCCGGACGGCCTCGCCGGCTACTACTCCGACCTGCGCCACAAGACCGTCGGCACGGTCGACGGCCTGCCGGTCAACGGCTTCGGCGAGGTCAACGACTGGGTGATCGAGGTCGCCCAGGCCGCGCTCGGGTTCTGGGAGCGCCGGATCGAGGGCGAGGACGTCGACCGCGACTTCCTCTTCCTCGCCGAGTGGCTGCTCGACAACAGCTCGGTGGAGCCGGGCGGCGTCGTCTGGCGCATCGACGTGCCGGTCCCGAAGTACGGCGAGGAGCCGGGCTGGATCTCGGCGATGGGCCAGGGGCAGGCGATCTCGGTGCTGCTGCGCGCCCATCGGCTCAGCGGCCGCGACGAGTACCTGGAGGCGGCCCGAGGGGCCCTGCCGGCGCTCTGCCGCCCGGTCGCCGAGGGCGGCACGCAGAGCGTCGTCGACGGCCACCCGGTGCTCGAGGAGTACCCCGCCGACCGGCCCTGCGCGGTCCTGAACGGATGGATCTTCGCCCTCTTCGGCGTCCACGAGCTGGCGGTCGCAACCGGCGACGCGGTCGCCCGGGAACTGTTCGAGCGCAGCGCCAGCGGACTCGTCGAGCTGCTGCCTCGCTACGACACCGGCTGGTGGTCGCTGTACAGCCTCTACGACCACGGCCGTCCGGACCTCGCCAAGCCGTTCTACCAGCGGCTCCACCCGGAGCTGCTGGAAGGCCTGGCCCTGCTCCATCCCGCACCCCAGCTGACGGCCTACGCGCAGCGCTGGCGGGCGCAATACACGCGCAGAGCCGTCGCCCGGGCCTCGCTCGACAAGGTGCTCTTCCGGCTCAACCGCGCGCTCAGGCGGGCCTAAACGGTCGATTCCAAAGCTGACCCTGCTCATTCTCGGGCCGGGGGTGAGCGGGATGGCGGGTGTGCCTCTGCGGGAATTGATGTCGCACGCGCGCTGCGCGCGCTTAGCGACTATGTCTGTGCGCGGCTGACGCCGCGCAATCGACAGATTGCATATCGCCGCCTTCGGCGACATTCCCGCAGAGGCACACCCGCCATCCCGTCAAAGCCACCCCGAGCTTGGAGATCCCGCCTTGAAGTGCCTGGCTCGGCTCCAGGGTCTGAGCTTGAGAGTCCTTAGAGCGGCTGCGCAGCTTGGGCCGTGCCGGCGGTCGCGCAGCGAGGGAGGCTGGCCGTCCCGCGGGCGAATGTCGCGAAGCGGCGATATGCAATCCGATATCCGCGCGGCCGACAGGCCGCGCTCCAACATCGTCGCTAAGCGCCGCAGGCGCGTGCGACATCAATTCGCCCGCGGGACGGCCAGCCTCCCTCGCCCGGGGATCGCGGTAATCGACCAGCTCGGAAGGTCTAGGTCGGCGCTTCCTCGCGCGGCGTCATGCAGACCCCGGCGAGGAAGATTCCCGCGGTGAGCGGGGCCACGTACTCGAGGCTGCCGTTGACGATCGCGAAGGCGAGGATCGGCCACAGCACGATCACCCGCAGGTGCGAGCGCAGAAGGCCCGCCCAGAGCCCCAGCCAAGCGACGAAGCCGACGACGCCGAGCTGGACCAGCACCTCGACGATGTCGCTGTGGCCGACCAGCGCCGACCCGAGCGCGGCGAGCTCGAATTCGACCGTCGAGCGCAGGCCGGCGCCGAAGGCCCAGGCGACCGGTCCCGCCGCGTTCCAGCCGTCGAAGGCGATCTCCCATATTTCCCCGCGCCCGGAGCCGGCCGTCGAGAACGAGGAGAACTCCTCCGGGTGCTCGCTGAGGCGATTCATCAGCACGTCCAGGCCCCCCGCCGCGAGTGCCACCGCGCCGAACGCGCCGAGCACGAGGAGCGCCCGGTGCCGGTTCGGCGACTGCACCAAGTAGATGACCAGGATCACGACCAGGCCCAGCAGCGCCGAGCGCACGCCGGTGAGCGCCACCGGGATGGCGCCAAGGGCGAAGAAGCCGATCTGCATCCAGGTCCGGCGCACCGTCAGCCCCGCCGCGGCGACGATCATCGACATCAGTGCCAGGGCATGCGGGCCTTCGGCGGCGAATCCGAGCTTCTCCCCCGCTCCGTAGTACGTACCCGACGCCCCGGCTCCGGCCGCGATCACGCCGAGGTGAAAGACCATCGCCGCCAGGCAGCTGGCGAGAACCGGGGTCTTCAGCGGCGGCAGCACCTCGCGCGCCCGCTCGGTGGTGACGGCGAGGACGATCGCCGGGAAGACCGCGTACTTGGCGGCCTGGATCGCCTGTTCTCCGTCGACGATGTAGACGGCGTGCAGGAGCACGACCGCGATGAAGACGGCACTGGAGACCGGCAGCAGCAGCGATCTGTAGCTGAGCGGCGCGACGAGGAAGAGCAGCGCGCCGGCGGCGAGCGCGGCCGTCGTCGTCCCCACCGCCTTCGGCAGCTGGCCCTCGAGGATGACCAGCCAGGGCAGGGCCGCAAAAGCCGGAATCACGGCGCCGACGGCGCCGAAGTGCATCACGGCGACGCCGAGGCCAAGGGCTCCGACGGCGGCGAAGGCAAGCATCGGCATCTGGCCGATCAGGAGCCCGGTGACGACCGCGGCGGCCGCGGCGATCCCGGCCAGCGCCATCGCCGCGCGCTGGTCTTCGAGCACCAAAGCCCTCATCCGCCGACCTCCACAGGAGCCGACACGCAGCGCTCGACGAAACCCGCGACGGTGTCCGCCACCGTGGGCCACGCCTCTTCCGGCAGCGGGCGCAGATTCTCCGCAGTCCAGGGCTGGGCGAGGTGCTCGCCGATCGTCCGCGCAGCCCCGGGATCGTCGGGCGCAACCGCGAGCCAACCCGGCTTGCCGTCCACGTAGGCCGCCAGTGCGTCCTCCGGCGTGCCCTTGGCAATCGCGAGTCGGGGGACCGGCAGGGTCGAGTACTGCACAGCCTTGCTGGGCAGCTGATCCGGGTTGAGGTTGCCGACGACCAGGGCAAGGTCGAACTCCGCCGCACGCTCGAGCACCTGCTGCCAAGGATAGGAGGGATGGCGCTCGACCTCCACGCCCGCCGGTGGCTGGTCGAGCATTCCCGCGAAGTCGTCGCCGAACTGCGCGAACACGACCCGGCTCCAGAGCCCCGATTCGCTCAGGTTCCGCAGCAGCGGCCCGATGTCGAGGCGATAGCTCGAGAGCATCCCGAAGTGGGCGATCCGCAGCACCGAAGAGTCGGGCCGGGAGGTTGGCGCGGGAGCCTGCTCCGCCGGCGGGTCGTAGCCGTTGGGCCGAACCAGCGTCGGCAGGTGCGGAAAGATCGCGCTGAGCCGATCGGTCTGCTGCGGGGTGGTGAGAACCGCCCCCGCCGCGTCCGCCCAGAGACGGCGCTCGGCGCGGCGGCCGCGCAGCAGCGAGAGGCCCTTGCTGTAGGGATACGGATTGGTGAGGATCCAGGGGTCCCCCTCGTCGACGACGTAGGGAATCCCGGCTGCCGCCAGTCGCCGGGCCGCGTAGACGACCGGCGCGACCGGATGCCCGATCAGCAGTGCGGCCTCGGCGTCGGGACGCCAACGGGCCAAGCGCTGCAGGCTCCAGGGCTCCCACTTGTCGAGCAGCACGCGATCGACGGCGGCCGCGGCCAGTCGCCGGGCAGGGTTCGAGCCGCCGCCGCCGGACGCCCCTCCGGTCGACATCGACGCCGGCGGAGCGATCGTCTCGACCTCCCAGTCCTGCTCGAGGCGCTCGACGAGCCGACGCGTGCGCTCTCCCCGCGGAGCGAGGGGACGGTGGGCGTGGAGCGAAACGACTGCCAGGCGCCTGCGCCTGGAGGTCATCGCGGAGCCGATCAGCCGACCCCGCCGAACGCCACCGCGCCGTGCACGACCGAGTTGGCATAGAGCAACAAGCCGAGGGAAGAGGAGCGTGCCTTGCGCAGAGCCGAAGCGGCGGCCTGCACGAGGGAGTCGGCATAGAGTAGCCAGCCGAGGTGGTAGGAGCGGCACTCGCGCAGCACTTCGAGGCCCGCCGGCTCGGTCTCGGTGCGGTCGCCGCTCGCCCGTGGGACGAAGGAGCGAGCCACGACCCGGGCGATGTTGCCACGGGAGACGCCGTAGGCGCGATCGGCGTGGCTGCCGACCCGCTGGATGCAGCGGTTGATCAGCGGCGGCTCGCCGTCGACCATCTCGACGCCGAGCTCGTTGGCGCCGTCGAGCCAGTCGAGGCCGAGGCAGAGCGGCTCGGCAAAGCTGCCGATCCCGAGCTTCTCCAGCTCCATCAGGCCGAGGAACGCCATCCCGTCCTGGTGCACGGAGTAGACCGGGTAGCCATCGAGAACCCTGCGCGTCCGGGTCGAGTAGAGCCACCACCACTGGCCCAGCGGTCCCTGCGCCTCGACGACGCGCTCGGCGACGCGGGCGAGGGCGTCCGCAGGGGCGGTGCCGGTGGCGAGATGGAAGGCCGCCAGCCCGTGCAGCGGATAGACCTGCGAGGCGAAGTGAGTCAGCCCCGATTCGACCAGCTCGCGGCGCGGAAGAGCTCGCCGCGCCGGCGTCGCACGGAAGACGTCGGCGCCGGGCCTGAAGCGCCGCAGCAGCTCGGCGGCACACCGCTCGGCCGCACCCATCGCCAGGTCGCGCTTGGCGGCGAAGGCCTCGGCGCCGGTGACGAGACCATGGAGAACCTGGCCGAGCTCGCCGCTCGGGCATCTCCTCGGCTCCGCCTCGGCCAGGTTCGCCAGAAGCTGCTCCCCGCGCCCGTCCTCGGCCAGCGCCGAGGCCCAGATCAGGTTCGCCTGCTCGGCCGGCACCCCACGCCTCGCGACCGCCACGTGAGCGCTGTCCATCGCCGTGCCCAGATCCAGCACGGACTCCACCGGCCGGCGACCCTGGGTCAGGAGCCCGACCAGGGACACGGTCGAGTAGAGGACGTTCGGCTCGCGGTTGAGGTAGGCGCCATCGCGGACCACGGTCTTGTGGGTGAAGAGGCCGGTGCGCTCGTCGCGCATCGCCGGCAGGACTTCGAGGGACAGGTCGACGAGCTCGGCGAGGCGGCCGTCCATCCGCTCCAGCGCTTCCGCCGCCGTCTCAGCCTGCGACCGGGTTCGATCGTCACCCATGGGGGGACCAAGATATCCCAACTGCCGGACTTGCAAGGGGGCCTTCGAGCCCTTGGCGGCAACTGCGGGCGACCGCCGCCCTGCCTAGACTCCCGCGGATGAAGATCGGCATCATCGGCCTCGGCTACGTGGGCCTTCCGCTCGCGGTCGCTTTCGCCGAGTCCGGCCACCAGGTCGTCGGCCTCGACGCCGACGCGCGCAAGATCGAGTCCCTCAACCAAGGCCGGAGCTATGTCGAGGACATCGCCGACGCCGCCCTGGAGCCGCTGGGCGGTCGCCTGCAGGCGACCCAGCAGCACGCCGACCTGGCTTCCTGCGACGCGGTGATCATCTGCGTGCCGACGCCTCTGACCAGCTCACGCGAGCCGGACCTCACCTACCTGCTCGAGGCGGCGACCGGCCTCTCCCAGGTGCTGCAGACCGGGCAGCTGGTGGTGCTCGAGTCGACCACCTATCCCGGCACGACGCGAGAGCGGCTGGCGCCGATCCTCGAGGAGTCGGGGATGTCGGCGGGCGTGGACTTCCATCTCGCCTTCTCCCCCGAGCGGATCGACCCGGGGCGCACCGATTACACCGTCCGCACCACGCCGAAGCTGGTGGGCGGCCTGACCGATGGCTGCACGGAGCGCGCTCGCGAGCTCTACGAGCTGATCTGCGACAACGTGGTCGTCCTCTCCAGCCCCGAGACGGCGGAGCTGGCAAAGCTGCTGGAGAACATCTTCCGCTCGGTCAACATCGCTCTCGTCAACGAGCTTGGCCAGCTCTGCGACCGGCTGGGGATCGACATCTGGGAGGTCGTCGACGCAGCGGCGACCAAGCCGTTCGGGTTCATGCGCTTCGACCCCGGTCCGGGGATGGGCGGCCACTGCCTTCCCGTCGACCCCTTCTACCTCGCCTTCAAGGCCCGCGAGCACGACTTCTACCCCGAGTTCATCGAGCTCGCCGGCAAAGTCAACCAGGCCCAGCCGGCCTTCTGCGCCGAGCGGATCCAGCGCGCCCTCAACGACGCCGGCAAGGCGGTCAGCGGCGCCAGCATCCTCATCCTCGGGGTCAGCTACAAGGCGGGCATCGGCGACGTTCGCGAGTCACCGTCGTTGAAGATCGTCAAACACCTGAGAGAGCTGGGCGGCGAGGTCTCCTACCACGACCCCCACGTCGCCGAGCTGTCTGAGCTGGGACTGTCCTCGGTCGACCTCGACGAGGGGCTGCGGAACGCCGATGCGGTCGCGATCGTCACGGCCCACCCGGAGATCGACTACGAGGAGGTCGTCGCCAGCGCGCCGCTGGTCGTCGACTTCCGCGGCGTCACCCGCAACATCGACGCCGCCAACCTCGTCCTGCTTTAGACGGCCGATTCCACGGCTGACGCCGCCCATCCCGGGGGGCGTGGACGGGATGGCGGGTGCGCCTCTGCGGGAATTGATGTCGCACGCGCGCTACGCGCGCTTAGCCTATGTCTGTGGAACTTGAGAGTCCTTAGAGCGGCTGCGCAGCTTGGGCCGTGCCGGCGGTCGCGCAGCGAGGGAGGCTGGCCGTCCCGCGGGCGAATGTCGCGAAGCGGCGATATGCAATCCGATATCCGCGCGGCCGTAGGCCGCGCTCCAATATCGTCGCTAAGCGCCGCAGGCGCGTGCGACATCAATTCGCCCGCGGGACGGCCAGCCTCCCTCGCCCGGGATCGCGGACCGTCTAGCGCCCTCCGGCGCGCTACTCGCCGGGGTTCTTGCGCGGCACCAGCACCAGCCGCTTGAACTCGGCGACCAGCACTCCGTCCTGGTTGAGGACGCGGGTGTGGACCTTGACGACGCCGCGGTCGGGCTTCGAGGAGGAGGGCTTGACGTCGAGCACCTCGGTCTCGCAGAAGAGGGTGTCGCCGTGGAAGACCGGGTTGGGATGGCTCAGCTCTTCGGTGGCGAGGTTGGCGATCGCCTTGCCGGAGACGTCGGAGACCGACATCCCGAGCGCCAGCGAGTAGACGAGCGGGCCGACGACGACGTTGCGGCCCTGCTGCGAGCCCTTGGCGTAGACGTCGTTGAGGTGCAGCGGGTGGTGGTTCATCGTGATCAGGCAGAAGAGATGGTCGTCCGCCTCGGTCACCGTCTTGGCCGGCCAGTGCTTGTAGACGGCGCCGACCTCGAACTCCTCGAGGTAGCGACCGTAGCTGTGCGCGCCGGACGCCTCGCGCCCGGCCTGGTCGGTGGTCAGCTCGTACTTCTGCTCGCTCATCGGTCTCGAAGTCTCCTCTGGTTGGACGGCGCGGGATGCTACCCGGATGGGTCCAGACACCGCCGCTGCGATGGCTAGGCTGCGGCCGATGCAATGCGAGCAGCTTCGGAGCGAACCCGGGTGAGCGGCAAGCGGATCGTCCGCATCGGCATCTGGGTCGTGCTGGCGATCGTGGCGGTCGTCATCGTCCGCGCGATCGTCGACGACGACGAGGGCGCGAGCAACGTCGCCGCCGCCGAGATCGTCAGCCTGGACGAGCTCAGCCAGACCGCGAGCGACCAAGCCAGCCCGATCTACTGGGCAGGCACGCAACCCGAGACCGAGCTCGAGCTGAACCGACCCGACGAAAGCAGCACCTACGTGCGCTACTTGACCGGAGGCGCGGAGGCAGGAGATTCGGGAACCGATTTCCTCACGGTCGGCACCTACGCCTTCCCCGATGCCGCCGAGGCGCTGACGGAACTGAGCCAGAAACCGGGTGGTGTGAGCGCGAAGACGCCGGACGGGGGCGTCATGTACTTCAATCGCTCCCGGCCGGAGAACGTCTATATCGCCTATCCGGGCGAGGACGTCCAGATCGAGGTCTACGACCCGGACCCGAAACGAGCGCTCGGCCTGGCGGCGTCGGGGAAGATCGTCCCGATCGGCTGAGCCGTCCCCGACCAGCGCCGGCACCTGGCAGGTTCGATTCTCTCGGTCGGCGCCAGCCGCGGCGCGTCGCTGGTGGCGATCGCAGCGACCAGCGTCGTCGTCGCGCGCATGCTGGGCCCCGCCGGGATCGGCACCTACGCGATCGCCCACGCGTGCCTTTTCGTCTTCACGGTCGTCTTCGAGCTGGGACTGCCACAGGCACTCGCCTATTACGCTGGGCGCAACGAGTGGAGCGGGCGTCCGCTGGCGATCGGCGCGATCGGCGCCTCCTTCCTGCTGGCCCTGCCCGGCGCCGCGGCGATGCTTGGCAGCTTCGCGCTGTTCGGCGATTCGGCGCCGGGGGTTACCTGGCCGATGGCGATCGCGCTGGCGATCGCGCTGCCGTTCTCGCTGCTGTGGCGGATCGGCCCCCAGGCGGCGCTCGCGCAGGAACGTTTCGAGGCATTTGCCCTGCTCGACTCCTCGCCGGCTTTCCTCCTCTGCCCCGCCTCGATCGTCGGCGCAGCGCTCGCCGATACCGAGGGGGCGGTCATCGGCTTGGCCGTGGCGACGGTAGGCAGCGGGATCGCAGCCATCGGCTGGCTGGCGATGGCGTCGCGGAGGTCGACCCGGCACGCGAGCCCTCCGCGCGGCCTGCGTGGCGTACTCGCCTTCGGGCTGCCGGCCTGGGCATCGGAGCTGCTGATGCAGCTGAACCTGCGCATCGACCTGATTCTGGTCGGCACCTACGCCGGCGCCGCCGCCGGAGGGGTCTACTCCGTCGCCCTCTCGACGACGAGCATCGCCTGGACGGTGATGGCGGCGTTCGCCATCTCGGCGCTCCCCCGGTCGGCGCGATTGCAGGCCGAGAGCGAGCGCAACCTGATCGAGATCGCCGATCGCCACGCCAGCGACGCCCGCACCACCCGCCACGCGGTGCTGGCGATGCCCCCGATGGGAGTGGCGATCGTGCTCCTGCTGACGGTCGGCATCCCGCTCTTCTACGGGGACTCGTTCGATCGCTCGATCGAGCTGGGACTGATCCTCCTCCCCGGCTCGCTGTTGCTCGGCCTCGGGATGGCCGCCGTCGCGATCCTGCTGGCCGGCGGCGAGACCCGCCGCGTGCTCCGACTCTGTCTTGCCATCGTCCCGGCAACCGTCGTCGCCTACGCGCTCGCGATCCCGGGCGGTGGCACGACGGCCGCCGCCATCGTCGCCAGCCTGTCGTACGCCGCCTTCACCGCTCTCGCGGTCGCCGAGCTGCGGACGGCCTCCGGCCTCGCCGCACGCGAGCTGCTGCTCCCGCGCCGGTCGGATCTCGCCGACTACCGTCAGCTGGCGTCGCGCGGAATCGATCGGGCCCGTCGCCTAGATTGGCCGCCATGACGACCGGCCAGACGCCCGATCCCGAGGGCGACCGTTGCGAGCTGTGCTCGCGAGTCCTGGGCGAGGTCGAGAGCAAGATCGAACGGCTGCTCGGGCGGATCGAGGGACGAGATCCGGTCCTGCTCGACGTCGGCTGCTGGGACGGCGAGTTCAGCAGCCGCTGCGGATCGGTGCTGGGCGCAAGTCGAATCCTCGGTGTCGAGGTCTACGACCGGCCGGCGCGCGACGCCGAAGCGCGTGGCCTGGACGTCGCTCGTGTCGACCTCGAGACGGAGCGCCTTCCCTGGCCGGACGCGAGCGTCGACGTGGTCGTCTGCAATCAGGTGCTGGAGCACCTGAAGAACATCTGGCTGCCGATGAGCGAGATGCACCGCGTCCTGCGGCCGGGCGGGCACGCGGTCCTCTCGGTCCCGAACCTCGCCAGCCTCCACAACCGGATCCTGCTGGGCCTGGGACGCCAACCGACCTCGATCCGGGTCTTCGGCCCCCACGTCCGCGGCTACACCTGGGGCGAGTTCCGCCAGCTCGTCGAGAGGGACGGCGCCTACTCGGTCGAGGCGTCGCGCGGCGCCGGCTTCTACCCCGTGCCATCTCCGTGGAGCGCCCCCCTCTCGGCAGTGTGGAAAGGGGGCAGCCACACGACGATCCTGCTGGCCCGAAAGACGGCGGACCGGCCGGTCTGGACCCAGTACCTCGACGGCGCCGTCTCGGGCGGGATGCAGACGTTCTACGCGGATTCGTCCAGCGCCGAGTGAGCGCTCTCTATCCGCCTGCGGCCAGCTCGGCGTAGACGGCCTCGATCTTCTCCAGCGAGCCCCGCAGCGAGAGCAGCTCCCGGTTCGCCTCATACCAGCCGAAGGTCGAGCGTCGCAGCGAAGCGGAATCCCGCACCGCCTCGACCATCGGCCGGGCCAGCACCTCCGGCGCGTGCGACTCGGCGACGAACCCGTTGACCCCCGGCTCGATCAGCTCGGTCGCGGCGTTCTCGGGGCCGTCGACGACGATCGTCGGCGTCCCCAGCGCAGCGGCCTCGACGATCACCAGCCCGTAGCCCTCGCGCTCGGACGGGTTCAGCAGGCAGGACGCCGAAGCGATCGTCGACCGAACCTCGTTCGAGCCGACTCGGCCCCGGACGTCAACGGCATCCTCGAGACCGAGGTCCCCCACCAGATTCCGCAGCGCTTTCGTATCCGGTCCGTCGCCGAGGATCGCGCAGCGGAGATCGGGAATCTGCCGTCGCGCCGCAGCGACCGCGGGGGGAATCGAGAGCACACGCTTCTCGGGGATGTGGCGACCGGCGAAGACGACCAGCGGCGGGCGAGGTGGATCGGCGTGGCGATCTCCGCCGACGGGGTCCGGTCCCGCGTACTCGCCGGTCAGACGGACGACCGGCGCCCGGTGACCGTACTCGCGCAGCCGCCGCTCGACCATCCGGGAGAAGGTGAAGCTCCGATCCGGAAGGCGCAGGCAGCGGGTCTGCACCGCCGTTCCCACTCTGCCCCCGAGCGGCCCCAGGTAGGAGCGCCAGTACTGCGGGGTCCAAAGCTCGTGCCAGTCGACGATCAACGGCGCCGCCGAGCCGCGCAGGCGCAGCGCCGCCGCGGCGCCGAGCACCGAGAAGTAGGGAAACGACGCCGTGTGGATCGCGTCGTAGCGACCGCCGTGGCGCAGCAGGTGCCGGAAAACCCCCCAGCCAAACCGCGCCGGAGGGGCGATCCGCCGGCGCCCGGAGGTCGAGTAGAGCGGCCCCCCAGGGGCGACGGCGATCGTCTCGAAGGGGGTCCCGGGGCCCTCGTCCCCCCACTGGCGCCGGGTCAGGTAGGTGACCTCGTGCTGCTCGCCGAGGTGCTCGCCGATGCTCCGGTACCAGCGCTCGGCTCCGCCGACCGTGTTTGGGAAAAGGCAGTCGTAGACCAGCGCGATTCGCATCGGGTCAGCCGGACGCCGGACCGAATGCCTCGATCCAGTCCCACCGCTTGCCGCAGAGCCGCCGGTGGTCCTCCGGCTCCACCGAGACCAAGCCCAGATCGCTGCCCTGGGCGGGCCGCAGCTCGAGCGGTCCGATCCCGTACGAGTGGACCGCGCTGCCGGGGTGGAGACTGGCGCCGTGGTAGTCGAGGTCGAGACGGTGCTCGCCGGGCTCGAGCTCGACCGTGGCGAGATGCTCCATGCCGTCGATGTTGTTGAGCACGCCGCGCTCGGACGCAACCTCCTCTCCATCGAGGTAGAGGTCGACCGCGCCGAAGACGGCCCCTCCCAGCCAGACCTCGAACTCGCCTCCGGGGGTGCGAATGGAAACGCTCGAACGGCCGCCGCCGCTGGGCGCGAAGGTGTACGGGGTCGGCGTCTCCCAGTCGGGCGGGCTCGACGCAGCGGCGAACTCGACCGCGATCGGCTTGCCGACCCTTGCCGCGACCAGCGTCCCTCCCCCGAGCGCAGTGGCAACCGCCATCATGCGCCCCACCTGCGTGCAGTCGGGTATGGCGCCGGCGTCGAGGGCCGTGCCCAGCGGCAAGTGCTCGAGCATCTCTTGCGCGGCGGGCCTGCGCTCCCAGACGTCGTAATGGTCGCCGCTGTAGGCCAGGCCAAAGCCGGCCGGCGGGCGGCTCGTCGCCGGCCCGCGGCGGGTCACGAGAAGGTTGTAGGGGTCGAGCTGGTCCGACTGGATGTTGTCGAGGTCCACCGTCTCGCCCTTTTCCGGCTCGCTTCCGTCGCGCAGCAGGACCAGCCTGCGACGCCGGTCGCTGGCGCCCTCCGGGTCGAGATCGCGCAGGAACTGGCGCGGGCCGTAGATCGAGACCTCGGTGCTGAGGGTCGGCCCGCCGCCGGCGAAGCGCTCGCCGATCTCTTCCAGCTCGGTGTAGTGCGAGCGGGGTGCGAACCAGGTGCCCTGGTAGGCGAGAAACGCGCCCCAGGCGACGACGCCGGCGACGAGCGCGGCGGAGGCGACGGCCTCCCTCCGGAACTCGGTTCGCTCGGCGACCAGGGCGATGCCCAGCAGCGCCGTCGCCAGCAGCCCCGGCGAGATGGTCGCGAGGACTTTGCCGTCCACCCAAGACGAGGCGAAAGCCATGACGATCGCGCCGCCGAGGACGCCGCCGCCGACATAGCCGAGGAGCGGGGCGGCGCCCTCCCCGAACAGCCGCAGCGAGAAGGCGAGGGTGACGGCGGCGATCAGCAGGACGCCACCGGCCAGGATCTTGACCAGGAGCTCCAGCTCCGGATCCGTCCGAAAGTCGAGCGACGGCCAGATGCCCGCCGCCTGCAGGAGGTCGATCGGCGCCAGCAGGTTGCCGAGACCCGCCGACTCGTTGATGCCGCCGTTGAGTGGGTCGAACGGCCCGGTCGGCGTGAAGATCGCCGGCAGGATCAGAACGAACGCGAGCACCCCCGCCGGAACGACGAGGCGCAGAGCGCCGCGGCGGCAATAGCGGCGCCAGGCGACGACCAGCGCGGGTACCAGCGTGGGCACCGCCCAGATCGCTCCACCGGGGCCCAGCACCATGACGATCGCGGCGACCGCCAGGCTGAGAGCGACCCAGGCGCGTCCCGGCCAGTCCTCGCGGCTGGCCCCCGCCGCCAGCAAGGGGCCGAGCGGCAGGAGCACCGCCATCACCAGCTCCTTGACCCCGCCCCAGAGGTAATAGCCGAGCAGCAGCGAGGAAAGCGAAGCGACAACGGCGATGAAAGCCGCCGCGCCGAGACCACGCAAGAGGCGGCGCGACAGCTCGAAGAGCAGCAGGGCGAGCATCGCGGCGGCAACCGCCATCGACGGCTGCAGGGTGAAGGTCACGTCCTGGCCGGAGATCTCCGACATCAGCGCCATCGGAACGAAGCCGCCGATCGGGTAGGTGCCCCCGAGGTAGTCCTCGAGCACCTGCTGATGGGTCGACGGGGGCAGATCGCCCAAACCGCGGCCGTGCTCGAAGACATGGGAGGTGATCGCCGCCCAGGTCGCGTTGTCGTCGAGCTTGATGTAGCCGGCCCAGGTCGCTTCCCCGACTGCCAGGAAGGGCGCCGCGAACAGGAGGAAGACGAGGGCGGCGACGCAGACCTCCGTCCCGCCTGGACGCGGCCTCGCCAGATCCCGGCAGAGCACGAGACCGAGCACCCCCAGCACGACGATCGCCGGCAGCGTCAGCTTCGCGGTGGTGGCGGTGACCGTGCCGAACTGGGCGAGGACGATCGCCGCCGCGAGACCGAGCGCCGGCCGCACCGTCCAGGGCAGTGTGAATCCGGTCAGTCGCTCGATCAGGAACGAGAGTCCGACGGCCACGGCAAGCAGCCCGACCGGGGCCACCAGCCAGCAGAGGATCAGGTCCATTCGCGCAGCATTCTTACCTATCTAGGTCGGTTAGTAGGCTCACACGTAGACGATGGGAGACGAGCGCCAGCCGCAGGTATCGGTAGTGATTCCGTGCCTCAACGAGGCCCAGAGCATCGAGGAATGCGTCCGCTCCGCGCGAAGGGTTCTGAACGAGCACGAAATCGACGGCGAGGTCATCGTCGCCGACAACGGATCCGAGGACGGCAGCGCCGCGCTGGCGAGCGAGGCCGGCGCCAGGGTCGTGCACGAGCGTCGGCGTGGCTACGGCAGCGCCTACCTGGCCGGCTTCGCCGCCGCGCAGGGCACCTACATCATCACCGCCGACGCCGACCAAACCTACGACTTCGCCGAGATACCGCGCTTCGTCGAGCGGCTCGAGAACGGCGCCGACATGGTGATCGGCAACAGGATGAACAACATCGTGCCGGGAGCGATGCCCTGGCTGCACCGTTACATCGGAAACCCGGTCCTGAGCGGTTTCCTCAACCTCCTCTACCGGTCCGGGGTCCACGACGCCCATTGCGGAATGCGGGCGATAAGGCGCGACACGCTGCCGCGGCTGCGGCTGCAGAGCACGGGGATGGAGTTCGCCTCGGAGATGGTCGTCCGCGCCGTCAAGGAGGACCTGGCCATTGCCGAGTTCGACATCGAGTACCACCCCCGCGAGGGGGAGTCGAAGCTCTCCTCGTTCCGCGACGGCTGGCGGCACCTGAAACTGCTGCTCGTCAACAGCCCGACGGCGCTGTTCATGGTCCCCGGCGCGGCGATTCTCGTGCTCGGCCTGCTGGGGATGGCGCTCTCGATGTCGGACTTCGCGCTCTTCGGGCGCGAGTGGAACATCCACGCGACGATCGCCGCGGCGCTGCTGACGATCGTCGGAGCGCAGGTGGTGGCACTCGCTGTCAGCGCCCGTGCCTTTGCCGTCTACGTCCTCAGCGAGCAGCCCGACCGCCTGCTCGCCTGGGGGAGGAACCGCCTGCGGCTCGAGCACGGTCTGCTGGCGGGGGCGATCGTCTCCTTCTGCGGGCTGCTGATCGACGCGATCATCGTCGGCACCTGGATCGACCGGGGCTTCGGCGAGCTGAGCGAGGAGCGGATGCTGGTCTTCGGCTCGGTCCTGATCATCGTCGGACTGCAGGCGATCTTCTCGTCCTTCTTCCTCAGCATTCTCGGCCTCGCCCGCGGTCGAGCTCCAAACTGGCCTACAAGCAGCTGAACGGTGTCGACCGCGACCTGAAAAGCAACGGCGGGAGGCTCACGCCTCCCGCCGTTTGCATCGACTATGTGCCCGGGGTCACCGGTGCAGGATCGCCAGGCGACCGACGTTCATGCTTCGGTTGCCGTTGGTCAGGGTCGACACCGCGGTGACGTAACCCATCGTGTTCGTGGCGCCGGGCAGGCTCGTGGTGCGCGAGGCCGCCAGGGCGCCATTGACGTACCCGCGACATTCGCTTGCATCGCACTGGACGCCAAACGTGTATGCGGTGCTCGTCGCGAAGCTGACGCCGGTATCGGTGCAGACAGCGGCACCTCCGTTGCCGGTGCAGAACTGCCAGCTCCCGCCGCTGGTGCTGCGAAACGCAGCCAGGTGAGCGTTGGGAGTGTCGCTCCCGCTCGGATCCGCACTGGTGAAGCCGATCCAGTGGCGAACACTGGTGCTGCTCGCACCGGTTTTCACGCGAGCGTACAGCTCGGGTTCCCAGTCGCGCCTCAGCAACGAGGTGTTGCTGACAATCGCATCGTTATCGGTGTTGCTGTCCGTCGTGATCGTGAGCCATGGCCCGTCGGCATCGTCGCCGTTGGTCGCCGACTCCGATCCCCCACCCGACATGGCAGGAAGAACCATGCCGACGGCCGTGAAGCTCATCGCCATATTCGTGGCGCCGACGCCGAAGTTCTTGTTCAGCGCCATGTAGCGCTTGCCGGGGCTGCTGGTGATGAAGACCGAGCCATCGGGCCCGGTTGCGCCTTCTGGACCTTTGTCACCGGTCGCGCCTTTGTCACCGGTCGGGCCCGTGACGCCTTCGTCTCCAGTAGCACCTTCGTCTCCGGTAGCGCCTTGGTCGCCGGTTGCCCCTTTGTCACCGGTAGCACCCTGATCGCCAGTCGGCCCTTTGTTGCCTACAGGTCCCTGCGGACCCTCGTCTCCGGTCGCACCCTGATCGCCAGTAGCACCCTGGTCGCCGGTCGGTCCCTGCGGGCCCTGGTCGCCGGTAGCGCCTTTGGCGCCAGCGTCGCCGGTCGCACCCTGATCGCCGGTCGGCCCCTGCGGACCCTGATCGCCGGTAGCGCCTTTGGCGCCGACATCGCCGGTCGCTCCCTGATCGCCCGTCGCGCCTTGGTCGCCGGTTGCACCGGCCGCCCCTTGGTCACCCGTGGCGCCCTGATCACCGGTCGCGCCTTTGGTGCCAGCGTCGCCGGTGGCACCCTGGTCACCGGTCGCGCCTTTGGCGCCAGCGTCGCCGGTGGCACCCTGGTCGCCGGTTGCGCCCTGGTCACCGGTGGCACCCTGGTCACCGGTTGCGCCCTTGTCGCCGGTGGCACCCTGGTCGCCGGTCGCGCCTTTGGCGCCAGCGTCGCCGGTCGCACCGGCTGCACCTTGGTCGCCGGTCGCGCCTTTGGCGCCAGCGTCGCCGGTCGCACCGGCTGCACCTTGGTCGCCAGTAGCACCCTTGTCGCCGGTCGCGCCAGCGGCTCCCGCGTTACCGGTCGCGCCTTTGTCACCCGTAGCGCCCTTGTCGCCGGTAGCGCCTGCAGCGCCTGCGTTGCCGGTCGCGCCTTTGTCGCCGGTTGCGCCAGCGGCTCCCGCGTTACCGGTCGCGCCTTTGTCACCCGTAGCGCCCTTGTCGCCGGTCGGACCCTTGTCGCCGGTCGGACCCTGCGGGCCCTGATCGCCGATCGGACCCTTGTCGCCGGTTGGACCGGCGGGGCCCTGCGGGCCCGTCACACCCGATTCGCCGCTGCCTTCTATGCCCAGAACACCCTGGTCGCTCGCGCTCGTCACCACGAGCACGAGCAGCTCGCCTTTTTTACACCGTTTCGTCGGCGCGAAGCGAATGGTGCCCTTGTCCGGCTGCGCCTTCTTGATGCAGAGGTTGAGCGTCCCCAGCGAGCGTTTCTGCGCCGCTTGGGCGGGCGCTGCAACAGCGAGGAGACCGGCGAACACCATGAACGCCGCCAGGGCGAACGCGGGCCACCGAAGTCGGGGCATCGAGAGCGACGGGGCAGTCATCGAAAAGTCTCCTTGCTGTCGTTGAAGCGTCGACGCCGACGGTCATGTGTCAGACCGGGCGTCTACAGAGCGCAGGAAACTACAGAAGGAATCGACGTTTGACCAATTGGATTGGTCAAACATCTGGCCAACCTAATCAGTTTTGCTAAAGCTACCTACCAAAAGTGCTCTGCGACGCACGAAAGCAGCACCGAGCGAGCTGGGAAATCCCACCCACATAGTGCGTCAGCGCACTTTTTTCAACCTGGAGCGCTGCTCTTGGCGCTCCACGACCTGGCCGATCAGCTTTCTCACATTGGAGTCGCCGGTTGCCTTGATGTGACCGGTCTCGTACGCCTTGCGGTAGCTCTTCAAGGTGCCGCTGTCAGCCAGCTCGTTGAACTGCGGACGGTCGATTTGAACCAGCACCCGCTCGTCCTGGGCCAGATCCTTGGAGATCTTCGGTCCCGGCACCTCGACCCGGTAGAGCTGGATGTCCCCTCGACCCTTGAGTTCCAACCCGAAGACGAGCTTGAGCTTCTGCAGCGCCGGGACTTCGGCCTGGAAGCGCGTCACCGCGGTCTCGATCAGGGCCTTCGTATCTCCTGCCATCGCTGCCGATGCTAGCCGAGCCGGCAAGGCCCCGTCCTCGTCAGATCTTGTGGCGCTGCAGCAGCTTCTTGCCGATCACCATGCGCTGGATCTCGGAGGTGCCCTCGCCGATCAGCAGCAGCGGCGCGTCGCGGTAGAGACGCTCGATCTCGTACTCCTTCGAGTAGCCGTAACCGCCGTGGATGCGGAAGGCCTCCTCGACGCACTCCTTGCCCGTCTCCGAGGCGAGCAGCTTCGCCATCCCCGCCTCCAGGTCGGAGCGCTCGCCGGCGTCCTTCATCCGCGCCGCTTTGCGGGTCACCAGTCGTGCCGCCTCGATCTTGGTCGCCATGTCGGCGAGCTTGAACTGGATCGCCTGGTGCTGAGCGATCGGCTTGCCGAAGGTCTTGCGTTCCTGGCTGTAACGGAGGGCCAACTCAAGGGCGCGCTGGGCGATGCCGACGCCGCGGGCGGCGACGTTGACACGGCCGACCTCGAGCGCGTCCATCATCTGCACGAAGCCCTGGCCGACCCCGGCCTCCTCGCCGCCGAGCACCCGCTCTGGCGGGCAGCGGTAGCCGTCGTAGACCAGCTCGGTCGACTCGACCCCCTTGTAACCCATCTTCTTGATCTTGGGCGGCACGACCAGGCCCTCGTAGTCGCCTGAGTTCTTCTCCGCCCAGGGCTCCTTCTCGGTGATGAAGCAGGTCATGCCCTTGTAGGGCGGGTCGGCCTTGGGATCGGTCTTCATGAGGACGAAGACGACGCCGGAGCCGAGGCCGTTGGTGACCCACATCTTCTGCCCGTTCAGCTCCCACTTGCCGTCCTCGCCCTTCTTCGCGGTCGACTTGATCCCCTGCACGTCGGAGCCGACCTCGGGCTCCGAGAGCGAGAAGGCGGCGCGGATCTCGCCGGTCGCCATCTTCGGCAGGAAGTGGTCCTTCTGCTCGTCGGTGCCGAACTTCATCAGCAGGTAGGAGCCGATGAAGTGGGTGTTGACGACGCCGGAGATCGAGATCCAGCCGCGCGAGAGCTCTTCGACGATCATCGCGTAGGTCGTCAGATCGAGCCCCATGCCGCCGTACTCCTCGGGGATCGTCACCCCGAACAGCCCCAGCTCCTTCATCTGCTCGACGATCGGCTCCGGGAAGGAGTCCTCATGGTCGTAGTGCTCGGCGTTGGGGATGATCTGCTCGTCGGCGAACTGGCGCACCATCTCGGTGATGTCGCGTTGGATGTCGGTCTGCTCGCTGTAGGCGGCGGTCTCTACGGCCATTTCTCCTGCTTCGTGTCGGGGTTCTGAGGGAAGCGAAGGATATCGGCGGCCGCGCCTAGTACGTCTGTCCAGGATCGGTTGACAGGCAGTCCTCGCCCGTTCCGCCTGGCGACAAGAGAGGCGTGGAACGAAAGCTTTCGCTTCTCGTCGTGCTCGCCTCGCTCGCCAGCCTGGTTTTTGCCCCGAGCGCGGGCGCCGTCGGCCTTGGCGACCAGCGCGCCGTCTCCAAGCCGGCGCGGGCCGCGCAGGCACCGAGCACGGCGATCGCGCCAAACTCGTCCTGTCCCGGACAGACCAACCTCGATGCTCCGACCGATGCGCAGGAGGGGGCGATGCGCTGCATGACCGACTACGCGCGCGCGTACTTCGGGCTGCCGCCACTCGCCGAGGCCGAACAGCTGAGCCTCTCGGCTGCCGGCAAGTCCGCCGACATCCTTGCCTGCAACAGCTTCAGCCACTCCGCCTGCGGCCGTAAGTTCACCTACTGGATGAAGGCCTCCGGCTACCTCTCGGCCCAGTGCTGGCGCGCGGGCGAGAACCTCGCCTGGGGTATCGGCGAGGAAGGCTCGGTGCGTTCGATCTTCCGCGCCTGGATGCGCTCACCGGGGCACCGCCAGAACGTTCTCGGCACCTTCGACCAGATTGGCATCGCGTTGCAGGTTGGCGAACTGGACGACCTGGGCGGGACCCGCGTCTGGACCCAGCACTTCGGCTCGCACTGCTAGGGAGAGGCCGCGGCGGCGATCGGCAGCCGCTCCAACTGGCGCAGGCGCGCCGCGACGCGATCGGCGCGGGCTGCGAAGTCGCGCAGGCCGTCGTCCACGTTTGCCGCGGACGGCCCGACATCAACTGACCCGCCACCCGGCCCGAGCCCGCCGGGTCGCTGCCCGGTGAGCATCGCGCTGCTCGCGCGTTCGGCAAGGTCTGCCGCCCGGCGAGCTTGCTCGGCGGCGTCGAGGGCGGCGGCGCCGACCGTCATCACGGCGGCCTCCGAGGCACGGGCGGTCGCCAGCGCCTCGTCGATCCGTTCGACCAGCTCGCCGACCAGCGGCGGCTTGGCGCTGTCGGGCAACTGCCAGTCCTGCGTGGTCTCCGCAGTGCGATCGTCCATCCCGTCCGTGTACGACAGCGGCGCCCGAATCCCTGCGGTCTCTGGACGACCGCTTGAGACCGAGCTTCGGGCTCACATGAACCCAAAGCTCACACGCTAGATTTCCGCCGGCACGCCACACGACACGAGGAGCAGCTTGAGAAACCCCAGAGACTTCTTCCAGCCGCAGGCGATCGGCGCTCCCGAGCCGCTGCGCGAGATCCCGGTCAAGCCCTCGCGGATGATCCATTTCCTCGATTTCTCAAACGAGAAGATGGTCGCCAAGGCGGCCGCGATCGCGGAGAAGACCGACATCCTGCTCGGCAACCTCGAGGACGCGATCCCGGTCGATCGCAAGGAGGCGGCCCGGCAGGGCCTGGTCAAGGCGGCCAAGGAGTCGGACTTCGGCCAGACCTCTCTCTGGACCCGGGTCAACTCGCTGGAGAGCCCCTGGGTGCTCGACGACCTGACCACGCTGGTGGCCGAGATCGGCGACAAGCTCGAGGTGGTGATGGTGCCCAAGGTCGAGGGCGCCTGGGACATCCACTACGTCGACCGCCTGCTCGCCCAGCTGGAGGCAAAGGCAGGGCTGGAGGGCCCGATCCTCGTCCACGCGATCCTGGAGACCGCGCAGGGCGTCGTCAACGTCGAGGAGATCGCCGCTGCAAGCCCGCGCATGCAGGGGATGAGCTTCGGCCCCGCCGACCTTGCCGCCTCGCGGCGGATGAAGACCACTCGGGTCGGCGGCGGCCATCCCGGCTACCGCTCGATGGAGGACCCGGTCGACCCCGAGAATCCCGAGGCCGACCGCGTCACCGCCCAGCAGGACCCCTGGCACTACTCGATCGCCCGCATGGTCGACGCCTGCGCCGCGACCGGGATCCTGCCCTTCTACGGCCCCTTCGGCGACATCAAGGACACGGCCGGCTGTGAGACCCAGTTCCGCGCCGCCTTCCTGCTCGGCTGCGTCGGCGCCTGGTCGCTGCACCCAGTCCAGATCGACATCGCCAAGAAGGTCTTCAGCCCGCCGCCGGACGAGGTCAAGTTCGCCAAGAAAGTGCTGGAGGCGATCCCCGACGGCCGCGGTGTCCACATGATCGACGGCAAGATGCAGGACGACGCCACCTGGAAGCAGTGCAAGGTGATGGTCGAGCTGGCCGAGATGCTGGCGGCGAAGGACCCCGAGTTGGCCGAGAGCTACGGGCTGTAGGGCTCCGGCGTCTGCGATGGAGGGGCGGTCGTCCCCTGGGCGAATTGATGTCGCACGCGCTTCGCGCTTAGACCCTATGGCCGGCCCACCTGAGCGCCGGCTCGATCCGAACCCGGCGTAAAGGTCGGCACCCGCGCATGAGATGCGCGGGTTTGTCGCCGAGGGCGGCCTCGGCGAGGACCGCAATCATGGGGGTGCCGACATGGCGCAGGTTAGGACGTGGGTGGGTCTCGATGTTCACGCGGCGAAGGTCGTCGCGGCGATCGCCGACTCGCAGTCAGGTGAGTTGGCAGTGCAGCGCATGGGTGGGCAGACCGAGCAGGTGGCGGAGTTCTGCGCCGCCTTGCCGGCCCCGGTCCGCGTTGCCTATGAGGCCGGACCGACCGGCTTCGGCTTGGCACGGGCGCTGGCTGCGAGGGGCATCGAGTGCACGGTGGCCGCGCCGGGCAAGATCGAGCGCCCCGCGCAGGACCGGGTCAAGACCGACCGCCGCGACGCCGAGCGGCTGGCGCGGCTGTTGATGATCGGCGGTCTGCACCCTGTGCGGGTGCCGACCCCGGCTGAGGAGGCGATGCGCGACCTGGTCCGCGCCCGCGAGGACGTCCGCGGCGACCTGATGCGCGCCCGCCACCGCGTTGGCAAGCTCTTGCTGCGCCACGACCTGCGCTTCGAGGGCAACAACTGGACCCAGCGCCACCTCGACTGGCTGGGGAGGGTCGAGCTCCCAGAGCCCGTGGCACAGTCGGTCCTACTCGACGGGATCGGGGCGATCGACGCCCTGCTGGTGCGCCGGGAGAGCCTCGAGTCCCAGATGGCCGCCCTGGTCGAGGGCTCACCCTGGGAGCAGCAGGTTGCCCACCTGCGTTGTCTGCGCGGCATCGACACCCTCTCGGCGCTCGGCCTCTGCGCGGAGGTCGGCGACTTCGAGCGCTTCGAGCGCCCCGCTCAGCTGATGAGCTACCTCGGCCTGGTGCCTTCGGAGAACTCAAGCGGGGAGAAGCGCAGGCAGGGTGCGATCACCAAGTCGGGCTCCCGCCATGCCCGGCGTCTCTTGGTCGAGGCGGCCTGGCACTACCGCCGGGCGCCGCGCAAAGGCACGGGGTTGCGCCGCCGCCAAGAGGGCCAGCCCCAGGCGATCTGCGCGATCTCATGGAAGGCGCAGCAGCGCCTTCACCGCAGCTGGGTGCGGCTCGACTCAGAGCGCGGCAAGCGGCGTACCCTCTGCGCGGTCGCCGTGGCGCGTGAGCTGAGCGGCTTCTGCTGGGCGGTAGCGACAGCCGACTGAAACCACCAAGCACCGCTTGGTCCAGGAGGCGGCGGGTCCGGCCCTTCGCGCAGCGCATCCGCGATGTCGCTATGAGCAGCCATTCCTGCGGCGACGCTCGATCTTAGACAGCGGGCGCTGAGACGAAACCCGGTCCTGCGGTAGCCAACCCGCGCATATCAGCCTGACCGCGCGTCGCGCACCAGGCCGACCGCCGCCTCCTGGGCCAAGGAGAAGGCCCGCGTCAGCGGGCCTTTGGTGGTTGGGGGCTTGACAAATGGGCGTCCATATCAGCGACTGAGTTGGTGCGCGGCTCCGCCGCGCAGAAACCGGATTGCATAGGCGGCCTTCGGCCACATTCGCCCAGGGGACGACCGCCCCTCCACCCCGGCCACTAGGTTCCACAGCTCGCAACGTCGCTAGCGCAAGCGTCGCAGCGTGATAGCAGCTGAGCCCTGAAAGCTGCCGGGGGGCTGGCGGCTCGGGAGAGCGGCGCCGAGCTCTCGCGGGAATGTGGCCGTCAGGCCGCGATATGCAATCTCATATTTGCGCGGCGCCAGCCGCGCAGGAACTCAGTCGCTAAGCGCGAAGCGCGTGCGACATCAATTCCCGCGAGAGCTCGGCGCCGCTCTCCCCTGCAGCTAGCCCAGGCGCTCTTCGAGCGCCTCGAGCTGGGCCCCGATCCGCGCCGGCAGGCGGTCGCCGAAGCGGTCGAGGTGCTCCTTGATCTGGGGCAGCTGCTGCTTGAACAGGTCGGCGTCGACCGAGAGGAGCTCGCGCATCTGCTCCTCGGAGACGTCGGTGCCGTCGGTGTCGATCTCTCCCTCGGCGGGGAGCAGGCCGATCGCCGACTCGACCGTCTCGCCTTCGTCGTCGCAGCGGCGGAAGACCCACTCGAGCACCCGGCTGTTCTCGCCGAAGCCCGGCCAGATGAACTTGCCGTCCTCGTCCTTGCGGAACCAGTTGACGAGGAAGATCTTCGGCAGCTTCGCCCCCTCGCGCTGGCCCAGCTTCAGCCAGTGGCCGAAGTAGTCGGCCATGTTGTAGCCGCCGAAGGGCAGCATCGCCATCGGGTCGAAGCGCAGCTTGCCGACCTCGCCTGCCGCCGCCGCGGTCGTCTCAACCGACATCGTCGCGCCGAGGAAGGTGCCGTGCTCCCAGTCGAACGCCTCCGAAACCAGCGGCACCGCCGTCGCCCGGCGGCCACCGAAGAGGAAGGCGTCGATCGGCACGCCGGCCGGGTCCTCCCACTCGGGCGCGATGCAGGGGCACTGCGCCGCCGGGGTCGTGAAGCGGGCGTTGGGATGCGCTGCCGGCTGCTCGGAGTCCGGCGTCCACTCGCTCCCGTGCCAGTCGATCGCGTGCGCCGGCGGCTCGCCGGTCATGTCCTCCCACCAGACGTCGCCGTCGTCGGTCTTGGCGCAGTTGGTGAAGATCGAGTTGCGCTCGATCGTCTCCATCGCGTTGGGGTTGGTCTTGTGGCCGGTCCCGGGCGCGACGCCGAAGAAGCCGGCCTCGGGATTGACCGCGTAGAGGCGGCCGTCGTCGCCGAACTTCATCCAGGCGATGTCGTCGCCGACCGTCTCCGCTGTCCAGCCTTCGAGCGTCGGGATCAGCATCGCCAGGTTGGTCTTGCCCGAAGCCGACGGGAAGGCGCCGGTCACGTACTTGACCTCCCCCGAGGGCGAGGTCAGCTTGAGGATCAGCATGTGCTCGGCCAACCAGCCCTCGTCGCGCGCCATCGCCGAGGCGATCCGCAGCGCGAAGCACTTCTTGCCGAGCAGGGCGTTGCCGCCGTAGCCCGAGCCAAAGGACCAGATCTCGCGCGTCTCTGGGTAGTGGACGATGTACTTGTTGTCGGCGTTGCAGGGCCAGGGCACGTCCTCCTGGCCCTCGGCCAGCGGCATCCCGACCGAGTGCACGCAGGGGACGAAGTCGCCGTCCCCGCCCAGCACCTCGAGTGCGCCCTTGCCCATCCGGGTCATGATCCGCATCGAGGTCGCGACGTAGGCGGAGTCGGTCAGTTGCACGCCGATGTGGGAGATCGGCGAGCCCAGCGGGCCCATCGAGAAGGGCACGACGTACATCGTGCGGCCGGCCATGCAGCCCTTGAAGAGACCTCCCAGCGTCTCGCGCATCTCCACCGGGTCGCACCAGTTGTTGGTCGGGCCGGCGTCCTCCTCACGCTGTGAGCAGATGAAAGTGCGGTCCTCGACCCGGGCGACGTCGCCGGGATCGGAGAGAGCGAGGTAGGAATTGGGGCGCTTCGCATCGGAGAGGCGCTCGAAGGTGCCGGCGTCGATCAACCGCTGGGCGAGCTCGTCGTACTCCTCGGCGGAGCCGTCGCACCAGTGAATGGCCTCGGGCTGGGTCAACTCGGCGATCTCCCCGACCCAGTCGAGGAGCTTTGCATGGGTGGTCGGCGCGTTGGCCGTGCTGATCTGGCTCATTCGCGGCACTTTACTTACCGGCTTTGAGGTTGGCGAGTTCGATGTCGGCGTCCTCGTTGAGGATCTTCATCTGCGCCGTTTTCTGCTCGCCACCGGCCAAGTTGACGGTGCAGTCGAAGGTGGCCTCGGCTTCGACCTCGACCCCGGAAGGGCAATCGACCGAGGTGACTTTTTCACCGGCCGACGTCTTCAGGTTCTGTTCGATCGCGTCCTCGGTCTTGACGTCGTCGATCACGGTCTCCCCGCAACCGGCCGCGAAGATCGCCACCAGCGACAGCGCCGCAATTGCGGCGGAGCGCCCCAACAAGTTCATCTGTCTCCTTCCGAATCGATCCAGGCAGTTTCCCAGAACCCCACGTCGCCATCACGCGATCACCGCTCGAACAGCGGCGAAAGCGGGTTCAGCGACCGCGCCCTGCGATAGGCGCGAACCGCCGCCTCGGCCCCGCCGCGCTGCGCTTCGATTCGCGACAGCACCAGCCAGGGGCGCCAGTTGGTCGGCTCCCGCTCGACAGCCTCGCGGGCCGCGACCGCGGCTGCGTCGAAGTCCCTCAGGGTCTCGAGCAGCAGCGCTCGCTGCAGGCGCGGGCTCATCGCGCCCGGCTCCACGTTCTGAGCGCTGCGGGCGTCCTCGAGGGCGGCTTCGAGGTTGCCGGCACGGGCCTCGGCTTCGCTCTGCCGCAGCAAGCTGGTGGAGGCGAGCGGGATCGATATCGCGACGATCGCGACGAGGGAGACCGCTGCGACGCCTAGCCGGCGCGAAAGGCCCAAAGGCGTGGGCTCGCCCCCCTCGGAGCCAACGCCGGGAAGGACCAGCGCGACCGCGAGCAGCAGGGTGGCGATCGAGAGAGCCGGGATCTGCCACAGCCAGTCGAAGGCGGCGGCGAAGCAGAAGCCGACACAGCCCGCCAGCGCCGCCGCCAGCATCGAACGCTCGGGCGGCGGCGCCCGCAGCGCGTTGCGGCCGCCGCCGACCAGGACGACGAGGAGGAAGCCCGCCAGCAGGAGGATGCCGAGGACACCCAGCTCGCCCAGCGTCTGCATGTAGAGGGAGTGGGCGTCGCGGACGGTTCCAGAGCCGTCGCTGTTGCGGGTCCACCAGAATTCGAAGGTGCCGGAGCCCGTTCCGATCAGGGGATCCGCCGAGTTCTGCTCCGCGGCTACGGTCCAGAACTCGTAGCGGCTCTCGCCGGCGGCGCTGCCGAGGCGGCCTGCACCCGACCCCGGCCCTTCCTCGGCCTCCTTGAATTCGCTCCAGGCATCCGACGCCTGTCCGGGCGCATCGAGAGCCGCAGCCCCGACCAGCAGGGCCACGGCTGCCACCCCGGCAGCGATCAGCGCGTGGCGGCGCGGGATACGCGTCCAGTCCGGCCGCAGCTCGCGCAGGGAGGAGAGCGAGAGCGCCGCCTGGACGAGTCCGACAACGACACAGACGGCGATCGCGATCAGCAGCAGCTCGTCTCCCTGCTGGCGGGCGACGGAGGATTCGAGCAGACCGTCCTCGAGCGCGTCGCGTTGGGTTGCGGCGGCGATCAGGATTCCCGTCCCCGCACCTACGACCAAGAGCGTCAGCAGCTTCGGCAGCCGGTTCGAGGCGAAGGCGACGAAGAGCGCAGCGGCGATGATCGCAGCGGCAATGCCGGCGCGCGAGAAGGTGAAGAAGGCGGCCAGCCCCATCATTGGCAGGGCCGCGGCGGCCAAGGCGCGAAGCACGATCGACCGGGCCGTGGTGGCAACGGCGAGCAGCGCCGGCAACCCGATCGCGATCATCGCCGCCAGGCCATTCCAGTAGTTGAGCGGATAGGAGAGCCGCTCCTCGCCGTTGCGGAGCAGCTCCGCGGTCTGAGTCGCTTCCGGGAACCAGGCCGGATGGAGGCGCGAGAGCAGGCCGACCGCGGCAACCACTGCGGCCCCGGCGCCGACGGCGCCGACGATGCGGCGAACGCTGCCCGAGCCGGCGCCGAACAGGGCCAGGGCGAAGACGCCGACGAACCCGGCGAGGCGAGCCAGATCGGCCGCGGTCCGCTCGCTGCTTTCGGTCCAGGCCAGGCTCAGCCCGGTCCAGATCGCGAACGCCGCCAGCAGCCCCAGGGCCGTCCAGGCAAGCGGCGCCGGCCGCAGGCGCGGCAGCGCCCCGACCAAGACGAGGGCGAGCAGCGCCCACCAGACCGCGATCCCGACCTTGTCGTGGACCAGCGCGTCGTAGCCGCCGCCTTCGAGGCCGAGATAGACAACGAGGCCGAAGCAGAACGACCAGATCGCAACGGCGCTCCAGTCGGCTCCCCGGGCCAATTCCATCACCCTGTCCCATGGCCGCATCGATGTCGCGTTCATCCGGTTCTATGCTATGAGCGAACGCCGGACGGGACCGCACCGCCCTCCAGCTTCGCGGGATTTCACGATGAAGATGCCCAAAACCGCATTCGCAACGCTGGCGGCAGCCTTCCTGGCGACGCTTGCCTTCGCCGCCGCCGCGATGGCGGAAGAAACGATTCCGCCCGGCAACTCGGCGGTGAACCAGTACACGGAGTCGCTGCCTACGCCCGGCGGCGCCAGGGACACCGAGAACGACGGCCGCAAGTCCCGGCCCTCGCCCCACAAGGCGCTCGGCTCCAAGAACGCCAACAAGCTCGAGTCCCAGGGCAACGACGGCCGGGCCGCCGCTGAAGTGGCTGCCGCGACCGCTCCCACCCCTGAGCCCGCCGACGAAGAGGAAACCGCGGCGCCTGCCGCCAGCGGCGGTAATGGTGGGGGCAACAACAGCAACGACAACGGCCCCAAGCCTTCCGATCGCGGAGGGAACGGCGCCGACAAGGCCAATGCCGGGAACGCCAAGCTGGCCAAGGTCGAGGTCGAGGAGCCGAGCGGCTCTTCCGGCCTCGGCGAGGTGGTCGGCGAGGCAACTGGCGACTCCAGCGGCGCGATGGGCTGGTTGCTGCCGCTGTTGATCATCGCCATCGCGATCTGGGCGGTCGCCTACGCGATGCGGCAGAGGCGCCAGGCAAGCTGAAGCAGGTGGCCAGGCGGGGACCGCAAGCGGAGGAGCTTGCCCGTGCGGGAATGCCTTGGCGGCTTGCCGCCCTCCTCGCCCTGGCCTCGATGCTCCTGGCGGCGCAGGCCGCGCCGGCCGGCGCGGCTCTGCGGCCGCTGACCACCGGCGTCTCCTACGTCTACGACGAAGAACTGCCGGTCTCCTTCGCGCACGTCAAGCACGCCGGCGCACGGATGGCCCACACGCCGATCCGCTGGGGCTCGGTCGCTCCCGCACAGCGACCTGACGAATGGCAACCGGACAATCCGGGCGAGCCCCGCTACGAATGGGAGGAGACCGATCGCTGGGTCCGCGAGGCGGTCGCCGCCGGGCTGACCCCGGTGCTGCAGATTCGCGGCGCCCCGCGCTGGGCGCAGCGATGCGCGCGTCCCTTCAGCAACGACACTCCCTGCGACCTCGACCCGGCGGCCCTGGCCGCCTTCGCGACCGCCGCCGCCCGCCGCTACAGCGGCCAGTTCGGCGGTCTGCCGCGGGTCCAGTACTGGCAGGGCCTGAACGAGCCCAACCTCAGCCTCTTCTTCCTGCCCCAGTTCAACGATTCCGGCAAGGCGGTGTCGGCGGAGCTGTACCGGACGCTGATCAACACCTTCTACGGAGCGATCAAGGCGGTCGACCCCTCGAACCTCGTGATCGCCGCCGGGCTCGGCCCGATCGCGGTGCCGAAATACACGATCGGCCCGATCCGGTTCACCCGCGAACTGCTCTGCATGCGCGGGCACAAGCGGTTCCGGCCCGCGCCGGGGAACTGCGGCGGGGGCGCCTACTTCGACATCTTCGCCATCCACCCGTACACCACCGGCGGTCCGACCCACGAAGGCGGCGCCAACGACGTCCAGCTTGGCAGCCTCGGCAGGCTGCAGGCCCTGCTGCACGCCGCCGACCGCGCCGGCAGGATCAACGGGGCCTTCGAGCAAACCCCGCTCTGGATCACCGAGTTCTCCTGGGACTCGGCCCCGCCGGACCCGGGCGGGTTGCCGATGAAGATCGAGACGCGCTGGGCCGCCGAGGCCCTTCACGCCGCCTGGCGGGTCGGGATCGACACCTTCTTCTGGTTCAGCCTGCGCGACTTCGCAGCCGAACCGGGCGAACCGTCCCACGTCTCGATCGAGTCGGGGCTCTACTTCCGCGGCCCAACCGTGGCCCAGGACCAGCCGAAGGAAGTGCTCTCGGCGTTCCGCTTCCCCTTTGTCGCCTACGCGACGGCGAAAGGCCTGTCCTTCTGGGGCCGCACCCCGAACAGCGGCCCGGGCAAAGTCCTGATCCAGGCCCGCAAGTCGAGGGGCGGCTGGCGCAAGGTGCTCGTCGCGCGCGCCGACCAAGCCGGGATCTTCCGCGGCCTCGCCCACAGCGGCTACGGCCGCAACCGCAAGGGGGCAGTCCGCGCCCGCTATTGGGGCGAGGACTCGGTCCCCTTCTCGATGCGCGGGGTCGGCGACTTCCCCCATCCCCCCTTCGGCCGCCCGGTCGGATAGCTCGAGCGGCTGTCGGATAGGGTTCCGCGCCGCGCATGCGCTTCTACGAGTACGAGGCACGGAAGATCGTCGAGCTGGCGGGCATCCCCGTCACCAAGTACGGCTTCTGCACGACCGCCGATGAGGCACGCAAGGCCGCCGAGGAGATCGGTGGGCCGGTTGTGATCAAGTCGCAGGTGCTGAGCGGCGGGCGGATGAAGGCGGGCGGCGTCAAGTTCGCCGACACGCCCGAGGAGGCGGCCGAGCACGCCGAGGCGATCCTGAAGCTGGAGATCAACGGCAACATGCCGCGCGGCGTCCTCGTCGACCCCAAGGCCGAGGTCAAGCAGGAGTACTACGCCGGGGTCGTCTGGGACGGCACCGCGAAGCGGCCGCTGATGCTGTTCAGCGACATGGGCGGCATCGACATCGAGGAGGTCGCCGAGCAGCACCCCGACCACGTCGGCCGGGGCCACCTCTCGAACCTGTTGCCGATTTCCGACTTCGAGGCCAAGCAGGCAATCGCCGCGACCGGGGTGACCGGCTCGGGGCTGAACCGGGCGACGCCGATCCTCGCCCGCCTCGCCCGCCTCTTCCGCGACAACGACATGACCCTGGCCGAGATCAACCCGCTGGCCGAGCTGACCGACGGCAGCTTCGTCGCTCTCGACGCCCACATGGAGATGGAGAACGAGGCGGTCGGGCGCCAGAAGGCGCTGCTGCGCAAGCACCTGGAGATCGCCGAGGACGACACCCGCGAGACCTACGAGCCGTCCGACTTCGAGCGCAACGTGGCGGCGATCGACGCCGCCGACCACCGCGGCGTGATCCAGGGCAAGGACCACGGCTTCGAAGGCAACCTCGGCCTCGTGATCGGCGCCGGCGGCGGCTCGCTGACCCTGACCGATGCGGTCCGCAGCCAGGGCGGCAAGCCGGCCAACTACTCGGAGATCGGCGGCAACCCCTCGGTCGCCAAGGCCTGCGGCCTGGCCAAGCAGGTGCTGGAAAAGGACGGAGTCGAGAAGATCGCGGTGATGATGTCAATCGTCTCCAACACCCGGGTCGACATCGTCGCCCGCGGCGTCATCAAG
This sequence comes from uncultured Solirubrobacterales bacterium, assembly GCA_963703235.1. Lineage (GTDB taxonomy): Bacteria > Actinomycetota > Thermoleophilia > Solirubrobacterales > 70-9 > VRUE01. The sequence goes on along the minus strand of OY969802.1, from coordinate 504,415 downwards.
GCCTGCCTGGAGCTGGGCAAGGACCCGGGCGAGACGATCGCGATCTTCCGCATCCCGGGCGCCTGGGAGGAGGAGGGCTTCAAGATCCTCGACGGCTACGGGGTCGAGTACTGCGACCGCTCCGTCTCGATGTGGGAGGCGGCTGGCCGCGCCGTCGCCAAGATCCAGGGAGCGCCGGCATGAGCGCGCCGGTTCGCAATGTGCTGACTTTGTCGTTACCCGCGCCATGCACGGAAAAAGACAAACTCAGTGAGGGCGCATGAGCATCCTGCTCTCGAAGGAGACGACCTTTATCGTCCAGGGAATCACCGGGCGCGAGGCGGTCAACCTGACCCGCGAGTGCCTCGACTACGGCTCCATGGTGGTCGGCGGGGTGACGCCCGGCCGCAAGGGGCGCGAGGTGCACGGGGTGCCGGTCTTCGACACCGTCGCCCAGGCGGTCGAGAACCACGGCGCCCCGGTGGACGGCTCGGTCGTCACCGTCCCCCCCGCCTTCACCAAGGACGCGGTGCTGGAGGCGATCGAGAACGGGATCGAGCTGATCGTGATCGTCACCGAGCGGATCCCACGCCGCGACGTCGCCCAGATGGTCGAGCTGGCCGAGATGCGCGGGGCGCGGATCATCGGCCCCAACTGCCTCGGCCTGATCGTCCCCGAGGTCTGCAAGATGGGCGGCATCGGCGGCCCCGCCAAAGACGCCGCCAAGGCCTACGCCCCGGGCCCGGTCGGGGTGATGAGCCGCTCCGGCGGGATGACGACGGAGATCTCCTCCTCGCTGACCCAGGCCGGGCTCGGCGTCTCGACCGCGGTCTCGATCGGCGGCGACGCGATCATCGGCTCGACCTACGCCGAGCTGATGCCTTACTTCGAGGCCGACGAGGAGACGCAGGCGATCGTCATCTACACGGAGCCGGGCGGGCGGATGGAGGCCCAGCTCTCCGAATGGGTAAAGGAGAACGACTCACGCCTGCCGATCGTCGCTTTCATGGCCGGCAAGTTCATGGACGACGAGGAGATGAAGGGGATGAGCTTCGGTCACGCGGGCACGATCGTCGAGGGCGTGGAGGACACGGCGACGGAGAAGATCGCCCGCCTCGAAGCGGCCGGGATCCGCGTCGTCGAGCGGATCGACGAGATCCCCGACGCGGTCAAGCAGAAGCTGGGGGTCGCCGCCTGATGGCCGAGACGCTGAGCAAGGTCTTCATCGAGGTCGAGGTCGACGAGTCCGTCGCCGGCGACGCCGAGCTGGCCAAGAAGCTGGAAGAAGTCTGCCCCGTCGACATCTTCGTGGACGCCGGCGGCAAGGTCGAGATCGCCGCGGAGAACCTCGACGAGTGCGTCCTCTGTCGCCTCTGCATCGAAGCCGCGCCCGCGGGCGCCGTGCACGTCAAGAAGCTCTACGACGGCACCGAGCTCGCCTAGCCGGCGGCGGCCCCGGCCTCGGCGAGGGCGTCCTCGCGTAGGCGGTCGGGCAGACTGACCATCGCCCGCAGCTGCTCCAGCGCGGCGTGGCTGCCCTCGATCTCGACGCCCTCCTCCCCGACCTCGCCGGCGACCAGTACGGCGATCACGTCGCGCGGCGCGCCGGACAGGGTGAGGTCGGGGTCATCGGCCTCACCGCGCTCGGCAGCGATCGCGCCGTCCTCGACTCGCAGGCGGAACGCCTGGCCCTCGCTGTGCAGCTGCAGGGTCAGCTCGGTCTCGGGTGGCGGTCGCAGGATCACCCGCAGCGAGTTCGGCAGCCAGGAGGATTCGATCCCCGGCACGTCCTCGATCTGGAAGAAGTTGAGGCCCCAGCGGCCCAGCTCGAGCAGTGGCGCCTCCAGCCCCCGGCCAAGCTCGGTCAGCTCGTAGACGGTCGCCGATGCCGGCGGATCGAGCTGGCGGCGACGCACGATTCCGTCGGCCTCCATGTCCCGCAGTCGCTTGGTGAGCACGTCGGTCGGGGCGCCGCCGACGCCCCGGGCAAGGTCCGAGAAGCGCAGCGGGCCGAGCAGCAGCTCGCGCACGATCAGCAGCGACCAGCGCTCCCCGATCCGGTCGAGGGCGCCGGCGACGCTGCACGACTGACCGTAGTGGCGACGCGTCATAGCTCGATTCTAGCGTGTTAATTTGAAATTCAAAGTGACTGCTTGGAATTCTGGTACAGTCGCGCCGATGGTCATCTCCCACTTCCCGGTCCCACGAGGCCCATCTCACATCGGCCCCGCCAGCTGCGTTGATCTCCCCGAATGAACCGCGTCGCCGATCTGACCTGGAAGCACCCGAAGCTGGTCCTCGCGGCGGTCGCGGTCTTCGTCCTGATCGCGGGGGCGGTCGGCAAAGACGTCGAGAGCCACCTCAAAGCCGCGGGCTTCACCGACTCCGCCTCCGAGAGCGAGCGGGCAACGCGGCTGATGCGCGACTCGCTCGGCTACGACCCGAACCCGGCGATCGTCCTGGTCGTGCGCTCCCCGAACGGCGGTCGTCTCGACATGGCGAGCCCGTCTGTGCGGCGCGAGGTCGGCCGGCTCACTCGCGGGATGGAAGGGGTCGAGCACGTCGGCACGGTCGTCAACCCGCTGCGCGACCGCCGCGCCGGCGCGGCGCTGATCGCTGCCGACGGCGAATCGCTGGCGCTGACCGCGCACCTCTCCACCGAGGACATCGAGGACGCCGGCGGGGTCGCCGCCGAAGGCGTCGAGCCGCTCGCCGCCTCCAGCTCGCTCGACGTCGCGATGGGCGGCTTCGCTCCCGGCTTCAACGAGACCAACGACCAGACCCGCGAGGACCTGACCAAGTCCGAGCTGATCGCCTTCCCGGTCCTGGCCCTGCTGCTCCTCTTCGTCTTCCGCGGCGTCGTCGCCGCCTCGATCCCGCTGCTGCTGGGGGTGATCTCGATCGTCGGCACCCTGCTGGTGCTGCGGGTGATGGCGAGCTTCACCGACACCTCCCTCTTCGCGCTCAACATCGCCACCGGGCTCAGCCTCGGCCTCGCCGTCGACTACGCCCTGCTGATGGTCTCGCGCTACCGCGAGGAGATCGGGCGCGGCGGCGCCTCGCGGGAGGCCCACCGCCGCACCGTTCGCACCGCTGGCCGCACCGTGCTCTTCTCCGGCCTCACCGTCGCCGCGGCGATGGCGGCCCTGATCGTGATGCCGCAGCGCTTCCTCTACTCGATGGCGGTCGCCGGCACCACCGTCGCCGTCTTCTCGGCGCTGCTGGCGATCCTCGTCGTCCCCTCGCTGTTGGCGCTGCTCGGAACCCGCATCGACGCCTTCTCGATTCGCCGCGGCCCCGCCGTCTCCGATACCTCAGACGGGTGGTACCGGTTGGCGCGCGGGGTGATGCGGCGCCCGGTCAGCGTCGCCCTGGCCAGCTCGGCGCTGCTCCTCGCCTGCGCCGCACCGCTGCTGTGGACGACGCTGACCGGGCCCAGCTCCGAAGCGGTGCCGCCCGGGCAACCCTCCTACGACGCCTACCGCTACCTGGAAGCTCACTACCCGCGCGACGTCACCGAAGCGGTCACCGTCGCCGTCGACGGACCGGCCGGGCCGGCGCAGCTGGCGGCGTTCCAGCACCGGGTCGAGGCCGTCGACGGAATCGGTCGCGGAACGCCATTCAGCGGTGCCCCGGGCGAGGTCGCGTACGCGAACTTCGCCCCCGCCGAACAGGCGCTCGAAGGGCCCTCGCAGGACGCCGTGCGTGAGATCCGTGCCCTCGATCCCCCCGGGACCGCGGACGTGCTCGTCTCCGGCAACACGGCCCGCTTCATCGACCAGAAGCAGAGCCTGCTCGATCACGCGCCGCTGGTCGTCGCGATCATCGCCCTGACGACCCTGGTCCTCCTCTTCCTCCTCACCGGCTCGGTGCTGCTGCCGCTGAAGACGCTGGTGATGAACGCGCTGACCCTCGGTGCCACGCTGGGCATCCTCGTCCTCGCCTTCCAGGACGGCTGGCTCGACGGCCTGCTCGACTACACCGGGCCGGCCGCAGTCGAGGTGACCAGCCTGGTCTTCCTCTTCGCCGTCATCTTCGGCCTCGCCACCGACTACGCGGTGCTGGTGATGGCGCGGATCAAAGAGCGACGCGACCTCGGCGACTCGAACGAGGAGGCGGTCGCGACCGGAATCGGCCGCACCGGTCGCGTCATCACCGCCGCGGCGCTGGCGATCGCCATCGTCTTCCTCGCCTTCGGCGTCAGCTCGGTCTTCTTCGTCAAGCAGATCGCAATCGGGATGGCGGTCGGGGTGATGATCGACGCGACGATCGTCCGTGCCCTTCTGGTCCCCTCGCTGATGCGCCTCTTCGGCGAGTGGAACTGGTGGGCGCCGGCCCCGCTGCGTCGTCTGCAGGAGCGCTTCGGATTCTCCGAGGGCGAGCCGGCCGACGGTGTGCCTGCCCGTACCGCCCCCGAAGCTGCTGGCTGAGCCGCGCCCACGGGCGACGCGTCACGCCGACCTAGACATCGATCTATGTCTCAGTTATTGTTTACCCCGTTCCCTGCAGTACATGGTTCCCACATGTGGCGGCGGGAGGCGCTTCGGCGCCCCCCGCACGCTCTTCTCACTGTCTTCGCTCCTCGGAGCTCCGCTGACCCCCACCGACGCGGTTCGGCAGACTGCCGCCTGTGAACTTCATCGAAGACGTGGTCGAAGCGTTTCCGGCGGCGCGGCCGGCGCTGATCGAGGTCGACGCGGCGGGCGAGCGCCGCCTGCACCACTTCGGCGAGTTGTTCGCGCGCTCGGCTGGGCTCTCGGGCGCCCTCGCAGCCCGCGGCGTCGGCCGCGGCGACGTCGTCATGACGCTCGTCGGCAGCCGCCCGGAGTGGGTCTTGACGCTGCTCGCCTGTTGGCGGATGGGGGCGGTGGCGCTGCCCTGCAACCCGCAGCTTCGCCGCCAGGACCTGGAGCTGCGCGTGCGGGCGACCGATCCCAAGCTCGCGGTCGGCGAGACCCGCTACCTGGGCGAATTGCCGGACGGGGTCCCCTACATGGACATGGACGACCTCGCCCGCGTCCTCGACGAGGACCGCGCCCAGGAGACGCCGGCGCCGCTCGCGGACCTCGACCCCGGCGACCCGGCGGCGATTGTCTTCACCTCCGGCACGACCGGCGAGCCGCGCGGCGTCCTCTACCCGCAGCGCTACCTCGGCGGCCAGCGGCTGCAGGCGGAGCACTGGTTCGGCGCCCGCGACGGCGAGATCGCCTGGTGCACGGCGGCGCCGGGCTGGTCGAAGTCGAGCCGCAACGCCTTCGTCGCCCCCTGGCTCGGAGGCGCCGTCGCGGTCCTCCACGACGCCCGCTTCGAGCCGGCCGAGCGGCTGCGGCTGTGCGAGGAGCTGGGGGTCAACGTGCTCTGCCAGGCGCCGACCGAGTACCGGATGCTGGCCAAGCGGACGGAGCTGGCTCCGGTCCCCTCGCTGCGGCGCCTGGTCTCGGCCGGCGAGCCGATCGAGCCCGAGACGATCCGTCACTTCCGCGAGCGGCTCGGGCTGCCGATCGGCGACGGCTACGGCCAGACCGAGACCGGCGCGATCGCCGGTATGCACCCGGACACCGACGACCCCGCCCGCGACGGCTCGATGGGCCGGCCGCTGCCGGGCCTGGAGACCCGCGTGCTCGACGGCGAGCTGCAGCTGCGGGCCAGCTCCTCCCCCACCTTCTTCGCCCGCTACCTCGACGGCGGGCGCTTCGAGGGCGAGTGGTGGCCGACCGGCGACCGGGTCCGCGAGGACGAGGACGGGTATCTCTGGTTCGAGGGCCGCGACGACGACCTGATCCTCTCCTCCGGCTACCGGATCGGCCCCTTCGAGGTGGAGTCGGCCCTGGTCTCGCACCCGGCGGTGGCGGAGGCGGCCGCGGTCGCGGCGCCCGATCCCGAGCGCGGCGCCGTCGTCCGCGCGATCGTCGTCCTCCACGACGGCCAGGGCGCCTCCGAGGAGCTGGCCCGCGAGCTGCAGGAGCACGTCAGGGGCCAGACCGCGCCCTACAAGTACCCGCGCATCGTCGAGTTCGCCACCGAGCTGCCGAAGACGCACAGCGGCAAGGTGAAACGGGCGGAGCTGCGCCGCGACTAGCTGCCGCCCGATTAGCCGGGCGACCTACGCTGCGAGCAGTGCCTCGTCGAGGTCCATCGGCCGGCCCAGGTGAAAGCCCTGCGCCATGTCGACCCCGTACTCGCGCAGCATCTGGGCGGTGATGTCGTCCTGGACGTACTCGGCGATCGTCGTCTTGCCGAGGCCCCGCGCGATCTGGACGATCGCCTGCACGGTCAGCTGGTCGGCGTCGCTGCGCGGCATGTCGCGGACGAACGAGCCGTCGATCTTGATCAGGTCGAAGGGAATCCGCTTCAGGTAGTGGAAGGGCCCGAAGCCGGCGCCGTAGTCGTCGATCGCGACCTGGCAGCCGAAGTCGGTGAGCCGGTCGGCGAAGCCGGCGGCCGCCTCGTAGTCGTAGACGTTGGCCGTCTCGGTGATCTCGAAGGTGCAGCTGGTCGGATCGGCCCCACCTTCGTCGAGCCGTCGCTCGATGAACTCGAGCACCGAGACGTCGGTGACCGAGGCGCCGGAGAGGTTGATGTGCAGCGAGAGCGGCTTGCCCTGGCGCTCGCGGTCGGCGAGCAGCTCGAGAGCGCGGGCCACCACCCAGCGGTCCAGCTCCTGGACCATGCCGGAGCGCTCGGCGGCCTCGATGAACGACGCTGCCGGCAGCAGCTCGCCCTCGGGGCTTGTCATCCGCAGCAGCAGCTCGTAACGCTCGATCCCGCCCGATGCGAGGTTGCGGATCGGTTGGGTGTGGAGGCTGAGGCGGTCGTCGGTGAGGGCGTCGCGGATCCTCGCCGCCGTGGTCTGGCGCCGCTGCGGGTCGCGCCTGGGCTCGTCGGGGTCGCGGAAGAGGGCGATCTGGTTGCGGCCTCCCTCCTTGGCCCGGTACATCGCCTGGTCGGCGGCGACCAGCACCGACTCGGCGCCGGCGTCGCCCTGGCTGCCGAACATCGTGATGCCGACGCTGATCGTCGCCGGCTCCGCCTCGGGAGCCGGGCGGGCGCTCTCGGCGACTTGAGCGCGCAGGTCTTCGCCGAGCTGCAGCGCCCCGGCCGTGTCGGTCTGCGGAATCAGGATCGCGAACTCGTCGCCGGAGAGGCGCGCGACGATGTCGGTGGTGCGGACTCGCTCGCGCATCGTCGCCGCGACCTGGCGGATCAGGTTGTCGCCGGCGTGGTGGCCGAGCGAGTCATTGACCGCCTTGAGGCCGTCGATGTCGACGATCATCACCGCGCCCTGGCCGCCGTAGCGGGCGGTGAAGGAGACGTACTGGTCCAGTTCGTTGCGGAAGCGGCGGCGGTCGAGCAGGCCGGTCAGCGAGTCGTGGTCGGCCAGGTAGCGAAGCTCGGCCTCGGTCCTCTCGGCGCGCTCGAGGGCAGCGAGGACGACCTGGCGGTCCTCGGCCTCGAGCTTTTCGAGCACGCTTTCGATCGCCGGCGTGCTGGCCGCTGATACCCGCTCTTTCGCCACTTGGCGAATGTAGATGCAGCAGGCCTGGAAAATCGTCCGTACCACTCCAAACTTGGCATTGCGTCCCACTTTCGCTGACCCCGACACCCCAATAGTTGGCCTCGGCTTTACGCGGGTAGGGTGAGGACATGGGCAACCGTTTGGCCCAGGAGACCAGCCCCTATCTGCTCCAGCACCGGGACAACCCGGTGGACTGGTACCCATGGGGGCCAGAGGCGCTGGCGCACGCCCGACAGCTCGACCAGCCGCTCCTGCTCTCCGTCGGCTACTCCGCCTGTCACTGGTGCCACGTGATGGAGCGCGAGTCCTTCGAGGATCCCGACACCGCCGCCTACATGAACGAGCACTTCGTCAACGTCAAGGTCGACCGCGAGGAGCGACCTGACGTCGACGCCCTCTACATGGAGGCGGTGCAGGCGATGAGCGGCCAGGGCGGCTGGCCGATGACCGTCTTCTGCGACTCCGACGGCGTGCCCTTCTACGGCGGCACCTACTTCCCACCGGACGAGGGCCGCGGCATGCCGAGCTTCCGGCTGGTGATGGAAGCGGTGGTCGAGGCCTACCGCAACCGCCGCGACGAGCTGCGGGCGCGGGCGCCGGAGATGCGAGCCCGGCTGGGTGCGATCGGGCGGATCGAGCCGGCCGCCGAGAGCCCCGGCTCGGCGCTGCTGGACACGGCCTTGACGACCCTGCGGGATGGAGCCGACACGGAGCGCGGCGGCTTCGGCGGAGCGCCGAAGTTCCCGCCCGCCTCGGCCCTGGAGCTGCTCCTGGCCCGCGGCGAGACCGAGCTGGTCGAGCTGACGCTCGACGCGATGATGGCGGGCGGGATCTACGACCACCTCGGCGGCGGCTTCGCCCGCTACGCGGTCGACGCCGCCTGGCTCGTCCCCCACTTCGAGAAGATGCTCTACGACAACGCGCAGCTGGCCCGGGTCTACCTGCACGGCTGGCTGGCGCTCGGCCACGGGCGCTATCGCCGCGTCTGCGAAGAGACGCTCGACTGGATGCTGCGCGAGATGCGTGGGCCGGAGGGCGGGTTCTTCTCGGCGCTCGACGCCGACTCGGAGGGCGAGGAGGGGCGCTTCTACGTCTGGACGCCGGAGGAGATCCGCGCCGTGCTCGGCGACGCCGCCGAGCCGATCCTCGCCTACTACGGCGCCACCGAAGCGGGCAACTTCGAGGGCCGCAACGTGCTCCACCTGGCGGGCGGCGCCGGGGCGCCGCAGCCCGACGGCCTCGAGGGGGCTCGCCGGGCGCTCTACGAGGCGCGCTCGCAGCGACCGCGCCCGGGCCTCGACGACAAGCGGCTCACCTCCTGGAACGCGCTGGCGATCGCCGCCCTCGCCGAGGCCGGCGCCGTGCTCGAGCGCGAGGACTACCTGGAGGCGGCGCGAAGCTGCGCCGAGTTCGTGCTCGAGGCCCTGCACGACGGGGAAGGGCGGCTGCTGCGCAGCTTCAAGGACGGCGAGGGGCGCCTCAACGCCTACCTCGAGGACCACGCATTCGGGCTCGAGGCGCTGCTGACGCTGTACGAGGCGAGCTTCGAACCGCGCTGGTTCGAGCGGGCTCAGGCGCTGGCGGACACCCTCGTCGCCCGCTTCGGCGATCCGGAGCGAGGCGGCTTCTTCTCGACCTCCAACGATCACGAGGCTTTGATCGCGCGCCGCAAGGAGGTCGGCGACCACCCGATTCCGTCCGGCAACTCCTCCGCGGCGCTGGGGCTGCTGCGACTGGCTGCCCTGACCGGGGACCGCTCCTACGAAGGGCAGGCGCTCGGCGTCCTGCGCCTCTTCGCCAAGGCAGCGCCGCGCCAACCCGACGCCTTCGCCCACCTCCTCCGCGCCCTCGACTTCCAGCTCTCGCCCACGAAGGAGGTGGCCCTGGTCGGCGACGACCTAACCGTGCTGGCCGCCGTGGTGCGCTCCGAGCACCGCCCCCATCTGGTCCTGGCGGGTGGCCACGAGGGCACCTCCGCCCCACCGCTCCTGAAGGGCAGGGGGATGATCGACAGCAAGCCGTCGGCCTACGTCTGCGAACACTTCGCCTGCCAGACCCCCACCACTGACAGCGGCTCCCTCGCCTCGCTTCTTAGAGAACGGGCAGGAAGTTCTCGATCTCGTACGGAGTGACCTGGACGCGGTAGTCGTCCCATTCCTGCCGCTTGATCTCGACGAAGCGGCGGAAGGTGTGCTCGCCGAGCGTGCGCAGGACCAGCTCCGAGTCGGCGGCGATGTCGATCGCCTCGCCCAGCGTCTCCGGCAGCTGCTCGATGCCGCGCTGGGCACGCTCCTCGGGCGAGAGGTGGTAGAGGTTCTGCTCCATCGGCTCGGGCAGCTCGTAGCCCTTCTCGATCCCTTCCAGCCCCGCCTGCAGCATGCCGGCGAAGCAGAGGTAAGGGTTGCAGGCCGGGTCGGGGCAGCGCAGCTCGGCCCGGGTCGCCCCCTCCTTGCCGGGGTGGTAGAGCGGCACCCGGATCAGCGCCGAGCGGTTGCGACGCGACCAGGCGAGGTAGACGGGCGCCTCGTAGCCGGGGACGAGCCGCTTGTAGGAGTTGACCCACTGGGCGAACAGCGGCGAGATCTCGCGCGCGTGGCGCAGCTGGCCGGCGATAAAGGCCTTGGCCGTCGGCGAGAGGAAGTACTGGTCGTCGGGGTCGAAGAAGGCGTTGCGGCCGTCTTTGGTCAGCGACTGGTGGACGTGCATGCCGGACCCGTTCTCGCCGAACAGGGGCTTCGGCATGAAGGTGGCGTGCCAGCCGTACTTCATCGCGTACTCCTTGACGACGATGCGGTAGGTCATGCAGTCGTCGGACATCTGCAGCGCGTCCTTGTAGCGCATGTCGACCTCGTGCTGGGAGGGGCCGACCTCGTGGTGGGTGTACTCGACGTGGATGCCCATCTTCTCCAAGGCCAGGACCGTGTCGCGGCGGACGTCGGAGCCGGCGTCGAGCGTGGTCAGGTCGAAGTAGCCGCCCTCGTCGAGCACCTCCGGCACGCCGCCCTCGGGCTTGGCCGAGCGGAAGTAGAAGAACTCCAGCTCGGGGCCGATGTTGTAGGCGTCGAAGCCGAGCTCCTCGGCCCGTTTGAGGGCGCGGCGCATGATCCAGCGCGGGTCCCCCTCGTAGGGATCGCCGCCGGGAACGCGGACGTCGCAGAACATGCGGGCGACCGCGTTCTCCTCCTCCGGGCGCCAGGGCACGATCGCGAAGGTCGAGGGGTCCGGCATCGCGATCATGTCCGACTCCTCGATCGGGTTGAAGCCGGTGATCGAGGAGCCGTCGAAGCCCATCCCCCCCTCGAAGGCGTCCTCCAGCTCGGCGGAGTTGATCGAGAAGCTCTTGAGCTGGCCGAGGACGTCGGTGAACCAGAGCCGGATGAAGCGGACGTCGCGCTCCTTGACGATCTCCGCCACCTCGGCGGCAGTCTGCGGTTTGTCTGCCATGCAGCCCTCCTTGGCTCCGGTCGGCGCTTTCTGGGCGGCAACGATAGGCGAAGCGGACCGACCCGGAGTACAGCCTCGTCGTTGCGGGTAAATGAAGATGGCTCCCCAGGGTTGCGAGGGGCGTGAAAACCCGGTATAACTTACTTCGCGTAAGTTAGTGGCTTAAAGTAAAGTAAAGGCCAGATAAAGGCTCTGTAAAAGCGATACGAGCCGAAGGCGGGAGCAACGTGACGGTAAAAACGGCATTGAGCAGATTCCAGATCCACGACGAGCTGACCGCTCCGGATGAGAGCGCACCGCTGATCAAGAGCATCCAGGCGGCGGGAGGCGCGGTGACCAAGTTCGTCGGCGTCCTCGCCGGCGCGCCCGCCGTCCTCCGCGCCTACACGCGGATGCGCTCGGAGCTGCGCGGCGGCGTCCTGCCCCAGGCGACCCGCGAGCGGATCGCCCTGGCCGTCGCCGAGCACCGCAACGACCCCTACAGCATCGCCCAGCACGCGAAGTCGGCGCGCCGCGCCGGACTTGGCCTCGACGAGGTCTCGCGGGCGCGCAGCTTCGGCTCCGGCGACGCCAAGGAGGCGGCCCTGCTCACCTACCTGAAGGCGACCCTCGAGGCCAACGACTATCCGCCCCACCACCTGCAGGAGGAGGCGCGGGAGATCGGCTGGACCGACGAGGAGCTGCTCGAGGCGATCGCTCATCTGGCGCTGAACGAGTTTCAGAGCCTGATCGCCAGTGCGGCGGCGTTGCCCAAAGATCAGTCGACCCCCAGGGTCCTGCCCTCAGTGGCTTAGAGCCTCGGGTTCCCGCGTGGGCAGTGAGGGGTGCTGGGGTGCCCCTGTCGCGGGCTGCCTTTTTCGCCTTTAAGTTCGCCGTCTCTCGCTGAGGTGGCGGTGCGAAAGAGACCGCCGCCCGCGCCATGGACACCCCAGCACCCCTCCAAGTCCAGGCCGGTGACCGCGAAGAGCGACAGTAACCCCGCGCGCTGGGGCTCAACAGCTTCGACGCCGTCGCGCTATACGGGAGAGCTGCACCCGTCCGTCTTCAGTCCAATACGACCGTTGCCGTATAGAGCAATCTGGCGGTTGAGTAACGGCAGCCGTAGGTGGCTCGGGTGTTCAGTTTGGTGTGGGGTTCGCCTTGGCGGACGTCGGTGGTGTTGGTGCATTTGCCTTCTTCGCGGCTGGCCCGCCAGACGTTTTTCGCGTCGAGGCCCTGGGCGAAGGCGGGCGCCCAGGTCGGGATGGTTAGGCCGACGATGTCGTTTTTCTGCACCTCCAAGGAGGAGCCGAAGCGGACGGTCCGACCCAGATAGGGGCTGAGGACGCGGACCGAGCTCTTGGCGCGCAGGTTGTAGCGCGGCGGCTCGGTGCCGGCGACGCGGCGCAGGATCGCCAGCTGCGCCTGCGGCGGCGTGCCGAAGAAGCCGTTGAAGAAGGAGCGCTGCATGTTGGTCGGCTGGGCCAGGGTCAGCGTCCAGGACTTCACCCTGCCATCGCCGGGAACCCGGAACGGCAACCCCGACTGGGTGGTGCTGACCTGAAAGCCGGTGACGCTGCCGACCGCCTGGCAGGGCAGCTCCGGGCAGGAAGGATCGGGCGTGGTCGCCGTCTCGCCGAGGACCACGGTGGTCCGCTGCGTGGTCGCCGCGCCGGCGCCGGCGCTCAGTGCAGCCAGCAGCGCCAGGGAGGCCGCCAGAACCAGCGCCACCCGGCCCCGCGTCCCAACCAGTTCCGCCACGACAGCCCCTCGCGAAAACGTCGACATGCCCAGTGCTCCTCTCTTGGAAAGCTCGTGCGCGGGAAGACTAGCCGCGGCGGCGGCCGCTACCGACGCTTGGCGGCCTCGCCGAGCGCGAGCGCGTAGAGAACGCGGCTGGAACCTTCGAAGCCGAGCGCGCGGCGGGCGCCGTTGGTGAGGTCCCAGGCGTTGCCGTGGCTGTAGGGGCCGCGGTCGATCACGGTGGTGACGAGCTGGCGCCCGCGGTAGGCGAACTTGACGGCGGTACCGCAGGGCAGGCTGCGGTGGGCGACACCGACGGTGCCGGGGCGGAGAACCTGACCACAGGCGGTGTGGTTGCCGTAGAGCCCGGGCCCGTACCAGGTGGCGCCGGCCGCTCGCATCGGGGTGGCGAACGCCAGCCCCTCCCCCGCCTGGCCCCCGCCGGTGCTCGAGATGCCGCCCATCGCACCGTTGGCAGCCGCGGGAAGCGCGATCGCGACACAAGCCAGCAGCGGCCCGAGCCAGCGCGCGGCGCGGCGTGGGCGCGTGCCGGTGGCGCGCTCCCGTCGTCCTCGATCTTTCCGCCCAGGGCGGTTCCTGCTCGTCTTCATGCTCTTTGCGACGCTTACGGGGTTAGCTGACGGGCTCGCGCTGAAAGAGCTGCGCTACGCGGCAGGTGCCGGCGATTCGCCCCAACCATTGGGTCCCCCGCTCTCCGCGGTATATGGGCGGAGATTCAGCGGAAGTTGGCGGCAGGTTAGCAAACGCTAAGACAGAAAAACGTGCAGAGGTAGAGAAGGCCCCTCGCGGGGCCTTCTCCTTAGCGGGCCTGTAAGCCGGATCCTGTCGTGAGCGGCCATCCATCTCTCCGAGACCTGGGCCTCGGAGGAGCCGCCGAAGCGGCCCTGCGGCCTACCTGGACCTCGCCGGGCAGGGTCGACGATCCTGTTTGGCCTTGCACCGGGCGGGGTTTGCCTGGCCGCCGCGTCACCGCGACGCCGGTGCGCTCTTACCGCACCATTTCACCTTTGCCTGTACGCGACTCACGTGTGGCCGCGCCATCGGCCGTGTCTTTTCTGTGGCACTTTCCCGCGGGTTTCCCCGGGTGGGCGTTACCCACCGCCCTCGCCCTGTGGTGTCCGGACTTTCCTCGAGGGGTTTTCTCTCCCCCCGCAGTCGCTCGGCCCGCCTCCCGATGGTAGCTCGCCGCCGGATTTGCCACAAATGCGTCGAATATCCTGCACGCGATGCCGACGGCAGTCGTCACCGGAGCTGGAAGCGGGCTCGGCAGGGCGATCGCCATCGACCTCGCCCACCGCGGCTTCCTGGTCAAAGCCACCGACCTCGATGCCGACGCCGCCGCCCGCACCGCGGCGGAGATCGGCGCCGGCGCGACGTCGGCGGCACTCGACGTACGCGACGAGGCTGCCTGCCGCGCGACGGTGGAGCTGGTGAAGCGGTCGGGCGGGCTGGACGTCTGGGTCAACAACGCGGGCGTCCTCTTCACGGGCATGTCCTGGCAGCAGGACGCGGAGACCCGGCGGACGATGTTCGAGGTGAATGCGCTGGGCACGATGAACGGCACGATCGCCGCCCTCGAGGCGATGATCGCCGCCGGCCGGGGCCACGTGATCAACGTGATCTCGCTCGCCGGTCTGGCTGCGCCGCCGGGGGAGGTCAACTACGCAGCCAGCAAGCACGCCGCGATGGCCTTCACGCTCGGAACCCTCTTCGACCTGCGCCGTTCGGGGGTCTCCGGAGTGGAGATATCGGCGCTCTGTCCGGACGGGATCTGGACGCCGATGCTCGAGGGCGGCCTCGACGACCCCGACGTGGCGCCCTCCTTCTCCGGACAGCTGTTGACGCCAGAGCAGGTTGCCCGCGAGGTCGGGAAGCTGATCGAACGCCCGCGCCCAATCGCGATCGTCCCCCGTTGGCGCGGCCCAGTGGTTCGCCTCTACAGCACCTTCCCCCGCCTTTCGCTGCGCCTGCTGCCGCTGCTGCTGCGCGACGCGCGGCGACGTCAGCGGCGCTACAAGAAGCTGATCGAAGCCGGTCGCTGGCCCTAACCCAGCCGGGCCAACCCAGGCGTCCCGTCAGGAAACTTTGCGGACGACGCCGATTACCCGCCCGAGAATCGTCGCCTCGGCGGTGCGGATCGGCTCCATCGCCTTGTTCTCGGGCTGGAGTCGGACGTGGTCGGCCTCGCGGAAGTAGCGCTTGACGGTCGCCTCGTCGCCGATCAGGGCGACGACGATCTCCCCGTCGGCCGCCTCGTCGGCGGGCCGGACGACCACGTAGTCGTCCTCGAAGATGCCGGCGTCGACCATGCTTTCGCCCCGCACTCGGAGGACGTAGTCGCCGTCCTCACCGCCGATCACGTCGGGGATCTCGATGTATTCCTCGATGTTCTCCTCAGCCAGGATCGGCGCCCCGGCCGCAACGTGGCCGACCAGCGGCAACCCCCCGCCCGGCATGATCGTCTTCTTCGCCCGGTCGAAGAGCAGCTCGATCGCCCGCGGCTTGGTCGGGTCCCGCCGCAGCAGCCCGATCTTCTCCAGGTTCGCCAGATGGGCATGCACGGTCGAGGACGAGTGCAGCCCCACCGCTTTGCCGATCTCCCGCACGGTCGGCGGATAGCCGGTCTTGGCCGCATAGCGACGTATGAAGTCGAAGATCTCCTTCTGCCTCTTGGTCAGATCAAGCTCCACGCATCCTCCTAGTCGCCAGCGCCCACGGACGCTCGAACACTTGTTCGCAGGCTACCGCCTCCAGCGGACGCCTGCAAGCGCCCGGCCCCGCCAGCAGCGAAGCGCCCACACCAAAGCCGAACATCTAGAATCGATCGCCCTCGAGCGGCTGTGGCGGAACTGGTAGACGCGCAAGGTTGAGGGCCTTGTGTCCCCAACGGGACGTGATGGTTCGACTCCATTCAGCCGCATTGAAAACCCCCGTAAATCGGGGGTTTTCTTGTTTGCAGAGTGGTCGAGTCAGGAATCGTCGGGCAGTTCCGTGCGCCAATCGGTGCGCCAGTCAGGCACAGCCAACGCACCACTCAAT
This sequence comes from uncultured Solirubrobacterales bacterium, assembly GCA_963703235.1. Classification (GTDB taxonomy): domain Bacteria; phylum Actinomycetota; class Thermoleophilia; order Solirubrobacterales; family 70-9; genus VRUE01. The sequence goes on along the minus strand of OY969802.1, from coordinate 488,694 downwards.
CGGCAGCGGTTCTAGACCCTATGGCCGGCCCACCTGAGCGCCGGCTCAATCCGAATCCCGCGTAAAGGTCGGCACCCGCGCATGAGATGCGCGGGTTTGTCGCCGAGGAACGGCCTCGGCGAGGACCGCAATCATGGGGGTGCCGACATGGCGCAGGTTAGGACGTGGGTGGGTCTGGATGTTCACGCGGCGAAGGTCGTCGCGGCGATCGCCGACTCGGAGTCGGGCGAGTTGGCGGTTCGGCGCATGGGTGGCGCGACCGAGCAGGTGGCTGAGTTCTGCGCCGCTTTGCCGGCGCCGGTGGCCTATGAGGCCGGACCGACCGGCTTCGGCTTGGCACGGGCGCTGGCTGCGAGGGGCATCGAGTGCACGGTGGCCGCGCCGGGCAAGATCGAGCGCCCGGCCCAGGACCGGGTCAAGACCGACCGCCGCGACGCCGAGCGGCTGGTGCGCCTGCTGATGATCGGCGGGCTTCACCCGGTCCGTGTTCCCACTCCCGCCGAGGAGGCGATGCGCGACCTGGTCCGCGCCCGCGAGGACGTCCGCGGCGACCTGATGCGCGCCCGCCACCGCGTTGGCAAGCTCTTGCTGCGCCACGACCTGCGCTTCGAGGGCAACAACTGGACCCAGCGCCACCTCGACTGGCTGGGCAGGGTCCAGCTTCCCGAGCCTGTGGCCCAAACCGTCCTGCTCGACGGAATCGGGTCGATCGACGCCCTGCTGGTGCGCCGCGAGAGTCTCGAGGCTCAGATGGGCGCCCTGGTCGAGGGCTCCCCTTGGGAGCAGAGCGTCGCCCACCTGCGCTGCCTGCGTGGCATCGACACCCTCAGTGCCCTTGGGCTCTGCGCGGAGGTAGGCGACTTCGAGCGCTTCGAGCGCCCAGCGCAGCTGATGAGCTACCTCGGCTTGGTGCCCTCTGAGAACTCAAGCGGCGAGCGGCGCAGGCAGGGCGCGATCACCAAGTCTGGCTCCCGCCACGCTCGCCGCCTTCTGGTCGAGGCGGCCTGGCACTACCGCCGGGCGCCGCGCAAAGGCAGGGAGCTGAGGCGCCGCCAGGAGGGCCAACCCCAGTCAGTCTGCGCGATCTCCTGGAAGGCTCAGCAGCGCCTTCACCGTAGTTGGGTCCGTCTCGACTCCGAACGCGGCAAGCGCCGCACCCTCTGCGCGGTGGCGGTCGCCCGCGAGCTGACCGGCTTTTGCTGGGCGGTAGCGACAGTCGACTGAGACCACCAAGCATCGCTTGGTCCAGGAGGCGGCGGGCTCGGCCCTTCGCGCCAGTGCATCCGCGATTCAGCTATGAGCAGCCGCCCGGCGGCGACGCTCGGTTCTAGACAGCGGGCGCTGAGACGAAACCCGGTCCTGCGGTAGCCAACCCGCGCATATCAGCCTGACCGCGCGTCGCGCACCAGGCCGACCGCCGCCTCCTGGGCCAAGGAGAAGGCCCGCGTCAGCGGGCCTTCGGTGGTTGGGGACTTGACAAATGGACGGCCATATCAGCTGACGGCCAAGTCAGACTTGCTGCTCGGTGGTGCAATCTGGTCTGCCCCCGGTTCGAGCGACAGGTCAGGGCTTGACTGTTTCAGTTCCTCTTCGTTGATGAGTTGAGATCATCTCGAACTCCCTCGGAGAGAGATAGCCGAGTGTGGAGTGCCTCCTCTCGCGGTTGTAGAACGACTCGATGTAGTCGAAGATGGCGCTCTGCAGCTCCCGGCGGTTAGGCCAAGAGCGCCGGCGACGAGCTCCTTCTTCAGGGTGGCAAAGAACGACTCTGCGACGGCGTTGTCGAAGCAGTCGCCCCTTGAGCCCATCGAGACGGCGATGCCGGCGTCGCGGGCCTTCTGGCCGAAGGCAAGCGAGACGTATTGCGATCCCTGGTCGGAGTGGTGGATCAGCCCGGCTTCGGGCTTGCGGCGGGCAAGCGCCATCTGCAGCGCATCTGTGACCAGCTCTGCGCGCATGTGCTCGGCCATCGCCCAGCCGACGATCGACCGCGAGAAGGTGTCCTGCACCGCGGCCAGGTAGACCCAGCCCTCCCAGCTGCGCAGGTAGGTGATGTCGGCTACCCAGAGCACGTTGGGCCCGGCGGGGCGGAAGTCGCGCTTCACCAAGTCGTCGGCCACTCTCACACCCGGCACGCGGATCGTCGTGCGCCCGCGCTTACGCGGCACCAGGCCGCTGATCCCGGCCTCCCGCATCAGCCGCTCCACCCGCTTTCGCGAGACCCTGACGCCCTCAGCCATGCGCAGCTCGGCGTGGATGCGCCGGGCGCCGTAGACACCCCGGGCAGCTCTGTGGATCTCGCGGATGCGCTCGGTCAGGAAGGCGTCCTCGAGCGCCCGCTGGGAAGGCGGGCGGCGCTCCCAGGCGTGGAAGGCCTGGCGGTTGACGCCGAGCATCCTGCTCATCAGCGAGATCGGGTAGTTGGCCTTCTCCGCGGCGATGAACCGGTAGGCATCGGTCACCGCCCCTCGCTCTCCCGGGCGAAGAAGGCCGCGGCTTTTTTGAGGATTTCTCGCTCCTGCAGCAGGGTGCGGTTCTCACGGCGCAGGCGCCTGAGCTCCTCTCGCTCGTCGGTGCTCAGGCCCTCGCGCTTGCCGGCGTCGACGTCGGCCTGTTTGATCCAGCTGTGCAGGGTCTGGTTGGAGACGCCCAGGTCGCGCGCGACCTGGGTGATCGGCTTCTCACTGGTCCGAACCAGCTGGACGGCTTCACGCCGGAACTCCGGCGGGTATGGCGACTTGGTGGGTGGCATCGACTCCTCCTTGCCTGAGTCTTTCGACCCAAGCGGTCAGGTGTCGTCGAAACCGGGGGCAGACCAGGACAGCTGACGCTCTAGGCTTGGTCAGAGTGACTTCTTGCACCCATCTCGATCACGTCCGGATCACCCGGCTGCCTGAGACGGTCGAGGGCTGCGAGGAGTGCTTGGCCACCGGAAGCCAGTGGCTGCATCTGCGCATCTGCTTGGAGTGCGGAAAGGTCGGCTGTTGCGACGACTCGCCCAGCCGTCACGCCAGCGCTCACGCACGCAGCAGCGGCCACCCGCTCATCCGCTCGCTTGAGCCTGGCGAGAGATGGTCTTGGTGCTTCGAGGACGAGCTCGCGCTCGCGATTCCCGACTTGCAGGGAGAAACGCGCATCCCACCCTCCCCGTTGGGATAGTCGAGTGCCCGGCCCGGTCAGTCGAGTGCTGTCGAGCTCGCAGCTGGCAACGCTCGCCGAGGTCGGTGAGGAGCGCACCGCGGAGGCTGGCGAGACGCTGTTCGAGATCGGCGACGAGATCTATCCCTTCATCGCGATCGTCGAGGGCGAGGCCGCAGTGCTCGACAGCGCTGGCCAAGAGGTCGTCCGTCACGGCGCCTCGGGCTTTCTCGGGGAGATGAACCTCCTCTCCGGGCAGACCGTCTTCCTGACGGCGATCGTCACCGAGCCGATGCGCTATATCGCCGTCGATCGGGAAGCTCTCAGGCGCCTGCTCTTCGAGGACGGCTCGCTGTCCGACTTGCTCCTCAGCGCGTTCATCCAGCGGCGTGAGCTGCTACAGCAACGACAGGGGGTCGGGATCGAGATCCTCGGCCCGCGCGATTCGACCGAGACCCGACGGCTGCTCGAGTTCGCCAGGCAGATGCGGCTCCCCCATTCCTGGGTCGACCCCGCTGAGGACAAGGAGGCGGCGGCGCTGCTCAAGCGGGCTGAACCCGGTGACGTCCCACTTGTGCGGCTCCCCGGCGGCACGGAGCTACGGCGGCCGAGCAACGGGGAGCTGTCGCGGGCACTCGGGATCGGGTTGGAGCTGACCCCCCGCGAGGAGGTCGACCTCCTCGTCGTCGGCGGCGGGCCGGCGGGCCTCGGCGCGACGGTCTACGGCGCCTCGGAGGGTCTCGACACGCTGGTGGTGGAGAGCACCGTCCTCGGCGGCCAGGCCGGAGCCTCACGGCGGATCGAGAACTACCTCGGCTTTCCGGCGGGCATCAGCGGCACCGAACTGACCAGCCGCGCCGTGACCCAGGCACGGAAGTTCGGTGCCCGCACGGCGACGCCCTACCGTGCCCGCGCGCTTGAGCCCGGTGCCGAGCGCCACGTCGTCAGGCTCGAGGAGGGCAACGAGATCGCGGCGCGGGCAGTCCTGCTCTCCACCGGCGCCGAATACCGGCGCCTACCTGTGGCAGACCTCGAGCGCTACGAGGGGATCAGCGTCTTCTACGCGGCCGGCCCACCCGAGGCGCAGCTCTGCGGCGGACAGCGGGTTGGGGTGATCGGCGGCGGCAACTCGGCGGCCCAGGCAGCCGTCTGGCTGGCCCGAGGCGGCGCGCTCGTCACCCTCCTGCACCGCCGCACGGACCTCAGCGAAACCATGTCCCACTACCTGATCGAGGAGCTCGAGCGCTACGGCGTCGCTGTCCGCGACCGCAGCGAAGTCGGCGACCTGCACGGCGAAGAGGGACGCCTCGAAGCGGTCACCCTCACCGACGGCACCCGGCTGCCGCTCTCGTTCCTCTTCCTCTTCCTGGGTGCCTCCCCATGCACCGATTGGCTCGGCGACGTGGTTGCGCGCGACTCCAGCGGGTTCGTCCTCACCGGGCCCGACGCCGGTGCGGACGACCTTCTCGAAACCAGCGTCCCAGGCGTCTACGCAGCCGGCGACGTACGCGCGGGGTCCATCAAGCGCTGCGCGACCGCGGTCGGTGAGGGCGCGACGATCGTCCGCTTCGTTCACGAGCGCCTCTCGCCCGCAAGCGCTTCGCATCGCTAGGCGAGCACCCGCCAGGGCGCTACCTTGGGTTGATGGCGTCTCCCGACCTGTGGCCGGCCGTTTCCTACGAGGACTGGAGCAAGACGTGCGACACGCTTCACGCGCATACGCAGGTGCTCGGGAAGATCGCCGCGAAGCTAGCGCCGCCTGAGCCACAGCTCCAGCACGCGGCGCTGCGGCTGACCGCGCGCGGCTGGGAGACGGCGCCGCTGCCGGCGCCGGACGGCTCCGGGGCACTGGTCGTGGCGCTCGACCTCCACACCCACGAGGCGGTCGCCGAGCACAGCGACGGACGGGCGTTGCGGCTGCCGCTGACCCCGCACCGAGCCGTCGGCGAGGTGACCCGGGAGCTGCTGGCGGCGGTGAGCGACCTGGTCGGCACGGTCGAGATCGACCCGACGCCGCAGGAGGTGACCTGGAGCGTCCCGTTGGACGAGGACACCGAGCACGCGACCTACGAGCCCGAGGAGGTCGCCGCCTACTTCGCCGCCGCGACCCAGGCAGCCCTCGTGCTCGCCGCCTTTCGCGCTCCCTACCGTGGCCGCTCAACCCCGGCCAACGCCTGGTGGGGCTCCTTCGACCTTGCAGTCAGCCTCTACTCCGGCCAACCGGTAGAGCCACCCTCGGACGACTTCATCATGCGCAACGCAGGGGACGTTCAGCAGGTCGAGGTGGGCTGGTGGCCCGGCGACGGTCGCTACGGCAAGGCGGCGTTCTTTGCCTACGCGCACCCCGCTCCCGACGATTTCAAAGGGGCCACCCTCGAACCCGAGGCGGCCCGCTGGGACGACGCCCTGGGCGAGTACATGCTCGATTGGGACGACGTCCGCGCCGCTCCGGATCCGCACAGCTACGCCCTCGAGTTCGCCCGCTCGGCGTTCCAACACACCTGCCTCGTCTGCGGCTGGGACGAGGCGCTCGCCGTCAGCGCCGAAGGATCGCCGCCGCCGGTCGCATAGATCGCCCTGGCCCCAACCCCGCGCGTGCGTGGGGGCGCTGGTACGGATGGTCCTGCACGCCAAGTAGGTCGTAGCCCAGCTCGTCCGCCAGACGAGCAGCCCGGCGGGATCGCCCGAGGGTCTGTGCTACTTTCCATCTAAGCGGACTATTAGTCCGTTTAGATGCGCAAACGGCAGCGCTTCAGCAGAAAGGACTTCCGTGCCCGACATCAAGATCGCCATCATCCTCGGCAGCACTCGCCCCGGCCGCAAGGGAAAAAGCGTCGCCGACTGGGTCGCCGACAAGGCCGCCGAGCGCACGGCGGCGGAGTACGAGCTCGTCGACCTCGCAGACAACCCGCTTCCCCATATCGACGAGCCGATGCCCCCGACCCTGGGCCAGTACGCCGGCGAGCACACCAAAGCGTGGGCGGCGAAGATCGCCTCATACGACGGCTTCATCTTCGTCACGCCGGAGTACAACCACTCGACCTCGGGCGTGCTGAAGAACGCGATCGACTACCTCTACGCCGAGTGGAACAACAAGGCTGCGGCGTTCGTCAGCTACGGCTCCCTGGGCGGCGCCCGAGCGATCGAGCACCTGCGCGGCATCACCAGCGAGCTGCAGATCGCCCACGTGCGCCAGCAGCTGAGCTTCTCGATGTTCACCGACTTCGAGAACTTCTCGGTCTTCGCTCCCGGCCCCCAGCACGACGAAGCGGCAGTCATGCTCTTCGACCAGCTCGAGTCCTGGACGCGGGCGATGAAGTCCGTCCGCGAGGGGGAGGCCGTTCATGCCTGACGGGGAGGGAATCGCCGTCGGGCCACCCGCTTCGACCCCAAGTACGGGATGGGGGACCTCCCCCACGACGGCCTGATGCGAGCGATCGGACTGTACGGAACGCCGGTCAGGGAGAGGGTGGGCCAGCGGGGCGGCATCCGTGCTGCCGCCCGTGAGCCCGTACGATCCCCGAGACGAACGGCCGACGGAGTCAGGTGAGCTTTGGCGATGGACAAGCAAGGTGGTCTTCCGATCGCCGGCGAGCGGCGCGAGCGCGCCGACGCGGCGGCGAACCGGGTTCGCATCCTCGATGCGACGCGCCTGGTACTGGCCGAGCGCGGCGCCGAGGGGATTACGCTCGACGCAGTCGCTGAGCGGGCAGGGGTCGGCAAGGGGACCGTGTTCCGCCGCTTTGGCGACCGCTCCGGCCTCTTCCAGGCTCTCCTTGACGAGCACCTGCGCGTCTTCCAGGACGCCTTCATGTTCGGGCCTCCCCCACTCGGCCCTGGAGCGCCGCCGAAGGAGCGCCTCGCCGTCTTTCTCGAAGGCCTGCTCGACCTCGAGGATGGCCACCTCGAGCTGATCCTCGCCCTCGAGAGGGATCGCTGGAAAGCCCCGATCGGCGGCTACATCGTCCTCTCCCTCCACGCCGAGAACCTGATCCGGGAAATCTCGCCGGAGCTCGACGCGCCGATCCTGGCCCAGCTCCTGCTCAACGCCGTGAACGTGAACGTGGTGCGCCACCTGCGTCAGGAGGCGGGGATGAGCCTGGCGGCGATCAAGGCCTCGGCGCGGGCGCTGGCCGCCGGGTTGGCGAACGCGCGCTCCTGAGTGGAGCGAACGACTCGTTCCGGAGCGACAGTCGATCTGAATAGTTGTCACTCGCGCTCTACCTCGGCGGACATCGGCTCCTGAGAGCCGGCGCCCCGCCAGATCGATCCGCTGCACAGGCCTGACTTTGGCCTGCCGGGGAAGAACGCCGCGAGCGTCTGCCATTGGACTCCGGGTCGGAGCATCTGGCCAAAGCCGGCCACGATCGACACCCACACTCTCACTCCTACCTGCCGACGTTACTCGCGAGCGCCTGATGAACTATCCGGGCTAGGGAAGGGTTCTGTCGTAAAGCGAAGACCTACCCAGGCAGTTTCGCTCGGCGAAGAACCTTGCCCAGCTCGGCTCCCTCGTTATCTCTTATGAGGGAGCGGAGCGCCTCTAGCTGCGGGCGAAGGCGCTTGGCTTTTGCACCTAGGACCTTGATCAACCGGTCGAAATGCACCACAGTCTCGGGATCGAGTTCGGTCTCCAGCATGTCGAGCACGGTGCGCTTGCGCAGCCATGGCTCAAGCGCACGTACCGCGACGCCAAACGCCTCCGGGTCCTCAAGCACCGCACCGGCCAGGACAGCTGCCTCGGTCGCCACGAAGTCGTCCGCGGCCCTGCCGAAGCGGCTGGTGCGCATCTCCGAGCGCAAACGGCGAAGCTGACGCTCCTTGCGTGCCACCAGTCGCTGCGTACTCTCAACGCCGACTGCCTCGGTCTCGAACACGGCGCGAATGATCGCTCGCACGGCGCAGTTGCAAATCGTGGTGAGGTTGAGTGCGCCGAAGACCGCGTTGATGTCACAAGCGATCGTGATCGGCGTGCCGTCGCCCAAGGTCCCTCCTGCGTAAAGCAGACCGACGACAGGGAGGGTGCCGTTGAGCCGCCCCTGCTGTTGGTTGAAGATCAGGGACCCGGAATCCCCGGCCGCGGAGAACACGTTGCCATCCGTTGAGCGGATCAAGAAGCTGTTCGCGATCCGTCCGAGTCGAGTCCTGTTTGCGTACGTGACAGGCACGGTGACGTTGAGCGACATGACCTGCCCGTTGGTCGTCAGCCTGGTGGTGCGCCCGCGCTTCTGGACATCCATCCCAATCGCCGGTTCCTGAAGCTCGTAGATGGCAGACCCCACGTCGATCACGTTGTCGGTTCGATCGACCGTGATCGTGCCGATCGCTGCATCCACTTCGGTCACGGGCGGCGTCGCCCCCGGTTCGTTGACGACCGTGCTTAGGGGAATGTGCCGCTTCAGACTGCCGATGACGTCGTCAGGGAGCACCCCTCCGTCGAATCGTCCAGGCTGAACGATGCGGCGGGCTCTGGGCATGGTGTCGAGGTTCGAAATGACGTGATTGTTGGAGAGAAGCACGGTGGTGTCGTCGCTGTTGTCGCAGGCCCACCCGCCCAAGGTCCCCGCCGACACCGATACCTCCGGGCCGATGCTGCATCCGCCGGGCACCGGCCGGTATCGGGTTCTGTCCTGCTGCGCATCGGGAAGGGTTATCTCGATGACGTCCGTCCGCACCTGCTCTTCGTCGACCCCGGCCACCGTAGACGGGATTTGCTCCCAGTCGTTCAGCCGGCCTACCTCGACCTTCCTCTCCACGAAGACCTGCACACATACCTCGTCGGTCACTTTGCCCGCGCGTATCCGGTTGCCGCTGGCAACACCGATCGCATTTGGCACTGCCAAGAGCCGCTCTGCGTTCTGCTCCTGGGCGAAGAGGACTCTATGTAGTTTGCTCGGCTTGGCCATGGCGCATCAGTTCTCCTCTTTTGGCTTCGCCTGCGCCTCGGGCATATCCATCCGGATTGTCTCGAACGGTACGCCGGGGATGCGCGAGCGTATTTCTCTATGGACATGCTCCTCGGCGGCCTGAGGCTCAAGGTAGACATGAATCGCCCGATCGGACGCGCCTTCTCCTCTGGCTGACCCGATGCCGACCGCTGAAACCCCCGACACACTTTCGAGGTCGTCGCGCCGGTTCTCGAGCAATGCCAACAACTCAGCCTCAAGCATTCTTATTCCAATCAGTCAAATTAGATTTTTGAACCTAACCGGTTCCTGACGAGGCGTCAACTGGCCCTCAACGAAAGGACCGCCTTCCGCGCGCGCCTTAACGCCTTCTTCACTTTGCCAGGACCGAGCTGCGCCCACGGCTGATCGTGATCTCGCTCAGACCTGCTCCTCGACCACGAATCGGAGGTCGCTTCAGCGCCAGAGGGCCCTGATCCAGGCACGGCCCAGAGTGCGGATCGCGTGAGGGTGGCCTTGACCTCGAGCCCGAGTTTGACGGTAGACCTCCTTGGCCCACGGATGCCAGCGGCGGGTGGAGTCGGCGAGGGTGGCACGCAGGCGTTGTCGCAGGCTCGCTTGAGCTGCCGGGGCCGCCGACTACGCCAGCCCGGCCTGCACCATGGCATCGGAGGCGAACGTCCGCATCAGCCCCTGGTCGTCGCCGAACACCGTCTTCCGGGCAGCCTTCCAGCTAGCGATCCGCTCGGGGCCGTACATGTACGCGAGCTTGTCCGGCTCGATCCCGGAGTTCTTTGACCAGTGCATCGTGTACCGGATACCGGCGCTGCGAAACGCCTCGTCCAGGCGGTGCTCGAAATCCGGGAACCTGTCGTCGTTGATCAAGCCGACCTCGAACACGGCCGTTCGCGGCTCGTGCTGCGTGAAGCCGAGCGTCGCCTCCGAGGCACGGACGAGCCGCACTTGGCTGATCGATGGCACCCGGACGTCGCGGGCCACCTGTGAGACGATGTCGATCGTCGCCGGCGCGTCGGCCACGGCGACGGCGAAGGCGCTCTCGGTGTAGCCCTCGAGGTAGTAGATCGACGACGTATAGAGCTGGCCGGGGGTACCGCGAACCTGGTTGAGCAGCGCGCGCTTGCGGTACTCCTTGAACGCAATCCCGGTGACCAGGCGCGGAGGTAGCAGGCGCAGCAGGGCGCCGACGTGGCGCAGGACGTTGTCGCCGGGGGCGTAGCCGAGCTTGTCGCGGATGATCCACCGCGGCTGCGGCGTCGGATGCCCCGGCTCGAACGACACCTTCGGCGCGCTGGCCACCATCGCCATCTGCTTACGGCCGTGCGGGTCGAAGATGAACTCGTAGTGGTCAACGTCGGCCGGGTCGGGTCTCGCGAGCGCGTGCAGCTGCGTCTTGAGGTCGCCGTGGCGGACGTCGGCGATCGCCGGGAACGCGAGCTGGTAGATCGGCGCGGTCTCCACCGCCATCGCGGCGATGATCCCGAAGGTCCCGAAGCTGACGACGGCCGCGTTGAAGACGTCGTCATCGCGGATCATCTCGGCCCCAATCTTGTTGGCGAACTCCTCGTTGAGTACGGGCTTGGATGCCTTCTCGATCCACAGCGTCCGGCCCCTGCCGGTGGCCAGGTGCAAGCCGACAACGAAATCCGGCATCGCCCCGAAGTCCAGCTGCGAACCGTGCGTGTTGCCGGACACGGCGCCGGCGATCGTCTGCCCGTTGCCGATCCCCGCGGCCTTCAGCGCGCGCTTGTCGCCAACGTCATGTGGCGCGATCTCCAGGAACGCGTTGAGCTCGGCGATCTGCATCCCCGCCTGCGCGAGCACGACGCCCCGCCGGTCCGCGGTCGGGTAGCTGCCATCGAAGTACCGCTCGCCGACGTTGTAGCAGCCGTTGAGGAGCTTCGTGTTGACAAGTCGACCGTCGGTGATGTTGATCTTTGAAAGCGCCCACCCCGAGCCGATCGCGAGCACCCTCTGCTCGGCGTCGCGGGCCTCGCGGATCACCTCGTCGAGGCTCTCTCCCGCCTGGCGGAACATGTCGAACCCGGTGCGCAGCGTCCCGTCCGAGCCGACGTTGTCGACGTCGAGGAGCTCGGCGACGGTCGTCTTATGCGTGACGTGGACGCCGTTCCACTCCTGCGGACCCGGATCGTCGCGGTGGATCATCGTGTCATTCCCAACGTGCCCGACTGCGACGGCGGGCGGCAGCAGCGCCAGCTGATCTGGGTCGGCGCCCAGAGACCGAGAGTCAGCGCGGTGCCGATCATCTGCCAGCGGGTGCGCCCGATCCGGATCTCCTCGATGCCCAGGCGTTGCCCGTTGCTGAGCCGGCAGTTCGTGATCGGAAGGTCCTGGCGAACCAGGCCCCAGAGGAAGCTGTTGAGGTTCCGGGTCTTCCACTCAGTGCCCGGCATGTTCTGCGGCTGGGAGTCCCCGGGCCCAAGATCCTGGTAGACGTGGAGCGTTGCCGCTCGCCCGGCCATGGCGAAAAACTTTATCAGCGAACGATTGGTGTTCTGCCAGGGAACGGATCGAGCCCGTTAGGGGCAAAAGCGGAACGCCTTCAGAACAGCGACGAGATCCCGACCCGCGAGTCGCCGGTGCGACACTCGGGCGGGATGCAGGAGAAGTCGACGTTGAAGGTCCGGCCAAAGAGCGACTTCTCCGTTGGGAAGATGTAGGTCCCCTTCTCGAGCAGCACTCGCGCGACGTCTTCGCGTTTGAGGATCAGTAGCTGAGGCTGCCGAACGCCTTTGCGGAACCGGATCAGGACCGAGTTCGAGTCGCTGGAGACGTAGCTGCCCTCGATTCGGCGTTGGTCGGTGAGGATGACCACCGCATGTGGTCGCACTTCCGGGAACTCACGCTGCCGAGCGCCGCTGAGCACTACCGCCGCGAGGGCGGCGGCGATCAGCAATCGCCAGAGCGGGAAGGAGGTCCTCTCGTCCTGCGCCACCTGCCTCAGATACGTCGCGATGAGCCGCAGCGAGTAGTAGAGGAGGAGCGTCAAGACGACCGTGACGATCACTCCAGTCCAGCCCAGCGGGACGAACAGCAGGATCAGCGCCCCGAAAACCGCCGACGGTGCGACCGCCTCCTGGGCGAACCCCCTGGCCAGCAGGCGGCGGAACCTGGAGGAGCCGCCCGGTTCACGAGTGGCCCAGCGGGCGATATGGACACCCCCCCAGCCGAGCACGGCGAGGACCAGCGCGCCGAAGAAGATGGAGATCGCCAGCTCACGGACGCCGGCGGCGGCGATTCGCGCCTGCGAGATGAGCGGCAGGATCTCGTCGGGCGGCAGGCCCCCGCGCTTGAACTTCTGCCACTCAACGAAGTAACCGGCGCCGAAGAAGAAGACGCCGGCGCCGGCGATCGCGACAACGGCCTTGCCGGCGTTGTCGACGGTTTCCCCGAGCCGCTCGCGCACGCCGGCGCCGACCTTGCGGGCGGCGTCGGATTCGGCCAGCGGGGGCATCCGGGAACCGTCGATCGGGTCAGCCATTTCCGCCACCCCGCTCGGTGGATGCGTCGGCTCGCGCCAGATCGCTCCTCTGGCGCATGCGGTTGAAGGCGGTCCCCCAGACGGTGACCCGCTGGGCGTGGTAGGGAAGCAGGACGACCTCGCTACCCTCGTCCGCCGCGTGCCGAACGATCCCGGCTGGCGATCACGCGGTCTCCCTCGTTGATCGTGAGGTAAAGGTGGCGTGAGCGGCGACGCGGCGAGCGGTTGAGCCGGTACTCGATCAGGCAGCTCCTGCCGCGGATCTGCGTACTGATCGTCGGCGCCAGCGGATAGGTTGCGCGGCCGAGGAAGTGAATGGCGCGGCGGATCAGGCGCAGCAGCGCGCGGCGGCGCATACTCGCCTGAAATTTCGCCGGGCTTCGCCACTTCGCCTGCCGGCCGGGACTGGGCGGCCCGTTGCCGAGCCGTCCGGCGATCACGTGCTCAGAGCTCCCCCAGCGCCCTTTCCAGCATGCCCACGGGCCGGGCCGCTCGACCGGTAGCAGGTCCTCGGGACCGTCGCCGTAGGCGTGGTCGATCCCGATCGCGGAATAGACATGGGTCCCGGGCTCGAAGTAGCAGGCATGGGAGAGCGAGGCGACGTAGACGACGGGGTGCCTGCCCTCCCCGCGCTCCACTACCTCGACTTCGCCGCCCGCGAAGGGCCGCGCTTCTCCCGAGGCGTGCTGGGAGTAGGCGGCGAGCTCGGGCTCGCCGCGGGCGTCGAGACCGATCTGGATCAGCTCCCAGTCGCCCTCATGCTTGCCGAATCCAAGCAGGTTCTTTGGGTTGTAGTAGAGCCATAGCCAGTACTGAAGCCACGTTCTGGTGCCGTCCTCGACCGCCCTCCCATAAGGTGCCCCGCGTAGCGCTCCTCGCCCTCCATCCGGCGCGCGTCGCCGAGCACGTCCGGCGCCATCGAGATGCAGTCGTCCTCGCGGGGCTCGAGCTCCTCCGGGTAGCTCGCGAGCAGCTCCAGCGAGAGCGGCGGCTCGCCTCCGGCGCGTGCGACCACCTCGCCCTCGCCGCGACGCAGCACGTTGCCGGGGTTCTCGACGGCTCCCAGCACCGACGCGGCCCGGTAGTCGTACTGGCGGTCGTAACGCAGGATCGGCCGGTGGCGCGTCAGAAGGCCAAGCTCCTCCCCCGATCCGAACGGCTCCACTTCCGGCACCTAGCTCGTGCTCCGATCTCGGGCATCGGTGGGGCCCGGGACGCCGGTCGCGGCTGCCTCGGCGGCGGCATGGGCTTCGTCCTCGCCGGCGAAGCTCTGCCAGAGCCGCACCTTTCCCTCCTGGATTCGCCAGACATCGGTGCCGAGATCGACATCCGCCACTAGGACACCCGGCCCCAGCGCTACCACCCGGTGCGGCTCGGCGGCGACGCGCCGTGCCTCCGGCGCCCGCAGGAGCCACTCGGTGACCGGGCCCTTACTGTGCGTCGCCTCGCCTGCGACGACAAATTCGGCATTCGGAGCGAGCAGCTCCCGGATCTTCTTCTCCTCCCGCGCGGCGACTGCCAGACGGAACTCTCGGAGGGTCTCGAGGTTGGGGGCCACCGTCGGTTCCGCACCGGTGGGGGGAATGGCGAGCTTTGTCACATCTGTGCCCCAGCCCGGCGGTCCGATCAGCACCGCTTCGGCGATCGCAAAGTCAAGCTCCGCCCCCCAGAGGCGCGACTGGAGCTGGGTTGCGACTTTGCCGAGCCGGGTCCTGATTCCCGCGCCGGTGATGCCGAGTACGCCCGCGACGGTCAGGATCGCGCCCAGCATCTCCGTCCCCGCCGAGTCGCTGAACACCAATAGCGCGATGCCGGCGCCGAACAGCGGGATCGTCGCCAGCAGCGGGTAGCGGAGCGGCCGCAGGAAATGCCAGAGGGTCGAAGCCATTCTCGCGACGAGGGCGTTGGCAGCGCGCAGGTAGTGGCCGGTTTCCAGCATGTCCTCGCCATGCTTGTCACAGGCGAGAAGGTCGCGCCAGAGCTCGCCCTGGCGGTGCAGGGCATCGCGAACTCCGGCGCCGTGCTTCTCCCAATCGAGCGGCCGGTCGTCGAGCCTTGGATCGGCGGTCCAAGCCTCCCAGGCTCGCAGGGACAGGACGACGGCCCGGCTGGAATGGGCGGGAAAGCTCGAGGCCAGGTCCGCGAGCCAGTCCTTGATGCTGACGAGGCGCGTCCCAAACGCCCGCTCGAACGAAGCGCGGTCCACCGGCTGCAGACAGGTATCGGCGAGGGCATGGCCGAGCCCGTAGGCCCTGCCGAGACGAAGATCGGCGGCGGTGAGCGTGAAGAGGACGTCGAGATGGAGCTCGCGAACGCCTTCGCGAAGGGCGCGCCGGTCATCCGGGTTTTCCACCGACAGCCGGCGCAGGTGCTCGATTCGGGCCTCGTCGACGGGGGTGGTCGCGGTGAGCCTGTCGCCAAGCTTTCGCAGCCCCGCATCAATCAGGTCGACCGCCAGCTCGGTGCGCTGGCGGTCCGTGAGCGCGCTCAGTCCGGGCAGGGCGTCGCTTGCGCCTTCGCGACGGCCGGCATCGAATGAGGCGCCGCGAAAGAGCGATGCCGTCTCCCAGCCCAGCGCGAAGGCGGTGCTGATCGAGGTGTCGCCGCGTGCCGTCGCCTCGGTGTCCGGTTTGGTGGCGCCCGGCTCACCCTGACCCATATCGCCCCCTCATCCCCTCAAGTTTGTTCGATCGTACCCTTTCACGGAGGCCGAAGCCAAGGAAGAGGTTTGGCCAAAAGTCGCAGAAGTCTGCTTCTTCTTCCTTGACCAATGCGCCTGTTGCCGAGAGAATCGCCATCCACTGGTGATGGTTCCGCTCCCCGCATCCGTGACCCCGGCCGAGCGGCCGCGCACCGTCGAGGGCCTCGGGTTCGAACGCAAGCCGATGGTTCGCTGGCTCAGCCCGCGCGTCCTCGTCGACGCCGCGCTGCGCGTCCTCGTCTCCAGCCTCTTCGGTCAGTACGCCGACAAGCGCGAGTTCCAGGCGGCCCTGGACCCGACCCCGGGCCCACCACTCTCCTATGGCGAGGCCGACGAGCAGGACGGGGCCCTTTGGCTCGACTTCGTCGCCGACCTCGGCGACGGCTTTGACTCGACTTACGCCGTGGCCAGCCTGCTCGGGCAGCAGCACCTCGAGCTCACCCAAAACGGAGATTTCGGGGGGTGGCCCGAGGCCGGCCCACGCCATCCGCTTCCGCGCGGACGCGCGCTCGTGATGGGCGGCGATGAGGTCTACCCCGTCGCCACCCGGGAGGAATACGAGAACCGCTTCCGCGGCCCCTATACCGCGGCCTGTCCGTCGACCACCTCCCCCGCTCCGGACCTCCTCGCGATACCGGGCAACCACGATTGGTACGACGGCCTGACCAACTTCCTGCGGTTCTTCTGCGCCGGGCGGGAAATCGGCGCCTGGAAGACCCGGCAGCGGCGAAGCTACTTCGCCGTGCGGCTGCCGCACCGCTGGTGGCTGCTCGCGGTCGACATCCAGCTCGACACCTTCATCGACGAGCCGCAGCTCGCGTACTTCAAGGGCCTCGACCTGGAGCAGGGCGATCGAGTCATCCTCGTGACCGGGAAGCCGAGCTGGACGAAGGTCAAACGTGACCATGTGCCCGACTCCCACAAGAACCTCGAATACTTTGTCGACAACGTCGTGCGCGAGGCCGGCGCCGACGTCCGGGTAACGCTGACCGGGGACCTCCATCACTATTGCCGGTACCGGTCCGACGACGGCGGTCACGACCTCGTCACGGCGGGTGGCGGCGGCGCCTACCTGTATCCGACTCACACCATGCCGGATGAGCTCGAGCTGCCCGACGGGCGGTATGAGCAGAAGTCCTGCTATCCAAGCCGGGAGAGCTCCGAAGGGCTGACGAAGGGCGCCAGAAAGCTGCCTTGGCTCGCTCCGGGGCTGTGCGCAGCGATCGCCAGCCTCTACGCCGGCTTCGCCGCATCGCTCTTCGCGGCGATCGAGATCGGCCCCGGCTGGTCCGTCGCCTCCGCGGCGATCGGGCTGATGATGCTGCTGGCGCTCATCGGCTACGCCGCGGCGGAGACCAGAGCCGGCAAATGGCTTCTCGGCGCGCTTCACTGGCTCGTCCATATCGCTGTCGCCGCGGCCCTCGCCGTCGTCGCGGCGGTCGTCTCAGACGCGGACTGGCTGGTCGTGCCGGTCGCCGCCCTGGGAGCCGTGATCGGGTACCTCGGTGGCGGATTCATCTTTGGCGAGTACCTGATCCGCTCGCACCGACGGGCGCCGAAGCACGCCAACGAGGTCCTCGCGTGCCAGGGCATCCCCGACTACAAGAACTTCCTGCGGTTGCGGCTCGACCATGAGGGCCTGACGATCTACCCGATCGGGATCCATCGCGTCCCGCGGCAGTGGGAGCCGGCTCCCGACGGTGGTGCCGAAGAGCCCTGGCTGCGCCCCGCCGACGACGCGCCGCTCGAGGCGGGGCTGATCGAGCCACCATTCCAGGTTCCGGCGCAACGCCCCTGAAGCAATTCACTCGAATTTTTAACGAATAATGCTTGCGCTGGCACAGCCGGCGAGCTATTAGTTGTAGGGGTGAGGACCGGTCCACCAAGCGGGGGTGAGCACTTCGATGCCGTCATCGTCGGCTCGGGCTTCGGTGGCTCGGTCATGGCGTGCCGGCTGGCGGAGGCGGGGCAGCGGGTGCTGGTGCTCGAGCGCGGCAAGCCGTATCCGCCCGGATCCTTCCCCCGCAGCCCACGCGGGCTGAGCAAGAACTTCTGGGACCCGAGCGAGGGACTGCACGGGATGTTCGACCTCTGGTCGTTCGACGGGCTGGAGTCGGTCGTCAGCAGCGGCCTCGGCGGCGGCTCGCTGATCTATGCGAACGTGTTGATCCGCAAGGACCCGAAGTGGTTCGTGCGCGAACAGCCGGGGCCCGGCTACGAGTACTGGCCAGTCACCTACGAGGACCTCGAGCCGCACTACGAGCGCGCCGAAGCAATGCTCGGAGCGACGCCATACCCGTTCGACGCGCCGCCGTACGACGCGACGCCGAAGACGGTCGCCTACAAGTCCGCGGCGGAGGAGCTTGGACACGATTGGTTCCTGCCCAACCTGGCGGTCACCTTTGCGCCTGAGCCCGGCGCGGCCCCGATTCCGGGTGAGCCCATAACAGAGGCGCGGGAGAACATCCACGGTCGCACCCGCCAGACCTGCCGCCTCGTCGGCGAGTGCGACGTCGGCTGCAACTTCGGCGCCAAGAACTCGCTCGACTACACGTACCTGACGGCTGCCTGGCATGCCGGCGCGAAGGTCCGCACGCGCTGCGAGGTACGGGGATTCGAGCCACGCGAGGGCGGCGGCTACACGATCCACTACATCGAGCACGACCCCGAGCACGAGGGCCGGCCCACCGATACGAAGGGGTTGCCGCGGACGACCGTAACCGCCGACCGGCTCGTGCTGTCGGCCGGAACGCTCGGCTCTACGTACCTCCTGCTGCGCAACCGTGCCGCCTTCCCGCGCCTGAGCCGCGCGCTGGGCACTCACTTCTCGGGCAACGGCGACCTGCTGACCTTCGCTGTCCGCTGCACGGAGGCCGACGGGGACGGCAAGCGCAAGCCGCGCGTGATCGACCCCGGCTACGGGCCGGTGATCACGAGTGCGATCCGAGTTCCGGACGAGCTCGATGGCGGCGAGGGACGAGGGTTCTACCTCGAGGACGCCGGCTTCCCGGAGTTCGGCAACTGGCTGCTGCAGGGCGTCGACTCGCCCTCGACCGTCGCCCGCATGGCGCCGGCAATCCTCTCCCGGCTGGTCCGCCGTCTGCTTCGACGCGACCGTGACACCTCGCTCAGCGCCGAGATCTCCTCGCTGTTCGGCGACTCCGGCCTTTCCGCGGGAGTGCTGCCGCTCCTGGGAATGGGTCGCGACATCCCCGATGGCCGCATGTCGCTCGACGACGACCGCCTCCAAGTCGACTGGAGCAAGCATGGCCGCTCAGCGGCGTACTTCGACCGCGTGCGCGAAGTCTCAGAGCAGATCTCCGACCGGCTCGGCGCCAGCTTCGCGGACAATCCCCTCTGGTACCTGAACCGGGTGATAACGGTGCATCCGGTCGGCGGCTGCCCGATGGGCCGCAACGAGGATGAGGGCGTCGTCGACTCCAACGGCGAGGTGTTCGGCCATCCGGGCCTCCACATCGCCGACGGATCCGTCTTGCCCGGGCCCGTGGGGCCCAATCCCAGCCTGACCATCGCCGCCGTGGCGGACCGGGCGGCCGACGCCATCCTCGACGGGCGGACCGCCGATCTCTCACGCCCGGTGCGACCGCCTCCGACGCCGCCTCCCCCACCGCCACCGGCCGACCCCACCGAGCCGGTCGAGGGCCACCGCGGGGTCTCGGTCTCCTTCACCGAGGAGATGAAGGGGTTCGTGACCTTCGGCGAGGGCGACTTCGAGCGCGGGCACCGCGACGGCAAGAGCAGCGAGACCCGCTTTATGTTCCACCTGACGATCACCGCGGACGACCTCGACCGCTTCATCGCCGATCATGACCATCTCGGCCGGGCAGACGGATACGTGCGCTGCGAGGCACTCGGTGGCGAGCGTCAGGTCGAGCGGGGGGTCTTCAACCTGTTCGTGAACCTGGAGGGCGGCAAGCGGGACAAGCGCATGCTCTACCGCCTCCACTTCGCCGACGGGGAGGGTCATCCGCTGACGATGACCGGGTTCAAGGTGGTCGAGGACGACCCCGGCGTCGACAACGTCTGGAAGGACACCTCGACGCTCTTCACTCGCCTGCTGGCCGGACACGTCGAACCCGGTGAGGACGAGTCGGCTGAGGTCGTCGCCTCCGGCATCCTCCACATCGAGCCGCTCGACTTCGCCAAGCAGATGACGACGTTCAACACCGAGCCCGACGGGCGGGCGGACGCGGTCGCCCGGTTCGGCGCCCTGTTCGCCGGCAACCTATGGGAGGTCTACGGCCCGGGCGCGGAGACCGAGAGGTGAGCGTCGAGGGCCACCGCGAGGAGGTGGTGTCGTTCACCGCCGGCGACGGGCTCGACTGCAACCTGATCCACGTCACCGGCAAGCACGCTCCCGCGAAAGGCCCGGTTCTGCTCGTCCACGGCGCGGGGGTGCGCGCCAACATCTACCGGGCGCCGACGCGGAGCACCCTTGTCGACGTCCTGGTGGAGGGGGGCTACGACGTCTGGCTCGAGAACTGGCGGGCGAGCATCGACATTCCGCACAACGAGTGGACGCTCGACCAGGCGGCGGTGTTCGATCACCCGCGGGCGGTGCGGAAGGTGGTCGACGAAACCGGAGCCGACGCCGTCCAGGCGGTGATCCACTGCCAGGGTTCGACCAGCTTCATGATGTCCGCCGTCGCGGGGCTCGTGCCGGAGGTGACGACCATCGTCGCGAACGCGGTCACCCTCCACCCGGTCGTCCCACGCTTCGCGGCGGCCAAGCTGCGCTTCGCGATCCCGCCGGCGGCGCGCGTCCTCGGCTACCTCAACCCGCAGTGGGGTCTCAAGGGCGCGCCGTGGGTATTGCCGAAGATGCTGCACGCGTTCGTGCTGGCCACGCACCACGAGTGCGACAACGAGGTCTGCCGGCTGGCGAGCTTCACCTACGGCGTCGGCTTCCCGACGCTGTGGCGCCACGAGAACCTGAACCCGGAGACGCACGAGTGGCTCAAGCTGGAGTTCGCCGACGTGCCGCTCACCTTCTTCAAGCAGATCCTCGCCTGCGTCAAGGCCGGTCACCTGGTCTCGGTGGACGGCCGCCCGGAGCTGCCCGCGAGCTTCGTCGCCGAGCCGCCGCAAACCGACGCGCGCTTCTCGTTCCTAGCCGGCGAGGTCAACAACTGCTTCCTGCCGGAGAGCCAGAGCCGCACCCATGAGTGGTTCGATCGTCATCAACCGGGACGGCACACCGCGCATTTCTTCCCCGGCTACGGACACCTCGACGTCTTCATGGGCCAGCGGGCGGACGAGGACGTCTTCCCGGTCATCGTCGACGAGTTGGAGAAAGGGGCTGCCCAGTGAGAATCCCGAAGCGCCTCAAGCGACAGGAGGGACGCCATGCGCTCGTCGACGGCATCCGCTTCGCGCTCCCGGTCAACTCGGAGGACACGCCGTCGCTGATGGCGATCTTCCCGATCGACGCTCGTCGTGCCGCCGAGCTGATCCCCGGCGACGAGGTGCATCCGCTCCGGCTCTGGGGCGATCGCGGCGCGCTCGTCGTCACCGTCGTCAACTACGAAGTGACCGACATCGGGCGCTACGTGGAGTTCTCGATCGCGATCGCCTGCACGCACGGCGAGCGTCCGGCGCCCCGGCTCGTCCCCGCCCTCTTCACCCACCATTACGGCACCGGTCAGTACGTGCTCGACCTCCCAGTCAGCACCGAGATCTCGGTTAAGGGCGGCAAGGGCATCTGGGGCATGCCGAAGCACCAGGCGAACCTGGACTTCGTGATCTCGAAGCGGACCGTGTCGAGCCAGTACGACCTCGAGGGGCAGCTCGCGGTCCGGATCGAGATCGACCGGCCGCGATTCGCGGGGCTGCCGGTCGGCGCCGCGGCCGCGAACTATTGCGCCTTCCGCGGCATGCTGATGAAGTCCTACATCCACTTCCGGGGGAAGGGAGGCTTCAACCTGCCCTTCACCCGCTCGGGGCGGCTGGTCGTCGGCGACCATCCTCGCGTCGCGCCGCTGAAGGGATTGGACATCGCGGAGCGGCCGCTCGTCACCGCCTGGTTCCCGCAAACGGCCGGGGTCCTCGACGACCACTTCGAGTGCTGGTTCCTCCACTACGACCAGCCGCCGGGTGAGATTCCAGAGGGGCTCGAGAGCGTCGTCGACCTCGGCCAGAGCCAAGAATGGCTGCCGCCCCCGGACGACCCGGCCCTTCAGCACGACGGCGCCCGGCGGGTCGCGCCACCGCCATCATGAGCGAGACCGCAAACGTCATCGTCGCGGCGCTGATGCTGCTCTTCGCCTCGATGTACCTGGGCACCGGCTGGTCGCTCGTGCTCTTCTCTTTCCCGATTGCGCCCCGCCTCACTCCGGAGACGTACGGGCTGCCGTTCATCGAGCCGGTCAAGCACGCGACCCAATACTTCACCTGGATGACGGTGGCAATGCTCGTCGCCGCAGTGGCCCTTCTCGTCGGCGAGGCCGACAGCGAGTACCTGTGGGTCCCGATCGTCTACCTGGCCGGCGTGATCGCCGCCACGGCGCTCACCATGCTGTTCATCTTCCCGTACAACAAGGAGCTCAAGGCCGGAGTCACCGACCGGGAGCGTCTCCGGGTCCTGCTCGGCAAGTGGATGCGGCTCAATGTGGTCCGCACCTCTCTCTGGACGATCCAATGGATCGCCATCGCGCTCTACTTCGTGTTGAAGGCGGCCTGATGTCGGACTCGCTCATCCGCCGGGCGCTGATCGCGATCTCCGCGCTGACCATGGTGTCGGGTGCCGTGCAGGCGCTCGCCCCGCGGCGGCTGCTGCGATCGCTCATGGCCGAGGACGACCCCACCGCGCGCCATTTCTTTGGCACGATCGGCATGTTCATGTTCGTCGTCGGGGGCGGCCTGCTGGACGCGCTGCTGCGTCCGGGGCGCGACCCGGTGATCGTCTTCTGGGCCGCTCTGCAAAAGATCGGGGCCTTCGTCGCCGTCGCGCTCGGAGTCAGGCGCCGGATCTTCTCGCCGCTCGCCCTCGGCGTTGCCTTCTTCGACCTGCTCTCGGGGCTGCTCGCGGCCGAGCACTGGCGGCGGATCCGGTGAGGCATGGAGCACACGCCCTCCCTCGCCTTTGATCCAGCGGACCGTGAAGCACCCCGGCGCTCGCTGATCCTCGCCGGCGGGGGCATGCGGGTCGCCTGGCAGGCCGGCGTTCTCTGCGCGCTGGAGGAGGCCGGCCTTGGGTTTGCGCACGCGGACGGAACCTCCGGCGGGACGATCAACCTGGCGATGTTGATGTCGGGCCGCTCGCCGCAGGAGATGGCCGAGCGCTGGCGGACCCTTCGGGTGCGAGATTTCGCCACGCCGCTGCCGCTGCGCGACTACCTGCGAGCTCCACACCTGCCTGGATTCGGAAGCGCCGGCGGGATCGAGCGCCGAGTGTTTCCGCATCTGGGCATCGACGTCGAGGCGATTCGCGCGGCGCGGGGGATCGAAGGCACCTTCAACGTCTGCAATCACGCGGCGAAGATCAACGAGGCGATCGAGCATCGCGAAATCGATCTGAGTGCCCTGGTCGCCGGCATCTCCTTGCCGGTGCTGATGCCCGCGGTGCGGCGCGCCGGGACGCCCTACCTCGACTCCGTGTGGATCAAGGACGCGAACCTGATCGGCGCCGTCAAGCGCGGCGCCGAGGAGCTGTGGATCCCCTGGTGCATCGGCAACACCCCCGCCTACCGCGACGGGCCGTTCCCGCAATACGTGCACATGATCGAGCAGAGTGCCAACGGCGTCCTGTTCGAGGAGCTCGACCGCATCCACGAGCTGAACGAGGCGATCGTCGCCGGGCATTCGCCTTACGGGCAACGGCGGCCGGTGATCGTCCACGTGGTCAAGCCGCGACATCCGATCCCGCTCGATCCCGACTTCTTCATGGGACGGATCGACGCGGCCACCCTCGTGGCGATGGGCTACAGCGACGCCTGTCGCTACCTCGGCGCGGCGGACCGCGATCGTGGTGTCGCGCTGACGCCCGAGGCGACGAGGATGGAGGAGCCGGGCGTCCGCGTCTCGTGGCGTGAGCGGCACACGGGGTCGCTGGGGCAAACGGAGCTAGCCGCGGAAGTGCCCGACACCGCGGCGTTCGTCGCCGGACTCTCGCGGGAGGCCAGGCTCGTCGGCCGGGTGAGGGCGCCCGCCGTCGGCGAGGCCATGCTGCGCGACGGGCGGGTGGCGCTCGCAGGGGGCGCACTCGTCTACGAGGCAATGCTCGACGTGGGTGGGCGCGAGGTGCGGCTGCGGGCTCACCGAGCGACCCGGCCAGGCAAGTCGCTCGGGGAACGCCTGAGCTCACTGCGGCGCTTGCACGTCGAGCTACTCGAGAGCAGCAGCGAGAGCGTCCTTGCCGAGGGGGTGCTGGATCCGCAGGACGCCAGCACGACGCCCGTGCCGCTCCCGATCGTGACCGATGCCCAGTCGATGTGGCGGCGCCTCGCAACCGCTGCCGCCTTCGAGCGGGTCATAGCCGCCGAGCTCGTCGCGGGCGCAGCCGCACTCGAGGGCGATGCTCGTCGGGCACCGCTCCCGCGACTGCCTTAAGGTGATCGAGGCGAGCGGCTGCTGGCCGAGAAGCTGCGCAGACACCGCCCCACCCTCCTGATCTTCACCTTCTAGAGGACGGCCACCTCCTTGTTCGGCCCGTTCAAGGACCACGGTCACCGCCCCGAGTTTGAGTTAGGGAGCGCGAAAGTCTTTGTCATGCCGCGCCCCTGCGAGCGTGCCGACCGCGTCGCCGTCGCCCTCGAGCAGCTGCGGGGCCTCCGCCGAGTGAGAACTCATCTACGTAGCAGCGACGTGCTGGCGAGCTTGGGCCGTGCGCAGGGCAAGGGCCTCAATCGCGATCTCGGCGTTCTCGGGGGTATCCTCGATCTCGCCGCTGCGCCAGGCGTCAACGAAGGAGCCGGGGTCCTTACCGTTTGCCTTGCGAAACGCCTCGACCCTCTCCTCCAAGGAGGCGGCCTCGGGGTCCGTGGTCGGCTCGCGCTCCAGGTAGCGCTCCAGCTCGCTGGAGGGAATGCGCAGCGTCTTCTTGCCGATGCGGATGGCCTTGATCTCCCCCCGCTCGATCATCTTGTAGACGGTCGACTCATCGAGGGAGAACCTGCGGGCATAGTCCCGCACGCGCATGTAGTGATCGGAGAGCTCGGTCATCTGTCGGCCCTTAGGCTTCAGGCATTGTTGCAGCTATATCGGCTGATTCCAAGTAATCCTCTAATTCCAGAGATTCCTCGTAGCGGGCTCCAGGCATGAGATATCCGGTGGCGCCTGTAGAACCGACGCCCATGCGCGAGCGACCGATCCTGATCGCCTACCGGCGCTTCGAGCAGCTCCAGGAGCTGCTTTTCGCCCGTGGCTACCTGGTCGACCCCGGTGGCCGCGACCCGAACGAGTGGCGTGACGATCCACCCCTGGGGCTCGTACGGCTGAAGGGCGTCGCTCTCAAAGGCGAGGGGGAGGAGGCCGAGCCCGATCCTCGTATCACCTTCAGCATCGCCGAGCTCTGGTCAGCCGATTGGGTCGAGAACGCCTACGAGGAGCAGGGCTACTGGCTGGCCGGCTACTCCTACCACGGTCAGGTGGGAGGCGCATCGCTTCGCTATTGCTTCGACCCCCAGCGCCATCCGGAGATGCCCTACCACCGCCATTCCCCGGACGGCAACACCCGCGAGCCCTGGCGGCGTGTCGGCGCCGAGGAAGTGCTGGAAGGTGTCGATGCCCTGGTGGCTGAGGAGCGGAGAGCCGGACGGCTGTAGCGAGCCACTCGAAATCGCGCTTGAGCCTTACCATCGAGACATGGCAGCTGCCGGCGCCGAAGTGGCGATTCACGTTCGTGACACCGGGCATCTGTCCGACCGCGATATCGCCGGCGCCACCGGCGCCGCGCCGAGCGGTGCGGGAATGGCTGAATGCCCACATGGCTCCCAGCGGAGCACATGCCGAGCGCCTGGCTAAGCTCTCCTCGATCGTTGAGCGCCTCGCTCGCGTCGTCCACCCCGCCTACATCCCGGTGTGGCTCAACCAGCCGATGGACCTGCTCGACGACGAGAAGCCGATCGAACGGATCGCCGCCGGCGACCACCGGGCGGTGGAGCGACTGATCTCAGGCCTCGAGGATCCGGGTGCAGCCTGAACCGGGGCCGACGAACCCGCGGACCTTTTTGCGGACCTCCAGATCGGTAACTTACGTCACCTCAGAGCACCTCAGGTGACCTGAGAGAGTCGTACATCACTGAAACGCCCTCAGACCATTTGAGGGCCTTGTGCCCCTTACGGGGCGTGATGGTTCGACTCCATTCAGCCGCACTAAGAATCTCCTGCAAATCACGAAGATTCGAGGTCTAGATCTCGGAGGAGTCCTCTCCCTCCGAGGTCTCCTGCGGACCGTTTGCGGACCATTTTCGTCGTAGCGAGACCTTCCTCGACCGCCGTTTGCCGAGGACAGCTGCGCGGCAAGCCGCGCAAGTTCGCCGATCCTTGTGCACTGCGCTGCCCTTCTCAGGCCAGAGTTCCGTCTGGCGCTAGCCACTCGTGCCGAAGCCCACTGCCCGCCGCGATCCGCTCGTAGTCGCGGTCGTAGTGAACCAGCGCCACGCCGGCCTCCTCGGCTGCGCTAGCGAGGAGCAGGTCCGCCGGCGGAACCCGGCGGTGATCGCCGCTTGTCGCCAGAGCCAATTGAGTTTCTCTCGCTTGCGACCAAAGCCGGGTCGGCATTGGGATTGCCTCGAAGGCAGCGAGACGGTCGGCGATCTCCCGAGCACGTCCTTCGTTGGGGGCAAGGCGCGTCAACTCGAGGATCACCAGGTCGCAGACTAGGACGAGACCCGCTTCGACGGCTGCGTTGAACCAAGTCGCGAGCTCGGGAAAGCGACGATCACGTACCCAGGTCCAGACACCGGTATCGAAGAGCGCCGGTCGATCGAGTTGCAGCAGCTGCAGATTAGCCACAGTGCTCAGGAATGCTCACGGCCAGCGGCGACTTCTTGCGGGGTGCCATCGACATCGCGGACCACGTCGAATCCCTTAAGGACCCGGCGTCGCGCGGCGTCGCGAAGGGCGGCGTTAACCGTCTCGCTGAGACCGTCGGTGCCCAGCTCTCGACGAGCAGCGTCCAAGGCGCGCTCGTCTACATCAACCGTGGTGCGGGTCATGCGCATCATTGTAGGGCATCAGAGCCGGAAATGCCGACTATGCGCCTGGCGACGGCGAGAGTGGAGGTGGACAGGGCGTTCAGTGAAGCTGACCCACACTTAGGTCAAGCCGGCCTGACCCAAACCCACCTGCTCCGCCGCATGAGCGAGATCGCGATCCCACGTCACGAGGGCGACTTCCTCGTCGCCGAGTTCGAGCGCGGTGGCGAGATGGACCGCGTCATAGCCACGCAGCCCCAGGTCTTCGGCATACTCGCCAGCGCGAGCGGCAAGTTCCTGGTCGACCCCGACCGTAGTCAACTCCGCGTAGAGCTCCTCGAAGGCCGCGAGCGCCTCCCGGTGCTCCTCTTCCCGGAGACGATCCAAGCGCCGGGCAGCCGCCAAGGCGGCCCGTCCCTCTGGATAGGCGAGGATGCTCGACGCTGCTGGGTAGGCGCTGTCCCAAAACTCGGCGGCCAACTCGGACCCGTCCTCGACGACGACGAGCTTGACCAGCGCCGAGGTGTCGAAGTAGAAGATCAGGCCCGCTGCTCGGAGACGAGGTCGGAGACCGAGCCGGTGCCCTTTACCTGCGCCGATCGAGGAGAACGCTTTCCCTGAGGCATCCGGACCAGGCCACGTCGCGCGAGAGAATCGAGCGGCCGCTCACCGAGCCCGCTGAGGCGCGCCACGGGTCGGCCACGCCGGGTCACGACGATCTCGCCTCCCCCCTCCACGCGCTCCAAGTACTCGCTGAGGCGATCATGCAACTCTCGAACGCCGACCTCGCTATCTGAGCGATGTAGCGTCATGTAACGAGCTTAGCAGCTACATGAACCAGCTAGAGAATGAGAGGCTCGATCTGTGCTCGTAATAGCTGACCACGGCGACCCCAGAAGAGCGTTCCATCAGTCGATGGCGCGAATCGCGGCGAGCAGGCGCTCAAAGAATTCGGGGATTTCGCCGGCCCCTTCGGGAGCGCGGCGGTAAACCTCTCCGGACTTCGGCTTGAGACCGATCTCGGTAGCAATGCGGTCGCGCTCGGCGACGAGCGCGGGCCATACATCAGGAATGTCTGACTCGACGTTTCCTGTGAAGTTGGCGCAGCGGTCGCGGACATCGCGGTCGGGCCAGTCCTCGGGAGCCTCGCCGCAGAGCTCGAGGAGTTGGCGATTCTTGGTGGCGATAGCCGTAATCTGGGCGTCGCGCTCGGCTTGGGAGCCATTATCGCTTTCTTCAAGCTTCTCCTTGATTTGACTGTCGGCGTCAAAGAGGACAAAACATGGGATGCCGAGTCCGTTGAGGATCGCAAGAGCGACCGGAATGATCGACTTTCCGTGGCATTCGGCGACAGCTATGCCGTCCTGCTCAAACGGGCGGTCGATGGAGGCCACCGCTTCAAGAAGCACAGAGTCGGTACGGCCCTCGCAAAGGACAACGCGCTTGGCGAAGACAGCTTGGCTGAGACTGGCTGAAGCGTGTTCCTTACTTGCGACTCCTGATCGGCGAGACCGACCTCCTCTAGAGCCCCTTCTACGAGGCGGGGGTCGGCGGCAACAACCGAGGTATCGGCGCCACCCTCCCGCCGCACGACTCGGAGGTCCTCGAAGAGGGCGGGCTTGACGAAGTGCTCGGAGTGGGTGCTGTAAGTGATCTGAGGACCGGCCTCGTCCTCGGTTCCGGCCGAGAGCTGAAGCAGAGCGGCGGCAACCGCGCGGGCCTGCAATGGATGCTGGTAGAGCTCAGGCTCCTCGATGGCGAGCATCAGCGACTTCTGAGGGGGCCCCTCGCCTGCGTCGCCCGACGGTCTGACCTCGGCAAGAACCTGCAGGACGGCGATAACGAGCGTGCGCTGCAGGCCGTGGCCCTGGCGCTCGACGTCCGTGGGGAAACCCCCGCCATGGACGATCTGCACCTTCGGCTTTGGCTTTGGCGGTGCGGCCGAAGCGAGTTCCTCGGTGACCTGGACCGAGGCATCGGGAACATAGTCCTGCACCCGATCGGTGATCCCTTGCTCGAGGCTGCGCAGCGCTTCCTCGCGCGCATCCCCATACAGGGCGCTGGTCTTCTCCTGGGTTTCGGCCTGAAGGTTGTCGATCTTCTCCTGGGTCTCTTCGTCGACGCCGCCGATGTTTGCGAGCAGTTGAGTGAGCGGCGAGTCACGACCCTCGCCGAGTGCGTCGGGCGCATCGGTATCCGCACTGACGAAGACGTAGTCGAAGCAGTCACGGAGCTTGGGGCCGCTGGTGAAGCCGAAGAGGTGGGTAGCCTCAGGCGGGCGCAGCTCACAGAGGGTGTCAGCGTTTTCGCGCTCGAACTGAGCCATGTGGGCATCGACATCGGCAACTTTGGTCGCTCTTGGTGTCGGGTAGCCCTTCTCCTCGCCCTCCGCGTCGAAGAGGGTCTTGTAGGCGGCCGTCCTTTTTGCTCCCTTCTCGGCACGCACGGCGTCGAAGGGCTTGTAGAAGTACGCCGAGCCGGAGAGCACAGGGGATTCGCCAGGCGTCCATATTCGGGCGATCGTCGTCTGATCGCCCGCCGCGTAGCGACCGAGTGCCTCCGCTTCGGGCTCGCCTATGTCGGCAAAGTGGAGGGTGACGACAATGCGCTCCGCGGCGTTGCCCTCTGGATCACGGTAGAGATCCTCCTCTTCTCCCGGGCGCTCGTTTACACACCAATCAATGGCACGCAGGAGGGCCGACTTGCCGACGCCTCCACTGCCCACAAGGGAGGTAAGAGATCCGAGGTCAATGGTCTCGTCCTTGACGCAGCGATAACCCTCGACCCTTGCCTTGACTAGCTTCATGACAATCAATCATCTTTGGGCCAACGGACGCCACGGGGTCGAGAGTGGGGATCGGTGATTGGGGGCGATCAACGCCCGATAACCCCGTCTTATGGAGACTGCCGCGGCTTGACCTGTTCCGCTCAGTAGGCGGACTCTAGCCCGGCGATCATCGGGAAGTGGCGCACGTTGGTGGTCAGCAGCTCCGCATCGAGCAGGAAGGCGGTGGCGGCGATTAGATAGTCGGCGTCGTCGATGCCGCTGTGAGCGCGGCGGTGGCGTTGGGCGAGCGAGCCGGCGGCTCGTGCCACCTCCTCCCCGACCGGAATCCAGGTTACTGCCGAGAAGAACCGCTCCAATGCTTCGACCTCCTTCTCTCGCACGCCTGCGAGCAGCTCGAAGCGCACTATCTCGCTGGCGAGGAGCGACCCTTCGGCATCGATCAGGCCACTCAGGAGATCAACAGCGGGCGACGAGCCGCGTAGGTGATCGATTGCGACGCTGGTGTCGAGCAGCTTCACTTGACGCCGAGCTGGGCCAAGCGATCGTTGAGGTCACCGCTGCGGAGCGCGTCGACGTACTCGGCGCCGCTGACACGTTGGCCCCGCCAAGAGCCGGCACTGGCCTTGAGAGCACGAAGCTTCTCGTCCTTCCCCTGCTCGCCGAAGGTTATGCGCACCGCGCGGCGGATCAGCTCCGAACGGGACGCGCCGGTATCGCGGGAGGCGCGCTCGAGAAGCTCGAGCTCTCCCTCGCCCAGATAGACCTGCGTTCTGCTCATAGCATCACTATACACCTTGTGGTGTCGTCTCGGGAGAATCAGCTGAATCCTGAGCCGTCAGCTCATCGGACCGTTCCTCGGACCGTTTTCCGCATCCCGGGCGTGAGCCCAGAGCAGCTACGATCGTGTGGCAACGCCAATTGTCATCGAGAAAGGCCCTCCCATCGAGGTTGAGGGCCTTGTGTCCCTAACGGGGCGTGATGGTTCGACTCCATTCAGCCGCATCGAATACCCCCGTAAACGGGGATTCGACCGCACCCCCACCGGTGGCTCGAAAACCCAGCGCTGGAGACAGCGCCGCCATACGCTTGGGCTGTCGCGCGTAGGGACTGATCGATCCGTTCGACAAAAGTCGGTGGAATCTGATTTAACTCTGCCTTGCGATGAGCCCTGTTCCTGTTTTCGACCATGTCAGTGTCGATACGGCACCCCTCTTCGACGAGGCGACGGGCTCGAAGGCGCGGATGCACCTTCTCTGGGGCGATCGGGTGGAGATCGTCGAGAAATCGCGCGGTCGCGTCAAAGTTCGGGCCCGCGGTCGGGCGAACTACGGCTGGGTCGAGAAGTCGGCGCTCGGCGGGGAGGCCTTGCTCGAGCTCTACTTCATCGACGTCGGCCAGGGCGACGGGATCCTGATCAAAACCCCGAACGGGCGGCACCTGATGATCGACGGAGGTTACCGCCGCAAGTCGCAGGACACCGGCAAGAGCGCGGCCGACTTCGTCGACTGGAAGTTCTTCCACGACTACGGCGAGGACAGGATCGTCCTCGACGCGATGATCGCGAGCCATTGCGATGCCGACCACTACGGCGGGCTCACGGATTTGCTCGAGGTCGACAAGACGGACGAGCTGAACTGCGGCGACGTCCGGGTCAAGGCCCTGTACCACGCCGGCATCGGCTGGTGGCGGCGCGCCAACGGCGAACGCTGGCTCGGCGCGCACAAGAAAGTCGACGGCGAGAGCTTCTTCACCCAGCTCGTCGGCGACCGCAAAGCCGTCGCGGCGGCGCTGGCGCCCGGCGGCACTCCGGCCCTGCAGGGCGAATGGGCCGAGTTCATGCAGGCGGCGCTCGACACCCGCTGGACCAACAACCATCCCACCCCGATCGAGCGGCTCTCCAGCGTCGACGATCACGTGCCCGGATTCGGGCCCGGAGTCGCGGGCGAGCCCGCGATCAAGGTCCTCGCGCCGGTCCAGTTCGACGTCGACGAGAAGCCCGCGATCCGCCGCTTCGGCGGCAGCGATCCGCAGAACACGAACGGCAACAGCCTTCTGCTCGGCCTCAACTTCGGTTCCTGCCGGATCCTGCTCACGGGCGACCTCAACCGCAACAGCCAGGAGGCGCTCCTCGCCGACTACACCGGCCGCCGCGACGAGTTCCTCTGCGACGTCGGCAAGGCCTGCCATCACGGCAGCGGAGACATCTCCTTCGCCTTCCTGAAAGCTATGAGCCCCGCCGTGACGGTCATCTCCTCCGGCGACAACGAGGCCCATGACCACCCGCGCGCCTCGGTCGTCGCCGCCAGCGCGATCAGCGGTTATCTGGAAATGGACGGCGACGAGCTGGTCTCACCGCTGATCTACTCGACTGAGCTGGCCCGCAGCGTCAGGATCGGCCACCCGACGAAGCTTGACTACGACGGCGCTGACGGAAAAGCGGCGACCCTCGAGGGCGACGCCTTCAAGGAGGGCCGGCTGCACTTCACCGAGACCAAACCCGGCGGCTTCCCGGGGTCCGGCGATCGCCCGATGGGCAACACCGCGATCGTCACCGGCCTGATCTACGGCCTCGTCAACGTCCGCACCGACGGTCAGCGGATCCTCTGCGCGACGCTCGACGAGCGCGACCGCGATTGGCGTGTTACGACCACGCCATCGCGGTTCTGATCGGCGACCCCGGCCGGAGCCGTAGCGCTCCCTGCACGCCATAAGACCAGGCGAGGCGCCGCATAGGGCTGGCGATCGCCGAGTTGGGCGCCGAGCGCGCTAACTGACGCGCCACGCCTCAGCCGAGACCGCGTACACGGCGCTGTCGAGCTGGCGACCGCCGACGACTTCCGCCGCCCGCAACGTCCGCTCGAGGCGAAACCCGAGCCGCTCGGGGATCGCCCGGCTGCGGCGGTTGTCCACCGCGGCGCGGATCTCGACCCGATCGAGTCGCCACCCGAACACGGCGTGGTCGACGAGGGCGCGAACCGCCTCGGTCATGGTGCCGCGGCCCTGGTGCTCTGCCCCGAGCCAGTAGCCGAGGCTGGTCGAGCGCTGCTCCCAGTCGACGTCGCGATAGCCCACGACCCCGGCGATCCGCTCTGCGCAGACGATCGCCAGCTGGAAGCCGTCGTTGCCGATCGGCTGCTCTTTCGTCCGCCCGACGAACTCGAGCGTGTCCTCGAAGGTCTGCTTCGCGGCCCAGGGCAGCCAGCGTGCGAGCAGGTCGCGGTTTGCCTCGATCAACCCGTGCAGCTCCGCCGCATCGGATTCCTCGAGCAGCCGCAACCGGCAGGTGTCGGAGAGCGAGAGGCGCATCGCGCCGGAGTTTCGTAGCTTTGCCCCGTGCGCGGGAGCTGCGGATGAGGGCGCTGGTGCAGCGGGTGAGCCAGGCGGCGGTCGACGTCGAGGGCGAGCGGGTGGCGCAGATCGGCCCCGGCCTCCTGGTCTTGCTCGGGATCGGCCGCGAGGACACCGAGGCGGAGGCCGACCGGCTCGCCGACAAGGTGCGGGCGCTGCGGATCTTCGACGACGCCGAGGGGCGGATGAACGAGGCGCTGGGCGAGCGCGAGGTCCTCTGCGTCAGCCAGTTCACCCTCTACGGCGACGCCCGCAAGGGCAACCGACCCAGCTACGTCGAGGCCGCGCCCGGCGAGCTGGCCGAGCCCCTCTACGACCGCTTCTGCGAGCGGCTCGGCGCCGCCAAGGGCGTGTTCGGAGCCTGCATGGGCGTCGCCCTCGTCAACGACGGCCCGGTCACCCTGCTGCTGGAGGTCTGAGCCCAGCGGCCGGAAGGTGGCGGTTACCGTCTGCACGCATGGCTGCCTTCGACGGACCGCTGACCGCTCGCCTGGAGGGCTCGATCGTCGTCCTCGAGCCGCTCGCCGAGGAGCATGCGGACGGGCTCTGGGAGGCGGCGCGGCCGCCGGAGATCTGGACCTGGCTCGCCCACGTCGGCGAGAGCCGCGACTACTTCGACCGCTGTCTGCGGATGTCCCTTGACGCCGCCCGCAGCGGCGAGGAGGGCCCGTTCGCGACGCGGGAGCGGCGCAGCGGCGAGCTGATCGGCAGCAGCCGCTACCTCAACGTCCGCCCCGCCGACCGCGCCGTGGAGATCGGCTGGACCTGGCTGACGCCGAGCGCCTGGCGGACCGGCGCCAACGTCGAGGCGAAGCTGCTGATGCTGGAGCACGCCTTCGAACGCCTCGGCTGCCTGCGGGTCGAATTCAAGACCGACGCCCGCAACGAGCGCTCCCGCGCCGCCCTCGCCGCGCTGCCGGCCCGGTTCGAGGGCGTGATGCGCAAGCACATGACCGTGCCCGACGTCGGCGTCCGCGACTCCGCCTACTTCAGCATCGTCGACGACGAGTGGCCAGAGGTCCGCGCCAACCTGCGCCGCCGCCTGACGATGACGGCAACCGACGGTTAGGCCGTTCCCAGCGCCTCGTCGATGAAGGGGCCGAGCAGCTCGCCGGTGTGGGCGGCGGTGGCTTCGGGGGTATCGCCGGGGGCGGTGATGTGGCTGATCGCGAGGCGGACCAGGGTCTCGGCGAGGAGGCGGGCTTTGGCGGGCGGCGCCTCGGGCCAGCCCTGCTCGATCGTCGCCGTCAGGCGGGCGGTCGCCCACTGGACGACCGGCATGCCCTGGGTGGTGACGAAGGGGAGCATGCCGCCGGTGCCGTCGTCGCTGAGCAGGATGCGGACCAGTGGATCCTCGCCGGCGCTGCGCAGGAACATCTCCAGCGCCGCCCCGACCGCGGCGCGGGGGTCGTCGAGGTGCTGGCGAACGGCCGCATCGACCGCGTCGAGGAAGCGTTCGCCCTCCTGGATGACGAAGGCCTGCGCGAACTCGTCGCGGCTGCCGAACTCCTTGTAGAGGGTCTGGCGGCTGACCCCGGCGGCCCTGGCGACGTCGGCCATCGTGATCTCCGACCAGGCCCGCTGCTGCAGCTCGTCGCGAGCGGCGCCGAACAGCGTCTCGCGCAGCAGCTGGCGCGCCGCGACGGCGTACGGAGCTCGCTCGGGGGCAGTTGCCATCTCCTCAATCGTGGCAGCGGGCGCGGCCACCGCGCTCACTCCCCGGCCGGCTCGAAGTCGACCTTGTCGCGGACGCCGCAGTCGGGGCAGTGCCACTCGTCCGGCACCTCGCTCCACGACGTTCCCGGCGGAAAGCCCTCGCGCGGGTGCCCCGCCTCCTCGTCGTAGACGTAACCGCAGCTGGGGCAGCGCCAGGCGCTCACGATGCGGTCGCGCCGTAGCGGGCCAGCACCCTGCCGCGCGCCCGCGGCTGGATGTTGGCCCTGGTCAAGTCGCCGCCGTAGTGGTCGAGCAGGCGGCGATCCATCACTCGGCGCCAGAGCGGCGGGAACCAGGCGAGCACGATCATCCCCGCGTAGCCGGTCGGCAGCTGCGGCGCCTCGTCGACGTGGCGCAGCGCCTGGTAGCGCCGGGTCGGGTTGGCGTGGTGGTCGCTGTGGCGCTGCAGGTGGTAGAGGAGGACGTTGGAGGCGACGTTGTTGCTGTTCCAGCTGTGCTCGGGCAGGCAGCGCTCGTAACGGCCGTCCTCCTTCTTCTGCCGTCGCAGACCGTAGTGCTCGAGATAGTTGACGACCTCCAACAGGCAGAAGCCGATCGCCGCCTGCAGCAGCAGGTAGGGCAGGACGACGAGGCCGAAGGCGACGGTGAGCGCGGCGAACAGGACGACCGTCATCGCCCAGGCCTGGAGGATGTCGTTGTGGACCGAGAAGGCACGGTGGCCGACGCGGTCGAGCCGGATCCGCTCCAGGCCCCAGGCCGAGCCGAGGCTGCCGGCGACGGTGCGCGGCAGGAAGGCCCAGAAGCTCTCCCCCAGCCTGGCGCTGGCGGGGTCCTCGGGGGTGGCGACGCGGACGTGGTGGCCGCGGTTGTGCTCGATGAAGAAGTGCCCGTAGCCGCTCTGCGCCAGCGCCACCTTGCTCAGCCACTTCTCGAGGCTGGCCCGCTTGTGGCCCAGCTCGTGCGCCGTGTTGATCGCGATGCCGCTGACCATCCCCATCGTCAACGCCAGGCCGATGCTCTCGAGGGTCGAGAGCCCGCCCTCTGCCCAGAGCCAGCAGGCGAAGACGAGGCCGGCGTACTGGAGCGGGATGAAGACGTAGGTGCACCAGCGGTAGTAGCGGTCCTGTTCGAGCCACTTGACGATGCTGTCGGGGGGGTTCTCGGCATCCATGCCGACGATCGCGTCGAGCAAGGGGAAGATCACGAAGACGAGGATCGGGCCGAAGAACCAGAAGGCGCCGATCCCGGTCAGCCCTACCAGTCCCCAGGCGAGGAACGGCAGCACCGGCACGATCAGCCCCAGCAGCCAGGCGTAGCGCTTCGGGTCGCTCCAGGTTGCGGGATTGACCTCGATCGCCTCTCCGTGCGAATGCGCATGTGCCTCCACAGATCCCCCTTGTCAGATACCTGATCTTCGTCTACTCGATTGACAGAGTAGCGCTATTTGTCAATCAAAGCAACAAGAGACGGCAGCGTGTCTCGCATTCACATGGGGCGCTCACGCGCACGACGGAGGGCCGGCTCGCTACCATCCGCCCCGTGTACACGTTGCTCTCGCTTGTGCAGGTGATCCTCGCCGTCCTCGTCATCTTCCTGGTGCTGCTGCACTCGGGCAAAGACGCGGGGCTCTCCGGCGCCTTCGGGATCGGCGGCGGCGGCAGCTCCTTCGGCGGCGGCTCGATGGTCGAGCGCAACTTGGATCGGGCGACGATCTTCTTCTCGATCCTCTTCGTCGTCAACACCCTGGTGCTGCTGAAGATCTCGCGGTCGAGGATCTCGACCGCCTCGCGGCGCAGCTCGGCGTCGAGCAGGGCGTAGTCCTCGTCGGAGAGCTTGCCGGCCGCGTGGTCGAGCTCGGCGTCGCGGATCTCGCGGTATTTCGCTTCCTTCAGCGCCTCCAGCTCGCCGTTGCCGGACGGCGTGCGGCGGGCACGCCGCGCCGGCCAGATCGCGATCAGGGCGCCGGTCAGCGCGATCAGACCGCCGATCCAGATCCAGGTGACGAGCGGGTCGACGATGACCCGGAAGGTGGCGACGCCGCGGTCGGCGAGGTAGCTCCGCGCCAGCCGCTCGGCCGTCGCCGCCTGCAGGCTCTCGATCTGGGCCAGCGCGACCGGCTGCAGGCGCGGCTCGGCGGCGGCGGCTCGCATCAGCCGCGAGAGGCTGCGGCACTGTGGCGGCACGCCGGGGCCGCCGCCGACGCAAGCACGGAAGCCGCGATCGGCGTCGGCGGCACGGCCGATCAACGCTGAGATGTCGGGCTGCACGGCCGTCCAGAGATCGCTGGTGGGACCCGGCTCGAGCCCCACCTCACTCGTCGCCTCCCCCTCGAAGTAGCTGCCGATCGTCCCCCCCTCGCTGCCGCTGGGACGGAAGTAGCGGCGACTCGGCCGCAGCGTCGCGACCCGCTCGCCGTCCTGCTCGACCAAGAGCAAGGCGCCGAAAGTGAGTGCCTCGGGTTCGGTCCTGACCGTGGGGCGCTCGTAGGTGAAGGTGCGATCGTCGACGACCGCGCTCTCCCCCGGCGCCAGGCGCAGGTCGCGGTTGGTCTGGAAGCTGGAGGAGGCGGCGATCCCGATCAGCAGCACCGCGACGCCGACGTGGACGACGTAGCCGCCGTAGCGGCGGCGGTTGCGCGAGATGACGGCGAGCAGCGCCGCCGGCATCGAACCGCCCGATAGCGAGCGGCGCGCCGCGGCGCCGCGCCAGAACTCCTGCGCCAGACCGGTCAGGGCGAAGGCGGCGAAGACGAACAGCGCCAAGGCCCAGAGGCTCTGCACGGCGTCGGTGGCGAGCACCAGCACTGCGCCGACGGCAACGGCGACGAACGTCGGCACGAGGAAGACCCGCTTCGCCGAGGCCCAGCTGACCCGGCGCCAGGCCAGCAGCGGCCCGATGCCGGTGAAGAGGACGAGCAGGATCGCCAGCGGCGTCGTGTAGCTGTCGAACCAGGGCGCCGCCAGCGAGGCCTTCTCGCCGGTGAAGAGCTCGGCGATCAGGGGGAAGAAGGTGCCCCAGAAGATCGTCGCCGTGAGCGCCACCAGCAGCAGGTTGTTGACCAGGAAGACCGACTCGCGCGAGGCCAGCGAGTCGATCCGCTTCGGCGCCCGCAGGTCGTCGAGGCGGGAGACGATCAGCGCCGTCGAGCCGACCAGCACGACCGCGATCAGGCCGAGGATGTAGGGGCCGACGGTGCTGTCGCCGAAGGCGTGGATCGACTGCAGGACGCCGGAGCGAACGAGGAAGGTGCCGAGCAGCGCCAGCGAGAAGGTGACGACGATCAGCGAGGCGTTCCAGACTTTCAACATCCCCCGCTTCTCCTGCACCATGATCGAGTGCAGGAAGGCGGTCCCGGTCAGCCACGGCATCAGCGCCGCGTTCTCGACCGGGTCCCAGGCCCAGTAGCCGCCCCAGCCGAGCTCGGTGTAGGACCAGCGGGCGCCGAGCAGCAGGCCGAGGCCGAGGAAGGCCCAGGCGATCAGGGCGAAGCGGCGGGTGGAGCGGATCCAGGCGGCGTCGAGGCGGCGGGCAGCCAGGGCTCCGATCGCGAAGGCGAAGGGGATCGTGAAGGCGACGTACCCCGAGTAGAGCATCGGCGGGTGGATCATCATGCTCGGGTGCTGCAGCAGCGGCGTCAGGCCGATCCCGTCGGCCGGCGCCGGGCTCAGCGTCTCGAACGGGTCGACGCCGCCGCCGAACAGCATCAGGCCGGTGAAGAAGGCGGCGATGGCGGCCATCGTGGCGGTCGCGTAGGGGACGAGCTCGCGCAGCCTGTTACGCGTCGCGTAGAGCGCCGCCGAGGCGGCGATCGAGAGCACCCAGGCCCAGAGCAGCAGCGAGCCCTCCTGGCTCGACCACATCGCGCCCAGCTTGTAGAAGGCTGGGGTGTCGATCGAGGAGTGCTGCTGGACGAGGGCGAAGGAGAAGTCGTCGCCGGCAAAGGCGATCTCGAGCACGACGACGCAGAAGGTCAGCAGCGCGCAGAGCGCGTAGACGGCGCGGCGCGAGAGGTCGACCCAGCGCCGCTCGCCGCGGCTGCCTACCAGCGCCGCCACCGCAGCGAAGACCGCGGTCAGGAAGGCGAGCGCCAGGGCGGCGCTGCCGAGGCTAGCTGGCATTCGCGGCCGGGCTGTCCGTCGTGAACTTGGAGGGGCACTTGGTGACGAGCGTGTCCCGCTCGCCGACGAAGACCCCGTTCTCGACGGTGCCGGTGAGGACGATCTCGCGCCCGCCCCGGAAGGGGTCGGGAACGGTGCCGCTGTAGGTGACCGGGATGCTCTGGCTGGCGTCGTCGCGGTCGGCGACGCGGAAGCGCAGGCTCTCGCCCTCGCGGCGGACCGAGCCGGCGACGACGCGGCCGGTCAGGTCATAACTGGCGCCGGGCGCGGCGTTGAGCAGCTGCGAGGGCTCCTTCGCCTCGGTCGAGGCGCTGAAGGAGGTGTAGACCAGGGCGGCGGCGAGCAGGACGGCGGCGCCGAGCGCGACCACGAGCCGGATCTTTCGCTTGCGGGCAGGATCCACGGACCGTGGATTATCGCAAGGCGCCACCTCGCTGACTTCGCCTTTTTCCGCGAATGGCACGAGGAAAGACAAAGTCAGTCTGAGAGAATCCCGCCATGGCGGGCGAGCAAAGCGATCCGGTGATGCTGATCACGGGCGCCAGCAGCGGCATCGGCGCAGCCACGGCGCGGGCCGCCGCCGGCAAGTACCGGCTCGTCCTCGCGGCGCGGCGGCTGGAGCCACTACAAGAGCTGGTGGCGGAGCTGGGCGGCGAGGAGCGAGCGATCGCGGTCGAGTGCGACGTCGCAGAGTGGGACCAGGTGGAGGCGATGACCGCCGCCGGGCTCGACGCGTTCGGCCGGATCGACGTCGTCTTCGCCAACGCCGGCTTCGGCGCCACCCGCGGCTTCCTCGAGGAGTCGCCCGAGCACTGGCGGGCGATGGTCCTCACCAACGTCTACGGCGTCGCGCTGACGATCCGGGCCACCCTCCCCCACCTGCTCGAGCGCGGCGACGGTCACTTCATCGTCACCAGCTCGGTCGCCGGCCGCCGGGCGCTGCCGGGGTCGCTCTACTCGGCGACCAAGTGGGCGGCGACGGCGATCGGCGAGGCGCTGCGGGCGGAGCTGCGACAGATGCACAACAACCATGCGATCCGGGTGACCTTGATCGAGCCCGGCATGGTCGACACCCCCTTCTTCGACAACCGCCCCGGCGATTGGGCGCTGAGCGACGAGGACATCGCCCGCGCCGTGCTCTACGCGATGGAGCAGCCGGCCGGGGTGGACGTCAACGAGATCTTGATCCGGCCAACGTCGCAGCCGATCTGAGTATCAGCCGGACGAGGCGCCAGTAGGTGCCGAGCAGCAGGCGAGCGGGCAGGGAGCGGGCGAGAGCCGGGATGAAGGGGGAGTCGAGGTCGGGGGTGAGCCAGGAGGCGAACTCGGCGGCGCTGACAGTGCGCGTCGCCTGAATCTGACGGCGCTCGCGCAGCAGGCGCGGCAACCAGCCGGCCGTTTCCCAGATCGCGGCCAGTTTCTGCCTCCCCCAGCCGCCCGCGACGGCGGCTGGCAGGAGCGCCAGCTCGGTGGCGAGCAGAGCCGGAGCCAGCAGGGCCAAGAGGCTCGCCGGGTAGACGCGGATGAGGAAGGCCCAGCGGTTGCGCTCCAGCCAGCGCCACTTGTGCTCGCGGGCGCCGAACTCGTACTCGTGGTCGACCATCGCGCTCGGCTCGATCCCCAGCACGCCGCCCGCAAGCCGCAGGCGCAGCGAGAGGTCGACGTCCTCGTGGTAGAGGAAGAAGCGCTCGGGGAAGCCGCCGACCTCCTGCCAGGTGCGGCGCGGGATCGCCAGGCAGGCGCCGGAGAGGGCTGCAACCTCACCGGCCATCGGCGCCTCCTCGATCGGACGACCGTGCTTGCCCGCCCAGACGATGCCGGTGAAGTGGACCGGGTTGCCGGCGGAGTTGATCCGCGTCCCGCCCTCGTCGGCGACCAGCGCCTGCCATGCTGCCCAGCCGCGTTCCTCCACCCACGGCCGCCGGATCGCCGCGCCGAAGCCGGGCAGCGGTGCCGCATCGGGGTTGAGGATGACCAGCAGGTCCCCCCCGGCGACCCCGGCACCCTCGTTGCAGGCCCCGGCGAAGCCGGCGTTGCGACCGGTCTGCACGAGCCGCGCTGCCGGTGCCAGCGCGCCGACCGCATCCGGCGTCCCGT
Organism: uncultured Solirubrobacterales bacterium; assembly: GCA_963703235.1. GTDB lineage: Bacteria > Actinomycetota > Thermoleophilia > Solirubrobacterales > 70-9 > VRUE01. The sequence goes on along the minus strand of OY969802.1, from coordinate 448,245 downwards.
CCGTGGAGTCGTTGTCGACGACGATCAGCTCGTCGCCCTCCGACAGCTCAGACAGCAGGGCAGGCAGGGTCCGCCGCAGCTCCTCGCGGCTGTTCCAGGCGACGATCAGGACAGATAGCGTCGGGCGCACCGACGCGGGAGGCTAGCGGCCGCGTTTGCCTTTGCCTCTCGCTTTGCCTTTGCAGCTGCGCCGCAGCTTCGGCCGCTGGTTGGCTTTCTTGCCGTTCTGACCGGTGATCCTGGCGACGGCGCGGATCTTGCCGGCGCCTTTTTTGCCGCAGAGGTTGCGCGAGTTCGTCAGCAGCCCTTTTTTGCCGCCCCTCACGGTGAGCACGAACTTCGAGACCGGCACGTCGGGCACCGTTTCGAAGCTGTTGCGAATCCGGCCTTTGACGGCGTCGATCCGCCCGACCAGGTCGACGTCGACCTGACCGCGCAGCGAGGCGACCAGGTCCGGCAGCTCGTTGTCGGAGGAGCGCAGGAAGACGGGGCCCTGCAGCGGCTCGTCGAGCAGCGGCGTGAAGGCTCGCGCGAAGCCGTAGCGCGAGTTCTTCGGGCAGTCGTTGGCGTCGTACTGGACCCGGGTGCAGATTTTGGAGAGGCTGCTCTGATCGAGGAAGAGCGAGCGCGGCAGGGTGACGACGGCCTTGCGCGTATTGGCGTCACCCGCGCGGGCCACGTAGACGGCCCGCAGTTTCGGGTTCTGCGCCCGTTTGGTGGCGCCGAAGAGGCGCAGGAAGAGTTTCGGTTTGAAGTCGAGCGCATCGCAGTTGTCGACCTGGAACGGAGCCGAAACCGGGAAGGCGCTGAAGGTCGCCGGATCGAGGGGATTCGAGCCGCCGCCGCGCAGGACGCCCGCGGCCGTGAACGGCGAGCAGTTGGTCGGGTTGAGCGAGAACCGCGGCCGGTCGAGCCGCACCGCGACCGAACGGATGTCGAGCAGGGCGCCGCCGTAGACATGCGGGATCGGGTCGGAGACAGCGTGCACCTGGGCCGTGGAGCGGTCGACGAACAGTGCCACCCTCACCACGACCGCGCCGAGATCGAACGGTCCGGCCATGGCGGGGGTGACGACTGCCAGGGAGAGGGGGGCGCCTTTGTAGGGCCCCGAGAGGAAGGCTTTGCCGGTGATGTGGAGGGGCTGTGGGCCACTGCCGGCGGTGACGTCGGCGATCCCGATCGAGCTCGACGCGGGGCAGCTGGAGGAAGCGGCCTCAGCGACGCCGGAGTTGGCGGCCGCGGCCGCGAGCGCCGCCTCCGGGCAGTATTTGACCCCGGCCAGTTTCGCCGTCACACCGGGCGGCAGGACGACGTCGACGCCTTTCAACTCCTGGTTGCCGTCCGCCCGGGCGATGTCCATGCTGAGCGGGCTGAAGGCACCGGCTTTGGCGCGGTCGGTTCGCACGCCGAACCCCGGAGCGAAGGGGCGCTCGCCAAGCGCTTTCGGGCAGGCGCCGCCGCCCGGCAGCGATACGAGCGAGAAGTCCGCCGACGGGGTGGCGGGCGGGTCGCCGGAGGGACCGCCTTCCTCGCCGACCGGCACGATTCCCGGCGCGGAGGACCACGGGGTCATCTGCGCGGCGGTCGTGCTCGGACCGCAAGTGGGCGGACTGGTCAGCGGCGCCTCGGCACCGTGGTCGAAGCGGACCCGGAACGACTTGAACGGGACCTGCGGCAGCCCCGGCAGCGGCACGCTTCCCAGCGGACCGTCGTCGAAGGTCGTCGTCAGCTGCCCGGTCTGGGGATCTGCTTTCACCTTCCCAAGCAGGCGCGCCGAGATGCCGTAGCGGTCCGACTCCGCCAGGACGAAGATCCGGTACAGGTCGCCGGAGGCCGGGTCGCGGCTGAGCTGCTGGCCGAGGTAGACCGGGCCCGTCAGCGAGCCGTCCGGCAGCGGTGGCGTGTCCACCTCGACCGTGCCGATCCGGGAGGCCGCCGGGCACGCAATCGGGTTCTTGGTTCCCTTGCCGAACTGGGGGTCGGTGCAGGCCTCAAGCCCGTTCGCGGCGGACGGGTTGAGGCCCATCCCAGCCGGCAGCGTCACCTGCGCCGAGCGGGTGTACGAGGACCCCTGCTGTTCGTCTTTCAGCGGGTTGAGAACCTCAGGCACCTCGACGGTTACCGCCGCCCGTGCCGGCGAGTCGGTCTGTCCGGTGTTGGGCTCGACCGCGATCGAGGGGTCGTAGGGGATCGTGTCGCACTCCTTCGGTGACCTTCCCGGCGGGATCCGCGACTCGAGCGGCGGCTGCGCGTCGGCGGGGAACTCGTAGCCCGGTTCTTCCTCTTCGGCGACCGAGCTGGCCAGCAACCAGGTCGAGTAGACGCCCCTGAACGGAGACGAGGAGGTCGCTTCCCCGAGGCAGGTCGTCGGCGCCGTGATGAAGGTCCCGTTGCCGACCCCGGAGGTGCCGTCGAAGACCAGCCGGTTTTTGAGGATCAGCCCTTCGATCAGCGGCACCGGGGGGACGTCGATGGTGAAGCCCTCGTGGTAGTCGCTCTGCCAGGACACGTCGGCGCGCAGATAGATGTTGTTGCCGGCGAGGTTGAACCCGAAGCGGGCGGGGTCTCCGTCAGGAGGTTCGATGTTGTAGACGGTGGCCGACAGCGGGATCGGGCTGGGCACCCCGAGCACCGAGCCGGTGACGAAGCTGGTCCCAACCGCCGCCGCGGGACAGGCGACCGCGGGCGTGCCTTCGAACTCCGCTTGCGTGCATTGTTCGGTGGCCTGCGGGTTGACGGTGAGACCGGCCGGGAGGTCGACGTGGACCGTTTTCAGCGAGCCGATCGGTTCTTCGGGGCCGAGAGCGCCGGGTTCGTGTTCGACGATGAACTGCGTGAATCCGACCGGTGGATGACCCGCGGCTTGTTCGAAGAACTGTTCGTCGGGGCTGTCGACGTCGCAGGTGGGCGTATCGGTTTTGCAGGTGCCCGCCTGCCAGCCGCTGTCGGGCTGCGGGTTTTCGGGATCGGAGGGGGCGATGATGTCGTCGGTGCTCGCCGTGGCGACGGACGATCCGAACGCCATTCCAAGCGTCACCGCAGCCAGGACAAGCACCGCGCGCACCCCTGCTCCCGCTTTCAACCCAGCCTCCTTCTCAACGGATTACGGAGCTAGTTTACCTAATTTTGTTGATGTGCGTTAGTCTCTTTTGAGTATCGCTCAGTCAATGAAAGTGAGGAGTCTCGTGAACTGGCAGCTTCTGGCTCGTGCCAATACCCATCCCCTCCGCGTTTCAATCCTCGAAGTGCTCGGCCTCGACGGCGGGCGAACGCTTTCCCCCAAGGACCTCAGTCTGGAGCTGCAGGCTCCGCTCAGCACCGTCAACTACCACGTCACCGAGCTGGCCAAGGCCGGCCTGCTGGAGATGGTCAGCCAGCGCCAGGTCCGCGGCGCGATCGAGCACTTCTACCGCGCCGTCGACACCAGCCTGGAAACCACCTCCCGACGGGCGAGGCGCAACGGCGGCGGCTCGCGCCGAAGCGTAAGGCGCCGAGGCGGGAAGCGGACGACGGGTCTCGAACCCGCGACCTCGAGCTTGGGAAGCTCGCGCTCTACCAGCTGAGCTACGTCCGCGTGGGGGAACTCCCCATTCCAGAGCCATTTTAGAGGCATCTGGGATACCCCCTAGAGCGGGAGCCAACTCCCACTCTATCGGCTCGAAACGACTGTCGAACATCAAGAGATTTCCCATTCCCAAGCCGTTTGCGAGGTGATCTCAAGCAACTGCGGCCCTGCGTCCCAACAAAACCCAACAGGCAGCGTTGGGGATCGTCAAAGGCGGCAACCTTCGGCGCGGCTCTGCCTCTGGTATCCGCCAGCGGGTACACTCATCCCATGGCAACCCAGCGTAAGCAACGCAATGACCGCGTGCAGGTCCCCCGCGACCCGGCCCTGGATCGGGCGATCAAGCGTGGCCGCGCCGCGATGGGTCCCTCGACGCCGACCTCTAAAGTCGTGCGGGAGTTGGCGCTGCGTGGCGCCGAGGCCTTCGAAGGCGACGAGGCCGCCGAGAGGGAAGCCATGGACTTCGCGCTCAGCGTCGCCGACGGCACTTCCGGTCTTGACCTCGATCGCTTGCGGAGCGCCCGCGAGCGCGCCTGGAGCCGGTGAGCTGGCCCAAGGGCCCCTGGGTGGCCGACACCTCTGCCTGGGCGCGCGCCGGCGTCAAGGAGGTCGCGCCGCAATGGCGCGAGGTGGTGAAGGCAGGCGAGCTGGTCGCCTGTGCGCCGGTGACGATGGAGATGATCTTCGACGCGCCCGACCGCGACGCCGTCGAGCGCGTCGCGGTGGCGATGGCTGGCTTTCGCCAGGCACCGATCAGCCGCTCGGTCACCGACGCCGCGACCTGGGCGATGCGCGAGCTGGCCCAGCGCGGCGCCGCCGGCGCCCACCGGGTCAGGGTCCCCGACGCACTTATCGCCGCAGCGGCAGCGGAACGGGGATTCGGCGTGCTGCATTACGACCGCCACTTCGACACCCTCGCGACCGTGCTCGCTTTCACCAGCCAGTGGGTCGCGCCTGCCGGCTCGATCGACTGATCTCCGCTAGCCGGATCAGCGCAGCTCGTTCCACGCAATGCCTGTGAAGTAAGGGATACCCCCGTGGAACCCGCCACCCCGGCTGGAACGTGCACATGTCGACGAAGCGATATCCGACCATCGACGAGTCGATCGTGCGCAGCCTGTCGGAAGTACTCGGTCGCACGGAGGGCGGGCTGACCAATAAGGAGCTCAAGGAGGCTCTCGCAGCCGCGCGTATCCGCGATCCGACGCCGCCGGCGCCCCGTGCCGCGTGGGGCGATTCTAGGGCCAGGGCGGGTGTTGCGCGGGGGCTAACCTTCCCAGCCCGTGAGCGTCCGCGCGTTCCTCGCCTTTCTCGCCGTGCTTGCCGTCGTCGGCCTGCTCGGCTTCGGCCTGCTGAGCAAGGGCGAGGCGACGATTGCGGTCGGTGAGCCGGTCCCGGACCGCGAGCTGCCTGCGCTTGGCGGCGGCGGGCAGGGCTCGATCGCCGACTACCGCGGTCGCTGGGTGCTGGTCAACCTCTGGGCCTCGTGGTGCGACCCCTGCCGAGCGGAGGCGCCGGAGCTGGAGCGCTTCTGGCGGCGCTTCCGCGGGCAGGGCGTCACCGTCCTCGGGATCGACGTCCAGGACAACAGCGAGGACGCCCTCGCCTTCGTGCGGGAGCACCGGCTCACCTACCCGCAGCTGCGCTCGGTCGGCGACGAGCGCGGCGACGCCTTCGGCTCCACCGGCGTCCCGGAGAACTTCCTCGTCGACCCGCGCGGGCGCCTGGCGCTGATCTGGCGCGGCCCGGTCGACGAGCGCTTCCTCGAGGAACGCATCGTGCCGATGGTGGAAGGGTCGCGATGAGCGTGGCTGGCGCTTTTCTCGCGCTACGCACGAGTAAGGCGCCAGGCAGGGTCCTGGTGGCTGCGCTGGCGCTGCTGGCGGTTGCGGCATCCGCCGCCGCAGCCGCCCCGCAGACCAGCCTTCCCGACCTCGAAGACGAGGTGATGTGCCCGATCTGCGGCACCCTGCTGGAGCTGTCTGAATCGCCGCAGGCGGAGCGACAGAGGGTCTTCATCTCGCGCCAGATCGTCGCCGGCAAGAGCAAGGCCGAGATCAAGGACGCCCTGGTCACCGAGTACGGGCGGCCGGTCCTCGCCCTCCCGCGCGGCTCCGGCTTCGATCTCTCCGCCTACCTGGTGCCGGCGATCGCTTTCGTCGTCGCCGCGGGGGCGCTGGCGATCGGGGTCCGGCGTTGGCGGCGGGCAAGCCCGGCCGGGCGATCGGAGTCGCACCGGGCGACGGGCCCGTCGCCGGACGACGCGAAACGCCTCGAGGACGACCTCGGTCGCTACGACCTCTGAGGCCCCCGCGTCGACGCGTCGCTGCTGGCGGACCCTTACCGCATCAGTCGTGCATGACCAGGCCGGTCACGGGCACGGCCGGCTCCGGCGGCATCTCCTCCCTGCCAACGCAGGCCAGCGTCGCGTCGGCCTCGGCGGCGACCGCGGCGATAGCGGCGTGTTGGTTCGCCGGCGGCCCGGCGAGCACCAACAACTCGTAGGCGTTGCGCAGCTTCGCGGTCGCGTGGCGGAAGCGCTCCGACCCGAGCAGCGCCGTGCCGTCGGGCGCCGGCCGCCCGGCGACCACGCAGACCAGCGGCCCATCCGCCGCCTGTGCCCCTGGCCCAGCGAGAACGAGCGGCTCGAGGATGCGATCCGCATCGGCCTCACCGCGGAGGTACTCGTGCAGACCCGGAGCGGCGGCGAGCCCAAGCGCCTCGGCGAGGGTCGGTTCGACCAGGTCGCACTCGAGCAGGGCGGTGCTGGTTCCGGTGGCCGCGGCCGCGGTTGCGAGGCCGACTGCCAAGACTCTCCTGCGGACCGAATCCCCGATCGCCAGCACGGCGCGAGTGCCGTGCAGCTCGGCCAGCAGGGCGTCGAAGGCCTCGAGGTCGCGGCGGCGCAGCGTGCCGGCCCGAGGCACGGGAGCCGCCCGGGCGGGGATCTCCGCCAGGACCCTCACATCCGCTCGGGGGCCGAGATCCCGAGCAGGCCGAGGGCGCCGGCGATCGTCCGCTTCGCCAATAGGCAGAGGGCGAGGCGCGACTCCTCCACCCCCTCCCCCTCGGCGCCGATCACCTGACAGTCGCGGTAGAAGGCGTGGAAATCGGCGGCCACCGCCGTCGAGTAGGTGCAGATACGGTGGGGAGCGCGGCGCGCGGCCGCTTCCCGAACCTCGTCGGGGAACTCGAGCAGCCGCTTGATCAGGTCGCGCTCGGCTGGCTCCAGCGCCGTGCCCGGATTCAACTGGGCGGCTGCTCCGGCCTCCTCCCCCGCTTTGCGCAGGATGCTGGCGATGCGGGCGTGGGCGTACTGGACGTAGTAGACGGGGTTGTCGCTCGACTCGCGCCGCGCCAGCTCCAGGTCGAGGTCGACGGTGGTGTCGTGGCTGCGCCAGAGCATGAACCAGCGCGTCGCATCGGCGCCGATGTCGTCGATCAGCTCGTCGAGGGAGACGAAGTCGCCGCTGCGCTTCGACATCTGCGCCCGCTCGCCGGCGTCGACGATGTGGACGAGCCGCATGATCAGCGCCTCCAGCACCTCGGGGTCGGCGCCGAGCGCGGCGATTACCGCGCGCAGGCGCGGCGCGTAACCGTGATGATCGGCGCCTAGCACGTCGATCAGGCGGTCGAAACCGCGCTCCAGCTTGTCGCGGTGGTAGGCGACGTCGGCGGCCAGATAGGTCGGCTGGCCCTCGGCGCGGACCAGCACCCGGTCCTTGTCGTCGCCGAATTCGGTGCTGCGCAACCACACCGCACCCTCGCTGCGGTAGGAGTGCTCACGCTGCTCCAGCAGCGACAGCGCCTCCTCGACCTCGCCGCGCTGGTAGAGGTCCCGCTCCGAGAACCAGGTGTCGAAACGGACGCCGAAGCGGTCTAGGCTGGCCCGCACCTCCTCCAGCACCAGCTCGACGGCGCGGCGGCCGATCGCGTCGGCGTCGGCCGGGTCGATGCCCTCGTCGCCGAGGCGCTCCGCCAGCCGGTCCACGTAAGGACCGCGGTATCCGTCCTCGGGCGGCTCGCCGCCGGTCATCGCGGCGACGATCGAGGCGGCGAAGCGCCGCATCTGGCCGCCGGCGTCGTTGACGTAGTACTCGCGCTCGACCCGGTGGCCGACCGCCTCCAGCAAGCGGACCAGCGAGTCGCCGTAGGCCGCGTGCCGGCCGCCGCCGACGTGCAGCGGCCCGGTCGGGTTGGCGGACACGAACTCGACCAGGATCCGCTCCGGCGACTCGGTGGGCGCCGGGCCGAGGCGCTCGCCGGCGGCGTCGAGCGTGGTCATCGCGTCGTGGAACCAGGCGTCGGAGAGGAAGAGGTTGACGAAGCCCGGCCCGGCGACCTCGACCCGCTCGAGCCACCCCTGTGCGCCCAGCTCCCGTTGCAGCTCCGTGCAGAGCCGCGCAGCGACCTCGCGCGGGCTTTCCCCCAGCGGCGCCGCCAACAGCATCGCGGCGTTGGAGCTGTAGTCGCCGTGCTCCGGCTGCGGCGGGCGGTCGAACGTCGGAGCAGGCCCAGCCGGCTCGCCCCCGCGGAGGGCGTGGGCGGCCCCCTCAACGGCCGAGCGTAGCTCTGCGATCGGGTCGGCGGCGGCGGTCATCGAGATCGGGACGCATCGTATGGGCAGGGATACGCTGGCGGCCGTGCGCGTCGCCGCGATCACCGACATCCACGCCAACCTGCCGGCCCTCGAGGCGGCTTTGGCTTCGATCGAGACGATCGGGGTCGAGGAGATCTGGTGCCTCGGCGACGTCGTCGGCTACGGCGCCGAGCCGGACGAGTGCGCAGATCTCGTCCGCGAGAGCTGCGCACTCTGCCTGGTCGGCAACCACGACCTCGCGGTGCTGGGAGCGCTCGACGTCTCCGCCTTTTCGGAGGCGGCGGCCGCTGCCGTCGCCTGGACCCGCGAGCGCGTCTCGGAGAGGACGCTGGAGCTGCTGCGCGAGCTGGAGCCCAGCGGCAACCGGGAGGGCATCGCCCTCTCGCACGCTTCGCCGCGCGACCCGGTCTGGGAGTACGTGCTCTCGGCCGAGCAGGCCGACGCCTGCCTCGACGCGCAGGAGGAGCGGATCGGCCTGATCGGTCACTCGCACATCTCGCTTTACTTCGCGCGCCCGGCCGAGCCACGACGGGGCGAGATCAACGGCGCGCAGGCGAGCGACGACACCCTGCTCGACCTCAGCAGCGGCAGCTGGCTGGTCAACCCGGGCAGCATCGGCCAGCCGCGCGACGGCGATCCTCGCGCCGCCTGGCTGGAGCTCGACACCGTCGCCCAAACGGCTCGCTTCCACCGCATCCCCTACGAGGTCGGGCGAGCGGCGGCAGCGATCGTCGACGCCGGCCTGCCACGGCGCCTCGCCGACCGGCTCCACGTCGGCCAGTGAGCTTCAAATGCAGGGAAAATCCGCTCCCTTGGCTGTTCTCTAGACTCGGCCGAGTGCCTCGCGCGGTCGCATCCCTGCTCGCCCTCGCCCTTGCCGGCACCGCGACGATCGCCCTTTCGGCCTGCGGCGAGGAGGACGCGCAACTGCTGCCCGGCGAGACCGCCCGCGAGATCACCGCCAACCTCGACACGGTCCAGCTGCTCGCCGACGAAGGCGACTGCGTCGGCGCCGAAAGCGCGGCGCTGCAGGTGAGCGAACAGGTGGAAGCGCTCGGCGAAGTCGACCCGAAGCTGAAACGGGCCCTGCAGGAAGGGACGACGCGCCTGAACGAAGTCGTCGCCGGCTGCGAAGAAGAGCTCGAAGCCGTTCCGGACGAGACCACTACCGAAACCGAATCCGACGCCACCGAAAAAGAGGCCGAGAAGGAAGACAAGGAGCGCGAAAAGGAAATGGAGGAGGAAGAAAAGGAAAGGGAGAAAGAAGAACGGGAGAGCGAAAAGGAAGCCGAACGGGAAGAGGAGCCCGCCCTTCCCCCGCAGGCCGAAGGCGAAGGCAAAGGCTTGGACGACGGAGACGGGAGCGGCCCCGACAACTCCGGAGAAGGCGGCGCTCCCTCCGGCGGCGTCAGCCCCAGCAGCCCCGCCGAAGGCGAGGACGACTGATGGAGGTGGGCACCCTCTCTGGGCGATACGAGATCGGCGAGCGCCTCGGCTCGGGCGGGATGTCGAACGTCTACCGGGCGACCGACCGCATCCTCGAGCGCACGGTCGCGGTCAAGATCCTCGCCGAGCACCTCTCCGACGACGAGCGCTTCGTCGAACGCTTCCGCCGCGAGGCGCTGGCGGTCGCCAAACTGATCCACCCCAACATCGTCCAGGTCTACGACACCGGCGTCGACGAGGGCCGCCACTACATCGTGATGGAGTTCGTCGACGGCCGCTCCGGGGCGCAGATCCTGCAACGCCACGGCCCGCTCGACCCGGAGACGGCCGCCGAGGTGGGAATCCAGGCCTGCGCCGGCCTCGGCTACGCGCACCGGCGAAAGATCATCCACCGCGACGTCAAGCCCGGCAATCTGATGCTCGTCGGCGGCCCGGTCGGCGGCGGCCCGATGACCGTGAAGCTGACCGACTTCGGGATCGCGCGGGCGCTCGAACAGACCCGGATCACCCAGGTCGGCTCGGTTGTCGGCACGGCCGCCTATCTCGCTCCCGAGCAGGTACGCGGCGAGGAGGCGACCGCCGCGACCGACGTCTACGCCCTCGGCGTCGTCCTCTACCAGTTCCTGACCGGACGACTGCCGTATGAGGGATCGACCCTGGCCGAGCTTGCGGTGCGCCAGCAGAACGAGCGACCCCTGGCCCCCAGCAGCTACAACAGCGACGTGCCCGAGAGCCTCGGCGGCGCCGTCCTGCGGGCACTAGAAGGAGACACCAGCCGCCGTTACGCCAGCGCCGACGAGCTGGCGGGGGGCCTGCAGCTGGGCCTGCAGGGCGAGGACGTGACGCTGCCCCTCCAGGAGGGCGCGACACCGACCCAGGTACTGGGCGGTGAGACCGCCACCCGCCGCCTCGACCAGACCGAGCGGACCGAGCTGCGCCCCGCCTCGCCGAGCCGACGCCCCGCGCCGCGGGGCCCGCAACCGGTCGCACCACCGCCCGCTGCGCCCGCTCCGATGGCGCCCCGCAAACGCAGCGGGTTCTCCCGTTTGGTCCGCTTCACCCTCGCAACCGTCGCCCTGGTGCTGATCGCCGCTGCCGTCGCGACGGCCGTCATCATCGCCACCGATCAGGCAAGCGGCGTCCGGGCGACGGAAGTCGCCGGCGACTCGGTGGACAGAGTCGTCGAAGAGCTGAAAGAACTGGTCCAGAAGAACACCGAATAAGCCCGAGGGCTAAGCGGCCTGCTCGGAGCCATGCAGGACGTCGGGGTCCATGTCGGCCCCGTTGGGCCAGACGATGGTGGGTCCTTCGATCTTTACGGCGCGAAACATCTCAGGGTCCTCTTTCAGGGGTTCGAAGACCTGTCCCCATAGTCGGTCCTCGAAATCGATCACTCGCTCGGTCCCATCGTTGAAGCGCAAGCGCAAGACAAAGCCGCCAAGCGGCTCGACCTCGGTAACGCGAATCATTTCGATACTTGCGTTCATCGCAGCGGCTCGATTTTAACGAGTGGAAGGCGGGCCCTCGCCAGCGCCCAGTTCTGCTCCAGGTCCTCCCGGTATCTCGCGGCCCATGCACGGACTAGGCGCGCCTCCCGGCGCGGTAGACGCCCGACGTAGATTTCGCCAGTGGCGATCTCGACCTTGGCGCAGTGCTCTCCGTACTCGGCATGAAAGTGCGGCGGCCCGTGGTCGTCGAAGTACATCCGGATCACGATCCCGTAGAAGCTGCTGATTCGAGGCACCGGCCGAGCCTTCCCGGACCCGACCGACGTGTGGCGCGCTGAATGTGCCTTTTTCGGCGCCCTACCGTGACGAAACTTCGTACGGGCTTTCCCCGCTGAGAATCCCGGTGCTGTATTCGTCGAGGCTCCCCTCGACAATCGCGGCGCGGGCGTTCGAGACGAGGTGCTTCAGGTAGGTCAGGTTGTGGAGGCAGAGGAGGCGGACCGCGGTCAGCTCCTCGGCGCGGGAGAGGTAGCTGAGGTAGTCCCGGTCGTGGCGCCGGCAGGCCGGACAGGGGCAGCCGTCGACGATCGGGCTGCGGTTTCCCTCCCATGATTTGCGCAGGTCGAGGCGGAAGCGGCTCTCGGGGTCCGGCACGAGGGCGGTGCCGTGGCGGGCGAGGCGGGTCGGGATCGCGCAATCGAAGAGGTCGAGGCCGAGGGCGATGCCGGCAAGCAGGTCGTCGACGTCGCCGATCCCGAGCAGGTGCTTGGGCGCCTCTTCGGGCAACAGCGGCACCGTCAGCTCAAGGACGCCGTGCATCTCCTCCTTGTCGCGCCCGAGGGTGCCGCCGATCGCGATGCCGTCGACCCCGGCCTCCGACACCGCCTGCGCCGACTGGCGCCGCAGGTCCTCGTGGACGCCGCCTTGGACGATGCCGAAGACGGCCTGCCGCTGCGGGCCGTGGTGCTCGTGCCAATCGAGGCAGCGCCCGAGCCACCGATGCGTGCGCTCCATCGAACGCGCCGTGTACTCGCGGTCGGCGTGGTAGGGGGTGCACTCGTCGAAGACGAGGGCGATGTCGGAGCCGAGCTTCGCCTGAATCTCCATCGAGACCTCGGGCGAGAGGAAGAGGGAGCTGCCGTCGCGGTAGGAGCGGAAGCGCACTCCCTCCTCGTCGATCGAGACGACCGAGCCGCGCTCGCCGCCCGGGCGCCCCTTGCCCTTCACCTCGTTGGCGACTCCTCCGTGGGCCAGCGAGAAGACCTGGAAGCCGCCGGAGTCGGTTATCAGCGCCCGCTCCCAGCCCATGAAGCCGTGCAGGCCGCCGGCGGCGGCGATCCGGTCCGGCCCGGGCGAGACGAACAGGTGGTAGGTGTTGCCGAGGATCAGCTCGTAGCCGAGATCGGCTACCTCGCGCGACTCCAGCGAGCGCACCGTGCCCTTGGTCGCCAGTGGGATGAAGGCCGGCGTCTCGATCGGCCCGTGGGCGGTATGCAGAACACCCGCCCGGGCGCTGCCGTCGCGGGCGTCGATCTCAAACCGCAGTCTCTCCGAATCAACCCGCATCGATCAGCGAGCGGCCGGTCATCGCATCCGGCTGCGGGATGCCGAGCAGCTCCAGTGCCGTCGGGGCGACGTCGGCGAGGATGCCGCCGGCGCGCAGCTCGATCCCCTCGGCGGTGACGACCAGCGGCACCGGGTTGAGCGAGTGGGCCGTGTTGGGGGACCCGTCCGGCTCCAGCATGTGATCGCAGTTGCCGTGGTCGGCGGTGACGATGCAGGCGCCGCCGGCGCGCTCGATCGCCGCGACGACGTCGCCGAGACAGCCGTCGACGGTCTCCACCGCCTGCACCGCGGCGGGGATCGAGCCGGTGTGACCGACCATGTCGGGATTGGCGAAGTTGACGATCCCGAAGCGGTACTCGCCGCCGGCCCAGCGTTCGGCGAAGGCGGTGGCCGCCTCGCGGGCGCTCATCTGCGGCTTGTGGTCGTAGGTGGGTACGTCGCGCGGCGAGTCGACCAGGCAGCGGTCTTCCCCCTCCAGCTCCTCCTCGCGGCCGCCGTTGAAGAAGTAGGTGACGTGTGCGTACTTCTCGGTCTCGGCGACGTGCAGCTGACGGCCACCCGCCCTGGAGATGACTTCCGCCAGGGTGGTCTGCGGCCGCGCCTCGGGGAAGGCGACCGGATAGGGCCAGCCCTTGCGATACCCGGTCATCGTCGTCAGGTCGAGAACCGGACCGCCGGTGCGCGAGAACTCGTCGAAGTCGGGCTCGGCGAGAGCGCGGGTCAACTGGCGGGCCCGATCGGGGCGGAAGTTGACGAAGATCGCGACGTCGCCGGCGGCGGCGCCGTCGTAGGCGCCGATCGCGGTCGGTTTGACGAACTCGTCCGTCTCACCCCGCTCATACGCGGCCTCGATCGCCTCTGCGGCGCTGACCGCGTGCAGGCCGTGGGCGTGGACGATCGCGTCGTAGGCGAGCTTGGTCCGCTCCCAGCGCGTGTCGCGGTCCATCGCGTAGTAGCGCCCGCCGACGGTGGCGATGTGGCCGGCCTGCCGCAGCCAGCGCTCGAGCTCGGCCAGGTAGCCACGACCCCCGTGCGGCAGCGTGTCGCGGCCGTCGGTGAAGGCGTGGAAGACGACGTCGGGGACGCCCTCCTGGGTGGCCAGCTCGATCGTCGCCTCGATGTGCTCCCAGCCCGAGTGGACGCCGCCGTCGGAGACCAGCCCCAGCAGGTGGAGGCGGCCCCGGGGGCTGCGGCGCGCTCGCTCGCAGGCGGCCAGCAGTGCCTCGTTCTCGAAGAAGCTGCCGTCGGCGATCGCGTCGTCGATCCGCGCCAGGTCCTGCTTGACGACCGCGCCGGCGCCGAGGTTGAGGTGGCCGACCTCGGAGTTCCCCATCTGCCCGTCGGGCAGGCCGACGTCGTGGCCCTGGGCGGAGAGCTGCGTATGGGGGTACGCATCCCAGAGGCGATCGAAGACCGGCGTCTCGGCCAGCGAGATCGCGTTGCCAGGGCCGGGCGGCGCCAGGCCCCAGCCGTCGAGGATGACGAGCGCCAGCGCTGGAACCGGCAGGCCGGGCACCTAGCCCGCCGCCTCGACGATCGCGGCGAAGTCGTCGGGGTCGAGGCTGGCGCCGCCGACCAGCGCTCCGTCGATGTCCGGCTGCGCCAGCAGCTCCGCCGCATTCTCGGGCTTCACCGAGCCGCCGTAGAGAATCCGCACCCGGTCGGCCGCGGCGCCCCGCTCCCGCAGCACGTCGCGGACGAAGGCGATCGTCTCCTGGGCCTGCTCGGGCGTCGCGGTGCGGCCGGTGCCGATCGCCCAGATCGGCTCGTAGGCGACCACAACCTCGCCCAGCCGGACCGGTTCGACTCCGGCCAGGTCGGCCTGGAGCTGGCGCTCCAGCACCGCCTCGGTCTGCCCGCCGTCGCGAGCCTCCTCGCTCTCGCCGACGCAGAGGATCGGCTCGAGGCCGGCGGCCAGCGCGGCCGGCACCTTGCGAGCCAGCGCCTCGTCGGTCTCGTTGAAGTACTGCCGCCGCTCGGAGTGACCGAGGACGACCGCTTCCACGTCGAGCTCCACCAGCATCGCCGCCGAGATCTCGCCGGTGAAAGCGCCCGACTCCTCCTCGTGCATGTTCTGAGCCGCGACCTTGACCGCGGTGCCGTAGCGGCGCTCGACGACGGCACTCAGCGCCGTGAACGGTGGGCAGAGGACGACGTCGTGCTGCGTCGCCGCGATCCGCGGCAACAGCGCGTCGACGAACTCGGCCGCCTCGGCGACGGTCTTGTGCATCTTCCAGTTGGCGGCCATATAAGGCGTGCGCTCAGGCATCCAGCAACGCCTCCACGCCCGGCAGCTTCTTTCCCTCCAGCAGCTCCAACGACGCCCCCCCTCCGGTCGAGACCCAGTCCACCTCGTCGGCCAACCCGAACCTGTGCAGCGCGGCAACGGAGTCGCCGCCGCCGACCACCGTGGTCCCCGGCGCCGCCGCCACCGCCTCGGCCACCGTGCGCGTCCCGGCGGCGAACGGCTCCAGCTCGAAAGCCCCCATCGGCCCGTTCCATAGGATCGTGCCGGCGACGGCGATCCTCTCCGCGTAGGCCGCGGCGGTGCGCGGACCGACGTCGAGGCCCATCCAGCCGTCCGGGACCTCGACGCAGTCGCTCTCGCGACGCTCGGTGCCGGCGTCGAAGCTCTTGCCCAGGACCAGGTCGAACGGCAGCATCAGCTCGCAATCCGAGGCCTCGGCCCGTCGCAGCGCCTCCTCGGCAAGCCTCACTCCCTCCTCCTCGACCAGCGAGTCGCCGGTCGCGATCCCCTGGGCGCGGAAGAAGCTGAAGCACATCGCGCCGCCGATCGGGATCCGGTCGGCGATCTGCAGGAAGCGGTCGATGACGCCGACCTTGTCGGAGACCTTGGCGCCGCCGAGAACGACGACCAGCGGCCGGGCCGGCGACTCGACCACGCGGGTCAGCTCGGTCACCTCGCGCTCGAGCAGGAGGCCGGCGTAGCCGGGCAGGCGGTGGGCGACTCCCTCGGTGCTGGCGTGGGCGCGGTGGGCGGCGCCGAAGGCGTCGTTGACGTAGAGGTCAGCGAGAGCCGCAAGGCGCTCGGCGAGCGCCGGATCGTTCTCGGTCTCGCCCGGCTCGAAGCGCAGGTTCTCCAGCAGCATCGCCTCTCCCCCGCCCAGCTCCGAAGCCATCGCCTCGACCTCCTCGCCGACCACGGCCGGCGCCTGCGCGACCTCGACCCCCAGCAGCTCCGCCAGCCGCTCGCCGACCGGGCGCAGCGAGAGCTGCGGGTCGTGCTTTCCCTTCGGCCGGCCCAGGTGGGAGGTCAGCACCAGCGCCGCGCCGCGCTCGCGCAGCAGCTCGATCGTCGGCAGCGCCGCCCGGATGCGGGTGTCGTCGGCCACCCGACCGCCACTGAGCGGAACGTTGAGGTCGACCCGGACCAGGACGCGCTTGCCCGCGACGTCGGCGTCGCGGACGCTCTTCTTCGCAAAGCCCATCGCCGGTACCGGCGGGCTCAGAGGACCTTGCCCGCCAGCTCGACGCAGCGGTTCGAGTAGCCCCACTCGTTGTCGTACCAGGCGACCACCTTGATCAAGCGGCCGTCGCCGATCGACATCGTCTGCTCGGCGTCGAAGATCGAGGAGTGCGGGTCGCCGACGATGTCGGTGGAGACGATCGGGTCCTCGGTGTAGGCGAGGATTCCCTTCAGCGGGCCTTCGGCGGCGGCCTTGACGGCCGAGTTGACCGCGCCCGGCTCGGTCGGGTTGGAGGGGGCGAAGACGAAATCCACCACGGAGCCGGTTGCGACCGGCGCCCGCATCGCGATGCCGTTCAGCTTTCCGTTCAGCTCCGGCAGCACCAGCCCGACCGCCTTGGCGGCGCCGGTGGTCGTCGGGATCAGGTTCAGCGCCGCCGCCCGCGCCCGGCGCAGGTCCTTGTGCGGCATGTCCTGCAGGCGCTGGTCGGCCGTGTAGGCGTGGATCGTCGTCATCAGCCCCTGCTCGATCCCGAACGCTTCGTCGAGCACCTTGGCCAGCGGCGCCAGGCAGTTGGTCGTGCAGGAAGCGTTGGAGACGATGTGGTGCTGCTCGCGGTCGTAGGTGTCGAAGTTGACCCCGAGCGCCACGGTCACGTCCGGGTCCTTGGCGGGAGCGGAGATGATCACCTTCTTGGCGCCCGCCTCGAGGTGCTTGGCGGCGTCGTCGCGGCCGGTGAAGAGGCCGGTCGACTCGATCACGACGTCGGCGCCGAGATCGGCCCAGGGGAGCGCTGCCGGGTCGCGCTCGGAGAGGACCTCCATCTCCTTGCCGTCGACCGAGATCGACCTCTCCCCGGCCTCGACCTCACCCGGAAAGCGGCCGAGGATCGAGTCGTACTCGAGCAGGTGGGCGAGGGTGCCGGGGTCGGTGAGGTCGTTGACGGCGACGAAGTCGAGGTCCGCGCCTGCTGCCTGCGCCGCGCGGAAGACGTTGCGCCCGATGCGGCCGAAGCCATTGATCCCGACCTTCACTGCCATCGCAAAGAACCCTCCTGGTGTCGTGTTCCACTAACGCTAGTCACTGCCGATCGTCACCTCGATTTCGTACCCGTCCGGATCCCGCAGGAAGGCCGAGTAGGAGCCGGATCCGTGAGAGCGCCGCTCGCCCGGCTCGGCGACGCTCTGCCCGCCGGCGGCGGTGCCGGCCTCCCAGGCCGCCTTGACCGCGACGATCCCCAGCCCGGAGAAGCTGAGCAGGCCGAAGCCCGGCTGCGGCGGGTGATGGGCGGCGATGAAGAAGACCGGCTTGGCGATGCCCCAGCCGATCGTCTTGTCCTCCTCGAAGTGGCGGCGCCAGCCAAGCGGCGCCAGCAGTGCGTCGTAGAAGGACGCGCTGCGATCGAGGTCCGAGACCTCCAGAAGTACGTGGTGCAACATCGCGCCGGGAGGCTATATGGGCACCCGGGCGTCTGGTCGTCCGGCGGGCCGGACGAGGTCTGCGTTGAGCCCCTGACAGGGGCCGAATGCAGACCTCGTCAGCCGGAACGGGGGGCCCAGCGGAAGTAGCGCACCGCGAGCAGGAGGCCGGCGGCGCCCCAGGCCGCGACCGCGGCCAGGTTGCCCCACTCGAGCCCGGCGCCGCCGCCGGCAGCCGGGACGTAGGCGTTGAAGAAGGCCTCGAAGAAGTGGCGGACCGGGAAGGCGTCGGCGAAGTGGATGACACCGCTCGGCAGCTGGTCGTCGGGGATGAAGACGCCGGAGAGGAAATAGAGCGGCAGCAGCAGGGCGTTGACGATCGGCGCGGCCGCGTCCTGAGAGGGGATCGCTGCCGTGAGCGCGATGCCGAGGCAGCAGAAGGCGGCGGCGCCGATGACCAGGGTGACGACGATCGCCGGCAACTGCTCCCAGGGAATCGGCACGTCGTAGGCAATGCGGCCGAGCGCCGCGATCAGCGCCAGCATCAATAGCGCGACGACGATCGAGTTGCCGATGCGGCCGGCGATGAAGACCCAGGACGGCATCGGCGTGCCGCGACCTCGCTTGAGGCGCCCGTCCTCGCGCGCAATCACCAGCGACATCGCCAGCGACTGCATCGTCGCCGAGATCACCGAGAGGGTGATGATCGCGGGGACGTAGTAAGTCGTCGTCTCGATCCCGCCGGCGATGTCGACCGTCTCGTCGCCGAAGACGGTGGCGAAGATCAGCAGCAGGACGACCGGGAAGGCGACGGTGAAGAAGACCGAGGCTGGGTTGCGCCAGAAGGCCTTCTGGTCGTAGCGGAACTGGTGGGCGACGAGCGCCAGGCCGTTCACTCGACCGGCTCCGCGGTCAGCGAGAGGTAGATGTCCTCGAGGCTGGGCCGGGTCACTTCCAGGCCTTCGAGGTCGAGGCCGCGGCTGAGCGCCCAGCCGGTCAGCTGGTTGAGGGTGGCGACCGGATCGCCGGTGCTGAGCGAGACAGCGCCGGCGCCGTTCGCCGCCCCCGCCGCCAGCTCGCCTGGCAGCTCCCCCACCGCCACGCCTTCTGGCAGACGGAAGCTGACCGTCGCCGGGCGGTTCTCGCGGTCGCCGAGGTCTTCCGGAGTGCCGCGAGCGACCACCTCGCCGCGGGCGAGGATCGCCACCCGGTCGGCCAGCCGCTGCGCCTCGTCCATGTAGTGGGTGGTGAGGAAGACGGTCTTGCCGAGGTCGCGCAGGCCGGCGATCGTCTCCCAGGCCTGGCGCCGCGCCGAAGGGTCGAACCCGGTCGTCGGCTCGTCGAGGAAGAGCAGCTCGGGATCGCCGATCAGGGCCAGGCCGACGTCGAGCCGGCGCTGCTGCCCGCCCGAGAGGCTGCTGGCACGCGCATCCGCCTTGGCCCCCAGCCCGACCAGCTCGACGACCTCCTCGATCGGCCGCGGCGCCCGGTAGTAGCCGGCGTAGAGAGCGAGCGACTCGCGCACGGTCAGGTAGGGATCGGGGCGGCCGCTCTGCAGGACGATCCCGATCCGCTCGCGCCAGCCGCGACCCGCGTGCTCGGGATCCTCGTCGAGCACGCTGACCTCGCCGTCGCTGCGCTTGCGGTAGCCCTCGAGGATCTCGACGGTGGTCGTCTTGCCGGCGCCGTTGGGGCCGAGGAAGGCGAAGACCTCGCCCCGCTGTACCTCGAGGTCGATGCCGCGCACCGCCTCGACGTCGCCGTAGCTCTTGCGCAGTCCGCGGACTGAGATGACCGGATCGGACAAAGTCCGGCGATT
This sequence comes from uncultured Solirubrobacterales bacterium, assembly GCA_963703235.1. Lineage (GTDB taxonomy): Bacteria > Actinomycetota > Thermoleophilia > Solirubrobacterales > 70-9 > VRUE01. The sequence continues at coordinate 428,955 of OY969802.1, read as the reverse complement.
CTAGGTGTGGGCGGCGCTGGCCGGGCTGGCACCGTCGAGCTCGACGTCGCGGTGCTTGACCCGGACGACAACGTCCTCGCGACTCTCGAGGGCGCGGCGGATGCGGTCGGCGACGGTGACCGAGCGGTGGCGGCCGCCGGTGCAGCCGACGGCGATCGTCAGGTGGCTCTTGCCCTCGGCGACGTAGGCCGGGACCAGGAACTCGAGCAGGGGCAGCAGTCGGCCGTAGAACTCACCTGCCTGGGTGCCCGACTCGACGTACTCGCGCACCGGCTGGTCGAGGCCGGTCTGGGGGCGCAGCTCGTCGACGTAGTGCGGGTTGGGCAGGAAGCGGACGTCGAGGGTGAGGTCGGCGTCGCGCGGGGGACCGTTCTTGAAGCCGAAGGTGAGCAGGGTCAGCGCCAGCTTGCCGCTGTCGTGGCTGCCCAGCATCTCCTCGGCGATCCGCCGCCGCAGCGAGCCGCCGGTGAGGCCGCTGGTGTCCATCACCATGTCGGCCCGCGCCCGCAGCGGCGCCAGCAGCTCGCGCTCGGCGCGGATCCCCTCGACGATCCTGCCCTCGGGGGCGAGCGGGTGACGACGACGGGTCTCCTTGTAGCGATCGAGCAGGGTCTCCTCGTCGGCCTCGAGGAAGAGCAGCTTCGGCTTCAGCCCGTCGCTCTCGAGGTCGTCCAGGACCTGGACCAGGTCGTCGAAGTATTCGCCGCCGCGCACGTCGGAGACGACGGCGGCGCGCTCGACGCCGCTGCCCTCGTGGCGGAACAGCTCGCCGAGGCTGTCGATCATCCGCGGCGGCAGGTTGTCGACGCAGAAGTAGCCGCCGTCCTCGAAAGCGGCGATCGCCTCCGACTTGCCGGCGCCGGAATGGCCGGTTATGACGATCAGGGTGACGCCGTTGTTGGAACCCTCGCCGTCGACCGCCGCGCCGCGCGCCTCGTTCTTGCCGTCCGTCGTCATGCCTAGCCGGTCCTGTGCAACTGCTCGTGGATCTCACGCGCCAGCTTGCCGGGCACGCCGGGCACCGCCTCCAGCTCCTCGCGCGATGCGGCCAGAAAGCGCTCCGGCGAGCCGAAGTGCTTGAGCAGGGCGCGCTTGCGCACGGGCCCTACGCCCGGCAGGCCGTCCAGGACCGAGCCGGTCATCGCTCGGCCGCGGCGGCCGCGATGGTGCTCGATCGCGAACCGGTGCGCCTCGTCACGGACCCGCTGCAGGAGCTTCGAGGCCTCCGAGTCGGCGGCCAGGTCGAGTGGTGCCGGCCGGCCCGGGACGTAGACCTCCTCCTGGCGCTTGGCGAGCGAGACGACGGTTGCGCCGCGCGCGACGAAGGGCCCGAGGGCGCGCATCGCCGCCGCCAGCTGCCCCTTGCCGCCGTCGATCACGACCAGCGAGGGCAGCGAGGCGAAGCTCTCGTCGCGCTTGCCATCATGGGGCGAGAGGTCCACCTGCTCGAGGTAGCGATTCATGCGACGGCCCAGCACCTCCTCCATGGAAGCGAAGTCGTCGGACCCGTTGCTGCGTTCCCCGCGCACCCGGAAGCGGCGGTAGTCGGCCTTCTTGGTCGCACCCCCCTCAAACACCACCATCGAGGCGACGGTGTGCTCGCCGCCGATGTTGGAGACGTCGAATCCCTCTATCCGGACCGGCAGCTCCTCCATCTGCAGCGCCTCGCGCAGGTCGGCCAGCGCGTCGACCCGGCGCTGGCGGCGGTGCTCGCGCCGCAGCCGGTCCTGGTCGAGGGCGAGGCGGGCGTTGCGCTCGGCCAGCTCGCGCAGGCGACGCTTGTCGCCGCGCTCGGCGACCCGCACCTCGACCGGAGCCCCCCGCTTCTCGCTCAGCGCCGCCGCCAACAGCTCGGCGCGCTCGGTCAGGTAAGGGCCGACGACGATCGTCTTCGGCACCGCCGGCGAGGCCGAGTAGTACTGGCCGATGAACTCCTCGGCGACCTCGGCCGGCTCGCGTTCGGCTTGGTTGTCGAGGTAGAAGCTCTGGCGCTCGGCGAGGATGCCGTCGCGCACCTGGAAGACCTGGGCATTGGCGTCGGTGGCCTCGGCGGCGACCCCGATCAGGTCGATTGCGCCGACCGAGCCACCGGCGACCCGCTGCCGCTCGAACAGCGACTTGATCGCCTTGAGGCGGTCGCGATGGAGGGCGGCGCGCTCGAACTCGTGCGCCGCCGCGGCCGCCTCCATCTTCTCCTCCTCGTCGGCCTCGACCTGGCGGTAGCGGCCGGAGAGGAAGTCGACGATGGCGTCGATGTTGCGCCGGTACTCGTCCTGGCCGATGTAACCGACGCAGGGCGCCCCGCAGCGCTTGATGTAGTAGTCGAGGCAGGGGCTGCCGGAGCGGCGACCCGGCTCGGCGCCCTCGCAGGTGCGGAACTGAAACAGCTTGCCGAGCAGGTCAAGCGTCTCCCGCACCCGCTTGGCGCTGGAGAATGGGCCGAAGTAGGCGCGTCCGGAGCGGTGCTTCTCGCGGGTGAAGTAGACGCGCGGGTAGTCCTCGTCGAGGCTGACGCAGACGTAGGGGTAGGACTTGTCGTCGCGCAGGCGGATGTTGAAGCGCGGCCGGTGGCGCTTGATGAAGCTCTGCTCGGCGAGCAGCGCCTCGGCCTCGTTGGCGGTGACGAGGAACTCGATCCGGTCGATCCGCGAGGTGAGGCGTGGCTCGCCACCGGAAAAGTGGGAGGCGACCCGCTTGCGGATCGAGCGCGCCTTGCCGACGTAGAGCAGCTCGTCGCCGGCGTCGTGGAAGAGGTAGACGCCGGCGGAATCAGGCAGCTCGCGGCGCTGCTGGGCGATCCGCTCCTCGCGGCTGGGTTGTCGGTCGCTTTCGCTCACCAGGCAAAGGGTAGGCTCCTGGCCAGCCGGCCAACGGACATCCGAACCACGGAGATAGCGAGATGACGACCGAGACGACTAGCCCACCCGAGTTGAACACGCTGCGAATCGAGGTCGACGGCGAGATCGGCGTCCTCACCCTCGACCGGCCCGACGCCTTCAACGCGATGAGCCCCGAGATGATCGGCGAGCTGACCGTCGCCTTCCCCTGGTGCGCCGACCTGGCGCCGCTGCGGGCGCTGATCGTCACCGGCGCCGGCAAAGCCTTCTGCGCCGGCGGCGACGTCAACTGGTTCAAGACCGGCGTCGAGGACGACTCGATCGACCTGCCCTCGAATGTGCGGCGCGGGGCCGAGGCGCTGCACCAGGCGATCGTCGACCTGCGCCGCATCCCCTACCCGGTGATCGCCGCCGTCAACGGACCGGCCGCGGGCGCGGGCTTCTCGCTGGCCCTCGCCTGCGACACCCGGATCGCCTCCAGCGCCGCCTTCTTCGCCTGCGCCTACGGGCGGATCGGCGCCTCCCCCGATGGCGGCATGACCTACTTCCTGCCCCGCGTGGTAGGGCCGAGCCGGGCGCTTGAGCTCCTCCTCAACGACCCGAACATGGACGCCGAGAGCGCGCTCGCGGAGCGGATCGTGGCCGAGGTGGTCGAGCCCGACGAGCTGCTCGACCGCGCTCGCGCCAAGGCCGAGAAGCTGGCCGCGAAGGCGCCCTACTACGTGAAGATGGCGAAACAGCTCTGCGGCCAGAGCATCGAGAACAGCCTCCCCGAGCATCTGCAGCTGGAGCGGCACGGGATCGCCGACAGCATGGCCACCGAGGACCTGCGCTCGGGAGTGACGGCCTTCTTCGGCGGCGAGACGCCCGTGTTCGAGGGCCGCTGAGCTCCAGCCGCTGTTTTCCCGGCCGCGATCCGGTTACAGTGCCTACGAGCCTCCCTTCAACGGAAAGGATTCGTCGATGAAAAAGGTCGCCGCCCTGCTCGCCCTCGCGCTCGTCTCAGCCGCACTCGTCGCCTGTGGAGACGATGACGACGGAACCACCACGACCACTACCGGCGGCGAAGCCACCAACGGCGCCGCGACCGGTGGGGGCGGCGCGGCCGGAGGCGGATCGACGCTCCAGATCGAAGCCGACCCAAGCGGCGGCCTCGCCTACACGAGCGACCTCCTCACCGCCAAAGCCGGCGACGTGACGATCGACTTCAACAACCCGCAGTCCGCCGCGCACGACGTCCGGGTCGAAGACCCGAGCGGCGGCGACGTGGGCGGGACGGAAGTGATCAGCGCCAGCGAAGAAAGCGCCACCCTCAAAGGCCTCAAACCAGGCCAGTACGTCTTCTACTGCTCGGTGCCGGGCCACCGCGAAGCGGGGATGGAAGGCACGCTCACCCTCGAATAGCGCCTCGGCGTAGGCGCCCGTGCATGCGGCGGGCGCCTACGGTCGTTGAACCGAATCGATTTCGAGATCGCCGCGGGTCCGTTGGGCGTGCATCCATCCCTGAAGACGGTTCTCGCCTCGATCGCGCTTGCGTTGGCGTCCGTCGCGCTCGTCGCCTGCGGAGGCGACGGCGACGGCGATGACACGGTCACGGCCGGTGTGCTCGAGGAGGAACCTGCGGACTACCCAGGCGACATAGGGCAGTGGGTTCTCGAATTCGAACCGGATCCGGACGGCGATCTGACCTACACGTTCGATGAAGCCGTCTCGCCCCCGGGGAATACGAATTTCGTCTTCGAGAACCCGCAAGCGGTCGCCCACGACGTCGCCATCGAGACGGCCGGGGGGAGACAGCTCGGCAAGACGGAAGTCGTCAAGGAAGGCTCCGGCTGGGTCCGGCTCAGCATGAAAGCCGGCAAGTACGTCTTCTACTGCACGGTCCCGGGCCATCGCGAAGCGGGGATGGAAGGCACTCTCACCGTCGATTACGACGCCCGATGAGAAAGGGACTCGAGATGAAGAAGGTCGCCCTCCTGCTGGTCCTTGCAACCGTCTCGGTGGGACTGGTCGCCTGTGGCGAGGACAGCGGCAGCATCGACTCGATCGTCCACCTCGAAACCGACCCTGGCGGCGGCGACAGCTACACGATCGGCGACAGACTGGTTGCCGCCGAGGACGGCACGGTCCAGATCAACTACGACAATCGGCAGCCAGAGGCCCACGACGTCGCGATCGAGGACTCCAGCGGCGACCTGGTCGGCAAGACGAACCCGGTCAAGGAAGGCCGCGCCAAGGTCACCCTCGACCTGGACTCGGACGAAACGTACACCTACTACTGCACGGTGGCGAACCACCGCGAGCGCGGCCAAGAGGGAACCCTCACGTTCAAGTAGGCGGGTCGCGATCCGATCGGCCGCCGGCAAGGATCGAGATCGTCAGCGTAGTCTCTCGGTCATCGTGAAGATCGAAATGCTGAACGTCGGCTGGATGACCGCCGCCGCCGGCATCTGGCGCAAGGGCGAAGAGGAGCCCGAGCGGCCGATCCGCTGTCCGGTCCCCGCCTACCTCGTCGAGACCGAGTCGGAGCGCATCCTGATCGACACCGGGCTGCACCCCGCCGCCGTGGCCGATCCGGATGCTCATTACGAACAGTCCGGGGCACTCGGCGCCTTCAAGCTGGAGCAGGAGGAGTCCGTCGCCGAACAGGTCGACCTCGACACCGTGACGATGGTGGTGCTGACCCATCTCCATTTCGACCATGCCGGCGGCTTGTCGCTGATCCCCGCCTCGATACCCGTCGTCGTCCAGCGTGCGGAGTGGCAGGCCGGACACGATCGCGCGGCGATCGAGCGCAACTTCCTCCTGCCTCGCGACTACGCCGACGGCTCGGCCGACCTCAGGCTCCTCGACGGCGACCACGACCTCCTCGGCGACGGCTCGATCGAACTGCTCAGCACCCCCGGGCACACCGCCGGCCATCAGTCGGTGCGAGTTGGAGACATCGTCCTCGGGGTCGACGTCGCTCACTTTGCCAGCGGGCTAGACGACCACCGGTTCCCCATCTTCGCCGACGACCATTCCGAGCAGGCCCGGTCGGCCGAACGCCTTCGCAAGCTGCGCGATGCCGGCCTGACGGTCCGCCCCGGGCACGACCCCGACGTACTCGAACCCGGTCCTCTGACGCTCCCGTGAGGAGAACCGCCGCCCTTCTCGTCGATCGAGCGCGATCCCGCTGCGGAGCGCCTGGTAGGTCATCAGGCTTGCATTGTCCGGACAAAAGCCGTACATTGCCCCTTCCCATGGAGCCTACGACGAGCGCCAAGACCCGCCGGATCGAGATCCGGATGACCGACGAGGAGCGCGATCTGGAGCAGGCCGCAGCTTCCGCTCGTGGTCAGACGCTCAGCGAGTTTGTCCGCCAGGCGGCACGCCGCGAGGCCGAGGAGGTGCTGGCCGAGCGCACGAGCATCGTGCTCAATGCAGACGAGGCGGGCCGCTTCTTGGCGGCTCTTGACAATCCCGCCTCTTTCGAGGTCGGCCTCGGCGCTCTGACTGAGAGTCCCAGCGTCCTCGACGGTTGAGCGCTCGCTTCGGGGCGGTCGAACCGCTCGAACCGCACCACGAAGTCGATTGCTTCGAGTGCGGCCGCGAGCAACTCGACCGCTGGTTGCGCGCCTATGCCGGACAGGGCCAACGCCGCGACACTGCCCGCACTTTCGTCGTCTGTCGAGCGAACGAAGCCGAGGTCGTCGGCTATTACACCTTGGTCGCGTCGCAGGTCGGGCACACCAAAGCGACGAGTGGAGTGCAGCGCGGAACCTCCAGGCACTTCCCGATCCCCGTCTGTCTGATCGCTCGTCTCGCTGTCGATCGCTCTGAGCAGGACGCTGGCCTGGGGCGAAGCCTTCTCCTCGACGCCCTTCGACGTACCGTTCACGCCTCCCGCTCGGTCGCCATGCGGGCGGTCCTCGTCCACGCCCTCGACGAGGAAGCCGCCGCCTTCTATGCGCGCTTCGGCTTCAGGTCGGCGAGCACAGAACCCCTGACGCTGATGGTCCCGCTGGAGGCCATCCGTCGAACTCTGGGCGACGCGGCAGACGCACAGCAGCAGGAGATCCGCGCGGCGATGAAGAAGCACGACCAGACCCTACGCCGCTTGGCCGAGTAGCTGAAAGGCGCCGTCAGCCCGCGGGCGCCATCACGCGGGTGACGCTGTCACCCACGAAGCACGGCTTCTCGCTGCCCTCGACCTCGAGGGTGTTTGACGCAGACAAAACAATCCGAGGCTCGCTCTAGACTCGCGGCGCATGGGGCAGTTCCCGTCGATGAAGGCAAAGCGCCTGCTGGCCACCTTGGAACGCAAACCGCTCGGCTATCGCGTTGCGCGCCAAACTGACGTGGAGAATCGAATGGAGACCGTGCGCGTCATCTATCACCACGAGACCGACGGCTGGTGGGCCGAGTCCCCCGATGTCGAGGGCTGGTCTGCCGCTGGCGACTCCTACGCCGAGGTGGCCAAGCTCGCCGAAGAGGGCATTCCGTTCGCCTTGAAGCACGACGCCAATTTGGAGCACTTCGTTCCAGTAGGCGAGCACGTCGCAGCCTAGTCGCCCACGGCGATCTCACAGCCGCGAGATCAGCGCACCTGGAACAAGCCTGAGCGCAGATAGGCCGCCAACAGTTCAAGTGCGTGCCCGGTTGGAGAATGCAGCGGTTCGGGGAGCGCGCCTAGGTCGACGAACTTCGCCTCGGTCGACTCGTCCTGGTCGGGGCGAGGGTGTCCCTCCCAGCTTCTAGCCAGGAAGCACAGAGCAAAGCAGTGCGTGACGTCGCCATTGGGGTAGTCGATCGTGTGCGCCTCGGCCTCGGAGAGACATCCAAACGGAATTAGGTCTCCCTCCGCGACCTCGATCCCAGTCTCCTCGGCAAGCTCATCGATTGCAGTCCGGGCGAAACTTCCACCTGGCTCTGCAGCGCCTGCCGGAAGGCACCAGGTTCCATCGTCGCTCCGCTTGGTTAGCAGGACGCGCCGATCGTCTTGTTGTACGGCAACCATCGCCCCTGGCATTAGGACGAGTCCATGGCCTACGGCTTGTCGAAGTTGCCAGAGGTAGGAGTCTCGATAGGCCATTGGCTTCGCCGTAGCCCGACCGAGGACCGCGGCGGTCAGCCCGCGGGCGCCATCACGCGCGTCACCGAGTCGCCGACGAAGCAGGGCTTCTCGTTGCCCTCGACCTCGAGGGTGAAGCGGGTCACTACCTCGTACCAGCCGCCGCCCTTCTCATCGATCGAGACGACCTCGGCGCGGCCGCGGACGCGAGCGTCGACGGGGACCGGTGCCGGGAAGCGGATCTTGTTCCAGCCGTAGTTGACGCCGAGGGCGAAGCCGGTCGAGGAGATCATCTCCTTGCGGAAGCCGTCGACCAGCGAGAGGGTCAGGTTGCCGTGGGCGATCGTCGTCCCGAAGGGGCTCTCGCTCTTCGCCCGCTCGACGTCGACGTGGATCCACTGGTCGTCGCCGGACAGCTGGGCGAAGGTGTCGATGTCCTCCTGGGTCACGGTTCGCCACTCGCTCGGGCCGATCTCCTGCCCGAGCAGCGACTGCATTCCCTCGACGCCCTGTACCTCGACGGTTGCCATCGCGCGGCAGTCTAGAGGGACCAGGCCTTACACCGCCGCCATACGGAGCGGCGCGTAGCGTGCGATGACCTGGAAATCGCGGTCAGCGGTAAGCAACGCAGCGTCATTTCGCATCGCAACGACTGCGATCAGGCAGTCGCTGAGGTTGCGTGGTGTCTCCCCACCCCGGCGGCAGAGCCGGTGCAGCTCAGCGGCGCTCTCGTAGTCGGCAGGGCCCTCCACGGGGAGGAAATGCTGCGCGTAGAGGAAACGTCGCAGCCTGTTGCGTTCGGCGTCGTCGCGGGCACCCGCCAAGACCTCCATCAAGACCACGTCGGTGATCGCCAGCTCGGCCCCTTCGTCCAGCAAGGAATGCAGCGCCGGAGCCACACCGCTGGCGCCCCGGAGGAACTCGATCCAAGCCGAGGAGTCAACGATGGTCACCACTCGGGAACCTCTTCGGCCGGACGAATCTCATCGAGGTTGCCACCCCATCCGGTTCCCTCCATGGCCAGCATTTCCTTGCGCGTCATCGGCTCTGGCACGAGCTTGCGCAGTGCGTAGTCGACGGCCTCACGCTTGCTGCGAAGGCGATAGATGCGCATCACACGCTCGATCAGCTCCTCGTCGATCTCGATGTTCGTGCGGGTCACTACACCATTATACACCTTTAGGTGTGTATAGGTGGGCATCACGCGACCAGCCTCACTTCGAACGTAGGCACGACGAGAGCGCCGGCGCCGCCGAGCAGGGCGAGGATGCGAGTGACGTAGGCCTGGGTCTCGGGGTAGGCCGGAACGCAGGTACAGGCTTCGACCGGAGCCGGGCCGGCGTTGTAGGCGGCGAGGGCGAGCGAGGGGTCGCCGAACTGGCGCAGGAGGTCCGACATCAGGTGCGCCTGGGCGTCGATCGCGGCCTCGGGGTCGAAGGGGTCGCCGAGGCCGTAGGCGGCGGCTGTGGCCGGCATGAACTGCGCTATGCCCTGGGCGCCGGCAGAAGAGACGGCGAAGGGGTTGAAGTTCGACTCCGCCATCAGCTGAGCGGCGAGCAGGGCGGCGGACACGTTCCAGTGCGCTGCGGCGCGCAGCAACGGCAGCCGGAAGCGAGTCGGGACGAAAGAGGGCAGGCTCGCCGACCCCGCCAGCGAGCCATCTCCCCCGCCCGCTGCGCCATCCGTGCCAGCCATGCCGACGGCGTCGCCGGCGGCCGAGCACGGCGCCGGCGGCCGGTCGTATCCGTAGTGCCAGGCCTCCCAGGAGTAGCGTTGGACGAAGCCGAAGCGAGCGGCGTTGGCGGCGAGCCAGCCGTAGGCCGTTTCCGAGCCGAGGTCGAGCTCCGTCGCGCAGCGGTGCAGGGACTTGCCGGGCGGAGCGACCCAGGTCGGGTCGGGATGGGCGGCGAACAGCGCCGCCTGCTCGGCGTCGGAGCGGAAACCCGAGTTGACGACCAAGGCGAGACCGTCCCGCGCTGCTGCTGCCGCCATTCGATCGAAGGCGACGGCGACGTCGGGCCGCATTCCCTCGCCGTTGCGGTAGACGAGCGGGCCGCTGTAACCGCCGCCGCTCGCCATCGTCGGCGCCGCGCCGACGCCGGCTGCCGCCGAGGCGGCTTCGGCCACGGCCGAGGCCTCGACCTCGGCTGACGCCAGCCGCAAGCCGCCAGTCACCACGGCCTTGACCCGTACCGGCGCGAAGGAGGCGCGATCGGGAAAGGAAACTCGCAGGTCGCCTGCCTCGACCCCGTTTGCCTCGGCTGCGTCTGCCGCAGCGGCACCTGCTCGCTCCAGGTATTCGGCCTTCTCCAGATGCCTCGGGTTCGGCGAGCCGTCGGGCAGTGCCGGGGGCGAAAGAAACCGCGGCAGGTCGTCGCGCATCGAGCGCGCCGCCGAGATCGCCGCCAGGTCGGCAGCGCGCTGGGCCCTCCCCTTCCCCGTCACCGCTCCCGCGATCGCGACCAGGGCCAGCGCTGCGGCGATCAGAGCGAAGGCACCGCCCAAAGCCAGGATCAGCGCCTGGCCGCTCTCACTCGGGAGGAGACGTCCCCTGATGCGACTGGGCAATCCCACGCCGCTCGACGATGGAATTCCGAGCAGGGCCATGCGTGCTGCGAGAAAGCCGAGTGGCCGCTTCAGGACGGCGACGCGGAGGCCGCGCTCGATCAGGTCGCCGGCGACCAACGCCGTCAGGGAGCGGTCCTCGGCGAGATCGGCGCGGAGCATGGCCGCGGATAGTTGGATTCGGGGCTCGGCCAGCGTTGGCTGCAACAGCCCCGCAGGCAGATGGACGACCGCGGCGGTGCCGCGCGCGAGCGGCAGCGCCGCAGGGATCTGCTCGATGCCGTCCCGGTCGGATGGGAGAGACAGGTGGCAGAACCGGCCGCGCGAGGCGACGTGCGCAGCCGGCAAGTGCGCGGCCAGGCGCTCCTCCAGCTCTCGCGCCGCACTCGTTGCGACCAGCGAGGGCCGCGGTGCCCTTTCGCCGGCTAGATCGATCAGCAATCCCGCCCGATCGCGGTCGGACCCGGCACACGCCAGAGCGGCGGCAGCCGCCCTGGCGCCGGTCGCGGCCCCGATGGAAGTAACCAGTACCGTCGTCTCCTCGGTCACTTGGGCCTCGCCGTCGCCGAGGAGGTCACGCTGAGGCGCTCGGCGATCGATCGCAGCGGCGCCGGTGGCCGCAGGCGAACCGTCACCTGCCCTCCCCTCACGGTCACCTCGACCTCGTCCTCCGCCCAGGCCGGCAGTGCCTCGCGCACCGCATCCGTGGCGGGGCTGCCCGTGGCGAGCGCCAACGCCCCGGCCTCGGCGGCGCCGTCGGCCAAGGTCAGGGCGTAGCCGGTCGCCAATAGCTGCAGCGCGATCAGACCCGCCAGAAGCAGCGCCGGCAGCGCTGCCACCAACTCAACGGTGGCCTGACCCGATGACGCATCTGGCCGGCGCATCTCAGCGTCCTCCATCGCCAGACTCCAGCTGCGTCCTGGCCGTCACCGTAAGCCTCGGCATGGCCGGCAGCAGGCGCGGGATCCGGACGCGCACGGAGACGCCAACGTCCGCGCTCACCTGCGCCCCGTCGCGCAACGCGGGCGGCAGTGCCCGCCGGGCCGCCACCTTCGCATCCTTGCCGACGATCGCCGCCCGCGCCGCGACCCGCGCGGCGATTCCCGCCGACCACAGCGCCTGGCCGGCCAGGGCGATCTGTGCCGCGACCAGGACCGCCAACAGCAGGAAAGGGACCACGGCGATCAACTCGACCGAGGCGGTCCCGTCCTCCCTGCGAGAGCTGCTGGCGACCTGGCGCGACACGCCCCGGACCGTCCCAGCCCGGCGCGCACGCGTGGCGCGCTCAAAGCAACAATTCAGTCACGCCTTCGCGTCGTCAGTAAGTGTTGGCCTCGACCCAGATCCGCCAGATCGCGGCGACCGAGGCGCCGAGCAGGAGGATCCAGGCGAGCGTGCCGGCGCCGCTGGAGAACAGCTCGTCGCTGCCGGCGATCAGCAGCGCGATCAGCCCCAGGGCGCCGTAGAGGATCGCCCGGCGACCGTCGCTCAGCGTCGCCAGCGTCAGCTGGTTCTGGCGGCTCAAGACGAAGACGGTCCAGGCGATCAGCGCCAGGAAGGCCATCGTGATCGCCGTCAGGATCGTGTCCGCCGCGTTGCCCCCACCCGGCACGAAGGCGACAACCAGGGCGAGCAGCATCACGATCGCGGCGTTTCGCAGGGTCCGCACGGTGCGAATTGTAAGCCCGACTACGTCGAGGTCATTACGACGAGGCCCACTCCCACCGTGGCAAGCGTGGCGGCCAGGGCGAGGAGACCCAGGGTCGCCGCCGCCGCTGCCGCGATCGGCCGGTCGTCGCGACTGAGGTCGACGAAGCGGGCAGCCCCCCAGATTGCGACCGAGAAGACGATCGTGATCCCCACCCCGGCGACGACCGAGGCGAGCGCCGTCTGCGCCAGCTCCTTGGTTTCGACCACGACCGCCAGCATCGGCATCTAGGTGACGGGCACCGGTGCGCCCTGCCGCGAGCGGCGGACGAAGGCGAGCGCGATCAGCAGCAACGCCGTCGCAGAGATCAGCACCGGCCCCACCGCACCGGTGCCGAAGATGTGACTGACGGCGTAGGTGACGCCGCCGATCGCCGCCGCGGCGGGCAGGGTCAGCAGCCAGGCCACGAAGATGTTGCCGGCTACGCCCCAGCGCACGGCCGAGAGCCTCTTCCCGGCTCCGGCCCCCATCACGCCGCCGTTGATCACGTGCGTAGTCGAGAGCGGGAAGCCGTAGTGCGTCGAGGCGAGGATCACCGCCGCGCCTGCCCCCTGCGCCGAAAAGCCCTGCGCGGCGTCCATCTTGATGATCCGGGTGCCGGTCGTGCGGATGATCCGCCAGCCACCGCTGTAGGTGCCGAGCGCGATCGCGCTCGCCGCCGAGACGATCACCCAGAGCGGCGGATCGGCGCCGGCGCTGAGGGTGCCGTTGGCGATCAGGGCGAGCGTGATCACCCCCATCGTCTTCTGGGCGTCGTTGGTCCCGTGCGCGAGCGCCAGCATGCCGCCCGAGACCAGCTGCCCGTAACGGAAGCCGCGCGTCACCGTCCCCGGCCGCTGCCGGCCGACGATCCGGTAGATCAGCCCGATCGCGATCCCGGCGACGGAGAAGGCGAGCAGCGGCGCCACCACGGCTGGGATCAGGACTTTGCCGACCACCCCGTCGGCGAGCACCGCGTCGAACCCCGAGGCGACGACGGCCGATCCCACCACACCGCCGATCAACGCATGCGAGGAGCTGGACGGGAGGGCGAAGTACCAGGTGATGAGGTTCCAGGCGATCGCCCCGATCAGCCCGGCGAAGACCACCGTCGGCGTGATCGCGGAGGCGTCGACGACGTCGTTGGCGACCGTGGCCGCGACCGAGATCGAGATGAAGGCGCCGGCGAAGTTGAGCAGCGCCGCGAAGGCGATCGCCACCTGCGGGCTCGCCGCCCGGGTCGAGATCGAGGTCGCCACCACGTTGGCGGTGTCGTGGAAGCCGTTGGTGAAGTCGAAGGCAAGCGCCGTGCCGACGACGATGACGAGGATGACGTCCGCGCTCACGTCACGAGTTCTTTATCACTATGCCCTCGATTATCTGGGCGGCGGTCTCGGTGGCGTCGATCGCGTTCTCCAACACCGCGAACATGTCCTTCCAGCGGATCACCACCATCGGGTCGATGCCGTTGGAGAAGAGCGAGGCGACCGCATCGCGTGAGATCCGGTCGCCCTCGTTCTCGAGCCGGTGGATCTCGATCCAGTATTTCTCGAGGCCCTTGAACTCGCGCAGGTGCTCCAGACCTTGGGAGAGCTGCTCGCAGGCGGCGACGAGAACCTTGGTCAGCGCCTGCGCCTGCGCCATCGGCGCTTCGATGTTGTAGAGGCCGAGGAAGTCGGCGGCCTCCTCGGTGTAGTCGACGATGTCGTCCATCTGGGTCGCAAGCGCGTAGATGTCCTCGCGGTCGATCGGCGTCACGAAGGTCGTGTTGAGGCGCTGGACGATGTCGTGGGTGATCCGGTCGCCCTCCTGCTCGGCCTTGAGGATCTCCCGTCCGATGTCGCCGGCGTCGGGCCAGGTGCCCATCATCTCGTCGAGCAGCCGGGCCGCCTGAAGCGTGTTCTGGCCCGCCTCGACGAAGAGCTCGAAAAAGGTCCGGTCGCGGGGCAGCAGGGAGAAGCGCATCGGCGCAATCCTATTGCGGCCGTCCGGCGCCCGACACGTCAGCTCGCGGCCGTGGCGAGCTGCTCGCCGGTTCGCGCCAGGTGACGTTCGCGCAACTCCTCCTGGACACTGCGGCGCTCGCCGGGCGGCGCGTCGAGCCGCTTCCAGACGCCGTCGGCGTCCAGCTCCCAGGCGCTGGCGTTGTCGACCAGGCAGCGCTCCATGACGTCGAGCAGCTCTGCTCGCAGGCCCTCGTCCTCGATCGGCGCCACCAGCTCGACCCGGCTGTCGAGGTTGCGCGGCATCAGGTCCGCCGAGCCGGTCAGGACCCGCGTCTCCTCGCCGCGGCGGAAGGCGTAGACCCGGGAGTGCTCGAGGAAGCGGCCGACGACCGAGACGACGCGGATGTTCTCGGATATCCCGGGCACCCCGGGGCGCAGGCAGCAGATGCCGCGCACGTTGAGGTCGACCCGCACCCCGGCCCGCGACGCCTCGTACAGCGCCTGGATGCAGCGCGCGTCGACCAGCGCGTTCATCTTCAGCCCGATCCAGGCCTCCTCGCCGCTGCGATGGGCGTCGACGGTCGCCTCGATCTCCTCGACGATGCGCTCCCGCATCGTGGTCGGCGAGACCAGCAGCTTGCGGTACTCGGCCGGGCGCCCGTAGCCGGTGAGGAAGTTGAACATCTCGGCGACGTCGGCGCCGATCTCGGGATCGGCGGTGAAGAGGCCGAGGTCGGTGTAGAGGCGGGCCGTGGTCGGGTTGTAGTTGCCGGTCCCGACGTGCACGTACTCGCGCACCCGCTCGCCCTCGCGGCGGGCGACGAGGATCGCCTTGACGTGGGTCTTCAGCCCGGGGATGCCGTAGACGACGTGGACGCCGGCCTCCTCCAGCGACTTCGCCCAGTGGATGTTCGCCGCCTCGTCGAAGCGGGCTTTCAGCTCGACCATGCAGACCGCCTGCTTGCCGCGTTCGGAGGCGCGGATCAGCGCCGGCACCAGCGGCGAGTCGTCGCTGGTCCGGTAGACCGTCTGCTTGATCGCCAGCACGTCGGGGTCGGCGACCGCCTGCTCGACGAAGCGCTCGACCGAGGAGGCGAAGGAGTCGTAGGGGTGGTGGACGAGGATGTCCCCCTGGCGGATCGCCGCGAAGATGTCGACCGGGTCGCCGTCTTCGCCCTGCAGGCGCGGCTGGGTGACCGGGGACCACGGCTCGTAGCGCAGCTCGCGGTTGCCGGGGGCATCGACCACGTCGGTCAGGTCGGCGAGGTCGATCAGGCCGTCGACGTCGTAGACCTCGCGTTCTTCGAGACGCAGCGCGTCGATCAGCTGCGCGCGCAGCTTCAGGTTCATCCCGGCGGCCACCTCCAGCCTCACCACCTCGCCGAAGCGGCGCCGCCGCAGCTCGTCCTGGACCGCCTGCAGCAGGTCGTCCGCCTCGTCGCTGACGGTGAAGTCGGCGTCGCGGGTGACCCGGAAGTAGCCGTGGTCGATCACCTCGATGCCCGGGAAGAGCGCGTCGAGGTTGGCGGCGATCGCCTCCTCGAGCGGGACGAACACCTCGTTGCGCTCGCCGACGCGCAGGAAGCGGCCGAGCAGCTCCTTCGGCACCTTGACGCGGGCGATGATCTCGGAGCCGCTCTCCGGGTCGCGCAGCAGCACGCCGAGGCTGAGCGAGAGGTTGGAGATGTAGGGGAACGGGCGGCCGTGTCCGACCACGAGCGGCGTCAGCGCCGGGAAGACCTGCTCGTGGAAGCGGGTGTCGATTTCGCGCCGCTCCTGTTCGCTGGCGGTATCGAGCGAGACGATGCGGATCCCCTGCTCCTCCAGCTGCGGCCGCAGCGTCCCGTTGAAGGCGCTGTGGAGGCGACCGTCCAGCTCCAGCACCCGTTCCTGGATCGCGTCGATCAGCTCACTGGGGGTGAACCCGTCAGTGCCGCGCGTGTCGACGCCGGCGTCGAGCTGGTCGAACAGGCCCGCGACCCGGACCATGAAGAACTCGTCCAGGTTGGAGGCGTAGATCGCGCAGAAGCGGACCCGCTCCAGCAGCGGCACCTCGGGATCCTCCGCGAGTTCCAGCACCCGCTGATTGAAGTCGAGCCAGGAGAGCTCGCGGTTGAAGTAGAGAGCCGGATCGTCGATCCGGCCATCGTACTGCTGCACTCGAAGCGTCTCCCAGCCTCAGGCCGCGCGGGCCAGGCGTTGCTCGCCTGCGCCGGCGCCGGTCAAGCCGCGCCGGTACCCGGCCGCCAGCTGCTCAAGCGCCCGCTCCCAGGAGCGCGACGCGGCCGCGCGCCGCGCCGCCTCCCCGAGCCGGCGACGGAGCGCCGGCGAGGAGGCGAGCTGCAGCAGGGCGCCGGCGATGTGGTCGGCGTCGGGACGGCAGAGGATCCCGGTGTGGCGGTTCTCGATCAGCGAGGCAGGGCCGCCCTCGGCGACCGCGACGACCGGCAGGCCGCTCGCCCCGGCCTCGACGACGACCTGGCCATAGGTGTCGGTGGTCGAGCAGAAGAGGAAGACGTCGGCGCTGGCATAGGCGCGGGCAAGCTCCTCGCCTTCGAGCCAGCCGAGGAAGGTCGCGTGCTCTCCGAGTCGCGCCCGCAGCTCGTCTTCCTCGGGGCCACCCCCGGCCAGCAGCAGGTGCAGCCGCGGCTCCAGCCGCCGCGCCTTGAGGAAGCTCTCGGCGAGCAGGTCGACGCCCTTCTCGCGGGTCAACCTGCCCGCGTAGAGGACCTTCAGCTCACCGGGGAAGGCGTCGCGATCGGCCTTGGCCGGGTCGAAGCGCTCGACGTCGACCCCCCGCTCCCAGCGCCCGATCCGCTCGCTCTCGATGCCGAGCGCGAGCAGCGATCGATCCGCAGCCGGGCTCGGTGAGAGGACGACCGAGGGAGCGCCGTAGAAGGCGCTCAGCGCCGCCCGGGCAAACGCCTCCAGCCCACCGTCACCGCTGCGCAGGCCGGCGTAGGCGCCCAGCTCGGTGTGGTAGCTGCCGACCAGCGGCATGCCGCTGACGCGGCTGAGCAGGACGGCGGCGATCCCAGCCGGCCCGGGCGCGGTCACGTGCAGCAGGTCGTAGCGGCCCTCGGTCAGAGTCTCGACCAGGCCGGGCAGGCTGGGGACGCCCAGCCTCATTCCAGCGTAGAAAGGCACCTCGAGCTCGGCGGCCGCGGGCAGGCGGCGATCGACGCCAGCGTCGGTGCCCACCACCTCGACCTCGAAGCCGGGCACGCCGCGCTCGCGGATCTGCTCGATCGTGTGGGTGACGCCGTGCACTGCGTCGATCCCGTCGACGATCGCCGCCACCCGACGAACCTCGCCGTCGCGCCTTGTCAGCTTCGCCTTCTCGGCGCCGAGGAAGGTGGTCGCCGGCGCGTAAGGGACGACCGGGACCAGAGCGTCGAAGAGGCCGCCGAAGGCGACTGGCAGATCGCCGCCGCCGGCCGCGCGCGAACCGAGCGCGATCGCCGCTCGCAGGCGCCGGTCGTGGGCGTGGCGAGCGCGGCGATATAGGTCGGGGTGGGAGAAGCCCTCCGATTGCAGGTGCTCGAGCAGCTCGCGGCCTCGCAGCTCGATCCCAACGGAAGCGAGCCAAGCCTCGAGCAGACCACGGGCGTCCTCCGGTCCAATGTCGGCGGCGACCCTGCCCTCGCGGGCGGCGCCCTGGCCGACGACGCGCTGGGCGATCTTCAGCACCGCCGCCGGGTCGGGTGCGACGTCGGCTTCATCGGGCTGGTCGAGCACGAGAGCGCGGGTCGCCAGCGCCATCGCGGCGTGCGCCCATTTCGCGGCGCTGCCCTGTTCGCCACCGGCGCTCGCCTCGCCGCGTCGCAGCAAGCGCAGAAACTCTTCCGGCGTGGAGACGGCCGCCGTCTCGGTGTAGGTGCGGCCGATGTCCACGCCGGCGTGGTCGTCGGAACCGCCGATGCCGCCGCTGCCGTGCGTCTCGATGTAGATGACGGCGGGTGCGTTCAGCTCCGGTGCCCGCGAGCCGTTGCGCACCTCCCAGATCGGGAACAGCTCGGCCAGACGGCGGCGGTGGCGCGGCGTCAACGGCGCCGCGACGTCGTAGAACGGATGCGCCAAGGCGCAGGCGATCTCGTTCTGGTGAAGGTAGGCGGCGCAGGCCTCGACGTCGCCGGCGTGTGCCTGCAGCCACTCGTGGTCCCCGGGATCGATCCCGTAACAGAGGACGTGCACCGCCTGGGCCTCGCCGGCGAAGCGGGCGGTCAGCTCCTCGGAGACGAAGCAGTCGGGACGGTCCGCCAGCTCGAGGCAGCCGTCGATCGTGTCGTGGTCGGTGATCGTGACGAAGTCCATCCCGCGTCGCTTAGCCAGCTCGTAGACCTCCTGTGGCGGCGTCGCGCACTCGGGCAGGCCGAGCGAACGCTGGATCCCCAGCCGCGAGAGCTGCGAAGCGGTGGAGTGGCAATGCATGTCTACTCGGGAAATCATCGGCGTCTCCCATCTCGTATCCGTCAAGTCGCCTACAGGGTTCGCTCTTTGCAGGCAAAACTTGTGAACCGCCCGCCAACTCCCCGTGAAGATCCCGTGAACCGTCCGAAAGCAGCTCGATGGGGACACCGCGATCCCGCGAGGTCCGCGTTGAGCCCCTCCCAGGGGCCCAATGCAGACCTCACTACAAGGTCCGCGTCAAGGCGTCCCAGACACCGCTCTCCGTCTGCGCCTGCCAAAGCTCTCGGAAGCGCTCGAACTGCAGCTCGCGGCGGGTCCGCAGCAGCATCTCCAGCGACTCGATCCCCGCTGCGCGGGGCAGCATCGTGTCGCAGTCGTGGACCTCGCCCAGTACTCCCTGCAAGGCCTTGGCGGCATCGCGGGCCTGCACGGCCTCGGGGCCGAAGCAACCGGCCACGATCTCAAGCACGTAACGGAGTCGTTTGGCCGCGATCCTCATGTCGTGCTGAGCGGTCGCGGCGCCCGGCTCGAGTGCCCCCTCGGCGAGGGCGCGAAGCTCGGCGAGCCTCGCGCGAACGATCCGGGCCGCGTTGGGGCGCAGGGGCCCGGCCGGATCGAGGTGCTCGACGGGCCGGGCCTTCATGGCGCCGCCTTCACGAGCTTGGCGAGGCGGCGGCGCAGCTTCTTCAGGCGCTTCCGGGCGACCGCCGGCGCCAGCGCCTCGTTGGCAGCCCTCTGCTCCTCGCGCAGACGCGCGATCGCCTCGGCGAGCGCGGCCCGATCGTCGCTCGCCACCCCCTCCCCCACCTCTTCGAGGAAGGCAATCGCGACATCGCGATCACGGCGTTCGCCAAGCGCGTCGGCCAGGGCCTTGACTCGCTTCAACGCCTTGCGGAACCGCTTGCGCGGGAAGCAGGGCTCGAAGACCTCGAGTGCCGCCCGCAGGCGCCGGGTGGCGACCCGCATGTCGTGGACCCGCTCGATGTCATCGAGGTCCAGCACGCCGTCTGCGTGCTCGAAGACCTCAGCCGCACGCACGGCGACAACCCGGGCCGCTGCACACGCGAACGGCTCGTCGCAGTCGAACCCCCGCACCTCGCGCGCACGCGCCACGCCGGGAGGTTAATGCAGAGGCCCAGCGCTCAGAGCTGCGTGGCGACGACGCTGAGAATGCCAATCACGAAGGTGGCGATCATGCCGCCACCCACCTGCAATACGAGCCGGTGGAGCGCCATGAACTTCGCATCCATGTCGCCGCGCAGCGCTTCGATCTTGGCATCGAGTCCATGATCTCAGAAACCCTAGGACAAAAGGTTTCACACGTGTATGGCGGAACTGTAAATTCTCAGGCGGCGAGCTTGGCCGGCGAGGAGCCGTTGGAGCTGCCGTTCAGCAGGTCGAGTACCACTCCCTCGCGCAGGCCGCCCTTGCCGATCTGCAGCGGCTGCCCGAGCAGCTCCGAGAGCTTCTCCAGCAGCAGCACGCCGGTGGCGAGGATGCGCACCCGTTCGGGGTCCAGCTCGAAGCGCTTGGCGACCTCGGCGGCGGAGTCGCTGGCTAGCACGCGGATCCCCCGCTCGAGCGTCTCGTACTCGAGCACGGCGCCGACCAGGCGGCGCAACGAGGTGGCACTACCGCCCACCGCCACGGCCTGGGCAGGCTGCGCCACCTTGACGCCCTCGAAGATGTCGTCGATGCGGTCGCGGACCTTGCGGATCTCGGCCGCAGAAGGGGGATCGGAGACGATCAGCTCGTCCGCCAGGGCGCCGGAGCCGACCCGCCAGGAGCGAACCTCTTCCACTCCGTTCGCGACCGTGCCGAGGATCACCTCGGTCGAGCCGCCGCCGACGTCGACGACGCCGATCTTGCCGTCGACCGGGTGCCCGAGCGCCTTGGTAGCGCCGATGAAGGAGAGCCTCCCCTCCTCCTCGTCGCTGAGGATCTCGATCGGCACCCCCGCCGCCTCGCCGATCCGCCGCGCGACTTCCTCTCCATTCGAAGCCTCGCGAATCGCGGCCGTCGCCACCGCCCGAATCCGCTCCGCCCCAAGCTCACGAGCCAACCGAACCTGCGTAGCGACCACCTCGGCCACTTCATCGACCTTCTCCGCCGGAATCTCGCCATCTCCATTGACGGCTCGATTGATCCGCGTATAGGCCCGCTGCTCCATAACCTTCTTGAGTTGCCCATCAACGGGCTCCGCCACAAGGACGCGCGTCGTGTTCGACCCAATATCTATGGCAGCGCAGAGCGTCATCGGGCACCCTCAATGTTCCCAGGAGCGTCGGATCTCAACCGGACGAGCTAAAGGAAGAGCGGGTGCCCCTCTAAGCGGCTTGTACTTTTTCTGAGCCCGCGCCCGCGGACAGCCAAAACCTGTCTTCAGAAAAAGTTGAGCGTGAGGGGCACCCGCTCTTCCTTTACCCCTCCGGATGCGAGGCGTCCTCGAACTCCCTGAAGAGCCCGGTGACGACGAAGGCGACCTGCTCGCCGATGTCGACCGCGTTGTCGCCGATCCGCTCGATCGCCCGCGCCGCCAGCAGCATCGTCATCGCCCACTCGCGCTTGTCGGCGTCGTCGCCGATCTCCAGCGCCAGGTGGAAGCACTCGCGGTTGAGGTTGTCGACGACGTCGTCCTGGCGCACCAGGTCCTGCGCCATCGCCACGTTGCGCTCCTCGAAGGCCCGCTTGGCCTGGCTGATCAGCGTCCGCGTGTGCTTGCCCATCGTCACGATCCGGCCCAGCATCTCCGCGTCGGCGGGCGGCTCGTTGCCGGTCAGCGGGATCAGCTTGCAGACGTTGACGCACTGGTCGCCCATCCGCTCGACGTTCTTCAGCACGTGCAAAAGGGCCGAGATCAACCGCAGGTCGGTCGCCACCGGCGACTGAGTGGCGAGCAGGGCGATCAGGCTCTGGTGCACCTCCAGGTAGCGGCCGTCGATGCGGTCGTCGTCGACGATCACCTGCTGGGCCAGCTCGACGTCCTGCTGTTCTACCGCTTCGCCGGTCCGGCCCAGCTGCTCGCTGACCAGGTCGAGGCCGCCGAGGGCGCTGGCCTCGAGCTGCTCCAGTTCCGCCTGGTAATGGACCCGGGTCTGCTCGACCATCGGCCTCCTCACCCGACCTTGCCGGAGACGTAGTCCTCGGTGCGCCGGTCGGAGGGGTTGGTGAAGATCTTCTCGGTTTCGTCGTACTCGACCAGCCGGCCCCAGCGGTTGTCCTCGTCGGCGTCCAGCTCGACCATCAGGAAGGCGGTGCGGTCCGAGACACGCGCCGCCTGCTGCATGTTGTGGGTGACGATGACGATCGAGAACTCCTCCTTCAGCTCGACCATCAGGTCCTCGATCTTGCCGGTCGAGATCGGGTCGAGGGCCGAGCAGGGCTCGTCCATCAGGATCGTGTCCGGGTGCACGGCGATGCAGCGGGCGATACAGAGCCGCTGCTGCTGGCCGCCGGAGAGGCCGAAGGCGTTGTCCTGCAGACGGTCCTTGACCTCGTCCCAGAGCGCGGCGCTGCGCAGGGCCCCCTCGACCGTCTCGTCGAGGCCCTCCTTGCGGCCGAGGACGCGCGGGCCGAAAGCGACGTTGTCGTAGATCGACTTCGGGAAGGGGTTCGGCTTCTGGAAGACCATGCCGATCAGCTTGCGGACCTGGATCGGGTCAACCCCGGAGCCGTAGAGGTCCTCGCCGTGGTAGAGCAGCTCGCCGTGCACCGAGGCGCCGGGGATCAGGTCGTTCATGCGGTTGAGGCAGCGCAGCAACGTGCTCTTGCCGCAGCCCGAGGGGCCGATCAGCGCCGTGACGTCGTTGCGGCGGATGTCCAGCGTGATGTCCTTGACCGCCGCGGCGCCGCTGTAGTCGACGCCGACGCCCTTCAGCTCGAAGACCTTCTCCCGCTTGCCGGCGCTGTGGTTGAACTCCCCCGGCCGCACCGCGATCGCCGCCCGCTCCGCCGCTTCTTCCCGGGTCTGCCGCCCCGTCCCTGCCCTGCTCTCGTCATGCGTCATCTGATCACGCACCCTAGCCCACCTACCATCTCTGCTCGTAACGATTTCGTAGCCAGATCGCGAACGAGTTCATCGCCAGCAGAACGACCAGCATCACAATGATCCCGGCCGCTGCCAGCGCCTGGAACTCCTCTTTGGAAAGAACCGCGTACTGGAAGATCTGCACGGGCAGCGCCGCGTACTCGGAGAACGGGGTCGGGTCGAACCTGACGAAGAAGGTCGCCCCGACCAGGAGCAGCGGCGCCGCCTCGCCGAGGGCGCGCGAGACAGCGAGGATCACACCGGTCGCGATTCCCGGCACCGCAGCGGGCAGCACCTGGCGGCGGATCGTCTGCCATTTGGTCGCCCCGAGCGCCAGCGAGCCCTGGCGAATCGAGTCGGGGACAGCCCGGATCGCCTCGCGGCCGGCGATGATCACCACCGGCAGCACCAGCAGCGCCAGGGTGAGCGAGCCGGCGGCGAGGACGAAGCCGAGGTCGAGCGGCCCCCGCACGATGAAGGCGAGGCCGAGGATGCCGTAGATGATCGAGGGTACGGCGGCGAGGTTCTGGATGTTGACCTCGATCAGCCGGTTCCACCATTTCGTCTTGTCGGCGTACTCCTCGAGGTAGATCGCTGCGCCGACCCCTACCGGGACGACGAAGAGGATCACCCCGGCGATCAGCTGCAGCGAGCCGAGGATCGCCGGCCGGAAGCCGGCGCTGGCCGGGTTGATCGCCGACGGCCCCTCCGTGAACAGATCGGCGCTGAGCGCCGGTGCGCCCTTGGCGAGCGCCTGGGCCAGCAGCGCGATCAGGCCCGCCAGCGAGACCAGAATCGCGAGCAGCAGCAGCCCCGCGAAGGCAGTGTTGAGGACGACGTCCCGCCGCGGCTGGTTGCCTAGCATCGCGGCGACCGTGGCACGCGCTCCCGCGGTGGCGAGGCGGGTGCGCTCGCTGGGCGCGCCTCCCATGGCGCCCATCACTCGTAGACCTCGCGGTACTTGCGGACGAGGCGGATGCTGACCATGTTCATCGCCAGCGTCATAACGAACAGCACCGTGCCGACCGCGAAGACCGATTTGTAGTCGAGCGAGCCGGTCGAGATGTCGCCGGTCGCGGTGACGCCGATGTAGGCGGTCATCGTCTGCACCGCCTCGTTCGGGAGGAAGGTGAAGTTGGGGGTCGAGCCAGCGGCGAGAAGGACGATCATCGTCTCGCCGACGGCGCGCGAGATCGCCAGCACGATCGAGGCGACGATCCCCGAGAGCGCCGCCGGGAAGACGACGCGGGTCGCGACCTTCATCTTGGTCGCGCCGATCGCGTAGGCGCCTTCGCGCAGCCCGTGCGGCACGGCCGACATCGCGTCCTCGGAGATCGAGGCGATGATCGGCACGATCATCAGCCCGACGCCGAGGCCGGCGGCAAGCGCCATGAATGGCTTGCCCGCCGCCCCGCCGAGGAAGTCGCCCGGCCAAAGGGGAACGATGATCTCCGGCAGGATGAAGCTGGCAGCGAAGAACCCGATCGCCACGGTGGGGATGCCGGCGAGGATCTCGAGCACCGGCTTGACCGTCTTGCGCACCCGTGGCGCCGCATACTCGCTCAGGTAGATCGCCGCGCCGAGGCCGACCGGGATCGCGAACAGCATCCCCCAAAGCACGACGTTGAGGGTGCCGGCGACGGTCGCCAAGACGCCGAAGCTGGGCGGCTCGAACTGCGGCGTCCAGTCGATGCCGAAGAGAAACTCGTCGGCCGGGACGACCTCGAAGAAGCCGATCGTCGGCCCGATCAGAGAGACGACGATCGCCGTCGTGGTGAGGACGGAGAGGATGCCGCAGAGGGCGAGAAGGCCCTGGATCGCCTTCTCGCCATAGCGCGGACCGGGAGCCTGGAGCCGACGGGGCAGGTCCCCAGCGGCTCCGGCCCCGGTCCTCGCGTCCACTGCGACGTGCCTCGGTCTCGCCTAGCCCAGCTTGGCGGTCGCGTTCTTCGAGGCCTTCAGCTGCTCTTCGGTCAGCGGGATGAAGCCGACTACTTCGGCGACGTCGCCGACGTTGTCGAGGTAGAAGTCGACGAACGCCTTCACCTCCGGCTTCTTCAGCGCCTCGGCACTCGGGTAGATGAGGAGCGGCCGGCTCAGCGGCACGTATTCGTCGCTCTGGGCCGTTTCGGCCGAGGGCGCGACGCAGCCTTTGCCGCCGTCGACTTCGAGCGCCTTCAGGGTGTCTTCGTTCTCCTGGTAGAAGGAGAAGCCGAAGTAGCCCATCCCGCCGGGCGAGCCCTGCACGCCCGTCACCGTGGAGTTGTCGTTCTCGCCGACGTTGTTGTAGTCCTTGCGGGACGCACCCTCTTCACCGTTGACTTCCTCGGTGAAGTAGTCGAAGGTGCCGGAGTCCGTGCCGGGTCCGTACAGCGCCAGCTCCTCGTCGAATTCCTCTTCCAGACCGGGGATCTGGCTCCAGCTGGAGAGCTCCGAGTCGGGCCCCCAGATCGCGCCCAGCTGGTCGACCGTGAGGCAGTTGACCGGGTTCTCGGGGTTGACGACCACCGTCAGCGCGTCGGTCGCGACCCGGACCTCCTCGTAGTCGATCCCCTCTTTTTTGCAGGCGCTGACCTCTTCGGGCTCGATCGCCCGGGAGGCGTCGGAGATGTCGGTCTCGCCGGCGCAGAACTTTTCGAAACCGCCGCCGGTGCCCGAAGTGCCCACTGCCACCTTGACGCTGGGATTTTCCGCTTCGAATTCCTCCGCGACCGCCGCGGTGAGCGGAGCAACCGTGCTCGACCCGTCGATCCGAATCGATCCCGACAAGTCGCCACCGCTGCTGCCCGACGATTCGTCGTCGCCGCATGCCGCCACGCCGAGGGCGAGGACGGAAACGGAGGCGATGACCATGAGCCACCTAGAGCTAGTCACGCTTTCTCCTTCTCGTTTGCTTGACGCGATCTCGGCCCGCGGGGCCGATCCTGGCGCCACCCTCTCAGCGGCATGTGCGCAGCTTGTTACTCGCCTGTATCGAGGATGTAAAGAAGATGTAAAAGGCGAAACGCTTTGGCGCGCTACGCGGCAGCGGTGCTGGGAGCCGGAGTCGGCTCAGGCGCCTCGGCAGCGGTCGGTTCGCCAACCGGGGCTTCGACAGCGACGCCGTCGAGCGGCTCGGGATCGAAGCGATAGCCGACGCCGAAGTGGGTGTGGATGTAGCTCCAGCCGGGCGAGAGCTTCTCCAGCTTCTGGCGCAGCTTGCGGATGAAGACGTCGACCGAGCGATCGCCGTGGGCCATCGCGTAGCCCCAGACCCGCTGGTAGATGGCCTCGCGCTCGAGCACCTGGCCGCGGGCGTCGGCGAGCAACTGCAGCAGCTCGAACTCGCGCCGCGTGAGGTCGAGGCTGGTGCCGCCGACGAAGGCCTGGAAGCGGTCGGAGCGGATCTCCAGCTCGCCGGCGACGACCGGGCCTGCTTCGGCCTGCGGCCGGGCGCGGCGGCGACGACGCGAGACGGCTTCGATGCGGGCGATCGCCTCTTCGGGGTGGCAGGGCTTGGCGATCCAGTCGTCGACCCCGAGGCGCAGTCCGCGCACCCGCTGGGCGACGGTGGAGCGGCCGGAGCAGACGACCACGCCGAGGTCCGGCAGCATCCCGCAGACCTGCTCCAGGTAGGCCCAGGCGTCCTCGCCGAGGACGGAGGGGTCGATCAGCAGCGCGTTCAGCTTCATCGCCACCAGCTCCTCGGGGGGGATCCCACCGGCCAGGGTGCGCTGCTGCCAGCCCGCAGCTTCGGTGCGCTTCGCCAGCACGGTCACGAAACCGCTGTCGTCGTCGATTACCGCGAGCCTGATGGTCTGCTGTGCGTTCACGTTTGCGGCGCAATTATGGTGGACGGGCACTTCTGCGAGACGCTGCCCTTACCCGTCTGACGCGGCGATTGTATGCCGCACGTCCGTCGGATTGGGGTCGAATCTCCTGCGTTCACAGGATTTTTACAGCCGATTACGCAATTTGCGGGTCGGTCGAGCTGGTTTTTCGCTTATCCGGATGTTCACCGCAGGTTCATCGGATGTTCACGCCGGCGCGGAGCCACCGCGGCAGGATGGAGCCCTCACGAGACTCCTCTCTCGTCCGCAAACGGCCCGCCTGCCCCGGGCCGTTTGCTTTTCTCGGCCGGCTTTCGCTCAAACGGGCGCAACCGCCCCGCTCGCCACCAGCGCCAAGACGAAGGCACCCAAGGCGACTCGGTAGACGATGAAGATCGAGTAGTCGTGGCGGGCGATGTAGCGCAGCAGCCAGGAGACGGCAAGCAAGGCGACAGCGAAGCTGACCAGGGTGGCGACGATGGTCGGGCCCCACCCGACTCCGCCGGAGACGTTGTCGAACTCGGTGATCGTCTGCAGGATGCCGGCGCCGGTCAGCGCCGGAATCGAGAGAAAGAACGAGAGCCGGGTGACCGCGACGCGATCGATCCCGCGCAACAGCCCCGCGGACATCGTCGCCCCGGAGCGCGAGACGCCCGGAATCAGGGCCAGGCACTGGACGAGGCCGATGATCAGCGTGTCGCGCCAGGTGACGTCGTCCTCGTGCCGCTCCTGCGTCGCCCGGCTGTCGGCGAACCACATCACGCCGCTCCAGAGGATCAGGGCGCTGCCCACGAACCAGAGGCTCCTCAGCGTCGTCTCTATCTCCTCCTTGAAGGCGAGGCCGACGATCGCGATCGGGATCGATCCGAGGATCACCGCCCAGGCGAAGCGGTAATCGCGGGTGCCGCGCTCGGGCGGGCTCCTCAGTCCCCGCCACCAGGCGACGGCCATCCTGGCGATGTCGCGGCGCAGAAACAAGAGGGTGGCGGCCACGGCTCCGACCTGGATGATTGCCGTGAAGGCGGTGATGTCGGGGTCGTCGGTCGAGTAACCGAGCAGCCGCTCGAGGATGGTCAGGTGGCCGGTGCTGGAGATCGGCAGGAACTCGGTGAACCCCTCGACCGCGCCGAGGAGGATGGCTTCCCACCAATCCATTGGCGGAGCATCCTAGGTGCAGAGCCGGGTGTCCCCCTCCGGGAGCCCGCATAGCTGCGGCCTCGAGGGTCCTTGCCGGGGAGGGCTCCAATGCTCCCGGAGGGGGACACCCGGCTCTTTCGCTAAATTGCCACTCCGATGGTCGACCCTTCGCGCACCCACCGCTTCGCCGCTGCCTTGGCAGCGGCGCTCACGGTGCTGGTGGCGGTGGCGCCGGCGGCCGTAGCCGACAACGGCGCCGGCCTGGCCGGGCCGGTCACCGACAAGACCGTCACCTTCTTCTGCTTCGGCGTGATCGCCTTCTTCGCGGTCCTGGTCATCGGCCTCTCGCTGATCCAGGGCCGGCTCGAGAAGCGCAAGGAAATGCGCCGCGCCGACTTGCAGCGCTACGGCTAGGTCAGCCGGAAGCCGCTGAGTAGCCGCTTCTCCGTCTCTCCCTCGATCTTGGCGACGACCTCGACCCGCCCCTCGAGCGGCGTGCCGCGGATCTTGGTCGCCAGCAGGTCGTCGACCTGGAAGATCCCGGCGGAGTTGTTGAGTTCGATCTCGATCCGCACCGGCCGCTCCTCCCCGACCTCGATCCGCACCTCGTCGATCGCCGCGGCCGAGATCGAGTGGATCCCCTCCTGGCCGGCCTGCAGCGGGATCCGGGTGCGACCCTGGGCCATGTCGAGCGCGTCGGCCACTCGCACCACCCCCGCCTCGAGCGTGTAGGGCTCGCCCCGCCGGCGGTGGCCGATGATCGCGTGCAGGATCTCCGAGACGACGATCGTCCGCTTCGGCTCCGAGTAGCAATCGGCCAGCAGCCTCTCCAGGGCGCCCCCGGCAAGGAAGAGGCTGTACGCCTCGTGGTCGGCGCGGTGGATCGACATGCCGACGTCGTGCAGCAGGGCGCCACCGGCGACGACGACCTCGGCGTCGCGCGCCGACATCCCGTGGTCGGCGGCGACGGCCGGCTCGACGCCGGCCTTGACCAATAGCCGCAGCAGCCTCAGGGCGATGTTGAGGACGATCTGGGTGTGGACCCAGGAGTGGTCCGACATCCCCAGCCGCTCGGCGTGGACCTGCGCCATGTACCACCAGGTGCGCACCTGTTCGTCCCCGTTCACCGCGTCGAGAAAGCTCTCCAGCTTGCGGTTGCCGCGGGTCGGGGCTCTGACTCGTGCCTCAGCTATGGCCTCAACGGGTGGCTTGCGCTGGGGGCCTTGCGGGTCCGGCGCCGGGACAGCCTCCTCGTTCATCAGCGCCATCGTAGGGGGAGGGACCTACTGACCGCAGACCGGCCAGGGGCTGGAGCCCGATGCCGCGTAGAGCAAGCCGGCACGGTAATCCTGCTCCGGCTCGGAAGCAGCTGCGGGGTCGCCGGAACCGCCCACGGAGGCCCAGGTTTCGAACGAGAACTGGTACTTGCCGCGGTAGCTGCCGTCGGAGGAGATCGCGGTTGGGTTGCCGCCGGACTCGCAGCTGGCGATGGCCTCCAGGGTGGCCATTGAGACGCCGCCGGGGAGGGTGGCGAAGGCTTCGCGTTCTTCGCGGCGTTCGCGGGCCTGGCGGGCGGCGCGGATGCGGCGGGCTGCGACACGCATCTGGAGATCGAAGTTCGCAGCGGTGACGATCAGCTGCCCACCGGCGACCGGTTTCGCATCGGCAATCCCGATCCGGGGGGCGTTGAGCCGCTTCCGCGGCCGTGGGTCGTCGGCGGCGGCCGCCAAAGCGACGGCGGGGAAGGCGACGAGCAGTACAAAGACGAGGGCTGAATATGTGCGTTTTGTGAGCAAGCGCGGAACCGTGGCGGGGTTCCGCGGCCCGCAGAGTGATCGCCCTCACACTGCCCGCTCGGTAGGTGCGGTTCCGCACAAGCTCAGGCAGGAACCCGAAATTCGAGCCAACCCTCTGAACGAGATCCTGCGCTCGCTGGCCGCGGCGCAGCCGAGATTCACCCCACTCCGGTGTGGTGGAAGTCGGTTGCGCGGTGCTCCATATGATCCCCTCATCGCCGGCCACTCGCATACGTCGCGCCTGCTCCTGGCCTGCCCCGATCAGCCCGGGCTGATCGCCGCCGTCAGCGGCTTCCTCGCCGACGCCGGCCGCAACATCGTCGACGCCGACCAGCACTCCAGCGACGAGGGCCGCTTCTTCATGCGGATGGCCTTCGACCCCGCCCCCGAGGACGAGCGGGAGGCGCTCTACCGCCGCTTCGAGCATGAGATCGCCCGGCCGCTGCGGATGGAGCACCGCTTCGCCGAGTCGAGCGAGCGCAAGCGGGTCGCGGTGATGGTCTCGCGCGAAGACCACTGCCTCTCCGACCTGCTCTGGCGCTGGCGCAGCGGCGAGCTGGGCATCGAGTTGGTCGCGGTCGTCTCCAATCACCCCGACCACGCCGACCAGGTCGCCTCGCTCGGGCTGCCCTACCACCATGTGCCGATCGAGGACAACGGCAGGGAGGCGGCCGAGCGACGGATCCTGGAGCTGCTCGGCGGCGAGATCGACCTGCTCGTCCTCGCCCGCTACATGCAGATCCTCTCGGCCGGCTTTCTGCGCGACCTCGGCGCCCCCGCGATCAACATCCACCACAGCTTCCTGCCCGCCTTCGTCGGCGCCGACCCCTACGCCCGCGCCCACGAGCGCGGCGTCAAGCTGATCGGCGCCACCGCCCACTACGTCACCGAGGAGCTCGACGCGGGGCCGATCATCGACCAGGACGTGACCCGGGTCAGCCACCGCGACGAGATCGGCGACCTGGTCCGGATCGGGCGCGACATCGAGCGCCTCGTCCTCGCCCGCGCCGTCCAGGCCCACCTCGACGACCGCGTCCTCCTCGACGGCGATCGCACCATCGTCTTCTAATAGCGCTATTGGCTGTCCAGCCAGCCGATCACGTAACCTGGACGGCGATGGAGCAGGCGACGCTCTCACGCTCGGCCGGGATGGCCGCTTCCTCCCTCCCGCCCGGTTCCAAGGCGCCGGCGGTGGTCCAGATGCTGCGCTACGCCCGCGAGCCGCTTCGCTGGCTGATCGACCAGCAGCGACGCTACGGCGACGTCTTCACCGTCCGCTTCCCCTACTTCGGGCGGGCCGTCTACGTCGCCAGCCCCGCCCTGGTCAAAGAGGTCTTCACCGGATCCCCGCAGCAGCTCCACGCCGGCGAGGCCAACGCCTCCGTGCTGGAGCCGGCGCTGGGACCGAACTCGGTGCTGACGCTCGACGAGGCGCCGCACATGCGCCAGCGCAAGCTGCTGCTGCCGCCCTTCCACGGCGAGAGCATCGAGCGCTACGGGGACCTGATCCGCGAGGTCACCCTGCGCGAGATGGAGAGCTGGCCGGTCGGCGAGCCATTCGCCCTGCGTCCCCACACCCAGAGGATCACCCTGGCGGTGATCATGCGTGCCGTCTTCGGGGTCCATGACGAGGCGCGGCTGAACCGCTTCGAGGGGCTGATCGACACCTTCAGCCGACGGGTCAACCTGATCACCTCCTTCCCGCCGCTGCGCCGCAACCTCGGCCGCTGGAGCCCCTGGACGCGCTTTGTGCGGGCGCGCGAGGCGCTCGACGAGTTCATCTACGAGGAGATCGCCCTGCGCCGGGCCGAGGCCGCGGCCGGCGAGGAGGGTCACGACGACGTCCTCTCGTTGCTGCTCGGCGCCCGCTACGACGACGGCGCCCCGATGAGCGACGAGGAGCTGCGCGACGAGCTGGTCACCGTTCTCGGCGCCGGCCACGAGACGACCGCGACCGGGCTCGCCTGGGCGATGGAGCGGCTGCTGCGGACGCCGCGGGCGCTGGCCAGGCTGCGCGAGTCGCTCGCCGCCGGCGAGAACGAGTACCTCGACGCGACGGTGAAAGAGACGCTGCGCGCGCGCCCCGTGATCGTCGACGTGGCGCGCAAGCTGACCGCCCCCCTGCGGATCGCCGGCTACGAGCTGCCGGCCGGCACCTTCCTGATGCCGGCGATCGCCGCCCTGCACTACCGCGAGGACCTCTTCCCCGAGCCGGACGAGTTCCGTCCCGAGCGCTTCATCGACGGCAAGGCCGACACCTATGCCTGGATCCCGTTCGGCGGCGGCGTCCGCCGCTGCATCGGCGCCGCCTTCGCCGAATACGAGATGCGGATCGTCCTCCGCACGATCCTCGAGCGGGCCGAGCTCCGCGCCCCCGACTCGAAGCCGGAGCGGGTCAAGGTCCGCAACATCACCCTCGCCCCCGGGCGGGGGACCCGGGTCAGCCTCGATCGGCCGCTGCGCTAGAGCCCTCGACCTCGCCCTCGGCCTCCTCCCAACGCGCGTAGAGCTCGGCGACCGCTCGCTTGGCGGCGGCGTGCCGCTCGCCCGCTCGCTCTGCCCGCCCGGGGCTCGACCAGGCGGCCGGATCCGCCAGCTCCTCCTCGATCGCGCGCAGCTCCGCCTCCGCTTGCTCGATCTGCTCGGCGAGCCGACTCGCCTTGCGGGCCGCACGCTGTGCCGCCTTTGTGCCTCTGCGGGCGTCGGGCCGAGGCTCCCTGGCGGCCTGCGCGGCCGTGGCGGCGGCCGCCTCCTCTTCGTCGCGCTGCCGCTGATAGGCGGCCCAGCCGCTCGGGTGGCTGCGCAGCTCGCCGCCCTCGCAGGAAAGCGTGCGTGTCCCCACCGCCTCCAGCAGGGCACGGTCGTGGGAGATGAGGATCACCGCCCCCTCGTACTCCGAGAGCGCGTCCTCGAGCGCCTCGCGGCTCTCGACGTCGAGGTGGTTCGTCGGCTCGTCGAGGATCAGCACGTTGGCTCCGGAGGCGACCAGGATCGCCAGCGAGAGACGCCGCTGCTCGCCACCCGAGATGTCGCTCAGCTGCTTCTCGACCTCGGCGCCGGAGAAGAGGAAGCCGCCGAGCAGGTCGCGCGCCTTGCGGCTGCTGAGGCCGGTCTGACGCTGCGCAGCCGCCAACACCGTGCCCTCGCCGGCGGCGGTGTCGGCGTGCTGTGAGAGGTAGCCGATCTTGACGTTGTGTCCGGTCCGCACCGAGCCGGCAGCCGGCTCGCGCAGCTCCGCCAGAGTCTCGATCAGGGTCGTCTTGCCGGCTCCGTTGGGACCGACCAAGACCACGTGTTCGCCGCGCTCGACTTCGAGGTCGGCGCCCTGCAGCAGGGTGCGCCCCGGGACGGCGATCGTCGCCTTGCGCATCGTCATCACCACACGGCCCGGCCGCTCGGGCTGCGGGAAGGAGAAGCGAAGGGTGCGTTCGTCGCGGCGCTCCGGCTCGGCCCCGTCGCGCTGCAGCTTCTCGATCCGCTTCAGCCGCTCCTGCGCCTGCCTCGCCTTGGTCGCCTTGTAGCGGAAGCGCTCGACGAAGCGCTCCATCCGCGCGATCTCGGCCTGCTGGCGCTCGATCGCCTTGCCGCGGGCGATCTCGCGCACCGCCTGCTCCTTGCGCCAGGCGTGCCAGGGCCCGGCGAAGAAGCGCGCCCGCTGTGCCTCCAGCTCCAGCACCGAGGTGCCGACCGCCTCCAGAAACCAGCGGTCGTGGGCGACCAGGACGACGGCTGCATCCAGGTCGCACAGGTAAGCCTCCAGCCACTCCAGCGCCGGAATGTCGAGATGGTTGGTCGGCTCGTCGAGCAGCAGCAGATCGGGGCGGCTGGCCAGCGCCCGCGCCAGCGAGGCGCGGGTCAGCTCGCCGCCGGAGAAGGTGGAGAGCGACCGCTCCGCCTCGGAGCCGTCGAAGCCGAGGCCGCGCAGGACGGCGAGGACGGCGTCGCGCCAGCGGTAGCCGCCACCGTGGTCGAAGCGCTGCTGGGCGGCGGCGTAGGCGCGCAGCGTCTCCTCGCCGGGATTGCCCGCCATCGCCGCCTCCAGCCGCCCCAGCTCGGCTTCGGTCTCGAGCATGTCGGTGCGGCCGGAGAAGACGTACTCCCCGAGCGAGACCCTTGTCCCCCGCGGCGGTCGCTGGTCGTGCAGGGCGACCCGGGCGCCTTTCTGGAGGACGACGCTGCCCGAGTCGGGCGCCAGCTCGCCGGCAAGGACGCGCAGCAGCGTCGACTTGCCGACACCATTGCGGCCGGAGAGCGTCATCCGTTCGCCCAGCTCGAGCTTGAAGGAGACGTCGGCAAAGAGCAGCTCGCCGCCCATGTGGACATCGAGGGTCTTCGCGGTCGCGATCGCCATCGCTGCCATTGTGACCTTCCTGGCCTACCCTGAGGGTCGATGCAACGCGAGCAGCTGCAGGCGATTCAGGCGCCGCTGAAGGAGCGCTACGAGCGCGAGCCGGAGGCGGCCGTCGTCACGCTGCGCGCGAGCGGGACCCTCGGCGAGGGCGTCTCCTGCTCGCTCGAGACGGGCCGCGCCCTGGCGGAGGCGGGGCTGCACCCGGCCTCCGGCGGCGACGGCACCCAGCTCTGCTCGGGCGACATGCTGCTGGAGGCGCTGGTCGCCTGTGCCGGGGTGACCCTGCGCGCAGTCGCCACCTCACTCGGGATCGCCGTCGAGGGCAGCGTCCGCGCCGAGGGCGAGCTCGACTTCCGCGGCACCCTCGCCGTCGACCGCGACGCTCCCGTCGGCTTCCGCACGATCCGCCTCGAGTTCGGCCTCGAGACCGAGGCCAGCGAGGAGGAGCTGGCCACCCTGCTGAAGCTGACCGAGCGCTACTGCGTCGTCTTCCAGACCCTCAGCAGCCCGCCGGAGCTGTCGGCGCAGATCGCGACGAAGTCGTAGCCGACTTTTTGCATTTGGCGCGCCACGCGTGTAAGCGCAACGCCTACCGTGGCGGCGTGACCTCGATCGATGCCTTGGCCATCCGCGAGCTTCTCGAAGCGGCGATCGCCGGCTTCTCAGTGCTCGGTGGCGGGATGGCATGTGTGAGCGGTTTGTACGCGGAGAGGGCGCTTGCGGAACGACAAGCCCCGACCGCCATGGCCCATCGCATCAACGAAGGCATGCCGACGGATTCAGGTTCTCTTGGGTGCCGTCGATCGCGGCGCTGGTTATCATGGCCTCGACATGATGAACTCTTTTGTCCGCGCTCCGAACGCCGGCCACTGGGGCAAGGCGACCACGGCGATCTTCCTGCTTGCGATTTTCCTGGGCGCCCCAGCGTGGGTCCTGGCCTTTGTCCTCGTCGGCGGGGTGGTCTTGTTCGCCCATTTGAGTGATCGCGCCTACTGGGAACGAGATTTGCGCTGAGAATGGAGGCGGCCGGAATCGAACCGGCGTCCGAGGCCGTAGCGCGAAGGTCTCTACAGGTTTAGCCGGCGCTTGATTCTCGTCTCCCGGGGTCCGCGCCGGCGGGCACTGCGGGAGATAAAGCCCTCTTAGATTTCCCCTGGCGGACGGGGCGATCCGCTCGGGTAAGCCCGCTGTTGAAGCCGGTGCCCCCCTCCGCGGGCGGGAGAGGGCCGACTCTCACTCACTTAGCTATTGACTAAGCAGCGAGGGCGAACTCATGGTCCGCACGTATTGGTTGGTGCCGGTGTTTTACGAGGCCTCCGGCCACCTCGACCTGCAACCTTTCGCACGGATCGACCACGTCGAAGCCTGTCGCCCCCGTGCTATGTGCCTCCGATTGTACGGTGTGCGGGATGCCCGAGCGCGAATTCGACGCGATCGTGATCGGCGCCGGCGCTCCGGGCGAGGTCTGCGCCGGACGGCTGGCCGACGGCGGGCTCGAGGTGGCGATCGTCGAGCAGCACCTGGTCGGCGGCGAGTGCTCCTACTACGCCTGCATGCCCTCGAAGGCGTTGCTGCGCCCGGGAGAGCTGCTGGCCGAGGCACGGCGCGTGCCCGGCGTCGCCGAGGCGATCGGCGGCGAGCTCGACCCCCGGCGGGCGCTGGAGCGGCGCGACGAGGTGATCCACGACCTCGACGACTCGAGCCAACTCCCCTGGCTCGAAGAGCGCGGCATCGAGCTCTTTCGTGGCGAGGGGCGCCTCGACGGCGAGCGGCGCGTCGTCGTCGGCGACGCGGTCCTGACCGCACGTCGGGCGGTCGTCGTTGCCACCGGCAGCGGCGCCGCGATGCCGCCGATCGACGGTCTCGACTCCGTCCGCAGCTGGAACAACCGCGATGCGACCACCGCCAAGCGGGTCCCGGCGAGCATGCTCGTCCTCGGCGGCGGGCCGGTCGGCGCCGAGCTGGCCCAGGCCTGGTCGACCCTCGGCACCCGCGTGACCCTGGTCGAGGGCGAAGAGCGGCTCTTGCCGCGCGAGGAGCCGTTGGCCGGCGAGCAGGTGGCCACGTCGCTGCGCGAGTCCTACGGCGTCGACGTACGCACCGGCGTCCGGCCGGGGAAGGTCAGCGGCGACGATGCAGGGGTCGTCGCGGAGCTCGGCGATGGCAGCGAAGTCGAGGCGGCCGAGATCCTGGTCGCCGTCGGGCGGGTGCCCCGCACTGCCGGGATCGGCCTCGAGTCGGCGGCGGTCGAGCCCGGCGAGCGCGGCTTCCTCGAGACCGACGACCGGATGCGGGTCGGCGGGCGCGACTGGCTCTACGCGGTCGGCGACGTCAACGGCCGGGCGCTCTTCACGCACATGGGCAAGTACCAGGCCTGGGTCGCCGCCGAGAACGTCCTCGGCCGCGAGGTCGAGGCAGTCGCCGAAGGCCTCGGCGCGCCACGCGTCACCTTCACCGACCCCCAGGTAGCTGCCGTAGGCAAGACCCTGACGCAGGCCGAGGAAGCGGGCATCGAGGCGCACGCGGTCGACGTCGCAACCGACGCCACCGCCGGAGCCAGCTTCTACGGCCGCGAAACTGGCGGCACCTCACGCCTAGTCGTCGACAAGAATCGAAATGTCATCGTGGGCGCGACGTTCACCGGCTTCGAGACCGCCGACTTCCTACACGCAGCCACGATCGCGATCATCGCCGAGATCCCGCTCCCCCGCCTCCGCCACGCAGTCCCTGCTTACCCGACCCGCAGCGAGATCTGGCTCAAGCTTTTGGAGACGTACGGGCTATAGAGGTCACCCTGGCAGGGGTGGAACGTCTTGTACTTTTTTTGAGCCAACATCCTCGGACGGCCACAACCTGTCTTCAAAAAAAGTTAAGTGGAACCCCTGCCGGGGTGACCTCTAAACGCTCGAACGCCGCTTCAAATCTTCAGCAAACTCCCGCGGCAAGCCGGGAATCTCGTCCAGCTCGTCGACCGACTGGAACCGCCCCACGCGCTCGCGATGGGCGAGCAGGCGGGTCGCCTGGGTGACGGAGAGGCCGTGACCGCGGAGCTGCTCGAAGCTGACCTCGTTTAGCGCGATCGTCTCGCTCCCCTGTGCGGCCGGCGGTGGAGGCTGGGGAGACGGCGCCGGTGGCTCCGGGGTCGGAGGCTGCGGCTCCGGGGTCGGAGGCGGGGGCTGCGGGGTCGGAGGCGGGGGCTGCGGAGCCGGCGTCGGAGGCGGAGGCGTCGGGGCGGGTGGAGTCGGCTGCGGCGCGGCTGCGGGCTGGACGGCGCCGAGCACGGCCTGCTCGGCTTCCTCGGCGCGGCGCTCGGCTTCGCGGGCTCGTTCCTCGGCCTGCGCGACGCTCGCCTGGATCTCGCGCAGCCGCTGCTCGCGCTCGGCCTCCTCCGCTTTCAGCTGCGCCAAGCGCTGCGCCTCGGCGGCGCGCTGTTCCGCAGCCTTCGTCCGCGCCTCGATCTGGCTCAAACGTTCCTGCGCTTCCACAAGCGAGCGCTCCTGTGCCTCGCGCCCCTGCTGCAGTTGCTGTTCGGCGGTTTGCAGGTTGGGCGCCTGCGTCTGAGGCGGCAGCGCGACCTGCGGCGACGGCACTGCCTCCATGCCCTGCGTCGCCTGTCCGGGCTCGGCCGCCGCCTGCCGTTCCTGGGCCTCGCGTTGCATCCGCTCGGCCTCTTCGATCCGGCGCTCGGCCTCGGCCCGAATCCGCTCCTCCTCGCGCTGGATTTCCGTCACCTTGTCGTGGACCCTCTGTTCCGCGGTTGCCGGGTCGTATCCGGCGGGAGGCGGGACGGCTGCCGGCGGCGGGGCCGGGGGAACCGGTTGCGCCGGCGGCTGCTGTTGCGTCAACGGCGCGGCGGGCGGAACCGGTGGGACCGGTGGTGGTGGCACGGCTTGTGGTTGGGCAGGCTGCGGTGGCTGGAAAGCCTGCGTCGGCTGCGACTGCGGAGCCTGTGGGGCAACCGAGGCGGCGGCGGCCTGCGCACCCTGCTGATCCAGCAGCGCTCGCTCCTGCGCGGCGCGGGCAGCGGCGAGTTCGCGCTCCGCCTTGGCCGCTTCGCGCTTCGCCCGCCGTCCGGAACCGCGACCGGAGGGCGGCTTGTGGCGCCGTTCGGCTCGTTTCTTGACCCGCTCTTCGCGCCGTCGCTTCGTCTCTTCCTGGCGCCGTTTGCGATGTTCCATGCGAGCCGCGCGCTGCTGTTCGCGCGACTGCTTGCGCTTCTCCTTCGCGTTCAGCGGCCGGCCCCCGGGCGGCGGAGGCGGCGCGGCGGACGGCTTCTGACTCGCGGCTGGCTGCTTCTGGGTAGCGCTGGGAGGAGGAGGCGGCGGCGCGGCTCCCTGCTTCTTCGCCTTCTCCTTGCTGCGGCGCTGGGCGACGCTGATCACCAGCAGGAGCAGCAGGATCGCCACGATGAGCCCCGCGACGATGTACTGGATGTTGTCGCTGACGAAGTCGCCCATGCGCTGTGGCCCCGAAGCTACCTCATTCGGCCCTTGAATTCGCGCTCGACCTCGCGCCGCACGTCCCGGTCCGCGATCTCACGGCGGCGATCGCGGCCCTCCTTGCCGCGCGCCAGCGCCAGCTCGACCTTGGCCCGCGACCCCTTGAAGTAGATCCGGGTCGGAACCAGGGTCAGCCCTTTCTCCGCGGTCTTGCCGACCAAACGCTCGATCTCGGCCCGGTGCAGCAGCAGCTTGCGGGGGCGCTCGGGCTCGTGGTTCTCGCGGCTGGCCGGCTCGTAGGGAGGGATGTGGAGGTGGCGAAGCCAGACCTCGCCGTCGTTCACAACCGCGTAGGCGTCGGCCATCTGCGCCTTGCCGTTGCGCAGCGACTTCACCTCGGAGCCGCGCAGGGCGATCCCCGCCTCGAACTTCTCGACCAGCTCGAATTTGTGCCGGGCGCGGCGATTGGTCGCGACGTCGCCGGAGGCCGGCTCGCGCTTCTTCTTGCCCTTCTTAGCCATCGACAGGCTCCAGATCGACTCGGCCGCGGGGCGCCTCGACGCCGTTCACCCGCACC
This sequence comes from uncultured Solirubrobacterales bacterium, assembly GCA_963703235.1. Taxonomy (GTDB): domain Bacteria; phylum Actinomycetota; class Thermoleophilia; order Solirubrobacterales; family 70-9; genus VRUE01. Next base: position 390,321 of record OY969802.1, on the reverse strand, counting down.
GAAACCGGATCGCCGAGCCGCAGCTTCCGCCCCGACTCGGCCCCGACCAGCGCCGTCTCGGTCTCGTTGCGGTCGAACCGCTCCGCCCCGAGCAGCCGGGCCGGCAGGAAGCCCTCGTAGACGTCGCCCAGCTCGCCGCCGAAGCCGACGAAGGCGCCGGAGCGGACGATCCCGGAGACCTCGCCCTCGAAGCGGGTCTCTCCGCCCCGCTCGCGCAGCTCCCGCTGCAGCAGGAAGGCGGCACAGATGTCGTCGGCCCGTCGCTCGACCCGCATCGACTCGCGCTCCCGCTCGCTGCAATGCCATGCCACCTCGCGCGCTTCGGCGGCGCTCGGAGCCGGCTCGCCCTCGCCCAGCGCCGCCAGCAACGCCCGGTGCACCAGCAGGTCCGGGTAGCGCCGGATCGGCGAGGTGAAGTGACAGTAGGCCGGGCTGCCGAGGCCGGCGTGGCCGCTGTTTCGCTCGCTGTACTGGGCCTGTTTGAGGGAACGGAGCACGAGCGATGTATACGCCTCGCGCCCATGCCCGCGCCGTGCCGCCTCCTTCCTCACCAGACGGCTCGCCTCGGCGGCGATCTCGCCGGCCTGACGCGGCGCCATCGTCCCGCGCAGCGGCGGCGTCGGCACCTCGAGCTCGTGCAGCTGCTCGATCAGTCGCTCCACCCGGGGCGGGTCGGGCTGGGCGTGGACCCGGTAGACGGTCGGCACCCGCTTGCGCTCCAACAGGCGAGCCACCCCTTCGTTGGTGAGGATCATCAGCCGCTCGATCAGGCGGTGCGACTCGGTCTGCGCGACCCCTCGCGCCGCGACCGGTTCGCCGTCGGCGTCGAAACGAAACTCCGGCTCGAAGGACTCGACGTCGAGACTGGTCGTCCCGCGGCGCTCGCCGAGCGCCGCGGTGGCCGCCCGCGCGACCGCGAGCGGCTCGGCGACCGCGTCCGGCGCCGCCTCCCGCCCCGAGAAGATCGCGTCGAGCTGGTCGTAATCGAGCCGCGCATCCGAGCGGATGCGGCTGCGGTAGAAGCTGGCGCGGCCGGGCTCGCCACCCGCCCCCAGCTCGATCTCGGCGGTGACCGCCAGCCGCTCCACCCCGGGCGCCAGGCTGCAGGCCTCGGAGCTGAGCGCGTGCGGCAGCATCGGCTCTACGGTTCCCGGCGCGTAGGTGCTGTTGGCGCGACCCCTCGCCTCCGCGTCGAGCGGCGAACCCGGCCGCACGTGGGCGGCGACGTCGGCGATGTGGACCCAGATCCGGGTCGAGTCGCCCTCGCGCTGGGCCGAGACCGCGTCGTCGAAGTCGCGCGCGGTGGCCGGGTCGACCGTGAAGGTCGGCAGCTGCGTCAGGTCGTGGCGGGCGCCGGAGCGCGACTCGGCGTCGCCGGCGGCCCTGCCCGCTTCGGCCTCCAGCGCCGGACGGAAGCCGCGCCGGCCCAGCTCCTCGCTCAGCAGCGCCTCGATCGCCTCGCGGGAGTTCCGCGGCTCGGCCCGCTTGCGCCCGCGCCCGCGCGTCCGCTGCCGGGCGCGGTAGTAGCGCCAGTCGCGCTCGCTCACGCCCACATCTTCCGGTGCGCTTTATGTAGGCATAGCCAGCAAAAGGCGCACCGGAAGCTCATCGTTCGGCTGCCAGCACCCTCAGAGCCCGATCGAGCGCCTCGTCGGGCGTCGTACCCGGCCGGTCGCGCGCCTCCACGTCGGGACGGATTCCGTTGCCGCCGAGGTTGGTCCCGTCCGGGGTGAAGTACTCGCCGATCGTCAGCTTCAAGGCGCCGCCGTTGGAGAGCCCGACCTCCTGCTGGAAGACGCCCTTGCCGAAGGACTGCTCGCCGACCACCTCCGCGCCCGCCTCGTCGGCCAGCGCAGCGGCGAGGATCTCGGCCGCCGAGGCGGTGCCGCGGTCGATCAGGACGACGGTCGGCTGCTCCGGCAGGTTGCCGCCCCGAGCCTCGTAGACCGCGTCCCCCTGGGTGCGGGACTCGGTCGTGACGACCACGGTGCCCTCGGGCAGGAAGATGCTCGCCGCCAGCACCGCCTCTTGCAGCAGGCCGCCGCCGTTGGCACGCAGATCGAGCACCAGCCCCTCCGCTCCTCGGCGCCGCACCTTCTCGACCGCCCGGCGCAGGAACCCGTGGGCGCCTTCGCTGAAGGCAGCGAGGCGGACGTAGCCGAGCTTCTCGCCGCCGCGCTCGACGACTTTGCTCGACACCACCGGCACCGCGATCTCGGCTCGGGTCAGGCGCAGCTCGCGCACCTTCTCGCCGCCGCGCTCGAGCATGCCGATCGTCACCTCGCTTCCCTCCGGCCCCTTGATCCGCTCGGTGGCCACGGTGGCGCTGAGACCGGCAATCGAGCGGCCCTCGACCGAGACGATCGTCTCGCCGACCTCGATTCCCGCCCGCTCGGCCGGCGAGCCCTTGAAGACCCGTTCGACCCGCAGGCCGCGCTCAGCCTCGGCGACGCTCAGCCCGATTCCGGAGAAGTGCCCCTCGATCGCTTCGTTGAAGCGCTCCAGAATCGCCGGCGAGAGGTACTCGGAGAAGCGATCCTCGTAGCGCCGCCGCAGCCCCCGCGCCATCCCCTGCAGCGAGGAGTCGGTCAACCCGCCCTCGGGGACCGAGCGGTAATAGTTGTCCTCGATCAGTTCGGCCGCTTCCGCCGTCAACCCGCCCGATTCGTCGACGAAGACGTCGCGCAACGGCGGCGGCATCGTCGCCGGATGGCCGCCGATCCAAAGGCCGGCCGCGAGCATCAAGAGCAGGGCGACCGTAAGGCCCACCGTCCGCGCCGCGCTCATGTTGGTCCCTGCGCCCCTAGACCTTCAGGAAGCGCCGCAGGGTGACGCCGGAGCCTATGGCCGACACCAGCACGGCGGCGCCGAAGAGGATCGCGACCAGCAGCGGGAAGGAGAGGGTGGTGCTGTTCTGCGCTTCCAGAATGCCGATGTCGTTGCTGAGGGGGTCGACGATGGTCAGCTTGCCCAGCCACAGGATCAGTATGGCCACCAAGCCGCCGAGGAAGCCGACGACTACGCCCTCGATCATGAACGGCCAGCGGATGAACCAGCGGGTGGCGCCGACCAGCCGCATCACCTCGACCTCGCGGCGGCGGGTGTAGATCGAGAGTCGGATCGTGTTGCCGATCAGCATCAGCGAGGCGATCAGCAGCAGGGCGGTGATCACGGTCAGCACGATCTTCAGCGCACCGGTGACCTGCTCGATCTTCTCCAGCTCCTCCTGGCGATTGAACTCGTAGGCGATGATCGGCGAGATCGGCCGCGGCTTCCCGTCGGGACCCGGTGGTATCACCGCCGCGCTGACGGCATCGAGGTTGGCTGCGTCATCGGCCTTGACCTGGAAGTTGACGGGCAACGGGTTCGAGTTGAGCTGAGTCAGCAGTTCCTCGCTCTTCTCCTTACCGAGGTCCTCTTTCAGTTCCTCGAGCGCCATCGCCTTGGTGACCAGCTGCACCGACTCGACGTGCGGGACCGCTTCCAGCTGCCGCTGGGCGCCCGCGATTTCGGCTTTGGTTGCGTCCTCGTAGAGCGCGAAACGGGTCTCGAGACTGTCACGCACCTCGTCGCTCTTTGCCTGCGTCGTCTGGAAGACGGGAATCAGGACGCCGAGCAGGATCACGGTGACGACCGTGGTGACGATCGCGGCCGTGCTCGGAGCGCCGTTGCGGCGCAGCGCCCGGAATGCCTCCTGAATGAAGAAGAAGAGTCTCGACATCGATCAGAAGAGGGAGTCGTGTCCGTTGGTCTGACCCTCGGGGGCGACGCCCATCTCGGCCCGCATCCGCAGGCCGAACTCGGAGGTCGACTCCTCGGTGTAGCCGCCGCTTACCTCGTCGCGGACGACGCGGCCCTCGTAGAGCTCGATCACCCGCCGTCGCATGTTGTCGACCATCTCGCGGTCGTGGGTGACGACGACGACCGTGGTCCCGGTCTTGTTGATCCGGTAGAGCAGCTGCATCACGCCTATGGACGTCACCGGGTCGAGGTTGCCGCTCGGCTCGTCGGCGAGCAGCAGCGGCGGGTGGTTGACGAAGGCGCGGGCAATCGAGACGCGCTGCTGCTCGCCGCCCGAGAGCTCGTCGGGGTAGCTGTGGAGCTTGGTCGAGAGCCCGACCAGGCGCAGGATCTCCGGCACCTGGGTGCGGATCGCGGCACGGCCGGCGCCGATTACCTGCAGCGCGTAGGCGACGTTGTCGTAGACGGTGCGGTCGGGCAGCAGCTTGAAGTCCTGGAAGACGGTGCCGATGTTGCGCCGCAGCTGCGGGATCTTCTTCTCCGCCAAGGCGCCGATGTCGCGGCCGGCGATCCGGACCGTGCCCTCGGTCGCCTCGAGCTCGCGGATCAGCATCTTGATCAGGGTCGACTTGCCGCAGCCGGTGGGGCCGACGAGAAAGACGAATTCGCCGCGGTCGACCGCCAGCGAGACCCGGTCCAGCGCCATGTGGCCGCCCGGATAGACCTTGGTCACGTCACGCAGCTCGATGATCGGCTTGCCGCCCCGCCGGTGGCGCTGCGGCTCCTCGCCGCCCCGCTGTCGCTTGCTCGCTCTGGCCATGCCCGCCGTCCCTTCTGCGAGTACAGGGTGACTCCTGCGCGGCTCGATCCGCGCAAGACCCCGCCCAGCAGAAAGTTCGCGGCAGCTTAGCGAATTGTTAGCGAACGTTCGTAATAGCCCTACAACGCCCGCTCGGCCGCGGCGACGATGCCGGCGGCGTCGATGCCGGCTGCGGCCAGCAGCTCGGCCGGCGGGCCGCTGCCGGGTTTGCCGGAGACGGCGAGGCGGGTCAGCGGCGTGGTCGAGCCAGCGCCGGCGAGGACGCCGGCGACGGTCTCGCCGATCCCACCCTCAGGCCAGTGGTCCTCGACGGTGACGATCGCCCGGGTCTCAGCGGCGGCCTTGAGCAAGGTGTCGGCGTCGACGGGCTTGACCGAGTAGAGGTCGATCACGCGTGCCGCGATCCCCTTGCCGGCCAGCTCGTCGGCGGCGGCGAGGGATTCGTGCAGGGTGATGCCGGCACCGACCAGGGTGACCGCGTCGTCGTCGCCGGAGCGCAGCGTGCGGCTGCCGCCGATCTCGAAGCTCTCCCCCGCCTCGTAGAGCGCCGGCATCGCGCCGCGGGTCGTGCGCAGGTAGCTGATGCCGCGGTGCTGCCGCATCGCGTCGAGCAGCTGCACGGTCTGGTTCGGATCGCACGGGTAGAGGACGACGCTGCCGAGAACGGCGCGCAGCGAGGCGATGTCCTCCAGCGCCATCTGCGAGGGCCCGTCCTCGCCGATCGAGACGCCGACGTGCGAGCCGCAGAGCTTCAGGTCGGCCTCGGAGATCGCCGCCATGCGGATGAAGTCGTAGGCGCGGCTGAGGAAGGCGCCGAAGGAGGAGGCGAAGGGCTTCCAGTCGCGCACCTGCAGGCCGACCGCGGCGGCGACCATCTGCTGCTCGGCGATGTACATCTCGAAGAAGCGGTCGGGGTGCTTAGCCGCGAAGCGCTCGGCGTAGGTCGAGTTGCCGACCTCGCCGTCGAGGGCGACGACGCGCTCGTCGACCGAGCCGAGCCAGGCGAGGGCGTCGCCGTAGGCGCCGCGGGTCGCCACCTTCTCGCCCAGCTCGTAGCTCGGCCGCTCGACGCTCTCGCGGGCGATCTCGTAGGGCGGGGCCGCGGCCGGCGCCTGAACGGTCAGCCGCAGCGAGCGTTCCCCGCCCAGCTCCTCGATCGCCGCCTCGGCGTCGCCGAGCGGCTTGCCGTGGGCGTTTTCCTGGTCCTCGACCGCAGCGACGCCCGCCCCCTTCTTGGTCCGCGCGAAGATCGCCGCCGGCCGGCCTGCCGCCACGGCCTTCGCATACGCCGCGTCGATCGCCTCGACGTCGTGGCCGTCGATCTCCTGCACGTCCCAGCCGCAGGCGCTCGCCCGCGCCGCCAGCGAGGAGGTGTCCCACTCGTGCATGGTCGGCCCGCGCTGGCCGAGCCGGTTGACGTCGACGACGGCGATCAGGTTGCTCAGTCCGACGTAGCCGGCGTGCTCGAAGGCCTCCCACATCGAGCCCTCGGCCAGCTCCGAGTCGCCGCACAGCGTCCAGACCCGGAAGTCGCCCTGCTCCAGCCGCTCGCCGGCGAGGGCGATCCCCACCGCGATCGGCAGCCCCTGGCCGAGCGAGCCGGTCGCCACGTCGACCCAGGGCAGCTCCGGGGTCGGGTGGCCTTCCATGCGGGAGCCGAACTTGCGAAAGCTCAGCAGCTCCTCGTCGTCGATCGCCCCGACCGCCTTGTAGAGCGCGTAGAGCAGCGGCGAGGCGTGGCCCTTGGAGAAGACGACGTGGTCGTTGGCCGGGTCGTCGGGCGCGGAGAAGTCGTAGCGCAGGTGGCGCGCATAGAGCACCGCCATCAGGTCGGCGGCCGACATCGAGGAGGTCGGGTGGCCGGAGTTGGCGGCGGCGGCGGCGCGAACCGAGTCGACGCGGAGCTGCTGTGCGAGCTCCCGCAGCTGCTCGGGCGTCGTCGTCTTGTCGAGGGTGGCCTGGTCCGTGGACACGCTGGGCCGGACTTTACCTTTGGCTAACCGATCGCGACCATTCGCTCGATCGGCACCCTGGCCCGCGCGGCGATCTCCGCCGGGACGCTGACCTCGAACTTCATCTCGCGCAGGCTGTCGCGCAGCTTCGGCAGCGTGATCATCTTCATGTACTTGCAGTAGGCCATCCGGTTGGCCTCAACCAGGGTCGCCGCCGGCGCCGCCTGCTGCAGCGGGTGCAGCATGCCGTTCTCGGTGGCGACGATGAACTCCCCGTCGGGCTTCTCGGCGACGTAGTCGAGCATCTGCCCGGTGGAGAGCATGTGGACGCCCTCCTCCTCCACTTCGCCCGCGGCGACGAACTCCATCACCTGGGTGACGCAGCCGCACTCGGGGTGGACGAGGAACTCAGCATTGGGATGGGCCGCGCGCTGCGCGGCGATGTCGTCGGGGCGGATGCCGGCGTGGACGTGGCACTCGCCCGGCCAGACGTGCATCGAGCGCCCGGTCTCGCGCTCGACGTAGGAGCCGAGCCACATGTCGGGGCCGAAGAGGATCTCGGTCTCGGGGCCGTGCTCGCGGAGGATGTGCTCGACGACCTTGACCGCGTTGGAGGAGGTGCAGCAGTAGTCGGTCTCCGCCTTCACCTCGGCCGAGGTGTTGACGTACATGACGACGACCGCGTCGGCGCTGTGGCGGGCTTTCCAGCTGCGCAGCTCCTCGGCAGTGATCGAGTCGGCCAGCGAGCAGCCCGCGTCGGGATCGGGGATCAGGACGGTCTTCTCGGGCGAGAGGATCGACGCCGTCTCGGCCATGAAGTGGACGCCGCAGAAGGCGATCGCGGAGGCATCGGATTCAGCTGCCCTGCGCGAGAGGCCGAGTGAGTCGCCGGTGTAGTCGGCGACTTCCTGGATCTCCGGCACCTGGTAGTTGTGGGCGAGGATGACGGCGTCGCGCTCGGCGGCGAGGGCGCGGATCTCCTCGCTCAGCTCACCGACCTCCCCGGGCGCGAGGTCGAGCATCGAGACGGGTTCGTTGATCGTCGGCAGCTCTCTCATCGGCGGTTGCCTCAACAGGCCCCCACGGGCCTCGGTCGTCTTATGTTCGCTGGCATGGCGCGTCGCCTAAGTCCAGTCGAATGAACTGACTCGAAGTCTACTCTCCCCGCTCAGCTGAGGAGGGTGGAGTTGGCTACTTCAGCAAGCGGGAGAGCCGCCGGTCCTTGAGGACGCGGCCTCCGGTCTGCTCCTGCGGGCAGTAGTTGGTCTGGTGCTCGGCGAAGAAGACCGCCTCGATCGTCGTGCCGCAGCGCGGGCAGGGCTCCCCCTCGCGCTTGTGGATTCGCAGCGGCATCGGCAGCTTGTCCGGAAGTGCTTCGCCGACGGTCTCTTCGTAATGGTCGATCGCGTCGCCCAGCACGTGGAGCGCCCCGTGCAGCCGCTCCATCTCCTCGGCGTCGAGCTCCGACCCCTGCTTGAACGGCGAGAGCCGCGCCTCCCAGAGGATCTCGTCGACCCAGGAGCGGCCGATGCCGGCGATGTCGCGCTGGTGCCGCAAGAGTGGGTGCAGGTGCCGCGGCTGGTCGATCGCGGCGGCGAACGTCTCCAGCGGCGGCGGCGGCCAGGCCTCTGGGCCCAGGCTGGCGACCATCTCGTCCTCGGCCACCGCGTCGCTCGCCAGCAGCTTCGCCCAGGCGCGCTGCTTGGTGCCGAACTCGCGCAGGCGCAACTCGCGCCCATCCTCGAGCCCGATCAGCACCCGCGAGGCCCGGTCTTTCGGCGAGGCCCGTTTCTCGAACAGCCGCAGCCGCCCCGCCGACATCAGGTGGACTAGCAGCGCCAGCTCGCCGAACTCGACCACCGGCATCTTGCCGATCCGCCGAATGCCGCTCACCTGCCGGCCCACCAGCGCGTCGAGCGGCGGCTCGAAGGTCTTCATCACGTTCATCCCGGGAGCCAGCGCCGACTCGACGACGGCGCCCTGCGTCGCCGCCTCCAACCGGCGCACCGTTATCTCGACCTCCGGCAGCTCGGGCACAGCCAAAGTCTCGCGTACCATGATCGTGATCGACCGCAAGGAGGCTCGGATGCGCATTGGAACCACCGCTGCACTGATCGCACTCGTCACCCTGGCCACTGTGCTGGCGACGGCCGGCACTGCGAGCGCAGCGACGACCGTCACCCTCGGCGACAACTTCTTCGCCCCGTCGAGCAAGACCGTGGCCGCGGGGACCAAGGTCCGCTTCAAGTGGACCGGCAAACGGCGCCACAGCGTCAAGAAGCGGAGCGGGCCCGGCGGCGGATTCAAGTCGCAGACGACGAAAGCCGACGGCGTCAACTTCGCCAAGGTCTTCAACCAGCGGGGGACCTACCGGCTGATCTGCACGGTCCACCCGGAAGAAATGAAGCTGAAGCTGACGGTCGACTAGGCCGGTTCGAGCAGCAAGCTGAAATCGAGGCTGGGCGCCGAGTGGGTGAGGGCGCCGACGGAGATGAGGTCGACGCCGGTCTCGGCGATCTCCCGCACGGTCTCCAGGTTGACGCCGCCGGAGGCCTCCAGCGATGGCGGCGAACCGCCTCCTTCGGTGTCGCGCAACCTCACCGCTTGGCGCAGTTCGCCAGCCTCCATGTTGTCGAGCAGCAATCGCTCGGCGCCGGCGCCAAGCGCGTAGGCGACCTCGTCGAGATTGCGGCACTCGACCTCGACGGGCAGCTCGGGGTGGGTGCTGCGGGCGGCGTGCACGGCCTTGGCCACACCGCCGGCGAGGGCGGCGTGGTTCTCCTTGATCAGGATCGCGTCGTGGAGGCCCATGCGGTGGTTGCGGCCGCCGCCGGCCGCGACCGCGGCCTTCTCCAGCTCGCGCAGGCCCGGCGTCGTCTTGCGGGTGTCGAGAATCTGGGCGCCGGTGCCGGCCACGGCTTTGACGAAGCGGGCGGTCAGCGTCGCGATCCCGGAGAGGTGGCCGAGGAAGTTGAGCGCGGTGCGCTCGCCGGCCAGCAGGGCGGCGGCGGGCCCGGTCGCGATCGCCACCTCGGCCGGAACCTGGTCGCGCCACTGACCCTCGACGAGCAGGTTGTCGACGTGCTCAGCGCCGCTCTGGCGCATCGCCTCGGCAACGGCGGCGAGCCCGAAGACGACTCCGGGCTGCTTCTGCACTATCCGCGCCTGGCCGCGCGCGCCCTCCGGCACCGTCGCCTCGGAAGTGACGTCGCCGGCGCCGATGTCCTCGGCCAACGCCCGCGCCACGATCTCGCTCAGCTGCTGCTCGTCCCCGGCCATGCCCGGCAGCCTAATCCAGCCACGAATCTGCATTTGTGCGTGCCAGGGACGTACAAATGCAGATTCGTCGCCGCAGCACGCCCGTCCGGCCGATCTCACGTGCGGGCCCGCCGGGGCGTTTAATTCCATGAGTTGACCGCGCTGCCCCCGTTCCAGGCCCTGCTCGACGAGCACGCAACCGACGTGATGGCGGTGCTGCGCGGCGCCGTCGGCCGCAGCGATGCGGAGGACTGCTTTCAGGAGACGTTCCTGGCCGCCCTGCGGGCCTACCCGAAGCTGACCGACACGAGCAACCTGCGCGGCTGGCTGCTGACGATCGCCCACCGCAAGGCAATCGACCACCATCGCGCCAACGGGCGCCGGCCATTGCCCATGGCCGAGCCGGCCGAGACGCCGGTGCTCGATCCAGAGCCGGACTCGGGGATCTGGGCAGCGGTGGGGGCACTGCCGCCGAAGCAGCGAGCAGCGGTCGCCCTGCGCTACGCCTGCGATCTGCCCCACGCCGAGATCGCCGCCGCACTCGGCTGCTCGCCGGAGGCGGCACGGCGCAGCCTGCACGAGGGAATGAAGCGACTGAGAAAGGAGCTGGCATGAAGGCCGAGCTGCAACGCCTCGCCGAGCGCGCCGCCACCGAGGGGCTGCTCGACGTCGCCTACACGACCACGGATTCCCCCTTCGGCCCGCTGCTGCTGGCGCAGACCCCACGTGGCCTGGTTCGCATCAGCCTGCCGGCCTACGACGCCGAGGAAACGCTGGAGGAGCTGGCGGCGCGGATCTCCCCGCGCGTGCTGGAGGCGCCGGCTGAGCTCGACGGGGCGCGCCGTCAGCTCGACCTCTACTTCGAGGGCAAGCTGACGAAGTTCGACCTGCCGCTCGACTGGCGGCTCAGCGCTGGGTTTCGCGTCAAGGTGCAGCGCGCCATCGCCCGCATCCCCTACGGCCAGACCCGCAGCTACATGCAGATGGCCGCCAGCGCCGGCAACGAGCGCGCGGTGCGCGCCGCCGGCACCGCCTGCGGCTCCAACCCGATCCCGATCGTCGTCCCCTGCCACCGCGTCCTGCGCAGCGGCGGTGGCCTCGGTGGCTACGGCGGCGGCCTGCCGATGAAGCGGGCGCTGCTCGAACTCGAGGGCGTGCTGCGGGATTCCCGCAGCTAGACGTCGAAAACCCCCGCTCTCGCTAAAGAATCGCCCGCGCCCGGCCGATTCCACGGAGCCATGGCAACGAGATCGAGCACCCTGCTCCTGCTTGCCCTGTTCGTCGGGCTGCTCGCGGCGGCGCCCGCTTCGGCGGCGATCGTCGAAGTTCCGCCCCTCGACCCTGCCCTCCTTGCGCTCGACGACGAAGAGCCCGAAGCGGAGGCGGCAGCCGAAGAGGTCGAAGAAGAATTCGAAGAAGAATGCGAAGAACTCGAAGAAGGCTTCGAAGAATGCGAAGAAGTGGAAGCGGAAGCTGCACGCTCTCGCGGCGAAGAGTGCCTGCTGCGCAGCGCCCGCGCCCATGCCTCCCTCGACCGGCACGGGAAGAAGCTGAAGCTGACGATCGGCTACACGGCCTACGAACCGGTCAAGGCCAAGATCAAGGTGGGTAACGTCGCGACGCTTCAGCGCCACCTAGGCCGCAGCGGCGTCCTCCGAGTCGTCAGGCCCCTGCGCAAGAACCAACAGCTGAAACGACTCGTCGTGCGCATCGGCATCCCGTCGGTGAAGAGCGCCGGGTGCCCCTCCCGGCGGCTTGTACTTTTTCCGCGCTGACATCCACGGACAGCCGCAGCCTGCGTTCGGAAAAAGTTGAGCCGGGAGGGGCACCCGGCGCTCCCACTACCGGTTACCGAGCGGTCGACGCCGCCGTCTTGTTCAAGTAGTCCCTGATGAAGTCGTCCAGGTCGCCGTCGAGAACACGCTGGGCGTCGCCTGCCTCGTGGCCGGTGCGATGGTCCTTGACGCGCTGGTCGGGGTGCAGGAAGTAGCTGCGGATCTGCGAGCCCCAGGCGACTTCCTTGACCTCGCCGCGCTCCTTGGCCAGCGTCTCGGCCCGCTTGCGCTCCTCCAGCTCGATCAGCTTCGAGCGCAGCAGCTGCATCGCCACCGCCTTGTTCTGCGTCTGCGAGCGCTCGTTCTGACACTGGACGACGACCCCCGAGGGCAGGTGCGTGATCCGCACCGCCGAGTCGGTCTTGTTGACGTGCTGGCCGCCGGCGCCCGAGGCGCGGTAGGTGTCGACCCGCAGGTCGGCGTCGTCGATCTCGACCTCGACGCCCTCGTCGACCAGCGGCCCGACGTCGACCTGGGCGAAGCTGGTGTGGCGTCGGGCGGAGGAATCGAAGGGAGAGATCCGCACCAGACGGTGAACGCCGCGCTCGGCGGCGAACAGCCCGTAGGCGTTCTCGCCGCGGGCGATGAAGGTCGCCGACTTCAACCCCGCCTCCTCCCCCGGCGAGGCCTCCTTCATCTCGACCTCGAAGCCGCGGCCCTCGGCCCAACGCAGGTACATCCGCAGCAGGATCTCCGCCCAGTCCTGGGAATCGGTCCCGCCCGCGCCCGCATGGACCGAGACGACGGCGTCGCCGCCGTCGTACTCGCCGCTGAACAGCCGCGCCTCTTCCAGCTCGGCGAGCCGCCTCTCGACCGAGCGGAGCTGACTCGCCAGCTCAGCCGCCATCTCCTCGTCCTCGGTGGCCATCTCCGCCAACTCGTCGAGGTCGCCGGCCTCCGACTCCAGCTCGGCGAAGGTCTTCAGCTTGCGCTGAGCCCGCGCATGCGCGGCACTGGTCCGGGCAGCCGCCTCCTGGTCGTCCCAGAAGCCGGGCCGGCCCATCTCCTCCTCCAGCCGCTCGGCTTCGTCCCGCAGCGAAGCGGGGTCAAAGGTAGTCCGCGAGCAGCTTCAACTGCTCGCGGATCTCGGCGAGCCGCGCCGGCACCGATTCGGTTGAGGCGGCCTCGGCCATTGCGAGGAGACTACTCGGTAGGTGGGCCTTTACGGTTTTGTGCCGAGAGATCCTGTTGCTGTGACACCAACCTGTTTTCCAGCGAAGAACCCTTCGACAAAAGCCGTCCCTACGAGTTCGAGGTTGGTGGCTGTTGTGGGCACGGCGAAACCGCAAGCGAAAAAGTTGCCGGTGTAAACGCCGTGGATTTTCTTGACTGTGACATCGGCATTTATGTAGTGGGTAGTTTTTTCGCCCCCTGTTGTATATGAGACTCCGTTGCCCATCTGCCCCCCGTATACCCCAGGCGTTATTGTGAGCACGCAGGTTCCGAACGGACCTGTGATTTTGATTTCGGGTTTTTCTTCAGGGTTGCAGACGAGCCCGGCTGTGTTGTCATCATGGGCGTATTTGCCGACCGCGAATTCGTAGACACATTTTCCCATTTCGATGTGAACCTGACGTTCGCTTTTTTCGGTCCTGCATTCTGTCGGGTATTCCGGTTTGAGTACGACTGAGGCCGCTGACAAGCCCATGGTGCCATGGAATTTGGGGAATTCATTGCAGGATATTGCCTCGTTGACATGAGGATCGATTAGTTGGATCGAGAAATCAATTCCTTTCAGTGTCGTTTCCGCCGATTCGGACGTGAAGTGGCCACCCCTCACCGCCGTCGCGCTCGTTGCCGATAGCAAGCTCACTGCGAGGATCGCGAGGAGGGAGAGGCCGAGAACCTTCGTCTTGAGGCTCATCTGATTCCTTCTTTCTTTCGAGCGCTGGCCCGCCGTGCTGACGGTCCGCGCCCAGAGCGAGCGAACCATCGTAGGTCCCTGATATTTAATCAACTAATTTTGTCTAAAGCCACTGGTCCCGTGATCGAAGCCCCCGGCATGCAGGGCCTCAGCGCGGTCTTCGAACGGCCGCCAGCTGCGGATCCGGTGGTCATGCAGCTCGAACAGCCAGGCCATCTCATCCTCGCCCGCGGCAGAGCCGTCCTCGTCCCAGTGCCAGGCCCGCTTAATCAACGCCACCGCGCGCCCGCCCCCACCCTCGGTCCCGTCCTCGTAAAGATGCTCCAACTCGACCGTCTGTTGCACCCCACCGGGAGCCCGCGTCGCCCATACCCGCGCCGCCTCCCTCCCCTTCCGCAGCCCCTTCATCGAATGAAGCTCAATCTCGGAATCGAGCACCTCAACGAACGCATCGAGGTCGCGCTCATTGAAGGCGCGGATGAATTCTCGAACAGGATCGTGGATCAAAGGCCCATCCCGGTAGGGGTGGAACGTCTTGTACTTTTTCCGCGGCAAGGCTAACGGACGGCCACCACCTGTCTTCGGAAAAAGTTAAGTGGAACCCCTGCCGGGATGGGCCTATGCCCCATGACACTTCTTGAACTTTTTACCGGACCCGCACCAACATGGGTCGTTGCGACCTAGATCTTTTTCCCGCTCATCCTTGACCACGGTCTCGACCACCTCCGGCGCCGGGGCGCCGTTGCCGCCGCCCGGGCCGGCAGCCGCCGCCGCCATCCCGACCCCGCCGCCGCCGGCGGCGACCTGCTGCAGCGCCGAGGGCTGGTTCTCCAGGGTGCCGCCGGAGTAGTCGAGCGAGGTCGCGCCGCCGCTGCCGTTGCCGCCGAAGGCCCCCTCCAGCTGCGAGGGGTCGACTTCGATCTGGGCGTTGAAGACGAGCTTGCTGAATTCCTCCCAGATCGAGTGCATCAGCTCCTCGAACATCGCGAAGCCTTCGTTTTTGTAGGCGACGAGGGGGTCGATCTGGGCGAAGCCGCGCAGGTGGATGCCCTCGCGCAGGTAGTCCATGTCGTAGAGGTGCTCGCGCCAGCGGTTGTCGATCGTCTGCAGCAGGATCGAGCGCTCCAGGTAGCGCATCAGCTCCTCACCGAGCTGGCTCTGACGCTCGTCGTAGGCGTTCATCGCGTCTTCGTCGAGCGCGTCTTTGAGCTTTTCGCGGTCGACCGTCTCCGGCGCCATCGAGGCGACCTCGACGCCGACCGGCCAGATCTGCCGCAGCTGCTGCTCCAGCTCCGGCATGTCCCACTCCTCCAGCTCGTCCCCCGGCGTGTACTCGTCGACGAGGCGCTCGACCACGCCCTCCAACTCGTCGCGCGAAATGTCCGACATGTCGCGCCCTTCGAGGATTTCGCGCCGGTATCTGTAGACGACGCGCCGTTGCTCGTTCATCACGTCGTCGTACTCGAGCACCCGTTTGCGGATCAGGAAGTTCTGTTCCTCGACCTTCTTCTGGGCGCCCTCGACCGTTTTCGTCAGCATTTTCGCCTCGAGCGGCATTTCGCCGCCTTCCTCGTCGACCGGCCCCAGACGATCGAGGATTTTGTAGATGCGGTCGCCGGCGAAGAGGCGGATCACGTCGTCTTCGGCGGAGAGGAAGAAACGGCTCTCGCCGGGGTCCCCCTGGCGGCCTGAGCGGCCGCGCAGCTGGTTGTCGATGCGCCGCGATTCGTGCCGCTCGGTGCCGCAGATGTAGAGGCCGCCCAGCTCGCACACCTCTTCGCCCTCGGCCTTGCACTGCGGCTCCAGCTCGGCGACCTTCTCGGCCAGCGCCTCCTCGTAGCCCTCGTCGCCGGGATTCAGGCCCTGCTTCTTCAGCTCTTTGTGCGCCATGTGCTCGGAGTCGCCGCCGAGCTTGATGTCGACGCCGCGGCCGGCCATGTTGGTGGCGATCATCACCGCCCCCTTGCGACCGGCTTCGGCGATCCGCTCGCCCTCTCGCTGGGCGTGCTCGGGCTTGGCGTTGAGAACGGCGTGCTCGATCCCGTTGCGCTTCAGCTCGCCGGAGATCATCTCCGAGACCTCGACCGAGACGGTGCCGACGAGGATCGGCTGGCCGCGTTCGTGGCGGGCGACGATCTCCTCCAGCACCGCCTTCCACTTGCCGTCCTTGGTTTTGAAGATCTGGTCGTTGTGGTCGGCCCTGACCATCGGGCTGTTGGTCGGGATCTCGACCACGGGGACCTTGTAGATCTTCATGAACTCGGTCGCCTCGGTCAGCGCCGTGCCGGTCATCCCGGAGAGCTTGTCGTAGAGCCGGAAGTAGTTCTGCAGGGTGATCGTGGCGAGCGTCTGGTTCTCCTCGCCGATCGCCACGCCCTCCTTCGCCTCGACCGCCTGGTGCAGGCCCTCCGACCAGCGCCTCCCCTCGAGGATGCGGCCGGTGAACTCGTCGATGATCATCACGTCCCCTTCGACCACCGCGTAGTCCTTGTCCAGCCTGTAGAGAGCCTCGGCCTTCAGCGCCTGGACCAGGTGGTTGACGAGGCTGCCGTGCTCGCTCAGGTAGAGGTTGTCGACGCCGAGAAACTCCTCCGCCCGCTTGACGCCGCGCTCGGTCGGCGAGACCGTCTTGTGCTTCTCGTCGAACTCGTAGTCGTACTCGGCCTCGGAGGTGTCCTTCGATTCGCCCAGCGATTTGAGCCGGTCTTTGGCCGGGGCGCCTTTCATGTTGCGAGCCAGGCGGGCGAACTTGTAATAGATCTGGGCCGCCTGTTCGGGGGCGCCGGAGATGATCAGCGGCGTCCGCGCCTCGTCGATCAGGATGTTGTCGACCTCGTCGACGATCGCGAAGTGGTGGCCGCGCTGGACGCAGTGCTCGAGCGCTTCGGCCATGTTGTCGCGCAGGTAGTCGAAGCCGAACTCCGAGTTGGTGCCGTAGGCGACGTCGCAGGCGTATTTGCGCTGCCGGGCCGCGTGGTCGTCGGAGTCCTGGATCGCGGCGACGCTGACCCCGAGCGTGTCGTAGATCGGCTTCATCCATTCGGCGTCGCGGCGAGCCAGGTAGTCGTTGACGGTGACGACGTGGACGCTGTCGCCGCCCAGCGTGTTGAGGAAGACGGCCAGGGTCGCGGTCAGGGTCTTGCCCTCGCCGGTCTTCATCTCGGCGATCGCCCCGTCGTGGAGGACCATGCCGCCGATCAGCTGCACGTCGTAGTGGCGCTGGCCGAGCGAGCGGCGGGCGGCCTCGCGGGTCAGCGCGAAGGCCTCCGGCAGCAGCTCGTCGAGCGAGGTGCCCTCGCGGGCGCGGGCGCGCAGCTTGTCGGCCTCCTGACGCAGCTCGCCGTCCTCGAGCAGCTCCATCTCCCGCTCGATCTCGTTGATCGCCTGGGCGCGCTTCTCGTAGGTCTTGAGCTTTCGCCCCTCCCCCACGCGCAGCGCGCGGGTGACCATGTCCCTCGCGTTGGCCATCGCTCAAGGGTAGCTGCCATCCGCGCTCGACCCCGCCGTGGTCAGAGCGCGCCCGCCGCGCGCGTCGGGGGACTCTCTAGCCGCTGAGCGCCGCGATCGTCTTGTCCTCGTCGAGGCAGAGGGTGCCGTCGGCGAGGACCTTGCCCGAGACCACCGCGATCACGTCGTCGCCCGCCGGCGCCTGGTTGCCGTTGACCTCGTAATTGCCTTTTTTGTCGGTCGTGTCCTTGCCGATCCGGTAGTCCGAGCGGTCGACCCCGTTTTCGTTCTGGTCGTGGTAGACCTTGACCCCGCGCTGTTTGCGGCAGGCGGCGCGTTTCGAGCTGACCGTGCCCTCGTAGACGCCCGCTTCGCTGTTGCTCAGCGAGATCTTGCTCTTCACCTCGTCCTCGTCTTTGGCGCCATCGTGGTGGTCGTGGGCGAGTGCGCCCGTGGCCAGCGATGCTGCCGCCAGCGCTGCGCCGAGCGCCAACCCGATTCTCATCTTCATCCGCTTCCTCCCGCAATCCGCAGTTTCTGGACGGGAGCAATCTATGGCGCGACGGCGCCGACGGTCAAGAAGAACGAGTCAGAGCTCGCTATGTCGCGGCGGTCCGGCCCCGCATCCGGTTGACCATGCGACGGGTTCGGCTCCGCTTGCGCCGCAGCTCGCGGTGCTTCTTGACCTGACGGCGGATGTCCTCGGCCAGCTCGTGGATCGTGTGGGCCATCTCCGGCGAGGCCTCGTGAGCTCGCAGGGTCTTCCCCTTCAAGCGCAACGTCGCCTCGGCGACGTGGCGGTCGCGGATCGACGGGTTGTGCTCCTCGGCGATCTCGACGTCGAGGGTCGCCAGCTCGGAGACCTGTTTGCCGACCCGGCTGAAGCGCTTCCGCACGTGTTCCCGCAGCTCGTCGTCGATCTCGACTCCGTTGCGTCCACGAACTTCGATCCGCATCTCTGCCTCCTTTGGTCGGTGGGTCGATGCTACGCCGGTTGCCAGGTGGCGACAAGGGAGGGGGTGGGGGTGTCTGGCCGTGCGCTGGGTTTTTCGCCTGGCGCGTTGCCCCTCTCGCTGAGGAGGAGGTGCGAAAAACAGGACGCCGCGCTCGGCCAGACACCCCCACCCCCTCTCATCACAGCCTCCTGGCAAACGTGAGCGCCACGATGCGGACGGTGCCGGAAGAGCGCAGGGCGCGGGCGCAGGATGTGAGCGTGGCGCCGGTGGTCAATACGTCGTCGATCAGCAGGGCGCTGCGGGGGACTTCGCCGCGGGGGTGGATCAGCGGGGGGTGGCCTATGCGCTCGGCGCGAGGCTTGCCCAGTTGGCGGCCGCCGCCATGGCGCGAGAGGCAGGGTCGCAGCTCCAGCCCAGTACGGGCCGCCAGGACGGTCGCGATCTCCGCCGCTGGATCGAAGCCCCTGGCCATCGAGCGGAGGCGGGCGGTGGGGACTGGGACGATCGTGCCGTTCAAGAGGTGCGCGGGGGCCAGCCAGTGGATGCGGTCGGCCATCAGCTCGGCAACGGGGAGGAGATGTCGGAACTTGAGGGCGCCGACCAGGTCGCGGGCAGCGCCCTCATGAGAGGCGGAGGACCAGGCGCGGTCGAGACCCGGTGGGCCGGCGCCCTGGATCGGCTCGGCGGCGGCGAGGCGGCGGCCGCAGCGGGTGCAGACGACGGCCTCGGGCCTGCAGGAACGGCCGCAGGCGGCGCAGAGCGGCGGCGCCAGACCGGAAGCGATGGCGTTCAGGATCCCCACGCCCCGAGCCTCCCGGGCGCGGGCGCGCGTGTGGCGCGCCAAATGTCAGGAGTTCGTCAAGCCTCTGGCATGCGAGCTGCGATGCCGCCGATCAGGATCGCCCCGGCGGGCAGCTCGGCGCCCGCGAGCACGATCGAGTCGCGGATGCAGGCCCCGTCGCCGACTCGACAGCCGTCGCCGACGATCGCCGGTCCCTCCAGCCGGACACCCTCACCCAGCTCGACGTCGGCGCCGACCAAAGTCGGCCCTGTCACCTCCGCACCCTCGAGGGGACTAGCGGCCCAAACGCCGTCGGCGACCACCGGCGCCCCCGGGTCGAGTTCGACGGCCCCGTGCAGCGCGTCGAGGTTTCCCTCCCGCAGCTCGTCGAGGTTGCCGATGTCGTTCCAGTAGGCCTCGATCTCGTGCGAGTAGAAGGGAACGTCCGCCTCCAGCAGGGCCGGAAAGACGTCCATCGCCCAGTCGGCGAAGCCGGGGGGGGCGTCGGGACCCGCCGCCACACTGGTTCCGGGAGATGGGAAGAAGTCGAAGATCTCGGCGCGGAACATGTAGATGCCGCAGTTGGCGAGATCGGAGAGGGCTTCGGCGGGATCGGGCTTCTCCTGGAAGCCCTGGATACGGCCATCGCCGCCGGCGATCGCCACCCCGAACTGGCTCGTGTCCGTGACGCGCTTGGTCGCCAGGGTGGCGATCCCGTCGTGCGACTCGTGGAATCGGCGCATCGCCGCCAGGTCGATGTCGGTGAGGGCGTCGCCGGAGATGACCAGGAAGGAGTCGCCGAGGAAGCCGGCGGCGTTGCGGACGCCGCCCGAGGTGCCCAGCAGCTTCTCCTCGTGGCTGTAGGAGAGCGCGACGCCGAGGGCGGAGCCGTCGCCGAAGTGCCGTTCGATCAGGTCCGGGAACCAGTGCAGGTTGGCGATCGCCTCGTCGAAGCCGTGACGGGCCAGGAGTCGCACGATGTGCTCCATCACCGGTCGGTTGAGAACCGGCACCATCGGCTTCGGCATCCCGTAGGTGATCGGCCGCAGCCGGGTCCCGAGCCCGGCCGCGAGGATCATCGCCCGCATGTGAAAGCCCCTCCGGCGGGGCTCAGGTGCCCTGGTCCCAGCTTGCGAGGTACTTCGACTGCACCTCGGTCAGGGCGTCGATCTTGACTCCCTTGGAGGCGAGCTTGAGCCTGGCGATCTCCTGGTCGATCTCGCGCGGCATGCCGTGCACCTTGGTCTCCAGGCTCTCGTGGTTCTTGGCCACGTACTCGGCCGCGAGCGCCTGGTTGGCGAAGCTCATGTCCATCACCGCAGCCGGGTGGCCCTCCGCGGTCGCCAGGTTGACCAGACGGCCCTCGGCGAGCAGGAAGATCTCGCGCCCGTCCTTCAGCCGGTGGCCCTCGACCAGCGGCCGCGCTTCGTAGGTCGACTCGGTCAGCGCGTCGAGGTCGCCCTTGTTGATCTCGACGTCGAAGTGGCCCGAGTTGCAGACGATCGCGCCGCTCTTCATCAGGTCGAACATCTCACCGGCGATCGCGTCGCGATTGCCGGTGACCGAGATGAAGACGTCGCCCTCGCTCGCCGCCTCGACCCCGGGCATCACGTCGAAGCCGTCCATCACCGCCTCCAGCGCCCGCAGCGGGTCGACCTCGCAGACGATCACGTGGGCCCCGTGGCCCTTGGCCCGCATCGCGACGCCCTTGCCGCACCAGCCGTAGCCGATCACGACCACGCGCAGGCCGGCAATCAGCACGTTGGTGGCGCGGATGATGCCGTCCAGGGTCGACTGCCCGGTGCCGTAGCGGTTGTCGAAGAAGTGCTTGGTATCGGCGTCGTTGACGGCGACGATCGGGAAGCCGAGCTTGCCCTCCGCCTCCAGCGCTTCGAGCCGGATCACGCCGGTGGTGGTCTCCTCGGTGCCGCCGTAGACCTCGGAGAGCTGCTCCGGACGCTGGCCGTGAAGGACGCTGATCACGTCGGCCCCGTCGTCCATCGTGATGTGCGGGTGCTTGTCGACGGCCGTCTCGATGTGGCGGTAGTAGGTCTCGTTGTCCTCACCGTTGATCGCGTGCACCTCCGCCCCGTAGCGATCGACCAGCGCCGCCGCCGTCTCGTCCTGCGTCGAGAGAGGATTGGAGGCACAGAGCGCCACGTCGGCGCCACCCGCCATCAGGGTGCGGATCAGGTTTGCCGTCTCCGTCGTGACGTGCAGGCAGCAGGCCATGCGGATTCCCTCGAGCGGCTTCTCACGCTCGAAGCGCTCCCGGATCTGTCCCAGGACGGGCATCTGGCGGTCAGCCCACTCGATTCGCTTCTGGCCGGCGTCGGCCAGGGCGATGTCGGCGATGTCGTAGTTGGAGGCGGCGGTTGCCATCGATTCCTTTCTCTTTCGGACCTCTGAGCCTGGCAAGGATACGCAGATGGGCCGTATGAGGGCCATCTTTTTCTCGCGAATTGCAGGAGAGCGCCAGCTGTTAACGGCCTGTTACGCAAGAATTGCCGATTACGGGTGGGAACTTTCCGTACTCAGTGGGATCAGAAAGGAAGCTCCGTGGACACGCAGCTCGTCAGAGCGCTCCTCAATCCAATGCGCATTCGAATCTTCGACACCGTCGCGGAGAGTCCGGCCAGCCCGAACCAGCTGGCGGCCGCTCTCGAGGAGAGCCTCGAGGTCGTCTCCTACCACGTCGGCGTGATGCGGACCACCGGTTGCCTCCAGCCCGTGGGAGCCGCGCGGCCGCGGCGTGGCGACCAGTGTCTCTACGAGTTGACGCCGCTCGCGTCGCCGGCTCGGAGGCGGATCGCGCAATGGCGTTTCGCCCCCCCGGCTCTGGGACATCCGTCGGCGGGTGCCCTGCGGGCGATCGTCGACCGTGAGATCGCTGGCCTGGGTGCGCCGGGGGAGCGAAGGGAAGATCGGCTCGGCTGCGTGTCGATGGCCCTCGACCGACAGGGGCTGCAGCAGGTCTCCGCCGCGATCGCCGGCGCTCTGGATCAGGTCTCGATCGCCCAGGAAGAAAGCGCCAGACGACTGGCCGGCACCGATGAAAAGGCGATCGAGACGACGATCGCCGTCGCCAGCTTCAAGTCGCCCTCAGGTGGCGAAGCGAGCGCCTAGGGTCGCCCCAGCGCCGCCTTCAGGCCCTCGATCGACTCGACCGAGAGCGGGTCGACGCCACGGGCCTCCGCAACGGCAAGCGAGACCAGGTCGCCGAGCATCACCGTCCAGAGCAAGCGCTCGGTGCGACTCTCGCCGACGGTCTCAATCCGGATGACCGTCGAGCCGTCGGCCTCGATCGCCCGCGCGGTCAGGTCGAACCGCTTCCGCTCGCGCGGGTGCCGATCCCGATCTTCGAGCAGGACCGCGGCGAGCGTCGCACCGACTGCCGGCGCCCCGGCCCAGCCGCAGAGCTCGTTGTGGTCGGCCTCTGGCAGCTCCGAGAAGAAGGCCGGCAGCTTCGCGTTCTCGTTGAGCTGAGTCTTCCAGCGACGGGCGACGGCCGCGCACAGGCCGGCGCCGGTGACCACCGGCAGCGTTCCCTCGAGGCGGCCGGCGATCTCCGCCGCAAGTTGCCGCAATTCGTCGCGCCGTCCCTCCAGAGCCGACGCTGCTGCCTCGATCTCGGCTTTTACGCTCGGCGCGGTACCGGCCAGTGCCGCGATCTCGACCCCGATCGCGAACATGTAGGCGACCGCGGTACGGGGGGCGCGCAGGATCCCGGGCAGGCCGATCACCGGAATCTCGGCCCCTCGGGCGGCTTCGGCCAGACTGCCGCCGGTGGTGGCTACGACACGCCTGGCGCCCAGCTCGCCAGCCGCTTCGAAGCAGGCGAGCGTCTCCTCCGTCTCGCCCGAGTAGCTCGAGCAGAGGACCGTCCACTCCGAGGTCACCCAGGCGGGAAGCTCGTAGCCCCGCACCGTCAACAGGGGGCGCGTGAGGCGATCCGCAAGCGTCGCGGCGGCCAGGTCGCCGCCGATGGCCGATCCACCCATCCCGCAGACGACGGCGCCGACGGAGTCGACCGGCGCGATCCGGGCCGACTCGACCCGCCAAAGAGCGTCGCGCAGGTGATCTGGAATTGCGAGGACGTCGTCGCGCATTCAGGCGGGGACTCTTTCATTGGCGGCGGCGACGGAGTCCTCGACCGTCGCCCCCGTCGCCACCTCGACCCCGGCCGCGAGGATCGACCTCAGCACCTGCGCACCCTCACCGACGGCGCAGCCATCCAGCAGGACCGATTCCCGAACCGAGGCCCCGCGACCGACTCGACATCCGTCCGCCAGGACCGCGCGGGGACCGACCGTCGCGTCCATGGCCACCTCGGCGCCGGCCGCGACGAAGACACCCTCCGCGCTCGGCTCCACCCGCGTCCGCACACGCCCTTCGAGGATGTCCCAGCTCGCTTGCAGGTAGCGCTCCGGGGTGCCGATGTCCATCCAGTAGCCGTCGAGCCGCAGCCCGTGCAGCCCGTCGCCGACCAGGCGGGGAAAGACGTCGCGCTCTATCGACACGTTCTCCCCCGCCGGGACCAGCTCCAGAACCGAGCGCTCGAGCACGTACATCCCGGCGTTCACCTCGCCGGGCGCGCGCTCGCCCGTCTTCTCGAGGAACTCGAGCACCTCACCGTCCGAGCCGCTGCGCACCAGGCCGTAAGCGGAAGCGTCCTCGACCGGGTGCAGGGCGATGGTCGCGACGGCGTCACGTTCACGATGGGCGTTCAGCATCGCGCTCAGGTCGAGATCGGTCAGCACGTCGCCGTTGAGGGCGAGGAAACGATCATCCAGATTCTCGCCGAGCGTGTCGGCGGCGAAGCGAATCGCCCCCGCCGTTCCGAGCGGCTCCGGCTCCACCACGTAGCGGATCCGCACCCCGGCCAGCTTCTCCTCGCCGGCGAGCGCCTCGCGCAGCACGTCGGGCAGGAAGCCGCAAGCGAGCACCACCTCGGTCACCCCATGGCCGGCCAGCCACTCGATCATGTAGGCGAGGAAGGGCCGGTCGACCAGGGTCAGCGCCGGCTTCGGCACCGTCTCGGTTAGGGGACGCAGCCGCGTCCCTTCGCCGCCGACAAGAACGATCGCCTGCATTGCTCAGTCGGCGCTCGTCGGGGCCACGGTCTTCTCGACCGCCCGCCCAATGCCCTCGTACTCGAAGCCCGCTGCGCGCAACGTACGGGGATCGAGGAAGTTGCGACCGTCGACCAGCAGCGGCCGCGCCATCCGACTGGCAACCTCTCCCCAATCCAGCTCCGCGAACTCGGGCCACTCGGTGACCAGAACCGCGGCGTCGGCGCCGTCGAGCGCCTCCAGTGCCGAGTTACGCAGCTTGACCCCATCGAGGAGATCGCGCGCCGCCTCGGCAGCAACCGGGTCGTAGGCGACAACCTCGGCGCCCTCGCCCTGCAGCCGCGCCGCCAACACGAGGCTCGACGCCTCCCGCATGTCGTCGGTGTCCGGCTTGAAGGCGAGGCCGAGCAGCGCCACCCGCCGGCCGACCAGAGACCCGAGATGTCCGAGCAGCTTCTGCACGACCCGCCGCTTCTGCAGCTCGTTCACCTCGATTACAGCCGTAAGGAGCTGAAAGTGGTAGCCGGTGTTGCCGGCCAACATTTTCAGAGCACTCACATCCTTTGGAAAGCATGAGCCCCCGTAGCCGATCCCGGCCCGCAGGAACGAGGACCCGATGCGCTGGTCGAGGCCCATCCCCCGCGCCACCTCGGCGACGTCGGCGCCGACCTCCTCGCAGACGTTGGCGATCTCGTTGACGAAGGAGATCTTGGTCGCGAGGAAGGCGTTGGAGGCGAGCTTGATCATCTCGGCGCTGGCGACGTCGGTGCGGACGATCTCGCCGCCCAGCGGCTCGTATAGAGCCGCCACCGCGTCGGCGGCCTGCTCGTCGCCGGGCTCGGCCCCGATCACGACCCGGTCTGGGTGCATGAAGTCCTCGACCGCCGAGCCCTCCTTGAGGAACTCGGGGCAGGAGACGTAGGGCAGGCCGGCCAGTTCGCGCCGGATCGACGCGCCGGTGCCGGCCGGCACCGTGCTCTTCATCACCAGCACGTGGTCGCCGCCGTCGCTCAGCTCGGAGACGACAGCGCGCACCCGTGAGAGGTCGGCGTCGCCGGAGCGGGTCGGCGGCGTGTCGACGCAGACGAAGAGCAGCCTGGCTCGGGCCAGCAGCTCGTCCATCTCGGTGGTGAACGTCAGCCGCTCGGCGTTGCGGGCCAGCAGCTCGTCCAGCCCCGGCTCGTGGATGGTCGTCTCGCCGCGCGAGAGAGCATCGACCTTCTCCGGGACGATGTCGCGAGCGACGACCGGGTGGCCGAGCTCGGCGAAGCAGGCCGCGGTCACCAGGCCGACCCAGCCGACCCCCACCACGCCAACCGGTTCCCTGTCTGCGTTCAAGACCGCCCCTTCCGTTTCCTTAGCTTTTCATTTGGGATCTTCACCTTGGCCGAGCGCGCGATCCCAATCATCTGGTCGTTGGTCAGCACCCGCAGCAGGCTGTTCGCCACCCAGTAGGTGTTGTCGCCGCGGTGCCAGGCGATCAGCCGGATCCGGTCACCGTCGAGGAAGATCTCGTACTCGCGATCGCGGATCGTTTCGGTGATGCTTGGGCCGCTGAGGATCGGCGGATCGTCCCAGCCCTGGATCCCCTGCACGCCGAAGTAGTGCACCCCGTCGGGCAGTTCCAGGGTCAGCACCATCCGGTAGGCGCCATGACGGTCGTCGTCGGTGTCCTTGAAGTGGTAGACGCGCGGATCCTGGATGTGCAGTTCGGGGTTGCTTTCCTCGAAAGCGGCGCCGGGCGGCAGCCGCGTCGGGTAGAAGACGGGGAAGCCGTGGCTGACCTTGCGGGCGACGATCTTCGCCTCCGCCCCGCCGACTTCCGCCGCCGGCGCCAGGCCGTCGTCGCCGGGCGGCTTCGTCCTCAGCTTCGGCTTCTCCTGCTTCGACTTGCCACCGCTTTTCTTCCTGCCCTTCCTCCGCTTCGACTTCGGCTCTCCATCCGCCTCTTCGAGCGAGCCGCGCGGCCCGCCGCTCGCTTCGATGCCGAGGAACTGATCGACGGCGCCGGCGATCGCTTCCGGCGTCGAGTAGACGAAGCTCGGCCCCAGTTCGGCCGGGAAGTCGACCTCGTTGATCGTCGCGTTGCGCGAGGCGATGAACAGTTTCAGCACTTCCAGCATCGTCTCTTTGTCGCTGATGTCGGAGGTGGTGTATTCGGTGAAGATCTCGATCAGGTCGTTGGTGCCGAGCACGAGGTCGGCGATCGGGACCCGCGCCCGCGCGGCGCTGAGGAAGTCCTGCTGGCGCGCCGCCCGCACCAGGTCGGTGTCGGTGTGGCGGAAGCGCACGTACTCCAGCGCCCTTTTCCCGCACATCAGCTGGTAGCCGGGCTGGACGTTGATTTCCGAATACTGTTCGGAGGCCGGCACTCCCACGTTGGAGTGGTAGTAGCGGCGGTCGACGTCGACGTAGACGCAGCCGATCGCGTAGACGGCGCGGACGAAGCCGAGGTAGTCGACGTTGACGACGTGGTTGATCGGCAGCCCCGTCAGTTCCTTGACCACCCGCAGGGTCAGCTTCGGGCCGCCGTAGGCGAAGGCGGAGGAGAACTTGTCGGTGCCGACGCCCGGGATTTCGACTTTGAGATCGCGCGGGATCGACATCAGCGCGATCGCGTCGTTGTCGGGGTCGAGGCGCAGCAGCATCGTCGTGTCCGAGCGGCCCGGGTCTTCCGGTTCCGAGGCGCGCTTGTCGGAGCCGAGGATGAGGATGTTCTGCGGCTCGCCGCCCTGGGTGTTGGCGAGAATGCGGTCGACTTTGTTCTTGAGGACGTCGTTGTGAGAGAGCGCGTCGGCGATGCTGCCGACGTAGAGGAGAATGCTGATCGCGGTCGCCGCCGCGGTGACCGCGACGATCGTCAGCGAGGCGACGGTGAACCGCCACCAGTAGCGCTTCGGCTTCGGCGCCGGCGTGCCGTCGCCGGAGGGCGGCGGCTTCTTGAAGGGTTGCTCAACCGGCGGCGTCGTCACCGAGCCGCTCCGGGATCGCGCGAAGGAAGGAGTCGAGCGTTTGCCGGTAGGACTCGAGCGAGGAGACCGAGACCCACTCGCCTGGCCCGTGGTGACCTTCCCCCAGCGGGCCGAACTCGACCGCCGGCACCCCCACCCGCAGGAACGAGACGGCGTCGGAGGCGCCGTCGCGGCCGACGCTCATCGGCTCGCCGTCGTGGTGGGCCGTGACCGCCTCGCGCAGACCGTGCAGGAAGGGAAGGTTGCGGTCGACCACCGCCGGCGGCCGCGAGAACAGCACCGTTGCCTCCGCATCGGCGAGGCCGCGCACCTGCTCCAGCACGGTCGCGGGATCCTGGTCGGGCAGGTAGCGGATGTCGACGTCGATCGCGCATCGGTCAGGCACCTTGTTGAGAGCGTCGCCACCCAGGATCCGGCCCAGGTTGATCGAGGGGCGGTCGAACAGCTCCGAGCTGTGCCGCGCAAACGGTAGCGACTCGATGCTGCGGAAAACGTCGTGTGCCTTCAGCACCGCGTTGTCGCCCAGCCACGGCGTCGCGCCGTGCGCGGCGACCCCGCTCACCTCCAGCCGCAGCGCCAGCACCCCCTTCGCCTCAACCCCGATCTGCAGGTCGGTCGGCTCGCCCGTGATCGCAAAGTCGCCGACGAAGCCGCTGTCGACCAGGTGGTCGCTGCCGCGTTCGACCGCCTCCTCGGACTCCTCGTCGCCGACGATCCCCAGTCGCACCCGGATGCTGCCCTGGTCGCGCATCGCGGCGGTCGTCAGCAGCATCGCCGCCAGAGCGCCCTTCATGTCGTAGGCGCCGCGGCCGTAGAGCCGATCGTCCTCGATCCGCGGCTCGAACTGCTCGCGCTTGGCCGGAACGACGTCGAGGTGCCCGTGCAGAACCACCGTCGGCGCATCGCCGGGCCCCACTTCAGCCCGCAGCACCGGCAGCCCCCGGATCTCGTCGGTCGCCACCTCGATCCCGCGGGCTTCGAGCCATCCCTCTACGAACCCAGCCGCTTCCAGCACTCCATCGGCCTCCGAAGTGTCGTAGCCGATCAGCCGCATCGCGAGGGCTACGAGTTCGTCGCTCACGATCTTCGAGTCCCGTTCAGGGAGGGAACCGGCCGTCCCCCGCGGGAATGTCGCGAAGCGGCGATATGCAATCTGTCGTCCGCGCGGCAGAGCCGCGCACGAACTCCGTCGCTAAGGCCCCAAAGGGGCCGTGCGACATCAATTTCCGCGGGGGACGGCCGGTTCCCTCGCAGGCCGCGCTCGAGATTCGTCGCTAAGCGCGAAGCGCGTGCGACATCAATTCCCGCGGAGAGGCACCGGCTCGCCTCGCTCACCCCTCGGCAATAGCGAGAAACGCTTCGGCCCGGTCGCGGTCTTTCTCGGCGCGACTCCTGGCTGCGCTGCCTTCGTCGGCCTCGGCGAGGCGCTGCTCGGCATCCGCCAGCTGCTCTTTCAGCCTGCCAGTGTCGAGCTCGTCGGGGGCGATCGCCTCCTCGATCAGCAGCCGGGCGCTGTTGCCGAAGACCTGTAGCCAGCCGTGCGCCTGGGCGTAGCGCCTGGTCTCCGACTCAGAGAGGTGGAGCCTCAGCTCCGCCGGCTTCAGCGCCGCCAGCAGCGGCGCGTGGTTGGCGAGGATGCCGATCTCGCCGCCCGCGGTGCGGGTCGAGACCTGGCGCACCTCGCCGCTGAAGACCTCCCCCTCCGGGGTGAGGACCTCGACCTCGAATTTGGCGTCGCTCGCCAAGTCAGGCTCCTACGCGGCCGCCGCCGCGCTCGAGTCGGCGGTGACCTGATCGATCCCGCCCTTCATGTAGAAGGCACCCTCGGGCAGCTCGTCGTGCTGGCCGTCGAGGATCTCGCGGAAGCCGCGGACCGTCTCAGCGACCGGCACGAACTCGCCGCTGCGGCCGGTGAACTGCTCGGCGACGAAGAACGGCTGGCTGAGGAAGCGCTCGATCTTGCGCGCCCGCGAGACCGTCTGCTTGTCCTCGTCGGAGAGCTCGTCGATGCCGAGGATGGCGATGATGTCCTGCAGCTCCTTGTAGCGCTGTAGCACCTCCTGCACCTCGGTCGCGGTGCGGTAGTGGTCCTCGCCGACGACCTCCGGCTTGAGGATCGTCGAGGTCGAGTCGAGCGGGTCGACCGCCGGGTAGATCCCCTTCTCGGAGATCGCCCGCGAGAGCACCGTGGTCGCGTTGAGGTGGGCGAAGACCGAGGCCGGCGCCGGGTCGGTGAGGTCGTCGGCGGGCACGTAGATCGCCTGCACCGAGGTGACCGAGCCGCGCTGGGTCGAGGTGATCCGCTCCTGCAATTCGCCCATCTCGGTCTCCAGGGTCGGCTGGTAGCCGACCGCCGAGGGCATCCGCCCGAGCAGGGCCGAGACCTCGGAGCCCGCCTGGACGAAGCGGAAGATGTTGTCGATGAACAAGAGGACGTCCTGGCCGCCCTGCTCGCGGAAGTATTCGGCCATCGTCAGTCCCGAGAGCGCCACCCGCAGGCGGGCGCCGGGCGGCTCGTTCATCTGGCCGAAGACGAGCATCGTTTTGTCGATCACGCCCGACTCTTTCATCTCGAGCCAGAGGTCATTGCCCTCGCGCGAGCGCTCGCCGACGCCGCAGAAGGCCGAGAGGCCTTCGTGCTCCTCGGCGATGCTGCGGATCAGCTCCTGGATCAGCACCGTCTTGCCGACCCCGGCGCCGCCGAACAGCCCGACCTTGCCGCCCTTGGCGTAGGGAGCGAGCAGGTCGATCACCTTGATCCCGGTCTCGAGGATCTCCTGGGTCGGAGCGAGCTCGGAGGCCTCCGGCGCGGGACGGTGGATCGGCCAGCGCTCCTCGCTCTGCACCTCCTCGCCGAGGTCGATCGGCTCGCCGAGCAGGTTGAAGATGCGACCGAGGGTCGCGTCGCCGACCGGGACGGTTATCGGTCCGCCGGTGTCGACGACCTTGTCGCCGCGGCGCAGTCCGTCGGTGGCGTCCATCGCCACCGTCCGCACCCGGTCGTCGCCGAGGTGCTGCTGCACCTCGCAGACCAGCTCGGTCGCTTCGCGGTCGCCGTCGCCGGCCATCTCGATCTTCACCGCGGAGTAGATCTCCGGCAGCTGGTCGGGGAAGACCGCGTCGACGACGACGCCGGTCACCTCCTCGACCCGTCCCACATTCGTTCCGTTCGTGTCAGCCATTGGTTCCTTTGTCTCGACTCTCTATCGAAGCGCCTCGTCTAACCGAGCGCCTCGGCGCCGGCGACGACCTCCAAGATCTCCTGCGTGATCTCCGCCTGACGGGCCCGGTTCATCTCCAGGGTCAGGTCGTCCATCATCGTCTCCGCGTTCTCCGCGGCGTTCCGCATCGCCGTCATCCGCGCCCCCAGCTCGGAGGCGGCGGACTCCAGCAGCGCCCGGTAGACGGAGATGTTGACGTACTCGGGAATCAGCTGCCCGAGCAGCTCCTCGGCGTCGGGCTCGTATTCCCACACGGCCTTGCTGTGCGCCTTCTCGATCTCCGTCTCCTCGGCGTCGACTTCCTCCTCCTCGACGCCCTCGCCGAGCACCTCGGCCTGCTGCAGCGGCAGCAGCGTCTGCCGCCAGACGTGCTGGGTCAGCGGCGAGACGTAGCGGTTGTAGACCAGCTCGACCCGGTCCAGCTCCTCGTCGACGTAACGGGCGGTCAGCTCCTCGCCGATCTCGCGCGCGTTGGCGAAGCCGGGCCGGTCGGTGAAGCCGACGTAGGAGGCGCTCAGGTCCTGTTTGCGGAAGGTCAAGGCGGAGACGCCCTTGCGGCCGACGGCGGAGAAGGAGGGTTCGACGCTTTCCTCGCGCAGCTCGCGCCCGAGCCGCATCCCGTCGCGGATGATGTTGGTGTTGAAGGCGCCGGCGAGGCCGCGGTCGCCGGTGATCAACACGACCCCGACCCGCTTCACCTGCTCGCGCTCGACCAGCACCGGCACCCGCGGCACCCCCCCGGCCTGCTCGGCAGCACGCCTGGTCAACTTCCGCATCCCCTGCGCGTAGGGTCGCAACTGCTCGATCCGCTGCTCGGCCCGCCGCAGCCGCGCAGCCGCGACCATCTCCATAGCCCGCGTGATCTTGTTGATGTTCTTAATGGACGCAATCCGATTCTTGACGTCCTTCTGAGAGGCCACTAGCACCCCCTCCGTGAGCCGAACCGGACGAGATTCACGTTTTGCCCCTCACAGGGGCTCAACGCAGGACTCGCGGGAGCTGCAGATGGGCGGATGCGGGGGGAATGTCGGGGCCTCTCACTACACGCGGCCTTGGAAGGAGGGGTGGGGGTGCCTGGCCGGGCGCGGCGTCCTGTTTTTCGCAGCGCAACCTCGGCGAGAGGCGGAAAAGTCAAAGGCGAAAAACCCAGCGCACGGCCAGGCACCCCCACCCTTCCCCCAACGCCCCGGGTCATGCCGGAGTCGCCTCCTTCTCAGCCTCAGACTCGGCCGCTTCAGCGGTCCGCCCCGGCTTGGCCCGCTCCTCCTCGGACCTGATCCGGTCGGACTCGCCGGCCTCGAGCGGGTCACCGTGCTCGTCGAAGTCGGGGCCGAAGTCGTCGACGAACTCGCGGATCGCCGCCCCCAGCTCCTCCTCGTCGGCCTCCTCGAGCTTGCCGCTGGAGCCGATCCGCTCCAGCAGCTC
This sequence comes from uncultured Solirubrobacterales bacterium, assembly GCA_963703235.1. GTDB lineage: Bacteria > Actinomycetota > Thermoleophilia > Solirubrobacterales > 70-9 > VRUE01. The sequence goes on along the minus strand of OY969802.1, from coordinate 358,977 downwards.
GGCCTTCTCGGAGTGCAGGCGAATCCGCAGATCGCGCAGGAACTCGCCGACCCGCTCGGTCTTGACCCGGTCGAGGAAGCCCCCGGTGCCGGAGTAGATCGCCGCGACCTGGTCGGCCATCTCGAGCGGTTCGCGCTCTTTCTGTTTCAGCAGCTCGACCAGCCGTTCGCCCCGGTTGAGCGTTTTCTGCGTCTCCGGGTCGAGCTCGGAGCCGAACTGGGCGAAGGCCTCGAGGTCGCGGTACTGGGAGAGGTCGAGGCGCAGTTTGCCGGCGACCTTCTTCATCGCCTTGGTCTGCGCGTTGCCCCCCACCCGCGAGACCGAGATGCCGACGTTGATCGCCGGCCGCACGCCGGAGTAGAAGAGGTCGGACTCGAGGAAGATCTGACCGTCGGTGATCGAGATCACGTTGGTCGGGATGTAGGCGGAGACGTCGCTGGCCTGCGTCTCGATGATCGGCAGCGCGGTGAGCGAGCCGCCGCCGAGCTCGTCGTTCAGCTTCACCGCCCGCTCCAGCAGCCGCGAGTGCAGGTAGAAGACGTCGCCGGGGTAGGCCTCGCGACCGGGCGGGCGCCGCAGCAGCAGCGACATCTGACGGTAGGCGTAGGCGTGCTTGGTGAGGTCGTCGTAGACGCAGAGCGCGTGCTTGCCGTTGTAGAGGAAGTGCTCGCCCATCGCGCAGCCGGCGTAGGGGGCGATGAACTTGATCGGCGCCGCCTCGTCGGCGGGGGCGGCGACGATGATCGTGTTCTCCATCGCCCCGTTCTCCTCCAGCACCTCCTTCAGCTGGACGACCGTCGACATCCGCTGCCCGATCGCGACGTAGATGCAGACCATGTCCTTGTCGCGGTTGTTGATGATCGTGTCGATCGCGATCGCCGTCTTGCCGGTCTGGCGATCGCCGATGATCAGCTCTCGCTGGCCGCGACCGATCGGGATCATCCCGTCGATCGACATCAGGCCGGTCTGGACCGGTTCGGTCACCGGCTGGCGCTGGACGACGCCGGGCGCTTTGAACTCAGCCGGGCGGGTCTGGTCGGTTGCGATCTCACCCTTGTCGTCGAGCGGGCGCCCAAGCGGGTCGACGAGGCGCCCGAGCAGGTGGTCCCCGACGGGGATCCGCAGCAGTTCGCCGGTGCGCTTGACCGTGTCGCCCTCGACGATCTTGTCCCACTCGCCGAAGAGGACGGCGCCGACGTTGTCCTGCTCGAGGTTGAGGGCGAGGCCGGTGACGCCGTGCGGCAGCTCCAGCATCTCCAGCGCCATGCAGTTGTCGAGGCCGTGGATGCGGGCGATCCCGTCGGCGACGGAAAGCACCGTCCCAACCTCGGAGAGGTCGGCGCTGCCGGTGTCCAGTCCCTCGATCCGCTCGCGCAGGATCGATGCGATCTCGTCGGGCTTGATTTCCATCGGGTGCTCTATGCCTCCTTAGGCCGCCTGGGCGACGCTCTTTCGAAGTTTCTCCAAGCGAGCGCGGATGCTCGCGTCGAGGACCATGTTGCCGACCTGCAGGACTATGCCGCCGAGAATGTCTCCGTCGACGCGGCTCGCCAGCTCGACCTTGCGGCCGGTCTGACGCTCGACCTCCTCGCCGATCTTCGTCACCACAGCGCGGTCAAGCTCGACCGCGCTGGTCACGGTCACGTCGATCCGCTTGTTCTCCTCTTTCCAGAGCTGGTCGAAGTGACGGCGGACGCGGAATACCTCCGGCATCCGCCCCTTCTCGATCAGCAGCTCGAGGAAGTTGACGAACTCGGGGTCGGCGTCGCGAATCGCCCGCCGCGCCCCTTCGATCTTCTCCACCGAGGAGAAATAAGGGCTGAAGAAGAAGACCTGCAGCTCGCGATCACCGTCGAGGGCGTCGGCGAACTGGGCCAGCTCGTCGCGGATCGCGTCGAGCTTGCCCTTCGCCTTGGCGACGTCGAACAGCGCCTCGGCGTATACGCGAGCGGCTTCCTCGGCCATCAGTTCCTCGAACCCTCCGCGCCCGAGAGGCTGCTGAAGTCGACCTCGCTCAGCGCCTCCTCGACCAGGTGTCGCTGGTCCTCGGCGGTGAGGCTCTTGCGGGTCACCTTCTCGGTCGCCAGCACGGTCAGGTCGGCGACCTCCTTGCGGATCTGCTCCAGCGCGCGCCGCGTCTCCGCTTCGATGTCGCGCTGCGCCGCGGAGACCAGCTCCTCGCGCTTCTCCTTGCCCGCCGTGGTCGCCTCCGCCTCCGCGGTTTCGGCCGCCTTGCGGGCGCGGGCCATGATGTCGTCGGCCTGCTCGCGCGCCTCGGCGAGACGGGCGCGGTACTCCTCGAGCAGCTCGTCGGACTCGCGACGCTGCCGTTCGGCTGCCTCGATCGACTCGGCGATCGCCTTCGCCCGCCGGTCGAGCGCCTCCTGGATTTTCGGGAAGGCGACCTTGCTCAGCACCCACATCGTGAAGAGGAAGAGGACCAGCGTCCAGATCATCAGGCCGAGGCCCGGCGAGACCAGGAAGCTGCCGCCTTCTTCCTCACCATGCGCCGCCTCCTGGGCAAGGACGAGGAAACCCGCTATGTCACCGAGAAAGAGCTCCACGCGAGCGGCCTAGAGGAAGAAGGCGATCAGGCCGAAGATGAAGGTGTAGAAGGCGACCGCCTCGGTCAGCGCGAAGCCGAGCCAGCGGATGCTCTGCAGCTCGTCTTTCATCTCCGGCTGGCGGGCGACCGACTCGATCTCCTTGCCGAAGATGAAGCCGACGCCGATGCCGGCGCCGATCGAGCCTAGCCCGGCGCCGACGCCGAGCGCGATCGCCTTGCCGGCGTCCGTCACACCTTCGTCGGTGACCTCGGCAATCGGTAGGGACATGAGATCCATCGAGTTTGACTCCTTTTTCTAGTGGCTGGCGGAGGTCGCCCCGCCGATGTAGATCGCGGTCAGGGTCGAGAAGATAAAGGCCTGCAAGGTGGCCACGAGGCCGACCTCGAAGATGAAGAACACGAACGCCATCGGGAAGGTGAGGGCCCCGAGAGCGGCGATGCCGAGCAGCACCGCCAGCCCGCCGCCCATGAAGAGCAGCAGCAGGTGGCCGGCGAGGATATTGGCGAAGAGACGCACCGAGAGCGAGATCAGCCGCACGAAGTGCGAGATCACCTCGATCGTGAAGATCGCCGCCTTGCCGAACGGGTTCATCTCCTCCAGCCCGGGCGGCAACCAGCCGGCGAAGTAGGCGAAGAAGCCCTTGGCGCGGATCCCTTCGACGTGGTACGCGATCCAGACAACCAGCGTCAGGACCAGGGGGATGGAGATGTTCGCGGTCGCCGCGTAGAGGGCGAAGGCCGGCACTTCGACCCCGAAGATGTCGACCGGGTGCTCGGTGTTGATCGGCAGCGGCAGGAAGCCGATCATGTTCGAGAACCAGATCCAGAAGAAGAGGGCGGCGAGGAAGGGGAACCAGCGCACGGCGGTGGCTCGATCGAGGTTGCCGCCGGTGATGTTGTTTTTGGTCAGGTCGTAGGCGACCTCGATCGCGGTCTGGACCCGGTTCGGCTTTTCCGCCATCCGCCGCGAGATCCAGACCATCGTGAAGATCGTCAGGGCGCTGGCGATGAAGAGGTAGAGGACGGCCTTGGTGATGCTGACGTCGATGCCGCCGATGTGGATCGAGACCCACGGTTCGAGCTTGAACTCGTTCTGCGGCTGGAAGGATTCGTTTTTGCCGTCGCTGCCGAAGATCAGCAGCATCAGGATCGTCAGCGCAAGGTAGGCGACGAGGCCGATCAGCACCTTCGCTTTGGTGCTCAGCCCGGACTTGCCCTCGGGGGCGTCGCCACCGTCCGCGGGCACCCCGGCGGTCGCGACCTCGGCGCTCATGGCGCCCCCTGCCCCTCGGGCGTCGACTCGAAGAGGTAGGCGATCCCCTGCGCCGCAAAGGAGGCGGTGAAGAGGACGGCGAGAAGGACGGCGGCGGCGAGGCCCGCGTCGCGGTCGGCGATGCCGGCGAGCAGCGCCGCCGTCACCATCAGCCAAACGCGACCGAGCATGGTCGCAGCCAGCGCCCCCATCGCCCTGTGCCGCTCGCCAGCGGCAAGCTCGGCGGCGACGCGGCGCCCGGCGAGCACCTGGATCCCCCGCTGCAGGAGCCAGGCGGCGGCGGCCACGGCGTAGCCGAGCAGGGGCAACCCACCGAGCAAGAACACGGCCAGGGCGGCGGCGAGCACCAGGAGATCGACGTGTTTGGGAGGAGACATAACGTCAGGAAAAAGTCCGGAAAGGTCCGAAAAAGAAGCCCGTCTCGGGGCGAGCGGGCTGACAACGACTATATCCCAAAGGCCCGACGATCCGCTTTCTAGAGCCACTTCGTGAGGCTTGTCACAACCTCGCACAAAGTCTCAGCGGTCCGGAACGATCGCCTCGAACTCGCCCGTCTCGGGGTCGATAACACCGAACTCGCCAGTCTTCGGGTCCACCCTCCCGAAGCGGCGGAGCTTGAGGATCTCTAAAACGTAGACGAGGTAGACGCTGGCGGCCAGGGCGGCCAGGCCGCAGAGACCGATCACCGCCGACCAGAGGACGTCGAAGTTGCCGTGGTCGTCGCTGTAGGGGACGAAGCGCAGGGCAAGCGCCAGTGCCGCCATCGTCAGCGTCCAGCCGTAGAGGTAGGCGAGCGTGCGTCGCTGCGAGAAGCCGACGTTCGCCATCCGGTGGTGGAAGTGCCAGCGATCGGCTTTGTATATCGGCCGGCCGTATTTGAGCCGCTTGGCGACGACGAAGCCGGTGTCGAGGATCGGCACCGCCAGCACGATCAAAGGCAGGAAGAGGGCGATCACGGCGTTCGTCTTCAGCGCCCCCTGCACGGCCACCACGCCGAGCAGGTAGCCGAGCAGGTTGGAGCCGGTGTCCCCCATGAAGGTGCGAGCCGGGGGGAAGCCGTGACGGAGGAAGCCGAGCGAGGCGCCGGCGACGATCGCGGCGAGGACGCCGGCGGCGTTGCGGTCGAGCGAGAGCGCGATCGCGGTCAGAGTCAGGGCGGCGATCACGCAAACACCGGCGGCGAGGCCGTCGACCCCGTCGATCAGGTTGATCACGTTGATCATCGCGACGATGCCGATCGTCGTGCCCACGTCGCCGAGGTCGATCGCGCCGCCGCCGGGCAGGCCGATCAGCTCGACCGAGCCCGGGTCGAGCGCCCCGAGGAAGGGGAAGGTGAAGCTCTCCACGGTGACCCCGGCCGAGACCGGCACGATCACGGCGACCGTCTGGCCGAGCAGCTTCGGCGCCGCGCCCAGCTCGTAGACGTCGTCGAGGAAGCCGACGGCCGCGATCAGGACCGCGCCGACCAGTATCGACCGGGTCTCGGCGTCCCAGGGGAGCCAGATCAGGCCGGCCGCGAGCACGCCGGCGAGGATCGCCAGCCCGCCCAGGCGCGGCGTCGGCGCTTCGTGCAGGGAGCGCTCGCCGGGGAAGTCGATCGCGCCGACGCGGCGGGCGAGGCGATCGGTGAGTGGCACCAGCAGCAGCGCCAGCACCCCCGCGAGAAGGAACGCAAAGAGCGCATCGAGGGAGCTCGGCATCTCGCCCGCAGGCTAGTTCACCGCCTAGATGGCCGAGCGCCGGGACGTGCCCCAGCTTATGTACCCACATGGCCCTCTAAGCTGCGGCACGTCCCTAGCTGGCGTACCTGTCGAACCAGAGCGTGAAGGCGATCAGGCCCCAGAGCTGGCGGCTGAGGTCCTCCCGGCCCGAGCAGTGGCGGTCGAGCAGCGAGGTCGCCGTCGCCGGGTCGAGGCACCCCTGCCGCGCCAGCGTCTCCGCCGAGAGCGTTTCGCGGGCGAAGCCCTGCAGGGGGCCGCGCAGCCAGGCGGCGACGGGGATCGAGAAGCCCTGCTTGGGGGCGCGCAGGATCTCGCCCGGTAAGAGCGGCGCCAGGGCCCGGCGCAGCAGCCGCTTCTTGGCCAGGCCGCGGACCTTGAGCGGCGTCGCGAGACCGAGCGCGAAGCCGGCGACCTCGGCGTCGAGGAAGGGGACGCGCAGCTCCAGCGAGTGGGCCATGCTGGCGCGGTCGGTCTTGACCAGGAGGTCGTCGACCAGGTAGATCCCGAGATCGACGTCCTGCAGCCGCGCCAGCGGCTCGGCGCCGGCCGTCTCCGCGTAGCGCTCGCGGTAGAGGTCGACCGGGTCCCAACCCGGGTCGCGCTCGCCCATCAGCGCCGCCGTCTGCGCCGGCGAGAAGATCTCCTTCCAGGCGTGATGGCGCTCCAGCGCCGGCAGCCGGGCGGCGCGCACGAAGCGCTTCGCTTTGTAGTCGAAGCTGACCTTGGAGTCGGAGCTGGGCAGCGCCTCGACCAGCGGCGCCGCCAGCGCCGCGAGGCGGCCGACGCGCGGCGCCAGCAGGTCGGCGACGTAGGTGTAGTAGCCGCCGAACAGCTCGTCGCCGCCCTCGCCGGAGAGGGCGACCTTGACCTCTCCGGCGGCCAGCTCGGAGACGAGGTAGGTCGGCAGCGCCGAGGAGTCGCCGAACGGCTCGTCGAAGGCCTCGACCAGCTTCGGCAGCAGCTCGGCGGCGTCGGGGCGAAGGACGATCTCGTGGTGGTCGGTGCCGTAGCGCTTGGCGACCAGCCGGGCGCGATCCAGCTCGTCGAAGCTGGCCTCCTCGAAACCGACCGAGAAGGTCTTCACGCCCGCGCCCTGCTCGCCCGCCGCAAGGGCGGCGAGGCCGCCCGAGTCGACGCCGCCGGAGAGCAGCACGCCGACCGGCACGTCGGCGACGAGGTGGGCGCGGACCGAGTCGCGCAGGGTCTCCCGCAGCTCCGTTGCCAACTCGCCGGCCGGGCCGCGCCGGGCGCGCTCGGCGGCGACCGGCTGCGGCCGCGCGTAGCGGGTTTGGGTCAGCTCCCCCCCGCGCCAGACCGCCAGCGTGCCGGCGGGCAGCTTGCGCGCCTCGGCGAAGACCGTCAGCGGCGCCGGGATCGAGTTGAAGGCGAGGTAGGCGGCGACGGCGCGGGGGTCGATCTCGCGCGAGAAGCCCGGCTGCTCGAGCATCGCCTTCAGCTCCGAGGCGAAGCTGAGCGTGTCGCCGGCGACGCGGTAGTAGAGCGGCTTGATCCCGAAGCGGTCGCGGGCCAGCAGCAGGCGCTCCTCCCGGGAGTCCCAAACAGCGATTGCGAACATCCCTCGCAACCGCTCGGCGAAGCCCTCGCCGTGCTCCTCGTAGAGGTGGGCCAAGACCTCGGTGTCGGAGTGGGTGCGGAAGCGGTGTCCGCGCCGCTCCAGCTCCGCTCGCAGCTCGCGATGGTTGTAGATCTCGCCGTTCTGGACGACCGTGACGGTGCCGTCCTCGTTGGAGATCGGCTGGTCGCCGTGCTCCAGATCGATGATCGAGAGTCGCCGTGCCGCCAGCGCGACGCCGTTCTCGTGGAAGAGCCCGTCGCTGTCGGGGCCGCGGTGGACGAGCCGCGCGCTCATCCGACGCACCGCCTCCAGGTCCGGGGCCGCCCCCCGCTCCATCGCCACACCACAGATCCCGCACATGGCCGCGCAGTCTGCCAGCCACCGCAGGACGAGCCGTGAGTTGAGCACCCTCAGGGTGCTCAACTCACGGCTCGTCTCTAGGTTGGGGCGGCGGGGCCGCGGCCTAGGACCTTGGCCACCGTGGCAAGGAGGACGCTGACGTAGAGCGAGACCGAGCGGTCGGCGATGTACTCCATGTCGTGGGCGAGCTTGTCGGCCCACGACTCCTCGCGCGTCATTCGCGTCTGGGCGAAGCCGGTGACGCCGGGGCGGACGACCAGCCGCTGCCAGTACTGGGGGATCTCCTCGCAGAGCTCGGTGAAGAAGGCCGGCCGGATCGGCCGCGGGCCGACCACCGCCATCTCACCGCGCAGGACGTTCCACAGCTGCGGCACCTCGTCGAGGTGGACCTTTCGCAGTGCCCTCCCCACCCGCGTCACCTCTTCTTCGGTGCGGCGCGAGAGCTCCTCGCCCAGGTAGGGGCCGAGCCGCTCCTCGGCATCGGGTTTCAGCGTCCGGAACTTGTACATCCGGAACAGGGCGCCGGCCCGGCCGACGCGGGCGCCGTGGTAGAAGACCGGCCGGCCGGAGCTGAGCGCGATCGCCACCGCGGTCAGCGCCAGCAACGGCGCCAGGACCAGCAGGATCGAGGCGGAGATGAGCACGTCGAGGGCGCGCAGGACACGGTCGACGGGACGAGGTTCCCCTTCGCCCGCAAGCGCGATGAACTCCGCGAGCGCGGCGTCGGCCTGCTCGGACATGGGAGAGAGGCTAGTCGCGCGACCGGCCCCGATCGTCGTCAAGGCGCCGCAGGGCTCTTGGCGGGCGACGATTCGCCGACCGTGCCGAGGATCGTCTCGACCAGCGGCTCCGGGTCGCGGCGGGTCGGCGCTGCGCCCTCGCCGCGCTTGCGCAGTGGCAACGCCCGTGGGTCGGTCAGCGGGCGCAGCCGCCCTTCCCGGATCAGCGCTTCGTCGACGCCGCCGAGCCGGCCGCCGTAGGTCGTGTAGACGGGCGTGCCGAGAGCGGCCGCCTCGCGGTTCATCGTGCCGCCAGCCGAGACGACCAGGTCGGCGAGGGCGACCAGGCTCTGCGCCTCGACCGCCCCCGGCGGCACGATCAGCGAGGGCAGCACCATGCTCTCGACCAGCTGCCGCTGCTCTTGGGTGCGCGGCAGGACGATCGCGTGCACTCCCTCGTCGTGGCCGAGTTGCGCCAGCACCCTGGGAAAGAGCGGGTTCGACTTGCGGTGGTAGAGAGAGACGTCGGGCGGCGGCCGGACGACCACCACCACCCGCGCCGTGTCGACCGAGAGGCGCCGCAGCGCCTCGGCGTCCGGCTCGAAGTCGTAGAGGTAGTACTCCTCCTTCAGGCCGGGGTAGGGGAAGAGCTTCTCCGGCCCGACCCCGAAGCGGCGCAGGCGCTCGGCCGGGACCGACTCGGGGAACATCACCCGCCGGGCGAGGCGGCAGCCGATCCGGTGCTGGGTGACCGCGTACTCATAGTCGTGCATGTTGGCCTCGGGGATGCCGAGCGCGCGGGCGGCGATCGCCAGGTCGTTGGAGCCGTGGGCGAGAGCGAGGTCGAAGGAGCGACCGCGGCCGAAGCCGAGCATCGCCGCGGTGCGGGCGCCGAGCCGGTAGGCCTTGCGCAGCCGCGAGGCGCCGCCGTGGCGACCGATCGGCGTGTGCTCCATCCCGTGCAGGTCGAGCAGCGCCTGGGTCTGGGCGTAGTCGCGCGAGGTGACCTCGATCGTGTGCCCCTGCGCTCGCAGCCGCTCGATGATCGGCCGCAGCACCAGCACGTGCGCCGGCGCGCTCATATCGACCCAGATCTTCAAGCGCTCAGACAGCAGCAGCGGACAGCTCTGAATAAAGCGGGTAGCGCTCCATCAGCGTCCTGGTCCGCTCGGCGAGGGCGTCCTTCTCGGCGTCGAAAGCGCCGCCCAGCGCCGTGGCGATGACGGCGGCGACCTCGGCCAGGTCCTCCTCGACCAGGCCGCGCGTGGTCAGGGCCGGGGTGCCGATCCGCAGGCCGGAGGGGTTCATCGGCGGCCTCTCGTCGAAGGGAATCGCGTTGCGGTTGACCGTGATACCGACCTCCTCGAGGCGACTCTCGGCGGTCTTGCCGTCGAGCCCGCTCGGCGTCAGGTCGACCAGCACCAGGTGGACGTCGGTGCCGCCGGTCAGCACCGGTACGCCGTTCGCTTCCAGGCCCGCCGCCAGCGCCTGCGCGTTGGCGATCGTCTGCCGCTGCCGCTGCCGGAAGGGCTCGCTGGCGGCGATCCGCAGCGCCACCGCCTTGGCGGCGATCGTGTGCATCAGCGGGCCGCCCTGCTGGCCCGGGAAGATCGCTTTGTCGATCGCCTGCGCGTGCTCCTCCCGGCAGAGGATCATGCCGCTGCGCGGACCGCAGAGCGTCTTGTGGATCGTCGTCGTCACCACGTCGGCGTGCGGCACCGGGTTGGGGTGCTCGCCGGCGGCGACGAGGCCGGCGAAGTGGGCCATGTCGACCATCAGCTTGGCGTCGACCGAATCGGCGATCTCCCGGAAGGCGGCGAAGTCGAGCTGGCGCGAGTAGGCGGACCAGCCGGCAACGATCAGCTTCGGGCGCTGCTCTTGGGCGAGCCGCTCGACCTCCTCCATGTCCACCCGCAGGTCCTCCCGGCGCACGTGGTAGGCGACGATCTCGTAGAGCTTGCCGGAGACGTTCAGCTTCATCCCGTGGGTGAGGTGGCCGCCGTGGTCGAGCGCCATCCCCATGATCGTGTCGCCCGGCTCGAGCAGCGCCATGTAGGCGGCGTTGTTGGCCTGGGCGCCGGCGTGGGCCTGGACGTTGGCGTGCTCGGCGCCGAACAGCTCCTTGGCCCGGTCGATTGCCAGCTGCTCGGCGACGTCGACCTCCTCGCAGCCGCCGTAGTAGCGACGTCCCGGGTAGCCCTCGGCGTACTTGTTGGTCAGCACCGAGCCGACCGCCTCCATCACCGCCTGCGGGACGAAGTTCTCCGAGGCGATCATCTCCAGCGTCCCCTGCTGGCGACGTAGCTCGCCGTCGAGCACCGCCGCGATCTCTGGATCGACCTCGGCGAGGGGCGCGCTCTGGATGTTCTCGGGCAGCTCGCTCACGCAGCGACGATACCAACGGGCCGGGATAGCGCTGCCGCCGATGCATTGGCTTCTTCGTCGCTGGGTAGCCTGGCGGCCGTGAAGCGAATCGTCCCCTCGGCGGCCGTCCTCGTCTGCGTCGTTCTCGCCGCGCCCACGACGACCCTGGCTGCAACCGGCAACCCCTGCGAAGGGCCCGAAGCGCGGCAGCTGCTCTGCCCCGACCTCCGCGTCGGGCCCGCCGAAGACCTCTTCGTCGAGCGGCACGGGGGCGGCTACGGACGCGGCGGCGGCGTGCACCTGTACGCGGGCAACAACATCATGTCCCGCGGCCGCGGCCCGATCGAGCTGCGCGGCCGCCGCTACAAGCGCAACTGGATGCACGCCAACCAGGCGATCTACCGGGTCGGCGGTGGCGTCCGCATCCTCCGCACCGACGCCCGCCTCCACTTCTTCGACGTCGGCTACGAGTTCGGCGGTTCCTACTGGAAGGTCGAGGACCCGCTCAGCATGGAGATTCTGGTCGCTCGACGAGAACCGGAAGCCGCTGCAGCGCGTTCGCGTGGGCCCCAAGGTCTTCTACTGCTTCCGCGACCTCGAGCGCACGAAGCCGATGCGCCGCTCCCCCGCCGGGCCCGTCTACCCGGCCTGCAACCAGAACCCGGGCCGCAAGCGGGTGCGACTCGGCACTTCGGTCGGCTGGTCGGACATCTACCCCTCCGACTACGACCGCCAGTGGGTAAACGTCAGCGGCCTGCGCGGCTGCGTCGCCTTCGTGATGCGGGTCGATCCGCGCAACCTCCTCTACGAGGAGCACGAGGGCAACAACCGCTCAGTGCGGATCGTCCGCCTGCCGTACCGCGACGGCCCCCAGCGCTGCTATCCCGCCGACGGGCCTAAAAGTCGCCTATATCGCGACTTTTAGGCCCGTCGGCGGTCAGGCGAGGGCTGCGGCCAGGTCGGCTGCGGTCACCGCACCTTCGCGGAGAACCGTCCACTCGCCCGTCTCGTCGTAGCGGCTGACGTCGACCACGGTCGAGGGCAGGCCGGTGAGGGCACCGCCGTCGATCGCCAGATCGGCGCCTTCGACGATCCCCGCCGGCACCCCTTGGAAGCTCGCCGCCGGAGGCTCGCCGCTGCGGTTGGCCGAGGTCTGGAAGAGCGGGCACATCGCGCCGGCCAGCGGGCCCTCGATCAGCCGCACCCCCAGCCGCTCCGGGTTCTCGCGACAGGCCAGCGGGTAGCGCCGCCGCGGGTTGGCGACGACCAACGTCAGCGGACCCGGCAGCAGCGCCCCGACGGCATCGCGCGTGCGCGGCCCGAGCGCCTCGACCAGCTCTCGCATCGCCAGCGGCGCCAGGTACATCACCGCCGACGACTTGCCCTCGTCGCGCCCCTTGAGCCGGTGGATGCGCTCGATCGCGCCGGCGTCGAGCGGGTCGCAGGCCAGCCCATATAGCCCGTCGGCCGGAAAGACCGCGACGCCGGCGGCGGCGATGCAGCGCTCGAGCGCGGCCCGCGCCGCGGCGCCGCCGTCCGGCTCGGTCGAGACGACCTCGGTCATTGCCCGGCCTGTGGCGAGTTACCCGCCATATACAGGGGGTAAGTCGCCACACCTCCTCCTCATCGCTGTCCGAGCACGACCCGCTCGATTCCCGCGAGGTCGCGGCGTGTCTCGATCGTCGCGAAACCGGCGCCGCGGAGGAGCCGGCCCACGGCGTCGGCCTGACCCGCCCCGACCTCCAGCGCCAGGACAGGAGCCAGGTCGACGGCGGCGGGGATCGTCACCCGCAACACGTCGAGGCCGTCGAGGCCGCCCAGCAACGCCTCGCGCGGCTCCCACTTGGTCACCTCGGGCTCCAGATCCTCCCATTCCACCTCGCTCACGTAGGGCAGGTTGGCGACGACCAGGTCGAACCCGGACGAGCCCGGCGGCAGCAACGGCCGGCTCAGCTCGACCCGCTCCGCCAGCCCCAGCCGCTTCGCGTTGGCACGGGCCACTTCGAGCGCCGCGCAGGAGGTGTCGGTGGCCACGACCTCGCACCCGGGCAGCTCGCCGGCGATCGCCAGCGCGATCGCGCCCGAGCCGGTGCCGACGTCGAGCACCCGCTGCGGTCGCAGCTCCAGCGCCAGCTCGACCAGCAGCTCCGTCTCCGGGCGCGGGATCAAGACGCGGCGGTCGACCGCCAGCTCGATCTGTCGGAATCCCTTGCGGCCGAGGATGTAGGCAACGGGCTCGCGCCGCAGTCGCCGCCGCACCATCTCCCCGAATTTTCTCCCAGCGGCAGCGGGGAGGGTAGCCTCGGGATTCGCCGCGAGACGAGCTCGGTCCCAGCCGGCAGCCTCACCGAGCAGCAGTTCGGCGTCGAGTCTCGGGCTATCGACACCGGCCGCCTGCATGGCGTCGGTTGCCGCCGCCAGCGCTTCGCGAACGTTCGCCGAACCGCCGCCCGCAAGGCGCCTGTCGGCCACGCGCTTCATCCCAGCGCGGCCGCCTGCAGTCTTTCCCGCTTCTCCTCGGCCGCCAGCGCGTCGGTGAACTCGGCGAGCTCGCCGCCGAGGACGCCGTCGAGGTCGTGCGAGGTGAGCTTGATGCGGTGGTCGGTGACCCGACCCTGGGGGAAGTTGTAGGTGCGGACCTTCTCGGAGCGCTCGCCGCTGCCGACCTGCGCCTTGCGCTCGGAGGCGATCTTCGCCTGCTGCTCGGCCAGCTCGCGCTCGTACAGCCGCGCCCGCAGCACCCGCATCGCCTTCTCGCGGTTCTGCAGCTGCGACTTCTCGTCCTGCATCGAGACGACGATCCCGCTCGGCTTGTGGGTGATCCGCACCGCCGAGTCGGTCGTGTTGACCGACTGCCCGCCCGGGCCGGAGGAGCGGTAGACGTCGATCTGCAGATCGTTCTGGTCGACCTCGACCTCGACCTCCTCCGCCTCGGGCAGGACCGCGACGGTCGCGGTCGAGGTGTGGATGCGCCCCTGCGACTCGGTTTCCGGCACTCGCTGCACGCGGTGCGTCCCCCCCTCGTACTTGAAGATCGAGTAGGCGCCCTCGCCCTTGACCGCGAAGGTGACCTCCTTGAAGCCACCGACCTCGGCGGCCGACTGCGAGATCGTCTCGGTGCCGAAGCCGCGCTCTTCGGCGTAGCGGCTCAGCATCTTGTAGAGGTCGCCGGCGAACAGCCCCGCCTCGTCGCCGCCGGTGCCGGCGCGGATCTCGACCAAGACGTTCTTGGCGTCGTTGGGGTCGCGCTCGACCATTGCCAGCCGGATCTCCTCCTCCAGCTCGGCCAGCCGCGCTGGCGCCTGCTCAGCCAGCTCGAGCAGCTCCGGGTCGTCGCCGTCCTCGGCCAGCAGCTCGCGCGCGCCCTCCAAATCGTCCTGCAACGTCCGCCACTCCCGGGCCAGCGCCTGCGCCGGCTGCAGCTCCCGGTACTCGCGCCCCACTTCGGCATAGCGCTCGCGATCGCCAATCACAGCGGGATCGGACATCTGCTGCTCTAGCTCAGAGAATCGAGTTTCTATCTGCTCGACGAGTGAGTCGATCATGGAGAGAACCATAGGCGCAGCTCGGGCGGGTGGGGTCGGGTGGGGTGTCCAACCGGACGCGGCGTCCTGTTTTTCGCCCATCAGCCAACGAGAGACACACTCTCACCGGGCGAAAAACCCAGCGGCCGGTTGGACACCCCACCCGACGACAGGACCCGCCCGCCGCTACGCCACGATCTCTATAGGCGACTCGGCCTCGCCGACTTTCGGTTCCTCCGCCAGAACTTTCTCCAAGGCGGCGATGGCCACCGACAGCTGCTCCTCGTCGGGCTCGCGGGTGGTCAGGTTCTGCAGCATCAGCCCCGGCCACATCACCGCCCGCACCCAGCGTTTGCGCCGGTTCTTACCGGCCCACTTGATCACCTCGTAGGAGAGGCCGGCGATCAGCGGGATGCCGAGGATGCGCGAGGCGAGCAGCCAGTACCAGGCCGGCAGCCCGATCGGCGCGAAGACGAAGATCGCCAGCACCATCACGATCAGCAGGAAGCTGGTGCCGCAGCGCGGGTGCAGGCGCGAGTAGAGCTTCGCGCGCGAGGGCACCAGCTGGTCTTCGGCCTCGTAGCAGGAGATCGTCTTGTGCTCGGCGCCGTGGTACTCGAAGACGCGGCGCAGGTCGGGGAGGCGGCTGATCGCGACGATGTAGCCGATGAAGATCGCCGTGCGCAGGACTCCCTCGACCAGCCAGAAGAGGAATGCGTTGCCGAGCTGGTCCTTGATCAGGCTGGTCAGCCCGACCGGGACGACGAAGAAGAGGCCGACTGCGAGAGCCAGCGAGAGGACGATCGTCAGCCCCCAGATCCAACCGCCGATCTCTTCCTTGTTCCCCTCCTCGTCCTCCTCCATCTGCGCGTTGGCGGAGATCGCCAGCGCACGGAAGCCGATCTTCAGCGACTCGCCCAGCGCGACGACGCCGCGGATTACCGGAACCCGCCAGAGCCGGTGCCGCTTCGCCCAGGGGACGAGCGATTCGGAGGTGATCTCGATCTGACCCTCGGGGTTGCGCACAGCGACCGCCCAGGTCGAGATGCCGCGCATCATCACGCCCTCCAGCACCGCCTGGCCACCGAGTGGCGCGTCGCGCTTTGCGACCAAGGCGCCGTCGGGCATGCGCAGCGGGTCGGCGCCGTTCAGGGAAGCCGCTTCGAGCCGCGGAGCGTCCCCCTCCGCGCCCATGGCCTACTTCCCGGCCTTGGCGTGCTTGGCGGCGCGTCGCTGGAAGCGCTCGACCCGGCCGCCCGTGTCGACCAGCTTCTGCTTGCCGGTGTAGAACGGGTGGCACGCCGAGCAGAGCTCGACGTGAAGGTCCGCCTGGGTAGAGCGGGTGTAGAACTGGTTCCCGCACGAGCAATGCACGTTGGCGAGCACGTAGTCGGGGTGGATTCCTGCCTTCATCGCCCTCCAGTCTAGAGAACCGGATGAAGTTGCCCTTTCAAGGGGTTTGGGAACGCACTCGCGCTGCCGATAGCTGAGCATGGCTACGAGCGGATCGAACGTCGGCGACAGCGGCCTGGCCCGCGCCCTGCGCGGCGCCCTGGCGGTCCTGCTGATCGGCGGCACCGTCCTCGTCGCCCTGCACTACTGGCTCGGCGTCGGCGGCGAATTCCACGTCGCGATCGGCAGCGTCGTCTACAGCGCCGTCGTACTGGGCGCCGGCGTCGCCTGCCTGGTCAGGGCGTCGGCCTTCGGGCGCGAGCGCTGGGCCTGGATCCTGCTCGGCGCCGGGATCCTCGCCTGGGGCGCGGCCGAGGTCTACTGGGCGGCGCTGATCGAAGGCAATCCCGACGCCCCGTACCCCTCGCCGGCAGATGTCGGCTACCTCCTCTTCTACCCGCTCGCCTATACCGGCTTGGCGCTGCTGATCCGCGCCAGGGCGCACGAGATGAACTGGCGCCTGTGGATGGACGGCGCGATCGCCGCCCTGGGCACCGCCGCCCTCGGTGCCGCTTTCGTCTTCGATTTCGTCGCCGAGAAGACCGAAGGCACGCCGCTGCAGATCGTCACCACGCTCGCCTACCCGCTGGGCGACATCGCGATGCTGGCGATGGTCGTCGGCGTCGTCGCGCTGACCGGCTGGCGCCCTGGACGGACCTGGTCGCTGCTGCTGGCCGGCCTGGCCGCGCTCGTCGTCGCCGACATCGCCTACACCCTCCAGCTCACGGAAGAAGCCCTTCCCGGCGGCAGCTGGGTCGAACCGGTCTACCTGATCGCCGCGGTCTGCCTCGGCGCCGCGGTCTGGCAACCCGCCGAGGCGGCTGCGATCACCTCGCCGCGGAGGAGCGACCGGCGCCGCGAGATAGTCGTGCCGGCGGTCTTCGCAGGGGTGATGATCGGGCTCTTCGCGATGCAGTACTTCAGCGCCACCAGCGGCCTCTCGACGGTACTCTGGGCCTCGACGATGACCGCCGTGATCGTCCGCCTGGCGATGAGCGACCGGGAGAACAAGTCGCTGCTGGAACAGGTGCGAACCGACTCCCTGACCGGGCTCAGCAACCGGGGGCGGATGGAGGTGGACCTGGAAGACGAATGCGAGCGGGCGACCCTCGAGCGCCCGGCGATGCTGTTCCTCTTCGACCTCAACGGCTTCAAGCGCTACAACGACACCTTCGGCCATCCCGCCGGCGACGAGCTGCTCAAGCGCTTGGGCCACGCTTTGAGCGACACGGTCGGAAAGGACGGAACGGCCTACCGGGTGGGAGGCGACGAGTTCTGCCTGCTGCTCAACTGCGCCGAGGAGCGTTTCGACTCCGTCGCCCACGCGGCGGCGCAGGCGCTGACCACGAGCGACAGGGGAGTCGACGTGTCCGCCTCCTGGGGCGGGGCGGCGATCCCGCAGGAGGCCGGCGACCCCTCCGGAGCGCTGCAGCTCGCCGACGTGCGGATGTACGCGCAGAAGGAGTCGCGCCGGCTCGCCGACGGCTACAGCCCGATCGAGCCGCGGGTGACCGACACCCGCGTTGGCCAGGCCGACGAGCCCGCTACTCGCTGAGGGCGTTCAGCAGAAAGTCCAGGGTGCGGCCGACTTCGGCCCGCATCCGCTCCGGATCCTCGGCCCGGGCGACGAGCATCGCCGCCTCGTCCAGCGCCCCCATCAGGACGTGGGCCAGCGGCCGCACTGGCTGGGGTGCCATCGAACCGGCATCGATCGCCGCCTGCAGGCTCGCCTCGATCAGGCCCAGTCCGTGCTCGGCGGCGATCTCGCGCCAGCGGTCCCAGCCGAGCACCGCCGGCGCGTCGAGCAGGGCGATCCTCTGCGCCTCGGGCTCCGTGCAGGCCTGCAGGAACATCTCGGCGCCGGCCCGCATCGCCTCCAGCGGCGACTCGGCGTTCGCGGCCAGCGCTCCCGCGGCGATCCGCTCCGCCAGCTCGATCTCGATCCGCTCGTAAACGGCCTCGAAGAGATCGCGCTTGCCGGAGAAGTGGTGGTAGAGGGCGCCCCGGGTGACTCCGGCGGCGCGCACGATCTCCTCGGTCCCGACTCCGGCGTAGCCGCGCTCGGCGAAGAGCCCGCGGGCCGCTTCGATCAGGGCGCTCCGGGTCGACTCGGAGCGCTCGCTCTGGCTGCGGCGCTCGGATGGGGGCGCCGGCCCGGCGCCGCTTGCTCCCGGTTCGTTGACATTCATACAGTCTGTATGTAAGTTACCGCGTTCCAGCCGAGAATCTAAGCCGTCGAGGAGGATGCAATGCCCCAGTCAGACCAGCGCCGCGAGATCGACCTGCCCGCCGGCACGATCCGCTACCGGGAGGCCGGCGAGGGCAAGCCGGTCGTCTTCGTCCACGGCTACCTGGTCGATGGCCGCCTCTGGAGCGGCGTCGTCGACAGCCTCGCCAACCGCTGCCGCTGCCTCGCCCCCGACTGGCCGATCGGCTCGCAGCAGATCGCGATGAAACCCGACGCCGATCTCTCCCCTTACGGGATCGCGGCGACGATCGCCAGCTTCCTCGAGGCGCTCGACCTCGAGGACGTGACGATCGTCGGCAACGACTCCGGCGGGGCGATGTCACAGGTCCTGGCCACCCGCCACCCAGAGCGGGTGGGCCGCCTCGTCCTCACCAACTGCGACACCCACGAGAACTTCCCGCCGGGAATGTTCAAGACGATGCCGCCGATCGCCAAGCTGCCGGGCGGAATGGCGCTGATCGCCGCCCCGTTCAGGATTCCGGCCGTCGCTCGCGCCGCCTTCCGGCCCTTCACGCGGGACCCGCTGCCGCCGGAGCTGATCGCTTCCTGGATGGAGCCCGGCCTGCACAACGCCGACGTCAAACGCGACGTCAAAAAGGTGACGACCGGGATGAACAAGCGCTACACCCTGGAGGCAGCCGAGAAGCTGCGCAACTCCGAGCTGCCGATCCTGCTCACCTGGGCGCCCGGGGATCGCCTTTTCCCGATTAAGTACGCGGAGCGGCTCGCCTCGGAAGTCCCCAACGCCAGGGTCGTCCAGATCCCCGACTCGCGCACCTTCGTTCCCATCGACCAGCCTCAGCGGCTGGCCGACGAGATCGCGGCCTTCGTAGAAGCTGGCTAGCAACAGAACGCGCAAACTGCGCGTTCTTTCGCAAGGTGCGGGTTTTTCGTCCGGCGGAGCCGGGATGCTGCCGTAACGCCCCCTACAGGACGGAGAGGCCAAATGCCCGAGGAGATCTTCGACCAGGAGCGCCCCCGCAGCACGATGGCGAAACGCCTCGACGAAGCCTTCGCCGGTTGCGAGGAGTGGACCCTCGCCCCCGCCTCGCCCAGGCGCAGCGACCTCGACGTCGCCCCTTGGCTGTCGCGACCGGCAGGAGCGATCGACCGCGCCGCCGCTTGGCCGCCTGAATCGCGCGCGGCTTAGCTACGTGGCTTCAGCAAGGTCGCTTCCCGCTGTCGACGGCGGGAAAGCGTTTCGTAGTGCCTCATCACGAAGTTCGTAACCACGCTGAAGAGGGTAAGCACCAGCACAAGGCCCACCGCCAGCGCCGCTCCTCCCGCGTGCATCTTCAGCAGCAATATGTCCACAGCGCCAGATAGGAGCACGGTACCCGCCCCTACGAGAACTAACGCTTTCGCTTCACTCATAGCTGCATCCTAGTCGACCAGCGCAGACAAAACAATTACAAGGATCGCTACCACGAGTCCACAGAGACCGCCGATCACGGTCGCACGCCGAAGCCTGTCGTCGGGTGCCCCCGACAAAGCAGGAATGACGTGGAGCACGAAACCGCCGACCGCTATCGACGCAGCCATGAGTCCCGTTGTGGCAGTCGCGGTTCCGAGGATCGACCCAGTGACCATCGCCCGACCGTAGGAGGTCCAGGCGCACGCGTGGCGCACCGATTGCGCCAATCCTCTGACGAGAAGGCTACGTCTCCTGATACAGCGGGCCGTCGCCGCCCTCGGGGAGGGTTAGGCGGCCGCCCTTGGCGGTGATCGCGCCGCACTGGACGCAGTTGGAGGCGGTGACGTGGACGTCGACCTCGGCGGTGCCGTTCCCCAGCTGCTCGTCGGGGATCTCGTAGACCTGGGCCGGGCACATCGAGACCCAGGTCTGGGCGACCTCGCGCGGCACCTTGGTCTGGATGCGGACGTGGTTGGGGGCGTCGTCACGGGTCGCGTTGCCGGAGAGGAAGACCGAGTCGAGCTTGCCGAAGGTCAGCTCGTTGTCGGGCTGGACGTACATGTCGCCGGCCTTGCCCAGCTCCATCGCGTTCTCGGCGTCGTCCTCCTGCTTCCAGTGACCGCCCGGGAAGTTGCCTTTGGTGACCGTCATCGCCGAGGCGAAGGCGCCACCGAGGAAGAAGCCTTTGGAGAAGGGCTGACGCATGTTGCGGGATTCGTGCAGGTCCTTCTCGATCTGCGAGTTGTGGATCTTCTCGTCGTAGGCCTCGAAGTTGACCGAGTCCTCCTTCAGGGCGTCGACGATCGCCTCCGCCGCGTACATGCCGGCGTGCATCGCGTAGTGGACGCCCTTCAGGGTCGGGATGTTGACCATGCTGGCCGCGTCGCCGGCTACCACCATGCCCGGCACCGCCAGCCTCTTCGGCATCGCGAAGTAGCCGCCGGAGGGAATCGTCTTCGCACCCCAGGCCACCCGCTTGCCACCGTCGATGAGCTTCTTGATGAAGGGATGGGTCTTCATCAGCTGCAGCGCGTCGTGGACGCTGAAGGTCGCGTCGGTGTAGTCGAGGCCGGCGACGAGGCCGATGCAGATCTTGTCCTCGCCCATCGGGTAGATAAAGCTGCCGCCGAACTCGTTGTATTTCGGCGACTTGCGCAGCGGCCAGCCCATCGTGTGGATGACCCGGTCGAGCGGCTCCTTTACCTCCCAGACCTCTTTCACCCCGAGCTCCCAGCGCATCGGATCGGCACCGTGCATGTCGAAGTAGTCGTAGGCGGCGTAGGTGAGGTGCCCTACCGTCCCCTCGGCCAGCACCGTCGCCTTGGCGACCACGTCAGAGCCGGGCTCGAAGTTGCCGAGCTCTTCGCCCTCTTTGCCGCGGCCACGGTCGCCGGAGCGCACGCCCTTGACGACCCGGTCCTCGACCAGCAGCTTCGTCGCCGCGGTCTCGGAGAGGATGTAGACGCCCGCCTCTTCGGCTTTGTCGGCGAGGAAGCGGCCGAGTTTGGAGACCGAGGTGACGTAGTTGCCGTGGTTGCGGAAGCCGGGCGGCGGCGGCTTCACCGGGATCGCTTTCTTCGGGGTGAGGATGTAGACGGCGTCCTTGGTGACCTCGCCGTACACCGGCCAGTCCGACTTGTCGAGGTCGGGGAACAGCTCTTCCATCGCCGAGGGCTTCATGTTCGCCCCGGAGAGCAAGTGAGCGCCGGCGACTTTGCCCTTCTCGATCACCGCGACCGGGACTTCGCCAAGCTTTTCGGTCAGCTCCGGCTCGTCCTCCAGCAGCTGCATCAATTTGTTCGCGCAGGCGAGCCCGGCGGGCCCGCCGCCGACGATCGCGATGCCGACCTCGATCCGGTCGTCGACCGGATCGGTGGGCGGGCCGATCGCCTCGGCAGAGTCGAACGGCGGCGGGAACTCGCTGGGCTTCACAGCTGGCATCTCGACTCCTTACGGTTCAATAGCTGGAAGAACGACCGGGGGCCGAAGCCCCCAGCAACGTCATCCCTTCTTCGCCTTGATCGCCTCGGTCAGCTTGGGGACGATCTTGTGCAGATCGCCGACCACGCCGAGGTCCGAGAACTCGAAGATCGGCGCGTTCTGGTCCTTGTTGATCGCGAGGATGTTCTCCGAGCTCTGCATCCCGACCTTGTGCTGGATCGCGCCGGAGATGCCGGCGGCCAGGTAGAGCTTCGGCGCGACCGTCTTGCCGGTCTGGCCGATCTGGGCGGCGTAGGGGTACCAGCCGGCGTCGACCACGGCGCGGGTCGCGGCAACCGCCCCGCCCATCGACTCGGCCAGCTGCTCGCAGAGCTCGAAGCCCTCTTTGGCCCCAAGCCCGCGGCCGCCACCGACCAGGATCTCGGCGTCCTCGATGTTGACGTCGGCGCCGCGCTGCTCGCCGCGCTGCACCATCGTCGCCTTGGTCGACCAGGGCGAGAGCTCAACCTCGACGTCGACGACCTCGGCGCTGCCGCCGCTCTCGTTGGCGTCGAAGGCGTTGAGACGGCCGATGATGATCCCCGGCTCGGCGACGTAGCCGACGTCGGCGATCTGGGAGTCCTGCAGGATCGGGCGCTCGGCGACCAGCTTGCCGTCCTGCACCTTGACCTCGGTCACCTCCATAGTCACGCCGGCGCCCAGGCGCGCGGTCAACCCGGCGCCGATCTCGAAACCGAGCAGGCCGCCGCCGAAGAGGGCGTAGGAGAAGCCCTCGTCCTGGATCACCTTGGCCATCGCGTCGACGATCGGCTGCGCGAGGCCCTCGGGCACGCTCTTGGCCCGGTAGACCTTCGCCGCGCCCCAGTTGCCGAGCGAGGCGCAGGCGTCGTCGCCGATCTCGCCGACGACCAGCGCGGCGGCCTCGCCGCCCAGCTGGCCGGCCAGCTTCGCCGCCTCGGAGATCGCCCCGAGCGAGTTCTTGTTGAAGTTGCCCTCGTCGTCGTGGAGGGCGTAGGTCAGGATGCCTGCCATCTAGATCAGCTTCCTCTCGTCGAGCCAGGCGACGATCTTCTCGACCGTCTCGTTGGTGTCCTCGTCCTCGATGATCTCCCCAGCCTCCTTGGGAGGCGGCGGGTTGAGCGCGAGGACCGCGGTCTTGGAGCCGGTCTCGCCGACCATGCCGCCGTCGATGCCGACGTCGGCGGTCGCCTTGCCGTCCAGCGGTTTTTTCTTCGCCCCCATGATCGCTTTCAGGCTCGGGTAGCGCGGCTCGTTGATCGCGTCGCCGACGCTGATCACGGCCGGCAGCTCGACGTCGACCGTGTCGTAGCCGTACTCGGCCTGGCGCTCGCAGCGCAGCTTGCCGTCGCTGACGTCGATCTTGATCACCTGGGTCAGCGAGGGCATCTGCAGGTGGTCGGCGACGACGGCGCCGATCGTGTAGCACTCGCCGTCATCGGACTGCTGGCCGAGCAGGACCAGGTCCGGGCTCTCGGACTCGAGCACCTTGGCCAGCGCGTAGCCGGTGGCGCAGACGTCGGAGCCGGCCAGCGCCTCGTCGGAGAGGTGCACCGAGCGGTCAGCGCCGAGCGCCACCGCCTTGTGCAGCGCGCGGACCGCCGAGTGGGGGCCCATCGTCACCGCGACGACCTCCTCGACCGGGATCGCGCCGCCCTCCTTGATCTGCATGGCGGCCTCGATGGCGTGGGTATCGAAGGGGTTGAGGTTTTTCTCGCCGCCGCGATCCAGCCGCATCGTCCCGGAGTCGATGCGCTTCTGGACGGCGGCGTCCGGTACCTCCTTGACCAGGACGCAGATCTTCAAGTTTCAAGCCTCCTTGGCTGGGTTGCTGGAGCCGATTGCCGTAGTTGACTGACCAGTCAATCAGTCTACCTATGCACCCGGCGGTGTGACAGTCGGCGGTGATCGATATCACACGACAGCCGCAGCCCGACGGTCGGTAGATCGCAGCTTTTTCAGGGCTATGGCCCGGGAAAGCTGCGATCGACTCAGCTCGCGTCCCCCTCGTGGCGCTCCGACGCGCCCTCGCGGATGAAGTCGACGATCTCGTCGGTGCCTGCGCCCGGCGTGAAGACGGCGGCCACGCCTAGCTGCTTCAGCTCGGGGATGTCCTCGGCGGGGATCGTGCCCCCCACGGTGACCAGGACGTCGTCGACGCCCTGCTCCTTGAGCAGCTCGACGACCCGCGGCACCAAGGTCATGTGGGCGCCGGAGAGGATCGAGAGCCCGACCGCGTCGGCGTCCTCCTGGATCACCGTCTCGGCGATCTGCTCGGGCGTCTGGTGCAGGCCGGTGTAGATCACCTCCATGCCGGCGTCGCGCAGCGCGCGGGCGATGATCTTGGCGCCGCGGTCGTGTCCGTCGAGGCCGGGCTTGGCGACGACGACGCGGATCTTGCGGGCGGTGGCTGCCTCCATAGCGGCGGCGAACCCTAGAACACCGGCGACTCGGTGTACGTCCCGAAGACCTCCTGCATCGCCGCGATCATCTCCCCCTCGGTGGCGCGGGCGCGGGCGGCTCCGACGATCGACGGCATCAGGTTGGTGTCCGTCGCGGCGGCGCGCTTCAACTCGGCCAGTGCCGCCTCGACCGCGGCGCCGTCGCGGCGGGCGCGGGTCGCTTGGAGACGGTCGACCTGCTTGCGTTCGAGCGCCGGGTCGATGCGGAGGATCGGCGTCTCGGCTTCGCCCTCCTGGACGAAGTCGTTGACGCCGACGACGATCCGCTCGCGCCGGTCAAGCTCGCGCTGGTAGGCGAAGGCCGCCTCGGCGATCTCGCGCTGCGGGAAGTTGCGCCGGATCGCCTCGACCATCCCCCCCAGCTCGTCGATGCGGGCGAAGTAGTCGTAGGCGGCGGCCTCCATCTCGTCGGTCAGCTTCTCGACGAACCAGGAGCCGCCGAGCGGGTCGGGCGTGTTGGGCGCGCCCGACTCGAAGGCGATGATCTGCTGGGTGCGCAACGCCACCCGCACCGCCTCCTCGGTCGGCAGCGCCAACGCCTCGTCGAAGGAGTTCGTGTGCAGCGACTGGGTGCCGCCGAGGACCGCCGCCAATGCCTCCAGCGAGGTGCGGACGACGTTGTTGAGCGGCTGCTGCGCGGTCAACGAGACGCCAGCGGTCTGGGCGTGGAAGCGCAATCGCATCGACTCCTCTCGCTTGGCGCCGTAGGTGTCGCGCATCTCGCGCGCCCAGATGCGGCGCGCGGCGCGGTACTTGGCGATCTCCTCGAAGAAGTCGATGTGGGCGTTGAAGAAAAAGGAGAGCCGCGGCGCGAAGTCGTCGACGTCGAGGCCGCGCTCCAACGCCCGCTCGACATAGGTGAAGCCGTCCTTCAGGGTGAAGGCCAGCTCCTGCTGCGCGGTCGAGCCGGCCTCGCGGATGTGGTAGCCGGAGATCGAGACGGGATGCCATCTGGGCATCTGCTCGGTGCACCACTCGATCATGTCGGTGACCAGCCGCATCGCCGGCTCGATCGGGAAGCACCACTCCTTCTGGGCGATGTACTCCTTGAGGATGTCGGTCTGGATCGTGCCGCCGAGCTTCTCCGGCGGCACCCCCTGCTTCTCGCCGACCAGGACGTAGAAGGCAAGCAGAATCGCCGCCGGCGCGTTGATCGTCATCGAGGTGCTGACCCCGGCCAGGGGGATCCCCTCGAAGAGCCCTTCCATGTCGTCGAGGCTGTCGACCGCCACCCCCTCGCGGCCGACCTCGCCGAGGCTGCGGACGTGGTCGGAGTCGTAGCCCATCAGGGTCGGCATGTCGAAGGCGGTCGAGAGCCCCGTCTGGCCGTGGTCGAGCAGGTAGTGGAAGCGCTCGTTGGTCTCCTCGACCGTGCCGAAGCCGGCGAACTGGCGCATCGTCCACAGCCGTCCCCGGTACATCGACTCGTAGGGACCGCGGGTGAACGGGTACTCGCCGGGGCGACCGATGTCCGCCTCCAAATCGACCCCGGAGTCGGCGGGCCCGTAGAGCGGCTCGATCGGATGCCCCGACATCGTCGAGAACTCCGCCTCGCGCTCTTCCAGCGCCGGCTTGCGCTTCGGCTCCGTCGCCATGGCCCACAGTCTAGGCCCGCCCAACGGAGGCCCGTAAGCAGACGAGCCGTGAGTTGAGCACCCATGGGGTAGCTAACTCACGGCTCGTCTGGCTGGAGACTCGTTTTGGCAGACGACGAGGGTTAGCGGCGGACGGCGAAGCGGCGCGGCGATGGCGGCCTGCGGCGCGCCGCTATCCGGGAGGCACCGAAGCCGCCGACCGTCGCCAGCACGGTGACCGCGAGCGCGACGAGGCGGCGGCCGAGCCGCTCGAAGCGCATCGTCTGCCACCCGGTCTCGCGGGCGATCTCGGCAAGTGGGGGGTCGGGATTGACGGCGACCGGGTGACCGACAGCGCGCAGCATCGGCAGGTCGGAGAGGGAGTCGGAGTAGGCATAGGAGGCGGCGAGGTCGATCCCGTGCTCGGCCGCGAACGCCTCCATCGCCTCGACCTTGCCCGGCCCGTAGACGAACGGCCCCTCGAAGCGGCCGGTGAAGGCGTCGTCGTCGCCGACCTCGTAGCTGGTCCCGATCCCGCCGTCCATTCCCAGCACCGCCGCCAGCGACTCGACCACGCCGTTGCCGGCGGCGCTGACGATGAAGGTGGCGCGTCCCGCGTCCTGGTGGGCGTAGACCTCTTCCAGCATCTGCGGGTAGACCCGCGGCAGGATCGCGGCCATCACCTCCGGGTTCATCCGCTCGAGGCTGCGAACCGGCACGCCGGCGATCAGCTCGCGGGCGACCCGCAGCACCTCGGCGGTGCGGGCGTCGGTCGTCCCCCGCAAGCGGTAGCGCAGGTGCTCGACCGCCCAGCTCGCCAGCTGGCGGCGGCCGACGATCCCGTGTCGGGCGGCGATGCGGGCGAACTGCATCCCGCTCGACCCCGCCATCAGGGTCTTGTCCAGATCGAAGAAAGCCGCGGCGCGGCTCACGGCTAGGAGCCGTCGACCTCGATGACGATGGCGTCGCCCTGGCCGCCACCGGAGCAGATCGCGGCGACGCCGAGGCCGCCGCCGCGGCGCTGCAGCTCGTGCACCAGGGCGCCGACGATGCGACCGCCCGAGGCGCCGATCGGGTGGCCGAGCGCGATCGCGCCGCCGTTGACGTTGACGTTCTCCTCCTCGACGCCGAGCATCCGCATCGAGTTGAGGGCAACCGAAGCGAAGGCCTCGTTGATCTCCCAGAGGTCGACGTCCTCGGGACTCTTGCCGATCTTCTCCAGCGCCTGCTTGGCCGCGTTGGCGGGCGTTTTCGCCAGGTAGGGGAAGTCGTCGGCGACGGTGCCGTAGGAGAGGACGCGGGCCAGCGGCGTGCGCCCCTCCCTCTCGGCCCACTCGGCGGAGGCGACGACCATCGCGGCGGCGCCGTCGTTGACGCCGGGCGCGTTGCCGGCGGTGTGGGTGGCGTCCTCGCCGCCGATGGCGCGCAGCCCGGCGAGCGTTTCGACCGTGGTGTCGGCGCGAATCGCCTCGTCGGCCTCGATCGTGTTCTCACCCTTGCGGGAGCGGACGGTGACGCCGACGATCTCCTCGGCGAGGCGGCCGGCGTCGGTCGCCTCGGCGGCAAGCCGGTGCGAGCGCTCGGCGAAGCGGTCCATGTCGGCGCGGGTGATCTCCAGCTCGTTGGAGACATCGCTGGCCTCGTTGATCATCTGCTTCTCGGTGAAGGGGTTGGTGAGGCCGTCGTGGACCATCGCGTCGATCGTCTCGACGTGGCCCATCCGGTAGCCGAAGCGAGCGCCGGGCAGCAGGTGCGGCGCCTGGCTCATCGACTCCATGCCGCCGGTAACGGCGACCTCGGTGTCTCCGGCGCGGATCGCCATGTCGGCGATGCCGAGCGAGCGCATTCCGGAGGCGCAGACCTTGTTGATCGTCTCCGAGGGAACTTCCTTGGGGATGCCGCCCTTGATCTGGGCCTGGCGCGAGGGGATCTGGCCCTGGCCGGCCTGCAGGACCTGGCCGAAGACGACCTGCTGGACCTGCTCGGGGTCGACGCCGGAGCGCTCCAGGGCGGCCTCGATCGCGTGGCCGCCGAGGTCGGTGGCATCGAGCGAAGAGAGGGTTCCGCCCATCTTGCCGAAGGGCGTGCGTGCGGTTGCGAGGATGACGGTGCTGGGCATTTTGGCGGCCTTTCTGCGTCGGTTTTATGCCGGGTCTCGGCTCGTACAGGGCCGCATGGCCCTGACTGGGACGATACCGATAGAGCGACGAGAGAAGCGTGAGCGAACGCATAGACTCGGCCGCAGTGAAAGTCGCCGTCAGCCAGGCCAAACCCAACGAGGCGGAGGCGGACCTGCTTGCCGTCGGGCTCTTCGAGGGCGAGGAGCCGCCGGCCGAGCTGGCAGAGGCTCCCGGCGCGGCCGACGCGAAGGCCGGCTTCAAGAAGCTGGCCCACCTCCACCCCGAGCAGCCGGGCCGAACGATCGTCGTCGGCCTCGGGGCGCGCTCGGAGATGGACGCCGAGCGCGCCCGCGTCGCGGCGGCCATCGTCGCCAAGCAGGCCGGCGAGCTGGAGGCCAGCACCCTCGCCTGGCAGCTGCCGGAGACCGACGACGACGAGGCAACGGCCGCGGCCCTCGTCACCGGAACCGTCCTCGGCAGCTACCGTTTCGATCGCTTCCGCAGCGCCGATCCCGGCGACCCGCCGCCGCCGGCGATCGAGTCGCTGACGCTGCTGGCGCCCGCGGGAGTCGGGGCGGCGGCCGAGGCCGCGCGCGTCTGCGCCGAGGCGCAGAACCGCGCCCGCGACCTGCAGAGCCTCCCCTCGAACGTCGCCACGCCCTCCTTCCTGGGCCGGCACGCCCGCGAGATCGCATCCGCCCACGCCGCGGTGAGCACCGAGGTGCTCGGCCGCGAGCAGATCGCCGCCAAGAAGATGGGCGGCTTGGTCGCGGTCAGCCAGGGCACCGAGGAGGAGCCGAAGCTGATCGTGCTGCGCTACGCGGGCGGCGGCTCAGGCCCCACGCTTGGCCTGGTCGGCAAGGGCGTCACCTTCGACACCGGCGGCATCTCGCTGAAGCCCTCGGCGGCGATGCACGAGATGAAGATGGACATGTCGGGCGCCGCCGCGGTGCTCGAGGCGGTGGCGGCGATCGCCGAGCTGGCGCTGCCGATCGACCTGGTCGCGGTTGTCCCGGCCACCGAGAACATGCCCTCGGGCAACGCGATCAAGCCCGGTGACGTGATCACCCAGTACAACGGCAAGACCGTCGAGATCAACAACACCGACGCCGAGGGACGGCTGATCCTCGCCGACGCCCTCGCCTACGCGGTCGAGCTGGGCGCGGAGCAGATCGTCGACCTCGCGACCCTGACCGGGGCGGTGACCATCGCGCTGGGCTCCACCTACGCGGCGCTGATCGCCAACGACGACGCGCTCGCCGCCCAGGTCGAGGCCGCCGGCGCCAGCAGCGGCGAGCTGGTCTGGCGCCTTCCCCTCCACCCCGAGTACAAGGAGCTGACCAAGGGCACCGTCGCCGACCTCACCAATGCCTCCGCCAAGCGCAAGGCCGGCACCATCTACGCCGCCTCTTTCCTCGAGGAGTTCGTCGGCGACACCCCCTGGGCCCACGTCGACATCGCCGGCACCGCCTGGGACGTCGGCCGCGCCTACACCGGCAACGACGCCAGCGGCATCGGCGTCCGCCTGCTGGTCGAGCTGGCTCGCGAGCTCGCCGCCTAGCTCAGGCTTCGAGGATCATGCAGGTGGCAGCGCCATGAGCCAGCAGCTTGCCGCTGTCGGCAGCGGTGAGGTTGGCCTCGGCGGTCGCCTGACGGCGCCCGCGGTAGAGGACGTTCGCCTCGCAGAGGACGCGGCCGGTGTCGCGGGTGATCGGGCGCACGTACTTCGCCTCCAGGCCGAGTGAGGTGTAGCCGACACCGGCCGGCAGGGTCGTGTGGACGGCACAGCCCAGGGCCGAGTCGAGCAGGGTCGCGGCGTAGCCGCCGTGGACGACGCCGATCGGGTTGTAGTGCTCCTCCCCGGGCTCGCCGGCGAAGACAGCCCGGCCCTCCCCCAGCTCGATCGGCCCCATCCGCATCGTCACCGCGATCGGCGGCGGTGGCACCTCGCCGGCGACGATCGCTTCCATGTACTCCATCCCGGTCATCGTCACGCCGGCGGCCGCGGTCGGCACCGGGTCCTGCCAGACGAGCGTGCGAGTGCGAGTCGTCTCGGGGCTGGTCTCGGCGAAGGCCAGGGCCGCGTCCGCGGCGGTGCCGTTCTCCTCGGTCATCGCTTCGGCGGCGCCGGATACAGGAGGTCGGCCGTGATCTCCGCCTGGGTGATCGCGATCCTCGCGACCTTGCGCCGATTTCGCCTGCGGTGTCGGATCAGCTTCATCTCGATCCCTCCAATCGCTATCGTCGGGTTGCGTCAAGCAACTCCATGTCGCCTGACCCTATCCGAGTTGGTTGCTTGACGCAACCCATTGTGCGAAGATCACGTTGTGCTGCGCAGCGACTATCCAGGCCAGGTCTGCTCGATCGCCAAGGCGCTCGAGGTGATCGGCGAGCGCTGGTCGCTGCTGATCGTGCGCGACGTGATGAACGGCAGGCGTCGCTTCGACGAGCTGCAGAAGGGCCTCGGCATCGCCCGCAACGTCCTCTCGGCCCGCCTGCAGCGCCTCGTCGAGGAGGACATCCTCGAAAGGCGCCGCTACCTGACGAGCCCGGAACGGCACGAATACTTCCTGACCGAGAAGGGCCTCGACCTCTGGCCCGCGCTGGTGGCGCTGCTCGGCTGGGGCGACCGCCATTCCCCCTACCCGAACGGACCGCCGATGCTGATCGTGCACAAAGAGTGCGGCGGGCAGGTCAGCGACCGTGGCATCTGCGAAAGCTGCGGCAAGGTCCTACACGCGCGCGATGCCCGCCCTCTCCCCGGCCCTGGCGTCGAGGCGCTAGCGTTGGCCGGGCAGACCAGCGACTAGGGAGACGAGATGGCGACGGCGGCTGAGCTTCAGGTGCGAGACAGGATCTTCATCGGCGGCGAGTGGGTCGAGCCGCAGGGCAGCGAGACGATCGAGGTGGTCAACTCGACCACCGAGGAGGCGATGGGCTCGATCCCGGCCTGTGCCCCGGCGGACGCCGACCGCGCGGTCCGCGCCGCTCGCGAGGCGTTCGACTCCTGGTCGCAGACCTCACGCGAGGAGCGTGCCGGCTACCTGACCGCGATCGCGGCCGGGCTCGGCGAGCGCGCGGAGGAGATCGCGGCAACTATCGCCCAGGAGCTGGGTATGCCGTTGAAACTGAGCCAGATCATCCAGGCAGGGTTGCCGACCGGCCAGTTCGCGGCGATGGCAGGGCTGATGGAGGAAGTCGCCTGGGAAGAGGAGATCGGCAACTCGCGAGTGCTGCGCGAGCCGGTCGGCGTGCTCGGCGCGATCACTCCCTGGAACTACCCGCTCAACCAGATCGCCGCCAAGGTGGCGCCGGCCCTTGCCGCCGGCTGCACCGTCGTCCTCAAGCCGAGCGAGGTGGTTCCGCTGAATGCCTTCATCCTCGCCGAGGTGGTCGAGGCCGCCGGCCTGCCGGCGGGCGTCTTCAACCTCGTCACCGGCACCGGACCGGCGGTGGGCGAGGCAATCGCCGGCCATCCCGGCGTCGACATGGTCTCCTTCACCGGCTCGACCCGGGCCGGTCGGCGGGTGTCCGAGCTGGCCTCGGCGACCGTGAAGCCGGTCGCGATGGAGCTGGGCGGCAAGTCGCCGAACGTGATCCTCGACGACGCCGACCTCGAGCGGGCCGTCCCCGACGGCGTCGCCAAGTGCTACCTCAACTCGGGCCAGACCTGCAGCGCCCTGACCCGGATGCTGGTGCCGCACGAGAAGCTGGCGGAGGCCGAGCAGCTGGCGGTGGCCGCGGCGGAGGCCTTCACCCCCGGCGACCCGTTCGAGGAGTCGACCCGCCTCGGCCCGCTCGTCTCCGACGTGCAACGCGAGCGCGTCCGCGGCTACATCGAGAAGGGCGAGGCGGAGGGCGCGAAGCTGCTGACCGGCGGCGCGGCCCCGCCCGAGGGCCTGGACCGCGGCTACTTCGTCCGCCCCACTGTCTTCTCCGAGGTGACGCCGGAGATGACGATCGCCCAGGAGGAGATCTTCGGCCCGGTCCTGGCGATCCAGCCCTACGAGGACACCGACGACGCGGTGCGGATCGCCAACGACACCGAGTACGGCCTCGCCGGCGGCGTCTGGTCCGGCGACACCGACCGGGCGGTCTCGGTCGCCAAGCGGATCCGCACCGGCCAGATCGAGATCAACGGCGGCGCCTTCAACCCGCTGGCGCCCTTCGGCGGCTACAAGCAGTCGGGGCACGGGCGGGAGAACGGGCGCTACGCGATCGAGGAGCTGCTGCAGGTCAAGTCTTTGCAGTTGTAGGAGGGCGGGGGAGTGCCTGGCGGCAATAGGCTGCCCTCACTGTCATCGTCGGCCCAAGGCCGGCGGCAGCGTCCGACCCGGTCGGTTGGTTCTCGGGAAGGCGGCGAGCTGACTCCTAGGCTGGCTGTCGACCTGGAGGTCTGACTTTCATGCGTTGTGTCGCCCGCCGCCGCCCGAGGATCCCCGGCTTGACTTGATAGGAGCGTGGCAACCGCCCCGAGTGAGGTTCGTCAGCCGGAGGTCCGTCCGAAGGCAACGACCAATCGAAGGGACAGGCCAGATGATCGTGATCGGAACGGACACCCACAAGCGGACCCACACCTGCGGCGCCGTATTTGCGGGAACCGGCGAGTTTGCCGGCGAGCTGACTGCCTCGGCCAGGGGGCCCGGCTTTCGCCAACTGCTCGGCTGGGGGCGCGAGCTCGACGAGGAACGAATCTGGGCGATCGAGGACTGCCGCCACGTCTCCGGCGCCTTGGAGCGCTTCCTGGTCGCCTCGGGCGAGCGCGTGGTTCGCGTCCCTCCGAAGCTGATGGGCCAAAGCCGCCGTGGCGAACGGGCCGCGGGCAAGTCCGACCCAATCGACGCCCTGGCAGTAGCCAGAGCCGCCCTGCGGGAGGGCCCAGAGACCCTGCCGAGTGCCCATCTCGATGAGGACGCCCTGCGGCTGAAGCTCCTCCTCGGCCACCGCGAGGATCTCGTCAAAGCCCGTTCTGAAGACCAGTGTCGATTGCGCTGGCACCTGCACGACCTCTGGCCGGAGCTGGAGGTCCCAACCGGCGCTCTTGACCGGATCGTCTGGCTCGATCGGCTCTCCCGGCGGCTCGCCCGCGCCGAGCAGAGCACGAGGGTGGCGATAGCCCGCGAGCTGGCGATCGAGATCCGCCGTCGCACCCGCCGGGCAAAGGA
This sequence comes from uncultured Solirubrobacterales bacterium, assembly GCA_963703235.1. Taxonomy (GTDB): domain Bacteria; phylum Actinomycetota; class Thermoleophilia; order Solirubrobacterales; family 70-9; genus VRUE01. The sequence goes on along the minus strand of OY969802.1, from coordinate 326,480 downwards.
GCTCGAGCGAGAGATCGGTGCCTTGGTCAAAGGCACGGCACCGGAGCTGCTCGCGCTGGAGGGCTGCGGCGTCCTGACCGCAGCCAAGCTCCTCGCCGAGACCGCCGGGGCCAAGCGCCTTGCCACCGATGCCAAGTTCGCCCGCTTGGCCGGTGTCGCCCCGATTCCCGCCTCCTCGGGCAAGCGCGTTCGCCACCGGCTCGACCGCGGCGGCAACCGCCAGCTCAACTGCGCCCTTCACCGCATCGCGGTTACCCAGGGCAGGGTTCACCCCCCGGCACGCAAGTTCCTCGCCAAAAAGCAGGCCGAGGGCAAGTCCAGAATGGAGGCTCTGCGCTGCCTCAAGCGCCACCTGGCCCGCCGGGTCTGGAGGCTTTTGCTCGATTCCGAAGGGGAGAAATCCATGACCAACGTCGATACTCAGAGAGACTCGCTGGCGCCGCAAATTGCGGTGGCGGCTTGACATAGGAGCAACGCATGAACTTCGAGCTGACGGACGAGCAGAGATTGCTGCGGGACACCGTCCGTGAATTCGCCCTCGCAGAGGTGGCGCCGGTGGCGGAGGAGTTGGATCGGGAGAAGCGGTTCCCCTACGAGATCGTCGAGAAGATGGGCGGGCTGGGGTTGATGGGGATCCCGTTTCCGCAGGAGTACGGGGGCGGTGGCGCCGACACGCTTTCCTACGTCTTGGCGGTGGAAGAGCTGGCGCGGATCGACTCTTCGGTCTGCATCACGATGGCCGCGCACACCTCGCTGGGGACGATGCCGATCCATCTCTGGGGGAGCGACGAGCAGAAGGACGAGTGGCTGCCGCGGCTCTGCAGCGGCGAGCGGCTCGCCTCCTTCGGTCTGACCGAGCCGGAGGCTGGCTCCGATGCCGGCAACGTCCGCACCACGGCGAAGCTGGAAGACGGCGAGTGGGTCGTCGACGGCGCCAAGCAGTTCATCACCAACTCGGGGACCGAGATCTCCGGCTGCGTCTCGATCACCGCTGTCACCGGCGAGGCGAACGGGCGCAAGGAGGTCTCCAACCTGATCGTCCCCAACGGCACCCCGGGCTACGAGGTCGGCGAGCCCTACCGCAAGATGGGCTGGAACGCCTCCGACACGCGGCCCCTTTCCTTCGATGACTGCCGGGTGCCGGAGGGCAACCTGCTGGGCCGCCGCGGCGACGGCTTCAAGAACTTCCTCCACATCCTCGACGGTGGCCGAATCGGCGTGGCGGCAATGGGCGTCGGCCTGGCACAGGGGGCGCTCGACGAGGCGCTCGCCTACGCCAAGGAGCGCCGCGCCTTCGGCCAGCCGATCTCCAAGTTCCAGTCGATCCAGGCCAAGATCGCCGACCTCTCAGCCCAGATCGAGGCGGCCCGCCTGCTGACCTGGCGGGCGGCGCTGGAGAAGGACGCGGGCCAGTCGTTCACGCTGACCGCGGCGCAGGCGAAGCTGATCACCGGGCGGCTCGCCGTCCGCGCCACCGAGGAGGCGGTCCAGATCCACGGCGGCTACGGCTACATCGAGGAGTACCCGGTCTGCCGCTTCTACCGCGACGCCAAGATCCTCACGATCGGCGAGGGCACCGACGAGGTGCAGCAGATGGTGATCGCCCGCCAGCTCGGCTGCTGACTCCAATTAGCGCGCGGAGGGCTGGGCGGTGACGGCCCCCTCGGCTTTGCCGAGCACCTCGACCGCTCGCCCGACCCGCTCGCCGATCCCGTAGTGGGCGCAGATCGCCAGCTCGTGCTCGCGCAGCAGGGGCCGGGTGGGGTCGACTGTGGGAGCGGCCCGGATGACGCCGCCGGGGTGCGCGGTCCAGACGCGACCCCCCGCCGCGGCGCAGTCGCGCAGCGGCAGGACGACGAGGCTGACGCCGCGGCGTCCCAGCAGCGAGAAGCGGCGGCGCAGGGCGACGACCAACCAAGCGGGCTCGCCGCCCGGGGCGTCGGCGAAGACGCCGCGCACGCGGCCGACTCGGAATCCCGCCACGTCGTCGACCTCGAAGCCGCGCCAGCTCGTCGCCTCGGCGAGGCTCGGGATGGGTGCGGCCGCTGCGGGACCCTCAGTCACCCGCCTGCCTCTCCATCAGCTTGCTCGCGGCGCTGGCCGGGTCGAGCTCACGCCTCACGACCCGCTCCAGCAGCTCCGCCGTCTCCGGGTCGTCGGCGGCCGTGGCCTCGAGGCGGCGGCGCAGCCGCGAGGCGGCGATTCCCAGCACCTCGTTGCGAAGGTTGCGGGCGCGGCGCTCCTCCAACGTCCCGGCTGCCTCGATGTGGGCGCGGTGCTCGGCGATCTTCAGCGCCAGCTCGGCGACGCCCTCGCCACGGGCCGCCTCGGTCCGCAGGATCGGGACGTTCCAGCCCTCCGGATCGTGGGAGAGCGCCAGCACGCCGCGCACCTCGCGCACCATCGTGTCGGTCATCGGGTGGTCGGCCTTGTTGACGACGATGATGTCGGGGATCTCCATCACCCCCGCCTTCAGGGCCTGGATCGAGTCGCCGGAGCCGGGCATCAGCGCCAGCACGATCGTGTCGGCGTGGTCGACGATGTCGATCTCCGCCTGGCCGACGCCGACCGTCTCGATCAGGACGTCGTCCTTGCCGGCCGCGTCCATCACCAGCGCCACCTGCAGCGCCGCCTCGGAGAGACCGCCGAGGGCGCCCCGCGATGCCATCGAGCGGATGAACACGCCGGGGTCGAGAAAGTGGTCGGAGAGGCGGATGCGGTCGCCGAGCAGGGCGCCGCGGGTGAACGGGCTCGAGGGATCGATCGAGAGCACCGCGACCTCGCGCTCCCCCTTCCGCAGCTCCGCGGTGAGCGCCCCGATCAGCGTGCTCTTCCCCACCCCCGGCGGGCCGGTGAAGCCGACGATCCGGGCGCTGCCGGTGCGCGGATAGACCTCGCGCACCAGCTCCCAGCCCGCCGGGTCGTCGGACTCGATCAGCGTGATCGCCCGCGCCAGGGCTCTCTTGTCGCCGGCGACGAGGCGCTCGGTCAGCGGCGCTGATTTGGCGGCATCGGGCATCTGGCCGGTGAGTCTAGAGTCCCGCCTCCCGTGATCCGCCTCATCGGCTTCTGCGCCCGCAACGGGATGCTGACCCCGAAATACGGGCTGCTGCTGCTGCGCTACCTGCGGCGGCGGCTGCTGACCCGGGCCGGCTGGCGCTGGCGCACCGACGGGCCGGTCTTCTTCGGCGGCGACCTGGAACTGCAGATCGCTCCTCGGGGCCGAATCGACTTCGGTCGCTTCGTCTGGATCGGACACGGCACCAAGATCCGCTGCCACCAGGGCATGGTCGAGATCGGGCCCAAGACCGTGCTGGGCCAGGAGTGCACGATCTCCGCTTACGAGCGGGTGCGGATCGGCGAGCAGTGCGTGATTGCCGATCGGGCGATGTTCATCGACTTCGACCACGGCGTGGTCGAAGTCGAGCGGCCGATCCGCGGTCAGGGCATCTACACCCGCGAGATTGAGGTCGGGTCCAACGTCTGGATTGGCTATGGCGCCTGCGTCCTGCGCGGCGTCCGGGTCGGCGACAACGCAATCGTCGGCACCAACTCAGTTGTCACCAAGGACGTCCCGGCCAACGCCGTGGTCGCCGGCATCCCGGCCCGGATCATCCGCATGCGAGACGCGCCGGAGCGGCTGCAATGGCCGAAACCGGTCGAGCCGGACCCGGGGGCCTGGACCACGATGCAGCCCCCGAACTGAGGTCGTCCGGGGGCCACGTGCCTCAAAGGGCTATTCGACCCAGATACCTCGGTGGGCCCCCATTGTGTTCTCGCCTGTGATTGTGACTTTGCCGGTGTAGGTGCCGTTGTTTGTCGATTCTTCTTCGTTTGCGCAGCCGGCGCCGTCTTCGGCGTAGACGATCCCAGCGATCCCCTGGTCGAAGACCACGCTGCGTGTCGTTTCCGCGCCCTCGTTTGTGAATGTGACGGTGCCGAGGTTGCCTTGCTCCGGAACTGTGATCGTGCATTCCGGCGCGTCGATTTCGATCAATTCGTTTTCCGGGCACTCGATGCTCATCGTGCCTGTGAAATGTTCTGTATCCGCGCCGATGTGGTAGAGGAAATTGCAGCCATTGTGTGTAAACGTCACTTCTTCTTCTTCGTTGAGCAGACAATTGTCGAATGTCGGTGTGAGTGTGATTGTCGTGCTTGTGAGGACCGCCTTTGTGCCGGCAAACTGGACGACCCCGCATTTGACCACGCCCACGTCGAATGCCAGCGCGTTGACGGTGGTCTGCTGCCCTGTGATGATCGTGTGTTCGCTTTCGAAGTGGAACTGCGGCGCCGCCGAAGCGGCTGAAGCGCCCACAGCGCCGATTACGAGTGCTGCGACGAGACTGGACCCGAGGGTCCTGAGATTGCGACGCATCTGATGCTCTCCTTCTATTGACTGGAGGCGGAGCTTCTAGTCGGCCCCGCCCTAATGCTTGAGAAATATGAAGCATTAAGAGAGTCCTCGGCTGCGCGGGTCCTAAACGAGGGGTGGGTCGCCTAAGCGAGGGCGGCGGGAAGGGTGCGTAGGCCCTGATCCCGGGCGGCTCGGTGCAGGCGGCGGTCCCAGGTGGCAAAGGTCAGATCGGTGTCCGGCAGGGACAGGGCCGCAGCCAGGTGCAGCGCATCGAGGCTGCGCAGCCCCTGGGAGACTGCGAGCTCCGCGGCGTGCTCGGTCAATACTTGGTTCACCTCGACGATGTCCAGCAAACCCCACTCCGATTCCATCTTCTTCACGTCACGCCTATTACCGCTCATGGCGATAGCTCGAACCGTTTCCACGAAGCCGATCCGGCACGTGGACGTGGCACGGGAGCCGTCCATCGCCTCCGTGAGGAGGTCGCTGCCCGCCTCCTCGATGTAACGCTTGACGAAGGCGCTGGCGTCGAGATAGAGCATCAGCGCCCTTCTTCGCGTTCCGCGATGATGATCGCGCTTGCTGACTTGCCGGTGAACCGTGGCTTCGCCCTGGGGAGCGGCAGCGGCTTGCTGGCCGGCGTCACCTTGCCTTCGGCGATCAGCTTGCGCATCCCCTCGCTGTAGCGCTGGGGGCGGCTCGCAGGCACGAGGTCGGCGACGGGGCGGCCGCGCACGGTGATGCGGACCTGCTGGCCCGCCTCCACGTCGCGAAGCACGCTGCTGAGGTTCGCCTTCAAATCTCGCACGCCGATCTCTCGCATGTGGTCATCGTAGCGCTCAGATGACCACATGTGCTTCGCCGGCCGAGCTGGTTGCCTTCGTTCATCGACATGGCTCGCTCCGAAACGTATCAGATGCGAGATGTACTGTCTGCGGCGAGCCATCCGCGGCGGCTCGGATGCCGCCGCGAGGCGACGTCCTGGAAGCTGTAGACATGGCGCAGTTGAGACGAGGTCTGTAGATCATTCGCCTGGCAGACAGAACAATCCCGGCGATGGATATCGCCGCCCGCTTCGGGGAGAACCTGGTCCGCTGCCGTAAACGGGCCGACCTCTCGCAGGAGGAGCTCGGCCTGCTCTCCTCCCTGCACCGGACCGAGATCAGCCTGCTGGAGCGCGGAACCCGCATCCCCCGTATCGACACCCTGGTCAAGCTCGCAGGCGCCCTCTCGATAGCCCCGAGCGAACTGCTCGCCGGAATCGACTGGACACCCGGGACAAGCACCAGCGGCAGCTTCTCGATCGCCGCCGGGGACCCGCGCTCGAACTGATGCTCAGGCCGGTCGCGGCTCGCCGACCAGGTCGGCGTAGACGGCGGCCGTCTGCTCGGCCACGTCGCCCCAATCGAAGCGGCGCAGGTGCTCGTAGGCTTCGGCCACGAGCCGATGGCCCAGCTCGTCGTCGCGGAGGACCCGGATCGCGACCTCGGCGAGCGCTTCCGGGTCGTGCGAGCGGAAGCGCAGGCCGACCTCCTCGTGGGGGACGACCTCGCGCAGGCCGCCGGTGTCGGCGACGATGCACGGGCATTCGGAGGCCATCGCCTCCAGCGCCACCAGGCCGAATGGCTCGTAGATCGAGGGGACCACGGTGAGGTCGGCAATCCGGTAAAGCGAGTGAAGGACGTCGTCGCCGATCCAGCCCAGGAATGTGCCGTGCTCCATCAGGCCCAGCTCCTCGGCCTGCTTGTGCAGCTCCGCCTCGTGGGTGCCGGAGCCGGCGACGAGGAAGCGGGTCCCCGGCGCCTCCTCGATCACCCGCGGCATCGCCTCCAGCGCCAGCTGGAAGCCCTTCTCGTAGACGAGCCGGCCGATCAGCAGCACCAGCTTCTCGTCGGGCCTGGCGAACTCGGCCCGCAGACGGCGCAGCTCGGCCGGGTCCTGCGGCTGCAGGTCGTCCGGGTCGATCCCGTTGGGGATGACGCTGACCCGCTCCTCCTCGACGCCGAAGATGTCGGCGATCTGCTCGCGCATGTAGTGGGAGCAGGCGATGACGCGCTCGGAGCGGTTCGTGATCCAGCGCTCGACGCCGTGGATGTAGGTCTGGGGGTGCTTGTCGACCCAGCCCTGGTGGCGGCCGTGCTCGGTGGCGTGGATCGTCGTCACCAGCGGCGCCTCGAAGCGTTTGGCGAGGTGGTCGCAGGCGTTGGCGACGAGCCAGTCGTGGCCGTGGACGAGGTCGAAGTCGTAGCGGTCGCCCAGCTCGACCCCTGCCGCGAGCATGTCGGAGTTCATCCGCTCCACCCAAGCGACGAACTCGCCCAGGTCGGTCGGGCGCTTCGGCTCGCGGATGCGGTGGATGAGGACTCCTCCCTGGCTCTCCTCGGCGGGCGACTCCTCTCCGCCACGGGTCAGCACGTGGACCTCGACGTCGCGCTCGACCAGCGCCTCGGAGAGCTTGCGGACGTGGCGCGCAAGCCCGCCCTCGATCAGGGGCGGGTACTCCCAGGAGAGGATCAGGACACGGGTCATCGCTCAGGGCTCTAGCAGCGGGGCGAGGGTCAGGTCCGGGGCGAGTGAGCGCATACGCGGATCGACGTCGGTGCGGGAGTCTATGGCCTGCAACATCGCCTCGGCGTGACCGGTGGCGCGCTGGTAGGCGTAATCGCCCGCCTGGCCGCGCTTGTCGAGGAAGGCCCAGTCGCTCGCCTGAGCGGCCAGCAGCTCCCGTGCGGCCCGCAGCGCGGCTGGGCCGCGCAGGCCGCGCGAGAGGGACCGCAGCAGCCGCAGCTCCAGCCGCCGCGCCCCCCAGGCGAGGTCGGCGACGGGCGGCGAATCCCAGGTGCTCAGATCCTTCTCCTCGCCCCAGGTCGACGCGGCCAGGGGGCGCGGCTGCGCCTCGTGCTCCTCCAGCGCCTCCGGCACCGTCAGAAGCCGCACTCCCGCTGCGGCGGCGCCCGCCAGGACCTCGGCCAGCCACAGCGCGCCCTCCGACCACCAGTGCCCGAGCAGCTCGGTGTCGATCGCGAAGACCATCAGCCCCCGCCGCCGGCGAGAGGCGGAGAACTCCCGCATGCGAGCCGCCGCGGTGGCGAGGAACTCGCCGGCCTGTCGCCGCGCTGCCGCCGCGGCGGCGACCGGCTCGTAGGCCCCTCCCCCCACCTTCCAGATCCGCACGCCGCGCAGCGATTTGCCCGCGAACTGGGCGTGGGCCGGGTCGGACGGGTAACCGTCCAACGACCAGAGCCAGCCGATCGCCTCCCAGTCGATCGGCAACGCCACCGGCCCCGCCTCGGTCGCTACCGGCGTCAGCGCCTCGAGCGACTCCGCGTGGGCGCTCTGGTCGACGCAGAACCAGCGCACTCCGTGCTCGGCCAGCAGCCACTCGAGTCCCGGTACATAGGCGCACTCAGGCAGCCAGAAGCCGCCATCCCAGCCGAACCGTCGCCGGTGCGAGCGAACCCCGATGTCGAGCTGCAGCCGCAAACCGGCGCTGGTGGCCAGCAGCGGCAACACCGCGTGCGTGGCGGCCGATGCGGCCAGCGCCACCCGCCCTCCCTCGGCCGCTGCCTGGAACGCTCGCAGCGGATCGCCCCCGGCGGCGTCGAGCAGCTCCAGCGCGTGACGGTAGCGGGCCAGCTCCGCCTCGCAGGCGTCTCGGCACTCCGCCGGCACCTGCTTCAGATCGGCTTCTGCCGCCCCGATCCGCCACTCGACGAGGAAGTCCCGCAACCGCTGCGCCACGCTGGCGTCCTCCAGCTGATCCGCCAAGACTGGCGTGATCGTCATCGTCAACCGGTCCGCGACCCCCAACACCGGCAAGTACGACCGAATCACCGCGTCGAACAACCACTCCTCGCCAAAGGGGTAGGTGCCGAACCCCTCGACATAAGGCATGTGCGAGTGCAGGACGATCGCCAGATCGCCGACGGTCTCCCCGCCGGCGGAACCCGCTTTACGCATGACAGACGGCGAGGAAGTCCAATGCCTGGTCGAGGTTTCCGTCCCGCAGACTGAAATCGCGCGATGCGATCGCCGGGGTGAAGCGACCGTAGAAGCGATCGGTGAAGCCGAGCCGCTTGTGGACGCTGTCCCAGCCCAGCTTTATCGCGAGCTCGTGGACGCGCAGCTTCCGCGTGTGGAAGAGGCCACGCAGCTCGACCTGACCGAAGTGCTCCTCGCAAAGCCGGCGGAACTCGTCCGCCCGGTACTCGCGCAGGTGCCAGGGGTTGTCCGACTTCTCGGCGCCGGGGGGGGCGAGGGTCAGCAGGTTGGGGGTCGAGACGTAGGCAACCCCGCCGGGCGCCAGCATCGACTTGAAGTGGTCGAGGATCGCACCGGGCTCTTGCACATGCTCGATCGTCTGCAGGAAGACGACCGCGTCGCACGGCTCGGCGAAGCTCTCGACCAGGTCGCGCTCGAAGCGCAGGTTGTCCCGCAGATAGCGCAGATTGGCGTGCTCGTGGGCGTCCGGGTTGGCGTCGACGCCGACCACGCTCGTCGCCCCCGCGGCGGCCATCAGGTCGGAGCCGTAGCCCTCGCCGCAGGCCATGTCGACAACCCGCTTTCCGCCAGTCCGCGCGGCGATCCACTCGTAGACCGCCAGATGCCGTTGGTACCAGTAGTTCTCCTCTGGGAGGTCGGGCAGGGTCCGCTCGCCGGTCAGCGGCAGCGGCGGCACCCCGGGCGGCTGGTCGAGCTGAACGTATTCGCGCTCCATTCCACGGGGACCGTATTGTTCCCGGCCCGATGCCGGCCTCCCCCACCGCGACCCCGGAGCACATCAAGGACGTCAACACCCGCTACCACGACGCGGCCGCCGACGAATACGACGCCAAGTGGGGAATCGACTTCGGCGCCACCGGTCAGGAGCAGGTGCGGCTGAAGCTCGCCAAGGCGCTGGGCGGGCTCGACGGCGCCCGTTTCGGCGACGGGCTCGAGATCGGCTCCGGAACCGGCTACTTCTCGCTCAACCTGCTGCAGCTCGGCATCGTCGAGCGGCTGACCGCGACCGACATCTCCCCCGGCATGCTGCGCCGACTCTCGACCACCGCCGAGGCCCTCGGACTGGAGGCGGAGACGGTGGCCACCGAGGCCGAGCAGCTGCCCTTCGAGGACGACAGCTTCGACCTCGTCTTCGGCCACGCGGTCCTGCACCATATTCCCGACCTGGAGCGGGCGCTGGCCGAGTTCCGCCGCGTCCTGCGCCCGGCCGGCGCGATCGCCTTCTGCGGCGAGCCGTCCCGCTACGGCGACCGCCTGGCGGCGGCGCCCAAGCGCGCCGCCCTGTTCGCCGCGCCCGCCTGGCGGCGCCTGGTCGGCGCCAGGCCGCGCGTGGTCCCCGAGGGCGAGCAATCCAACGGCCACGCCCTGGAGGGGGAGGTCGACGTCCACGCCTTCGCACCCGCCGACCTGCGCCGGCTCCTGCGCGACGCGGAGCTCGAGCAGCGCCGGGTCGGCGGCGAGGAACTGCTCGCCAACGCCTGGGGCTGGGGACTGCGCACGGTCGAGTCGACTGCCGAGCCCGAATCGGTCTCCTTCGGCTGGCGCCGCTTCGCCTTCAACAGCTACATCGCCCTGCAGAAGGTCGACACCCGCCTGCTCGAGCCGCGCCTGCCCGCCGAGCTCTTCTACAACCTCGTTCTCTCCGCCCGCAAGCCGGCCTGAGCCCCGCCATTCGCTCCGTCCAGCGCCGCAGCTTTTTCAGGACCATGAGACGGAAAATGCTGCGATCAACGGTTGAGGAAGGGCGCGCCAAGCCGGGCGGCGACAGTCGCCAACGTTCGCCTGACCTCGTCTGGTTCGTAGCGGAGCTGCGCTTCCGCAAAGCGGAGCGTCGTCAGCCCTGCCCTCGCGTGCGCCTGGTCGCGGCGACGATCGGTCGTCTGCGCGCCCGGTGTTCGGTGGTACACCCAACCATCCGCCTCCACGACCAAGCCGAAGCGAGGCCAGAAGAAGTCCACCCGGTAGCCACTTATCCACACCTGCGTGTCCGGTCTCGGTAGGCCCGCGAGGCGCACGATCGCCAGGAATCGACGCTCGAGCCCCGTGTCGGTAAGAGGCTCGCCGCCGAGCAGCCGACGCAAGCGAGCGAGGCCGTGCCGGCGGGGGACCGACTCGATCGCCACGCGGAGGGCATCGGGATCGATCAGGCCGAGGCGATCCGCCTCGTTGATCGCCCGTTCGACCTCCCAGTCGCGAGCGCACGCCGCCACGTCGACCAGGGTCGAGACCGGATCCGTAACCGGTATCCCCGCCACGCGGCGCCGATGCGTCGGCTCGATCGGGGATCGCCGGTGCACGCGAATGCCGGGCCGGCGCCTGAAAACGCCTGCCGGAACGACTACGTCGATCTCGTCGGCCCGCCGCACGACACCCCAGAGCAGGCCGGCGCACCGGTGGCTGAGCATCGCCGTCGGCCCGCAGCTCAGCACCGCTGCCATCCACCGTCCCTGTCGGCTAACTTCCGGTCGCCCGACCGCGTAGACGCCGCGCCAGAGGCGATGCAGACGGCCGCTGGCGATCCGGTGTTCGATCGCCTCACTGGTGAGGCCGTACTCCAGCAGCTGCGCCCGGCTGACGACGCCATGCTGACGCCGGGCCAGTTGCCAAAGCGGTGCGTTGCGTCGTTGCAGCCTTTTCGGCGCCATAGCCCTGAGAAGGCTGCGAGCGACCTGGATTCGCCCCCCGCGGGGTCGCACTTTGCGGAAAAGTCGTGCCCCGCTAACTGCCGTTGCTGCGGCGGACGCGGTAGAGCTTGGTGCGGGAGTCGAAGCCCTTGAGGCGTTTCTCGCCGGCGAAGGAGTACTCGAAGCCATCGCCGACGACCTTCTTGGCGGCGGCGTCGACGAGGACGCTGCCCGGCTTGGCTATTCCGGTGAGACGGCTGGCGAGGTTGACGGGCCGGCCGTAGTAGTCCCCCGCCTGCGCGTGGACGGAGCCGTGGGCGATCCCCGCCCGCAGGCGCGGGAACTCGTCCCCTTCGGCGTCGGCGGCATCGACCATCCGCAGCGCCGCCTCGGTCATCGCCGTCGCGTCGGTGGAGACCAGCATCGCCGCGTCGCCGATCAGCTTCACCAGCCGCACGGGGGGCTCGGCGACGGCGGTCGCCAGCTCGTCGAGCCGGCCGGCGATCAGCCCCAGCTCTTCGGTCTCGACCTGCTCGCCGAGCTTGGTGAAGCCGACCAGGTCGGCGAAGCAGACGGAAAGCTCCGACATCGCCCCCGGCTCGCCAGCGGCGATGTCGGCGGTGCCGATCACGTCGCGGCGAATCTGCTCGAGCATGTGGGTGCGAAAGGCGTAGGTGAGGATCGGATCGAACAGCGGCAGCATCTGCTCGGCGGCCGCGGCGAAGCGCAGCGCCAGGTCGCGCTCGGTGTCGCCCGGCTGCATCAGAGCCCGCACGATCAATTCGCGATTGGCCTCGGCGATCCGCGCCGTCGCCATCCCGACCGTGCGCGTCACCTGCAGCATCCCGTCCTCGGGCAGGCCGGCGTCGTGGAAGGCTTTGACCCGTTTCGCGGTCTCCAGGTCGGCCTCGGACAGCGAGCGTTCGTCCGGGTCCGGATAGGGGACGCCGAGCGCCGCGCTCGTGCGCTGCAGGAGGCCGAGGTCGAGGCCGGACAGCTCCGCCACTTCGCGCGGCGTGTAGCGAGGACCGTCGCCAGCGAAGGCTCGCTCCACCGGCAGCAGGGCCAGCCGTCCGCCCTCCACCGCTTCGCGCAGCTCCTCCAGGGGCACGCCTTCGCCGGCCAGGCGTTCGAGCAGCTCGCAGCGCGCTTCGCGGGCCTCCCCCTCCAGCCCGGCGAGAAGTCCCTCAGCCTCGAAGTCGATCGTCATGCGACCGCAACGCTACCGCCGCGGCGCGGATCGCCGCCGCCGCTGAGCGCGCCGCTGGCCGGATCGCGGGCGACCGCCTGGACGCCGCCGAAGAAGAGGTTGAGCTGCGGCCGCCGCAGGACCGGTATGCCGCGCTCTTCGATCCGGGTCAAAGCAGCCTCGTCGATGCCGGGCTCGGCCTGGACGACGCCCTGCTCGAAGTGCAGCCGCGGCGCCCGCACCGCCTCGTCGGCGCCCAGCCCCTGCTCGACCGTCCGCACCACGGTCTGCAGGATCGCCGAGCGGATCCGGTTGGAGCCGGCGCTGCCCAGGCCCAGCTCGATCTCGCCGTCGCGCAGGACCACGGTCGGCGCCATCATCGACGGCACCCGCCGACCTGGCGCGATCGCGTGGAACCCGAGCGGGTTGAGGTCCTCCTCGCCGAGCATGTTGTTGAGGATCACGCCGGTGCCGGGGACCAGCACGCCGGAGCCGGAGCCGTTGGAGCAGGTGACGCTGGCGCACATGCCGTTGCCGTCGAGGACCGAGATGTGGGTGGTGGACCCCAGCAGGTCGCCGGGAGAGGGCGGCGTCGGACCCGAGTTGCGACGCGCCGCTGCGGCGACGCGGTCCAGCTCGGCTGGATCGAGCAGCGCTGCGTGCAACTCGTCGCCGTAGAGGGCCTCCGCGAATGCCTCGTCACGTGCGGCGTTGGCGGCGCCCATCGCGGCGACCAGCTGCTCCGGCCCGCTCTCGGGCCCCAACCGCTCGAGCAGGCCGAGCGCGTAGGCAATGAGGATCCCGCCCGAAGAGGGCGGCGGGTTGGTCAGCACCTCGGCATCCCGGAACGGAGTGCGGATCGGGCGGCGCTCGATCGCCTCGTAGCCCGCGAGATCGGTCGATCCCAGCGTGCCGCCGTGCTCGCGAACGAAATCGCTGAGGGCGGCGGCGACGTCGCCACGGTAGAACGGCTCCGCCCCCTCGGCCGCGAACCGTTCCAGCGCCTCGGCCAGCTCAGGGAACTGGAACACGTCCCCCTCCCCCAGCCGCCGCCCACCCGGCGCGTACAGCTCGCGCGTCCCCTCCAGACGCTCGTGAATCGGCCAGAGGATCTCGAAGATGTACGCCTGCTGGGCGTTGACCGGAGCGCCCTCGCGGGCCAGCCGGATCGCCGGCGCGGCGAGATCGGCCAGCGGCGCCGTGCCGAACCGCTCGAGCGCCAGCTCGAGGCCGGCAGCCGTGCCGGGCACCCCGCAGGAGGCCGGCCCGACGTAGAACGTCTGCACCGTCTCGGCGTCGAAGTGGACCGGGACGGGGACCAGCTCGATGCCCCGCTCGGCCCCGTCGAGCCCGGGTGCGGCGACGAAGAAGTCGATCAGGACCGTCTCCTCGCCGCGGTGGACCATCATGAAGCCGCCGGCGCCGAAGCCGGTCAGCGGACTCTCCAGCGCGAACGAGGCAAGGACGGAAGCGACCGCGGCGTCGACGGCGTTGCCGCCGTCGCGGAGGACCCCCGCGCCGGTCTCGGCGGTGATCGGGTGACCGGCGGCGACGACCCCTTGCATGGGGCGCGACGCTAGCCCGGCAGGAACTCTGGGACGTCGAGGCTGCTGAGCTCGCCGGCCTTCTCGGAGCGAGCGGGACGGCCGGCGTCCTTGGTGCGGCGGATCGTCGGCTCGGCCACGCGGCGCGGCGGCGCGCCGCGGCCGTCGAAGCGGGTGGCGACCACGGTGACCCAGATCTGCTCGCCCAGCTCCTCGTCGATGTTGGCGCCGAAGATGATGTTGGCGTCGGGATGAGCGGCCTCGCCGACCAGCTTGGCGGCCTCGCTGACCTCGACCAGCGAGAGGTCGGCGCCACCGGTGATCGAGAGCAGGATCGCGCGGGCGCCCTCCATCGAGGTCTCCAGCAGCGGCGAGGAGATCGCTTTTTCGGCGGCCAGCAGGGCCCGGCCCTCGGGGCCGCTGCCCATGCCGATCCCGAGCAGAGCCCGGCCGGCGTCGGACATGATCGTCCGCACGTCGGCGAAGTCGAGGTTGATCAGCGCCGGCAGGGTGACGAGGTCGGAGATCCCCTGCACCCCCTGCCGCAGCACGTCGTCGGCGACCTGGAAGGCCTCGACCATCGAGGTCTGCTGGTCCAGCACCTCGAGCAAGCGGTCGTTGGGGACGACGATCAGGGTGTCGACCTCAGCGGCCAGCTCGTCGATTCCGGTCTCGGCCTGGTTGCCACGCTTGGAGCCCTCGAAGCTGAACGGCTTGGTGACGATGCCGACCGTCAGCGCGCCGACCTCGCGGGCGAGGCGGGCGATCACCGGCGCGGCGCCGGTGCCGGTGCCGCCGCCGGCGCCGCAGGCGACGAAGACCATGTCAGAGCCCTTCAGCAGGCGCTTGATCTTGTCCTGCTCCTCGAAGGCGGAGCGGTGGCCGACCTGAGCGTCGGCGCCGGCGCCGAGCCCGCGCGTCTGCTCTTCGCCGATGTGGACGGTGACGTCGGCAACGCAGAGCTGCAGCGACTGCAGGTCAGTGTTGACGGCCATGAACTCGACCCCGGGCACGTTCGCGTCAACCATCCGGTTGACGGCGTTGACGCCGGCGCCGCCGACACCGACGACGCGAATCACCGGCTGGTGCGGCTGCCCAGAGCCCGGCGGCTCGTACTCAGGTTCCTCCCGCCCGTACCGCGGAGCTTCGGGCCCGGGGACAGGCTCGCGAGTGACAGGCTCCTCAAAGACCCGTTTCAGCCTCTCGGGAGGAGACTCAGACGTCTCTCCCGGGGGTGGCGTGGAGGTGGGCTCCTCGCCCGCAGCCTGCGAGGACGAGGAGTCCTCCTCCGCGACAGGACCCGCGGGCGGGGGCGCTGGGTCTTGTTCGGTAGACCGGAATAGGTCGGAAAGCGGCCCTTCGCGCATACTCGCGCGCTTACGCCGACTCATTCGCAAGAACCTCCTCGGCCAGGTCGCGGTAGTAGCTCGCGGCGTTGCTCTGAGGATCGTACTTGAGCACGCTGGCGCCCTTCACCGGGGCCTCGGCGAATTTGATCGCCTTTTTGATCCGCGACTTGAAGACCAGCTCGCCGAAGTTCTCCTCGAGGATCTCCACCGCCTCCTTGGCGTGGACGGTGCGCGAATCCAGCATCGTCGGCAGGATGCCCTCGATCCGCACGTCCGGGTTGAGGTTCTCCTGGATCATCTTCAGCGTGTTCTGGAGCTGGACCAGCCCGCGCATCGATAGATACTCGCACTGGACGGGGACGATCACCTTGCTCGCCGCGGTCAGCGCGTTGATCGTGAGCAGGCCGAGGCTGGGCGGCGTGTCGATGCAGACGAAGTCGTAGTCGCCGGCGACCTCTTTAAGGGCCTTCTCGAGCGAGCGCTCGCGGCCGATCTTGGTGCTCATCGCGATCTCGGCGCCGGCCAGGTCGATCGAGGCGACGGCGATGTCGATCTCGCGCTTCTGGATGATCTCCGAGATCGGCATGTCGTTGACCAGCACGTCGTAGAGGCTTTTCTCCACCTTGTCGGGGTCGATCCCCTGGCTCATCGTCAGGTTCCCCTGCGGATCGAGGTCGATGCAGAGCACCCGGTGCCCGGACTCGGCGAAGGCGACAGCCAAGTTCAAGGTCGTGGTGGTCTTGGCAACGCCACCCTTCTGATTGGCAAACGCAATCACCTCAGCGTGCTTCGTGGGCGTCTCAACAACCGGCTCCTCCACGACGGCTTCATGTCGGCTGGGCGCGATCAGATCACGAGCTTGCATCCGTCCCGGCTCCTCGGGCTCGTCGAGCTCAACCGCTTCTCCGACGGGTGGCACAGGAGTGGGCTCCTTGCTGCTTGCGGTGGGAGAGGTGTCCTCCAACGCCTCTCCGGCGGGTGGCGTGGGGCTGGGCTCCTCGCCCGCAGCCTGCGAGGACGAGGAGTCCTGTCCCGCGACAGGACCCGCCGGCCGAGGCCGCTCGGGCACCACCTCTTCCATTTCCTGCAGCTCCTCGACGATCGGGTGCTGCTCGTCGACGATGCTGGTGGGCGCGGACTTGGACTTTCGGCTGAGGAATCCCATTGCGCGGGTATTCGCATGGGCAGCGGCTTTTCCTCCCGCCTCGCGAAATTGCTAGGAATCACCCGATCCCCTTGCCCGACCTCCTCGACAAGCGCCTGGTCTTCGTGACCGGCAAGGGGGGCGTCGGCAAGACCACCGTCGCGGTGGCGCTCGGCCTGCGCGCCGCCGCCGCCGGCAAGCGCACGATCGTCTGCGAGGTCTCCTCGCAGGAGAACGCGTCGCGGATCTTCGACCACACCGAGGTCGGCTTCCACGAGGTCGAGATGGAGGAGAACCTGTGGTCGATCTCGATCGACCCCGACGACTCGATGCGCGAGTACGTGCTGCTGCAGCTGAAGGTGCGGGCGATGCGGGATCTGCTCTTCCGCAGCCGCATCTTCACCTACCTCGCCGCCGCCACCCCGGGGCTGAAGGAGCTGGTGACGATCGGCAAGATCTGGGAGCTGGCCCAGCTCGACCGCAAGGTGAAGCGGGGGCGCAAGTACGACCTGGTGATCGTCGACGCGCCCGCCACCGGGCACGGAATCGGCTTCCTGCAGACGCCGCGCACCTTCGCCGCGATCGCCCGCGTCGGCCCGATCCATTCCCAGGCCCAGCAACTCGATCGCCTGATCACCGACCAAGAGCACACCGGCACCGCGATCGTCGCCCTGCCGGAGGAGATGCCGGTCAACGAGTCGGCCGCGCTGGAGGCCGAGCTGCGCTCCGAGGTCGGGATCGCCGTCGACCGCGTCTACCTCAACGGGCTCTACCCGGAGCGCTTCTCCCACGAGGAGGCCGAGCGCCTGACCGAGGTCGCTGCCGGCGAGAACGGGCAGGTTCGCGCCGCCGCCCGCGCCGCCGTCTCCGAGCACAACCGGGCCCGCTCCCAGCGCGCCCAGCTGGCCCGCCTGCGGCGCCGAGTCGAGGCGCCGGTGAGGACCCTGCCCTTCCTCTTCGAGCCGGAGCTGGACCTCGAGGCGGCGCGCCAGCTCGCCCGGAGGCTGCACTGATGCCCGCCGTCGACGAGATCCTCAGCGGCAAGGACATCTGCATCTGCGCCGGCTCGGGCGGGGTCGGCAAGACCACCACCTCGGCCGCGATCGCGACCGGGATGGCGGCGCGCGGGCTGAGGGTCTGCGTGCTGACGATCGACCCGGCGAAGCGGCTCGCCGACTCGCTCGGGCTGAAGGAGCTGGGTAACGAGGCGCGGCAGGTCGACCCGGCCCTGTTCGAGCAGCACGGGGTCGAGATGAAGGGCGAGCTGTGGGCGATGATGCTGGACGCCAAGGCGACCTTCGACGAGCTGGTCGCGCGCCAGGCGCCCGACGAGGAGTCGCGCGACCGGGTGCTCGACAACCGCATCTACCAGCAGATCTCCAACGCCCTCGCCGGCTCGCAGGAGTACATGGCGATGGAGAAGCTGTTCGAGCTGCACACCGAGGGCCGCTTCGACCTGCTCGTCCTCGATACGCCACCGACGCGCAACGCGCTCGACTTCCTCGACGCCCCGCGCCGCCTCACCCAGTTCATCGAAGGTCGTTCGCTGGGCGTCTTCATGCGACCGACCGGCCTGGCGGCGCGGGTCGCCGGGCGCAGCGCCACCGTCGCCCTCGGCGTCCTCAAGCGGATCGTCGGCTTCGACCTGCTCGCCGACCTGGCCGAGTTCTTCAACGCCTTCAGCGGCATGGTCGACGGCTTCCAGGCCCGGGCCAAGCGTGTAAACACCCTGCTCGCCGACCCCCACACCTGCTTCCTCGTCGTCTGCGGCCCGCAGGGCGAGCCGATCGACGAAGCCGTCTACTTCCACCGCAAGCTGGTCGAGGCGAAGCTGCCCTTCGGCGGCGTCATCGTCAACAAGGTCCACTACCCGGCCGAGCGCCTGCGCGGCGACGGCGGCGACCTGCGGTCGGCCCTGGTCGAGCGGCTGGGGAACGACGACCTCGCCGACCGCGTTGCCGAGAACTTCGCCGACTACCAGGCGCTGGCGGAGCGCGACGCCCGCAACATCGAGCACCTCGCCGCCGAGCTGCGCACGAAGGCCACGATCCGCGTCCCTTATCTAGACGAGGACGTCCACGACCTCGGCGGCCTGGCCGAGATCAACCGTTACCTCTTCGCCAGCAGCGGCGAGCGCGAGGCGCTCGCCGCTGGACGATCCTGATTCGAATTAGCTCACTTTCAGGAATTTGATCGGTTTGCTGTGGGCAGCGTCGGTGAAAGCCCTGAGTGTCGTCGCGCCTGTGTAGGTCCCGTTTTCTCCGGTCCCGCAGAGGAACGGATTCCCATGGATTTCGTCTTTGAGGTCGATTTCTGTTGTGAGATCAACGTCCGCTGGGGTCGCTTTCGGTGTATTTGTGTATGTGGTTGCGACCAGCACTGACTGCTCCGGGATTGTCGCTGTGCACATCGACGTACCATTCGAATGGTTGGTCGCGCTGCTGTATATGTGTATTTCCATTTTTTTGGCTTCGCCGGGACAGTCGATGTCCATGGCCCCATCGATGTAATGGTCCGGGTTGGTATCCGATTTGGTTCCGGCGTAGAATGTGTAGTCGCAGCCGTTCGTTGTGATTGTCACCGGAAGCCCAGTTTCGGTTTTGCATTTGTTGTAGGTCGGGGTGAATGTCATTTTTTCTATTTTGTTCCCGATCACCTGGCCGGTGAAGAAGGCTTCTTCACATTTCACTTCGGATTTGCCAACTTTGATGATGTGGAACGATTTCGCGTTGTGGGTAATTTGCGTTCCTGTGAAGAACCATTCCACTTCGGCTTCGAGTTCGACTTCCCAGGTTCCGTAAGCCGAAGCGGCAGCCACGGCGCTCATCGCGAGAGCTGCGACCAGGGCGAGCCAGAAACCCTTGAGGTTGCGAGCCATTTTCCTGTCCTTTCATGAGTGTTCCGGCACCGCGTCGATCCGACGCGACACCGGGTCGATGGACAGGAGCCATCATTAGCGGCTCGCTACTAAATAATCAAGAAAATTAAAGCTTTTGCCTGTTAGCCAGCGTGGCGGTAGTGGTCGTAGTCCAGCTCGCGGACTTCCCAGTCGGCGTCCTCGGGGACCGGGAAGAGGTGGCGGACGGTCGGGGTGTCGATCCGCTCGCGGTGGGTGACGTCCCCCTCGATTGACGGGAAGTCAAGGGTGCTCTCCTCCACCTCGACCTCCTCGAGCCAGTCGGTGGCAGTGATCCGGATCTCGTGCTCGGCCGGGATTGGCTCCATGATGCGGGTTTCTTCCATGTTGGGGTCCTCCTGGTGTTGCGACTCGGTGATCGCGGGCTCGGTGGCGCCGATCTCTCGGCCCGGCTTGGTGACGGAAATCTCAGGCTCCGACTCGGGCGAGTCGAGCTCCTGCGCGGCGACGGCGATCTCGACGTCGCCGGCGTCGAGGCCGGTGGCGATCAGGGTCTCGTCGGCAGCCTCGTTGAGGTCGCCACCGAGCTCGCCGAGGGCGGCCTCGCGCAGGATGCGGCGAACCGTCTCCTCGACCCAGGTGGCCAGCTCGCGCGCCGGCGCGCCGGCGCGGGCGCCGGCCATCAGCGAGCGCTCCAGCTCCATCGCCGCTTCCAGCCGCTCGCGGGCAGCGAGCCGGTCGACCGAGCCGTCGGCGATCAATGCCGCGGCGCGCATCGGCAGCGAGGCGCCGACCGGGCCCTGGCCGTCGAGCACGGCCCGCAGCGCCAACAGATGGTCGCTGAGACCGTCGAGCGCCGTCTCGCGCTCGCAGCCCAGCTCGAAGCGGCGTACCGCCCAGGCCAGCGGGCCGGCTGGATCCGGTCGTGCCTCCAGAGTGCTCGCCAGCTCGGCGAGCTGCTCCGCCTCCTCCTCGGTCAAGCGGTAGCCGCCGTCGCGCGGCGCGGTGGCGCCGGTCGCGATGCGGCGCCAGTGGCCCTCGCCGGTCGGTGCGAAGGCGTGCGGGCCGAGCCCGACGCCACCCGGCTTGAAGAGGCGCAGGACGCTGACCAGCTCGTGCAGCTGCGCCAGTGCCTCGGCGGCGCTCTCGGCGTCCTCGCCCTGCTCGGCGATCGCCAGGAACTGCGGCTCCCAGGCGGCCCGGCCCATGCCCTCGCTGCGCATCGCCTCGACCGGAGCGTCGAAGGTGTCGGCGCGCACCAGCTGTATGCCATGGGGAAGACTCAGGCGCGCGGTCGACATCCGCAACCCGGCGATCGGAGCGACCAGCAGGTCGGCCTCGTCGACGTCGCCGACCTGGGCGTCGAGAACCGAGAGGGCGCCGTCCAGCCGCTCGCGGTCGAGGGCGAAGTCCGCGCTGCCGTCCCAGAGCGAGGCGACGAAGCTGGTCAGCATGCGGGCGGCGCGCTCGCCCGGCTCGGCCGGCACGGCCTCGCCGCGCTGCTCGAGGTAGGGCGCGGCGACGCCGGCCAGGTCGACCGCTTCGCGGGCCGGCTCATAGCCGGGCAGCGAGCGCATCTCGCTCTCGCGCTCGCGCACGTAGCGCCCGGTCAGCGGCACGTAGCTGTGGAAGAAGGCGTCGTCGGGCCCAGCCTGCTCGGCGACGTCGAAGGGGATCTGGTCGCCGCTGGCGACCAGGGTGCTGAAGCGGGTCGCGGCCTCGGTCGCCAGTCGCTTCAGGGCCTCGTTGAGGAGCGGATCCCGCACCCCCCAGGCTTCAGCCCGCCCAGGCACGCTCCTGCGCCTGCACGCTGCCTTGCAGGACGAGCCGTGAGTTGAGCACCCATTGGGTGCTCAACTCACGGCTCGTCTAAGCGGGGACGGGCTCGGATTCCTCTTCGAACAGCCAGCGCCGCCCGTAGCGGCGCATGTCCTCGATCAGCGGCACCAGCGCTTCGCCCTTCTCGGTCAGCGCGTACTCGACCCGGGGCGGCACCTCCGGGTAGGTGTGGCGGGCGACGATGCCCTCCTCTTCGAGTGCCCGCAGGCGCAGCGACAGGGTGCGCGGGCTGATCCCCTCCAGCGAGCGCTCCAGCTCGCAGAAGCGGCTACGGCCCTCGGCCAGGTCGCGGATCATCAAGAGCGTCCACTTGCCGCAAACCACGTCGGCGGTGCGGCAGACGGGACATCGGGAATTGCTCTCAGCGCTCATCGCAGAATCGTCGAATCGACGGCGCGAGGCGGATTCGAATTACCTCGCTTCAGCGAGTGTAGCGCTATCGCTTCAGTTACTGAAGTTTTGGGGAAATCCGGGCGCCAAGCCACGCCGTGAACCCGCCGCGCTGGATCCTGAAGCCCGCTCGGACTTCGGCGGCAGATCGAGCTCGACGAAGTCGATGCTCTCCACCTTGAGACGGAAGGCCCGTCCGGGCGTTTCGGTCAGCAGGTCGACGGCCTCGCCCTCGCGCAGGAAGAGGAGTCTGCAGTTCCGCATGCCACCGATACAAGCGCCATTGCCCCGCACCAGCGTGACTTCAGGCGAGACGTCGAAGGCAGCCCGCTCGCCGTTTTCGGAGACGCCGATGAAGACCAGCAGTGGCTTCTTCTTCGGCAGCAGGCTGCCGAGCGCCAGGTCGTTGTAGAGGTGCAGATCCCCCGTGCCGGCGACGCCGAACCGCACGTCCGGCCGGAAGCCGAAGAGGCGCATCCCGTCGGGATCGACGCCGGAGCTCGGGCCCTCGCCGCCCGATCCACCTCCACCCCCCGAGCCGTCACCACCGGGGCTATGTGCGGTACCGGTCGAAGAGCCGGGCTTCTCGACCTCGGTGACGCTTTCTTCCGTCTCGGTCACCGACACGCTGGTCGATTCGCCGCCCCCGCTCGTGACGGCGCCCGCTTCGGTGCTCTGGAGCTGCGACGTGGCGGGCACGCCGGTGTAGCGCTGCATGAAGGGATCGGTGGGGGTGCGACCTTTCAGCCGCTTGCGGTAGTCGCGCAGGCCTGGCTTCGACTCGACGACGGCGAGAGTAGAACCGTCTTCGATCTCCAGCTTGGCGGATTCCGCCGCCTGCTCCGGGGTTTCCGCCGGGACAGGTTCTTCGGATCCGCCCATCAAGAACGGCACCGCCGCGATCGCCACGACGACCAGTGCCACCACGGGCAGCAGCCGACGGTCGCGCATGTCGTAATAGACGTCCGCCAGGAAAGGCGGGACCCCGAGGTTGGGCATCTTCAGCTCCGGTCCCTTCAAGCGCTTCATGGCGTCGCTCCGATCGTCGTCGCGGCCGGCGTCGCGGTCGGCGGGACAGTGGGCGATGCGCCGCCGGTGACGCCTTCGCCGGGCGGCGTCAGGTAGGTGGTCAACGAGAAGGTCGCGTCCAGGTCGGGGAAGCCCAGCAGCTCGTCGGCCTCCAGCGTGAAGCCGTCGACCGTGACCAGCCGCCCGTCGACGACAACCCCTTCGTCGTTCGTGTTCACCAGCGAGTCGAGACCGGCGATGAAGTTCGCCACGTGGACGAACTTGCCGTCGAAGCTGACCTCATAGGGCATGACGGCAAGACCGGCCGGCCCGATCGAGGCGCCGAGGGGCAGCAACGAGGCAGCCACCTCCGTCGCCGAAGCGGGCTCGCCTCCGGCGCCGCTCGCCGGCGCCGTCGCCGTTTCTTCACCGCTCCCGCTCGCCGCCAGTTTGAGGTTGCTAAAGGTCCCCTCGGCGCTGTCGGCGATCCGGTTCAGCTGGACCAGCAGCGAGGCAACGTCGTCGTCGCCCGGCACCGCCTTGCCCAACACGACCAAGTGCTGGTACTCGGTAGGGAACTGCTGACGCGCTTCTTCGCCCTGCGCGACTTCCGCTTCGTGCTGGGCCAACGAGGACTCCAGCTGCTCCACCTGCACGGTCAGTTTCTTCGCTTCGTCGCGCTTGGGGCTGAGGAGCAGCATCCAGAAGGCGCCGGCCAGCACCGCGAGCGCGACCAGCGCCGCGATCAACCGGTTGGTCGAGTTCATCTCCAGTTTCATCTCAACCGCCTTCGCTTTCGCTGGACGCGACCTGGGCCGCTTCCGGCGCCGCTGCGGGCGCCGTTTCGGCTTCGGCTTCAGTCGCGGGTACCGGTGCCGCGTCGAAGGCGACGACGATCTCGAACTTGGCGATGAAGCTGCGGGTACGGCACTCGTCGCCGCTGTCCGAGCCTCCCCCACCACCGCCACCGGCATCTTCTTCGCCCAGTTCCGAAGACTGCACGCCGACCCGCGTTACGCCGTCGATGTCCTTCAGCGCGGTGACGAAGCCGGCCACGGCCTCCTGGCCGGTGGCGCAGCCGCTCAGTTCGAGCGTCGGACCGACCGCCGCAGCGGCCAGCCCCGAACCGCCCTCGCCGGTTTCGGCGCTGCCCCCGGCGCTTGCGGTGAGTTCGACCAGCCACGCGGTCTTGGGCAGGACGAGCGCGAGTTCGCGCATCACCCGCTCCCAGTCGAAGCGGCTGTCCGCGAGGCTGGCGACGGTCATCGTGCGCTGTTCGCTCATTTCGCGGAACTGCGTGTAGGCGGCGAGGCTTTCGGCGCGGGCTTTTTCGCGCGCGTCCTCCACTTCCAGCCTGGCGATCTCGCTTTCGCGCTCGGAGATCTGGTTGCTCACCAGCACCAGCGCCGTCACCCCGACAAGGACGGCGACCAGGGCACCGATCAGGACATAAGCCAGGCCGCCACTGCGCAGCGGGGCCTGCTCGCCGCGGCGCTCCTCCAGCGGGATCAGGTTGATGGGACGCACCGCTCAGCTCTCCAGGGCCAGTCCGTAGGGCAAGGTCAGGCGCGCGGCTGATGCGTCGTCGAGGCCGGCGAGAGCGGGCGGGCGGGAGACGCCGACCGGCAGCCCCAGCCCCTCCATCCGGGCGTCCATGCCCGCGATCGCGCTGCCGGGCCCGCAGAGGACGATCCGCTCCACCGGCACCGCGCCCTCCTGGGCGCCGTAGTAGTCGAGCGAGAGGCGAAGCTCGTCGATCAGGGCGGAGACGCCCTCCTCGAGGGCGCCGCGCGACTCAGCGACCATCTCGGGGTCGCCCTCGATCTCCTCCAGGGGCTGCTCGAGGCCAACGTGCGTCAGCCATTGGCTGGCTCCCTCGGCATCGAGGCCGCGCGAGCCGCCAAGCCGGCTCGCGATCGCCTCCAGACCGACATGGGAGACGCGCGTGAAGAGACATGCCCGGCCGCGCGCCACGGCCAGGTTGGTGACGTCGCCGACGTTGCAGTAGAGGACCGTTGCGGTGGGCTGTGGCTCGGTTGGCGCGTCGGCGCTCACGTCACCGTTGCCGGCCAGGGCGCGGATCATCGCGAAGGCGGAGAGGTCGACGCCGACCGGTTCCAGGCCGGCGCTGCGCAGCGGCGCCAGGAAGGACGAGATCATGTCGCGGCGAGCCGCAACCACGACCACGTCGAGCTGCGGCGAGGACCCCTCCTCGGCCGCGACGCCGCCGACCACCTGGTACTCGAGCACCGCCTGGTCGAGCGGCATCGGCATCTGCTCCTGCGCCTGGAAGCGGACCGCCGCGTCCATCTCCTTCGGATCCTCGATCGCCGGTAGACGCAGCACGCGGACGACGACTCGTTGGTTGGCTATCCCCAGGCGCACCTGTTTCGCCAGCTTGTGCTCCGAGAAGAGCGACTTCAGGCCGGTGGCGAGGCTGTCCGCGTCCAGCACCTCCCCTTCGTGGAAGGCGCCCGGCGCCAGCGGACCGATTGCCGACCCGGTCACCTGGGCGGCGCCGTTCATGCGCACTTCGGTCGCGGCGATGCTGCCGGCCTCGATGTCGAGGCCGACTACGCTGGCCGGTTTCTTTTTCCTGGTCAGGGAGAGCACGCCCTCCCTGAATCGACAGAAAGGCCGCAAACCTTTCGCCCTGCAACTACTCATTTATAGAAGAACCTTGGACGCCCGTACGAGGACGGCCGCGACAGCTCAAAAAGTGCCGAGATACCAATCGACCAGCTCGTCGCCGACGAAAAGGGCGACGACGCCGCCGAGCGCGAGGAACGGTCCGAAGGGGATCGCCTGCTTGCGCGCCGCCGCGCCGTGGCGGGCGATCGTCGCCAGCCCGACCAGCGAGCCGGCCAGCAGCGCGACCAGGATCGCCGGCGCCACGTCGCGTCCGAGGAAGAGGCCCATCGTTGCAGCCAGCTTCACGTCGCCCAGGCCCATCCCGCGCGGGTAGGCGAGCGCGGTCGCGAAGAGGAGCCCACCCGCCGCAGCGGCGGCGATCGCCCGCTCGGGCAGGCTCCCGGGATCGGAGACGGCGACGATCGCCACGGCGAGGGTCGCGCCTGTCAGCAAGACCCTGTTGGGGATGATGCGCCGCTCGAGGTCGGTCAGCGTCACGGCGACCAGCATCGAGACGAAGACGAGTCCCAGCGCCAGCTCTCCCGGCTCGTCGTGGAAGACGAGCGCCGTGACCGCGAAGAGCGCCCCGGTGACGAGCTCGGTCAACGGGTAGCGAGCCGAGATCGGCGCCCCACAGCAGCGAGCCCGCCCCCGCAGCAACAGCCACGAGACGACAGGAACGTTGTCGTAGGCGGCGATCTGGGCGCCGCACGCCGGACAATGGGAGCGCCCGCCGACGACGGATTCTCCTCGCGGCACCCGGTGGGCGACCACGGTCAGGAAGCTGCCGAAGATCAGGCCGGCCGGGAAGAAAAGGATTGCTGGCATCGTCTCCCGACCGGTATCGGGCCTACCCCGCCGCCGGTTTAGCTGCGGGCGCGGCCGCTCAGGGCCAGGTGGGGAGGGTGCCGGTGGTTGCCAGCACGATGCGGCTGTCGAAGGTCGGCTCGTCGTAGAGCGTCTGGATGCCGCTGCCGGAGTTGTCGTCGACGCTGAAGGCGAGCCCGAGGCGCGCGTTCTGCGGCACCGCGATCACGCCTCCCTCCGCGGGTTTGAAGTCGAGCGAGATGGTGATCTCGGTCCAACCCGTGCTGGGCCAGGTCGCCGCGCTGTAGGTGGCGTAGGGAAGGCTCCCGAAGGTCTGGGTGAGGGCCGTGTCGGTGCTGCCTTCGCGCACGAAGAGCCAGATGCAGATCGTCGCCGGATAGATGCCGTGTTCGATCGACTGCGTTCGCAGGTTCAGTTCGCCTTGCCCCGTCAACGCCAGGTCGGCGGTGTTGATCGGCGGCGTCACCCACTTGTGCAGCTTCTGGAACAGTTCCGCATCGGCGTCCGGTTCGCTCGCCACGGTGGTTGCGGGCATCGCTCCGCAGTCGGCGCCTTTCATCAGCTGCAGGCCCTTGTCGCGGTCGGGGTCGACTTTCGGCTCGACGTCGGTCGCGTAGTCGTAGACGGGGCTTTCGCTTTCTTCGCCGATCAGGGGAGCGTCGCCCCAGAGCAGATCGGGAGCCCCTGGTTCGTTGCCTGCCGTCATGCCGTCGGCGCAGAGCCCGCGCGTGTTGTGGGCCGCGTGGCTTCCCGGCTCCGGCGTTTCTTTATTGACTTCCGCCCTCTCTTCCGGCGTCTGCGGTTTGGCCGCGTCGCAGGTCGTGTCGGTGAGCAGAAGCGACCACCAGGTCGCCGTGCCGCCGCCGGGGGCCGGGCCCGGGCTCACCTCGGGTTTCGCCTCGGGGTCGACGACCTGCGTCTGGATTTCCTGGTAGCGGCGGTTGGCGCCGCCGGTCGCGGTCGAGTCGAGCTTGACGACGACGATCGTCCGCTTGAGGAAGTCGCCCTCCGACACCACATAGCGGTAGATCGATCCCTTCACGTCTTCGACCTGGAAGGGCTCCGGCCCGGCCGGGAGCGACCCGCCGGAGACCATCGGCCGCAGCACAGTGTTGTTGCGCCTGGTGTAGAAGTCGGTGCCGGCGACGCGCGAGTTGGGGTTGTTCTCGCCGCTTTCGTTGGTCGGCAGGGCGGTCAGCCCGACGTCGTCGTAGGGCAGCTCCCGGATCTCCTCCAGCTCGCGCTGCAGCACGTTGCTGACCGTCTGGCTCTGCTCGACGCGGAAGGTGTTGCGGGTGGCGGTGTCGACCATGCCGAGCACGCCGAGGCTGCCGACCACGAGGATCATCCCCGCGACGACGACCTCGACGACCGTCAGGCCCTCCTCTGCCTTGGCGAGCCGCCTCAGCGGTCGGCGCAGCGCCCTCATCACGACTCCCCGTTGCGCAAGGTGGCGCCGTCGGCGATCACGACCGGTCCGCCTTCCTGCATCGCGAAGGCAAGCTCCACGCCGACGTATTCGGGATCGGGCTCGACCTCCGCTTCGACCGGCGGCGAGTAGGTGAAGACTTCGTTCGAGGCGAGGCCGCTGACGGCCTGCACCGCTGCGCCGGGGGAGCTGCCGTCAGGCAGTGCCACCGTGCGCGTGCATATGCCGCCGCCGCACGCGTAGGTGACGCTGCACGGTTCCGCTTCGACTGCGGGCGAGCTGCCGCAGCTGCCGTCCGGGAGGTAGGTGACCAGCTCCAGGCTGCTAGCGCTCGCGGGGACGACCTCCAGGCCCTGCCGCAGCTCTCTGGTGATCCGCTCGGTGGCGACTCGCCCCTGCTGGATCGCCGCGACCTGGGAGCTGGTGCGGGGCTCGCTGCGCACGGCGCCGATGAAGACCGTGACGGCGCCGCCCAGCACGACCATCCCCATCGTCGCCGCAACCAGCAGCTCGATCAGGGTGTAGCCGCCCTCCGACCGGCGCAGCGCCCCGGCGATGTCGCCGATCCCGGGCATGCTCAACAGCCTTCGTCGGGGGCGCCGACGGCCGCGCTGGCGATGCAGTCGACGAAGCGGCTGGGAACGTAGTGCGGGGCCGTCAGCGGCAGGAAGAACTGCTGGATGCCGCCGCTGGTCCAAACCTCGGAGTTCGAGTTGAGGTGCACGGTCTTCCCCGCCATCGCCCCGCAGAACGACGTGTTGCTGTCCAGTTCGATGTCGGTGTAGGGGCCGTAGATGACGAAGTTCTGCGTGCAGAGCACCGGGTCTTCGATCGTGGTTTTACTGTTCAGGAGGACCCTCGTCCCCTGGTTCGGGGAGCCGACGAAGAGCAGGGCGACGCTGCCCGATTTCCCCGACTGCGGCGTGATCCGCGAATTGGAGAGCAGTTCGAGCTGCGTCACCGGGTCGTCCTCGTAGCCGCAGGCCTCGGGCGAGTCGAAGTAGATGTACACCTGCGCGCCGGGGGCGATGTAGAGGGAGCTGTTGCTTTTCAGCGTCAGCTTGCAGAAGCTGTAGACGGTGCCGCTGAGCGTCACGGCGCTGTTACTGCCGACCACCAGCTCCCGCGGCCCGCAGCTGGCATCAGGTTTTCCGGCTCCGTTGAACCCGCTGAAGCAAGCCGTGTTTTTGTTGCCGCTGATGTGGTCTTTCGTGAAGAGGAAGCTGTTGTTGTTTTCGGTCGCTGCGGTCCCCTGTTCGACTGGTGGCAGCTCGATTTCGTCTTCCGCCGGGTCTCCCCCCACAACGCCGCATTCGATGTCGGTCGAGTATTCCCCGGAGCCGTTCTTTTCTTTGCCGACGCCGACCGTGGCCGTCCCGCACTGCCGTGCGTTGCTGTCGATAGTCAGGTCGCCGTTGGTCGCAGTGCCGGCGTGGATCTCCGCGAAGGAATCGAGTTTGATCCCCTCGTCGGATTTGACCGCCGCGTTGACGAACATGTCCTGTCCGGCGGAGGAGCTCGCCACCAGGTCGACCCGTCGCGTCACCCCGCCGAGCGTGCCCGTCGAGACGACCTCGATTTCCGTCCAGGCGAGTTTCCCGTCCGGCATTTCGGTGCTGGTCGGCTTCGCGCGATAGCTGACGGGATATCCGTTGACCGTCGTGCTGACTTCCGGGCACCAGCCTTCGGCGTCCGGCACGGTCCCGCCGACTGGCGCACAGGGCGTAGCGCCCGCCAGCCCGTGCTCGTTGAACCGGAGCAGCGCCTGCTCGACGCCCGCCTCGGCAACCCCCAGCGCCGTCTTCGTCTGCTGATCCCGCATCACGCCACCCTGCCCACCGATCGACGAGGTCACGGCGACCCCCGCGATCGCCATCGACGCCAGCAGCATCAGCGTCACCGTCGGCACCGCGAAGCCGGCCTCGGAGGCGAAGCGGCGGCGAAGAGCCGAGGCGCCCCACCGGACCGGGTGCAGGAATTCCATAAGTCGATCGCGCATAGCCATACGTCCACGTCTAGATCGACGCTTCGGGCCTTCCCTTGAGCATTTCCCTCTGGCCGGCGACGCCAGGCACGGATCGGTGGACGTATCGACCATGCGTCCAGGCCAAAAGTCGGTAGAAAAAAAGGCGG
This sequence comes from uncultured Solirubrobacterales bacterium, assembly GCA_963703235.1. Classification (GTDB taxonomy): domain Bacteria; phylum Actinomycetota; class Thermoleophilia; order Solirubrobacterales; family 70-9; genus VRUE01. The sequence goes on along the minus strand of OY969802.1, from coordinate 297,159 downwards.
GCCCGAGGGCCCGCCTTTACCTGCTGTGGCTCAATCAGAGCCAGCTTTCGGGAACCTGAGGATCAACCACCCCAGTCGCCGTCAGCCGGGCAGCCCGCGTCGCCGGTGCACGGATGGGTGACTATTCCTTCGTCGTCGCGCGAGATTTCGAATACGTTCGTAGTGTCTGATTCCACCGCGATGGTGTATTCGGTTTGGGTGGTTTCCGGGTCCTGGAGGTTGACGTCATTCAGGGTTGACTCGATTGCCTGGAGTTCCACAGCGGTCGGAGATGCACCCAGGTCGTCGACGTACTGGCCGCCGTTGTCGGTGGCCCACGTCTCGATCGCCGTCTGAGCGGTACGCACGCCGGCCTTGGCCTGAGCGTCCGTGCCCTTGTCCCGCTGGTTGAAGAACGACGGGATCGCGATCGCGGCGAGGATGCCGAGGATCAACATGACGACGAGGAGCTCGATGAGCGTGAAGCCCGCCTCCCTGTCGCCGCTGAGCCGGGCACTCATACGCGCCCGGAGATTCTGGAGCAACATTAGTGACCTCCTATGGTCCTAATCGTTTGAGCCAGAGCCCCGTCGCGAGAAGCCACGTGGTGTCTGTCGACCCCGGTGGTAGCCCGGCCAGCTCCGCAAGCGGAGCTCCGAAGGCTTTGCGCCCCCACCTCACGGCAGGTTTGCCTTTTGCACCGAGGCACTGGCAGATTCATCACAGCCGTCTAATCGACCGCCTACCCGATCCCTTAATCCCTGAAATTTGGGCTTCCTATCGCCAAAACTCAGGCGCGCGACCCCATCCGGACCGACGACCTACGGAATACCTCGTAGGTCCACGCACGATGTCATGGTCCGGTCCACGGAAACCATGGTTCCGAAGGAATCCCGATATCAACGACCGGGGTCACCGGGGTCGGGGGGATACCCAGCTCCGGACAGGAGTAAATGGCCCACGGGATCGTGTCGGCCGCCGGATACAGCGGCCCGGTTAGTTCCGCAAGACTCAATCCCACTTCGAAAAGTGCCCCGTATTCTTCCGGCAATACGGCTCCCACAACTTCGGAAAGGTCGATGGCAGGAGCTGGGAATCCGGTTTCGCCGAACCAGACGTCGTAAGCGTAGATGTTCGACAAATACGGTGGAACGCATGGAAGTGCCGCAAGCTCAGGATTGTTTTCGGCGGTCTCTAGCACTTCGATCGCCGCTTCGTTATGGACGAAGTCGCTGTTGTGAATAGACATGCCAACGAGTTCTTCTATATCCACAGCCTCTTTAGCGAAGTGAAAAGCCACGTAGCTCAATTTCGCACCGGCCGCGACAGGGTAGAAGACACCTGACCAATCTCCTAACCCCGGCGCCGTCCCCGACCCATTTCCATTGGTGTCCCCGTCGACCGAGTCGTCCTTGATCGAAGTGAAGGTGATCGGTTCGGTTTCGGTGCCGTCGGCGACCAAGGTGCCGTTGACGTTCACTCCTCGACCTTCACCCTTGATCGTGAACCCGGGATCAAGGGTGAGCATGGCACCGCTCGCAACCGTGATCGCGGCCCCGGTCGAGACGATTGGGTATCCACGGTCCTCCCAGGTCGTCGAGGCAGCCACAGTGCCGCTGACCCAGATGCCGTTCTTGCTGTTGCCGCTTAGCGAGTTCTCATCGATATCGGCGGGTATGGTCGGGCCCTGGTAGTCGATCGCAATCCCAACGTTGTCGTTGACTTCATTGCCGCTGAAGTCGACGTGGGCGATCGATGCAGTGCTGAAGGGCGAGACTCGGATTCCGCCGGCTTTGTTGCGCTCGAGCAGGTTGTCGTGGATGTTGAGCTGGTTGGAGGAGCCGGTATAGGAGAAGATGAGTCCGGTGTTGCCGTGATCGGAGATCGTGTTGCGGGCAATCTCGGGGGCGCCGCCAGCGGTGATTAAGATGCCGGATTCGCTGTGAGTAATCGTGTTGTCGGTGATCTGTGGGCTCCCCCCTCCCTCGACCCTAATTCCCGCGTGTTTGCTGTGACTGACCACCGAGTTGGTGATCGGCGGTGGCGTCGGGCAGGGGCATTTGATCGAGACCATCGTGTAGTTGCCGCTGGAGTTCGAGAAACCGCCGTAGCGGATGCTGGTGTGGTCGAGAATTCCGGTCCCAGAAGTTGCAAACTCAATTTTGGGCCAGTCCCCCGGCACCGGCACCGTCGCTGCCCCATTTCCGTTGGTGTCCCCGTCGACCGAGTCGTCCTTGATCGAAGTGAAGGTGATCGGTTCGGTTTCGGTGCCGTCGGCGACCAAGGTGCCGTTGACGTTCACTCCTCGACCTTCACCCTTGATCGTGAACCCGGGATCAAGGGTGAGCATGGCACCGCTCGCAACCGTGATCGCGGCCCCGGTCGAGACGATTGGGTATCCACGGTCCTCCCAGGTCGTCGAGGCAGCCACAGTGCCGCTGACCCAGATGCCGTTCTTGCTGTTGCCGCTTAGCGAGTTCTCATCGATATCGGCGGGTATGGTCGGGCCCTGGTAGTCGATCGCAATCCCAACGTTGTCGTTGACTTCATTGCCGCTGAAGTCGACGTGGGCGATCGATGCAGTGCTGAAGGGCGAGACTCGGATTCCGCCGGCTTTGTTGCGCTCGAGCAGGTTGTCGTGGATGTTGAGCTGGTTGGAGGAGCCGGTATAGGAGAAGATGAGTCCGGTGTTGCCGTGATCGGAGATCGTGTTGCGGGCAATCTCGGGGGCGCCGCCAGCGGTGATTAAGATGCCGGATTCGCTGTGAGTAATCGTGTTGTCGGTGATCTGTGGGCTCCCCCCTCCCTCGACCCTAATTCCCGCGTGTTTGCTGTGACTGACCACCGAGTTGGTGATCGGCGGTGGCGTCGGGCAGGGGCATTTGATCGAGACCATCGTGTAGTTGCCGCTGGAGTTCGAGAAACCGCCGTAGCGGATGCTGGTGTGGTCGAGAATTCCGGTCCCAGAAGTTGCAAACTCAATTTTGGGCCAGTCCCCCGGCACCGGCACCGTCGCTGCCCCATTTCCGTTGGTGTCCCCGTCGACCGAGTCGTCCTTGATCGAAGTGAAGGTGATCGGTTCGGTTTCGGTGCCGTCGGCGACCAAGGTGCCGTTGACCGTCAAGCCACGGATTTCGCCCTTGATCGTCGATCCCGGATCAAGCGTGAGGGTGGCCCCTTCGGCGATCGTGATGCCACCCCCGTGGGCGACGAAGGGATAGCCGCGGTCCTCCCAGGTGGTCGATTCGGCCACGGTGCCGCTGACCCAGATGCCGTTTTTGACGTTGCCGCTGAGGGAGTTCTCGTCGATGTCGGCGGGTATGGTCGGGCCCTGGTAGTCGATCGCAATCCCAACGTTGTCGTTGACTTCATTGCCGCTGAAGTCGACGTGGGCGATCGATGCAGTGCTGAAGGGCGAGACTCGGATTCCGCCGGCTTTGTTGCGCTCGAGCAGGTTGTCGTGGATGTTGAGCTGGTTGGAGGAGCCGGTATAGGAGAAGAGGATGCCGGCGTTGGCGTTGTCGGCGACCGTGTTGCCGGAGATCTCGGGGGTGCCCCCGGAGGTGACGGAGATGCCGACGGAGTTTCCATGGTGGATGTAGGAATCTTCAATCGTTGGCGAGATTCCGCCGCCTATTGATATACCCGTTTTCGCGTAACGGACCTCGGCATGGTTGATACTGGAAGCACTAGCGCCAGCCTGAAGGGAGATTCCCGTCCACTGCCCGGGGGCAGAGTCGCTCGAGGAGGTAAAGACCGCCGGTTTTTCCGCGGTGCCGTTGACGTCGAGGGTGCCTTTGGAGGTCAGGGTCCCGGTGAGCTTGACCAGGACGCCCGGTTGGACGGTCACCGTCACGCCTTCCGAAATCGTCGTCGAGCTGCCGGTGTAGGGGCTGCCCGCTGCGGTCAGCGTCATGTTTTCGCCGATCGTGGTCGGGAGGACGGTGGCCGATGCCGCGGCCGGTGGAATCGCGGCTGCCGCCAGCACGGCGACGGCGATCGTGGCGAGGCGGCGTGCGAACGAGAAGCGGGCAGCGCGAGCTGAAAGCATGAGATTCCTCCCTGGCAATCGGTACGGATGGAGTCGAATCGAGGAACGACAATAGATTGCGTCGGAGACCGGCGCAACCGCCTAGCCGAATAGCCGAGACGAAGCCAGAGCGAAGGACCCGCTTCGACGTCGGCAAAATCGGGCGGTGACGACCATCGAACGAAGGACCGAGCAGGTCTATGACGTTCGGGACATCCTCTCGTCGATGAGGTGGCACAGCTCGCCCACAGAGATGGCCTCGGTCTCGGCGCCGAGGCGGAAACGCTCACCCCCTGGGTAGACGATGAACGATCTCTCCGGCGCGATGTCCAGCAAAGCGGAACGCAGCCCCTTGCCGAGTTTCGGCGATGAGGTGCGTTTGATCTCCACCGCCCACTCGCTCCCCTCCGGCCAAGAGAAGACGAGGTCGACCTCGGCCCCTCCGCTCGTCCGATAGAAGCCGATCTCGGCGGCGCCGTCGACGATCGCGGCGATGTTCTCTATCACCATGCCCTCCCAGCTCGTTCCGGCGACCGGGTGTCCGAGCAGCGCCTCCTTGTCGCCCAGTCGGAGCAGGGCGTGCACGAGGCCGCTGTCGCGAACGTAGACCTTGGGGGAGCGAACCAGGCGCTTGCCGACGTTCGTCAGCCGAGGAGGCAGCCTCCTGACCAGCAGCAGGTCGACCATCAGGTCGAGGTAATGACCAATGGTGGCGCCGCTTACTCCGAGGCCGCGGGCGAGCTGGGCGGCATTCAAAAGGCCGCCCTGCTGATGGGCGAGCATCGTCCAGAGCCTGCGCAGCGTCTCGGCCGGGATCCGCGGGCCGAGCTGCGGGATATCGCGCTCCAGGTAGGTGCGTATGAAGTCGCGCCGCCATTGCAGGCTCGCCGCATCGTCTGAGGCGAGGAAGCTGTCGGGAAAACCGCCGCGGACCCAGAGGCGATCGAGCTCCCGCGGGTCGAGCTCGCTGATATCGAATGGGCCCAACTCCATGATCGAAACGCGACCGGCGAGCGTCTCCCCGGCTTGGGCGAGCAGATCGACCCCGGCGGAGCCGAGCAGGAGGAACCTGCCGACCCCCTTACCCTCTCTCCTGCCTTGGTCGATGGTCCCGCGCAGGGTCTCGAAAAGGCCGGGCAGTCGCTGTATCTCGTCGAGAATCACCAGCTCGTTCGCGTGATCCGCGAAGTAGAGATCCGGCTCCGCAAGCCGAGCGCGGTCGGCCTCGGACTCCAGATCGAGATAGGTGGCTGCGCGGCGCTCCGCTAAGGCCAGCGCCAGCGTGGTCTTGCCCGATTGCCGTGGCCCGATCAGTACGACAGCAGGGGCGCGCGCAAGAGACTGCTCTACCAGCGCGCTAATTCTCCGCGTGATCATCCTTGCAATCATAAAGTACGGCTTTAGATTTACAAGGACGAACCTTGCCGATTCGCGCATGCCTCAACCGGCTGACTTCGCGCCGTCGACGAACGCAAGCGGCCCGGCCAGTTCATCCTTGCCGGTTCGACCCAACCCGCCGAGCAGTAGCCGCGATGGCAGCCGACACGACTGCGCTGCTGCATGATCTCAGTCTCCTTGGGTTCCTCTTCGAGTCCCTCGTCGTCAGGGACCTTCGCGTCTACGCCCAGGCCCTTGGAGGGCATGTCTTCTACTACCAGGACAACAGCGACCTGGAGGTCGACGTGGTCGTCGAGACTCCCGGCGGGTGGGGCGCCTTCGAGGTCAAACTTGGCGGAGAAGCTGCGATCGACGAGGCCGCCGCGAATCTGGCGAAGTTCGCCGACCGGATCGACACGACGAGATCAGGGGAGCCGGCTGTACTCGGTGTCATCGTCGCCACCGGCTACGGGTTCGTCCGCGAAGACGGAGCCCAGGTCATCCCCATCGGCGCGCTGGGACCGTAGCGGTCCGGCGCTCGTATCCGATCAGCCGACCTTGTCGTAGAGGCTGAAGATCGGCAGGTACATCGCGATCACGATGAAGCCGACGATGCCGCCGACGAAGACGATCATCAGCGGCTCGATCAGGGAGGTGAGGGCTTTGATCTTGGCGTCGACCTCGGTCTCGTAGAAGTCGGCGATTTTGGCCAGCATGTTTTCGAGCTGGCCGGTCTCCTCGCCGACCGCGACCATGTGGCCGACCATCGGTGGGAAGATCGGCTCCCGTTGGATCGGGCCGGCCAGCGAGCCGCCTCGCTTGGCAGAGGAGTAGACCTCGTCCATGGCCTGCTCGATGACGACGTTGCCGGCGGTTTCGCCGGTGAGTTTGATCGACTGCAGCATCGGCACGCCGGCCGAGACCGAGCCCGAGAAGGTGCGCGACCAGCGGGCGAGCGCGATCTTCTGGATCACGTCGCCGATTTTGAATGGGACTCGCAGCAGGAAGCGCTCCCAGCTGTTCTTCCCCTTCTCGGTCTTCTTCCAGCGGAAGAAGAGGACGGCCCCGATCACGGTCGCCGGCAGGATGATGAACCAGTAGCCGGTGATCGCGTCGGAAGCCATCACGCAGACCTGAGTTGGAAGCGGCAGCGCCGAGCTCTCGCCGGGGTTTTCCTCGGCCAATTCTTCGAAGATCTTGGCGAAGACGGGAATGATGAAGGTGACGATCGCGAGCAACGCCACAAGGGCGAAGCCGAAGACGAGGATCGGGTACATCATCGCCGATTTCACCTGGCGCCTGAGGGCGTCGGCCTTCTCCACCTGGTAGGCGATTCGGTCGAGAGCGTCCTCGAGCCGGCCCGACTGCTCGCCGGAGCGGACCATGGCGCAGAAGAGGCGATCGAAGACGTCGGGGTGGCGCTCCATCGCCTGCTCCAGGGTGCTGCCGGCCTCGACGTCGGCGCGGACGCCGGCAACGGCCTCTTTGATCTTCTCGTCCTGGGTCTGCTCCTCAAGGGTGTGCAGGGTGCGCAGCATCGGCATCCCCGAGGCGACCAGGGTCGCGAACTGGCGCGAGAAGACCGCCAGCTCGCGCATGTCGACGCTTTTCCAGCGCTTGAAGAAGTCCTCGATCGCCATCGGAGCGCTCTTCTCGGAGACGTCGAGGACGATCAGGCCGCGCTGGCGCAGCTGGTCGGTGACCTGCGCCTTCGAGTCGGCTTCGACCTCGCCGGCGGTTGCCGCCCCGGCCAGGTCCATCGCCCGGAAGGCGAAGGTGGTCGCGCCGGCCATGCGTCAGCCGCCCTGAGTGTAGGCGGGAGGTGCGGGGGCCGGCGGAGGCGGGGTCGTGGCAACAGGCGGCGGTGGAGGCGCAGCAGCAGGGGCGGGCCGCGCCGGCGGCTGCATCGCGCCGGCATCCTGCAGCGCGGCGGGCGCCACTGGAGCTCCGCCGAGCAATCGTTTCAGCTCCTCGGGGACCGAGGCGCGCTGTTCGGCCAGGGAGCGGGTGATCGTCCCGGCCCGCACCAGGCGCGCCAGGTCGGCGTCCATCGTCTGCATGCCGACGGCGCCGGAGGTCTGCACGGCGGCGTAGATTCTGGTGCGTCTTGCCCTCGCGGATCAGGTTGCGGATCGCCGGCGTCGGCACCAGCACCTCGGTGGCGACGACGCGGCCCATGCCGTCGGTGGTCGGCAGCAGCTGCTGGGTGACGATCCCCTGCAGGGCGATCGAGAGCTGGGTCCGCACCTGGCCCTGCTGCTGAGGCGGGAAGACGTCGATGATGCGGTCGACCGTCTGCGCGGTCGACTGGGTGTGCAAGGTGGCGAAGACGAGGTGGCCGGTCTCGGCCGCCGTCAACGCGGTCGAGATCGTCTCCAGGTCGCGCATCTCGCCGACCAGGATCACGTCGGGGTCCTCTCGCAGGGCGGCGCGCAGGCCGAGCGCGAAGTCGAATGCGTCGGAGCCCACCTCGCGCTGGTTGACGATCGAGCGTTTGTGCTGGTGCAGGAACTCGATCGGATCCTCGATCGTGAGGATGTGGTCCTGGCGCTCTTGGTTGATCACGTCGATCATCGCCGCCAGGGTCGTGCTCTTGCCGGAGCCGGTCGGGCCGGTGACCAGCACGAAGCCGCGCGGTTTGGAGGCCAGCTCGCGCAGCACCTGCGGCACCTTGAGCGAGTCGAGGCCGGGGATGTCCTGCGGGACGAGGCGGAAGGCGGCGCTGACCGAGCCGCGCTGGAAGAAGCAGTTGACGCGGAAGCGGGCGACGCCGGGGATCGCGTAGGCGAAGTCGAGCTGTTTCTCGTTCTCGAAGCGTTTGCGCTGGTCGTCGTTGAGGATGCTGTAGACGACCTCGCGGGTCTCCTGCCCGGTGAGGACCGGAAAGCCCTCCATCGGCTCGATCTTGCCCTTGTCGCGCATCGAGGGCGGCGCGCCGGCCGTCAGGTGCACGTCCGAGGCGCGCACCTCGACCATGCGGGCGAGAACCGCTGCGAAGTCGAAGTCCATGCTCACCTAGATCGACCCCCCGCCCCGATCCCTTTAGACCAGACGAGCCGTGAGTTGAGCACCCATGGGGTGCATAACTCACGGCTCGTCGAGCTAAGCAGTGACACGGAGCACCTCCTCGAGGCTGGTGAGGCCGCCGCGGATCTTGACCACGCCGTCCTCGCGCAGGGTCAGCATCCCCTCCTCGCGGGCCACGGTGGCGATCTCGGCCTCCGCCGCGTGCTCGATCGCCATCTCCTTGATCCGCTCGCTCATCTGCATCACCGAGAAGAGCCCGACCCGGCCCTTGTAGCCACTCTGGTTGCAGCGGCTGCAGCCGACCGGTTCGTAGGCCTCGAGCTCGCCGCCGACCCGGATGTCGGCCTCGGCCAACGCCTCCGGCCTGACGATCGTGCGCTGCTTGCAGTGGGCGCAGAGCTTGCGGGCCAGCCGCTGGGCGACCACGCAGTCGACCGCCGAGGCGGTGAGGAAGGCCTCGATCCCCATCTTGGTCAGGCGGGTGATCGCGCCCGGCGCGTCGTTGGTGTGCAAGGTGGTCAGCATCATGTGGCCGGTCAGCGCCGCCTCGATCGCAATCCGCGCCGTCTCGCCGTCGCGCACCTCGCCGACCATCACGATGTCGGGGTCGGCGCGCAGGATCGAGCGCAGGCCGGTGGCGAAGTCGAGGCCGGCGGCGCGGTTGACGTTGATCTGGTTGATCCCCTGCAGGCGGTACTCGACCGGGTCCTCGATCGTGATGATGTTCTTCTCGACCTGGTTCAGCGTCTGCAGAGCCGCGTAGAGGGTCGTGCTCTTGCCCGAGCCGGTCGGGCCGGTGACCAGCACCGCCCCGTAGGCCTGGCGGAAGGAGGCCTCGAAGCGCTCGCGCCCGGACGCGTCCATACCCAGCTCGTCGAGCGAGTGCTGGGCGTTGTCCTTGTCGAGGATGCGGATCGTCGCCCCCTCGCCGCGCTGGGTCGGCAAGGTGGTGATACGGAGGTCGACGCGGCGGTCCTCGACGGTGACGCTGACGCGGCCGTCCTGCGGCACCCGCTTCTCGGCGATGTTGAGGTCGCTCATGATCTTGACCCGGGAGACGACCGCGCTGACCATCCGTTTCGGCACGTGGGCGGCCTCGCGCAGGACTCCGTCGACCCGGAAGCGGACCCGCATCTCCCCCTCACCGGGCTCGAAGTGGACATCGGAGGCCCCCTCCCCCACCGCCTGGCCGAGGATGCTGTAGACGAGTTTGATGACCGGCGCGTCTTCGGCGCTGACTTCGATGTCGGCGACTTCGGCCAGCTCGTCTTCGTCGGCCTCTTCGCCTTCGGTGACCGCCTCGCTGACCGCGCTCTGCAGGGTGTTGAGGCGGCCGATCAGGGACTCGATGTCCTCCTCGGCGGCGACCGCGACGCGGCAGTCGAGCGCGGTGGCGATCTGGATGTCGTCGACGGCCAGCACGTTGGTCGGGTCGGCCATCGCGACCAGCAGCGTTTCCTGGTCGACGAAGCCGACCGGCAGCGCCCGGTAGCGGCGCGCCGTGTTGACCGAGATCAGGTTGGCGGCAGCCATGTCGACCTGGTAGGCGGAGAGGTCGACGTGGTCGAGGCCGTAGCGCTCGGCCACCGCGCGCGAGAGCTGGTCGGCGGTGATGGCGCCTTGCTCGACCAGCAGCCGCTCCGGGGGGCGACCGGCGGTGCGGGCCTGCTCGATCGCCGCGCGCGCCACCTCGTCGCCGACGAAGCCGAGGTCGACGAGGACGTCGGTGACGAAGCCGCTGGAGCGGCCGCGCGCCAGCGGCGGCGTCAGCCCGGGCGTGCCGCCCCCACGCGGGTCCAGCGCCGGCGCGGTCGAGTCGCCGGATTCGGGGACCGGTCGCAGGTGGCTCGGAAAGTCTCTTGGATCCATGCTCATACTTCCGTCTAACTAGCTCGACAGGTTCGACAGGCGGCTTGAATCGCGGGCACCCGAATCCGTGGCTCGCGGCGCCGACCCCACCTTCAGAGCGGTGGCCGGCTCGCCCCTGCGACTCGTTTAGTTCCCAAAAAGGGCCTCGGCGTGACACAATCGGCCGAGTTGACCGGGGCCGACGTAGCCGAGAGGGAATTCAGGGCACGAGCTGGGCTGTTGACGATGCTCTTCTTAACCAGCACCGTCGACTTCGATGTCTTGCTGCGGATGCTGGAGGCGGTCAATTCGGAAACTCGGCTCTCCGAGGACGGCGAGTGGGCGGCGGAGCTTGTCGCCGAGTCCGAAGCCGCTGAGAAAGCCGAGGTCGACCTCGCTGAGGAGATCGACGAGGAGGCTGAGACGATCGGCATACCCGAAGCTGAGCTCGATCGAGAGCCAGTCGCCGCAGAACCGCAGATGCGAGCTACTCCAGAGGGCGCGCAGGGGGCCTTCCTGGCCCTCGCCTTGGAGCGATGGCTGGCCAGCTCGCCCGAGGGCCCATATGAGATCGGAGAACAGGAGGCCTCGGAAGCCCTGCTGGCCCTGGTCTTTGGCTGGTCCTCCACCGTCGTTCACGCGCTGGCCGCCAAACCGCTGACGGTGGCGGAGCTGGAGCAGCGCATCCCGGGCATGGAGGCTGAGGCGATCGCCGAACGCGTCAGATGGCTGGCGGGGACCGGCTTGGCCGAAGCGCGCCGAAGCGCCGACGGCGAGACACGCTACGCGGCCACCGATTGGCTGCGCGAAGCGATCGCGCCGCTGGCGATCGCGGCGAGGATGGAGCATCGCTATCCGAGGGCCGGGCGGGCGCCAATCGACAGCCTTGACATCGAGACGGCCTTCCTGCTTACGCTGCCCCTGGTCGAGCTGCCCGCCCACCTTTCCGAGAGGCTGAATGGCTCGTGCAGTCTCGGCGTCGAGCTCGAGAGCGCCGGTGCGACCGGGGTGGTCGGAGTGACCATCCGGGTCGAGGCAGGTCGGCTTCTCTCCGGTGCCGCCGGCCTTGACGAGAACGTCGACGCCTTGGCCACCGGATCGGTCGAAGACTGGCTCGACACCATCATCGAACCGGACGCGAAACGCGTCCGGACCAGCGGAGATCGCCTTCTCGCCGGAGTGCTGCTCAACAGCTTGCACCGCGCCTTGTTCGGCGTGCCGAACTCGCCGCCGCGACGATAGCGCCCTCCGGCGCCCCGCTCAGGGGTGGTAGTCGACGGTTGGGCCCTCGTAGCCGGCGTCGATGACGGCCTGCTCGATGCTCTGCGGGCTCTGGACGCCGTAGCTGACCGAGGCGGTCGGGACGCTCTGCTTCAGCCGCTTCGGGGTGACGACGACCAGCGCCGGCACCCGCTGCACCCCGACGCCCTCGCTGATCTCCGCGTAGCGGGAGATCCGGTTGGCCGGAACGACGAAGAGCGAGACGTCGGGAAAGGTGGCGATGTCCTCGGTCGCGCGCTTGACCAGGCGGTCGTCGATGCCGCCCTCGCGGACGAAGAGCAGCGCGACCGTTTGGTTCGCCTCGTAGGCGCGGAGGACGTGGCGCGGCAACGGCGGCGCGTCGAGCGAGGAAGGCGGCGGCAGGCCGACGGCCGCGGTCGCGCCGCCTTCGGCGGCGTCGGTGACGCCGAGCGTAGCTTCGGCCGAGGCCCCGCCCGATTCCGCTTCTTCTTCCCCGCCGCCCCCACCCGAGAGGACGAAGAAGCCGACGGCGACCAGCAGCACGCCAACCAAGGCGAGCTGGGCAAGGGGGTTGCTGTTGAGCTGCTCCCTCATTGGTCCGCTTACTCGACATCTCGGGCGCGGAGCTTGAATCTGGGCGCGGGCCTGCCTCTTCATTAAGACTCAATGAATTCCTAAAGACCCCCGTTTCCTGCAATAATCTTGTCTAGTTTGACTCAGGGTGCCCATTCGAAACGGAGCCAGGGCGAGACGCGCTCAGGATCCGGCGCCCTGGCCCTTTTGGCCGTTCCCCTCAACGGGACGATCCTGCGCCAGCTCGCCAACGGGCCGATGCGCCTTGCCGAGCTGCGCCGCGACAACGGCTCGGCGCCGCAGACGACGGTGCGAGCGCACCTCAAAGGCCTGGAAGTGGAGGGCCTGATGTCGAAACAGGGACGGGCCGGATCGCCGGGGATCGCCGAGTACGCCTTGACGGGCGCCGGCCGCGACCTGCTCGTGGTCGTGGTCGCGTTGGAACACTGGCTGCGGGCTGCGCCAGAGGGGCCGGTGGTCTTCGGCAGCGACGCGGGCAAGACGGCGATCAAAGCGCTGGCGGACGGCTGGTCCTCGACGATCTTGCGAACGCTCGCCACCGACCCCCGCTCGCTCAGCCAGCTGGCCAAAGTCATCGGCGTGGTCAGCTATCCGACGCTGGAACGGCAGCTGAGGGCGATGCGACTGGCCGGCCAGCTCGTCGCCTCTCCAAACGAGGGCGAGGGTACGCCTTATGGGCTCACCGAATGGCTGCGGCAGGGCGTTGCCCCGCTCGCCGCCGCGGTGCGCTGGGAGCGCAGCCATTTCCCGGACGAGACGCCGACGATGACCCGCCTCGACACGGAGGCCGCCTTCCTGCTCGCCCTGCCGCAATTGCGCATGACGGTCGCGCTGGCGGGTTCCTGCCGGATGGGAGTGGAGATGAACGACGGGGACGCGCGCCTCTGCGGTGTCATCGCCCAGGTCGAAAAAGGCCTGGTCGTCTCCAGCACCGCGAACCTCGCGGAGGAGGAGGAAGAGGAAGAGGAGGAGGACCCCGACGCCTGGGCAACCGGCTCTGAGCCCGCCTGGGCCGACGCCTTGCTCGGCACCGGCAACGACCGCCTCAATCTGGGCGGCAACCACGCGCTCGCCAGCGGCCTGCTTGACGGGCTGCAGGGGACGCTGTTCGGGGGGAATTAGCCGAAATGGAATACACAAAAGACTCGAATTATTCCTAAACACAACCGTTTCCTGTCATAATCAGACTTGCTTGACTGCCAGTGGGCCCAACGGGAACGGGAGTCCGGCGCGCTCGGGGACGCGCGCGCTGACCCTGCTGGCCACACCGATCAGCGGCGCCGTCCTCCTCGCGCTCTCCGACGGGCCAAAGCGCCTGGTCGACCTCCGGCGCGCCTGCGGCTCCCCCGCCCAGACCACCCTCCGCGCCCACCTGCGGGAACTGGAGGACGTCGGCGCGGTCGAGAAACGGCGCGGCAGCTCCTTCCCAGGCGCAATCGAGTGTGAGCTGACGAGCGCCGGCAGGGAGCTGCTGTTCGCCGTGTCGGCCGTGAAAAGCTGGCTCGAGGCGGCCCCGGAAGGCCCGCTGTCGTTTGGCACGTCGGAAGCAAAGGCGGCGATCAAGGCCCTGGTCGAGGGCTGGTCCTCGACGATGCTGCGCGCGCTGGCGGCGCGCCCCCTCTCCCTCACCGAGCTGGACGGTGTCGTCACCGGGCTCAGCTATCCCTCGCTGGAGCGCCGCCTCGGCGCGATGAAGCTGGCCGGTCAGGTGAAGGCCTCTCCCGGCCAGGGCGAGGGCAAGGGCACGCCCTACGCGGTCACCGGCTGGCTGCGCCAGGGCATCGCCCCACTTGCGGCAGCGGCGTCGTGGGAGCGCCGCAACCTGCCGGCGGACAGCACGCCGATAGGCCGCATCGACACCGAGGCCGCTTTCCTCCTCACCCTGCCGCTCCTGAAGCTGCCGGCCGAGCTCTCCGGCTCCTGCCGGCTCGGGGTCGAGATGAGCGACGGAACGTCACGCCGCCTGGTCGGCGCCATGGCCCGTGTAGAGGATGGCAGGGTCGCGTCCTGCAGCGTTCGCCTCGACAGCACCGCCGACGCTTGGGCAACCGGCTCGACCAGCGCCTGGCTCCGCGCGGTCATCCGCTCCGACACCGACGGCCTCGAACTGGGCGGCGACCAGCGCCTCGCCAGGGCCCTCCTCGACGGCCTGCACGGAGTCCTCTTCGCCCGGCTATCCGTGGGATCGACTTGACTCCCGGCCAACGATCAGGGAGGATCAAGTAGATTGAGCGTTTCTTAAGAATACTTAAGGGAACTACAAAGGGAACCAAAATGGGAGGATTAAATTGACCCAGTCCAATACCTATAAGAGGCTGCTGGTGGCGGCCGGCGCAGCGCTGACGGCGCTGTTGCTGCTCGCCCCCGCGGCAAACGCGGCAACGCCGGCGCCCGGTTACACGCAGTTCACTGGCTGTCCGAGCAAAGCCGAAGTACCTATCGTCGAATTCTGCCAGCGAGTCCTCATCGACGGCGGCCACGTCAAAATGGGCAGCAAAACCGTGCCGATCGAAAATCCGATGAACCTCGTCGGAGGATTGGATGGAAACGGTAACTTCGTCGGCGGCGTCTTCCCGCCGGTCAAACAGAAAGTGCCCGGCGGTGTCCTCGGCCTGACCGGCCTGACCTGGCTGCTCGAATTCTTCGGCAGCGAAGCGCTGACCCTCTACGCAACCACCGAGCTGGCCGGCGTGCCAGGGAACGCCTTCGTCGAACCGATCGTGCTGCCGGTCAAAGTTCACCTCGAGACGCCTTCGGGAGTCCTTGGCAAAAATTGCTACATAGGGTCGGTCTCGAACCCGATCAAATTCAACCTGATCGTGGGGACCACCAACCCGCCGGCGCCCAACAAACCGATCACGGGCGTCGAACCGGAATTCAGCGAAGATACGGAACTCAGCATCTTCCACCTCGACAACGGCCAGTTCGTCGACAACTCGTTTGCGGCACCCGGTGCCAGCGGCTGTGTCCTGACGCTGTTCGGCTTCATTCCGATCAGCATCAACGGCCTGGTCAACTCGCAATCCGGTCTGCCGTCGCCCGCGGGCACGAACGAGACGAGGCAGGATTTCGACATCGAACTCACGCTTGAGGAATTGGTTTACCCGTAACGAACGCCTCGAGTTGATTTGGAAAGGGCCGGGCTTGTCCCGGCCCTTTCTACGTGTAGGGCAGTTCGCCGGTGTCGTGCAGCTCGTGACGCAGCGAGTTGATCACCGCGCCGGCCAGCAGCGCCAGGCTCAGAAGGTAGAACCAAAGCAGGGCGATCAGGACGAAGCCGGCGGTCGAGCCGAAGTGCGAGAGGCTCGAGACGTTGGAGAGATAGAAGGGGAAGGCCCAGTTGGCGATCCCGGCCGCGACGGTGACGAATGCGGCGCCGGGCCAGACGTCGCGCCAGGGCATGTGCCCTTTCGGCACCGCCCAGAAGATCACGCAGCAGATCGCGAAAGTGCCGAGCAGTGCCGCCGCCAGGAGCAGCGCCGAGTCGATCGCCTTGATGTCTGAGAGGCCGAGCGGCAAGCGGTCGGTGCCGGAGACGAGCGCCGCCTCCATCGTCGGCAGGAAGATGCTGGCAGCGATCAGCAGCAGCACCACCGCCAGCATCGTGAAGGAGAAGCGCTTCTGCTCGATCCAGCCGCGGCACTCGACGTGGTAGATGCGGCAGAAGGCGGTGTCCATCGCCCCCCAGAAGGAGGCGCCGATCCAGAGCGAGCCGAGGAAGGCAGCGATCCCGATCGTCGTCGAGTTGTCCTCGATCCGCGCCAGCACGTCGCTCAACGTTCCCTGCTCGACGTTGGGGAAGAGACGCTGGAGGTCATCCAGCACGCCCGTCTCCACTCCCTCGATCCTCAGCACCTGGCCAAAGACGAAGAGCACGAGCAGCGCGAAGGGGAAGACAGCCAGCATCAGGTTGTAGGCGACCATCGCCGAGAGCCCGGTGACGTTCTCGCGGTAGGCGCGCTGCCAGAAAGCGCGCAGCCAGGGACGCAGGCGCCACGCACGCTCAGACATTGACTTCAGAAACTGAAGCGCCTATCATGGGAACAGACGTTTGAGAGGCATTTCTTGCGGACCGCGTTGCCGGTCCCTTTTTGTGTTCGTCGCGACTTTTCGCGCTCGGCAGCCTTTCATTCGCAGAGGACTTAACCATCTAGCGCAGAGGAACGGGTGCAGACAAGATGCTGGTAGCGGAGCTTCAGGAGCTCGAGGAGGTCAAAGGGCTGATCCATCGCGGTCAGCAGCTCGGCGTGCTCACCTTCGGTGACATCGCCTCAGCCGTGTCGGAGGTCGATCTCGACGAGTCCGACGTCGAGGATCTCTACGGACACATCGAGAAGCAGGGAATCGAGCTGGTCGAGGACATGGACCCGGCCCAGAAAGCGGCCGCGGACGCGATGCCCGCCGACACCGGTCGCAAAGGCCGGCGCCGCGCCAAACAGGCTCTGGACCTGAAACCTGACATGACGACGGACAGCTTGCAGCTGTTCCTCAAGGACATCGGCAAAGTCCGCCTCCTGACCGCCCAAGAGGAGGTCGAACTCGCCAAAAGGATCGAGCGCGGCGACCTCGACGCGAAGCAGAAAATGGTCGAGTCCAACCTGCGCCTGGTCGTCTCGATCGCCAAGAACTACCGCAACCAGGGCCTCCCCTTCCTCGACCTGATCCAGGAGGGGACGCTGGGCCTGGTCCGCGCCGCCGAGAAGTTCGACTACCGTAAGGGCTTCAAGTTCTCCACCTACGCAACCTGGTGGATCCGCCAGGCGATCGCCCGCGCCCTGGCCGACAAGGCAAGGACGATCCGCATCCCGGTCCACGTGGTCGAGAAGCTGAACAAGATCGGCCGCGCCGAGCGCAAGCTGGTCACCGAGCTGGGTCGCGAGCCCACCCCCGAGGAGATCGCCGAGGTAACCGGGATCGACCCCGAGGAGGTCGACTCGATCAAGCGCTCCGCCCAGGCCCCGGTCTCGCTCGAGAAGCCGGTCGGCGACGAGGAGGAGTCGGAGTTCGGCCAGTTCATCGCCGACGAGAAGGCCGAGTCGCCCTTCGACCGTGCCGCCGACCTGCTGACCAAAGAGGCATTGAAGGAGGCACTCGAGAACCTCTCCTACCGCGAGCGCCGGGTGCTGGAACTGCGCTACGGCCTCGGCGGCGAGCACCCCCGCACCCTCGACGAGGTCGGCCGCACCTTCAACGTCACCCGCGAGCGCATTCGCCAGATCGAGAACCAGAGCCTGAAGAAGCTCCAGCAGCTGGGCGAAGCCCAGAAACTGCGCGAAGTGACTTGAGGAAAAACCAGGGCCGGGATCGCTTCCGGCCCTGGAGCCTATCCAGCATGCCTTGCTTATGCTCGGCCTGCGCCAGCTGAACTTAGCTGCGCTCTATTTTGTGCTGACTGTTACGCCGACGTCCGCTCCAAGCGAGTCTGTACCCTTGATCTTTACTCTCGCGGTCAGGTCACCTACGTGGTCTGTTTCTTGGCCGCAAACAAGTGCCGAACCGGCAACTCGTTTTGAGTTGATCTGATTCTGAATGTCGATATCGGCTGTAATGTAGTCTTTGGGTGTGCTGCCGTGAGCTGCGATGTTTGTCAGATCGATCCCGGTCAGGTTCTGGTTGTTAGCCGCCGTAAATTCATATGCGCATTGGACAATTTCTGTCGTTTGGTTATGGGTATTCGAGAAGGTTTTGAGTATAACTTTTTTAATGAGTTTTTCGCACTCTAGGTCGGCAATTCCTGTGAATGTGTCGCTTGCGTCTGCTGTGGCTTCAATGACGAACGCGCAACCGTTCATTGTGACTGTTGCAGGGCCATTGAGTTGATTTGTGCAGTGTGTGTATTTGATGGGTTCTATTGTCGCTATCACAGCACCATGCGCAGCCGTTCCAGTGTAGTGCGCATGTGTGCAGGTGATGGTCCGGCTGTCGCGAACAAAGGTGCCGTCCGGATCCTCGTCTGTTCCGTCGAGGGTGACGGTTTTGTTTTCCGATGTGAATTGGGCGTTTCCAGCGGTCGCCTGCGCCATCGATGCCATGGCAGCCATGGCGAGGAGCGCGAGCACAGCCAGCAACAGTGCCTTTGAGTTGCGAGTCATCTGCTTCCCCTCTCGATTGGATGCAATGTTGAGAGGTCTACCAGAGAAAATTTAATATTCTATATTTTTAGAGTTAAGCTAGGTACTGCTCAGTGTAGGTGAGGTGAGGTCGCTGCTTAGCGAAGTCGACCACCAAGGCGCGGACCGTGCCGCTTCGATGGCGGCCCGCCCGTAAAGGCGACCCTGCCCATGATGTTGGTTGGCTGCCGTGTCGAGTTGGCCCGACCCCCTGAATTCGGTCCGCCTCTTATGAGAGTCCTTCCCGCCCGCGACAATGGGCAAAGGAGGACCGAAGCAGGTGAAGAGGCAAAGGCACACCCCCGAGCAGATCATCCGCAAGCTGCGGGTGGCCGAGCAGATGCTCTCGGAGGGCAAGGCGGCAGGGGAAGCGGCGAAGGCCCTGGAAGTCTCCGAGCAGACCCTGCACCGCTGGCGCAACCAGTACGGCGGAATGAAAGCCGCCGACGTCAAGCGGTTGAAGGAGCGCGAGCGCGAGAACGGCCAGTTGAAGCGTTTGGTCGCCGACAAGGAGCTGGAAAACCTGGCGCTGAAGGAGATCGCCAAGGGAAACTTCTGAGCCCGTCCCGGAGAGGCCGAGGACCAGGCGCTGCGCGCCCGCCTTCGTAAACTTTCCACCGACTACCCCCGCTGGGGTTATCGCCGCGCCCACGGCCATTTGCTCACCGAAGGCTTCTCGGTGAACCGCAAGCGGGTGCAGCGGATCTGGCGCGAGGAGGGGCTTCGCGTGCCCCGCAGGGCCAAGAAGCGCCGTCGCCTGGGCGAGTCCACCGCGGCGGCGGACAGACTCAAGGCCGAACGCCCCAACCACGTCTGGGCGCTCGACTTCCAACACGACGCCACCGAGGACGGTCGCGAGCTGAAGTTCCTCAACATCGTCGACGAGTTCACCCGCGAGGCGCTGGCGATCGAGGTCGAGCGCTCGATCGACGCCGAGGAGACGGTGGCCGTCCTCGAGCGCCTTGCAGGCGAGCGCGGCGCCCCCGCCAACATCCGCGCCGACAACGGCCCCGAGCTCACTGCTGCCGTCATTCGCGAATGGTGCCGGGACGGCTCCACCGCCACCGCCTACATCGAGCCGGGTTCGCCCCTGGCAGAACCCCTGCGTGGAGTCCTTCAACGCCCGCCTGCGCGACGAGCTGCTGAACGTCGAGGTGTTCTACCTGTCTGGAGGAGGCCAAAGGTCCTGGCCGCCGACTGGCGCACCGACTATAACCCCAACCATCCACACTCGGCGCTTGGCATGATGTCTCCCGCCCGATTCGCTCCCAGCTGGCAGCGAATCGGCAACACGAGCGGATCAGTCAACCCCGGACTCTCATACGGGGTGGACCGATGAACGGGGTCCGGCCAGAGTTTCTGGACCCGGTTCTCGTCGCCGGTGTAGGTCGTCGTGCCGTCGGGATTGCGGCGATACAGCTGCTTAGTACCAGTGCTCCAAGCTGGCCACACCCAGAAGGCACCAGGGCTGGAATCGAATCCCGGGCCCTGGTGCTGCTGCCTACGCATGCCTTACTTATGCTCGGCCTGCGCTAGCTGAACTTCGCTGCGGTCTATTTTGTGCTGATTGTTATACCAACATCACCCGCATTTGTACCCTTGATCTTCACGCTCGCGGACAGGTCGCCTACGTGGTCTGTTTCTTTGCCGCAAATCAGTGCCGAACCAGCAACTCGTTTTGAGTTGATCTGATTCTGAATATCGATATCGGCTGTGATGTAGTCTTTGGGTGTGCTGCCGTGAGCTGCGATGTTTGTCAGATCGATCCCGGTCAGGTTCTGGTTGTTAGCTTCCGTGAATTCGTATGTGCATTTGACTTGATTTGTTATATGGTTATGTGCATTTGAGTAGGTGTGGATTTCAACTCTTTTTATGAAACCTGTGCACTTCAAGTCAGCAATTCCTGTAAATGTGTCGCTTGCGTCGGCTGTAGCTTCAATGCGGAACGCACAACCGTTCATTGTGACTGTTGCAGGACCATTGAGATCATCTGTGCAGTGTGTGTATTCAAAAGGTTCTATTGTCACTAACGAAGCGCCGTGCGTAGCCGTTCCAGTGTAGTGCGCATGTGTGCAGGTGATGGTCCGGCTGTCGCGGAAGAAAGTGCCGTCTGGGTCCTCGTCTGTTCCGTCGAAGGTGACGGTTTTGTTTTCCGATGTGAATTGGGCGTTTCCAGCGGTCGCCTGTGCCACCGATGCCATGGCGGCCATGGCGAGGAGCGTAAGCACAGCCAGCAAAACTGCCTTCAGGTTGCGCGTCATCTGCTTTCCCCTTCTCGATTGGATGTAGCGTCGAGAAGGATTAGCAGAGAAGAACAGAATATTCTATATTATTAGAGTTAAGCTGGGGGCAACTGCTTAGCCCCGCTTGCCTCTTCCGCACCTACTCGGGAAGGGGCGAGGTTGCTCGCCTAAGTATTGCGCCGTCGGAGCTTACGGCGATACAGCTGCCTGGTACCAGTGCTCCAAGCTGGCCATCCAGAAGGCACCAGGGCCGGGATCGAATCCCGGCCCTGGTGCTATCCACGAGTGCCTTGCTTATGCTCGCCCTGCATCCCAGCTGAACTTAGCTGCGATCTATTTTGTGCTGACTGTTATGCCGACGTCGCTCCCATCGCCGTCTGTACCCTTGAACTTTACTTTCGCGGTCAGGTCGCCTACGTGGTCTGTTTCGGTGCCGCACACCACCGCCGAACCAGCAACTCGTTTTGAGTTGATCTGATTCTGAATATCGATATCGGCTGTGATGTAGTCTTTGGGTGTGCTGCCGTGAGGGGCGATGTTTGTTAGCTCGATCCCAGTCAGGTTTTGATTGTTAGCTGCCGTGAGCTCATATGTGCATTGGACAATGCCTGTCGCATGATTATGAGTAGTTGAGTAGGTGTGTGTTTCGACTTTTTTGATCGGCCCTTCGCACTCTAGGTCTGTGACTCCTGTGAATGTGTCGCTTGCGTCGGCTGTAGCTTCAAAGACAAACGCACAACCGTTCATTGTGATTGTTATAGGACCATTGAGCTGATTTGTGCAGTGTGTGTATTCAGTGGGCTGCACTGTCACCGCGGAAGCACCATGCGTACCCGTTCCAGTGTAGTGTACATGTGTGCAGGTGAACGTCCGGCTGTCGCGGACCATGGTGCCGTCTGGGTCCTCCTCTGTTCCGTCGAGGGTAAAGGTTTTGTTTTCCGATGTGAATTGGGCGTTTCCAGCGGTCGCCTGTGCCACCGATGCCACGGCCGCCGTGGTGAGGAGCGCGAGCACGGCCAGCAAAAGTGCCTTCGAGTTGCGAGTCATCTGCTTTCCCTTCTCGATTGAATGCAGCGTCAAGAAAGGATTAGCAGGGGAAAAACAGATATTCTATATTATTAGAGTTAAGCTCTAGGTGCTGCTCAGCGCCGCTTGCCCTTTCCGCATCCGCTCGCCCGGACGATGGGGTTCGCGGTATGCCGGCGGCCGTTGTGGGCCCCCATGCGGGCATTGGCGCGGCGCTTGGCTGCGCAGAGGTTCGTTGAGTTGATGACGAGGCCCTTCTGACCGCCTTGCATGTCGACAATGACCTTGGAGATCGGCGCGTCGGGGGTGTCCTCGAAGGTGACCCTGATTCCGCCGCGCTTGGAGTCGACGCGGGCCACGGCTTCGACGTCGACGAGTCCGTGCAGGTCGGCGACGAAGTCCGGCAGGTTGTGGTCGGAGGAGCGCAGGATGACCGGGCCTTCCAGTGGCTGCTCGAGGAGCGGGGTGAAGGCCTTGGCCTGGCCGTAGACGGCACCGGCGGGGCAATTGTCGGCGGCGAACTGCACGCGGGTGCAGATCGTGCGGATGTGCGCCTGGTCGAGAAAGGCCGAGCGGGGCAGGCGCAGGACCATCTCCTGCAGGTTGGCGTCACCGGGGCGAGGCGCGAAGGTGCCGCGCAGGGCTGGATGGGCGCCCCGCGAGGTTCCGCCCTTCAGGCGCAGCGAGAGGCGCGGCTTGAAGCCGAGGGCGGCGCAGTTGGAGGCCTGGAAGCGAGCGCTGCGGGAGACGGGCGAGTCGTCGGCTGGGCTGAAGACGTCGAGGCCTCCGCCCCAGATGCTCGCCAGCGTCTGGAAGGGCTCGCAGCTGGTGGGATTGAGGGTGAACTGGGGCCTGTCGACGTAGACGCGGATGTCGCGGACCCGTAGGGGGATGCCGGCGAGGATGTGGGGGATCGGGTCGGAGGCGGCGCCGTCGGCCAGGACCTCTGCGGTCCTGGGGTCGATTCGCAGGGCCTGCTGGGTGACGATGGCGCCGACGTCGAAGGGCCCTGCCACGGCGGGGACGATCGCGACGACGCTCAGGGGCGCGCCGTTGTAGGGGCCGGCGAAGTAGATCTTCCCTGGCACGTAGGTGAGCTGGGCACCGACGCCCGCCCCGCCCAGTGCCCTGCCGATCAGCGAGCTTGCCGGACAGCTGGGCTCGGCGAGCTCAGCTCGGCCGCTCTTTGCCTTGGCGGCGGCGATCGCGGCGGCGGGACACTGGCTCACCCCCGCCAGCTTCGCCACCACGCCCGGCGGTAGCTTGGCCGCGAAACGGGTCAGGTCCTGATCGCCGTCGCGGCGGGTGAGGCGCATGTAGAAGGGGGAGTGGGCGCCGGCGTCGCCGCTGAGCGAGCCGGCCTGCAGGCCCGGGTCGAAGGGCGGGGCGCCCGCGCCGGGGCAGGGACCGCCACCCACCCCCTGGGTGATCTGGAAGGAGGCGGTGGCGGTGAACGGTTTCGCCGGGTTGGCCCAGGGGGTGAAGACCGCCTTGGTCTCGTAGGTGCCGCAGGCGTTGGGCGTGATCAGCGGGCTGCGGCCGCCCTCGCGGAAGTGGAAATGGAAGCTCGAGACCGGGAACTGCGGCACCTCATGGCCGGGTTCGCCAAAGGTGGTGGTGAGCTGCCCGGTCTCGGGATCGGGCTCGACCTTGCCGGCGAGCTTGACGAGGATCCCGAGCTCTGGGTCCTTGATCACCATGTAGAGGGCGAGCAGGGAATTGAAGGGGTTGTCGTCCTGGGAGGCGATGAAGACCTCGCCCTTCAACACCTCGTCCTTTAGCAGCGGCGTTTCCGTTTCCACCGTGCCGATCTTGGAGGCGTCGGGGCAGTCCTCGCCCGGGTCCGAGCCGATTGCCTCTGCCGCGTAGGCCGCCGGCGAGCAGGTGGCAAGCCCTTCGGCGAGGGAGGGATTGGCGGTGACGCCCTCGGGCAGGGTGACGACGGCTTTCTTTATGTCGGAGTCGGCGATTCCGCTCGGGTTGAGGATGCCCTCGTTGTCGATCTCCAGGTCGAAGTCGAGCCCGGTCGGGGCCGAGGCCGCTTTTGAGGTTGGTTGGGCTGCGATCTCGGGGGCAAAGCCCAATTTGGCGCAGTTCGCAAAGCCAGGGGTCAGGACTTCGTCTTTGACCAGGGTCTCGGGAGCCTCCCATGGATTGGCTTCGAAGATCGTCGCGAGCGGCCCCTCGCAGGCCCGTGGCACGGTCAGGAAGGGGACCTGGGGCAAGCTGGTCGCGCATTCGCCCGCGCAACCGTTGCGATCTGGGTTGTGGGCGGGGTCGGAGGGGTTGCCCCAGATGATCGTCGTTGCGCTGTAGAAGGGGAGGGCCTGGGAGACGTTCTCGATCTTGGCGACGATGTTGTAGGGGGGGTTGGGGTTGACGCCGGCCTCGATCGTCACTGGCACCGCGTCTTCGACGAAGAAGCCGAGTTTCGCCGCCACGCCCGGCGGAGGAGTGAGGTTGAAGACCGCCGGGCTATCGGTGTTGCCGGGTTCTGAGAAGGTGATCTCGGTGGTGCCGATCTGCGAGCCGAAGGGGCAGTCTTCTTTCAAGAACTCCAGCGTCGTGCAGCGCGGGGTTGCGGTCGGATTGCCGGCCAGGCCCGGGGGCGCCGTGATGATCAGGTCCTTGGCCGAGCCGTCGGGGACTTCGAAGCCGAGTGCAGGTTCGGGTTTGGTCTCGAAGCCAAGGGTCGTCGTGAAGGCGAAGGGGTGGGCCCCGGCCTGGGAGGTGGGACCGCCGTCTTCTTCGGTAAAGGAAGCTTCGAGGCCCTCGAAGTCGAAAGCGGCCGCAGCCGGTGACGCAAGAACGCCAGCCAGCAAGGCAGTCAGAGCGACGATGAGGAGGGATCGCTTCACCGGGACGCCCTCCTGCTGCGCCCAGCGGCGCGCTTTTTCTTCTTGACGCAACGCACTTTGCCGCCCCGGGTAACACGGCGCTTCCCCTTAGGGCAGCGGACTTTCGCCGAGCCTGGGACGACGTTGCCGTGGCCCGCGGCGGAGGTGGCCGGCGTCGGATCGTCGGGCGGCGGAGGAGCGGGCTGGCAGGCTTCCCCTTCGCAGGAGGGCTCGGTCGGTTTGGGCGGTGGGAAGCCTCCGTTCACGCGGGCGTCGTAGATGTCGACCAGGCCGAAGTCGTGGGGAAGCAGGCTTGAGGCGGTGAAGAAGAAGACGTCAGCGCCGTCAGCCGATGCGTCGACGAAGTCGGAGTCTTCGGCGCTTTGGCCCGAGGAGATCAGACTGATGCAGCCGCCGGCTTCCTCGAGGTAGAGCTCGGCGCCGAGTTGTTCTGTGCACTCTTCCTCGCTCGAAGCCCGCTCCCACTCATAGACATCGCGCTTGCCGTTGGTATCGCGCAAAACCAACGGCTCGAAGCTCTCGAAGAAGACACGGGCGCCGTCGGCCAAGAGGGCGCGCGAAGGGTGAAGCTGGTACTCCCAACCGGGGATCGTGGCGGCGATCCAGTTGCCCCTGATGTTGCGCCCGCGCGGTCGCGCGCCGCTGCGATTGCAGGAGAGGCAGGCCAGCTCCCCCGCGCCGCCGGGCTGCGCGTCGTAGAGGAAGACCTCGGTATCGGGCTCGCCGCTGAAGAGATCGGTGTTGTCGTGCCCGGTCAGCTGCCCCGCGGAGGAGAAGGCTACGTGCAGGCCGTCGGGGCTGACGCGCGAGGTGCGGCGGTCGGGCAAGGTCGCGATCGGCGAGGCCACCTCGAAGTGGGTGGGGACGTTGCGGGTGTCGAGGGCAGATAGGGTCGCTACGAAGGTGAAGCCCACGCTTCGCTCGTAGAGGTAGAGGTTGGGCTGCCCGGTGATCGCTTTGTCGCCCTCGCTGTTCTGGGCTTCGCCGGTCAGCGCCGCGGTGGAGACGAAATAGACCCGTGATAGGTCGCTGCTCGCCCCCATCACGCCTTTGACGCTCGTTGCCGCAATCGCAGTGCTTTCCTCGGCCGCGACGTCGAATTCGAACAGCCCCCCGCCGGTGGTGTATAGGGCATGCGTGCCGGCCGGGTCGGCGTGCCAGAAACGGGTGTCGTTGGCCGCTGAGATCTGCAACGTGCAGGCTTTTTCGGGTTCGATGCATTCGCTGAAAGCGTTGAGCTCGGCCGGGGTGTCTTTTTTGGTCGTTTCGGTCGCAGCCAGGGAGAGGGTCAGGGAGGCTGCGGTAACCGCGGTTATCGTCGTCCCGGCGGGTATGCCTTTGCCGGCGATGCTCTGGCCGACCGCGAAGGCGCCGTTCGTCGTTTTCAGCGAGGTGACGACTTTCGAGCCCGTAATCAGGTTGCCGGTGCCGGTGGCGCTGCCGAGGGACTGGGCGCTGTCGAGTTGCTCGGGGTTGAGGCGGAGGTAGAGGGGGCCTGGTTGATCGTGTTCCCCGCCAGAGGTCGGGCTCTCTGACCAGAACACCCGCGAGGCGTTGGCCGAGAGCGCGTGGTGGACGCTGTCCTCGCGGTTGCCACCGAGCGGTCCCTGCGCGGTGCCGCCTGAGGAATGCTCGCACGCCGCTTT
Source organism: uncultured Solirubrobacterales bacterium (assembly GCA_963703235.1). Lineage (GTDB taxonomy): Bacteria > Actinomycetota > Thermoleophilia > Solirubrobacterales > 70-9 > VRUE01. The sequence goes on along the minus strand of OY969802.1, from coordinate 271,179 downwards.
GCCGCTTGGCAGGATGCTGACCAGGTGCAGCTCCCCTCCGGCCCCCAGGCCAGCGGACGCGTGCAGGTAGAGTTGGTGAAGCCCCTTGCCTTCCACGGTTCCGGGCGCGCTCGTGCAGGCGTCTGGGGTCAGGACCGCGGGGGCGCGCAGCAGCGTGCGGCTGGAGTCGGCAGAGACGCCTTGCACCGCTGGGCCGTATTCGCTGTCGGCGGGTTCGGCGGCGGCGCTGAAGCCCGGCGGCGGCTCGACCGTGATCAGCTCATAGCCCCCTGCGCCACAATCGCCGTCCGCGCGCCGGTAGACGTTCGGTACGCCCGGCGGCGCCCCTTCGACCAGCGCCAGGTCGGTGTCCTGCATGAACCAGCCGTTGCAGAGATCCTCCGAGAAGGCCTTGAACTGCGTGGCGTTGGGGTGCGCGAGAGCCGGGAAGAAGGGAACCGAGGTCCGCGGCGGCGAGATCGAGTGCGTGCTCCAGCCCTGCGAGTCGCGGCTGGAGAGAAACTGGCTGTGCAGCGGCGCCGCCTCGGGATCCGCGAAGGCTCGGAACGAGGAGTAGGTGGCCCTCGCCCCGTCAGGGGAGACCAGCTGGATGTTCAACGCGTCGAAGACGAACTTTGCTTCGTCGGTCCCGATGTCGCCACTGTTTTTGTCGAGCGGGCTGACCATCTCGTAGGCGCGGCAGTCAGGCAGGGGGGCCGCGAGTCCGATCCGGAACTGCTGGTTGGGGCAATCGGTCTTCGCCGACGCCGGCGGTGGGAAGGTCCTGAAGGTTCCTTCCTCTCCCTGCGGTTCCCCCTCCGTGGCGCCGACCCCGAACACCGGCCCGCCGCCGCTCGACTCGGCGACAAAGCGGTAGTGGTAGGTGGTGTCAGGCGCGAGATCGCCGAGGAAGATCCCAGCGGTGGTGAGCGCTTCGTTCTTCACGTCGTTGGTGAGCAGGAGACCCGGGGGCAGCGGCTGCTCTTCTTCGCAACCTCCTTCTGAGCATTTCCCGGTCCCGTACTGGACGTAGTAGCGAGTGTCGTTCCAGAAAATGGGATTTATCTCAGCTCGCACGGTTGCGCCGTCGGTGCCCACCGAGACCGCGTACTGGTCCTCGATCGCCGGCGGGTCGTCGGGCGGCGGGTCGCAGGGCGGGTCGAAGTCCTGCGACGGTGGGCCGTAGATGCGGACGAAGGAGGGGCTGATGTTCGAGACGAGCAGCTCGACGCCCTCGATCCCACAGGCCGAGCTAGTCGCGAGGCCGGTCGATTCGTTGAAGGCCCCTTCCAGGAAGCGGTCGCTCTCTTTGCCGAAGGGGTCGAACTGCAGGATCCGCGCCGGGTGGTTGCGGGGATCGCCCGCCGATACGTTGACGCTCCTGCCGAAGACGTAGACGTTGCCCTCCTCGTCGGTCGCGACTGCCCCGGGGCAGTCGACCTCGAGCGCTCCCCCCACCTCTTCACCGCTGACCGGGTCGATGCGGTGGACGTTCGGCTGTTTACATTCGCTCGTGAAGGGCACAAGATTGCTGTTGTAAGCGAAGTAGAGATCCCCGGTCGGGTCGACCGCCAGGGCGCGGACGGTCCCCGCCTCCGGCAGCGCCCCCCCGGTGAAGGGAATCTCGCCGGTGAAGTTGCCGTCCGTGTCGAACTTCTGAATTCGGTTCTCATCACCAACGTAGATCGTCGCGCCGTTGGGGCTCACAACGATGTAGCTGCCTGGCACCAGTGCTCCAAATTGGCCATTACCGGGGCCTTCGGTTCCGACCTGGCAGATGTCTCCCGGATCGACCGGACAGCGGTTGCGTTCTGCTTCCGGTTTTCCTTCTTCGACCTTGGTTTTGTTGACATCACCGCCGAACGTCAGCAGGAAGTTGCCGTCGGCATCGAACCTCTGAACGCGGCGACTGCCAACATCACCTTCCGCAACGTAAAGGCTGCCATCGCTTCCTATAGCTAGACCTTGCGGTCTGGCCAGTTGACCCTTGCCACCCCCCCTCAAGCCCGCCTTGCATACATCACCATTCGCAGGAATGCAAATCTCGAACTCATCTTCGGGAGCCACCACATCGTCGCCAGGTCCGTTAGTGACGACATCCCAGCCCCAAGTCCTTATTGGCTCACCCCAAACGGTGAATTCTTGGATACGGTCATTCTCCTGATCGGCAATGTAGAAGCGCCCGCTAGCCGAATCAACCGCAATGCCGCGCGGAACATTGCACTGCCCAGCGCCGGTGCCACTCGGGCAAAGCTCAGTTAGGAGCGGCGGCTCTACTCCCATTGCCCGGCCTGGCGTAACAGCCATCCACGCCATCAGGCCCGCAAGGATCAGCAAGCCGACCCTGCCCCTGCCTAGAACTGCGGTCAACCTCGTATCCTTTCCCCTGCGTTCCGTGCTTCCCGGGTTCCCTGTTTGCGGCTCTACCTCGAGCACGCGCTAGGGGGCACTGTATCGGAATATAGAACGTCTTGTCAAGGAACTCCTACGTCTCATCCTTTTCGCAACTCTAGCCACGCACCCTGTGCCAGTTGAACTTAGCTGCGATCTATTTTTGTGCTGACTGCTATGCGACGATGTGGTGGCTCCCAAGATGAGTTCGAGATTTGCATTCCTGCGAATGGTGATGTATGCAAGGCGGGCTTGAGAGTGGGCAAGGGTCAACTGGCGGGACCGAAGGCTCCGGTAATGGCCCTCCACCCCGTAGGCCTTGCGAGTCCGCTCGGATTTGGAGCACTTGTGCCAGGCAACTACATCGCCGCAAGCCCCGACGGCGCGACGGTCTACGTCGGTGGTGAGAACCGGATTCAGAAGTTCAACACGGACGGCAACTTCACCGGCGCGATTTCTGGTCGGTGCCGCAAACCACCGCCGAACCAACAACTCGTTTGAGTTGGAGATTCTGAATATCGATATCGGCTGTAAATATAGTTTTTGGGTATTGCGCCGTGAGCCGCGAAGTTCGTCAGATCGATCCCATTCAGGTTTTGGTTGTCAGCCGCCGTGAATTCATATCTGCATTGGACAACGCCTGTCGAATGATTGTGGACCGTTGAGTAGGTGTGGATTTCAACTTTTTCAGCGGTCCTTTGCACTCCAGGTTGGTAATTCCTGTGAATGTGTCAGCTGCCTCTGCTGCAGCTTCAATGACGAACGCACAACCGTTCGTTGTGATTTGTCACTGGCCTTCCGATGTGAATTGGGCGTTTCCAGCGGTCGCCTGCGCCACCGACGCCGTCATGCAGCCATGGCTAGAAGCGCGAGCAGGGCCGGGGTCGGAGGAGCGCAGGATGACCGGGCCTTCCAGTGGCTGCTCGAGGAGCGGGGTGAAGGCCTTGGCCTGGCCGTAGACGGCACCGGCGGGGCAATTGTCGGTGGCGAACTGCACGCGGGTGCAGATCGTGCGGATGTGCGCCTGGTCGAGAAAGGCCGAGCGGGGCAGGCGCAGGACCATCTCCTGCAGGTTGGCGTCACCGGGGCGAGGCGCGAAGGTGCCGCGCAGGGCTGGATGGGCGCCCCGCGAGGTTCCGCCCTTCAGGCGCAGCGAGAGGCGCGGCTTGAAGCCGAGGGCGGCGCAGTTGAGGGATTAGCGAAACTCCCTACGCCGCTCTAGGCGTGGAATCGCTCGGTAGCCGAATCATCGATACCTCGCTTTGCAGAGCGGTTTACCCGGCTGGAGCGGCGGCGACGTTTGCCGCCTCTTCCGACGCTATATTGCACGCATCGGTTCTCAGATGCCTGCAATTCAGGCGGAAACGGGGTTTTGTACGCATGGAAGACCAGGAAGCGTCCAAAAGCGGCGGCGACGGTTCAAAGAAGGGGCGAGCGAAGGGCGGCAAAGCCCGAGCCAAAAAGATGACCTCGGCCGAACTCAGCGAGTCAGCGCGCCGAGCCGCGGCGGCGCGCTGGGAGAAGGAGAAGGAAGTCGCCGATGCCGTTTGCGGCTCGCCAGACAAGCCGCTTCGGATCGGAGACATCGAGATCGAGTGCTACGTCCTGATCGATGGGACGCGAGTCGTCACGCAGGCGACGTTCCTCAGCGCCCTGGGTCGCCACCGCCGGGCGAAGGGCTACCGCGAACGCAACGCTGATCTCCCGCCCATCCTCCAGGGCAAAGCGATCGCGCCCTACATCGCCTCCACCATCTACGAGAAGGCGAAGCCAATCACCTTCGCGCTGCCGAACGGTGGTCGCGCCAGCGGCTACAACGCCGAACTCCTGCCCGAGGTCTGCGAGGTCTACTTGCGGGCAAGGGAAGCCGATGCCCTTTCCACGCCGCAGGAACGGACGGCGGCTCAAGCCGAGATCATCATGCGCGGGCTGGCGACCGTCGGAATCATCGCCTTGGTCGATGAGGCGACCGGCTATCAGGACATTCGGGCCAGGGACGCCCTCGCGACCATCCTGGAGGAATTCATCGCGAAGGAGATCCAGGCGTACGTGCAGACCTTCCCGCCTGATTTCTACGCGGAGATGTTCCGGCTGCGCGGATTGCCTTTCCCGGTCGAAACCGTCCACAAACCGCAGTACTTCGGCCACCTGACCAACGATGTGGTCTACAAGCGCCTCGCGCCCGGAGTGCTGGAGGAGCTTCAGAAGGCGACGCCAAAGGACGAGAGAGGGCGGCGCAAGCACAAGTACTTCCAGCGCCTGACCTCGAACATTGGCTACCCGAAACTCCGTGAGCACCTCGGCTCGGTGGTGACGCTGATGAAGATCAGCGTCAATTGGGATGACTTCATGGTCAAGCTGGATCAGATTCACCCAAGGGTCGAAGACACCATCCCGATGCGGATCGATGACGGGTCAATCAAGATCCGAGGGTAGCTGCTGGCGTACGAGCTTCCGGGGTCAGGCCAAACGAGGTGTAGCTCGCGTGGCAGTTCCCAAGGGTAGCACCGCGACCCCGCTTAGGCATTGGCGAAAGACACCAGGGCCGGGATCGAATCCCGGCCCTGGTGCTACCCACGCATGCCTTGCTTGCGCTCAACCTGCGCCAGGTGAACTTAGCTGCGATCTATTTTGTGCTGACTGTTATGCCGACGTCCGCTCCAAGCGAGTCTGTACCCTTGAGCTTCACTTTCGCGGTCAGGTCACCTACGTGGTCTGTTTCGGTGCCGCAAACCACTGCCGAACCAGCAACTCGTTTTGAGTTGATCTGATTCTGAATATCGATATCGGCTGTAATGTAGTCTTTGGGTGTACTGCCGTGAGCTGCGATGTTTGTCAGATCGATCCCGGTCAGGTTCTGGTTATTAGCTGACGTGAATTCATATGTGCATTGGACAACACCTGTCGTATGATTATGCACATTTGAGTAGGTGTGGATTTCAACTTTTTTAATGGGTCCTTCGCACTCCAGGGCGGCAATTCCTGTGAATGTGTCGGCTGCGTCTGCTGTAGCTTCAATGACGAACGCACAACCGTTCATTGTGACTGTTGCAGGGCCATTGAGCTGATTTGTGCAGTGTGTGTATTCAAGGGGCTGTATTGTCGCTATCACAGCACCATGCGCAGCCGTTCCGGTGTAGTGCGCATGTGTGCAGGTGATGGTCCGGCTGTCGCGGACCAAGGTGCCGTCCGGGTCCTCATCTGTTCCGTCGAGGGTGACGGTTTTGTTTTCCGATGTGTATTGGGCGTTTCCAGCGGTCGCCTGCGCCACCGACGCCGTCATGGCAGCCATGGCGAGAAGCGCGAGAATGGCCAACCCGAGGGTCTTCAGGTTACGAATCATCATCTTCCTTCCCTTTGGATTGCAGTAGGCCGGCCTTGATTAAAGGCGGTCTACGTCCCTGTTAGGGATGGCAGATAGATAACGATCCTGGGGCTTATGCGCAAGAAATATCTAGTAAATCTGACATTTAATGTCGATAGTGCGGCCTCGAGTTAATTTTGCCTGCAAACTGCGCCCGAGTATGCGCCGCGCGTGCCGTTCGGTGGTGGGCATCAAATAGCGCATGGTCCCGCCTTAGAAGGAATCGGCTTGGACCAGGCACTCGTCGAGGCCCCGGTCACGAGCCAGCCGGTTGTAGCTGCTGAATATCGCCGCGTAGCGAACGGGATCGGGAATGCGCTGTTCCTGACCGGCGTACACAGCGAGTTGCAGAGCCTCCAGCATCGCTTCAAGCTCCGATTTTTCACCTTTCGGCGTGCCGAGATAACTGATGTCGTCGAACCAGAACTGCATGTGCAACACAAAGCTGTTTTGACTAATGGAGGCAAAGAGGTCTTCCTCGCTAACGCCGGAGCGGCTCCGTCTTTCGCGATCGAGTTCTTCCAACATGTCGGCCCAACTCTCCCGACAGATTGCGTTAGCGCGGGCCGTGTACTGCACTTTAGTTAAGAAATTGGGCCTCAGGGGCAGCCCCGCCGCCGCCTCGATTGGCAGCCCACTTTTCGAGCGGACCGTCGTGTCGCTCGCATCGGACGCGTCATCCCCACCGCCGCAGCCAGCGAAAGCGCCCGCGATCGCAACGACGACCGCGAGGAGGAGCGTCCGGCTAACTGAAATCACAGGAGCTCAAGCCATATTGGCGTGCCAGCTTGCCTGCTTGACGAAATGCAGGCTCGAGGTCGGTGGAAAGCGATACGTTTTGACGCTGCTCGAGCTGCTCGACCGAGCGCTGCTGGGCGGTGAGGAAAGCCTCGATCTCCTTTTGCTCACCATCGGGGGCTCCAAGCTCTTCGATTTCCTCCAGCTGCGTTTCGATTGCTGGCAAGGCGATGGCCCGCAGCGCATCCGCCGCCAGTTCGTCTGCGCCCTTTTTCGAATTTTGACGATCCACCAGGTAATCTTCAAGCTGTTTGCCGACATCTGCGATGCTCTCGTTGCAGATAGCATTGGCGCGTTTGACGAATTCCGCTTTGGTAAGCGAAGACGTCTCCAGGGTGGTCGCTGAGTCGTCCCCATCGTCGCCACAGCCGACGGGTATCGCGACGAGCGCGGCCACTACTACCAAGACGGAAATACTACGCGCGATCAACACACCCTTCCCCCTTCAGTTTGAACTTCCTGAGGAAAGCTTACACCAACCGCAGACAACATGCGAAAAGGGTCCCGGTTCAGTGACACCACCGAGGCCAAGCTCGAGGCCTTCATTTACGCAGCTGCGAGCCCGCGCTATTTACTCACTGCCCACGAACCCCGGGCGTAGCCACCAAATGAATTATTGAGCCCTAGTTCCGGTTCGTTGAGGGTGAAGGAGAACGCGGCTCCACTCTCCGGGTCAGGGCTGGTCCAAGTAGCTTTCGCTGGGTCCAGTTCGCTTATGAGCGGTATTATGGGGATCGTAATATCTTTTTCCACCTCGGTGAAGACACAGAGATTTCCCGGTTTGGCATCTGGGATCGCTACGGTGCCCGAGCCGCAGCGGGCTTCGCGCTCGGCCGGCGAGACGTCTTCATCGATGATCGTGCCGTTGGATGGCTCGACTATGAAAGCTGAGCCAGCGGGCGGACCCGTCGGGGCGCTGACGAAGACAAGATCCGGAGAAGGTTCGATTTTCTGGATGTAGGAAATCGAAACCTGGAGCGGGGTTTTGGCTTCGTTGAGGCCCTGTTCTGCGTCCACACTCCAGACGCCGGTCAGGGGATAGGTGAGGCCATCGCCAGTGTCGCCTTTGGGTCCGGACGGGCCGGTTGGGCCAGCGACTCCGGTCGCTCCCGTGGTACCGGGGGGACCGGTCGGCCCAGTAGCGCCGGTGGGACCAGTAGCGCCGGTTGGGCCTGACGGCCCGGCTGGACCGGTGGCGCCGGTTGCCCCGGGCGGACCGGTCAGGCCGGTATCGCCGGTCGGGCCGATCGGGCCACCTGAGGGTCCGGTGTCACCGGTGTCACCGGTGTCGCCTTTCAGCCCCGAGCTTCCAGTCAAGCCCGTCGGGCCGGTCGGACCGGTGGGGCCGGCTACACCGGGGGCGCCGGTCGGACCTGGGGGACCGGTAGGTCCGGTAGGTCCGGTCGGACCGGTGGACCCAGCGATACCGGGGGCGCCGGTCGGACCCGGAGATCCGGCCGGACCAACTGGGCCCGTGTTACCGGTTTTGCCGGTCGGGCCCGTTGGGCCGGTGGGGCCGGCCGCTCCGACTGCTCCGGCCGACCCGGCGTCGCCTTTGGCGCCCTGCGGCCCGGCTGAGCCGATCGGTCCCTGGGGGCCGGCCGGGCCGGGGATTTCCAGCTGTTTGAGGACGCTGGGCTTGATCTGGCTGAGTTTGGTGATCACGTATTTCGATTTTTTCGCTGAGGCGCCGGCCGAGTCGTCGGCAGCCGAGGCGCTCATGGGAATCGCGAGGAGAAATGCGACGGCCAGCAATGGAACAACCGCCGCGGCCAAGCCGGCGACATCGAGTGGTCGACCGAGCGCCCGGAGGCGCGGACTCGGCGTTGAAGTCATCGGGGTTCCCCTTTCCCTGCAATTGAGTGGCGCGGCCCGTCCCACCGGGTCGCTGTCGGCACCATAACGGAACGAGAAGGTGCCTGCAAGGGAAACAAAGGGTTTCTTCAATCGCCGTTAGGGCTTCGTCCTCACTCGGCGTAGGCCTCTACCCAGTCCCAGCGCGCGCCGCAGAGGCGGCGGTACTCGCCCGGCTCGACGGCGAACGTGCCCGGGTCGCCCGCTGCGGGGGCCTCCAGCAGCAGCGGGCCGATCGCCCACGGGTCCGGGGCGCTGCCCGGCTGGAGGCCGGCGCCCTTGTACTCGACGTCGAGGCGATGGGGGCCGGCCGCGAGCGGGATCGACGCCAGCCGCTCGTAGCCGCCGTCGTTCTCGACCACCGCCCGCTCCGAGGCGACCTCCTCCCCGTCGATGCTCAGGGTGAGGCCGCCGAAGACGCTGCCGGCCAGCCAGAGCCCGTACTCGCCGTCCTCGGGCACCGCGAACTCGAGGCCGAAGCCGCCGGAACCAGCGGGGGCGACGGTGTAGGGCGAGGGAGACGTCCAGCCCGCGGGCAGAGTGTCCGGTGGGAACTCGATCGCGATCGGCGTCCCCACCCGTGCCGCGACCAGGCGCCCGCCTTCCCCCGCCGCCCGCGCCTGTCGCCCGAGCTCGGCGCAGTCGGGAACGTCGCCCGCATCGAGATCGGTTCCCAGCGGCATGTGCTCGACCAGCGCCCCGGGTGCCGGGCGCCGGCGCCAGACGTCGTAGTGCTCGCTCTGGTAGGCGAGGTCGAAGCCGGCGGGCGGGCGGCTCTCGGTCGGCGAACGACGGGTCACCAGCAGCGCGTAGGGGTCGAGTTCGGAGGTGGCGATCTGGTCCAGGTCGACGTACTCGCCGTCGATCGGCACGCTGCCGTCGAGCAGGGTGACCGGGCGGTTGCGGCGGTCGCCGGCGCCCTCCGGATCGAGCTTGCGCAGGAAGTGGCGCGGGCCGTAGTTGGAAACCTCGGTGCTGAGGGCCGGGCCCTCGCCGGCGAAGCGCTCGCCGATCTCCTCCAGCTCGACCAAGTGCGAGCGGGGGGCGAACCAGACCCCCTGGTAGGCGAGGAAGGCCGACCAGGCGACCATCGCCGCGACGAGCGTGCCGAGGACGGCGGCCTCGAGGCGGAAGCCGGTGCGCTGACCGAGCATCGCGAAGCCGATCAGCGCCGCCGCCAACAGCGCCGGCGAAAGCGTCGCCATCACTTTGGCGTCGACCCAGGTGGAGCCGAAGTAGGCGATCGCGAGGGCGCCGACGGCACCGCCGCCCAGGTAGCCGACCAGCGGAATCCCGTCGCGCTCGCCGAGGCGGGCCGCGGCGATGGCGGTGAGCAGGGCGACGAGGAGGCAGACCGCCGCCAGGGCGATCGCGAACGGCTCCAGGTGGGGGGCTTCGCGGAAGTCGAACGCCGGCCAGAAGCCGGCGAGCTGGAAGAAGTTGAGCGGGCCGGTCAGGTTGCCGAGCTCGTCGGCCCCGGTGATCCCTTCGTTGAGCGGGTCGAAGATGCCGGTCGGCGTGAAGACGACCGGCAGGACGAGGAGCAGCGAGAGCGCTGCGATCGGCCAGGCGAGAGCGAGGGCGCGGCGGACGCCGTCGCGGCGCAGGACGACGACGGCCGCCGGCAGCAACGTCGGCACCGCCCAGACGGCCCCGCCCGGCCCAAGCACGACGATCATCGCCGCCACGGCGAGGCCGAGCGGCGCCCAGGCGTAGCGGGGCCAACCCGCCGCTGCGGCGCACGCTGCCAGCAGCGGGCCGAGGGGCAGCAGCGCCCCGACGACCATCTCCTTCACGCCTCCCCACAGGTAGTAGCCGACCAGCAGCGAGGCAATAGAGGCGAGGATCGCGATCGCCGCCGCCAGCAACGCGCCCCTGACCAGACGGCGGGCCAGCTCGAACAGCAGCAGCGCCATCGTCGCGGCTGCGAACGCCATCGACGATTGCATCGTGAAGGCGATGTCCTGGCGGGACAGCTCCGACATCAGCGCCGCCGGAACGAAGCCGCCGATCGGGTAGCTGCCGCCGAGGTAGTCGACCAGCACCTGCTGATAGGTCGAAGGGGGCAGGTCGGTGAGGCCGCGTCCGAACTCGAAGACGTGGTCCGTGATGCCCAGCCAGGTGGCGGTGTCGTCGAGCTTGATGTAGCCGGCGACGGTCGCTTCGCCGACGATCAGGAAGGGCGAGGCGTAGAGCAGGTAGACGGCGAGCGCGACACCTATCTCCGCCCTGCCCGGCCGCCGGGCGAACGCCGCGCGGCCGGCGAGGAGACCGAGCACGGCGAGGAACAGGGTGGCCGGCAGGGTCAGCTCCGCCGTGGCCTCGGTCGCGGTGCCGAACTGCGCGATGACGATCGCCACAGCCAGGCCGAGAGCCGGGCGCAGCGTCCAGGGCAGCGCGAAGTCGGTCAGCCGCTCGACCAGCAGCGAGAGACCGACCGCCGCCAGCAGCAGGCCGGCAGGGGCGATCAGCCAGCAGAGGAGCAGGTCCATGCCGGCGGGCATTCTTGCACGCGGCCGGCGCGTCTCGGTACATCGGTGAATTAGACTGAATACGCATTGGGTGTTTCTTGTCGGCAGGGGAAACGAAGGGGGGTCTGGTGGCAGCTCGAGGAGTCAAGGAGAACCTGCGGAAGGGCGACGCGAAGACCGTGCGGACGGCGGTCGCGGCCCTGCTGGTCGTGCTCGCTGTCGTCCTCGGCGCAATCGCGCTGCTCGGGGGCGGCTCGGACGACGACTCGGCCGAGGGCGCCCAGACCGCCGCCAATGCGGTCGCGCTCTCGGAGTCGGAGCTGCTTGCCAGCGCCAGCGAGCTGAGCCAGCCGGCCTTCTGGGTGGGAGCCCGGGCCGGCACCGACAGCTATGAGCTGAGCACCACCCCCGACGGTCGCCTCTACATCCGCTACCTGACCGGTGGCGCCGAGGCGGGCGACGAGCGCCCCGAGTTCCTCACCATCGGCACCTATCCCGTGCCGGAAGCCCAGCAGGCGCTGGATACGGCGGCGACCGCCGAAGGCGCAAGCCACAAGCTCACCCAACACGACGGGTTCCAGGCCCTCAGCGCCCCCGACGCGACCAATGCTTACGTCGTCTTCGACGATCAGCCCGCTGTGCAGATCGAGATCTATTCGCCGGAGCCGGGCGAGGCGGCCACGCTGGCCAAGTCCGGGGCGCTGAAACCGGTCGGGTAGTCGGGCGGCGTCGGCGAACTCTAAGGAAGCCGCGCTCTGCGGCCGATACAGGCCGGGATGTTCGAGATCGACTCAGCGCTGCGCACCCTCGTCGAGAGGGAGGGGTCCGACCTGCACGTCAAGGTCAACTCGCCGCCGATCGTGCGCGTGCACGGCGAACTGGTGCCGCTCGAGGGCTACGGCGAGCTTTCGCCAGAGGAGACCGAGAAGGGCTTTCACGACATCGCCGAGGTCCGCTCGCTGACCGAATTCGAGGAGGAAGGCGAGGCAGACTTCTCCTACTCGATCTCCGGCCTAGCTCGCTTCCGCGTCAACGCCTTCAAACAGCGGGGCGCGATCTCGATCGTCTGCCGCGCCATCCCCTTCGACGTGCGCTCGATCGAGCAGCTCGGCCTGCCGGACGTCGTTCGCTCGTTGGCCGAGGAGCAGCGCGGGATCATCCTCGTCACCGGCACCACCGGCTCGGGCAAGAGCACGACCCTGGCGGCGATGATCGACCACATCAACGAGACCCGCCCGCGCCACATCGTCACCCTCGAGGACCCGATCGAGTACCTGCACAAGGACAAGACCTCGATCATCAACCAGCGCGAGGTCGGCGCCGACACGACCAGCTTCGCCCGCGCCATGCGCCGCGTACTGCGCCAGGACCCGGACGTGATCCTGATCGGCGAGATGCGCGACGAGGAGACCGTCCGCACCGCCCTCTCGGCCGCCGAGACGGGCCACCTCGTCCTCTCGACCGTCCACACGCTCGACGCAACCGAGACGATCAACCGCCTCGTCGACTTCTTCCCCCCCCACCTGCAGCACCAGGCGCGGGTGATGCTCGCGGCCACCCTCAAGGGCGCGATCGCGCAGCGCCTCGTCCCAGATGTCACCGGCGACGGTCGCATCCCCGCCTCCGAGGTCCTCGTCGTCACCGGCCGGGTCCAGGACCTGATCCTCAACCCCAACGAGACCGGCAAGATCACCGAGGTGATCGCCGAGGGCGAGTACTACGGCATGCGCACCTTCGACCAGTCGCTCCTCACCTACGTGATGGAAGGCAAGGTGACGGAGGAGGTCGCCCTCGACTACGCCTCCAGCCCCCACGACTTCAAGCTGATGCTGGCCGCCGGCGGCCAGCGCGCGAGCGGGATCGAGCAACTGGCGGGCCCACCGGCGACTTGATCGACCTCTGGCCGATGAGTAAGCAAAACCGCCCCAGGACACTTGTTGTCCTGAGGCGGTTCAGAGCGAGGCTCGTCTACTAGTTGGAAATGAGTTCTATCCCGTCACTGCCCAGGTCCCTGCACCCGGAAAGCCCGCTTTTGCTTCATCAAAGACAAGAAGCACCGCGCCCGATTTAAGCGTCCCCGGGGGTGGGCCAAAATCGGTGGGTATCGGTTTGAAAATGGCGGGTTCGACACCACCGGCACCAAACATGTTTCCCTCGAAAACACATAGGTGACCAGAATCGGCCTCGGGGTTTTCGACGCTCGGCGCCAAGCCGGTTCCGTTATCGCAAGCCCCCGGGGGGGTTTCCCCTATTTTGACCAGATGCGTGTTGGCGGCTGGAAGGTCAGCGGCAAGCGGGATTGCAAAGGAGATGGGCTCCATACCGATCGTCGAAGGGCCGGAACCGGTGACGATCATCGACCAGGTGCCAGTCTCGGTCACACCAGCGGTAAGAGGAGGGGCGATATTGCCGGTCGCGCCAGTCGCCCCGGTTGCCCCAGTCGCCCCAGTCGCCCCGGTCGAGCCGGTCGAGCCGGTCGAGCCTTTGGCCCCGGTTGCACCCGTCGGGCCGGTGGCCCCGGTTGCACCCGTCGGGCCGTTTTTACCATCGGCCCCCGCTGGCCCGGCCGGCCCTTGAGGCCCCGCGGAACCTTGGAGGCCGATTGGACCCTGTTTGCCTTTCAGCTGTTTTTGAACGCCGGGTGCAATCTGGCTAAGTTTTTTGATGATCACACCGCCTTTGGCCGCGAATGCACCGCCCGTCATTGCAAAGACAAGCGCCACTACGGCGATCACCCACGGGCTTCGCTGGCCCAAGGCAAAGAGCTTCCTTGCCATTTCTGTTTCCCTCCCTGAGTTCGAGATATTTCGTTAGCCCGGAACCCACCCGGGCTTGGGAACGAGAATAGCGTATATCGGTACATCTACGGGCGTTTTTCTGAATTCAACGAGCCTTTCCATCGGACGAAACGCGCGAGAGCGAGTTCGGCCACGCGATCATCCGTAGGGGCATTTGTCGAGGCCGTAGCTTGCAGCGAGGTTTGACGACTCTTCAATGAACTGATTCGAAGCAGCGGCGGCAGCCGCCAGATCGTCTTCGGCTTCTTCGATCACATCGCCGATCGCCGTGGTGATCCTGGCTACCTTCACCTCGTCACCGACGGGCGATCCGAGCGATTCGAGTTCCTCGACCTCTCTGCGGAGTTCGGGCAGCACGACGGTGGAGATCACTTCCATTTCCACCGCGCGGGGGGAGCTACCGTCATTATCTCGTTCCAACTCTTTGAAAGCGGGAGTCGATTGAGCAGCGATCCGTCCCACCGTGCTCTCGCAGATCGTGTTGCCCTGTTTGATGAAAGCTTTCTTCGAAATGCTCTCGGCTTCGGCGGCATCTCCAGCCGTCCCGGAATCGCCGTCGTCCGTGTCCGTGTCCGAATTGCCTGAGAGAGCGCCATTCTGCGCGCTGCCGTCCCCGGCGCTCGCGTCGTCTCCCTCGTCACCGCAACCAGCAACGACGAACATCGCCACAATCGCCATGACAAATAACATCGGCAGTCGCTCCCTCACAGCAAACTCCTCTCCCCCAAAGTTCTCGTTTACTAAAATTTCCTAGGGGCTAAGGATACACGAAAGCCCACACATATCCCTTCTCTGTAGAAGCTCAGCGGCCCGGAAGGGCTGGCTAGTGGGTGGCTGAGCTTGAGCTACGCGCTCGTGACCAGCCGCTTGAGCTATCGAGCGAAGCTGGGTCCATATGCTTTCCGGCAATGGCCTGGACGACCCCTGCCTATTCGCGCACGAAAGTCAATGAAGCTGGCGCCACCTACATAGATACCGCTGCCAGCGCCGAGGACCGGGAGCTGGCACGGACCGTCATCAACAACTGGCGCTCGTCGCACAGCTATCCGCTGAACACGCTCCAAGTCAATCTTCGCGGAGTGGCGGGCCGTTTCGACAGCAATGCGACCGTGGCTCAACGGATCAAGCGCCTTCCTTCGATCCGGCACAAGCTTGAGCGATTCCCAGGAATGGACTTGGCTCGGATGCACGACATCGGCGGTGCTCGCGCTGTGATGGCCAGCGTTAGCAGTGTCGCCAAGGTGGTCAACTACTACGAGACGCAAAGCAGCATGAAGCACAAAGTGCTGCGCACGGACCAATACATCGAGGAACCCAAATCAAGCGGATACCGAGGCATCCATCTGGTCTACGCCTACTACAGCGACAAACAGGAGACCTATAACGGTCTTAGGATCGAGCTTCAGGTCCGATCCCGGCTCCAGCACGCGTGGGCGACCGCAGTAGAGACCGTCGGAACTTTTACTCAACAGGCGCTGAAGTCGAGCCTGGGCGAGAAAGGGTGGCTGAGGTTCTTTGCGCTCATGAGCTCCGCAATGGCCCTGCGAGAGCGCGCCCCGCTTGTGCCGGGCACCCCAGCGGATGAGGCAGAGTTGATTAAGGAGCTGCGCCACCATGCCAAGGAGCTAAACGTGGTCGAGCGTCTGACTGCGTACGGAGAGGCCCTCCGGCACGTGGAGCAGACGATGGAAGCCAGCAGAGGCACGACCTTCTTGCTTGAGCTAGACATCACCGCTCAGCGCTTGTACGTCCGCAGCTACAGCGACAAAGTGGTGGCAGTGGGCGAGTACAGCGCGGTTGAGCGCGCACATGAAGGTGATCCATCCAAGGACGTAGTTCTCGTTTCGGTTGAATCACTTGCCACGCTGCGACGGGCGTATCCCAACTACTTCCTTGACACCACCTCCTTTGTGGCAAGCCTTCAGACCGCCATCGGCGACAGTTAGAGACTCAGTAAAGCCACTTGACAAGCACCACCTTCATGTGCCAGGCCCTAGCGTCGGCGGGTGCGTTTGGCCTTGCCGCCGCACGCTTTCGCCCTCATCTGCGGGCGCAGGGTGCGCTCCTTGCCGTTGTGGCCCTCCATGGCGACGATCGCACGGGGTATCGGGGCACAGATGTCGCGCGAGTTGACGAGAAGGCTTTTGCGACCGCCCAGCATGCGCACGATCGCCTTGGAGACGGGGGCGTCGGGGATGGCGGGGAAGGTGACGCGCAGCTTGCCATTTACCGAGTCCGCCCGCGCGGCCGCCTCGATATCGACTAGGCCCTTCAGGTCGAAGACGACGTCGGGCAGCAGATTGTCGGAGGAACGCAGGTAGACAGGACCTTCCAGGGGCTGGTCGAGCAGCGGCGTAAAGACGCGGACCTTGCCGTAAATCGCTCCTTTCGGACAGGCGTCGGCAGCGAACTGCACGCGGGTGCAGACCGTGCGGATGTGGCCCTGGTCTAAGAAGGTGGCACGCGGGAAACGAACGACGGTGCGCTTCAGGTTGGCGTCGCCGGAGCGGGGACGAAGGACGGCGGTGAAGGCTGGGTTGTCGCCGCGCTCAGTGCCGCCCCGCAGGGTGAAGGCGAGGCGTGGCTTGAAGCCGAGGTTCAGGCAGTTGGCGGCCTGGAAGCGGGCCGAGCGCGCCACCGGGGCGTCGTCATGAGAGGAGAAGACGTCGAGCCCTCCTCCCCAGATCGCGGCCCCGATCGCCATCGGGTCGCACGAGGTCGGGTTGAGGGTGAACTGGGGGCGGTCGACGTCGACCTGGATGTCGCGGACCCTGAGCGGGATACCGGCGAGGATGTGAGGGATCGGCTCCGAGCGAGCGCCGTCAACACGGGGCTGGGCGGTGACCGGGTCGAGCGTGAGCGCCTGGCGGGTGGAGATGACGCCGACGTCGAAGGGGCCGGCGACCGCGGGGACGACGCCAATCACCGAGAGAGGGGCGCCGGCGAAGGGGCCGGCCAGGTAGACGGAGCCCTTCACGTAGGTGAGCTGGGAGCCGACGCCTGCTCCGCCGTTGACCCTGCCGATCTTGGAGCTGGCCGGGCAAGATGGGCTGGCGAGCTCCTGCATGCCGGTCTTCAGCTCGAGCTGCGCGATCGCGACCTCGGGGCACATCTCCACGCCCGCCAGCTTCGCCACCAGGCCGGGGGGCAGCGTCGAGTCGAAGCGGGTCAGGTCCTGGTCGCCGTCGCGTCGGGTGAGGCGCAGGTGGAAGGGCGAGTGCGAGCCGGCGTCGTTGTTGAGGGTACCGGCGGCCATGCCGGGGTCGAACGGCTGCGGGCCGGGCGGCGGGCAGGGGGTCCCTCCCACTCCCTTGGTCACGTGGAAGCTTGAGGTGGCTTCGAAGGGGTCTTCGGGGTTGGCCCAGGGGATGAGTACCGCCTTGGTGGTGTAGGTGCCGCAGGCGGGTGGGGTGATGAGTGGCGAGCGGCCGCCCTCGCGGAAGCGCAGGCGGAACTCCGAGAAAGGAGCCTGGGGCAGCTCTTCGCCCGCCCGCCCGAAGGTCGAGACGAGCTGCCCGGTGCGCGGATCGGGCTCGACCTTGCCGGCCAGCTTGATCGCGATTCCGCGCTCGGGGAGCTTGAACACCTGATAGACGGCGATCAGCGAGCCGAAGCGGTTCTCGTAGGGCTCGGCGACGAAGAGAGAGCCTTTCAGCGTCTCGCCCTCGAGCAGTGGCGTCTCGACTTCCACCGTGCCGACCTTCGAGGCGGCCGGGCAGCCGGCGCCGAAGGGCGAGCTGGCGGTCTCGCGCGCCAGATCGGCCTCGCTGCAGACGGCGAGCCCTTCTGCCTGGGAGGGGTTGACCGTCACCCCCTCGGGCAGGGTGACGATGGCGCCCCTTAAATCCGAGAAGGCGGTCGCGTCCTCGTTGGGGTTGGTTAGGCCGGGGTCGGAGATCGCCAGGTCGAACTGGAGGCCCGTGGGGCTCTCGGCATGGTCGGTGGTGGGCTGAGCCGAGACGCTCGCCTCGAAGTCAAGCGCGGGGCAGTTCACCATGCCGGACGGAGTCTCGGCGGTGAAGGAGTCGTGCAGGCTCGGTCCCGGGACGAGGCTGCCCTGCGGGTCAAGCGACCAGATCGGCCAGGAGAACGCCTCCACGAGGGTTTTAAGGGGTCCCGTGCAGCTGCGCGGCGCCGTCGTGAACGCCGTGCGCTGGCCGGAGTCGAGCGGGCATTCATCGCCGCTGAGAACCGGTTCGTCTGGGCCGGAGACTTTGTCGACCACCAGGCAGCTGCCGCGCTGCAGGTCGTGGGCCGGCGAGCCGGGGTCCCCCCACAGCGTCGTGATCGATCCGTAGAAGAAGATGGCTTGGGAGATGTTGGTGGCGTGGGCCTGCGTGCGGTAGGGGTGCTCGGCCTGCAGGGTGCCGTCGACGGTGATTGGCACGCCCAGCACCATGAAGCCAACCCGCGCCGCCACACCGGGCGGCGGCACGAGATTGTAGAGAGGGACGTGGAGAAATTCGTCTTCACCGGGGGAGACGGGGTCGAAGGCCACCTTCACCGCCTGGATCCCGAGCGCGGTGGAGTTGGGGCAGGCAGGGCGGGGGCCTTTTTCGGGACCCGGCACGATCGTTATGAAGTTGGCCGCCGCGCAGGACGGCGTCGCGAGCGGGTTGCCCGCGAAGCCTTCCGGGAAAGTGATCGTCAGGTCCTCTACCTTTCCCTCGGGGAATTCGAGGCCTTCTGAGAGCAGCGTCTCCACGTCCACCCGCATCCGCGTCGCGAAGGGGTGCGAGCCCGCCTGCAAGGAGGGTTCGCCAAGCGAGTTGCGGAAGGAGAGTTGGGCGTCTTCTATGCCGAAGTCGGCGCCTGCCGGGACGGCGCCCGCCCAGAGGGCGACGACCGCTGCCGCACAGATGGCGAACAGGCGCTTCATCGCCCACCTCTCCTCTTCTTAGCCACGCAGCGCGATTTGCCCTTGCGGGTGACGCGGCGTTTGCCCTTCGGGCAGCGCTTCGCCGCCCGCACCCTGGGGTTGGCGTCGCCCTGGAAGCTCGAGCTTGCCGGCGTCGGCGCCTGCGGGGGCGCGGGCGGGCTCTGGCAGGCTTCCCCTTCGCAGGCGGCCTGCGGGACCGGCGGGTAAGGGAAGCCGCCCTGAACCCTCGCGTCGTAGATGTCGATCAGCCCGGGGTCCTCGGGCCAGAGGCTCTGGGAGGTCTTGAAGAAGACGTCCGATCCGTCCGCCGAGGCGTCGACGAACCGGGAGTCCTGGGGGCCTCGGCCCGAGGAGATCAGCGCCAGGCAGCCGCCGTTTGACGGGAAGTGGTCGTGGTCTCCTTCATCGCAACCGCCTTTGCCCGCCCGCTGCCACTGGTAGACGTCGAGGGCGCCGTTGGTGTCAGCGGGGACGAGGGCGTCGTAGCTGTCGAAGAAGAGGCGCCGCCCGTCCGCGGAGAGGGCGCGTGAGGCATGGAAGGCGCTCTGCCAGCCCGGGATTTTGGCGGCGAGCCAATCGTCGGGGCCGCTGCCGACGGGCACCCGCACCGCCCGCCCACGCGGCCGCCCTCCGCTCGGGTTGCACGAGACGCAGAGGAGCTCGCCTTCGCCCCCGTTTGCCGTCACGTCGTAGAGGAAGACCTCCGCGTCGGCCTCCCCGCTCGCCGCGTCGACGTTGTCGTAGCCAGTCAGCGGATCCTGCGACATGAAGGCCAGCGCCAGCCCGTCGGCGGTGGCGCGGCTGCAGCGAAAGCCGGGGTTGGTGTCAGTCATCTCACAGTGGCTCCCCACTTTCGTGCCTCCAGGCAGCGTCGCCACCAGCCTGAACGGGCTTGCCTCACCTGCCTCGTAGAGGTAGAGGTTCTCCTCGCCGGAAACGGCACCCGAAGCCAGCGCTTTCGTCGAAACCAGATAGAGGCGCGCCGCGTCCTCGCTGAAGCCCGCAACGCCGCTCACCCCTTCCGCGATCAGCTCGCTCGTCGCGCTGCCCGCGTCGAATTCGTAGAGGTTGCCCGCCAGCGCCCCGGCCGCGAAGCTGAAGATCGCCACCGAGCCGTCCGGCGCGGCGGTCCAGAATTCCGCCGCCTCCGCCGAGAGCGGCCCCGAGACCGCAACCGTGCAGGGCGCCGCCGGCCCGCTGCACTCCCCGCCCGCCGCGAAGGGGCGCTCGCGCAGGTAGATCTTTCCCGGCCCGCGGTCCGCCCCGCCCGAGTCGGTCCAGTAAACGCGCTCCCCGTCCGCCGCCACCGCGTTGTGGAGGTTAAGCTCCCGGTGGTCCCCGAAGGTGTTTCTCGCGGTCCCCGCCGCCGCGTTGCCGCCCGTCGCCGCCCCGCCCTCGCCCGCCGGCAGCACACTGATCGCCTCGAGCGCCTCCCCGCTGCACCCGTAGAGCTGGAAGTTGTCCGCGCTCGAAGCGTCCCCGGTCAGTTTGTCCCCCGCCCGGAACACCGTCACCTCCCCGTCCGCCGAGAAGCCCTGCGGTTCGGGCACGTAGGCGTCCGCTTTCGCGCTCGGCGGCTCCACTGGGCAGATCGCCTCGTAGTCCTCGCTCGCGTTGTCGCGCCGGTAGAGGTTGGGGAAGCCCTCGATCGCCCCCTCGTCCAAGAGCGGTTCCGAGTCGCTGCGAAGCCACGCCTGCCCCAGGTCCTCCGAGAAGGCCTTGTATTGAGTGTCGCGGCCCACCCCGGAGGAGATGAGGAAGTTGGCACCTTCGCGCGGCGGCGAGATTCCGTGGCTTCGCCAGCCTTCCTCTGGGTGGCCGACCGGCTGGCGGCTCGCCATGTATTGGGAGGCAAAGGTGGCGGAGATCGCGTCTCCGAAGGCACGGACCGAGGAGTAGGTGATCCCCCATCCTTCCCCGGACACCGCGGCAGCGCTTTGGTTCAGTTCGGCTACGAAGCCGTCGATCGGGCCGTCGAGGACTGCGATGTCGCCGCCACCTTTGTCGGGCGGCGAGACCATCTCGTATGCGCGGCAGTCGGGGAGCCCCGCCGAGGGCCCAAGGCGCAGCTCGTCGTTGGGGCAAGGTGGGATCGTGCCCACCCCGAAGGTGGTGAACTCGCCCTGTTTGTCTGCGCTCGACCCGAAGACGTTGGTGACCACGATCCGGTAGCGATAGGCGGAGCCCGCTTTCAGCGAGTGAAGCTGGCCGCTGCGAATGACCGGCGCTTCCCCTAAGCCGAAGTCGACCGTCTCGCTCGCCAGGGCATGCTCGAACCCGTTACCCCCTTTGCCCACGTCTTCCAGATAGGTCGCTTCGTCGACGTACTGGAAGTGACCGCTTGCCGGGATGTTCAGCGGATTGACCTTGGCGTGGACCTTCGCTGCGTCGATGCCGACGTCGCTCGCCCAGACTTCGATGATGTCGAACGGCGGTTCGGTTTTGAAGGTGCTCGCCGGGCCGACCGATTCTCCGTCAGCGTTGATTGCCACCGCCCGGAAGTGATACTCGGTGCTCGGCTCGAGGCACCCAGGCTGCGGCGGGTTTTCGGGCTCAGCGCAGCCGATCTCCGAGCTCGCCGGGGCCAGCCGGAAAAGCGCTGGGATCGGCAGGATGCCCGGCCCGGCCCCCGGCGGTGCCACGTCGAATTCCGCCGTTGACTCGACGTTCGCGCTTTCGAAACCTCCTTCGGAGTCGTATGAGACGTCGTCGACGTACTCAAAGCGGTATTTCGTCGCTTTGCCCTCGGGGTTGATATTCGTGTGGAGCGTCGCCTTGGTGTTGCCGATCGGGCCGGCGAAGGTCAGCTCAGGGTCTGGGTGCACCACCGGACCCGGCGGTGGGAAGTCGACGTGCACCACCTGTCCCGTCGCGCCCTGCTCGGCGGCGAACACATCGCCCCCGGCCGAGCTGAAGGGGGCCAAGGAGATTGGTTGCACTTTCAGCATCCCGTCCCCATAAATGACCTTGAGCAGGGTCGCGGCGGCATCGTATCGGTAGATCGAGGTGGCCGCTTCGGTTGAGTCGCTGACGAAGACATCGTCACCGTCGTCGAGCGCCAAGGTCTGGATGTTGAAGGACGTGTGGAACGGCGACGGCGGCGACAGCACCGCGCAGCCGGCGTTGAATTTCCAGATCGGCCGCCCGCCGGCGCTCGCAATGTAGAAGTTGCCTGCCGAGTCAACCGCGAAGCCCTTCAGGTTCCCCCCGAATTCTTCCGGAGCTGGTTTTGCCAACGGCACGCACGACGCGAGCGGGTTGCCTTCGTGGTCGAACCTCCACACCCGCCTATCGCCGCTGCCCAGGCTTGGAGTGTCGGCGACGTGGACGACGCCGCCCGGGCCCACGGCTATCTTTGGCTGGTTGACGAAGCCACCTTCCGCGAAGGCTTTCACGAAAGACAGCGCTCCCCCGGCCGTCGCGTCGAGCTTCACCACCCGGTTGTTTTCCGGGTCTGAGCTATCCGTTGCGAGCAAGTAGACGTCGTGGTGAGCTGGGCTCGCCGGGTTGTTGTCAACCGCGATGCCGGCCAGAGAAACCCCCGTCAAGAAGGACGTCGAGAAGGAGCTGAGGTGGCTGCCATCGTCGGCGTCGAAGACGTCGACCTGTTTGTTGCCGTTGTCGGCGACGTAGAGCAGACCGTCCGTACGGTCCACCGCCACCCCGGTCGGCGCGGTGCAATGTTCGGCTTCGGAGCCCGCCTGACAAATGACCTGGTCGGCGCCCGCCTTGGCATGGAATGCGAGAAAGGCGACGATCGTGGCAAGCACGAGAAAACCGAACCTGCTCTGACGCAGTCCCCCCCTGAATCCGATGCTGTGCATTCCCCTGAATCTCCCCCTGGCGAGCCGTTCCCGTCGCCGCAAGATATCGGAACGTAAATGGTCCTGTCAAGGATTTCTCCCGTCTGGCCAGCTGCCCAAAGGCCACGAGCCGGGATCGCTCCCGGCTCGTGGCTCGTCGTGGCTCTTATGCCTAACCGACTAGCTGATGCTGCAATCTGTTGCGGCACCCTCTGTGTATGTGGTCTTGGTGTCGTGGTTGGTGCCCGGGTTGTCTGTGGTCCCCGAATGGTTGCCGAGGTCTTTGAAACATTCGAACAGGACGGTACTTTGGAAGAGACCGTTTGTGACGTGAATTTCTGTTGCGCCGAAGAAGCAGAGGAAGGCGCTGTGGTCTGTCTCTGTAGTTGTCAGCGTGTTGATGTTCACGTCGACTTTCACATCGCCGTTGACTTCGTTTGTGTATGTGACGCCGTTCAGCGTCTGCGGCGGGACGTGTA
This sequence comes from uncultured Solirubrobacterales bacterium, assembly GCA_963703235.1. Taxonomy (GTDB): domain Bacteria; phylum Actinomycetota; class Thermoleophilia; order Solirubrobacterales; family 70-9; genus VRUE01. Next base: position 248,363 of record OY969802.1, on the reverse strand, counting down.
TGGTGCAGCCCGCTGCTGTCACTGTGATTTCTGTTCCGGTCGGGCAGATGATGTGAACCGAGCCGGTCGATCCATGCGCAGCTTTTGTGCCCGCTGTGAATTTGTAGTGGCAGCCGTTCAGGTCAACGGTAACGCCGATTCCGCTGTTGGTTTCGCATGATGTGTAGTGGGGTGTGACTGTTAATTCAGTCGACGCCTCACCTTGTGTTGCTTCGTATATGACGTTGCCGCATGAGATGGAAGTGCCTGCTGTCGATTCGAGTTTGTTTACCGTTCCTGCCACCTCTTTGCCTGTGCCGACCGCCGGGTAGGCGTCCGCTGTGAACTGGGCCGGCGTGGCCTGCGCCGCCGATGCCATCACCGCGCTCATCGCAAAAGCGGCGAGGAGGGCGAGCCCGAGGGCTTTGAGATTGCCTCTCATCTTCGATCCTTTCATATCGCTTGATTCGCTCCAGGTGGAGCGCGAGGCAATACATAGCCGCTGCGCTTGGATTGGGCAAGGATTCCTTAGCGATCTAGCGATCAATGGGCATCTGCGGGACACCGCCACTGCGTTATGCCTGCAAATGCCGTCCGAGCGTTTCGTGCACGCGCCATCACGTGCGCGCACGGATCGATCTGAGAGACGAAAAGGCGGATCGCCAACCACCGCCGCGCTAGCACGATCACGGCACCGGGGTGGGAGACGAACCCTGGGGTCGGGTGATTCAGGGTTCGAGCAGCGGGATGAACATGCAGGCCGTCTTGTCATCCGGCGTCTCGGGCGCTGGCAGTTCGATGCACGGCTCATCGTTATCGCCCGTCGTGGCTTCGATCACGATGTGGGTGTAAGGCCCGTCTATGAGGATCGGCACCTTGAACTCATGCCTGACGTCGCCATCGGCGTCACCCCCGATGTAGGCGCGCTCCTGGGGCAAGCTGCCGCGGCTGCCCCACGGGCGCGGATCATCGATACCGCTTCCGTAGCGGATGGTCTGTAGATCGACTTTCACGGTGAGCAACCGGTCCGACGGCAGATCGGACGCGGCAACCTTGACGGTCAGCGTTGCGGCCTTCCTTTCAAACCAGCCAGAGATCTGGGGCCTCGATGCCTCGCCTCCCCCCGACGCGGCAAGGGCAATCGCGACGCCGAAGACCAATACGACGACGAGTGCCCCCGGGAGGAAGAAGCCACGCAACTTGCTCCAGCCGGTGGAGGAAGAAGCTGCTGGAGTGGCAAGTACAATGGCCATGGTGAATTATTTAAATATACTAATCAGAAAATTCGTGCGGCAGCGGTTGGCGGGTCAGCGGGACGGTTGAGTCAGCCGCCCGGCTCCGTGATACGGAGAAGGTCGACGACGTAGACCATGGTGTCGCCGAGCTCGCTGCCTGGCGGAGTGAACGCTGACGTGGTGGAGAAGATCAGTTCGCGCCGACCGCCGACCCGCATTCCTGGCATTCCGGCTTCCCAGCCTGAAGACCAATCGCCGGATCCGAGCAGGAACCCGATCGGCCTGCCAGCACCGCCAGCGAATTCGATCTCCTCACCGGTCTCGTAGATTCCGGCGACGAAACGTACATACAGGAGGTCGCCTTCCTGCGCGACATTGCCAGCTCCTCTCACCAAATCCCTGACGACGAGCTCTCCGGTCGTCGGACCACTCGGCACCTGTGGCTTCGGCCTCGCGACCGCTTCCGACCGCGTCTCCACTGGAATGCTTCGCTCCGCGTCGTCGGAGGCCGCCTGCGTCCCTTTGGTAAGCCCCTTTCCATCAGCGCCAGCGGACTGCGGGCCGTCGTCCCCACAACCAACGGCGATCAACGCGCAGCACAACACGGCGGTCATCAAGCCAAGCATTCTCATTTGGGTATCTAACTATACTTAGAGAAAGTAGACCAGACCATCGTCCCGCCAGCGCGCCAGCGGCATCGAGCACCTGGCAGGCTAGCCTGCGGAGGTAGGTCGTCAGCAGGCTGCGGGGTGCACCGGAGGACGCAGAGTGCGGCGCTTGCCGTTGTGGGCGCGCAGGCGGAGGTCGGCTCGGGCGGGGGTTGCGCAGAGATTCCTGCTGTTGACGATCAGGCCCTTGTTGCCGCCCTGCATTTCGACGATCGCTTTGGAGAGCGGGGCATCCGGGGCGTCGGCGAAGGTGACGCGGATGCCGCCTTTCTGCGAGTCGATGCGGAAGACCGCCTCGACGTCGACCAGGCCGTGCAGGTCGAAGACGAGATCGGGCAGGTTGTTGTTCGAGGAGCGCAGGTAGACGGGGCCTTTCAGCGGCTCCTCGAGGAGCGGCGTGAAGGCTCTGGCGAAGCCGTAGATCGCGCCTTTCGGGCAGGTATCCGCGGCGAACTGGACGCGGGTGCAGATCGTCCTGATGTGCCCCTGATCGAGGAAGGCGGAGCGAGGCAGGCGCAGGACGAGGCCGGCGAGGTTGGCGTCGCCGCGCCGGGGACGGTAGACCCCCCGCAGCGTCGGATGATCGCCTCGCCTGGTGCCGCCTTTGAGGCTCAGCGAGAGCCTGGGCTTGAATCCGAGGCTGTCGCAATTGGCCACCTGGAAGGGCGTGGTCCGGGGCACCGGCGCGTCGTCGACGATGCTGAAGGGGTCGGCGCCCCCGCCCCAGATCTGCGCCGCCACGTCGAAGCGCTTGCAGCTGGTTGGATTGAGGGTGAATTTGGCCCGGTCGACCCGGGCGCGGATGTCGCGCACGCGCAGAGGAATGCCGGCGAGGATGTGGGGAATCGGATCGGAATGGGCACCATCGACCGTCACCTTCGCGGTCCTCGGATCGATTTGGAGCGCCTGGCGGACGACGACAGCTCCAACGTCGAAGGGGCCCGCCACCGCGGGGACGATGCCGACGACCGAGAGCGGCGCCCCGCCAAAGGGTCCGGCCAGGTAGAGCTTGCCCGGCACGTAGGTGAGCTGGGAACCGGCACCGGCACCGCCCAGGACGCTGCCTATCTGCGAGCTCGCCGGGCAGCTGGGGGATGCCAGCTCCTCACGGCCTCGCTTGGCCTTGGCGGCGGCGATCGCCGCATCGGGGCATTGAGAAACGCCCGCGAGCTTCGCCACCATCCCCGGCGGCAGGTCGACGTCGAAGCGGGTCAGGTCCTGGTCGCCGTCGCGGCGGGTCAGGCGCAGGCTGAAGGGCGAGAAGGCGCCGGCGGTCGCATTGAGCGAGCCGGCGGAGAATCCCGGGGCAAACGGCGGCGGCCCAGCAGGGGGGCAGGGGCCGCCGCCGACGCCCCGGGTTATCAGGAAGGAGGAACTCGTCGTCAGCGGTTTGGTGGGGTTTGCCCACGGGGTGAACTCGGCCTCGACGGTGTAGCTGCCACACGCCGACGGGCTGATCAAGGGACTGCGGCCCCCCTCTCGCAGCCGCATGCGGAAGTGCGAGACCGGCTGCTGAGGAAGGTCGTCGAAGGTGGCGACGAGCTGACCCGTGGTGGGGTCCGGCTCGACCTTGCCGGGCAGCTTGAGGACGACCCCGAGCTCGGGGTCCTTGATCACCATGTAGAGGGCAAGCAGGGTGTCGAACGGGTTCTCTGCTTCGGGCGCCGGCGTGCTCGGATCGTCCTGGGTGGCGATGAAGAGCTGTCCGTGAAGGATCTTTCCCTCGAGGATCGGGGTTTCCACTTCGACGGCGCCGATCTTGGAAGCCTGGGGGCAACCCTGGCCGGGTTCCGACCCCAGCGTCTCGCCCCGCAAATCGGCAACGGAGCAGGTCGCGAGGCCTTCCGCCAGCGAGGGGTTGGCGGTGACTCCCTCGGGGAAGGCGACGACCGCTTTCCTGATGTCGGATTGGGCGATTCCGGTGGGATTCGTCAGCCCTTCGTCGTTGATGTCGATCGAGAGGCTGAGTCCGGTCGGGCTGTCGGTCCGGTCCGTGGTCGGCTCAGCCGAGATGCGAGGTGCGAAGCCGAGGGTGTCGCAGTCGGTCGTGCCCAGCGGTTCGCCGAACTCACCGCGCGTTTCCACGGTCTCCTCGAAGAGGGCAGGAGGACCTGGATCTAAGGGGTTCCCGCTCCACCAGGAGATTGCCTTGAAGGTGGTCAGGAGAGGTCCGGTGCAGCTCCGCGGCAAGGTTAGGAAGGGCTCGACCGGGATGTTGGCCGGGCAGCTCTCGCTGTCCGTCGTCAGGCACGATCCGCGCACGGGGTCGTGGATCGGATCGGCCGGATTGCCCCACACGGTGAATTCCGATTCGAACACTTCGACGGTTTGGGCGGTTTCGGCGAGCTTGGCGACGATGTTGTAGGGCCGCTCGGGCTGAAGCCCCAACTCAACGGTTACCGGGACGTTGACGACCCAGAATCCGATCTTCGCCGCGGCGCCCGGCGGCGGCTCGAGGTTGTAGACGGGGACCGGCGGGATGTCGGACGTCGTCCCGCCGGCGCCGAGGACGAGGTTTATGACGCCAACCGCCGAGCTGTCCGGGCAACTGCCGATCGGCAGCTCGACGTCGCCCAACTCCCGGCGCAGGAAGTCGCGCGTACTGCACCGCGGCACAGCCGTGCGGTTACCGGTGAGCCCCTCCGCCATCACGACTTCGAGGCTCCTCAGTGCCCCGTCGACGTATCGTCCGCCGCCCGGTTCTTCGACCGTGTTCACGTCGAAGGAAGTCCTCATCTCGAACGGATGCGAGCCGGCCTGCATCGGAGGCGCCGCTTCGGAGCCGGTGAAGGTGACCTCGATGTCGTCGAAGCCGAATGCGGCCCGCGCCGGGCTTGGGACGAGACCGACGAGGAGCGCGACCGTCGCCAATGCCATTGCAAGTCGCCTCATCGTGCCGCCCCCCCTCGATGGCTTGCCCGTCTTTGATGTTTCCCGCGCTTGTGCTGCCTGGTGCTCCGTTTCACGCACCGTGCTTTGCCCTTACGAACGACGCGGCGCTTGCCCTTCGGGCAGCGGGGTTTCGGTTTCGACTGGTTCCTGGCTCCTTCCAAGGTCGCGCTGGAGGGCGTTTGTTCTTCAGGAGGCGCAGGCGGAGACTGGCAGGCTTCCCCTTCGCAGGGCGGCTCGGGCTTGGGGTAGGCAAATCCTCCACCCACCCTCGCGTCGTAGACGTCGACCAGTCCGTAGTCCGGCGGAACCAAGCTGCCGAGGGTGGCTATGAAGACGTTGCTGCCGCTGGGATCCGCGTCGAGGAAGGTCGACGAGCGCGGGCTCTCACCGGAGGAGATCAGCTCGACGCAGCCTCCAGCCTCCTCACCGAAGCTGGGGTCGCCAACGTCGCAGTCGCCGCTTCCCGGCGCCTCCCACTGGTAGACGTCAGCCACCCCATTGGTATCGCGTGGGGCCAATGCCTCGAAGCTCTCGAAGAAGAGACGATTGCCGTCCGCCGAGAGGGCGCGCGAAGCGAAGAAGGGAGTCTCCCAGCCGGGGATCCGCGCCGCCGCCCATAGCTCGGTGTTGACGAAGTAGATGGTGCGGAGGTCGACGCCCGTCGGTCGCGCTTTGGTTGGGTTGCACGACGCGCAGCGCAGCTCGTCTTCGTCGGCGTCGTAGAGGAAGACCTCTGCATCCGTCTTGCCGCTGACCGCGTCCGTGTTGTCGTAGCCGGTCAGCGGCGCGGTCGACATGAAGGCGGCATGGCGGCCGTCGGGGCTTACGCGGGAGGTGTGAAAGAAGGGCGATTTGGTGATCGCCGTGATCTTCTGGGTGGTGAGTTCATCGTTCGACAGCGGAATACCGATGAAGCTGCTGCCGACCCCCTCCTCGTAGAGGTAGAGGTTCATCTGGCCGGGGACCGCTTCGTCGCCCTCGCTGTTCCCCCCAGCGCCAGCAAGTGCTTCGGTCGAGACGAAGTAAACATGCGTGGCGTCTTCGTTCACGCCGAGCACGCCTTTTACGCTTCCCGCAACCAGGGTTGCGTCGTCCCCGTCGACGTCGAAGCTGTAGAGGTTCTCGTCTTGGAGCGGAAATTCGATGTCTTCGATCGCGAAGATCGCCCTAGAGCCATCCGCGGCGGCGCCCCAGAAGCGCGCTTTGGCGCCGGTGGCGGACTGCGAGACCCGTCTCGATTTCGGCTCATCGACGAAGCGCACGAAGATCCTGCCGGGCCCAACGCCGCTGGCATCGGTCCAGAAGATCCGCTCGCCATCGACCGAGATCGCGTTTTGGAAGCTTCCCTCGCGCAAACGGCCGCCGAATGCTTCCGTCGCGGTGCCGGCATAGCATGCCTGTCCGGTCGGATTGCCGCTCGGCAGGATGCATACAAAACGCAGTTGCCCATCTTCGCTGTGTTCGTAGAGCTGCAGGCGTTGGTTTTCGTTCGGCGGCGCGTCCGTTCCCGGCAGGTTGTCGGGCGCGACGAAGATCGAGCGGCTGCCGTCTGCCGAAGCACCCAGGAACTGGAGGCCCACATAGCTTTCGTTCACGACTTTCTCGATGTGCGGGGGCTCGACGGTCGTCAGTGCCTTGAACGCGCCTTTCCCGGAGCCGCAGTTGTCGCGCCGGTAGAGGTTGCGATAGCCCTCCACGCCTCCCGGCGCCAGGGGTGGATCGAATTCGGTTCGCAGCCAGGCCAAGCAGAGGTCCTTCGAGAAGGCTTTGAACTCGTTGTCGAGAGGAGCGGGGTCGACCACTGACCTGGTTCGCGGAGGCGCCAGCCCGTCGCTGATCCAGCCGGATGGACTGCGATTGGCCAGCAACTGCGCGACGAAGGAGGCTCCGCCCGGGTTACCGAATGCCGTACCCGAGGAGTAGGTAAAGCTCTCCCCCGAGTCCGAGCTCTGATTGAGCGAGGTCGTGAAGCCCGCGAGGGTGAGCTGCGTGACGATGTCAGCGTTGTTTTTGTCCAGCGGGGAGACCATCTCGTAGGCGCGACAGTCGGGTAGGCGTTCCGAGGGTCCGGTGCGGAAGGAGCTGTTTGGGCAGTTTCCGTTGACGGGGCCAGCCAAGGCAAACGTCTTGAAGGTAGCTTCTGCTCCGGGTTCGCCGGGTTTACCCCCAACGCCCATGACCTCTTCGTGGTTCGAGCCGCTGCTCTGCGTGACGAAGCGGTAGTAGTAGGTCGTATCGGGCTGCAAGTCGGGGAGAAAGACCCCGGCGGTGGTGAGGAAGGCGTTGATCGATTTCGTCGTCAGACTCGCCCCTGGCGGCGCCGGTCGGGCTTTACAGCCGCCGGCGCTGCACGGCGCGGTCCCATACTGGACGTAGTAAGTCGTGTCCGCCCAGAACCTGGGATTGATCTGCGCCCTCAGGACTGCGCCTTTGGTCGTGACCGAGACCGCGTATTGAGCTTTGATCTCAGGCGGGACCGTCGGTGGGTCTTCGAAGGCAATCGGCGCTGGACCGTACGCTTTGACGTAGCTTCGACTGCCGCTGTTGAAGTAATTGACGTAGACATCGCCGGGCTCTTCGCTGCCGGGACCGAGGACGTTGGTCGCGACACCGTGGATTTGCGGCGTATCGCTTTTTTCGCTGGGCGGAGCCGCGAAGCCGTCTTCGGCTTCCATTCCCTCGACAGGCTCCCCTGCCGCGTCAAAGCCCAAGACCTCGGTTTTGCCACCGAACAAAGTACGCCCGCCGTTGTTGACGACATAGACGCCGCCCACCACATCCACTGCGAGCGCAGTCGGGAGCTGGACCGTCAAGGGATCGTCGAGGATCTCTCCGCTGGTGCGATCGAGGCGGTAGACGTCGGCCGTCCCGTTGAAAGCGACGTAGAGATCTCCGCTGGGGGGATCCGCTGCGAGGGCCTCTACGCTCTCTCCGTCGAACGCTTCGAGCTCACCGGGCACATCGAAGTCGATGTCGGCTAGAAAAGCGCCGTTCAGGCCAAACTCCTGGATCCGATCTTTGTCACCGACGAAGATCGTGTTGGATACCGGGTTGTAGTCGACGTAGTTGCCGACCGAGGTATTGGAGAACTGGCCGTCGGCGGTACCGGGCACACCAGCCTGGCAGACATCGCCTGGCGCTACCGGACATAAGTTGCGCTGCGCCAGTGGCGCTCCTTCTTCGACCTTCGTCCTGTTCACATCGCCGCCGAAGGTCAGCAGAAAGTTGCCGGCGTCGTCGAACTTCTGCACCCGGAAGCTGTCTTCGCCTTCGGTATTGCTTTCGTGGACGTAGACGTCTCCCGCTCCGTCGACCGTTATCCCCTTGATGAAGCCGAACTGGCCGGTGCCGGTGCCTCTCTCCCCCGCCTGACAACTCGAGGTGCAGACCTCGAGCTGGTCGGCCACGGTGTCGCCAGGGGCGCCGTCCGGAGCGACGTCCCAGCCCCATGCCTTGACAAAGACACCCCAGGCGGTGAACTCGTCGATTCGCGCATTGGTGAGATCCGATACGTAGAGGTGACCGGTTTCGGGATTCGTCGCCATCCCTCGAGGGTTGTCGGTCTCACCGACCCCCGGTCCCGGAGCGACGCTGTCCGCCGGAATCTGCAGCAGGAACTCCGGCGCGGCTGCACTCACGACACTCGCAGAGAGTGCGCCGAACGTCATCCAGAGTACGAGCCAGCCTGCTCCCCGGCGACATACTCTGCCCCTTCTCCTTATTCCCATCCTGATCTTCCCCCTGTAGTCCGCGATGGGTCCCACTCCCTGGGTGGTTCCAAGCCAAACAATATCGGAACGATTATGGTCCTGTCAAGGCTCTCTTTATTTTTTAAATGCCCTGGAACCGGGATGCCTCCCGGCCCCAGGGCTCCTTAGACCCGACTCAGTCGGGAACCTAATTCGGAACTATGTTGCAGCAATACCTACCTGCGTACCTGAGGTGTTTTTACCAATGACTGTTACTTTTCCTGTCAGCTGGGCGGTAGAGGTTGTGGTTTCCGAGGTGAACCCACAGGCCGAATTGGAGCCTGTGATTCTGACGGAGTGGAGCCCCGTGACTGTTGAGTTGACAGTTATGTCATGGGTGCTACCGCTACCGCCTGTTTCATACGCTACCCCACCAGTTGGTGTTTGGTTGGGTGTAACTTCGAGTTCGCAGTGGCCCAGGAAGGAAGTGACCGAGATCCTGGGGCCGGTCGCGCCTGGGCAGACCAGATGGACTGTGTTGTCATTGGTCGCCGGGCTCGAGCGAACTGTAAATACGTAATCACAGCTGTTCATGTTGACCGTTGCGTTTCCAAAGGTCGCATGGCACTGTGTGTAATGCGGGGTTGCTGTGATTTCGGTCACTGTGGTGCCGGCAACTGTGGCGCTGTATGTCGCGTCTGTGCATTCAACGCTGTTTCCGAATGCATGGAATCGGGTCGGGCTTGCCGCGATGTCTTCCCCGGACAGGGTCGTATGGGCAGCCGTACTCGTGAAGTGGCCGCCGGTCGTCGCCGAGGCGGACATGACAGCCACAGCGCTCATCGCGAGGGTCGCGATGAGGCCGAGACCGAGTGCCTTGAGCTTGAGGCTCATGCTGGTTCCTTTCGATTTGGAATGGGGCGCCGGGGTCCCGCACTGGGCCCGGGCGCCCAGGTCCCCCCTCGGGACCCAGCCAATCCATATCCGAGTCAAGCTGATTAGTCAATTAAATCTTAATATAGTTGGCCGAACCGGGTGTTTATCCGGGTACTACCTGCATTTGCCGCTGGAGCGAACCGTGCGCGTGCCGAACGGCGGACGCGAGCTTCAAATGCGCCCACAGGCCGTGAGACCGTGCTTGTTGGCGACCTTTTCGGAATATGCCAGGGACCGCACGTTGCGCACGAATCCAAGTGGATCCTGCTTGGCTTCCCCGATCGTCCTTTCGATTGCGCCGACAACGGCGTCAACCGATTGCACCAGCGCCGCCGGTGGCTCGAGCGCACGCATGTCGCGTATCTCGGCGCTGAGGCCAGGAACGAGGACGTCGTCGACAACTTCGTTGGCCACCGTCGTCGGGGTCTTGCCAGCTTCCGCCAGAAGGGGCTTGATCTGCGTCTGCATCCTCTTCCTCGTCGCAGCACAGGCGTCGTTGGCCGCCTCAATGAGCTCGGCCCTGGTAGCGATCGCGGGGCTTTCCTCGCTGCCGGGGCCGTTTGACGAACCGGTGTCGGCGCCCCCATCGACATTCGTGCTCCGGTCTGCGTCCCTGTCTGGGACGTTGGTTTCGCTTGCTGCGCCTGAGCCGCCGCCGGCGCTGCTTGCGTCCTCGTCATCCCCACATCCCATCGCAAGTGAAAGGGCCGCGAGAACGGCGATGATCACGAGAGTGCCTGCACGAATTTGCATATTGCTCATTTAAGCTTGATTGTTAAGAGATTAATACCATATTTACCGCTATTGGGCCTGCATCCAACCGAGTGGCCGGCCGGTTACCCCGGCCGGCCACTCGGAGGAGCTCGGACTGACTAAGGGGCGGTCAGAGCCCAGGTCCCACGTGCGGTCCGTGGACCGTCCGTGGAGGCGTTCGTAAAGAACAGGGTTCCACCGGTCGTCGCCGTGCCCGGCGTAACCGACGAAGCGGTTGCTGGGTTCAAGACAGCGAGCAACGAAACTTCCCCGGCTGAGTTGTTCGCGAGGAAAATACAGAGATGCCCCGGTTTGGCCTCGGGATGCACCGGACTGGGTGGCGGCGCAGCACCGTCGTCACAGTTGGTCGGTTCGCTGCCCGACGGCAGGATCACGTGATAGTTCGCAGCAGCAATTCCTGCTTCAAGAGTGAGCGGGAACGAAATCGCGTACCGGGCTTCTCCGCCTTCTTTCGGGATCTCAGGCGTCATGAAGGCACCGGTCATCGTCGCTTCGGAAGGCAGAACGCATACCGGGTTGGCGACGCTGCACACGCCGTCTTCGCCATCGGTCCCGTCGGTGCCATCGGTCCCGTCGGTGCCGTCTTTACCTGCCGCGCCGGCCGGCCCCGGAGCACCCGCCGGACCGACTGCTCCGGCTGCACCAGGCGCTCCCTGCGGGCCCGCTTTGCCTTTGAGCTGTTTCTGCACGTTGGGCGAAATTTGTTTGAGTTTCGTGATTATCACGCCGCCTTTTGCTGCCCAGGCGCCTCCTGCCATGGCCAGGACCAAGGCCACGATTGCTATGAGGCCAGGGACTCCCAGCCTGTTCTCGAGCACATTCCTCAATCGATCTCTGATCGAACTCATGGTTAGAGAGCTCCCCTCCCGGTCGGATTGATGCCCGGGAACCCATTTCCCGAACGTCTAACGCTTCAAAGACCTTAACAGTAGAGCAAAGAAACAGAGCAGTGCTCAATTGTCTTGCGCTTTACGCCCCTCGACGAAGATCTCGTACTGATTGTCACGTGGCATCCGCGGCTTGCCGCTGCCGCGAAAGACGTTGGCAAGGCGCATGCCGACCGAGTCGTAGAGCTCGGTCAGCTCCTCGACCGAGTAGAGGCGCTGGCGGAAGGGGATCGGCTCGTAGCGCTCGAAGACCTCGCCGATCCGGATCGGGACCGTGAACCCTTCCAGGTAGCGGTTCTTGGCGTTCCAGCGGTGATCGCTCAGTTCGAGCGTGGACTCGCCGACGAGCCAGTTTTTCTGCGGCAGGTGCTTTTCGGCATGCAGGACGTTGGGAAGCTGCATCAGATGGCCGCCCCCGGGCCGAAGGGCCTGGGAGACCACCTCGAAGGTGCGGTAGTTCTCCTCGTCGGTCTCGAAGTAGCCGACGGCGCCGTCATTGAGACTGAGCACGAGATCGAACTCCTCCGAGAGGTCGAGCTCGCGGAGGTCGGCCTGCATGAAGGAGACCTCCAGCGACTGCGCTTCGGCCTCCCCACGCGCGATCTCGAGCAGCTCCTCGGAGATGTCCAGACCGACGACCTCGAACCCCCTCCGCCGCAGCTCGAGCGAGTGGCGCCCGATCCCACAGGCAAGGTCGAGAACGCGCTCGGATCCCGCGGGTCCAAGCATTGCGAGAGCGCGGTCGACTTCGGCAGTCGTCCGATCCGCCCACGGCATCTGCGTGGTGGTCTCAGCGGGGAAACCGGAGCGGTACCAGTCACCCGGAACCTCGATGTCCGCCTGCGTGGTCGGCATGCTTTGAAAGGTTATATCAATCAAGGAGTACTCTTTAATTCCCATACTGCACCGTGCTTGTGTCATAATGCTGGGCGCATGGGATTCGGTGGCAGCGGTGAGACGGTGGCTGAGGGGAGAGCCGGAGCACTGGCGCTAGCGCTGCTGGCGACGCCGCTCAACCAAGAGATCCTCGAGGAGCTCTCCCGGGGGCCGAGGCGGCTCTCGGAGCTGCGGCACCAGACCGGCTCGCCGCCACAGACGACTCTTCGGGCCCGTCTCAAGCAGCTGGGCGAGCTGGGGGTGGTCGCGAGGCGCAGGCTCAATCTCTTTCCGAGCGTGCGCGAGTACGAGCTGACGAGCTTGTCGGGAAGGGAATTGATGTTCGTGGTCACGAGCCTGGAAGGCTGGCTAGCCAGCGCCCCCCAGGAGCCTCTGACCTTCCGCTCCGAGAGCGGGCTGGGGGCGATCGAGGCGCTTGCCGAGAGCTGGTCGTCGACGATGCTGCGAACCCTGGCGACCGGGCCGACGAGCTCGGTGGAGTTGGATCGGAAGATCGGCCTGCTCAGCAAAGGCTCGTTGGAGCGCCGACTGGACGCACTCTGGAATGCGGGCCTGGTCGCCAAGGGCAACTCTGCGGCCGGGCGCATCTCTTATGAGATCACCGACTGGCTGCGCAAAGGCACGGGGCCGATCGCGGCGGCGGCCCGCTGGGAGCGCCGCCACATCCCCCACGCCACCGCCCCGATCAGGCCGATCGACGCCGAGGCCGGCTTCCTGCTGGCGATGCCTTTGCTGAAACCTGCCCCGGAGCTGTCGGGCTCATGTCGGCTCGGGGTCGAGTTCGGAAACGGCAAAGAGCGCCGCTTCGCGGGGGTTACGGTCGAGGTCGCAGGGGGTCGCGTCGTCTCCTGCGTGACGCAACTCGAGAGCAGCCCTGCCGCCTGGGCCACCGGCCCGCCGGGGGCCTGGCTGCGCACGGCAATCGAAGCCGACCCGAACCGTCTCGAGCTGGGCGGGAACCCACGCCTGGTCAGCGGATTGATCGACGGCCTCAATCAGGTTCTGTTCGGCCCCGCGCGGCCGCTGCCACCGCAGTAGCAGCGGCCGCGGATTCACGGTGACTTGGGAACAGCAGGGGTTTTCTTGCGGTCCCAAATGCGCTACTTTGCCTGAACGATGTCTCCTTCCTCCTGGATCGAGACTGCGGCAGAGCGCTCGGACCTGGTCCGCGACGCGCTCGTGCTGGCGCGGGAGCTTCACACCGGCGACTGGCGAGAGACGGGCGCCGGCGAGATTCCGTTCATAGACCATCCACTCGCCGTGGCCGAGCGACTCGCCGAAGAAAGGTTCGCCGAGGAGGTCGTGGCGGCCGGCCTCTTGCACGACGCGATCGAGTACACCCATTTCCCCTTGTCCAAGCTGCGCAATCGCTTCGGCGTCGACGTGACCGCGATCGTCTTTGCGCTCACCGAAGACATGGACATCGAGAACTACGAGGAACGCAAGGACGAGCTCCGGCGGCTGGTTGCGGAAGCGGGCCCCGACGCCTGGATGGTCTTCGCGGCGGACAAGGTCTCAAACGTCGAAGTCCTGCGCGGGGCTTACGCGGTCAAGGGCGAGGAGGTCGACGAAGACCTCCCCGTCGAGCTGAACCGCAAGATCCTCGTCTGGGAGGACGACCTCGAAATGCTCTTCGACGAGACCTCGGCGGACACGCCGCTGGTCGACCGCTTCGCGAACGAGATGGTCGGGCTCTGGGGACAGCGGGCCGAGGAACTCAGGATGGCCTGACCCGCGTCCCGACCCGCCTTGCCTCAGCGGGGCGCCCAAGCATCGGGCGAAGCGGCGAGCTGCTCGACCGGGGCCGGGAGATGGCCGGAGACGAGATCGGCCAGCGTCACGTGCTCCAGCACGGCGCGCAAGTTGGCGCGGACGGCGATCCAGACCTCCTGCAAGTGCTCGGCGTTGCCGCGGTACTCGATCGACTCGGGCGGAGAGGACTGGACGTGGGCGATCGGGCCCTCGACAGCGCGGACGACGTCGGCGATCGTGATCGCGTCGGCCGGCTTCGCCAGCCAGTAGCCGCCCTTGGCCCCGCGCCGCGCACGGACGATGCCGTGGTGTTTCAGCTCCAGCAGGATGTGCTCGAGGAACTGCAGCGGAATGTCCTGCGCCTCCGCAAGCCTCTCCCCCTTCACGGGCCCCTCACTTGCGGCAGCTAGCTCGGCCGCCGCGCGGACCGCGTAATCAGCCTTCGCCGAGACTCGCATATGAAGGAGTTAATCAATCGCCTCTCCCGCCGGGGCGACTGGCTAACCGATCGTCTCTGGCGCCAGCTCGCCCGACCGGTCGTGCGGCGGCCCCTCGGCTTCCTCCGCTTCGCGTTCGGCCCGGCGCGCCGACCACCAGCGCGGGAACCAGATCAGCAGCGCCAGGCCGATGCCGGCGACGGCGGCGGCGATCGGCCAGACCAGGGGATCGCCCTTCTGCACGGTGACGATGCCGGAGGCGACGAGGACGACGCCGAGTGCGGTGCGCAGGAAGCCGACCGGCGCCCGGCTGGCGAAGTGGGCGCCGACGACGACACCCGGAATCGAGCCGAGCAGGATGTTGCCGGCGAGGACGAAGTCGACGTTGCCGCCGACCCAGTGGGCGATTCCAGCCGCCCAGAGCAGGATCGCGGCGTGGAAGACGTCGGTCCCGACGACCTTGCGCGGCGCCAGGCGGAAGACCGCGATCAGCAGGATCGCGATCACCGTGCCCGAGCCGGCCGAGGTGATGCCGATCACGAAGCCGGTGGTGGCGCCGATTGCGACCGCGGCGACCTTGTGGCGGCGCTTGATCTCGAAGTCCTCGCGCTCCTCGATCAGGTTGCTGAGGATCAGCGCCCGCGCCAGGGTGATGATCCCCACCATCAGCAGGGTGCCGCCGAGCAGCGCGTAGACGAGCGAGTCGAGCTTCTCTTCGCCGATCTTGCTCTGCAGGATCGAGATCGCCCAGACACCGGCGACCGAGGCCGGCACGCTGCCGGCGGCAAGCCACAGCGAGAGGCCCATGTTGACGGTGCCCATCCGCAGGTGCCGCCAACCGCCGACCGTCTTGGTCACCGCCGCGTAGAAGATGTCGGTGCCGATCGCGGTCACCGGCTTGACCCCGAAGAGCAGGATCAGCAGCGGCGTCATCAGGGTTCCCCCACCCATGCCGGTCATGCCGACCATCGCTCCGATGCCGAAGCCGAAAATGATGATTGCCGGGTCCACGTCGTTGCCGCGCGTTGCTTATCGACTTTCCTGACTGCTTTGGTCAGGAGCGCGGAGTGCGCCAGGATACCAAGGTGACCAGCGAAGCAACCGATTTCGCCAGCGATCCCCAATCGCCTGCAAACCCCCAAGCCCACCAGGACGAGCCGCGAGTTGAGGACGCATACGGTGCTCAACTCACGGCTCGTCCGGTCGGCGTCTCGGTACGGGGGCTGCGGCATGCCTATGGCGAGCTGGAGGCGATCGAGCAACTGGACCTTGAGGCACCAAGCCATGGCGTCCTCGGCCTGGTCGGCCCGTCGGGCTGCGGCAAGTCGACGCTGCTGGAGTTGATCTGCGGCCTGCAGGAGCCGAGCGACGGCGCGGTCGAGGTCGGCGGCGCCGGCGCGGCCGCCGACCGCCTTGCCCGCTGTGCCTTCATGCCGCAGCGCGACATGCTGCTGCCCTGGCTCTGCGCGATCGACAACGCGGCGCTGGCGCTGCGCAACCGCGGTGTCCGTCGACGCCGGGCACGGGCCGAGGCGGGGCAGCTGTTCGAGCGCTTCGGCCTGGCCGGTTTCGAGGCGGCGCTGCCGGGCGAGCTGTCCGGCGGCATGCGGCAGCGGGTCGCCTTCCTGCGCACGCTCGTCTCCGGCAAACCGGTGCTGGCGCTCGACGAGCCCTTCGCCTCGCTCGACGCGATCACCCGGGCCGAGATGCAGGCCTGGCTGGCGACAGCGCTGGAGCAGGACCCGCGCACGGTCGTCCTCGTCACCCACGACGTCGAGGAGGCGCTCTACCTCTCGGACCGCGTCGCCGTGCTCTCGGCGCGACCGGGACGGGTGGTCGACGAGCTGAGCGCGCCGGCGCCGCGGGCGCCCGACCGCGACGCAGCCGTCACCGACCCCGAGTTCGTCGCCGCCCGCGAGCGGGCGCTCTCCGCCCTCCACGAGGGCTCGCGATGACATCTTCTGTCCTCATGAGAGCTCCTGAGGCAGCGAGACCTGCATTGAGCCCCTCACAGGGGCCAAACGCAGACTTCGTCCAACCGCCCTCGATGGAGGTGGTGGGATGAGACGTTTTCTGCCGGTCCTCGTACTCGTCGCCCTTGTCGGCGTCTGGCAGATTGCCGCGACCACGGGCGCAATCGCCGACGCTCTCAGCCTGGAGCCGTTCCTGGTCCCTTCGCCAGCGGAAATCGCAACGGCGCTTTGGCAGAGCCGCTCGCTGCTCGCCGAAAACGCCTGGGTGACGCTGCAGGAGATCCTGCTCGGCTTTCTCTGCGCGCTAGCCGCAGGTGTGGGCTTCGCCGTCGTCCTCCACCTCTCTGAGACGCTGCGGCGTGCCTTCTACCCGCTGATCGTCGTCTCACAGACGATCCCGATCCTGGTCATCGCTCCGATTCTCGTCATCTGGTTCGGGTTCGGGATTGGCCCGAAGCTGGCGATCGTGGCACTGATCTGCTTCTTCCCGATCGTCGTCAGCACCCTCGACGGACTGCGCTCCGCCGACCCCGAGGCGACGAAGATGATGCGCACTCTCGACGCCTCGCGTGGGCAGATCCTGCGACGAGTGGAGGCGCCGACCGCGCTTCCCTACTTCTTCAGCGGCGCCCGGATCGCCATCGTGATCGCCCCCATCGGCGCCATCTTCGGCGAGTGGGTCGGCTCCGACTCCGGTCTCGGTCACATGATCCTCCAGGACAACGCCCAGCTGGAGACCGCGCGGCTGTTTGCCGCCGTCGTCGTGCTGGCAGCGCTCGCGCTCTCTCTCTTCGCCCTGCTCACCCTCGCCGAGCGCCGTGTCGTGCGTTGGCGATAGAACACCACTCTCCCCCGACCGAAAGCAGGCATGAACGACAGCCACGCAGTGACGACGCCCCGCCGATCGCGCTTCGCCTTCATGGCGATGCTCTTCCTTGCTGTCGGCCTCGCCCTCACCCTCAGCGCCTGCGGCGAGAAGAGCGAGGACGGCAGCGGCGAGGCGCAGCCGTTCAGCCTGACGCTCGACTTCTACCCCAACCCCGACCACGCCGGGATCTACATGGCGGAGAAACTCGGCTACTTCGAGGAAGCCGGCCTCGACGTCTCGATCCAGACCCCCTCCGACCCGGCGGCGCCGATCAAGCAGGTCGCCGCGGGACGCACCGACCTGGCGATCTCCTACGAGCCCGAGGTTCTGCTCGCCCACGAGAAGGGCCTCGACGTGGTCGCGGTCGGCGCCTTGGTCAACCGTCCGTTGACCTCGATGATCTGGCTGCAGGAGTCGAAGATCGGCGGCATCGCCGGCCTGCGCGGCAAGACGATCGCGACCGCCGGCATCCCCTACCAGGACGCCTACCTGGAGACGATCCTCGCCCGCGCCAACCTCTCGCCGGACGATGTCGAGACGGTCAACGTCGGCTACGGCCTGCTGCCGGCGATCGTCGGCGGCCGCGCCCAGGCCATGCTCGGCGGCTTCCGCAACGTCGAGGGCGTCGACCTGCGCCAGCGCGGCAAGAACCCGGTCGTCACCCCGGTCGACCGGCTCGGCGTCCCGACCTACGACGAGCTGGTCCTGGTCGCGAACCGGGAGAGCCTCGAAGAGGACGACGACGCGGTCCGACTCTTCCTGGCCGCGCTGGAGCGTGGAACGGCGGCCGCGGTGAAAAGCCCGGGCGCAGTGACCGATGCCCTGGTCGAAGCCAACCGCGACCTCGATCCGAAACTGACCCGGGCCGAGGTCGATGCGACGCTGCCGCTGCTCGCCACCAGCGCTCGCATGGATCCCGCCGCGTGGCAGGCCTTCGTCGAGTGGATGCGGGAAAACGGCCTCATCTCCAGCCGACCGACGCCGGCCGAAGTGCTCAGCAACGACTACCTACCGGGCAGCATTCCCGAGTAGCTCGAAGCTGCCGTCGCGCAGCAGGTTCGTGACCTGCTCGGGTGCGAGCGGTCGCGAGAAGAGGTGGCCCTGGCCGTAGTCGCAGTCGAGCCGCCGCAGCTCGGCCAGCTGCACCTCGTTCTCGACCCCCTCGGCGATCGCGTCGAGCGAGAGGGCACGGGCCATCCCGATCACCGCCTCGACGATCGCGGTCCGCTCCTGTTCGATCCCCAGCCCGTCGATGAACGAGCGGTCGATCTTGAGCGCGTCGAAGGGGAAGCGGTTGAGGTAGGCGAGCGAGGAGTAGCCGGTGCCGAAGTCGTCGAGGACGAGGCGAATGCCCATCTCACTGAGGCTCTTCAGGGTCGCGGTGGCCCTGGCCGACTCTTCGACCAGGGCGCTCTCGGTCACCTCCAGCTTCAGGTTGACCGGGTCGAGGCCGGTGCCGGCGAGGATCTCCTCGACCGAGCCGGCCAGGTCGCGGTGGGCGACCTGGCGCGCCGAGAGGTTGACCGAGATGTCGAGCGGCCGCTTGTCGGGGCGCAGGTCGTGCCAGCCGAGCGCCTGCCGGCAGGCGGTTTCCTGCACCCAGCGTCCGATCGGCTCGATCAGGCCGCTGTCCTCGGCGACCTCCATGAACTCGCCCGGGTCGAGGATTCCCCGCTCCGGGTGGCGCCAGCGCACCAGCGCCTCGAGCCCGACGATCTCGCCGTTGCCGAGCGCCACCACCGGCTGGTAGCGCAGCTCCAACTCGTCGCGATCGAGGGCGTGGCGCAGCTCGCGCTCGACCTCGAGCCGGCGCACCGCCCGCGCCCGCATCTCGGCGTCGAACATCTCGCAGCGGCCGCGGCCCCGTTCCTTCGCTCTGTACATGGCGGCGTCGGCGTCGCGAATCAGCAGCTCGGCGTCGATCGGCTCGCGGCCGGCTGGGCGGGCGACGGCGACGCCGATACTGGCGGTGACGAAGTGGTCGGCGCCGCCCATCGAGTAGGGCTCGGTGAAGGCGTCGGCGACGCGGTCGGCGATCGCCATCGCCTCCTCCTCGTCGGCGAGACGGTCGACGAGGACGCCGAACTCGTCGCCGCCGAAGCGGGCGACGATGTCGCCGGGGCGCAGGTGGGCCCGCAGGCGGGGGGCGATCGCCCGCAGCAGCTCGTCGCCGGCATGGTGGCCGGTGCTGTCGTTGATCAGCTTGAAGTGGTCGAGGTCGAGGAAGAGGACGCCGACGGGCGAGCCCGAGGCGGTCCCGCGCCGCAGCGCGTCGCGCAGCGAGTCGATGAAGCTGAGTCGGTTGGGCAGCCCGGTGAGCGAGTCGTGGAGGACGCGGTGGCGCAGCGCCTCGTCGGCGGTGTGGCGCTCGAGCGCGTCGGCGAGGACGTTGGCGGAGGCCTGGGCGAAGTGGACGTCGCCCGGCGTGAAGCGGGAGGGCTCGGTCGAGTGGATGTCGAGGACGCCGAAGGGGCGCTCGGCGCCGGCGATCGGGACCGCGAGGCTGCTGCGGATCTCCAGCGCCCGCAGCGCCGGCGGCATCGAGAAACGCCGCTCCGCGGACCAGTCGTCGACGATCACGTGCAGCCCCGAGTCGAGTGCGGCGCCGGCGTGCGAGTCGCGGGCTGCCGAGGCGCGATGCTCGGCGTCGAACGCCCTCCCTTCCAGACCGGCGCGCAAGTGCAGGCGCCGTCCTTCACGGCCCGCCTCCCACACACACGCCGCCTCGACGCCCTCGATCTCGGTCAACAGCGCCACCGCTTTTTCCCGCAGCTTGACCGGGTCGCAGTCCTGCAGCGCCTGCCTGCCCAGCCGCGCCACGGTCGCCTGCTGGGCGGCGGCACGGCGCAGCTCCTGCTCGGCGAGTTTGCGCTCGGTGATGTCGTAGAGGACCCCGTGCCAGACGAGGGTCCCGTCCTCCTCGGGCTCCAGCACCGCCTCGTCGAGGATCCAGACGACGTCGCCGTCGCGGGTCAGCAGGCGGTAGTCGATCGGCGGTCCGGTGCCGTCGCCGGCCCCCTTGCTGGTCTCCTGCTCGAGCACGCGCTGGCGGTCGCCGGGATGCAGCTGCCGCGCCCACAGCTCCGGGTTCGCCATCCATTCCTCCGGGCTGTAGCCGAGGATGTCCTCGATCTGAGGGCTGACGTAGCGCCAGCGCCCCTGCTCCCCCAGCTCGCAGGAATAGACGATCGCCGGCAACCGCTCGATCAGGCGGCGGTAGTCGTCGCCCGCCGAGGAGATCTCGTCGAGGAACTCGGTGACCCGCTCCTCGGGCCAGCCGTCGCCTTGGTCGCTGCGCGCCATCGCAGCATTGATCGACCGCTCGCCGGGTTCCTTTATCCGTACAAGACGACTATCTGTACAGACCTACCGCCCACGAGGCTGCCAAGCCCCGATATGGCGCGTAGGGCGCGAAGAACTCCTCGACCTCCGCCACGGTGGCGCGGCGGCCGAGCCGGGCCAGCCGCCCGACCAGCTTCAGGTAGATCAGGTCGCCGGCCGGCAGCGAGTCGGCGTCGCCGCGGCCGAACAGGCCCAGACACTGGACGGTCCAGGGGCCGATCTCGGGGACGGCGAGCAGGCGCCGGTCGGCGGCGGGGTCGGCGGGGTCGCAGCGGCCGACGGCGATCTCGCGAGCGACGGCGCGCAGGGCAATCGCGCGGGCGGCCGAGAGGTCCATCGACTGCAGCTCGGCCGGCGCCCGGCTGGCGATCAGGTCGGGGGCGGGGACGTCGCGCAGCGCTCCGCGTTCGCGACCCATCCGCGGGCCCCAGCGGCCGACGATGCGACGCTGGATGCGGGCCGCGCGGCCGGATTCGATCAGCTGCTTGACGATCGCCCAGGCCAACGCCTCCCAGGGCCAGGGACGGCGGAGCGGGCGCCGGTGCGGGGCGCGGCGCAGCAGCGGCCCCAGCAACGGGTCGCGGCGGAAGCGGCGGAAGAAGTCGGCGAGGTCGTCGTCGACGCCGAGGGCGAAGCGCATCCGCTCGACCGCCGTCCGCAGCTCAACCGGCCCGGCCCGTCGCGGCTCCCGCGTCGGGATCGAGCGCGGCGGCGCGATCGTGGCCGGGTCGACCGCCTCGGCCCGCAGCGCCACCGGACCGTCGCGCCGCTGCCAGGCGCGGGTCAGGACGGGGCTCCCTTCGACGTGGAGCAGCCGCGTGGCGACGCCGCCGTCCACGCGCATCACCCGGTCCTCGCCGCCGTAGGCGGGAATCCGGAACGGCGACGGCGGCCGCACCTCTACTTCGAACGGGTTCACCTGCCGAGCAGGTGAACGTCGACCATGAAGGAGCGGCTGGCGACGATCTTCGCCGGGCGCTCGCGGCGACCCAGCGACCGGCCCGAGCGCTTGCGCGAGGCAACCGCGCTGACCGCCCGCACCGCGACGACCGTCGCCGCTCCCGCCAGGACGCCACCGGCGGCCGCTATCGCAGCGGTGCGCGCCTCGCCGCGAATGACGAGCGGCCCCGACTCTTCGCGGGGCAAAACGCGGACGCGGACCGGCTCGAGCTCCATATCGCTCACCCCCGCGACTCTAGCGAGGGCGTCCGGCGGCCCCGGCAAGGAGTTACGTAAACCGCGGAACGTGCGGCCTACAAGGCACGCTCGTAGATCCGGTAGCGCTTGACGACCTTGCCGCCCATCCCCTCCATCGCCCGGTTCATCGGCTCGTTGGTCTCGAGGATCCAGCCGGTCTCGCCGGCCGGGACGCCGTCGGGCGATGCGGCCTCGAGGTGCTTGAGATAGAGCCCGGCGGCGACGCCGCTGTGGCGGTACTCGTGCTTGACGCCGAGGGCGAAGACCCGCACCCGGTCGATCCGTCGCCTGGCCAGCAGGAAGCGCAGCCAGCCGAGGGGAAGCAGCCGCCCCCCCGTCTTCGCCATCGCCTGGTTGACGTCGGGCAGGGTGAAGGCGACCCCCACCGCCTCGCCGTCCTTCTCGGCGATGAAGCCCCAGTCCTCGTCGATCACCTGCTTCAGCAGCTTGGCGTGGAACTCGACCTCGGCGTCGGTCGCCGGCACGAAACCCCAGTTCTTCGACCAGGCCTCGTTGTAGACCTCGGTGAAGCTGCGCATCTCCCGCGACAGGTTGCGCTTGTCGATGTTGCGGATCGAGATCCCTTCGTCGTCGAGCGCCTTCTCGGCGGCGGCGTGGATCTCGGGCGCGAACTGGTCGCCTTCCTTCAGCTTGCCCAGCTCCAGGTACCACATCAGGAGGTCCATCGCCTTGGCGTAGCCGCGCTCCTCGATCAGCTCGCGATAGAAGGGCGGGTGCCACGGCTGCAGGATCATCGGCCGCAGCTCGAAGCCCTCGATCAAGATCCCCAGCTCGTCGTTGGTGGTGAAGTCCATCGGCCCCAGCAGCCGCCGGCGGCCACGCGCGCGCAGCCAGTCCTCGGCGGCGCCGAGCAGCGCCCGCGCCACCTCGCCGTCCTCGACCGTCTCGAAGAAGCCAAACATGCCGTCGCTGCCACCCTGGAACTCGTCCCAGCGCCGGTCGATCTGGGCGCTGATCCGGCCGACCGGCTCGCCGTCGCGTTCGGCGAGGAAGTACTCCGCTTCGGCGTGCTCGAAGTAGGGGTTCTTCTCGCGGTCGAGGAACTGCATCCGCTCGTAGATCAGCGGCGGCACCCACTGCGGGTGCTCGCGGTGGAGGCCGAAGGGAACCTTGACGAAGCGCTTCAACTCGCGCCGGGTGCGAACGGGCCGGATCGAGACGCTTGACACGGGGGCCGGAACCTACACTCTGGGCATGAGCGATTCCGCCAAGGCGGCGATCGACGTCTTCGAGAAGGCCCGCAGCCACGACCGGCTCGAGCAGCTGGAAGCGGCCCGCCAGCACGACCTCCTCCCCTACTTCCGCCTCCTCACCTCACAGGCGGGGCCCGTGGTCGAGATGGAGGGCCGAGAGACGATCATGCTGGGCTCCAACAACTACCTGGGGCTGACCGGCGACGAGCGGGTCAAGCAGGCGGCGCGGGACGCGCTGGAGACCTACGGCACCGGCGTCACCGGCTCGCGCCTGCTGAACGGGACGACGCCGTTGCACGTCGAGCTGGAGCGCGAGCTGGCGGAGTGGATGGAGACCGAGGACGCGATCGTCTACACCACCGGCTACCAGGCGAACCTGGGCTGCATCGGCACGATCCTCGAGCCGGGCGACACGGTGATCTGCGACTCCGGCGACCACGCCTCGATCCTCGACGGCTGCCGCCTCTCCGGCGCCAAGCTGCGGCCCTTTCGCCACAACCGCATGGAGAAGCTGGAGAAGATGCTGGGCCGCGCCGCCGAGGACGGCGGCGGCGTCCTGGTCGTCGTCGACGGCGTCTTCTCGATGGAGGGCGACGTCTGCGACCTGCCGCGGATCGTCGAGCTCTGCCAGGCGCACGGGGCGCGGCTGATGGTCGACGAGGCGCACGGGGCCGGCGTCCTCGGCGCCCGCGGGGCCGGCGCCAGCGAGCTCTTCGGCCTCGAGGACGAGGTCGACCTGCGGATGGGGACCTTCTCCAAGAGCCTCGCCTCCTGCGGCGGCTTCATCGCCGGTCCGGCCGACGTGATCGAGTACCTGCGAATCGCCTCGCGCTCCTTCGTCTTCAGCGCCTCGGCGGTGCCGGCCGCGGTCGGGGCGGCGCTGGCGGCGCTGCGGACGATCCGCTCCGAGGGCCCGCGGTTGTTCGAGGCGCTGCTCGGCAACGCCGAGTACCTGCGCGAGGGCCTGCGGGGGCTCGGCCTCAGAGTCGTCGAGCCGGGCACCCTGCCCGACGGCAGCGTCGCCACCACCCCGGTCGTGCCGGTGATCGTCGGCGACGACTGGCAGGCGGTGCTGCTGTGGAAGGCGCTGTTCGAGGCCGGCGTCTACACCAACGTCGCGATCCACCCCGCGGTGCCGCCGGGCGGGGCGCTGCTGCGGACCAGCCTGATGGCGACCCACGAGCGCGCGCATCTCGACCGGGCACTGGAGACGATCGCCCAGACCATCCAAAACTTCCCTGAGCTGCCGAGGGGTTGAAGCCGGGCCGGCATACCCCGGTCGGGGTAGTTTCGGCCTTGTCCAGTTTCGGACAAGCCTGCGGCCGGAGAGAAAAACTTGCTCTTAGCGAACGACCCACCGGCTCTTTGCCCAGTCCGGGTTGACGCTCACCGCTCCAAAGGCATAGCTTGCTCCAGCGCCGACCGCCACCGGGACAGGAGGAGGCGGAGGGTGGAGCACTCGGTTCATCCCGCCGTGCAGTCAGCGGCCGGCGCACTCGAGATACCCCAGCCAATCGACCCCAATGGGAGGAGTCACCCGTGCCCGCAGCTTCGATCGCCCCTGCTTCAACCGCCCCCGCCGTTCAGACCCCGCAGCACATGCAGGCGCTCGCCCGCGCCAACCGCGTGCGGCTAGCGCGGGCGGAGCTGAAGCGCTCGATCGCACGCGGCGAGGTCGACGTCGCGGAGGTGATCCGCGACTGCCCCTGGGAAACCGAGAGCATGACCCTGTCCGAGTTGCTGACGAGCCAGCGCCGCTGGGGCCGGACCCGCGCCCGCAAGCTCCTGCAGGGCCTCGCCCTCAGCGAGAACAAGCGGGTCGGCACCCTCACCCCGCGCCAGCGCACCCTCCTCTCCGGCGCACTGAACACGACGGACGGCGAGCAGCTCATCCGCCTCTGAGCCGGGGACGAACTCCGAGGAGCCGGGATCGCTCCCGGCTCCTCGTCGCCAGCATCAATAAAGACCTACCAGGCTTATTCCCCTTCAACTTCTTCGACCCAGAAGTCTCCTTCTTTTTTTTCTGTGGTCTCACCCGAAATTGTGACGCTGCCGTTGTAGGTGCCGTTTTTTGTGAGCACTGTTGGGTGCTCGCAAGCCGTCCCGTGTTCTTCATATTCAATTTCTGAGACACTGAAATGAACGATCACGCGGCGCAGCGGCGCTGAGCCCTCCTTTGTGTATGTAACTTTTTTGCGGCCGGTTTGCGGGAAAACTGTAATGGTGCAGTTCGGCACGTCAAACTGCATGACGCTTCCGGCTGGGCATACGATGTCCAGCGAGCCCTCGTAGTTTGAGCCTTCTTTTGTGACTGCGTGAAGCAGATAATCGCAGTTGTTTACTGTCACGGTTGCCGCGGCACCGCCGAACGTGCATTCGCTATATGCCGGCGAGACTGTAACTGTGGTCGTTGTTTTAACTGCCAGTGTTCCTTCAAATGACGTTTTTTTGCATTTCACGGTGCCAACATCGAATTCAAACGAGTTTTCCGTCGTTTGCACGCCTGTCAAAATCGTATGCTCCAAACTGGAGTGGAACTTGTAGAGCTTCGCCGAGGCAGCTGAGACCGCCACCGCATTCATTGCCAAAGCCGCGACGAGAGCGGCCCCGAAGATCCTCAGGCTGATGACCATCATCTTCCTCCAATCGACATAGGTCCTGTTGGCCGTGCAGGATCGATCTTAAAGTGATTGATCAGAATATTCTGCCTAATAGGCTTGTCGACCGGATGAACAGGGCGTCCCGCTGCGATCAGCCGCTAAGGCGACCGGCTTTGAACGAGTAACCGCCCGAGGCGCGGCGAAACGCGTAGCGCAGCGCAACGAAAGAGGCGAGGAAGGCAACCGCGCCGGCGGCGAGGCAGATCGCCAGGATCAGCCCTGCCAGATAGAAGAGCAGGCCGGTGACGAGGACGAAGGCGAGGCCGGCGAGCATCGTCGTGTGGGAGCGGTAGCCGGCGAAGTGCTCGCGAACCGAGACCTCGAGTCCGCCGAGGCCGGCGAGAACGACGCCGACGCCGAGCGCCGTCGGGTTCTGAGCGAGGATCCCGATCGCGAGCACGACGATGCCCGCCAGGATCGTCAGCTCCGCCAGCGGGAACGAGCCCCACGGCGCCGGGGGGCGCTCGTCGGCCTTGGGCCTCTCGCTCAACGGCCGCAAGCCGTCCGGGTAACGGGCATCCGGAGGAGATTCTGACGCGCCACCAGCCCATCAGCATCCCGAGCAATCCGAAGCGGGGCCGCGAGTGCCAGTGCCCGCAGCCGGGGAGGCCCAGGTCGTCGCGCGATATCTGCACCCACTTGTAGTCCTGCGGAGCAGCCAGCATCCGCTCCAGCAGCTCCCGGTTGTCGGCCTCCAGCTCGCCCTGCTCCCGCAACGCGCGGCGAGCATCCTCGACCCGCGCCGCAAGCGCGTCGCGGACGGCCTCCAGCTCGCCGAGGTCGAGCACCCGCCCCTGGCGCGAGAGCGCAGACACCTGCGTCGGCACCTGCAGACGGCCAAATGCCTCAGCCACGAGCCTCGCCAGCTGGGCTTCGAAGCGGCCGATCTGGCGCCGCAGCTCGGCCCGAGCGAGGCGCTCGTCGCCTCCTACCCGCAGTGCACTCCCGCGGTCTCGTTCGAGCAGATGCGGCATACCCATTCCGAGTGTAGCTAGCCGGGGCGACCCGAACTAGATGTCCCGGTTAAGCCGTCTCCAGGGTTGCGGCGACCATCCAGAGCGCCTCGTCGACGGCGATCTGGGGCACGGCGTTGACCTGTATCGCCGCCACCGCTATTCGACGAGTGGCCCGCTCGACTCCATGGCCGTCGCCGGTGGCGCCGAAGAGGAGACCGACGGGAGTTCGCTCGTCGGCGATCGTCAGGGTGCCGTGGGGCAGCTCGCCGGGGCGGCCGGGGAGCGACTCGCCAGGGCCCGAGTCGCGGATGCAGAGCCGGCCCGCGAGGCGGTCCGCGTCGAAGGCGCGCAGGGCCACGCCGGTCTCCACGGTGGCGATCGTCAGCGCGTCCGCGGGCAGGCCGTCGGTCGTGAAGCCACCCGTCTGAAGGCGGTCGAGGACGAGCTGCTCGACCGGGGTGCGGGTGTGGTCGGGGTCGAGGCCGATCTGACGGAAGAAGACCCGGTAGGCCCAGGGAATCGGGCGTTCGCGGAGGTGGATCGCGTGGGCGCCGTAGAAGCGGTTCGAGAGGTCGCGCAGGCGTCGCCGCACCGGCTCCGGGCTGCGGCCGGGACGCCCGTCGACCTCGATCCAGGAGATCCCCAAGCCGGGGAACTCGGCGGCGACGTGCGGCGCGACCCAGCCCAGCTCGGAGGCGTGTTCCCAGCCGATGCGCGGCTCCGCGGCCTCCGAGCCCGCCATCAGTCGCCCTCCGCCGTCCGGGTGGCGCGCAGAAGCGCCTCGATCCGGCCGCTGAGCTGGGCAACCGACAGCTCGCCGATGCCGGCGCTCTGCAGGGTCCCACCTGGATAGACGTAAGCGAAGGTGGGGCAGACGCCTACCCGGTAGAGGCTGGCGACGGCGCCGTCGCGGTCGTAGCCGACCGGCATCCTCCAGCCGCGCTGCTGGACCAGGTCGCGAACCGTGTCGCGATCGTCCCGCACGTTGAGCGAGAGGAAGTCCACCCGCCCACGGTAGCGCGCGTAGACCCGGTCGACCACGTCCTGCTGGTCGACGCAATCGCCCCCCCCTTTGCTGAACCAGAAGCCGATCAGCGACGGCCGGTCGAAGAGGTCGCAGACCCGGATCGCGTCCTCGCCGCCGACCCGGCAGGCCGGCGTGCGCCGGGCGTCCTCGGGACAGGGGACGCGCGAGCTGGCGCAGTCGTCCTGGGCGATGTTGGCGTCGCCTTCGAGCTCGCCGGCGGCGACCGGCACCGCGAACTCCGGCAGCGGCCAGCGGTGCGGCCGCTCGTCGATGCCGAGCGTGCCATCGCCGTCGCCACCGAGGTCGCTGAGCAGGGCGATCGCGATCGCCGCGGCCAGCAGCAGCCCAGCGGCGATCGAGTAGCGGTCGGTCACCGCCGCTCCTCCATCAGGACAAGCATGGCGGGCAATGCGACGAGCACGCTGAGAATCGCAGCGCTCAGGTCAATAACAGTGACGAAGCCGAAGTCGCGGAGCATCCGCACATCGCTGACTAACAGCACTGCAAACCCAACCGTCGCGGTGATCCCGGAGGCCAGCACAGCGGCGCCAGTCCGCTCGTATGCGGCACGGAGCGCCTCAGCGACCGCGACGCCACCTCGGTGCTCTTCGTGGAAGCGGGCCGAAAGAAGAACGCTGAACTCAGTAGCGATCGCGATCGTCAACGCCCCCAGCGCCGCCGACATCGGGTTGAGCGGGACGCCGGCAATCCAGAGCAGCAGCGACCCCCACCCCGTCGCGAGGACGATCGGCACGAGCGGTATCAATGCCCGCCGGGCCGATCGGTAGACCGCGAGCAACACGAGGACCACGGCAAGAAGCCCGGCGAGGGTCAGCAGGTAGCGATCGCCGGAGAGGTCCGAGGCCGCCGCCGCGGCGATCACCGGCAGCCCGGCCAGCTCGACCTCGACGCCCGGCGGCGGCCCCCCCTCCTCCCCGGCCTCCCCGATCTCGCCTCGCACACGCTCGATCAGCGCCTGCTGGTCGTCGAGCGACTGCGCGCGGATGCCAAAGCTCAGCAGCGCTTGCCGTGCCGGCAACCCGGTGCTGGGATCGATCCGTGCGAGCTTTTTCAAGTCATAGGCCGGCAGCTGCCCGAACGCCGAACGAATCTGTCGGCGCGTCAGCGGGCCGTCCGCCACCGCGACTAGGTCCGACAGGGCCGGCCCGGGGCAGATCTCGGCCTCGAGACAGCTCGGATCGAGCCCAGAGAACCCACCGGCCTCCAGCGCCCGCTGCTTGAAGTCCGACATCCACTGAAGAGTGGCGGGATCCGTCAGGTCAGGTGCGCGAACCTGGACGTCCAACTCGCCGGACACGCCAGTGGCGTCCTGCAGCTCGTTCAGATCGCGCACCGCCGCAATGTCTTGCGGCGCCAGCTCGCGGATGTCGGACTGCACCTCGATCTGCGTACCGACTGCCCAGCCGATGACGGCAAGGGTTAGACCGATCCCAAGGACTCGCTTCGGCTGCGCGAGGGCGAGATCCAGAAGGCGTTGCACAGGCGGGAGGGACGGGTGTCCCGGCAGCGCGCGGCGTCCTGTTTTTCGCACTGCATCCTTGGCGAGAGAGGCGACGCGCAAGGCGAAAAACCCAGCGCGCAGAGGGACACCCGTCCCTCCCGTCCGCGATCGCAGGCTGAGAGCAGCGAATCCGGCGGTGATCGCCAAGAGGAAGGCGATGGCAATTCCGACGATGAGCAGCAACCCGAAGTCCCGGACCATCGGAGTTGGCGAAAGCTGAAGCGCGAGGAAACCAGCCATGGTGGCGACGCAGGCGGTAGCGATTGCAGGACCTCCACGGGCTGCCGCTAGACGTGCAGCCTCGACACCCCGCGCACCGCCCATGATCGCTTCGTCGTAGCGGGCCTGGAACTGGATCGCGTAGTCGACCGCGAGGCCGATCAGGATCGGCAGCACGGCAATGGAGGCCATGGTCAGTGAGCCGCCGAACCCGCCGAGCAGGCCAAAGGTCAAGGCGGCAGCCGCCAGGGCGATCGCCAGGGGCAACAGCCGCAACCGCGAGCGGAACACGACAAGCAGGGTCAGCGCCATCGCGACGACAGCAGCGGCGAGCAGAACCAGCAGCGCGTCCTCCAGGGCGGCCGCGACTCCCTCGATCACGATCGGCACGCCGGAGACGACGTAGCGACCGCCGCGCAGCTCTAAGCAGGGCTCGGGCTCGCCGCGGAAACGGCAGGCCTGGCGCGGCGTCGGATCGAGGACCGCGGCTCGGATCAGCTCCAGCGCTCGCCGACGCTCGGCCTCATCGAGATCCGGTTTGAGTCGAACGACGATCTGCGTGGATCGAGCGTTGGGGAAGAGGTAGGCCAGCTTCGCCTTCGGCGTCCCCCGCTCCCGGCTGAGGTCGAAAACCACAGCGGCGAGGAAGTCCGGGTTGGAGAGGCTGGGGACGCTGGTTATGCCGTAGCGGGCCGCGACCGAGAGCAGCAGCTGGCGAAGCTGCTGCGGCGGCGTGCGCGCCGCCAGCCGGCTCAGCTGGCGGTTGATCTGGATCGCCGCCTCGTTGAGGAAGGTGGCGGGACCGACGACCGACTCGACCGGCCGCATCCGCGCCAGCTCGGTGCAGGGGCCCGGAATCGTCCTCGCCCGCGGCGGCGGGTCGGCCGAGAGGCACCCCTCCAGCCGCAGCAGCCGCCCCAGGTTCGAGGTCAGGATCAAACGCTGCAGATCGCCCTCGACGAGGACGACGACTGGTTCTTCCCCGAACGCCTCCCGCACCTCCTGAGTGGCGCGGTAGCTGGCCGTATCGGTGTCGACCAGCGTCTCGGGGCCGGCGTCGGTCGAGACCCGGGTCGCCACGAAGGCCGCCCCCAGCGAGAGCAGCAGCGATACGGCAAGGACCGGCTTCGCGTGCCTGGCCGCCCAGGCGGCGACCGCGCTCAATCCATCGAGAGCGGGCCGGTCACGTCAGCGCGGAGGAACTGGTGCACGAACTGGTTTTCCGAGTCGAACAGTTCCTCTTTGGGCCCCGACTCGACGATTTTGCCGTTCCAGAGGACGGCCATGAAGTCGGAGATCCGGCGCGCGGTGTTGAGGTCGTGGCTGATCACCAGGTAGCAGCCACCGTTCTCCGCATGGACCTCGCGGATCAGCTCGCAGAGCAGCGCCGTGCGCACCGGGTCGAGGCCCGAGTCCGGCTCGTCGAACATGACGATCGCCGGTTCCAGCACCAGCGCCCGCGCGAACCCGGCCCGCTTGCGCATCCCTCCCGAGAGCTCGTTCGGCATCTTGTAGATCGCCTCGGTCAGCCCCACCTCCTTGAGGCGGCGATTGACGATCTCGCCGATCTCCTCCTCGCTTTTGTCGGTGTGCTGGCGCAGCGGGAAGGCGGTGTTGTCGTAGATGTTCATCGAGCCGAACAGCGCCCCGTCCTGGAACAGCAGGCCGAACTTTTTGCGGACGTCGAACAGTTCGTCGTCGGTCATGTTGGGGATCGATTCCCCGTGCACGAGAACGTCGCCGGAGTCCGGGTAGAGCAGGCCGACGATGTGCTTGACGAGGACGCTCTTGCCGGTCCCCGAGGGGCCGAGGACGATCGAGATTTGGTCTTCGGGGAGCCCCAGATTGAGCCCGTTGAGGATGCGGGCGCGGCCGAACTGCTTGACCAGGTCGATGATTTCGATCGCGTCCTCGCCGCCGTGGCCAAGCTTGCGACCGGTGTGGTAGCGGTAGGGATCCGGCTCGGCGGGGTCGACGCCGGGGATGACGAAGTCGCGCCCCATCACGGCGCCGTCTTCGCTCACGTAGGGACCGCTGGTCTGGTTCGGATCGTCCGCCATTGCTCTTCTCAGCCTCCTATCGGCGCTCTCGGATTGGCTCCCCAGAAAATCAGGGTCCCCAGCATCCCGATGATGTGGACCAAAACGATGTTAAGCACCATCGACTTCGCGGTTGCCGTGCCGACTCCGACCGGCCCGCCGGACGCGGTGTAGCCGTAATAACAGCCGACCAGGACGATGGCAGTCGCCATGAACATCCCCTTGATCAAGCTGAAGATCAGGTCGGGCGGGTTCTGGAACATCCAGAAGATCAGCAGATAGCCGCCCGAGGAGACGTCGCCGACCTGTTCGACGACGGCGATGTAGCTGGCCAGGAACATCACCCCGATCCCGATCAGGTACATGAAGGGGAAGGCGATCCAGGCGGCAAGCAGGCGGGTCGCGCAGAGGAAGGTGACCGGCGGCACCCCCATCACCTCGAGCGCGTCGATCTCGTCGGAGATCCGCATCGCGCCGAGCTCGGCGACGATCCCGGTCCCGACCTTGGCCGAGAGCATGTAGCCGAAGGCGTAGGGCAGGATCTCACGCAGGTCGCACCAGGCCGAGAAGAGGCCGGCGAAGGCCGGCGCGCCCTGGGCGCGCAGCAGGTAGGCGCCCTCGATCCCGCACTGCAGGCCGAGGATGAAGACGGTGCCCCAGACGACCAGCGCCGAGCCGAGGATCAGGATGCCGGCCTGGCGCAGGCTCTCGCCGAAGAAGCGCAGGACGCGGCCGGAGTAGACGAGGCCGGCGACGCGCGAGCCGAAACGGGCGATCTCCCCGAAGGAGTCGAGCCAGCCGCGCGGGACCTCGAGCCAGGCGTTCATCGGATCGTCTGCAGCTCCGGGTTGGTCGCCAGCAGGGTCTGGGTGAAGACGTAGTTGAAGGCGAAGATGCCGAGGAAGGCGATCACGACGGCCTGGTTGACGGCGCGGCCGACCCCGGCGGCGCCGCCCGAGGCGGTCATCCCCTTGTAGCAGCAGACGACGGCGACGATCGCCCCGAACAGCGTGCACTTGATCACCGAGCCGGCCAGGTCGATGATCGAGGCGTTGGAGAAGAGGGTCGCGAAGAAGCCGCCGAGCGGCTGGTTGTAGACGATCTCGGCGAGGATGCCGCCGGTGATGCCGAAGACCAGCGCGTAGATGTCGAGCAGGCCGGTGACCAGCATCAGCGCCAGGAAGCGCGGCACGACCAGGTTCTTGATCGGGTCGACGCCGAGCACCTGCAGGGCATCGAGCTCCTCACGGATCTTGCGGGCGCCGAGGTCAGCGGTGATCGCGGTGCCGGCGACGCCGGCGACGACGACGGCGGTGACGAAGGGGGCGATCTCGCGGATCGCCGCCAGGACGAAGAAGCCGCCGAGGCGGTCGAGCGCGCCGAACAGGTTGAGCACGTTCGCCGCCTGCATCCCGGGCGCGCCGAAGCAGATCGCCACGGTCGAGATCAGCAGCGGGAACCAGCAGAGCTGCAGGGCGAAGAGGAACTGGCCGATGAACTCCTCGCCGTAGGGGTAGGGCGGTTTCACCGCGGAGACCAGCGTCCTCGCGGTGAGGATCATCATGTCCCCCACCTGTTCGAAGAAGGACTTGGCGGGCAAGAAGCTCCGCCCTATCGATGCAGCTCTGTCCATCTGCTCCTCCGGCAGGCGGACCGCACTGGCGCGGCCGCTCCTCTCCTGAGTCTATGGGATGAGCCAGCGGCGACCGTTAGCCGAGTGTTGAGATCCAGCCAACCCACTGGAGGCCCCCGGAGGGCCCGAAACCCCGTGCTATGTTCCGCCGCCTTGGGGGGGAAGCGCAGACAAGGACAGCGTTCCCGCATCGGCGCCGTAGTCGCCGCCATCGCGATCCTTTCGCTGTCGGCGGCCGCCTGCGGCGACGAGGACTCGTCGTCCTCGGCCAACTCCGGCGAGGCGAGCGGCCGCTACGAGGTGAAGGTCGTCGAGGCGAAGTTCCCGACCAGGCAGCGCCTCGGCCAGACCACGCTGCTGCAGCTCGGCGTCCGCAACACCGGCGAGAGGACCGTGCCGTCGCTGACGGTGACGATCTCGGTCGGAGGCAAGGACGGGCAGGCGTCGTCGCTGCCGTTCGGCATCCGCAGCCCCGAACCGGGCCTGGCGCAGCCCGACCGCCCGGTCTGGGTGCTCTCCGAGAAGTACCCGAAGCTCGCCGGCTCCGAAGAGTCCGCCGGCGCCGAAAACGCCAGCCGCAAGACCTTCGTCTTCGGGCCGCTCGAGGCTGGTGAGACGAGCGAGGCGGTCTGGAAGCTGAGCGCCAGCCGGACCGGCGCCTACCGGCTGCTCTACGCGATCGGCGCCGGCCTGACCGGCGCCGCCGTGGCCGAGACCTCGAACGGGGTCGAGCCGGGCGGCTCCTTCGCGGTGCGGATCAGCGAGGTCCCGCCGCAGACGGTCGTCACCGATAGCGGTGAGGTCGTCGAGGTGCAGCCGGGCAGCGAAACGCAGGCGAACCGCTAGCGTTTCCTCGATGCGGGGCCGCCTCGTCTTCTGTGTCGTCGCCGCCATCCTGGCGATGGCGGCATTGCCCGCCTGCGGCGAGGCGCAGGAGCAGGACGACCGACGGCCTGCGCCCGCGACCGGAGGCGAAGCCGAGGAGCGGGCCGCGGCCAGCGCCGGCGTGGGGCTGAAGCAGATCGGCAGCTTCGAGGCGCCGGTCTACGTCGCCGGGGCGCCCGGCTTCCCGCAGCTGTTGTTCGTGGTCGAGCAAGCGGGCACGATCCGCGTGCTGCACAAGGGCAAACGCCTGCCGCGTCCCTTCCTCGACATCTCGGGATTGGTCGGCTACGGCGGCGAGCGGGGCCTGCTCTCGATCGCCTTCCCGCCCGACTACGCGAGCAGCAAGCGCTTCTACGTCTACTTCACCGACGAGCAGGGCGACATCCGCGTCGACGAGTTCAAACGCAGAAGCGCGACGCAAGCCGCGCGGGGCTCACGTCGCGCGGTGATCGAGATACCCCATAAGGAGAACTCCAATCACAACGGCGGCCAGCTGCAGTTCCTCGGGAACCTCCTCTACCTGGGAACGGGCGACGGCGGAGCGGGCGGCGACCCGCCCAACAACGCCCAGAACCGCAACAGCCTGCTCGGCAAGCTGCTGCGGATCGACCCGCGCCCCGCCGCCGGCCGTCCCTACTCGATACCCGCCGACAACCCCTTCGCCGGGCCGGGCGGTGGCCGCGGCGAGATCTACAGCTATGGCCTCCGCAACCCGTTCCGCTTCTCCTTCGAGACGGTGACCGCGAAACGCCCGCGGATCGCGATCGCCGACGTCGGCCAGGACCGCTTCGAGGAGCTCGACTACACCACCGTCGCGGCGGCAAGCGGCGCCAACTTCGGCTGGGACGCCTTCGAGGGCTTCTCCCGCTACCGGGACGGCAACAGCGGCACGCCCGATCCCGGCGGGACCGTCAAACCGATCTTCACCTACGGCCGCGGCCGCGGCTGCACGATCATCGGCGGCTACGTGGTCGGCGACCGGCGACTGCCGGCGCTGCGCGGCCGCTACGTCTACGCCGACCTCTGCGCGGGAGAGCTGCGCAGCCTGGTGCCGGGGCTGCGCCGCGCCCGCGGCGATCGAGGTGTCGGCCTGCGTGTCTCCACCCCCAGCTCATTCGGCGAAGACACGCTCGGCCGGATCTACGTCAGCTCGTTGGAGGGTCCCGTGTATCGGCTCGTTCAGCGCTGAGCGTCGAGGGCGCCTACTGCTTCCGCTTGCCGGCCTTCGCGAGGCTCTTGACCATGTCGCGCCCTTCGACGTCGATCAGGTACTGGGCCACGTGCAGCCTTTGTTCGTCGTCAGTGAGGCTCGACGCCAGCGTCGATTCGATGAACGCTTCGCCTTGGGTCTGCAGTTTTTTCGTTGGCAGGGTTTTGACGAAGAGAAGTGCCCGTTGGCGGATCTCGTCCGCCTCCAGGCGCATCAGATATGGAAGGACATCGTCCATCAGCCAGTCCGTCTGAGCCGCAGCGTTGATGCTCTCGATGCGCTCTGAGCTGCGGTTGCGCAGAAGCTCGTAGGCGACCACGAGCCCGACCGGGGCTCGCGAGCCTTCCCTCCTCGCGACCGAGACCTGCGCCCGCAAGATGATCGAGCCACTGCCGGCGGCGATCAGCACGGTGACCAGCTCGTCCTCGGTTGCATCCGACACCGCCACCAGCGCAAATGCGATCGCGGCGACGATGAAATCCGCGGCGACCCGGGCGAGGACCCAGTGCCAGGCTTGCACCGACAGCGGTCGGCTCTTCGGAAGCGAGAGGACCAACTCCACGAATCCGATAACTGCGGCGAGCACCCCTGCCAGGATCACCATGGACTACCTGCGATCGGCGCTTGTGGGGATCGACGAGGCCAGTACATAGCGGGCTCTTCCCGATGGTCCGCTCAGCGCCTCGATCGATCCCTCGCGAACGAGCCGGTGCAGCACGTCGGTGACGACATTTGGAGAAAGCAGGGCCGCGCTTGCGATTTGAGCCTCGTCCAGGGAGGTCGCCCCGGAGAGGGCGTGCAGCACACGCGACTCGGCTGCTCGGACGCCCGATCCGGACCCTTCTCCCTCGCCGGCGTGCGCCGGCGTCTGCGCGGTGAGGTCGAGGGCGCGCTGGAATGCCGCCAGAGCCTTTTTCGAATTGCCGCGCGCCTGCGTAACGCGGGCGAGGAGGAGCGCGGCGGCGGCGGCGCTTTCCGGATCGGCGCGCTCGATCGCCCTGTCCAGCCAAAGCTCCGCCTCGTCGGGACGCTGGTCTGCGAGCAGGGTGCCGAGCGACAGGGCGGCGGATGCGGAACCCATGTGCGCCGCTTCGCGCAGCCAAAGCTCCGCCTCCTTGTCGCGCCCGCTCGAGGCTTCGAAGGCCCCCAGCGCCTGCATCGCCTTGATGTGCCCCTGCCGGGCGGCACGCTCCCATGCATCGCGCGCCGTTCCGGTCTCACCGTGCCGGAACACAAGCTCGCCGAGCCGGTAGAGCGCGGTCGGATCTTCGCTTTCCATTGCGACCTTCCGCAGCACCGCTTCGGCCGCCCTGGGATCTTCGAGCTGCTCGTAGACGTCGGCCAGGACGACGGCCGCTGAGCTCATCGCTTCCGCATCGGGTGCCAGATCGAGCAGTCTCGTGAGCACCCTTCTGGCATCGTCCATCCGACCCGTCTGCGTGGCGATCGACGCGTAGACGAGGGCCGCGTTTCTCCGGGTCGACTCGTCCTCGGCCACGAGGGCGGGCTGCAGCAACTCACCGGCGCGCTCGTAGTCGGAGGCCCGCTGAGCCAGCACCGCCAGGCGGAGAGAGGCTTCGGCGGCAACGGCGGGGTCCCCTGACTCGACCGCGACCAGCAACGCCTCCTCCTCCACCGCCTGCTCGCCGGCAACGCGCGCCGCGCTCGCGACCGAGAGGGCTTGCCCGGGATCGGTGCCTGCGAGCGCGGCGCTCCAAACGGCTCGGGGGACGGGCTCTTCGGTGCTGAGGCGCGCCTCGACCACGCTGGAAGTGGGCAGGTACCCCGACTCGCCGGCTTCGCCTCGCCCGCTGGCCTCCAGGAGCCCGCGCCCCACGATGCTCGGAAGCTCGGCCGCGAGCCTCGACGAACCCACCTCGCCGATGCCGGAGTACGCACCCGCCAGGCGAAGGAGGTCGTCCTCGGCGATCGGCTTGCCGACACCGGTCCGCGCCCAGTCGGCTGCTACGTGTGCCAGCAGCTGGCCCGGGTCGGACCCCCTGATGCCAAAGTCGGCAACCTTGGCGGACACGGTCGCAGCCGGGATTCGGACGATTCGAGCGTGCTCCAGCAGCGCGGCGAATGAAGAGTCGCCGCTCTGGTCGGGCAGCGGCTCGCGGGCAGTTGCCAAGACCACGAACCAACGCGGGAATCGTTGCGGCGCTGAGAGGACATCGGCCAGGGCAGTCAGGTCCGCGCGGTGCCCGGCGAACCGCTCCAGTTCGTCGAGGAACAGCAGCATGGGCAACGGCCCGCTGTCGCTCGGCGGACCCGTTGCGATGAGCTCGGCCAGGGCCTCGGCTCGCTCAGCGGGTGCGAGCACTCGGTGGTCGGGATACACGGCGCAGGCCGCGTGCAGGAGCGCGGCGGTCTTCCCGCTCCCCGCCGCCCCGGTGACGAGCACGAAAGTCGACTCACGCACCGCATCGGCGATCTCGTCGTCGACGCCGCGAGAGAGGTAAGTCGGCCAGAGCGGATGGTCGAATGGAAGCCTTTGCGCGAAGATTTCCTCGGCGGTCGGTTGCGGCAAGCTCCACGATCCCCGCATCTGGGTCGATTCCATTGCCTGCTGAGGCGAATCGAGGACACCGCGGGATCGCGCATAGACCGCAAACGACGGGACTATCGCGACGATGGCCACGGCGACCGCGAGGATGACAGTCGGGACCGCCTGGATCGCAAGGAGGCTCGTAAGGATGCCGAGCGTGGCGGCCAGCGCCGGGAAGCTCTCCAGGCGGTGAAAAGCCCTGAGCGGGCCGGTCAGCGATCGGCGACGGGAAGTCATGGTGGGGATCGCTCCATTATTCCCAAGGGTGCCGGACCCCGCTGCCGGCGTAAACGGAGGCGGCCACGGCCGGGATGCCCGGCCGTGGCCCGAAACTCAGCTTGCCCTGACCAGGCTAGCGGCGGGCGAAGGGGTCGATGTAGAGGTCGTCGACCTGCCACGCGCCCCTGCTGTCGAGCGGCGCGATGTGGATCTGGATCGTGCTGGGGATCAGCGTCCCGACGATCGTCGCCAGGCTCAGCACGGTCGACATCTGCTGGGTCGGGGCCCAGGACGAGCCGGCCGTCACGGTGCTGACCGCCTTGGTGCGAACGAGCCCGAG
This sequence comes from uncultured Solirubrobacterales bacterium, assembly GCA_963703235.1. Taxonomy (GTDB): domain Bacteria; phylum Actinomycetota; class Thermoleophilia; order Solirubrobacterales; family 70-9; genus VRUE01. The sequence continues at coordinate 210,365 of OY969802.1, read as the reverse complement.
CAGCTTGTAGACGGCCTCGACGCGCAGGCGCGAGCTGGGGTCGCCCGTGTTGCGGGCGAACATGCGGAAGATCGGCGTGTCGAGCGACATGCAGATCGGTGGGCTGGTCGCCTTGCTGCCGGTCGGCAGCGCCAGCGAGCGTGAGTCGCCCGCGTCGTTGAGGTAGTAGCTCTCGTTGCCAGCTACGGTCGTGACGCCGCGACTCAGAGACCAGCCTTTGGCGCCGGCCTCGAAGCCGCCGTCGGGAGCCAGCACGTAATTGTGCCTATCGCCCCACGGACTGAACACCTGCTCGGCGCCGGGGTACGAGCACGCCTGGGCGGAGCTGGCAGAGAGAGCCAGGGCCATCGCGCTGATGGCGATCAAGCCCGCGAGTTTGGCGCGGGTGCCAGGGGGAGCAAAAATTGAGCTGAGCTTCATTCGGGCGAACCTCCTCATCGCAGGCCAAACAGCCTGGTCGGGAAACCAAGCTGGCAGTTGAGCCATCTCGCCAAAACGACGAGACCTCTGACTTTGCGCCCCCGCCTCGCGACGGGTTCGCCCTTATTCAGCTGACTTATGTGATGTGCGCGCACACCATCGGGGAAGGCTCCTAAAGCCCAAAGAAAGATCAAACAAACGTCTAAGCATTAATGCGAACCGGGGCGTGTTTGGGCGATGATTTTCACGTTGCGGGGCTTCACTGTGACCGCTCCGCGCCCGATACAGGCGCGGCAGCCGTTCAGGCTTCGGCTGCCGACAGGCCATGGCCGCTTTGACCAACACCCCCGAGCTGGAGCGCCTCTTCGCGCAGGGACGGGAGCGCGCGGCGCTGCCGGCCTACGGGCGCGAGCGAGCTGTGGAAGTCGGCATAGCCATCGCCTTCCTCGTCACGGCGGTGGCGATGGCGCTGCTGATCCCATCGCCGCGGCCGCTCGATCTCTCGACCTTGGTCGTCCTCGTCGCCGCCTATGTGATCGCCTGCCAGGCCCAGTTCGACGTAGCCGACGGCTACACCGTGCCCACCCAGCTGGTGCTGGTGCCGATGCTGTTCCTGCTGCCGACGCCGGCGGTGCCGCTGATCGTCAGCCTCAGCTGGGCGCTGGGGCGGATCCTCGACTACGCGAGCGGCCGCACCAACGTCTACCGCGCCTTCCACGTCTTCGGCGACTGCTGGCACGCGGTCGGGCCGGCGCTGGTCCTGTCGCTTGCTGGCGCCCAGGTCTTCGCCTGGGAAGAGTGGCCGGTCTACGCCCTCGCCCTGCTCGCCCAGTTCGCCTTCGACTTCGCAGCGACGAGCGCTCGCTCGCGCCTGATCGACGGACCGCCCTCCTGGGCGGAGCTGCGCCTGTTGATCCCGGTCTACGGCCTCGACGCGGCCCTCGCCCCGGTCGGCCTCCTGGTCGCCTTCGCGGCGATCGAGCTCGGCCCGGCGGTCTGCCTGCTCGTCATCCCGCTCGCCGCGGTGCTGGCGGTGCTCTCGCGCGAGCGCGAGACCCGGATCGAAGGGGCGCTCGAGCTGAGCGCCGCCTACCAGGGCACGGCACTGCTGCTCGGCGACGTCGTCGAGGCCGACGATGCCTACACCGGCAGCCACAGCCGCGGCGTCGTCGAACTCTCGCTGGCGGTCAGCGACCGGCTCGGACTCGATCGGCAGCAGCGGCGCAACGTCGAGTTCGCTGCGCTTCTGCACGACGTCGGCAAGATCGCGGTGCCGAAGGAGATCATCAACAAGCCCGGCCCACTCGACGATGCCGAGTGGGCGGTGATGCACAGGCACACGATCGAGGGCGAGGCGATGCTGAACCGCGTCGGCGGAGTACTGGCGGATGTCGGCCGCATCGTCCGCTCCTCTCACGAGCACTACGACGGCAGCGGCTACCCCGACGGCCTCGCCGGCGCGGAGATCCCGATCGAGGCCCGCATCGTCACCTGCTGCGACGCCTTCAGCGCGATGACGACGACCCGCTCCTACCGCAAGGCGATGCCGGTCGAGGCGGCGGTCGCCGAGCTGCGAGCCTGCGCCGGCACCCAGTTCGACCCCGACGTCGTAGCCGCCCTGATGGCCATCTCCTAGACGAGCCGTGAGTTGAGCACCCTCAGGGTGCTCAACTCACGGCTCGTCCTCATGGCGGGTACAGTTTGGCTGACCAGCCAAGGTTCGGAAGGGAGCGGCAGATGGAGAGCGGCACCGTCGAAAGCGATGCAACCGGCGTAGGCGAGAGCGCGAACGGCGCCGGCGCCGACCGGCTCGAGGTCCTCAACCCCGCAACCGGTGGGCTGCTGGCCACGGTCGCGATCGACTCGCCGGTGAGCGTCGCCGAGAAGGTGGCGCGGGTGCGGGCCAACCAGCCCGAGTGGGAGGCGCTGGGGATCGAGGGCCGCTACCACTGGCTCGGCAAGCTGCGCGACTGGCTGCTCGACAACCAGGAACGGGTTCTCGACACGATGCAGGCGGAGACCGGCAAGGTCCGCGCCGACGCCTCCAACGAGCCCGCCTACCTGGCCGACCTGATCAACTTCTACGGGACCAAGGCCTCGAAGTTCATCGGCGAGGAGGCGGTCCGCCCCCACACGCCGCTGCTAGCCGCCAAGAAGCTCCGCATCCAGTACCGGCCCTACCCGGTGGTCGGCATCATCAGCCCCTGGAACTTCCCGCTGATACTGGCGCTGGGCGACGCGCTGCCGGCGCTGCAGGCCGGCGCTGCGGTCGTGATCAAGCCCTCCGAGTTCACGCCGCTCGGCCTGGCCGAGGTGGTCGAGGCCTGGAAGCAGGAGATCGGCGGCCCCGACGTCTTCGACTGCGTGCAGGGGGTCGGCGAGACCGGCGGCGCCCTGGTCGACGCGGCCGACTTCGTCCAGTTCACCGGCTCCGACCGCACCGGGCGCAAGGTGATGGCGCGGGCCGCCGAGACGCTGACCCCGGTCAGCCTTGAGCTCGGCGGCAAGGACCCGATGATCGTCCTCGCCGACGCCGACCTCGACCGCGCCGCCAACGCCGCGGCCTGGGGCGGGATGATGAACTCCGGTCAGATCTGCATGTCGGTCGAGCGGATCTACGTCGAGGAGCCCGCCTACGACGATTTCGTCGCCAAGCTGACGGCCGAGGTCGGCAAGCTGCGGCAGGGGGCCGACGACGGCCGCAGCCCGAAGGACGTCGGCGCGATGACCTCGCCCAACCAGACGGCGATCGTCGAGGACCACGTCGAGCACGCGCTTGCCTCGGGAGCGCGTGCGCTCACCGGCGGCAAGCGGGTCGAGGGCCCCGGCGACTACTTCGAGCCGACGGTCCTGGTCGACGTCGACCACTCGATGAAGGTGATGCGCGACGAGACCTTCGGCCCGGTGGTCGGGGTGATGAAGGTACGCGACGCCGAGGAGGCCCTGCACCTCGCCAACGACAGCCGCTACGGCCTCTCGGGCTCGGTCTTCGGCGAGAAGGAGCGGGCCGAGCGGGTGGCGCGACGGGTCGAGTGCGGCGCGATCAACGTCAACGACGTGCTCGTCAACTACTTCGCGATGGACGTGCCGATGGGCGGCTGGAAGCAGTCGGGCATCGGCTACCGGCACGGCGAGCCGGGGATCAAGAAGTACTGCCGCACCGAGTCGGTCGTGATCACCCGCTTCGGCGGCAAGCGCGAGCCGGGCTGGTACCCGTACACCCGCTCTCGCCGCGGCCTGATCGCCCGCGTCGCCCGTGCCTTCACCGCCCGCGACTGGCGCCGCCGCCTCGGCCTCAGGGCCCGCTGAGGCGCTCATCGCAGCATTTTCCGTCCCATAGTCCGGAAAATGCTGCGATGAGCGAATAGCCTCCCGGCGATGGCGGACTTCGCCGACTACTACCGCGAGATCTACGCGCGCGGCCTCGGTGGCGAGAGGCCCTCGATCCCGGTGTCGGTCGCCGACCTGGAGCAGCGTGCCCACGAGGCGATGGACGAGCGCGCCGCCAACTACGTCTTCGCCGGCGCCGGGAGCGAGGACACGATGCGGGCCAACCGCGAGGCGCTCGACCGGCGCCGGATCGTGCCGCGGATGCTGCGCGACGTCGCTGCGCGCGACCTCTCGACCACCGTCTTGGGCACCGCGATGCCGGCGCCGCTGATGCTGGCCCCGATCGGCGTCCAGAAGGTCGTCCACGAGGACGGCGAGCTGGCCACGGCCCGCGCCGCGGCGGCGCTCGGCCTGCCGATGATCGCCAGCACCGCCTCCGCCTTCACGCTGGAGGAGATCGCCGCGGCCGGCGGCGAGGCGCCGCGTTGGTTCCAGCTCTACTGGCCCAATGACCGGCGCCTGGTCGAGAGCTTTGTCGGCCGCGCCGAGGCGGCCGGCTATGGCGCGATCGTCGTCACCGTCGACACCTTCATCCCCGGCTGGAAGCCGCGTGACCTGCAACAGGCCTGGCTTCCCTTCCTGGAAGGGATGGGCAACGCCAACTTCTTCCAGGACCCCGTCTTCCGCGCCGACCTCGAGAGGACCCCGGAGGAGGACCAAGGTGCGGCAACGGGCCACTATCTCGGCGTCTACGTCAACCCCTCGCTCACCTGGGACGACCTCGGCTGGCTGCGCGAGCTGACCTCGCTGCCGATCGTCGTCAAGGGGATTCAGCACGTCGACGACGCCCGCGAGGCGGCCCGGCGCGGCCTCGACGGGATCGTCGTCTCCAACCACGGCGGCCGTCAAGTCGACGGCGCGATCGCCGCGCTCGACGCGCTGCCGCCGATCGCCGAGGCCGTCGGTGGCGACCTTGCGATCCTCTTCGACAGCGGCATCCGCAGCGGCGCCGACGCGATCAAGGCCCTGGCGCTCGGCGCCGACGCCGTCCTCCTCGGCCGCCCCTACCTCTGGGGCCTCGCCCTCGAGGGCCAGCAGGGCGTCGAAACCGTCCTCAAGATGGTCCTCGCCGAGCTCGACCTGACGCTCGCCCTCTGCGGCTACACGCGGCGGGACCAGCTCGGCCCCGACGCCCTCGTCGCGGCATCATGAAGGCGGCCGCCATCGTGGCGGTCCTGGCAAGCATCTTCTCGGGCTCGACGGTCAACGGTGGGACGCCCCCACACTCCGTTGCAGGGGGGTGGAAACCCGACCTCGAGGCGGCGAGGCATTACGCGAAGCGCCGGCCGGGCGATGTCAGCTTCGCGATCGTCGGCCTGCACACGCGCCTGCGAGGCTTCCGCAAGTCACGAACGGCGCCCGCCGCAAGCACGATCAAGGCGATGCTGCTCGCCGCTTATCTGCGTCAACGTTCTGTACGCAGCAGGGCGCTCCGCTCCGACGAGAAGGAGCTGCTCGGCCCGATGATCCGCTCCTCAGACAACGCCGCCGGGATCCAGGTCGCGGCCATCGTCGGCGAGAGAGTGAAGCGACTCGCTCGGGCGGCCCGGATGCGCGACTTCCACTGGGTGTGGGAACCCGGCTGGCTCGGCGGCCTCTCGCAGATCAGTGCCCGCGACCAGGCCCGCTTCCTGCAGCGCTATCCGCGATACCTGCCCAAGCGCCACCGGCGCTACGCGCGGCGGCTGCTCGCCTCGATCGTCCCCTGGCAACGCTGGGGGATCGCCAGCGTCCGTCCCCGGGGCTGGCGGCTCTACTTCAAGGGCGGCTGGGGCATCAACGACGACGGGGTCGGGGTCGTCAACCACCAGGTCGCTTTCCTCGAGCGCGGCCACTGCCGCGTCGCCCTCTCGATCCTGACCGAGCACAACCCCTCGACCGCGACCGGCGCGGAGACCCAGCGCGGCGTCGCCGTGCGCCTCCTGCGCGGCATCGGCCGCGCTCCGTGTGGCCGAGCGAGGCCCGATCGCGGTTGCGCCAACCGGCGCCGATGCACCGGCGCCTCAGGCCGGGGTCTCGATCTTGGGAAAGAGCGGTGGAACGCGCTCGACCTTCTGACCACCTGGACGGGAACCGAGCTCGGATAGCTCGCGTGTGTCCTCACCCAGGGCGCTAAGCAGCCGCTCGCTCGCCTGCGGCAAATACGGGACGAGCAGCAGGGTCGTCACCCGCAGCCCCTCGGCGAGGTTGTAGAGGACTTCGTCGAGGCGCTCGGGGTCGGCCTCGTCCTTGGCCAGCTCCCAGGGCTTCGTCTCCTCGACGTAGCGATTGAGGCGACGGACCAGCTTCCAGGCCTCCTCCAGCGCCCCGGTCAGCTCGGCGCGGTCGAGGAGCCCGCTGAAGCGCTCCACAACGCCTTCGAAGTCCTCCTCCAGCACGGCGTCGACCTGGGCGGCAGGCACGACCCCGTCGCGGTAGCGCTCGACCATCGCCAGCACCCGGCTGGCCAGGTTGCCGAAGTCGTTGGCCAGCTCGGTCTCGTAGCGGGCCTCGAAGCCGGCGGTCGAGATCGACCCGTCCTGGCCGAAGCTGACCTCGCGGAAGCAGTAGAAGCGCAGCGCGTCGGCGCCGAAGCGCTCGATCGCCGCGAACGGGTCGAGCACGTTGCCGAGCGACTTCGACATCTTCTTCTCCCCCATCAGCAGGTAGCCGTGGATCGCCATCCGCCGCGGCGGCTCGAGGTCGGCCGCCCAGAGCAGCGCCGGCCAGATCACCGCGTGGAACTTGAGGATGTCCTTCGCCATCACGTGCAGGTCGGCCGGCCAGTAGCGGTCGGTCAGGTCCTCGCCCTCGCGGGCGAAGGTGAGCGCGGTGACGTAGTTGAGCAGCGCGTCGAACCAGACGTACATCCGCTGCTCGGGGTCCCAGGGCAGCCGCATCCCCCACTTCAGCTTCGGCCGCGAGAGCGAGACGTCCTCCAAGCCCTGCTTGATGAAGGAGACCGCCTCGTTGCGGCGGAACTCGGGGACGACGAAGTCGGGCCGTTCCTCGTAGAGGCCTTCGAGCTGCGCCTGGAAGGCGGAGAGGCGGAAGAACCAGTTCTCCTCGCGTTCGCGCTCCAGCTCGATCTCGTGGATCGGGCAGGTCTGCCCCGGTCCCAGCTCGCGCTCCGTTTTGAAGTCGGCGCAGCGCGGGCAATACCAGCCTTCGTAGACGCCCTTCGTCACCCAGCCGTTGTCGTAGACCCGCTGCATGATCTCGGCGACCTTCTCGGCGTGGCGGGGGTCCGAGGTACGGATGAAGAAGTCGTTGGTGGCGTCGATGATCGGCATCAGCTGTCGGAATTTCTCGGTGTTGCGGTCGGCCAGCTCCTGCGGCGAGATCCCCTCGCGCTCGGCGGCGCTCTCGATCGGCTCGCCGTGCTCGTCGGTGCCGGTGAGGAAGAAGACGTCCTCGCCGCGCTGGCGCATGTGACGGGCGAGCACGTCGGCGGCCAGCGTCGAGTAGGCGTGGCCGAGGTGCGGCTCGGCGTTGACGTAGTAGATCGGGGTGGTGACGTAGTAGGCCATCGCCCGGCCCAGGCTATCTGCGGGGCTCGCGTCCGGTCAGCGCCCGGTAGAGGTCGTTGGCGCGGGTGCCGGTGAGGGCGGCGACGACGCTGGCGGCGGCGCGCGGTCGCGCCCCCGACTGAACCAGGTGGCGCAGAGCATCGACGGCGAAGCCGATGTCGCCCTCGTGGTCCTCGGAGGCAGCCGGGCCGATCACCAGCACGATCTCCCCCTTGACGTCGCCGCGGAAGCGCCGCGCCAGCTCTGCGAGGGTGCCGCGCGAGACCTCCTCGTGCATCTTCGAAAGCTCGCGGCAGACCGCAGCCGGCCGGTCCGGCGCGATCGCTGCCAACGCGGCCAGCGAGTCGCCGACCCGGCGCGGCGACTCGAAGGCGACCACGGTCTCGGTCGAGCGCAGCACCCGCTCCATCTCGCCGGCCCGCTTCGGCAGGAAGCCCTCGAAGCGCCAGCGATCGGTCGGCAAGCCGGAGGCGACCAGCGCCACCGGCACCACCGAGGGGCCGGGCAGGACGATCACCTCGAGATTGCGCTCGATGCAGCGGCGGATCAGGCGGAAGCCGGGGTCGGAGACGGCCGGCATACCGGCGTCGGAGACGAGGGCGATGGTGTCGCCGCGCTCGATCCGCTGTGCCAGCTCGGTCGCCCGCGCCGTTTCGTTGCCCTCGTGGTTGGAGACCAACGGCGGCGCCGGGCGGATGCCGAGCTTGTCGAGCAGCCCACCGGTGCGGCGGGTGTCCTCGCAGGCGATGAAGTCGGCGGAGACGAGCGCGTCGCGGACCCGGAGCGTGATGTCGTCCAGGTTGCCGATCGGCGTCGGGCAGACGATCAGCGAGCCCGGCATCAGCCGCCTCCCCCGCCCCGCTCCAGTTCGATCCGCGCCATCGCCGCGGCGCCGATCATGCCCGCGTCGTAGCCCAGCTGCGCTGCGACAACCGGGGTGCGGTTCATCGGCGGCAGGGCACGCTCGGCGAGCTCGCGGCGAGCGGGCTCGAGCAGCAGATCGCCGGCGGCCATCACGCCGCCGCCGATCGCGATCGTCTCCGGCTCGAAGATGTTGGCGAAGCTGGACAGAGCGACCCCCAGCCGGCGTCCGATCAGCGCGACGACGCCGACCGCGGTCTCGTCTCCCGCCAGGGCCGCATCGGTGACGGCCTTGCCGTCGACCTCCTCGCCACCGGCAAGCAACTTGCCCAGGGCCGAGTCCGGCACGCGCTCGGCGGCATCCCGTCCCTCGCGACCGAGGGCGGTGCCCGAGGCGAGGGCCTCGACGCAACCGCGGTTCGGGCAGTTGCCCTGGCAGAGCGGTCCGTCGATGTCGATCACGACGTGGCCCAGCTCCGCCCCGGCGCCGGTCGCGCCGCGGTAGAGCTCGCCGCCGAGGATCAGGCCGCCGCCGATCCCGGTGCCGACCGTCAGCATCACCGCGTTGCGCGCCCCCTGGGCCGCGCCGAAGAGGTGCTCGGCGAGGGCGGCGACGTTGGCGTCGTTGTCGACGAAGACGGGCAGGCGGATGCGCTCGGCGACCAGGTCGCGGATCGGCAGGTTGTCAATCGGCAGGTTGACGGCCGAGATCGCCAGGCCCCTGTCGTGGTCGATCGTGGCCGGGATTCCGAGGCCGACCGCCTCGACGCCGCTGCGCTCGGCACGAGCCTCTTCGACCTCGCGCACCAGCAGCTCGACCAGGTCGTCCTCGTCCTGACCGGTCGAGCGCTCGCGGCTTTCCCAGACCACCTTCGAGTCGGGGTCGAGGACACCGAGCAGCATCTTCGTCCCGCCCAGGTCGACCCCGATCGTTTCGGCTTTCCTCATGGCGTATCGCGGGCGACCGCGGGCATCGGCATGATTTCTAACCCTTTCATGGCAGGCAATGGCGAGCAGCGGCCTCCGGGGCCGCCCGAGTACAAGGTCTACCGCGCCCGGCGGGGCCTCCTCTCGCGCTTCCGCAAACCGGATCTCTCGGCGCTGCGCGAGCGCGACGGCAAAGCCCCGCGGGGATCGCGGAAAGACATTTGGCCGTGGCGCCGAGCCGGCCGCGGGAAGCCCGGTCGCGAACCGGGGGCCCGCCCGCAGCGCCCAGCGCTGAAGCGAGCGCTGAAATGGCTCGGCCTGGCGGCGCTTGGGTGGATCCTGCTCAGCTTCCTCGCCTTCGCCATCTCGGCGCAGTTGCAGGCCTTCAAGCTCTCCGGCGAGGCCAAGTCGGCCCTGCACGGCAATCCCATGCTGCTGCCCAGCGCGCAGACGATCCTCGTCATCGGCACCGACGCGCGGCCGCCGGACACTCAGGAGCCCGGGGCCGCCCCGTCCGAGGAGTGCTTCGAGCAGCAATCGCACGGGGACGCGCCGCACGGCGAATGCTCGGTCGGCCAGTTCCGCGCCGACACGCTGATGCTGATCCGCGCCGGCGGCGGCGCCTTCCGCAAACTCTCGATCCCGCGCGACGCCTACGCCGAGATCCCCGGCCAGAGCCCGCAGGAGATCAACGGCGCCTACGCCTTCGGCGGCGCCGGCGCCGAGATCGAAGCGGTCGAGGACTTCCTCGGAATCGAGGTCGACCACGTCGCGATCGTCGACTTCACCGGCTTCGAAGACCTGATCGACGCCGTCGGCGGCGTCGTCGTCGACGTGCCGCAGAAGATCTGCGCCGACATCTCCGGCGGCGCCGGCGGCGGCCAGGGCGGCGGCACCGTGCGGCTGGGCAAGGGCGAGAACACGCTAAGTGGTGAAAAGGCGCTGATATACGCGCGCATCCGCAAGCCGAGCCCCTGCCCGGGCCCGGGCGCCAGCGCCTACACGCTGGGCTACGACGACTTCGCCCGGGCCAGGGCGCAACAGGAGGTGATCAGCGGCATCAAGGGCCGTCTCACCGATCCCCTGCGCGTCCCCTACAACTTCGTCAAGGGCCCGATCATCGGCTGGAACGCGCCGAAAGCGTTCGTCAGCGACATGGGCTTCCTGACGATGCCGCAGCTGATCCTGGCGGCGGCGATCGGCGGCGACAGCGAGGCCGACGTCCTCTGCAAAGGGGAAAGCTCCGGCTGCGCCCCCGGGCCCTCAGGGTCGATCGAAGTGCCCGAGTCCGAGCGCCGGCGGGCAGTGAAGAAGCTGGTGGGGGGCGAATAGGGTCGCCCCAATCGAGCGTCTACTCAGCTTTGGCAGAGACCTTCGACTCGGCTGACTTCGACTCCGAGGGCTTCGAATCCGCGCTGCTCGAGTCGCTCGAGCTGTCGGAGGAGCCGTTGCTGCTGGGGACCGCCTTCTTCTTGGCGTAGTCGGTGTTGTGGAAGCCGGAGCCCTTGAAGTGGATCGCGACGGGATGCAGGACTCGCTCGGCGGGGGCGCCGCACTCCTGGCACTCGCTCAAGGACTCGTCGCTCATCTTCTGGATCACGTCGAAGACGTGCCCGTTGGCGCACTTGTACTCGTAGATCGGCATCGCGGGCCGGGATTATCGCAGTAGACAGCTGCGATACCGGCCGCAGCGCCCAGGCCGGCTCCTCTCTATACCGTTCCCGCGATGGCAGCCAAGCCCGAGAGCCGGACCGACGAGGTGACGATGGAGGAGATCGTCGCCCTCTGCAAGCGGCGCGGCTTCGTCTTCCCCTCCTCGGAGATCTACGGCGGGCTGGGGTCGACCTACGACTACGGCCACTACGGCGTCCTGCTCAAGAACAACGTCAAAGCCGAGTGGTGGCGGGCGATGCTGCAGGAGCGCGACGACATCGTCGCGCTCGACTCGGCGATCCTGCAGCACCCGCGGGTCTGGGAGGCCTCGGGCCACCTCGAGGGCTTCACCGACCCGCTCGTCCAGTGCCTCGGCAAGTGCAAGAAGCGCTGGCGCGAGGACCATCTGCGCGAGGCGGTCGAGGCCGAGGGCGGTAACCCGGAGGCCGAGCTGCGCTGCCCGGAGTGCGGCGGCGAGCTGTCGGAGCCGCGCCAGTTCAACCTGATGTTCGAGACGCACGTGGGCCCGGTCGCCGAGGAGGGCTCCACCGTCTACCTGCGGCCGGAGACGGCGCAGGGAATCTTCATCAACTTCAAGAACGTGATGGCGTTCGCCCGCAAGAAGCCGCCCTTCGGGATCGCCCAGATCGGCAAGTCCTTCCGCAACGAGATCACGCCCGGGAACTTCATCTTCCGCACCCGCGAGTTCGAGCAGATGGAGATGGAGTTCTTCGTGCCGCCGGCGAACGCGGACAAGTGGCACCGAACCTGGATCGAGGAGCGCGAGCGCTGGTACACCGAGCTTGGGATCCGGCCCGAGCTCCTGCGCGTCCGCCCCCATGGCGCCGACGAGCTCTCGCACTACTCCTCGGCGACCAGCGACGTCGAGTACCTGTTCCCGATCGGCTGGTCGGAGCTGGAGGGAATCGCCAACCGCGGCGACTTCGACCTCACCCAGCACGCCCAGTTCAGCCGCGAGAAGCTCGAGTACTTCGATCAGGGGACGAAGGAGCGCTACGTGCCCTACGTGATCGAGCCGGCCGCCGGCGCCGACCGCGCCGCGCTGGCCTTCTTGGTCGACGCCTACGACGTCGAGGAGGTCGAGAGCCGCCAGCGGACCGTGCTCCGCCTCCACCCCCGCCTCGCCCCGGTCAAGGCGGCCGTCCTCCCGCTCGTCTCCAAGGAAGGCATGGCGGAGAAGGCCCGCGAGGTCTTCGAGCAGCTGCGCCGGCGCGTCCCGGCCGAGTTCGACGAGGGCGGCTCGATCGGCAAGCGCTACCGCCGTCAGGACGAGATCGGCACCCCCTGGGGGATCACCGTCGACGGCCAGACGATGGAAGACGACACCGTCACCCTCCGCGACCGCGACTCGCTCGAGCAGACCCGCGTCCCGATCGCCGGCCTGGCCGACGACCTCGCCTCGCGCCTGGCCCAGCCCTGGCGCAGCCCCAAGCTGGACTCCTGAGTCCAGGTCGAAAGCCCATAACTAACAATCCGTCTGGGCGACACGGACTAGCTCTGTTCGCGAGATTCGCGAAGGCGCTGGAGGTCGATCATGTCCTCGGGCCGACCCGCCGCTTCCTTCATAGCCACCAGATGGTCGTAGCCACAGAATCGGACACGGTGGCCGAACACCTCGTCGTCGACCGCGGCAAATTCAAGCGCCTCGTACTCGAGATCCGGCCCGACGAGTTGCATTACGTCAAGTCGTCCGTGACTCGTCGACAGGACAAAGTTGCCGCCAAGCTGGAGCCCTTCCGCATCGGGCTTGACAACCTCATCCTCTGAAAACTCCTCCATTCCAAGGACTTCAGCGTCGAGCGCCCGCAAGGCAGTCGCCAATCGGTTGAGATTCTCTGAACTTGGATCGGGAACGATGTCCAGATCCTTGGTCGCTCGCGGATAGCCATGCGCGCCCACGGCGAACCCCCCGATCACCACAAACCGCACTCTCGCATCGGCCAAAGCCGCGAGGAGGCCGCCGACATCAAGCGGCGAGATATCGGTCAAGTCCGCCCCGTACGCCGAGCTGCCAGCTTCGTCATCTCAGCGCTCAGCGCAGCGGCCTGCTCAACTCTTTGGCCGGGCGTCAGCAGGCGGTAGTCCCGCTGCAACGCCTCGCGTCGCGCGCGCACCAAATAATCCTCGTCAAGCAGTTTGCGCGACCCCTTACTGGCCATGCCCTGAGGATATCTGGCGGTTCCGCGGACCCGCTTTATCCTGCCTACCAATGCAGCCGAGCCTGTTTCGCGACCGGGATTTCCGCCTGGTCGCGGCGTCGGTGGGGCTGTCGGCGCTTGGCGACTGGGTTGCGATCGTGGCACTGGGGCTGCACGTCAAGGAGATCGCCGACTCCGGGTTCGCGGTCGCGGCGCTGTGGGTCTGCCTATTCGGCCCCTCGGTGCTCGTCGCCGGGCACGTCGGGCTGCTCGTCGACCGGATCGAGGCGACGCGACTGCTGGCCGTCGTCTCCGTCGCCGGCGCGGCAGCCGCGACCGTGCTGGCATTCAGCGACGCACTCGCGCCGGTGCTCGTCCTCACGGCGGCGCTGGGGGTCGTCTTCGCGACCTCGCAGCCAGCCGAGTTCTCACTGGTGCCGCCGCTGGCCGGGCGCGACCGGATCCAGGAGGCGAACGGCCACGTCGAGACCGTCCGCTATCTCGGCTTCGGTATCGGGCCGCTGCTGGGCGGCCTCCTCTTCTCGATCGGCGGTCTCGAGCTGGCGATGCTGGTCGACGCCGCCACCTTCGCCTTCGTCGCGCTGGCGGCGCTGGCGCTGCGGATCAAGCGCGAGCCGGCAGCGCTCGGAGACGTCGAGCGCACTCCCCGCGCCCGCGACGGGGTCGCCTTCCTCTTCCGCGACCGCCTGCTGGCGTTGGCGATGACCGTCGCCTTCGGCTCGCTGCTGTTCATGTCCGCCGTCTGGGTCGCCGAGCTGTTCTTCGTCGAGGACGTCCTCGGCAGGGGCGACCTCGCCTACGGCGCGATGCTCTCGATCTGGACGGGGGGCATGGCGCTCGGCGCGATGCTGCTCTCGCGCCGCGTCGCCGCCGGGGCCGTCGCGGCCGCTGGTCTGATCGCCGCCACGGTCCAGGGAGCGGCGCTGGCCCTGCCGGCGCTCTGGCTCAGCTTCGCCTTCTTCCTCGCCTGCTCCTTCATGGGCGGCGTCGCGCACGGGCTCAAGAACGTGATGTTCCGCAGCCTGATCCATGTCCGCGTGCCCGACGAGTTGCACGGGCGGGCCTTCGCCGCCTACAACGGGATCCGCAACACGGCCGAGCTGGGAGCGTTCGCGGCCGGCGGCATGCTGGTCGCAGCGATCGGCGCCCGCGGCACCCTCGCCTACGCCGGCGGGCTCTCCGCTCTGGCCGGACTTGCCGGAATACTGGCGCTGCTGCGCATGTACCGGGGCTTGGTGCCGACCGGACCGGTCGGCCCGCCGATCGACGCGGTGGGCGGCAGCAACGAACCGCCCGCACCCGCGCAACCGGCCGCCGAAGGCTGACGAGGCTTCAGGCGAGGAACCGCGTCACATCGGCCGCCTCGACGTCCAAAGCCCGCGCAGCCCGGTCGGAGATCGGCTCGAAGGGCTCCAGGGTCACATTTCCTTTCGCCAGCCGCCACCTGGCAACAGCTCGGCCCTCCACCAGGGCAAAGGGGTGAAACATCCCATTGCGGGTGACGAGGCTCGTGTGCGAACCGACGATCGCTTCTCGCGAGACCCAACCGAGCAGGACGGGGTCGAAAGCGCCGAGCAGCCGCGGTGGCGGGATCTCGCCCGTCCTAGAGCCCTTCTTCAGTCGCACGAGCCCGTCCCCGCTCTCCTCCAGCTCCGTCCCGATCGCCGTCAGGCCGGCGCGGGCGTCGCGCAGCGGCAGTCCGGCCCAGCGCGCCAGGTCGCGATCGTCCGCGGGAGCGTGTCCGACCAGGTAACGGCGGGCCAGCTCCGCCAGGGCGGCCTCGCGGTCGACCGGCTTCTGCGGCCCCAGCCAATCGTGGGTGAGCGCGTAAGCGTGCTGCTTGCCGATCGTCGGCCCGCGCACGGCGATGCCCCGCAACGTGGCGAGGAAGAGGAGGTGGATCGTCGCCTGCCCCGCTGTCGGCACCCCCGCGACCTCGAGCCGCTCCCTCAGCTGCAGGCGCGTGAGCGGGCCCTCGTCGGCAAGCGCCCGCTCGATCGTCGCCACGGCCCGCTCGGCGGCGGCGGGCGAGACTCCCTCCTGCTTCAGGCGGCGAGCGGCGGAAGTGAGCAGGGGCGGCGTGGTCAGCGCGTGCAGCCATCGATAGTCCTCGCTGCGCACCAGGTGGAGCGTGCCGCGGTTGAGCCAGGTGATCAGCAGCGAGCGGTCCTCGGTCAGGGCACGATCGACGTCTGCGCTCGAGAGCCTGTCGGTGCGCGCCCGGATCGCCAGGCGCACCCCGCGCGGGTCCTGCCCTTGCACGGCGAGCAGGCGCTCGGCCACCGTGGCTGGATCGCGCAAGGGCGCCCCCGAGAGCGCCTGAGCCGCAAGCCGCTCCGCCGTGTTCTCGCTCGGCACCAGCGTGAGTCGCGGTTCAGCTGACTTTGAGGAGATCGATCACGTACACCACGGTATACGGCGCTGGTTCGCCGCCTGGGCTGGCCGCGAGTTTCGGCGGGATGATCAGTTCGCGACGACCGCCGGCCTTCATCCCCTCGATTCCCTGTTCGACGCCCGGAATCACCACACCGCTGCCAAGTTTGAAGCTAAACGGCTGGGCGTCCCATGAAGAGGTGACCTCTTTGCCGCTCCCGTAGTTGAAGCCAATGTACTGAACGGTCACTTCTTTTCCCGCTTCAGCGATCGGCCCGGCGCCTTCGATCAGGTCTTTCTCGACCAGGTCCTTTGGGGGCGCGCCATTGGGCGCGTTGAGTTTCGGCTCGCTCCGCTTCCCCGCGTCGGCGCTGGATTCGACGGAAACCGTCCGATCCGATCGAACCGGCGATCCGGATGAGGCCTCGCCGCCGCAACCCGCGATTGCGATCGATCCGCACAGCGTGGCCGTGAGCAGGAGCGTCTTCATGATCGGCAATTCTAAAAAGTTCGAAGCAGTTTGATCGTTGACCAGTATGTCACCGACGGCTCAGCCGCGAAACAGCGGGGCCCCGCCTCACGGCGCCGCTCGAACCCGAAGGAGGTCTATGACGTAGACGAAGGCGTTCTCGTCCGGATCTTGGAAGGGCGAGATGCCGCCGCGGGCCGATAGCCGTCCCGGCACCTCCAGATAGCGCCGCCCCCCCGCCTTCATCCCTGGCAATCCCCTCAGCCAGCCAGGGTTCACCTCGCTGCCGTTCAGCTCGAAGTCGAATGGCTTGTCCGGTTTCCAGATCGTCTCGAAGTGTTCGCCGGTGAGGTAGCGGTACGAGGTGAAATAGACCTCCAATGCGTCCCCCGCCTTGGCGGCACGACCCTTCCCCACCTTCAGGTCTTCGACGACGAGCTGCTTCGGCGGAGATCCGACGGGCAAGTCCACGGCCGGCGCCGGCCCGGCGCCATCGGCGTCGCTCCGCCCACCGGCCGCCGCGGAGCTCGACGAGTCGTCGCCGCCACAGCCCGTGAGGGCCAGAGCCAAGCACAGCAGACAAACCGTCAGCAGGACCTTCACGATTCGTCGGGGGGCTCCGTCGCTTCGAGCAGATCGACGACGTACACGAGGGTGTCGCCAAGCTTGCTGCCGGGTGGCACGTCCGCGGGAATCGTCGGGAAGATGAGCACGCGACGGCCGCCGACCCGCATCCCGGGCATCCCGTCTTCCCATCCCTTCATCCAGGAGCCGGACCCGAGCGTGAAGCCGAGAGGTTCTCCGCGGACCCAGGCCGATTCGATTTCCTCGCCGGTCTCGTAGATCCCTGCCACGTAATGGACCGCCAGTTCGTCGCCCTCCTCCGCCACGGCGCCGGTCCCTTCGATCAAGTCCTCGACGACGAGCTTCTTCGCCGTGGGCCCCTTGGGCACCGTGGGCTTCGCACGATCGGCTGCCTCGTCGCTGCTGGTCTCGGCCGAGGAATCGCTGCCGCATCCGGCGAGCACGAGGGTGGCACAGACCGCCAGCAGTATCGGCGGCTTCACGCCCATGTCATCTCCCGGGCTCCACTTCCAAGAGGTCGACGACGTACACCACCGTCGCGTTTGGGGCGATTTTCGGCGGCGCGCCGTCAGAGCCGAAGGCGAGGTTCGGCGGAATGATCAGTTCGCGACGGCCACCCGCCCTCATTCCAACGATCCCCTTTCGCAAGCCGTCGAGCACAAAGCCGTTGGTGAGCTCGAAGTCGGCAGTTCTGTTATCCCCGGCGACACCGGTGCTCCTGCCGGTCCTGTAGTCGTAGCCGACGTACTCGATCGTCACTTCCTTGCTCTTGTCGGCCGTGGCGCCGCTACCCTCGATCAGAATCTCGTTTGACCAGCTTCCGGGGCGGGGTGCCGTCTCGAGCTCGCACCGCCGGTCTGGAGCGTTCCCGGGCCTCAGCCGGCGAGCCGGGCGGATTTGCCTGCGCCGTTGCGCCCGTCGAGTCGTCGTTTCCGCAACTGGCGGCAACGATCGCCGCGAGTCCGGCGACGGCCAGAGCAAAAGCTTTCATCGCAGGGGACCATACGGGAAAATTGAAGCAATAGCCCGTTATTCGACATCGAGCAGGTCGACGACGAAAACGAGGGCTTCGTTGGGCTTGATCGCAGGAGGGAAGCCGGCTTCGCCGTAGGCGAGGTCAGCTGGGATCGCCAGCTGACGCTGGCCGCCAGCCTTCATACCCACGATGCCCTGGTCCCAGCCGGGGATCACTTCTTCGGCGCCGAGCTGAAAGCTGAACGGTTCGCCGCGATCCCAGGAGGCGTCGAACTCTTTGCGGCTATCGAAGCCGACGCCGACGTACTGGACCGTCACCTGGTCGCCCGCTTTCGCGTTCGCCCCGCTGCCTTCGATCAGATCTTCCTCGACCAGTTCCTGTGGCGACGATCCGGTCGGGACCGCCACCTTCGGCTTGCTGCGCTTTGCCGCTTCGGCGGGAGACTGAGCCGAGCTCGATCCGTTCGAGCTCGATCCAGCCGACGAGTCGTCGTCGCCGCAGCCGGCGGCGGCCAACACCAGGCAAAGCAAGAGGATCGGCCAGGTCAAGTTCACGGCGGCCATGCTAGGGAATCGCAGAGCAAAATGCGGTGGCCCGCTCCTACCGAATACCGTCCCCTCGCATGGACAGCCCCCTCCTCACCGAGCTCGTCCTGCCGGCCGCGATCGCGGTGATCATGTGCAGCCTCGGAATGACGCTGACGGCGGCCGACTTCCGGCGCGTGCTGGTGGCGCCGCGCGGGGTCGCGATCGGGATGCTCAACCTGGCGCTGATCTCGCCGCTGCTCGCTCTGACGATGGCCGAGCTGTTCGGCCTCTCACCCGAGCTGGCGGTGGGGCTGGTGCTGCTCGGGGCCTCTCCCGGCGGAATGATGGCCAACATGCTGACCCACCTCTCGCGCGGGGACACGGCGCTCTCGATCACGATGACGGCGATCAGCAGCGTCGGGGCGATCGTCACCGTGCCGCTCTTCCTCGCCCTCTCCGCAAGCCACTTCGGCGCCGGCGAGGTCGGCGACGCCAGCATGCTCGGCATC
The DNA here is from genome assembly GCA_963703235.1 of uncultured Solirubrobacterales bacterium. Lineage (GTDB taxonomy): Bacteria > Actinomycetota > Thermoleophilia > Solirubrobacterales > 70-9 > VRUE01. The sequence goes on along the minus strand of OY969802.1, from coordinate 191,986 downwards.
GTCGCCCGCGTCTTCGCGATCACGATCGTGCCGGTGGCGATCGGGATGGAGCTGCGGCGTCGGGACCCGCGCCGCATCGAAGCGATCTACCCCCGCTTCCGCAACGTCGCCCTGGTCCTGTTCGGGCTAGTCATCCTCGGCGCGATCGCCAGCGAGCACGACACGGTGGTCGAGAACGCCGCCGAGGTCGGCGCCGCGGCGCTGGCGCTGAACGTCGCCGCGATGTCGATCAGCTTCGCGATCTCGAAGCTGGCCCGGCTCGACAACCGCCAGGGGACGGCGATCTCGTTGGAGCTGGGGATCCACAACGCCGCGCTGGCGATCGCCGTCGGCGCGACCCTGGCCAGCACGGTGACGATTCCGGCCGCCGTCTACGCCTCCTTCATGCTCTTTACCGGCGGCGCCTTCGCCTGGACGATGAGGGCTAGACTGCCAGCGGGCCAATGGGGATGAACCTCGCTTCGATAGTCACGGAAAGTGCCGAGCGATCGCCCGACAGCCCGGCGATCCGCCTTGGCGACTTCGAGCTGAGCTACCGGGAGCTCGACGACGCCAGCGCCCGTCTGGCGACGCTGCTGCGCGAGAAAGGGCTCGGGCAGGGCGACAGGATCGGGGTGATGCTGCCCAACGTGCCGCAGTTCCCGGTCGCCTATTACGGGGTGCTGCGCGCCGGCGGCATCGTGGTGCCGATGAACGTACTGCTGAAGCGGCGCGAGATCGCTTTCTACCTGGAAGACTCGGGAGCGAAGCTGCTGCTGGCCTGGAACGGTTTCGCCGAGGAGGCACGGGAGGGTGCCGCCGAGGCCGGCGCCGAGCCGATCGAGGTCGAGCCGAGCGCGTTCGCCGCCGCCCTGGCGAGCGTCGAGCCGACCCCGGGGCTCGTCGACACCGCCGAGGACGACACGGCGGTGATCCTCTACACCTCCGGTACTACCGGCAAGCCGAAGGGCGCCGAGCTGACCCACGCCAACCTCTCCCGCAACGCCGAGGTCTCCTCGCGCACGACCTGCGAGATCGACGCCGGCGACGTCGTCCTCGGCGCGCTGCCGCTCTTCCACTCCTTCGGGCAGACGGTCGGCATGAACGCCTCGCTGCGGGTCGGCGCCTGCCTCACCCTGGTGCCGAAATTCGACCCCGGCGAGGCGCTGGAGACGATGCAGCGCGACAAGGTCACCCACTTCTACGGCGTGCCGACGATGTTCGGCGCCCTCCTGCACCACCCCGAGCGCGAGAGCTACGACACCTCGACCCTGCGGACCTGCATCACCGGCGGCGCCTCGATGCCGGTCGAGGTCCTGCGCGGCTTCGAGGAGGCCTTCGGGGCGATCGTGCTCGAGGGCTACGGGCTCTCCGAGACCTCACCGGTGTCCTCCTCGAACCACCCGGACAAGGAGCGCAAGCCGGGCTCGATCGGCACTCCGATCGACGGCGTCGAGATGCGCGTGGTCGACGAGGACGACAACCCGGTCGAGCAGGGCGAGGTCGGCGAGATCGTGATCCGCGGCCACAACATCATGAAGGGCTACTGGCAGCGTCCCGACGCGACCGAGGAGGCGATGCGCGGCGGCTGGTTCCACAGCGGCGACATGGCCCGCACCGACGAGGAGGGCTATTTCTACATCGTCGACCGCAAGAAGGACCTGATCATCCGCGGCGGCTACAACGTCTACCCGCGCGAGGTCGAGGAGGTCCTCTACGAGCACCCGAAGATCCGCGAAGCGGCGGTGGTCGGCGTGCCCCACGACGAGTGGGGCGAGGAGATCGGCGCCGCCGTGGTCCTCCACGAGGGCGAGCAGCTGACGCCCGAGGAAGTCAGCTCCTACGTCAAGGACCGGATCGCCGCCTACAAGTACCCGCGCGTCGTCTGGTTCCTCGACGACCTCCCGAAGGGCCCGACGGGAAAGATCCTGAAGCGGGAGATCGAGACTCCCGCCGCTGTGTGAGCCACATCACTTAGCCCAAACTGGCTGGGCAGCCAGGATCGCGGTACGCTCTCGGTCACCGCAGCTGGCCGGAGGCGCCTCGCGGCGTCCGAACGAAGGAGAGAGATGAGCGTCGCGTCGCAGAGCCTGATGGACAACATCACCTACGAGGACCTCTACAAGCGCTGGGAGCAGGGCAACTGGAGCGCCTACGACATCGATTTCTCCCAGGACCGCGAGGGCTGGGAGAGCCTCAGCGACATCCAGCGCCGCTCGGCGATGTGGATCTACTCGATGTTCTTCTACGGCGAGGATCGGGTCGCCGACACGCTCGCCCCCTACATCACCGCCGCGCCGAGCGAGGAGCAGGCCTACTTCCTCGCCACCCAGCAGGTCGACGAGGTGCGCCACTCGGTCTTCTTCCACCGCTTCTTCAGGGAGGTGATCGGGGTCGGCGGCGACTCGATCCAGCAGACCCTCTCCTCCACCCTTCCCCAGCTCAACTGGGGCTATCGCGGCATCTTCGACCGGCTCGACCGGATGGCCGAGGAGCTGCGCAAGGACCGCTCGCTGCCCAAGTACGCGCAGGCGATCGCCCTCTACCACCTGATCGTCGAGGGCTCGCTGGCCCAGCCCGGCCAGCACTTCATCGAGGACTTCTTCGCCTCCGAAGAGACGATGCCCGGCTTCAGCTCCGGCATGGCCAACGTCTCCAAGGACGAGCAGCGCCACATCGGCTTCGGCGTCAAGGTGCTCTCCGAGCTGCTGGCCGAAGGCCGCCCCGGCTGGGAGGAGAACCGGGCCGCCGTGGTCGAGCTGCTGCGCGAAACGCTGCCCTACGGCCCGGCCGTCTTCTCACCGCCGAACCTCGACCGCGAGTACACCGAGTGCTACGGCTTCAGCCTCGAGGACATCTTCGCCTTCGGGCTGAAACTGATCCGCCAGCGCTGGCGCACGATCGGCTACCCGACCGAGGAGATGCCGCCTGGGGTCTTCCCGTTCGACCCGGAGATGGGCGAGGAGGAGGTCGCCGAGCGGCAGGTGAAGCTGATGATGGCCGGCGTCCTCGGCCCGCCCGACGGCCCCGCGCCCGAGTCCACGCCGGAGCTACAGCGCCTCTACTTCGACGTCGTCACCCGCGTCGTCAACCCCGAGGCGGCCAACGGCTCGCGCCTGGTCTACCAGTGGCGCTTCAGCGACGCCGACCCCTGGCACCTGACGATCGACAACGGCTCGACCCGGGCGGAGCCGGGCGAGGCGCCCGACCCCGACGTCGTCCTCGAGGCCAGCTGGGCCGACTGGATCGCCTCGGGGAAACCGGACGCCAACCCGCTGAAGATGATGCTGCAGCGGCGGATCCGCCCGCGCGGCAAGCTGCGCGAGATGGCGCGCATGCGCAAGGTCTTCAACTAGCGGGCGACTAGGAGATCGGCGGGCGCTTGTCCGCCCAGGGCCGCTCGGCCTCGAGCTGGGCGACAAGCGAGAGCAGCGTCGCCTCGTCGCCGCGGCGGCCGACGATCTGAACGGCCAGCGGCATGCCGTCGTCGGCGAAGCCGGCCGGCACCGACATCGCCGGGTTGCCGAGGTGGTTCCAGGGGACGCAGAAGGGATAGAAGCGGCTCATCCCGAGCACGGTGCGCAGCGCCCCCTGGCCCTCCCAGCGCCTGACCGGCAGCGCCGTACCGCCCATCACCGGCGTCATCAGCACGTCGCAGGAGTCGAAGATCGCGTTGACCCGGGCGCTGTCGGCGTCGCGACCCGCGCCCCTCGCGCGCTCGTACAGCCCGGTCGGCAGCAGGCTGCCGAGGCGGCCGAAGCCGCGGGTGCGCCGTTCGAGCCGCTCCGGGTGCGGGACTTCCCGGACGGTCTCCGCGACCCCGCCGAGGAAACGCGCGGTGATGTTGTTGCCGATCCCGCCCCAGTCCGGATCGCTCTGGACGACGTCGTGCCCGAGCGAGCTGAGCAGCTCGGCCGTAGCGGCAACAGCGGCCTTGGCGTCGTCGGAGACGGTCGGCGGCGCCGCGGCGCGGGGGGCGCGCGTCGAGTGGGCGATGCGGAGCCTTCCGGGCGCCTCCTTCGCCGACTCGACGAAGGGTCGCTCGGGCGGCGGCGGCGCCTCCGGCTCCCGCGAGCCGCCGGAGACGACGTCGAGCCAGAGGGCGGTGTCGAGCACGGTGCGGCTGAGGCAGCCGTGGACCGCGAGGCCGCGCCAGCCTTCGAGGTCGGGGGCCATCGAGACCCGGCCCCGCGAAGGCTTCAGCCCGAACAGCCCGCAGGACGCGGCCGGGATGCGGATCGAGCCGGCCCCGTCGCCGGCGGAGGCGATCGGCACCAAGCCCGCGGCGACAGCGGCGCCCGAGCCGCCGCTCGATCCGCCCGTCGTGCGCTGCGGGTTCCAGGGGTTGCGGGTGACGCCGTAGGTGGCCGACTCGGTGAAGCCGCAGATCGCCATCTCCGGCAGCAGCGTCAGGCCGACGACGATCGCGCCGGCCTCGCGCAGCCTGCGCACCATCTCGGAGTCCGCCGTCGCCGGCTCGGTGAAGGCGTCGGTGCCGATCGTCTTCACCTGTCCGATCACGTCGACTTCGTCCTTGACCGCGATCGGCACGCCCAGCAGCGGCCGCTCCTCTCCCGCCTTCAGCCGCGCTTCGGCCTGCTCGGCTTCGAGCAGCGCCTGCTCGGCCAGAACGACCCGGAACGCGTTCAGCTGCGGGTCGAGCCGCGCGATCCGGTCGAGGCAGAGCCGCACCAGCTCGGTCGGCGTGACCTCCCCCGCCCGCACCATCTCCGCCTGCCGCGCCGCGCCGGCGAAGGCGACGTCATCGTCAGTGCGCACCGCTCCTCCCGCCACAACCATGCCGGGGATCGTATCCCGGCGGGACGAGCCGTGAGTTATGCACCCAGAGGGTGCATAACTCACGGCTCGTCTGTCTCGTCTGGGGGGCTCAGGCCTCGGCTGGCTCGGGCTCGGCCTTGCCGCCAGCCTCAAAGCTGAGGTCGGGCAGGAGCCGGTCCAGCCAGGACGGCATCCACCAGTTCCACTCGCCCATCAGCTTCATCGCGCCGGGGACGAGGATCAGCCGCACGAGCGTTGCGTCGAGGGCGATCGCCACCGCGCAGCCGAGGCCCAGCTCCTTGATCGAGGGCACACCGGTGAGGACGAAGACGGCGAAGACCGAGCTCATGATCAGCGCCGCCGAGGAGATCGTGCGGGCGCTGGAGGCGAGGCCCTCGGCGACGGCTCGTTCGTTGTCGCCGTGGCGCAGGTAGCGCTCGCGGATGCGGGACATCAGGAAGACCTCGTAGTCCATCGAGAGGCCGAAGACGATCGCGAAGATCAGCGGCACGTTGATCGTGTCGAGCGCCCCGAGGCTTTCGAAGCCGAGCACGCTGTCGAGCCAGCCCCACTGGAAGACGGCGACGAGAACGCCGTAGGCGGCGCCGATCGAGAGCAGGTTCATCAGCACCGCCTTCAGCGGCAACAGCAGCGAGCGCAGCATCACCATCAGGACGACGAAGCTGAGCGCGAGGACGAAGCCGATGATCTTCCAGAGCGAGCCAGAGATCTGGGCGCGGGCGTCGTCGGTGCGCGCGGTCTCGCCGCCGACGTCGACCGTCGCCACCCCAGCCAGGGCGCTCGCCGGCACGAGGTCGTCGCGCAAGCGGGTGACGAGCGCCGTCGCCGCCTCGGTATCGCTCTGCGCGCGGGAGGTCGCCTCAATCAAGGCGCTGCCGCCTGCGTAGACGGGTGGCGAGACCGAGCTGACCCCGGGGGCGGCACGCAGTTCGCGGACGAAGGAGCCGACGGCGCCGCGGTCGACCTCCCCGGGGAAGGCGGCGACGATCTGGACCGGGTCGGCGCCGCCGCCCAGCTGCGCCGAGGCCAGCCCGTTGCCGACCCGCACGTCGCTGTCCTTGGGGAACTGCTCGATCGCCTCGGTGCCGGTCTCGAGCGAGAGGACCGGCAGGGCGAGGAAGAGCAGCACCCCGGCGGCACCGGTAACCGCGAGCCAGGGGCGGGCCATGACGCGCCGGGTCCATCTTTCCCAGAACCCGGGCCCCACCCCGCCGCCCCCGGACGCGGAAGCAGAGGAGGCGGCGGGCTTGATTCTCTTGACGAAGCGCAGGACCCTGGCGACCACGCCTCCCGGCATCACGCGATCGCCGAGCAGGGCGATCAGCGCCGGCAGCAGCGTCGTCGCCGTGAGGATCGAGACGGCAACTACGGTCATCGCGCCGAGCGCCATCGAGCGCAGCGCCTGGTTGTCGACCATCCAGAGACCGGCCAGCGAGACGATCACGGCGATCCCGGAGAAGGCGACCGCCAGCCCCGAGGTCGCCAGCGCCTGCGAGCGCGCCTCGTCGCAATCGCGCCCATCGCGGCGCTCCTCGCGGTAGCGGGCGAGGATGAAGAGCGAGTAGTCGATCGCCACCCCGATCCCGATCATCGAGGCCATGTTGGTGACGAAGACCGAGGTCGACATCTGCAGCGAGAGGAAGTAGATCAGGGCGCCGGTGACGATCACGCTGACGAACCCGAGCGACAGCGGCAGCGCCGCGGCGGCCAGCGAGCCGAAGACGACGAGCAGGATCAGGGCGACGATCGGGAAGCCGCTGGCCTCGGCCTTGGCGAGGTCTTCCTTCGACAGCTCCTGCATCCCGGCCCAGACGGTCGCCTGACCGGCCAGGTAGGGCGTAACGCCACCGACGGCGACGCCGGGGTCGAGCCCGTCGCGCAGGGTCACCGCCGAGTCGACCAGCTCGTCCGAGGAGACGCTGCTGGAGAGCGGCAGCAGTGCCCTGCCGGTGCGCCGCAGCTGCAGCTCGCCGCGCCGCGCAACCGGCGGCGGCAGCGCGATGCCCTCGGTCGCGGCCACCTCGCGCCGCACCCGGCGCACCGCTGCCGAGCTCTCGGCGGCGCTGACACCGGGATCTGCCTGCAGCGAGACAGCGACCCCGTTGGCCTGCTCGGCGAACTCGCCCTGCAGCGCGTCGGCGACGACCTTCGATTCGCTGCCCGGCACGTCGAAGCCACCGCCGGTCAGGTGTTCGGTCTGGCGGGCGGCGAGCGGCAGCGAGGCAATCACGATCAGAACCCAAACGGCGACGACGAGGCGCCGCCTGCGCCCCAAGAACCTCGCCAGCTGAGTCATCGCGTCGTGCATTGGCTGGTCAGCCAGCTTTTCGCAGCACCGGAGAGAAGTCTGTGAGGACGATCACTCCAACGGACGCGACCGCGGGGGAAGTGCTACTCGGCGGTGAGCAGGAAGCGGGCGGAGGCTGCGCCAGCCTCCAGTGCCGATCCGATGTCCCGGTCGGGATCGGATAGCGCCTGCAGCGCGAAGCCGTCGCCGACCGCGAACAGGTAGGCGACGATCGCCTCGGCGTCGTAGCGGAGGCCGATCACGCCCTCGCGCTCCTTCGCCTCCAGCACCTCGGCGACATGGGAGCGGGTGCGATCGAAGAGCTGGCCGACCTCGCGCTGGATGTCGGGGTTGCGGCGACCGGCGCTGAACAGCTCGTAGAGCAGGAGGAAGAAGGCGGGTTCGTTCTCGATCAGGTCGGTGAGGCTGGCGACGAGGACGTCGAGGACGTCGTCGACCGTCTCCGCTCGGGCAAGCGGCTCGTCGAGCCGGGCGACGCGGATCTCGGCGTCGCGGCGGACGACCTCGACCAGCAGCCGCTCCTTGGTCCCGAAGTAGTAGTGGAGGAGGCCACGGCTGACCCCCGCCTCGCGGGCGACGTGCTCGAAAGTCGATCCGGCGGCGCCACGCTTGGCGACGCTCTCGCGCATCGCATCGACGATGCGCTGCGCCTTTTCGCCGCTCAGCTCGCGCTCTTTGGTAGCAGCCTCCATATCGTCACAGTCTATTGCTGGGTACCCCGCCGTTCGGGGCATAGATGGCCGCCTCGCAATTGACGTGCCCGAGGGGACGCGACTGGCCAAGCTGGGCGCCGCACGCCGACGAGCGAATAGCAGAGCTATTCGTGAGGAGGTGGGTGGCGATCCAGCGCAGCGCCAGGCGAGTCATCCGCGGGTGCGGCAATTCGAGGAGGTCATCTATGCCCCGTTGATGCTGGTCGTGCTCGTGTACTCGAACTCCTCCTCGGCGCCGAAGAGCGCGTCGAGGACGGCCTTGCGTGCGCCCTCGCTCAGCACCAACGCGATCGTCCCGGCGACCAAGCCGAGGAGGATGAGTCGACCGAGGCCGCCCTTGCGGCGGCGCTTCGGCGCCTTCAGCTGCTCGGTTGCGTCGCGCAGGCTTTCGGCGGCGGAGCGGAGGTCCTTCTGCACCTTCTTGTCGCTGGTCACGGCCTTGACCGCGCCCTTGCCATTGCCGGTAGCGCGGGAGTAGGCACCGCGAACGGCTTCGAATGCATCGCGCAGGCTGTCGCGCAGCTCTTCGTCCTCGATCAACCGCTGCACATACGGGTTCTCGCGCGCAGTCGAGTAGAGATCTGCGGCGCGGTCGGCAGTGTGGGTCGCCTTGGTCTTGCTCATGCCTTCTCCTCGCTGGGGATCAATCCGATTCCCGCTGAGCATAGACCTTAAACGCGGTCGTAGCTGATTCCGCACAGCGGAAAGAAATGCGACATCCGGCTGATCCTCAGGGTGGGCCGATGCCGTCGAGGAGGACACCGTTGGAGCGAAACTCGAGGTCCGCCCCGCGCACCCTCTTCAGCCGCAGGCGCGCCAGATCGGAGCCGGGCAGGGCGTAGCGCCGCACGTATAGACGCCCTGCTCGCTCATAGCCGACCTGGCGGAAGCGAGGGCCGAGGAGTCTTGCCGGCACGGGCGGGGCCGGTCCGTCCGAGACGAAGTCGATCTCGTGCACGTGCCAGGTGAAGCCTTCCGACGGCCGCGCTTGGAAGGAGCCGGTCGAGAGGTAGTAGCGCAACGAGGCGTGCCCCAGGGTCCAGCTGACCATCGCCCGCGGCGCCTGCGGCTCCCCCAGCTTCGCCGAGACCGCCTCCCAGTCGGGCCGTTGGAAGGCAGGCGAGAAGCTTGCGACCAAGCAGAAGCCAAGCGAGTAGGCGAACAGCGCGGCGCCGAGCAGGGCGCCGCTGCGGCGGGCGCCGCGCAGCGTCGCCGCGATCCCCGCGGCCAACAGCAGCGGCACCAGCGCCGGCAGCAGGTTGCGGGCCAGCACGTAGTCCTTGCTCGGAGCGAGCACGGCGAGCACCAGCGGGATCGCGACCGTGGCGGCGGCGATCGCCAGCACCCGTCCCGCGGCTCGGCGCTCGCGCCGTTCCCCCCGCCTCGCCAGCAGTGCGAGCAGGGCGACGATCAACGCCACCGGGACAAGCGCCAGCGCCGGCCGCTCTGGGCGGGCGACGATGTCGCCGATCTCGCCGACGCTGAAGACGACGCCCAGCTCCCAAAGACGGTGGCCGAGACTGTGGTTGCCGATCCATTCGGCGTGGCCCTGCAGCATCTGGTGGATCGCCAGCGGCGCCAGCAGCAGGGCGAAGCCGGTAACGATCCAGAGGCCGTGCAGGGCCTCGCGGCGGCGGCGCCACAGGAGCCACGCAGCCTCGGCGAGAACCGGGAACAGCGCGAAGTAGTGCGTCGCCATCGCCAGCCCCGAGAAGACGCCCCAAAGCGTCAGGTCCCGGGACGAGCCGCGACTTGAGGTCGCATAGGGTGCATAAGTCCCGGCTCGTCCCGGACGGGGAGAGTTGAGGGCGCGGAGGAAGTAGAGGAGGGCGAGGGAGGTGAGGAGGACGAGCAGGGCGTATCCGCGCGCCTCCTGCGAGTACCACAGCAGCATCGGGTTGACGGCGACGAGGGCGGCGGCGGCGATGCCGGCGCGGCGGTCGCGCAGCTCGGCGCCGAGCAGGTAGGCGACCGGGACTGTCGCCACACCGGCCAGCGCCGAGAGCGAGCGCAGGCCGTACTCGCCGGTCCCCGTCAGCTGCGTCCAGAACCAGGCCAGCGCGTAGTAGAGCGGCGGCGCCGACTCGCTGAAGCCGACCGCTTCCATCGCGTGCCAGAAGTCCCCGCGCAGGACGCGGCTGGCGGTGACGATCTCGTCGTGGTGGTAGGCCTGCAGGCCCAGGGTCGCGAAGCGCAGACCGGCGGCGAGCAGGGTCAGGCCGGCGACGATCCAGAAGGTGCGGGAGCGCGCTCGCACCATCTCGCGAGCCGCTTCGAGGTACGTCGACAGGTTGCCCCGGCGGAGGGCTTCGGCCGCCTCCATGCCTAGCGGGCGAGCGCCTCGTCGATCGCCTTGGAGACCTCGTCGACGTGGACGAACTCCAGCGCGCTGCGCTCGTGCTCGGGGATCTCGGCGACGTCGCCTTCGTTTCGCTCCGGCACGATCACCCGCTTGATGCCGGCCCGCTGCGCCGCCAGCGACTTCTCCTTCAGCCCGCCGATCGGCAGCACCTGGCCGGTCAGCGTCACCTCGCCGGTCATCGCCACATCGTTGCGGACCGGGCGGCCGGAGACGAGCGAGGCGAGGGCCACGGTCATCGCCACCCCGGCCGAGGGCCCGTCCTTCGGCACCGCCCCGGCCGGTACGTGGATGTGGATGTCGCGCTCGGAGAACCAGCCCTCGCCGAGGTCGGGCGCGACCTGGGGCCAGTGGCCGCGCACGTAGGAGAGCGCCGCCTGCGCCGACTCCCTCATCACGTCGCCGAGCTGGCCGGTGATCGTCAGCTTGCCCGAGCCCGGCATCGCCGTCGCCTCGATGAAGAGGACGTCGCCGCCGGTCGGCGTCCAGGCCAACCCGGTGGCGACGCCGGGGTCCTTGGTGCGACGGCGCTGCTCGGCGAAGAAACGACGGCGCCCGAGCAGCTGACGGCCCCGTTTGGCGGAGATCTTCACCTTGCCGTTCGCCTTGCCCTCGGCGACTTCGCGCGCGACTTTGCGGCAGATGGCGCCGATCTGGCGCTCCAGGTTGCGGACCCCGGCCTCGCGCGTGTACTCCTCGACGATCGCGGTCAGAGCCGAGTCGGCGAACTCGATCTGCGACGGCTTCAGGCCGTTCGCCTCGATCTGCCGCGGAACCAGGTAGCGGCGGGCGATGTGGCGCTTCTCCTCCAGCGTGTAGCCGGCCAGCTCGATCGTCTCCATCCGGTCCTGGAGGGGGCCGGGAACCGTGTCGAGGATGTTGGCGGTGGCGATGAACATCACCTCGGAGAGGTCAAACTCGAGGTCGAGGTAGTGGTCGCGGAAGCTGTCGTTCTGGGCGGGGTCGAGCACCTCCAGCATCGCCGAGGAGGGGTCGCCGCGGAAGTCGGCGCCCATCTTGTCGATCTCGTCGATCATGAAGACGGGATTGCTCGAGCCGGCGTCGCGGAGGGCGCGGACGATCGTCCCCGGCATGGCGCCGATGTAGGTGCGGCGGTGGCCGCGAATCTCGGCCTCGTCGCGGACGCCACCGACGGAGATCCGCTCGAACTTCCGCCCCAGCGCCTTGGCGATCGATTTGCCGAGGCTGGTCTTGCCGACGCCGGGGGGCCCGACGAAGCAGAGGATCGGGCCCGGCGAGTCGGGGTTCAGCTTCCGCACCGCCAGGTACTCCAGAATCCGGTCCTTGACTTTCTCGAGGTCGTAGTGGTCGGCGTCGAGCACCTCGCGGGCGTGGGCGATGTCGAGGTTGTCCTCGCTGCTCTGCGACCAGGGAAGCTCGACCAGCCACTCCAGGTAGGTGCGGATGACGCCGTGCTCGGCCGCTGCCGGGGGCAGTTTCTCCAACCGCGACAGCTCGCGCTCGGCCGCTTTGCGGGCGTGCTCCGGCAGACCGGCCTCTTCGATTCGCTCGCGCAGCTCGTTCACCTCGGCCTGCTGCTCGTCCCCCTCCCCCAGCTCGTCCTGGATCGCTTTCAGCTGCTGGCGCAGGAAGAACTCGCGCTGGCCTTTGTCGACTTCCGACTGCACCTGCGACTGGATCTGGCTGCCGAGCTGAACGACCTCGAGCTCGCGGGCAAGGATCTGGGAGAGTCGGCGCAGCCGCGCCGTGACGTCGACCTCCTCCAGCAGCTCCTGCTTCTCCTCGGTCGAGATCCGCAGGGCGCCGGCGATCAGGTGGCCGAGCGCGGCGGGCTCGTCGAGGTTGGCGACCGCCATCTGCAGCTCCTCCGGCAGGTAGGGAATGTGCTCGACGATCTCCGAGAAAGTGCGCTGGACGTTGCGCGTCAACGCCTCCAGCTCGGCCCCCTCCTCGACCAGGTCGGGCAGCTCGGCTATCCGCGAGACCAGATAGGGCTCCTCGGCGACATAGGGGCCGAGCCGCACCCGCTGGGTCCCCTGGACGAGGATGCGGAGCGTCCCGTCGGGGACTTTCAGCATGCGGGCGACGACGCCGACGACGCCCACCTCGAAGAGGTCGTCAGGGCCGGGTTCCTCGTTCTCGGGATCGCGAGCCGCGACCATCACCAGCATCCGGTTGGCGCCGAGCACGTCGTCGACCAGCTTGATCGAGCGCTCCTGACCGACCGCCAGCGGGGTCAGCGTCTCGGGGAAGGTGACGGTCTCGCGCAGGGGCAGAACCGGCAATGCGTCGGGAAGCGGCTGACTGGCCCGAATCGCGTCCTCGGGGTCGAGCGGCGACTCGACCACTTCGAGGACGGGCGTGCTCTCCATCACTCCCGCCCTATCGGCACTCTGCGGGTGGTCTCGGCGGGATCCTTGAGGGGCAGGTCGATGCACAGGACGCCGTCCTCGTAGGTCGCCCTGGCCCGGTCGGCATCGACGTCGACTTGCAGCTCAACGACGCGGCGGAACGGCCCCGAGGGGATCTCCACCTGCTGGTAGACGCGCCCCTCCGTCTCCTGCACCGGCCGTTCGCCGACGATCGCCAGCTGACGGCCGCTGACCTCGATCCCGACCTGGTCGAGATCGACGCCGGCCAGGTCGACCTTGACCACCGCCCGCTGCGGCTCGCCGCAGTAGTAGACGTCGACGTTGGGCGAGAAGCCGCTGCTGCGGCGGCTGACGTAGGCCGTCCGCCCCCAGGCCCCGCCCAGCATCTGGTCCATCTCCCTGCGCATCCGGGCGAAGTTCGCAAATACGTCGTGCTCAGGCATAGGGGCAAAACATAGCCACCAGGGACGATCGTCGCGATCGCAACGGAGCGCCGAGCACCCTCGGGCCCGCCAGTCAACGGCATTTGAGTTCCATTACACAGTATGATCGCCGGAGGGTCCCTTAAGGGACCCTCCGAAGACAACACTGTGAACTGACGTTGACGAGCCCTGGCGCGGTCGCTACAAAGAGCGTGTGAACGACGCCTCTCCCTCCCGTGGCCACTCGCCACTCGACCCGGATACCGCCACCCGTTTGGCTGGCGATCCCGGCTTGGAGCCCCTGGACCGAGTCCACTTCGCGCTTGACGCGGGGTTCCGCGATCCCGACTTCACCCAGGAGGAGGCAGCGAGACTGGCCGGTGTGGGGGCCAGGCGCTTGCGATACCTCCTCTCGCAGGAAGAGTCGAACTACCGCCTCGAGGTCGACAGGCGGCGCATGGCCGAGGCCGAGAGGCTCCTTTCCGAGACCAGGTACCTGGTCTCGGCCGTCGCCCGCCTGTGTGGCTACCGGAACCAGTCGGCGTTTTGCAAGAGGTTCAGCGAGCACAGCGGGATGACCCCGGCCAGGTACCGGGTCGGCAAGGCCGGAGGGCCCAAGCGCGCTGGAGGGCCGACGGGAGCGACCAAGAGCCCCGCGGCCCGCGCTCGCGCGAGAAAAGAAGGGCAGCCGGAGCCCTCCCCGTATCGCCACAGCTGGGGACCCGGACAGTTGGAGGCCGCGGACGCGGAATGGGAGCATGCGATCCGGCAAGCACGAGCGCGGGGCATCCTTCCCCGACACGGCGATCCTTCACGCGACGACTACCAGAAAGCGCGACGGGCGAAGCGGAGGCGCGGTGTACGTTGACGCCCCCCTGACCCTGGGCGACCTGACTGCCCTGCTCCAGCTCCTGGGAGCGGCGTTCCTCGCCGGCATCGCGCTCGGCAGGACTCTTCGAGACTGAGGACCCCGCGCCTGCCCTCGGCTGCGCCACGCGGCGACTATCCTCGGGCGTTCTCATGAGCGAAGCGAAGTCCGACATCGTCGTGATGAAGTTCGGCGGCACCTCGGTCGCCGGCGCCGAGGAGATCAAGCGGGCGGCGCGGCGGATCGTCGCCGCGCGCGAGGCCGGCTGCGGCGTCGTCGCGGTGCTCTCGGCGCGCGGCAAGACGACCGACGAGCTGGTCGCCCAGGCGCTGGAGATCTCCGAGCGGCCCGACTCGCGCGAGATGGACATGCTGCTCTCGACCGGCGAGCGGATCTCCTGCGCCCTCTGCGCGATGGCGATCCACGACATGGGCCACCAGGCGATCTCGATGACCGGCTCGCAGGCGGGGATCGTCACCGACTCCTCCCACACCAGGGCCAAGATCATCGACGTCAAGGCCGACCGGATCGAGGAGAACCTGGGCGAGGACCGGATCGTCCTCGTCGCCGGCTTCCAGGGCGTCTCGACCGACAGCCGCGACGTCACCACGCTCGGCCGCGGCGGCTCCGACACGACGGCGGTCGCGCTTGCCGCCGCCCTCGGCGCCAGCGTCTGCGAGATCTACACCGACGTCGCCGGCGTTTTCAGCGCCGACCCGCGGATCGTCCCCGACGCGCGCAAGCTGCCGCGTGTCTCCTACGAGGAGATGCTCGAGATGTCGGCCTCCGGCGCCAAGGTGCTGCAGCTGCGCTCGGTCGAGTACGCCCGCAACAACGGGGTCCGCATCCACACCCGCAGCAGCTTCGAGGACGGCCCCGGTACCCTCGTCGTCAGCGAAGCGGAGAGCGAGCAGGAGACCATGGAGCAACCTTTCGTAACGGCGGTGACCCACTCCGACGGCGAGGCGCGGGTGACGCTGGTCGGCGTCCGCGACGAGCCCGGCGTCGCCGGCAGGATCTTCACCGCGCTGGCCGACGCCGGCGTCAACGTCGACGTGATCATCCAGAACGAGCCGGTCGGCGACGACGCCCTCGCCGACCTTTCCTTCACCGTCGATCGCGCCGACCTCGCCACCGCCGCCGACACGGTCGGCGACCTCGGCGTCAGCCAGGGCGTGCGCACCGACGAGCGAATCGGCAAGGTCTCGATCGTCGGCGCCGGCATGCGCTCGCACCCCGGCGTCGCCGCCAAGGTCTTCGAGGTCCTCGGCGGCAAGGGGATCAACATCGAGATGATCTCCACCTCCCCGATCAAGATCTCCTGCGTCATCTCCGCCGACCGTGTGCCCGACGCGGTCAAGGCGCTGCACGAGGCGTTCGAGCTGGGCGCCGACGCGGTCGCGCCGGAGGACCCGATGGGCGCTCATCGCCCGACGGTGAGCGGCTAGCCCGCCCGTCATACTCGATTCGATGGCGGGCGACGGGTACAGGGTCGGGGTTCTGGGCGCGACCGGAGCGGTCGGCTCGACCATCCTCGGCGTGCTCGCCGAGCGCCGCTTCCCCGCCGCCGAGGTGGTCCCGTTCGCGTCCGAGCGCTCCGCCGGGCGCGGCATCGAGTGGGGCGACGAGGAGCTGGAGGTTCGGGCGCTGAGCCCGGAGACGATCCGGGGCCTCGACGTCGTCCTCTCCTCCGCCGGCGGGGCGGTCAGCGCCGAGTGGGCGCCGAAGCTGGTCGAGGCGGGCGCCGTCGTTGTCGACAACACCAGCTACTGGCGCATGCACGAGGACGTGCCGCTGGTCGTCGCCGGGATCAACCCGGAGGCGATCGACGCCCACAGGGGGATCGTCGCCAACCCCAACTGCACGACGATGGTGGCGATGATGGCGCTGGGCCCGATCCACCGCGCCGTCGGCCTCGAGCGGCTCGTCGTCTCCAGCTACCAGGCAGTCTCCGGCACCGGCCAGAAGGCGATCGAAGAGCTGCGCCACCAGTCGAAGCTGGTGCTGGACGGCGAGGAGAACCCGCCCGCCACGGTCTATCCCCACCAGATCGCCTTCAACGTGCTGCCGCAGGTCGAGGTCTTCGAGGACGGCGACGACTACACCACCGAGGAGCGCAAGGTGATGGCGGAGACGCGCAAGATCCTCGGCCTGGGGGAGGAGGTGGGGATCAGCGCCACCTGCGTCCGGGTGCCGGTCTTCACCGGCCACTCGGAGTCGGTCAACGTGCAGACCCGCGAGGACCTCTCGCCCGAGGACTGCCGCACCCTGCTCGCCGATTCCCCTGGCGTGACGGTGGTAGACGACCCCGCCGCCGGTCGCTACCCGCTGGCGATCGACGCGGCAGGCCGCGACGACGTTCTAGTTGGCCGCATCCGCCGCGATCCCGGCCACGAGCGCACCCTCAACCTCTGGATCGCCGGCGACAACCTGCGCAAGGGCGCCGCCACCAACGCCGTTCAGGTCGCCGAGCTGCTGGTCGAGCGTGACTTGCTGAGCTGAGCCTGCGCACCAAGACAGAAGACTTTGCGCTCTTCGGCGCGCGCGGAAAAGCGCCAACCGCTGTTTTGCGGGGGGAACAAGGATTGTGGCCCAGACGTTGAACAATACGACTGTTAAGTCAGTATAAATTTTCCTTTTCGCCAGCGAGAAGGGAACAGAGATGAATTTCAAGATCAAGATAGGCGTTGGCCTCGTCGTGACCTTGGCGATGAGCGCCATGTCGATCATGTCAGCCTCCGCAGTGACCGGTGGTCATTTTACGTCCACCGTCGCCCACACGAAACTGAGTGGAGAAAGCATCGGCGCAAATCTAGTCAGATACCATTTCTTTGGGAACTCGGTGGAATGCACACACACAACATTAAGTGGCACAGTTTCAGGAACGACAGTGACGGAAACAACAATTCTTGTGGACCCAACAAACTGTCATGCCACCTTTGGCGAAGCCACGATTACCATGGAGGGATGCGATTTCATATTGACAGTGCGTTCGTCTCCCGCGACCAACGACAACACATTGCATCTCTTCTGCCCAGGCCAAGTCGGACCGATTGTTACAATCTCGTCCTTCCTTGGTCACTGTGAGCTAGAAATTACAGCGAACCAGACACCTTCCGGTGGCGTGGCGTACGAAACAGGAGGCAGTGGTTCCACGCACGACCTCACGTTGAACTTCACAGTCAGTGGTCTTCACGTGGTTCGGCGCACAGGATCCAACTCCGCCTGTGGCTTTACCTCTGAAACCACAACGACAACCGGCCAAATCACAGGCGAAGCCACACTTATTGGTCGCAATACGTCCGGCACGCAGGTAGGAATAGCCGCTACATAGCCTGGTATTGAGTCTCAACCCGGGAAGGACCAGGAGAAGGGGTGGGGGCCGTGGCGTTCAAGCGGCGGCTCCAGCCTTTTGCCTGAAACCTCAGGTATCCCGATCCTCGACCAGCGCCCCGAAGCGCTCGACGAGCTTGCGGAAGAAGTCGTGGCGGGTGACCAGGGCGTGGACGCGCCCCGCGGTGGCTATCGGGACGATCAGGACGCGGTGGTGGAGGAACAGCTCGGCGAGCTGGGTGTCGGAGTAGCTGTCCTCGACGAGGACGTGGTCGGTGGTCAGGTAGCGGCGGATCGGTTCCTCGCTGCACTGGCTGCGGCGCTCGATCGTCTCGTCGACCGAGCGCGAGACCATCGCCGCCGAGGCAAGCTCCCGCACGTAGCCGGGGAACAGCGCCGCCATGAACTCGCGCTCGCCGAAGATGCCGGCGAAGCGACCGTCGGCCTCGACCGCAGGCAGGGCGGGGACCCCGGCGTCGATCACCCGCCGCGCCGCCGGTCCGATCAGCTCGTCGGCGTCGAGCGGCTCTATCTCCCGCAGAGCCTCTTTGACTATCGAGTCGGGTATTTGGCGTCTCCT
Organism: uncultured Solirubrobacterales bacterium; assembly: GCA_963703235.1. Classification (GTDB taxonomy): domain Bacteria; phylum Actinomycetota; class Thermoleophilia; order Solirubrobacterales; family 70-9; genus VRUE01. The sequence continues at coordinate 174,270 of OY969802.1, read as the reverse complement.
CAGAGGGCGATGTAGCGGATAGCGACGTAGGCGGAGGCGAGGGCGATCGAGATCACGGTAACCGGCAGGCCGACGCGGAGGAAGGCCATGAAGCCGATCGGCGTGCCGGCCCGTTCCGCCATGCCGGCGGCGGCGACGTTGGCGGCGGCGGCGATCATCGTCGCGTTGCCGCCGAAGCAGGCGCCCAGCGCCAACGCCCACCAGTAGGCGTCGTCACCGGTCGCGCCGCCGGCTTCCTGCAGCTCCTTGACCACCGGGATCATCGCCGTCGTGAAGGGGATGTTGTCGACAACCGCCGAGCCGGCGGCCGCGATCCAAACGATCCCGATCAGCTCGGCGCTGCGATCGCCATCGGTGACGTCCTTGACCGCCTCGGCAACATGGCCGATCGCCCCCGTCGCCTCCAGCGCGCCGACCATCACGAAGAGGGCGACGAAGAAGAAGAGCGTCGTCCACTCGATCCGGGAGAGCGCCTCCTCGACGTCGATCCTCGTCACCAGCAGCCCGACCGCGGCGCCGGTCAGCGCCACCGTCGCCGGTTCGACGTGGATTGCCTGGTGGGCGAAGAAGGCGAGCACGGTCAGCGCCAGCACCGGGCCGGTGCGGCGCAGCTCGGCGGCGTCGCGGATCGAAGCCAGGGCGTCGAGCTCCATCACCGCCCGCCGGTTGCCCTCCTCGACCTGGAGGCGCTTGCGGAAGACCAGGTACAGCAGCGGCACGACTACCGCGAAGGCGACGATCGCGATCGGCGCCAAGTTGGCGATGAAGGCGTTGAAGCTGAGCCCGGTGGCGCCGGCGATGATGATGTTGGGCGGGTCGCCGATCAGGGTCGCGGTGCCGCCGATGTTGGAGGCGATCACCTCGATGATCAGCAGCGGGATCGCGTCGATGTCGAGCGCGTCGGCGAGCAGGAAAGTGATCGGCGCGATCAGGAGGATCGTCGTCAGGTTGTCGAGGAAGGCGGAGAGCAGCGCCGTGATCCCGGCCAGGCTCATGGTCACCGCGAAGGAGCGGCCGCCGGAGAGCTGACCGGCGCGGATCGCCAGGTAGTCGTAGACCCCGGTCTGCTGGGTCAGATAGACGAGGATCATCATCCCCGCCAGCAGCCCGATCGTGTTGAAGTCGACCGCCTCGATCGCCTGCTCCTGCGAGAAGTCGCCGACGAAGAGGACGACGATCGCCGCCCCGAGCAGGGCGACGTTGGTGCGGTGCATCCTTTCGCTGGCAACGATCGCCAGGACGATCAGGAAGGTGGCTACGGCTATCGCCATCGGGGCCTTTCGGGGTCGACAAGGAGCGTTGCCGACCAGGCTTCCCGGCTCACCAAGCCCAACCCTATCGGCTCCTGGGGCTCAGTTATCCGTCCGTCACACTTTTGTGCGCCACACGTAACGTCTTGTCTTCTATTGTGGGCCTATGGAACAAATGCAAGACCACTGGACCGAGAAACGACTCGACCGACTTGAAAATCGGCTAGAGGAGCGCATCACCAACCTCGAAGCCCGACACGGCAAACGCATCGACGGCGTCTATTCCACGATCTATTGGGTGATGCTGATCGTCTTCGCTGGGATCTACGTAGCGGGACTCGTCGCCGTTGCTCAGAGCTAGGGTCCTGGCGTAGCGATCATCCGCGGGTGGCGTGGTGGCGGGGGTCCCCCATAGCGGAGGGCGTCGCGAAGCGGCGTCCGAGCACATGGGGGAGGGCCGCCGCGACAGGACCCGCGGCCGGAAACGCTACGCCGGGATGCTCGCCACTCGCTCCTCGACCCAGCCGGTCGAGGCGATGTGCTTGCTCATCCCGAGCTGCTTCGGCTCGAAGCCGAGGGCGAGGCCGACCAGCTGCGGCAGGTGCAGTACGGCGAGGTCGAGGTCGCGGTTGACGACCTTGGCCGCCTCGGGCTGCTGCATGTCGAGGTTGAGGTGGCAGAGCGGGCAGGGCGTGACCAGGCAGTCGGCGCCGGCGTCGAGCGCGTCGCCGACGTGGGTGCCCGCCTGGCGCAGCGAGGTCTCGCGGTTCATCGTGATCACCGGGAAGCCGCAGCACTTGCGGGCGCCGTCGTACTCGACCACCTCGCCGCCGAGCAGCTCGATCACCTGCTCCAGGTAGAGGTCGCGGTCGGGGAACTCTCCGTAGCCGAGCCGGTCCTTGGGGCGCACGATGTAGCAGCCGTAGAAGGGGCCGACCCGCAGCCCGGAGAGCGGCCGCACGACCTTCTCCGCCAGCCGCTCGAGCCCGTAGTCCTCGACCAGCAGCCAGAGGAAGTTCTTGTTGGTGAAGCCGTCCTTGCCCTTCTCGTAGGAGAGCCCCTGCCCGCTCAGCACCTCGTTGATGTGGGCGCGGTAGGCGGAGTCGGCGTCGAGCCGCTGCTGGCACTCCGACTGGGCGCCCTGGCAGGTCGAGCAGATGTTCATCATCGCCAGCCCGGTCTGCTGGGCGAGGGCGAAGGTGCGGGCGTTGAGCGTGTCGGCCAGCTCCTGGTTGTGCTCGGCGACGATCCCGGCGCCGCAGCAGTTGGCGCGGTCGAGTTCGACCAGCTCGATTCCGAGCCGCTCGGCGACCAGCGCCATCGAGCCGTGCAGCTCGGAAGTGAAGCCGCGCGAGACGCAGCCGGGCCAGTAGGCGAGCTTCATACCTTCTCCTCCGTCGCGGTCTCGTCGGGCTCGGGCTCGACGTCCTCCTCGCCCTTGATGTAGATGTTGAATTCCTCGCGGTGCTCCTCGGCGTGGGCGTAGATCGCCTTCACCTCGTCCTGGGCGCCGCCGGGCAGCTTCGGGTGGACGCCCGGGATCAGCTTCGAGAGCGAGCGGGCCTTGCCGGTTTTGATCGCCCGCAGCACGGTCGGCAGCGACTCGACCAGCCCCTTGATCGCGCCTTTGCTCGGTTTCAGCTTGCCCTTGATCCCCGGCGCGTAAGACTCCTGGATCAGCAGCGCCTCGTCGTTGGTGCCCTTCTTCTCGATCATCTTGACGAAGGCGTTGACGTGGTTGTCGCCGTTGTTGGCGTCGACGATCCCCGCTTCGCCCGCCTTGCGACGCAGGCGCATGATCTGGTCCATCGGCGCGACCCCCTTCGGGCAGGCGTCGATGCAGCTGAAGCAGTGGGTGCAGTCGTAGATGCCGTGCGGGTCTTCGGCCAGGTCGTGGAGGCGCTCCGTGGTCTCGGCGTCGCGCGGGTCGCCGACGAAGCGGTAGGCCTTGGCCAGCGCCGCCGGCCCGATGAACTCGGGGTCGGCTTCCATCGAGAGGCAGGAGGAGACGCAGGCGCCGCACTGGATGCAGGCCATCGACTGGGTGATGTCGATCATCGACTCCGGCTCGACCACGTACTCGCGCTCGGGCGGCTCGCCGTGGGGCAGCAACCAAGGGGTGACGCGGCGGATCTTGGCCCAGTGCGTCGACTCCATGTCGACGATCAGGTCCTTGATCACGGGCATGTTGCCCATCGGCTCGACGACGATCGGCTCGCCGCCGCCGTTGCGTCGATTGGCCGCCTCGTGCGCCTCGCCGAGCTGGGTCTTGCAGCCGAGCCCGGACTGGCCGTTGATCTTCATCCCGCAGGACCCGCAGATCGCGGCGCGGCACGAGCAACGCACCGAGAGCGAGCCGTCATCGCGGTCTTTGGCCTGCAGCAGCCCGTCGAGCACCGAGAGCGAGGGCTCGAGGTCGACGTCGAATTCCTCCCAGTAGGGCCCCTCGCCACTCTCGGGCTGGTAGCGGCGGACTTTCAGCGTGTAGGCGGCCATCTTCCTAGTACTTCCTCTCTTCGGGTTCCCACTGGGTGATCGTCACCTCTGAGTATGAGAGCTCCGGCCCGTCGTCACCGCGCTGCAGGTCGATGTGCTTGAGCCACTCCTCGTCGTTGCGCTCGGGGAAGTCGGTCCTGTACTGGGCGCCACGGCTCTCCTTGCGCTCCAGCGCGGCGACGCAGGTGCACTCGGCATTGTCGAGCATGTAGCCGAGCTCGATCGCCGCCAACAGGTCCTGGTTGAAGACGCTTCCCTTGTCGTCGACGTAGGCGGTCTCGGCCTCCTCCTTGAGGCGGCGCACCGCCTCCAGCGCCTGCTGGATCCCGGCCTCCTCGCGAAAGACGGCGACGTGCTTGTCCATCGTCTCGCCCAGCTCACGCTTGATCTCCGAGACGCGCCGGCCCGAGCCCTTCTCGCGGGCGGCGATCGCGTCGATGCTCGCCTGCTCGGTCTCGAGCGCGCCCCGTGCGGGGCGCGAACCCGCGATCCGCTTGGCACGGGCGGCAGCGTCGACGCCGGAGCGGCGGCCGAAGATCAGGGTGTCGAGCAGCGAGTTGGCGCCGAGCCGGTTGCCGCCGTGGACCGAGACGCAGGCAACCTCGCCCGCGGCGTAGAGGCCGGGGATGTCGGTGCGACCGTCGACGTTGGTCTTGACGCCGCCCATCGTGTAGTGGTTGCCGGGCTTGATCCGGATCGGTTCGCGGGTGATGTCGACGCCGGCGAAGTCCTTGCCGACAAGGACGATCTCGCGCAGCGCCTCGTGGATCCGCTTCTTCGGCACCACGGTGACGTCGAGCGCGACGGTGCCATCGGGGAAGCCGCGGCCCTCGTCGATCTCGGTCTGCTCGGCGCGGGAGACGACATCGCGCGAGGCCAGCTCCATCTTGTTCGGCGCGTAGCGCTCCATGAAGCGCTCGCCCTGGGCGTTGAGCAGGTGGGCGCCCTCGCCGCGGGCGCCCTCGGTGATCAGGAAGCCCTTGCCCGCCAGCGTCGTCGGGTGGTACTGGATCATCTCCATGTCCATCAGCTTGGCCCCGACCCGGTAGGCCATCGCGATGCCGTCGCCGGTGCAGATCAGCGCGTTGGTCGTCGGCTGCCAGACCTGCCCGTTGCCGCCGCTGGCGAGGATCACCGCCTTGGCGGTGAAGAGCTGCATCGAGCCGTCAGCGATGTTGCGGGTGACGACGCCGCAGCACTCGCCGCTCTCGTCCATCGCCAGCGCCGTGCAGAACCACTCCTCGTAGCGGGCGACCTGCTCGGAGTACTTCATCAGCTGCTCGTAGAGCACGTGCATGATCGCCTGGCCGGTGATGTCGGCTACGTAGTAGGTGCGGGCGGCGGAGGCGCCGCCGAAGGCGCGGGTCCCGAGTTTGCCCTCCTCGTTGCGGTGGAAGGTGACGCCGAGGTGCTCGAGGTGGAGGATCTCCTCCGGCGCCTCGCGGGTCATGATTTCGATCGCGTCCTGATCGCCGAGGTAGTCGGAGCCCTTGACCGTGTCGAAGGCGTGCGACTTCCAGGAGTCGCCCGGGTTGAGCGCCGCGTTGATCCCGCCCTGCGCCGCGTTGGAGTGCGAGCGCACCGGGTGGACCTTGCTGAGGATGCCGACCGAGACGCCCTGCTCGGCCGCCGCCAGGGCCGCCCTCTGCCCGGCGAGGCCGGCGCCGATCACGAGTACGTCATGCGTGGGCACGGCGGCGGATGCTATACGCGCCAAATCCGACAGCGCGGTCGGAATTCAACCACCCCGCCGACGGGCCTGAAAGCGGCCTATATCTCCGCTTTGAGGCCCATCGGCGGCTCAGTCGAGCCAGTGCTCGCCGAGGCGCCGGACGGCTGCCTCGCTGAGGCGCACCGCGTCGGCGACGGTGTCGAAGTCGACGTTCTCGGAGACGTCATCGTCCCAGTGGTAGTAGGCGGGCTGCTTCAGCTCGGTGCAGGCGGCGAGGACGGCGGTCTGGTAGCCGGCGCCGAGGGACTCCATGCCGTCGGTGCCGTTGTGCAGTCGCAGGTTGGGGAAGAGCCAGATGCCGAGCTCCTCGGCGAGGCCGTCGATCAGGTCGAGCGCCTGCTGCGGGTACTCGCGCATGCGCAGGAACCCCTCGCCGCGCAGGACCAGCAGGTGCGGCGAGCCGAGGCCCTCGAGGCAGAGGAAGAAGGTGCTCTCGCGCGGCAACCGTGGGAAGTGCCGCTCCCCGAACGCCTTCATCCCCTCGCTGAACGACTCCTCGGAGCCGGTCGAGAGGAGGATCACGCGAAGCCCAGCCGGCGGCTCGTCGACGAAGCGTTGGGCGAGCGCCAGCAGCGTCACCACCGAGGTCCCGTTGTCGTTGGCGCCCGGGACGGCGTCGCGGGCCCCGATCTCGGCCATCGCGGCGGTCGAGCCGAGGCCGAGGAAGACGCCGAGCTTGGCGAGCAGGCGGCGCCCGGTCAGGGCGCCGAGGGCGGCGAGGATCGGGCCGCCGATCACCGGCGCCATCAGCGGCGGGCTGGTGTCCTGGCCCTCGATCAGGCCGAGGCGGTCGGCGAGCTTCGGCAGCGCCGGATGGAAGACGAGGCCGGCATGGGCGGCGTCGTGATGGGCGATGACGACCACGGTCCGCTCGGCCCTCGGATCGCCCAGCTCGCAGACGACGTTGTAGGTGGTGCGGGTGGGCAGCGGCCGGCGCAGGCGGCGCTGGCCGGGCGGGAAGTCGTCGGCGATCCCGGCAGCCCCGATCGCCCCCAGCAGCGCCCCGAGCAGTCGCCGTCCTCGCAGCGCGGCGATGCCGCCGAGCGCGCCGAGTGCGGCGCCGATCCCGAGCGGCCACCAGTAGGTGCCGTGGGCCGGCTCGGCCTCGATCCGTGCCTCGGCGCCCAGCTCGGCGAAGCGCTCGACCAGCCACTCGGCAGCGCGGCGCTCGCCTTCGGACGCCGAGGGTCGGTGGATTCGCTCCAGTTCTTCCAGTTGCGCGCGCAGCCGGTCCTGCATCGGGCCGACCCTACAATTGGACGATGCTCGGCGGCGGCTCGATCACCCTCTTCCACGTGCGCGGAATCCGCGTCGCGGTCGACTGGTCGTGGTTCCTCGTCCTCTTCCTGGTCATCTTCTGGCTTTCGCAGGTCTACTCCGACGTCCTCGGCGAGGACAGCTCCTCCTCGACTCCGTTCGTCCTCGCGCTGATCACGGCCTTCGGCTTCTTCGGCTCGATCGTCCTGCACGAGCTCGGCCACGCGATCGCGGCGATGCGCAACGGGATCGGCATCTCCAGCATCCAGCTCTGGATCTTCGGCGGCGTGGCACAGATGGACCGCGAATCCGACAGCCCCGCGACCGAGTTCAAGGTCGCGATCGCCGGGCCGCTGGTGACCCTGGCGATCGTCGTCGCGCTTACCGCGGTCGGCCTCCTCGCCGGCGGCTGGTCCAACTTCGAGAAGGCGATCCTGGTCGAACGCGACGCCGGCATATCCGGCCTGGTCGCGATGGTCGGCTGGCTGGCCTCGATCAACGCCCTCGTCCTCGTCTTCAACCTGCTGCCGGCCTTCCCGATGGACGGCGGCCGGATCGTGCGGGCGATCTCCTGGTGGCGCAGCGGCGATCGCACCGCCGCCACCCGCACCGCCGCCAACCTTGGCCGCGTCTTCGCCTACCTCTTCATCGGCGCCGGTCTGCTGCTGGTCTTCGAGGGTCAGATCTTCAGTGGCGTCTGGCTGGCCCTGATCGGCATGGTCATCAACGGCTCCGCCCGCGCCGCCGCCGCCCAGACCCGCATCTCCGGCCGCATCGAGGGCCTGCGCGTAGCCGACGTGATGGACCGCGAACCGGTGGCGATCCCCGACCAGCTCAACGTCGAGCAGGCACTCGACGAGTACTTCCTCCGCTACCGCTGGTCCTGGTTCCCGGTAATCGACGCCGCCCACCGCTTCCGAGGCTTGGTAGTCCGCGACAGCGCCGACCAAGTCCCGGAGACCTCCCGTGCCACAGCGCTGATCTCCGAACTCGTCGAGACGGATAGCGACGACGGCACCTTTCAAGTGCGCGACGATGCTCCCTTGGACACGCTGCTGACCCACCGGGCAATGCGCCGCTTCGGCGCGGTAATGGCCGTCGATGTCGACGGTCGGCTCTCCGGTGTGATCACCGCGGAGCAGGTAGGGCGCGCACTGCGAGACGCCGCCGGCTAGAGGGATTAGGGGCGGTGGCGGTCGATGATGCGAGTGAAGTCCGTGCCGGTCGGGAGGGTGCCGAAGGCGTGGCCCCAGTCGTTCGAGAGCCGAGTGGCGCAGAAGGCGTCGGCGACAGCCGGGTCGCCGTAGCGAACCAAGAGGGACGCTTGTAGCGCGAGCGCCATCCGTTCGACGATGCGGCGGGCGCGGGCCTGGATCGTCTCGACGTCGCCGGGAATCTCGTCCCGCAGGGCGCTGACGTAGGCGTCCAGCTTCGGTTCGGCGCCGGCGCCCTCCAGCACCTCGGCGAAGAAGGCCTCGACCGAGGCCGGGTTCTTGACCATCGCCCGCAACACGTCGAGGCACTGGACGTTGCCGGAGCCCTCCCAGATCGAGGCCAGCGGCGCCTCGCGGTAAAGGCGCGGCATGCCCGACTCCTCGACGTAGCCGTTGCCGCCGAGGCACTCGAGGCACTCGACCGCGTGCCAGGGCGCGCGCTTGCAGAGCCAGTACTTGAGCACGGCGTTGGCGAGCCGGCGGAACTCGGTCGCCTCGGCGTCGCCGACGGCGACCTCGTCGTAGGAGCGGGCCAGGCGCATCGCCGCGATCGTCGCCGCTTCGGACTCGACGCAGAGGTCGGCGAGGACGTTGCGCATCAGCGGCTGCTCGATCAGCTCGGCGCCGAAGGCGGAGCGGTGGGCGGTGTGGTTGAGCGCCTGCACGAGGCCGGCCCGGTAGCCGGTGGCGGCGCCGATCACGCAGTCGAGCCGGGTGTGGTTGACCATCTCGATGATCGTCGGCACGCCGCGGCCCTCCTCGCCGATCAGCCGCGCCCAGGCGCCGCGGAACTCGACCTCGCTGGAGGCGTTGGAGCGGTTGCCGAGCTTGTCCTTGAGGCGCTGGATGTGGAAGGCGTTGCGCTCGCCGTCCGGGGTCCAGCGCGGCATCAGGAAGCAGGAGACCCCGGCGTCGGCCTGGGCGAGGACGAGGAAGGCGTCGCACATCGGCGCCGAGCAGAACCACTTGTGGCCGACGAGCTCGTACTCGGCGCCGGGCCCGCCGCCGTTCAGCGGCTTGGCAACCGTCGTGTTGGCGCGAACGTCGGAGCCGCCCTGCTTCTCGGTCATCGCCATCCCGCAGAGGGCGCCGCGCTTGCGGTCGGCAGGCAGCGAGCGCTCGTCGTAGTCGAGCGAGAGGAAGCGAGGTTCCCATTCCTCGGCCAGCTCCGGCTGTTTGCGCAGCGCCGGGATCGCCGAGTAGGTCATCGAGATCGGGCAGCCGACGCCGCTCTCGGCCTGCATCAGCAGCATGAAGTTCGCTGCGCGGGCGACGTGGGCGCCGGGGCCGGGTTCGCGCCAGGGCGATGCATGGAGACCCTGGTCGATCCCGATTCGCATCAGTTCGTGCCAGGAGCTGTCGAACTCGACCTCGTCGATCCGGTTGCCGTAGCGGTCGTGGGTGCGCAGCTCGGGCTTGCGCTCGTTGGCCTCGAACCCCCAGCGGATCGTCTGCGCCGAGCCGCAGATCGCGCCCAGCTCGCGGGCGCGATCCTCGGCCCACTCGGCGCCCTCGCGCCGCAGCGCCTCGACCAGGGGCCGGTCGGCGTCGAACGGGTTGTAGTCCTTCAGCGGCGGCGGCTGGTTGAAGACCTCGTGGGTCCGACTGGACTGGCGCTCGACCGTTGCCATCGCCCCGATTGTCGCATCGATAGCATCGCCGCGCCCGTGGCCGAGAAGATCCAAGTGGAGAACCCGATCGTCGAGCTCGACGGCGACGAGATGACCCGGATCATCTGGGCCTTCATCAAGGAGCAGCTGATCCTGCCCTACCTCGAGGTCGAGCTCGTCTACTACGACCTCGGGATCGAGAGCCGCGACGCGAGCGAAGACCGGATCACGGTCGAAGCCGCGGAGGCGATCAAGCGCCACGGCGTCGGCGTCAAGTGCGCGACGATCACCCCCGATGAGGCGCGGGTCGAGGAGTTCGGGCTGAAGCAGATGTACCGCTCACCGAATGGGACGATCCGCAACATCCTCGGCGGCGTCATCTTCCGCGAGCCGATCGTGATCTCCAACATCCCGCGGCTGGTGCCGGGCTGGACGAAGCCGATCGTGATCGGCCGCCATGCTTTCGGCGACCAGTACCGAGCCACCGACACCGTCATCCCCGGTGCGGGCACGCTGACCCTCACCTACACGCCGAAGGACGGCTCGGAGCCGGTCGAGATGGAGGTCTACGACTTCCCCAGTGGCGGCGTCGCGATGGCGATGTACAACCTCGACGACTCGATTCGGGACTTCGCCCGGGCCTCGATGCGCTACGGCTTCGAGCGCGGCTACCCGGTCTACCTCTCGACCAAGAACACGATCATGAAGCGCTACGACGGCCGCTTCAAGGACCTCTTCGCCGAGGTCTACGAGAACGAGTTCAAAGCCGAGTTCGAAGCGAAGGGCCTCAGCTACGAACACCGGTTGATCGACGACATGGTCGCGGCCGCGCTGAAGTGGGAGGGCGGCTACGTGTGGGCCTGCAAGAACTACGACGGAGACGTCCAGTCCGACACGGTCGCCCAGGGGTTCGGCTCGCTTGGGCTGATGACCAGCGTCCTGATGAGCCCCGACGGCAAGACGGTCGAGGCCGAGGCGGCGCACGGCACCGTCACCCGTCACTACCGCCAACATCAGGAAGGCAAGCCGACCTCGACCAACCCGATCGCCTCGATCTTCGCCTGGACCCGCGCCCTCGCGGCCCGTGGCCGGCTTGACGACACCCCGGAGGTGTCACGGTTCGCCGCGACGCTGGAGCGGGTATGCATCGAGACGGTCGAAAGCGGAAAGATGACCAAGGACCTGGCCCTCCTGGTGGGACCGGAGCAGGAGTTCCTCACCACGCAGGAGTTCCTCGCGGCGATCGAGGAGCGCCTGCGCGACGCGATGGCGCAGAACCTTTAAACCACTACTTCAGGAGAGAACGATCCAGTGAACACTCCAGTCAAAGTCACCGTCACCGGCGCCGCCGGCCAGATCGGCTACGCACTGCTGTTCCGGATCGCCAGCGGCCAGATGCTCGGCCCCGATACCCCGGTCGAGCTGAGCCTGCTGGAGATCCCAGATGCCGTCAAGGCGGCCGAGGGCACCGCGATGGAGCTCGAGGACTGCGCCTTGCCGCTGCTGCGCCGCATCGACATCTTCGACGATCCGCGGGCCGCATTCGACGGCTGCAACGTCGGGCTGCTGGTCGGCGCCCGCCCCCGCGGCCCGGGGATGGAGCGCTCGGACCTGCTCGAGGCCAACGGCGGCATCTTCAAGCCACAGGGCGAAGCGATCGCCGCCGGCGCCGCCAGCGACGTCCGCGTGCTGGTCGTCGGCAACCCGGCCAACACCAACTGCCTGATCGCGATGTCGAACGCCGACGGCGTCCCGCGCGAGCGCTTCACCGCGATGATGCGGCTCGACCACAACCGGGCGATCGCCCAGCTCGCGAACAAGCTCGGCAGACCGCTTGCGAGCGTCACCAACATGACGATCTGGGGCAATCACTCGACCACCCAGTACCCGGACCTGGTCAACGCGAAGGTGGACGGCGCGAGCGCCTGGGACGCGGTCGACGACGAGACCTGGATCGGCGAGGAGTTCATCCCTCGCGTTGCCAAGCGAGGGGCGGAGATCATCGAGGCGCGCGGGGCCTCGAGCGCGGCTTCCGCCGCCAACGCGGCGATCGACCACGTCAGGGACTGGACCCTCGGAACCCCTGAGGGCGACTGGGTCTCGATGGGCGTTCCCGCCGACGGCTCCTACGGGATCGAGGAGGGCGTCGTCGCCGGCCATCCATGCCGCTGCAGCGGCGGCGAGTGGACCATAGTCGAGGGCCTCGAGGTGCCCGAGTTCTCACGCGGCCGGATCGACGCCAGCATCGCGGAGCTGAAGGAAGAGCGCCAGTCCGTCAGCGAACTGGGCTTGGTTTAAGGCCTATCCCGATAGGGGCGGAAGTTAAGTGGAGCCCCTATCGGGATGGGCCTTAGGGCGACCCCTATTTGGCGAAGTACTGCCGCCCTTTCTTCTTGACCCGTCCTTCTTTCTCGAGGTCGCCGAGCACCCGGTACAGGTAGTTGGGCTTGATTTTCATCGTCTTGGCGATATCCGCGGCGCTGATGCCGGGGCTGCCCTCGACCAGCGTCACGGCCTGATCGGCGCGGGTACCGCTGCGGCGGCGGCGACCGCGGCGGGCGCCTGCTTTTTTACCGGCTTTCGTGCCCGAACCCGGCGGGCGACCGGGGCGGCGGCCCGTACGGCCGGTAGCTTTGCCACCCAGCTCGGCAAGGGCTCGCTCGAGACGCTTGCGCTCGTCGTCCAACTCGGCGAGGCGCCTCTTGACCAGATCTCGGGCCTCATCGAGTACGTGAGTCGTGCTTGGCATTTCTTTCCTTTCGGCCGGCAGCCATGGGCGCACCGGAAACTGGTAAGAAGTTATTGCGAACTGCAGTGTCGCACACAGTACAAAAGTGTGTTACGCCGACCGTCCGCGGCTTACACGCCTAGTTCTTGCGCTTGCGGGGCAGGGTGCCGAAGGCGACGTCCCAGATCGGGGACGACACGCCGTAGCCGTAGCGGTGGTCCTGGAAGTGATGGCGCATGTGCTGCTCCCGCAAGCGCTTGCCGAGGTCGGACTTCGGGACGAAGTGGTGCACGTAATAGTGCGTGTAGTCGTAAAAGAGGTAGCCGCCGATCAGGCCGGCGAACAGCGGATACGCGGCCGGCGTCCCGAAGACGAGCACGAAGGCGGCGAAGAAGAGCGCCGCCAGGGGAATCGAGACCGCTGGCGGCATCACCAGCCGCATCTTGTCGTTCGGATGGTCGTGGTGGATGCCATGGATGATGAAGTGCATCCGCCGTCCGACGGCGTTGTCCGGCTCCCAGTGGAAGACCAGCCTGTGCAGCCAGTACTCGGTCAAGGTCCAGATGCCGACGCCGCCGAGGGTCAGAAGCGCCAGCTCCCAGGCGGCGAGGCCGCGATCGCTTCCCAGCCACTCCATCGCGACGATCACCGGGCCGAAGAGGATCGCCGGGATCGCCGGGTGCACCCGCGAGAAGAAGTTGAGGAACTCGCTCTCGAAGAGCTGGGGGGAGGCCGAGAGCTGCTCGCTGCGATTCCTGGCGTCCATCCAGGCTCGAATGGTAGCGACGGCAGGCGGCGTGGCCGCAAGACGCGGGAAAGATGTGACGAGTCTGTGTCAAAGACGTTGCGCTTTGCGGGAATGACGCTCACGAAAGCGCCACGGCGATGGCAAGATGGCCGCCGATGCCGCGCAAGCCGAAGCCACCCACCTGCGAGGAGTGCTACTTCCGCAAGAACATGCTCTGCGCCCTGGAGCTGGAGGAGCCCTGCACCACCTTTCGCCCGAACCGGCCGGAGGGCCTCGTCCCCCCCGCCAGCCGGTGCTCCTGATGAGGCCGCCTCGCTGGGCATCCGAGGCAAGCACCGCCTGACCCGGTCGCTATCCGACCACAAGTGCGAAGTCACGCGCCATCGGTGAGCCGCATCACACTTCCCGATATATCTGAGCGATATATTAGCGAACATGGAGCTCAGCCCGACCGCCTACGTGATCCTCGGCATGGTCCGCCGCGAGCCCCGGTCGGGATACGAGATCAAGGCCGCGGTCGACGGCTCGACGCGGTTCTTCTGGGCGGCCAGCTACGGGCAGATCTATCCGGAGCTGAAGCGGCTCTCGGAGGCCGGGCTGGTCGAGGGCGTGGACGAACCGCGCGGCGAGCGCCGGCGAACCGTCTACGCGATCACCGAGGCCGGCGAGGAGGCGCTGGTGGAGTGGCTGCGGCAACCGCCGCAGACCTACGAGATGCGCGAGGAAGGGCTGCTGAAGCTCTTCTTCGCCGAAGCGCTCCCGCCCGCGGAGGCCGTGGAGATACTGCGATCGATGCGGCAGCGCCGCCTCGATGTGCTCGAGCAGTTGCAGGAGCTGGAACCGAAGGTCATCGCTAAAAGCGTTCCCTTCCCGCTGATGGTGCTGCGGGGAGGGATCGAGTTCAACCAGTGGTTCGCCGAGTGGTGCGAGCGGATGGAGGCCCAGCTGCTCGCGCCGACCCGAAAGAAAAGGAGCAGCTGATGTTCGACGCACTCGCCCGCCTCGCCGACCGCCGTGCCCGCCGGGTCGGCCTGCTTGCCGTCGCCTTCTTCCTCCTCGCCGGCGCCCTCGGCGGCTCGGTCGCCGAACGCCTCGACCCCTACGGGGCCGACGATCCCGCGACCGAGACGGTCGAAGCAAAGGAGCAGCTGCAGGACGCCGGCCTGCGCGTCCCCGGCGTGATCGTCGTCGTCGACGACGCGCCCGTCGCGGCGCCGGCGACGCGGGCGCGGATCGAGAATCTGGCGGCCGAGCTGCGTCGCCGCGAGGACGTCAAATCGGTCAACGGCTTCTACGACACCCGCTCCCGGGACTTCGTCTCCAAGGACGGCCAGGCGACCTACCTGGCGGTGGCGCTGAAGCCGATCGACGACAAGGAGTGGCAGGACGCCGGCGGCGAGATCGCCGACCTGCTCGAGGGCCGGACCGGCATCGCCGTCGGCGGCGCCGCCGTCGCCCAGGAGCAGGTCAACAAGCAGGTCGAGGAAGACCTGCGGACGGCAGAGATGCTCGCCTTCCCGCTTCTCTTCCTGCTCTCTTTCCTCTTCTTCCGCAGCCTGGTCGCGGCGCTGCTGCCGGTGATGATCGGCTTGCTGGCGATCGTCGGCACCTTCCTCGTCCTGCGCCTGGCGAGCGAATTCGGCTCGATCTCGATCTTCGCCCTCAACCTGACCACCGGGCTCGGCCTGGGGCTGGCGATCGACTACAGCCTCTTCGTCGTCTCCCGCTACCGCGAGGAGATCGCCAAAGACGGGCCCGGGCTGGCGGCGATGCGACGGGTGATGGCCACCGCTGGCCGCACGGTCTTCTTCTCCTCGCTGACCGTCGCCGCCGCGCTCGCCTCGCTGCTGGTCTTCCCGCAGCGCTTTCTCTACTCGATGGGGCTGGGCGGCTCGCTGGTGGCGCTGCTGGCGGCGCTGATCTCTCTGACCGTCCTCCCCGCCGTGCTGACCCTGCTCGGCACCCGCGTCAACTCGCTGGCGCCGCGCTTCCTGCAGCGCCGCGCCGAGGCCGACGCGCGGCCGGCGCAGCAGGGCTTCTGGTACCGACTCTCGCGCTTCGTGATGCGGCGACCGGCGCCGATCGCGACCCTCAGCGCCCTCTTCCTGATCGTCCTCGGCCTGCCCTTCCTCAGCATCAAGTTCGACACCGTCGACCCAACCGTGCTGCCGGAGGAGGCCAGCGCCCGCCAGGCCTACGACACGGTCAGCAACGAGTTTCCCCCCTACCGCGAGACGCCGATCTGGGTCTCGGTCGAGGGATCCGGCCCGAAAGCGTCGGCGCAGCTGGCGGCGCAGATCCGCCGCACCGACGGTGTCGTCGCGGTCGCGCCGCCACAGCGCCTGGGTGGCGGTATCACCGTCATCCAGGCGGTCTCGGCCAACGCCTTCAAGTCGGAGGCGAGCCAGTCGACGGTCGAGCGGGTTCGCGACGTGCCGGCGCCACCGGGGACGACGGTGCTGGTCGGCGGCGCGACCGCCGACTTCGTCGACTTCCAGGACAGCCTCACCCGCCACCTGCCGATCGCCTTCGCGATCATCGTCGTCGCCACCCTGGTCATCCTCTTCCTGATGACCGGCTCGGTGGTGCTGCCGATCAAGTCGCTGATCATGAACGTGCTCAACCTCAGCGCCGTCTTCGGCCTGCTGGTGCTGATCTTCCAGGACGGGCGGTTCGAGGGACTGCTCGACTACAGCAGCCCCGGTGCGATCGAGCAGACGATGCCGATCCTGCTCTTCGCGGTCGCCTTCGGCCTCTCGACCGACTACGCGGTCTTCCTCCTCTCGCGGATCAAGGAGGCGCGCGACAACGGCGCCTCCGACTCCGAGAGCGTCGCGATCGGGCTCGAGCGCACGGGTCGGATCGTCACCGCCGCGGCGCTGCTGTTCGCGATCGCGATCGGCGCCTTCGCCACCTCCCAGATCATCTTCATCAAGGAGAACGGCGTCGGCACCGCCCTGGCGGTCCTGATCGACGCCAGCATCGTCCGCGCCCTGCTCGTCCCCTCGCTGATGGAGCTGCTCGGCAAGTGGAACTGGTGGGCGCCGGCGCCGCTGCGGCGGTTGTACGAGCGCTGGGGGATCAACGAGACGAGCGCGCCGGAGCCGGGTCGGCTGTAGCGAAAACGCCGACGTGCAGCGTTTTTACGCCGATGTTTTACTCAGCACACACTGAGAAACCAGGTGATATCTTATGTCTGTGGGATCGGTGCGCCGCTCTTAACGGCGTTATAGAGTCTTCGGGCTCGCCGATCCCGCTTTTTCGTGCTCAACTTACGCGGCGGATCGTCTTGCGAAGTCGTTGCTGCTCGCCTCGCCGGAACTCGTAGCAAAGGCTCTGGACCCTGGCCAGATAAGGCGTCAGCTCCGGCCGCTCCGATGGATCTGCCAGATGGGGGCCGAGGTAGACGACGAGGTCTGCCGCCTGCAGGCCGGGGCTGATCGAGCTCGCTGTGAAGTTGGGTATCTGCGTGAACCGCTGCGCCCAGTCGCCCCTGGCGCGAAACAGGAAATTGCTGATCGCACAGGCTGCCGCCACGTCGTCGCGGTGCTGCCGCTGGTCGAAGGTCAAAGCACCCCGGCGGCTGGGGGCCTCGTTCCTCATCAGCGCCCGCATGTCTCGCAGCAGCTCCTTGTAGGGCTTGGAGAGGTCGTTGGTATCGGGGTTTCGGAGCAGCAGGAGAGTCGGATCGGATGTCCAGATCAGGAAGGTTCTGCCCCTGTGCCGCTCGATCGCCCGGAACGTCCTCTCGGCCGCGTCCAGCAGGCGGGAGCGACCCTTTGCGTCGCGCCGACGGAAGGCGCTTTTCGCAAAGCACGAATTCCCGCGAAGCTCGCTATCCGAGAGCTCTTGCGCCCCGAGCACGTCTCGCTTGCAGGCGAAGACCTCGCGACAGAAGGCGTTGTAGCGGCGCTCCGGAATGGCAACGCCTCCCAGGGCTCCGATCTCGCGACCGGCAATGGTCTGCCAAGACTCGTCGACGAAGAACAACATTGGAGCTTCTTCCCACCCTTCGAACCGGCCCGCTGGTAACTGCAAATGCGCGCGACCCCCGTCGCGGCGCGATTATTGTAACGCTGAAGTATCAACCGGGTACGAAGAAAATACTTAAACTTCATCCACTACTTCTTAGAGGCAAAGTATGGGCGCCAGCTGCCGCTAGCGCCGCAGGTCGCCCTGTGCGGCTTTGGGGTCATCGGCCCCCCTGACCTGCTCGTCGCTGGCGATGCCGGCGAGGGCGAGCGAGCCGTCCGCTTCGACCGTCGCGGTGACCAGGTAGGAATCGCCGACCTCGATTGCCGCAAGCTCGATAGCGGCGGGGACGGCAAGGGTGAGGTCGGCTTCGCTCTGGTCCAAGTCGTCGGCGGAGAGGAGGAGCTGAGCCGTATCCAGCAGGACCGCCTGGACGATGCCGGTCAGGTCCAGATAGGTCGACGGCGCGCCGGCTTCGACCTCGATGGTGTGCTGGCGCAGGCCTTCTCGGATCGTCGCGGTGACGGTCACGCGGGCTCCGATGGCGGGCAGCTGGGGCGCGGCGCCGGTCGGGTCGGGCTCGACGTGGACCAGGAGCGAGGAGCCGCGACCCGAGACGGTGTAGGCGGGCGTGGCGGGGTCGGAATCGGCGTAGGTGACGACACCCCTGAACGTCGCCTGGGTTGCCTTGCCGCTGCGCATGGGCGCCTCCACCTCGGTGAAGGTGCCATTGGCGAGGCGGCGGGCGAGGACGGTCAGCTTGGTGCCGGGCGATGGCAGCTTGCGGGCGTGGATCGGGACGAGTTCGCCGCCCTCGATCGCCAGGGCGTAGCTGCCTGCTGCCGGGTTGGCCTGCACGACGACGCCCTTCAGCTCGGTCTCTTCGTCTTCTTCGGCCGGCGCTTCCTTGGCGGCCGGCGCCGGTTCCGTTTCGGCCTTCGCCGGCTCGTCTTCGACCGGCGCCGGAGCGAGGGGCGCTGGTTCGGGCGGGGCCGATGCCAGCGGCCCTTCCACCAGCCCTCCCCCGCTCCCGCCTCCGCCGGCCAGCGGTTCGCCGAAGCCGCCGGAGGCGCCGGCTTCGACCTCGGCGTCGCGGCCGTCGTCACCTGCCGGCGCCGGCACTTCGAGTATCTGCGTGGCGCCGGCCAGCGTTCCGGCGGCGTTCGGCCCGATCGCGACGCCGACGAAGAGGCCGAAGCCGAGCGCGGCGGCGCTCAGCGGCGCCGCCCAGCGGCGGTCGGTTACCACCAACGCGAAGGGACGCAGGATGCGATCGACGATCGTGCTCATGGCGATGAAGGCGTCGTCCCGACCTCGGCGCGCTCCATCAGGTCCTTGCCGCACTGCCAGCAGAAAACCGAGCCGCGCGCGTAGAGGGCACCGCAATGGCCGCAGGCGCCGGCGGCGCTCGCCTGGTCGAGCCGCAGCATCCGCTCGACCTCGGCCAGCTCGGCGTCGACCTGCTGCAGCTTGGCGGCCTGGCGGGTCAGCACGTCGAGCCGGAAGTGGTCGCGGATCGCCATCTCGTAGGCAAGGCCGCCGAGATCCCACTGCAGCTCGGCCAGCTGGCCGGCGAGGCTGTCGCGGCGCTGCTGCAGGTCGCTCATTCGATCGCCGTCCCCTTGCTGCCCCCACCCGGCGCCTTGTTGTCCGTTGGGGGCGCTTTCCCGGGCGTCGCGATTTCGTCCGGCAGCTTGGCCGCGGCTTCCGAGTATTCCTGCGGGCTCTTCCCCTGCAGCGCTTCCAGTTCGGAGTCGCTGGCGGTGATCTCCGCCGGCGGCGCCTTGCCGGCGGCATTCGGCGCGCCGCCCTTGCCGGAGCCCTTGCCCTTCGCCTTCTTCGCAGCCGCACCGGCGTTCCCCAGCGGGTCTTCTTCGTCGCTCGCGGTCGTCTCATTGCCACCGCCCTGGACGCGGACGACCTGCGGCGGCGGCGTCGCGGCCTGGTTACCGTCGCCGCGGCCGATCAGGACCCCGACCAGCAGCATCAGCCCCAGCACCGCGATCCCGCCCGCCGCCGCGAGCGGCGTGTAGTCGCGCTGCGGCTTCTGCTCGGGCGCGGGTGGAGTCTCCGACAGCGCTGGCGCTGGCTCAGAATCGCCGTTTGCCCCCGCCTCGGCGCCCGCGGAAATTCCCTGTGTCGGCAGGTGACGGCGGAAGTCGAGCCGCGGCTCGCCACGCCGGCGACCGCAGTTGAGGCAGTAGCGCTGGTCGCTGGCGAGCGGGGCGCCGCACTCGCGGCAGGGCTCGACCTGGATCGACGTCGGCGGCGCCACTGTCGGCTGGGTCGACGTCGGCGGCTGAGCTTGGCCCTCGTTCATGGCTACTTCTGACCGGGCAGGGTCGGGAACTGAGTCACCGTCACCTCGGCCCCGCGGGGGTCGCCGATGAAGTAGATGTTGTAGGCGACGTCCTTGCCGTTGGCCTTGAGCGGTTCGATCGCGCCGCGCCCGGCGGCGACGATCTCCCCGCCGTCGCGCGCTATGCCGTAGAGAAGCAGCCGATCGAGGTCCTCGCCGCTGCCGTTGAGCGCCTCGCCGCCAGCGGCGACACCCGTGTAGGGGTCGCCCTCCAGCTTCGGCTCGCTGACCGAGACCCGCGGCTGCTCGCCGGAGAAACTGGCGTCGCTGGCGCCGACCCTGACCTTCACCGAAGCGGGCTTGCCGGTGGCCAGAACCTGGTCGTGAACCCAGGCGACCTCCTCGCCGGCCGCGATGAAGGGGATCGCAGCGAGAGCGGGCTCGATGCCGGGGATGTCGTTGCGGTAGACGCTGCGGCCCCTGGCGTCGAGGACGTCGATCAGGATCGGCACTTCGACCAGGTCCTTGGCGGAGTCGTTGCGGACCTCGACGACCACGGCGCTGCCGTTGGCGTCGCTGAGCAGGGTCGTGTCCACGACGCGGACGTCCTTGCTCTCGCGGGCGATGGTCAGGCCCTTCTCCTGTGCAACGGGACCCAGCTCGGCCGCGATTTGGGCGCTCTTGTCCTGCGTCGATTCGCACCCCGCCCCGACCAGCGCCACCCCGGCGAGCGCCACCGGCCAAACCGCCCGCCGATGGGCCTGAAGCGTCCGCCATATGGACGTTTGAGTCCCGTCGGCGTCGGGGGTCATCCGAACGCTCCGCCGACGTACTCGCGGGTGCGCTGCTCGCGGGGAGCGCCGAAGACCTGCTCGGCGGGGCCGTACTCGACCAGCTCGCCCAGGTACATGAAGCCGACGTGGTCGGCGATCCGCAGCGCCTGCTGCATGTTGTGGGTGACGATCACCACCGCCACCTCCTCGCGCAGCTTCAGGATCAGCTCCTCGATCACCTGGGTCGAGCGCGGGTCGAGGGCAGAGCAGGGCTCGTCGAGCAGCAGCACCTCCGGCCGCGCCGCCAGCGCCCGAGCGATGCAGAGCCGCTGCTGCTGGCCGCCGGAGAGGCGCAGCGCCGGGTGCTCGAGCGTCGCCCCCACCTCGTCCCAGAGGCCGGCCCGGACCAGGGCGTCGCCGACGTGGTTGTAGAGGGCGTCCTTCCCCGGCCGCCCCGAGCCCTGCTCGCGCAGCGCGTAGGCGACGTTGTCGAAGACGCTCATCGGAAACGGGTTCGGCTGCTGGAAGACCATGCTGACCCGGCGCCGCAGCGCCGTCACCTCGATCCGGTCGATGTCCTCGCCGTCGAGGGAGATGCAACCGCTGCGGGTCGCGGTCGGCGTGATCTCGACCAGGCGGTTGAGCGAGCGCAGCAGCGTCGTCTTGCCGCAGCCCGAGGGGCCGATCAGCGCCAGGACCTCGCCCTGACGGACCGGGAGGGTGACCTGGTCGACGGCGAGCTTCTCGCCGTAGGCGATCGTCACGCCTTCGGTCCGCATCCGTTCCACCTTGGGGCCGACGCTCGGCTCGGGACGGCGGACGGGCGCCGCCAGGCCGATCGCGCCGGCGCCGGCCGGCGCATGGCCGTTCGTCGCCGGCGGCTGCACGACGGTCGGCTCGCTGTCGATGACGATGCGGCGCACCGGCGGCGGTGGCGCCAGGACGACGTCGCGCGGGTCGCGTTGCTCGTGCGCGGCGTTCAGCGGGTCCACACGTCGCCTCCTCTGCGGGCCAGCCGCGAGACCGCCAGGTTGAGGACGATCACGACCAGGAGCAGCACGAAGGCGGCGAAATAGGCTTTCTCGGGCGCCAGTCCCTCGCCGGCGGGCGAGTTGTAATAGACGTAGCTGGTCAGGGTGCTGCCGGTGCCGCGGAAGAGACCGAAGACGCTGCCGTCGGCGCCGTTCTGGATCTGCAGGGTGGCGCCGAGCAGGACGACGACGATCGCGGTGTCGCCGGCGACGCGGCCCATGCCGAGCGCCGCACCGGTGCCGATCCCCGGGCGGGCGGCCGGCAGCAGCACGCGGCGGATGGTCGCCGCCTTGGTCTTGCCGATCGCGTAGGAGGCCTCGCGCACGTGGCCGGGAATCGAGTTCAGCGCCTCGCGGGTGGCGCCGACGACGAGCGGCAGCGCGATCAGCGACATCATCGAAGCCGCCGCGATGAAGGAGCGGCCGAGCACGGCGCCGCCTTCGGCGTCGAAGCTGAGAACGCCCAGCCACTGCTGCTGGAAGAAGACGAGGCCGAACATCGCCAGCACGATGCTGGGCGTGCCGGCGACGACCTCGACCGCCGATTCGACCGCCCGCGCCAGCCCGGCAGGGCGGCCGTACTCGGTCAGCCAGACCGCGATCGCGACCCCGAGCGGCGCCGCGATCAGGGTCGACATCACCAGCAGCAGCGCGGTGCCGTAGATCGGGTCCTTGAAGCCACCGCTGGTCGCCTGGTTGAGCGAGGAGGCCGGGCTTTCGAAGAGCAGGCCGAGGTCGAAGTACTGGGCGCCGCGGTAGGCCATGTAGACGACGATCGCGCCGGCGATCGCGATCAGTGCCAGGCCCGCGCCCCAGGCGGCGAAATAGCCGACGCGGTCGCGCAGGGGCCAGCTGCCGACGCTGTCGCGCGGCGCCGTGGCAACCCCCACCCGCCGACGGGCCGATTCCGGTCGATATTCGACCTGTTTTAGGCCCATCGGCGGGGGGGTCATGGGCGCACCCCGTACTTGCGCATCGACTGCTTGGCGACGAAGCCGGCCAGCGAGAGGAACATGCTGGAGACCAGCAGCACCGCGGCGAAGGCGAACAGCGTCTCGCCGAAGGGCGTCACCGAGAGCCCTTCGACGTTCTCGACCAGGGCCGAGGCAAGCGGCCGGGTCGGCTCGAAGAGGAAGGTAATGCCGTCGATCGGGTTCGGCGCGAAGCTGGCCGAGCCGGCGACCATCGAGAGCATGATCGCCTCGCCGAGGGCCCGCGCCGTTGCCAGCACCGCCGCGGCGACGATCGCCGGGCGGGCGGTGCGGACCGCGATCGTCCAGGTCACCCGCCAGCGGTTGACGCCAAGCGCCGCCGCCCCCTCCGTCCAGCTGCGCGGCACCGCGCGCAGGGCGTCGACGACGATCGCGATCATGATCGGCACGATCATCACCGTCAGGATCAGGATCCCGACCGAGATGCTGGCGCCGTCGAGCTGGACCACGCTGGCGACCGATTCCTTGCGCTCGAGGCTGATCAGGTGCTCGCCAATCCAGGGGACGATGACGAGGATGCCGATCAGCCCGTAGACGACCGAGGGCACCGCCGCCAGCAGCCGCACCACCGGCTCCAGCACCCGGTTGAGCTGCCGCGGCGCGAACTCGACGATGAAGATCGCCGCGAACAGCGAGAAGGCGATCCCGATCAGAACCGCCCCTGCGGTGACCACGAAGGTGCCCCAGAGCAGCGGCCAGGCGCGCAGGTGGTAGACGTAGTCGGCCGGGTTGGCGGGCGAGTTGAAGATGTCCTCGAGCTGCAGGTCGACGTCGCCGCCGGAGCCGAACCAGGCGAGCCCGTTGCTGGCGAACGAGGGCCACGCCTTGTTGAAGACGAAGACGATCATGCCCACGATCACCGCCAGCACCAGGCAGGCGACGGCGCCGAGGATCCGCTCGACGCGCGCGTCGGTCACTAGCGCAGGGGCACCCAGTTGCTGGCGATCAAGGAGAGCGCCTTGGGGTTGCTGCGGGCGAAGTTGATGAAGGCCTTGGCGACTCCGGTGGCCGTGCCGCGGCTGACCAGGTAGAAGTTACGACTGCCGGCGTACTGGCCCGACTTGGCGTTGCGCAGGGTGCAGGGGACGCCCTGGTAGGGGACGCTGTGCAGGCCCTGGGCGAAGTGGAAGGAGGCGTAGCCGATCGCGTTCGGGTCGGACTTGATCGTCTGCGCCTGCAGGCCGTTGGACGATTTGGTCGTGGCGCTGCCGGCGACGCGCAGGGTCTGGCCCATGAAGATGTTCTGGAAGGCGTCCTGGGTACCGGAGGCGGCGGTGCGGACGACCAGATCGATCGGGCCGCTAGCCGTTGCCCCTGGAACCTGGCTCCAGCTTCGGACCCTGCCGGAGAAGATGTCTTGCACCTGGGTCTGGCTGAGGCTGGGGATCTTGTTGCCGGGGTTGGTGACGACGCAGACCGCGTCGCGGGCGATCTTGTTGAAGACGATCCCGCCCGGATCGGCGGCTTTCGGGTCGCGCGAGGACATCCCCAGCGTGACCCGGCCACGGGAGACGTCGGTGATGCCGATGTCGGACCCTCCCTGCAGGATCACGAATTTGACTTTGCCTTTGTATTGCGGCTGCTTGACGAAGGCTTTGGCGAGCTTGGTCGCCAGCGGCGCGACCGAGGTCGATCCGCTCATCGTGATCGTCGCGGCGGTGGCGGCCGGCGCGGTCGCCGCCACCAAGGCGGCGACCAGGGCGACGGCCAGGGAACGGCTGCGGGTCATCTATAGCTCCTGGTGGCAGGGGATCGGCGTACGGCGCCAGTGTCGAGTCGACCGCCCCGCGAAAGGTGAATGCGACGTAACTGAGTGGAGAAAAAGTGGTTACGCCCGGTAACAGAATCTTTTCAGGTTCGACACAGCTCATTTACCGGATAGACACCGTCGGTTGACGATGCTTGTGGGCATGTCGCAGACCTCGTTCTCATCCAAGCGGTCCCGGCAGATCGGCAACATCGAGATCCGGCCGGGCGAGTTCCAGGTGCTGATCGACGGCCAGCGGGTGGGGCTGACGGTGCGCGAGTTCGAGCTCTTCCTGCTGCTCGCCGAACGCCTCGACAGCGTCGTCCAGCGCCCCGAGATCTACGCCCTGATGTGGGGCGGCGAGATGCCGCGTCGCGACCGCTCCGTCGACGTCCTGATCCGCCGCGTCCGCGCCAAGCTGGAGCGCGTCGCCCCCGAGTGGCACTACATCCACACCCACTTCGGCATCGGCTACCGCTTCTCCCCGGAACAGGGTTAGAAGAGTGGCTGGGGGGAGCTCGTTTCATCCTCCGTGGGCGCATTCCCCGCTCGCTCGCGATCCGGCAACGCATGAAGGTCCTCTTCCGAGATGAGACCCTCGGAAACCCCCTTGAGGACGACATAAGGCTGAAAGATCGGATCGGCGAATCGATAGAAGTACCGCTTTGGCGCTCCCTCTCGGATGAGGACGGCACCGCGCTCCGGCTCGAGGAACTGACTGAGGTGCCGCGAAAAGGCTGGAATATCCAGCCGTCGCCCGGCGATAATCTGCAGGGGATCGCGAATAGAACCCGCGGTGAAGAAGCCGAGCTCGCTCTTAGGTGCGAGAGCGCAGGCAAGAAGGACATGCTGGAACAAAGCGTCTTTATGGACGCTTCGCGTAGCCAGCTGATATGCGTCATCGATCGTGTGGCCGGCGACGGCCTTGGGAATGGCAGCTTTGACGTCGCCGAGAGTGATCTCCGTCCGGTCTTCTTGCACCACTCGCTGCCCCGCGTGTAGGCCGAGGAGGTGGGTGTAGTGAGGCAATCCCTCAGATAGGGCAGCGATCTCTTCGGCCGCATCGTCTCGAATCCTCAGTTGAGCTTGCTCACATCCAAACCTCAATGCTTCGCGAAGCTCGGTCCGCGACATACGAGGCATCTCGATCTGAGCTAGCGCCCGCACGATGGACTGGTGCTCGCCAATCAGCTCGCTGATCGAACGGGCGACCCCTACGAGGACCACAGTCGATTCAACTGCGTGATCCGACAGTGCCTTGATCGTGTCCGCGATCAAGGTCAGCGCAAGGTCATCCTCCAACCGATCCAGCTCATCGATGACGATCAGCGCAGGCAGCGGCAGTTGTTCGACCTTGCGCCGCACGGAATCGGGCTGAATTTCGTGTTCAGCCATCTCGATGTCCAGCTCCGCCATGACACGCTGCCACAGCGACGGGAACGAGTCGTCAGTGCTGCAGTTGACGATGGCCGCCTGAAAGCTCGGTAGATCGTCCGCCCCAAAGAATTCACGAAGCACGTTGGCAAGAGACGTCTTTCCTACGCCTCGCTCTCCATACAGGGCAACGTGACGCCCCCGTTGGGTGGCCGCTGAGCTGACCTCGAGAATCTGGTCGACACGCCCCGCCAGCATGTCGAGACGACTGATGGGCGCGCTCGGGGTAAACGCCTGGGCAACGCGCGCTACACGCCGTATCTTCGCTATGGAGTCGGTCAAGTTCCAGCCTTGGTTTGCATAGTAGCAACCCATGTTCGTATAAGAGGAGCCTCCACGCTGGCGATTGGCCCCATCGTTCCCTCATTTCAGGTGGCCGGCCTTGCCCTGGGCCAGGTTGAAGGCACAGCGGAAGTTCTCCGGCTGGCCCACCGGCTTGCCGCCGGCGAAGCCGCCGAGGTTGCCGTTGTCGTAGACGGTGACGTAGTGGAGCGTCTCCGGCGAGGGGTCGGCCGGCAGCGGCGCCGGGTCCGGCTCGCCGGCCTTCGGATCGCCGCGGGCGATGTCGCTGATGCCCTGCGAGCCGGCGGCGCGACCGCCGGAGGCGATCGTGGTCAGCGAGGCGCTCATCTCGCGGCGGTCCTTGAGCCCGTCGGTGGCGTCGATGTCGGTCGAGGCGGTCACCTCGTTGTCGTCGACGCGCCCGGCCAGCTTGACCCGTGAGGCGGCGCCGATCAGCTGCGCCGCGGTCGGCAGGTAGCCGCCCAACGAGGCGCACTTGCGGGTGGCGAAGAAGAGGTCGCTCTTGCCAATCTCGTCCTTTTCGAGCGGATAGGGGTTGGTCATCATGCAGACCGTTCCGATCTTCACGGTCTCCGGCGAACAGCGGTCGAAGACGCTCGACGGCAGGACGCTGGCCGGGAACTTCTTCTTCGCGTTGAGGCGCAGGACACCGAACTTGCGCGGCTGCAGGCTCGGCCCCGGCAGGCGCTTGGCGGCGATCGATTCGGCGACGCCGGGCAGGACGAAGGCGCCAAGCGCGAGGGCGAGGGCGGACCAGGCGACGATGCTGACGCTGCGGGGGCTGTTCATCTTCTGCGGCTCCTTCGATGTCGTTCCGTGTCGGACCCGAGTTCGCCTTTTGTCAATCCATGTTTGACAAAAGGCGAACTCGATCCGTTGAGGGCAGGGACGGCGGCCGGGCGTGCTCGCCGGCGGGCACCGGGGCCGCCACGCACCGAGGCGGCGCCGATCGCGGCGATCAGGACCAGGCCGAGCAGGTACGGCGGCACCGTCATGCCGGCGTCGTCCGGTTCGTAGCGCGCGAAGGCCTTCGATTCCTCGATCGCCGCCTCCTCTTCGCGCTTTTCCTCGACCTGGTAGGTCCGGGCGGGTGCGCCGCCGGGAGGCAGCGGCCGCACGATCGGCGGTGGCGGGGGTGGCACGATCGCCGGCACCGCCGCGATCGCCAGGCCGGCGGCGATAGGCAGGAAGGGATCGGGTGCCGGTGAGGGTGGTGGATTTGGCGGCGGCGGGGGATTCGGCGGCGGCGCGACCGGTGGAGGCGGCGGCGCAAAGTTGAGCGGCGGACTGCCGGGCGGGGACCCGGGCGGTGGCGGTGGCGCCGGCGGGGCGGCGGTGGAAGCGGCGCGTTTGAAGCGATCCGGCCGCAGCGGGCGGGTGCCGCAGGGCCGCTGCACGCTGCCCGACAGTACCCGCACCTGTTCGGAATAGGAGAAGCCGCCGGCGCTGACGGTGACCGTGGTGGTGCCGGCGTTGAACGGGCAGAGCAGGCCGGAGGAGTTGTCGGTGACGACCTTGTCGTTGGCGTCGAGGAAGGGCTTGCGCAGGTTGGTCGAGGCGGGGTCCTGGCGGACGAAGTCGGCGATGTCGGGGTCGGAGGAGACGAAGCTGTACTCGGGCGCTATCCGTGCCGCACAGCCGGCGACCGTGCACTGGCTGGGCGGGAACAAGGTGTAGGGGTCGCCGCCGGAGGGATCGGGGTTGCCGGAGCCGGCCGAGGCCCGGCCCCAGCGGTCGCCGCCGCGCGGGCGGCGGCCGAGACCGCGGAAGAGCGCTGGGCGGGAGCGGCGCAGAAGCGTCCCGTCGGTCGCCTCCAGCGAGAGGTCCTCGACCACGGGGATCAAGCGTGCCCCGACAGGCGCTGCGTTCCCGCCTGGAGCCGAGTCGCCGATCTCGAGCAACAGCACGCCGCTGTCGCCGAACAACGAGTCGGCGGTCTCCTGGCCGACCGCGCCGGCGATCTGCGAGCGGTAGCCGAGGGTGCCGATCCCGTAGCTGGGGATCGTGTTGTCGGCGCCGGCGGGGATCCGCAGCGCGCGGTTCTCTTCCGGCCGGTCGAAGAGGTAGGCGGAGGCGCCACCGGCGACCAGCGCTCGCGCCACCTCGGCGCCGTCGGTGGCAAGGTTCAGCTTCGGCGTGAAGCTGGTGTTGAGGCTGCGGTTGCCCATGACGACGACCGGGATCCCCTCCCCCTGGCGTCGGCCAACACAGCTTCCAGCCAGGGCAGCTGCGGCTCGGGCGGGTTCTGCTGCGGATCGGAAGCGGCAAGCGAGCCGAGCGAGTTGTCGATCACGACGACGCGGACGGTGCCGCCAGGGCCGTCGCTGTCGAACGCGTAGTGGGTGCGCGCTCCGGGGCCCGGAGCGGCGCCGGGAATGCCAGCGGTCGAGATTCCCGCCGGCGCCGCCCCGGCGCCGAACGGCGCCGAGAAGGCTGCGAAGGCCGCGCGGAAGGCCGTCGCCCCGGCGCCGTTGGAGGCATCGCCGGAGCCGAGCGCCGGGTAGACAGGCAGGCCGGGAGCGGAGCCGAGCAGTTCCGCGTAGCGGGCCGCGTCGGCGCTGCCGAGCCCGCTTGCGACCCGGTTGCCGGTGTAGAGGAGTGCCCTCGGCCCGGCGCCCCCGCGCATCGCGGCGACCGTCTGCAGGGCCGCGCTCAGGGTCCGGTCCGGCCCGATCGAGTGCGCGGCCAGGTCGGCACACGAGGAGTCGCACTCGGCGTGGCCGGCGACGGCAAGTCGGATCGGGCCGGCCGGCATCGGCACCGCCTGCCGTCCCGCCGCCGGCGGCAGCGGGGCGCCGCCGCCGTAGCGATAGACGGCAGCCGTCCACACCCGTTCGCGAATCGCCCGGCCGCCGCCGTTGCGAGCCGAGGAACCGCGCCCGGCCGCGTCGGCGTCGCCGCTCCAGCCTCCAACCGCCCAGCCGTTGCCGGCGGAGTCGAGCAGCAGCGCCAGGACCGGGTCGCTCTTCAGCGGGCGGTCGTTGCCGGAGCCGGCAAAGGCCGTGCGCTGCTCGTCGATCCATCCGCTCGCCGTCTCGCGCAGGAGGTAGCCGTCGCCGGGAAGGCCGAAGGGGGGCAGGATCGGTGGCGGCACATTGGGGTCGGGGTCCGGCAGATCGTCGGCGGCCGGATAGGCGAGCTGCGGCACGACCGAGACGACCGCCCGCACCGCGGCGCCGACACGCACCGCGGCGGCGGCGATCGCGGTCGAGCCCGGCAGCGGCTGGTCGGAGAACCGCCATCCGGCCCCAGGGCCGTCGCGCTCGATGACGATGTCGCGACCGGCCGCCACCGCGCCTCCGTCCGGCAGACCGGCCACCGCGAAGAGCTGCGGGTTGCCGACGCGGACGCGGTCGAGCAGCCGTTGCGCGGAGGCATCCACCCGCCAGCCGCCGCCGTCGTTGACCAGTAGGTCGCCGCCCGCGGCGACGATCGCCTCGCTGCCGGCGAAGGCGATCGAGGTCAGGCTGGCGTTCCCATAGCCGGGTGGCGGCGCTTCCGGGTCCCAGCCCTTGCCGTAGGAGAGCAGCACTCCGCCCTTGCCGACGGCGTAGCCGCGAGAGGGGTTGGCCGGGTCGAAGGCGACGTCCATCAGGTTGCCCTCGAAGCCGATCGGCACGCCGGGATCGGGAACCCAGAGGTCGTCGGAGGCGTTCCACATCCACATCGCGCCGCGGTCGCCGACGGCGTGGGCCCGCGCCGGCTCCGGCCAGGCGACGCCGCGCAGGCCCGCCCTGTTGACGCTGCCGCTGGAGCTGAGCAGGAACTCGCGCTGCCAGCCGCGCCCGGGCTCGTAACGAAGGACGGTGCCGTCGGCGCCGACGGCGAGGGCGCCGGAGCCGATCGCGGCGGCTGCGGCGCCTGGCGCCCCCGTCACGTCGACCAGCGGAGCGCGGGCGGCGATCGGCCAGGGCTGCAGACTTGCCGGGGGCGTCCTGGTCGAGACCTCGACCGGGCCCTCGAGCCAGCCGTCGTCGGCGCTCGCGAAGGCGCCACTGGGACGGAAGTTGCCGCCGCCGCCCGGCATCCTCGCGAAGGCCCCGTCGGCAAACCGCAGATAGGTGCCGCGGTTCGTTTCCTCGCTGCCGCCGGGTTCGAGCGGGTTGGTGATCACCCGGGTGCCGAAGCCGCTTCCCGCCCAAGCGAAGCTGCGGTAGCCGCCCTGGCGGGAGAACCTGGCGCCGAGCGGGGCGCCGCAGGGCGCCGCATCGCACCAGCTGCCGGTGACGGCGCCGGCGCCGCGGTCGAAGAAGATCGTGACGTCGAGCGCGGCCGCTTCGATCGCCGTCGCCAGGTCGATCCAGGCGCCGTCGGCGGTCACGGTCAGTGGCTGCGCGGCGCCCCCCAGCGGCTCGACCCCGGCGATCCCCTCGGCCGGGGTTTCGCGGTCCGCGAAGGGGGTGGAGCCGAGCGGCCGCTCGACCCAGAGCGGACCTTCAGGCGTAGAGGTTCGCTCCAGCAGCACCAGCGAGCGGCCCAGCGAGGGATCGGCCTCGGCGATCGCCCAGGCGTTGCCAAGGCCGGTCGCGTCGATCGCGAGGATGCGGAAGTGAGTCTCCGAACCGAGCGGGACCTCGACCGGCTCGCGGCTCCATTCCCCCCCGTCGAAGTGGACGATCGCGTCCGCGACCGAACGCCCCTGCGGCCCGAACAGGAGGCCGGTGTGGCCGGCCTCGTCGAAGGCCGCGATCGCGACCGCGCCCTGGCCCTGGTCGGCGGCGAGCGCCTCGGCCGGTTGTTCGCCTTCGGCCGGCAGCAGCGCTTCCGGCGGAGGCGGCGCCAGGGCCCTCCACGCTGCGCCCGGCTCGCGGTGCAGGACGACCACCTGCTCGCCCACCGGGCGGGAGGTGTCCCGCCCGACCAAGACGCCGCCGCCGTTGCGCGTGATCCGAGCCGAGAGCCGGTTGACCGCGGTCGGGCCCCGGTAGAGGTTGCCGTTCTCGTCGCGGGGCGCGTCGAACACCTGCCAGCCGTTGGCGTCGGTGTAGCGGAGGAAGGCGAGCTGCGGGTCCGGGGCGGCGCCGACGGCGGGGCCGAACTCGAGCTCGCGCGTGCCGACCTTCACCTCGCCGACGGCCAGCGGCAGCTGTCGGTATCCCCATGCCTCGCCCGGCTCGCCCGCCGGCGCGGCTCCCATCAGCGTCATCCCGGTGTCGGCCGGCCCGAGCAGCGGCAGTGGAGCGACTCCCAACGTCGCCGTGGCGCCGCGGTCCGGGGAGACAACCACGAGCAAGGCGGCGAGAACCGCGGCGAAGCCGAGCACGTGAGATGAGCGGCCCCTCATCTGGCCCCCCTCGCACGGGAGATCCGACCGTCCTCCGGGGGAATTGATGTCGCACGGCCCCTCCGGGGCCTTAGCGACTGAGTTCCTGCGCGGCTTCGCCGCGCAAAAGTCAGATTGCATATCGCGGCCTTCGGCCACATTCCCCCGGAGAACGGTCGGATCTCCCCCAGCACCGGACGCCAATGAACTCCGAGTTCGATCGTGCCTCGGAGAAGGACGCGGGCCCGGGCTCATTTCCCCTTCACCGCCGAGGCTCTGAACGCGAGCTTGGTCGGGTAGCGATCGCGGCTCAGCTTCAGCGAGAGGCTGTGTCGGCCGGGCGCGAAGATCCGAAGCGGGGTTCGGGCGACGGTCAGGCCGCCGCGCTTGGCGATCAGGCTGACCCGGGCGTGCCTGGTGACGGTGAAGCTGACGGTCAGGACCAGCCCGTGCAGGCGCGAGCGCACCTCCTTCAACAGCGGCGGCAGGCGCCTCACCCTGGCGGCGGGAGGAGCCGCGGTTGGGTCCTGTTCGAGCTCCGGCGGCGCGAACAGCTGCGAGTCGTCGACCGGGAGGCGATCGGGTACGAACTGCTCGGCCGACTCGTTGGGACGGAACTCGATCGTCCCCTCGAAGGCCGGCTCGGTGTCGAGCGGAAGCGGCGTCCCGTCGCTGTAGTGGAAGAGCCAGCCCCCCCAGGTGACCAGCCAGCACTCGTTCGCGGCCGGGCAGTCGATGCGGGCGGCGCTGCCGCGACCGCTGCCGGCGACCGGCAGCCGCACGGTCGCCGTCGTCCCGTCGGGGGCGATCCGCGCCACGGTCGCCTTGGTGTTGACGCTGCGCCGCTCGCCGAAGGGGACGACGGTGGCGAACGCTTCGCTCGTGCCGGGGATCGCGGCGACGTCGCCGAGGCGATCGGTCGGGCCGAAGCTGGCGCCGCTGAGCGCCAGCTCCTGGAAGGCGCCGGCGACCAGCCGCGCCGCCAGCGGCGGGCGCTCGACGACGCCGCCGTCGTGACGGGGATCGGCTTCATCCGCGGGCGGGCCGGACGAGGAGGCGGCGCCGCCGCCGACCGCCCAGAGATCGGCGCCGTCGCTGTCGAGCGCCAGCAGCTCGCTGCCGTCGTCCGGCACTTCGGCCAGCGGCGCCGGCTGGAAGGGATCGCTGACGAAAACGCCGGCCTCGATCCGGTGCAGCAGGCGCGGAAACGGCTCCGACAGCGCCAGGTCGACAGGGTCGAGGTGGTTCACGGGCGAGCGCCCGACCAGGGTGCTCTCGAACAGCACGCCGGCGTGGAACTGCATGTCGCTGACCCCCCGCCCCTGCGGCCCGTAGACCGTCTCCAGGTCGGTCCCGTCCCAGTGCAGGTGGAAAGCACCGACGCGATCGCCGAGCGCGTCCTGGGAGCCGACCCCGCCGAACCAGCAGTCGGTCGGGCCGGCGCAGGTCGCCGACATCATCTGGCGGAAGGGATCGGCGGCGTCGACGCGGGTACTCCAGGAACCGACGACCTGGCCGTCCTTGAAGCGGCAGAGAGCCAGGCCCGAGCCGCGCCGCGGCAGGCTCGGTTCGCTGACGACCCAGAACTCGGTCGGTCCCGCCCAGGCGATCCGGGCAGTGTCGCCGGGACCGCCGCAGACGGTGGCGAGCTGGTGCCAGCTCTGCCCGTTCCAGCTGTAGATCCCGCGGGGGATCGTGTCGTTGCCCTCGACCGTCAGCAGGCCGCGGTTGGGCGCCCAGAAGGTGAGGTCGCCGGGGGCGCCGAGCGGCACTTTGAACGGCGCTCCCTCAGGCGGCGGCGGTTGCTCGAGCCGCCAGATCGGCTCCGCGGCCCGCGCTGGCAGGGACCCGAGGGCGAGCGCCGCCGCAGCCACGCCGACGACCAGTATCCGGCTCCTACTCACCTTCCGCTTGGGGCTGGCGGTCGAGCTCTTCGATCGGCTGATCCGGGACCTGGGTGCCAAGGTCGAGCAGAGTCGGCTGAACCGTCGACAGCACCGCGTCGAGCGCGACCCCGGAGAGGGTCTCCTGCTCGACCAGGGCGTTCGCCGTCTCGTAGACGGCGCTCCAGTTGCCCCGCAGGACGCCCTCGGCGCGGTCGACCGCGTCGCCGACGATCCGCTCGACCTCGCGGTCGATCAGCTCCAGCGTCGCCGGCCCGACCGAGCCCAGCTCCTGCAGCGAGGCGCCGAGGAAGACCTCGCCCTCTTTCTCCCCGATCGTCACCGGTCCCAGCTGCTTCGACATCCCGTAGGAGGCGACCATCGAGCGGGCCAGGGCGGTCGCAGTGTGGAGGTCGTCGTGGACGCCGGTCGAGACGACGCCGAACTCGATCTGCTCGCCGGCGAAGCCGGCGACGATCGCGATCAGGTGGCGGTGCATGTCCGGCTCCTGCATGACGACCGCGTCGCGGTCGGTGAGCATGCTGGCGGCGGTGCCGAGCTGGCGGCCGCGAGCGACGATCGAGAGCTTCTGCGCCGAGACCGTCTGGCCGATCGAGCGGGTGACGACCGCGTGGGAGGCCTCGTGGATCGCGATCACCCAGCGCTCCTCGGCGCTCAGCACGTGGCTCTTGCGGGCCGGGCCGGCGACGACGCGGTCGATCGCCTCCTCCAGCGTCGCCTGGTCCATCTCCGCCCCGCCCTCGCGGACGGTCAGCAGCGCCGCCTCGTTGATCACGTTGGCCAGCTCGGCGCCGCTGAAGCCCGGGGTCAGCTTGGCGATCTCCTCCAGCGAGGTGCCCGGAGCGAGCGGCCGGCTGCCGGTGTGGAGGCTGAGGATCTCGAGTCGCCCGTGCACGTCGGGGACGTCGACCGTCACCTGGCGGTCGAAGCGGCCCGGTCGCAGCAGCGCCGGGTCGAGCACGTCGGGGCGGTTGGTGGCGGCGAGGACGACGATGCTGGAGTCGCCGCCGAAGCCGTCCATCTCGACCAGCAGGGCGTTCAGCGTCTGCTCGCGCTCGTCGTTGCCCTGGCCGACCCCGGCGCCGCGCTTGCGCCCGGCGGCGTCGAGCTCGTCGATGAAGATCAGCGCCGGCGCCATCTTGCGCGCCTTGGCGAAGAGATCGCGGACGCGCGCCGCGCCGACGCCGACGAGCGACTCGACGAAGTCCGAGCCCGAGAGCGAGAAGAAGGCCGCGTGGGCCTCCCCGGCCGTCGCCTTCGCCAGCAGCGTCTTGCCGGTCCCGGGCGGGCCGACCAGCAGCACGCCCTTCGGCGCCCGCGCCCCGACCGCCGCGTACTTGCTCGGATCGGCCAGGTAATCGCGGATCTCGCGCAGCTCGGCAACCGCCTCGCCGGCGCCGGCGACGTCCTCGAAGGTGGTGCGGTCCGGCGCCTCGGCGCCGGACTTACGGCCCTTGCCGGTGAACTTGGAGAAGCCGGCGAAGGCGCCGGCGCCGCCGTCCTGACCGAGCCGGGTGAAGAGGACGAAGAGGCAGACCAGCAGCAGGATCGGGATCAGGAACTGGACCAGGATCTGCTTCGCCGGCTTGTCGGCCTGCTGGTCGACGATCACGCTCGCCCCGCCTTTGGTCAGCTCTTTGACCAGTTCGGCGGTCTGCGCGTCGGACTGTGGGTAGGCCGCGTAGAGCAACCGGCCGCCTTTGGTGTCGACCACGACGCGGGCGTCGTGGTCGAGCAGCGTGGCGGCGCTGATCTGTTTCTCCTCGCTCAGCTCGGTCACCTCGCTGAGCGGCACGCGGTCGCCGCCGGAGCTCGGCTGGATGTCGCCCAGCAGGGCGAAGAAGAGGATCGTCAAGCCGATCGAGGCGACGATCAGCATCGTGTTGAGCGGGTCCTTGGCGAACCAGCGGCCAACCGAAACCGCGACGCCGCCCATGCTCTGGGCGACGTCGCGGAACTCAACCTGGGGGCGCTTCAACCCCAGGCTGCGACTCTTATTTGCGTCTGCCACTGCTACTCAGCTTCAGCGTCAAGCCGGTGGTGGTCGTCTTCGGCGAACCGCCGGTCGGCGTGAAGGTCAACTTCAGGCTGACCCGCAGCGCGCCCTTCTTGCGCAGTTGCGCCATCGCGGCTGCACTGGGCTTCAGCGTCAGGTTGTAAGTGCCGGCTTTGCTCGCATTGAGCGTGACCCTGCCGACCTTGATCGTCTTCTGTTTGCTCTGCCCGGCTTTGCCCGTTGGCACCTGCACCTTTGCCGTGCCGACCATCTCCAGCTTTCCCGCTCCCGGCAGCTTGACCGAGACGGTCGCGCCACCCGTAGACGAGGAGATCGATTTGCGCGGCAGCGAGAACAGGTTGCTCGGTGGGGCAGGCGGCGCCGGATTGACCGGCGGGTCTCCGCCCGGTTTGGGATCGCCATGTTCGGGGCCCGGGTCGGGGTTCCCTTCGCCCTTTTCCCAGTCGACTTCGGCGATACCCGCGCGCGACATGTTGAGGATCGCGGCCGGCAGCGGCGCGTAATCGTTGGGGAAGAGCGCCGCCTGCGCCGGGGCCGAGACGATGTTTTCCCAGTAGTCGACGACCGTCCGCGCCTTTGCCTCCTCGGCTGCCGAGCCGCCCCAGACGTCGGCGTTGTCGTCGAAGACGAGGCCGTAGGTCAGGGTGCAGATGCCGAAGCCAGCGGGCGAGTTGACACCGCTGGTTTTCGACCAGTCGCCGAGCGTGCCCTCTTCGACAGTGGGGATCCCGGTGAACGTCGTGGTGCTGCAGTTGGCGCCTTTCGGACCGTCGGTGCGGAAGCCGTTGGCGCTGGAGGTCGGCTCGGTGTACGTGTCGGAGCCGTTCTGGACCTGGGTCCAGTAGGTGTCGTTGTCGTTGCCCTCCGGCGTTATCGCAAGGCTCGGGCTGTTGCTCCGCGCCGTGGAGACGTCGGAGTAACCGATCGAGCCGTCGGTGGCGACCAGTTTGGCGACCAGCGCGCCGTTGCCGTTCGAACAGCCGCTGGTCAGCTGGTCGATCGCGTCTTCCTGGGAGCCGGGGCCGTTGGCGCCGCCGCAGTCGGCACGGGCGCCGAAGACCGCCCCCGGCCACTCGCGGGTTTTGTTGGCGCCGGCCACGTAGGTGGTCAGCCAACCCTCGGCCCCGTCGATCGTGTTCAGGTAGTCCTTGAAGGTGAACGAGGTGCCGGAGTCGTCGAAGCGGACGACGCGGATGATCGGTTTCTGGCAATCCGCATCGGGCGCCAGCGCCGGGAAGACCTCGTGCCAGGCGTCGGCAGCAGGGTCTTTCTCCCAGATCTGCTCGAACTGAGCCTTGGTGAACCGAACCCTCATCACGTCGTCGGGAGTGGCGTCGGCGTCGTTGTTCTGTTCAGCCGTCCGCGACGCTTCCGGCAGCAGCGAGACGTCGCAGTTGTCGGGGAAGTTGACCAGGGGCGGCACCGCGCCCACCGCGGCGGGAACTACGTGGATCAGCCCGTTGTCGTTGGGATTGGCGTCGTTTTCAGCCGGTTCGTTGCCCGTGCCCGCGTCCATCTGGGCGATTTCCGCCGGGGTCGGCGGCTCGTCGGTCATGCCGAAGCGCGGTACGTCGTTGCGGACCTTCACCGCGAGCCGGCCGGCGCCGCTGCCGAGCGCCTCGTAGGTGATCGTCGGGCTCGGGACCCCGCCGCAGAAGACCGGTTCGAAGTTGTTGATGAACACGTTGTGCGCGTCGCGGGCGAACGAGGCGCCACGACCGGTGATGTCGGCTCCGTCGCACTCGGCGGTGGTGAACGCCGCATTCGCACGAGGCGCCAAATCGAAGGCCGCAAGCGCCATCAGAACCAGGGCAAGCACACCTGCCCGCACAGCGCTCGACCCCCACCGGGGGACGCTGAAGCTGCCGCTCATAGAGTCATTCCTTTCATCGGCTGAACCTTTCGGCAGCAGAGTCGAACCTCGGATATGACACTGTCAAGGCGCTTCACAACACTTCTACGCCTGCGTTACAGAGTGTTATCAACGGTGTCACCAAATCTTCACCATTTGATGCCGAACGGTTCACTTCTGCCCTTTCGGCGAGCGTTTCGCCGGCCCAACCTCCTGGCGAAATGAGACAGCGAGCGAGGCGGTGGCACGACGACCGCCCTTCGAGGCGACATAGGTGACCCAGGCACGACCCGGAATCGTCTGCCGCCCGCGCAGCTCCCCGCGGTAGCGCCGCACGGGCGTCAGCTTCAAGCTCACGTTGCTGCGAGTGCTGCCGCGGGCGCGCGCGGTTGCGACGGCGAGCGTCCGCATCTTGCGCGGCGTACCGGCGCGGGCGTTGCCGACGGCCCTGATCCCACCGGCAGCCGGGACCGAGACCGTCAGCAGGATCGTCCCGCCGGGCTTCGATCGGGCCCGGACGCCGATTCGCGGACCGCCGGCGTCGGATTCGATCGTGCTCGGCCCGCCGGAGCCCGGCCGCAATGGCGGCTCCCCGGTGCCCTCCTCCGGCTGGCGTTCGGCGACGAAGGCGTCGGCGCGTTGGTTGGCGTCGCCGTAGAAGAGACTGCCGGCGAATGAGGTGAAGGCGACGCGCGCCCCGTCGGAGGAGAGGGTCGCCCCGTTCTCGACGTCGGCCTCGATGTCGCCGCCCGAGTAGGTCCTGGTGACCCGATCGAGGGTCCGTTCCTGCAGGTCGACCACGTAGAGCTCCCGCGGCCCGGGTACGGGTCGGGGTTCGCCGAGCAGCTGCAGGGCCGGCAAGGTGAAACGCGTCCGCACGGTGGTAATCGCCAGATATCGCCCGCTGGCCGCCATCGAGACGCTCCCCAGGGGCGGGCTGGTGGCCGGATCGCCGCCGACCGTGTCGCGGGTCAGCTCGACCGTCGCCTCCTTACGGCTCAGACCCGGGGTCATGTCGGTGAGGAAGAGGTCGAGTCCGGGGCTGGTGAACGCCAAGGGCCGGGGGCCGGCGCCGGTCAGGAAGGCGACCCTGTAGCCGTCGGCGCTCAGGGCCGGGATCTGGGCGCCGATGCCGGACCGATTTCCCTCCTGGTCGGTGAGCGGCCCGTAACAGGGGCCGGTCGACGTCTGGTCGAAGAGGGTGAAAGACCCTTCCGGGCAGGCCGGATCGTCGGGGTCGGCCAGGCCGGTGATCCGTCGGGTCAACCCCTGCGGCCCATCGGCGACCCGTCGCCAGAGGTAATAGAAGAAAGTGGGTTCGGGATTCTCGCCGCCGAGAAAGCGGGTCTGGACGGCGGCGTTGGCCCCGGTCCAGGCCACCGTCGTGCCATCGGCACTGACGGCAGCGCCACGCGCCCCGCCCGCCGGCTGTCCGGTCATCGCGTCGGCTTCGGCGTCCCACGTCGCGGTGACCAGAGTCGTCGTGTCGGCGACGCGGTCGCGCAGGAAAAGCTGGCCCGCCGGCACGTCGACCGCTCCACTCGCGGGCAAGTCGGAGACGACATCGGTGCGGAAGACCACCCTGCGGCCGTCGGCGGAGATCGAGACCGCGCGCGAGAGGTCGGCCCCCGGCTTGGTGGCGGCGAACGGGGTTTCCGGCAGTCCGTAGCTGGCGGGAACGTCGCCGCCGTCGCGGGCCGAGACCAGATCGAAGGCGCCCGCGGCGCCGATCGGCGCCGCCATGTCGCGCACGTAGACGTCGAGGTTCTCGTTTTCGTCGGCGCCGACCAGCTGCTCTCCGGTCGAGAAGGCGACGTAGCGCCCGTCGGCGGAGATCGCCGGGTTGGCCGCGCCGCGGCGCAACAGCGGGTGGGCGGGGTCTTCTTCGTCGAAGAGGTTGCCGTCCGCCACTTTCTCGAGCGTTTTGGTGGCCAGGTCGAAGCGAAAGACGCCGCCGGCGCGGTAATGGCCGGGTGGATCGGGATCGTCGTCGGCGAAGAAGTTGCGGGCGCGGGTCTGGATCGCGACGTAGCGCCCGTCGGCGGAGAGCGCCGCGAAGTCGGTCGTGTCGTCGCCCTGTTCGAGCCGCACGAAGTCGGCCGAGACGAGCTGGGCGCCTTCGCCGTAGAAGGCGGGTGCGGCGGCCGGCCCGAGCAGGAGGGCGAAGACGTTGACGAGGATCGCGGCTGCAAACAGAACAGGCCTGCGCTGCTCTCGATCCCGTCCGTCGCGCCTCATCGCCGCACCTTCAGCTTCCGATCGTCAACCGTGCGGTTGCCGGCCCGGTCGCGCGCTCGCACGATCAGCCGGAAGCTGCCGCGGCGGCTGTAGGTATGGCGGACGAGGACCCGAGGCGCCCGGCCGGCGCCGCGCCTAGCCTTGCCGGGCCGGCGCGGCGAGGCCGAGGCGGCGGCCGCACGCGACTCGCCGAAGGAGACCCGGACCGACCCGCGTCGCAGCCCCGAGGCGGCGCGGCGGGGGCCGTCGCTGACGAGGACCGTGACCCGGCGACCGCGCTGGCGCACGCGCACGCGCGGGCCGCCGCGATCGACCAGGAGGCGACCGCTGCGGCTGCCGGTCTCCTGGCCGGCGGCATCGATCGCGAAGACCTGGACGCGATGACGGCCGTCGCCGACGTCGTCGCGGGAGAGACGGGCCTGCAGGCCGCGCCGGTTTTCGACCACCGGCTCGTCGTCGACGCTGACCGAGTAGCGGACGCCGCCGATCGCGTTCGGGGCTCGGTCCCAGGCGATCGGGATCCGCTTCTTGCGCTGCCAGCCGCTGGGGAGCAGGATCAGGAAGGGGTCGGGCGGCGCGTCGAGGACAGCGGCGGCGATCTGCGAGTTGGCGCCGCTTCCCTGCTGCCAGGCGACGATCGCGTCGCCGAGGCCGGAGCCGCCGAGAACCACCCTGCCCACCGCCCCACCCCCCGGCGCGCTCAGCGCGGTCGGCTCGACGACGCCGTCGGCGCGGCGCTCTTGGACCGCGACGAGGCCGGCGCTGCCCCGCAGCTCACGCCAGGCGGCCACCGCGGCGCCGGTCTCGGCGAGGTCGACGAGTGGGTCGCCGGAGACGGCGCTGCCGCCGTCGTCGAGCCGCTCGACTTTGCCGACGCCGGCATCGTCGCCGGAGCTCAGCAGCGTCGCCTGACCCGCGCCGAACCCGATCGCGAAGAGACCGCGGGGATCGACGCCGACGCTCGGCACCCCGAGGCTCGCCCGGGCCTGTCCGTCGACCAGCCGCGCCCCAGCAAACGCCGCCGCGCCTTCGGCGAAGACGTCGGGCATCTCGTTGACGAAGAGGCGCGGCGCGTCGAGCACGCTGGCCTGCCCGGGCTGCTGCCGGAAGGCGACCGCGGCTTGGCCGAAGCCGGCGACGTCGAGCGCGAAGGCGTCGGCCGGTCCGCGCAGCGGCGCCCCTTCCCAGCTCGAGGGGCTGACCTGGAGCGGGATGCCGACGCTGGTCCCGAACAGGCGGCGGGCCCAGACGCGATCGACGAACTCGTCATCGGGCTCCTGCCACGCCACCACGCCCTGGCCTTGGACGTCGATGCCGACCTCCGGCGCGTTCTCCTCGCTCGG
Source organism: uncultured Solirubrobacterales bacterium (assembly GCA_963703235.1). Lineage (GTDB taxonomy): Bacteria > Actinomycetota > Thermoleophilia > Solirubrobacterales > 70-9 > VRUE01. Next base: position 134,067 of record OY969802.1, on the reverse strand, counting down.
CGCCCGCACCGGCGCCGCGACGTTGCGGTCGATCGGCGTCCCCAACACCGACCAGAGGCGGCTGTTGTAGCGGGCGACGCGGAGGTCGGCGCCGACGTATCCGGGTGGGTTGGCGGGGCTGGTGTCGGTGACGACCCGGTAGGCGAGGTAGGCCTGTCCGCCCCGCGCCATCGCCAGGTCCGGGTAGGTCGAGGTCGCCTCGCCGACGTTGAAGTCGACAGGGACCGGGGCCTGGAAGCCGCGCGCGCCGGGGTCGAGCGTCGCCGAGAAGAGGCGATCGCTCTCGATCCCGAGCTCCTGCACCCAGGCGACGACGAGTCGGCCGCCGTCGCCGGCGCCGATCCCGGGCCAGCTGGAATCGAACGCCTGGCCGACGTCGATCCGCTGCGGCGGTCGCCAGGCGCCGTCGAGGAACTGAGCCGCGAAGACGTGAGCTCGGCCATCGACCCTTCTCAGATAGACGACTCCACCGCTGCCGTCCTCTGACATGGCGGCGTCGGCGACGTCGATCGCGTCGGCACTGGGGCCGTCGACCAAGTGCACGTCGGAGACGACCGCTCGCGCAGCCGCGGGTGGGAGCAGCGTCAACAGGCAGGCGACCGCGGCAACCAGCGGCCGCTGGCGGCGACGCGGCAAGAGTCGGGCACGCATCGAGGCCCACGTTCCCGCCCCCGCGTGTCGAAGGTGTAACTAGGGCGCTACCAGCTGGTTACAGCAATGTTTCAGAGAGCCTGTCTCAGAACTCGCGTGTGCGACTGGCGAGTGCCGGACCGAGCGGGGGTAGGACGCAGGGAGGCTGAATGGCAACGCCATTTGGCCGACCGAGGACGCCGCCCCGCGAAGTGTGTCCGGCGCCGCCAGGCGCGCGCGGGAGTTCTGAGACAGGCTCTAAGCGAAGGCCTGGGTGGTGCGGCGGCGCAGATCGGCGTTGAGCAAGCCCGTCACCTCGCTCGGCCGCTCGCCGGCGGGGGGGATCGCGTCGCCGATCAGGCCGCTGGCCCGGAAGCCGAACAGCGGCGCGTGGAAGCCCGCGTCGCGGATTTTGCGGACCAGCTTGACGGCGGAAGGGGTGTCGGCGCCGGGGCCGCAGAGGACGATCGCGGTCGGGTCGAGGGCGCTGAGGGCGCGCTCCATCCGCTCCTCGCCCAACTCGTCGGAGAGCATCAGGACGCGGAAGCCGGCCCGTCGCAGGGCCAGGTCCAGCGCCTGGGCGTGGACCGCCTCGGCCTCCTGGCCGCGGCTCGAGTCCAGAAGCAGGACGCCGGCCGGGCGCGAGGCCCTGGAAGCGAGGCGGCGGGCGCCATGGAGCCAGCCCATCGCCCAGCGGCTGGCGAATTCGAGCTCGGCCTCCCGCTCGGGATCGGCGGCAAGCCGGTCGACCGCCGGCAGCAGCAGCTCCTCCACGGTCCGCTCCAAGGGACGCAGGACCAGGCTCTCCTCGATTGCCCGGTCGGCGGCGTCCTCGTCGAAGCTCTCGAAGGCCACCAGCAGGCTGCCGTCGCTGGCCGGGGCGGCCTGGCGCTGGCGGGCCAGCTCGATCGCCGAGGTGATGTTGCCGGTCTCGGCGAGAGCGTCGCGCAGCGTCTGCAGCTCGACCAGCTCGTAGTTGCGGTGGTTGCCCGGGGTGCGCTTCGGCACCGGGTAGCCGTAACGGCGCTCCCAGCTGCGCAAGGTGTTGGGGCTGACTCCCAGCACTTCGGCGGCGGCGTTGGTCCTTATCCCTGGCATCTCAGATCGTCTCCTCGGCTCCGCGGCCTAGTTCGCCGCGCCAGCGGCATTCTCCCACCCGATTTCCAGGTTTACACCGGTTATGGACAGATTTCGCGAATCTGTCAGCGATCTTGCACAGGTTCCGGCGCGCCCAGGGCGCCGACGCCGATCGGCTGGCCCACGGCGCGGGCGCGCCACATCGCCTCGTCGGCCTTGCGCAGCAGACCGTCGGCGTCGGTCGCGTGTTCGGGGCAGGCGACCACGCCGGCCGAGATGCCGATCCGCAGGCCGCCGGCGTCTTCGAGCTCGTCCAGCGCCCGCAACAGCCGCTCCGCCATCTGCACGCCGCCGACGGTGTCCTGTCCCGGCGCGAGCACACAGAGCGCGTCCTCCTCGAGCCGGAAGGTCTCGTCGAGCAGGCGGACGTTGTCGTGCAGGGCCGCGCCGACGATCGCCAGCGCCGTCTGCCTGCCTCCGTTTGCGTCGCCGCGCGCCGCCGGTCCCTCGACGTCGAAGACGACCAGGGCGAAGGAATGGCCATAGCGCCGGTTCTCCTCGAGCAGCTGCTCGAGGCGGCGGCGCATCTGTCCGGGCCGGTAGAGGCTGGGATGGAGCTCCTCGATCGGACCCATTGCCGCCTCGGCGTCCTGGCGGTCCCAGAGCGTGCCGATCGTCGTCGCGGTGACGGCGCCAAACTCCTCGGCCAGCTTCTGGGCGGCTTCGGCGAACGCCCGCGCGTCGCCGGCTGGCATCTCCTCGTGCAGCTTGCCCAGCAGCGTCGCCTGCAACGAGGAAACCTCGCGGACGAGCTGTCCGGGCGCCGAGTCTCCCGACCGCGTGCCTGTGGGGGTACCTGCAGCCACGTCAAGACCTTGGCGGAAGGCGCGGACGCCAGTGCCTGAAAAAGTCGCTATTTGCGGAATGACAATCGTCTAGACAAAATGCGGAGTTTGCTCGAAGTACCCTGCCTGAGTGGGAATTTTCGGCTCCGCGGCTTCGGGGACCGCGGCTTGGCTGCGGAGATGGCGCTGGTGGGTGGCCGGCGCTGTGGCGGCACTGCTGGCGCTGCTGATCGGCGCTGCGGTGAGCTGGCACTTCTCCTCCGCCGTGCTCGTTCCCGACCACCGCGACTGGCCGGAGGAAGAGACGGTCGAGCGGCTCTCCCGCGGCGAGGTCGTCCTCTCGCGCTCCGAGGAGACGGAACGGCCGGGCGTCTACGCACTGGTCTGGCAGGCCGGGCACGCGGTCGTCAGCGCTGTCACGGCAGAGAGCGAGGAGACGGTGACGCGGAAGCTGAGCGACGTGCGCGGCTATCTGGCCCCGGGCATGAAGGTGGCGCTCGACTCCAAGGTCTACTTCGGCGACCCCGGCCAGGCTCGCGGCCTGCCCTTCGCCGACGTCCGCGTCCCAGGCGAGCTGGGGTCGATGCCAGCCTGGCTGGTCCCCGGCCGCGGCGACACCTGGGCGATCGTCGTGCACGGCATCAACGACGACCCGCAGGTGGGCCTTCGCATCCTTCCCGGCCTGCGCCGCGCCGGGCTGCCGAGCCTCTCGATCACCTACCGCGAGGACCAGGGCGCACCGCCCAGCCCCGACGGGTTTCACCACATGGGCCTGACCGAGTGGCGCGACCTCGAGGCGGCGGCGCGGTACGCACGCTCGCGCGGAGCCCGACGCCTGATCTTGATCGGCTACTCGATGGGCGGCTCGCTGGTCACCCAGTTCATGCAGCGCTCGCCGCTGGCGCCGCGCGTCGCGGGTCTCGTCTTCGACGCCCCCGCGCTCGACTGGCAGGAGATCCTCTCCTTCAACGCAACCGAGATGGGCCTGCCGGGATTCATGGCCTGGCCGGTCGAGTGGGCGATCGGCGCCCGCATCGACGCCGACTGGCAGAGCCTCGACGCGGTCGAGCATCCCGAGGCCTTCCAGCTGCCGATCCTGCTCTTCCACGGCGACGACGACGAGGTCGTTCCGATCTCGACCAGCGACGAATTCGCAGCCGAGCTGCCGCGCTGGGTCACCTACTTCCGCCTGCCCAAGGCAGGCCACACCGAAGCCTGGAACGTCGACCCTCGCCTCTACGAGCTACGACTTCGGGCCTTCCTCGCAAGGCTCGGCGCGGGAGCCGTCGATTGAAGCCTTTTGGGGCCCATAGACCCCCAAATGCTTCCGCGAAAGGGCGGGAGCTGCACGAGCTGCCGTCCGACCTGCCGGTACCGAAAGACGACGGGGCTGCCGACCACCTGAGCGGCGCTGCCATACCCAATCTCGCCCTAGAGGCGACTGACGGCGACTCGGTCGACCTGGCGGAGGTCGCCGAGGAAGGCACCCTGGTCGTCTACGTCTATCCCAGGACGGGCGTCCCGGGCGAGGCGCTGCCGACGGGCTGGGACAGCATCCCGGGCGCTCGCGGCTGCACCCCGCAGAGCTGCGCCTTCCGCGACAGCGCCAGTGAGCTGGACGAGCTGGGCGCGACCGTCTTCGGGCTCAGCGCCCAACCGCTCTCCGAGCAGCGCGAGTTCGCGCAACGGGTGCACATCCCCTATCCCCTCCTGAACGACAGCGAGCTCCGGCTGGTCAATGAGCTCAACCTGCCGACCTTCGAGGCGGACGGCGTTCGCTATTACCGGCGCCTCACCTTCATCGCCCGGGCCGGCCAGGTCGAGAAGGTCTTCTACCCGGTCTTCCCGCCACAGGACAACGCCGCAGAGGTCGTCGCCTGGCTCCGCTCCGAGGCCTGACCGGTGAAACTGCTCCGCGAGCATGGCTCCTGAGGAATGGACGATCCGCGCCGCCGGCGGCGATGACGTCGCCGCCGTCCTGGAGCTCTGGCGAGCCGCATCGAGCCTGCCCACGGTCACCGACAGCGAGGCCGGCATCGAACAGCTGCTCCGGCATGACCCCGGAGCGCTGCTCGTCGCCGAGAGCGGTGAGGCGCTCGTCGGCACCCTGATCGCCGCTTGGGATGGCTGGCGCGGAAGCCTCTACCGGCTCGCGGTCGACCCGGGCTGGCGGCGGCGAGGAGTCGCCAGCTCGCTGGTCCGCGCGGGCGAGATTCGACTCGAGCGCCACGGGGCGGTGCGGCTGACGGCTATCGTCGCGAGCGACGAGGTCGCCGCGCGAGCGCTCTGGCAATCGCTGGGCTATATGCGGCAGGCCGATAGGAGCAGATTCGTGCGGATGCTGAGCCAGCCATGAAGACCGCCGTCATCACGGGAGCGTCGAGTGGCATCGGGGCCGCCACCGCGAGAGCCTTGGCGGCCGACGACTACCGGGTGGTGGTCGGAGCGCGCCGGCTCGATCGCCTCCGCGACCTCGCCACCGAGCTGGAGGGGATGGCGATCGCGCTCGACGTGACCGACCCCAGCTCGGTCGAGCGCTTCGTCGCCGAGGTCCCCGCCTGCGACGTGCTCGTCAACAACGCCGGCGGCGCCCTCGGCCTGGACCCGGTCGCCGAGGCCGACGACGAGCGCTGGCTGTGGATGTACGAGGCCAACGTCCTCGGCACGATGCGAGTGACGCGGGGGCTGCTGCCGGCGCTGCGCGCCTGCGGCGACGGTCACGTCGTCGGCGTCACCAGCATCGCCGCCTTCGAGCGCTACCGCGGCGGCGGCGGCTACAGCGCCGCCAAGCATGCCCAGCGAGCGCTGCTCCACACCCTGCGGCTGGAGCTGCTCGGCGAGCCGGTGCGGATCACCGAGGTCGCCCCGGGGATGGTCGAGACCGAGTTCTCGCTGGTCCGTTTCGGCGGCGACCTGGAGGCGGCCGAGCGGGTCTACCGGGGGATGGAGCCGCTGCGGGCGGAGGACGTCGCCGAGTGCATCCGCTGGGCGGTCGCCCAGCCGAGCCACGTTAACATCGACGAGATAGTGGTCAGGCCGCGTGCCCAGGCCACGGCGACGGAGGTGCATCGAGACTGATGGCACACATGGGCGGCACCGCCAGCACCGAGATCGAGGCGCCGATCGATCGGGTCTGGGCGCTGGTCGAGGACGTGCTGATCGCACCTGAGTGGCAGGGCGGCCTGGTGGCAGTGACGCCGTTGGAGCGAGACGAGGCCGGCCGGCCGACGCTGGTGGAGAGCGAGAGCGACATCAAAGTCAGGCACGTCAAGACCCGGGTGCGCTTCGGCTACGAGCCGCCGACGCGCCTTTCCTGGACGCAGGAGAAGGGCGAGCTGAAGTCGGTCGATGGCTCCTGGGAGCTGGAGGACCTGGGCGAGGGACGGACGCGAGCGACCTACACCCTCGACGCCGACCCCGGCCGCGTGCTCGGGATGGTCATCCGCGGCCCTGTAGAGGCCGCCGCGCGGGCGATGCTGGTCAACGCCCGCCCCGGCGAGCTGAAGGCGCGCGTCGAGGGCGAGTGACCAGCCGCCGTCGGGCGTGGCTGCTGACGTTTCGCCCTGCCCAGGACGGGTATCGACCAAGCGGAGGCTGAGCCAAGAGAGGCGCGGAGAATGAGCACGGTCCAGGAGTGCATGAGCACCGAGATCTCTCCGGTTCGTCCTGATACCACCCTGGTGGAAGCCGCTCAACGGATGCGCATCAGCGGAGTCGGGGGGATTCCGATCCTCGACCCCCAAGGCGAGGAGTGCGCGGGGATCCTGACCGAGCGCGACATCGTCGTCCGTGTGCTGGCCGAGGAGCGCGACGCCCGCGCGGTCTTCGTCCGCGACGTCGCCACGCACCACCCGGTCACCTGCGACCCCGACGAGGACGTCGCGACGGTGGCGGAGCGCATGCGCGACCACGAAGTTCAGCACCTCCCCGTTTGCCGCAACGAGAGGGTGATCGGCGTGCTCTCCCTCGCCGACATCGTCTTCGGCCGTCCCGACGAGGAGCGCGGCACGATCGCGCCGCCGCCGGCGATCAGCAGGTAGCGAGCGTTTCAGTCGAGAGCGCGGCGGCCGGCGAAGGCCTTGCCGAGGGTGACCTCGTCGGCGTGCTCGAGGTCGGCGCCGATCGGGAGGCCGCTGGCGAGGCGAGTGACGGCGACTCTGCCGCGAAGCAGGTCGGCGATATGGAGCGCGGTCGCCTCGCCGGTCGTGGTCGGGTTGGTGGCGAGGACGACCTCGCCCACCTCGCCCTCCTCGACCCGGCGCTGCAGCTCGGCGATCTTGAGGTCGCCGGCGTCGACCCCGTCGATCGGGGAGAGGGCGCCGCCGAGCACGTGGTAGAGGCCGCGGTACTCGTGGGTGCGCTCGATCGGGATCACGTCGGCGGGCTCCTCGACGACGCAGATCGTCGCCTGGTCGCGGTTGGAGTCCAAGCAGATCCGGCACAGCGGCCCCTCGGAGAGGTTGAAGCAGCGCTCGCAGAGGCCGATCTTCTCCTTCACCTCGCGGATCGCCGCGGCAAGCGCCGCCGACTCCTCCTCCGGCGCGCGGAGGATGTGGAAGGCGAGCCGCTGGGCGGTGCGCTGGCCGATCCCCGGCAGTCGCGACAGCTCGGCGACCAGACGCGCGAGCGGCGCCGGGCCCTCGGCGCTCACTGCACTGCCTCGCCCCGCTCCTCGAGGACCGCGGGCTCGGCGCCGCGGATCAGGTCGGCGGCGCGCTCGGCGATCGCGATCGTCGGTGCGTTGGTGTTGCCGCGCGGGACCGCTGGCATCACCGAGGCGTCGACCACCCGCAGCGCCTCGAGCCCGTTCACGCGCAGCTCGGCGTCGACCACCGAGCCGATCGCACAGGTGCCGACCGGGTGGTAGATCGGGAAGGTGGTCGCGGCGAGGTGGGCGCGCATGGCATCGTCGGAGCTGCCGGTCGGCGTCGTGTAGGGCTGGGCGCAGTAGGGGCGCATCGCCGGCTGGGCGCAGATCTCCTCCAGCAACCGCAGCGCCGCGACCATCCGCGGCATGTCGCCCTCCTCGCTGTAGAAGTCGTTGCGGACGATCGGCTTCGCGGTCGGGTCGTTGGAGGCCAGCCGCACCGAGCCGCGGCTGCGCGGGGTCAGCAGGCAGGCCGAGGCCCAGACGCCGTGGGCGTCGGGGTCGCCCATGCCCTCTTCGACGATCTGGACCGGGGCGACGTGGAACTGCACGTCCGGCGCCTCGGCGCCGGCCTCGACCCGGGCGAAGCCGCCCGACTCGGCCAGGTTCGAGGCGAAGGGTCCGGTCTGGGTCGCCGTGAACTCCTCCAGCGCCGCCGGCTCGCGCGCCAGCAGCAGGCTCTCCGGCTCGGGCGTGGTGAAGACCTCGTAGGCGCAGGCGTGGTCGCTGAGGTTCTCGCCGACCGCCGGCTGGTCGAGCACGGTCTCGATCTCGCGCAGCGTCAGGTGCTCGGCCGGACCGACACCGGAGAGCATCAGCAGCTGCGGCGAGTTGAAGGAGCCGCCGCAGAGGATCGTCTCCCGCTCGGCTCGCAGCTCCTGCACCTCGCCCAGCCGGGTCGTTTCGACCCCGACCGCCCGCGTACCCTCGAACAGCACCCGGTTGACGTGCGTGTAGGGCATCACGGTCAGGTTGGGACGCTCCATCGCCGGGTGCAGGTAGGCGACCGCGGCGCTGGCGCGCATGCCGCCGCGCTGGGTCACCTGGTACATGCCGACCCCGTCCTGCTCGGCGCCGTTGAAGTCCTCGTTGCGGGCCACCCCGGCCTCCACCCCGGCCTCGACGAAGGCCGGGGTGATCGCGTTGCCGGAGCGCTGGTCGGAGACCGGCAGCGGCCCGCCGATCGCGTGCCACTCCGAGGCCCCGCGCTCGTTGTCCTCGGCCTTGAGGAAGTAGGGGAAGAGGTCGTCCCAGACCCAGCCCGGCGCCCCCCAGCCGTCGTAGTCGAGGCGGTTGCCGCGGATGTAGATCATCGCGTTGATCGAGGAGGAGCCACCCAGCACCTTGCCGCGCGGCAGCGCGATGTGGCGGCCGTTGCAGTTCGGCTCCGGCGCCGTCGCGTAGTCCCAGTCGACCTCGGTCCGCGCCAGCTTCAGGTAGCCGAGCGGGACGTGGATGTTCTCCTTGACGTCGGGCGGCCCCGCCTCCAGCAGCAGCACGCTGACGTCCGGGTCCTCCGAGAGTCGGGCCGCGAGGACGCACCCGGCCGAGCCCGCTCCGACGATCACGTAGTCGTGCATCAGAGCCCCGGCAGGCCCCCGAGGCCACCGGTGACGCCGCCCATCTTCGAGGCAGCCAGGTCCTGGGCGGCGCGCAGCGCCTCGTTGACTGCCGCCTGGACCATGTCGGCGAGCATCTCCGCCTCCTCGGGGTCGATCGCCTCGGGGTCGATCGAGATCTCGCGCAGGGTCAGGTCACCGCCCATCTTCACCTTGACCATGCCGCCGCCGGCGCTCGCCTCGACCACCTCGTCTTTGAGCTTCTCCTGCGCCTCCAGCATCTGCTGCTGCATCTGCTGCGCCTGTTTCATCAGGGCGTTGACGTCGAAGCCGCCCGGGCCTCCTCCCCTCGCCATCAGCCGACCTCCTCCGCGTCGAACTCGCTTTTGAACTTCTCCACCAGCGCGTCGTGGTCCGGCCCGGCCTCCGGGGCAGCGCTCCCGTCCGTGGTCTCGCCATCGAGGACGACGTAGACCGGGAGCAAAGGCTGGCCCAAAACAGCCGCAAGCGCATCGACGAACTGCTCGCGCTTGTCCGGCGCTTCCGCCTTGCGCTTGTTGAAGGTGTGGTCCGCTGGGAATCCGACCGTCACCGTCCGCTCCCCGCCGTCGACCGCCGTTGGCCGAGCCCCCTCGAACGAAGCGGCCAGCGCCGGCGCGGACTGATGCAGCTGCTCAAGCACAGCCGGCCATACGCGAACGATCTGGTCAAGGTCGAGAGCAACTCCGCCCGCGGGTCCTGACGCGGCGGGTGTATCCGGCTCGTCGCTGGGTTTTTCGCCAGGAGACTGTGCGTCACTCGCTGAGTCGTTGGGGCGAAAAACAGGACGCCGCTCCTCGCCGGACACACCCGCCGCGTCACCCGCGGGAGAGTCGCTTTCGGCTGACGAAGCTGCTTCGGGCGCGTCTTCCAGGGAGCTTCCTGCCGGGGGTGGCGTGGGAGGAGGGGGGTCGAGGACGCCCTCGCCCGCAGCACCCCCCTCCTCCCGCGACAGGACCCGCGGCCCATCCTCGCCCGAGTCGGCCTTCTCCAACCGCTCGATGCGCCGGAGCAGGCCCTCCACCGACGGATCGAGATCGGGACGGGCTGCTTTCAGCAGCGCGATCTCGACGGCCATGCGGGCGTCGTCCCCCTCGCGCACCGCGGTCAGCGCCGCCGCCAGCTCGTCGATCGTGCGCACCAAAGTCGCGGGGCCGATCGCGTTCGCCTGGACGACTAGCCGGTCGGCGTCGGTGGCGGTGACGACGAAGGTATTGGGCACCTCGCCAACAGTTTGGGTGACCAGCAAGTGGCGTAGGTGGCCGAGCAGGTCGCGGGCGAACTGAGCCGGATCGCGGCCGGAGCGCGCCATCTCCTCGACCGCGAGCAGGACCCCCTTCGGGTCCTCGGCGACGACCGCGTCGACGGCACCGAACAAGAGCTCTGCGTCGGCGGCGCCGAGCACCTCCAGCACCGCGTCGAGGGTGACCCGGTCTTCCCCGAAGTTCCCCTCCCCGCCGAAAGTCCCAGAGCCACCGAATCCCTGATAAGCCACCAGCTGATCAAGCGTGCCGAGGGCGTCGCGGAAGCTGCCAGAAGCCGAGCGGGCAATCAGCGCCAATGCGCCCTCGTCGACCTCGATCTTCTCCTTCTCAGCGACCCGGGTCAGCACCTCGTCGATCTGCTCCAGCGAGGGGCGCTGGAAGTCGAAGCGCTGGCAGCGATCGGCGATCGTCGCCATCACCTTGTGCGACTCGGTGGTGGCGAGCACGAAGACCGTGTTCGGCGGCGGCTCCTCCAGCGTCTTCAGGAAGGCGTTCCAGGCCTCTTTGGTCAGCATGTGCGCCTCGTCGAGGATGTAGACCTTCCAGCGCCCGCCGGCCGGCGCGTAGGCCACTCGTTCGCGCAGATCGCGGATGTCGTCGACCGAGCGGTTGGAGGCGGCGTCCATCTCGATCACGTCGACCGAGGTGCCGGCGGCGATCGTCAGGCAGGACTCGCACTCGCCGCAGGGGCTGACCGTCGGCCCGCCGCGCTCGCAGTTGAGCGAGCGGGCGAGGATCTTCGCCATCGAGGTCTTGCCGGTCCCGCGCGAGCCGACGAAGAGATAGGCGTGGTGGACCTTGCCCCCCTCGACCGCGTTGCGCAGGGTACGGACCACGTGCTGCTGGCCCACCACCTCCTCGAAGGAACCGGGGCGATGGCGGCGGTAGAGAGAGGTCGAGTCGGCGGGGGACGGCACTGCGGCCAGTGTATCCCCGCCGATACCGTGCCCCGGTGCCGCCGGGGGCCCGCAACTGGTTGACGCCCGCCGCCTGGGTCGCGGCGGTCGTGGCGGTCCTGCTGCTGCTCTTCCCGCTCGGCTTCCCGAACTACGACACGATCTACAGCCTCCTCTGGGGGACCGAACTGGCCGACGGGCTGCGCCCCGACCGGGACGCAGCCCTGCCCCCCACCCCGCACCCCCTCGCCGAACTGTTCGGCCTGGTGACGGCGCCGTTCGGCGACGGCGCGATCGACCTGACGATGGTCGTCGCCTACGTCTCGCTGGGCCTGGTCGGCTACCTCGTCTACCGGCTCGGCTCGCTCTGGTTCGACCGCCCGATCGGCGCCATCGCGGCGCTGATCGTCCTCACCCGCGCCCCCTACCTCTCGAACGGACTGCGCGCCTACGTCGACATCCCCTACATCGCCCTCGTCCTCGCGGCCCTCGTCATCGAGACCAAACGACCGCGAGCCGGCTGGCCCGTCCTCGCGCTACTGGCCCTGGCGGGCCTGCTCCGCCCCGAGGCCTGGCTGTTCTCGATCGCCTACCTGGCCTACCTAGCACTCCGCGGCCACCGAAGCAGGCAGGAGCTGGCCGGCTTGACGGCGCTCGCCCTCGTAGGTCCGGTGGGCTGGGCGCTATTCGACTGGATCACCGCGGCGAGCCCGACCTACTCCTTCACCGGCACCCGCGAGACGGTCGAGACGCTGGAGCGGCAAACCGGGCCGGTCGACCTCGTCCTCTACGGGCCGCGACGCCTTGGCGAGGTGCTGCAGTGGCCGGGCATGGTCGGCGCTGCCGGCGGCGTCGCCCTCGGCCTCGCCTTCCTGCGCCGCCGCAGCACGATCGGCATCGCCGCCGCCGCCCTCGCGCTCGCCGCCTTCGCGGTCCTCGCCTGCGCCGGGCTGGCGATCATCCCCCGCTACACGATGCTCGCGGCGGCGATCCTCGCCGTCTTTGCGGCGCTGACCCTGCTCGGCTGGAGGCTGCTGGAGCGCGATCACCCCTGGCGCCGCCCGTGGCAGGCCTTCGCCGCGATCGTGGCGCTGATGTTCGTCGCCTGGGGGCCGAGCCAGTACGACCTCTTGGCGCGGGTCGACACCGACCTCACCAACCAGAGCGAGATCGAGTCCGACCTCGACGACCTGACCGAGTTCGGCGCCTTCGAGCCGCTCTGCCTGCCGATCTCCGTCCCCAACCACCGCGCCGTCCCCCGCCTCGCCTTCGACCTCGATGTCCGCCCCAGCGCAGTCGTCAGCTCCAGCGAGCAGCGCCAGCCCCGCCGCGGCTACTTCCTCGAACCGGCCAGCCCCTTCACGATCCACAACTTCATCCTCGACCCCAACGACCCCGCCCGTTTCGAGACGACGGTCCCGCCGCCCGGCTTCAAGCGGGTCGCCGACAACGAGTCCTGGGTTCTCTACCGGCGCTGCTGACACCCGGCGCGCCGGTTGGCGAATTGACGAACCCATAGGCATCTCAAATCGCCCACTCGATGTCGGTGCCGGCCAATAGGCTTCGCGACGATGCGGGGCAGGGGACGACTCGTAGTGCTGCCGGGGGCGCTGCTGCTCTGCGCGCTCTTGGCGATGCCGGCCGCCGCCGACGCCGACACCCGCCGCACCGCGGCGATCGTCTTCAACTTCGAAGGCGAGACGGTGGACCCTGGCCCTCCCACGCCCCCCGACCCACGCGAGTCCGCCGAGGCGGTCCTCTTCGGCACCGGTCCGATCACCTTCTATCCGTGGAACGTCCGCCAGTACTTCCAGACGATCACCTACGGGATAGTCGACTACGCCGGCGGCGCGGGCGACATCTACGGGCCTTACGAAATCGGGCCCAACGGAGGCGGCTGTCAGATCGCCACCTGGACCAAAGAAGCCACGGACGAGGCTGAAAAAGACGGCTTCGATCGCGGCAACTACGAGCAGCTCGCCTACTTCCTCGAACCGTCTCTCACCGCGGCCTGCTCCGCCTACGGGGTCGGCTCGGTCGGCTTCTCCTTCATGAAAGGATCAGCGACTACGTGACGCTGCACGAGTTCGGGCATGGGCTGACCGCCACGCCGGGCGACCCCGGCTCCCCCCACGCCGGCACGCTGCGCTGCTTCGAGGGCTCGGCCCCGGTGACCTACAGCGCCAGCTGCGTCGAAGACGAAGCAGGCGACCCCTTCGACCCGATGGGGAGCGGCCGGCGCGGCTCGATCCCGCTCGAGATGAGCGCTTGGCGCAAGCTGAACTTCGGCGCGATCCCGGCCGGCGACGCGCCGACGATCCAGTACTCGGGCACCTACGCGCTCGCGCCGCTGGAGCAGAGCAGCGGCGTGCGCCTGCTGCGCATCCCCAGCGGCGAGGGGCGCTTCCTCGACCTCGACTTCCGCCAGCCGATCGGACCCTTCGACGGCGTCTACTCGGCGGGCGAGCCCGCTACCAACGGAGTTGCGATCCACCTCGACGATCCCAGATTCAGCGGTGGCCACCCTTCGCTCCTGCTCGACACGACCCCGGAAACCGAAGGCTTCGAGGACGCCCCCCTGACCGCCGGCCGCCAGTTCCGCGACTTCCGCACCGGCGTCACGGTCGAAACCCTGGCCGCAGGCCCAGGCGGTGCCACGGTGAAGATCGGCGGCCTGCCGGACCCACCAATTGCGATCAAACGCAAAGTCGAGCGCTGCAAAGTGCCGAGCCTGAAACGGAAGAAAGTCAAAGCCGCCCGGAAAGCCGCGCGCAAACGCAACTGCAAGATCGGCAAAGTGAAACGGCGGCACTCGCGGAAAGTGCCGAAAGGCAAAGTCATCTCGCAGAAACCGAAAGCGGGAGCGAAACGCCGCGGGGGAAGCAAGGTCTCGCTGGTGGTCAGCTCCGGTCCGCCCGAGCGGCGTTAATCGCGCTGGCCGCGGATCGCGCAAGAGGCCTAACGCCCTCGCCGTGCAAGCATCCGAGTCCGAGCGATGAATTCCGGACGCGAACAAGGTCATTAGGGACATGGCGGCAATCGAACTGCGCGGCGTCGTCAAGCGCTTCGGCCCGATCGTGGCGGTCGACGGGCTCGACCTGGACGTGCCGGAGGGCATCTGCCTCGGCCTGCTCGGTCCCAACGGAGCCGGCAAGTCGACGACGATGAGGCTGCTGACCGGGCAGGCCCTGCCCGACGCCGGCGAGCTGCGGGCGCTGGGCCACGAGCTGCCCGGCGACGCCAAGGCGGCCCGCGCCGAAATGGGCGTTGTCCCGCAGCTCGACAACCTCGACGTCGACGTCACCGTCGAAGACAACCTCGCCGTCTTCGCCCGCCTCTACCGGGTCCCCGACGTCGGCGCCGCGGTCGACCGGGCGCTCGACCTGGCTCGGCTGCGCGACCGCCGCCGCGACGCGGTCGACGAGCTCTCCGGCGGCATGCGCCGACGCCTGCTGCTGGCCCGCGGGCTGGTCCACGAACCGAGGCTGGTGCTGCTGGACGAGCCAACGGTCGGCCTCGATCCCCAGATCCGCACCCAGCTCTGGACCCTGATCGACGACCTACGCACGCGCGGGACGACGATCCTGATGTCGACCCACTACATCGAGGAGGCGGAGCGGCTGGCCGACGAAGTCGCGGTGATGGCCCAGGGGAAGATCATCAGCCGCGGCCGGCCGGCGGAGCTGATCTCCCAGCACGCCGGCCGCGAGACCGCCGAAATCTACGCGCCGCCCGAACGCCTCGCCGAGGCCCGCATCGTCGCCGAGGCAGCCGGGCTGCGGGTGCGGCCGGCGGGACCGGCGATCGCGATCGTCGGCTCCGAGCGATCAAATGGCGAGGCGGTCCCCGAGGACGCGGTGATCCGGGCCGCCTCGCTGGAGGACGTCTTCGTGCTGCTGACCGGCGAGGAGGCCGAATGAACGACGACGGCAGGACGACCCTGCGCCGGCTCGAACCGGCGGCGATCGGCGGCGTGATGAGCCGTGAGGTCGCCAACTTCCGCACCTACTGGAAGGGGACGACCTTCTCCAGCGTGCTGGAACCGATCGTCTACCTGCTCGCCTTCGGCCTCGGCCTCTCGGCGACGCTGGTCGACGACGTCAACGGCCTCCCCTACGTCGAGTTCGTCGGCACCGGCATGGTCGCCACCGCGGTGATCTTCTCCAGCGCCCTGCCGGCGATGTTCGGCACCTTCGTCAAGCACCGCTTCCAGAACACCTACGACGCAATTCTCGCCGCTCCGGTCGACGTCGAGGAGCTGGTCAGCGCCGAGATGCTCTGGATCGGCGTCCGCTCCAGCATCTACGGCTGCTTCCCGCTGCTCGTCACGATCGCCTTCGGGCTGAACCCGACGCCGGGCATGCTGCTGGTGCCGCTCTTCTGCTTCGTCACCGCCCTCGGCTTCGCCGGCTTCGGCGTCGCGATGGCGGCGATCGTCGCCAAGATCGACCAGTTCAACTACGTGACGGCGCTCTTCGTCACCCCGCTCTTCCTCGTCTCCGGCGCCTTCTTCCCGATCGACGAACTGCCCGAGGGGGTGCAGGTGCTGGCGCAGCTCAACCCGCTGCACCAGCTGGTCGAACTGGTCCGCGGCGGTGCCTTCGGCTACGACCCCGTCGACCTGGCCCGGTTCGCCGGCCTCGTCGCCTTCGCGCTCGTTATGTGGCGAATCGCGGTCAACCGCATGGAGGCGCGGCTGATCGACTGACTCGCTGACTTCGTCTTTATCCCGCGCATACCGCGGATAAAGACGAAGTCAGCGAAATGGAAACGGACCGTGCGCCCCGCCTTCGAAGCGAAGTCACCGGGCGTGTCCGTCGCGTTTGGCTCGAGCCGGGCTCGCCTGCGGCACCCGCGGCTTCCGCTTAAGGCTGCTTCCTTCCGGACCTGACCTGGTTCACGTGCCTACGTCGCGCAGGACCCGGCCGTCAACGCCGCCCGCGACGCACTGACCCCGACGGCCAGCCCCTCGGAACGGGATTCGGCCCCGCTAGAGCGGATTGCGGGTTACAGGGCACCGCTGATTCCCCGCCTAGCACGGTCCGCTGTCGATCCTACCTGTCCGGCGTCGCGACGAGCCGGGAGTTATGCACCCATATGGTGCTCAACCCCCGGCTCGTCCCGTGTAGGAGACCAGTTCCTCGCGGCCGGAGGCACCGGAGACGTCGAGGGTCAGGACCGGGCCCACGCCCGGGGCGTAGAGCTTGTACTCGAGCACCCGCGGCTCCGTCGGGACGAGATCCTTGGTCATCAGGACGTCGGTGAAGTGGCCGAAGGGAACCTCCGCCTGCTCGTCGACGCTGAGGACCTTCGCCCTGTCCTCCGCCTCGCCGGCGTAGTACTCCTGCCGGTACGCCAGTCCCGGCTCCGGATCGGCCGGCATCGCGATTCCCGGCTGGGCGCCGTCCACGCCTGCCTCCCACGAGCCCTCGGTAGAGACGACCTTTCCGTTCTCGTACTCAGCGGTCTCCTCGCCGAGATACCAAACGTTGCCATCCGCGTCCTGCGCGTACCAGTCGTCGGTCACCTCGACCGGTTCGCTGTTCTCGGTGACCACGTCGTGAACGACACGGGCCTCGATCCCGTTGTCGATCCGCTTCGTCCTCTCGGTTACGGTCACCACGACCCGCTGCACGTCGCCTTCCCCGTCGCTCTCCCGGTACACCCAGCGACTGCCCACGGCCATCGGCCAGTAAGGGTTGTCGATGTCGGTCGTGAAGTCAGACGGCTGCAGGTCGACGGGCTCGGATCCCTGCGGAAGACCTTGGTCCTCACCGCAACCGACTGCAAGCAATGCAAAGCTCGCAACCAGAATCGCGAAGGCGGTTCTCGACCTGTCCATCCAGGCGGGGATCATCGCGTCGACTGCGAAGGTTCCCCCTCCTGGCCACGATGCGCAACGAACTCAGCGCCGGATCAGCTTGCGCTTCTTGTAGACGGTCGCGCTGACCTTCCCCGCCCGTACCCTGTGGCGGACGAGCAGGCGCTTGCGCTTCGCGAGCCTCTCGCGAGCCTTGGGCTTGACCCGCAGCATCAGCAGCCTGGACTTGCCCTTGCGGACCTTGACCGTGCGCCGGGTCGTCGCCGGCTTGCGCTTCCTCAGCAGTCCCTGCGCGGCGATCCGGCAGCTGCGACCGACCTTGCGCGGACACGTCACCCTGACGAAGAGGCGCTTGCCGTCGCCTTTCACCACAGCCGTGCCGGGCAGTGCGGCGCCGAACAGGCTGCTCAGCCGCTTGCGACTGAGGCCGTCGCCTTCTCCTGCTCCACCGCCGCCCCGGCCGCCGCCGCGACGGCGCGCCGCGGCCGTGCTGGCGCTGAGGACGACGTTGTCGTAGTCGGCGTTGCCGCTGACCAGCACGCTGGTCCCGGTCACGTAGGTCGAGGCGATCGCGATCCGGTAGGCGTGCCCCTGGATGAGGCGGTCGGGATCGATCGTTGCCCGCGGCGCGTTCCGCCAGCTGCTCGCGCCAGCCAGGGTCGTGGGCGGGATCAGCGCCTGCGTCTCGCCACCGGCGCTGACGTCGATCAACCGCGCCGAGTAGGTCGCCGAGTTGCCCGAGACCGCCAGCAGCTGGTCGACGCTTGCCCGGCGGTCCATTTCGAAGTCGATCGTCGCGGGGTCCTCCCCGTCGGCGCCCCGGTAGGTGAACTGGGGGCTGGTGAAGACGGCGGTCGTCGTCCCCCCGACCGCCATCACGCCCGCGACCCCCTGGTAGGCCGAGCGAATGAAACCGCCGCCATCGGCTCCTCCCGCCGGCTGAAAGCCGTTGGTCGCCGTCGGGCAGAGCAGCGGCGCCTGGCAGGTGCCCTCGAAGCCGGAGGAGGAGATCCAGCCGGCAAGGCCGCCGTTGAAGCCGCGTGCGGCGGCATCGGGCGGGTACTTCGCGGTCGCAGCGCCGGCCGCCGCTGGGAGGGCCAAGAGGAGGCCGGCGAGGCCGGCGACCGTCGCGGCGGATAGGCGGCGACTGAATGGAAAGCTCATCTTCCTGCTCCTCTTTCGCTGGATTGCTCGGCCCGCCCTGAGGGCGGCTACTGAATTGTCGGTACCCGGCGAATCCGGTCGCCCTGGCGCCCTTGGACGAACGTAGGATCAGCGCCCGTGATCGCAGTCGACGCAGAGTCGTTCTTCGTGATCGTCGTGGTCGCGGCGCTGGCGGCGATCACGGTCGCCGCCGTGCCAAGCCGCTTCGCCCCGCCGGTGGTCGTGGTCGAGCTGCTGCTCGGGATCGTGGTCGGTCCGGAGGTACTCGACCTCGCCCACACGGACGACTTCATCGACTTCTTCTCCAACCTCGGGCTCGGCATGCTCTTCTTCTTCGCCGGTTACGAGATCGACTTCGAGCGGATCAAGGGCACGCCGCTGAAGCTCGGCGCGCTCGGCTGGCTGCTCTCGATCGCCCTCGCCTACGGGATCGGCGGCGCCCTGGCGGCCGCCGGCGTCGTCGTCTCCTTCCTCTACACCGGCTCGGCGATGGCGACGACGGCGATCGGCACGCTGATCCCGATCCTGCGCGACAGCGGCGAGCTGAAGACCCGCTTCGGCACCTACCTGCTGGCGGCGGGCGGGGTCGGTGAGTTCGGCCCGATCCTCCTCGTCACCCTCGTCCTCTCGGCCAAACAACCGCTGCATGAGGCGGCGATCCTGATCCTCTTTGTCGCCATGGCCCTGGCGCTGGCCCTGGCCTCGGTGCGCTTGGCCTGGCGCGGCTGGCCGGCGCTCGAGCGGACCTTCGAGGCGAGCAGCCAGCTCGCGGTGCGGATCACCGTCGTCCTCGTCTTCGGCCTCGTCTTGCTGGCCAACGAGCTCGGCCTCGATGTCCTGCTGGGCGGCTTCGTCGCCGGGATGATCGTCCGCCTCGCGCTCAAGGGCCGCGAGCTGGCGGTCTTCGAGTCGAAGCTGACCGCGGTCGGCTTCGGCTTCTTCGTCCCCTTCTTCTTCGTCACCAGCGGCATCGAGTTCGACCTCGGCGCGCTCGGCTCGGCCGAGGCATTGTTGAAGCTGGCGCTGTTCCTCGTCCTCTTCCTGGTCGTGCGCGGCACGCCGGCGCTGCTCCTCTACCGCGGCGTGCTCAAAGCGCGACAGCGACTCGCGCTGGCCTTCTACTCGGCGACCGAGCTGCCGCTGGTCGTCGCGATCACGACCCTGGCCACCGAGGGTGGGCACATGAAGAGCTCTACCGCCGCCGGCCTGGTCGGCGCCGCGATGCTCTCGACCCTGATCTTCCCCTTCGTCGGGCAGGCGCTGCAGCGGCGGGCGGTCGCCGAAGGCGAAACCGGGCCGCCTTCCGCCGGCCCCCTTCCGGCCGCCGGTCACGCCGGCGCCTGACGTCCGGCTCCGGCCGCCGAAGCCGTCGTATGATCGGGATCCCAGGGCGCGTAGCTCAGTGGGAGAGCGCTCGCCTCACACGCGAGAGGTCGCTGGTTCGAACCCAGCCGCGCCCATGGTCCGAAGTCCTCGTCTCAGCTCTTCAAATACGTACAACAATCCGTACGTATTTGATAGGATGCATCTATGGCTGCTTCCCGGCAGATCGTTGTGCCAAGTGCTGAGGCGAGGGATCGCCTCTCTACCTACCTGAAGCTCTTTCGCGAGACAGGCGGACAGGCAGATCCTGTCGTCTTCGGCTCTCATCGCAAACCCGAGGGGGTGATCCTCTCCTACGAGCGATACGAGTGGCAGACGGAAATCCTGGAGGAGCTGGTGGCGTCGGAGGAGGTTCGCGAGGCCATTGCGAAGGACACCGGCAAGCGAGTCGAGTTGGCCGATGTGACTCGCGAAGCAGGCTTCGATCCGGCGGAGTTCGGTCTGTAGGTGGCGCGGCTCCCGGTCGAGTTCTTCGACCCCACCGCCAAACAGCAGCTTCTCGATCTTCCTTCCAAGGAGTTGAAGCGCCGGGCCCTCGAACTACTCGCCCAGGTCTCGAAGGAGAATCCGAAGCTGGGAAAGCCATGCGGCTTCGCCTTCAGCACCGGCAACCTCTCCGACTGTCGCAAGCTCTATTTCGACGAACAGCGCGATATGGACCCCCGCTACCGGATCGTCTATCGCCTGGTTCCCGACGAGGACAGCCCGACAAAGGCAGAGGTGATCCGAATCGGACTCAAGGTTCCCTATGGCGACGAGGAGCAGATCTATCGCCAGGTTGGGCGAGCACTAGAGCGGCTGCTCGGACGCAACTAACCCTGGCTATCCGTCACCGTCAGTGGGCAAATCGGCGAATCGAGGGCCATTCCCGGTCAGCAGGTCGTCACTCATCCGTGGCCCTGTCGCATCTGTCTTCTCGGACGACCTCCTAAAAAGAGATCGTCGAAAAATAGGACGTGTAGCGTACTTTGTAGCTTCCAACGGACGTTAGGTTCTTCTCCACTTCGGTCCAGATGCTCTCTCCGTCGCTATATACGACCCCACGGTGTTTCTCTTTGCCGATGGCTTTTCTGACCTTAGGGCTGATCCAGATGTTTTTCGGCCGCTTTGCATAATCGCTCAGCTCGACCGCTACATATACAGGGGTGCCAACCCAAACCAGATCTTGCTTGGTTGAATCATCACCACGCTTTCCACTCTTGGCCACATCCACAATGCCTTGTCCGATGCCAACTCCGAAGTCAAGCGGCGTTGAGATTCGTTTGGCAAGCAGTTCGTTGATCTTCAACACATACGCCTTCAAATCCATCGTCGCCCGCACGGCACGAGATGCTGCGTCCTCTCCAACAAAAAAAGCTAGGGCTCCGTCCCCGTTAAAGCTCCGGAAGTGACCGTCTCGGTTCTCGACGCAATAGACGATCGCCTGAAGAAACGCCTATGGGCCTTGATGCTCACAAAACTAGTCGCGTCCTGCATGATCTTTCGAGAGCCGCGCATATCTATATGACAACCACCGCGTGGGGTAGTCGCTTTACCGTATTCCCGAACGTCAAATCCGCACGCTTCGGAACACCACGCGTCTCCTCTCTAGTGTAGGAGTTATCAAGGTACGACTTGATGACTTTGAGGTTCGCAGCGTGACTCATACGCCCTGAGCTACTCGATTAAGAGTCGTGGCGATGTATACGTCGATGGGCTATGAGATAGACGGACTCGGCGGTGGACCCCGGGGGGTGGTGTCGGATACCGAAGGCGAGATGATCCAAATAGAGGCGCCCATCCTTGTTCTTCGCGAGCCGATACACGAGGCCAAGCGGACCTCCGGGCGGCGGGATGTAGACCTTCACGCAGCCGGGAAGGCTGGTGCCGTCCCTCGCGTCCTCGTCGCAGGCAAATAGAGCATCCACTGCCTGGCCCTCGCGCTCCAGACGAGAGCGGGTTTCTTCGCCGATGCGGCGGGCGCTCTTGTTCGCCTTGCGGAGATCGTCCTGCC
The DNA here is from genome assembly GCA_963703235.1 of uncultured Solirubrobacterales bacterium. Lineage (GTDB taxonomy): Bacteria > Actinomycetota > Thermoleophilia > Solirubrobacterales > 70-9 > VRUE01. Next base: position 112,747 of record OY969802.1, on the reverse strand, counting down.
ATGCCAGCTCGTCAAAAGCCACTGGCGCGAAGCCCCGCTTGAGGGCCACGGCTCAGCGCTCGCCGTCGGGGGGCTTTACCGCCCCGTAGGCAACCTCGAACTCGGCCAGCGTTGCGGGCTCGTGACCCAGGCGATCCATGATCGCCTGGGCGGAGGTATCGGGGGCCACGAGAAGACGGCCGTCTGAGCGGGCCTCCTCTACAACGTAGGGACCCTCGTAGTCGCCGCTGAGCTTGACGTGAGGCTGCTCCACAGAGGAAATCATGACAAAGAGGGCGGCCTATCCCTCGCCATCGGTCGGCAAGTCGCCAAAATGCCGGTCGAACTCCTCCTGCGACATGCGCTTCCCGCCCGCTCGTTTGAGGATCGCCTCCAGGGTGATCTCTTCCGGCGGCTGCGGTCGAGCTGAGCGGTGCTCGTCGACCTGGACCGCGACATCTTTTGTCTGCGGATCGGACATACGGGCATGGTAACCGCCTCCGACGACGACGACGACGACGACGACGACGACGACCGGGAAGGCCTGGGCACCAGTGCCCAGCGGGCCGAGAATCGACCGAAGCGCTCCTCACACGCGAGAGGTCGCTGGTTCGAACCCAGCCGCGCCCATTCAGCCCGCCAGCTCGGGAAGGTGGCGCTCGATGTGGCGGTCGATCGTTTCCCGCACCCACTGCTGGGTCGCTGGGTCGGCCATCCGGTAGCGGCCGAGCAGCATCCTCTGGTCCATCAGCGGCAAACCGGCGATCTCCCAGCTGACCGCGAGCCGCTCGAAGAGCAGCTCGGAGCGGCGGCGCCAGGCCGTCGTCCTGCGAGGATGCAGCCGTCGCCGGCCCCTCGCGGAGCTTGGCGATCGTGCCGGCGCTGAGCGACTGCCTGAGGACGAGGACGTTGCCCTGCTCGTCGACGTATTCGGACGTCGCTGCCTTCTGCCGTGGCTGCCGTTGCTTCTGCTTTCGCTTGGCCATTCCGTGAGTCTGCCAGGAGCGAGCGGCGCCGAGTCAGTCTTCGCCCGCAGGACGGCGGCGGGCGCGCTTGCGCTCGCCGGCGCGGCGCTTCTGCTCGAGGCGGCGCTCGCGAGAGGCGCGGGTCGGCCTGGTCGGGCGGCGGCGCCTTGGCGTTCTCAGCCCCGCAGCGATCTTGGTGGCCAGGCGCTGCAGGGCAAGCTCCCGGTTGCGCGCCTGGCTGCGGGCCTCCTGGGCAACCGCGGTCAGGACCGGCCCGGCGCGCTCGACCAGCCGGGCTCGCTGCACGTCGTCGAGGGTCGCCGACGCCTCCACGTCGAACACCGCTTCGATCCGGGAAGCGGTCACGTTGGCGTGCTGCCCGCCCGGGCCGGAGGAGCGGCTGGCGCGCAGCTCTATCTCGCCCAGCGGGATCGAGAGGCGGTCGTCGATTCTCAGCCCATCGGCCATGGGGGCCGACGTTAGCTTCAGACCGCTGCATAGGCTTGCCGACGAGGCGGAAGGATGCGGCTGAAAGGGCACACCGGATGGGTACACGTCGTCCCCCTGGATGGCTCCGACCCTCCGTTGCGGAACGTCGGCACCGGGCACGGGCGCGGCAACATTGCGGTCGGGGGCGATGGAGTCTGGGTCGCCCACGGCTACGGCCGCACCGTCGCCCGCTTCGACCCCCAGACCCTGCAGCTGACCGGCATGCAGCACCTGACGAAGGGACCGGCGGCGATCGCGGCCGGCGGCGACGCCGTCTGGGTCGTCTCCGCGAATGGCTGGCTATGGCGCATCTGGTCCGCCGGCCCGCAGGCCGAAGGGGTCTCACGCCTGGGACGGCGGCCGCGGGCACTCGTGGCGGGAGGCCCCTGGGTCTGGGCGCTGCGCGAGGCGGGCCAGCTGATTCGGCTCGAGGCAAGCACGGGCGAGGTGACGCTGTAGACCGACATCGGCAGTGGCACTCGCAATCTGCTGGCCGCGGGCGACGCGCTCTGGGCAACCGGCAGGTGGGGACGAAGGCTGCTGCGGGTCGACCCCGACTCGGGACGGATAGGGGCCGAGATCCGCCTGCCGGGCCGAGCCGTGCGCCTCGCCGGCGATGGCAACACGCTGTGGATGGTCCGCGGCCAAGTCATCGGCAGGAAGGGCTGGCTGCATGGGGTCGACATGGCCACCGGCGCCCTCGGCCTCGTTGTCGAGCTTCCCGCGCGGCCGCGAGCGCTCTGCGTCGGTGCTGACGCCGTCTGGGTGGCGTGCGGCAACCGCTACCAAGGCACGATCGAGCGGATCGAGCCAGAGAGCGGCGCCGTACAGACCCTCACCGAGACGGAATGGCCCGTCAACGACGTCGTGATCGCCGCCGACCGCCTCTTCGCGACGATGAGCATCAGGCTCGGCGGCCCCATCTTCGATGGCGACTTCATCGGCGGCCTCGGCGACGGCGGAGGGGGTGGCGACGGCGGAGGGGGCGGAGGCTGAGCTCAGGCGATGGCGTCGATCTTCGTCGCCAGCTCGAAGTCGGCCGCAGTGATGCCGCCCTCGGAGTGGGTCGCGATCTTGACCGTGACCTTGTCCCAGGAGATCTCCAGATCCGGGTGGTGGTTCATCGCCTCCGCCGGCTCGACCAAGCTCTTGACGAAGTTGACCGATCCGACGAAGTCGCCGCGCTCAAAGGTCTTGGAGATCGCGTCGCCGGCGCGCTCCCAGCCCGGGTGCTCGCTCAGCCTCGCCTCGATCTCGGAATCGCTCAGGAGACCCATAGCGGGCGTATGCTGACACGATGCCGGCGACGGCGCAAATGAGCGGATCGCTCCCCACCCTCTGGCAGATCGACGTCTCGCACTACAGCGAGAAGATCCGCTGGGCGCTGGCCTGGAAGGGGATCGAGCACCGACGCCGCACTCCGGTCCCCGGCGCCCACATCGCCGTCGCCCTCTGGCTGACCCGCGGTGGGCAGATCACCTTTCCGGTGCTGCAGCTCGAGGGACGGACGATCGGCGACTCGACGGCGATCGTCGCCGCGCTGGAGAAGCGCTATCCCGACCCACCGCTGTACCCCACGGACCCGGAGCTGCGCCGTCGGGCCCTGGAGCTCGAGGACCACTTCGACGAGGAGCTCGGCCCTCCCATACGTCACTTGGCCTGGCACGAGCTGGGCAACGACCGCGAGCAGTTCACGGAGCTGATGAAGCGGGCCGCGCCCGGCCCGCTGACCCGCGTGCCCGGCGCCGCCGCCACCTACGCCCGCGTCTTCACCGGCTTGCGTTTCCGCGCCCGCGACGAGGCGGAGGCCGAGCGCAGCCGCGCCAAGATCCTCGCCGCGCTGGAACGGCTCGAGGCCGAGCTGGGCGACGGCGACTACCTGGTCGGCGACAGCTTCACCGTCGCCGACCTCACCGCCGCCTCGCTCTTCTACCCGCTGGTGCTCCCCGAGGAGGGCCCCCTCCCGACCGACGTCGACCCGGCGGCTGGCTTCGAGCGCTTCCGGGCGCCGCTGAAGGAGCGCCGCGGCTACCGCTGGGTCGCCGAGATGTTCCGCCGCCACCGCGAGCCGGTGCGCACCGCCGCCACCGCGAGCCGGTGCGCACCGCCGCCACCGCGAGCGCAGCTCGCTAAAAAGACGTTCCTCAGCCGCCGATCGGCGCTCGCGGGTTGGCGCCGTAGAAGATCAGCGTGCCGAGCATGCCGACGATGTTGACGAGGATGATGTTGACCGCCATCGATTTGGCGGTCGCGGTACCGACCCCGACCGGCCCGCCGGAGGCGGTGTAGCCGTAGTAGCAGCCGACCGAGACGATGATCGTCGCCATGACCATGGCCTTGGTCAGGCTGAACAGCACGTCGAGCGGGTTCTGGTACATCCAGAAGATCAGCAAGTAGCCGCCGGAGGAGACGTCGCCGACCTGCTCCACCACGGCAAACCAGCTGGCCAGGTAGCCGATCCCGATCCCGACCAGGTAGAGGAACGGGATCGCGATCCAGGCGCCGAGCAGGCGCGTCGCGGCGAGGAAGGTCAGGGGCGGTATCCCCATCACCTCGAGTGCGTCGATCTCGTCGGAGATCCGCATCGCCCCCAGCTCGGCGACGATCCCGGTCCCGACCTTGGCCGCAAAGATGTAGCCGAAGGCGTAGGGCAGGCCCTCGCGCAGGTCGCAGAAAGCGGAGAAGAGGCCGGCGTTGCCGGGGGCGCCGATCGAGCGGCTGAAGTAGGCACCGATCAATCCGCACTGCAGGCCGAGGATGAAGACGAAGGCCCAGACGATCAGCGCCGAGCCGAGGATCAGGATCCCCGCCTGCCGCACGCTCTCGCCGAAGAAGCGCAGGACGCGGCCGGAGAAGACGAGGCCGGCGACGCGCGAGCCGAAGCGGGCGACCTCGCCGGCGCCGTCGAGCCAGCCACGCGGGGCGTCGAGCCAGCCGAGCGATCGCCCCGCGCTCATCGGATCGTCTGCAACTCGGGATTGAAGGCGAGCAGCAACGACGTGAAGACGTTGAGGAAGGCGAAGTTCCCCATGTAGGCGATGACGACGGCCTGGTTGACGGCGCGGCCGACCCCGGCCGGGCCGCCGGAGGCGGTCATCCCCTTGTAGCAGCAGACGACGGCGACGATGCCGCCGAACAGCGTGCACAGCAGCACCGACCCCCAGAGGTCGGTGATCAGGACGTTGCTGAAGAGCGTCGCGAAGAAGCCGCCGAGCGGCTCGTCGTAGAGGAGCGAGGCGGCGATGCCGGCGCTGAGGCCGAAGACGATCGCGTAGATGTTGAGCAGCGCGGTGACCACCATCAACGCCAGGAAACGCGGCACGACCAGGTTCTTGATCGGGTCGACGCCGAGCACCTGCAGCGCGTCGAGCTCCTCGCGGATCTTGCGGGCGCCGAGGTCGGCGGTGATCGCGGTGCCGGCGACCCCGGCGAGGATGGCCGCGGTGACGATCGGGCCGATGAAGCGGATGGCGGTGACGACGAAGATGCCGCCGAGGCGATCGAGAGCGCCGAACAGATCGAGGATGCCCGACGCCTGCAGACCCACACCGCCGAAGCAGAGGGCAAAGATCGAGATCGTCATCGGGAACCAGGAGAGCTTGAGGACGAAGAGGAGCTGGTCGACCAGCTCCTCCCCGTAGGGATAGGGCGGCCTGACCGCGGAGACGAGCGTTCGCCCGGTGAGCAGCACCATCTCCCCCATCTGCTCGAAGAACGACTTGGCGGGCAGCAGCGCCCGCGCTAGGACTTGCGTCGCCACCAGCTCATTGCCCGCTCGAGCGGGCTCGGGCCGACAGAGAGGCCCTGCTCGTCGGCTTCGGAGAGCATCCCCTGGCGCCGCAGTCGTGCCCGCGCTTCCTCGCGGGCACGCAGCTCAGCCGCCTTCTGCGCCTCCGAGAGCTGGGCGATCAGGGTGTCGCGCGTCTGCTCCAGCTCCTCGACCCCCGCGATGTGGGCGGCGGCGCGCCGGGGGGCGGTGGGCAGCGCACCCGGCAGGTCGCGCGTGTAGGAGGCCAGCTCGGCCTCGAGGCGGGCGATCTGCCGGCGCAACTCGTGGCGGACCTCGATCGCCTCGCTCTCTTCGGCGGGGTCGGGAAGGCGCTCCAGCGTCTCGATCGGCGGCGGCTCCTCCAGCGCCCCCGGCATGCTCGCGCAGGCGGAGGCGACGATCGCCAGCTCACGCGGCCCGAGCCCCGCCTCGCGGGCGCGCCACAGCGCCTCGGTGGCGATCTGCTCGAGCTGCGGCGCCGCCTCGATCCCGGCGGCGACGAAGGTCCCCTGCCCCTGGCGGCCGACGACCAGGCCCTCCTGCTCGAGGCCGGCGTAGACCGCCCGCACCGTGTTGACGTTGACCCCCGCCCACTCGGCGAGGCGGCGGAAGCTCGGCAATCGCTCGCCCGAGGCGAGGCGACCGGTGGCGATCAGGGCGCGCAGCCGCCAGGTCAGCTGCAGGCCGACCGGCAGCTCGTCGCCGGGATCGGTCGCGAAGGGATTCGGCTCCTCGCGCGGCTTGGCTTGCTGTGCCATTTGAAGGCACAGTAGCCTACATAAGTGATCTAGTCAACTAGTACAGTCAGCTGCCGACCCCGAGGAACCCCGGCGTTTGCTGGGCATTTGCTGGGCGGCCAGGCGCAGCTGGCGCGGCGCGATCACGCCGCAGAGGCTTCCTCGCCAGCGGCCTTCACCCCAGCCGAGGAAGAGCCCGTAGCGCCGGCCGGTGCGGTTCGGCAGGCCACAGGCGGCGGACTGGGCGGCGCTGCGCACCGAGACGATCGAGCCGAGGCGACGGACGCTCTTGTAGACGCGCTGCACCTCGTAGCGGTAGTCGGCGACGCCGCCCCCGCGGGGCAGCACCTCGACCAGCTCGCCGACGATCGCCGCGTCGGCCTGGCGCAGCGCATCGCGCGGCGCGATCTGGGCGCAGGAGCAGGCCTGGGCGCTGGCGGCCCCTCCCAGCGCCGCCATCGATACAACCGCTGCCACTAGCGAAAGGGTCCTCCCCCGCACCTCTCCCAATCTAGAGAGAGACGCCTCGATCTACAAACGCCTCCGACATTCACCCCACCCCGGTGTGGTCGATGTCGGCTACGGCGTGAGAACGATCTTCAGCGCCTCACGGTTGTCGTAGATCCGGTACGCCTCCGCCGCTTCGTCGAGCTTCATCCGGTGAGTGACCAGCGGCGAGGGATCCAGCTTGCCGGCCTCGATCAGCGCCAGCACCCGATCGACGTGGGCAATCACGTTCGCCAGGCCGAGTCGCAGGGTGAGCCCCTTGAGCCAGGCGAGGCCGAGTGGAACCTCGCCCTTGCCGGCGTAGGCGCCGATCCCGGAGACGGTGCCGGCATCCCGCGCCAGGCTCACGGCCATCGCCAGCGGGCCGGGGTCCCCGACCGCGTCGACGACCACGTCGACGCCGCGGCCTTCGGTCGCGGCGCGAACCGCCCGCTTCGGGTCGGCGTCCTCGAGGTGCAGCGGCGTCGCCCCGAACCGCGTCGCCATCTGCAGTCGCTGCTCGACCGAGTCGACCGCGAAGACCTGAGTGGCGCCGCTGGCGATCGCAGCCTGCACGGCGCAGAGGCCGACCGGCCCCAGCCCGAGCACGGCGACGGTGTCGCCGGCCCGTATGCCGGCGTGGGCAACGGCGTGGTAGCCGGTGCCCATCACGTCGCCGGCGAACAGCGCCACCTCGTCGGACATTCCCGCCGGCACCTGGCGCAGGGTCAGGTTGGCGCGGGGGACCAGCAGCTGCTCGGCCTGGGCGCCCTGCAGGTCGCCCAGGTGCGATCCGTGGCCGAAGGTGCGACCGCGCTCGCAGCGGTGGTAGTCGCCACGCAGGCAAGCGCCGCAGGTAGCGCAGGCGGTGTGGAAGCAGCCCAGCACCCGGTCGCCGACGGCGACCCGCTCGACGTCGGCGCCGACGGCGAGCACGGTGCCGACGAACTCGTGCCCAATCGTGAAGCCCGGCTCGACCGGGACTCGCCCGTGGTAGATGTGGAGGTCCGAGCCGCAGATCCCGCTCGCCTCGACCCGCACCAGCGCCTCGTCGGCGCTGCCGACCTCGGGATCCGGCTTCTCCTCGATACGAACCTCTCGGGGAGCCTGAAACGTCACCGCGCGCATAGGTGCGGAACCGTACCGCCCACCCCCGGCCGGTGGGCCGCGAACGTCCATATGGCGGACGTTTCCGGCCCGTCGGCGGACGGTTGGCCTAAGCCGGGGCGGAGACCTGGAAGCGGCCGGCGCCGACGTTCGGGTGCGCGGTCTCGGCGATCCGCGCTTCCAGCGCCAGCTCGCGCTCGAAGTCGGCCTCCTCGCCATGGCGGAAGGAGACGTCCTTGCCCTCCAGCAGCTCGATGAAGATCTCGACGAAGCGGGCGTCGAGCTGCTTGCCGGCGACCCGCCGCAGCTCCTGGATCGCCTCGTAGCTCGAGGTCGGCGTGCGGTAGGAGTCGCGCGCGGTCATCACGTCGTAGGTGTCGGCGACCGAGATGATCCGCGCCAGCTCCGGGATCTGGTCCCCTTCGAGGCCGCGCGGATAGCCTTTGCCGTCGATTCGCTCGTGGTGGGCGAGGATGATCTCGGCGACCGGCCCGTAGCCGTCGAGCGAGGAGACGACCCGCGCCCCCTGCTGGGGATGGCGGCGGATCAGCATCCAGTCTTCGTCGGTCAGCGGCACGTTCGCCTTCAGAATCCGGTCGGGGAGGATGAACTTGCCGATGTCGTGCAGCAGCGCCGCGATGTGGACCAGCTCCTCCTCGCGCCGCGAGAAGCCGGCCTTCTGGGCGATCGCCCGCGAGTAGCGCGCCACCGCGGCGCTGTGGCGGGCGGTCATCTGGTCCCGCAGGTCGAGGGTGCGCAGCAGCGCGCTCAACATCCCGACCTGGAAGCTGGCCAGCTGCTTGGTCCGCACCTCGAGCTCCTCGGCCCGCTCCTGCGACTTCAGCAGGGCGCCGAGCAGGTACTGGAAGGTGATCAGGACGATGCCGAAGAGGGCGACCCCGGCGAGGCCGATCTCGTTGTAGAGGAAGGCGACGCCGACCGCCATCAGCGCCGCCGCCATCTCCGACGGCAGCAGCGGGATCAGCGCCGAACGGACCTTGTCGACGAAGGAGCTGCGCTCCAGGTAGCAGGTGTAGGCCGCGATGCAGGAGAAGTTGATCGCCAGCGCCACCAGGAAGACGCAGAAGACGAGCACGTAGAAGATCGGGTCCGAGGACGAGATTTGCGAGGACTCGAGGACTTCGTGGAATGCCGCCCCGCAGATCAGGGGAAAAGCGGCATAGGTGAGCGCGTTGACCTGGAGGTCGTGCAGCGGCTCCCGCCAGTGCAGCCAGCCGGCGAGGATCGAGAGGACGCCGATCGCGGCGGCGGCCGAGCCGCCGAGGAAGACCATCGCCAGCACCAGGGCGAGGAAGCTGCCGGAGATCTTCAGGCGCGAGTCGGTCTCGATCGCGGTCAGGTCGCTGAAGACGGCGAAGCCGAGCAGGATCGCGAACAGGGCCAGGTCCCAGTCGGATTTCGGCGCCCGCCAGAGGACGGCGGCGGTGACGACGACCAGACCGACCCAGATCAGGGCCTGACTGCGACGGGTGGGGCGATCGTTTGCCATGGATTGCGTCCAGGTTCCGCGGTCCGCGGAACCTCCCGGTCGAGGAATTCAGCGCAAGGCGCCGGTTCCCTGCGGTTGGGCCGCGACAACGCTACTGGTGGTCCCACGGTAGACGCTCCCCCCAGGCGCGGCAAGGGCCCTGGCCGACTGGCCAATCCCTTGCAAATTGCGCCAAAAACCGGGAGACGGGCCCAGAACGACGAAAGGCGCCCACGGGCGCCCCTCGGCGAAGAACAAACGCAGTAGCGTTGTGGTCCTTGAAGATTTAGCGCTTGTAGCCCATGTCTTTTTCCCCTTCCGTCGAAGCCCGCTCTTACATCTCGCACAAGATTCGGCGAGAAACGTCTTGTTTCGCTGACAACTTTGTAGCACAACCCGGCGGAAACCTGTGCAACTGAAACAAAACTTGTGCACATTTGGAGTAGGGCTCCCTCCCCAGGAATGAGTAGTCCACGCCTGAGAGACCCCCTGCGGCGCCCGGATTTCCGCCGCCTGGCCCTCTCCTACGCCGTCAACGAGCTGGGCGACTGGCTCGGAATCGTCGCCCTCTCGGTGCTCGTCTTCGAGCAGACCGACAGCGCCATGGCCACCGCCCTGCTCTTCATCGGGACCGGCTTCCTCCCCGCCCTGCTGACTCCGGTCGTCGTCGCCCGGCTCGAGCGGCCGCCGCCGCGCTTCGTGCTGCCGGCGATCTACGCCGGCGAGGCGGCGGCCTTCGGCGCCTTGGCCCTGCTCGCCGGCCACTTCTCGCTCGCCGCCGTCGTCGTCGTCGCCACCGTCGACGGGGCTCTGGCCCTGACCGCGCGCTCGCTGACCCGCGCCGTCAGCGCCACGATGCTGGAGCCGGCGGGCGAGCTGCGCGCCGGCAACGCGATCCTCAACGTCGCCTTCACCGGCGGCGCGGCCGTGGGGCCGGCCATCGGCGGGCTCGTCGTCGCCGGCTTCGGCGCCCAGACGGCGCTGCTGCTCGACGCGGTCTCCTTTTACGCGATCGCCTGGATCCTGCTCGGCGCCCGGCGGCTGCCCCACGCCGAGCCCGAACCCGGCCAGCTGCGCGAGCAGGTGCGGGCGGGCCTCGGCTACATCCGCGGCAACGTGACGCTGCGGCGCCTGCTGGCGGCGCAGACCACGGCGCTCGTCTTCTTCTCGGCGGTGATCCCGATCGAGGTGATCTACGCCAAGGAGACGCTCGGCGCCGGCGACACCGGCTACGGCCTGATGCTGGGCAGCTGGGGCGGCGGCATGGTCTTGGGCAGCATCGTCTTCGCGACGCTGCGGCGGGCGCCGCTGCCGTTGCTGCTCTTCTTCAGCACGCTGGCGATCGGCGCCGGCTACCTCGGCATGGCGGCGGCGAGCACCCTCGCGGTGGCCTGCTTAGCGGCGGCCCTGGGCGGGGTGGGCAACGGCGTGCAGTGGGTCGCGATGATCAGCTCCGTGCAGGAGCTGACCAGGCAATCGATGCAGGCGCGCGTGATCGGCGTGCTCGAATCGCTGGGCTCCGCGACGCCCGGCATCGGCTATCTGCTGGGCGGTTTGATCGCATCCGGCTTCGAACCCCGCGCCACCTTCCTCGTGGCCGGCGTGGGCGTGGTCGCGATCGCCCTCGTCGCCGCCCCTCTGCTGGGCCGAAAATGGCCACAGGGCAGGGAAGAACCGGAGCCGGACGAGCGTCCGCGAGGGGTTGACGCCGGCTTCGAGATTATGGTGGAGTTAATTCCACAGGGCAGGTCTACCGGACGGGGGCGCGAAAGCCCCACCCAGTCGTCGTCTACCGGCCAGGAGGGCGCGAGCCCCACCCAGCCCAAAGCGGAAGCGGAGGTCAGGCGTTGAGAAAGCTAGGCGCAGTGCTGGCAGCAGTGGGACTGGTCGCGACGCTCGGACTCGCGTCCTGCGGCGGCGAGGCGGGCGGTAAAGAAGGCGGCACGCTGAAAGTCAACTTCGCCTACTTCCCCGACTATCTCGATCCCCAGCTCTCGCAGACCGTCGAAGGATGGTCCTCGATGTACAACACGTACATCCCGCTGCTGACCTACGCTCACGCCGAAGGAGCAGCGGGCAGCGAGGTGATCCCCGGCCTGGCCGAGGATCTGCCGACGGTCAGCAAAGACGACAAGACCTACGAGCTGACCCTGCGCAAGGGCCTCGAGTACTCCGACGGGACGCCGGTCAAGGCCTCCGACTTCAAAGCAAGCGTGGAACGGATGTTCGAAATGGACTCAGGCGGCTCGTCCTTCTTCATCGACATCGTCGGCGCCGAGAAGTTCGCCGAAACGAAGCAGGGCGGCATTCCCGGCATCGAGACGAACGACCGCACGAGGGAGATCGCGATCGAGCTGACCCGGCCGCGCGGCACCTTCGTCAACGAGCTGGCGATGATGTACACGGCACCGGTACCGGCGGACACGCCGGCCAAGAACCAGAGCGCCAACCCGCCGCCGGCGACCGGCCCCTACGAGATCGTCGAGTCCAACCCGGAACGAAGCTGGGCCTATGAGCGCAACCCGCGGTGGAGCAAGAACAACGCCGGGCTGATGCCGAACCTTCCCAGTGGCCACGTCGACCGAATCGAGGCTGAGGTCATCAGCAACCCGTCGATCCAGGTCGACGACGTCGAATCGGGCAAGACGGACTGGATGTTCGATCCGGTGCCGCCGGATCGGCTGGCCTCGGTCAGGCAGCAGTACGAAGGGACCCAGTACGAACCGGAGACCTCGATCAACACCTACTTCTTCTGGATGAACACGACCGGGGCGCCCTTCGACGACCTCCGGGTGCGCCAGGCGGTCAACTACGCGATCGAGCCTGGGGCGGTGGAACGGATCCACGCCGGCACGATGGACGCTGGGCAGCAGATCCTGCCCGAAGGGATGCCCGGCTACGAGGAGTACGAGCTGTATCCGTACGACCTCGAGAAAGCGAAAGCGCTGGTCGAGCAGGCCGATCCCAGCGATCGCTCGGTCACCGTCTGGAGCGACAACCTGCCGCCAAACGACGAAATCGGCGCCTACTTGCAGGACCAGCTCGAGAAAATCGGCTTCGACGCGAAGCTGAAACTGCTCGGCGCCCCCTACTTCTCGGTGATCGGAAACACCTCCACTCCCGACCTCGACATCGGCTGGGCCAACTGGCTCCTGGACTACCCGCACCCGAACTCGTTCTTCGATCTGACCCTGAACGGGGACAACATCGCCCCGACCAGCAACACCAACTCGGCCCAGCTCGACGACCCGGAGCTGAACGCGAAAATCGACCGCCTCAGCGCCCAGCAGCTGACGCCGGAGGTCGAAGGGGAATACGCCCAGCTCGACCGCGAATTCATGGAACAGGCGCCCTGGGCGCCGCTGGGGTCACGTGAAATGTCTCTCTTCGTCTCCAGCGACATAGACATGGACGAGGTCGTCTGGAGCCCCACCTTCTGGGGCGACTTCACCAGCTTCCAGTTCGAGTAGTGGCGGGCCGCAGCCCCTGGTATCTCGCGTACCGGCGGCTGCGGTCGAACCGCCTCGCCCTTGCCGCCCTGGGTCTGTTCGCGGCGATCGTCGTCTTCGTGCTGGCGGCGCCGCTATGGGGGAACCTGGTCGCCGACAGCGGGCCGAACCAGACCCACACCACCGCCAAGATCGAGGTCGACGGCGAGAGTCGGGAAGTGGTCGAGGTCGACGGCACCCCGATCGGACCGGTCTGGCTCGGCGCCGGCGGCCACTTCTTCCTCGGCGCCGACGGGCGGCTCGGCCGCGACGAGATGGTGCGGCTGATGTATGGCGGCAGGACGACGCTGACGATCGGGATCGGAGCGACGCTGATCACGACGCTGCTGGCGCTTGCGCTGGCGCTGCTGGCCGGCTACTACCGCGGCTGGACCGACGCGATCGTCTCGCGGGCCCTCGACATCGTCTGGGCCTTCCCGGTGATGCTCCTCGGCATCGCCCTGGGCACGGCGCTGGCGATCTCCGGCATCCAGATCGGCCCCCTGACGATCTCCAGCGGCTCGACCCTGCTGCCGCTGCTGATCATCGGCTTCGTCCTCACCCCCTACATGGCGCGGCCGCTGCGCGGTGAGGTGCTGGCGCTGCGCGAGCGCGAGTTCGTCGAGGCGGCGGTCGCGGGGGGATCCGGGTCGGCGCGGGTGATGCTGAGCGAGCTGCTGCCCAACCTGCTGCCGACCGCGATCGTCCTCGCCGCGCTCAACCTCGTCAACGCGATCCTGCTCGAGGCCAGCCTCTCCTTCCTCGGCGCCGGCGTGCAGGAACCGGACAGCTCCTGGGGCTCGATGATCGCCGACGGTGTCGGAGTGATCGGCACGGCGCCGCTGCTGGCGATCCTCCCGGGCACGATGATCCTGCTCACCGTCCTCTCCGTGAACGTCTTCTCCGACGGCCTGCGCGACGCGATCGACCCCCGCTCCAAGGTCCGGCTCGAGGCGCACACGGGCAGCTACGTGCCCGAGCGGGAGGTCGCTTGATGGCCCGCTTCGCCCTGAGTCGGTTGGCTGGGATGGCCCTCGTCCTCTTCGCGATCTCGCTGATCGTCTTCGCGATCTTCGTGCTGATCCCCAGCTACGACCCCGCCGCGGCGATCGCCGGCAAAAACAGCAATCCCCAGCTGATCGCCAACATCGAAGAGACCTGGGGCTTCGACGACCCGATCCCGGTCCAGTACCTGACGATGATGAAGCTGGCCTTCAGCGGCGAGCTCGTCTCCTACTCGAGCGAGCTCAACGTCTTAGAGCAGATCTGGGAAGGCCTGCCGGCTACCCTCTCGCTCTGCCTCGGCGCCGCCGTCATCTGGATGTTCTTCGGGCTGCTGTTCGGCTACCTCTCGGCCGTCCACGCCGGCCGTCCCGTCGATCGCCTGCTGACGATTCTGGCGGTGGTCGGGATCTCGATGCCGGTCGTCCTCCTCGCCCCCGCCTGCCTCTACTTCCTCGCGTTCGAGACCGACCTCTTCCCCACCGGCGGCTACGTGCCATTGAGCGAGGACCCGCTCGAATGGGCCTACCACCTGGTCCTCCCGTGGACGAGCCTCGCCGTCCTCTTCGCTGGCTTCTACAGCCGCGTCCTGCGCTCGAACATGATCGAGGCGATGGAGGAGGACTACGTGAGGACGGCCCGCGCCAAGGGCCTCGGCGAGCGCCAGGTGCGGCTGCGGCACGTCCTGCGCAACTCGCTGATCCCGATCGTCACCCTCTTCGGCCTCGACTTCGCCGCGGCCCTGGCGGGCGCCGCGATCATCACCGAAGCGATCTTCAACCTGCAGGGAGTCGGCCAGTACGCAGCCGACTCGATCGCCAACCTCGACCTGCCGCCGATCATGGGCGTGACCCTCTTCGGCGCCTTCTTCGTGGTCCTCTTCAACACCCTCGTCGACATCGCCTACGCCTACCTCGATCCCCGCATCCGGCTGGGGGAATCGGCGCGATGAGCGGGGCGCTGCTCTCGGTGCGCGACCTGCGCGTCGGCTTCGCCACCGAAGGCGGGCTGGTCCAGGCGGTCGACGGCGTCTCCTTCGACCTCGCCGCCGGCGAGGTGCTGGCGATCGTCGGCGAGTCCGGCTCCGGCAAGAGCGTCACCGCGCAGACGATCGTCGGCTTGACGCGCTCGCCCAACGCCCGGATCGTGGGCTCGGCCAGGCTGGGCGGAAGCGAGCTGCTGACCGCCACCGAAGCCGAGCTGCAGGCTGTGCGGGGGACGCGGATCGCGATGGTCTTCCAGGACCCGATGACCTCCTTCAACCCGATCTACCGGGTCGGGGCGCAGATCGTCGAGGCGGTGCGGGCGCACCGCAACGGCGTCGACGACGGGGCGGCGCGGCAGCTGGCGGTCGAGATGCTGGAGGCGGTCGAGATGCCCGAAGCGCGGCGGCGCATCGACTCCTACCCGCACCAGCTCTCCGGCGGCATGCGGCAGCGGGCGATGATCGCGATGGCGCTGGTCCTGGAGCCGGAGATCCTGATCGCCGACGAGCCGACGACGGCGCTCGACGTCACCGTCCAGGCGCAGATCCTGGACCTGCTGCGGAAGCTCAACCGCGAGCGCAGCCTGGCGACCCTGCTGATCACCCACGACCTCGGCGTCGTCGCCGAGATCGCCGACCGGGTGCAGGTCATGCACCGGGGCCGGATCGTCGAGAGCGGCGGCCTCGACGAGGTCTTCTACTCGCCCAAGGACCCCTACACGCGCAGCCTGCTCGGCGCGGTGATCCGGCTCGACCAGCCGCTGCCGCAGCGCCCCAGCCGCGAGCGCGCTCCCCTGCTCGAGGTCGACGATCTCGTCAAGGACTTCCCCGCGCGACACGGCCGGCGCCGCCGCGAGGCGGACCGGGTCCGCGCCGTCGACGGCGTCAGCCTGCGGCTCGAAAGCGGCGAAACGCTCGGCCTGGTCGGCGAGTCCGGCAGCGGCAAGTCGACGCTCTGCCGGTCGGTCCTGCAGCTGCTGACGCCGACGTCGGGATCGGTGCGGTTCGAGGGTCGCGAGATCGCCGGGCTCTCGCAGCGGCGGATGCAGCCGCTGCGCCGCCGGATGCAGATCGTCTTCCAGGACCCCTACGCCTCGCTCAACCCGCGCCGGCGCATCGGGCAGATCGTCGGCGAGCCGCTGCGCCTGCAGGGCGTCGGCTCCGGCGAGGAGCTGCGGCGCCGGGCCCAGGAGCTGCTCGAGCGGGTCGGGCTCTCACCCGAGCACCACGACCGCTTCCCGCACGAGTTCTCGGGCGGGCAGCGGCAGCGGATCGGCATCGCCCGGGCGATCGCGATGCGCCCGAAGCTGATCGTCGCCGACGAGCCGGTCTCCGCCCTCGACGTCTCGATCCGCGCCCAGATCCTCGACCTGCTCGCCGAGCTGCAGGCGGAGATGGGCCTCAGCTACCTCTTCGTCGCCCACGACATCGGCGTCGTCCGCCACGTCTCCGACCGGATCGCCGTCATGTACGAGGGGAAGATCGTCGAGGAGGGCTCCGCGGAGCAGGTCTGCGAGCGGCCGCTGCACCCCTACACCCGCAGCCTGCTGGCGGCGGTGCCGGTGCCGGACCCGAACGAGGCGCGGGCGCGGCAGACTGTCGGGTAGTGACGCTTCCGCTGAGCCCGCCGATCAAGCCGCAGCTGGCGCTGACCCGCAAAGCGCTTCCCGAGGGCGAGGAGTGGGCCTACGAGCAGAAGCTCGACGGCTTCCGGGCGATCGTCTTCGTCGACGGCGACGACGTCTACATCCAGTCGCGCGGCGCCAAACCGCTGGCCCGCTACTTCCCCGAGCTGAGCTTTGCCCCGGGGCGCTACGTGCTCGACGGCGAGCTGGTGATCCGCGACGCGGAAGGCAAGGTCGAATTCGACGCCCTGCAGAGCCGCCTCCATCCCGCCGAGTCGCGGATCGCGCTGCTCTCGCGGGAGATCCCCGCCGGCTACGTCGCCTTCGACCTGCTCGTCGAAGGGGACGAGTCGTTGCTGGAGACGCCCTTCGGCGAGCGCCGGGCACGCCTGGAGGCCGTCGCGGAGCCGCGCGGGATCGAGACCAGCACGCTGACGCCCGATCGCGAGCAGGCCGAGCAGTGGCTGCGGGCGACCGAGGGCGTGATGGCGAAGCAGCTCGGCGCGATCTACGAAGCCGGCAAACGACGCGGGATGGCGAAGGTGAAGCGGGAGCGGACGATCGAGTGCGTCGTGCTCGGCTGGCGGCCCGGCAAAGAGGAGGGCACCGTCGGCTCGCTGATCCTCGGCCTCTACGACGGCGGCGAGCTGCGCCCGGTCGGCCACATCTCCGGCTTCAGCGCCGCAGCGAAACGGAGCATGCGGGAGATGCTGGCGCCGCTGGAGACGGGCGAGCGGGGCAGCGCCGAGCCGAGCCGCTGGGCGGGCGAGCGCGATCTGGAGTGGGTGGCGCTGCGGCCCGAGCTGGTGATCGAGGTTGGCTACGACCACGCGGCGGCGGGTCGCATCAGGCACGGGACGCGGTTTCATCGGTTTCGGGACGACAAGGCGCCGGAGGAGTGCCGATTTGAGGATTTGGACGAAGGGTGACGGCCGGCGGGTCCTGTCGCCGGTAGGGGGTGCCCCCCTTGCGCTACGCGCTGCTCCGGGCAGAGGGACATTCCAGGCGCAGGGATGAGACCTCGCCCTCCGCAGCCTTCGCGCGGCGGAGGACACCCCCTACCGACACCACCCGCCGGGAGTCACGCTTGCCAGAATCCTCAGAAGAGGGCTCCCTGCCGGGTCGAGTCGCCGCCGTTCGCGGCGGAACCCGGCTGAGCCGAGGTTGCGCCAGCCGTAGCTGAGCTCTGCGTAGCCGCCCTCTTCTTCTGGGAGCGGGTGCGGCCCCAGCCGCGGACTGCCTTCGTCACCTCGCTCCTCTGTTTAGCTGGCAGGTAGGCGCGGCCGTTGGCGTAGAGCTTCTCGTAGCGGGGGATCAGGTCGGGGCGTTTGGTCTCTAGCCAGGCGAAGAAGACGTCGCGGACCTCGTCGCGGAGGTGGAGGGCTACGCCGCCCAAGAAGGTGGCGCCGGCTTCTTTGGCGCGGTCGACTATCGGCTGGACCTGCTCGGGGGCGTCGTTGATGCCCGGCATCAGGGGCGCGATCAGGACGCCGGAGTCGATTCCGCGACGGCGCAGCTCGGCGACCGCGTCGAGGCGGGCGGCGGGGCTGGGCGTGTGGGGCTCGGTCGCCCGCCAAGCCTTCTCGTCGAGGGTCGGCACCGAGAGGTTGACCGAGACCGGCAGCCACTTCGCCATCCGCTCGTAGATCTCGATGTCGCGCAGCAGCAGCGGCGACTTGGTCAGCACCGACACCGGCGTCTCGGCCGCCTCCAGCGCCTCGAGGATCTCCGGCATCATCCGGTAGCGGCTCTCGACCCACTGGTAAGGATCGGTGTTGGTCCCCAGCGCCACCAGCTCCCGCCCCCAGCTCGGCCGCGCCAGCTCCGCCCGCAGCAGCTCTGGCAGGTTGACCTTGACCACGATCTCCCGCTCGAAGTCCCGCCCGGCGTCCATATCCAGGTAGACGTGGGTCCTGCGTGCGAAGCAGTTGTGACTGACCACCCCGTTGGCAATGAAGTCACCGGTTCCAGTGGTTATGTCGTAAAGGGGCGGCTCTTCCTCGAACGGGATCGGCTCAATCGAGTTGATCCGAAGCTTGGCGTTCGTCTTGATTGCCCTCCCGACTATCGATCGCTTGCGCGTGATCGCCGGGTCAACCGTATGGAAGAAGCGGAGGTGCTCGCAAAGGCCCCCCAGAACCCGTACGCACGTGATCGGATTCGAACGTTCGACCTGCTCTTCCACTACCGAAAACCCGAACCTTCGCATGCAGTAGACGATCCAGCCGATGATCTCCCGATCCGTGTTTGAGATCCTCAGGCTCTCGCTGTAGTGGCCCTCGGCATCGAAGATCCCGGCCAGGAAGCCCTTGCACCAGTCCTCACCGGCGAGACCCGGCCACTCGATCGCCAGCCGGATCGTCGCAACCCGATCATGCGCTTGGGTTCGGATTGCTCCCAGCGATCGGCTGCCCTCGGTGGCGGCGGCGAACTCGAATCGCTGCGTCTCGACCCCCACGAGCAACAGATAGCGGCGCGCCCGCTGAAGGGCCTCATCGTCGGTCAGCGCAAGACGGAAAGTCTGTCGCCTGTCGATACCGCCATTCGAGCGGGTGTACGAGTAGTGCCCGACATGCCCGTCCCCTCGGATCAGGCCGCAGAGATAGCCGCGCTGATATTCGGGTGACTCGCCAGGTGGAGGAGCAAAGCGGCCGGTTCCCATCAACTTGCTGTTCGGCGTCAGATGGGGCCGCCGAGCACGCCCCTGTTCGGCCCCTGTCACGTACTTCCAACCCCGCTGCGCGGTTAGGAAGCGATGATCGCCGCTCGCGATCAGTTGAGTCCCGTCCTCCAAGCGGATCCGATACGAGGGTTTCGTCGTCCGCCAATGAGCGAGGACCGGGGTGAGGACGTAGCGGCGATAGCTGCCTTCGCGAACCGTGCCGTAGACGACGTCGCCCTTGCGCAGGTCTCGCAAGTCCTTGGTCCTGCCATCCCCCATAAGGATCTGGGTATCGCCCTCGGCACAGTAAGCACATGCATGCGCGCAGCCTCGATAGGAATTGATCGTCCAGCCGAAGCCGTACCGCCCTCCCGGCACCCGGTTGAGCGCCGACTTCGCGCGAATCTCGTGGAATCGAATCCCGAGCGCCTCCGGCGCGTCGAAGGTCCGCACCACCGTCCCATCGCCGACCCCGGGCAACCGCAGATCGTTCTCGACCCTCTGCTCATCCCAACGCATACGAACACATGTTCGCAAACGGGGCCGACGTGCCTTCGTTGAAGCCTTTTCCTGCCTATAGGCGGTAAAAAGCTTCAATCAGCGCAGGCGGAACGCCTAAGGCAATCTGTCCTCGATTACGTAGCGAAGGACGGCGGCGACCTGCTCGGGCGTCCGCGCGGTCGCCTGGGCGGCGCGGTCGACCTCCTTCAGGGCGTGGTCGAGTTCGCTGTCGTGGAGGGTGACGATCGGCTTGCCGAGCGCGGCGGCGTAGCCGGCGTCGAAGGCGGCGTTCCACTGGCGGTACTTGTCGCCGAAGCGGACCACGACCAGGTCGGCGTCGCGGATCAGCGTCTGGGTGCGGATCGCGTTGACGCCGGCGCCCATGTGGTCGCGCCAGAAGGGCTCGCTCTCCTCGCCCAGCGTGCCGACGCCGGCGTCGTCGGAGGCGGCGTGGTCGGTGACCGGCGCCGAGAAGGCGACGGGCAGGCCGGCCTCGCTGACGGCGCTCTCGATCCGCTGGCGCCAGTCGGAATGGATCTCGCCGGCCAGGTAGACGCGCCAGGTCCGCTCGCTCACGGTCCCGTCTCCTCGAAGTGCTTGCTCAGCATCGTCACCTGGCCTTGGTAGTTGGACCCCAGCTCCTCGCCGTAGAGCCGCTCCGCCGGGGCGCTGGTCCGCTCCAGCGCCAGCTTGCAGACCGGCTGGCGGTGCTCGACCATGAAGGAGACGTCGCGCGCCCGCACCTCGAGCGCGGCGCGGCTGCCGTGGCGGCCGCCGGAGGGGTCGTAGCCGAAGCCGGGGTCGAAGAAGCCGGCGTAGTGGGTGCGCAGCTCGCCCGCGGTCGGGTCGTAGGCCATCATCTCGGCCGCCACCTGCGGCGGGATGCAGACCCCCTCGGCCGAGAGCAGCAGGTAGAAGATCTCGGGCTCGAGCACGATCCGGCCGCCGCCCTCGGGGAAGACCGGGTCCCAGTAGTCGGTCCAGCGGTAGGCGCGGATCCGCGAGAGGTCGATCGGCAGGCTGTTCTTCTTCGCCCGGTAACCGACGATCCGGTCACTGGGCCCCGAGAGGTCGACGCTGAGGAAGAGCCCCTCGGCCAGCGCCAGCTCCGAGTCCCGCAGGGCGTGAGAGTCGAGGTAGAGCAGCGGGAACTCGGCTTGCAGCTCGCGGATCTCCTCGTCGCTGAGGCGCACGTCGCCGCGCGCCAAGCGCAGCTGGTTGAGCGAGAGGCCGGTCTGCACCTGGATCGCGAAGGAGCGCGGCACGATCTCCAGGTAGAGCCTTCCCCTGTACCCCGGCCGGAATCTCGTCGAAGCGGTGGTGGCGGTCGGTCAGCACCCGGGTGAAGACGTCGAGGCGGCCGGTCGAGCTCTTGGGGTTGGCCTTGGCCCGTACGCCCTCCGGCAGGGCCAGCTCCTCGATCAGCGGCACCAGATAGGGCCGGTCGCGCTCGAGGACCGCGCCGTCGCGCAGGTCGACCTTCTGGAAGGCGAGCCCCTCGATCTTCTCCTCGACGGTCGAGTCGACGTCGGGCAGGAAGCTGCAGCGCAGCGCCCAGGCGAAGTCGCCCAGGCGCAGGTCGATGCTGGCCGGCTGGATCGCCTCGGGGCGGATCCGGTAGTCGCCCGAGCTGACCCATTCGGCGTCGATCGCCTCGCTCAGCGCCTGCGAAGGCAGGACGCCCTCGCTCGCCGCGGTCGCCACGTCGCTCATCGAGTGGAGACTATGCGGCGCGCCTCCTGGCTGCCAACGTAGGGGGTGAGCACGAACTCGGCAATGTCGGGGAAGAAGCGCTCCAGCTGCTCGGTCTCGCCGGCCAGCACCCGGCGACCGAGCAGCGAGACGACGCCTCCAACCACGGCCTCGTCGATCGCCTCCGGCGAAGGACCGCTGCTCGCCGGCGCCGGAGCGCCGTCGGCGAGCTGCGGCACGAAGCCCTGCACCGCGCTCTGGAAGCGGTCGTAGATGCCGGGGCCCGCCCGCAGCCCCTCTACCAGCAGCAGGTTGGCACGGCCCGGCTCGTGGGCCAGAAAGGCCAGGATCGCCGCCAGCGCCGCGCAGACGCCGTCCGACCAGTCGCGACGGTCGGCGCAGGCTGCCAGGGCCTCGCCGCGCAGACGCTCGACCGAGTCGTCGTAGGCAGCGACGAAGCAGGCGTCCTTGCTCTCGAAGTGCCGGTAGAAGTCGCTCTTGGAGACGCGAGCATGGTGGCTGATGGCCGAGACGGTGGACTTCTCGTAGCCCCGCTCGTGCAGGCACGCGGCGATGGAGCTGAGCAGGCGCTCCCGCTGGTTCTGGGCGACGAACTCGCGGGAGAGGCCGTGGCGGCCACGCGGCAGCGACTTCATTGGCGCTGAATACTGCCAGCGCTCAGCTTTACCCGTCCGCACCCTCCGTGGCGCCGACGCCGAGGTAAGGCGCCAGCATGAACTCCGAAAGCTCCGGCAGCAGGTCCTCGGCCTGCTCGGTTTCGTGGCGGCGGATCTGCTGGTAGACGATCCAGACGACTCCTCCGACGACTGTCTCGGCGATCGTCTCCGGCAGGCGCTCGTCCTCGGGCAGCGCTCGCTCGGCCATCTCGACGAAGCCCTGCAAGGCGTCCTCGTAGCGCTTGGTCGTCTCCGGTGTAGCCGAGAGGGCCTCGATCAGGCACATGCGCGCCTGGGCCGGGTCTTCGGCAACGTAGCCGAGAAACGCCGCGAGCCCCGCTTCGATCCGCTCCTCCCAGCCGCCCTCAGCGGCGGCACAACCGTCTTCCACGCGGCGAACCGCCTCCTCCACGGCGGCGTCGAAGGCCGCCAGGAACACCTCCTCCTTGCCGCTGAAGTTGTCGTAGAGCGTTTTCCGCGCCACCGCAGCGCGCCGGACGATGTCGGAGATCTTCGTCGCCTCGTAACCCTGCTCGGCGGAGAGCTCCGCCAACGCATCCATGATCCGACGGCGCTTGTGGAGGGCGATGAACTCGCGCGGCAGCGCCGGCCTCACGCCTGCTGCAGGCGCACTGGGCGCTGGGTCTGCCTCCCTCCCCGCTTTTCCCCGTGGTGGCATGAAGGCAAGGATACCTCCGGAAGGGCGAATTGCCATGCATCTCGGAGACTTTTATGGTACCTTGTTAGCGACTGGTAGATTTTCAGTAGAAACGTAAAGGTTCTTCTATGCCACCAGAGCGGATCGTCCTCAGCCAAGAGATGCTCGCCAGCGCCGTCGGAGACCGTTGGACGGATGCCGAACTCAGTGAGGCGGTTGCGCTCCTGACGCGGGCAGACGGTCGTTTTCCGGCTGGGGTGAGGACGCTGCCGCCGGATCTCGTCAAGGCGATCCAGCGGGAGCGCCTGCTGGCGGCAATGCTGGAGACCGTAAACGAGCTCGGCTACCGAGCGCTGACGGTGCAGGACGTCCTCAGCCGCGCTGGAGTATCGCGTCCGACCTTCTACGAGCAGTTCGAGGACAAAGAGGATTGCTTCCTCGCCGCCTTCGACACCTCGGCGCAGCGCCTGCGCGAGCGTCTCGATGCGGCGGTCGGCGAGGAGGACGAAGGATGGCACTTGTGGCTGCGACGAGGCCTGGAAGCGCTGCTGCAGTTCATCGTCGAGGAACCGCACGCCGCCCGCACCGTGATCGTCGAGGCACGCGCCTCCAGCCCGGCGGGTCTGCGGCGCCGCGACGAGCTGCTCGACCGCTTCGCCAGCTGCATCGACGGCGAAGCGAGGAAGGAGCTGGCCGACCCGCCCTCCGGGATCGCGGCCGCGGGTGTCGTCGGTGGGATCGAATCGGTTGTCTACGCCCGCCTGCAGCGGGAAGAAACGGATGAGCTCGAGTCGTTGCTGCCGTCGTTGATGTACTTCGCGGTCCTTCCCTACGACGGCCACGAGGCGGCCGCGAGGGAGCTGGGCGGAGCCGCGCTGGCCTGAGCTGCCGCTAGCGACGGCGGCGGCGTTTCCCGCCATCTCTGTTTTTGCCGGCGGTCAGCCTCAGCATCCGTTCGCTCTCCTTCTCGACCGCCTCGCCCATCGCGATCTGGAAGGTCGCCAGCAGGGCGCCGGAGGCGAGCG
This sequence comes from uncultured Solirubrobacterales bacterium, assembly GCA_963703235.1. Classification (GTDB taxonomy): domain Bacteria; phylum Actinomycetota; class Thermoleophilia; order Solirubrobacterales; family 70-9; genus VRUE01. Next base: position 89,411 of record OY969802.1, on the reverse strand, counting down.
GCCGCATCCGTTCGAGCGCTTCGCCGATCCGGGGCCAGTCTCGCTCGGGCCGCCCGGCCTCTTCGAACGGCCTCCAGATCTCCTTCACGAACAGCTCGACGAAGGCGCGGGAGGCGCCGTCGGCGTGGCGCCGCAGTTTCTCGGCGGTGGCGACAGCCCCCTCGACGCCGACCCCCAGCGCGGCCAGCTCGGCGGCGGCGGCCACGATGCGCGGGCTGATCACCTCGACCCGGCCGTCGGGCAGGGCCCGGAAGATGTCGAGCTTTTCGATCCGCCGGTTCAGCTTCGGGTCCACGTCTCCGCCCCAGATCGCCGCCAGCTCGTCCGCCTCGACGATCTCGGGCGATTCGTCTTCGAACGGCGTTCGCAGGGCGCGGGTGAAGTCGAAGATCGCCGAGGCCGAGCCGTCGCCGCTGTCCAGCACCCGCCGGATCGCCTCCAGGTTGAGCCCGTCGGCCTGCATCTCGCGGGTCAGCTCGATCCGCGCCACATGCTCCTCGTTGTAGTAGCCGGTTCGACCGCGGACCACCGGCGGTGGCAGCAGACCACGGGTCTGGTGGGCGCGGATGTTGCGAACGGTCATCCCGGTCCGCTCGGCGAGCTGCCTGATCGTCATCTCGCCCTCGCTGGGCTTGGAGCTGGTCTTGCTCATCTCAGCCCATGGTAAGCCGGAGGCGCTGGCCGTTCATCTTCTCCGCCGCGTCGGAGCAGAGGAAGGCGATCGCCTCTGCAAGGTGCTCGGCGGGGGTGAAGGAAGCGAAGTCGCCGTCGGGGTCGCGCTCGCGCATCGCCGCCGTGAGGATCGCCTCGACGACAACAATGTTGGCGGTCGCGCCGCTTCCTTCGAAGCCGTCGGCCAGCGCCAGCGTCCAAGCCTCGGCCGCCGCCTTGGCGGCCGCGTAGGCGGCGTTGGAGTTGGAAGGGGCCTGGGCCTGCTTGGCCGAAACGAGCACGAAGCGCCCGTGGTCGCTGGCGAGGAGGGCGTCGTGAAAGGCCCTCGTCGTGTGCTGAACCGTGCGGATCAGCAGGTCGTGCAGGAGCGCCCAGTCCGAGAGGGGCGACTCCCGCAGCGGCTGCCCGCCGCGCCAACCGCCGACCAGGTGAAGGAGCGCGTCGACGTGGCCGAAGCGCTCGACCAGCGCCTCGCACCAGGCACGCGCCCCGTCCTCGTCGAGCAGATCGACCGCGCGGCCGTCCCAGCGCTCCTCGGAAAGACCGAGCGCCGCGCCCAGCTCGTCCACCTGCGCCTGCTCCCTGTCACAGCCGCAGACGATGGCTCCAGCGGCCGCCAAACGCTCCGCGACCACCGGCCCAAGGCCGCCACCGACCCCGGCGATGGCAATGACGCGGCCGTCGAGGTCACTCATAGGCACTCGCTCGACCGTAGAGGCTCATATGGGGGAGGCAGGATTCGAACCTGCGTAGGCATAGCCAACTGGTTTACAGCCAGTCCCCTTTAACCACTCGGGCACTCCCCCGGAGGACGAAGCGAGTCTACTGAGGGACGAGCCGTGAGTTGAACACCCAATGGGTGCATAACTCACGGCTCGTCCCCGTTCGCGGGCTGGGATACTTCCAGCCGTGCTGGGGGACAAGTTCTATTCGCGCGCCTCGCAGGCGATGGGCGCCACGGGGCTACGCTGGACCGGCAGGCTGAACGTGCCGCTTTACCGGCTCAGCGGCGGCCGGGTCGGCGGCCGGGTCGCCAAGGCGCCGGTGCTGCTGCTGACCACGACCGGCCGCAAGTCGGGACAGCTGCGGACGGCGCCGGTCGTCTACCTGGCCGACGGCGAGGGCTACGTCGTGATCGGCTCCAACGCCGGCCACAGCCGCACCCCGGCCTGGTCGCTGAACCTGAAGGCGAACCCCGACGCCGAGGTCGAGGTCGGTCGTCGGCGCCTTCCCGTGCGCGCCCGCATCGCCGCCGGCGAGGAGCGCGCCGAGCTCTGGCGCCGCCACAACGAGCAGTACTCGGGCTTCGACGAATACGAGGCCCGCACCGACCGCGACATCGCGATCTTCGTACTCGAGCCCCGTTAGACGGCTGACCCTGCCATGCCCGGACGCGGTGAAGGATGGCGGGTATGCCTCTGCGGGAATTGACACCCCAGCGCTGCGCGCTGGGGTGAATCTGGTGCGCGGCTTACGCCGCGCAGGAGCCGGATTGCATTTCCGCCGCTTCGCGACATTCCCGCAGAGGCATACCCGCCATCCTTCAAGACACCCGAGCTTCGAGATCCACCCTGAAGCGCCTGGCTCCAGCCCAGGGTTCGCGAGCTTTGAGAACCTTGAGAGTGCTTGCTTTTAACTCAGCGTGCCGACGACCGCGTAGCCAAGGATCGACGAGCTAGCTTGCTTCACGGAGCATTTGCGCCTCCGGCAGGCGCTGCAGCTTCTTCAGCGTGTTGTTCTCGATCTGGCGGATCCGCTCGCGGGTGACGCCGAAGGTCTCGCCAACCTCCTCGAGGGTCAGCGGTTCCAACCCCGAGAGCCCGTAGCGCAGCTGGATCACCCGCCGCTCGCGCTCGGGCAGGGCGTCGAGCGCCCGACGCACTCCCTCGCGCTGCAGGTGTTCGCTCGCCTCCTCGAAGGGCTCCGCGACCGCATCGTCGGCGACGAAGTCGCCGAGCTCCGATTCGTCCTCGTCGCCGACCGGTTTCTCCAGCGAGACCGGCAACTGCGCGACGCGGAGGATCTCCCGCACTTCGCCGAGCGGCCAGCGCAGCTCGGCGGCGATCTCCGCCGGCTCCGGCTCACGCCCGAGCCGTTGCACCAGCTGGCGCTCGACGTTGGCGACCCGGTTCAGCTTCTCGACCATGTGGACCGGGATGCGGATCGTCCGGGCCTTGTCGGCGATCGCCCGCGTCACCGCCTGGCGGATCCACCAGGTCGCGTAGGTGGAGAACTTGTAGCCGCGCCGGTAGTCGAACTTCTCCACCGCGCGGATCAGCCCCAGCGAGCCCTCCTGGATCAGGTCGAGGAAGCTCAGCCCGCGCCCCAGATAGCCTTTGGCGATCGAGACGACGAGGCGCAGGTTTGCCTCGACCATCTGCCGCTTGGCGCTCATGTCGCCCCGCTCGATCCGCTTCGCCAGCGAGATCTCCTGGTCGGCAGTCAAGAGGTCGACCTTGCCGATCGAGCGCAGGTAGAGCCGCAGCGAGTCGAGGCTGGGTTCGACCGTCAGGTCCAGCTCCGCTTTCTTCGGCTGACCGTTGGCCGCCTCGGCGCGCTGCTCCTTGTAGGCGCTGACCCCGTCCTCGGCGATCACTTCGACGCCGTGCTCGACCAGATGGGCGTGCAGGCGGCCTACCTGCTCCTTGGTGACGTCCACCTCCTCGAGTGTGGTGGCGATCTGCTCGAAGGTCAGATAGCCACGCTCACGGCCCAACGCGATCAGCCGCTGCAGCTCCTCCAACTCCGCGAACGGCTGGCTGTTCGAATCCTGATCCAGTCCCTGCGGGACCGTTTCCAACGGCTCGATCTCGCTGCCTCCGGTGCAACCCAGTTCCCCTCCGGGGGCCGGCCCCAATGCTCCGGCACGCGCAAGTATAGGGAGATTCGAGCAATGCATTGACCCGCCCCGCCGGCCTGCCGCGACCCCCGTGGCTTACCCTAAGGAGCCGATGGCGAGCCACTCCACCACCCTCTCCGCCGCGCCCGACGTGCAGTCCTCGACGCCGGCGACGCGAGTCAGCCTCTCCCGGGTCGGGGTAACCGGAGTGGAGAAGGTGATCCGGGTCAAGGCGAACGGCAGCGAGGACCTCTACCACGCCGACTTCGAGTGCCTCGTCGACCTCAACCCGCGCCAGGCCGGAGTGCACATGTCGCGCTTCGAGGAAATCGTCGGCGAGGCGATCGACGAGGTCGTGCTCGGCGAGGCATTCCGGGCCGAGATCCTCGCGGCACACATAGCCGAGCGTGTGCGCGAACGACAGGGTGGGCTGCGGGCCGAGGTCTCGGTCACCGCCCGCTACCCGGAGACCGTCACCACCCCGGCCAGCGGCCAGCAGACCCAGGAGATCTACGTCCTCTTCGGGACCGCGGTGGCCTCGCTGCGGGGCACGCGGACGCTGACCGGCGTCCAGGCCCAAGGGATGACCGCCTGCCCCTGCGCCCAGGAGATGGTCGGCGGGCTCGCCCGCGAACGGCTTGCCGAGCAGGGCTTCGACGCCGAGCAGATCGAGCTGGCGCTGGAGGCAGTGCCCGTCGCAACCCACAACCAGCGCGGGATCGGAACCCTCCACGTCGGTTGCCCGGAGGGCGGCCCGACCTGGATCGACGCGCGGGAGCTGCTGCGGATCGTCGAGCAGTCGATGAGCTCAGAGATCTACGAGCTGATGAAGCGCCCGGACGAGCTGGCGGTGGTCACCAAGGCGCACTCGCAGCCGCGCTTCGTCGAGGACTGTGTGCGCGAGATGCTGCGGCGCGTGGTCGAGGACTACCCCGACCTGCCGGGGGAAGCGTTTGTGATGGCGCGCCAGGAGAACCTGGAGACGATCCACCGCCACAACGTGATCGCCGAGCGTTACGGCAAGCTCGACGACCTGCGCGCCGAGCTGGAGAGCGGCGAGCACCAGCGTCGCCACACGACGGTGCGGGAGTGGCTGGAGGCGCCGGCTACCTAGGAGGGGCTGGCGTTGTTGGGGTTTGCCCCCGACCGGGCTTCGCGCTCGGCCTCGAGCCGGCGGCGCAGCCCGAAGAAGTAATCGGCGCCGCTGATCACGGTCACCGCCAGCGCCAGGTAGACGAGGGCGTCGACCCAGGCCGGCGCCGGGTTGGCGGCGATCAGGGCAAAGACGGCGGCGATCTGCAGCACGGTCTTCAGCTTGCCGAGCCAGCTGGCGGAGATCACGACGCCACGCTCGACGGCGATCGCCCGCATCACCGTGACGGCGAACTCGCGGGCGATAATCACCATCGCCACCCAGGCGGCGAGCCTGTCGAGCGAGACGAGCGAGACGAGCGCCGCCGCGATCAGCAGCTTGTCGGCAATCGGATCCATCAGCTTGCCGAAGGTGGTGACGGCGTCGCGCGAGCGGGCGAAGTAGCCGTCGAGGCCGTCGGTCAGCGCCGCCAGCGCGAAGACGGCGGCGGCAAGCGCGTCGCCGTTAGGCGTCTCCCCGAGCAGGGCGACGACAACCACCGGCACCGCGAGGATCCGGAGCAGGGTGAGGACGTTGGCGAGGTTGAGCGGGAACATCACTCCGGCCGCCGACGGGCCTCAAAGCGTCCTATTTGTCCGCTTTGAGGCCCGTCGGCGGCTAGGGCCGCGTCGCGCTTGGCGAAGAAATCCTCGCCCTCGATGCTGACGTGGGGAACGATCCGGTCGAGCCAGCTGGGCAGCCACCAGGCCCAGCGGCCCAGCAGCACCATCACCGCCGGCACCAGCAGGCAGCGAACCAGGGTCGAGTCGATCGCGATCGCAACGGCCAGCCCTACCCCGAACTCCTTTACCACCGGGTTGCCGTTGAGCACGAAGCTGGTGAAGACGCAGACCATGATCGCCGCCGCCGAGGTGATCACCCTGCCGGTGTTGGCCAGTCCCTCGACCACGGCGCGGTCGGGCTTTCCGTGCACCTTGTAGTGCTCGCGCATCTGGGTCAGCAGGAAGACCTCGTAGTCCATCGAGAGCCCGAAGAGGATCGCGAACATCAGCAGCGGCACGAAGCTGACGATCGGGATCGAGTGGTCGAGCCCGATCAGCGACGAGGCCCAGCCCCACTGGAAGACCGCGGTGACGACCCCGTAGGAGGCGGCGACCGAGAGCAGGTTCATCGCCGCCGCCTTGACCGGCACCAGCAGCGAACGGAAGGCGAGCAGGAGGACGACGAAGCTGAGGCCGACGACGATCGCGATCATCAGCGGCAGCTTGTCCGAGATCTGCGTCGCCAGGTCGATGTAGCCGGCGGTCTGGCCGCCGACGTGGGCGCTGCCGCCGCTGCCCGCCATCGCCTTCGGGATCGTCGGGTCGCGCAGCGTTTCGACCAGGGTCACGGTCTCGTCCTCCCAGGGCGCCGATTTCGCGACCACCGAGAAGACCGCAACGGTGCCCGCTTCGTCGAAGCTCGGCGCCGAGACGGCGACGACGTCGCCGCGGGCGCCGACGTCGCGCTGCAGCTTCGGCATCGTGGCCTGCGCGTCTTTCGCGGTTTCGAATTCCGCCGCGACCAGCAGCGGCCCGTTGAAGCCCGGGCCGAAGCCCTCGGTGAGCCCTTCGTAGGCCTGGCGGGCGGTCGTGTCCTTGGGCAGGGCGCTGATGTCGTTCTGGCCCAGCTCGAGGTCGAGGAGGGGGATCGCGAGGACGATCAGCACGGCCAGGGCGGCGAGCGTGGAGCGCCAGGGACGGTCGGCGACGCCGCGCGCCCAGCGCGCCCAGCCGTGCGGCTCGCGGTCGTCCGGATGGGTCTTGCCGAGGTGGACTCGCAGCGAGTCGATGCGCGGCCCGAGGGCGCCGAGCAACGCCGGCAGCAGCGTCGTCGCGGCGCAAACCGCAACCACCACCGCGATCGCAGCCGTGAACCCCAGCGTGCTGACCAGCGGGATGCCGGCGAAGGCGAGCGAGCAGAGGGCGATCACCACCGTGAAGCCGGCGAAGACGACGGCGCCGCCCGCGGTGGCCGTGGCGCGGGCGATCGACTCGCGCAGCTCCATCCCTTCGCGCAGCTGCAGTTTGTGACGGGTGACGATGAAGAGCGCGTAGTCGATGCCGACGCCGAGCCCGATCATCGTCGCCAGCGTCGTGGCGACACTGGGGACCTGGACGACGTTCTCGAGCAGGCGAATCGCCGAGAGCGCGCAGGCGAGCCCGACGACGGCCGAGACGATCGGCAGCGCCATCGCCGTCGCCGTGCCGAAGGCGAAGAGGAGGATGATCACCGCGGCGGTGAGCCCGATCGCCTCGCTGACCTCGGTCGAGGGCTTCGACAGCTGCTGGCCGACGTAGCCGCCGACCGACGCCTTGAGGCCCGCTGCTTCGGCAGGGGCCGCAGCATCGAGGACCGCTTCGGCCTGTTCCTCGGTCAGTTCCCCCGGCCCGACGCCGAGGTAGACCGGGACGTAGGCGATCTGGCGGTCCTTGCTGAGGAAAGCGGCGCCTTCGCGGCTGAGTGGGCTCACCGCCGAGTTGACGTCGGGCAGCGCGCGCAGGCGCTTCACCGTCTCGGTGACCGCCTGGCTGTACTTCGACGCGGTCAGCTTCGCCCCGGTCGACTTCAGGACCAGTGGGTTGTTGCCGTAGGCCTGCGCCGGCAGGTTGTCTTCCAGCAGCTCGGTGGCGGCGGTCGAGTCGGTCCCGGGCAGGGTCAGGTTGTCGTTCGTCCTGCTGGCCTGCGACTGGCCGGCCGCGACGACGGCGATCGTGACGACCAGCCAGACGGCGATCGTCGGGTAGTGGTGGCGAGAGCAGAAGCGCCCGATGGCGTAGAGGGGTGCGGTCACGAGAGCTTCATCTTCCAGCCTGAGGGGGTGGCTCCTCCCCGGACTCGAACGCCTCGGGGATGGCTTCCGCCGGCTTGGCGCCAAGGCCCCGTCGCAGCGCGACCAGATGTTGAGCGTGCGCGGCGGCGAGGGAAGCCGCGAGCGTGCGCGGCGCATCGGTGAAGAGGCGTGGGGTCGCGTCGACGTAGGCGGCGAAGGCGGCGTTCTCCAGTTCGTAGGCGAGCGTCAGGAATTCATCCTGGCTCACGACCTTGGCCATGTCCACCTCGCCGGCTTCGGCTTCGGTCTCTGCCCCGAGGCCACGCAGTGCCTTGGCGATGGCGTCCACATACTCTTGCTCGTGGGCGCGAAGCTGGCGACCGAGCGGGCGGAACCGGGGCCCGGACAGGGGCGGCGCGTCGGTGTAGGCCTCGAGCAGGGTCAGCTCCTGGGCGAGGGCAGCGTTGAGGAGCTCGGCGTCCGAGCCCTTTTCGGGATCCGTCTCGGCGCCCTGCCCGCTCTTGCCGCAGCCGGGCGCGAGAAGCGCCAGCAGGGCGAGGAACAGCAGAGCGGCGCGGCAGATGCCGCGCCGCTCCTCCTGACCGCGCACAAATTGGTTCCGGCCCACGGCGTAGGAAGCCTATGGGCTGGCTGCGGCCGAAGTCGCCGCAGCCGCTGCACTACCGGCGCGCTTTGGCTTTGCCCTTCGCTTTCGCTTTGCCTTTGGCTTTGCCCTTGCCTTTCGCGGCCGATCGCCGCTTGCTCGGAAGCTCCGGCATCTCGAAGCCGATCATCGCAACGGTCGCGCTGAATCCCTCTTCGCCCGACCGCGCCAGACGAGTGGAGGTTTTCTTCTGAGCACGCGCGATGTCGGACAGCGCCTGCTTGAGGCTGCCTATCACTTCGTCCCAACCCTCGTCGTCGAGGATCAGCGGCGTTCGGCTCAGATGGCGATCCTGCCGAGCCTCGAAAGTGCCCTCCTCAAGCGCCCAGACGGCGTCCCGCTGGATCAGTTCCAGAAGGTCCGCAGTGAGCCCTGGCTTGACCGACTGCGGAAGCTCACGCCAGTCGCGATCGGTGAGAAAAGCCCTGGACGTGGCGCGGTAGTAGTGCTCGACAGCGCCGCGCCGGGGCTCGGTTTTGACCAGCTCGATGCACTCGTAGTCCTTCAGCACTTTGACGTGGTAGCTGACCTGGCTCAAGCCTTCGTCGAGCTCCTTGGCCAGTTCGTTTGGGCTGGCCATCCTTTCGTTGAGGATGGTGAGGATTTCGACACGCAGTTCGTGCGCCAGCGCTTTGACTAGCTGCATGTTGACGCCAGAGCTTTTCGCCTTGCGCTTGCCCTTCGTCCTCTTAGGTCTGGTCTTGCCCTTTGCCGCCAAAGTGACTCCTCCGATCGTTGCGCAGTGAATTAACCACTCCATCGTATTGCCCTCAAAGGCGAACTTTCAAGCAAAATGCCGACAACATGCTTCGCCTTTGTCCACTGGTGGAACTTTCTCCACCATTCAGTCGGTCCCTACGGCATGAGCCGCACTTGGGAGATTGCGGCCTTTTGAGCCTACGAGGGGGTGAACCAGGTGAAGATCGCTGCGTCCAAGCAAGTCGCGCCGTTGCTCTTGATCCAGAAGAGCACTTAAGTCGAGCCGGGGTGGAGCCCGAGCCCTCGACGAGCTCGGGCTCTGCTACCTGGGAGCACCGAGCCCTGCGGTGCCGCATGATTCAGCTCCGATGAGCAAGCGTTCAGCCGCCGTCCCGCCACCGGGGGCGACACTCGATCGGCTCTCCGCCGAAGTGCATGCCTGCCGGCGCTGTCCGCGCTTGGTGGAGTGGCGCGAGTCGTCCGCCGCCGAGCCGCCACGGCGCTTTCGGGGCGAGGACTACTGGGCGCGCCCGGTCGCCGGCTTCGGCGACAGGTCGGCTCGCCTGGCGATCGTCGGCCTCGCTCCGGCCGCACACGGGGCAAACCGAACCGGGCGGATGTTCACCGGCGACCGCTCCGGCGACTGGCTCTACGCGGCCCTGCACCGAGCGGGATACGCCAACCAGCCCGAGTCGATCGACAGCGAAGACGGGCTGCGGCTCGACGACGCCTACGTCACCGCCGTCGTCCGCTGTGCCCCTCCCGCCAACCGCCCGAGCCCAGCCGAGCGCGACGACTGCCTGCCGTATCTGGCGAGGGAGCTGACCCTACTGAGACGCTGCCGAACCGTCGTCGCCCTCGGCGCCTTCGCCTGGGACGGCGTCCTGCGGGCGACACGCGAGCTTGGCTGCCCGCCGCCGTCGCCTAAACCGCGCTTCGGCCACGGCGTCGAGGTTGGGCTGGACCGTTGGGCTCTGCTCGGCTGCTTCCACCCGAGCCAACAGAACACCTTCACCGGTCGGCTCACCGAGCCGATGCTCGACCGGGTCTTCGCGCGCGCACGCGAACTGAGCTCCGAGCAAGGCTAGCCCGCGCCGGTCGTCCTCTTGTCGGCCTGCCGAGAAACGGCCGCGGCCGTTTCGAAGCCCATCATGAAGACCTCCACCGGCGTGCCCTCCTCGGGCCCCTGCTGCAGGCTCTTCGAGCACTGCCTGCCGACCTCGAGCACCCGCTCGAGGGTCGCCTGCATCAGCTCGAAGACGTCGCGGCGGCCCTTCTCGTCGAGGATCACCGTGGTGCGGCTCTGATGGCTGTCGAAGCCGCTGAAGGTGCCAGCTTCCAGCGCTTCCAGCGCGTCCTGCGCGGCATCTCGAAGGAGATCGATCCTGATTCTGGACTGGATCCGCTCCGGCACTCGGCTCCAATCGGAGCCGTCGACGAGGAGGATCGGCGGCCGGAGCTCGTAGAAGTGCTCGAGGACGCCCCGACGCTTCTCGGTGCGCACCAGCTCGATCATTCCGACCTCGACCAGGATCCCGAAGTGGTAGCTGAGATCCCGCGCGTTCATCTCGAGTTCCTTGGCGATCTCACTGGGACTCGCGACCCGATCGCCGAGCGTCATCAGGATATGGCTGCGGAGCGGGTGGGAGAGCGCCTGCGCCAACGCCGGATCGATGACCTGTCTGAGGTTCTTTGGCTCGCGGCGCCCGTTCGCTTTGCTGCGTTTGCTGGCCATGGCAACCTCCTCCTTATCTCCTCATGGGACTGCCCGACCATGACCTTAGTTTCAAGACAAGACTTGAATAGCACCTATTTGAACGCTTAACTAATGCTTAGCAAAACACTCGCTTCTACATTTTCGAGTGCATCGAGGCCAACCGAAACAGATTCGACCGACGGGTCGGTCTCAAGCCTGCCCCACCCCGGGCCTGCCGATGATGCGACCGAGGATCAAGAGGACCACCGAGCGAATGGAATCGCCGGACGGCGACCTCTATCTGCTGCGGCCCAGCGCTGGCGCCGACGTCCACATCGAGAACCCCGACGCCGAAGGGCGGCAGCTCCTCGATGCCCTTGACGGGACCCAGGAGCGCCACGCGCTCGAACAGCGCTTTGGAGAGGGGCCCGTTCGCGATCTGCTGGCCCAGTTGGAGGAGCTGGGCCTGGTCGAGGACGCGGCCGACGACGACCTGATTGCGGACGGGGTCATCCAACGCTTCGATCGCCAGCTTCGTTACTTCAGCGACATCACCACCGGGCCGACCCCGTCGCAGTGCCAGGCTCGACTCGAAAGCTCACGCGTCGTCGTCCTCGGTGTCGGTGGGCTTGGCGGCTGGTCGGCATGGTCGCTCGCCTGCTGCGGCATCGGCGAGATGGTGCTGATCGACGGCGACCGGGTCGAGCAGAGCAACCTCAACAGGCAGACCCTCTACAGGGAGGCCGACGTCGGTCGGCTCAAGGCAGAGGCGGCAGCCGAGCGCCTGGGCGCGTTCAACTCGGCGATGCGGATCGAGGCGATCGCGGAGCGGCTGGAGGGCGAGGAGGCGATCGCCAAGGTAATCGAGGGGTGCGACGTCGTCATCGACGCCGCCGACTGGCCCGCCCACGAAATCGAGGAGTGGGTCAACTCCGCCTGCTTCGCCGCCGGCGTTCCGTACGTCACCATGAGCCACTTCCCGCCGATCGCCAGGGTCGGCCCTCTCTACGTGCCCGGCGAGACCGGCTGCTTCTCTTGCCAGGTCGCCGCCTACAGGCGCGCCTACCCGATGTTCGACATCGCGATCGAGCAGCGTCGGGCAAAACCGTCGCCCGCCGCCACGCTAGGGCCCGCCTGCGCGCTGATCGGTGGCCAGATCGGGCTCGACATCCTCCACCTCCTGACCGGCCTCGCCGAACCCTCGACCCAGGGCGTCGGCCACATCTACGACCTGCGCACGATGAAGGTCGAACGCGAGCCGGTCGTCCCAGAGCCGGACTGCCCGGTCTGCGGCCACCTGCCACCTCGCGAGCGGACCAGACAGGCCGAGGCGAAGGCCACCTAGAATGGGGTCGGTTCGCCGGCGTAGCTCAGTTGGTAGAGCACTTCATTCGTAATGAAGGGGTCCCCGGTTCAAGTCCGGGCGTCGGCTCTGCGGGGCCCTAGTTGAGCGGGGTGCCGGCGAGGCTGGCAACCTTCCAGCTGCCGTTCTCGTTGGTGACCGGGATGGCGATCACGGTGCCGTCGAGGCCGGTGTAGATGAGGAAGGCGCGCTCGCCTTCGACCCGCAGCGAGCCGACGTCGACCTGGGCTGCTTCCTGGCGCAGTTCGGGCAGCGCGGCGCGATTGGTCAGCCTGCCGAGGATGCTGGCGCAGCTGGTGTCGTCGAACTGTTCGGCTTTACCCTGTTCGGCGGCCGCTTCCTGAGCTTTGACAGCGAAGGTTTCGAGCGACTCGCGCACCTCCGTCGAGAGGTAGGAGCAGGCCGTCTCCCAGGCTTCCTGCGCGCGAGCGTCGAGGAAGTTGTGCAGGGCCCTGGCGGCGGCGTCGCGTTCGGCGTCGTCCCCCTCGGCGCCGAATTCCTGGACGCTGTTGTCCCCTCCCTTGACGCGGTACTGGGTGGAGCCTCCGCCGGAGTCGTCGTGCTGCCTCGGAACGAAGTCTTTCGAGCTTCCACCGCCGCTGCCGTCGCCGGAGTCGTCCGAACCGCCGTCGCCGGAGCCGGGCTCGCGCCCGCCTTCGTCGTCCGCCGTCGTCGTGCCGGTCTGACCACCGTCGTCGCCGCTCTTCCCGTTCTGCGCCTGCGACGCGGCATCGGTAGAGGTCGATCCGGAGTCGTCGTCATCGCCGCAGGCCACCAGCCCGAAGGCAAGAAAGGCAACGACGAGAGCGATCGACAGCTTGCTTCCTGCGCTCATTGCCGGACATTCTAGGCACGGCTGCGTTTCTGCAGCCGACGCCCGTGACGGGGGGCGAAAACCATCGGAATTACCGCCTTCAGGCTCCCTCGGATGGCTCCGATCGGACTACCTGCGTCGGGCGATCTGTTTAGTCTGTCCGACCCTCAGCCGATCTTTATCCGGATGAGAGCGCGCGGAAGAGCCAAAAGCGGGAGGCTGCGGCTCCGTAAGGGGGCGCTCGCGCTTGCCCTGATATCCGCCCTCACCCTTCTTGCTCTCGGTGGCGGGACGGCCTCCACCCAGGAGCGGATCGTCGTCTCCGGCGCCGATTCCGGCTCGCACCTGAGGCTCTCCGTACGCGGCTCGACGATCGTCGTCGATGGCTGGATGGCGCGGGCGCGGCCGGCGGGCTGCCATTTCAAGCGCTACCGCATGACCGCCGTCTGCCCGCTGCGAGACGCCGCAGCGATCGAGCTGAACATGGGGCCGCACGGCGACATGGTCGAGGTGCTGGAGAAGCTGCCGATCCCCCTGACCATCTATCTGGGTCATGGATCGGACAAGTTCATCGGCAGCGGCGAGCGCGACACCTGCTACTCGCAGGGGAGCAAACGCAACCGCTGCATCGGTCGCGGCGGCAACGACGTCTGCATCACCGGCCAGCGCAACAGCGACTGCGTCGGCGGTCGCGGCAACGACTTCTGCCAGCACGGAAACGGCAGCGACGGCTGCTGGGGAGGGCCGGGGCGCGACGTGTGCAAGATGGGGCCCGGGCACGATGGTTGCCACGGAGGCGGCGGCAACGACCTGCTGTTCGGAGGCTCCAGCAGCGACAGGCTCTACGGCGGCCGCGGGCACGACCACTGCGACGGTGGCGGTGGCTGGGGCCGTTCGCAGACCTGCGAGGCCGGGCCGCGACGCTGACCGGCGCCACCGTCAGCTGGGCTCGGTCCGGGGCTCCAGCTGGATCTCCTCCTCGGCCCCGGGTCGGCCCTCCTCGATCTCGGTGCCACGCTCGAGCTCGGCGTTCAGCTCGTGGCCGAAGAGGATCGCCAGGTTGGTGATCCAGAGCCAGACCAGCAGCACGACCAGGCCCGCGAGGGTGCCGTAGGTCTTGTCGTAGGAACCGAAGTTGGCCACGTAGAGGGCGAACGCGGCCGAGGCAAGCGCCCAGACGAGTATCGCTGCCAGGCTGCCGGGGGTGACCCATTTGAAGCCACGCAGCTTCGCGTTGGGAGAGGCGTGGTAGAGGACGCCGATCATGAGGAGGAAGATCGCCGCCATTACCGGCCACTTGGCGACGTTCCAGATCGTCACCGCGGTCGAGCCGACGCCGATTGGGTCGGCGATGGCGTCGACCACCGGCCCGGTCAGCACGAGGCCGACCGCGAGCATCACGCCGAACAGGACCAGCACCAGGGTCACGGCGATCTGCAGTGGCCGCAGCTTCCAGAAGGGGCGGCCCTCGGGGGTCTCGTAGATGACGTTGGAGGCGCGGATGAAGGCGCCGACGTAGCCCGATGCCGACCACAGCGCCACGGCCAGGCCGCCGACGAAGGCAACCCCAGCCGCTCCCCGGTCGGAAGCGACCGATTCGATCGGACCGGCGAAGGTCTCGGCCGCCGACGCGGGACCGAGCGCGGTGACGACTTCGGTGATCGTCTCGGTCGCCGAATCCGGATCGCCGACCAGGCCGACGATCGAGATCAGGGCGATCGTGGCGGGGAAGAGCGCCAGCAGCCCGTAGTAGGTGAGCGCCGCGGCCCAGTCGGTGAGGCCGTCGTCCATGAACTCGGCCACCGTCCGCTTGAGAACGGGAAAGATCCCACGCGGGCTGTCGCTCACTCCTCTCATGGATTCCGAGCTACCCCCGCCCGAAAGGCCAAAACCGTCCGGCGGGGTTCTGGGCCTATGCGACCGAGTCTGCTTCGCGGGACTCGCCCGGCCAGCTCCCGGTCAGCCGCGCGAAGGCACCGCGAACGCCGTGGTCGACGACGCCTTTCGTGAGGCGGAAGACGGCCCCCTCGACCAGCAGTGCGGGGATCAGCTTCCGGTAGCGCACGTCGCGCTGGTCGGGCTCCGGCGGCTCCTCATCGTCGACGAGCGCCCAGATCCGGTCGAACCCCTTCTGCGCCAGCAACCCCGCCAGCAACCCGGCAACGATCCCTATCGGCGCGAAGATCAGCTTCACAACCGGCGTCTACCCCGTGGCCGTTAGGCAAAACGGCGGGGAAGAGCGGAGGGGGTGGGATTCGAACCCACGAGCCGCCTTGCGACGGCCAACGGTTTTCGAGACCGCCCCGTTCAACCACTCCGGCACCCCTCCGGGATCTCGGTCCGGCGGCTGATTCTACGGAGCGTCGATCCGCTGGTTCCACGGAGCGTCGCCCGCAGGCCTCAAGGGCACCTTGCGCCGCGCCGATCTAGGGCGGGTGCAGGCCAACGAGCAGACCCGGATCGGGCGGTTCTTCGACCGCCACCCGCGACCCTTGCGCGCCTTTGCTGTCCTAGCCCTGCTCTGGGGAGTCGGCTACCTGACCTGGCGGATCGGCTGGAGTGGCGAGGGGACCAACCCGGTCCTCTACGCGATGTTGCTCGTCACCGAGATCTACGGGCTGTGGGCGCTGGGCGCGCTGGCCTGGTACTCGTGGTCGCGACCGAAGGCGGTGCGGCCACCGGCGACGTCCGGGCGCACGGTCGACGTCTACGTCTGCACCTACGACGAGCCAGTCGAGGTGGTGGCGGCGACCCTCGCCGGCTGCCGCGCCCTCAGCTATCCCCACACGACCTACCTGCTCGACGACGGGCGGCGACCGGAGATGGAGGAGCTGGCGAAGATCGCCGGCGCCCGTTACCTGACCCGTCCCGACAACTCGCACGCCAAGGCCGGCAACATCAATGGCGCCCTGCCCCGCACCGGCGGCGAGCTGGTCCTGATGCTCGATGCTGACCACGTGCCGATGCCCGACGCGCTCGACGCGATGGTCGGCTACTTCGACGACGAGCGGGTCGCCCTGGTCCAGAGCCCGCACGACTTCTTCAACCACGACTCGGTCCAGCACTACGTCGTCGGCCGCCACGAGCAGTCGCTCTTCTATCGCGTCGTCTGTCCCGGCAAGAACCGTCATGGCGCCGCCTACTGGTGCGGCTCGTCAGCGGTGCTGCGCCGCGAGGCGCTGCTGGAGATCGGCGGCGTCGCGACCGAGACGATCGCCGAGGACTTCCACACGACCATCCGCCTGCAGCGCCACGGCTGGACCAGCCGCTACCACGACGAGGTCCTGGTCCAGGGGCTCGCCCCGCACGACCTCGACGGCTACCTGCTGCAGCGCGACCGCTGGGCGCGGGGCAACCTCGCCGTCTTCACCCTGCCGGAGTCGCCCCTGCGTGCGCACGAGCTGCGACCGCTGCAGCGGCTCTCCTACTTCGCCAGCCTCGCCGCCTACCTGGCGCCGCCGATGCGGCTGCTGCTGCTGGCCACGCTCGGGCTCGTGCTGTGGACCGGCGCCCTGCCGATGACGGTGAGCGTCCCCGCCCTGGCGGCGCTCTGGCTTCCCTCGGTCTCGCTCAACCTCCTGGCCGGCTCCGCCCTCGCGCGCGGCTACATGCGGATCGGCGAGACGGCCCACTACGAGCTGCTGACGATGGAGATCTACACGCGAGCCCTGCGCTGCATCGTCCGGCCGGGCCGGACCGCGTTCAAAGTGACGCCGAAGCAGGGCGCCGATGCCGGCGGCCTGCACGCCGTCCGCAAGCTGCACCTGGTCGTCCTCGCCGCGGTCGTGCTGGCAGGCGGCACGGTGCTGCGCCTGCTCGACCTGGCCGGCGTCGGACCACTGCCGGACATGCCCGGCATCGCCGCGATCGTCGTCCCGCTGCTGGGCCTGATCGAGCTGCGCCGGGTGCTGCGCACGCTGCTCGCCGTCGGTCGCCGCCAGCAGCGGCGCCAGGTCTACCGCTTCCAGGGCGACGCCCCGGCCCAGTGCTTCAGCGAGGAGGCCCACGTCGGTGGGCGCCTGGTCGACGCCAGCGCCGCCGGGGTCGGCCTGGTGCTCGACGCGCCACTGCCGATCGGCGCCCGGCCGGCGCTCCTGCTCGAGCTGGAGGACGCCGGGGGCGAGGTGCGCGAAGTGGCGGCCCAGGTCGAAGTCCGCTCCTGCCGCGAAGCCGATGGCCGCCACCTGGTCGGCGCCACGATCGAGAAAATCGATCCGACCTCGCGGATGTGGCTGATGGAGTGGTGCTACGTCGTCTGCAGCCACGAGCGGCTGCGCGGGCATCGCCCGACGGCGCCGCTGGAGGCCGAGCCGATCGTGCTGCCCCTCCCCGCCCCGCCTTCCATCTCGGCGTCCGCCCCGCAGGCGGCCGCGGCGTAGGCGGGCAGGCGGCAGGTCACTCGGCTTTGCTCGCCCGCAGACGGATCGACTGGAAGATCGGCAGCGCCGCCCAGTTGACCGTCACTTTCCCGAGCACCCCGGCGAGGAACGCGGTCGCCAGGTCCTGACACGTTCCCCAGGTGTCGTCGTACTCCGCGGCGCCGTACGCGATCGACGCGATCGTCAGGGCGACGAGGGTCCAGCCGAGGTCGGGGAGGCGGATCTTGCCGACCTCGGCGACCATGTCGCACGCCGAGGGCACGTACTGGGCTCGCGCCGAGGTTGCGGCGCGACGGGTGAGCTGCCCGTAGCTCTGGGCATCGAGCGTCGCCCAGCCCGTGAAGAGGTTCGAGCTCGCGTCCCATTTGACCGGCGTGATGCCGTTCTCGAGTTCCTGTCCTTGTTCGGGGTCTCCGGGCACTGCCGGCAACGACGGCACGGTGCCGCCGGGAAGCCGCTGCACCAATGCTCGGAGCTGACCCTCGAGGACGTCCTGCTCTTCGCCCGTACGGGAGGCGACTTTCGATTCTGTGCCGAGCGCTTCGTCGAGCCCTTTGACCGCCTCGGTGTGGTCGGCGTCGTCGAGGTTGGCATCCCAGGCCGCTGCCAGACCGTTGTGCCACTCGATCTGGAACAGCAGGTGGCCGACCAGATCGTCGGCCTTGGCGACATCGGCCGGCTCGCGTCGAACGGTCTCGAGCAGGGCCCGCGTGTCCCGCAGCGTTTTCGAAATGGACCACTTCAGCCCTTCTGGGTCGGCCGACGGGCTTCTTTCGGCGACGATCGAGAGCCGTCTTGCCAGCGGCTCGACCCGGAGCCAGCGCTGCATGCGGGCGATCATGTCGAGCACCCGATCAGCATCCTCATCGAGGTCTGCGCTGGACCGCGCCGTCTCGATGCTGTCCCTCAGCGCCGGCAGGCCCTGAAGTCGGCCCGTGACGGGGCCCGGGCTGGCGCCTCCCTGCAGCGGATCTTCACCAAGGAGATCTTCGAGGCGCCACGACTTCGTCGCCCCGGTGCCGAGCACGTGCCGGTATGCGTCGACGGTCTGCTCGAGAATGGCGCGCAGCAGGCGGCGGCGCACGGCGGTCGTCGCCAGGCGGGTCAGCACGCCGCCGGCTATGACCCCGGCCAATACCAGGACGACGAGCAGCGGAAAGCCGCGGTGCGAATGCAGCTCGATCTCGACGGCGGCGGCGTCGGTGGAGAGATTCGTCAGCGACAACTTGCCGGTGTACTTGCCGGGGGGTGGATCGGCGTCGTCGACGACCACGGTCGCGACCGAGCGGTTCGGGTTGTCGCTCGACGCAACCGTCTCCGCCGAGGGCAATTCGAGCGTCGCAGAGGTCGTGTCGCCCGCGTCGCTGTACAGGGTGGCGGTTGGACCTTCGAAGCTCCCGAAGCGCAGGAACTCGACCAGGTCGGGGCCGGCGAGGGTCACCTCCTCGGCGTCGTCGTCGGAGGTCATCGACAGCTTCGAGGGAGCCACCGAGACGCCTTTGAAAGGACGCATGGCGCCGGTGACGGGAACGGTCGAGGGCTTTTCGCCCTCGACGCCGACGGTCAGGCTGCCGTCGATCGCCGTCGCCGGTTCCCCGGGCGGAAGCGCAAACCCGATCGCCACCACTCGCGACTTCCCGGCCTCCAACCGCAGGGGGCTATCGGCAGCGAGTTCGGCCACCAGCCCGAACGCGCCTTTCAACGCTTCGCTCGCGACCTCGACGCCGGGCGGCACCACCGCCTTGCCGAGTTCCGCGAGGAAGTCACGGACTTCACTGGAGCTTATGCTCAGTTTGCGGCCCTGCGGCGCCAGCAGCTCCCCCAAGGCCGGACCGAGGAGCCGAATCTCCGCCGCTGTCGCGGATTTCAGGCCGCCGCGGAGCGCGGCGGCGACGAGCTTCGCCAACGTCGGAGACTTGGCAAGGCGCGTAGCGGTCGCCACCCGGCCGACCGCGATCTGCGCCAACTTGGGAAGTGCAGCCTCGACCTTGTCGAGGAGCCGGCCTTTCAGCTTTCCGGTGACGCCGCCGAGCAGCGACTTGAAGAAACCTTGGGACTCCTCGCCCCCGGCGATAAGGAAGACTCGGTCCGAATCGCCGGGCAGGGGGATCGTGCTGGTGCCCGTCTTCGCCAGGTAGGCGAGCGTCATCGTGACGGCTGCCTGGCTGCCGTTGCGAACCAGGAGGGTCAGCTGGCCGCCGAGGTAGGGCTCCTCGCTCTTCGCCGCACAGCCCGGATTCCCGGGCGAGCCCGCATCCCCTGCCTCCTCGCTTCCCCCGCCCGGACAAGCGAAGAGCTCGACTGCCCTAGCATCGGTAGCGACTTCCAGTTTCGGCGGCGGCGGGTCTGCGGCGGCGGCTGGCAGGGGGCCTCCCCACCATCCGATAGACATCGCCGCGACCAGGCCGATCCCGGCGCTGACGACACGACGCCGGCGGCCCCTCCCATTGCAGAACCCCATTGCGGCGCGAGCCTATGCGCCCAGGCAAAGCCCCGCCATACCGAAAAGTTGGAGTACTTGATGAGAGCGGAGGGGGTGGGATTCGAACCCACGAGCCCCCTTGCGAGCCCTCAGAGCCTCCGTCGCACCGACAGCGCCCGCCATTCCGGCCGGGCAGCCTGAGCCGGGGGCAGTCCAACCAGGCGCCTGACGCCGGACCTCGCCACCCACTCGGACGTAGCGCGGGCGACTCAGGCCGCGGCTGGAGTGAGGCGCTCAAGTGCATGCCGCCCAATGTCCGCCCGAACTGGAGGAATGCCGGGGGCGGGCGGCGCTTCCTTGCGTCGGTAGGAAACCTCGACGGTGATCCGCTGGAGAACCTCGTTGCGGAGGCGGGCGAAGCGGCCGAGCTGAACCGGCTCGATCAGCATGTCGAAGTCGCTCGTCCCGACGATGACGGCTGGGCGGCCTTCGTGGAGGTAGCGCCAGAGGACGCGGTCGGTCTGTGAGGTCTCCTGCCAGGGGATGAAGGCAGCGCCATGCGGGTAGCCGGGATCAGCGCCGCTGGTAGCGGCATTGGTGAAGGCTGAAAGTGCGGCGTCCTCGGCGGGTGTGCGCATGGTGGTCATGAGACTAGCTCCGTCCAATTCTCGGCATACCAGCCGATGAGGGACGGCAACCCGAGATCGTGATCCTGGCGTAGCTGCCGCGCGGTCTCCCTAGAGTTCGGCCCCGTGGCAACCGTTCACGATGAGGTCGAGCGCCAGAGGGAGGGCGGATAGGGAACCGCCGAGCGTCACCCTTCTCGCTGCACGGGTTGGCGTGGTGGTCGAGACCAGCGAGGCCACCACCCACGGAGAGGAGGGCGGCCCGAGAGCCTGCGGCAATCGCTGATCGACCTGGCGGCCTGTGCCGAGACCCTGGCGGTCCACCTGCCACCGCCCTTGCAATGACTTGCGCCGCGCTATGCGGCTTGCCGAACGCAACGCCCCACCACCGCCGCCGCCGAAACGCTGTTCTCGTTGCGGCGAGGACAGGCCAAGGGAGGAGTTCTCTCGCAACAAGGCGAGCCCGGATGGGCTGATGTATGCGTGCAGGGCGTGCAGGAGCGAGCGCCAGCAGCCGGCCGCCGCCTGATCTAGAAGGGGGCGGCCAGCGCCCCTCCCCGCAAAGGACGCGGGGGCGTCGCCGACCGCCCTAGCCGGGCCTAGTTGCCCTTGTGGATCGCGGTAGTCGGAACCGCCTGCTCGGTGGGTACGAGCTTCATCGTGCATCCCTCCTTTCCTCAACTTGGGGAAGGAGAGTTTGATGGAATTATTTCAAATATAAGAAGAAACTTTACTAATAGAGCCGCCCCCGAGAGATGCGCAGCTATGCCCTGCTTAGTCGACTACTCTCTTTCGCTCGGTACGCCCCAATCATTGGAAAGGAAACGACGAGATATGGCAGGCGCGACTAAGCCCAAGGACAAGGACAAGGGCGGCACGGAGCCATCCCTATGTCAGCCGCTCAAACACCCGATCCGGGCTCGCATCGTCGAAGTCGCCAACGAGCGGCCGATCAGCCCGAGCGCGTTTGTCCGGCAAGGGCTGGTCCCCGAGGAGTACTACATCAACTACCAACAGGCAGTCTCGATGGTGAGCTACCACTTCACCCAGCTTGCGGATGAAGGCTGCTTGAAACTCGTCAAGACCAATCCCCGCCGGGGTGCCAACGAGCACGTCTACGAGGGAGCGAGCCGCGTCTTCTTTTCGGACACTGAGTTTGAGGATCTCCCGTTCGAGATTCGCAAGGGGTTAAGCAAAGCCTCGTTTCAGGGGGTGCTCGCCCGGACTGACGGCGCGATCCGAGCCGGCACGTTCGACAAGCGAACCGACCGCCATCTGACCTGGCGAGCGTTCCGGTCGGATGAGCAAGGCTGGCAGGAGATAACGGGCATCCTCGCGGACACCTTCTACAAGCTGGAAGCAGCTCGCGAAGCGGCAGAGGATCGACTGAGCGAGCAAGACGATGAAGGCTTCGCGGCCACCTTCGCGATGCTCGGGTTTGAGTCGCCGCCGCTCAAGCTCCGGTTCTGAGCGGCTCAAAGTACCGAGCAGCCCACGCCGGCCCGCCCCGCTTCTCGGCCGCGGCGAGAAGCTCCTCGCGGTGCCGCTCCCAGTCGGCGGCGATTTCCTCGGGGTCCAGGAAGCGGTCCACCTGCGGGATGCTGACCTTGAGGTGGTACTCGCAGCGCCAGGGGCACACCTCGGGCATCAGCGGCCCACCCTTGCCGTTCATGAGCCAGCCCTTGACCCACTGCTCGCGCTCGACCTCCCGCGCTCGATCCGGCCGCAGGTCGTCGGAGGGCACATCGGGATTGCCCTTGCGCCGATGCCGCCACTGCTCAAGGTGTCGGTGGCAGAGGCCGTGGCCGTGCCGTGGGTCGGGGCAGTCGGGCACCTGGCAGCCCCCGGCGAGGTGGCTGGGGGGTCATGGTCAGATTCCCCTGCGCAGATTTCTGGAAGTCGAGGGGCGAGGGTGACGACGACCGTGATCGAGTTCGTTTCGGGAGGGGGTGCCCCCCGTAGCTGGCCGGGGCCTGCTCTCTCGCCCGGCCCCTGGCGCGACGACAGCCCGCGTCGGCCGCTGGCACGTGCTGGCCGGTGTGGTGCTGCCGCTCCCCGTGTGGTCGTGGGGGCTGGCCTTGCTCTTGGAGGCGCTCTCTCCGGGAGCCGATCTGCGGGCCTGCCCTGGTCCAGCCTGCCGGTGGTCGCCCTCGGGGAGGTGCGCTGGCCTCGGCTTGGCGGCGCTCACCTCGGCTGCTGCGGGCGGATCGTGTGCAGGTCGTGTGCATGGCGGCCTCGGAAACAACCGGGTACAACCGGCCCCAACCGGACCACGCCGCAGGCCCACCGCGCACCGGCACACAGGCCAAACCGCGCTGCCATGCGAGATTCGGCTTGCTAAAGCGGAGGGGGTGGGATTCGAACCCACGAGCCCCCTTGCGAGGGCCAACGGCTTTCAAGGCCGCCGCATTCGACCACTCTGCCACCCCTCCAGGGGTGTCGACCTATCCGTCGATGCTAGCTGCCGAGGCATAGACAAAAAGACACGGAGTGGCGGCGCCCGATAGTGATTGGATTCAGCGGTGCGTCGGCTGCTCTTCCTTGCCTCGGCGATCGTCTTCTTCGACGTCGCCTTCTACGCGGCCATCGCGCCGCTCCTTCCGGACTACGTGGACGAGCTCGGGCTCAGCCATGCCCAGGCCGGCGTGCTCGTCGCCGCCTACGCGGCCGGCACCCTGCTCGCCTCGCTGCCGGCGGGACTGATCGCGACCCGAATCGGGCCTCGCCGGACGACGATCGTCGGGCTGCTGCTGCTCGGCGTGTCCAGCGTCGTCTTCGGCTTCGGCAACACGATCGCCCTGCTCGACGGGGCCCGCTTCGCGCAGGGCATCGCTGGGGCGCTGATCTGGTCCGGAGCGCTGACCTGGCTGATCGCCACCGCACCGGCCGAGCGTCGTGGCTCCGTAATCGGCACCGCTCTCGGCACCGCGATCGCCGGAGCCCTACTCGGCCCTGCGATCGGAGCCATGGCCGCCGAGATCGGCACCGAAGTGGTGTTCGGTGCGATGCTCGGGGTTGCCGCCCTGCTCGCCCTCTTTGCGGCCCGCCTGCCCGAGACCGCGACGCCGGAACGGCAGCCGCTCCGCGAGGTCGCCGCGATCGTCGTCAGCCGCCCGATCGTGACCGCGACCGCCTTCGTCGCCGTGCCCTCGCTGATGTTCGGTGCGGTAGAGGTCCTGGTGCCGCTGCGAATCGACGAGTTCGGCGGTGGCCACGCCGCGATCGCGGGCGGTTTCATCGCCGGAGCGGCGCTGGAGTCCGCTCTGGCGCCGATCGCCGGCCGCTACTCGGACCGGGCCGGCCGACGGATCCCCTTCGTGATCGGGATCGGGATCTGCGCCTGCGCGATGATCGGCATCGCCGCGGCACAGGCGCTGGGCCCGGTACTGGCGGCTCTGATCGTCGCCTCGCTGGGGTCGGGCATCTGCTTCTCGCCAGCGCTGACGACCCTGTCCGAGACGGCGGACTCGAGTCGGCTGCACCAGGGCTATGCGACCGGGCTCTCGAATATGGCCTGGGCGGCGGGACAGACCGTCGGCGCGGTGGCAGGAGGCGGGGCCGCCAGCGCGATCGGCTACACGGCTCCCAGCGTCACGATCACCGTGCTGCTCCTCGCCACCGCCGCCTACGCTTACCGCGCCCTGGCACCGCCGTTGGTGCGACCGGCGGCCGGCTGACCGCCTGCCGGTCCCGGCTACGCTGCGGGCGATGAGCGCGGGAGAGGAGAGGAGAATGGCGAGCGGCATCTGGCGCAACTGGACCGGCGACCAGGAATGCCGGCCCGCGGAGATCGTCCGGCCGCGAGACCGCGACGAGCTGGTGGCCTCGATCCTCGCGGCGGCCGCGGCGGGGCGCCGCGTCAGCGTCGCGGGCGCGCGCCACTCGTTCACCGAGACCGCGATGACCGACGGGACGGCGATCGACGTCGCCGCGCTGAGCGGCGTGATCGACGCCGACCCCGCCAGCGGCCGGGTAACGGTCGGCGCCGGCACGGTCCTCGCCGACCTCAACCAGGAGCTGCAGCGCCTCGGCCTGGCGATGGAGAACCTCGGCGACATCGACCGGCAGACGGTCGCCGGGGCAATCTCGACCGGGACCCACGGAACCGGTGCCGAGCTGCGCAACCTCTCGGCCCAGGTCGAGGGGATCGAGCTGGTCACGGCCGGCGGCGAAGTGCGCCAACTCGGTCCGGACGAGGCCGGCCTGCTGCGGGCGGCGCGGGTCGGCATCGGCGCTCTCGGCGCGATCTCGGCGGTGACGCTGCGCTGCGTACCGGCCTTCGTCCTGCACCGCGTCGATGCGCCGCAGCCGCGGGAGGAGGTCTTCGACAGCTTCCAGGAGCGGGCGGCGGCCAACGACCACTTCGAGCTGTTCACCTTCCCCTACGCCGACTCGGCCCTCGTCCTCGAGCGCAACCGGGTCGACGGCCCGCCCCGGCCACGCGGTCGGCTCGCGGCCCACCTCAACGACGTCGTGCTCGAGAACTGGGCGCTGGAGGCGCTCTCGGCGGCCGGCAAGCTCTTCCCCAGGGCCATCCCGCACCTCTCCCGCCTCGCCGCCCGGCTCGCCTCCGGTGGCCAAACCACCGACCGCAGCGACCGCGTCTTCGCCAGCGAGCGTCGGGTCCGCTTCACCGAGATGGAGTACGGGGTGCCCCGGGAGAACGGGCCGGAGGCGGCAAGACGGGCGATCGAGTGGGTGCGGGCCAACCGCTACCCGGTCTTCTTTCCGATCGAGATGCGGGTCGCGGCCGGCGACGACGCTCTGCTCAGCCCCTCGCACGAGCGCGACACCGCCTACATCGCCGTCCACCAGTACCGGGGAATGGAATGGCGCCCTTACTTCGAGGCGGTCGAGGAGATCATGCGCGACTACGACGGTCGCCCGCACTGGGGGAAGCGCCACTTCCAGACCGCCGCCAGCCTGGCGCCGCTCTACCCGCGCTGGGCCGACTTCCAGGCCGCTCGCGACGAGCTCGACCCCCAGCGCGTCTTCAGCAACGAGTACGCCGCGCGCGTCCTCGGTCCCTAACGAGATTCACATTGGGCCCCTGTGAGGGGCCCAATGCAGGCCTCGCCCTTAGAGGAAGGCCTTGCCCTCGCCGCGGTAGGTGGGGACGACGTCGACGATCTCGCCGCCCTCGATCAGGTGGAGGACGTCGAAGCGCTCGCACAGCTCGCCCGCCTTGGCGTGGCGGAGGTAGACGCGGTCGCCGATCGAGAGCTGCGCCGCCGCCGAGCCGAGCAGCGGCGTCTGCACCTCCCCCGCCCCCTCCTCGGGATCGAGCCGCAAACCGTCCGGCAGCCAGGGCGCCGGCAACCGCGCCGCGTCGCCGCTGCCCGACGCGAGGTAGCCGCCGCCGAGTGCGGTCGCGACCGCGGGCGCCGGCTTGCGGACCACTGGCAGCGCGAAACCAGCCGCCGGGGTCAGCGAGAAACGGCCGTAGGCGTCGAAGAGGGCGGGCGCGTAGAAGCCGGAGCCGGCGGTGACCTCGGTCACCGCGTCCTCGGCCCCGGTCAGCTCGAGGCTGCCGGTGCCGCCGCCGTTCACCATCGGCAGCGGCATCGGCTCGCGGATCGCGGCGACGATCGCGGCGCGCCGCTCGGCCAGCTCGGCGGCGGAGCGGCGCTGCATCCAGCGGATCGCCGCCCCCCGCAGGCGCCGCCCCGGCGGCCGGTCGCCGACGCCGGCGATCTGGCCCTCGTAGGCCATCAGCGCCGCCAGCTCCAGCTGCGGACGCCGCTCGATCTCCTGCGCCAAGGCGACCGCCTGCTCGACCGTGTGGACCGGCGAGCGCTTCGGGCCGACCTTGATCCGGCCGCCGAGCGCCCACCACCCTGCGTCGACGTCGATGCAGACCCGAACTGGCGCCGCGCCCGCGCCCAGCACCGACTCGATCGCCTCCAGGTGCTCGACGCAGTCGACCATCACGATCGGCGCGCCGCCGGGATTGGCCACCGACCGCAGCGCCAGCTCCCCGAGCGCCTCCGCATCGGTGGTCGGGTAGGCGAGCAGCAGGTTCTCGTAGCCCTGCTCGGCCAGCCACAGGGTCTCCGGCAGGGTGAAGGTCATCAAGCCGGCGAAGCGCTCGTCGCTGGCAAGAATCCGCTCCAGCAGCGCCCGGCAGCGCAGCGACTTGCTTGCGACCCGGATCGGCTTGCCGCCCGCCCGCTCCAGCATCGCCGCCGCGTTCAGCCACATCGCGTCGAGGTCGACGAAGGCGAACGGCGCCTCGACCTCCGCGAAGATCTCCTCGTAGCGGGCGTGGGACTGCTCCGGCGCAGGATTCACGTGGACGAGCCTAGCTCCGCCGTACCCCGGAGCCGGCGCTATCGTTTTCAGCTCCCGGAGAGGTGGCCGAGTGGCTGAAGGCACTCGCCTGCTAAGCGAGTAGGGGGCGCAAGCTCTCTCGAGGGTTCGAATCCCTCCCTCTCCGCTGGCGGCCGGCGTTCAGTCGAGCCGCGAGCGGACGACGACGCGGGCACCGCGGGAGGGGATCATCGTCACGTTGCGGTGGACGGCGCGCTCCGGCTCGGGATCGCCGGCTTCGAGGTCGAGGCGGCGGGCCATCGCCTCGAGGACGACGCGCTGCTCGGCCATCGCCAGGGCGGCGCCGAGGCAGCGTCGGATGCCGCCGCCGAACGGGATCCACTCGTAGGTGCCGGGCTTACGGCCGATCCAGCGCTCGGGCTTGAACTCGAACGGCTGCGGATAGAGGTCCTCGCGGTGGTGGACGAGGAGGATGCTCATCGCCACCGGCGTGTCAGCCGGCACCGCGTACTCGCCCAGCCGCCAGGGCCGCATCACGCGGCGGCCGATCATCGGGATCACCGGCCGGCACCGCATTCCCTCGACGATCGCCGCCTCGATCTCCTCGGCCGCGTCGCCGTCGGAGCGCACTGACTCACGCAGACGGTCGTGGGCGGCCGGCGCGCGGACCAGGCGCTCCCAGGTCCATGCCAGCGAGTTGGCGGTCGTCTCGTGGCCGGCGAGGACGAGGGTCAGCAGCTCGTCCCGCAGTTCTTTGTCGTCGAGCGCCTCGCCGCTCTCGGTCCTCGCCTGCAGCAGCAACGAGAGGATGTCGCGGCGGTCGCCGAGGTCTTCGGCGCGGCGCTGTTCGATCACCGGGTAGGTGGCGCGGTTGAGCGCCTCGATGCCCAATCGCATTGGGCCGATCGCCTCCTCGCGGCCGATGTTGATCAGCTCGCCGATCTGCGCCGTGGGCCAGGTGGAGGCGGCGACGAGCCGCCGGATCGTCGCCCGCAGCCGCCGCTCCGGGGTGCCCCGCTCGGGCTTGCCCTCGATGCCGAAGATCCCGCCCATGATCACGTCGAGGGTGATCGCCTGCATCCGCGGCGCCAACGAGAAGGGTCGGCCGAGCGGCCAGGTGTCGATCTCGCGCTCGGCGGCCTCGGAGATCATCTGCGTGTACTGGTCGATCGCCTCGCCGTGGAAGGGCGGCAGCAGCAGCTTGCGCTGGCGCATGTGGCGCGGACCGATCGCGGTGAGGACGGAGCTCGGCCCGACGATCGGCCGCAGCGGCGACTCGCCGGTCAGCGAGGGGGCGTCCTCGGGCTTCGCGGTGAAGAGCGAGCGGACGTGATCGGGGTGGCTGGTGACGACGGGACCGCCCGCGACCATGCCGCGCATCCGGAAGACCTCGCCCAGCTCGCGCCGGGCGCGGAAGACGAACTCGATCTGACGCTGGTTGAAGCGCAGGGTCTGCAGCAGGCGCGGCTGCTCGATCGCCGGCGGCGCCGGCAGGCGCGTCGCCTCGGTTGCCTCGATCGGACCGGCGGGCGAAGGGGCCGCCTCCCCGACGAGGCCGTCGCCAGCCTGGGTCTCTGGTGCGGGTTCCGCGACGACGCTCACGGGTTGAGTGTTACACAAATCGATGTCGAAGTTATCGGCGCGACCACCATCTACAGTCATAGCGGTGCAGGCAAGCTCGACAGCTGACGCTAAAGCGCGCCACGGGCGTCGCACCAAGATCATCGCCACGATCGGTCCGGCGAGCTGGGACGACGACGTCCTGACGAGATTGATCGGCGCCGGCGCGGACGTCCTCCGGCTCAACTTCTCCCACGCCGATCGCGATCGCCACGCGCGCACGATCGAGTCGATCCGCGCCGCCAGCGAGCGGGTCGGGCGAGAGGTGGCGATCCTCGGCGACCTGCCCGGACCGAAGCTGCGGATCGGCGAGCTGCGCGACGACGTAACCGAGCTGCAGACCGGGATGCACGTGCAGCTGACCCCGCAGGCGATCGAGGGGGACGAGGAGACGATCCCGGTCGACTGGCCCGGCGTCGCCTCGCTGCGCGAAGACGAACTCGTCTACCTCGCCGACGGCGCGATCCGGTTGCGCGTGCGCGAGCCCGAGGACGGCGGGGTCGACTGCGAGGTGGAGGTGGGCGGCACGCTTTCCTCCCACAAGGGGATGAACATCCCCGGCACCACCGCCAGGGCCGCCACCGACGGCGACCTCGGCTGGGTCGAGTTCGCGGTCGAGCACGGCGCCGACCTGCTCGCCATCTCCTTCGTCTCCTCCGCGGCCGACCTCGAACCGGTCAGCGAGCGGCTGCGCTCGCTCGACGCCGACCTGCCCCTGATCGCCAAGATCGAGAAGCCGCAGGCGGCCGAGAACGCGGAGGAGATCATCCGCGCTGCGAGCGGCGGCATCATGGTCGCCCGCGGCGACCTCGGGATCGAGCTGCCGCTGGCCGAGGTGCCGGTCGTCCAGAAGCGCCTGATCCGGGCCGCCGGCCAGCGCTCGAAGCCGGCGATCACCGCGACCCAGATGCTGGCCTCGATGGTAACCGAGCGCCGCCCGACCCGGGCCGAGGTGACCGACGTCGCCAACGCGATCTACGACGGCACCGACGCGGTGATGCTCTCCGAGGAGACCGCGGTCGGCCGCCACCCGGTCGAGGCGGTTCAGACGATGGACCAGATCGCCCGCGCGACCGAGCCCGACCTGCGCTACGGCGAGTGGCTCTTCGGCCGCACCGACCAGACCACCCAGGACGTCGCCGACTCGGTCGCCCAGAGCGCGGTCGGCGCCGTCTACCGCCTCAACTTGGCGGCGCTCGTCGTGCCGACGACCAGCGGCCGCAGCGCCCGCCTCGTCTCCGCCCACCGTCCCAAGGTGCCGGTGCTGGCGGTCTCGCCGCGGATCGAGACGGTGCGCCGCCTCAACCTCCTCTTTGGCGTGACCGCCGTCCACAGCGAGCACGAGGCCGAGGTGCGCGACCTGCTCGACCACTGCGCGCAGCTCGCCGCGCAGCACGGGGTCGCCTCCTCGGGCGAGCTGATCGCGATCGTCGCCGGCCTGCCGGACCACGGCCTCGGCACCAACCTGTTCGAGGTCCACCGCGTGCCCTGAGGGTGGGTAGGGTGCCGCCCATGCCCGAGGCGGTTCGACTGGAGCGAGACGGAGGCGGGCTCGCGGTGGCGACCTTCGACAGCCCACCGCTGAACCTGTTCGACAGCCGCATGCTCGAGGGGTTGGGGGCGGCGATCGAGACGGTCGAGAGCGACCCGCCGCGGGCGCTGCTCTTTCGAGCCGAGGGCCGTGCGGTCTCGGGCGGCGTCGACGTCCACGAGTTCGAGGGACTGACGCCGGAACGCGCGAGTGGGCTCTGGGACGAGCTGATCGGGACGGTCGAGCGGGTCGAAGCGCTGCCGCTGCCGGTTGTCTTCGCGGCCCATGCCCTCACCCTGACCGCAGCCTTCGAGCTGGCGCTCGGCTGCGACCTGATCGTCGCCGCCCGCTCGGCGAAGTTCGGCCTGGTCGAGAAGGTCGTCGGCCTGACGCCGTCGATGGGCGGCACCCAACGTCTCGCCGAGCGAGCCGGCAGCGGTCGGGCCCGCCACTTCGTGATGAGCGGCGAGCTGTTCGGCGCCGAGGAGATGGAGCGCTGGGGCGTCGTCAACCTCCTCTACGACGACGAGGGGTTCGACGAGCGCGCCCGCGCCTTCGCCGCCGAGCTGGCCGCCGGCCCGACCAGGGCCCACGCGATGACCAAGCACATCCTGCGCCGCTACCGCGAGGGCGGCATCGCGGCCGCCGACGAGGCGGTCCGCACCGACGCCGGCGAGCTCTTCGCCAGCGAGGACCTGCAGCGTGCCGTCAAGACCTTCCTCGAGAAGGGGCCAGGCCACGCCGAGTTCGAGGGACGCTGACGCGTCGCCCTGCGGATAGGGTTCCGGGCGATGACCGACTTCGACGCGATCGCGGCGGGGATGACCCAGGCGGTGCCGTTCGCCGGCTACCTCGGCCTGGAGATAACGAGCATCGGCGAAGGCGAGGCGACCGTGGTCCTTCCCGAGCGGTCCGAGTTGACCAACCACGTCGGCTCCCAACACGCCGGCGCCCTCTTCACCCTGGCCGAGACGGCTTCGGGCGCGGCCTTCGTCGGCGCCTTCGCCGAGCGCATGGGCGAGGTGACCCCGCTGGCCCGCAACGCCGAGATCTCCTACGAAAAGATCGCCAACGGCCCGATCGAGGCAGAGGCGAAGCTCGGCGTCCCGAAAGACGAGGCCTTGGCTACCCTCGACGCCGAGGGCAAGGTCGTTTTCCCCTGTGAGATCGAGCTGAGCGACGCCTCGGGCCAGCGGGTCGCCACGGCGACGGTCCAGTGGCACGTCCGGCGCAACCAGCCCGCCGAGGCCGAGACCGCCTAGTTCCGCCCCGCCTCCCCTAGAATCGCCCCTCCGGGCTTCGCCCTGGAACCCGCGCCCGTAGCTCAGTTGGATAGAGCGTCGGTCTACGAAACCGAAGGTCACAGGTTCGAATCCTGTCGGGCGCGTTCCGCCGCCTCGCAGCAAACCGCTCCGCCAAGCTGAATGACGGAGCTTGTATGGCCCTGGCTAGGTCCAGCTGATGGCAACAGGGGCGGCAACACGGCAAGTCTCTTCGCCCCGCGAGCGAGGATCGCTGACGCGCACTTCCTATCCCGGCGTCTACCATCGAGGAAGTCGCTACGTCGCCGTCTATCGGAGTGGCGGGCGCCAGCACAAGGAGGCGGCGCCGAACTTCGCCAGTGCTCGGGAGATCAAGCTGGCACGCGATGCCGAAGCTCGCGCCGAGCGGCTTGGCCCCACCCTGCACAGCTACGCGCTCGAGTGGGTCGACGCCCACGCCGGCTTTGGCCACGACACGGTCAGTGAGCCAACGCGCCGGGAATACCGCCGGCTGCTGATCACCTTCGCGCTCCGCTACTTCCAGCCGGAGGTCCGCCTGCGCGAGCTCGACCGACGTGCCCTGCAGGGCTTTGTCAGCTGGCTTGCCGCCTACCGTGGCCCGCGCGGGCGGCTCTCGGATCGTTCGATCGCAAACGCAGTGGGGCCGCTGCGCCTCTGCTTGGAGAACGCATCGCGGGAGGGACTGATCGAAGGGGAGGCGGTCCGGGGTCTGGTGCTGCCACGCCGACGCGGGGGGCGGGGATGGCACTTCGAACAAGGGCGCTTCCTGACACGGACACAGCTGGGAAAGCTGTTGGACGAGATTCCTGCGGAGTGGCGTCCCTTCTTCGATCTCCTGGCCTCAACTGGTCTGCGGGTCTCCGAGGCGATTGCCTTGCGCTGGTGCGATCTGGAGCTGGATGACCCAGCCCACCTGTGGGTACGCCGCTCGATCGTTGATGGCGTAGTGGGCGCGCCAAAGTCTCGCTTCGGCAGACGCTGCGTTCCGATCGACAAGGCGCTAGCTCGCCGCCTTGAAGCGCTACGGGACCCTGTATTGGGCGAGGAGGCCCTCGTCTTCCGCGGTCGACGTGGCGCCCCAGTGCGGCCGAACAACGTGCGCCACCGAGTGCTGGCACCGGCAGCGAAGCGAGCTGGCTTGCCGCGGGCTGGCTTTCACGCCCTCCGTCACACCTGCGCGTCCATGCTGATCGAGCGCGGCCTTTCGCCCTTGCGCCTACAGCGGTGGATGGGCCACCACTCCGCCGCCTACACGTTCGATGTCTATGGGCATTTGATCGACGCGGAGCTGTCGCCGGCACTAGACCTTGTGGCCGAACTTCAGAGGCCTGAGTGAGCGGCTGGGACTCGGGTGCCGGATAGTCCTCAATCGAGGGTGGGCTGAGGAAGCAATGGAACTCCGGCCGAAGCAGCCGCGCGCGCAGCTGCTATTAGTCCATCAGCCATCAACTCTCGATAGACGATTACGTTTCGTTGGAGACGGGCGAACCGGAATTCCTCGTTCGTTAGGAGCCTGTCGTAGCCCCGGACCGCTGCCTCTCCGCCTATTCGCCGGATGGCCTCCTGTAGGGCGCCCTGGACTTCCCAAAGCCCGTCCCGGGGGGAGCGATGTCCTTCATTTGCGAGCGCAAGGCACTCAAAGAGCTGGTCTAGAAACTGGTTGTCAGTAAGGCCGTTGAGCCACTGGAACCCTCGTTCGCTGCGTGCACTCTCGCGGAGGGAGAGCGCCAAGTCATGGAGCAGTTCTCGAATCGACGCCGCATCACCAAGACTTGCACGGTACGGGCGAAGTTGCGTTTGAAGAAATGAACTTTTCTTCGCGAGAGCCTGCAAGCGCCGTTCGTCCTGTCGATCAGTAAGGGTCGTCGCGATCTCTTCGACGTAGCCTGATTCCTCCGGCTCAGGATCGAGCTGCTCAACGAGCGAGTCGAGAAGCTCGTCGGTCGCATAAGTCCCGGCAGCCTTAAGAAGATGACTCCATGCCTTTGCCTTTCGACTGTCCAAGTCGCGCACAGCGTTGCTAACTGAAACCTCGCTTGCCTGGGACTGCAGCCAGTCCGTCTGCTCGTCGTAGAGGGGTTCGGCTCGGGCAATTTCCCCCCAACGTTCGGTGTTCAAAGGCGCTTGGATCGCTGGGGCAAGCCAGAGCCAGGCAGATGCCCAACGAGCAATCGTCCATCTGTTCGGAGCTTGTTCCTGAATTGCCTCAAGGATCCGACCCGACCACCAGGTCTCCAGGCGTTGGAGAAGCTTCGAGCGTCCATCGGGATCGAGCTCTTTTGCCTCGTTTGAGAAGTAGTGAGCGTTGGACATGATGTCCAGGTCGGCCGTTTCCGTCCCCTCGCCCAAGAGCTCGACCAACGTCGGCGTCGCATCACTTTCCTGTCGACGCCGCGGCACATGCAATGGCGCAAGACCAGCGTTTGTGATCTGTGATCGACGGCGCTCAACCATCTCCTCCGGAGCTCCGCCATCTTCCAGCTCCTCAGGGCTGAACATATGGAGCAGCGCGAACGCTCTCCACCACTTACCGTCTGCTTCCTCTAGGCCACGCCCGAGTCCCCTGACCGCCGCTACTTTGTGTTCGGCGAACGCGTCCTTGAGCTCCTCGGCAGAAAGTTCCCAGATCCCGGCAATTTCGGCGATCTCTTCCACCTGTTGGGCGTTAGGAGTCCCGAG
This sequence comes from uncultured Solirubrobacterales bacterium, assembly GCA_963703235.1. Classification (GTDB taxonomy): domain Bacteria; phylum Actinomycetota; class Thermoleophilia; order Solirubrobacterales; family 70-9; genus VRUE01. The sequence goes on along the minus strand of OY969802.1, from coordinate 55,949 downwards.
ATCCTCAATCAAGTCGAATAGCCGCTCCTTCTCGGTTGAATATGCCTCTTGGTCGACTGCGGCGTACCTCCGCAGGAAGTGAAGACGATTTTGTGGCGTTGCTCGTTCTTCCACACGGAGCAGCAAGACAAAGCGGGCCTCTTTGCTGTCGAGGACCTCGGTCGCAGCCGCGACCAGCTCGTCTTCGCCCTGAACCAGGTCACTGATTGCATACGCACAGGTTTGAGACTCGGAGTCTTCTTGTGCCTGTTGCTGATTCGCCCGCTTGATAAGCGCAGGAAGCAGCGAGTGCGAGCCTAGGTCCGCAGCCGCCATTGCAGCCTGGCGTCGGACTACCGGCTCTCGGGAATCGTCTTCGAGAACCCGCCGGAGATCTCCCTCGAGATTGGCCACATGAAACTTGCCTTGTGAAAGGACGCGAATCGAATTGCCTTGGATCTGCGCTGAAGGGTCATCGAGTCCTTCTTGGATCTCCTCTATGACCTCGGGCAGGTCGTTGGCGGCGAGATGACGACCCAGGGAGGCGACTCCATGAAGGATCTCCGGTTCTTCTCGTTCCCAAAGCCAGATCTTCCACTTCGAATAGGTGCGCCAGATGAGGAGGGCGGCCTCACGACGTTCGGGGTGCTCAGCGCTCGCCGGGACGGCCCGCGCCCAATTCAAGGGGTCTCGTGCCTTGACCGCATCACGCCACCTGCTGTCGGCGAGCATCGAAAGGGTCAGTGAGACCTGCCAGTCATTCCTGACGCCTCGGACAAGCTCGTTGCGATTGGGGACGATCGCGTCCAATAGCTCTTCGCTCGGACCCCGGCGAAGCAATGCTTCAGCGGCCAGTGCCTCGCCGATGATTCGGTGAGTAAACGCGTACTCGTCTCCCGAGCGACGCAGCATCGAGCGTTGGACCAGACCCTCGGCTATCTCTGCCGTATCCGCTTGAACACCGGAGTGCGGGGATACCGTGGAAAGATCCTTGATCGAGGCTGCGGTCCGTCCCGCGAGTTGCATTGCCAAAGCGGCATCCTGCAGCCAAGTTCGAGCCTGATGGCTATCCAGGGGCAGCCGATCTTCCGCCTCCTCTCGTGCAAGCGCTTGGGTAACGAGTTCCCCAAGGCAACTCCAAAGGTTCATCTCGTGGAGGTCTCCACTGTCAAACATCTCGACCACCTGAACCAGGAAGAAGGGAAGCTCAAGGAGGTCGATAAGTTCGGTTCCGCTCTCCAGGGTGGAGACGAGATCTTCGAAGGAGGGTCCGCCTCGACTTTGTAGGTAGCGTTCCCGCCAGGTCGTTCCCGGGTTTAGTTCGAGGCGATTCCAAGCAGTCGGGTCAAACGCGCCGAGGGCAGGAATCGGGCGGGAGCTGACCGTGAATGAGTGGCGCGGATAGGCGTCTGCCAGAGCCACGATCATTTGGGCAACCCGATCCTGGTTTGGAATTGCGACCTCATCCAAGCCGTCGAGAAGGAAGTGAAAGGTGTCCTCTTCGATTTCTTGGCGACTCGGCTTTCGTAGCGAGTCTGTGGACATCTTTGACGCCCATCGGGTCAATCGAGTTGCCGCATCCCCCGCGACGAGGGAAACCTCACGAAGCGGGATCACCAGTGATCTCTGATTCGGAGCGCTCAGCATTGCGGTGTGCCGCATTAGCTCGGTCTTCCCTGACCCCGGGGCACCCACAACTACATTCCGAGCGCTGTTGGCCAGCTGTTGCTCGGTCCACACACGCCCGTCCATTTCCGGGAACGACCGTCGCCGGCGGCCTGCGTTAAGGATCGCCTGGGCCAGTCGCGCGGATCGCTCATGGTCGCTCTCTTCTCCGTGCTCCTCGACAAGCACGTTTGGGACATAGCCGGCGTCGGCGGTATCGGGCGAAGGCGCGATGTCGGGTGACATCTCCACAGAAGGCCCTCGCGCAGGCAAGGACTCGGTTCGTTCGTCGGTACTTTCTAGTTCCAAGAGCCGAGAAGGAAGGACCGCCTCGCGACCAAGAAAAGCAGCGAGGCCATGGATGTGCTCGCGACTAGGCAGTTGGAATACGCGCAAACCAGCTCTCGTTTCAAGGCCTGGGTAGTCGCCGATGAAGGACCCAGGGTCAGCTGCAAAAAAGGGATGCGGCTTGTTGCTGGGTTGCTCTTCATTTACCCGTTCGAGCGATCCGAGTAGATGGGGCTCCCTAAGGTTGCTGCCGAGGACGCACATTCTGCGCTTGCGGAGAGCGGCAAAAAGTTTCTCGAGGTTGTCCTGGGAGAGATCCTGGTAGGAGCCTTGAGTGAGGACGATTCCATCGGGGTTATCCACCGATCCATGCAGATGGAGGATCGTCGGTTCATTAGGGCGACTAGGGGATTGAGCCAGCTGAATGAACGCCCGAATTCCCTTTTCCCCGTAGAGAGAGTTCGTATCAACCCTAATCTCGTCGGCAGCGATCTCAAGGGATCGGTCGTAGTTGAGCGTGACGATAAGGCGAGAAGGAACATGGATCAGATAGAACGCGATCGACTCTGGCTCAATGTGGGCAACGGCCTCGCCATAGAAATCGGCGGTGAAGGCCTGTAGCTGTTCTTCGCGTTCGATATCGCCGCATACCAGCTTGTCGACACTGCCGAAGAAGTCGTCGTGTTCCTGAAGCTGCGGAGCTCCCGGCGCTGGCCTGAACCTAGAGAGGAGTGCTTTCAGAAAATCATTCGTGCCCGGGAAGCCTGCCGCAGCGCTCACGCCAGCGCCGACGATTGGGATCACGTCCTGAGAATCTCCCAAGAGCTTTGCCGCCTCACCGCTTGGCTGCCATTGATGAGGTCCAGATGCTTCCTCTGGTTTGCTTGCCCGCGCCTCCTTCATTGAAGGCCGACCGTACATGGGCATGCGGCGCTCTTGCTCTCGACTTTGGTTCCACGCGATCTAGTCGGGAGCCTTCCTTGGAAGGCAAGTTCGGATGGCGGATCTCGACCCGGTGGTCAAGACGAGCACGACCTGGCTCCTACCTACTACGATTCGGGTTAATGACCACGAAGGAGCGACTGCACAAGCTGGTTGACGACCTCTCTGAGCAGGAGGCCGAGGCTGCTCTGGTGATCGTCGAGCGTCGGCGGGACGATCCGATGCTGCACGCTCTCGCCTCTGCGCCGATTGATGACGAGCCTTCTAGCGCGGAGGAGGACGCCAGTGCAGCCGAGGCGCTTGCTTCCTACCGCCGAGGCGAGGCGGTCTCTTCAGATGAAATGCGCCGCGAGCTCGACCTCGATTGAGCCCCGATTGGTCGTATGAGATCACGCCCCCCGCTCGGCGCGATCTAAAGCGACTCGATCCATCGGTTCAGCGCCGCATTCTCGACGCTCTTGATCGCTTTGTGGCCGAGCCGCGGGCCGCAGACATTCGCAAGCTCGATTCGGTCCAGTGGCGACTACGCGTAGGCGATTGGCGAGTTCGCTTCAGCTTCGACGATGATCGTCGCGCGATCGCGATCCTCCGAGTATTGCCTCGCGGCCGAGCCTACGACCGCTGATTGCCGGTCGTCCGCTCGAACTCTGGCAACGAGTCCCGGTGCTACCGTGGCCGTATCGGAAATATGCAACCGCTGATCGCTACTTTTTCGCTACGGTCGGCGGCACACTCACCGGCTTTTTGGCTCTGTGACTCGGCTGTATCTCGCTGGATCTTGGATCTACGAAACCGAAGGTCACAGGTTCGAATCCTGTCGGGCGCGTTCGCGGAAAGCCGCTTGTGGAGCGGGTTTCCTGCGTTCTGGGGATCGCGCGGTAGGGCGAAAAACGGCCGTGGGGCAACGCCTGGGGCAATGTGAGGTCAAGTGACGGTCGGCCGAAGGCCTTGAGACGGGTCTCCTTTCCACCTACGTTCGCCGCGTGACGCCCAGCAGCACCGCCACGATCAGCAGGGACCAACGCGACGGCCTCTACGCGCTGGTGCGTAATCACCTCGGCGGCCTCAGCGATGTCTTCGTGGAGATGGAGCAGCGCGAGGACTTCGACGTGGCCGAGCGCCTCGGCCGCGAGTTCGCTGAGGACTTCCGGCTGCTGGAAGACATTGGCTGGCGCCCGGACGACGCCGCGAGTCTGTCGCGCTGACGATGCCACTCGATGCGCTGTCGGAGCTGCTCCAGCGGCTCCAGGACGAAGCGGAGCGCCCGCTGACCGAATCGCCCACCGAGCGTAGGTCGAGGGAAGAAGACGAGGAGGCCAACAGGCGGTTCCGCCTCGGCCTCGGCGCCTGCGAGGACGTGCTGGCCAGCCTTGATCGCGAAGGCGGCTGATCCCATGGAGCCCTCGCCCGAGGTTGCCGCTCGCTTCGCCAAGAACCTGCGCCGCTGTCGCGAACGGGCGGGCCTGTCCCAGGAAGAGCTTGGCTATCGCGCTCAGCTCCACCGCACCCAGGTCGGCTCCTTGGAGCGCGGTGTGCGGACGCCTCGGATCGACACGGTCCTGAGGCTGGCCGGAAGCCTCTCAGCGCCAGTGAGCGATCTTCTCGCTGGCCTGGAGTGGACGCCGGGATACGTCGAGATAGTCGGCGGAGGCTTCGAGATTGCCGAGCGACCGGAGCTGAAAGCCGCATGATCTTCCCGGCCTGCGACAGCGCCACCTTCAAAGCCCGCTTCGCCGAGAACCTGTTCCGCTGCCGCAGGCGAGCGGGCCTCAGCCAGGAGAAGGTTGCGCTCCGCGCCTCGATCAGCCGCGGTGCCGTCAACAAGTACGAGAAGGAAGCCAACGTCCCCAGCCTCGACATCGTGATCCGGCTCGGCGGCGCTCTCTCGATCCCGCCCGCCGACCTCCTCGACGGCATCGCCTACCGGCCCAGCTTCGTCGGCATGGGACCCGGCGAGTACAGCATCTCGGAGGCCGATCCAGGCGCCTAAACGAGCATGTGCTCGCTTCGCTCTGCGTTCGTTCCGTACTTCGTTTCGCGCTTCGTTCTGTAGTTCGCGCGGTGGTTCGCACCGGGGTTCGTACAGGGGTCCGCACTGGGGTCCGCATCGGGGTCCGCACCCAAACTCCGGCTCGCACTGCGGCTCGCTCTATAGCTCGCACTGCACTTCGCACTACGGCTCGCATTGCGGCCCTCGGCAACGTCCTCTTGCCCGCTTGCGGCCTGGCTTTTCGACGCTCCTAAATCGCTGACTTCTATATCCCGAAGGGTCTACATCCCTGATCGATCCTCTCCGGTGGCCGCCGCCAAGGTGCGGAATCGTCCCGCCGCCCTCAGCCTCGCCGTGGCTCTGCTGACCTTCGCCTAGCGATGCCCGCGCGCCTCGCTGCCGCTCGGCGCACCTTGTAACGTTTTGTCCGTCAATGTCAAATGGGGCGGCGCCGCTACGAACGGCCCGCCCCCGGCTCACGAGGGATTAGCTCATGAGCAATTCTCAGGATACGTCGGCCCCTGCGGCCGGTCCAGGCTGCGGCGATAGGCGGCGGCTCAGAAAGACCAAGACGCCCGGCGTCTTCAAGCGCATCGACGGCGACGGCAATGTCGTCGGCTACGTCGCTGTCATCCGGGTGGCGGGGAGGCAGCGAAAGCGCAACGCCCGCACCTACGAGGCAGCGCGAAGGATCAAGCGCGAGAGCGAGACCGACCGCGACCGCGGGGAGTTTCAGGAGCGCACGACGATCACCTTCCTGCGCTACCTCAGGGAGTGGGTCGAGCGATACCGGGGCCAGGGGAGGCGCGGCTTCCGCGAGAACACCCGCGACGAATACCGCCGTCTGATCGCTGCCTACGCCCGTCCCTACTTCTCCGGCAGGCTGAAGCTGGTTGACGTGACTACCTACGATCTCGCCCGCTTCCTGGACTGGCTCGCCGACGAGAGCGAGCAGGGCCAACGCCTCGCGGACAGCACGGTCGCCAACATCGCCAACCCGCTCCGTGCCGCCCTGGCCACCGCGAAGCGCGAGGGCCTGATCCGCCACAACCCGGCCCAGGGCCTGGCGATGCCACACCGAGAGCAGATCGCCGACGAGGAGGACGAGGTCAAAATCTTCACCCGCCAGCAGCTCTCCGCGGTCCTCGCGATGGCGCCCGAGCGCCACAAGCCGCTGTTCGAGCTCCTCGCGAGCGGCGGCCTGCGGATCAGCGAGGCGATCGCCCTCCAGCGCCTGCATCTCCAGCTTGACGCAGATGAGCCCGAGGTCTGCATCCGTCGCGCCGTCGTCCGCGAACGAATCGAGCCGCCCAAGAGCAAGCATGGTCGCCGCGAGGTCCGCCTACCGGCACCGTTGGCAGCCAAGCTGCGCGTCCACCTCGCCGCCCAGCCCGATCAGGATTCCACCGCCCTCGCTTTCCCCAACGAAAGCGGCGGCCCGCTCGACCCCAACAACCTCCGCCGCCGCGTCCTCAAGCCGCTCGTGGAGGAGGTCAACGCCCCCTGGGCCGGTTTCCACACGTTCCGCCACACCTTCGCCTCGATCCACCTCAGCCAAGGGACCAACCTCCTCCAACTGAGCCGCGCCCTCGGCCACCACTCACCCGCCTTCACGCTGACTCGCTACACGCATTTGCTGCCGGGCGACGAGGCGCCGCCGCTTGATCTACCACTCGGTGAAGCGACCGCAACAATGCCCAGGTGATGAAGCTCCCGCCAGCCAAGAAAGGGAAGTCCCGCTTTGGCCTGCCAGGTAACGCCAAAGAGCGCCGCCGCAGGATCATGGCCGCGATCCGGGCCACCGTGAGACGCTGCGTCGACTCGCGAAGTAGCAGGAGCCGTCTGCCTGGAGACCTACGCTGCTGGCCATGTCCACCGGGTCGGAAGGCGCGTCGCGCAAACCAAATCCAGAGGCAATCGCCTGGTACGTCCAGCAGGCGGAGGCTTTGCTCGGAGATCTGCGCGAGCGAGTCCAGTCATTGCGAACTCGAGGAGGGCAGCTTGCTGGGTTCGCCGCCGCTGTCGTCGCCCTCGTTGGCGGGAACGCAGATCGAATCCTGAATGCACTTGATGGATGTCCCCGCGACGTCGCCGGTATCGCGCTACTGGCAGGAACGATCCTCTTGGTCGCCGCTCTCGTCACCTCGATTCTTGGGGCTCCATTCCGACCGCAGCTGGTGTCCGATATTTCGGCCCGCGAGATCGCCAACTACACGACGGAGCGTTTCACGCACGAGCCGGACCTCTGGCGCGTCCATATTCGAACGATCAGAGGGCTCTTGAAGTCGATCGACTCGACCACCCGGATAGGGGACAAGGCGGCGACGACGCTGCGTTGGGCGGGCATTCTGTTTCTGGTCGGGCTTCTTGCGGTGGGTGTCGCGCTCGGTATCCTTATTGTTGAGGTGACTTTCTAATGCCTAATGCACCACAGCCAGACCCGGTTCAGCCAGAATCCGCCGCCCGCGGAGGTTCCGCTTGACGAGACGGCTGCGCCGATCCACTACGAGGGCGATACGAGTTCGGTATGAGCTTCTTCGACGATCCCCCGGAGGACGACTCCGCGCCCGAGGTACCGCTCGACGAAACGACGCCCCCGATGGATCTGCTTGAGAAGGCCGATATCGAAGCGGAAGCTACGACGCCTGAGGATCGCGGTGGGGGCAGCGGGGAATCGAAGTGAAGAATCTCGAGCAACGTCCCGACCCAACCGATGACCCTGCGTCTGATGTTCCGCTCGACGAAACGACGCCTCCCATGGACGAGAATCAAATCCAGGATGCAGGTCCTGGATTGGAGGCGTCAGAGTGACTGATCCTGAGGAGCGTCCCGACTCGACTGACCCAGCGTCCAATGTTCCGCTTGACGAGACGGAGCCTCCCATCGACCAGCATCAAAAGGGGGCCGAGGCTTCTAGCCTCGAACCACTTGATAAGGCGACGGCCGAGGCACACAAGTTCTTGGGATCGCAGGACACGGCCGAGAACAGGAATCCACGGCGCAACTAGTTCCGCCGTGGATTTCAGGCCAGGGTCCGGCCCGATGTATGCCGGGCTTGGCCGCGCTCGATGACGATTGGCTCTAACGCTTGTTGGAGTCGCCCTCGCCGCTGATGAGAGTCGCCAGCGTCGCGTCGGGATTGCCCTCGTGTATCTCGATCTGGTCGCAGCGGACGCGGTCGAGCTCCGGGTCGAAGTCGCCGGGCTGGGGATCGGGGTTGGTCCAGGGATTCTTTTCCATATCGGTGCGCTGAGGCATCAATCCTTGTCGCGCTGCCGCTGGGCCTCTGCTTGCTGTTCAGCGCGCACTTCGGCTCGACGCTCGGCGATCAGCTCGTCCGCCAGACTCACATCAGGAGCTACGTGAGCAAACATGCCGCGCATCTGCTCAGCCGCCGCGCGGCGGCGCTTGGCAACGGATTCCTCTGTCTGGTTGGCTTGGGCCATGCCCGCAGGGTACCCGGGCATCAAGGCTGTTCACCCGTCCTGGGGCAACGAATGGGGCAACATGCCCCACAGATTCCAGCCGATCCCAGCGGGACTCGATCTGCGGAAAACCGCTTTAGAGCGGGCTCCACGTAGCCCAGCCGATCTCCGGACTCGGGCTACGAAACCGAAGGTCCACGATCTCGAGGACGTCATCGCGCTCGTTGACGGCCGAGCCGAGATCGTTGACGAAGTCGGGGATGCTCCCGACGATCTCGTTTCGTTCCTGTCCCCGCGAAATCACGACCCTGCTCGATCAGCCCCGCTTTCTGGAAACGGTTGACGGGACCGTCGTCGGACTCGGACGCGGCGGGTCGGGGGGGCCGGTCCGGCGACGAGAATCGGGTCGACGACATTGCCCTACCGCGGTTCCGCATTCTCGCGGACCAGTAGATCGGTGGCCGCTGGGGCAACAACTGGTTTCACTCCGAGGGCGAGGAGCACGTTTAACGCAGCACACGAACTTCAGCTCGCCTGAGTAGAAACGTGAGGAATGCCAGTAGAACCCGCAACGATCAGAAGTTGATCTCCTGGGCCAGGCGGGTGAGGAGGGCGCCAGCCAGCAGCGATCGAGCCACTTCTTTGCATTCCAGAGCAGGCCGTCGCCTTCCACCGTGTCGTCGGGAAACTGCTGGCCCTCCCGCACGACCCTGAAGGCCGGTGGCCTTCGCTCGCCTCTTCTCACCCATACGGTGCTGTACGCGGCCTGGGTGCAGACGCCAAGCGCGGTCAACGCGAGCAAGCCCGACACCGCCGGGCCCAGATCCCTGACGAGACCGAAGGCTCCGATGGCGAAGGTCAGGGCCCCGACAAGCGCGCCGGCAATCAGGTCCGCCGCGTCCGGGGGGACCCGGGCCGCCCTCTCCCCTGCTTCGACCCCACCCGAAAGCCGCGACTTCAGCGCGATCGCCATTCCGATCGCGAACGTCTCGCTACCGGTCGCGACGACGTGGATTCCGGTCTGCGCGCTGCCGCTTATCCGTACCGAGAAGCCGTGGGGGCACTGCGGGACGCGGTCTTGCCCAGCTCCTCGAGTGCAGTCTGGGAGGCGTCGATCAGCTCGGCGAGCGAGCCCCTCCAGACAGGAGCCGTCCATTCGCGCTTGTAGACGCGCGGCGCCTCCGCTGCTGCCGCCCCTTCCTCCCCTCCCGCCATCGCCACGAGACTAGCGAAAGGTTAAGGGTCGAAATGCCTTCCGGATATACGTACTCTCATATTTTTAAAGGGTTCAGTCTGATCGAGATGAGCATTTCTCTCGACTACACGGTAAGGTCGGCGCCCGGGGTTGCAACGGAGGCAGCGGGGCACTGGGAGAGTTGGTCGAAAGAGCCGTAATGCTCTGGCGGTCAGCTGTTGATGTCAACGAACGGAGGTCTCTAGATGGAGTACTCGACGTCCACCGACATGGTTCCAGCGGGATTCGAAATTCCGCGTGGCGAGCCGGGGCCGTTCGCGGCCTGCGTGCTGCTGGTCGATTGCTCCTCGTCGATGCAGATGAACGGCGCGATCGACGAAGTCAATCGGGCCATGAAGCAGTTCGCGGTAGAAGTCAACGAGGACGAGCTGGCGCGCAACCGCGCTGACATCGCGGTCGTGGCCCTGCAGGATCCCGGCCTGCGGGTCGAGGTTCCTCCTACCCTGGCGCGCGATTTCCGCCCACCGACCTTCGCCGCCGAAGGCGCCACGCCGATGGGCGGCGCGATCCAGCTGGGGCTCGACACGATCGAAGCTCGCCGCGTCGAGTACCGGTCCCGCGGCGCCAAGGCCTACGCCGCGATGATGTTCCTGATCACTGACGGCGAGCCGACCGACAGCTACGCGAACGCAGCGCAGGAGGCCCACGCGATGGAGGCACGCGGCAAGCTCAACTTCTTCTGCATCGGCACCGAAGAGGCGAACTTCGAGACGCTGGCCAGGATCAGTCCCCAAGGCCGCGAGCCGGCACGGCTCGTCGCGGGCAGGTTCCGGGAGCTGTTCAAGTGGATCAGCGACTCGCTCACGGTGACCGCCAACAGCATCCCCGGGGAGAAGCCGCCGTTGCCGCCGGCGCAGGGCTGGATGTCGGTTCAAACTTGAGCGCCGGAAGCCGACGCCCGGCCCCCGCGGTCCTCTCCGCGGTCGTACCCGGTGCGAAGCGGGCCGAGGGGCAGCCCTCCCAGGACGCGGTGGCTGTGTCCTGGGAGGAGGGCACGGCGCTCGTCGCGCTGGCCGATGGCGCCGGATCGGCGAAGCATGGCGGCTATGGCGCCCGGCTCGCCGTCGCCGCCGCTGTCGAGTCGCTTCAGGAGAGCATGCAGGAGCAGGCCCCCGCGCCGCTGGAGACGGCTCTCGCGGACGCGATTCGCAGCGCCCGCCGCACCCTCTTCGCGGTAGCCCGCGCCCCCGAGCGCCCCGAGCAGAGCATGCAGCTGGAGGACCTGGCGACCACCCTCTCCATCGCGGTGTTCGGGCCCAAGCAGGTCGCCGTCGCCTCCGTCGGCGACGGTGTGCATGTACTGCGAGATTTCCGCGGCTATCTGGAGCTGATCGCGATGGCTCCGGATACGGAGATCGCCAACCACACCGACTTCATCACCGGTCCCGACCTCGACGGCAAGATCGAGATCGCGGTGCGCCCCGCGGCCGAGATCGAGAGCGTGCTGCTCTCCAGCGACGGGCTCGACTCGCACCTGGTCGGGCGGGGCGACGACGGCCGCTGGCCCCTGGCCACGATCGTCAACAGCCTGCTCAACGCCCCGGTGCTCGATGGCTGGGGGGAGGACGAGTTCGAGCGTCTGCTGACCAGCGAGGTCATCCGGCGCCACAGCGACGACGATTGCTCGCTTGCCCTGATCCGCCGCGTCCCCGTCCCCCGGCCGGGCTCGACGGAGGTCTCCGGCCTGACACTGACGCCGGCGGGCGAGCTGCCAACCGGGCGTCGGGCCTGGTCGGTGGGCGGCTGCTCCAGCCTGATCGCGGTCGAGCTCGACCGGTTGGTCCCGGCCGAGGCGGACATCGCGCCGCGCTCCGACCAGATTTGGGATCGCGCCCATCGTCATCCGCCGGTGAACTGGCCGGTGCGCCGGCTCGGCGACAACCTCGTGCTGCTGCCCTGCCCTCCGCCGGGGGCGCGAGCGATTCGCCCCGCCCTGAGCCGAAGCAGGCGCCGTCGCCAGCGTGCCGCGATCGTCGCCGGGATTCGCGGTTGCGTCGAGGCCATGCACGAAGCGGGGGTCGCCCATGGCCAGCTGACCCTCGAGTGCTTCGCCCTCTATCCGGACGACACGGTGGCCCTCTGCGATCCGGGTCCGGGGATGTTCGAGGGCGCGGACGGGGGCATCTGCACGCGGCTGGACCGAGAGTTCCTGGACCAAATCGGCAAGAAGACCGAGGGCGCCCGACGGCGTGGACAGGAACGCATCCCCCAGGGCCGCGGCAAGGGCCGGCGCCTCCAATGGCCCCGGATCCGCGGGAGGCGCGGCACTTGAGCGGCCGCTACCGCACCGGCTCCGGGCGGACCGTGGAGCCGGCGGAACGCCTCGCCGCCGGCGCCGCGGGGACGGCCGTGGCGGTTCGCGGTCAGGCCGACGTCGTGTTGAAGCTCCTCGACACCCCCTCGGCGGACGACGAACGCCGGATCAAGGCGATGCTCTCCCTCAACGTCCCGCTGCGGGTGCCGGGCGCCGCGGCGGTGATCGCCTGGCCCACCGACCTCGTCTTCGACCAGAGCGGCAACTACGCGGGTTTCCTGATGCCGCGCGCCCCGGAGCCCAAGCCGGTCACCCTCGGAACCCTGGCGCTGCGAAGGGAGCGCGAGACCAGGCTGAACGAGAACCTCGGCTGGGACGCGCTGCTGAAGATCATCACCAACTACTCCGCCGCCGTCGCCGCCCTCCACGCCTGCTCGGTCGTGGTTTGCGACATCAATTTGAAGAACGCGATGGTCTCCGGCGACCTCACCGTCACCGTGATCGACTGCGACTCGACCCAGATCGAAGCCGGCGGCCGCGTCTACCTGTCCTCCTACTACCAGGAAGAGTTCCTGGCGCCGGAGCTGAAGGGAGGCGTCGCGCTTCGAGAACGGCCCCGTTCGGAGACGAGCGACCGCTGGTCGCTGGCGGTGCTGATCTGGATGACCTTGATGGACGGCCACCACCCGTTCGACGGTCGCTGGCTGGGCAGCGGCGAACCGGAGCGCGACGACCACATAGCGGTGGGGCGCTTCCCCCACAGCCCCAACGTCCACGACCTCGCTCCGTCGCAGGAGGCGCCGCCCTGGCGGGCGCTGCCGCCGGAGCTGCAGAGGCTCTTCCTCGAGGCCTTCACCGTCGGGGCCCGAAATCCGTCGAAGCGGCCGTCCGCGCTGCAATGGGCCGACGCCCTGCGGGTCTCGGCCACCCGCTTGAAGCGATGCAACGGCGCCACCGGCCGCTACCACCGCTTTCCCGCGGGGGAGCGCGACTGTCCGTGGTGCGAGTACGAGACGTACCTCCGAGCAGGGTTGCCGACCGCTTCCATCCCGACGGGGCAGAAGGGCCGGGGGGCCCCGTCCCGTCCCGCTCGGCCGCGGGCGACGCCGCGGCCCAGCCCCAGCGTGCCGCCGGCGCCGGAACCGACCCGCCCGCCATCGTCCCCGATCCCATCGTTCGCCGCCGGCCGTACCCTCGCCCTCGGCACCCTGGCGGTCTTCCTCGTCGCCATCGTCGTCGCCATCGCCCAGAGCGGGGGAACGGAGGGGAGCAGCGACTCCGCCTCGGCGGGCCTGTCCGGCAGCGGCAGCGAAAGCGGAGGCGGCGACAACGGCAGCGCGGCGGCAGCGCAGAGACGCGCGGTGCGCTGGGCCCCAGCCCGGGCGGCCCGCTCCCACTACGTCGCCCTCGGCAACGGCGCCTACCGCCGGGCGTTTGGCTTCATGGCACCGTCCTACCGCCGCAAGAACCCGCGCTGGCTCGAGCAGGTGCAGGAATCCCAGCCGCGCATCAACGTCGTCTCGGTCGGCAAGCCGCGAATACGCGGCGGGACGGCCTGGGTGCCGGCGCTGTTCTTCGCCCGCGACACCCGCGACACTGTGCGCAGCGACACCGTCTGCCGCCGCTTTGAGGGCCCAATGCACATGATCGAGACCTACGAAGGCTGGCGCTACGATCCCACGGAGGACTTCGCGGTGAAGGAAAAGCCGTACGGCGCTTCTGGATGTCCCTGACTCGCAACGACCTGCGGCTGCTCCTCGCCCTCCTGCTCGCCGGCGCCGCCGTGTTCGCCGCCGTCGAGGCCTTCGGCAGCGAGCGACCCTGGCCGGGATCGCCGGCCGGGATCGCCTCGACCGGACTGCCAGGACCCGACGGCGCCGCATCGGCGCGGCGCCTTGCGGCGCCGCGGCGCGCCGCGGCGGCGTGGAAGCGCGCGGCGGACCGGGCGGCGGGCATGTCGGTCCCCGAGCTGGTCGGCCAGCGGATCATGGGCTCCTTCAGGGAAGCGACGTCGCCGCCCCCCGCCTTCGTCGCCGCGATCGGGGCCGGACGCATAGGCGGCGTCCTGCTCTTCTCCGACAACGTGCCCGACAGCCGGCCCGGCGCCTACAGGGCATTGGCGGGTCGGCTGCAGGCGATAGCTCGCGCCGCCCGGCGCCCGGCGCTGCTGATCGCAACCGACCAGGAGAGCGCAGCCGTCGCCCGGGTCACGGGCCCGCCACAGCTCGACGCCGCCGCCATCGGTCGCCTGCCGGAGCGACGCGTCCGGGAGCTTGGCCGACGCACCGGCCGGCTGCTGCGCCGCGCCGGGATGCAGGTCGATCTCGCTCCTGTCGCCGACGTCTCCCGCGGCCCCGAGTCGTTCATGGACGAACGCACCTTCTCCCGCGACTGGCGCGTGGTCGGGAGGACGGCCCGAGCCTTTGCGATCGGCATCCAGTCACAGGGAGTCGCCGCCACCGCCAAGCACTACCCCGGCATCGGGGCGGCGACGACGAGCACCGACTCCGGCCCGGCATCGCTGGCGGTCCCCAAACCCGAGGCGAGGCGCGACCTGGCGCCGTTCGCCGCGCTGGTCGAGGCCGGCGTGAAGCTGGTGATGATGTCCAGCGCGGTCCACTCCCCGGGCCGAGGTCGCCCGGCGGTGCTCGAACCCGAGCTCGTCGCCAGCCTGCGCGAGATCGGCTTCAAGGGGACGATCGTCAGCGACGCGCTCGACGCCGGCGCGCTGACCCCCTACGGCGACGACGCCGCGGTCGAGGCGGCGAGAGCCGGGGTCGATCTCCTGCTCTGGGGACGCGAAGACGGCAGCCGCGCCTTCGAGGCGCTCGTCGCCGACACCGGCCGCGACCCGGCCCGGATTGCGGCGATGCGGGCAGCCGCGACCCGGGTGCTCTTCCTGAAGGAGTGGGCGAGCGCCCAAAGGCAGGTTGCGGTCGGGCCCGGATGACCTCAGCCGGCGCCTGACGGGACACCGGGGTTCGATCTCTTCAGGACCGGTTCTTCACTCTCGTAGGTGCCCAGCTCCGGAGTCAGCACGAAGCGGGCAACTTCGCATTTCCGCGTCGGCGTCGTGATGACCTCGAGCGCCTCCGGCTCGCCGCCGATCGCAACGCCACGGAATCCTGTTCGGTCGCAGGCCGCGCCGACGTCATCCGCAAGGGTTTCGCTGCCCGCCGCGCTCAGCTCGATCGCGATCGCGGAGGGAGCCTTGGCCACCGCCGCGCTCTCTTCCTTCTCCTCTTCGGGGTGGGCCGCCCAGGCAAAGCCGGTGATGCCCAGGGCGGCGATCGCCGCACCGGCGAGCATCGCTCTGAGCCCCACCTTGAACGAGTGAGTGGCCTCCATCGAGCGGGCAAACGAAATCACCCAGGTCATCGCCTCGTCGATCCGTTCGCGCTCCGCCATCGCCCTGAGGGCCTCGGCCTTCAACTCCTCGGACTTCCGATCGCCTTCGTAGGCCGCCCAGGCCTTCTCCTCCCTCGCGAGTGCGGCATTGCGGCGTTCCTCGAACTCCTTGATCGACTTTCCGTGTCCCAGCAACAGCGTCGGGTCTTCGGCGACCGCCTGGCCGGCGGGCGAGCCGTTTTCCTCGTCGAGCACCGCGCGTCGAAGGGTGAGCGACTTGGGAGTGAGCACCTTGACGGTGAAATAGATCGCCAGAACCACGCCGAACAGCGTCGCCAGTATCGCCAGACCGGCGACGATGATCCGCTCGTCCTCCAGGCTGCCGACCTCCGAGAGCTGACTTCCCGCGGCAAGCACGACCGCCACCGCGGCAAAAGCGCCGATCAGCCATTTGGCCACTTCACGGATCTGCGTTATGGCTTTGTCGGCGGAGGCGTTGGCCCGTGCGACGCCGGATTCCTTGGCGGCGCCCTCCCCGGCGGAGTCCTCAGGCATCGCTCTCGAGTCGCACGTCGATGGGAATGCCCAGCTGACGCCCGGTCTCGACGAGGGGGGCGATCTGATCCATGGTCACGGACTTGGCGGCGACGATGGCGATCAGCCTCTCTCCCTCTACGTGTCCGCGCACCCAGCTCGTGAACACCTCGGCCTCCTCGCGCGGATCGATCTCGCCGCCCTCCCGCTCGAGGGACGCGATCGTCTTCCCTTGGCGGAGGAGCATCAATCCAATCGAGGGGGTGGGATTGGTTCGAACTGGTGGAGGCGATGGCGGCGGGGCCGTGCGTTCACCTCCGCTTTCGACCGAGACATCGCCCTCGGACGCCGTCCGGATCAGAATCGGGGTTACTTCAAACTCCTTAGCCACTCCAGGCCTCCCGTGCAGTAAGAGGCGTCAGTCTAGCCGCACGACCGAGCCGTGCGCTTTTACTCAGTTTGAGTAGCGCAGCTCGATCCAGGTGCCGGTCGGGCCGAGATTGTGGACCGGCGTCTCGCCGAGCTGGCTCTGGCAGCCCCAGGACTCGTGAATGTGGCCACAGACAGCAAGGCGGGGGCGCTTGCGCTCGACCGCCTGGCGGAGCGCGTCGCTGCCGAAGTGGTCACCGGAGCGGTTGGCGTCGCAATGGCCCTGCGGCGGCGAGTGGAGGACGAGGACCGCACCCTCGGGGCAGGGGGCGAGCATCTCGCCCGCCGTCTCGTCGTCGAGGTCGAAGCTCCAGTCCCAGGGGGTGACCGGGACGCCGGCGCCGAGGCCGAAGAACTCGACGCCGTCGATCGTCGTGCCCTCTCCGTGCAGGACCGTGGCGGCATCCCAGGCGGCGGCCGCCTCCCGCAGGGCGTCGTCGGTCTCGTTGTTGCCCGGGACCAGCACGGTCGGCGCCTCGATCGCGGCGAGGGCGCCGATCGTCTCCTCCAGGCCCTCGTGCACGGAGGCGAAGTCGCCGGCGCCGATCACGACGTCGGCCTCGGCCGACATCTCGACCAGCTTCGCCGCCTGCCCGAGGTCGCGGTGCAGATCGCTGAAGGCGAGCAGCTTCACGCCTCAAAGTTATCCGCTCCCGCCAGCCCCCCCCGGGGGGATTCGAGCAAAGAGACCGGGCTCGTTCTCAACCGTCACCGCCCAGATGGTTCAGTTTCCTGATCTGGTGCGGCGGGTACCTGAGCGCTGGACCGACCTACTACGGAAAGGAGCTCCTGATGGGGATCGTCGGATGGATCGTGCTCGGGCTGCTTGCCGGTGCGATAGCCAAGCTCATCCTTCCCGGTGACGACCCGGGCGGGTTCATCGTCACGACGCTGATCGGCATCGCCGGCGCCTTGGTGGGCGGCTTCATCGCCAGCGCCCTCGACATCGGCGACCTCGACGAGTTCTTCGACATCGGCACCTGGCTGCTTGCGATCGGCGGCTCGCTGCTGCTGTTGATGCTCTACCGGTTGGTGGTGGGCAACAGGTCGGGACACGGCGCCTACCGGTGACGCTGGCGCGACGGCCACGAGTCCCGTCCGTCCGGTAGTCTCGCGCCGCCCATGCCGGACATCTTCTGGATCGGACTCGGACTCGCCGCCTTCTGCGCCCTGGTCGGCCTCGTCGCTGGCGCGCGCTCGCGCACCACGGCGACCCTCACCGGCCTCGCGATCGGCGCCTTCCTGGGCGTGATGACGGCCTTCCCGCTGCTGGCGATCGGCCTCGCCACCAGCTAGACCGGCTCTTGGCCGGCCGCTCCGGCCAACCGTCTAATCTCGGCGGCCGTGGTCCCCACCGTCACCCTCCACGACGGCGTCGAGATTCCGCAGCTCGGCTTCGGCGTCTTCCAGGTGCCGCCCGAGGACACCCAGCGGGCGGTCGGGGAGGCGCTCGCCGCCGGCTACCGCCACGTCGACACCGCCGCCGCCTATCGCAACGAGCGGGGGGTCGGCGCCGCTGTCGCAGCGTCGGGGATTCCCCGCGAGGAGGTCTTCGTCACGACCAAGCTGTGGAACTCGCGGCAGGGCTACGACTCCGCCCTCGAGACCTTCGGCAAGAGCCTCGGGCGGCTGGGGATGGAGTACGTCGACCTCTACCTGATCCACTGGCCGGCGCCGACCGAAGACCGCTTCGTCGAGACCTGGCGCGCCTTCGAGCGCATCCACGAAGAAGGCCGTGCCCGCACGATCGGCGTCTCCAACTTCCGTATCGAGGATCTGGAGCGGCTCGAAAGGGAGACCTGGACGCGACCGACGATCAACCAGATCGAGCTGCACCCACTCTTCCAGCAGGCGCAGCTGCGCCCCTGGCTCGCCGAGCGCGGCATCGCGACCGAGGCCTGGAGCCCGCTCGCGCAGGGGGCGGTCCTCGCCGACGAGACGATCGTCTCGATTGCCGAACGCCACGGCAAGACCCCGGCTCAGGCGATCCTGCGCTGGCACCTCCAGCTCGGCAACGTCGTCATCCCGAAGTCGGTGACGCCGGAGCGAGTTCGCGAGAACATCGACGTCTTCGACTTCGAGCTGAGTGAGGACGAGATGGCCGCGATCGGCGGGCTCGACACGAACCGGCGCGGCGGTCCGGACCCCGCCACCTTCGTCTCGCCCTAGCCTGCAGGCACCTTCTTGTCGGATAGCGGCAAGAAGGTGCCTAGCTCAGTCGCTCGCGTCGAGCGCGCGGGCGACGACCTTGCCGGTGGCGGTGCGGGGGATCTCCTCGACGAAGACGACGTCGCGCGGGACCTGGAAGCGCGGCAGGTGCTGCTTGACGTGGGCTCGCAACTCCTCGGCGGTCGGCTCGGCTCCTGGCGCGGCGACGACGTAGGCGCGCAGCCGCTGGCCGAACTCCTCGTCGTCGACGCCGACCACGGCGGCGTCGGCGACCCCACCGTGACGGCCCAGCACGTCACTGACCTCCTGCGGGAAGACGTTCTCGCCGCCGGAGACGATCATGTCGTCCTCGCGGCCGTCGATCAGCAGGCGCCCGGCCGGGTCGAAGTGGCCGAGATCGCCGGTGTTCATCAGCCCCCCGACCGTCTCCTTCGGCGCCTCGTCGCCCGAGTACCCCTCGAAGACGAGGCGGCCGCCGATGAAGACGTGCCCGACCTCGCCCGGGCCAGCCTCGCGGCGCTCCGCGTCGAGCACCTTCAGCGTCGTCCCGAACGGCGCCCGGCCGACCGTGCCGGGGGAGGCGCGGAGGTCGGCGGGACCGGCTATCGCTCCGAATCCGGTCTCGGTCGAGCCGTAGAGGTTGTAGAGGACGTCGCCGAAGGCGTCCATGATCCCGGTCGAGGTCGAGGCGGAGAGGGCCGAGGCCCCCGAGACCACCGCCCGCAGCGAGGAGGTGTCGCGTCGCTCGAACGCCTCGGGCGGGCAGCGCAGGATCCTGTCCAGCATCGCCGGCACCGCGACCAGCGCATTGACCCGGTGCCGCTCGATCGCCTCCAGGACCGCCTCCGGCTCGAAGCGCCGCCGCAGGACGACGGTCGTGCCGAGCATCAGGCCCAGCGAGAGGAAGGCGAGCCCGAAGCCGTGGTAGGCCGGCGGCGCGACCAGGATCGGCTCGCCGGCGCGCAGCGGGATGTTGGAGAAGATCGTCGCCACCGGCCCCAGCAGAGCGGCGACGTCCGGGCTGCGCGGGGCCGACTTCGGCACCCCCGTCGTGCCCGAGGTGAGGATCGTCAGGCGGCCGCGCTCGGCTGGGCGGCCGAGCCTCCCGACGGAGCCGACGGCGAGCCCGTCGAGGCTGGGCCCGGCGACCGGGCCCTCGTGCCAGGCGACGATGCGGGCGCCGCCGAAGCCGGACCCCTCGAACAGCGGCGCGAACTCCTCGTCGTGGACGACCGCGACCGGCCGCTCGCGCTCCAGGACCTTGGCCAGCTGCGATGGCGGAAAGTCGGTGCCGAGCAGCAGCAGGTCGGCGCCGAGCCGGGAGCCGGCGACCATCGCCTCGACGAAGCCGCTGTGGTTGCGGCACATCACCGCCATCGGTGCGCCTGAGGTGACGCCGAAGTCCTGACGCAGGCCCGTGGCGATCGCGGCACCGCGGTGCTCCAGCTCGGCGTAGGAGACCTCGCCGTCGTCGTCGGCTATCGCCGTGCGCTCGGGATGGCGGGCGGCGGCGAGGGTGACCAAGGCCGCCGGCCCGGGCCCCATCCGCAGCGCCCGCGCCGCAGCCGGCAGGCGCGAGGGAGGGACCGGGGCGAGGCCGCCGGCGCCTCGCAGCGCCCCCAGCGCCCGCCGTCCCAGCCGCGCGTTGAAGAGGAGGTCGGACCGTCCCCCCTCCTCACCGGATGCCTGACCGGCTCCGCCCCGCGCCGCCGCGGTGTCCCTGGTGAAGTGGAACAGCAGTCCGGTCGCCGCTTCCCAGGGAGTGCGCGCCACCGTCGTCGCCACGTCGGCGACCGGCGACCACCAGGGCGCGATCGAGCGCGGCCGCCGCACGATCGCCCGGCAGATCGTCGCCGCCGCCTCGTCCGGCGTCTGCCCGGGCACGTGGCGGTAGATTGGGGTCGGGGCGCTCATCCGGGTGTGGATCAGCGCCATGTAGACCGCGGTGGCGGTGACGCCGTCGGCGCGCAGCTCCGGCGCGACGCTGCGCAGCCAGATGTCGAAGGCGCTCTTCGAAGCCTGGTAGGCGCCCCAGCGCGGCCCCGGCGCGATCCGGGCGCCGATCGTCGAGACGTTGACGATGTGACCTTCGCCGCGGGCGCGCATCGAGGGCAGCAGTGCCAGCAGCAGCCTGACCGGGCCCAGGTAGTTGACGCCGATCGTGCGCTCGAAGTCGTGGAAGCGGTCGTAGGAGAGCTCGACCGAGCGCCGGATCGACTTGCCGGCGTTGCTGACGACGACGTCGACGTGACCGTGCCCCGCCAGCACCCACTCGGCCAGCTCCTCGACGCTCGCCGTCTCGGTCATGTCGGCGGCGTGTGCCTCGGCGCTTCCCCCGGCCGTCCGGATCTCGGCCGCGATCTGCTCCAGCCGCTCCTCCGAGCGGGCGGTGAGCAGGACGGTGGCGCCAGCCGCAGCGAGCCGGCGCGCCGTCGCCTCGCCGAGGCCGTAGGAGGCGCCGGTGACCAGCACCACCTTGCCGGCGACCGCGGCGCGCAGCTCCCCCTCGTCGATCGCCGACGGCGGGTTGGCCAGCGGCTCCGTGGCGCGGATCAAGCGCGAGCGACCGCGCTCGAGCAGGCCCATCAGGCGGTTGCCGGCACCGGCTCCGGGGCGCGGGTGACGAAGTCGCCGGGCTGGAAGCGGGAGAGGCGGCGGCGCAGCTCGATCGTCGAGCCCGGGAACATCGTGCTGTTGCGCCCGTTGGCGTCGAGGTAGTAGCTGCTGCAACCGCCGGCGTTCCAGACCGTCCCCTGCAGCCGCGACTGGACCTCGGCGTTGAACCTCTCCTGCACGTCCTCACGCACCTCGACGCTGGTAAGGCCGGCACGCGACATCTCCCCCAGCGCCTCCAGCAGGTAGCCGATCTGGGTCTCGGAGAGCATGAAGGCCGAGGAGTGACCGTTGCCGATGTTGGGCCCGAGCAGCAGGAATAAGTTAGGGAAGCCGTGGACGACGCTGCCGAGGTAGCCGGTCGGGCTTCCGCCCCAAGTCTCGGCCAGGGTCGTGCCGGCGCGTCCGCGGACCCGCTCGGCGATCGGCAGGTCGGTGATCGTGAAGCCGGTGCCGAGCACGATCGTGTCGACGGCATGCTCGACTCCGTTGGCGTCGACCACGCCGTTCGCCCGGACCCGCTCGACCGCGTGCGGGACGACCTCGACGTTGGGTCTGGTCAGCGCCGGGTACCAATCGTTGGAGAAGAGCAGCCGCTTGCAGCCGAGCGTGTAGTCGGGGGTGAGGACGCGCCGCAGCCACGGGTCCTCGACGGAGCGGCGGATGTGCGCTTCCCCCGCCGCCTGCAGCGGCTTCAAGAGGCGCGGGTTGCGCATCGCCACGCCGAGCAGCTCGCTGCCGTAGTAGATGCCGCTGCGGATCGCGCGCTGGGTGGCCGGGTAGCGGCGGAAGACTTGCTGCGCGCGCGTCCCCATTGGGCGGTCGGGCTTCGGCAGCACCCAGTGAGCGGTGCGCTGGAAGACGGTCAGCCGCTCGACCCGGGGCTGGATCGCCGGCACGAACTGGACCGCCGAGGCGCCGCTGCCGATCGTCGCGACACGGGCTCCTTCGAGATCGTGCTCGTGGTCCCAGCGCGAGGAGTGGAAGACCTTGCCCTCGAACTCGTCGAGCCCCGGGATCGGCGGGATCACCGGCTCGCTCCAGGGGCCGGTCGCCGAGACGAGGACCTGCGCCGAGTACTCGCCGGCGCCGGTCCGGATCGACCAGCGCTGGCGGCCCTCGTCCCACTCGGCGCCGAGCACGTCGGCGCCGCAGCGGATGCGGTCGGCGACCCCGTGCGCGCCGGCGACGTCGAGCAGGTAGCGACGGATCTCCTCCTGCGGCGCGAAGGCCCTGCTCCAGTCGGGCTTGGGAGCGAAGGAGTAGGAGTAGAGAGCCGTCGGCACGTCGCAGGCGCAGCCGGGGTAGGTGTTGTCGCGCCAGGTGCCACCCGGCTCGGCGCCCCGCTCCAGGAGGACGAAGTCGTCGATTCCGGCGCGGCTCATGTGGATCGCCGCGCCGATCCCCGACATTCCGGCGCCGATCACCGCGACCCTCACCTCCCGCTCGCTCATGCCGGCATTCTAGGCGCCGACTGGCCAGCTGGCCAAAGGATTTGCGTCAGGCCTCGGCCGCCTCCGGCCGGCGGACCTGCTGCCGGCCCTCGCCGTAGCTGCGGGTCTCGTAGGCGATCATCGCCCACAGCAGCAGGCTGGCGATCGCCAGGGTGAGGAGGGCCGGCAGCTCGACGGCGACCGGGACCAGGAGCACCAGCAAGATCGCCAGCAGCAGGCGCTGGCGGTTGATCGTGTGCACATGGCGGTAGCGGAAGGCGACGTGGCCGAGCAGGTAGAGGGCGAGGCCGCCGAGCAGGGCGAAGGCGGGCACGGTGTCGAGGTGCTCGTCGAAATGACCGATCGTCTTCTTCATGCCAAGCGCCACCAGGACGATGCCGGCGACCATCGGCAGGTGCAGGTAGGAGTAGGAGTCGCGGGCCATCTCGTTCTGGACCCGGCCCCGCTCGGCAGCCGCGAGGCGGCGCCCGGCGACGATCGCGACGACGTCGAAGTAGACCCACCACATCGCCGCGGTGAGGGCGACGCCGAGCACGGCCGCGGTGCCGATCCCGAGGCTGAGCGCGCCCGCCGCCCCGACCCCGATCGCGACGATCGACTCGCCGAGGGCGATGATCACGATCAGGCCGTGGCGCTCGGCGAAGTGCTCCGGCGCCAGCTTCCAGCCCTCTGAGCGGATGAAGTAGGGCCCCGCCATGTCGAGGAGGAGCGCGAGCGCCCAGAGCGCCCCCTGTGCGACGCCGTCGAAGAGGGAGGCGGCAGCCAGCAGCGAGACCGCGACCGCGGTGCTGGCAGCGAGGCCGATCACCGAGTGGCGCAGCTCGTCGTCCTCGGGGCTGGCCAAGATGAAGAGGCCGATCTGGGCGACCCTGACCGCGCCGTAGGCGAGGGCAAAGACGAGGGCCAGGTCGTCGAAGGCCTCGGGGACGCAGAGGGAGACGAGGAGCAGCGCCGCTATGGCGCCGAAGATGACGAGGCGGACCGCTCCCTCCTCGGGATCGACCACGCTGGTCAGCCAGGCGTAGCCGACCCAAGCCCACCAGAGCATGCCCAGTACCAGCAGGCCCTGGGCGAGGCCGGACCAGGTCGGCTCGTTGGCCATCAGCGCCGTGCACTGGGTCAGCGCCAGCACGAAGACGAGGTCGAAGAACAGCTCCAGCGGCGTCACCCGCTCCCCTTCGCGCAGCCTCGCCCGCAGCCGGGACTGGCTGGTTTCGCCGGAGGCGGCCATCGGGCCCATCATCGCAAGGGCCGGTGTCGGGGCTTGCGCTTCGTCACGCTGCGAATCGCTCGTGCCTGAGAGGATGCTCGGCGATGAGCGACCGCAAGCCGGAGGCGCCCCGCACCGAGAAGGCGCTGCCGGGCATCTGGCGGCTGCGCCTGGCGCTTCCCTGGCCCGGCGTGCCGCACGGCAACGTCTGGGCCGTCGCCAGCGACGGCGGCATCGTCCTCTTCGACACCGGCATCGGCGGCAAGGGCCGCCTGCGCCAGCTTGACTTCGCCCTCGCCCAGGCCGGCTTCGGGCTCGAGGACGTGCGCCTGCTGGTCTGCACCCACTCCCACACCGACCACTACGGTCTGGCGGCGCCGATCGTCGAGGAAGCGGGATGCGAGCTCTGGATGCACCCGCGCTGGGAGCACATCCGCCTGCTCGCCGACGATCCCGCGGCGGCGATCGAGTCCCGGATCGAGGTGGCGCGGCAGAGCGGCGTCCCGGCGGCCGCCCTGGAGCGCTACCGCGAGTCCCGCAAGGACGACGAGGAGACCGGGATCGAGGCGGTCGTCGAACCGCACCGGGACCTCGTCCCCGGAGTCGAGGTCGAGACCGACCTCGGCGCCTGGCAGGTCCACGAGACGCCGGGCCACGCCCCCTCCCACGTCGTCCTGCACCAGCCCGAGCGCAAGCTGATGATCTCCGGCGACCACCTGCTCGGCCGCACCGTCCTCTTCTTCGACCATGGCCACAGCCCCGACCCGATCGGCGAATTCCTCGGCGGCCTGGAGGAGATCGAGCCGCTCGACGTCGATCTCGTCCTGCCGGGCCACGGGCGCACCTTCCGCGACCCGGCCGCCAAGATCGCCGAGGCCCGGCGCCAGGTCGACGACCTGCTGGGGAAAACGGGCAAATCGCTCGCCGAAGGCGAGAAGACCGCCTTCGACATCGTCGCCGAGATCCTCGGCCCCGACGGCGTCAAAACGCCAGCCAGCGCCTGGGCGCTGCAGATCGTCCTCTCCTGCCTCGACCACATGGCGCTGCGGGGAACAGCGGCTCCCGTCGACGGCACTGATCCACAGAGGTGGCGGTTAGCGGGATGACAGGGTGTCCCTGCCGCAAGCGGCGTCCTGTTTTTCGCCCGTCATCGTCGTCGGACGGCCACCGCCGCTCCAGGCGAAAAACCCAGCGCCGCGGCAGGGACACCCTGTCATCCCGCTAGGCTCCCCGGTCGTGGCCAGCTTCACTCTCGTTCGCGAGGTAAACGCGCCCCCCGAGACCGTCTTCGAGGTGCTGACGGATCACCGTGGCTATGCCGATATCACGCCGGTGCGGAAGGTCGAGCTGGAGCGCGAAGGGGAGCCGGCGCCGAACGGGGTCGGGGCGATCCGGGTGTTGCACTCGGTCGGGCCGCCGCTTCGCGAGGAGGTCATCGCCTACAACTCGCCCAGTCGCTTCTCCTACTCGTTGCTCTCCGGCCTGCCGGTGCGCGACCACGTCGGCACTGCGGAGCTAACGGCAAACGGGCAGGGCACGAGGATCGTCTACGCCGTTCGCACGACTCCAACCGTGCCGGTTGTCGGCGGCGCGGTCGTCGCCGCCGTCAAGCTGGCGATCAAACAGCTTCTCAACGGCGTTGCCAAGGAGTCCGAGCGGCGCACGCCAGTCGGGGGCTGAGCCGGCCCCGGATGGGCCAGCGCATCGACGACAAGGAGCTGCGGCGGTGAGCGACGGGTCGAGCACCCGCACGTTGCGGCGTGACCTGCAGCGGCTCTGGGCTGGGCGCAAACGCATCTGGCAAGGTCCGAAGCGGCTCTGGCGCGAGCGGCGCCGGCTGGCGCTGGCGCTGATCGCCGGCGTCCTCGTCCTCTTCGGCGGCGGTATCGCGCTCGCCTACGAGCTGCTGAAGCGCCCGCCCGACATCCACAACCCCGACGTCGCCTTCACTCCGCAGAAACCGAAGGTGCAGCGGGCGAAGACGGTCGGCTGGCCGCTCTACGGCTACGACCGCCCCCGCACCCGCTACCTGCCCTCGAAACGGGTCAGGCCGCCCTTCCGCAAATCCTGGCGCTACAAGGACGGGCCGCTGCTCGAGTTCCCGCCCGTCGTCGCCCGCGGCAAGCTCTACCTCGTCGACAACAGCGGCTACGCGATCTCGCTCGACGCCGGCACCGGCAAGCAGCTCTGGCGGCGGCGGATCGGCCGCCTCAACGCCTCCTCGCCCACCTACCACCGCGGTCGCCTCTACATCGTCAACCTCGTCCCCGGCCACGTGCTGAAGCTCGACGCGCGAACCGGCAAGACGATCTGGAAGCGGCCGCTGCCGAGCCGGGCCGAGTCCTCGCCGGTCGTCGTCGGCCGCAGCCTCTACTTCGGCTGCGAAGACGGACAGCTCTACTCGCTCAGCACCCGCAACGGCAACGTGCGCTGGGCGACCGGGCTGGGCGGCCCGGTCAAGGCGGCGCCCGCCTACTACGGCGGCGTCCTCTACGTCGGCGACTACGGCGGTTACATGAACGCGGTCGACGCCCGCAACGGCGAGCTGCGCTGGCAGAGCGACTCGCTGGGGCAGGGCTTCGGCACCTCGGGCGCCTTCTACTCGACGCCGGCGGTCGCCTTCGGCCGCGTCTACGCCGGCAACAACGACACCCGCGTCTACAGCTTCGACCGCCGCGACGGGACGATCGCCTGGACCTACTCGACCGGTGGCTACGTCTACTCCGGCCCCGCCGTCGCCAACACCAAGCGCACCCCTCCCACCGTCTACATCGGCTCCTTCGACGGCAACGTCTACGCGCTCGACGCCAAGGACGGCGAGGCGCGCTGGATCCGCTCCGCCGGCGGCCAGGTGATCGGCTCGCTGACCGCGATCGGCAACGTCGTCTACGTCGCCGAGTTCAGCGACACCTCGACCACCGGTTACTCGATGAAGAGCGGCGACACCGTCTTCCAATACCCGCGCGGCACCTACACGCCGGCCGTCTCCGACGGCCGGCGCCTCTACCTGGTCGGCTACTCGAGCATCACTGCCCTGGTCCCCTACAAGTACAAGGCTGCAGTCGCCGAGCGGCGCAGGGCGCCGAAGCCGAAACCGGGCCAGGTTGCGAAACCGAAGCGCGGCATGGGCAAGTCGCCCAAGCCGAAGAAGAAGCCCGGCAGCTAGCGCCGCTTGGGAGCCAGGCCGCCGGGCGGGGCCGGCGGGGCCTTCGGCGGGAACGGCGCGAAGGCCGGGATGCGCGGGTGGTGCAGCCAGTTACGCAGGACCGAGAGGCTGGCCGGGTAGTTCTGGATCCGATAGCTGCTGGCGGAGCCGAAGTCCTGGTAGTAGACGAGCATCTTGCAGCGCCGGTGGCGGTCGACCCAGGTCAGCAGCTTGCGAACGAAGGTGGGATCGTCGCCGCTGGAGACACCCCACTCCGGCAGCGCGAACGGCTTGTCGTCGTAGCGCCGGTAGAGCCCGGCCAGCGCCTTCCAGTCCTGGTTGTCGGAGTAGACGTCGGTCCCGACCCAGTCGACGTAGTCGTCGCCGGGGTAGAAGTGGCGGGGCCGGTTCTGGGGGACGGTCGGCGAGCCGGCCGGCAGGGTGCTCCAGAGGACGGCGACCGGCGCCTTCGGCAGACCAGCGACGTCGCTGCGCAGCGGCGGCAGCCCGGCCTCTGACAGTCTCGCGTCGATCTCGCCCCGCTTGCCGCCGCCGTGGACGATCACGTAGATGCGGCGAAAGGCGCGTTTGTACTGGCGTGGCGAGTGGGCGCCGCCGCGCGAGTCGCCGGCGCAGTCGTAGGCGGCGTAGACGTTGATGCAGCGGTTCGGCTCGCCGAGCGGGCGGATGTAGGCGCGCATCTTCTTCGCCCAGAACAGCTTGTTGAGCCGGACCAGGTAGTCGTCGCCGTCTCCCTGGGCGATGCCGCGAGGGGCGATCAGCTCGTGCCCGTCGCTGTTGTCGGCGGTGGTGATGTGCAGCATCGGCCGCGCCCGCGCCGCCTGCCAGCGTTCGATCGACTCCGGGAAGTCCGCCCCCCAGGTGCGGAAGGTCTGGATCAGCGCCGGGTGCTTGTTCGTCGTCTCGCTGAAGCCGCCGAAGTCCGCGGGGTCGCCGGTGTCGGAGATGCCGAAGAAGACGTTCTTGCCGCGTGGCTCGAGCGTCGCCGCGCTCGCCGGGGTGGCAAGCGCCAGCGCCGCGAGCAGGCAGATCAGGGCCGCGCGGGCGGCGCTCGACGTCGTTGCCCTCTCGTGCACGAAGTTCATCCTGATGTCCTTCGACCGGCCAGCGCTCCTCCCTCCAGCGCACGCGATTGAAGCCTTTTACGGCCTATGACCCGTAAAAGGCTTCAATCGATCGGCGTGGCACGGTGCGCGGCGACGATCTCCAGCACTTCCGGCGCGTACTTCTCTATGAAGCCGGGGCCGACACCGCGGATCGCGAGCAGGGCGTCCGGGTCGCCGGGGCGGGCTGCGGCGATCGCCTCCAGGGTGCTGTTGTGGGCGACCGTGAAGGCCGGCTTGCCGTCGGCCGCCCGCAGGCGCCACTCCTTCAGCCGCTCGAAGAGCGCGGCGTCGGCGGCGGTGAGCTCGGCCGGCGGCGCGGTCGCCGCCTTGCTCGCGCGCCGGGGCCGGACCGCGATCGTCTCCGGGTCCGGCAGCCAGCCGTCCGGGTCGCAGACGTCGCAGCAGCGGGCGAGCGGCTGGCCGGCAGCGCGGTCGCTGAAGTGGTCGAGGACGCTGCGCCGGCGGCACTTGTCCGAGTAGATGAAGGCCTTGATCGTCTGGTAGTCGCGCCAGCCGCGCTCGTGGGCGATCGCCAGCTCCGGGTTGCCGGCGCGCTGCTGGTTGAAGCGGACCAGGCGGCCGAGGTCGGTGCGCATCGCCAGCAGGACGGCGCGGGACGGGTGGCCGTCGCGGCCGGCGCGCCCCGCCTCCTGGTAGTAGGCCTCGAGGCTGGTCGGGATCGCCACGTGCCAGACCGAGCGCACGTCGGCCTTGTCGACGCCCATGCCGAAGGCGTTGGTGGCGACCACCACCTCGGCCTCGCCCTCCATGAAGCGGCGCTGCGCCGTGGTCCGGTCCTCGGCCTCGATCCCGGCGTGATAGGCGACGGCGCGCAGGCCGGCGTCGCGCAGCAGGCCGGCGAGCTCGTCGGTGTCCTTGCGGGTGCCGCAGTAGACGATTGCGGGCCGGTTGCCGGGGTCGGCCAGGCCCGCTTCGAGCAGCGCCAGGCGCCGCGCCTTCGAGCCGGTGCCTTCCAGCCGCACCACGTCGAAGGAGAGGTTGGGCCGGTCGAAGCCGGAGCGCACCTGCAGCGGGTCCCGCATCCCGAAGCGGGTGGCGATCTCGCGGGCGACCGCCTCGGTCGCGGTCGCCGTACAGGCCATCACCGTCGGTCGCCCGAGCCGCTCGGCGATCTGCGGCAGGCGCAGGTAGTCGGGGCGGAAGTCGTGCCCCCACTCGGAGACGCAGTGCGCCTCGTCAACGGCGAGCAGGTCGATCCGCCGCCGCCCGATCGCCTCGAGGAAGACGTCCGAGGCGAAGCGCTCGGGCGAGCAG
Source organism: uncultured Solirubrobacterales bacterium (assembly GCA_963703235.1). Taxonomy (GTDB): domain Bacteria; phylum Actinomycetota; class Thermoleophilia; order Solirubrobacterales; family 70-9; genus VRUE01. The sequence continues at coordinate 26,847 of OY969802.1, read as the reverse complement.
TAGACGATCCGCGCCACGCCGCCGCGGACCTGGGCGAGGGAACGCCGGACGTCCTCCCACTCCATCGCCGAGGTGACCATCGCGACCGGGTGGCCGGCGCCCGTCAGCCGCTGCCACTGGTCGTTTATCAGCGCGATCAACGGGCTGACGACGATCGTCAGGTCCTCCGAGGCGAGCCCGGGCAGCTGGTAGCAGAGGCTCTTGCCGCCCCCGGTCGGCATCACGATCAGCGAGTCGCGCCCGGCCAGCGCCGCCTCGACCGCCTCGCGCTGCCCCGGCCGGAAGGCCTCGAAGCCGAGCTGCGCCAGCAGCGCCTCGGCGCGATCGTCCATGCTCGTCATCTGGCGCAGGCTATGGCGGTGGCCGCTACGTGTGTGTGACCTGGATCGCGAGTTTGCGGCGAATACGTGCCGTGATTCCCGGGTCGTGAGCAGGTTTCGATCGGGGAGGCTCGGGAACAGGAGAGGGGCAGCCAACAAGGAGGAGAAATGTCAACCGTTGCGATTGTCGCAATCGTCATTGCGGCCCTGATCGTCCTCGCACTGGTGGTCTCAGCCGCCCGCCGGGCCCAGCACCGGCGTGAGTTCGGGCAGGCGCAGACCGAGGCGCGGCACGACGACGCCCGTCATCACCGCGAGCGGGCCGAGGAGAGCCGCACCGAGGCAGCCATCGCCGAGGAGCGCGCCAAGCGGGCCGAGGTCGAGGCCGAGCTCGACGAGGAGCGGGCCAGCCACCGCGAGCGCGAGCTGGAGAGCGAACGGTAGGCGCTTACGCGGGCCCGCGTCGCCGAGATCACGGCAGCCAGGGGTCCTGCCACTGGCAGATGCCGCGGGTCAGCTTCTCGGCGGCCTCCTGCGGCCCCCAGGTCCCCCGCGCGTAGGGGTGCACCGGGCCCGGCTCGTCGAGCAGCGGCTGCACGATCCGCCAGGTCTCCTCGATCGACTCCTCTCGCGTGAACAGCTGGCTGCGCCCGTGCAGGGCGTCGTCGAGCAGCCGCTCGTAGGGCTCGGGCTCCTCCCCCGGCGCCTTCTCGAAGAGGACCTCGAGGTCGGCCGGCTCGAACGTCTCCGCCCCCGCCTTCTTGGCGAGGAGGTGCAGGCGGGCGCCCGGCTTCGGGTCGATCCGGATCGTCATCTGGTTCTGGCCGGGACGTTGGCCGCTGCCGACGCCCAGCGGCGGCGGCCGCTTGAAGACGACGCTGACCTCGGTCTCCTTCACCGGCATTGCCTTGCCGGCCCGGACGAAGAAGGGGACGCCACTCCAGCGCCAGTTGTCGATCGCCAGCTCCAACGCCACGAAGGTCTCGGTGGTGGAGTCGGCCGCCACGCCCGGCACCTCGCGGAAGCCCTCGTACTGGCCCCGCACGTAGCGCTCGGGGTCGGCGCTGCAGACCGCTTTGAACAGCTCCAGCTTCTTGTCGCGGATCGAGTCGCGCTGGTTGCCGGCCGGCGGCTCCATCGCGACCAGCGCCAGCACCTGCAGGATGTGGTTCTGGACGACGTCGCGCAGGGCGCCGACCGGGTCGTAGAAGCGGCCGCGGTCCTCGACGCCGAAGTCCTCGGCCATCGTCATCTGCACGAAGGCGACGTGCTCGCAGTTCCAGACCGGCTCCAGCAGTGAGTTGGCGAAACGCAGGTAGGCGATGTCCATCACCGGCTCCTTGCCGAGGAAGTGGTCGATGCGGAGGATCTGGTCCTCCTCCAGCACCTCGTGCAGCTCGGCGTTGAGCGCTCGTGCCGACTCGAGGTCGTGGCCGAAGGGCTTCTCGATCACGACCCTGGCGTTGGCGGTCAGTCCCGCCACCCCCAGGCCCCCGACGACGGTGGCGAAGAGCGACGGCGGCACCTCGAGGTAGAAGACGGGCTGCTTGGCGTCGCCGATCGCCTCCGCGACCCGTTCGAAGGTGGCGGGGTCCGCGTAGTCGCCCTGGACGTAGGAGATGCGGGCGGCGAGCCGGGCGAAGACGTCCTCGTCGGGATCCTCGATCGTGGCGGCGATCGCTTCGCGAGCGTGGTCGAGCAGCTGCTCGAGAGTCCACTCGTCGATCGCGACCCCGACGATCGGGCACTCGAGCTTGCCGCGGGCCTCGAGCCGGTAGAGCGCCCGGAAGGTCATTTTCTTCGCCAGGTCGCCGGTGATCCCGAAGATCGTCAGGACATCGGCCACCACCCCGTCGCTCTGCTGTGCAGCCGCCGCGGCCATCCAGCTCGCCAGGCTATCCCAGCGGGGGCACTGGTGGCATAGGGTTACCAGCCGATGGAGCTCGGCATCGTCGGACTCGGCCGCATGGGCGCCAACATGGCCCGCCGCCTGATGCGCGATGGCCACCGTTGCGTCGTCTACGACGTCGATCCCGGAGCGATCTCCGCCCTGCGGGACGAGGGCGCCGAGGGAGCGGAATCGCTCTCCGACCTAGCCTCGAAGCTGACCCATCCCCGCACCGTCTGGGTGATGGTGCCGGCGGGCGAGATCACCGAGAAGACGATCGCCGACGTCGCCGCGGTGTTGAAGGCCGGCGACGCGATCGTCGACGGCGGCAACTCCTACTACCGCGACGACATCCGCCGCGCCGCGCAGCTGCGCGAAAAGGGGGTCGACCTGGTCGACTGCGGCACCAGCGGTGGCGTCTTCGGACTCGAGCGCGGCTACTGCCTGATGCTCGGCGGGCCCGACGGGGCGGTGCAGCGGCTGCAGCCGATCTTCGCCTCGCTGGCCCCCGGGGTCGGCGCCGCCGAGCGCACCCCCGGCCGCTCCGGTGAGCACGCGCCCGCCGAGCAGGGCTACCTGCACTGCGGGCCGAACGGCGCCGGGCACTTCGTGAAGATGGTCCACAACGGGATCGAGTACGGGGTGATGGCCGCCTACGCCGAGGGGCTCAACATCCTCCGCAACGCCAACGCCGGCAAGGTCGAGCGCGAGGCCGACGCCGAGACGGCTCCGCTCGAGCAGCCCGAGTACTACCGGTACGACATCGACATCCCCGAGGTGGCGGAGGTCTGGCGACGCGGCAGCGTGATCGGCTCCTGGCTGCTCGACCTGACCGCGGCGGCCCTCCAGGAATCGCCCGACCTCTCCGACTTCGGCGGCCGCGTCTCCGATTCGGGCGAGGGGCGCTGGACCTCGATCGCGGCGATCGACGAGGGCGTGCCGGCGCCGGTCCTGACCGCGGCGCTGTACGAGCGCTTCGCCTCGCGCGGCCTCGACGACTTCGCCGACAAGGTGCTGTCGGCGATGCGCAAGCAGTTCGGCGGCCACGACGAGAAGACGTCCTGATGCAACTCGAGGTCGTCGCCGATGAGAAGTCGGCGGCGCGGCGCGGCGCCGAGCTGATCGCCGCGGCGGGCGCGGCGTCTGTCGCCGAGCGCAACATCTTCGCGGCGGCGATGAGCGGCGGCCGTACGCCCTGGGCGATGCTGGCGATGCTGAGCGAGGCGGAGGAGATGCCCTGGGCGAAGACGGAGCTGTTCCAGGCCGACGAGCGGATTGCCTCCCCGGGCAGCGAGGAGCGCAACCTGACCCACATGGTGCTCGGCCTCTCGCTCGACCACCAGTCCTCGCTGCGGCCGATGCCGGTGACCCAGCGCGACCTCAGGGCGGCCGCGCGCGAATACGAGAGCTCGCTGCCGGAGCGGCTCGACCTCGTCCACCTCGGCCTCGGGCCCGACGGCCACACCGCCTCGCTGGTCCCCGGCGACCCGGTGCTCGACGTCGCCGACCGCCGCGTCGCCGTCACCGAGATCGCCTACCAGGGCCACCGCCGCATGACCCTCACCTACCCCACCCTCGCCGAGGCCCGCCGGATCGTCTGGCTGGTCACCGGTGAGGCGAAGCGCGAGGCGCTCGCCAAGCTCCTCGACGGCGACCGCTCGATCCCCGCCGGCCGGGTCGAGAACGAGGAGACGATCATCGTTGCCGACGAGGCGGCGGCGGGCGAGGTCAGCCGCTGACCGAGTGGGCTGCCTTCAGCTCCCCGAGCCGTTGGAGGCGAGGGTCCCGGTCGCCGACCATCGACTCCAGCCATCGCTCGACCACGGCAAGGTCGAGCCCGTCGGTCGCGATCAGCATCTGCTCGATGTCGAGCCAGTCCTTCTGGCGATCGAACATCGCCTTGCAGACGAGGAGGTGCTCCGGGGCGAGGACCGGGATCGTCGTTCCCGCGAACGGCACTCGCCGCGCTTCGCGCCGCATCTCCTCGTGGATCGGGTCGTAGGCGAAGAAAAGGTCGACCGCATTGTCACCCCACCAGAGCCGGCACTGACCGTCTCGCTGGAGGGCGCCCGAATCCAGGTCGCCAGCGTCGACCCCCAGCGAGACGAGCACGTCGATCACGGCTTGCCACCGCTCGGCCGCGACGAAGACGTTGACGTCGACGTCGATCGTGGCGCGGGGCGTCGCGTAATAGGCAAGGGCGATCGCCCCGCCAAGGGCATGGGGGATCTTCGCGGCCCGAAGCGCTTCGTGGATGGCGATGACCTTGTCGGGCAGCGGTGGCTCATCGCCGCGGACAGGTTTGGGCTCGGGACGGGTCATCGCCGAGACGAGTCGAGTCGAGGAAACCGAAGTGGCCTGCCCCTGCGGCCACCGGACGGAAGCGCATCGGCCAAGAGCAGCAGGTCCACAAGCGCCCTCCCTCGCTCAGCTGGGGTGGCTGCCATCCACTCGGCGACCGAGCGCGCCGCCTCGTTGGCCGGCGAGGGCTCGGCCCCCTCGCTGAAACCCTTTCGAAGCAGGTCGAGAAGTATCTGGCGCAGACCCGGATCGACGCGCCTGCCCTTGGCCAGCTCGGCGATCAGCTCGCGGGCGGCACGATCGATGGGCTTCCGCGCAACTGTGGCGCCGGCCCGCCGCGCGGCCTTCCTCAGGTCCTCCGGCTGGAAAGGCTTCCTGGCCTTCAGGCGAGCTCTCTCGATTACCTCGTCGGTCAGTTCGTCGAAGCTGGCCAAGGTACGACTGCGGGGCCCTTTTGGCGTGCTGTGCGACTCCCGAACCTCGAAATGTCCTCGCTTGCTCGGAACCACATAGGTCATAGTGGTGAAATATACCACTATGACTGCGCCGCAGTCAGGCAGGCGCCAGCGAGACCTGATGGTTGGCGACGATCGTGCCCTCCGGGTCCCAGCGGCGCTTGACCTCGGCCAGGCGGGCGCAGGTCTCCGGAGAGAGGATCGCGTCGGCGTCGCAGGGGCGCTCGGCGAAGTTGAAGTAGCCGCCTTCCGAAGCCCAGGGGCGCATCGCCTCGACCAGGCGATCCAGGTGCCCGACGATCGCGTCGCCGAGCTCCGGCGTCATCGGCATCCCGATCCCCAGCATGACGAAGCCGGCGTCGAGCTTGGCGAGGGCGCCGCCGCCCTCAGCCGGCCGGCCCAGCGCCCCGCCCAACTGGCGCAGCTCGGCGAGCAGCAACGGCGAGCCGGCGTCGGGACCGGCCACGCCGACGAAGGCGTCGATCGCCTCATCGGGAAGGTCGCGGATCGTGCCGTGGTGTCCCAGCCCCGGCACCGGCTGCTCGGGGTCCATGTGGATCCGGCACAGGCCAGCGGCGGGGATCTGGTCGAAGGTGTCCATCACCGGCTCGCCGATCTCGCGCAGCGGCGCGACCAGCGCTTCGCCCTCCTCGCGGCCGCCGATGCAGGCGGCGCCGATCGTCAGCAGCGGGCGGTCGCGCAAAGGCTCGGGCACCTCGGGGATCGGCGGCAGGTGCAGGAAGCGAACGATCGAGCTGACCTCCTCCGGCGCCCCGGCCGCCCAGTCCCGGTAGGAACGGACGCCGTCGCCACCGGCCTCAGCCGGGAAGAGGAGGGCGCCGGCGTAGACCTCGGCGATCGGGACCAGGTCGAGGTGGAGCGCGGTGACGATCGCGTAGCCGCCGCCGCCTCCCCGCAGCGCCCAGAAGAGATCGGCGTCGTTGCCGGCGTCGACCGTGCGTGCCTCGCCCTCGGCGGTGACCAGCTCGATCGCCCGCACCCGGTTGCAGGCGAAGCCGTGCCGGCGTCCGAGCCAGCTCAGCCCGCCGCCGAGGGTGAAACCGGCGACGCCGACGTCGGGCGCCGAACCCGGCAGCGAGGAGAGGCCGTGGGCCTGGGCCGCCTCGCCCAGCTCGAGCGCCAGGACACCGGCCTCGACCCGCGCGGTGCGGGCGCCGGGGTCGACCTCCACCCCGCGCATCCGCTCGGTCTTGACCAGGATCGTGTCCTCGAGCGGGCCGAGCGCCGCCGCGCCGTGCCCCGTGCTCTGGCCGGCGACCTTGAGGCCATGTCTACCCGCGAAGCGGATCGTCTCGGCAATGTCCTCGGCGCCCTCGACCAGGGCGACGGCGCTCGGATGCTGATCGGCGACCAGGTTCCAGGCCGCCCGCGCCTCGTCCCAGTCGGCGTCGTTGGGGGATGCGATGCGGCCGGCGATCGACAGCTCGGCGAAGTCGCTCATTGGTCCTCCTCGGAGTCAGCGCGGCTGGAAGCGGTCGACGGTTCCATCCCGTCCGACCAGGACCTCGCTCACCATAGCCGCGGGGAAGAGGCCGTGGGCGGCGACGCCGGGGTCGGCCTCGAGCCGGGCCGCCAGAGACGCCGGGTCGCTGACGGTGCCGCCGTAGTCGGCGATGACGCCCTCGTCGGGGCTGGGCGGGACATCGCGCAGCTGCACGTCGGGGCCGAGGCGGGCAAGGGTCGAGCGCAGGCCGAAGGCGAACAGCTCGAGCGGGACCGGCGCGCTCAGCGCCTCGACCGGCTTGCCCGAGTCGGCGATCACAAAGAAGCGCTCGGCCGCCGCGGCGACGATCTTCTCGCGCAGGTGGGCGCCGCCGCCGCCCTTGATCAGCCAGCCGTCGGGCGTCACCTGGTCGGTGCCGTCGATCGCGATGTCGAGCCGCTCCAGCCGGTCGAACTCCTCGACCGGGATACCCAGCTCGCGCGCCTGGCGCTCGGTCGCGACCGAGGTGGCGACGCAGCGGATCCCGCTCAGCCCGCGCCGCGCGATCGCCGGCAGCAAGTAGGCGACGGTCGAGCCGGTGCCGAGGCCGACCGTCATCCCGTCCTCGACCAGCTCCGCCGCGGCCTCCGCGACTAGCCGCTTCTCGTCGTCCACCCCCACGCGCCGGCACTCTATCCGGGGACGTGCCGGTAGTTGACCGTCACATACGGTGGTTAATCACCGGCAGGTCTGCAGGGATCTATCCTCGCGCTGTGGACGCGCGGATCTGGCTGAGCGGCGAGGGCGGCGAGCCCCGCTCCGTGTCGCTGGCGGCGGGACGGACCGTGGTCGGCCGCGACCCCGAAGCCGACGTCTGCCTCGAGGAAGAGGCGGTCTCCTGGAACCACCTCGAGATCGAAAGCCGCGGCGGGGTGCTGATGGCAACCGATCTCGACAGCCGCAACGGCACCGCGCTCAACGGCGAGCCACTCGACCGCCCCCGCCGCCTGCGCAACGGCGACACGCTGATCGTCGGCGCTCAGCGGCTCGAAATCTCGATCCCGCAGCCGGGTCGCGGCGGCGAGACGGTCGCCGCGAGCGAGCCGAGCGTCGCCCTCAGCGCCGAGGAGCGGGCGACCGCCGCCGCCCTCGTCGCCCCCTACCGCAGCGAGGGCGCCTTCGCCGGCCGCCCGGCGACCCGCGCCGAGATCGCCGAGGCGCTGCACGTCAGCGAGCGCACGGCGCAGCGCCGCCTCGACGCCCTCGCCGCGAAACTCGACGTCTCCGGCGACGCGGGCCGCGAGCGCCCGCGCCTGATCGCCGCCCGGGTGATCGAGCTGGGCCTCGACCGCCCTCACTGACAAGCGTCTTCTGGCCACGAAACTGCATTTACCCGTGCCATAGACGTGTAAATGCAGTTTCGTCGTGGCACGCTGCGGGTCAAACGCGGCCCGTTCCGGGGCGCCGCTGTCGTTGGCGGGCACGCCGCGACGGTCGAGCATCGGTTGCGCAAAGTCAACCGACTCCGAAAGGGGAAGTCCCATGCTTAACCGTTCGATCTTCACCGCTCTGTTCGCCTGCATCGCGCTTGCGCTTCCGGCCAGCGCCGCCGCGGCCCCGGCCTCGTCCGGCGCCGTCGTCTTCTCGCGTGTCGTGGTCGAGAAATCGACTCCCGAAGGCCCGGAAGGCAAAGTCGTCGAAGAGCTCAAAGGCGGGCTCTTCGCCGCCCGCAACAACCGCCTCAACCAGCTGACCGAGGACCCGGCCGACAGCCAGCCGGCCTTCTCCGCCGATGGCAGGCTGATCGCCTTCGTCCGCGCCGGCGACGTCTGGGCGATGCGCGCCGACGGCTCCGCCCAGCACGCGCTGACCAGCGGCGCCGACATGGACGGCCGGCCGCGCTTCGCGCCCAGCGGCCGCTACGTCGTCTTCGAGCGGCGGGGACCGGGCGAAGGGACGCCGCGCGATCTCTACACGGTCAACATCGCCGCTGAGAACCTGCACGCGCTGACCTCCTCTCCCGAGGACGAGCACGAAGCGACCTTTGCGCCCGACGGCCGCACGATCGCCTTCGTCCGCAGCAGCGCCGAGAGCGGCGGCGGCTTCGCCGACGACGTCTACTCGGTGAAGCCCTCGGGCGCCGGCCTGGTGCGGCTTACGCGCACCGGCCGCATCGACGAGTTCTCGCCGCGCTACTTCAGCGGCGGGATCGTCTTCAGCCGCGGCCAGAGCGGCGAAGGGTCCGGCGCCTACGCCGATGTCTACACGATGCGCAGCAACGGCACCCGGGTCAAACCGATGGTCAGGGGCGTCGGCTCGGCCTTCGTCGAGGACGTGACGCCGAACGGCCGCCTGCTGCTCTTCCGTCGCGACCAGGGTCTCTGGGTGAAGCGGCTGGGGCCGGGCCGGGCGCGCAAGCTGACCGAGGTCGCCGACGGCTCCAAGACCAACGCCGTCTTCTCCTCCGACGGGCGCAAGGTCGCCGCCTTCGTCGCCACCGAGGAAGCGGAGACGCTGTCGGCGATCGACGTCGCCAGCCGGCGTGAGAGCCAGCTGGCGGAAGGCTTCGGCCTCGAAACCGGCTCGGTCGCCTCGACGATCGGCCCGGTCATCGCCTGGCAGCCCGTTCGGTAGCCCCCCCACCGGGACGAGCCGGGAGTTATGCACCCCATGGGTGGCTAACTCCCGGCTCGTCCCCTTACCCGAGTTCCGCGGGGGGCGGTTGTATAACCGGCACGTGGCGGAACCCGCAATCGGCTCGACCCTTGCCGGCTACAGACTCGACGAGCTGATCGCCCGCGGCGGGATGGGGGTCGTCTACCGGGCGACCCAGCTGGCGCTCGACCGACCGGTGGCGCTGAAGGTGATCGCCTCCCACCTCGCCGCCAAGGAGGACTTCCGCGACCGCTTCCTGCGCGAGTCGCGGCTCGCCGCGCGGCTCGACCACCCGGGTGTGGTGCCGGTCTACGACGCCCGCGAGGAGGACGGCGAGCTGATCGTCGCGATGCGGCTGGTCGCGGGCGGCGACCTGAAGAACCGGATCGTCCGCGAGGGGCCGCTGCCGCCGCGAGAGGCGATCGACCTGCTCGCCCAGGTCGCCGACGCCCTCGATGCAGCCCACGCGGCGGGGATCGTCCACCGCGACGTCAAGCCGCACAACATCCTGCTGGAAGGGGACCGCGCTTACCTCACCGACTTCGGCCTCGCCAAGGCGCTGGGCGACTCCGGCGTCCTCAGCGACGCCTCGATCGTCGGCACGGTCGAATACATGTCGCCGGAGCAGTGGCGCGGCGCCAACGTCGGCCCGGCGGCCGACGTCTACTCGCTCGGCTGCGTCCTTTACGAGGCCCTAACCGGCATCCCGCCCTTTGCCCGCCAGGCCGGCGACTCCGAGCCGGAGATGCCGCGGGGGTTGGACGCGGCGATCGAGCGGGCGGTGGCGAAGGACCCGGCCGCGCGCTACCGGAGCGCCGGCGCCCTGATCGAGGCGGCGCGAGAGCGCCAGGGCGCGACGCCGGCGGCGACGGCGGTTCTCTCCGAGGCGCCGGATCGGCCGACCCTGCGACTCGGCGGCACCAAGGCCGAACCCAATCCCGGCCTCAGCCGCTGGCGGCGCCCAATCGCCGCCGTGTTCCTCAGCTGGTACGCGGGCGGGCTGGTCGTCGCCGCGGTAGCGACCGTGTTCGCCCTGCTTTTCCTCGGAGGCGACGACATCTCGGTCTCGGACCCGATCGAGGTCGGCCAGGGGCCGCTGCGCCTTGCCGTCGGAGCGGAGACGGTTTGGGTGACGAGCGCCGCCGACGGCACCCTCTCGGGAATCGGTGTCGGCAGCGGCGAGGCGATCGGCAAACCGCTGCCCGTCGGCGAGGGTGTCGCCGGCGTCGCGGTCGGAGAGAGGTCGGTCTGGGTATCGAGGCCCCGCACCGGCAGCGTCCTGCGCGTGGACCCGATCGGCCGGCGGACGCGGGAGATCCCCGTCGGCGGCCGCCCCGGCGCGATCGTCTACGGCGGCGGCCGCGTTTGGGTCGCCGACCAGGACGGCGGCGGGGTGACGGCGATCAACCCAGCCGGCAACAACGTCTTCAAGCGTGGCATCGAACCACGGGCCGCGCCGCTGCGGCTCGCGGTCGGCGCCGGCGCCGTCTGGGTCAGCAGCGCCGCGACCGGCACCGTGCGCCGCATCGACTTCGACGCCGCTTCCGCCGACGACCCGATCCCAGTCGGCCGCGGCCCCGCCGGCCTGACCGTCGGCGGCGGCCTCGTCTGGGTCGCCCGCAGCCGCGCCAACCAGGTGGCGCGGGTCGACCCGGTGACGCGGTCGCTGTTCGGCGAGCCGATCGAGGTCGGCGAACGGCCGGGCGGAATCGACGCCGGCACCAGCGTCGTCTGGGTAGCCAACTCGGTGGCGGGAACGGTCAGCAGGATCGACATCGAGAGCGGCGAGACGATCGGCGACGCGATCGGGGTCGGGCTCCGACCGGGCGCGGTGGCGGTCGGCCGCGATGCCGTCTGGGTCGCCAACAACGGCGACGGCACCGTCACCCGCATCGAGCCCTGACACTGCCGCCGATGGGCCGAATCCGGTCGTATATCGACCGGATTCGGCCCATCGGCGGGGTAGTAGGGTCCGGGCCGTGACGCAGGACATCGACCGGCTCTGCATCGACACGATCCGGACGCTGTCGATCGACGCGATACAGAAGGCCAACTCCGGCCACCCGGGGACGCCGATGGCGATGGCGCCGGTCGCCTACACGCTCTGGCAGCGCTTCCTGCGCTTCGACCCGGCCGACCCGATCTGGCCCAACCGCGACCGCTTCGTCCTCTCCGCCGGCCACGCCTCGATGCTGCTCTACTCGCTGCTGCACCTCACCGACGTGCGTGCCGTCGACCCCGACTACGAGGTGGTCGGCGATCCGGCGGTCAGCCTCGACGACATCGAACGCTTCCGCCAGCTCGACTCACGCGCCCCCGGCCACCCCGAGTACCGCTGGACCTCCGGCGTCGAGACCACCACCGGGCCGCTCGGGCAGGGGGTCGCGACCTCGGTCGGAATGGCGATCGCCTCCAAGTGGCAGGGCGCCCGCTATGGCGCCGGCCTCTTCGACTTCGACGTCTACGCGATCGCCGGCGACGGCTGCCTGATGGAGGGCGTCTCCGGCGAGGCGGCCTCGCTTGCCGGCCACCTGCAGCTCGACAACCTCTGCTGGATCTACGACAACAACCACATCACGATCGACGGCCGCACCGACCTCGCCTTCGGCGAGGACGTCCCCTCCCGTTTCATCGGCTACGGCTGGAACGTGACCCGGGTCGGCGACGCCAACGACACCGGGCTGCTGGCCCGCGCCTTCGAGGAGTTCAGGGCTGAGACGGGACGGCCGACCCTGATCGTCGTCGACAGCCACATCGGCTACGGCGCGCCCCACAAGCAGGACACTGCCGCGGCCCACGGCGAGCCGCTCGGCGAGGAGGAAGCCCGCGAAGCGAAGCGTTTCTACGGCTGGCCCGAGGACGCCCAGTTCCTCGTCCCGGACGGGGTCCGGGAGCACTTCGCCGCGGGAATCGGCAGCCGCGGCGCCGAGCTGCGCGCCGGGTGGGAGCGGACGCTCGCCGCCTACGCGAAGGAGAACGGCGACCTCGCCGCCGAGCTCGAGCCGATGCAGAGGCGCGGGCTGCCCGCCGGCTGGGACGCCGAGATCCCCAGCTTCGAGGCCGACGAGAAGGGGATCGCCACCCGCAAGGCCTCCCAACAAGTCGAGAACGCGATCGCCGCGCGGCTGCCCTGGCTGCTCGCCGGCTCCGCCGACCTCACCGACTCGACCTCGGTGCGGCTGAAGATCGACGGCGCCGTCGACTTCGAGCCCGGCGCGTACGAGGGCCGCCAGTTCCACTACGGCGTCCGCGAGCACGAGGCGGCGGCTATCTCCAACGGCCTCTCGCTCTCCAAGCTGCGACCGCTCTGGTCCACCTACCTCACCTTCTCCGACTACGCGCGGCCGGCGATCCGGCTCTCCTCGCTGATGGAGCTGCCGGTGATCCACCTCTTCACCCACGACTCGATCGGGCTCGGCGAGGACGGCCCCACCCACCAGCCGGTCGAGCAGCTGGCCTCGCTGCGGGCGATCCCGGGCCTCGACGTGATCCGCCCCGCCGACGCCAACGAGGTCGCCGAGGCCTGGCGGGTGGCGATCGACCGCCGCCACCAGCCGGTCGCCCTCGTCCTCAGCCGCCAGGACGTGCCGGTCCTCGACCGCGCCCGCTACGCCTCGGCGGAGGGCCTGCGCCGCGGCGGCTACGTGCTCGCGGAAAGCGGCGGAGGCGGCAACGGTGGACCGGACCTGATCCTGATCGCGACCGGCAGCGACGTTGCGCTGGCGCTCGCCGCCCACGAGGAGCTGAGCGGCGAAGGCATCCGCTCGCGCGTCGTCAGCCTGCCCTGCTGGGAGCTGTTCGACCGCCAGGACGCCGCCTACCGGGACGAGGTGCTGCCGCCCGCGGTGACCGCCCGCGTCTCGGTCGAGGAGGCCTCGACGCTGGGCTGGGACCGCTACGTCGGGCCGACCGGGAGCAAGATCGGGATGCACACCTTCGGCACCTCGGCGCCGCTGAAGGACGTGCAGACCAAGTACGGCTTCACCCCGGACCGAATCGCGGCGGCGGCGCGGGAGCTGCTCTCGTGACGGGCGCCGTCGCGCCGCTGCGGGAGGGCGCGGCCTGGCAGGCGCTGGAGCGCCACCAGGGGGAGGTCCGCGACCGCCACCTGCGCGATCTCTTCGCCGCCGACCCCGCGCGCGGGGAGCGGCTCACCGCCGACGGCGCCGGCCTGCACCTCGACTTCTCCAAGAACCGGATAATCGACGAGACGGTGATCATGCTGGGCGAGCTGGCCCGCGAGCGCGAGGTCGAGGCGAGACGGGACGCGATGTTCGCCGGCGAGCACATCAACGTCTCCGAGGACCGGGCCGTACTCCACGTGGCGCTGCGGATGCCGCGCCAGCGCTCGCTGGTCGTCGACGGGGTTGACGTGGTCAAGGAGGTGCACGCGACGCTCGACCGGATGAGCGCCTTCGCCGAGCGGGTGCGCTCGGGCGAGTGGACCGGCCACACCGGCAGGCCGATCCGCAACGTCGTCAACGTCGGCATCGGCGGCTCCGACCTCGGTCCGACGATGGCCTACGAGGCCCTGCGCCACTACAGCGACCGTGAGATGACCTTCCGCTTCGTCTCCAACGTCGACGCCACCGACTTCGTCGAGTCCACCCGCGACCTCGACCCGGCCGAGACGCTGTTCGCGATCTCCTCGAAGACCTTCGCGACGCTGGAGACGATGACCAACGCCCGCACCGCCCGCGAGTGGGCGCTGGCCGGCCTCGGCGGCGACGAGGCGGCGGTCGCCAAGCACTTCGTCGCCGTCTCCACCAACGCCGAGGGGGTCGCCGAGTTCGGCATCGACACCGAGAACATGTTCGGCTTCTGGGACTGGGTCGGCGGCCGCTACTCGATGGACTCGGCGATCGGGCTCTCGACCATGCTGGCGATCGGCCCGGCCCGCTTCGCGGAGATGCTGGCCGGCTTCCACGCGATGGACGAGCACTTCCGCGAGGCGCCCGTCGCCGCCAACCTGCCGATGTTGCTCGGCCTGCTCTCGGTCTGGTACGGCAACTTCTTCGGCGTCGAGACCTGCGCCGTGCTGCCCTACGACCAGTACCTGCACCGCTTCCCCGCCTACCTGCAGCAGCTGACGATGGAGTCCAACGGCAAGCACGCGACGCTGGCGGGCGCCCGCGTCGAGTACGACACCGGGGCGATCTTCTGGGGCGAGCCCGGCACCAACGGCCAGCACTCCTTCTACCAGCTGCTCCACCAGGGGACGCGGCTGGTCCCCTGCGACTTCATCGGCTTCATGCACTCCAACAACCCGCTCAGCGACCACCACGACCTGCTGATCTCGAACGTCTTCGCCCAGGCCGAGGCGCTCGCCTTCGGCCGGACCGCGGAGCAGGTGCGGGCGGAGGGCGCCCCCGAGGAGCTCGTCCCGCACAGGACGATGGAGGGCAACCGGCCCTCCAACACGATCCTCGCCGAGCGGCTCGACCCGCGCACGCTCGGCTCCCTGGTCGCCCTCTACGAGCACAGCACCCTCGTCCAGGGAGCCGTCTGGGGGATCGACTCCTTCGACCAGTGGGGCGTCGAGCTCGGCAAGGCGCTGGCCAAGCGGATAGTCCCCGAGCTGCAGGCCGGCGAGGAGCCGCAGCTCGCCCACGACAGCTCGACCAACGCGCTGATCCGCCGCTACCGGCAGGCGCGCCGCGACCCGGCGGCCGCCGGGGAGTAGGGCGCCGTGCCGCTCGACTCCCTCCCGCTCGCGGCATCGGAGTCGAACCTGCTCGCCGCGCGCGAGCTGATGGCCTTCACGCTCGGCTTCCACATCGTCCTCGCCTGCATCGGCGTCGCCTTCCCGGCCCTCGTCCTCACCGCCAACTACCTGGGGCTGCGGCGCAACGACCCCGACGCGATGCGGCTGGCGCGGCGCTGGTCGAAGGTCGCCGCCGTCACCTTCGCCACCGGCGCCGTCACCGGCACCGTGCTCAGCTTCGAGTTCGGCCTGCTCTGGCCGGAGTTCATGGCGCGCTTCGGCGACGCCTTCGGGATCGCCTTCGCGATCGAGGGCCTCTTCTTCTTCACCGAGGCGATCTTCCTCGCGATCTACATCTACGGCTGGAAGCGGCTGAGCGGCTGGGCTCACTTCTGGTCCGGGGTGCCGATGCTGGTCGCCGGGATCGGCGGCGCCTTCTCGGTGGTGACGGCGAACGCCTGGATGAACACGCCGCAGGGCTTCACCCTCGACGCCGCCGGCAAGGTCGTCGACACGGCGCCGCTCGAGGTCCTCTTCAGCCCGGCCTGGGTCTACGAGGTGCCGCACATGGTCCTCGCCGCCTACATGGTCGCCGGCTTCCTCTTCGCCTCCGTCTACGCGGTCGGGATGCTGCGCGGCCGCCGCGACCGCCACCACCGGCTCGGCCTCCTGATTCCGTTGACGATCGCCTGCATCGCCACCCCGGTGCAGATCTTCGTCGGCGACCTGGCCGCGCGCGAAGTCGCCGACCACCAGCCGGCCAAGTTCGCCGCCTTCGAGTGCGTCGAGGAGACCGGCCCCGACCAGACCGAGTACCTGGGCGGCGTCTGCACCGACGACGGCGTCAAGTGGGCGATCGGGATCCCCGGCCTCGACTCGCTGCTGGTCGGCTTCAGCACCGACACCGTCGTCACCGGGCTGGAGGACATACCGCCCGACGAACGACCGCCCGCCAACACGCTGCTGCACCTCTCCTTCGACGCGATGGTCGGGATCGGCTTCGGCCTGCTGGCGCTGGCCGCTTGGCTGGCGTTCTCCTGGTGGCGACGCCGCGACATCCCGCGCACGCCGTGGTTCCTGCGCGCGGTGGCGATCTCGGGCGCGGCGGCGATCGTCGCCGTCTGGTGCGGCTGGATCGTGACCGAGGTCGGGCGCCAGCCCTGGATCGTCACCGGCTTCATGCGGACCGAGGAAGCGGTGACGGAGGCGGAGGGGCTCTGGTTCGTCTTCGCCGGCGTGCTCGTCCTCTACACGGCGCTGGGCACGACGGCGATCCTGGTCCTGCGCGGGATGGCGCGACGCTGGCGCGAGCAGGGCGAGGGCGGCGAGGAGGAGGGGCCCTACGGGCCCCCGGCGCCGCTGGAGGAGGCGGCGCGATGAGCAAGGCCGACGCGGCGGCGGCGATCCTCTGGGTCGGGGCGACGCTCTACGCGATCTTCGGCGGCGCCGACTTCGGCGGCGGCCTCTGGGACCTCGTCGCCGGCGATGCCCGCAAGGGGGCGCGGCCGCGGGCCCGGATCCAGCGCTCGCTGACCCCGGTCTGGGAGGCCAACCACGTCTGGCTGATCTTCATCCTGGTCGTCCTCTGGACCGCCTTCCCGGAGGCCTTCGGGGCGATCATGTCGACCCTCTACGTGCCGCTGGCGCTGGCGGCGCTGGGGATCGTCCTGCGCGGCGCCGGCTTCGCCTTCCGCAAGAGCGTCGACTCGCTGCCGGCGCAGCGCGCGCTCGGCGCCTGCTTCGCAATCTCCTCGGTGATGACGCCGTTCTTCATGGGGACCGTGGTCGGCGCAATCGCCTCCGGCAACGTCCCCGCCGCGGGCAACGGCGACGCCTTCTCGAGCTGGGTCGAGCCGCTGCCGCTGCTGACCGGGGCGATCTTCGTCGCCAGCGGCGCCTACCTCGCCGCGATCTTCCTGATCTTCGACTCGCGCCGCGCCGGCGACGCCGAGCTGGAGGAGTACTTCGCCCGCCGCGCGCTCGCCGCCGCGGCCGTCGCCGGCGCCCTCGCCCTGGCCGGCGTCTTCGCCCTGCAGGCCGACGCCACCTACGTCTTCGACCGGTTGACCGACGAGGGCCTGCCGCTGATGCTGCTCTCCGGCGTCTGCGGGCTGGCCGTCCTGCTCATGCTCGGCAGCGGCGCCCGCCGCGGCCTGCGGCCGCTGGCGGGGTTGACGGTCGCGGCGCTGATCTGGGGCTGGGGCGTTGCCCAGTACCCCTACCTCCTCCCCACCTCGCTGGAGATCTCCGCGGCCGCCGCGCCCGACCCGACCCTGACCTCGGTCCTGATCGTCTTCGCCGTCGCCGCGGTGACGATCGTCCCCGCCCTCGGCCTGCTCTACACCCTCACCCAGCGCGACGTCGTCGGCGAGGCCTCCGAGTAGCCTTCGCGCCCGCATGGGCGAAGCAGAGATCAGGGCAGTTCTGTTTGACATCGACGGGACCTTGCTTGTGACCGGCGGCGCCGGCGGCGCCGCCTGGCGGCGCGCCTTCGAGGAGCTGCACGGAATAGACGTCGACATCGCCGACCACACCGACGCCGGCATGACCGATCCGGAGATCGCGGCGATCGTCTTCCGCGAGGTCATCGGCCGCGAGGGCGCGCCCGAAGAACGCGCAAAGGCGATCGGCTGCTACCTCAAGCACCTGCCCGAGACGGTCGCCGAGTCCGGCGGCTACCGGGTCATGCCGGGCATCGAGAAGCTCCTCGACGACCTGATCGACTCCGGCCACCTGCTGGGCCTGGTCACCGGCAACATCGAGGCGGCCGCCCACATCAAGCTCGCCCGCGCCGGCTTCAACCGCTACTTCAGCTTCGGCGGCTACGGCTCCGACTCGCCCGACCGCACCGAGGTAACCAAGGCGGCCCTGCGCCGCGGCGAGCTGGTCGCCGGCGGCGCCCTCGGCAACAGCGCCTGCATCGCGGTCGGCGACACCCCGCGCGACGTCGTGGCCGGCCACGGCGCCGGCATCCGCGTGGTCGGCGTGGCAACCGGCAGCTACTCGGTCGACCAGCTCCGCGAGGCCGGCGCCGACTGGGCCCTGGAGACCGTCGAGCAGGGCTTCCCGATCTAGCCGTTCCGCTGCCTCTCAACCTCGGTGAGGGCGGCGATGTCGTCCAGGTCCGCCGGCCGGCCGGCGGCGCGCTTGATCCGGATCAGGTCGTCCAGCGAGACGATCGCGATCTCGACCCCGTCCAGCTCGACGACAAGGGCCGACTCGCGCAGTTGCTCGAAGCTCCGCGCTCCCTTCGGTTCCTTGAGGACGTGCACCTGGCCATGGCGGGTGTTCAGCGGCGGCACGATCGCGGCGACTGCAAGCCGGTCGGGATCGGCAGAAGAAAGCTCCCCCTCGGCGAGCTCGGGGTCGCTTGGCCGAGCTTCCAGCTCCTCGAGCGCTGAGCTGAGTCGGCGCAGGTTCTCCGGTGCCGGATCGGGGGTCAGGTCCAGATCCATAGTCGTTCGCCGGTGACCATGAACCTGGGTGGCGACGCCGCCGATGACAACGTAATCGACGTCGTGGCGCGCGAGCGTCGCCAGCAGCCGGCCAAGGTCAAGCGGCCTTTCCCGCTCATCCGCCTTGCTCATCGAGCCCTGCTTCCCGTCGCGGGGTGCCCGGCGCGGCGAGCCTCCTCGCCCGCGGCAGCCAGCTGCGACATCGCGCGATTCCAGCTCGACGCCTCACGCAGTCGTTCTGCGGGAGTCATCGCTACCGCTTCGGCCAGCTTGCCGATTGGCACCCTAGATTCCAACGGCTCGATTCCCAGCTCCGGCCGGAGCCCCATCGCCAGCAGCAGCTGCCCGAAGCGCTCCAGCGTGGGCGCTTCGGCCCCCCGCTCGATCCGGCTTATCGCGTCCTGGCTGGTGCCGGCCCGAACGGCCAGGCCGCGCTGACTCAGGCCCTGCGCTTCGCGGGCACTGCGCAACAGTTGTCCGGGCTCGGCTTGACACCTCATACGGTGTCAAAGCTTACTGACGCGCCTACGCCAGGCGCGTCAGGGCCTGGTAGATCGAGAGGAAGCCATTCTCGAAGCCGTTGCGAGCGGAGCGTAGGTAGAGGCGCCAGACGCGGACGCGTTCGGGGCCGGCGAGGCGGATCGCCTCGTCCAGGTTCTCGTCCAGCCGCCGCGCCCAGTGGCGCAGCGTCTCGGCGTAGTCGGCGCCGTGCCCGGAGACGTGACGGGTGACGAAGCCGGCCCGTTCCAGCGCCAGCAGCACCCGCGAGAGGTGCAGCGGTTCGCCGTCGGGGAAGACGTAGCGCTCGGAGAAAGGGCCCGCCTCGGGGTCGGTGTGGCGGAGGCGGGCGATGCCGTGGTTGAGCAACCGGCCGCCCGGCTCCAGCAGCCCGGCCAGGGTGCAGGCGTAGACGTCGATCTGCTCCTCGCCGACGTGCTCGACCATGCCGATGCTGGCGATCGCGTCGAAGCGCTCGCCGGCCAGGTCGCGGTAGTCCATCACCCGGATCTCGACCCGGTCGGCGACGCCCGCCGCCTCGGCCCGCCGCCGCGCCTTCTCGGCCTGCGGCGGCGAGAGGGTGATGCCGACGACGCGGGCGCCGTGGCGGGTCGCCGCCCACAGCGGGAAGCTGCCCCAGCCGCAGCCGACGTCGAGGACGCGGTCGCCCTCTTTCAACGCCAGCTTGCGGCAAACCGTCTCCAGCTTCTCCTCCTGCGCCGCCTCCAGCGTCGCTGCCCCCTCGGCGAAGAAGGCGCAGCTGTAGGTCATCGAGTCGTCGAGGAAGAGAGCGAAGAACTCGTTGGAGACGTCGTAGTGGTGGCGGACGGCGCGGGCGTCGCGCTCCTTGCTGTGGCGGCGCCCGCTGAGGACCAGCTCGGCAGCCGGACGGCGGGGCGGCCGGACCAACCCGGCGGCCCGCACCGCGGCCAGCAGCAGCCGGGCCTTGTCGCCGCGCTCCAGCGACGGCGGCTGCCAGCTGTCGAGCACATCGATCACCGCGTCCATGTCGTCGACCTCGATCTCGCCGCTGACGTAGGCCCGACCGAGACCGAGCTGTCCCGGCGCCCGCAGCACGTGCGCCGCGGCCCGGGGCGAGCGCACGTAGAAGGTCGGGCCATCGCCGTCGCTCGATACCAGCCGCGTCCCGTCCCAGAACTCGACCGAGAAGGGGCGCTCCGGCAGGCGGGCTTCGATCTCCCGCCGCAGCGGCTCCGTCGTGGCGAACGCCATCGGCCGACCTTACCCCGATCCGGGTCGCCGGTCGAGCGGTCGGGGTGCTTTGGCCGCAGAGCCGACCGGCTGCGGCGTATGATCGCTCGCGAATGCCAGATAGGGGACCGCTTCCGTCCGACATACAGCCGGTCGCGAACGAGACACGCGACCGAATCATCACCGGCCTGGTGACGCTGGTTCCGTTCGTCGCCCTCGGCTTCGCCGGTTGGCAGGTGTGGGGAAGTGCGCTCCACTGGAGCGACGTCTTCCTCTTCGCCGGGATGTATGTCATGACCGGCCTCGGGATCACGGTCGGCTTCCACCGCCACCTCACCCACCGCAGCTTCAAGGCGAAGCGCTGGCTGCACGGCCTGCTGGCGATCCTCGGCTCGGCGGCGATCGAGGGCCCGGTGATCTCCTGGGTCGCCGACCACCGCAAGCACCATGCCTTCTCCGACGAAGAGGGGGACCCGCACAGCCCTCACGTCGACCATGGGGTCGGCTGGAGTGGCGCCCTGCGGGGGCTCTTCCACGCCCACATGGGCTGGCTCTTCATCCACACCCAGCGCGGCAACAAGGAACGCTTCGCCCCCGACCTGCTCGAGGACCCGGTGATCAGCTGGGTCGACCGAACGTTCCTGCTCTGGGCCGTGCTCGGCCTCCTCATCCCGTTCGCGCTCGGCTGGGTGATCGGGGGCACCCTGTTCGCCGCGCTCACCGGCCTGCTCTGGGGCGGCCTGGTTCGCGTCTTCGTCCTCCACCACTTCACCTACAGCATCAACTCGCTCTGCCACGTCTTCGGCCGCCGCGACTACGAGACCAGCGACGAGTCGCGCAACCTGGCCCTGATCGCGCTGCCCACCCTGGGCGAGGCCTGGCACAACAACCACCACGCCTTCCCGACTTCGGCCGTGCACGGCCTCGGCCGCTGGCAGGTAGACGTCTCGGCCCTGGTGATAGACGGCCTCGAGAAGCTCGGCCTCGTCTGGGACGTGGTCCGACCTTCCGCAGATCGCATAGCAGCTAAGGCCGTCTAGGGCGCTGCTTCGGACTCATACCAGTCGATCCAACCGTTGCAGGCCTCGCCAAGCGGGACGAGACGGCGCGGCCCGACCGGCACCGCGACCAGGTTGCCGACCTGCGCCTTGCCGGCGTAACGAGCAACGCTCTGCAGCGTGCTTGCCTCGTCGGCGACGACCGCGATGCGGACCGGGTCGCCGCGGCTGACCAGTTCCCCCGCCGGCCAGAACTGACCGTCGTTGGCGAGGCTGATCGTGTTCGGGCGCTGGCCGTCGAGCGCCGGCTCGAGCTCGTGGCGGAAACCCGGTGCGACCAGGCTCAGGCCGAAGGGCGAGAAGTACTGCAGCGAGAGCCGCCAGCGACCGGCCGGCAGCTCGATCGTCTGCGAGGCGCTCTCGCCGGTGCCGAGGACGTTGCCGGGCCGCCACCTGCCCTTGGCGCCGATCGCCGGCGCCGGAACCAGCGACGCCCGGCCCGGGTTGGCCAGCAGGATGCGGATCTCGGGCGAGGCGCAGCCGGCCTTCGCTGCGGCGTCGGTTCCCTCCAGCAGGACGTGACGATCCTCCGGCGTTGCCCCCGTCCGCCGCCAGAGCAGGAAGGAAGGCGTCGCGTCGATGCGCCTGAAGTTGGGCGGCGCCTCGCTGTTCCAGGCCGCCCGGCCGGTGATCACGTAGGGGAAGCGGTCCAGCGTGCCGACCGAGAACGAGTCGAAGTCGATCGGGCTGTAGGCGTCGCCGGTGTCGAACGGCTTTTCGGGGTTCTCCGAGACTTCGGGGTCGACGAACTCGACGATCGGCACGTGGGTGTCGGCGCCGAGAAGCTCGTAGGCCGCGTAGCGATCCTGGCCCGCGTAGAGGATCGGCTTCCCCTGCAGGGTCGGCAGGAAGGCGCGCAGCTCGGCGCCGTGGCCGGGCGGCCCGACCGGCGCGTCGCGCAGGACCAGCAGGCTTGAGTAAGCGGCGCCCCCAACGAAGGCGACGGCGAGCGCCGCCCAGCCAAGCCGCACCACCCCCGCCGACGGGCCTGAAGCGTCCGCTACTTGGACGTTTGAGGCCCGTCGACGGGTTGGGAGTTCGGAGAGCAGCGGGCGGATCGCCACCAGCATCGCCAGCGGGGCGGCGATCATCAGCGCCTTGGCCTGCGAGTAATCGCCGCTCGACGGCAGCGAGGCGAGGTAGAGCGCGGCGCAGGCCGCGAAGCCGATCGGAACCGCCAGTTCGCGGCGCCGCACCCACCAGGCGCTGCCGACGGCCAGCGCCAGCACCGAGATCGCCCCGGCCAGGCCGGCCAGCTGGGCGCCTCCGGGCGCGTCGAGCCGGTAGTTGGAAGCCGGCCAGATCCCGAGCGCCTCAACCGGCGAGACTGGACCGTAGGTGTTGGTGCCCGCGACTTTGTTGAAGGTGTGGACGAAGCCGAAGGGGCCGACCAGCGTCACCGCGGCGCCCAGCGCCGCCAGCAGCACCAGCGCCGCCAGCGTCACCGGCCGCAGCAGGAAGCGCAGCAGCGCCCTTGGCGCCAACGCCGCCCGCACCTCGGGCAGGGTCAGGCTCCAGAGGGCGAGGATCGCGATCGGCCAGGCCAGGCCGGCGAAGCTGTAGGCGAAGAAGATGCCACCGGCGAGGGCGAAGTAGGGCAGTGAGAGGCGTGCCCACCCCAACCAACCCCCCGCCGACGGGCCGAAATGCGGACTCTGAGTCCGCTTTTCGGCCCGTCGGCGGTCGAGGTCGAGCAGGGCGATCGCGAAAGCCAGCACGAAGAGGGCCTCGGCGGTCTCCTTGAAGGCGCCCTGGGCGTAGTAGGAGGCGGCGAGGTAGGTGACGGCGACCATCGTCGCCGCCAGCAGTCGCCGCGCCGAGCCGAGGCCGGGGAGAGCCCCGAGCGCGGCGAGACCGGTGAGGACGCCGATAGCGAGGATCTGCCCGACGAAGGCCTGGCCGAGGCCGATCCCCGGCACGGCCGCGACCGCCACCGCGAGCCCGTGCGGGCCGAGTGGGTAACCGGGCTCGGGGGTCGGCCCGGTGCCGCTGCGCAGCCACTCCGCCCAGGCCAGGTGCAGGCCGAGGTCGTTGTTGAAGCCGACGCCGAGCAGGCCCCAGCGCGCCGTCATCGCGAAGGGGATCGAGAGGACCAGGGCAACAACAAGCGCCACCGGCAGCCCCTGCCACAGCGTCTGGTAGCGCCGACGGGCCTCAGAGCGTCCTATTTGTCCGCTTTGAGGCCCATCGGCAGCGGGTCGACGGATCGCGGCGATCGCGGCGGCGGCGAGGAGGAGCAGAACCAGGCCCAGCGTCGCCGAGGTGCCGTGGCCCGGGGCCCGCGCCAGGGCGCCGCTGACGGTCAGCAGAGCGCCGAAACCGGCCGCGGGCGCCAGCCACGACCACGAGTCCCGCCCGGCGACGCGGAGCAGCGCGCGCCCAACGAGGAGCGAGGCGGCGCAGATCAGAGCCGCCGAGACGTAGGTCCCGATCATCAGGGAGGGCAACCTATGACAGCCAGCGACCGCAGCGCCGCGCCCTCAGTACTTCTCGGCGGCGCGCTCCAGCGTCTCGCGCAGGTTCTCCCCGCGCAGCGGCTCCTCGTGCCCGCAGCAGACGACGGCCGGTTCCAGCGCCGCCAGCCGGCGCACCGACTCCTTCGCCTTGGCGTGATCCCAAGCCCAGGCTGGATGCGGAACGCTGGCCTCCCCGTGCGGAAGCGGCCGCAGCCGCGCCGAGTCGACCAGGTAGACGACGTCGCTGACGAGGGCCACCCGGTCGCTCTCCCGCCAGAGGCCGATCAGCCCCGGCGCGTGGCCCGGCAGGTGAAGGACGCGGAAGCCGGCGACCTCGTCGCCCTCGGAGACGGTGCCATCGATCTTCACCGCGCCGCCGTCCCAGCGCCGCAACAGGAACGGGTAGATCCAGCGCACCGGCGCGACCGGCAACGTGGAGAGGTCGAAGTAGGGGGCGATCGCCGAGTCGCTTTCGGCGTCGGCGACTTCGTCGGGGTGGCAATGGACGGGGACGCCCAGCGACGGCGCGGTGCCGCGGTGGTCGGCATGGGCGTGGCCGAGGACGACCCGCTTCAGGCCACCCAGCTCCTGCGCCGCCGCCCGCGCCTTCTTCACCATCGACCTGGTGCCGGCGTCGAACTGCACGACGCCGCCCTCGTCCTCGAGGAAGTAGACGCTCATCGCCCCGCGCAGGTCCCCCCGCAGCAACCAGACCCCGTCGGCGACCTTCTCCATGCGGCCACCCTAACCGCAACTCGCGCCGTCGCGGCTAACCTGCCCGCGTGCCAACGCTATGGAAAGTCGGGATGGCGATTCTGGTCGCCTGCCTGCTGGCCTCGATGGCGATCGCGATCGTCCGCCTGACGACGACGCCGACCGAGATCCTCGGCGACGGCTTCCGCGGCGTCCCCGCCCGCCCGGCCGGGCGTTAGTATCGCGGCGTGTTCACTCGCATCGTGGTTGGGACCGACGGGTCGGAGACGGCCGCCGAGGCGGTGCGCCAAGCCACCGACCTGGCCAAGCTCTCGGGCGCCCAGCTCAGCATCGTCAGCGCCTACGAGCCGGTCTCCAAACGCCGCGTCGAGGGCGAGCAGCTGGACGCCCCCGCCGACGTCCAGCACGAGATCGGCCCCCGCGAGGACGTCAACCTGGTGCTCGACGCCGCTGCTGCCGCCGCCAAGAAGGAGGGGCTGGAGGTGAAGACGCACCCGGTCGAGGGCAATCCCGGCGACGCGATCCTCACCGTCGCCGAGGAAACCGGCGCCGACTTGATCGTCGTCGGCAACAAAGGAATGACCGGGGCGCGCCGCTTCCTGCTCGGCAGCGTCCCCAACAACGTCTCCCATCACGCCCCCTGCAGCGTGATGATCGTCCGCACGACCTAGAGCGAGGGATCGGTGGCCGCGGCGGCGTCGACCAGGCCGGCGCCCTGCTTGGTCGCCGGCTGACCCAGGTCGCGCGCGGTCGCGCGCAGGCGCCGTGCCACCCCGTCCACCCTCTCCCGGGAAGTTTCCTTCGGGCTCAGCACCCCGCTCGCCAGGACCATCGCCGCCAGGCCGGAGACGTGGGCGGCCGCCATCGAGGTGCCGACGTAGTTGCCCGGCTCGCCGAAGCGGCGGGTGTCGCCGCCTTTCAGGGTCACCTGGTAGATCGGCCGCGACCAGACCGAGGGGCAGCCGGGCGCCGGCACCCCGCCCCCCGGCGCGAGCACGTCGATGCCCTTGCCGGTCAGCGAGTAGCTGCCCAGGCAACCGCCCTCGGTGGCGCCGCCGACGGCGATCGTCCGCGGGCCGGTGGAGGGCGGCGAGACACAGGTCTCGGCGCCGAGGTTGCCGATCGAGGCCACCGTCACGACGCCCTTGCGGTAGGCGCGGCGCAGCTCGTCGTCGATGCCCGGAACCCGCTTGCCGCAACCGAAGTTGAAGCTCATGTTGATCACGTCGGCGCCGTTGTCCACGGCGAAGCGGATCCCCCTGGCGATGTCGTCGGCCTCGCCGGCGCCGTGCCGGTCGAGGACACGCACCGGCATCAGCTTGGCCCGGTAGGCGAGGCCGGCGAGCCCGATGCCGTTGTTGGTCTTCTCGGCGATCGTGCCGGCGATATGGGTGCCGTGCCCGTTCTCGTCGAGCGGCAATGAATCGCCGGCGACGAAGTCGTAGCCCTTGACGAACTGGCCGGAGGTGAAATCGGGGCTGCGCAGGAAGCGTTTCCTCATCGCGCGGTAGGCGACACCGGTATCGAGGACCGCGACCACCGTGCCCTGGGCGCCGGGCCGCTTCGCCGCGATCAGGTTCCGCCAGGCGCCGATTGCGTCGATTCCTCCCGGCGAGACCGGCAGCAGCTGCGTCGCCACCCCCTCCCAGGGCAAGAAGTTCCACTGCAGCGAGACCCAGCCCCCCGGCGTGCCGGTGCCGTCGATCTGGCCCGGGTCGTTGGGAACGCCGGAAGCAGAGAGCAGCGGCGAGCGGGCCGAGGCCGTCGCGATGTAGTTGGGCGCCGCGTAGACGACCCGTGGATTGCGCCGCAGCGCCCGCGCCGTCCGCCGGACGCCCAAACCCGCCGGCGCCCTCACGGTCCTCGCCATCCGCTGGCCCTCGAACTTGACGACGACCTGCCGCGGAACGAATTCGCGCGCTGGCGAGAGACCGGCTGCCGCCCGGGCCGGCGCAGCCGGCACGGCAACTGCGAGCAGCGCGAGGGCAGCGAGGGTCGTAAGGCGTCGGCTCATGTCGTTGTCGGCTCGCGGAGTCCCTGCAATCGTGCGAGCAATCAGCTAACACCCGCCAGCTCGCGAAGTTGTAGCTGCACATACTCTCCGATCGATGCCGCAGCAGCCCGCCGATGAGACCGGCCGCCGGATGATGGAGCTGGCGATCGAGCGCGCCCGCGAGGCGGAGCGGCACGGCGACGTCCCGATCGGCGCCGTCGTCGCCCGCGGCGACGAGGTCCTCGCCGCGGCCGGCAACGAGCGGGAGCTCCGTCGCGACCCGACCGCGCACGCCGAGATCCTCGCGATCCAGGCCGCGGCCGAGGCGCTCGGCGGCTGGCGCTTGCCCGGCACGACGCTCTACGTGACCCTGGAGCCGTGCGCGATGTGCGCCGGGGCGATCGTCCTCGCCCGCATCCCCCACGTGGTCTTCGGCGCCCCCGACCCCAAGGCCGGCGCCGCCGGCAGCGTCCTCGACGTCCTCGGCGAGCCCGCCCTCAACCACCGGCCGCAGCTGACCGGCGGCGTGATGGAGGCGGAGTGCGCGGCGCTCCTGCGGGACTTCTTCTCCGGGCGACGCTGACCGAATACCCTTGAGGCCCCGGAGAGGTGTCCGAGTGGCTTAAGGAGCGCGACTGGAAATCGCGTGGGCGGGGTTAACCCGCCTCGTGGGTTCGAATCCCACCCTCTCCGC